>OY762925.1:1470000-3820606 GCA_963666625.1 Arenicellales bacterium
TACCTTTTGTATAATGGGTCAGCGACTTACTTCTCAGTGGCAAGGTTAACCGTTTAGGGGAGCCGTAGGGAAACCGAGTCTGAATAGGGCGATCAGTCGCTGGGAGTAGACCCGAAACCGGACGATCTACCCATGGCCAGGTTGAAGGCGCGGTAACACGCGCTGGAGGACCGAACCAACTGATGTTGAAAAATCAGTGGATGAGCTGTGGGTAGGAGTGAAAGGCTAATCAAGTTCGGAGATAGCTGGTTCTCCCCGAAAGCTATTTAGGTAGCGCCTCGTGTCTCACTCTCGGGGGTAGAGCACTGTTATGGCTAGGGCTGCATCCAGCGGTACCAACCCATTGCAAACTCCGAATACCGAGAAGTGCAATCACGGGAGACAGACTGCGGGAGATAAGTTCCGTGGTCGAGAGGGAAACAGCCCAGACCGCCAGCTAAGGTCCTTAAATCATTGCTCAGTGGGAAACGATGTGGGAAGGCCCAGACAGCCAGGAGGTTGGCTTAGAAGCAGCCATCCTTTAAAGAAAGCGTAACAGCTCACTGGTCAAGTCGGCCTGCGCGGAAGATTCAACGGGGCTCAAGCAATGTACCGAAGCTGCGGATGCGTGTGTATGCACGCATGGTAGGGGAGCGTTCTGTAAGCTGTCGAAGGTGTGCTGTAAGGCATGCTGGAGGTATCAGAAGTGCGAATGCTGACATGAGTAGCGATAAAGGGGGTGAAAAACCCCCTCGCCGGAAGCCCAAGGTTTCCTGCGCCACGTTAATCGGCGCAGGGTGAGTCGGCCCCTAAGGCGAGGCCGAAAGGCGTAGTCGATGGGAATCAGGTTAATATTCCTGAACCGCGTATAACTGTTATGGGGGGACGAAGAAGGCTAGATCATCCGGGTGTTGGACATCCCGGTTTAAGCGTGTAGGGAGCATTTCCAGGAAAATCCGGAAATGCATATTCCGAGGCGTGATGACGAGCACATTGCGTTGCGAAGTGATTGATGCCATGCTTCCAGGAAAAGCCTCTAAACTTCAGGTTATACGTGACCGTACCCCAAACCGACACAGGTGGGCGGGGCGAGAAGCCCAAGGCGCTTGAGAGAACTCGGGTGAAGGAACTCGGCAAAATGACACCGTAACTTCGGGAGAAGGTGTGCCTCTGGTATGTGAAAGCCCTCGCGGCTGGAGCAGAAGGAGGTTGCAACAAAGAGGTGGCTGCGACT
Organism: Arenicellales bacterium; assembly: GCA_963666625.1. Classification (GTDB taxonomy): domain Bacteria; phylum Pseudomonadota; class Gammaproteobacteria; order Arenicellales; family JAJDZL01; genus JAJDZL01. The sequence goes on from OY762925.1 coordinate 1,471,214, forward strand.
GTTTATTAAAAACATAGCACTCTGCAAACTCGTAAGAGGACGTATAGGGTGTGACGCCTGCCCGGTGCCGGTGGGTTAAATGCGGAGGTTAGCTTTCGGGCGAAGCTTCCAATTGAAGCTCCGGTGAACGGCGGCCGTAACTATAACGGTCCTAAGGTAGCGAAATTCCTTGTCGGGTAAGTTCCGACCTGCACGAATGGCGTAACGATGGCCACACTGTCTCCACCCGGGACTCAGCGAAATTGAACTCGCTGTGAAGATGCAGCGTACCCGCAGCTAGACGGAAAGACCCCGTGAACCTTTACTACAACTTCATACTGGATTTTGAACATGCCTGTACTGCATAGGTGGGAGGCGGAGAAACCGGGACGCTAGTTCCGGTGGAGCCAAAAAGAGGAATACCACCCTGATATGTTTGGGGTTCTAACCGAGGTCCGTTATCCGGATCCGGAACAGTGTGTGGTGGGTAGTTTAACTGGGGCGGTTTCCTCCCAAAGAGTAACGGAGGAGCGCAAAGGTATCCTAAGCACGGTCGGAAATCGTGCGGATAGTGTAAAGGCACAAGGATGCTTGACTGCGAGACAGACACGTCGAGCAGGTGCGAAAGCAGGTCTTAGTGATCCGGTGGTTCTGTATGGAAAGGCCATCGCTAATCGGATAAAAGGTACTCCGGGGATAACAGGCTGATACCCCCCAAGAGTCCATATCGACGGGGGTGTTTGGCACCTCGATGTCGGCTCATCTCATCCTGGGGCTGGAGCTGGTCCCAAGGGTATGGCTGTTCGCCATTTAAAGAGGTACGCGAGCTGGGTTTAGAACGTCGTGAGACAGTTTGGTCCCTATCTGCTGTGGGCGCTGGAGACTTGAGAGGAGCTGCTCCTAGTACGAAAGGACCGGAGTGGACATACCTCTGGTGTTCCAGTTGTCACGCCAGTGGCATTGCTGGGTAGCTATGTATGGACGGGATAACCGCTGAAAGCATCTAAGCGGGAAGCCTCCCTCAAGATTAGGTCTCCCTGGATCCTAGAGATCCCTGAAGGGCCGTTGAAGACTACAACGTTGATAGGCGGGATGTGTAAGTGCAGTAATGTATTGAGCTAACCCGTACTAATTGCCCGTGAGGCTTGACCATATAACGCTCGAGCTGTTCGAGTGGTTATAGGTCCACAAAAGTGCATATCTAGTGCTTTGACTACCAATTGTTTTTGATTCAGTTATCCTGAATGGGGCTGAATCTCCAGATTTGCCCGGCGGCCATAGCAAATGGGTACCACCTGAATCCATCTCGAACTCAGTAGTGAAAACGTTTAGCGCCGATGATAGTGCGGAGAGTTTCCGTGTGAAAGTAGGTACTGCCGGGCATTCACTTGTACAGCTTGCGACTGCTCGTATTCCCACCAACTGGACGATCTGAACAGACGCAGTAATTTCAAAAAACCGATCGCCTCAATACCGTTTCCGACGGAGCAACGTGCGGAACCGATGTAACTGACGAACCTGTTTGTTGCACTAATTCTTCTCCCAGAAATGCCTTCGGATATCTGATATACGAGTTTACAGTCTATTGCATGTTGCGAAAGTTTCAAATCTACAGTTCAGTTTTCGTATGAGCACTTTTCGGATAATAGCTGGGACGAAACAGGGAAGAAATTGGTTCTACTTCACTCATCGAACAATTATTGTTTCAATAGTATCTTTCCTTATGTCAATATCGATAGATTCATTTGCGAATGGGAATGACGATATGAATATCAGAGTGCCTGCGGAATGGGAGCCGCAAGAGGCGATCTGGCTGCAATGGCCAGGGCCGTATGAGAAGGTATTTGAAGACTCTTTCGCTGAAATGACTGCTGTGATCACACAGTATGAAAAACTTCATATCTTGTGTGACTCTGAAAGAATAAGGAAACAGGCTCAGGAAGCGATTTCGAACGCCGGTGCAGATCCCGACCATGCAAATATTATCTGGCACATAGTGCCGAACGACAGTGCATGGATGAGAGACAACGGCCCGGTCTACGTGATCGCGGATGGTGAGATGCGGGTCCAAAACTGGAAGTTCAACGCTTGGGGTGGTGCATTCGGAGCTGACATCCCGTTTTCGCAGGACAATGCTGTTCCCGACAGAGTCGGTGAGATTCTTGATCTACCCGTAGATAGAATTGACATTGTGCACGAGCGGGGAAACCTGGAGTTCAACGGTAAGGATACGGTGATCGCGAACTGGAGTGTACTGAGTGATCCGAAGAGAAATCCCGGGTATACCAAAGAGCAGGTCGTAGAGGATATGAAACGTCATTTCGGTGTTTCGAAAGTCGTCCTGATCGAAGGTGTGCCGGAGACTGATCTGACCAAAGGACATGTCGACGGCATTGCGAGATTCATAAATGAGAGTACTGTGGTGGTTTCCCAATGTACCCCGGAATCAAGATGCAAACCCGGTGATGGTCGTGACGATGCGGTCTATGAAAATGCTGCCCGGACAATAGAGGTTGCAGGGTTCGAGGTGATACGGGACCCGATGGAGGCTACAGTCGAGTATCGAGGAATGACCTTTGATACAAACTACGTCAACTGGATTGTCGGCAACGGGTTCGTCCTGTTAGTAGGATTTGACAATCCTGAAACTGACGCGGCGGCTAAAGCAAGGGTTGAATCCTATTCGGACGCGTGAGGTACATGTGGTTGAGATGCTGAGATCGTGGGCATCGGGTGGTGGTGCGCACTGTCATACAAATGACCAACCAGCATTATCGTTGGCTCAAATTCGATAGTTTTTGGAATCGGATAGTTTGGAGAATTCGCCATTCTCAGCGGCTCTGGTGTCTCTATTTGATTATTCATGTAGATTCTCACCTTTCTTGTAGCCCGCTTGGCTCGAAAACGGCTACTTGTGAAGAATGTATTCGAGCATAATTCATGTAGAATTTCGATCGCTGCTTATTGCCTATCTAGAATTACACGGTGCATTTTTCTTGGATTGAACGATCATTTTATTTCTGGCAGTAGTACTGGTGATTTACGAACAAATCCAACTCAGAGGTAAACAGAAGCAACAGAAAAAATGCTTTCTGATTCACACTGTAAATTTTGCGAGTCCCTTGAAACTGTTCGAGGAAATCCATAAATACAATTGAGTAAAATTGTGTTTGGGTTAGGCAATAATTGCCGACAAAGGAATAGTCACAATACATTGTGGTCATAAAATTTGTCTGATTCGAATACCCGAGTTGTGTAACCGGAGAATTCATGAAGTCGATTTCAATCAGTCACAACCAGAGACAGTTTTGTCAAGGAACGGTAGTGAACGATCTTCGTCCGCGCATGTCATGATTTGATCAATGACACTCTGAGTTTTCACCGCACTTAAGTAACGACATTGTCGGATGTTTTCATGGAGAAAAAGTCGTGAATGACCAACAGTCAACAATCGCCAACAGCAGGCTTTGGAATTATGTTCCAGATTTACCCGTTCGATTTAGTCCGTTGTTCGACTGGCCACCGAATCTGAATGGTTCACTTCGCTGGCTGGGTACGGTATGGAAACCGATCAGTCTATATTTCATTACGCTTGCAATCACCCTGATCATCTACTTCTTTTTCCAACCGCCTGAAGGGACAATGAAGGAATTCGCGTTCGGTTGGATCGCTCAGATCTGGCTACGCAACATTATTCTTATGTCCCTTGTTGCGGGTAGCCTTCACTACTACTTCTATATGCTGAAGAAACAGAAAAATGATCTGAAGTATGAAAGGAAAGGGCAGGACGCAAACAGCAAGATACATGATTTTAGCAACCAGGTTCTGGACAACATGTTCTGGACCCTGGTTAGTGGTGTCGCAATATGGACTGCGTACGAGGTAGTCTATTTTTGGGCAAGTGCAAACAGTTTCGTACCGGCTTTGACATTGGCGGGTAATCCGGTCTGGTTCGTACTCATGTTTCTCCTGATTCCGGTCTGGTCTTCCCTGCACTTCTATTTCATTCATCGCCTGCTGCACTGGCCGCCACTTTTCAGGCTGGCACACGCACTGCATCACCGGAACGTAAATATCGGCCCCTGGTCCGGAATTTCGATGCATCCAATCGAACATATTCTGTATTTTTCCAGTTTCGCAATACATTTTGTGATCGCTTCGCATCCAATTCATATGATCTTCCATGCGTATTTTCAGGGCTTGGGGCCAGCGGTGTCGCACAGCGGATTTGAGGCATTGAAAGTCGGTGGAAGGAAACGGCTGAAGTTAGGCGATTATTTCCATCAGTTGCACCACAAACACTACAAATGCAATTACGGTACGTTGGAAATGCCATGGGACCGATGGTTTGGTTCGTTCCACGACGGAACCGAAGACGCAACCAGACGGATCAGAAAGCGCAAATGGTGAGGTTCTCACCCGACTCGGCAAGACGGGTTGATGCGACCGGGTCGCTAAAGTGAGTTACGAGAACTTTACGTAGATGGCAGGGAGGCCATTGATTTGTGGTGCTCTTTCGTCCAGGCACTCGGTTTCCAAGTTGACCCAGAGCCCGCCTTTTTCGACAAGCTGTTCCAGATCCTTACCCGACAGTTGATTCTCGGCCGATCTGGACAGAAACACGGTCGACTCGCCGAATTCAGTTTGAAAATATAGACTCGAGAGTCCGTGTTCCATATGACTGGTGGCGCCACTCACTGTCCGACCCAGTTTCGACATCAGCGAATGAATTATCTTTGCCAGCGTCGCGCCTGGTCGAGGGTTGAACTCCCTGTCCAATAACCCAATTCGCGGGAAGTAACCGCGATCATTATCCGTAAGGGTGTCGCTGAATATTCTATACGCGCCGAAGTGCCAGGCACAGAACATGGCTTCGGCCAGTTGGTTGCACAAAGGCATTTGGCTGTCCTGAAACGCGGCTGGACTGCCTTCAGTCAGGCGCAGATGTACCGAGGTCTTCAATCCTACAGTCTGTTGAATGCTTGCCGCCAACATAACTGTGGATTGGACGGAATCGTCAATTCCACATCTCATTACGATGCCATCGAAATTATCGAATGCTGCCAGTCCGCTGAAGCGTTCGTCAATATTACCCTCAAAATCGGATCTCGTGAATCCATGGTTTATGACGTGGAAGTAGGTTTGTCCGGATTGGATAATATCTTCCTTGTTCTTCAGGGGAGAGAAAAAGAGTCTGATCTTTCGGTTACTGTCGTTCATCACGCTCCGGATCGCATCGCAAAAATCGGAAGTCTCCTTGAATTTTCCAGCGATTTCCCAACTCTCAATCAGGTCGGCGTTTTGCAGCACCAGTTCTGCTATCCGGTATTCTGGGGGCAGGTGGGAAAATAGTGTGAACCTGAACCCAAGTCGGGCAAGTTCAATCAATCTACACCTGCGGTCGCTGTCAACCAGGTCAGCCAATGGGATCCTGAGGTTTCGTACACCCATCTCCCAAAGCGCCAACAGCGGATAATCATTGCGAACCACCTTACGGTCGAACTCATCCAAACCACCGGATGGAGGAATCTGGACAGGTTCTAGCCAGTCATGCCGTAAGTCAAATCCCAATACCGGATACTGGTTGGTCGTCGGATTGATGGGGTCAATTTGACAGCCGCTGACAGAGACCGATGAATTCAAACCGGTCTGTCGCCCGCGACACCTGACCATGTCAAAGGTATGCCCGGATTCATGTACGTGGACAATCAGATAACCGAGTTTGTCCCTGTCGTCTCTACCGAATGCGTTGTCATTTGGGGCGACGCGAAACATCTCGCTGTAATCCTGACGGGTAAACGCTGTCGATGGCAACAGATAACAGTCGCAATCGCTATAGTTGTTGTACCAGAAGTGGTGAACATGTCCTGTAAACAGCGCCTCAACCAAAAATTCTTCCAGTAGATTCAGAATCTCTTCCCGTCCCTGATGGCCCAAATTATCATAGTGCTCATCTTCGTCCGGATGGTACAAAAATGGAGGATAGTGGCTGAAGAGAAACACCCTGTTATCGGAATTTCTTCTCAGTGTATTCCGAAGCCATTCCCGGTGACTTGTTTCACTTTCGAGCTCAGAACCAAGCAATTGCGCATTGATCCCGACAAATGCGATGCCCTGATGCTCGAAGTCGAATCGGTCAGATCCGAAGTGTTGTGAGTAAATTTCGAGATAGCTCTCCCGAATGCCCCCCGCGGGACTCCAGGCCATTCGCTTGTCGCCTACATCATGGTTTCCCGGAATCAGGTGTATGGGATGCTTCAGACGGGAGACTTGCTCATGGAATTGGCTGGCCGCATTGACATAGAGATCTCCATTGGAGGGAACAGGATGAACGATATCGCCCAAGTGAATGACATGAGCCAGATCCCGGGTATTCAGATCGTCAATGACATACCGCAATCTTCGGTTCGCCAATCGGTTCACTTCAAACGGCGAGTTGGTACCGAGCTCCTCATAATTGAGATGGGTGTCAGCAATGACCGCGAACGAAAACTTTCGGTCGCCGATTGATTGTCCAGACATTGTCACTTGACTAAGAGCGTCAGCCCAAAGGGATTTTCTGCTTGAATCTGCTCTTGACGAGGAACACAACGGACAGAATCGTGAGTGCCCAGAAAAACCAGCAGATTGGACTACGGATCAATATTGCCAGGCTACCGTCCGACAAAATGAGTGACTGCCTGAAATTATCTTCAAGAAGCGGTCCGAGAATAAACGCGATCAGAAACGGCGGTGCCGGAAACTTGAAAAGCAGCATCAGATAGCCCACACAACCCATCAACAGCATGACCAGAACGTCAAACAGATTGTTGTTGATCGCAAATGAGCCGAAAAGACAGAATACCAGTACGATTGGATAGAGTATCGTGTTGGGAACTTCCGAAATGCGGCTGATCGTGCGGATTGTGAATTTACCCACAATAAACAGATACGCGCTGCTCAACATAATGCCGATAAATAACGCGTAGATCAAGGGTAGGTTTTCCACAAATAACAGAGGTCCGGGTCTCAAACCGTGAATCATGAATGCACCAAGAATGACGGCTGTAATGACATCACCGGGTACGCCGAGTGCAAGTAGCGGAATCATGGTCGCTCCGGCGACACCGTTGTTCCCGGCTTCGGCTGCAGCGACACCTTCAAGTTCACCCTTCCCGAAATTCTCCTGATTCTTGGATGTCCTGCGCGCTTCGCTGTAGGAGAGAAAGGCGGATGGTGCGCCACCGATTCCAGGAATCGCCCCCAGAACCACACCAATCAGACTTCCTCTTAGAATGCTCTTGAAACAGCGTTTGAAATCCGCGAAGGTTGCGCCGATGCCGGACATCGCAGCGGGTTTGAACTGTTCCGAAGCCTTTCGAGCGTAAAAGTGAATGATTTCCGGTAGCGCGAACAACCCGATCAGAACCGGTATGAATGCCAGGCCACCCATCAGGTTCCAGTTTCCGAACAGGAAACGGTTGGTTCCATAAACCATGTCGAGCCCGATCACCGCGAACATCAGCCCCAGGCATGCCGAAACGATCCCCTTGATCAGATTGTCGCCGGATACCCCGGCGATGATTGTCAGTGAGAACAGGATCAGGGTAAAAAATTCCGGAGGGCCGAATTTCAACGCGAAACCGGCCAGTATGCCAGCCAGAAGAATCAATGAGAGATTCGAGATGAAATCGGCAAAACACGACGCGTACAGGGCCATATCCAAGGCTTTGCGTGCTTCGCCTTTCTGCGTCAATGGAAAACCGTCCAGTACGGTACAGGACGCGGCAGGCGTACCGGGTGCCTTGATCAGAATCGCTGTTATTGACCCGCCGTACAAGCCACCCTTGTAGATACCCAACAAAAGCAGAATTCCAGTGACAGGTTCGAGAGTGAACGTGAACGGCAGTGCAAGTGCCACTCCCATCGGCGTTGTCATACCGGGTATGGCACCGACGATCGCTCCGATTAGAACGCCAAGCAGGACGATCAGTACGTTCTGAAAGGTGAAAAATAGCGACGCGGCTTGTGCAATCTGTTCAAACATCACTCAGTATCAGCCATAGATGAACTCAAATATTCCCAGAGGTATTGGAATATTCGCGACAAATATGAAAAACAGGGTGAGCACGAACGGGATCAGCAGAGAAATCAATAGCAACAGTAGCCACCGTCTTTCACCGGTAAACCAGCACAGCCCGAAAATGATGGCTATCGCCGGCACTACCATGCCGACATACGGAACGACGAAATAGAAGCCAAACAGGACTGCGAAGAACCCCGTCAGGCGCAGAATTCGAGTCCGCATCAGGCGGAGTTCTGTCACCGTTTCCTGATCGGTTGAGCCGGGTGCGATCGTCATAAAGATGCCCATCAATGTAAAAACCGAAGCAATTACGAACGGCCAGAATTCCGGTGCCAACGCCAGTGCCGGCACATCAGATGGTGAAACGATGCCCACCGGAATCAGGACGAAGAGCCCGATGGCACCGATTGCGACAACAGCTACACCGAGTAATCTGGATTCTTTCAAGCGACAGCCCTCTCGCTTACTGTCGGAAAATTCGACGGATCTCCGATTTCGTAAAGATAGTGATGGATTGCCAGCGAGTGTGCGGCTTCGTGACTTGAGATGACAAAGAATTTCAATTTTGAATCGGCAAATTGTTGATCAACCAACTTCGCAGTCTGTTCTACGACTGCATTTCGATAGATTGAACTTTCGGTCAACGGGCCTGACAGGAGAATCATCTGGGGATGCAGAAATGAGTTGGCGGACATTATCGCATAGGCCAGTCCCCGACCCGCTTCTTCCAATGACCGGATCGTCCCGGCAATCTGATTTGAATCGCGCCTGATTACGTCCATCAGATTTTGCGCCATCCTGAATCTTGCAACTGAGTTGGATGACGCGGGGTCGCCGATGATCCCATATCCTCCGGCGATTGAATCCAATGGAACCAAAGTACCGGTTGAATGGATATCCGGGATCAGCAATGATTCGACCAGGCCCACATTCGAGTCGGCACCCCGAAGCAAGGCTCCATCGGCAATAACACTGGAGCCAATCGCGAGAGAGCAGTTGAACAGTACTACATTGTTGACGTGCTTGGCCGGGCCGAAGCAGCGCGCAGCAAAATTTTTCGCGTTGGGTATGCTTTCTATGACAACAGGAAGATTGAGGGTTGACTCCAGTGATGCTCTTACATCAACATCTTTCCAGCCCAATGTCGGTGAATCGCGCAATCGTCCTTGTCTGGGTTCAACTGCACCGGATATCGACACGCCACAGGCAACAAGCTGGTCAAGTTCAACAGAAGATTCTTCGATAAGTTGAATCAGTGCCTGCGCACAGGTATTGAGAACATTTTCAGCGTTTTCCAGTTCAGCGAACTGAATTCTACTTTCGGCGATTGTCTCGTTCGCCATATTCGATATTGCGACATCCTGCTGGAAGGCATTGATGGCGATACCGGCAAAGTAACCGCCATCGGGACAGACTTCGATTCCGATTCGTCTCCGACCAGGTTTTGGATCATCGAGGAAGTGACCGGTTTCCTGAATCAGACCTACATCCAGAAGGCTGCGGGTAATTCTGGATACTGATGCCTGGGTGATGCCGACCCGCAGTGCAATTTCGGTTCTGGGCAGAGGTCCGCGCAGAAGAATCTCCGACAATACCCGTTTTGTATTTCGCTCGGATTGATGGTGCCGAAAACTCGAAACAGACTGCATATATCTATATTTACTTTCTGTAAGTAATTAAATTATACTAAATCCTCATGACTGTAGATGTCAAGAATAAATTACCAGCGAAAATCATTGTGGAGGAATAAGTTATGCGCAATATGATTCGCAAGGCTATGTCGGTACTGATTGGTGTGGCGATGATCGCCGTTTCCGGTATCGCAGCAGCCGAGTATCCAACAAAACCTGTGACACTTGTTTCACCGTACGGACCTGGTGGAGCGGCTGATCTGGCAGCTCGGACCCTGTCCGCGACTGCGCCGGGATATCTTGGAAACGGGATTCTCGTGGTGAATCGAACCGGTGCGGCGGGCGTGTCCGGGTCTACCACAGTTGCCAAGGGAAAACCAGATGGCTACACCATGCTGCTCGCTCGGGTAGGATCACAGGCGGCGGTGCCGGCAATCAACAGAACGATACCGTACGCGTGGGATGAATTCACTTTTCTCGGATTGCTTGAACTGAATCCATTCGTTCTTGCAGTCTCGGCAGATTCACCTTACAACTCTCTTGATGACGTCAAGGCGGCAATTGAAGGCGGTGCCGATCTCAGTTACTCCTCCGCCGGTGTGGGAACACTCCTGCATGTCGCGATGGTAATGACATTGGATCAATTCGGCATGGGTGCCGATGCCATGAAACACGTACCATACAAAGGTGGCGGTAAAGCTGCAGCCGCAGTTGTCGGTGGGCATGTTGACATGCTGTTTCAGAATCTGTCCGGTGTCATAAGCAACATTCAGGCGGGCAAACTGAAAGCGCTCGCTGTAACAACACCGGAAAGGGTGCTTTCGATCAAGGATGTGCCGACGGTCAGTGAGGCGGGTTATCCGGAACTGCAGGCAGTGGTTGGCTGGAGTGGTCTGTGGGGACCGCCCGGGCTGTCCGATGAAGTGGTCAACAAATGGGTAGAGGTACTTGCGAAAATTGCGGAGGACAAAGCGTGGTTGAAGCTGACCAAAGGTCTTGGCTCAATCCCGTATGTCCAGCCTCCGGCTGAAACGAAGGCATTTGTTGAAAACCAATACCTGGCCTTCAAGACCCTGACCGAAAAGCTCGGTATGACCATCCAGTAAGTATGAAAGTGAAGTGCGGAGCAGCGAATGCTCCGCGCTTCAACAGGTCTCAGACAATCGAATGTCTATCTGAGTTGCTGACATGAAAAAGCCGAACATTGTTGTGATTCAAACTGACCAGATGAGTGCGAAAGCACTGTCTGTTTATGGTCACCCACTCGTCAAGTCCCCCAATATTGATAGATTGGCTGAAAATGGCACGGTCTTTCAGAACGCATACTGCAATTTTCCGCTATGTGTTCCCTCAAGGGCTTCGATGCTGGCCGGTCGCTATGCGAACGCTATCCGTGTCTGGGACAATGCGACAGAAATGCCCGCGTCGATTCCGACTTTGGCACATTGGTTGCGCCAATTGGATTACCACACCGTACTGGCGGGGAAGATGCATTTCATCGGTCCAGACCAGTTGCACGGATTCAATGAGCGAATCACAACAGATATCTACCCTTCCAATTTTGCGTGGACGCCGGACTGGATTGTCGGTGAGCGATATCGCCCGACCGGTATCAACATGCGCGCGGTTGTGGATGCCGGAATCTGCACTCGCAGCCTTCAGATTGACTATGACGAGGAAGTGGAATTCGCAGGTATACAGAAGCTTTACGATCTTGCCAGGTATAACAGCGACAACCCGTTCATGCTCTGGATATCCTTTACGCATCCGCATTCACCGTACGTGACACTTCAGAAACATTGGGATCTTTATTCTCACGATGAGATTCCGATGCCAGCTGTTCCGGAAATCAGTCTGGAAGACATGGATGAAATGAGCCGATGGCTTTATTATGCACATGGCGGTGACCTGCATGATGTGACGGATGAGCACATCAGAACCGCGCGTCACGCCTATTTCGGGATGTGTTCGTATATCGACGACAAAGTCGGACGCATTCTGGAAACGCTTGAAGCGCTCAAACTTGACTCCGAAACCGTGGTTGTATTCACTTCCGATCATGGTGAAATGCTCGGCGAGCGCGGAATGTGGTTCAAACAGGCGTTCTTTGAGTGGTCAGCTGCAGTTCCCCTGATCATCAGTATTCCCGGTGTGCAGGGACGCGGTGAGGTTCCGGAATTGGTTTCGCTGGTCGATCTGCTTCCGACTCTTGTAGAAATCGGTGGCGATGGAAATATAGCCACCGGGGAGCAGGTCTGGGACGGTCACAGTCTACTTCCAATCATGTCAGGGCGAACCGATTGGGATAACCGGGTGGTTTCAGAATACACTGGCGAGGGTGTCAACGCACCATGTAGAATGGTTCGAAGAGACGGTCTGAAACTAATATACACACACGGACATCCCTCCATGCTTTTTGATCTTTCGCGCGATCCAAATGAAGTCGAGAATCTGATTGATCACCCCGATTATGCGCAGGATGCCGCAAGTCTCCACGATGAGTTGATGCAGAACTGGAATCCTGACTCAATCCATCAGTCATGCCTGGACAGTCAGAGACAAAGACAAATCATACAGAAAGCAACTGATGGAGAGCCAAGTTGGGCCTATTGTGTACGGTCCGATGATGAGCAGCGATTTGTGAGAAACTCAAGCGCAGTTGGAACCAAGGCCAGAGCACGCTATCCTTTTATTGAACCAACACCTTTCCTGGAAAGAGATTCCCGATAGCTTACCGATCCGCATCGGTACCAGCGGGATATCGTTTTTGTAAATTCGGAATCTGTACCGCCAACCGCCGCGAAGTGGTTGATTTCATCCTGTCAAACTGAATCAGTCCAAGGCATTTTTGAACAAACCATACAAAGTTAAGGATATTTAAGTCTATTGAATCTACATCAGCGGCATTCCGAATAAAACATCGTGAAACTTAGCGAATAACCCAGCGACTACCGTCCCCGACACAACTGCCACGACATCCATCGCCCAGCGTGGAGCCTTATCTTCGGAAGGCTTTTTGCCACGCACGATAGCGCTTGCTGTCGCGACTACGGAATAGGCGCCCAACGTTCCAAACAGAAGAATCGAGCTTAAATCTCCGTTTGCTGCAAGGTGTGCGATCGCCCATAGAAATAATCCTGCCAGCATAGGATGGCGTACAAATGCCCGGATGTGCGTTGGCATGTTTGCTGCTGCGAAGAGAATCACTGCGATGGGTACCAATCCAAACGCCAGCGAGCGTCCCCAGATCAAGGGCTGGTAGACAGGTTGAAATTCCGCCTTGGAAAATCCCCAAATGATCAGTGCCAGACCTACGAATGAAGAGGCTGCGAATAACGCCCGGTAATTTTTCTCACCGAGGCTTGAAACAAGTGCAGTACGCAAAGGCGGAATACAAGGAATTAGATGCAAGCCTACGAATAGAGCCAGTCCAATAATAAGAAGATTCATCAGAGCATACCTTGGGTAGATTCAAATAAGGGTATTATGCATTTAGTTTTACTGGTAAAACATCCCAAATTCGTGAATTTATTGGAAGAGTTTTGCTTTGGGGGAGGAAGCCATCTGTTTGATGATTTCAGGATTGGGAACTGCCAACCACCTACGACTTTTACAGTCAAACTGTGAACGACAACGTCATCACATAGATTTGCTTGTACTTCTGCTTCCGTATCCTGATAGGTGTTCGGATAAAAATCAGAGACCTAGCAATTTTGAACTTGGAGTATAAAATATGCGCACTATGTCAGGCAGTAACAAACAATATGTCACCTGTGGCGGTTTGAGTATCAGCAATCAGCTCTACAACCTTGTTGCTGAAGAGGTCGCGCCGGGAACCGGAGTGGAGCCTGAATACTTCTGGAACTCACTGGAGAAAATTGTTTCGGACCTCGGTTATAAGAATCGTTACCTACTCAACAAGAGAGATGAGATTCAGAAGAAAATCGACGATTGGAATTCCACTGATCATGCCAAAGACTACTCGGTAGAAGAAAATAGAGAGTTCCTTTCGCGGATCGGCTATCTGGTCGACGAGGGTCAGCCCTTCAAGGTTGAGGTGGAGAATGTCGACAGAGAAATCTCCGATGTCAGTGCACCACAGCTGGTCGTGCCGGTTGACAATGCCCGTTATGCACTGAATGCGGCGAATGCCCGATGGGGCAGTCTGTACGATGCTCTCTATACATCCGGTGTTGCGGAATCTGAGCCGGAGCCCAGCGATCCGCCGGCGCAATATGATCCGGAGCGCGGTGGCAGGGTTATTCAGTGGACCCGAAAATTCCTGGACCGGGTAGTGCCGTTGCAATTCGGCAGTCATACCGATGCAAAGAAATATTTCATTGCACCTGCCGGGCACCGAACACTCGAGCTGAATGTGACACTCAAGGACGGCAGTTTCACCACGTTGAAGTCTTCAGGGCAGTTTGCCGGGTTTCTCGGGCTGATGTATGACCCTTCCGAGATTTTGCTCTACAACAACGGTCTATTTTTTCGCCTGCTGATAGATCGAGGCTCATTGATCGGTCGGAACGACCCGGCCGGCATCTGTGATGTCGCCATGGAAGCTGCTGTAACTACAATTCAGGATTTCGAGGATGCGGTTTCGACAGTGGACGCTGCCGATAAGACAGTCGCATACAGAAACTGGCTCGGATTGATGAAGGGCACTCTGACGACAGAATTCGAGAAGGGTGGAAAAGTCATTGAGCGTTCGCTCAATCCGGATATGGAGTTCACCAATCCCTATGGAATGTCGGTAACTGTTTCAGCGCGAAGCATGATGCTGGTCAGGCATGTGGGCATCCACATGTACACGGACGCTGTGAAAACCAAGTCGGGAGAGCAGATTCCAGAAGGCTTTCTGGATGCGATGGTGATCAGTCTTTGTGCCAAGCACAATCTGACAGGTGAAGGAGCGAAAGCGTTTCCTAACAGTCGTTGTGGAAGTGTATATGTAGTCAAGCCGAAATTGCATGGGCCGGAGGAAGTCGCAGCTACCGTCGAGCTGTTCGCGCGCGTAGAGGATGTTCTGAAACTTAACCGGAACACGCTCAAGATCGGGATCATGGACGAAGAGCGACGCACAACCATCAATCTGAAGGAGTGCATTCGGGAAGCCAGAAATCGTGTGATATTCATCAATACCGGATTCTTGGACCGCACCGGGGACGAGATCCACACAATGATGACGTTGGGGCCGACGATTACAAAGGATCAGATGAAAAAAGCACATTGGCTTCATTCCTATGAAGATTGGAATGTTGAGGTGGGTGTCGATACAGGCGTCTACAGCGTCGGTCAGATCGGAAAAGGCATGTGGACGATGCCTGATCTGATGAAGGCGATGTACACGACAAAACGCGGACACCCTGAGTCGGGTGCAAATACCGCTTGGGTGCCGTCACCGACGCTGGCTGTTCTTCATGCGCTGCACTATCACGAAGTGGATGTGCTTGAGGTTCAGCGCCTGATTCAATCCCGAGAACGAGTCAAGCTGGCTGATTTGCTTGAGCAACCAGTATTGCGAGAGGAGCTTTCACAGGATGTGATTGAAAAGGAATTGGAGAACAATGCCCAGAGCATTCTGGGTTACGTGGTGCACTGGGTCGAGGAGGGAATTGGCTGCTCCAAGATTCCCGACATCAATGAAATCAACCTTATGGAAGATAGAGCCACACTAAGAATTTCCAGCCAGCTGATTGCAAACTGGCTTCAACACGGTCTGGTTACAAGCGATCAGGTGATTGATACTTTCAAGAGAGTCGCAGAAATAGTCGATCGGCAGAACGAAGGGGCTGACAACTATCGGAACATGGCACCGGATTATGATGCCAGTGTCGGTTTCCAGGCCGCGCTTGACCTGGTTTTCAAAGGAGTGGAGTCACCCAACGGGTACACGGAGCCGGTACTGCATTCCCGCAGGCGGGAATCAAAGCACGTCCATTCGTAATCTTTTGATTCGAGCTCAGTCCGGTACTCGGATGGCGTCTCTGATCTCGCGCAAACGTTCGATCAGTTTCTTGGGTTTTACGACTTCAACTTTATCTCCCCAGGTGATGAGGTGTGAAGCCATTTCGTTGATTCCACCTGCTCTGAATGAGACTTCCAATCGACCGTCCCGCATGCGTCGAATTTTCTGGGAACGATGAAAGTTCCATTCCTGTGCGACACGCGCAACATCCGCATCAAACCGCCACACAATGTTATATGGTTTTTCCTGAAATACACCAAAACTTGTACTGAGGAAGTCCTGGAAATTGAAATTTTCCTTGCGCTCGAAGAATTGGCGTTGGTGCACTTCCAGACTTCTTATTTTCGCCATCGTGTAGGTACGGAATCCGCCTGAAGTCGGGTTGGGGTTGAAAGCTACCAGATATTGACGCACCCCATGCAGGAATCCATATGGGTGGACTGTTCGAATCCTGGGCTCTGATTCATTGCTCGAGGTGTACTTGATACTGACAGTCTGACAGGCAAGGATGGCGTGACGTAATTCCCTTATGAGTTCCGGGTCGACGTACTCCCGAGGACCGGGTCTGGCCACAAAACCCTCCGATTCATACAGGATCTCGGAATCCCGTTCCACGACCTGCTGTGCCGCTGAATTCATATTCGCACGCAGCATTTTTATCAGATTTTCTGTTTGTATGGCGTATGCGGGCATGGAGTTTTCTTCAAACATACGAGATGCGGCCTGCAGTATCGAAATCTGCTCAAGAGTGAGGTTGGGAGTCGGAATGATACGTTTGAGACGCCATCGCTTGGGACGCTTGGTGGCCAGTTCAATCTCAAGAAACGAGTCACCGACGGCCTTGACCATTCGCTCCGCGGTCCGACGGGATACGTGGAATTTTTCCTGTATCTGCGCATATGTGATACCCTGCTCCGATGCCTGCATTTCATAGACCAGATGAAGCAGCTGCAAGTATTTTTGATACATTTCTCGAATTTTCTATTCTGACAGCAATTGAAGCCTGAATATACGAATATAATCCGTTTTCATGAAAAGGAATTTGAAAAATTTCTATCTTTTCTCTGTTGCTGTCTTGTTTGTTGCCGCCGGTGGTGCAAAATTCGCCGAAGCGAATATAGAGAGTGCCAGGGTAACAGTTTCAGAAACCATCCATGTTATATACGGGCAAATCGTTGCCAGCTCGAGCGATAGTGAAGCGCTCAAGGCCGTAGCAACTGATGTGGTTCGTCGGGAATTGCTTCCCAAACTGCATGTTGACAAATTTTCCAAGCTGATCCTGGCCGCACATTGGAAAAGAGCGACTGCACAGCAAAGAACTGAATTTACCAGAATCCTGACGCAGTTTCTTCTTCGCACTTTTGTCACCGCGATTGTCAGCAATCAAGACAAGCTTGATACCTACCTTGATAGCATTACTATCCGGCAAGCGAAACCAGGCAACAGGGAGGGACGCGCCGTAGTGCCCATGGTCGTCAAATATCCCGGGTCCAATGAAGTGAAAATCGACTTTCGTATGACCAATGAGGATGGCGACGGATGGAAGGTTTACGACGTGGTTTTTGAGGGAGTGAGTTTCGCGATCAACTATCGCACGATTCTGAATTCCGAGATCAAAAAGTCAGGAATTGACGCAGTAACGGCCAACCTGGCAGAAAAACTGACAAAGCAGTGAAATCGCAAATCAGTCTCACCTGCGACGTTAGATAAAATTCTCCGCCAGTCTGGTCAATTGCGTTGCCGCCGCCATTACCGGTTTCTTATGGATGATTGATGGCCAGGACCGAAATTCCAGTCGATCCAGTTCCGTATCCCCTTCTTTTGTTCCAAGAACTTTTTGTCCGACCCGCATTCCGAAGTAACTGGACAGTGTAATTCCTGAACCGCAGTAACCCATGGCGTAATGCACGCCATCTTGAACTCCGATATGAGGGCTGATATCCGTCGTATAGGCGACAAACCCAACCCATGCATGGGTGATTTTCGTACCTTTCAGTTGCGGATAGATTTTCAGCATCTGCTCATATAGCACCTTGGAACCAGACTCGGAAGTCGCTTCCGTGAATGTTACGCGACCACCGAATATCTGTCGCTTATGGTCGGGCGACAGGCGGAAATAATTTCCGACCAATTGTGTATCCGAAATGACACGTGCATTGGGATTGAGTTCCGAAGTTACTGAATCCGGCAGGACTTCGGTTGCAATCTGAAAACTTCCGATCGGCAGAATTCGTTTATCGAGCCAGTGGAACTGGCTTTGCGTATATCCGTTTGTAGCCAGAATCACATCGGTTGCGTTGAATGTACCCTTGGTTGTGTGGACATTGAACCGATCAGAAAGCCTCTCCAATCGTGTGACATTGCAGCGGTCGATGACAGTCGCCCCTGATTGCAGGACTCTATCCAGCAGTTCGGAGTGATATTTTCCGGGATGCAACGCCCCATGCGACGGTAATACGCAACCCCCGAAAAAGAAATCCGAGCCGATTTCCTGTCGAAGTTCGGCTTTTGGAATCATGTGAAACTCGTGCTTGATTTCGTCCGGAATGGATTGGTAATCCCGTGCTACTCGCTCATATGAGCGCTTCCTATGAATCCCGATCAGTCTTCCATTCTGTTCGAAATCACAGTCTATGTTTTCAGATTCAATCAGATCTTTCAAGTACTGGAGCGCGCGGTGACCTTCACGCGACATTCTGATCGCAGTATCGCGGCCGAATTTCTTTTCGAGTTTGGACAAACTCGGTTTGAAGCTTGTACCTGCCTGACCACCGTTGCGACTGCTGCATCCATAGCCCACCAGATCCCTTTCCAGAACCAGTGTTGATCGACCTGCGCGCGCAGTCTGCAGTGCGGCGTTCAGTCCGGTGTATCCGGAACCGATAATCAGGACATCCGCCGTTTTCGGCAAATCCGAATCGGATACAGATGGAAGCTGTTGTCTCGGTGCTGCCTCCCACCAATAGGGACTGTCCTGATAGTCGTCCGCGTACATCATTTTCATATTCGAATTTGAATTGGGTGATGGACCATAAATATTGCGGTTGAAATTATAGTTAGTTGCGACGCAAGCAGAGTGGAATTGAAACCGTGATGCCATGTGATCGAACGGGTACCGATCCCGACGACTGGGGATTCTGATAGCATAAGTTTCAATTTACGCATTTGTAGTCGGGAAATTTAAATGAATTTAGCGTATTCTTTGTGCCGACAACCCTCATATTGTTATCAAGTAGTTACAAATATGAATATCGTCCCATGAGCAACTTAGAAGTTACCAAACTCACGCCTGTAATCGGCGCGGAAATTGAGGGTGTGGATTTTTCGAGTACGCCAAGCGCCGAATTGTGTGATGAACTCTATCGGCTGTTGATAGAGCATCAAGTAATCTTTTTTCGGAATCAGGCCATGACCCCCGACGTTCACGTCGCTCTGGCAGAAAGTTTCGGAGCGCTTGACCGGCAGCATCCGGTCTATCCTGGATTGGAGAAGTTTCCTGCAATCACTGTTATTGATTTCGGTCCGGACAACCCACCCAATGTGGATTCATGGCACACCGATCTTACATATCGCGAGGACTCTCCCTTTGCATCGATACTGCACAGCAGAGTGATTCCACCATACGGTGGAGATACGATCTGGGCATCATTGACTGCAGCCTATGATGCGTTACCCGAAGACTTGAAACAGGAAGTCGAGAGCCGGCGCGCGATTCACGATATGGGAGATTTTCGGAACGACTTCACAGTTGGCCAACCGGATGGAGATGCGAGCGCGCTGATCGATGCGCACCTGAACTTTGGCAGCGCTATTCATCCCATGGTCAAGATCCATCCGGTAACAGGTCGACGGATTCTCTATTACAACCCTGCCTTCGTTGTACAAGTGGAAGGTGAGACCACATCACGGTCTCGCAGATTGCTCAATTATCTTTACGACCATGTCATCCAGCCGGAATTCCAGGTCAGGTTTCGTTGGACCGAGAACTCGGTCGCCATGTGGGACAATCGTTGCACAATGCATTATGCTCTTGCAGATTACCTGCCACACCGTCGGGTGATGCATAGAGTCACGGTGACGAACGACCATCGAGCGGATTCATAGAAGTTGATTCCAAAGAGGGCGTCGCACGAGCGATTGTGACTCGGAATTATCCTGTTTTGAATTCCAAATACAGTCGATACGGCGGAATCGATATATTATTCGTCATTGCCTGTGAAAGACACTTCCAAATTAAGTAACATTAGCGCAGTTGATCTGTAATTGGAATTCACAAATGAGACGAAAAATAGGCGAAACAAATTTAGAGGTATTTCCAATCGGTCTGGGAGCCATGCCGCTTGGCATCCGCGGCAGTCTGCCACTGGACAACGCGGTTGCGGTAATTCACGCTGCAATTGATGCAGGAATGAATTTCATAGACACTGCAAACGTTTACTGCACGGACAATCAGGACATCGGTCTGAACGAACGTACAATCGCATCGGCGCTTGATTCGATAGACGACAGCGATATTGTTGTCGCTACCAAGGGAGGTCTGGTTCGCCCGCAAGGTCGCTGGGAAAGAAGAGGGTCACCGCAGGACTTGCGTAGTGCTTGCGAAAAAAGTTTGGAAGACCTGAATGTAGAGACGATTGCGCTGTATCAGCTCCATGCGCCGGATGCACTGGTACCATTTGCAGATTCGGTCGGAGAGCTGGCTCGGCTCAAGTCGGAAGGAAAAATTCAGAATATCGGGTTGTCCAACGTCGATCGAAACCAGATAGACGAAGCCATGTCGATTGCCACAATCTTGTCGGTACAGAACCGTTGCAGTGTGTTTCACCAAAGAGATCTAAATAATGGACTGATTGACTACTGCAGGCAGCAATCTATCACCTATATCGCCTACAGTCCGATGGGCGGCGGCACGAATCACGTCATGTTACGTGATGAAGCGGTACTTTCGCGGTTGGCGGAAAAGCACGAAGTGACGGCGTATCAGATCGTGCTGGCGTGGTTGCTGGAGAAAAGCGACAACATACTGCCAATCCCTGGGGCAAGTCGAATTTCAAGTGCTGTCAGCAGTGCGAACGCGGTGAATGTTCAGCTGTCGGCGGAGGAAGTTACGCAGATCGATCGTATCGGAAGCGACTAGAGTCGAACTTCGAATGTTACGGCCATTTGTTTACGGGATGGCCGTTCCCAATCCAATGCTCTATTCCCTGGGTGACGTTATGCACCTTTTGGTACCCAAGTTCCGAACTCAGGAAATGACTGATCACCCGTGATCGGTTTCCGACGGCACAGATGATGACAACACCGTCTTCAGGACCTGCCAGTTTGGTAAATTTGGAAAGCCAGTCGTTCAGATCGTAGTTGCCCCGATTATCAAAAAAGGTCAGAAGATGGCTTTCTGGAATCACACCGGTTGTCCGCCATTCGTCAGGTGTTCGTACGTCAATGACGGCCACACCTTCCTCGATTAGAGTTGCAAGTTTGTCTGACGATGTCTCTAGCATTTCCGCATTTGCTGTACTCAATGATGCAATAAAACAGACGGCGATCAAGTAGACCGAGTTTACCCTAATCATTGCTTCAATCGATTTTTTTTGCACTAAGCGCGATACAGGACACCATTTGCGGTTATCATTGTACGCAAGCGTTGTGAATTTTTCTCGGTAAAATTCCGTGCTGTCACTTATTTACTCCGATCAAGTCCTCTTCGATCGATATCATTTTCGATGACTTCCCAATGTCCTTTTTTGGTTGGGCCGACACGGTGAATTCGACCTGTTTTTCTTAGTGTGCCAAGGTGATGTTTGGCACTATCGGAGGTGATGCCAATCTTGGTTGCCAATTCACTGCGAGTAAGATTAGGATGTTCCCGCAGTAAGGCGATAATTTTTTCTTGGGTGTTTTCTTGGGCGATTTCTTGGGTGTTTTCTTGGGTGTTTTCTTGGGCGGTTTTTGGCAGTGTTTTGCTAAATTTATTTTCGATGACTTCCCAATTGCCTTTCTTGGTTGGACCGACATGGCGAATTCGACCTGCTTTTCTCAGTGTATCAAGATGATATTTGATGCTGCCGGAAGTGATTCCAATTCCGGTTGCCAACTCCTTGCGAGTGAGATTAGGGTGTTCCCGCAGTAAAGCGAAAATTTTTTCTTGGGTGTTTTCTTGGTCGATTTCTTGGGTGTTTTCTTGGTCGATGGTTGGCAGTGTTTTGCCAATTTTCTTGCCTGCATCACTGGTTCCACCAATACTTGAACGAGACGTAAGTTGGTCGATATACGAATCCGAAAACCTAAACTTAATCCAGAAATCGCTCGGTCCTATCTGAAATTCTGGTTTAGGCGACTGTAGCTTGCGGCAAGATTCGAAAATTCGCTGGATGCCACGACCCCAGGATTCTATTTCGCCCGCTCGAAAAAATGTATTTGCAATATCCGGATTGTAGGGTCGAGATGAGTGTGGACCTAATAACTCTCGCACCGTCCAATCCTCGGGTAAATCTCCAGGATTCCAAATAAACAAGCGGTCATCGTAAACTCGAATCTGAATTTGAGCTGGTATGGCGTAATCCCGATAACAACTATCAGAACGAAGCACTTAGGAGTTCTGAAACTTCATCCCATCTCCCGAATCTGTCAATACAACCTCACGCACTATATTGGGATTGGATAAGGCGACTCTTTCAAAAACTGGAACACATGTACCACCGGCCTGACGAGCCGACCGAGTGAGTAAACCAGCTAATTCAAGCTCTTTTGCTTCAGCTCCCAACTGTTGACAAAAATGATATCCTGTTTTATCTGAACTCACTAATTCGCTATGAACTTTTTCTTTACCGCGCAAGTCTACGGTAGTACCTGAGTAATTGCACTCAATTAGTTGATAGTAGCGCGTATACGGTAGTGTTTCACTTCCATTCTCAGCAATTTCATCGGCAAGATGGGATTCAACCTCCCGCTTACAGGTGGGTATCTCGATAGCGGAGTAAAAGACTCCAAATGTACCATCACTAAATCGCGATACAGGAAATGGATTTGATTCATCTCCCTTAGGCTTAGGTTGGAAAGTATGATCAATGATCTGATCAACGGTAAGCGGATTTCCCAAACTATTCAATAAGTTTCTAATTTCATCCAAACTTTCGGAGTTGGCTCCTCGCTCCTCCAATAATTTTTCGGATGGTAAAGACGTGATGCGGTAAACAGTTTCGTGAACAGTTCTTGTTCCTAAAGCCTCCAGCAAATCTAAATTCCTCGTTCACGATTTATCATCTCAGAAATTGTGAACAAATTAACCATTCCTCCGTCAAGCATGTATTCTTTAGCGGATTTGCGCCCCAATACATTTCGGTGAAGATTGAGCCAGCTTAACTCGGCTTCAACATTATTCCCGAATATAGCACTGAGACCCAAACCGATACCTATTACGAGTCCAGCACGATCTTCTACATCACGTGGTAACTCGTTGGTGTGACCAGCAAGCAATTCGCCACCAATAGCATCGTTTCCTCTATAACCCAATAAAATCAACTGCTGTTGATTATTCAGTTGCCATCGTCTACAAGTATTTGCAAACACCTTGATAATCACGTGACGAGTAGTGCCAATATCATGAATTGGTGACTGAGGATAACTTGATATTTGACTTTTTAAAGTCTGAATAGCAAAGAATACTCTCGCTGGTGATTGAAATGTTTTTCGTTCTCTCTCGACTTTAGACAAAAACTCTGAGCGTGCTAGCTGCTCCTTGAAAGATGCCATATTTTCTAACGATGACTGGGAATAATTTAACAAACTGGCTATTCCTCATTGGTATATTGTAAGTCCAGAATTGATACACAACTATTGAAGTGACGATAGAAACTATCCAAGATTGTATCGAAATTATCGTCCTCATTAATGTTTAGTGTCAGTATTATTTGCAGAAACAGCGAGTTCTCAAGTAGTTCACTTTTTTCTACCATACAAATAGCATTCCAATTATCAACTATGCTCTTTACGAAAATTCTCCCAGTTGGTTCAAACTCCAAATCAAGTTCATTTGGCTTGGTATTTTGAAATGGTTTCAAGTAGCGATAGAGATACTCCTGTGACTTACCATCAATCAACTTTACATGATCAAATAATCTGACTTGAGTGACTGAACACTTCCGCTCAGAAAATCTCTCACGAAATCCACTATAGACTGCTCGAATTATATTAATTACTAGCTCTGAATCACCTGGAAGTAAGTTCGGAAATTCAGCGGATAGGCTATTCGCACGTAGAGATACTGAATTCTTACCACCGAAAATGTCGTATCTTGCAACGATATCCCCAACGGAATTGCCGGACTGAACCGTAAAGTTGCCAAGATCACTAATTCCGAGAATCGGAACAAGCTTACTTTCTATCATTTCAAAATATCGACTTGAAACATTCTGCCATTCAAAGATAGTCGGCGAATAGTTAAAGCTGACATTAACTGAAATATTTGATGAACGAATTTTGAACATTTATAGAGTTTTGACACTTGCTGGATTAAACTGAAAAATTAATGGAGACTAATTCTCATAATCTATCAGTTGAAGATTCATAGGTGACGTATATGTAATTGAGTGAATTTCAAAATTGTTATTGACGATTATATTGGCTTCGATTGTTAATCAGATTTTACATATTTCCTTCGTATGTATCTGGTTTTTGCAATATTGTCCATATCATAAATTACATAAGTACTATGACGATACAGACGGTTCGACTGATGAATAATCAACCCCAGCAATGGTTTTTAGAATTGCTTTTAGTATGCATTGAGCAGCTTTCACAGGAACTGCCATTCCGATCTGACGCCGCACACTTTCTTTAGACCCACAAAACTCGAAGTCGTCGGGAAAAGTTTGTAGCCTCGCTCGTTCGCGGTTAGTTAGTGCTCGAGGCTCCGCCCAGTGATATACATGTGTTCCCCCACCTCCACTGCCTGTAACCGTATATGCCGGTCTATCGGGGTCTAGGCGACGGTAAACCATACTTAACTTGGCGCGTTGGACATTTAGTTTCAAATGCTCGGGTAGATTTGAGTTCCAAGCATTTTTACCAGGTTCTATATACTTTAGACGTTCTACAACTGTTTTCGAATGGGTAGTGGATTCTTGACAACTAGCTTCACTAGGAATTGGAGGTGATTCAATTGCGTCTCGAGCAGATTTTCGATTGTGAACGTAATTCGGTTTGGGAACTTCGAATACCAGTTCCAAATCCCGTCGAAATCCAACAATAATGTAACGTCGTCTAACTTGAGGAACGCCGTACTGGTCGAAATTGAACAGATGTGTGGTGAGGTTATAGCCCCCATATTGGCCGGCGTCCTTTAGTTCATCGATGATCCCGCGAAAAGCTTTACCTTTATCAACGCTCGATAATCCGGAAACATTTTCGGCAAAAAAGAATAGTGGGTTCATATGGTCAATGAATTCAACTCCGTACTTATATAGGGAACCATACTCACCTTCTAATCCTTTTGATTTTCCTGCTAAGCTGAAATCATTACATGGAAACCCAAAAAATAGTCCGTCGACAGGCTCGAGGTCTAATATTGGAAATGTACGAATGTCAGCATGATGTACACCATTAGGACAATCGGTTCCAAATACATTTCTTTTGTATGTCTCACAAGAATCTTTATCACTGTCAATTGCCCAACGATGTTCAAATCTGTATGTTTTTTTGTTGACTCGGAGCGTCGTCATTTTTGCCGCGAGTCCAATTCCACCTGGTCCGCAGAAAAATTCTCCGATTCGAAAATTTGTCATTTTGTGTAGCTCGAGTGCCCTCGAACTAACGTTTAGTTCACGCGACAAATGGTATTTCATGGAGTGTGGACTGAATACGTAAGCTTGTCGTGGCCTATCGCATTACCATCCGTGTTGGGATAGTGAGATGGCTTTCCGTAGCGACTGAAACTATATATTGCTCGCACAACTGACAATTGAGCGGTTTCCATATATTTCTTATTACTATTATCTTATATTGATTGAGATAAGTCACGATACTGTTGTTAAATCTAATAATGATTATTATTTTGGCATATTTCAGCTGAAATTGCAGCATTTGCAAAATTCCACGAATCGAGTATGGGTAACGAAACAAAAAAACTTGCTCCAAGAGCCTCAATTCTCATAGAAAGCCTTCGCGATGTCGGATATTCGTTACCAACCGCAGTATCTGACATTATTGATAATTCAATCGCGGCGCAGGCAAGTCACATCAGATTGTTATCGAATACCAATTCCGATCAGTCGGCAATTGCGATCGTCGATGATGGGGTTGGAATGAATAATGTGGATTTGCTAGAAGCGATGAGACTAGGGACAAAAAATCCTAAAGATACACGAAAACATTCGGACTTAGGCCGATTCGGACTTGGGTTAAAAACTGCTTCATTTTCTCAATGTCGGCGACTTACAGTTGTATCTAGAAAAAATCATCAAACTTCATGTGCAATATGGGACTTAGATACCATAGCAACTGAAGATAAATGGATAGTTGAAATTCCAAATGACCTATCACAAGTTCCGTGGATAAGCTACCTGCCATCTCCAGGAACTTTAGTTATCTGGGAAAAGCTCGATCGCCTATTAGACAAATCTGCAGGCTTTGACCAGCATCATATTACGCGACAAATTGATGAGACGGCGAGCCATATTGAGTTCGTCTTTCATCGATATTTGTCAGGCCAAATACCCGGAAACAAGAAAGTCCGGATTGACCTAAATGGACGCGAGCTAATCGCATTCGATCCATTCAATTCAAAACACCCAGCCACTCTACGCGACCCTTGTGAAATATTCCAATTCAAAGGTGATGACATTCGAATACAGCCTTACACTCTTCCGCATCACGTTAAGGTTAGCAGGGAAGAGTGGGAAAAATTTGGTCGATCCGAAGGCTATGTAAAGAATCAAGGCTTTTATTTATACAGAAACAATCGATTGATCATACACGGGACGTGGTTCGGTCTCGCAAAACAATCGGAACTTACGAAATTATCGAGAGTACAAATCGACATTACGAATAAACTTGATGCATACTGGAAGATTGACATTAAAAAAGCATCTGCACAAATTCCCCCACTAGTTCGCGAAAAACTTCGAAACCTAATACAAAGAATCGGTGCAACTTCAAAAAAAGTTTACAGAAAAAGAGGGGCACATCTCACTCAGAACTCACCACTTCA
Organism: Arenicellales bacterium; assembly: GCA_963666625.1. Classification (GTDB taxonomy): domain Bacteria; phylum Pseudomonadota; class Gammaproteobacteria; order Arenicellales; family JAJDZL01; genus JAJDZL01. The sequence goes on from OY762925.1 coordinate 1,498,066, forward strand.
TGTTTGGAGACGCCGACAGGATAAAAGTCGAATAAATTACTGTTTAAATGAAGACCATCCTGCCCTTACAAAATTTGTACATCAAATAAATGAAAAACAATGCGTAGAATTTAAGAAAATTTTGCGGCTAATCGAAACGACAATTCCAATAGACTCGTTATTTATTGACTATAGCGCAGACCCAAGAGCGATCAGTCAGCAAATTGAGAGTTCAGAAACATTTGCGGATCTGGTTGAATCTACGTACACTTCGCTAGAAAATGAAGGTATTTGTAGTTCGGAAATTTTGACCATGATGGAAGTAGTTGATCCATTTAGAGAAAACTGGGCCGAAACCTTGCGAATCATAAACTACATTTCGAGTACGGAAATGAATTCATGACCGAAGAAAATATTGAAAAAATCAAGCAAATGGTAGGTGCGGTACTAGCGACAGACCGACCAACGCAAGAAAGAATTGAGGAGCTAATTCAAAAAGTAAGAAAAATTTATCCGATAACGGATGAAGACGCGAAAGGATTAGTGCGGCATTTCGAGACTGTCCACGGTGTATCAATGAATATAGGCGCAATATTACCAGGGGAAGACTTTGAACCTTGGTTGGATGCTATGCTTCCCAATATTGATCCATATTATTGGACGCGGTATAGAAAATTTTTAAGCCAAAAAAATCTTTCACATCAAGTGCTTGCTACTATTGATGACAGCACACAAAGAATTCTTGATCATCTGGAAAACCCCCAAAAGGTAGGTAAGTGGCAGCGACGAGGAATGGTAGTTGGGCACGTCCAATCTGGAAAAACGGCAAATTACATTGGACTAATCTGTAAAGCTGCCGATGCGGGCTACAAAGTAATTGTTGTAATCGCAGGAATTCACAATAACCTTAGAAATCAAACTCAAATTCGGATTGACGAAGGATTTATCGGATTTGATAGTACAAAGAGCTTTGAAAAAGAATCAAAAATAGTAGGAGTTGGACGATTCGACCGTACACGACGTCCAGTTTCATTCACTAACTCTCTTATTGACTTCCAAAGAACCACAGCTATCGCAGTCTCTGGAATTCCTATAGATCAAGCGGAACCAGTTGTCTTTGTAATAAAGAAAAATGCTAATACATTGAAAAATCTACTTGAATGGCTGACTGAAAATAATGCGAAGATTGACACAATGACAGTCGATCATCCAATGCTCTTGATTGATGACGAAGCGGACAACGCGTCAATTAACATAAAAAGAGGTATTGACGAAGTTTCAAAAATAAATGGGCAAATCAGACAACTGCTTCAAACGTTCAGTCGGAGCTGTTACGTAGGCTATACAGCGACTCCATTTGCAAATATTTTTATTGACCCTGACAGCGATGACGCAATGTTTGGTGAGGACTTGTTTCCGAGGGACTTTATTCTCAGTCTAGACCCACCGAGCAACTATTTTGGACCCCAACAGGTATTTTTGAACTACGAAGTTGGCGAATCTACTGACGTTAACGAACCTACCAGAATTATTGATGATCATGAAGATATCTTTCCTATAAACCACAAAATTGATTTTCCGGTCATTGAATTGCCAGGAAGCCTTAAGAAAGCAATTCGAGCTTTTGTAATCGTAATTTCCATACGCTTGGTTCGAGGTCAAACGTCAATGCATAATTCCATGTTGGTTAATGCTTCTCGATTTGTATCTGTGCAGAGACAATTGCGTAACGAGATACACGAATCCGTTGAAGACGTCCGCGTTAGCCTTCGAGTAAATGGCGAGAAACCGAATAACGAAGCAATGCTCGACCCGGAAATCGCCGAACTCTATGACATATTTGAGCAAGAATTTGCTGAAATCTGTTCGTGCACTTGGGAAGAAATAAAACCCCATCTCTATGAAGGCGCCGCCCGGATTAGGGTCGTTGAAGTCAATAGCAACTCTCCCGGCAGTTTGAACTATGCAGAACATTCACAAAATGGTTTCAACGTCATAGCAGTGGGCGGATTTTCGTTGTCACGCGGCTTAACTTTGGAAGGATTAAGCATTAGCTATTACTTGAGAAGGTCGATAATGTACGATACTCTCATGCAAATGGGCAGATGGTTTGGATATCGAGAAGGCTACGAAGATCTTTGTAGAATCTGGATATCAGAAGAAGCGGCTGGATGGTACTCTCACATATCTGAGTCGATTGAAGAATTAAGAGAAGATTTGAAATCGATGGAGCGAGTCGGTGCAACTCCGCGGCAATTTGGACTAAAAGTACGAAGTCACCCAACCTCATTAATTGTTACTGCTCGCAACAAAATGGGCTCAAGCAGGTCACATGTGGTGCAGTTGGGTTTATCTGCGAAATTGATAGAAACATACGCTTTGTCAAGCAAAAGAGAAGATCTCGATGCCAATCGAAATGCAGTAACCGACTTAATTCAAACTCTCGAAAAACTAGATAAGTATCCACAAAAAATTTTAAAAAATACCACTGAGAAGTCTGAAAGTCGGATGGCGGTGGATGTTCCGGTTTCGACAGTTACTGATTTTTTACTACATTTCCAAAACCACAAAGAATCGCAGTTAACAGATACTCAGCCAATTCGACAATATATTGAGAAACACTCTCAGAATAGACTGAGTGTTTGGGACGTGCTTTTTCCAATTGTCAAAACTAACGACAAACTTCCACTTATAGATCAAAAATTGCTGGGAATTGAAATTACCTGTCAACGAAGAAAAAAAGGACGTGCTGAGCTTAAAGACGGATTTCTGATAGGTAATAACAGGAAGGTTGCTACGGGAGGAATTGACATTTTTGGGCTCAGTGAAGCTGAGGTCAAAGAAGCGGAAGAACTTTTCAGAAAATCCGATAGTAGAGGGCGTAACGGAAAATCAGTTTCGAAATGTCCCGACCGCTTCTATCGAAAAGTTAGAATGAAACCACTTCTCGTTATACATCTACTTAAAATTGGAGAAGAAAATCAGCAACCAGAATATGACAAACCTGTAATCGCCTGGAGCATTAGTTTTCCAAGGATAGAAAATGAGCAAAGAGTTGAATATCTCGTAAATACTACATGGAGTCATCAACATTACCTATTAGAAGATGAAAAAGAGGTTGAAGGAGATGAATGAATCAAAAAATCCATGGAGCAATATTGATCCACCAGTCGATATCGAGAATGTCAATGCAAAAAGGGTTAACGAGTCCTTGGCATGGGACTTGTATTGGGCAGTTGATTCAAAGCAGAATTGTCTATTAATTTTGAATTGTGATATCGACCAGAATATTCCGACTAGATTGCCGAATTTCAAAGGACTTCGGATGGATCTCCAAGAAGTAAATGGCAAGCGAGTACGGTTAATTCTACGTCTCTTGCAGCTAGATCAACGTGATCTCTTCTATCGTCTGTGCATCGACATTATCGAAGCAATTGAAACGGCAAAAACTGAGTCAGAATTGATTCAACGATTTTTGAATAGAACATGGGGATGGCACAGACTTTTGAAAGGGATAAAGGGTGGCTTGAGTCGATCCGAATTGCAAGGATTAATCGGAGAACTTGTATTTCTTGAGAGCTACCTCCTACCAAATTTGGATGCTTACTCGGCGATTGGTGTTTGGAAAGGACCCTTTGGAAATCAAAAGGATTTTGAGTATGGAAACGTACAAATTGAAGTCAAAACAAAGAATGATACTGCTACAGCAACTGTTCTAATTTCCTCGGAGCATCAATTGGCATCAAAATCACCCACCGCACTGTACTTATATGTCATTGAAGTTTTACCGGCGAATCAAAACGAAAAGAACGCAGTTACAATAGGAGACATTCTGAATCGAATTCGATCGAGAATTTCTGAAGTCGATATCTCATCCGTAGAACTGTTTGAAAACTGCCTAGCAGCTGTTGGATATGATTTTGAACTAGACTATTCCGAGTATCTATGGATAATTGGACGGGAAGCAATCTATAGAGTCGAAAACGAATTCCCAAGAATTACGCCATCAATGTATCCCATTGGTGTAGAAGGGGTACGATATACGATCTCTTTGGAAGCATGTTGCGAGTATAAAGTAGACAGGTCGAAATTAATTGCAGAATTTGCCGAGACTAATCGATGTTAACTAACGAGCTTGAATCATTTTCTCAGGAATTTTTTCAAGATATTGTTTCTGGTTCTCACGCGTCCGGTATCTATAGTAAAGAATACTTCTTTGAAAAGTATTGTGAAGTCCTAATTGAGGCGGGTGAATTCAATAATTTCGTCAATGTGATGTATCGCGGACCGAGCGGAACTGGAGTAGAAGTCGATGGGTACGGCGGAAATCCAATTGAGGATAAATCTGGGACACTAAACCTAATAATTTCAGATTTTTTTCAATCCCAAGAACAAAAACGGCTTACGAAAACAGATATGGATTCATATTTTCGTAGATTATCAAAATTTTTAAAAAAGGCACTCGACCCAAAGTGGCGAAATTCGCTTGAAGAGTCGAGTCCGGTGTTCGAACTTGCTGATTTGATTTCGTTTATTTGGGACGACTTATATAAAGTGCGCCTGCTTCTAATTAGCAATCGTGAATTAAGCGATCGCGTCGACGGGCGAGCAGCAGAAAATTTTGACGGCAAAGTCATCACTTACAGCGTGTGGGACATTAAGCGGTTATTTCGATTTGATACGGTTGGACATGGACGAGATGAAATCGCAATAGATTTAGAACAAGACTTCGGAGGTGCTATTCCCGTTCTACGCGCTCAGCGGTCAAGTTCGGAACACGAATCGTTTTTGACAATATTGCCAGGTACGGTTTTAGCAAAAATATACGAGCAGTGGGGTGCTAGACTTCTAGAGCAAAACGTTAGAGTCTTTCTTCAGGCACGAGGTAAGGTTAACAAAGGAATCAGAACGACTCTAGAAACAGAACCTTCAATGTTCTTTGCTTACAACAATGGAATTACAGCCACCGCAGAGCAGATTGAACTGGAAAAGGAAAACGGTGGGCTGATGTTACGCCGAATGAAGAATTTTCAAATTGTCAATGGCGGCCAAACGACAGCTTCTATTCACCTTGCATTTCGCTCCAAAACTGATCTTCAACAAATATTCGTCCAAATGAAACTATCTGTTGTCGAACCGGAACGTACAGGTGATATAGTGCCAAAAATTTCTGAGTTTGCAAATAGTCAGAATAGGGTAAGTTCTTCAGATTTTTTTTCCAATCATCCTTTTCATATTCGTGTAGAGAAATTTTCTCGGCAAATTTATGCCCCTTCCCCCGAAGGGACTTTCAGGCAAACAAAGTGGTTTTACGAGCGCGCAAGGGGTCAGTATGCGGAGGCACGTTCACTACTCACTCTCGCGGAACGTAGGAAATTTGACTCAGAACATCCTCGGTCACAACTTTTTTCAAAAACTGACCTCGCTAAGTTCATTAACGTATGGCGGGAAAAACCAGATTTAGTCAGTCGAGGAGCACAAACAAACTTCACAGAGTTTGCAGGCTATATCGAAACAGCATGGAAAAAAAGAGCGGAGGACTTCAATGAAGAATGGTATAGAGAAAGCATTGCAAAAGCAATTGTATTCCGTAGAGTTGAAAAGATAGTGTCAGATCAACTCTGGTACCAAGGCGGTTATCGAGCCAATATTGTCTATTACACAATTTCTAAATTGGCATTTCTTGCGAAAGAGCGAAATCTTAGCTTGGATTTTCAAGAGATTTGGCGGTTGCAGGCACTACCTGATATTTTTGAAAATTTTCTCGCAACTGTTGCGAAAGCAGTATACGATGTTTTAGTTACTCCTGATGCTGGCTTTGCTAATGTTACACAGTGGGCGAAACAAAGTCTTTGTTGGAATAGAGTGAAAGCAAAAAAAATCAGCTGGCAACCGGCAATTTACGAATATTTTATTTCAATCGAAGAGAAAAACAACAATGATCGAGGTGCGCGGAATGACCAGAAAGTCCTTGATGGCATTGAAGCTCAGACCGCAGTATTTAAAGCGGGTTCAATGTTTTGGAGGGAAGTGCGTGATTGGGGTGGAAACAACAATATGCTCTCACCAACTGACGAAAGCATTTTGCAAATAGCGACTTGTATACCAAAGAAAGTTCCGAGTGAAAGACAGGCTAAAATGCTGATCGAAGTCTTGAACAAACTGAATAACGAAGGTTTCAACAAAATTATGCCGTTACAATAAAACATGAGCATAGAAAAAATCAATTTTCAGATGTAATTTCAATGACCCCGAGAATTTAAATTACGCAATTGTTCACCCTACCCAAACTGCTTCGGAATAACAATCTTTCCAAGACGGGATAGTATGGGTTAAACACTTGCAAGAGTTCTTATACTTTCGGGTTTACCGGAATATTCAGCAAGCAAGAATACAGTATTCCCTATTAAAGCCGCAAGTGCCATTTAGACGGGTACCGGGCACGAGCCCCAGTCGATGGATTTTTTCAAAAGTCGGCTGATTGCGCTATTGTATTCCGGGTAGCTTACAATAATTTTTTGACTATCCATCATCGCACCGATGGTCAATACATTTTCCAATACACACGATTCCTCTCAGGATCTGAATGGTACAGGGGGTAAAGGATAGTTCTTCAGATCTATCAGTTTAACCTCAGCACTTTGTTGCTTAACAAACTGAGCCTCATTGCCCGCCAGTTTCTTAATGAGAGGCAGCATTACGGTGTTACTGGAGAAAGCGAGGATTTTGACGGGCATATCTAATCGTTCATAAGAGTTGCTACGAAAATCGTATTATTCGGCTATAGCCGCGTTCGTGGATGGTTAAATCTTTATGTTAAATTGCCAAACAGGGTAACCGAGCACTGAATCAAATTGCCGACACGAGGATATTCAGCAATATGTTCTCATAAACTCAATTGACGATCCCTTGCTGTAACTTTCCAGGTATCGTAGACTAATCCATCCTTGACGACCCAAGCCTGTTCGTGTAATGCAGATGTCGGGCAGATGTGAGTTGGAATTGCCAGTTCGAAATCGCCTGGTCGGTAGTTGGCTGCTTTCGCCGTTTTGATCACGAGGTGTTCCTCGTTATGCAGCAATTCTCTGGCGTCGGATATGAAGGGGAAACGTAATCGGTTGCCAGCTGGGGGGTCAGAAGCACAGGCCTTGTGACCTAAATCGAAAGTGATTCTGTCTGGTGACGGCTTGCTGACAACACGAGTCAGGAGCAGTGCTGCTGGAACAAACTGCATATCAGGAAACAACTTTTCATAACTGTCGTCATGCAGTACGCATGTTCCTGGACTCATCTCCAGCGTAGGGGCGTCTATGCTGGCATACAACGGAAATGTGCCAGTTCCTCCTGCGATGATTGCTGGCACAGCAAGCGAGGATCTTTCAAGATCGTTTCTTAGTGTCTGAACGGAGTTCCAGCACTCTTCAACGGCAGCTTTCCGTTCATCAAGTCGAGTCTGATGGTTCTGACCATCGTAGGCATGCAGTCCCGCCGGCCTAAGATTGCTTGCTTGATGAATTTGCTCGTACAGTGCCTGCGCTTCAGGACCCGGTACCAATCCGGTTCGTCCCAAGCCTGTGTCGATGTCGACGAAAACATCGATCTCGATTCCGGCTGTCGCCATGGCTTCATTGAGAGCCTTTACTGGTTCGGGATGGTCGGCAGCAACAGAAAATCGTACTTCTGGATAGCGTTCCCGGTATCGAACCGCGCGCGTGATGTTCGGTCCGACAGGGTTGTATGCGAGAAAAACGTCTCGCGCCCCGCCGATCGCGAGCATCTCCGCTTCGGCAAATGTTGCGCACTTGTGCTTGAGGATTCCCATGCTGACTTCCATTTTGACAATGTCAACCATTTTGTGCGTCTTGCAGTGCGGTCGCAGGCGTTGGTTCTGGCCAGCGATTACCTTCATGCGCGCAATGTTTTCTCGCACTATGTCCTCGAAAACGACCAATCCCGGGGAAAGGATTTCATCTGGATTGTCGATAGCGTATGGTTGCTTCATGGTGGCTTCCAGTATATCCGGGCATACGACTGTGCTTCAGCAATCGTGTTTCGGGTCGGCGACAATCGGCCAAATACCACGTTCTAGGTTCTTGTAACTCGTCTTGCGCGGGTCGTGAGGGTAGGGAACGCCGCTGTCAACATACAGGAACTGATCACTTATATCCGAAAATCCGGCACGAAAATGGTTGGTAGATTTGACGACCAGCAGTTGCTTTTCAGTCGGATCGATTCCAACACAAGTAAAAATGTCGGGTGTGTATGCCTGCACCCGATTTTCGGACAATACAACCTCTAAATTCGCACCGAGCCGAATTCCGGCGCACCTGCCGAGTCGCGCTATCGACCCGCCGAATTGCATGGAGCTTTTTTCACTCAAACCCGTAACTGTTACAATGGCATCCAACGGTTCACCAAGACCGGGACCTGACTTGGCACCGAACCTTAGCGGAATACTGGCGCCACATCCAGCAGCGAAGCAGAACTGAACTGCAACCGGATCCCAGATACTCGCGACCGCCGCACCGGTGGTTCCGCGATCCATGATCGCACGCAGGATTACAGTCGAATCACCTGCCATACCTCCGCCCGGGTTATCCCAGACATCTGCGATCACCAATGGGCCATTCCCTGACTTCTGAGCAAGCGTATCCAGAGCTTCCGTCGGAGTGAGCAATTTCATCCTTGTCCTGCCTCGCATTTCATATAGCTCCAGTCCGAGCTTGCGGGCCAACGCGTCCCCTTCTTTCTGGGCGTTGTCTGTAACAACTACAACCTTCGTACCCATTCCAGACACGTCACCGGCGAGGAACCCGTGCACGACAGAGATAGACAGAACACGGTGGTTGGCCCTCTCCAATGCCGTAATCCGATCTACGAACGCTCGGATCATCTCTTCTGTCGTTGGAAACACGTCAATCATTTTGCAGTCAAACAGGGAGATTTTCGGTTTGATCTCCCGCTGTGCCGCTCGCACAACGATTTCAACCAGTTCGCGGGCTCGATCCATCATATCGGTATGGGGGAACTCCTTAAAGGTGATCGTCACATCTGCAGCTTCCGCGCAACGCTGTGTAAAATGACTGTGAGGATCGAATGTAGCGCCGATTACCGTTTCGGTGCCTGCAATCCGTCGGATTTCCGTAAGCAGGTCCCCTTCGCAATCGTCAAATCCTTGGGCAACCATAGCACCGTGTAATCCGAGCAGTACACCGTCAACAGGCAGTGCCCCGCGCAATTGGCCAAGAATTTCATCTCGTAAATGGAGGTAGGTCTCGCGACTGACAATCCCGCCTGGTTCCGCCCACGCTGCAGTGCCTTCGATCACCTCAACCGCGTCTCCCACACGGTCTTTGTACTCGCGTACGGCGATGAAAGGTGCGCTGCAAAGCGAGGGAGTGTCCGGATGCTTACCGGGTGGGAAATAGAAAGTGTCCTGAAAGTCCCGTAAATCGGTGAATACCGGTGAAAATGTATTGGTTTCGTTCGCGAGAGATGCAACAAAAAGTTTCATGTCATTTTCTCTTCCAGTTTGACGATACGTTGGGCGTGGTGACAGGAAACTTGCCGGTTGCCGTCGATAATTTGGACTTGTGGGCTTTCGACACTGCAGAGCGCTGTGGCATACGGGCATCTCGGATGATAGCGACAGCCCTGCGGAGGTGCGGCAGGATTAGGCGGTTCGCTGGCCGGTGCCAGAAGTCTGATCGGTCGACCCGGATCCGGAATCGGAGAGGAAGCCACCAATTCCTTTGTATATGGGTGTCGCGGCGAGTCAAGCACAGTCCGGGTCGGACCCATTTCGACAATTTGTCCAAGATACATGACGGCAACGTTGCCACAGAGGTAACGAACCACATTCAGATCATGCGAGACGAAGAGTAGCGAGAGGCCGAACTTGCCGCGTAACTCGGAAATCAGATTCAGGATCTGGGCCTGTAACGAAACGTCCAGCGCAGAAACGGGTTCGTCAGCAAGAATCAGCGCCGGTTCGGTCACTACGGCTCGCGCGATTGCAATCCGCTGTCGCTGACCTCCACTGAACTCGTGAGGATAGCGATCAGAGTCATTTTCTGCCAAACCCACGGATTCGAGAATGTTCAGAACCCGTTCTCGACGCGAGCGACGATCACCCACACCATGGATTTCCAGGGGTTCGGCGATAAGCTCACCGGCACGCATCCGCGGATTGAGCGAACCCCCGGGATCCTGGAAGATCATTTGCATGTCTTTACGAACTGATCGAAATTCCTTCTTGTCACTCGAGGTCAGTTCTGCACCATTGAACCGAACTGATCCGCCAGATACGGCTGCCAGACCACATACAGCCCGGCAGAGCGTCGACTTTCCGCACCCTGTTTCACCGACAAGCCCGAATGATTCACCATGCTCAATCGACATACTGACCCCGTCGACGGCATTGAACTTTCGTGCAAACCCGAAAAGTCTTAGCGATGGCAATGAATAGGTCACTGTCATGGCATCGACTTCGAGCAGCGGCGCTTGTGTTTTATGCCGGCTGTTCATGGTGCAGCGGTGTTTACTGTATGGTGGCAACAGGCGACATGCGATGACGTGATTGCGACAGCTGGTGGTTGCACGACATGACAATCGGTTGTGGCACTCGGGCAACGTGGTGCGAATCGACAAGTCGCGAGTGGCTCGGAGGCGGCAGGCAACTGTCCGGGTATGGTAACCAGATCATCGGTATCTGCTGATGCGTTCGGAATACAATCCAGAAGCCCCTGGGTATAGGGATGTGACGGGGTACTGAACACTTCCTGTACACTCCCTGTCTCAGCTAACTGGCCACAATAAATAATCGCAACACGGTCGGCTATGTTGGCGACGACACCGAGATCGTGCGTGATAAACAGCATAGCCATATCCAGTTCTTGCTGTAAATTCCGCAGCAGTGCCAGAATCTGTGCCTGTACCGTTACGTCCAGGGCTGTCGTCGGTTCGTCCGCGATCAGAAGTTTCGGGCGGCAAGCAAGAGCAATGGCGATCATCACCCGCTGGCGCTGACCCCCGGAGAGTTGATGCGGATAGGCACGTAAACGCATGACGGGCTCGGGTATGCGTACAGCCGTCAGAAGTTCGGTGGCACGAGCTTTGGCGGCCCGTGAGCCAACCCTCTCGTGTGCACGAATCATCTCAACAATCTGATCCCCAATCCGCATCACCGGGTTGAGCGATGTCATCGGTTCCTGAAATATCATGGCAACACCGGTCCCGGCGATGCGACGGCGTTCGTATGCGGACAAGGTGAGCAGGTTTTCCCCGGAAAACTCAATCTTCCCGCTGCTGACCGTCACCTCAGTTTCAGGTAGCAATCCCATGATTGCAAGTGCCGTGATACTCTTGCCACTGCCAGATTCTCCAACCAGAGCGATTGACTCGCCTTCCGATACCGAGATGGACAAACCATCGACCAGGGTACGCAGTCCATCGCTTGCGCGACTGGACAGCGAAAGGTCACACACCGACAACAGCTTGTTCATGATCGATTTCGACCGACAAAGGCGGCTTGCAGGCGAGGGTCGAGTCGATCGCGTGCCGCATCACCGACAAGATTCAGTGAAAAGGCAGCAAGTGCGATCATGAGACCCGGAAACAAGAGCAACCAAGGTGCCAGGGTAATGTAAATCCGTGACTCGCTGATCATGTTGCCCCAAGTCGGGGTTTCCGGCGGTACACCAAGCCCGAGAAAATCCAGCGCGGCTGCTTGCAGCTGGGCAAAAGCGAACAAGAAGCTCGCCTGGACAAACAGCGGTGATATCAGGTTTGGCAGGATGTGCCGGAAGATGATACGAGGGGTACGAGCACCCATCGAAAGCGCTGCGTCGATCCAAGTTTCGGAAATCAACCGAAGTGTCACGCCATAGACGATGCGGGCGGTGGTGGTTATGTACACTATGCCAATTGCCAGGATGGAATTCTCGACACCGCGACCTAAGATTACAATCAACGCCAGAGCCAGGAGTAAAGCCGGAAAAGCCATCATTACGTCAATAATTCGCATCAAGAGAAGGCCGAGGCGCGGAAAAATTGCAGATAACACACCGAAAGTGACTCCTCCGCTTAGCGCAATTACGACGACGCCTATCCCTATGAGCACCGCCATGCGTGATCCATGGATCACCCGGGACAGGGTATCCCTTCCAAAATGGTCAGTGCCAAACCAGTGTTCTGCACTTGGCGGGGACAGGCGGGCGATTGGGTCTATAGCAACCGGGTCTGCCGGTGCCAGCCAAGGTGCAAAGAAAGCGCAGATTGCCACCACTGCGATGAACACTGCACCAGCGAATGCAAGCTTCTGCCCACCAAAGTTAATAGTTGGGAAGGAGCGAATCATCGCAGCTTCACCCTCGGGTCCAGCCAGGCGTAGAGAATGTCCACTACGAGATTGATTGTAAGGTAGAGCAGAACAATCATGAGAATGGTGCCTTGGATGACAGGGTAGTCGCGTCGCAGAATCGACTGGACAACCATGCGTCCGACACCAGGTAGGGAGAATACTGTTTCTGTCACCACTGCCTCAGAGATCAGGGCGGCAAGAGTGAAACCGAACGCGGAAACCACGGTAAGGAGGGCATTGCGGAAGACATGGCGGACGATGACCCGAAGCGGATGGATTCCTTTGGCACGAGCGGTGCGCACATAATCCTCACGGTAGACATCCAGCATGCTCGCCCGAGTCAGGCGAATGATGAGTGCAGCGTTTGGAGCCGCCAGCGCGATGGATGGCAACAGCAGGTAGCGCAGGTTGGCGAGTCCGCCTTCCCCGAAAATCGATGGATAGCCGGAACTGGGCAGCCATCCCAGTATGGCTGCGAAGATCAGTATCAGATACAGGCCCACCCAGAAGGTTGGCAACGATGCCAGAAACATTGAAACGCCTGAAAGACTCTGATCTAGCCAGCTACCCCTACGCGCTGCCGCGAGCATTCCTATCGGCAGACCGAAAACGACGATCCAAACCATCGTCATAAGTGCCAGCAAGACACTGGTCTCCAGACCATCCACGATCAGCTCAAGCACGGGAATCTGAAAGAAAATCGAATTCCCCAGATTGCCCTTCAGTGCGGCTGACAGCCAATGTAGGTACTGGACCAGAAGCGGTTCGTCGAGCCCCATCTCGATCCGCAACGCATCAATTGCCTCAGGTGTTGCCTGGTCCCCCAGCATTACAGCTGCCGGATCACCCGGTATCAGCCTGATGAACACAAAGATCAGGAACGAGGCTGCCAGCAAAGTCGGCAGGAAAGTTCCGATTCGGCGAATCAGATAGCGGAGCACAATTTACTTCCGGTTGCTTTCAGCGATCGATAACACTGGGAAGAGAAAGTCACGATCATCGCGCCGAAAAAACAAGTCCTTTCCGGGCAGGACGGCACCCTGTCGCTGACCGGGTGCCGTCGGGAATTTTCTTTGGCTCTACTTCGAAACACCCCAGAAATGCGGCCAAATCAACGTGGTAGCCTCAATGCCCGAAAGCATCGGTGAAGCGATATTATATGTATAGATATCGCCGGTTTTCATAGTTGGCACCTGAGAGTAAATCAGTGCCTGAATTTCGCCCCAAGTTGCCTTTCGCATGGCAGCGTCGTTGGTGGAGGTGAATGTGGCCTTTAGTTGCTGCTTCTCCGATGTCGCCCACCAACCCGGATAATTGTCATTCATCACCGAAATCAGGATCGGATCCGGCACGAAACCGTGGTGTGTGAAGAATAAATCCCACTCCTCGGGTTGGGCCCGTTTCTTGATCAGTGTCGCCCAGTCCACTACAACCATCTGGACATTGATACCCGCCTCCAGGAGTTGCCGGGTATAGACGACCGCCTTGTCGTAGTGAAAGGCGTAGTTGGTCGAGACCAGGAACTTGATCGGTGTGCCGTCATAACCAGCATCCTCAGCGAGTGCGTTTGCTCTCTCAGCATTACCTTCGCTGAAGCTTTCGGTGCCGGAATCGGAAAACCAGGCGTTCCCCTTGGGCAAAAAAGAACCATTGGCACGCCAAAGTTTTTCCGGACCGACCGCAATGCGTAACGCGTCTTCTTTATTGAGTGCGGCCTGGATGGCTTGCCGCAGCTTGAAGTTGTCCATCAGCGGACCAGCCTTTGAGTTCATGAACACCAGCCCGAAGATCGGTCCGCCGTTCAAGACCACCCGGGAGCTCGAATTCGCGTCGAGCTCGTCAATCAAGTCGCTCGGCATGCTCTCGGCATAATCGTAGTCGCCGGCTGCAACACCGTTGACCCGTGTTCCCGCATCCGGGACCGGGATGAAATGCAGGCGATCAAAGTGCGCCACACGTTTACCGGCGTACCCGCTTGCTGCTCCGGGCGGGCTCTTGTATCCATCGTACTTCAACAGCTCTACATGGCGGTTCGGCTTCCATTCTCCGAATTGGTAAGGCCCCGTTCCGATATAATCTTCAATATTGATCGGCTCACTACCGGCATTGGATGCAATCCTTGCCGGGTAGATTGCGGGACCCCCGTTGATGAATGCCATTAGATTCTTCCATGGACCGAACGGGTTGTTGAACTTCAGAGTTACGCTGTGCGAAGCTGTCGCAGTTACTTCGGAAACGTTGGAAAATAACAGCTTTCCACGGGATCCATGTGCACCCCAGCGTTTGAGTGATGCGACAACGTCCTCGGCGGTCATAGCCTGACCATCATGGAACGTGACATCCTCTCGCAAGTGGATGGTGATGGAATTGCCATCATCACCGACCTCCTCACCACTCGCAAGCAACGGCTGAGGCTCGTAGTTTTCGTCGAAGGTGTATAGACCTTCGAATATATGATGGGCGATTGTGGTGGCGAGGTCGGAAGTGACCACATGCTGGTCTAGACTTGGTGGTTCACCAACTGTCGCGTAGCGGAGTGTCTCGGTCGCATACCCCGGTAGTGAAACCGCCGAACTGAGCACTAGAACAGCGGCAACCGCGATATAGTGCATGGAGACTCGAAAATTATTCATGCTTACCTCCTGTTTGAATGAAATCCGGAATTTATTATCATGAATCCGAAAAGATAATACAATAATAATTTTCATATATTACAAAATAAATCCATTAAATGCAAAATTATGGTAATTATTTACAAATGAAAATTGCCTCTGATCCGGCAAGCTGTTCTTGGAATTCGAATTGTCCGACAGGGTTTGGAGGGCTTTTTGTCAAGTAACGAAAAGAGGGTTTCTGAAGACCTGCTCTCGCGCATCGCGCGGCTTGGCCCGAAGATGAATCCAGCCGAGCGGAGAATCGCAGATCTGGTTCTTTCTGATATGGACTTCATCATTCATGCCCGTACCACAGACATAGCGGCACGCGCCGGGGTCAGCACAGCGTCAATTACGCGGTTTTGCCGTACGGTTGGTTGTGCGGGACTTCGCCAGTTGAAGTTGGACCTTGCCAAGATACTCGCTGTCGGCGACCGTTACCTCCATCCCCGAATTGTTCCAATCGGGGCGAGCGAGGCAATGACGGAGATTGTCTCCCAGATACACAGTTCCATCGATTCGCTGGTCACACAGGTTTCTGACAAGACGTTGAAGCGAGTTGCCAAGTCGATAGCCCGCGCAAAGCGCGTCATGATTTTTGGCGGCGGCGGTGGTTCATCAATGGTAGCCATGGAAGCCGAAAACCGATTGTTCCGGCTTGGATTACATGCCATTGCATGTAATGACTCGCAGCTTCAATTGATGATGGCGGCGACTCTGAAGGCCGGTGATGTTCTACTGGTGTTGTCGATCACGGGAGAGTACGAACCGATCATTCAAGCTGCCGAGGTGGGCGGACAATATGGGGCGCACACGATTGCAATAACCGCACCAGATTCCCCGCTGGCACGTTCGACCTCGGATACGGTTCCATTCCAGACAGAGGAACCGGAAAGCATTTTCACCCCTACACCAGCCCGTTACGTTATGCTTCTTCTGATCGACATTCTCGCATTTGAAGTTGCGAGGCTGCGCGGACATTCCGCGGTTGAGTCGATGCGGCGTATCAAGTATCAGCTGGTTCATACCCGCGATAAAGACGATTCGAAGCCTTTGGGAGATTGAGAATAATCCGAATGGTATCGGAATTCTGTAAACCGCACCTACCCACTGTCAGTTAAGTTGACGGCAAGCTTTGATGGCAGGTCCAAATCCGGCGCGCCTTACCTCTCAGCCAATTGCTGACGAAACGCACATCCTGCTGCGTGACCTGGACTAACTGTTACTGTAATTTCAACTGGCACTGTGTCTATATCAATGACAGACAAATCTCAAAACGTATTGAAACAGATCGGAGCAGCTAAGGTGTTACCCATCGTGACCCTAGACCGCAGTGAGTCAGCATACCGCTTGGCAACCGCTCTACTTGAGAGTGGCTTGCCAGTCATGGAGATTACCTTTAGGTCAGATGCAGCGACTGATTCAATTCGAATTGTCCGTGAGCAAATTCCCCATATGCTGGTTGGTGCCGGAACCGTTCTGAGCGTAAAACAGGTTGAATCGGCCTATAAGGCTGGCAGCCAATTTATTGTCACACCTGGATTCAATCCAGCTGTTGTGGAAGCAAGTCTTGAGTTGGGCATACCAATTATTCCCGGAGTCAACAATCCATCAGATATCGAGCGGGCAATGGGCTTTGATCTTCAAGCAACCAAGTTCTTTCCTGCCGAAGCCAGCGGAGGAGTACCATTTCTGAAAGCAGTATCTGGTCCCTATCCCGAGATGCGGTTTCTACCGACTGGCGGGATTCACTCCGAAAATTTGACCAGTTATCTGGCACTGAACAATGTTCTTGCCTGCGGTGGGTCTTGGGTTGCAGACCAGATATTGGTTCGGGCATCCCGGTTCGGCAAGATTGCTCGCATTGCCGCCAAAGCAGTTGAATTGTCTGGTGGTAAATGTTGAGAGTTCCAATCTGCGATTTCAATATGGTATGAGTTGCAATTCAAATTTTTCACACTCCAACCGACCAATCCTGCCTTTGCTGAACGGTACCTCTGGTACTCCCCGAAATTTTCACTACCAAACGTGATGCTTGCAACTACGCATCCGATACAATCGCACCAGTCCTGCCAATGACTTCAACTGCGAGATTGTGACCCGCCATCATTGCCTCACTTTGCGTCGCTCCTGAATAAAGAGCCGCTAAATAGCCGCCATTGAAACTGTCTCCGGCACCTGTGGTATCAACTACCGTCGCGGCAATGGGATAATCGGCTTCACTTCGCTTTACACTGGAAATTGACAATGGTCCCTTGTCTCTCCGTTTGAGTACCCCGTCTTTCAGTCCAAACTCTCTCAATCGTGCCAGAACTGCATTCTCACTTTCGTCCCCAAACAGCTCCATTTCGTCTTCGAGAGACGGTAACCCGATATCAACTCTTTTCCAGATTCTAGAGATCGTATTTCGCGCCAACTCCGCGTTCTCCCACAGACGCCACCTGTAATTCGAGTCGAAAACAACAGTTCCATTCCATTGTTCCAGCCAGGCCAGCAACCGCGATCGAACATCCGACTGCAATATGGCCAGGGTGATGGCTGAAAGGTAAATCACATCAAAATTGTCTAGGACGCCGAATCCATTATTAAACAGGGTGCTGGCGGCTGAATTCTCTCTCCAATAGAACATTGTCCTTTCACCGTCCGCATCGTTGATGATTGTATAGAGTCCGGGAAGTTTATCCGGGTGCCTTGCAATGTAGCGAGTTGAAACACCTTCGGTGTCGATGAATTTCAACATCCTATCGGACAAGGGATCCAACCCGACTACTGAGACAAAGTAAATTTTGTGTTCCTTCGACGCGAAACGACGCAAGTAGACGGCCGTATTCAGTGTGTCGCCCGCAAACCCGATCTTCGGTTGATCGCCTTCAAATGAAAACTCAACCATAGCTTCCCCGACACAGGCAATTTTCAAAGGGGTTTGCATTGAATTATTCTCTTTACCTTTGTAATACACACTTCTCGTAAGAATTGAAGAATTTTCCGTCGCGATCGTATTCTCGTATCAATTGCCGGTAGTCATCGCCGCAATAGGTTTGCCAATGTTATCAGCATTGAAGGGATTGACATAACCGAGTTCATCCGTCGACTTATCTTCAACACCTAAATTGCAATTGCTGAGGTACATCTACCACTCGCTGACAGGATAGTCCATGCCATTGAACAGCATCTTGAGTCTGTATCGATTGCAGGGTAAGCCGCCACAGTTCGATTCGCGGTGAGTTTTATCCTTTCTGGAATTGAAATGCTTGTTCAATTCGAGATAGGGTTGAACAACCAATACCCGGTAGTATAGGTGTGTCTAACTCAGGATATCCTTGTCCGCAAATCCATCTCCATTTTCAGAAAACGACCTTTCTCATGAACAATGTGAGCAGGCATAGTCAGGATACCTGTGCTCAAATCAAACTTTTTCGGAAAGTCCCCGGTTGAAGCCCAGGAATATTTTCAATCTAATCCGATACGTGTAACGCGTTAAAATCAGTACTATCGTCCGATGCCGGATAGATGACTAACAGGAAAACGAGAACAGGCAAATCACATGAAGCTGTCGAAAATTCTGCCCGACCTGGGACATTAGGATGTCGGAATATACAAAAATTGCGGGATTGATCGCTGAGGATTTTTACAAGGGACGATTTGATTTGTCACAAAGAGGGAAGGTTTCTATCGCATCTTCGTGGTTCTCAATGCCGCATGTCGAATGTGTGAACTATTTGCGTAGCACCGATGCGTCTGATCGGACACTGCTTCTGTTCATTACATTGATTGCCGCAATTGACCGCGGCAGGGACTCTGAAAAAGTTTGGTGGGGAGGGCTTGAGCTGTTTGATAGTAACCCGGAGGTATTCGATCCCCTGGCGCTTTTCAATATTTCAGTTGACGAACTGACTGTCTTGATGAATGAAAACAATATCTCACATAAGAACGAACAGGACCCTCAAGCTTGGCTGGATATCGCCCAGACAATTGCAATTGAGAGCCATTGTCCGGTAAGCCGGGTAATTTACGGCAATACTGTTGATGCTAAAAATTTGCTGAGAGATCTCGGTACGCGCAGTGATGATGGCAGACACCGCTTTCCACTTTTGAGCGGACGAAAAACCGGGTCCACCTGGATACGAATGCTGGCGAGTCCTGGTGGTGCAAAAATCGCGCATCTGGAATTCCTGCCAGTAATGGTTGACTCGCACGTCATTCGGGCGACTGAAAACTTGGGAATGACGAAAAAAGACAGTTTGGACCTGAACGAGGATGCGGCGTACATACAGTCAGTCTGGCAAAGTGCCATTTCAACTTGTGAATTTGAAGCGCCTGAAGGAATCAAGGACACTTGTGCGGCTCTTGATCCTGCCCTTTCATTCTTCGGCCGGTACGGATGCGGACATTGTGCGAAAGTCGGCAACCCTGTACGTATCGGGCTTGCCTGCAACTATTGCAGACTTTTCAAGTAGCCAATTCCTGACCCGAATTGAGTCAGTTCATATGACGACTGGAAGCGACAGTTATTGACTCCCAGTTACTCCACCACCTGCAGGTGGTTTGTGAAGCCAAAATTACGTTTTTATTGAGTTGCGACGCCATCTACAATCGTGCTTCTTCGAATACTATCAAGTTTTGGAATTCGGCAATTCAACTGCGCATGAAAGAAAATCAAAATGTGACTAATCTACCGAAGAAAATTACCAGCGAAAGATCGGCTCAAATTCTGTTTTGAGTTTTGTATTCACTGAATTAGGAAGGCTTCAACAAAGTCATTACACCATCTTTTTACTCTTGTCACTGTGTCCTGTATTTCCAGGCCATTGGTGTGCGATTCATCCCTTATCAAATCAATTCTCTTTATTTTCGCAATACACACTTTTCGTACAGATTGAGGAATTTTCCATCGCAGTCGTACTTTTTCTTCAATTGCCAGTAGTCTTCGCTACGATAGGTTTGCCAGAAATCCTCCTCTTCGAAATATGAGTCCGAGTACAGAGACTTTATGCCGCCGAGTTTTGCGGTCATCGCTTCTATCTTTCTATTCAAATAACCGGGTTGTGAGCGCTGTCGAGACTTGACTGAATCCCAGAAACCGAAATTCACATACATCTTTTCAGAACTCAGGGGGAACAGGGGAAAGCGCGTGGATTTTTCAGTTGTCCCAATAGGACATATCCATATCGGGAGTACGCCAATTTCCGCCAATAGGAACCCGAGAAATTCAGATGCCCGATCAATTGGAATGTCAATATCCTGAATGACAGATTCGCTGTGATATCCGGCGATTCGATTCAAGAAATCTGTTACCCCCCATTTTGAATTCAAGCGCATGACTTTGGTGTACGTCACCGAATTGAGTCGTTCTTTCCCCACGATTCTTCTCATCAGACTATTCTGCACATACAGATTCTTTGAGCACCAGAACCAGTCGGTATCCCATCGCCATATGTAATCCTTGACGGTCAGGTAGTCAGTCTCCTTCTCACGGATAGAACGATAGTAGATATTCAGATAGGTGTAGTCACTGACAAATGGCGCTGAATCACAGAATCGACCGCTAGTCAGATAGTATTCGCCAGCCTGAAATACCGTTCCGTCAAGAAAGTCAATATCTGATTCGCTGACTTGCTGTATGGCATCGAAGAACTTATCTGGGTCGCGGAAACGCGTGTGATCGAGTCGCACATAGGGTTTGACCGGAAGTGCCGGCGTTTTCAATTTGAGCGTGTAGCCAAGCGTTCCATACGAATTCGGCAGTCCGTAGTACAAATCAGAGTATTCATTGTCCGGTGTGCATGTAACCACTGACCCATCCGCCAGCAGAACATCCATCTCCAGTACAGTCTCATGGGGCAGGCCATAACGAAATGACGTTGACTCGATTCCGACACCTGCGATAGCCCCACCGATTGTGATGGACTTGAGTTGCGGCACGACCATCGGGAGAAATCCGTACTCCAACGTCGCGTCCACCAAGTCGGCATAAGTGATCATGCCCTCAGTAGTCAATGTCTGCAGGTCTTTGTCGATTGTCAGCAGGTGATTGAAATCACGGACAGTCAGCTGACTCGTTTCGACATCAACACGGTCGCGAAAAAGATTTGATGTGCTTTTTGCAAGACGAACACCACCTGATGCGGTTTTCATCTGGGTCGAGAGTCGTTCCTTTCTTGCAGGATAAGATTCAGCAAAATCCGTCAGTATCATACGTGCTCAACTGTATCAGGAATTCAGACCTTTTGTGACATGAATCAACTGTTCGACGACGACAGAAACGCCGCGTTGCCCCGATTCATCAATCAGGGTGTTGTTTTCGTCGAATGCACCGGTGGCACCACCCAAGCCAAACTGCTTCGGAACTACGATCATCCCCAGACTGGATAGAATGGAACGGACACTCGCAAGCGTTCTTATACCTCCGAGTCTACCGGGCGATGCAGCAAGCAAGGCCGCAGTTTTTCCTGTGAAAGCAGCGAGCGCTGTTTGCTCTGGTACCGGACGTGAAACCCAGTCGATGGTGTTTTTCAAAACTCCACTGATTGCGCTGTTGTATTCCGGGCAACTGAGAAGGATTCCGTCACTTTCCATCATCATGGCACGGATGGACAATGCATTCTCCGGTACCCCTGATTCTCTTTCTAGATCTGAATCGTAAAGGGGTAAAGGATAGTTTTTCAGATCAATCAGGTTAACCTCGGCTCCCTGTTGCCGGGCGAGCTGTGCAGCATAACTCACCAGTTTCTTATTGAGTGACAGCATTCCAGTGCTGCCAGCGAATGCGAGGATTTTAACGGGCATACCTGATGGCTCATAGAGTTAGTCCTTGACTAATGATATTCCATGCGGGGAAGATCAGATAGGAATGAATCGAACGATCAAGAAAAAATGTAGAGTCCGGCATTGGGGGTCGACACACCGGACCCTAAAACTGGGGAATAACAGGAGTATGGCTTAATTGTTATCTAGAAGTGATAGCCCCGTTCATCGTGCGTCGATACATCCAATCCCTGGGTTTCCGATTCCTCATCGACTCTGAGACCTCCGACCAGCAGCCCCGTTACTTTGAACACGATAAAAGTGACAATGGCAGTGTAAACTACGGTTGCCGCGACGCCGACGAATTGAATGAAAATTTGTGAACCGATTGAATTGTCCATCCCCTGTCCACTGAAAATCCCGAGTTCAGCGGAAGCGAAAATTCCCGTCAGGATGGTACCGACAATACCTGCCACACCATGAACTGGAAATACGTCCAGTGAGTCGTCCAGTCTCAGTTTCTGCTTGACAACCTGTACACCGAAGTATGAAATCGGACCGGTGACAATTCCGATAACCAGCGCTCCGGCAGGTCCGACAAATCCGGATGCCGGGGTGACTGCCACCAGACCGGCGACCATACCGGTCGCAGCGGCCAGTGCTGTGGCATATTTCTTTACGATGTATTCGGTCATGACGAAAGACATGGCAGCCGCGGCGGCACAGATGTGAGTGACAAGCATGGCCATCGCAGCGTCCCCGTTTGCGGCTACGGCACTGCCACCGTTGAATCCAAACCACCCAACCCAAAGCATTCCGGCTCCGATCATAGTCAGAGTCATGTTGTGAGGAAGCATCGCCCCGCTGGGAAACCCTTTACGATTGCCGAGGACACAGGCACCGATCAAGGCAGATACACCGGCAGTGATGTGGACCACATTTCCGCCGGCGAAATCGAGCACGCCGAGAGAACCAAGCCAACCGCCGCCCCACACCCAATGTGCAATCGGCGCATATACGAAGATGATCCAGAGTATCGTAAAGACAACGACCGCCCCGAACTTGATTCGTTCGGCAAATCCGCCAACGATCAGGGCAACCGTGATAATTGCGAAAGTAACCTGAAACAATGCGAATGCTGATTCCGGAATGTCACCCGACATACTTTCTTCTGAAACACCTGCGAATAGAAATTTACCGAAACCGCCTATGATTCCATTTCCCAGATCATGGAAAGCAAGAGAGTAACCGACAACCAACCAAACGATGCTCACAACACATGTGATGGTGAAGCATTGCATGAGTATGGACAGTACATTTTTGCTGCGCACCAAGCCAGCGTAGAATAGTGAAAGCCCCGGTATCGTCATCATCAGCACCAGTGCGGTAGATGTCAATAACCAAGAGGTGTTGCCTGGGCTAAGCGCATCTTGCGCCTGAACCACTGTCGGTACAGCAAACAGCAGAATGAGGGAAGGTAAGATTAGTTTAGGCGATTTCATTGTCGTACCTCTCGAAGCAATCAGTTAAATGGCGCTGTCATCCATTTCTCCGGTACGGATTCGAATGACGTTTTCCAGTTCGGATACAAAGATCTTTCCGTCACCGATCTGACCAGTCAGCGCAATGCGTCGGATGGTATCGATTGCATCATCCACCTGATCGGCAGATATGGCGACTTCGATTTTGATTTTTGGGACAAAGTCGACGACATATTCGGCACCTCGGTACAGTTCCGTGTGTCCTTTCTGCCGACCGAATCCCTTGACTTCCGAAACGGTCATTCCCTGAACACCGATTTCGGAAAGAGCCTCTCGTATATCGTCCAGTTTGAACGGTTTGATAATGGCAGTCACGAGTTTCATGTCTTACCTCCTGAAGATAATTTCATAATGAGTATTCAGCAATTTTCATGCCAAAAAATTCAATTGATTTAGCATGAATTATTGCATGTGTACGCACCTTAAAGGTGCATCAATTGCATCAATGATGCAACAATCGGGAGAGGCTGGCCGGAGGTGATAGGTTTGTTTTCAGTCGTAGCTGTACACCGAATTCAGAAACGAAAGCAGGATTTCGTTGAAACTTTCCGATTCCTCGACATTGGAAAGATGCGCTGCAGTGGGAATGGTTTCCATGATTGAATCCGGAATCAATTTGTGAAGATGTTCCGAATCCTCGAACGGTATTGCCATATCCTGTTCGCTGGCGATCACCAATGTCGGCGTACGTATCGTGCTCAATTGGTCGGTGTAATTGCAATTCATTACCGCACTGGTGCATGCCACATAACTTTCAAAAGATGTCAACAGAGATCGTCGCTTGATTTCTTCGCACTGGTCGTTATGCGAGTTTCGAAACTTTTCGGTGAGTGCGAGCTGTATTCCATGGTCCACGACATCTTGCATGCTGATGGGTCGTGTCGACTGCATTCTGAGTTTCCATATTTTCCGTACATGTTCTGGAGTGTAGGAGATCGTGTTACACAAGCTCACGCTCCACAGACGTTCTGGATTCAAAATTGCCAGCCCCTGACCGATCATTCCACCCATGGACAAACCTACCCAGTGCACCTTGTCGATTTCCAGAGTATCAAGCAGCGACAGGGCATCGGCGACCAGTAGGTCCATCGTATAAGGCGACGTCGGTGCCGATGTCCCGCCATGCCCGCGCGTGTCGTATCGAAGAATTCGAAAATGGCTAGAAAGGGCGGCAACTTGGGGATCCCAGATCTCCAGACTCGCCCCCAAGGGGTGGCTCAATACGACGACAGGTTTATCGGGTCCGCCTGACAGATCATAGTTGACCTCGATATCAGCTGTTTTGACTTTCACGGTGTTGGCGAATTCACTTCAATGTGAATTGCTGACGGAATAGCCTTTCGTCGTCTTCAAATTGAACTTTGGGTCCGGCTGACCACCGACTCCAGTCTACTGTTGGAAAATATGTGCAATCCGGGCCATCGATTCTGTCGGGTACATAAGTGATGTCCATTTGGATGCAGTGTTGCATTGCCAGTGCATAGATCTCGGCTCCACCGATGACCCAGATACGTTCACATTGCGCGCTTTCAATCGCTTCCGAAATTGAACCGCATGAAGTTTCGTCGACGCTGGCTCCTCGCGTAATCACGATGTTCTGTCGTTGAGGAAGTGGTTTGAACGGTAACGAATCCCAGGTTTTCCGGCCCATAATGACCGTCGATTCCAGTGTCGTTCGTTTGAAGCGTTTGAGGTCTGCGGAATAGTGCCAAGGGGTAGTACCCGCTTTGCCAATGACATGATCAGCGTTCATTGCGACAATGATCCCGCATTTACGCGTCATTTCGGATGTCAGACCGCCACTCGGAAGTTTATTGCATCGTAGGGCTGATAGCCGTCGAGTCTGAATGTACCGAAAATTTTGTCAAGGTCGGCATCAAGGCGTGATTCAATATCTTTCAGTGACCGGATTGAGGAATCAATGGTCAATCTAGGAAGCTTACGAGGTTTCCGATTCAACTGTTCCCTGAGGCCGGGTATGTGGTCATATTCGGCACACGAACCATCCGGCTTGGAGGTGTAGATATGTGCATCGATCAGCGTATGAGCAAATATGCCTGCTTTGATTCCTGTAAGGTGTGCGAACAGCTCCAGTATGAATGCATAGCCGGCAATATTGTAAGGGACACCGAGGGCAACATCGGCGCTTCGCTGGGTCAGATGGAGACATAGAATCGGTTCACCGTCCTCGGTCATCTGTACATTCAGCGCCCAAAAAGCATGACATGGCGGCAGTTCGCTGTTTTGTGCGTTGCACGGATACCACGCGGATACGACGTGTCTCCGGCTCATCGGGTTATTTTTGATACTATCCAATACCCACGCAATCTGATCGTTGAATTGTGTACCGTTCTCACTCGCAGAAGGAAATGATCGCCAGAAGTTGCCATAAGCACTGGGTACATAGCCATCTGAGTCAGCCCACGGGTCCCAGAATTTACAGTTGTGTTTTCGCAGAAGGCTGATATCGGTACTTCCTGAAAGGAACCACAGATTTTCAATCAGGATATTTTTCCAGGAGATTTCTTTGGTCGTCAGAAGTGGAAAACCATCGCGCAGATCAACTTCGTAGTTGTAGTTGAAAGTGGATAGCGTGTCGATTCCTGTCCGGTTTTCTTTTCTCTGTCCGTGATCAAGGACATGTCGGGTAAGATCGAGATATTGACGCATGATTGTAATAAGAATCGTTACAACTTCCAGTTGATCAAGTCAAAATTGCTACCATTTAGATCAAAAGCCACCGAACTTGATAAAGAGCAACGAAAAGTTTGAGGTAGTTTGATCCCAAATGCGGTTGTTCCACACTTCATTGAAACCACAGAACTTTATCAACTCGACGGAAAAATCGAAGAGAGTTGTGTGTGAACTGTAGGTGCTGAACATGTCCGGAAACACTCGGAGGAAGAGTCAAATCTCATAGTACTACGCAACCTCAAGGAATATGTGCGGTTCCTTTTACCCCTTGAAGTTTCTGACGATACTCGGACATATGATCTGTTAAGTCCGTTACGAATCTGCGGGATTCATGTAGTTCGTCCTCCGAAAGAATGCGCGCTGAATACTTTTCTTGCGTATAGATATAGTTATCGGCTCATCAATGCCGCCGGGATTAACTTCGCATGCATGTTCTAAAGACCATAGGGCCATAAATATCCCCTCCTGCAGGCTCGGTGTACTATCTTTCCAAAACACAGAACGAAGAAATCCTAAAAATGGATCAACGATTCTTTGCCCGCTTCCAATCGAAACAAACCAAAGATCGTCTTCCTCCTTTAGCTCCGGTTGGAAATTGGCAGAAGATGACAATTCGCAGAGTACTGGTTTTTCATTGGAAACGTACGCTACTAAACAGGTAAGATCGAAGTGAGTAATTTCTGTCTCTTTAAAATCCATAAGCCCCGAATAAGCGAGAAGCTTACCGATTTCCATCGGTGCTTTGTCGACGAATTTTCCGTTGTTCCAAAGCTCTTCAACTACGAGATTAAATCGCTGTCCTAAGCCGACCTGCCCACTACAAGCAACAATAACTTCTTCGCCGATCAGTCTGAGCTTTTTCTTGGTGGGTTGTTCGATAGTTTGTTGTTTGCCCTGTACGAATGTAACAGAACCATCAGCTCCGACTACAACTCCATCTTTACATCGTATCCCGACAATTGCAGTCATTTCACTCCCGAAAGATACTATTCTTGCGCATTTCGGGAAATGCCCGATAAATCGAACCGACTAGTTGTGCAAATGACAGGTCTCGAACCCACGTTGACAGTTTTGTCAAGTAATCTCGTACATTTTCATTGAAGTTCTCTAGATTTTCTCGACCTTCTCGTTGCCCATCAACTGAGAGGCTATAACTACGATGTGGTCGACCACGAATCATGATATGCCCTATCTCGACAAGTCCTTTCTTATCTAAAACCGCAAGTTCTTCATAAACACTTTTATCAAACGGTCCAAAGTGGTATGGTTGAAAATTGAATTGCCTCCCGCCAATTTTGTCTGCAAGCCTTTCATCGATAAGAAAAAATAGCTTTTGAACGTGAACAGATTCAAATGATGCGGCTGGAACAGCCGCCATAGCGGCTATCACAATTTTCTGTCGATCTGTTAGTTGGTTCTTCATGTAATTGATTCTCAAGTGTACGGTGAGCTATATGTCATGCTTATGAATTTGGTATTGTGATGTGGCCGAATTATTCTGTAAAAATAACGCTTCGGCAAATCAACATGAACCAATCACTCGCTTCCGCGATCAATTTCTTCTATTTCATGTTTGGACAGATTATCGGAGCGTTTTTCGAGTTCAACATCGAACTCATGCACTCTTGAAATAGCATGATCGGAGTCGTGTAACATTGCTAGTTTCTTCTTGTCAGCAGAATACACAATAGCCCCATGGGTGTCAAATTCTAAATTGAGGACTATTCAATCAGGCAAGTTGAGATTATCAGCCACTGG
This sequence comes from Arenicellales bacterium, assembly GCA_963666625.1. GTDB lineage: Bacteria > Pseudomonadota > Gammaproteobacteria > Arenicellales > JAJDZL01 > JAJDZL01. Next base: position 1,525,797 of record OY762925.1, read on the forward strand.
ATTTTTTGAAATATTCCTCAAAAATCTTGCGCGTCAGCGAAGAAGGCTTGATGCGCCATTTTTCCTTGTTGACGACAACCGCCGCAACGGCGATCTGTTTGGTTCCCGAGTCTCCGTATCCGACAAACCACTCCGTTCGTCCCCGGGGATTGTTGCCCGTCAGGGAACCGGTCTTGCCACCGACATCCAAATCGGCGAACTCGCCTTTGAAAAATCCGCGAAATCGTTTTCGTGCCGAGCCTATGGCGATGGTATCTCGCATCAGGACTCTCATGTCCTGTGCGATCGATGGTTCCAGTATCTGTCTGGAATTTTGTGTAGAACTGTAAAGAAGCGGACCATCGGGATAGTGGGCATCTTTGATCAATCTCGGTTCAACCATTACACCATCATTGACAATCGCCGCCACCATCATCGCCGCATGCAACGGGCTCATCGTAATCAATTTTGTGTAACCTGACGCCGCTTCAGCGATCTGCCACTCATCGTTGGGGTCGATCTTTACCTGACTCGGGTCAACAACGAGGTCAAATGGAAGTGTATGATCGAATCCAAATACCTTGGAGTAATCAATCAGCGCTTCGCCTCCCACTTCAAAGACACCCATTCGTCCGAACACGGTATTGATCGATCGTCCGAACGCGTTCGACAGGGTGACAGTTCTGGTCCATTTATTTCTCTTGTGTCTCAATACATTCTTTTTGTACAAGGAAGTATCTTTCCCGTTGTATTCATAGAGGGTGTCTGGGGTTGAGACACCCTGATCAAGGACTGCTGTCGCGGTAACGATCTTGAACAATGAGGCGGCAGGGAAGCCCGAGTGGACAGTCAGATTGCCGACTGGCTCTCCGTCTCTGACAAAACTGTTCAATGCAAGAATTTTTCCGGTCTTCGGCTCAATTGCGACCACCGCGGCAAAATCTGGTTTGTAACTTGCGAGCAGTTCATCGATGTGCTGCTTGAATTGTGGGTCCAAATTGTAGTCCACGACGGCTTCGACCATCATTTCGCCAGTTTTCAGCTGGACGATTTCGGGATATTCATTTTCGCGGACGAGCGGCGTAATCGAACTGGCGACGTGGTGGGTGTCCAGGTTCCAGATGCTGGTTAACTTGATACTGTCAGTCTCCGCGGGTTCGGGTGGATATAGAAGAAATCCGGCGAAGAGAATCGCCAGCACGCAGAATTTGACTAAGTATCCGAATATACCGGCCGAAGGTTCTCGCCTTTCAACGAATTGATCCCGGTCCAACTGAGACTGTCGCGGGGATGGCGGGTTGGTCGTTCTATAGCCGTGAACTACCGTTTTGCGGGGGTTGGAATTCGTTCTCATCAGCTGGTCGGACACCGATGTAATGGCAGACAAATTATTGTTTATACATAATTATAATTTTTTCATTTCAGAGTTTTCAACAGTGAAAATGGCAAATCCGTCAACAAATTTCGCCAAAATCGTCCTGTTTTTTGATGATTTACTCGAAAATTGTCCGTATTCTCCGTATTCAAGCACATCATCAATCCAATAAACTTGCGACTGACCGATATATTGGAGTGGGCGACCGGTCCCCGCGTAGGCTCGAACGAATTTCCAAACGGTTTTACTGCGCCAGGTGGAGTCAATGACAAAATCATCGTCACACGGCGCTTGTTGCCAGGTTGCATGGTCGGTGTTCTGTTCACGTGTAATCCAATCACATCGGCCTTGGCATAGGAGTGAACTCAACGCACCGATAGCTGAACCAACAAGAGTATCTTCAATGTCCCTGATTCCGCAACCGTCCGGGTACGCAACCTTTCTTGCTGACAGGATGTTCCCACCATCAATTTCTGAGGTAACCTGATGCAAGGTAATGCCTGTTTCAGTTTCCCCGTTGCGCAACTGCCAGAAAATTGGGTCTGCACCCTTGTATCGAGGTAGCAAAGACGGATGAATATTGATACAGCCTACAATCGGTATGCTGGTAATCGTCGCAGGCAGAAATTTAGGGTAGCAGGCGAGCAGAAAAATATCCGATGGGTGTTCCGAAAGAATCCCTTCAAGACAGAGTTCCTGTTGCAGACTATAGGTTATCGGTATCCCGTACTCGTTGCTCAGTTCGACAATTCCAGGGTTTCTTGATTGAAATAGTGTTTCCGATTTGTCAACAGATTGAATTTCGCCTGGTCCGAATGCGGAAATCACCAGACGTTGCAGGCAGAAATTTTTTTCAACCAGGTGTTTCAGAGCGCAATAGGTAAAATTGCTGAAACTGCCGAACAATGTAATTTTGGGATGCGAATCTGGCATATCACCGACGCCTTGGATTCGTGGCAGTTTCAGTTCAGAAACGGCACCTGCATCCCCTGTTTTACTGCAGGGCGCTCCGATAGCATGTCAAACCATCTTTTGACGTTGGGATACGTTCCAAGATCGATATTCTGCCATTCGAAGCGGGCGGCCCAAGGATAGATGGCCATATCTGCGATGGAATAGTCGTCAGCTACATAACCTCGCGACTCAAGTCGGGTATCCAGCACACTGTAAACCTGATCTGCGATATTGTCAAACCGCTCGATGGCATAGGGTACCTCGGTTTTCGCAAATTTTCGAAAATGATGCAGTTGTCCAAGTGCGGGCCCGAAACCACCCATCTGCCACATGACCCATTGCAGGACCTCCAGTTCATTGGTCGCATCCGATCCGCCGAACTTCCCGAACTTTCGTGCAAGATAGATCAGGATGGCACCAGACTCAAAGATCGAGATAGATTCACCGTGCATTCCGTCCGGGTCAACAATACAGGGTATCTTGTTGCCCGGACTGATCGCCGTATAGGATTCACTGAATTGTTCGCCCTTGAGGATGTTGATCCGGTGAACCTCGTATTCAACTCCCATCTCTTCAAGCGCAATCGATATTTTTCTGCCGTTTGGTGTACCCCAGGTGTACAGTTGAATGGTTGAGCTCATTTCTTTACCAATAGTTTTCGAGGATAGTTGGCGAGAAGTTCCGGACCGTTGGGTTTGATGATGATACTTTCGGTGATCTCAAATCCCCAGTCATCCGACCACAATGCGGTCATGAAGTGAAATGTCATATTCTCTTCCAGGACGGTTCTGTCACCCAGACGAAGACTGATGGTACGCTCACCCCAATCCGGTGGGTAGCTCAGACCGATCGGATAACCGGAGCGGCCATCTTTTGTTATTCCGTACTTGTTCAGTGCGCGGTTGAACGCAATGATGATATCTTCGGCAAGGTTACCTGCACGTGCCGCTTCTAGACCGGCCTCCATCCCTTCAAGAACCGCCTTTTCAACATTCAGAAATTTCAGCGGTGGCTCACCGAGATAGATTGTCCGACATAACGGGCAATGGTAGCGACGATGGCATCCGGCAATCTCAAAAAATGTACCCTCATCGGATTTGAGAGGAAGATCATTCCACGTCAGATGGGCGGCCGACGTGTCGATTCCGGACGGCACCATGGGGACGATAGCCGGATAGTCTCCACCGTGTCCATCCGCGCCGGTAATTGCGGTGTGATAGATTTCCGCGACCAGATCGTTCTTCCGCATTCCCGGTTCAATTTTGTCGAATATCATCTCGTGCATGGTCTCAACGATGCGTCCGGCCCTTTTCATATAGATAAGTTCCTGCTCGGATTTGACGGTACGTTGCCAGTTGACCAATAAGTTGGCGTCAATGAAAGTCGCATTCGGAAGTCCTTTCTTGAGTGATGCGTAAGTGGCGGCAGAAAAGTAATAGTTGTCCATCTCGACACCGATTCTCAATGAACCCCAGCCCCGGTCGGTGATCTTCTGCGACAGCAGGTCCATCGCATGGCGCTCGGGTGTCATGACGTAATCGTCGGTAAAGAACCAGATATCACCTTCCGGCATGAACACGGTGCGAAGCGCACCTTTTGCATCCATGGCCCGGCCGTACCAGATCGGCCCTTCCGTCATTGTCAGCAGCACGCACTGCGGTGTGTAGAAGGACCACCCGTCGTAGCCTGTCAGCCACGCCATATTGGACGGGTCGACGGTAATCATCAACTCGACACCCGCCGTTTCCATTGCTCGGCGTGTCTTTTCTATTCTCTCATCATATTCTGAAATTGAGAAGTTGAGGGGGACATCTGGCATTTCAATCAAACCTCTTTCAGTCGTTGTTGAACCAATTGCTGATTTCGAATTGGCTGATGTAGTCAATCGCTGGTGCGTCGCAGTCGCAGAAGCCCGTGCAAGTCACCGCTATCACTGGTAACGTAGAGTGAACCGTCCGGCCCTACAGCAACGCCGGCAGGTCGTGCCCACCGTCGTCCGTCCTGATTCTGAAAGCCAGTGATTACCGGTTCGACACCGACTCCTTCCTCATCGACAAATCGCACCATTACGACTGCGGGAGGTCGACGACTGGCCGCCGGTCCTGTAAACAATCCATCCGGCTGAGTACCCCAGGAACCGTGCAAGGCTACGATGGCATTGCTCTCAAATTTTTCGTCCATGGTGCCGGGAGGTACAAATGCGACGCCCAGTGGTGCATTTCGGGATGGAAACAATGCGACCGGAATACTGACCTCACTGGCTGGATAGGGTGCTTTGGCAGTGATGCAGGGGTCTTTCAAGACTGATTGTCCATCGTATTGATACCAAGGCATTCCATGAAATGATCCCGGTGTGATCTTGGAAAAATACTCCGGCGGTTGCTCGAACCCAAGATGGTCGGGTCCATTGTTGCTGGCGTACATCACATGACTCGTCGGATGCCAGTCAAATCCCACGGGATTTCGCAGCCCGGAAGCGAAGGGTGCCAATCGATTGGGATCGGAAGACTCGTCGAGTCGAAACATGCCACCGCGTCGATCCTTGAACGGATAATTCTCTGAGATCATTTGATTGTTGCAGTTGCCACTTATTCCGATACTGACAAATATCTCGTTGTCCGGACTGACTGCGACAGTTCTCGAGCTATGTCCGAATCCGCCTGGCAACCGGGATACCAAGGTCAGATCGCGTGCTGTGATTCGTCGCACTTCCGGGTTGTAGTTCGACTTGTATAGCGCACCAGTTGTTGCAATGAACATTTCCTCACCGCGGATGGCCACGCTGTGAGGGTATCCATCCAGGTACAGATAATCGATGGCACGCTCGTAGGGTGGCCTGAAAAGATACACGCGAGATTCTGATCCGATGAACATATCGCCGTTCGGAGCGAATGTGATCATTCTTGGACGCTTCAGCTTGTCATTCAGAATTTCCAGATGGTAGTTTTCCGGAACCATGACGTGAACCTGCCCGGTCTTGGGATGGGTCAGGGTCTGCTCCTTCAATGTCACCGTGCTCTGAGCGAACACAGTTTCAGCCGTGACGAGGATCAGTACCATCAATGCGACATAAAGGTTTGGCTTTCCTCGGATCATGACAGCAGCAAGTCCTTGGCTCGATTGATCTGAGCGGCCAGAAAGGTCGAGCCACCACGGTCAGGATGATTTCTCTGCATCAGTACCCGATGTGCCTCGACGATCTCATCGCGTGTGGCACCTTCGTTGAGACCCAGAATCTGCAGTGCCTCCTCTCGTGTCATGTCATCCCCACCGGTGGTCGCCTGATGTTCTTCATGCTCATCCGCATACTCTCCCCATTCATCGGGGCGCATACGGTCGAGATAAGTTTCCAGTACAGATGCCGACTGGGGGTCTTTTTTTCGGCAGGTAACAAGCAGATCAGCAATTTCGGTGATGTCCATTTGCTCGAGTGTACGACCTTTGAAATCTCCGGATCTCACTGTACCGGTAATATTCCCGGTGTCATGATCAAGTGTCATTTCGAGAAACTTGGTTCGCACGTCCGAAGTTTGTCCGGGTTTGGATCCTTGCACGGGACCTTTCCACGACTTGAACATGTTGTACGCGCTTCGAACGATGATGATTCGTTGGATCCAGGGAATCGCAGCGGCCAGGATCGCGAAAATCGCTGGCAGTCTTCCCGTCAGAATTAATGCGAGCAGGATTCCGGCGCCACCGTACAGTGCGGCGAGCTTGAGGAATTTGACGCGGTCCTGGGGATTTGTTTTTCCAAGGCGACCGAAAAACCACATGAGACCGACTACAACGGCCAATATTAGGATTAGCCTCAAAATCATGTTTTCTTTCGGTTGATCTGATGGGTCAGCTGGCCGGCCACTCCGCGACGTCTGCTGCTGAAATTTTCGAGTGCCTTGCGTCCGCCAGCGGCAAATACAGCAACGGCCGCGAGCAGGTCTCGTAACTGCTTGGCGCTTGAGGAGTCAAATCTGCAATATGCACCGCCACTGAGTGTAGCAATTTCCCGAAACGCCCTTTCGGCAATCGGATTGTATCCTTCGTGAAACATGAACGCGGGCACGCCATTCAAACCCAGTTGGCCTGCCTTGTCCGAAAGCCGGTCGACGTCTTCCTCCATGGCATCCCCTACGAAAACCAGTGCGTTGACCGGACACTTTTTTGTTTCGCGAATCGTTTGATCCAATAGCCTTGAAATCTGTGTCAGTCCACCTGCACAACGTGTGCTGCTCATCAGTCGGTGCAGTTCAGAAGCCGCGCTGACCCACTTGCTCGCGTAAAACTCTCGGAATCCGCGATAAAAACATAGCTGCACATCCAATCCGCCATGAGATGCGGTTTCTGTAAACATTTCAGATTGGATGTGACAGGCCTGATCCCACATGGGTTCGCGACTGGCTGTTGCATCCATGCCGAAAATCAGCCGTCCGCGTCTCGAACTGGGCACCGGACGCGGTGTCAGTTCAACCTTGCGCAGAAAATCATCGATGTCCTTGTTCGATGACCGGGTGAGCTGGGTGTTTTTTGACTTGGGCATGATCGGTGTACCCAGCTCATGTACCGAATGATTTCAGGATTCGTTCCACAACCTCAAACACATTGACTGACAGTGCTTTGTTTGATGCGATGGATTCCAATCGATGCCGCATGGCTCTCTGTCGTCGATCATCGTATCTTCGAATTTCTGAAAATGCACCTGCCAGCTGTGCGGCAGCCTGTGGGTTGTCCTGGTCAATGTCCAGTACATACTTGGTGAGAAGATCGTACCCGCTTCCGTCTCTCGCATGGAAGCAGTAGGGGTTCGAGTTGCAGAAAGCACCGATCAACGAGTAAACCCGGTTAGGAGTGGAAATACTGAACGCGGTGTGATGCGACAGATCAATCACATTCTGATAGGTATCCGGCCTAGCTGCAGTCGCCTGGATACGGAACCACTTGTCGATTACGCCTTGGTCGTCGCGCCATTTCTCGTAGAACATATCCAGTGCAGTCTGTCGTTTCGGACTGTCGGAATTCACGAGCGCGGTAAGTGCCGCTGAGAGGTCTGTCATATTTTTCGCGGATTCGAATTGCCGGAACGCAAGATCGTGGGCTGTGGAATCATTGATTTCAATCAGGTACGACAGGCACAAATTTCGAAGCGCGCGTTTGCCTGCGGCCTGCTCGGAATCACCCCAATCGCCCTGAAGCTGACTGTACAAGTCCAAAATCTGTGTGTAGAAGTAACTCGCGATTTTCCCAACCAGAAACTTGCGTGCGTCATGAATGACAATGGGATCGACAACTTTCATGGATTGGGCGATTGATATTTCGGACGGCGTTTCAAGCAGCATCGCACTGAATTGCGGTTTGTCAGTGGCTTTGGCCAATACCGCGCCGGTCGAACTCAGGAACTTCTCGTCGACAATCGGTACCCGACCGTGCTGGAGGTCTGCTATCAGGCTCTGTACCTGCATTTTCGATAGATGTTGCCCCGCATTCCACTGGCAGTATGCATCGTCGTCATTTGCCATGATGAAATACATCTCATCTTCCGATTCCGGATCTTCAAGAATGACTGGCGCGCTGAATCCGCGCAGCAGTGATGGTATCGGTTTGGAATGAATATTGTGAAAGGTGACAGACTGCTTTTGCTCTGTCAGTTCGACCAGCAGTTCGTAGTCTGAAACCTCATTACCGGCATCAGACGCAATCGGCACCCGTGTGCCGTCCTGATACAGCAACGCAATCTGTACCGGAACATGCATCGGCTCGAAATCGTTGCCATTCTTGGCATTCGAAGCGCTTTGTTCAAACGTCAATGTGTAGGTGTTGTTTTCCTTATCGTACTCTCTCGTGATGAAAACTTTCGGCGTGCCGGCGATCTGGTACCACAGTCGGAACTGCTGAAGGTTTCGGTTGCTTGCCTCCTCCATTGAGGCGATGAAATCCTCAACGGTTGCGGCCAATCCGTCGTAACGTTCGAAGTAAAGGTCGGTACCCGCGCGATATGCCTTCTCTCCGATCATCAGATACAGCATTCGAATCAGCTCTGCCCCCTTGTTGTAGACAGTGATCGTGTAAAAGTTGTCGATCGTCAGGTATGAGTCGGGTTGAACAGCGTGACTTGCCGGTCCCGCGTCCTCTCGGAACTGGTGGAGTTTGACCATATTGATGTCACGAATTCTCTGCACCGCAGCTGATCCCATATCCGCACTGAATTGCTGTTCGCGGAAAATCGTGAACCCTTCTTTCAGGCTGAGCTGAAACCAGTCTCGAAGTGTCACACGGTTTCCCGACCAGTTGTGAAAGTATTCATGGGCGATGACGCTCTCTACCGCATGAAAATCCTGGTCAGTCGCGGTGTCCGGTTTTGCATAGACGTATTTTGAGTTGAAGATATTCAACCCTTTATTTTCCATGGCACCCATGTTGAAGTGATCAACCGCGACAATCATGTACCGATTCAAGTCGTATTCACACCCGTAATTGTGCTCATCCCATTTCATCGCGCGTTTAAGGCAACTCATCGCATGGTGGCATTTATCGAGGTGCTCTTCCGGCGTATAGAACTCAAGGTCCACAAATCTTCCGGATTGGGTGACAAAATGATCCTTCAGAACTGCGAGGTCGCCTGCAACCAGTGCAAACAGGTAACTGGGTTTGGGGTGAGGGTCTATCCAGGAAGCGAAGTGTCTCGACTCAGAAACCATTCCACTGTCAACGAGTTCTCCGTTGGATAGAAGGACTGGGTAATCTGAGCGCGACGCTTCGATGGTGACCGAATATCGGCTCAGGATGTCAGGTCGATCGGGGAAGTAGGTGATATTGCGAAATCCCTCCGCCTCACATTGGGTGCAGAGCATATCACCGGAAATGTATAGTCCCGAAAGCTCCTTGTTCTGGGATGGATTGACCTTGTTCGCAATGCTCAACTCGAATGAGTCCGGCGGATCATGTAATGTAAGTCCGGACTTGTCCAGACTGTACTGGCTGTCGTCGAGTTTTTCTCCGTCAATCTGGATCGATTGCAGATTCAATTTTTTTCCATTCAGCAGGAATGATTCCCGGCCTGCTTCCGGTGCTCTTATGACAGTCATCCTTGACTTGACTACTGTATCGGTCGGATGCAGCTGAAATTCCAGATTGATGTCTGACACCTGGAAAGGCGGTGGCTGGTAGTCAACCAGATAGGTTCGTTCCACTTGGTTTGATGAATATAAATGCATCGCAGCTTGTTGCCAGGTTATACGACCGTATGCTACCAGCGGTCGGCCCAGTCCTGCATGAAGTCAAGACACCAGTTTTCCATTGATGCTCCGTACTGCGACTCATCCTGCAGCTGTCGGTCGGCAGAATGGGCACCCGGAAATGACAGAGCCTCACCGCCGTTTTGAAACCAGCTTTTCATCACCGCACGCGATACTTCCGGATGAAACTGTAACCCGTAGGTATTGGACTGATAGCGAAATGCCTGATTGGGAAACTGCTTTCCTCTTGCCAGGAGTTCGCAGTTATCCGGTAACGTAAACCCCTCACCATGCCATTGGTAGAAGTGCGCCGGTGCTTGCAGGAAAGTATCGGATTCTGAAGCAGGCTCCAATTCATGGAATCCGACTTCTCTGATTCCGTCAGGATGGGGTGCAACCTGTGCACCGAGACACTTGGCGATCAGCTGTCCGCCGAGGCAGATACCGAGTGTCGGACGGCCGGAAGCAAGCCAATCGGTTATCCAGTCAATTTCCTGTTCGATATACGGTTTGTTCGGGCCATCATTGGCACTTTGGACACCACCATAGATGATCAGCGCATCGTAGCCGCTTGAATCCGTAGGCAGCGGAACACCGTGGGCCGGATTGACATGTAACTGTGTGATCTGTTCGCGATCAAGAAATTTGGCGACATGATCATCTCGCTTCTCCTGCATGTGTCGCAGGTTAATGACTTTTTTTGACATAGGTTTGGAACTCTGATTCTGGAATCAATATTTGCATCAGACCATCATGACAAGTAGAACAACAAGCAGAATGACTGCACCGATCGGTAACAGAAAGCCGGGCCAATCCTTTTCCGCTTTCTTGCTTTCCTCACTCAGCCGCCTCAACCCGGGAAAGAATAGCAGGATTACGACCAATCCAATCGCACCCAGTGCAATCAATTCCCATGTAGCCAAACTCTCATTCATCGCATTCGCCCTGAAATTCAATGGTCAGAAATCAGAATGCTATTGTACTTGTTAATGAGCGTGGTACAGAATGACTAGTTGATCACCCCTGAAATATTGCTTTATAAAGCAGTTCCCACCGCTGAAAGTCACACACCGCCGACAAACCGATGAAGTATGTGACCTGACTGAGAGACAGTACGCTAATACTGGAATCAGGATTTCGCGTCAAACGTTTTGCGTTAGCAAGACAAATTTTCTTACATGTACTCGCCGCCATTGACGAAAAACGTCGCGCCCGTGCTAAACGAGGCCCGCAAAATACTGTCCACCATATGTGTGACTTCATCGTGGGCACCTAAACGACCCATCGGAATTACGCTCAATACTTTCTGCATGCCGGATTCTGTATCCAGTGCATAACGTTCACGCACCTCTTCTGTATCGACGGCATTCGGAGTAAGACAATTGACACGTATGCGCGGTGCCAGTTCACGGGCCATGCATTTCGTGAGTGCATGAACGCCACCTTTCGCACTGCAAAAATTGGCGCCATTCAATCGGCCTTGAATCCCGCATGACGCTCCGAGGTTTATGATGTTCGCTGAACGTTCTCCGGTATGTCGGACGAATTCTTGAGAGCATATGAATGTGCCTTTCAGATGAGTGTCGACGACCGCATCCCAATTTTCGTCTGTAATATCGAGAAATGGTGCGTCCAGATTGATGCCAGCGCTATTGATCAAAACATTAGCACCTCCAAATTCCGATTCGGCAACTTCAAACATGGCTTTCACCGCAATACGGTCACGAACATCCGCCTGAACCGGTATGACATGACCCGAACTGCCCATTTCAGCGATCTGTGCAAGTACGCGGTCGGCGGCGGTTCTGTTGCGGAAGTTCATCACAACATTTTTTCCATTCAAGGCGAAGTGCTTGGTCAGTGCCGCTCCCAGACCGCGAGTCGCACCGGTGATAACAATAGCGTTTCCTGTTTCCACTGTGGAATATTCCTCCTTTGAGTTGTCAATCATCGTTCAATATCCGAGTAATCTCGGAACGAACAAAGTAATTTCAGGCACATAGCTGATCGTCAACAAGGTCAGCAGCAAGACTGCCAGAAACGGTAAAAGCGGCCGAAACACAGCTTCGATCGGTAGTTTACTGAGACCGCATGCAACGAACAGGCAAACACCCACTGGGGGTGTGAAGAGTGAAATTGTCACGTTCGCTGCAACAAATATTCCGATATGAATGGGGTCCATTCCGAGTGCGACCCCTGCCGGGACTAGAATCGGCATCAATATGATCAGTGCGGGAAGCGCATCCATAATCATTCCAAGCAGGAAAAATACGATATTGACTATGATGACAAAGATAACCCATCGATCCGCATAGTTGACAATCAATGCTGCAAGCTCGTGTGGTATACGCTCAAAAGCGAGCACGAACGAAAACGCTGATGCCATTCCAAGTATCAGCATGACCATGCCTGTCAATCGCGCGGCTTGCAGAAATACATCCGGCAGTTCGGAAATCGACAATTCCTTGTAAATGAACAATGACACAATCAAGCCATAGACCACTGCAACGGCAGACGCCTCAGTTGGTGTGAAAACTCCACCGAGAATCCCGCCAAGTATGATTACCGGCATCAGCAACGCCAAGCCGCCGTCAGCAACAATCTGAATTTTCTCCTTCCATGAAGTCGACTCCGCAACCGGCAAATCCAAACGCCGTCCATAAAAATAACATAACGCCATGAGTGCAATGGCGTTGAAGACTCCCGGCAACAATCCTGCTGCAAACAAACCGCCAATGGAAATTCCTGAAACAACACCGATAATGATCAGGTCAATGGACGGTGGAATAATGGATGCTGTGGCACCTGAGGCGGCCAGCAATGCTGTCGCAAAGGGTTTGGGGTATTTGCGCCGAAGCATTTCAGGCATGGTCGTTGAGCCGATCGCTGCGGTATCTGCGCTTGCTGAGCCACAAACTCCGGAAAAGAACATGGTCGATAATATGACGACGAATCCCAGTCCGCCCTTGACGCGACCGACAAAAATCAGCGCAAGGTTCACAATTCGCCTGGCGATTCCACCGCGGCCCATGATGGTCCCAGCCAAAATGAACAGCGGAATCGCAAGGAGAGTGAACGCGTCAATTCCACTCAGGATTTTCTGAGGCAGCAGCACCAGCGAACCCGGTGCAATCAACCATAATCCGGCCAACGACGCCAGTCCCAAAGCAACCGCTATGGGTACGGATGTCAGCAACGCGACAAACAACACTATTACAACAGCAGTCGCCACTATGTTTCTGAAGGGGGTGGTATGTTCGCGTCAAGCCCCATCAATTCCTGCCAGGTCGCCTTTAGACCGTCCCATACGATCAAAGCGCTGCCAACGATGATTGATGAATAGGGTATCTCCATGGGAATTTGCAGTGCAGGTGCGATATGACCCGAAACACCGTGGACGTATTTCACCCCCTGATAGAGAATCAGCAGGAAGAACAAGGTCACTGTAGTATGAACAGATATCGATACCTTGCGTTGAATGGATTCGGGCAATTTTTCCACAAGTATGCGCAGAGCAAAATGGGATTTCATCCGAAAAGCATACGCTGCGCTCAGCATCGACAGCCACATCAGAAGAAAACGGGCGAGCTCTTCTGAAAAGGAAAGCGGTGCCTGCAGAACATATCTGGCTACTACCTGACTGAAAACGACCACAGTCAGCGCAGCGAGAATGCAGCAAATTGCCGTCTCAAGCGGGTGTCGAAGGATCTTGATCATGGCGGAACTTCTTTCCGCGTTCGTATTTTCGAAACTTTCTGGTCTCGTTTTTCTGAAACGTGATGGAAAAGGGAAGGGCGCATTTCAAAGCCCTCCCCTTGATCCGGTTTGATTGGTGAAGATCGAGATTGATCAGACAACAATATCTATTGACTGGCAACCAAGTCGATCATTTCCATTCCGCCGACTCGCTCCGCATTCTTCGAATACACCGATCCAACAGAATTTCGGAATGAATCCAGGTCTACATCATTGAATTCAAGGCCTTTGTCTTTCAGTTGCGCCAAAGCCTCTCCAGCCATTTTATCCATGGCTGCTCGCTGAACCTGTGTAGCTGCATCAGCTGCCGCCCGAACTTTAGCCTCCAGCACGACCGGTAGCCCGGACAAAGATTTGTTACTGCAAACCAAAGCGGCCGCCAGATACATATGACCAGTCAGTGAAACATATTTCGTGACTTCGAAAAAGTTTTCGACCAGCAAGTCTACATGGTCTGTTTCGGCTCCGTCGATCACACCCTGTTGAAGACTGGTATAGACTTCGCCAAATGACATTGGAGTTGCCTGAGCACCCAGTGCATTGAATGTATCGATGAGTACGGGACTGCCCATGACACGGATTTTCAGTCCATTCATGTCGGCCGGCGTCATGATGGGTCGAGTATCGTTCCACGCGTTTCGTATTCCTGAAAACCACCAGCCAAGGACTGCAGAATCAAGAGCCGACTCGACCTTCCCGGCCACCGTGGCACCGACTGCTCCATCCACAACCCGATAGAAGTGATCGATGTCGCTGAATACAAACGGTAAATTGAACAGATCTGCCTCGGGCACGAAAGGTGCCAATCCACCTCCCGCACTTTCCACAGCGCACTCCAAGGTGCCCTGCTTGAGCATCTGACTGGTTTCCTCCTCACTTCCAAGTTGCTCACCTGGAAAAATCTGCACCTCAATCGCGCCATTTGTACTCGCTTCAAGATGTTCCTTGAAGGCAACCGCCCCATCTTGAAAAGGGTGCTGTTCAGGACCGTTATGTGCAAGTTTCAATGTGTAATCAGCTGCACCAGCCGATCCTGCGACGGCCAAAATGACTGAAGTTGCAATGCCGACGATGGCTTTTTTTACATACATGGTAGGTTTCCTCCTCCTAGTGAATCTGCTAATTTATCCTTTAGCATTTAATTTTGCTGTCAACGCATTCACATCGACAACACTCGTAAGTCAGTGAGCAAGCGGCTGGTCGATGGAGCCGCCCCAAATGTCTCCTACCGTAAATCCACAGGGAAATGGATCTTCGGCATCCACCACATACTGAGCGATTCCAGTTACCCAGGCCTGTCCCCGGATGGTAGGAACAACCGCCGCAAGGTCAGCAATTCTGGTTTCACGAACAAGTCGACCGGTAAATATCGTACCCAGAATACCCTCGTGGTGGAAGTCTTCATTCAGTCCGAGTGCACCTTTCGCATGGAGTGCGGCCATGCGAGCGCAAGTCCCGGTACCGCACGGCGAGCGGTCCAAAACGCCGGTCCATGTTGTAGGCCGCTCCCAATCCAACTGACCGGAGGATACAACCACAGCGTTCTTGGCCGTTGCGCCCTCAGCCGTAGGTGTTCCAGTCATGACACAGATTGTCACCCCTGATACATTTGGATTTTCCGGATGCACACATGGTAGCTGTTCGCGTGCTGCTGCCTTGATCATCTCACCGGCACGGGTGATTTCTCCAGCTCGGTCTGGAACCAGTTCTATCCCCAGCCGCTCGGCATCTGATATTACATAGAACATCCCTCCCCAAGCGACATCAACTGTAACTTTTCCAAGCTCAGGGACATCAATGACTTGGTCTAGATGAACAGCAAATGCGGGTACGTTTTCAAACGTGACTCCCCTGACTTTTCCATCAGTTACTTCCGCGGTAACCGTAACCAGTCCGGCAGGTGCCTCCAGGGTTAGTACTGTTTCTGGTTCTGAAACTTCAACTATACCGGTTTCGATCAGTGCTGTAGCAACACAGATGATGTTTGTACCGGACATCAAGGGATATTCGACCTGTTCCAGGATCACAAAACCTGCATCTGCATTCGGGTTTCGAGATGGCAGGACAATATTGCAGTTCGCGGCTGGGTAACCGCGAGGTTCGCGCAGCATCCTCTTGCGCAGATCATCACCTTCCTGCTCAAGGTAGCACATTTTGTCGTACATCGTCTTGCCGGGAACATCCGTGATTCCGCCGACAATCACTCTGCCAGGTTCCCCGCAAGCATGAAGATCAATGGCATGAACTACGTTTGAGAATTTCACTTTGATGCCTCCCAGGAAAGTTGCGTTTTCATCCATTTCGCGGTGTTGTGAAAATTTGCGACGACGCTTCCCGGTGGTACAAGTGCGTCACATGCCGATCGCGTTTCGTCATCCAGATGCATGTCTTTTACGGGTATGAGATCAGCGAGCTGTTGAACGGTCCTGGGTCCAATCAGCGGCGCAGTGATTCCCGGCTGATCCTTTACCCAAAGAATGGCCAGCTGAGCGGGCGTCAGGCCAAGGCTTTCTGCAATTTTCGAAAACTGCACGCCGACTTCGATACCGTGCTTGGTCACTCGGTCAGCATAAAAACCACCTCGCAGAGCAGCCCTCGACTTTTTGGGATAGGAAGATTCTGATGTATACCGTCCAGCCAGCACCCCCATGGCCATCGGTGCCCACGCAATGATGCCCATGCCGTGTTTTTGGCTCAGTGGCACCAGTTCGTTTTCGATTCTGCGGTCAAGCAGGTTATAGGGTGGCTGCTCACAGACGAATCGCGCGTAGCCTTTGTGTTCGCTGAGCATAATTGCTTCCATGACAGACCAGCTTGGATGTGTGGAGCAACCGATATAGCGAACCTTACCTTGTCGAACGAGATCAGTCAGCGCACCCAATTGCTCATCCCATGGTATGTCAGGAGACGGACGATGAATCTGATACAAATCGATATAGTCGGTCTGCAGTCTTCGCAGAGAATTCTCGCAGGCACGGATGATGTTCAATCGTGAATGGCCGTGATCATTCGGTCCATACAGTGCCGGATCGTCCAATGAATACCCGGGTCGGCGTCGGCCATGATCCACTTTCGTCGCAATCAGCGCTTGTTGTCTTTTCCCGTTTGCCCTGAAGGCTCGTCCGATAACTTTCTCACCTTCACCATCGGCGTAGATGTCTCCGGTATCGATCAGATTGATACCGGCATCCAATGCCATGTCAAGAATACGCGTCGCTTCTTTTTCAGGAGTCGGGTCAGCAAAGTTGTCAGTGCCGAGACATAGACTCGATACATGTACCCCGGTGCGGCCTAACGTTCTGTATTCCATTTTTTTGTTCCCGAAACACGAGTTCGACTGTCGGTCAAATATACCGTGTTCTTGACCAAACACACCTAACGGTTTCATGAATGATCGAACCGAATCTCCCACAAAATCAGCGTAGGTCAAAGATGTAGAGAATTGGATTATATGGATACCAGCGCAATACCGCAATCCAATCACTGAGCGACTGACTAAGTCAAGTATGTATCAGAATTGGCGAGTCTCTCGGCTCCACGCATGCCAGATACAAAAACAGGGTTTAGACTGTCCGTTATGCGACACTGCACAGACATGGTCGAACGTAAGCTGTACTGTTGGCTACAGTTCGCTTATCTTCCACCGTTTATCGGTTCTGGTTGATTGCAATTACTTGTACAGGATTGTTCGTTTTTGAGAAACATTCAATGAAAATTTCGAGACTTGAAATCCTTCCACATGACCAGTTCGATCGGTTCCCAGACGTGTTCCACGATCAGATGCACCACATTTTCAGCGACCTGCAAAGTCCCCTCAACCCCCATCAGTGAGAGCGATTTGGCGAGAGCTGAATAACGCTCGAAACAGCGCGGCCAGAATACCGCATTCACAAAACCGGTTTCATCTTCCAGCGTCATGAAAACCACACTGGCGGCACCTGACGGACGTTGTCGACAGATGACAATGCCGACATATCGCACGCGGCATCCGTTGGGCATATTGCTGACTTCAGCGGCGTCCGGCAGTCCCTGCGCCTGAATCTGTTGTCGGTAGTGTCGCAGCATGTGTCCGTTGCTGCTGACCCCCGTACTCTGATAGTCCCAGGTGGTCGATTCATGTGCACTCAGCGGAGCAAATTTGATCGCGCTTCCAGCAGCAGGAATGAGATCTTTCCGGGCACCGGCACCAAGCGCCGCCCACAAGGCGGTCCTGCGATTGAGGTTCAAGTCCCTGAATGCACCGGCCTCAGCCAGTTTTTGTACAGCGACTTTGGATATTCCAGTCCGATGTACCAGTTCCTCAATCGAACGCAGGTTTTCGGGAACCGATGCCAGTGCGGCCAGGTCCTTGCTGTTAATTCCTTTGACATAACGCAGCCCGATACGAAGGGCGAGGCCACCGGTACTTTCCGGGTTGTTTTCAACTGTACAGTCTCGTTGGCTGCGCAACACATCTATCGGAAGAATTCGTACACCATGTCTTCTGGCATCCTCGACGATGGTTGCCGGAGAATAAAATCCCATCGGTTGCGAATTGAGCAGTGAGCAAGCGAACTCAGCCGGATAATGACATTTCAGATAGGAAGCGGCATAGGCGATCAGGGCAAAACTGGCGGAATGTGATTCCGGGAAACCGTATTCTCCGAATCCCCGGATCTGATTGAACACCTGTTCAGCAAATTTCTGTTCGATGCCCTTTGCTGTCATGCGGGAGATCAGTTTCTCGCGGTGTTGCTCCAAACGGTCGGTTCTGCGCCAGGCCGCCATGTCGCGTCGCAGTTGGTCGGCCTCACCGGGCTGATAGTCCGCCGCAACCATTGCCAGCTTGATGACCTGTTCCTGAAAGATCGGGATTCCAAGTGTTTTGCCCAGTACGGGAACCAGACAGGGGTGAGGGTAGGTGACCGGTTCTTCCCCGGCGCGTCTGCGCAGATAAGGATGCACCATACCGCCTGAAATCGGCCCCGGTCGGACAATGGCGATCTGTACCACAAGATCGTACCACCGCCGGGGCTTCAGCCGGGGCAGCATGCTCATCTGCGCGCGACTTTCAATCTGAAAGACACCCGTGGTATCTGCTTTGCATAGCATATTGAAGACCTGTTCGTCATCGTTGGGAATGCTGTTCATGCTGACGGTGATGTTCCGATGATCCGAGATCAGGTCAAAACATCGATGCAGTTGGGTGAGTGCACCGAGTCCGAGCAGATCGACCTTGAAAATCCTCATGGCTTCAATATCGTCTTTTTCCCACTGAATGACAGTTCGTTCCGGCATGGTTGCGTTCTCTACCGGTATCATTTCACAGATCGGACCGGTGGTGAACACAAACCCACCGGGATGAATGGACAGATGCCTTGGATAGTCGATAATGGCATTGGACAGTGCCATCAGCAGTCGATGAGCGTGTAGCGAGGGGTCCAAACCTGCGCGGACAAAATCGTCGGCTTCAACGACGCCATATGAATTGACCTGTTTCGAGAGTCGCTGTATTGCGTGTTCGGGAAGGCTGAGAACCGTACCGATATCGCGTATCGCCGATCGGCTTCGATATCGGATGACAACGGCCACCATGGCAGCGTGGTCCCTGCCATAGGTTCTGTAGACGTACTGAATAACCTCTTCCCGTCTCTCGTGTTCAATGTCAAGGTCGATATCGGGTGGTTCATCCCGCTCCCGTGACATGAATCGCTCAAAGAGCAGGTTCATGTTGACAGGATCGATATGTGTGATGCCGAGACAGTAACAGACAGCCGAATTGGCCGCCGATCCGCGCCCTTGGCACATGATGTTCTGTTGGTTGCACCACTCGACGATTCGGTGCATGGTCAGAAAGTAGCTGCTATAGCCCAACTCCCCGATCAGTTCAAGTTCCTTGTCGGTCTGATCGCTGACAAGTTTCGGTGGATTGCCTGAATATCGCTGTAGTGCGCCGCGTCGGGTAAAGTTTCGCAGACGCTGGCTGGCAGTCATCCCATCCGGGTCTTTCTCTTCAGGGTAGATGTAGTGCATTTCATTCATTCGAAAATGGCAGTCACAGGCGATTTTGACGGTGGCCTCTACCGAAACGGGGTCATCTTTGAAAATTTCCCGGAACCGGTCTGCGTCCATCAGTTCGTGGCAGGCATTCGACTCAAGCTGGTCCTGGCAGTCGGCGAGAGTCTGGTGCTGTCGAATGCAGGACAGTACGTCCTGAACCGGACGTAGGCCTTGATCGTGATACAAAATCTCCTGCCCCGCAACGGTTGGGATGTTGAACTGCTGTGCGTAGGCTCTCGTCCGGGCTTCGACAATGGGCTCCCCCGCTTGTCGGTGTCGGCATATCATCATGAAGAGACGTTCACCGAATGCCTGCTTCATCATGTCGAGAACGTCAGTGGAATCCTGACTTTGCACGGCTTTGACACCTTGGGGCAGCCATATCGCGTACAGTCCTTCCGAATGCTGACAACATTCTTCAAGCGTGACCTCGCTTTTGCCTTTTTCACATCGTCGCCGTCCAACAGTGATCAGGCTGCAAAGATTCGCGTATCCAACCCGGTCCCGAACAAGCAACAGGATGCTGAAAACCGGCAGATCGGGGTTGTTGATCGTGATCTGTGAGCCGACAATCAGATGGATGTTGTGCTCAACTGCAGCCAGATGTGCCTTGACAATGCCGTATATTCCATCAATGTCGGTCAGTGCGATCGATTGGAGCCCGAGTTGCGCCGCTGTGCTCACATACTGTTCTGGAAAACTCGCGCCTTTCAAAAACGAGCAATTGCTTTTGCACCACAAGGGGACATAGGTGGGTTTGGCTGACATGATCACTGAACCAGTCCGCGCTCGTACCATTGGCGTTTCATATTGTCATAGAAAATCCACTGTGTACAGCCGTTTGAATCTTCTATGAAATACTCGTTTTGATGAATTTTCCGGTCACGCCACCAGAATCCACTGATCGTATAGGGGCCGAAAACACGAAGTAGCTTGGCACGTTGCGGTGTGGAAATTCGGTTTGGCCGGTCGAGTATCCGGCGAATGAGACACGCAGTCCGTTTTTCTGCAGGTGACGGTTTTCTGATCTGATCGAACAATCTCCATTCAAAGGACTCTTCCGGCAAATGCGAGGCCAGACAGTATGCCTGCAGTACGCGGTCCGGTCCGAATTCGGCGCGGACGCGTGCCAGCGCTCTGTTCGCGGCCAACAGGTCGTTTTCCGATTTGGCGAAATCCTGATAAAGACTCAATTGGGAACTTGGCAGGGTCGTCGGGATGATATTGATCGCCAGTGCAGTGATACCATCGTCCAGACTGATCGCGTGCAGTCGCAACCGGAGAAGATCAAGGAGTGTCGGTTCATCAAGCGTAGGCTCCGCGGTCTTGATCTGTTCCCTGCATGTGCCGCCCAGGTCCTTGGTCATTCGGATGTCGAACTTGCTCACCCCCTCAGAGTGTTTTTTCATCTCACCCAGCACAGGTCGACATAGCTTTTGAATGATCTCGACAATTCGGTCTGCGTCGGATTCCACATACTCAAGATCTGTTCTCACGCGGTAAGGTCTGGCAGGCTCGGTGCCGTATACAGCCGCGTCGTCTGATTTCGCTTTCCGTACCAGGTCAAACAGCTCTTCTGTGAATCTTGATCTGATCTCCCATTCAGGCAGTTTTCGCAGATCGCCGACAGTATGAACACCCAGTTTTTCGAGTTCCTTGAGTGGTCGTACAGAAAGATTGAGCTTCGTAAGCGGTATTGACATGACAGCCTGCAATTCGCTGGAAGCGGATTCGAATACGATGATGGAATCTGTCGAGTATGCCGCAGCTCGAACTCCGAAGCGAGTGAATCCGAAGACAATACTTGAGCGCAATTGTTCGCGTTCGTACAGGATGGTCTGCATGCGCCGTCCCCATGCATGCAAGTCCGGTTCCAGGTGGTGCATACCGCGGACATCGAGATAATAGGCTCCCGGAATCTCCGGTACCGGTTCCACAGCGGGGCTGAATGTGTTCAGATGTCGGACAAGCCGTTGATGAACCTGGTTGATCTGTTCGGCATGCGGGCAGACTGCATGCAGTTCGGGGCATAAGGTAATTGCGGTCGCATAGGACATTCCGGAATAGACCCCCTGTTTTGCCGCCAGCCGATCGACTGACATGACGCTCGATCGGCTGTCATTGCGATCAACGAGCGCAATGGGCATCTTGAAATCTGCCGGCAGGTCACGTTTGGACAGTTGCATGGGGAAGTTGGGAATGCAGACACAGGCGATGCAGATTTCAGACAATGCGCTATTCATTGATATGCTGTCAAAAATATCCCTCGACACCGGACAGACAGGTCTGCCAGGTCCATTTCTTTACGCGCCGCTTGTCGCGTAGAATCTGGAGTTCACAAGAAAAGGAATTGGTCTCGACATGTTGTCGAGAAGTTCGGGCATACAGTGAAATCAGCGATCCCACCGACTGTTCGCCGTGTTGTTTACGGGTCAGAAATACAGCACAGGCATTATGCTTGCGGACCAGTCCATTAAGCTGTGCCAGGCGCGCGACCGATATGGCGTGATCGCAACCAATATCCAGCAATACCAGCTGGAACGCTCCCGAGCGTAGAAGGACTTCAGCCGCCCTTCCCTTACTTTGGGTATCGCTCAGACGCAATATGGGCAGATTGCGTAAATCAATTCCACCTTTTTCTGCGTCCGGCGGGTAGAAGGTGCTGTCCGTGGAACCAACCCAGGCTGCGTAGCCGCCCGCCATCTGCACCTCGTGTACAAGCAGAAAACAAAAACTGAGTGCTGCGATTGGGAGCGGTTCGGAAATCTCAACCAGCCTGCCCTGGACTTCCCGAAGATTCCATCCGGGTTTGTTGCCTGAAAAAGGCTGGACAAGTCTCGATAGCGGTTGCAGAGCCGGTTCAGGCATTGACATGCCCTCCGACCAGTTGGCCTGCTTCCAGGTGACGTCGTACTTCGATGACCTTTCCGAGAATGACAATATTTTCCGGATCCGGCAAAAGAGTCCGATAACTCTCGTTTCGCGGTCGCAGTTGTATTTTCCCTTCTACGTTCCAATACTCCTTGACAGTTGCCTCATCGTCAACCATTGCTACAACGATGTCACCCGAGTGTATCTCCGCCTGGTGTCGGACCAGTACGATATCTCCATGTAAAATGCCTGCATCAACCATGCTTTCACCCTTGACGCGAAGCGCGAAAAGTGTATTCTCGTCCGAAAATGACTGGACATGGATGTAGCCTTCAATATTCTCAACCGCGACATCCAGGTGTCCTGCCGATACGTTTCCGGCAACGGGGGCCAGACTGCCCGGACGATGCATCCCGGGTAACCGAAATCCGCGTGCTTTACCGGCTTGCTTGGTCAGCAGCCCTTCACGGACCAGGATGTCCAGTTGATTTCTGGCGGACTGGACTGATCGCATTCCGAACTCTTCTTGGACTTCTCGCACAGTGGGTGGCTGACCCGCCAGCAATCGTGCGCGTACGAACCGATAGATTCTGTTCCGGGTTGCTCCGGGTCTTGTGTAAGCCATAACGTAAATCCAAGTTGATCAAATGAAATGATATGATAACATACAAATGTATGTTATCAAGATTCGAAAACGAATGAAATCTCTTCGTTCTCTGCGAACGAATGACTGTACTGAAACGGGTGATTGAATCAGGGATCTCACCTGAAAATTGATGATCGGCGGTGCTGGAAAAATTACAGCTACAACTGATATCAATCCTGAAGGTATCGGGTATATCTATGATCTGTAGGTTAGCGGCTATGGTGCCACCGAAGCCCGAAAACCTGCGGACCGAATCTGTGAAGTCGCGCTTCGTTATCCTCTACCGGTCGTACTGAAATCCGTGTATGCCGAGCTCTGCGATGAACTCGATTGGCGACATGCTTGCCCACTTTTCACAGAGCTGCCGTCCTCTGAGCGCACCGAGTTGATCTATACCCTGCTGGACACAGGTTTTCAGTTTGCTGATTGAAGCTTGACGAGCGAGAGGGCAACGTTAGTAAAACGCGTGCTGGTTGTCATTCCAGATTCTATCCATTCAGAAGGTTGGCATAACTTCGCGCTAGCGAGATTTGAACCAGCTCTAAAAAATGCGTTATCCGTAGCGGAAAGGTGGGCGAATTTGATGCAGTGCAAGTTTCCGCTATGAGTTGAAGCCGGTCGGTTGCAATTCGCGCATCAGTTCGAGTCATGCGCCGTTGACCTTCCTTCTGACCTCCTCGAGCTGTTCCGTGTCCAGACGAAGATACTGGCGAATCTTGTCATCGGGCACACCGTCCTCGATCATATCCATCGCCACCTGCCGCTGAATTTGCTCGATGCCAATCTGTATGCCATCGTCGACGAAACTCTGCTGCAACCGCATGGCCGTTTCCAATACCTCGCTGTTCCTCATGCTCAACACCTCACTTTTCCACCTGTCGTGTTTTCTCCTCAACTCTTCGATATCCGGAGTATATCGTATTTCAACCGTATAGATTGCCCATTCCAAAAAATGCGCAAATCGCTGTTCTGTCCAATGCGTCAGGCCCACAGAAATGGCCTCGGCAAGACGCCGATCGAACTCCTGCTCACCGTCGGAACCCGCAACGTACAGCATGTGCGAAAACATATCCGGGCCGGGCAGATGTCGTCTGCCTGTCTCACACAATCCCAGCAGCAGATACCGTATCTGCGGCTGAAAGTCCTCCCACCATGGATCGGGCAGATCCCGCATTTCGCTCAAATCCGTCCTCGCGGTCCATTTTTCCGGACCGCTGTAGATTACGATCGGAAACACCGGCGGCAGACGCTTTTCACCCGTAAGCCGCCCCAGCAGCATGCAGGAGTATTCCAGCATGCGAAACGCCATCCACCGATCCAATGTCGATTGAAACTCAATCAGAAAGTATGCGCGGTCGCCGTTGCCGCGTGTACGACAGCGCCACAGCATATCGGCACTCCTGCGGCGAAGCCTGTCCACGAACTCGCTCGAACACTGCTGCAGCGTCTTCAAATCCAACACCGCCACCACTTCCTCCGGCAGTATGGACTTCAGCAATGCCTTCACCAATTCCGCATGCGAAAACATCTGCTTGTACGACAGATCGTATATCTGCCAATCACCCGACTCCCTTTTCTGTCCGTCCGGACCTGTATCGGCATCTTTCCTCAAGACAATTTCCTCCCGCGCCATCGCAACTCGCTGTTATCTGACATTGAAGCCCAAATCGCTGTTGCGGCCGTGCGGCTCGGATTCGGTTGGGAAATCGCGGCGCGCAATCCAGTCCGCCGTAACAGACATAAAGGCACACCGCTACCGTAGGTGTAAGACAAAGGGCCGAAACCCTTCCGCTTGACTGAAATCCGCCGAGGTTTGGGT
This sequence comes from Arenicellales bacterium, assembly GCA_963666625.1. Taxonomy (GTDB): domain Bacteria; phylum Pseudomonadota; class Gammaproteobacteria; order Arenicellales; family JAJDZL01; genus JAJDZL01. Next base: position 1,550,462 of record OY762925.1, read on the forward strand.
GAAAATGATCGCCGCAAGCAATTCGGATACTTGTTGTGCAGGTCATTCGGGTGAGATTTCAAGTCTGGTGTCTATTCTACCATCTTCGGAAACAGTTTAATTTATGAAATTTAAGGAGAGGGGTTAACGTTGTAGCCGATTTCGCGTCCGATTGCACCGTTTTATGAGATTCAGAACACTCGCAGCAACGCTGTACTCCATGAAGATACAATTTGCCCGGACGCTCAACCGGTATCGAGCAACGGAATCAGACGGATTTTCGAGCACACATTTTCGACGAGTCGGCCTCGATGTATACAAATCACCTGAACTGGCGAAAGTATATCGGAAGGACAAGTATGTTCAGGTCTCGTCTTCGGTGAATGTAACGAGACTGTGAAGAGGCACAGGCGATATCTTCGATTTTCCTCCAAGTTCAATCAACTCAATCACCACTGCGCACTCAACAATGTTGCCGCCGATTTTGTTCAGCAGTTCAATCGCCGCCTGCGCGGTTCCACCGGTAGCAATCAGATCGTCGACTAGAATGATACGTTCGTCTTGCTTGATTGAATCGGCGTGTATCTCAATGCAACTGGTGCCGTATTCCAATTCATATTCCAAGCTGACTGTCTCACCTGGCAACTTGTTTTGCTTGCGAATAGGAATCAGCGGCACACCCAGTAGATATGCCAGGGCAGACCCAAATAAAAAACCTCTGGCTTCCAGCGTGGCTATGACATCAAGTTCAGTGTTCTGGTACCTTTGGTAAAGCCGGTCGACGCACAATCGAAACGCTGCAGGGTGTTTCAACAATGGCGTGATATCGCGAAACCGTACACCGGCTTCGGGGTAGTCTACAATGGTTCGAATGCATGATTTGATGTCCATTTTCCAACACCGATCTCAGGGCATCACCTGATCCGGCTACTGACGGACCGAACCCTTGTCTGTTCGGGTGTTTCGCCGGTCTTTCGAACTCATACGGTCAAGTTCCGAGTACATCAATTGTGGCAGCTCGCAATATGGCTGCAAGTCGATCCAATTCTGATTCCTCGGTGACGATCGGTGGTGCCAGGCAAAACACATCACCTCTCACGCGACTGAAAAGACCGCGTTCAATGGCGGCGTTCAGAATCTTGTTACCGACCTGCTGTGCCGGATCGAAAGCTTCTTTCGTCGCCTTATCCTTGACGTACTCCACACCAGCCAACAGGCCCAGACCTCGGATATCACCGACGTGTGGATGATCACCTAGAGCGGACTTCAGACTATTCATCAGACGTTCGCCCTTTTCGGCTGCCTGACCTGGAAAATCTTCTCTTTGGATCAGATCGATCATTGCACAGGCAATGGCACTTCCAATGGGATGAGCACTGTAGGTATAGGCGTGCATGAACGGTTCGCTGCTGGCGTCCATGGCATCGGCAATCGCATCACTGACACCAATTCCGCCGAATGGGAAATATCCTGATGTGATTGCCTTGGCAAACTGCACGATGTCGGGTTCAATGCCCCAATGCTCCAAAGCGAACATCTTGCCTGTGCGACCGAATCCGGTAATCACCTCATCGGCTACCAGAAGGACATCGTACTTGTCGCAAATTTCACGGATCCTTGGAAAGTAATCATCCTGTGGGGGAATGACCCCTCCAGAACCCTGTACCGGTTCCGCGATGAACATGGCTACAGTTTCCGGACCTTCCGCAAGAATCCTGTTTTCAAGTTCGTTTGCCGCCGCGATACCTTGACTCACGCTGGCATCGGCGGATTCATACCGATATGGATACGGGGAGGGAACGAATGAAAATCCAGGAATTCTGGGTTCGAACATCGGCCAGTAGGGAGGGATTCCGGTGGCGCACATCGCTGCGAATGTGACACCATGATAGCCAAGCATTCTTGAGATGACTTTGGTCTTCTCTGTCTTTCCCCTGAGCTTCCAGTAGAACCTGGACATTTTGATGGAGGAGTCTGTTGCCTCACCGCCGCCCGATGTCAGGTAGAAACGGTTGATACTGGGATAGGTGATCGATGCAAGTTTTTCTGCAAGTTCGATCGCTTTCTGGTTGGAGCTGCCGACATAGCCTGAAGCGTATGGCAATCTGGCATACTGTTGTGCGGCTGCGTCGATGAGTTCCTGGGCATTGTGTCCTGCGGTATTGTTCCACAGTCCGGCCAAGCCATCGATATATTCTTTGCCGTTGGAGTCGATCAGTGTCGACCCGCGACCCTCCACCCAAATTCTGGCATTATCGTGCGCGCCGGTCGCGTGTAACGGATGAATAAGATGAGACTTGTCCAGTGCAAGCATTTCCGAACTGCTGGTCATCAGTGAATCCTCCAAATTCTTTTTGATTTTTAGCTTCGCTGTTTCGTTTTAATTGGCTACATCTCGATTTTCAACACGGCAACAGCACCTTTCCAACCATGTATCTCCGGATTCAGCGCCGATCCCTCACCGCCGCTGATTCCAGGATGCCGATCAACTTTTCCTTCTACGGCTGCTGATGCGATTCCAGTTGCTCCGTCAGTTGCCTGACCACCTGGGTCGGCCGGGATTCCAGGTGTATTTGGGGCTCCGCCGCCTGTGATCTGCTCGTCGTTGGCTTCGGTTCCAGCGTCAATAGCGTAAAGCTCCTGGGTGCCTTCCCGGAGCACAATATTGTTCGCCGCCACAAATCCGTCATTCGTCGGCAGTATCATCGCTATCAGGGAAAGTCGGGTGTACCTGTGATCGATCTTGAAGGTGGTCGACTCCCCTGGACCCAACAGTCCGGCATTTGGATTCTTCACGATCTGACTGATGGTAGTATTGAAGGTTCCGGCGATTGGCTCAATGTTACCGCCTTCAGCAACTGCCTGTAGTTCTGCAGATGCTGCACTACCATATTCAAACATATTGCCCTGTTCATTGTCGTGTCCCACGGCAAGAATCTGTGTAAGATATGCACCGGGTGTGATGTTCGTCACCGTAACCTGTACAGCATCCGACTTCTTACCCCTTTCCCAGAATTTCGCTTTCTCATACGCACTTTTCATTCGATCGCAACCTACCATCGATACACTCAACAGTATTGCTGCTGTTAGTAGAATTTTCCTCATCGCTAGCGTTCCCTTTCTAACCACAAAATTTCGGTTGATCTTGCAATTGCCAACAAATCTGTCATTGGCTCATAAAATTTCGTCCGGTCGTAAAATTTTCCCGTCGAACTGTTTAACTATAGCACGCCAAGCAGTTGGGTTTACATATTCGCAACAAATCTTCGCAGTGGTCAGAGCAAAATTTGAGTTGCCAAAACATCGTTTAGGCAACTTCAACGGGATCCGGAGTCGGTCACTGACAATTTTATCCGATTCAATCACAAATTCCTGGAAGTGGTTGCTTAATTTTGCACAATGTATATTTTTCGGATACTATAATGACTTGTATACTGTGGCAAGTCGCCTCGTCAGCTGTCGTAATCCGAGCAGGCGAAAATTGGAAACTCGAATTGATGAAATAAACCTATCTTAACGTTCTAGGGATCAGAAATAAATGCTTGAAAATACTACTGAGGATATCGAGACAAGAATTGAGAAACTTAAAACAGAACACAGAGATCTTGACGATGTACTGAAAAGGTTATCGGAAGATCGAAACGTCGATGAACTCCAGATCAGGCGAATGAAGAAGCGAAAGCTTCAACTAAAGGACACCATTACGATGTTGGAAAGCCAGTCATTGGCTGGTGTTTCCGCAGGAAAGTAAACTAGGCCGGGAACGTCGCAGACGTTCCTAGTAGCGATAGTAATCCGGTTTGTAGGGACCTTCAACCGGAACACCGATATATCGCGACTGCTCGTCGGTCAGGCGAGTCAGTGTAACGTCAATCTTATCTAGGTGAAGTCGGGCAACTTCCTCGTCCAGGAACTTCGGTAGTACGTAAACCTCGTTGCGGTAGCTGTCCGCGTGATCCCACAACTCGATCTGAGCCAACACCTGGTTGGTGAATGAGTTTGACATCACAAAACTTGGGTGCCCGGTGGCACAACCGAGATTGACAAGCCTCCCTTCGGCGAGCAGAATCAGACGTTTTCCGTCCGGAAAAATGACATGGTCAACTTGCGGCTTGATGTTTTCCCACTCCAGTTCACGAAGTGAGTTGACATCGATTTCCCCGTCAAAGTGACCGATATTGCAGACGATCGCCTGATCTTTCATCTTGTGCATGTGATCCATCGTGATGACGTGCCAGTTTCCGGTCGCCGTCACGAATATATCCGCGACGGGAGCGGCTTCTTCCATGGTGACCACCCGGTAACCTTCCATTGATGCCTGCAACGCGCATATCGGGTCGATCTCAGTAATGAGTACGTTAGCACCTTGACCGCGCAGGGATTGAGCGCATCCCTTGCCGACATCACCGTATCCGCACACAACCGCAATTTTCCCTGCAATCATCACGTCAGTCGCGCGCTTGATTCCGTCAAGCAGAGATTCGCGGCAACCGTAGAGATTGTCGAATTTACTCTTGGTGACTGAATCGTTGACGTTGAATGCCGGACACTGAAGCGATTTTTCCTTCATCATTTCGTACAGTCGATGGACACCTGTCGTTGTCTCTTCAGTCAGTCCGCGTACGTCAGCCATCAGGTCCGGATACTTCTCGTGCATGACCAGGGTCAGGTCTCCGCCATCGTCCAGCAACATGTTCGGACGCCATTCATCCGGACCGAAAATTGTCTGGTCCACACACCACCAGTATTCCTCTTCTGTCTCGCCTTTCCATGCGAAGACGGGTGTGCCTGTTGCAGCAATCGCGGCCGCAGCATGATCCTGAGTGGAAAATATATTGCATGAAGACCAACGGACTTCAGCGCCCAGATGTTGCAGTGTCTCGATCAGTACCGCTGTCTGAATGGTCATGTGGAGGCAGCCGGCTATGCGTGCGCCTGCCAGAGGCTGACTGTCGGCGAACTTGCTACGCAGTGCCATCAAGCCGGGCATTTCCGTTTCGGCGATGGCGATTTCCTTCCGTCCCCATTGCGCCAGCCCAAGATCTGCGACCTTATAGTCTTCCGAAACTGATTTCAGCACTGCGGTCATATCCGCCTCCATTTATACAAATCCAAATATTCTATCGCCACGTTTCAACCGGCGGCTTCTCTCAATTCATCGACCCTATCGGTCAATTCCCAGGAAAACTCCGATTCGGTCCTTCCGAAGTGACCGTAGACCGCGGTGTTTCTGTATATCGGGCGCAATAGGTCGAGAACGTTGATAATCTGCTTGGGCCGAAGATCGAAAATCTCATTGACGATGTCCGAAAGCCGGTCGTCATCCAGACCGGGCTTACCGGTGCCGAACGTATTCACCATGAGAGACACGGGTCTCGCGACTCCGATCGCATAGGCAATCTGCACCTCGCAGCGTTTTGCCAGTCCCGCCGCCACAATATTTTTTGCCACGTGCCGGGTTGCATACGCAGCCGAGCGATCGACTTTAGAGGGATCCTTACCGGAAAATGCGCCACCACCGTGACGGGCTGTGCCGCCGTACGTATCGACGATTATTTTTCGTCCGGTGAGTCCACAATCGGCTTTTGGGCCGCCGTCGATGAACTTGCCGGTCGGATTGATCAGAATTTTGTCCTTCGAAGGCATCATATGGTCCGGTATGACTGGCTTGATTATCTCTTCAATCACCCCGTCTTTGATCTGTTGGGAAGAGGTGTCAGCATCATGTTGAGTTGACAGTACCACAGCAGCGATCCATGCAGGAACATTGTTTTCGTACACCACACTGACCTGGGATTTTGCATCGGGACCGAGCCAACTGAGTCTCCCGTTTTTTCGAACTTCCGATTGTCGCTGCACCAGTCTGTGTGCGTAGGTGATCGGCCAAGGCATCAGTACGTCTGTTTCGTCGCATGCGAAACCAAACATCAATCCCTGATCACCGGCGCCCTGTTCGGTATCTTCTCCCTCACCTTCGTTGACACCCTGTGCTATGTCTGGCGACTGCTCATTGAGCAGGTTGGTGACCTGGACTGTCTGCCAGTTGAAACCCAAGGCATCCGAATCGTAGCCGATGTTCCTGATCGTTTGTCTAACGATTGCGTCGTAGTCGATGTCTTCCGCGGTGGAGGAGATTTCGCCGGCGAGTATGGTGTGATGCTGCAGTCCAGCCGATCCATTGGTTGTGCCGGTTGACTTGACCAGTGTCTCGCACCCGGCTCTGGAATGCGGGTCCCTTTCAATCAGGGCATCGAGAATGGCATCAGAAATCTGATCCGCCATTTTGTCGGGGTGTCCTTCCGATACAGATTCTGATGTAAAAATGAAATTTCCGGGCATTGGTACAAGGTGAAGAGTTGAGGTGGTACGGAGCAGATATTTTACTAATTTTCGCCCGATTCAAAGCGAATTTGATGCCGGGTCAGGTAACGCCGGCTTTGGAATACTTCACCGGGTCAGTGCAATTGAACTTCCCAAAGCCGAAATGAATGCAATGAGTCAAAGTTCCTTGACTTTGCGAGTGATGGTGTTTCGTCCCCAACCCAGAATGTCAGCGGTTTTCTGTCTCGAGCCATCGGTGTTCTTAAGCGTACACTCAAGCATGACGCGTTCGATCTCATCTCTGACCTTGCCGTTTTCCGCAAGTTCATCCGACTCCAGCATCTGCTCGATCGCGAACTGAAGTGATTGCTCCCAGTCCGGTGCCAGATCAAGATTTCGCGCGCTGTATCGACATTCCTCAATCTGAGATGGCAGATCGCGAGACATGATGATTCTGGAAGGACTCATGACCGTTATCGAACGGCAGAAGTTTTCGATTTCCCGGACATTGCCTGGCCATGTGTATGCACACAAACACTCCATAGCACCCTGATTGAATGACTTTTCCTCAATATTGAGTTGTTTCGCAGCTTGAATCATGAAATGACGTATCAGCTGTGGGATGTCATTTCCACGATCGCGTACCGGAGCAAGCGAGATTCGAACGACATTCAGCCTGTGAAACAGATCGGTGCGGAACGACCTGTTGTCAACCTGGGCCTCGAGGTCCTGATTGGTGGCGGCGATGATCCGGACGTCCACACTGATTTCGTTTACGCCACCGACGCGATAGAATTTGCCCTCCGACATCACCCGAAGCAGACGGCTCTGCAGGTCGTGTGGCATATCGCCGATTTCGTCGAGGAAAAGTGTACCGCGGTTTGCCTGCTCAAATCGACCGATGCGACGCTGATTTGCACCGGTGAACGCACCTTTCTCATGTCCGAAAAGTTCTGACTCCAGCAGGTCGGCTGGAATTGCGGCCGCGTTGATCGCGACAAAGGGCTGGTTTTTCCGTCGGCTGTTTTCGTAAAGTGCCCGCGCGACCAGTTCCTTACCGGTACCTGATTCTCCTGTGATCAAGACATTCAGGTCGGACTTGGAGAGTCTGCCAATTGCGCGGAAGACTTCCTGCATCGCGATTGAGTCACCGATCATCGATGTGCGTGCCGGTTCTTCCGAATGAATCGTTGCAGTCCCGTTTGAAACCTCGTCCATCACCTGCCTGATCAGCGTGACTGCCACTTCAATGTCAAATGGTTTGGGCAGATGTTCCCTGGCACCGCGCTGAAACGACTCGACGGTCGTATCAAGATCGGAAAACGCGGTCATGACAATGACCGGAAGTCCCGGTGCCACCTGTTGTACTCGGTCGAGAAACGAGAGACCATCGATACCCTCCATGCGAATATCGGTGATAACGATCTGCGGAAGTTCCTGATCGAAGAGAGTCAACGCGTCGTTGGCACTGCAGAATGCTCTGCACACGATACCTTGCTTTTTGAGGGCCTGGGTCAGGACCCAGCGGATCGACTCGTCGTCATCAACGATCCAAACGGGTTCAGCGGAATTCATTCTCATGCCGTATTCCTGAGTTGGGCGGTCTGTTCCGGGAGTTCTTTCTGGTTTGCGAATTTCAGCAGAATTGTGAAACGAGTCCGTCCGGACTTGCTGTCAAACGTTACCGAACCTTCATGCCGGGTGATGATTTGCCGGACGATGGCCAGTCCCAGACCTTCTCCTTTTGCCTTGCCCGAGATCAGTGGGAAGAAAATCTGGTCAAATATTTCAGGGGGAATGCCTGGTCCATTGTCTTCAATTTCAATTCTTGCCGCACTTCGATAGCGTTTCTTGCCCAAAGTGGCTTGGGGTTGGACCCGTGTCCGAACAGTCAGTTTCCCTGAATTGTCGAACGCCTCCATCGCATTTCGCACAATGTTGATGAAAACCTGCGTCAACTGTTCCTGATCACCGGAAATATAAGGGAGGCTTGGGTCATAATCTCGAACCACTTCCAGTCCTTCGGGCATTTCTGCGAGAACCAGTTTGCACACATGTTCGAGCACTTTGTGGATATTTATGGTCGCCATCCGAAGTGGGACTTGTGGTCCCGACATGTCGTCGACAAGACCACACAGGCGATCGGTTTCGCGGACGATGATGTTCGTGTATTCCTTCAGATCTGAATTTTCTTTCAGTTCTCCCTCCAGCAGTTGCGCCGCACCGCGCAGACCTCCGAGAGGGTTCTTTATCTCATGCGCTATCGAACGCAGGACCGCCATATTCGCGTTCTGACCCGTCGTCGCTGAACTTTCCAGCAATTGTCGAACAACAGTATTGACTTCATTGAACTCCAATATCAGATGTACCGTGCCTTTGATGGATGTCGGAGTCAGAATACAGTCGACGGGCCGGACGCGATGATTGGCATCGATCAGTTCAATATGACGCAATGTGGTCGATCTGGGTTCCTGCAGACATCGATTCAGGAATTTCTCCGTATCGTCATGCCCGAAATGGGTCAGAATGCTTTCTCCGAGAGCCTGGTTCTCGCTCACATCAAGCAACGATTGGGCAGAAGGGTTGAGTAGCACAACTTTCAGGTGTTCGTCGCAAACGACGATCGCTGTACCGAGATTGTGCAGAATTCCCGGTGATTCGCGGAGTTTCTCGACCGAATCGAATAGTTCCGAAATCGAGTTTGAATCAACATTCATGCCAATCACTAGCACCAGACCGAACCAGCGCGAATCCGGCGTTCCGATGTCGAGCGGACCCGGGAACTCGACAGAATTCCCAGATCCTGCAACTCAGTCAACCGAGTCGTTCAACTCGAATCAGCAACACCTCCTCACCAAAGCCTGCTGGCTGGCAACAGATCAGCCGCTGTAGTACATTTCGAACTCCAGCGGATGCGTGACCAACTGCATGGCATCGACATCCTCCGACAGCAGATCGATATAAGAATCGATGGTGTTGTCTGAGAACACTCCGCCCGCCTTGAGAAAATCACGATCGGAATCAAGCGATTCCAGTGCCTGGCGCAAGGAGGCCGAGACATGTGGAATACTCTTCTCCTCTTCGCGCGAAAGCTCATACAGATCCGCAGTAACAGGAAGACCAGGGTCAATCTTGTTCTGAATGCCGTCCAGTCCAGCCATCATCATCGCGGAGAAGGCCAGATACGGATTGGCCAATGGGTCAGGGAACCGAACCTCGACTCGACGCCCACCTTCCGGTGAGAACGGAATCCGAACCGAAGCCGATCTGTTGATTGCCGAGTACTGCAAAAGTACAGGTGCCTCAAAACCCGGTACCAAGCGCTTATAGCTGTTGGTTGACGGATTGGTAAACGCGTTCAGCGCTTTCGCATGCTTGAAAACTCCGCCGATGTAGTGCAATGCCATTTCACTCAGGCCACAGTGGCTGTCACCTGCGAACAGATTTTTTCCGTCCTTGAACAGAGACTGATGCGTATGCATTCCGGAGCCGTTGTCACCGACCAGGGGTTTCGGCATGAACGTGGCCGTCATCCCATGCGCGGCGGCAACATTCTTGACGCAGAACTTGTAGATCTGTGTACGGTCTGCCATCTTGACCAGACTGTTGTAGACCACACCAATCTCACCCTGACCGGCTGTCGCGACCTCATGGTGGTGTTTTTCGACATCGACACCCATGCTGATCATGGCCTGGCACATCGCTGCTCGGATATCGCTCAGTGAATCAATCGGCGGGACCGGAAAATATCCACCCTTTACGGTGGGTCTGTGTCCCAGATTCGGTCCTTCATCGAAGTCCTGAGCGCTGTTCCATGCACCTTCATACGATTGGATTTCGTAAAAAACGCCTTCCATCGCAGTGCTCCAGCGAACACCGTCAAAGATGAAGAATTCCGGTTCAGGTCCGAAATAGGCTGTATCCGCCAACCCGGTTGTCACGAGATAATCTTCCGCTTTCTGTGCGATGCTGCGCGGGTCCTTTTCGTACCACTCGTTCTTGGTCGGATGGAATATGCTGCAGCGGACCGCAACTGTAGGCTCCTGAGTGAATGGGTCGATTATGGCCGCTGTCGAATCCAGTCTCATCGCCATATCCGATTCATTGATCGGTTGCCATCCGGCAATGGATGACCCATCAAACATCACGTTCTCATCGAACATTTTTTCCGAAAACGCAGATATTGGAATATCGAGATGCTGTACCTTGCCCCGGGTATCCGTAAAGCGCAGACTGACAAATTTAGCATCGATATCCTTGATCATCTGCATAACATTTTCAACTGACATTGATCTTTTCCTCCAAAAGACAGATAAAGGTTACGTAACTCTAATTAATCAGCAATTTCCGTGCCAAGGTGAAATCGGCTAAAAATCACTAGCTCATTACCTGAACAGCACTATTTTAGTGCAAATATTTCATGATGCACCAAAACAATGCCATAAATCGGTTGGAACTTACCCGATTCGATGTACGAATGCTAAAAAATTTGACGAAAACAGCGAATCGTCGCGGGCGGAATTTCAGTCGAACGGAAAGGTCAATCGCACACTTCAAGTCGGACGACAGATTCGTTGCCAAGTGTTTCGGCAACGAGAACCTTGTGTCCATGAACCCTGCACCATGCAGGGATGTCAACGAGTGCCCCAGGGTCGGTACAATGCACTTCCAGAATCTGTCCTGCTTCAAGCATCGCGACCCTTTCCTGGGTTCGGATGACCGGCATGGGGCAGATTAGGTTGCGCGCATCCAGTGTCTGGTCTATACGTACCATGGCTCGGGTATTTCGGAGGGGCGTATCGGCGATACAGTCAATGTATGCTGACTCCCATCCTTTCGCGTAAAGCAGACATCGACACTTTCGGCGTCGCGCGAACTGCCGAAACGGGCGACAACACGGGCAGCCATTTCAACGTCCGCATCAGGAATATCACCATCGACCAGAGTCAATGGTCCGGAATGGCTGGTAATCGCGAAGTGCGCGAACTGGGACCTGTATCCGCGCAGATAGTTGGTTTCGCCGGAATCCCTGGCGATGATCAGTTTCCAGTCATCGGTCGGGCGAAGATGGCGTCCGACCTTGAGCAGCATGATATCGTCAAGCTCATAATCTCGATCCGTACGATGGTTCCAGAAATCCTGGAGCTTTCTTGAATAGGCCTCATCGGTCAGGAAGCAGCATCCGCCTGCCGGTTGTGAGTATTCGGTTATGCCAAACTTGTTTGCCAATTCAATCTGGCCGCGGCGTGACCGCCCGGAAAACTCGAACAGTCTCTCGCGATCGACCCATCCTGCACGCTCAGGTAATGTCGGAGGCAACAGTTTCGCACTCAAGGGACGCAGTAAGCGGTCAAATGCACCGGATTCCCGAGCAACGACAGGAAATGTTGAACGTCTTTGCGACTTCGGCCGTTGTCCCATCACTTCTCCGGTAATGATGAAATCGAATCCGTTTTGTTCCATCCAGTCCCTGGCTTTGCCGACCATGAATCCCTTACAGTCGAGACAGGGGTTGAGATTGGCACCGTAGCCATGTTTCGGGTTGAGGACGACTTCCTTGTAAGGCTCGATTACGTCAATGATATGAAGCTTGACCCCGACCTGTTCGGCGGCCCATAGTGCATTGTTGCGCTTTTGCTTCTTGCGGTCCTTGTTGCGGATCGCATGAGTGTGTCCCTCCACACAGAATCCTGTGAAGAAATTCAGTCCTTCAACATGAATATCCTGCTCGAGCATGACACGGGCGGCGAGCATGGAATCCAGGCCACCAGATATCAGTGCGACTGCTTTTCTTTGGGTCTTCATGGCATCAAAAAGGGGAAAGAAATATAAATTTCGCAGATATTGTACTGATTTGGCAAGTCAAAATAGTTATTGGTTGAGAGTCCTGGATCGCGAACTTACAAGGTTGAGATGTTTCTTGCTCTCTGTATCAGTCCTAAACCTGCAACAATCAATGCAGCCGCGACCCAGATCGACAGCGGCAGTATTTCCTTGTAGACGTAGGCGCCGATCGCGATTCCTGAAACCGTGACGAAGTATGTTGACTGGCTGGCGTACAAAGGTCCGGAGTGTTTCACCAGGGCGAATAGGGTGGTATAGGCGATTGCAGTGACAGCTCCGTGGTAGATGATCAGTAAACCCACCAGATCGTAGCTGCTCCAAAGAGGATACAACGAATCAACCGACGTTATGACTACCAGCAATGTGACAGCACTCGCCACGGCCATGCCGGTTGATAGCTGCACCATTTCCAACTCGGCAGGTCTGTATCGTCCACTCCCGGCGATGAAAATGGCATAAGTCGAAGGTGCGAGAAGTCCGATCAGAATGCCGGCAATCGGGATTTCAGACCCGCTGAAGGCATTTGGGATGACAATGAGAAAAGTTCCACCAAACCCAAGAAACACACCAAGCGTTTTCAGACGGTGAGGTTGTTCACTGCGTAACAGCATTGCGAAAATATATGTCGCAATGGGTGTCAGAGCGATGAATAGCGTCATGACACCCGCTGGTATCGACTTCACCGCGGTAAACATGAACATCTGGGGCAGGGTCAGCCCGAACAGACTGCATAGAAAATAGAATCCTATATGTTTGATCGGTGGATGGATACCACGAAAAAGGTTGATGGAAATCAATATGGCGCTGGCTACAGTCATCACCCAGAACGTGTAGTTGAAAGGCGATACACCTTGTAAAGCGACGTATTTTGCACCGTTGATACTACCGCCCCACAGCACCCCCAGCATCAGGAGACTCAGGACGGGTACGAGGGTGCGAGTGAATTGTCGTGATTGAAGAAGCCGACGCATCAATGCATCAAGAAGAAAATTTGAATGTCGTCAAGCATATGAGCAACCCCAGGATGTTTCACTCGCGCTGTTTCAATGCGGTACGCAGTGTTGAGGTTCATACTTCGATAGGACATGGGCCGTATAAGGGCTCTTTGCGACAGGCCGGAGGGAATAGCACAATTTCGATTGGATATGGTTTTCTAGAGAATTGACCGAAAAAGTGCGCATTATAGTGATTGTCGGAGTTTATCAGATTCAGCTTATCCTGCTTTCGTGACTCCACGTATCGCGTAGCCCGGAGCGATGACTTGCAAAGAACTCAGCAAAAGTACAAGTAGCCTATAAAGATATAATTGAACATACAAGCCAGAACATCCGTCTCATGTCCTCGGTTTGGTACGCTTGAAATCCATTGAGAAGGACTGCCAGTCGTCCAAATTCATACTATCGTTTTCCAGGGGTTCCATTTGAATTTTCAACAGATCATATTCTCGCTCAATGAATTCTGGGCGGAGAACGGATGCGTGATTCTGCAACCCTACGATATGGAAGTAGGGGCTGGAACCTTTCATCCTGCGACATTTCTGGCAGCTGTCGGACCTGAGCCGTGCAGATCAGCCTATGTTCAACCATCCCGACGTCCAACTGACGGTCGCTACGGTGAAAATCCGAATCGACTGCAGCACTATTTTCAATATCAGGTGGTATTGAAACCGTCACCGACTGACTTTCAGGACCTCTATATCGAATCTCTGGTGCAATTGGGGATTGATCCACTCAAGGACGACATCAGGTTCGTAGAAGATGACTGGGAGTCCCCGACTTTGGGTGCCTGGGGCCTTGGCTGGGAGGTCTGGCTGAACGGAATGGAAATCACGCAGGTGACCTATTTTCAGCAGGCGGGAGGGCTTGAATGCAGACCTGTCACCGGTGAGATCACCTACGGACTTGAGCGAATTGCCATGTATGTGCAAGGTGTCGATAATGTATTTGATCTGATGTGGAACGACCGGTTCAGATACGGCGAACTGTACCTGCAAAATGAACAGGAACAGTCAACCTACAATTTCGAGAAAGCCGATACCGAAGAGCTGTTCCGACGCTTTGATGCATGTGAGGCGCAATGCAACAAACTGGTTGAGCTTGGATTATCGCTGCCGGCTTACGAACAGACACTTCAGGCATCACATACATTCAATCTGCTGGATGCCCGGCGAGTCATCGGGGTAACCGAGCGGGCTCGCTACATCGGGCGGGTCAGGGCACTCGCACGTGAAGTTGCAACTGCCTACTACAAGAGCCGAGAAGAGAAACAGTTCCCGAATCTGATACACAACCAAGAAACCATCGTAACTCCCGCCCATCAGTCACAGGAGAGACAATTTTCCGGTCAAACCGTTGGGGTTCACCCGCTGCTTTTGGAAATCGGTACCGAGGAACTTCCCCCGAACGCGATCAATCAATTGGGTTCAACCCTGGAAAGTGAGCTGAAAAAGGAATTGTTGGAAGCGGGACTGATCGACTCGCTGGACTCAGAGTCCAAGTGGTATGCGACACCTAGACGTCTGGCCGTTACAGTAGATGATGTCAGGTCTCGACGTGAAGATTTGACCGTCCAGCGTCGTGGGCCTCCAGTTTCGAGAGCCTACGACGAGGATGGCGAACCGACCCAGGCGGCAATAGGATTCGCTGCTGCTTGTGGTGTCAATGTCAGCGAGCTCAAAATAACGGAATCGGAAAAAGGCAGCTTCGTTTCCTGTGAGATTACCGAGGTGGGTCGCGATGCGGATGAGCTTGTACCGGACTGTGTGAATGACGCTGTTTCCAGATTGCCGGTGCCGAAACGAATGCGCTGGGCGGATTACGACAGCGAGTTTGTTCGACCCGTTCATTGGATTGTGCTGTTGCACGGCGATGATGTCATTCCATGCGAAATATTCGCAATACAGTCCGGCAGATTGAGTCGCGGACATCGGTTTCATGTGAAAGATCCGGTAACAATCCCATCCGCATCCGAGTACTGCAACATCCTGCTTGAGCGCGGTCTGGTGGTGTCTGACTGGCAGGAACGAAAGAACATGATTCGCGATCAGATGGAAACGCTTCAAATGGAATTTAATTCTACAGCCCTAGACGACGAGGAATTGCTGGATCAGGTCACCAATCTAGTCGAATTACCCCGTGCTTTCTGCGGGTCGTTTGATAAATCGTTTTTGGATCTTCCCTCTGAGGTCCTGATTACCTCGATGCAGCATCACCAGAAATTTTTCCCGATGTTTGATAACAGGGGCGATCTGATGAATCGATTCATCGGTGTTGCGAACATACAACCTGACCGTACCGATCCTGAAGGAAAAGATAGGATCGATTTGGAGGACTATAACAGGATTGAAGAAAAAAAGACTTCTGCCAGAATCGATTTTGAGAGACGAATAGCCGAAGGAAACGAACGTGTTCTGCGGGCCAGACTGTCTGATGCAAAATTTTTCTGGGAACAGGATTGTCGTACGACACTTGTGAGTAAAACCCCGATGCTCAATGAACTCATGTTCCATAAGTCGCTCGGATCAGTCTACTCGAAGACGGTGCGAGTTCAAACGCTGGCAAAATTTATCGCCTCGAAGCTCGGAACAGATGAGCATGAGGTGGAAAGAGCGGCACAACTCGCTAAAGTGGATCTGGTAACAGAAATGGTTGGTGAGTTTCCGAATTTACAGGGTGTGATGGGCCGATATTATGCTCAGGCTGACGAGGAGTCGCCGACAGTAGCCAAGGCTATCGAAGAGCACTATATGCCGCGGAATATGGCAGATTTGCTACCCGGCTCCGACATAGGCAGAGTAATCGCCATCTCAGATCGATTGGATTCGATCGTGGGTCTCATGGCGGCAGGTGAGAAAGTCAGCGGTGACCGCGACCCCTATTCGCTGAGACGCATGGCGATCGCGGTACTTCGAATCATCATCGAATGCGGAATCGACCTGGACCTGATCGACCTCCTGAATCATTCTGTCGCTGAATACGCGGATCATAAAGGCCAGCCGGACAGTGCAATCAAGGTGTCACTCGACGACAGCTTGGTACGGACAATTTTTGAATTCATGCTGGAACGCCTCAGAACCTACTACCTCGATCAAGGGTATTCAGCGGACGAATTTGTTGCGGTCTACGAACTGAGACCGGAGAGACCGCTCGAATTCGACAAGCGTATCCAGGCTGTACGTCAGTTCAGGGAATTGGTCGAGTATACAGATCTGATTGCAGCCAACAAGCGGATCAGTAATATTCTGCGCCAGAGCGGCGATCCGGATACCGTTGAGGTTAATCCTGATCTTCTGGATGATCAATCCGAACGGCGTTTATATGAGGATGCCTTGAAACTCAGCACCCAGATCGTTCCCTTGGTCAGCGAATCCCAACATGGTGAGATTCTTCTCAAGCTCTCTGTGTTGCGCGATCCGATTGACCAATTTTTCGACGATGTGATGGTTATGGACGAAGACCTTGAAGTTCGCCGAAACCGTGTGGCTTTGGTCCGATTTGTAAGCGGTCTTTTTCGCGAGGTCGCCGAATTATCTCTTCTCAACCCCGCCAAGGTGTAGTCGATGAATAAAGATTCCTACGATAAGATGCTGGATGCTGTAAGAGAGTTTCACACCAAGCACGACTTCGCAAATACCGGTGGGCATGACCTTAAGTTTCGTATTGCACTGATGGCTGAGGAGCTGGGAGAGATTTCCGCTGCTGTGACCAAGGGAAAAGGCACCGAACGCCTGTCTGAAGAGTGCGCAGATTTGCTGATCCTACTCCTCGGCACCTCTATTGCAGCTGACTTTGACCTCAATGATGCATTCTGGGCGAAAATGACTAGAATCCTGGAGCGCAAAGGAAAATTTATCGATGGGACTTTGCGGGTTTCGGATTTTGAATCCTGAACGGTACAGGTCCATTCAAGATCATTCGGTCTCGCTGATTGGAATGGGTTGTGATCGGTAATATCCGAGCGTCGATTTTCATGACAAGTATGGTCTTGGCGGCTGTGCTGTACTGGCCGGTAGCCGTTGCCGTATATTTCTGCGAACCGAAGTTTCGCTCCAAAGTCATTGGGTTGTGGGCGCACTTTGTGATATGGCTGCTCAAGGTTGTGTGCGGATTGCGCCATGAGGTAGAGGGCTTGGAAAATCTGCCATCTGTTCCTTCCGTGATCTTTTCCAAGCATCAGTCGGCTTGGGAAACAATCTCGTACCAGACCATTTTTCCGCCACAGGCCTGGGTATTGAAGCGCTCGCTTCTATATATTCCATTTTTTGGTTGGGGCCTGGCAGCGACGCATCCAATCAAGATCAATCGGGGTGAGGTGCGAAAGGCGTTGGAAGATGTCATTAAGCAGGGTAAGGGGGTGCTTGAAGAAGGACGATGGGTTGTTGTATTTCCAGAAGGTACAAGAATTGATCCGGGCAAGCACGGCAATTATCTGGCAAGCGCCTCACTGTTGGCGATACGCTCCGGTGTTCCCTTGGTACCCGTCGCTCACAATGCAGGAGACTACTGGCGTCGCAGGGAATTCAGGAAACGCCCCGGCACCATTCGTGTACGAATCGGCGAGCCGATCTATCCCGAAAATCTCAAACCCAGGCAGATGAACAAGCTCGCAGAAAACTGGATTCGAAAGACAATGCCGGAAATCAGTTCAGCATATTCTGCCGAGGACGTGCGAGACGAAACGCCTTGAAAAACTGACTACGCGGTGACTCGACCCGTTTTACGAGCCCAGTTCATGACACATGGATTCGATCGGAAAGTAAACCCGGGACGGTTCAATGCGCTGAATCGAATATACGCCGCGTTCATACACATATACGAGATCCGCAGTTTCATCTTCCGGTTCAACAGCGGTTGCGCTATCGAGGTCAACCGCTGAGCCGGGTGTGAGGTAAACCGATCTTTGTCGAACCGGGGCATAGCCATCGCGGACGCGACCAAACGTGATTATTTCTTCAATCACCAGTGGTGTCCTTTCCTCCCACGGAATATCCTGCCAGACGTAAAGCATTTTTCCATGCAGATTCTGATTCGTTACAAAGATACCGATACCTGAGTTTTCACGACCTTTACGCAGTTTGAATTCATTCAGTTGATATCGGACGTGTTCCTGTCGAGTGATGCTGTCTTCAAGCGAGTCCACATAGCGGCCCGGCTCCAGCAAAAAGTTGGCCAACATCAGCTGATCATATTCGTCATAGACGACACTACAGTCAAAATAATTTGCCTGGGTGGGAGAGTTGCCTGTGAGGGAGATGATCGCCGCAACGAACAGCAACCCAGAAAGCAAGAATTGACTAGCGCGTCGAGTGCTTTTCATCGGATGTCAAGATTGTTGGAGACCGTGCATTCGGCAAGACGCATATATTGATCGGCGGTTAGGTTCTGAGCGCGTGAGCCCGGATCAACTTCGCATTCGACGAAGTTACTTTCACCCAGCATACTTCCCAAGGAATTTCTCAATGTCTTGCGTCGGTTACTGAATGCCAGTCGAACCAGTTCGGCAAATGCATTTTCAGTTCTAGAATCAATTTCTTCGACCTTTTTTGGTCGAATGTAAATCATAGTGGATTGTACTTCGGGTGGGGGCGAAAATGCACTTGGAGGGACATCGAATACTGTCTCCACATGCATTGCTCGTGTTACGCAAACCGTCAATCGTCCGTAGTGGGGACTACCACAAAGCGCCGTCAATCGGAGTGCCACTTCACGCTGCAGCATGAAGACCATATCCTCGATTCCTTCGGTGAAACTGAGTGACCGCATGATCAGTTGTGAGGAAATGGAATAAGGCAGATTGCCTACAATTCTCAGTTTCTTGCCACCCGACATCAGCAACCCATAGTCAAACTTCAATGCGTCGCCGTGATGAATGTGTACCGAGTCGGATGCAATTTTCCGCCGCAATTCTTCGAACAGTTTCGGATCAAGTTCGATTGCATGAAGTTCAGCTGTTCTGCCTATGAGTCTTTCTGTCAATGCGCCGCGGCCGGGTCCAATTTCAACCATAATCTCATCAGTATTCGGGTTGATCAACCTGACAATCCTTTCAATGATATGAGGGTCGGTCAGGAAATGCTGTCCCAACCGCTTTCTTTTGGTTGAAGCGGTCATGCCTCGACAGCGGAACAGAGTTCGGCAGCCATGGCGATCGCACTCAACAGACTGCTCGCATCACCCTGACCACTTCCCGCGATATCATAGGCCGTTCCATGATCAACAGAGGTTCTGATAATTGGAAGACCGAGAGTGACGTTGACGACTTCCCCGAACCCAGCGTGTTTGATCACAGGTAATCCCTGGTCGTGATACATGGATAGGATTGCGTCAAATCGATTCAACATTTTTCCGGTGAATATGGTGTCGGCTGGATAGGGTCCAGCAATCTCCATACCTTTGGCTTGGAGTTCCTCAATTGCCGGGATAATTTCATTAATTTCCTCCATACCCAATTTTCCACCTTCACCAGCATGAGGATTGAGCCCGCAAACTCCGATGCGGGGAGAAGCGATTCCGAAACGGTTGACCAGATCATGGTGCAGCACCTTTGCTATATCCGAGATCCTACCTCGAGTGATCGCCTCGGGAACTTCTGACAATGGCAAATGGGTTGTTGCCAGTGCCACGCGAAGATTTCCATGAGCAAGAAGCATGACCGGGCAGTCGGATCTGGTTTTTTCAGCCAGATATTCAGTGTGACCCGTGAAGGCGGTACCAGAGCGGATGATAGTTTCTTTGTTTACCGGGCCGGTAACCAATCCATCGAATTTTCCCGACAGGCATCCATCGATTGCAATGTCGAGAGATTCAAGAATATACGCGGTGTATTCGGTATCGGCTTGACCGGGAATTACCGCTACACCACAGTCAACGTGCAGACACTCAATTTCACCCGTTGGCTGGTGTCTGCAATCATAGTCGCGAATTGTTGGATTGATGTGAAGGTGCTCCGCACGTTCTTCCAGCAGATTTCGGTCTGCGATTGCGACAATACGGTGCTGCTGACGTTGACTCGCCAACTGCAGTGTCAGGTCTGGTCCTATTCCGGCAGGGTCGCCTGGTGTATATGCCAGAACTCTGCTTTGATTCACGGAGACAATTCAGTACTTCAAATTTGGCCGACTGTAGATGTGAATGGCTACTGTACAGTGGCAATTCAATCGAGTGAATTATGAGTTCCATCACAGAACGGCTGTTTCTGGGTGTGCTTGCATCCGCAAAACCAATATTTGCGGGCTTTAGAAATGGTGACCTGAACCGGACTGAAGTCCGTTTTCTTATGAGAACCGTCACAAAAAGGCTGATTATTCGAGAGCCCGCAACGGCACCACCAGTAATCACCGGGTTCAAGGTTCATTTCGTATGGTTCTCTTTGGGCAATATGGGGTTCCGACATAGTTTTCTCTCCGGATTTCAAAATTTCACTCTGGTAATTACAAGGTTGGCTGTGATCAATGAATTTACTATAAGCCTGTCAATTGTAATTTTTATTTGACTGTTCTATTGAGTCAATAGTCATGGCATCCGTCGTTGGTGTTCATAACGAACGCTTTTGCCATTGACAACAATATTATCTGAGCCAATGATGTGTTCAATTTATTAAGCCAAATTGCAACAAAGCAATGGTTTTTGTTTCTTACATTCCTGAAGAAATCGCGGTCAAGACATTTTCAAATCATGTTACCTGCTATTCACAGGTCATTGAATGGCTTTTGTTAAGCAATGGGAACCATCTTGGAATTTCGAATGAGATCGTCTCGCGTGAGCAACGGCAATTTGTGCACTACACTGGTTGCAGAGATGATTTCATCGGCCGGGTCACTTTGGAAGTCTAGTTGTGTCGACGCACGTGCGATTTCAAATGTGATTGGCCAAATTCGTATTCGGTTCAATGCGTGAACGAAGTTGCGGCTATTGAGATCAATTTCCAAACGGCCTAGTTGCACTAGTTTTGCCAGTTCCCAAAGCACGATTGCGGATATTGACCATGGATTCCCCTCCAGCAACCGCTTTTCCTTGGATTTTAGCTCGTCGCCAAGCGCATAGATCAGAATATGGGTGTCAAGATTGATCATTCGAGATTCGCGTTCCAGTGTAAATCGGTTGAGTATATTGAATCCTTGATCTTGATTTCCTGTTTCAAGCTGCCTATCAAGTCCGCATTCTGACGACCGTACGGAACAATGCGAACAATCGGCTTTCCGTGCTTTGTAACAATCAAACCTTCATCATCGATCTGATCAAGTAGTGCCAGACATTGTTCCTTGAATTTTGTTATTGCCACCGCCTTCATGAGAGTTATCCTGTTACGATCGTACTAAATGAATAATAACTGGTCATTTATTATAGTCATTTTTAAACGGACAACACGGTTCTCGCAACGAAAAGGGGGTTTAGATTCTAGTCAAATCAGCGAGGGTAGTAGACTTGAGTCGTCTAGCCCGTCTATCGATATGGACAGCGTGAATCATGATTCATGTTGTAGGAGCACGAGCTGATTTGATTGCCCGAATTGCCAAATCTTTAGCAGGGTCTCCAAATTCTTTCAGATTTTGCACATTTGGTTTGTCAGTACGGTTGTCTGCGCCAGTGAATTTACTGATCGTACTGACAGATTCATACACAATTCATAGATCAACTTCCCTCTGATTGCGCAATCAGTCTGTCTTCAACAAACCCCTATCGGCACCGAACTGTTAAAATGTTGTTCAACTACGAACACTACTGTGATTACCACTCCATCAGCGTCGGCGAGATGAGGAGTGTCGCTGAATTTAAACTAACGGACAGAATTGAATATGACAATGAAAGATCAGTCCAGATCGTTCATTCCGGTATCTATCGCGGTTCTGACTATTTCAGATTCTCGTACGGAGGAAAACGACAAGTCGGGATCATTACTGGTTGAGCGAATAAGCAAATCAGGGCATGTCTGCATTGACAAGCAAATTGTTCCGGATGACATTCACAGGGTGAGAGCTCAGGTTTGCCAGTGGATTGTTGATGAGAAGATTCAGGTTGTACTGACGACCGGTGGAACCGGCGTTACGGGACGAGACGGAACACCTGAAGCTGTCCGTCCGTTGCTGGACAAGGAAATCAGCGGGTTCGGAGAGATGTTCAGAGTACTGTCCTACGAGAAAATCAAAACATCCACGCTCCAGTCAAGAGCATTTGCCGGAGTCTCCAACGCCACTTACATTTTTTGTTTGCCCGGATCATCGGGAGCATGTGCTGATGCCTGGGACATGCTGATCGAGCATCAGCTGGACTATCGAAGTCGTCCGTGTAATCTGGTTGAGCTCATGCCTCGGCTGCTAGAGCACTTGGTTAAGAAATAAGAAATCGATTGACAAAGCATTATGCTGACTAGAATATGAACTCATTCGATACCGATTCCTCAAGACCGAATCACGGCACTTCAACCGCGACAACCGAATCTTCGTTTGGGCTTCGGGCCGACAATTCTAATCTAAACGGAGTCTGGGCACCTTGTCTGACACCCATACACGAGGATGGCTCCATCAATTTCTCCAAATTATGTGATCACATCATCTGGTTGCTGTCATCAGGATGCCATGGTGTCGGGTTGTTCGGTACGACAGGTGAAGCCTCTTCGTTCTCTGCGAACGAACGAATGACTGCACTGGAACAGGTGATTGAAGCAGGGATCGCACCCGATCAATTGATGATCGGTAACGGATTTCCAGCAATAACAGATACAGTGACTGTCACTCGACACGCGCTGCAGGCGGGTTGCAACAAGGTCCTGATGCTTCCTCCGTTTTACTTCAAAGACCCGTCCGTCGAGGGGCTCTGTCACAGTTATCGCAACGCTCTGGATCAGGTCAACTCGTCTGACATCAGGGTCGTGCTCTATCATTTTCCGAAAGTGAGCGCAGTGCCGATCTGCCATGAACTGATCGATTCACTGATCGACTCCCACGGTGAATTGATCGCCGGACTCAAGGATTCATCGGGTGACTGGGACAGTGTCGAGGGGTTCATTCGCAGCTTTCCAAAGCTCAGCATATTCCCCGGAACTGACGTGTTGTTGCTGCGATCTCTGAAGATCGGCGGTGCCGGAACAATAACAGCCACGGCTGACATCAATCCCGCTGGGATTCGACGTATCTATGATCTTTGGGCTAGCGGGAGTGATGCCACCGAGGCCCAAAGTTCCGCAGACCGATTCCGTAAGATCGCTTTTCGTTATCCTCTTTCTGCCGCGCTGAAATCTGTGCATGCTGAATTCCGCGGTGAACCCGATTGGCGACTCGTTCGCCCGCCTCTAACCGAACTGTCGCCCTCCGAGCACACTGATCTGATCAACGCTCTGTCGGAAGTAGGATTTCAGCTTACCAATTAATCCCTGACGACCGGAACTACTGTGTCGCTTAAGCCGAACAACCTTTGACGCAACCATAGAGTCCTGATAAGTCAATGACGTACCTTGATGACAGTCTCGAATGTAAGAGGTTCGACCTGTTGTTCGACTTGCGGAGATCGTCGAGATTGCGAATTGTGATACTCGCCGCAGTGGTCTCCATATGCTCCATTGTTTGCGCTAGACGGAGTGCTTGCGATGCTATCGAATAATGGGGTGTGCCTCACTACAGGGGTAGTGCAGAAATAACGCAGACTTGGCTCGAGGCAGTTTTTTTCGATGACGATTTTTCTCGGGTACGATCCTGGCGGTCGAGACAATCACGGTATTGCTGCGGTGGATATTGACGACAGCGGGAAATTTCGGAAGGAACCAGATACTCGTACGCTTCGTGATGCGAACAAGGTCGAGGCATGGCTCAAGGGACAACACTGTGGCACCGCAATTGGGATTGATACGCTCTTGGCTTGGTCCCGGTTAGGTAACCGCAGGTGCGACAGATGGCTGCGTAACCAATATCCTCAGCACAGGGAATCTGTAGTTGCCCAGAATTCGCTTTTCAGCGCCATGACGATCAACGGAATTATTGTCGCGAAAACTGCAAATGAACTCGGTTTGTTTCTAGTCGAGACACATCCGAAACTCTTTCGTAAATCGGAGTTGGAAAACGATAACGATGCAGAGCAACTCCGTGAGGAAGTAGACAAATTGGACGACAGATCTGATCACGAAACCGATGCGCTCATCGCGGCATGGTGTGCGTCGCGATGGTATTTCAAGCGTTGGGAGATGAATCTCTACGATCAAGTTGACGAAGACCTGATTTTCCCAGTGGGGTCACCTGTCTATCCTTGGCCATCAAGCGCGTGTACGGAGGGTTAGGGTTCGCAGGTGAGAGCCTTGAACACGATACATTGCAAACCTACATCGAGTCGGGTTGCCGTTTGGTGGCTGAGCGCGCCAGGCGGACAGGTTCCGTGTCGGTGCTCCCTCTACCGCTTGGCTACAGTGCCAGACTATAGAATGTATTGTGCTTGCTCGAAGAAATCGGCGAGTTTGATTACGTTGCTTGATATCCAGACAGGACATAAGGAACATACAGGTGAAGTTCAACGACTAAATCGGTTCCCGTCACTATTGCAATGACTATCCTCCGACATAGGACATCTCGATTTTCGGAGCAGCAACTGACTGCTTGGTCCTGAGTTCGGAATAACGATCAGTCCTGGACCGCCATAATTCGTGAATAATCCCCGTCAACTCATCGACATCCGCGCCGTTTCGGATATGCTCGCGCAGATCGAATCCACTGGTTGCAAAAAGGCAGGTGTAGATTTTTCCCTCGGCCGTCAGCCTGGCACGATGGCAAGCGCCACAGAAAGGTTCTGTGACTGATGAGATTACTCCGATCTCACCCGCTCCATCTTTGTATTTCCAACGCTTGGCAACCTCGCCTCGGTAGGTCGGTGAGATTGGCTCAATCGGGTACTCGCTATCTACAGTTTCGAGAATTTCCTTTGCGGATATAACCTTGTCCATCTGCCAGTCATTGGTATTGCCGACATCCATGAATTCGATAAAGCGCAAGATGACATCAGTATTGTGAAACTGACGCACCATCGGAATAATTTCCTGTTCGTTCATCCCGCGTGCGACGACCATATTCACCTTTATGGGGGTTATTCCGGCGGTTCTTGCATTCTCAATCCCCTTGAGCACTCGACTTACTGGAAACTTCACGTCGTTGATCGAATGAAAGACTTCGTTGTCAATCGCGTCGAGACTGATGGTGATGCGCTGCAGTCCGGCGTCATGCAGCTGTTGTGCCGCTTCCAGGGTGAGAAGCGAAGCGTTCGTTGTCATGCTCAGATCCTCAACTCCCGTTATTCTGGACAGAACACGCACCAGGTCCGGAAGATCTTTTCGGACCATGGGCTCGCCACCGGTGATCCGAACCTTTTTGACACCATTGGCTACAAATGCACGGACTGATCGCTCAATTTCCTCAAAGGTGAGAAGTTGTTTACGATGAAGGAAGGCATGATTCGACCCGAAGAATTCCTTCGGCATGCAATATACACAACGAAAATTGCACCGATCGGTGATTGAAACTCGAATATCCCTGATCGGTCGATTCAAGGTATCTGTAACGGATTGTGTGTGATTTTTGCTCACTGATGGAAGACTGAAAAATTCAAGATCAGTGTAATTTTAATGTTTTTACGCGAAAGAAATATTATCCAACGCAAATATGTCGTTTTGTTATGTTTGGTAGTCCAGTGAGACGGTCGGTCGGAAAAATTGGAATTGCCGCGATTCCATCAGCTGAAGTTTGAAACGCAAAATGCCAAGCACCCGAATTCAGTCAGGGACACGAATTCCGGGAAACAATCTATCAGTCCAGCCGTTCAGGAGATATTCGAGCCGCTAATTCCTGCAATTTCGCGCACGCGTCGTCGTATTGTGTAGCTGTCAATTCTGATTTGATTTGATCTCGCAACGGTACCGCATCTTGGTCCCCTCGCTGCGCTGCCAACGCTGCCCAAGCCCAAGCCTGTGCGTAGTCGCATGGTACGCCCGCTCCCCTATAGTACGAAAACGCCAGATACACTTGGGAACCTGAGTTTCCCTGTTCCGCCGCCAGACGATACCATCGGACCGCCTCGAACGCGTCTTCTCGAATCCCATCGCCCTGGTGATACATGATTCCCAAATTAATCTGAGCTCTTACATATCCCTGTTCGGCCGCCAAGCGGAACCATCGTATCGCCTCAAAAGGATCTCGGTGAACGCCCTGGCCATGTTTATACATAAGCCCCAGAATAATCTGGGCATTGGAATAACCCTGTTCTGCGGCCAAGTGAAACCATCGGGCTGCTTCTGATAGATTCTTCCGAACACCAATTCCTTTTCGATACATGGTTCCAAGCTTGAATTGGGCTTCGGCATCTCCTTGCTCACCAGCCAGACGGAACCACCGGGCAGCTTGGGAGAGATCCCTCCGTACACCATCGCCATTTGAGTACATTATCCCCAAGATGAATTGGGCTTCGGTGTCCCCCTGTTCGGCGGCCGCACGATACCATCGGGCCGCTTCAATCATATCCTTTCGAACGCCCATCCCTTGTTGATACATCAGACCCAGATTGAACTGGGCTCTCGTTAGTTCCTGCTCCGCCGCCAGTCGGAACCATCGGGCGGCTTCGGACAGATCCTTTCGAACGCCTTCGCCGTTGAGACGTTGATACCCAAGTGCAAACTGGGCATCGGCGTTTCCCTGGCCGGCAGCCTTGCGATACCATCGGGTTGCTTCAGACATATCTTTCCGAACCTCTTCGCCCCGCTCATACATACGCCCCAGATAGAATTGCGCGCGGATATGTCCCTGTTCGGCGGCCAGACGGTACCAGTGAACTGCTTCGGCCGGATGTTTTGGAACGCCTTCACCCTCGTCCTTCAAAAGCCCCAGATTGAACTGTGCACTGGCTTCCCCCTGCTCAGCAGCCAGACGGTACCAGTGAGCGGCTTCGGGCAGGTCTTTTCGGATGCCGTCGCCGATGTAGTACATTGATCCCAGGTTGATTTGGGCAGCGATATGTCCCTGCTCGGCGGCCAGACGGTACCAACGTTCTGCTTCGTGCGGATTCTTCTGAACCCCTTCACCGAGGTGATATTTGAACCCCATCTGGAATTGAGCGTCGGCATCTCTTTTTTCGGTCAACAGTTACAACTCCTGAATTGGTTGATTTGGTACAGGCGGGATTGAATTGTCTGGAAAATAGTCTAACTTCTTTAGAAGTAAATAGGTATGATATTTAATTCTCTAATATGTTAAATCCAAAAACATGATTTCGTTTAGGCCGCACATCGGCAGATAGACAAAACTGTTAGGAGGTAAGAGGAAAAATGAAATCCAGAAAATTGATTGCGGTACTGATCGCGGTATTTTTCACATTTGCCGGACTTGCTTCAGCACCTGTTTCCGCTGACAAGCTTCGATGGAAAATGGCGAGTTGGTTCCCGAAAAATCTGACACAGCTGGGTACTTTGGGACTGCACGTCACCGAGACACTTGATCGTGTTTCCGGAGGCGAGATCGAGCTCAAGTACTTTGAACCCGGCGCACTCGTTCCACCACGAGAATGTTTCGATTCCGTTGCGACAGGGGCAGTGGATGCGTGCTGGTCGACTCCCGGATACTGGTACGGCAAGAACTCCGCCCTAGCCATGTTTGCTGCGGTTCCTTTCGGACCGAAAGCGGCTGAATATGGCGCATGGATCTATTTCGGTGGTGGGCAGGAGCTGATGAATGAAATCTACGCCGAACATGGACTGTATTCACTGATTTGCGGTGTGATCGCACCGGAAGCATCCGGCTGGTTCCGAAATGAGATCAATTCAGCTGACGATCTCAAAGGATTGAAGATGCGATTCTTCGGTCTCGGTGCCAAGGTAATGGAAAAGATGGGTGTATCCACCCAGCTGATTCCAGGCGGTGATATCTTCCCCGCACTTGAGCTTGGATCAATCGACGCGACTGAATACTCCATGCCGGCCATTGACCTGAATCTCGGATTCTACCAGATTGCACAGCATTACTATTTCCCTGGCTGGCATCAGCAGTCAACTCTGTTTGAAATTCTGATGAACAAGGAGAAATGGGAAGGTCTGACGGATACCCAGCGCGCCCTGTTTGAATTGTCCTGTGGTGACAATTTCCGCTACGGACTGCTTGAGGGTGAGGCCATTCAGTCTCCGGCTCTGGCGGAATTGCAGGAAAAGGGAGTGCAGATTCATCGCTGGCCACAAGAAATTCTCGATCAGCTTGAAGCTGCCTGGAATGAAGTTGTTGCCGAAGAGAGTGCAGCCAATCCGGACTTCAAGAGAGTTTGGGACCACTTCACGGCATTTCGGGAAAGCTATTCCATCTGGCGTGACCTCGGTTATCTGTAACAGTCGGTTGCAGACCAGCTGATTTTTATCGGTTACACGCAAAAAAATCACCTGCTGGAGTTGCGGATGCGCGCCTTCAGCAGGTGATTTCATGATGGCCAATAGAAAAGAAAAAGGCTCGTCGACATGAAACTGCTCCTTCGATTGGATGAGATTGCAGAATCCATAATCGTTGGCATTGGCCGAGTGGCGGCTTGGGCTGCTGTCCTGTTGATGACCGTGATTGTTTTTGATGTCATCACCCGCCGTTTTCTTGTACTCGGCTCAACCAAATTACAGGATCTGGAATGGCATATTCATGCGGTGCTGTTTTTATTCTGCCTGGGTTACGCATACCTTAAAGATGCCCACGTTCGTATAGACTTGGTGCGTGAACGTCTGAGTGAACGAACCAAACTATGGATCGAGCTGATCGGGTGCACGCTGTTTCTGATCCCCTACACAGTCATCGTCATCTATTATGGTGTTGACTGGTGGCACCGCTCGTTCATTCAGAATGAGATGGCAGAATCGGCTACAGGTCTGCCGTTTCGGTGGATTATCAAAGCCGCACTTCCGATAGGGTTTGTAGTACTCCTAGTCAGTGCGGTCGGCATGACTTTTCGAAAGCTCGTGCAGTTGTTTGCACCAGAGGAACTTAGACAGATCGTCAACGAGCGGGAAAAAGTAGAGACTGTGCATCTGGACGAAGTTGATATCACCGAGTTTGGCCGCGACTGACGGAGACCTCGATGCTTGATCTGTTTATCGATTTCATGCCGCTTTTTATGTTCGTGGCGTTGGCGATTCTGCTGTTCTCCGGTTATCCGGTGGCTGCGGTTCTCGGCGGAATAGCACTGGGATTCGGCTATCTGGGTGTCTATCTCGATGTATTCGTACCCATTGAGTTTTTCAATATAGTCGGCCGAATC
The DNA here is from genome assembly GCA_963666625.1 of Arenicellales bacterium. GTDB lineage: Bacteria > Pseudomonadota > Gammaproteobacteria > Arenicellales > JAJDZL01 > JAJDZL01. The sequence continues at coordinate 1,579,852 of OY762925.1, forward strand.
TGGAGCGGAATTGCCGACAATTTGGTACTGGTGGCGATTCCGATGTTCATATTCATGGGTACCATGCTGGAGAAAAGTGGTGTCGCACGCGATCTGCTGTACTGCCTGCAGGTCCTGTTGAGGCGGGTACCCGGTGGTCTGGCCCTGTCGGTTACTGTGATGGGTACCATCATGGCAGCGACGACCGGCATTATCGGCGCGTCTGTAGTAATGATGACGCTGATGGCTCTGCCGGTGATGATTCATCGACAATACAGCATTCCGCTCGCGACAGGAACCATCGCCGCCTCAGGCACGCTCGGAATTCTGATTCCACCGAGTATCATGCTTGTCATCATGGCGGACCTGCTCGGTCGTTCCGTTGGCAACCTGTTCGTAGCTGCAGTATTTCCCGGGTTGCTGCTTGCCTCTATTTATGCAATCTACATACTTTGCGTGACTTCGATCAAACCCCAACTGGCACCTCCGCTACCGAAGGATATAGGCCCGCAGACGACCAAGGAATTCATTGTCATGATATTGCGTGGTTTGATCCCACCGGTCCTGTTGATTGTTCTGGTTCTGGGTTCGATTGTTGCCGGCTGGGCGACTCCGACGGAAGCATCGGGCGTCGGTGCTGCAGGTGCGGTACTGCTTGCGGTCATCAATCGCAGACTCAACTTCAAAATGATGCGCGAGGTCGTCGAACGGTCCGCATTGACCGGCGCGATGCTGTTTTTCATATTCATCGGCGCGACAGCGTTTTCTTATGTTTTTCGCTCACTCGGTGGAGATGACATCGTCATCGAGTTTGTTGAAGGAACAGGTTTCGGTTCCTGGGGCATATTGTTCACACTGATGGGAATCGTATTCCTGCTGGGGTTTTTCTTTGACTGGATTGAAATAACGCTGATTGTTCTGCCTGTGTTCGCACCGATCATTGAACTTCTTGATTTCGGCGATCATATTGCGAAGATCGATCTCGTTTACTGGTTTGCCATATTGGTGGCCGTTAACCTGCAGACAAGTTTTCTGACACCACCGTTTGGGTTTGCCTTGTTCTATATGAAGGGCGCGGCCCCACCTGAAGTCAAAATCCAGCAGATCTATAGAGGCATTGTGCCGTTCGTGGGACTGCAACTGATCGGTCTGACGCTGGTCATGGCTTTCCCGGAAATCGCGATGTGGCTGCCGAACAAGATTCTTAACTGATCCACGACTACCTGAGTGAGCCACCGTGGCAAGCACGAAAGGGATCGTCGGACTTTTCGCCACCTGTCTGGTTGACCTGGTCAGACCCGAAGTCGGTTTTTCGACCGCTTCACTGATTCAACAGGCTGGCTACAGGGTAGAGGTGCCCGACGGGCAGACCTGCTGCGGGCAACCGCATTACAACAGCGGCGCATTGGCCGATTCTGTGCGTATCGCCGAACGCTTCGTCAGAATATTTGAGCAGTACGACTATGTTGTTGCTCCTTCCGGATCTTGTGCAGCCATGGTGAGAATTCACTACCCTGAAATTCTGGCTGAAAAGCCGAAATTCGCGCAAAGAGCGAAAGATCTTGCATCCAGGTGTTATGAACTTACAGAATTTCTGACAGAAATAGCCGATATTAAGTTGAGTATCCGACACAAAATTCACTGCACCTACCATGATTCATGTTCAGGATTCAGGGAGCTGGGTATCTGGAGTCAGCCGCGCCAACTTCTTGAGCAGATTGACGAATTGACGGTTACAGAATGCAATGACTCTACCGCTTGCTGTGGATTTGGCGGTACATTCTGTGTCAAGTATCCACAGATCTCGACCAGAATCGCCACCGAGAAAGCACAGAATGTTGAAGATAGCGGTGCGGATATTCTTCTTGGAGGTGATCTGGGTTGCCTGATGAATGTTGCAGGCACGCTCAGGCGTCGCGGCAGTAACGTTGGTGTCCTGCATATCGCTGAAGTTCTCGCCGGTCAGGTAGACCAACCGGCAATCGGACAGTCACACAGTCAGGAATAATTATGGAAGTGACATCAGCGCACTTCAAGAGTCGTTCCAAAGTAGCTCTGCTGAACGAGGAACTGCAGGATGCGTTGCGGAAATCCCGCGGTGGATTTGTTGACAAGCGCAAGCTGGCCGTCGACGACCTGGCAGATTTCGAAGACTTACGTGAGCGGGCGGTGGCGATCAAGAACCAGGTGCTGACGAATCTGGACCGGTATCTGGAACAGTATGAGAAAAGTGTAACCGATGCCGGCGGTCACGTACATTGGGCCAGCACACCTGAACAGGCCGTTGAAAAAATTCTGGACATTTGCCGAAGAGTCGATGCCCGATGCGTTACCAAGGGAAAGTCAATGATCGGAGAGGAAATGAGTCTGAATGATGCTTTGGAAGGGCAGGGGATCGAAGTCGTCGAGACTGATCTCGGCGAATACATCATCCAGTTGGCGAAAGAAAGTCCGAGCCACATCATTGCACCGGCGATTCACAAGACCCGCAACCAGATTACCGAACTGTTTCATGAACATCATGCCAAGTATGGACTGACGGAAAAAGTCGAGGAAGTTGCCACTATTGTGAATGAGGCTCGTACAGTGTTGCGGGAGCAGTTTGTGAAAGCGGATGTCGGAATCACCGGTGCGAATTTTCTGTTGGCGGATTCAGGTTCTTCCGTACTTGTGACAAATGAGGGAAACGGCGATTTGACCAGCACTTTGCCAAAGGTGCATATCGTAACTGCCTCCATAGAAAAACTTATTCCATCGATAGACGACCTGTCTGTCTTCCTGCGAATATTGGCACGCAGTGCAACCGGTCAGGAAATGTCTTCCTATACCAGCATATACGGTGGTTCCGCCAGTGCAGAGGGAATGGATGAGACCCGGGAATACCATGTCGTGATGCTGGATAACGGCCGGTCAAAAATGCTTGACGGCGAGTTCTGGGAAATGTTGCGCTGCATCCGTTGCGGGGCGTGCATGAACCACTGTCCAGTCTATCAGTCCATTGGCGGACACGCCTATGGCTGGGTGTATCCCGGACCGATGGGGTCGGTTTGGACACCATTGCTGGTTGGACTGCAGAATGCGGCCAATCTCCCCAACGCCTGTACAATGAACGGTCGCTGTGAGGAGGTGTGTCCGGTCAAGATTCCCTTGCCGAAATTGCTTCGGTCGCTGAGAAATCAGATATTCGAGCGTGGACTGATCGACAGGAAGTCACGCTTTGGGCTATGGGCCTGGAAGATGTTGTCTCTATGTCCGAAGATGTATCGATTCGTCATGAATTCGACTTCATTTGTACTGAACCGGCTGGGGCGCAGGTCAGGATCAATTCGCCGTCTTCCATTTGGCAGCGGTTGGACTGAAGGACGGGATTTCCCCACACCGACCGGTGGTGCAACGTTTGTGTCCCAGTGGAAGTCGAGATCGCCAGACTGATGGCTCTGCTGTCACCCTCCCAACATGGAAGTTTCCACTAGGATGACGCTGGACTCGATGGGTTGTTGAGTTGTTCACACTTCACAACATCGCCCAAGACTATTCGCGTCAGTACTGATCAAATTGAATGCGTGACAGGTAGCGACAGTCGCTGCTGCAATGGATATCAATCTTCGGCGACTAAAATAAATTTTATCGGGATTTAATCGTATTACCTGCCAATTCCAATAAAATTGACATGCGGAAGAATAATCTCAACATCCAACGACTGAAGAGGTGCGTAAATTGAAAGCTCTGATATCGACTAACAGACGGAATCCCAGAAGGAAGTTGGCGGTTCGTGTCTTGTTTGGTACTGTTGCCTTGATGTTCTGTGCTCATGCAGCAATGGCCGAGCAGACAGTACAACCAGTTCACGGTATTGCCATGCACGGAGCACCGAAGTACGGGCCTGATTTCAAACATTTCGACTATGTGAATCCCAACGCGCCCAAAGGCGGCACACTGTTTCAGGCGTCGCGCGGTACATTCGACAGCTTCAATACATTGATTCCCAAGGGCAACGCAATCGGAACCGGTTCGACGGAAACTCTGCTCAGCAGCAGTTTTGATGAGGCGTTTACAGAATATGGACTGATCGCCGAGTCACTTGAGGTGCCGGAAGATCGCTCGTGGGTGATCTTTAACCTGCGACCTGAGGCGCGATGGCATGACGGCACTCCCATTACGGCTGATGATGTGATCTGGTCATTTGAAACCATTACCACCAAGGGACGACCCGCTTTGCGATATTACTATGAGGATGTGATATCCGCCGAAAAGCTCGGTGAAAGGAGGGTTCGTTTCAATTTCAAGGAGACAGAAAATCGGGAGCTTCCTTTGATCGTCGGACAGTTGTCAATTCTGCCGAAGCATTATTGGGAGAATCGGGATTTCGAAAAGACGACCTTGGAACCGCCGCTCGGCAGCGGACCTTACCGTATCAAGGAATTTGAGGCCGGCCGCTACGTTGTTCAGGAACGTGTTGAGGACTACTGGGGCAAGGATTTGCCCGTCAATAGGGGAATGTATAACTTCGATATGATCCGCACTGACTTCTATCGGGATGACACAGCGATCAGACTGGCACTGAACTCGGGAGATATCGATATACGATTCGAGAACCAGGCCAAGGCCTGGAGTTCTGACTACGACACACCGGCAGTCAACAATGGCTGGCTGATCAAGGAGAAGATTCCGCATCAGATGTCCACCGGAATGCAGGCGTTCGTCATGAATACACGTCGAGGAATTTTCTCAGATCGGGCGGTCCGCAAGGCGCTTGCCTACGCGTTCGACTTCGAGTGGACGAATGAGAACTTGTTTTATGGGCAGTACACGCGAACGGTGAGTTATTTTTCCAACGCTGACCTCGCCTCCCGGGGATTGCCTCAAGGCGAAGAGCTTGAGATTCTGGAACGATATCGCGACCAGCTGCCTCCCGAAATTTTTACAGAAGTTTTCAGCGTTCCGGAAACTGATGGCAGTGGCAATTCCAGACAGAATCTGTTGACGGCACGCAAAATGCTGGCGGAAGCAGGTTGGAAGGTCAAGGATCTGAAGCTTGTCAACGAGCAGACCGGGGAGGTGATGAAGTTTGAGATCCTGCTGACATCGCAGGCATTTGAAAGAATCGTACTGCCATTCACTAAAAATCTCGAACGACTCGGTATCGAAGCGAGTATCCGTACCGTTGATCAAAGTCAGTATGTGAACCGGATTCGGGAGCAGGATTTTGACATGATCGTCAGTGGCTGGGGCCAATCTCTATCCCCGGGTAACGAGCAGAGAAGTTATTGGGGATCGTATGCAGCCGATCAGTACGGAACCCGCAACTATGCAGGCATCAAGAATCCAGTCATCGATGAACTGATCGAGCTGGTTATCGAGGCGTCCGATCGGGAATCACTGGTTCAGAGAACCCGGGCACTGGACCGGGTATTGCTGTTTGGCTACTATGTGATTCCGAATTGGCACATACGATTCGACAGGGTGCTGTATTGGGATAAGTTCTCCCGGCCAGAGAATCCCGTTATGCAAGGCGTTGTGACGTCTCGCTGGTGGCACGATGAGGACAAGGCGCAACAACTCAAGTTAAAGATGGGTGATCAGTGAATGTAACACTGAGTCAACCAACGGCAACGGTGTTGGTTCGACGTTTAAGTATTTGGGCTTGGTCTGAATGGATTCGACGACGTAGAGGGTTTTGACCGATGACCGCCTATATCATTCGCCGCATACTGCTGATGATTCCGACGCTTTTCGCTATCATGGTCATCAATTTTGTCGTTATCCATATCGCGCCAGGCGGTCCGGTAGAACAGATCATTGCCGAAATCACTGGGGTTGGCGGTGATATTGTCGAGCGGGTGACGCGCACCGGAACCGGTGAGACCATCGAGCACATGGATACCACCGGCGTTTCGATAGCCACGGAAAATACAGTCAGCAGATACCGTGGTGCGCAGGGACTGGATCCGGAATTCATCGCCGAGCTCGAACAGCGTTTCGGCTTCGACAAGCCTTTGCATATCCGCTTTGTCCAGTTGATGAAAAGTTACATTTTCTTCGATTTTGGCAGCAGCTACTTCAAGGATCAACGGGTAACCGATCTTGTTTTGGACAAGATGCCAGTGTCGATCTCACTTGGTTTGTGGACAACGCTTCTGGTGTATCTGATCTCTATTCCGCTAGGTGTGCTGAAGGCGACGCGCGACGGCAGTCGATTTGATACCTGGACTACGGTAGCGGTGATCATGGGAACCGCCATACCGGGATTTCTGTTTGCGGTTCTACTTTTGGTGATTTTTGCCGGAGGCAGTTACCTGGATTGGTTCCCGCTCGGTGGACTGACATCCGACGATTGGGACAGTATGTCCTGGCCACATCGGATTCTGGATTATTTCTGGCATATCACTTTACCCGTGGTGGCAATGGTGATCGGCGGATTCGCCGGTCTTGCAATTCTGACGAAAAATTCCTTCCTCGACCAGATAAGCCAACAATTTGTTCTGACCGCCAAAGCCAAGGGACTGACAGAGCGCCGGGTCCTTTACGGTCATGTTTTTCGAAATGCCATGCTGATTGTTATCGCCGGATTCCCAGGTGCGTTCATCTCAATCCTGTTTACCGGCTCCTTGCTGATCGAGATCATTTTCTCGTTGGATGGGCTGGGCCTGCTGGGATTCGAGGCCGCGTTCGAACGAGACTATCCGGTCATGTTCGCGACACTTTACTTTTTCTCACTGCTCGGTCTGGTGATGAATCTGGTGGGGGACTTGATGTACATGTTCATCGATCCGAGAATTGATTTTGAATCAAGAGAGACCTGACAGGATGCAGGACCAGTTGGCCAACAACCATTCTACATTCATGGGGATGCTGATCACTCCGCTTACCAGGCGGAGGCTCGACAGTTTTCGTGCACATCGAATCGGCTACTGGTCGATGTGGGCGTTTCTGGTATTGTTCGGTATCTCACTGTTTTCAGAGTTTATCGCCAACGATAAGCCGCTCTTGATCCGATACAACAGCAATTTCTATTATCCGATCATCCAGTCATATCCGGAGACAGAGTTCGGTGGTATTTTCGAGGCCGAAGCGGACTACAAGGATCCCTACGTAGAGGAACTGATCCAGCAGGACGGATGGATCATCTGGACCTTGATACGTTACGATCATCAGACCGTGGCCTGGAATCTACCGTCACCGGCACCATCGTCTCCCGACTGGGAGCATTGGCTGGGTACGGACGATCAGGCAAGGGATGTTGTGGCGAGACTGCTATACGGTTTCAGGATATCCGTACTGTTCGGATTCACGCTGACCGTCATATCTGCGATAATCGGTGTGGCTGCAGGCGCAGTGCAGGGATTTTTTGGTGGTTGGCTGGACTTGCTGTTTCAACGGTTCATCGAAGTGTGGTCCGGACTGCCAACGCTCTATTTGCTGATCATTCTGGCCAGTGTTGTCGAACCCAATTTCTGGTGGTTGTTGGGACTGTTGCTGTTGTTTTCATGGATGGGTTTCGTAGGCGTGGTGCGCGCGGAGTTTCTCCGAGCGCGGAACTTTGACTACGTCCGAGCGGCTCGGGCACTGGGCGCGAAGAATTCCAGGATCATATTTCAGCATGTACTGCCGAACGCGATGGTGGCAACCATGACCTTCATGCCATTCACGCTGGCGGGATCGGTTACCGTTCTGACCTCCCTGGATTTTCTAGGAATCGGACTGCCACCGGGTTCCGCTTCCTTGGGTGAGCTGCTTGCCCAGGGCAAGGCGAACTTACAGGCACCATGGTTGGGGTTAACCGGCTTTTTTGTCATTTTGATCATGCTCAGCCTGCTGATGTTTATCGGTGATGCGGTGCGGGCCGCTTTCGATCCGAGGAAAACCGAACAGTGAACAGCAGGCCAGAAAAATCCGCATTGCTGAAAGTCCAAGATCTGTCAGTCTCTTTCCAGACGGTTGTGGAAACAAGCGACGCCGTAAAGAATGTATCGTTCGACATATTTCAGGGTGAGACACTTGCGATCGTCGGAGAAAGCGGATCGGGTAAGACCGTAACAGCCCTTTCGATCATGCAGCTTTTGCCATATCCGAACGCCTATCATCCGTCAGGTAGCATTCTGTATGAAGACCAGGAACTACTCGGAGCGTCACAGGAATTGCTGCAAGACTATCGCGGAGATCGTATCGGAATGATCTTCCAGGAGCCGCAGACATCGCTGAATCCTCTTCATACAATTTCCAAGCAGATCAGCGAGACATTGATCATCCATCGAGGCATGAGCAAATCTGATGCTGCGGACCGTTCACTGGAACTGCTGGAGCTGGTTAGAATCCGCAATGCACCGGAACGCATGAATTCCTATCCACATCAGTTGTCCGGCGGTCAGCGACAAAGAGTGATGATTGCCATGGCTATTGCCAATGAACCCGGGCTTTTGATCGCCGATGAACCGACTACCGCACTGGATGTGACCATACAGGCGGAGATTCTTTCGCTGCTTCGCGATCTTCAGCAGGAATTGGGCATGTCGATGCTATTGATCAGTCATGATCTGAATATCGTGCGAAAGCTGGCGGATCGAATCTGCGTGATGCGCCATGGCGAATTTGTTGAAACCGGAACGCGGGTACAGGTGTTCGGGTCGCCGCAGCATGCCTACACGCGAATGCTACTTGATGCAGAACCTTCAGGCCGTTCGGAGCAACCGAGTGCTGCAGCCCCCGTCATCATCGACTCGGAATCGGTTCGTGTGTGGTTCCCGGTCCGACGTGGAGTTCTGCGCAGAACCGTCGGCCATATCAAGGCGGTTGATGACGTCAGTGTGACAGTACGTGAAGGTGAGACAGTCGGCGTAGTCGGTGAGTCCGGTTCGGGAAAGTCATCACTTGCACTGGCTTTGTTGAGGCTGATCGGCAGTCGCGGCAGCATACGGTTTGAGGGTGAGGAGATTCAGGGAAGGAAGTCGAAGGAACTTCGAGAACTGCGTCGTGGAATGCAGATCGTATTTCAGGATCCGTACGGCAGTCTCAGCCCCAGGATGACAGTATCCGAGATCATCGCGGAAGGGTTGCGCGTACATGAGAGGCACATGACCAATTCGGAGCGGGAGCAGAGAGTCATCGAGGTCATGAATGAGGTGGAGCTCGATCCGAACACCCGTCATCGCTACCCGCATGAATTCTCCGGTGGCCAGCGTCAGAGAATCTCGATCGCACGGGCGATTATTCTGAAACCGAAATTCATCGTCTTGGACGAACCCACATCCGCACTCGATCGGTCTGTCCAGTCACAGATTATTGAGTTGCTGCGTCGCCTTCAGAAAAACCATTCTCTGGCATACATGTTCATCAGTCACGATCTCGCTGTCGTACGTGCGATGTCCAATTCGGTAATCGTGCTCCGAGAAGGACTGGTAATCGAGCAAGGAAGTACCGATCAGATTTACGACAATCCTCAAGACCCTTACACCCAAGCATTGATTTCTGCCGCCGTGGATCTGGAACTCAGTTCTGATCAAGTCGACTGGGTGGCGGAATGATCCAAATTCTTTGCAGAAACTGCTTTCGCTCAGCCATTGAAAGTCCCTCCGGTACGGCTGCTGTATTCTCGCAATCGCATTTTTGAATTTGATGTTTCGGACAATATCATTGCAAATTAGTAGAAAACTTGCGGTAAAATTGGAACTCAATAAACAAAAATGGCGTAGTCTGTGTCAGAATTTTTCTGATACTGCAAGCGCTTGGAATTTAACACTTGCGAATTCACAATAGTGAGGAGTTAACAGATGGACGACCAATTATCGGCACTCGTAGTAATTTTTACCGAGTTCTACTATTGGCTTACCGTTGTTATCATGTTCCTGATTCACGTTGGGTTCTGTATGTATGAGGTTGGAGCTTCCCGCAGGAAAAACCACATTCATACATTGATGAAGAACACAATGTTGATTCCCTTGGTAACGATTACATTTTTCTTTTTTGGATGGTGGATTTATTTTGCCTTTCCCAATGGTCCTGGGATCACAGGTGGTATCGAGGCAGCACCGTGGGCCGAACCATGGAGTCAAGTCATGGGTGCTCACATGGGTGCTGGTGCAGATGGATGGGAGCGAATCAACGGTGTATTCTGGGCCGCGTTCCTCCTGTTCTCGTGGACGGCGGCATCAATCGTTTCCGGTTCAGTAATCGAAAGAATCCAATCGGGTGCGTTCTGGATTCTGGCAGTAGCGATAGGTTCGGTATTCTGGATCATTGATGCAGCTTGGGGCTGGCACTCAGCAGGCTGGATGGTTCAGTTGCTTGGATACCATGACGCATACGCATCGGGCGTGATTCATGGGATTGCCGGTGGTTTCGCCTTGGGCGTTCTTATCGTTCTCGGTCCTAGAATCGGGAAATTCGCACCAGATGGCACACCGCGGGATATCCATCCGAGAAATCCCTGGCTGGTTACGATCGGACTGTTCCTGATCTATACCGGATTCTGGGGATTCTATGTTGCCTGTAACATTCCGATTTGGGATATTCAAGCAGGTGACGGCGAGTTCTTTTCCGCCACCAACATCTATCTGGGTCCGACAACCTTGAGTGCAATCACATTCAACTTCCTGATGTCACTGTCAGGTGGTCTGCTTGCCGGATACTGGGTTTCAAAGGGTGATGCGTTCTGGACTTATTCGTCAGGTCTTGCGGGAATCATCGCGGCTTCGGCTGGTAACGATCTTTACCATCCGATTCAGGCGATGTTCATCGCCATCATCGGTGTCATATTCATGTATAAGATGCATTACTACATGGAACGACGATTCAAGATCGACGATGCAGTCGGTGCGGTTGCAGTTCACGGCTATGCCGGATTCTACGGCGTAGTGGTTGCAGGGTTCATGCTTTGGGGTTACCCCTCATCGCCTGATACAAGTTTTGCCACAATCAATCCGATCGGGCAGTTCATTGGTGCGATCATCATGTTCGGCGTCCTGGGGTTGATTCCAGGATTCATAATCGCAAAGATTCTGAACGTGTTTGGTATCCTTCGCATTCCGCCTTCTGTTGAAATTGCTGGTCTTGATACCTATGTACAAGCACAGATTGATGCAGATGAACAGGCAATTATGGACGCGGAAGCGGCTGCCAGAAGCGGTTAACTGATAGTTTTGGAGGTATCTTGAAATGATGACAGGATCATTTACGGACTGGGCCGGCAATATTGCCGAAATTGGTCCGATATATCCTTTTGTGGGAACCGAATGGTTACTCGTACTAGCGGGTGTTGTCTTCTGGCTGGCTTGGCATGTTACCCAGTTGTCCCGGGAGTCATCCAAGCTCAAAGAGGAGGATGAACATCACAGGTCCGGAGGCGGTTAGCCTGTGAAATTGCCGGTGACCGAGTGTTGATCTGATCAATCGCTTGGTTATCAGGAAACGAAAAAAACCTCGTTGGCTGACGAATTGTTCAGCCGACGAGGTTTTCTTTTTGTGTTTGAACCGCGTGTCGTGTGACGCGAGAATCTGAAATCAATATCGTTTGAAACTACTTTACGATATCAGTCGATTTCAAATTGGGGCACTGACCACCAATTCTGTCATGAAGTCAGGTATGAAATGACCCATTCTGGATCCGAATTGCTTGGAAAAATTGGATAGTGAACACCAATTACTAAGCCCTCATTGACAATCATAGTCACTCTTTTCATTAACCTCATACCATTCACATTGAATGTAGTAAGGTTAAGTGCCTCGCAAAATTCAAACTTTGCATCGCTTATGACAGAAAATGGTAGACGGAGTCTCTCCGCCATCTCTATTTGATAGTTCGTGTCTTGAGTGCTCATTCCAAAAACATCTGCACCAAGCGAGGATAATTCTGAAAAGTGATCTCTGAACGAACAACTCTGAGGTGTGCATCCGCGAGCGCCTGGAATTTCATCCCAACCGTCTGGCAATGGCACGCCCGGCTGTCCTGTCATAGGGTAACAATAAATCACCGTTGTTCTCTTTTGTCGAGACAAATTCACTGAATCACCTTCAGTTGTTGGCAGGGCAATGTTCGGTAATCTAGAACCCATCAAGTGGTCACATGCCCCATCGTCTTCTGGAATAGGTAAGTTTTCTGGTAAATCTAGATAAGAATTCATGTCAGTCCTCAAATTGAATGGGGTCTTCAACAAAATTGAAAGGAGGTTCACAATCTCCAAATGTTGCCGATACAACAATCGTTAGTCTCTAGTACATTTCCTATTCAACCAATGGGTAATCTTGCATTAACCCACGCTTGAATCATGTTACTCTTTGATGATTTTATGTAGCGACTCTTGGCAGTCAGAAGAGTCTTTATGCCAGATGTACGATGCCCTCAAAGTCACGGTAGAACATAAATTAACTTTCAATAACCTATCGTTCGTCGGAGCTTATTCCACCGTCACAGACTTTGCCAAATTTCTGGGATTGTCTACGTCCTCCCCGCGCATGACCGCGACATGGTAAGCCAGCAGTTGCAGTGGGATTACGTGAATTATGGGAGATGTATAAGGTCCTGACTGAACTACGTCGATTACCTCAATCAGTTCGTCACTCTTTATGGAATCACCGGCATCTGAAAATACAAAAAGCTTGCCACCTCGGGTCTTGACTTCCTGAATGTTGTTTTTCAATTTTGTGAGCAGATGATTGTTAGGAGCGACCGCAACCGTGGGTACATTTGCGTCAATCAGTGCCAGTGGACCATGTTTGAGTTCGCCCGCGGGGTATGCGTCGGCGTGAATGTATGAAATTTCCTTGAGTTTCAGTGCACCTTCCAAAGCAATCGGGTAATGCGTACCTCGGCCAAGCATCAAGGTATGTTCCTTATCCACAAACTGCTTTGCGAGTGAATGGATCTTTCGGTCCATCTGAAGTGCCGCATCTATTCGAGAAGGCAACGCACGAATTTCGTGAACGATTTCGGACTCCTCTTTGGCAGTCATGCCTTTACGTCGAGCCAGCAGAATCATCAATAGCAGCAGGGAAACCAATTGTGTCGAAAAGGCTTTGGTTGAAGCCACTGAGATTTCAGGTCCAGCACATGTATGAAGAACCAGATCAACCATACGCGTCATCTTGCTGGCCGGTGAGTTGCAAATCGCCAGCGTGTATCGGCATCCAAGATTGAAAGCGTGCTCCAAAGCAGCCAGCGTGTCCGCGGTTTCACCGGATTGGGAGATTGCGATCAGCAGTGTATTGTTGTGGATCACCGGCTTTCGATATCGAAATTCACTTGCTATTTCTGTCTCACATGGTATTCCAAACGACTCGAACCATAATTTCGCAATCGACCCTGCGTAGTAGCTTGTACCGCAAGCGACGATTCGAACTGCCTCAACGCGGTCGAGTATCTCAGTTGCCTTACCAGTCAATACTTCATTTTCTAATACGCTGTTGCCGGTAATCCGATCCTTGAGCGTACTTGAAACTGCCGCCGACTGCTCAAAGATCTCCTTCTGCATATGGTGAGCATAAGGACCGAGTTCGACATTTTCTGCGTTTACAGGAATATTCTCGTCGGGTCTTAGAACACGGGACCCTGACCTGTCGAAAATTTTCGTTTCTGATTGGTCTGAAATTTCAGCTATGTCGCCGTCTTCGAGACTGATCATTGTTTTGGCTATTTTGGCGAGCGCCAGCGTATCGGATGCAATGAATGTTTCATTTTCACCAAGTCCGATCAACAATGAACTGCCATTCTTGGCGACTATTATTTTTCCAGGATTCGTAATCGACAGTACTGCAAACGCGAATGAACCGATAAGCCTACTGACAGTTCCTTTGACAGCATCCAACAGGTTCAGTCCGGACTCCTGAAATCTGTGAATTTCATGCAAAATGACTTCAGTATCCGTATCTGAGCTGTATTCACAACCTTCGCTCAGATGTTCCACCCGAAGTTCTTCGTGGTTTTCGATAATGCCATTGCAGACTACAGCAATTCTTTCGTGGCATGTGAGTGGATGGGCATTGGCTTCGCTGACTTCACCATGCGTAGCCCACCGAGTATGACCGATGCCGGTGGTGCCCGATATTGTGCTCCCGTTACTCAGACTGTGCGCAAGCTGTTTGACTTTGCCGACTTTCCGCTCCCGGTTCATTACACCGTCAGAGTCAATCACAGCGATCCCGGAGGAATCGTAGCCGCGATATTCGAGGATACCAAGACTGTCGAGAAGAACTGGTACGACGTTACGATGTGAAACTGCTCCAATGATTCCGCACATGATTTGGGACTTGAAAGGGTTGATTGGAGTTACGGTGACAGTGCAATTATAACCTTGAAAGTAGTAGAGGAAATCGCTTGCCGAGAAATCAATCGCCCATTTTGAATAGGACAATAGTCTGCAGTAGTTTTCTTATTTTCAGCCCGCGGTTTCCGATCAGCACTGTCGAGGAATTCAGTTTCAGATAGACCGGAACGATCAAGCGGTAAGTTCTGCTAATTCTGTTTGCGTTTACGCCGATCAATCATTTTGGCTTTGGATCGTTCGACCGCCAGATGTTCTGAACTCACATCCTTGGTGATCGTTGATCCAGCGCCGATAATGGCACCCGCTCCGATCACCAACGGTGCCACCAGTGATGCGTTGGACCCAATAAAAGCATTGTCTCCGATTACGGTCTTGTGCTTTCGCTTGCCGTCATAATTACAAGTAATTGTTCCCGCTCCAATATTGACATTCTGACCCACCTCGGAATCACCGACATAGGCAAGATGATTGACCTTTGTTCCTTCTTCGAGTGTCGAATTTTTAACTTCAACAAAATTCCCTACCCGACAGTTCTTACCGATCACCGTACCCGGACGAATTCTGGCAAATGGACCGATCGTACAACCCGACTCAATCTGTGCGCCGTCAATGACGCAGTTTGGCAAAATCGTAACGCCCGCTCCCAAGACCGTGTTCTTGATGACATTATTTGCTTCGATGGAGACATTGTCTCCCAATTGGACTTCGCCCTCCAAAATCACATTGATATCGATCCGACAGTCTTTTCCTGATTCACATGTTCCACGCAAATCAAATCTTGCGGGGTCGATGATTTCAACACCGCGATTTAGCAAGGACTCCGCATTTTTCTTTTGCATAATTCGTTCCAGTTGTGCCTGTTCGATTCTGCTGTTGACGCCCGCAATCTCACTTACCAAGGATGGTTGTGTTGTAGCGACGGAAATTCCATCTGATACTGCGAAGTCTACTATATCAGTCAGGTAGTATTCTTGCTGTTTGTTGTCATTCCTGAGTCGAGTCAGCCATTCAGTCAACAGCGAAGCGGCGACCGCCAGAGGGCCGGCATTGATTTCTTTGATATCACGTTCAGATCCCGACGCATCCTTGTCCTCGATGATTCTTGCCAGCCTGCCGTCGACGTCTCGCTTGATTCTACCGTATCCTGCCGGGTCTTCCAATTCGGCTGTCAGTAAAGCGAGTTGATCTGCCGAGGCGTGATCCACCAGTTTCGATATCGTCTCAGCCGATACAAATGGATTGTCGCCGTACAGTACACACACAATCGCGTTCTTATCGACGTGTGAGATCGCTTGCAGGGTGGCATGCCCGGTGCCCAGAGGTTCTGATTGCAGGCACCAGTTAACGTCTTCATGACAAAATCGTTCGATTAGCTGCGCGCCGTTGCTACCGTATACGATATGAATTCTGTCAGGATTGATACTTTTCGCACCTGAGAGAATGTATTGAAGCATCGGCTTTCCGCCGATTTCTTGAAGGGACTTGGGCTTGTCGGAGTTCATGCGTATACCCCGGCCGCCGGCGAGTATGATGACTTCTGTCTGTGTCAATCAATACTCCATGAATCTGCCTGAATTTTGACTGATAAGGATTTCGTTGGTGCGGGATTAGCGAGCTTTCTTTCGCAGTTTCTGAACCGCACGCAGTTGAGCGGTTGCCTGAATGAGTTCAGCTTTTGCTTTGGCAAGGTCCATTTCCGATGTCTTGTTCTGTAAATCTCGCTCTGCTTGCTGCTGTGCTTCAAGTGCCTGCGCCTCATCCAAGTCAGTTGCTCTGACCGCAGTATCGGAAAGAACTGTAACCAAGTGAGGCTGCACTTCAAGCAGACCACCGGAGACAAAGAAAAATTGTTCGTCCCCATTGTCCTGTTGTACCCGTACTTCGCCTGGTTTGAGTCGTGTAATCATGGGTGCATGCTGAGGCGCAATGCCAACCTCACCCATTTCCGCCGGTGCGAATACCATCGTACCGCTTCCTGTCCAGATCGCTTCCTCAGCGCTGACGATTTCTACTCGAATTTCAGCCATGCTGTATCACTCAATCGTGCCCAATACTGTCTTACGCCGCCTTTTTGTGCGCTTCGACGACCTCATCAATCGGTCCGACCATGTAGAACGCCTGTTCCGGAATGTGATCATACTCGCCATTGACGATGCCTTGGAAACCCTTGATTGTATCCGCCAAGGATACATACTTACCGGCACTTCCAGTAAAGGTTTCGGCAACAAAGAAAGGCTGCGAAAGGAAACGCTGGATTTTTCGGGCTCTGGACACTGTCAGC
This sequence comes from Arenicellales bacterium, assembly GCA_963666625.1. GTDB lineage: Bacteria > Pseudomonadota > Gammaproteobacteria > Arenicellales > JAJDZL01 > JAJDZL01. Next base: position 1,596,367 of record OY762925.1, read on the forward strand.
TTGTCATCTTCCGAAAGTTCATCCATACCCAGAATTGCGATGATGTCCCGCAATTCCTTGTATCGCTGCAGTGTTCCCTGTACTGACCGAGCTGTATCGTAGTGTTCCTGTCCGACCACCAGAGGGTCAAGCTGTCGACTGGTCGAATCCAACGGATCCACCGCCGGATAAATTCCCAATTCCGCAATCTGTCTTGAAAGGACGAGCGTTGCATCAAGGTGGGCGAAGGTCGTTGCAGGAGAAGGATCAGTCAGGTCATCAGCCGGCACATAGACTGCTTGGAACGACGTGATTGACCCGGTTCTGGTGGACGTGATTCTTTCCTGGAGAATACCCATTTCCGCTGCCAGAGTCGGTTGGTAACCCACCGCTGAAGGCATACGACCGAGCAGCGCCGATACCTCAACGCCTGCCAGGGTATATCGATAGATGTTGTCGATAAACAGCAGAACGTCACGGCCTTCATCCCTGAAGAACTCTGAAATTGTAAGTCCCGCAAGTGCGACCCGAAGCCTATTGCCAGGCGGTTCGTTCATCTGTCCGTAAACCAGCGACACCTTGTTCAGCACGTCGGCTTCTTTCATTTCATGGTAGAAGTCGTTGCCTTCCCGGGTTCGCTCTCCGACACCGGCAAACACGGAATAACCTGCGTGCTCAATTGCGATGTTTCGGATCAGTTCCATCAGCGTAACCGTCTTGCCGACACCGGCTCCTCCGAAAAGGCCGATCTTACCGCCTTTCGCAATCGGCATGATCAGATCGATCACCTTGATGCCGGTCTCAAGTATCTCGACTGCTGTCGCCTGATCCGTAAATCCTGGCGCCTTTCGGTGAATCGGCCAATGATTGTCAGACTCCACCGGTCCGGCTTCGTCCACCGGCTCACCGAGAACATTCATGATGCGACCCAACGTCGGCTCGCCGACGGGTACCGTTATCGGTTCACCGGTATTGGTTACCGGTAGTCCCCTCTGCAGTCCGTCACTGGACCCCATGGCGATCGTGCGGACGACACCGTCACCCATCTGCTGCTGCACTTCCAGGGTGAGACCTGTCTCGTCAACCCTGAGTGCGTCATACACTTTCGGAACCTTAGCCCTGGGGAATTCAACATCCACGACTGCTCCGATAATTTCGACAATTTTCCCTTGTACCATGATTGCCTCTTGTTTACTGCTGCTGATATTGTCTGGTTGCGTAATTAATTCCTGATCGAATCTACACTGCAGCGGCACCACCGACGATTTCCGAAATCTCCTGGGTGATCGCGGCCTGTCTAGCCTTGTTGTAAATCAGATTCAGTTCATCTATGAGATTCCCTGCATTGTCGGATGCGGCTTTCATAGCGACCATCCTGGCCGACTGCTCGCATGCGATGTTTTCGACAACCGCCCGATACACGATCGATTCAATGTATCGCGTCATCAAAGTATCCACGACTTCATACGATTCCGGTTCGTAAAGATAATCCCAGTGATGCGTCAACTGCTCATCCGGTTCTTCGACCCTGATCGGAAGGATCTGATCGACTGTCGGACCCTGTGTCATCGTGTTGACGAATTCGTTGCTGACCAGATAGAGCCGGTCGATGTCGCCTTGCTCGTAGGCATCCAGCATCACCTTGACCGATCCGATCAGTTCAACGATTTGTGGAGCATCACCGAGATGGGAAGCCTGACAGATGACATCGGCACCCATTCTTCTGAAAAACCCCAGTCCCTTGTTGCCGAATATCCCGAATTTTATCGGTACGCCCTTGCTTTCCCATTCCGAAATGGATTCAAGTGCACTGCGGAAAAGATTGATGTTGAGTCCGCCGCAAAGACCGCGATCGGAGCTGACTACGATATAGCCAACGGATTTGACTTCACGCTCGACGGCGTAAGGGTGCTTGTATTCCAGACTCGCGTGCCACAGGTTGTTGACCACCTTTCTGATGGACTCAGCATAGGGGCGGGCGGCGCGCATGCGTTCCTGTGCCCGACGCATCTTGCTCGCAGCAACCATTTCCATGGCCGAAGTGATTTTCTGAGTATTCTGGATACTCCGAATCTTGGTCCGTATTTCCTTTGCGCCTGCCATGTTCCGGCTGATTCCCTCAGTTCAGGTGTTGAGTTTGCTGACTTGACTGGTTACCAGGTACCATTTTTGACGAAATCGTCCACAGCGTCTTTCATCTCGCCAGCCACCTCGTCGTTGTATTCCGGAGTGCCATTGATGTCGGACAGGAGATCGGCGTAGTTTGATCTTAGGTACGACTGCAGTGCATGTTCGAATCCGACAACCTGGTTGACTTCAAGATCATCGAGATAACCTTCGTTCGCAGCGAACAGCGCAAACGCCATTTCCGCCACCGACTGCGGCTCATACTGCGGCTGTTTCATGACTTCTGTCACCCGTTGTCCGCGCTCGAGCTGTTTCCTGGTGGCCTCGTCAAGATCCGATGCGAATTGAGAGAACGCCGCCAGTTCTCGATACTGCGCCAGTGCCAGTCGTATACCACCGCCCAGCTTCTTGATGATGTTGGTCTGTGCGGCACCTCCGACACGCGATACGGACAGGCCGGCGTTGATGGCTGGCCTGATGTTGGCGTTGAACAGGTCACTCTCAAGATAGATCTGACCGTCGGTGATCGAGATCACATTGGTGGGAACAAACGCCGATACGTCGCCCGCCTGTGTTTCGATGATTGGGAGCGCGGTCAATGAACCCGTCTGTCCCTTGACTGCTCCATCTGTGATGGATTCCACATACTCCGCGTTGATCCGGGAGGCTCTTTCAAGCAGTCGCGAATGCAGGTAGAACACATCACCCGGATAAGCTTCCCGACCGGGAGGCCGACGCAGAAGTAGTGATACCTGGCGATAAGCCCAAGCCTGTTTGGTCAGGTCGTCATAGATGATCAGCGCATCCTCACCGTTATCGCGGAAGTACTCGCCCATGGTGCAACCGGCGTAAGGCGCGATGTACTGCATGGCTGCGCTTTCGGCGGCCGACGCGGATACGATTACTGTGTGGTCCATGGCACCATGCTCCTCGAGTTTTCGTACCACATTGGCGATACTGGAGACTTTCTGTCCGATCGCGACATAGATACACTTGATGTTTGTGTCTTTCTGATTGATGATCGTATCAATGGCAACTGCTGTCTTGCCAGTCTGGCGGTCGCCAATGATCAATTCTCGTTGGCCGCGTCCGATCGGTACCATCGAATCAATGGCTTTCAATCCTGTCTGTACCGGTTGCGATACCGACTGACGGGTGATAACGCCCGGTGCGACTTTCTCAATCGGGGCTGAACCGGCTGCATCAATAGGTCCTTTGCCATCGAGCGGGCGACCCAGCGAGTCCACCACGCGGCCCAGCAGTCCCGGACCGATTGGAACCTCGAGAATTCGACCGGTGCATCGTACAGTGTCACCTTCGGTGATATGTTCGTAGTCACCGAGTATGACCGCACCGACGGAATCGTGTTCGAGATTCAATGCGAGACCGAAGGTATCGCCCGGAAACTCCAGCATCTCTCCCTGCAGTGCGTCCGCAAGTCCGTGAATGCGGACGATTCCGTCCGTGAGCAGCACGACAGTGCCTTCACTGCGCGCCTGTGCTGTTGCGTCAAAATCTGCAATACGAGCCTTGATCAGCTCGCTGATTTCGGATGGATTTAATTGCATCGCCATCTGATTTTTCCTCTGAGTGCAATAATGGCAGTTACGCTTTCATGTAAATGTAAATTCGTGAAAATCACACACCAAGTGAGCTGGAGAGTTTTTCCAGTTTTGCCCGAACTGATCCGTCGATTACCCAATCGCCTGCCCGAACGACCACGCCGCCCAGCAGGTCGGGGTTTACATTGCTTGTCAGCCTGACCTTGCGTCCCAACCGTTTCTGGAGCGCTGAGATCAGACTGGACCGGTGTTCATCGTCGATCTCGAATGCTGTTTCCAGCTCGGCTTCGATGATTCCCTCCTCGACTGCGCGCAAAGACTCGTACTGTCTGGTGATCGATGGTACTGACGCAAGGCGTCTGTAGTGCCCCAGAATCCTAACCAGATTTCGGGTTTGCTCGTCGAAACTGTCCGCGCCAATCTCCAGCATGACATCCAGAACCTGATGACGAGTGACTCGGGGGTCATTAATCAATATCCTGATATCGGGATGCTCGACGATCTCACACAGCAACTTCAGGCTCTCGGACCAGTCGTCGAAACGTTCGGTATCGCGAGCCAGTTCGAATATGGCCTGTGCGTATGGGCGTGCAATGTTGGATGATTCACTCACGGATCAATTCTTCCGGTTTAGAGTCTCTCAGCCAGTTCGGAGAGCATCTTCTCGTGCGATTTCTGATCGATCTCCCTGGAAAGGATCTGCTCGGCACCCGAAAGTGCCAGTTGAGCGACCTGCAATCGGAGCTCTTCTCTTGCTCGATTGGTTTCCATCTCGATCTCTCCACGGGCTGCAGTCAGAATTCGCTCGCCTTCGGTTCGGGCATCCGTCTTTGCCTCGGCAACGACTTCAGAGCCTCTTTTTTCCGCTCTGGCGATGATTTCCTGCGCCTGTGATTTTGCCTGCTCGATAAGTTCATCAGCATCACTGCGACCGCGTTCCCGTTCCCTTTGGCCCTCCTCGGCGGCGGCAAGTCCATCTGAAATGGTCTTGCGACGTTCGTTGAGCGCGTTCATGATCGGCGGCCAGATGAACTTCATACAGAACCAGACGAATATGATGAACGTAATCGTCTGTCCAATCAGGGTCAGATTAATATTCATGATATTTCGCTACCACCAGTTGACTGTTACTGGTTTGCCTGCGATCGTCTCGCGTCAGGCGACGGCAAACAGTATGTAGAATGCGATGCCGACCCCAATCATGGGTACCGCGTCCACCAGTCCCATCATGATGAAGAACTGAACGCGAAGCATAGGCAGCAGTTCCGGCTGTCTTGCTATTGCCTCGATAAATCTCGCGGCCAGGATTCCGATACCGACTGCGGCTCCGACAGCGCCCATGCCGAGTAAGACGGCACCAGCGACAAAATACAATGCTGCTTCCATAATGTTATCTCCGATCTAGCAAACCATTGTGAATTACATTCAAATCAATAATTTAGTGTTTGTGATGAGCCATGTCCATATAGACGATGGTCAGCACCATAAATATAAATGCCTGGAGCAGGACGATCAGGACATGAAATACAGCCCAGGCCCACTGCAGGACGCCACCGACCACTGCCAGCACGACACCCGAACCGTATAGCAGTGCGATCAGTATGAAAATCATCTCCCCGGCGTAAAGGTTGCCGAAGAGTCTTAGTGAATGAGACAGCGGTTTGGCGAGCAGACCGATCATCTCAAGGAAAAAGTTGACCGGGATCATCCATTTTCCGAAGGGCTGCAACGTCAGTTCGCCGACAAATCCGCCGACACCCTTGTTCTTGATGTTGAAATAGATCATCAGCACGAATACCGACAAAGCCATGGCAAACGTGATGTTCGGGTCCGTTGTCGGCACGACTTTCATGTATTCGATTCCGATGAGCTTGGCGGCTTCCGGTATCCAGTCAACCGGGACCAGGTCCATCAGGTTCATCAGAAGGATCCAGACGAACAGTGTCAGTGAGAGCGGGGCGATCAGGTCGCTTTTACCTGAGAACGATCCGCGCACATTGTCATCGATGAAGTCGATGACCCATTCAATGAAATTCTGAAACTTCCCTGGGTTGCCGCTGGTTGCGCGGGACGCTGCGGCACCGAATACGACCAAAAAAAGGATACCCAGCGCAATCGACCAGAACATGCTGTCCAGGTGAATGGCCATGAAACCCATGTCACTGGCTTCCTGCGCGCTGTGTGCGATCGACCATCCGTTTTCAGGATGGTTGCCAAAGGTGAGATTCTGCAGATGGTGCTTGATATAGCCCGATGCTGTGAGTTCGCCGTTGGTCGCCATGTTTCTTGTACTGTTGTATCGGTATTATCGGATTCGCAGACCGGCATCAATCCAGCCGATGAACATGGCGGCAGCGAAGACTGCGAACATGGCGATCGGGTCGATGGTGCTCACTGACAGGAATATCATAGCGAAAACCATTGCGGTGATGGCGAATTTAACCAGTTCGGAACGCAGCATGACACCGAATGTTCTGGGGTCGTTCTCGCTGAGTCGGCTTTTGCCGAATACGCGCCAGATAGAATAGGCGCTTGGAATGATGCAGGCAATGCCGCCCAGCAATGCTGAATAGGCTGCGACAAAGGAATAGAAACCGAATCCGACAGTGCCGATCAGCGTCACGACTGCTTGCGTGACGAGAATCCGACCGGTTCCCGACTGAAAGGGCAGATTCAATCGCATCATATGACTGTTTTGGATGTATTCCGCCATTAATCTGTAGACAAATAAACTCAAAGCCGGTTTCAAGTACCGACTTTGACGAAAGACAGTGAATAGCCAAACAAATGATAAACTATTTTTTCTGATCTCAATGTGAAATTATGCAGAATCAACGACGGAATTGAATTTTTTCAGTTGCAAATTCACGGGAAGTCAGCGAGCTTGTGAGCGAACAACCTTCTATTGGCCATGAGTGTACGCTAATCTGTCAGGGGTGTCCGAATTTTCGGCCGACCCTGACAAATATAGTCGTTTATATTATTTCAGACTCGGCCCGATTGCCATCAGTTCGCGAGCCGCCTGGTGAGGTGACAATCCTTCGTACAGAATTCTGTAGACTCTCTCCGTCATCGGCATGAATACATCCAGTTTCCTACCGATCGAATAGGCTTCCCGGGTCGACTGTATGCCTTCCACCTCCTGTCCGATTTCCGCAACAATCTCATCCAGCTTCTTCCCCTGCCCCAGTGCAAGACCCAGACGACGGTTACGCGACAGGTCGCCGGAGCATGTCAGCACCAGATCACCCATTCCGGATAGGCCCATCATGGTCTCGGCTTTCCCGCCAAGTGCGGAGTTGAGTCGTCCCATCTCCGCCAATCCGCGGGTAATCAGCATACAACGCGCATTGATTCCCAGTCCCATCCCATCGCATATACCTGCTGCGATAGCGATGACGTTTTTTGTTGCACCGCCGACCTGAACGCCGACGATATCGTCGGTGGTATAGACCAGGGTCGTCTCATTCCGGAATACATCTGCGATGTCTTCAATCCTGTCAGCGTGTCGCGACCCGAGATCAAATCCAGCTGGAAGCCCTCTTACCACTTCGAAGGCGAAACTCGGGCCGGATAGTACGGCAGTAATCACCTGGTCACTGAGTATGTCTTCCGCAGACGCACTGAGCAACCCACCGGTTTGGGCCGAAAATCCTTTTGTGCCCCATACGATGGTTGGAGGGGCACCCGAGTCCATGACATGAAGATTGTCTCGCACTTGGCCAAGTGCTGTTTCAAAAACTCGACTTGGTACCACCAGCACTGCCATCAGACATTGATTCAGTGCCGATTCGATTTCTTTGAATGCATGAATGTTCGACGGAAGCTCGACGTCAGGCAAATAGCGATTGTTGCATCGCGTTGTGTTAATGTCGTCAATTAAAGTTTCATCGATATCCCACAATCGGACATCGTGACCGTTGCGCGCAAGCCATGCACCGATCGCTGTACCCCAGGAACCGCCACCGATGATCGCAACGGAAATTGTTCTCCTTTCACTCGTATTCAATTGTCCATAAACCGATGTAAACTAAAATGGCGCACAAATTGCAGATTCCGACTGTGCGTGATTGCCGACGGCATAACTCGATCGATAAAACACACTACAAAAATTGTAGTCTAATATTATTAACAGCTACACAGTATTCAATGCCATTTTGTCGACAACTCAATGCGGCACAATCGTTCGGTAGATTTCGGCTGAATGTCGCTGTTCATTGGGCGAGAATTGACGATTGCCCCAAAAATTAAATCATTCCCGACTGTTCTCATATGAAACCGATGAAAAGACTTAGTGTTTGCAATGTGCTCATCTGTTTCGTGTTACTTTTTTCAGGTGGCGGTGTTGTTTCCGCTGAGAACATCTTGAGACTGGCGACAACAACCAGTACAGACAATTCGGGGCTGACCCGTAAGCTGTTGCCGATGTTTGAAGAAAAGTTCGACATTAATGTACACACCATCGTCAGCGGTACCGGACGAGCGATCAATCATGCCCGTAACGGTGATGTGGATATGATCCTAGTGCATGCAAAGAGTGCGGAAGTGGAATTCATTGAAGATGGATTCGGAGTTGATCGCGAGGAGATCATGTACAACGAATTCGTCATAGTCGGGCCACAAGAAGATCCGGCAAACGTCAACGGATTCAATGACTTGAGTCAAGCACTTAAAAAAATAGCCGCGAGTGAATCAACTTTCGTGTCGCGAGGAGACGATTCAGGAACCCATAAGAAAGAGCTGAGTCTTTGGGAAGAGGAAGGGATTGAAGCTGAAGGAGGCTGGTACAAGGAAGTTGGACTGGGTATGGGCAAAGCCTTGCAGATTGCGAATGAATTCGGGGCCTACACGCTGAGTGACAAGGGAACCTATCTATTCATGCGCAATCGCCTGTCGCTGCCGATTCATGTCGAGTCGGCCATGGATGGACGAAATGTATACGGAGTGATTGCCGTGAACCCGAAGCGGCATCCACATGTCAACTACGATGGTGCCAGGAAACTGATCCAGTGGCTCAAGTCTGAAGAGGCCAAATCAATCATCTCCGACTACAAGGTCAATGGCGAGCAACTGTTCTTTGTCATTGATTGAGCGTGCGGTAGACTGACTTCAGAAACAGGACCTTGCGAACGAATCAGGCAGAAACATTCCGATTTGATATCCCGCAGACTGTATAACTTGCATCATGGACGGTCTGATCCTAGCAAGTGCTGAAGCACTAAAACTATTGTTTACCGGTGATCCCGATACATGGGAGATTGTCGGAATCTCATTTCTCGTCTCGTTCCGGGCAATCCTGTTCATCGTTCCGCTTGCCTTGGTCGTCGCGTTCACGCTGGCCTATGGAGAGTTTCCTGGCCGACGGATACTGATCACAATATTCAATTCAATGATCGCCATACCAGCGGTGGTTGTAGGCTTGCTGCTGTATATGATGCTGTACAGTTCAGGCCCGTTTGGCGGGTGGCGATTGCTCTTTACCCAGACCGCAATGATCATCGGACAGATGATTCTTGCATTCCCGCTTCTGGTGGCCATGACACATGTTGCCTTGCAGGCGGTGGATCTGAGCGCGTGGCAGACTGCGCGCACGTTGGGTGCCAGCACCGTACGCGCGATGTTCACGATCATGCGGGAAGTCAGATTCGGATTGATTGCGGCAATCGTGACTGCATTTGGACGGGTGGTGTCGGAAGTGGGCTGTTCGATCATGGTGGGTGGCAATATCTTGCACGAGACGCGTAACATTCCGACTGCGATCGCACTCGAAACGTCGAAAGGGAATTTTGAGCAAGGGATCGCGCTCGGCGCAGTATTGATCACACTGGCACTGGCGCTGAATTTCATGGTCGCGATGTTTCGCGGGCGCGATATGGCAAGGCATTGAAGCAGGTGTAAAGAGCCCGATGAACGCGCAGGAACTGATCAGTTTTCGGAATATCGAGAAAACACTGCTTCGGCGCAGGGTTCTCGATGTTGATGAATTGATTGTGTACCGCAGCGAGTGTGCTGTCGTGCACGGTGAGAACGGCGCGGGGAAGTCGACTCTGATGAAGATTATTGCCGGGCTGATTGCGCCGGACAGCGGGATTGTAACGATCGCTGGACAACGAATGTCCTGGAGACTGGCATACCGCAGTTTTCGAAAAGATGTTGTGTACCTGCATCAGTCGCCGTATCTGTTTGATCGTTCAGTCGCCGAAAACATCTCATATGGACTCAGTGTGCGACGACTTGGACGCAATGAGATTCGCGAAAGAGTGCAGAGCGCGATCGAATGGGCCGGGCTTTCTCAGCTCGCCTCCCGAAACGCAAGGGACCTGTCCGGTGGGGAGAGGCAGCGGGTTGCCTTGACCCGGGCTCGGATTCTGGAACCGCGGTTGCTGTTGCTTGACGAACCGACATCCGCAATGGACCGAGACTCTCGGGAACAGACGTTTGAGCTGATTCGCGATCTCGCAGACAGCGGGATAACGGTATATATTTCGACCCATGAATCCGCACAGTACTATCAGCCGGACAGAATCATCAAAATGGCGAACGGCAAATTGATTTAAATTTCATGGCTCGTGAAATCAAAATACCTGATGAACGTGTAACCGGCGTAATTCTGGCCGGCGGTCAAGCTCGCAGGATGGGCGGCATCGACAAAGGTCTGGTGAAACTCAATGGAATTGCGATGTGCAAGATCGTCATTGACAGGCTTCAGCCCCAAGTCTTCGAGGTTGTGGTAAACGCAAACAGAAATATAGAGGTATACAGAGATTTCGGAGTACGGGTGATACAGGACGAGACTCCCGGATTTCTCGGTCCGCTTGCGGGACTCGCCAGTGCAATGGCTGTTGCTGAAACTCCGTGGATTATCACAGTACCGTGTGACGGCCCTTTCCTGAGCAGTGATTATGTTTTCCGTATGGCACAGATGGCCGAGGAAGACGTTGAGATTGTTGTTGCCCGGGATTCTGATCGAATGCAGCCGACATATATTCTGGTAAAAACCGAACTGTTGGACAGCCTGAATGAATTCTTGCGTTCCGGAGAAAGGAAAATCGACAAGTGGTTTGTGAAACATCGGTATGCGGAAGCGGATTTCGCTGATTCTCCAGGATGTTTTCTCAATATCAATACCGAACAGGACCGAGAGAAAGCGCAACATCGGATAAGCCAGTATGAGTGAAAAGGGAATTCCAATAATCGGATTTGCTGCGTACAGCGGGACCGGCAAGACGACCCTGGTTACCAGAGTGATTCCGATACTTAAGGAACGGGGATTGAAAATCGGCGTACTGAAGCATGCGCATCATAATTTTGTCATAGATACACCGGGCAAAGACAGTTACGAGCTGCGGGAATCGGGTGCGCAACAGGTGATGGTCGCATCCAAACAGCGTATTGCCTGGGTGATGGAGAATCAACGCGAAGAGGAACCGCTGCTGTTCGAGTTGCTGAAGAATTTTGCTGGTCAGGACTTGGACCTGGTGATTGTAGAGGGGTTCAAGCATGAACCTTTTACCAAGATAGAGGTCTATCGATCTGGGCTGACACGTCCTTTACTCGCAAAAAAAGACCAAAATGTCATTGCAGTTGCAACTGATATTTCTGAACTTGTTGAACCGGGTATGGAAACAATTGCATTGGACGACCCCGGAGCCATCGCTGATTTCATCATTGATCAAATGCAAAATGGGTTGCTTTCAGTGATCGAGTGAGAGTGCCATCAGGTTTGCAGTCTGTGGTAGGCTGATTATCGAACTTTTGGAAATTTCAATTTTTGACCATTTGAAAGTTGTTGAAGCTCCTTTTCTCTCAACGATTCTGGCTGTGACTCTAGCTATGTGCAAATAGGACATATCTTCTCCTGGCTCCATCTTGAACCGGGTACCTATGACTGGCATCGATTTCTACGAATTCCAGAAAGTCGAGTTTCGGCTTTTTTATCAAGCACTTAAAATTTTTTCGAATACAAGGATCTATCATGATGGTAGAAACCATTTTTCACAATTGATTTGACTCGAGATCGACGGCAAATTTCAGCCTAAACAACACCGAATAGACTGACAAGTTCTTACCTGAAGTCAAAAGCTTTTTGACTCACCTGCCAAGAAACGCAATCAGTCGGTCTGGGTAATCAGTGATGATTCCGTCAATTCCAGCATTCACCAGCCTTTCGAATTCACTTTCCCGATTGACTGTCCAGGCGTACACGCGGATTCCCAGAGAATGCGCTTCAGTGATACGGTCGGTTGTCAAAGATTCATGATTCGCGTGCCAGTCGGTGCCGCCCGCGGCTTTGACTATGTTTGGAACGGAGCCCCCACAGTCCGACAGGAGAATTCCATCAGTCCAACTACCAGCATCGCCAGATTTCATTGATTCAATCTGACCTGTAACAGTATTGAAGCTTTCTGTCTGAGAGGTTAGATAGGCAAATTGCAGGTGTGGTGCAAGCCTGCGAAAAGCGTGCACCAGTTTCCAGTCGAAAGAGTGAATTCTTACCGCCGACGAAATACCCAATCTCTCGATCTCGGAAACAACTGTTTCCACAAATTCCTCAATGGGGATATTCGAGAATGGCGCTACAGCATAGTATTTGATCTCGATGAAATAGGCGGGATTTCGTCTGAACTTTTGGTCCAAATTCGCGATCTCTTCCAGTGTCGGTATACGACTGCCATCAGCTGGCGTTTGACTTGGAAAACGTTTGGCATAGTCGGAGCCGGGTTTTATCCGGCCTATGTCATAGCTTCTGAGCTGTTCAAGTGTGAGCTCACTGATTTTGCAGGCTCTGTCCTCAATCCAAATCCCGTCGGAACCGCGTGTGATAGCAGGATTGAGTTCCGCGTCGTGATAGGCCACTACCTTTCGGTCTGCGGTGACCGCGAGATCCATCTCCAAGCCATCCACACCGAGCTCCAGTGCCTTGGCGAATCCTGCCAGACTCTGCTCGGGAAACAGTCCGGTTGCACCTCGGTGTCCGATAATGCTGATATCCTGATTCATCGAGTCGATTTGCGGAATGCTGCCACTCGTGACATAAGATCAAAAACTTCGTAGTATATATACATCATCAGAATATCAACGAATTTGCACACGCTGGGATTCTCTGGAATGCCAATGCGAATGTATAGCATAATTTGCGGCTTACGAATCTAGACGCAGCAGCGACAAATCTCACTTAAATATCAGATATGAATCCAAGGCTCGGACGAGAATATCTCGCTTCCAATGGCATCAATCTCTTTCATGTTTTTGATACGCAGACACTTGAAGATCTACTGTCACCGGCGATTGACGAAAGACTGCTCAAAGATTATCCGAGCGCAGTTCTGATTGCGAACGCCGGTGCTGAGTTCTGGCATGCGCTGAAGAAATTCGGCATGCACGGACATGATCCCGTCGATGACTTCAGTATTCATCTGGCGAGTATCTACTCGACAGAGTATTTGAAAACAGACTTTAAGTTGATCTATCCGACTGATATTCCGGTCTCACTTCGTGCGGTTGCCGAGCGAACCGGATGGAGTCATCCATCTCCTCTGGGAATAACCATTCATCATGAGTTTGGAACCTGGTATGCGTTCAGGGCAATGTTTCTTGTTCGGACACGATTGCCGGCATCGGACTGTTCACCGACTGAATCTCCCTGTGGGAATTGCACTGACAAGCCCTGCATATCGGCATGTCATGTGGATGCAGTCGGCGAGATCGGATCATTCAATTTGGAAGCATGCGCCCGTTTCAGAATTCGGGAGTCTTCGCCGTGTTCATTCAGCTGTATATCCAGAATTCGGTGTCCTGTCGGAACTGAATATCGATATGACCCAGAACAGATGAAATATCATTACCGACGCGGGCGGGATTCGATGATTCGTTATTATGGCGAGCAGAGTGATCAAAACTAGGGGGTTCAGGCTGAATGTATTTTGAGGAGTTTAATGTCGGAGACAAGTTCAAGAGTGCCGGAGTTACTTTCACCGAAAGCGAAATAATCCGATTCGCACTTCAGTATGATCCTCAGCCCTTCCACATTGATGTCGAAGCCGCAAAGAAAAGCCAATTCAAGGGATTGATTGCCAGTGGATTTCAGACGCTGGCCTTGGTTTTCAGGATGTACATCCAGGAAGGCATGCTGAAGCAGGGGATGGGTTCGCCGGGAATGGACGAACTGAGATGGCTGCGTCCGGTGTATCCCAACGACACTGTTCACATGGTTGCTGAAGTGCTCAGTACCAGACCTTCTTCAAAGAAAACGGATCGTGGTTACGTCGATCTGCAGTGTTCGATGATCAACCAAAATTCCGAAACTGTCATGACTGTTCGTGTATTGCAGATCATTCGACGCAAGGATTCCGAATAAATTGCAAAATCGCACGAATGCTCTCAATTGTTCATGGAGTAACCAACCACTCTTGAATCAGCTGTGCGTGCCGCACTTCTAACTGAAATTGGAAAGCCGTTGACGGTCGGTGAGGCTGATATACCTGTACCGGAACTTGGAGAATTACTGATCCGGGTGCGCACCTACGGGATATGTCGGACAGACCTGCATATTGTCGACGGAGATCTACCGACACCGGACTTGCCGCGCATTCCCGGACACCAGATCGTGTTTCAGTTGCTGGGTAATTGATTATATTGGTGAAGTGCCGGAGCGAAGATGATCGCCGCATCCAGCTCGACGTTTCAGTTGCTGGGTAATTGGTTATATTGGTGAAGCCCATGAGCATAATGTCAATCCAGAATGTAAGGTTTCAGTTGCTGGGTAATTGGTTATATTGGTGAAGCATATCCGCAAGCTCGACTTTCACATCTTCACGGATTGTTTCAGTTGCTGGGTAATTGGTTATATTGGTGAAGCGGTTATGCTCGCGGTGAACTTTCAGCCGGCAATTTATGTTTCAGTTGCTGGGTAATTGGTTATATTGGTGAAGCGCCACAGGTCAAGCTCCTCGTCCGATGCGGACATCGTTTCAGTTGCTGGGTAATTGGTTATATTGGTGAAGCTGTAAAAAACGCAGCGAAACCGTCTATTTTCAAATGGTTTCAGTTGCTGGGTAATTGGTTATATTGGTGAAGCATCGACGGCGAGTTTTTGGCGATGTCTGTTCACTGGTTTCAGTTGCTGGGTAATTGGTTATATTGGTGAAGCAGATCGAGATTGTCTGGAGACGCGGGCATGTTGATGTTTCAGTTGCTGGGTAATTGGTTATATTGGTGAAGCCCCGGCAGGCCGCTGATACGCCAGCAGCGCAATGTGGTTTCAGTTGCTGGGTAATTGGTTATATTGGTGAAGCTGAACGATACAACCTGTATCCGGACAGTCTGCGACGTTTCAGTTGCTGGGTAATTGGTTATATTGGTGAAGCGTCCAGAGCAGGAATTACGGGTCAAACAGGGGTTAGTTTCAGTTGCTGGGTAATTGGTTATATTGGTGAAGCCATGGAAGACGAGACCGAAACGAAAAACCAAATCAGTTTCAGTTGCTGGGTAATTGGTTATATTGGTGAAGCGTCAAAACCATCTATGATTCCATCGGCGAGGCCGGTTTCAGTTGCTGGGTAATTGGTTATATTGGTGAAGCTCCGGGTTGCGCCGGATGGGATGGATGCTCGATGAGGTTTCAGTTGCTGGGTAATTGGTTATATTGGTGAAGCGCTTCGGAGCGGCCGACTTTGGGAGTCATGACCTTCGTTTCAGTTGCTGGGTAATTGGTTATATTGGTGAAGCGGATCAGCAGCCGTCGTAACCGCCAACCTTATCAGGTTTCAGTTGCTGGGTAATTGGTTATATTGGTGAAGCAATCGTATTCCAGCGGTTCCAGGATGGTCCACGACTGTTTCAGTTGCTGGGTAATTGGTTATATTGGTGAAGCTCCGACTGCAGGCATCGGTTTTCAGCCGACTTCAGGAGGTTTCAGTTGCTGGGTAATTGGTTATATTGGTGAAGCCGCCCGGAATTTCTCCGACTATGAGGGGTTGGCCGACGTTTCAGTTGCTGGGTAATTGGTTATATTGGTGAAGCATGCGTCGGTGGTGTTCTCGCAGGTTGCCGAGGGTTTCAGTTGCTGGGTAATTGGTTATATTGGTGAAGCCTTGATATGCGCCACGTGCGCCGCCTTCACCCTGGTTTCAGTTGCTGGGTAATTGGTTATATTGGTGAAGCCCCCGAGCAAAGTTGTTGTTTTGAAATGACTTCAGCAATCGAATTGAGGCTGTAAAGTTCGAAAAACAATGGGTTGTAGAAATTTGCGAATATTTTGCGAAGTTAGATTTCATTTGTTAAAATGGTTCTCACCAATTAACCAATTACTGATGCTCTGTAATCATCTAAAAGTATATTGAACGGACCTCTGCATTACGCACGTCTGAATCTGTTAAATTACAGAACGAACTAGTCACTTTTCAGTGGCTTTTTCGTTTTAAAGGAACTTTTGAAGTTAAAAACGATCATTACAGAAATTGAGATATTCGCAGTTGCAGCATTGATGAACCGTCGCGCTGGTATCAGGTTTTCTCCCCCGGAATAGCATTTCTTGGATTTGATTGGCAACGGAAATGACCGAGTTGCGCAGTTCATTCGTTATGGCTATGCTATGCAAAATTTTTCCTGACCCTACTAAGAACCCCCGAGGACTTGATTTCGAGAGTTGTTTCGCTAACAACATTGAGTAAGCTGTCAATTGGAAAATATCCCCTCGTTTCTTGCTACGCGCTGACAACTTATACTCCACCGGAAATATATCGAAATCGGTTTCAATTGCCATATCCACGATTCCATGTAGCCCGAGTTCACTGTCACGTAAATTCATGCTATAGTGAATTTTGCCGGACTTCAATTGAAACCGGGATAAGTTTCGACGTCGCCATCGTTTTCGTTCCAATTCGTGGAATTCTTCACCTTGACTGACCCAAGTCGGGTATTTTGTGTTTATATTCGTCAATTCTCGATAGTAAACAACACGTGGACAATAACACCACTGTCGGATCAAGTTTATGGGAATGCTAGATTGCGATTGACTCATTCCAATCTTTGAATTCGTCTTGACTGTGACCATAGTGGAAGCTCGCACCCCTGCTGTTAAAGTTTGTCGCGGTGATGAATACTTTGTCGGAATCACTCAACTTTGAGATAAGAAATCGTTTTATTGACTCCAACTCGGCTGGGGTGAGATACCCCCAAAACACAGATTTTTGTACGGATTTCAATCCAAATTTCCCCAGTTCTTTGTAAATGGCTGTACGAGGCTTATCCAATTCCACATCGTAGCTGATTATGTATTCCCTCCTTAAAGGATTTTTCACGACTTGAATTCCTACCATTTGAAAAGATATGGCGAGTATTTCTTTTCGTGGAAGAAGTTCCCGCAAAGTCTATAAACTTGCCTCTGCATAATGTGTTCAAGTTTGAGTTTCTTGCCTTTATATTGATATTTCTTCGAACAGGTCCTTTGAACTTCAGAAATTAGGGATTTTTTCAATGTAGCGTCAAGGAATTGTTTGCCTTCGCTCTTTGAACGCAGTTTGATAACTGAGCGGTCTACAACCCAGGCTCGATATTCTTCCATTAAATCCAGAACCAGTGCCATCTTACCAGGCCGTTGCTGGTGAAGAAATCCGAGGTACGGTTCCAATCCAGCGTTGACAATACAGTTAAGGATGTAGCTACTGAGTACGGAGTAGCCTAAATTCAGTAAGCTATTGTTAATTTCTTGGCTACCGCGGCCCTCACGTTTGACAAAAGATGATGAAAACAAATTTGACGACCTTAAGGCTTGAAAATATGCGTTAGCAGCCGAACCTTCAAATCCGAGTAGTGTTTCAAAATCCCTCACTTCACTGGACTTTTTTGAATACAAACTCAAGGAATCCGATGCTTTTTGTAGCACGGAGTTTTGATGATATTTATCCAAATACTTCAATACGGCTCTCTGATTCTTGATTTTTGCGGAAACGACTCGTTTCGCAAGCGGTAACGGATCTTCGTGGCAATATTTCATTTGAGCTAACCGGACTGAGACGACACCATGTTGGGACTGTCCAACAATAGCCGAATTGGCAACTCCTCTATAGTCGAGAAAAAAGAGTTTTATCCCTCGCTCGCTGAACTCTTCAATCACATCACTCGAAATACTCACACCACGTTTCGCAATTGAAACGGTATGCAATCGATTCAATGGGTAAATTTTTGTTTCGGTACCTTGTCGAATTGTGAGGCGATGAGAATTCAGTCCAACAAAGCTACCATAGTCACAAATTACAAGATGTTTCATAACTTAAATGAGGATAGTTATCCAACTATATGAGATTATTATATAAATATTTGGAAACTAAATTATGAGATATCGAATCAAGCTTAACTCGACTATAGTGCTTTTGACTTGGTGCTAATACTGGGACACTGTTCTACTTTTGCAAATAAATGCTTCTAGACCGACCAATACATGAATTCGTCCCTGACTGTAGTTTGCTACTCTGATTACGGCGATGTTTCGGGCGGACACAGTAAAAGTTACCATCTAAATTGCGCAGTCGTATATGACGATAGGGACGATCATCTAATTTAGCGAATTTCTCAAGATTCAACTACTAAATAAGGGCAGCTTTGACATAGAATAAGTGATGCCAAAGGTCCAATTGACTGTTCGTCAAAGTCTGCTGATTTTGATATCAGTGAATTGAAATCGACACGACGTACTTCACTGTGAAATCAAAAAAATTTCATACTAGAAAACGAGGTCTAAATCCCATGTCGAAACGTCAATCAGTTATCAGCCCAATTTCTATCGATTTAGGCGCAAAGAACACTGGAGTCTATTTTGCGCATTATTCAGCGGGAAGTTCTGTTCATGATATTGAAAAATGGGGGCGGGTTTACCGATTGGAGAAAGATGATTACACATTGTTGATGACTAAAAGAACAATGGCTCGTCATCAGCGGCGCGGCTACAAGCGCAGGAAAATGGTTAAACGGCTATTTCGACTTATTTGGTGTCAAGAATTTGGATTGAAATGGGACGATAGCGTTCAGCAAACTGTAAGTTTCTTGCTCAATCGACGCGGTTTCAGTTACTTGACCGATGAATTTCACACTGAGTTTCTGGATGAATTTCCAAAAGAAGCTTTTTGTGAATTACCCGAAAACATTAGGAATGAACTACACCATTATTCCAAGATAAACGAGTCGTTGTTTGAATGGAAACAACTAGGTGCAAATCACGTCATTGATTTACTTAGTGAGTTAAGTGAAAAACCTCAGAAGATCAAGCGACGGTTAGTGGTGATATCACGAGCAAAAGAACTCAAAACCCATTGTGAATCAAGAATCGAAGGAAATGAAATAGAGGGAAATAAAAAAAGAAATTCCAAACTTAGAAAATTGTCGAAATGGGTTGTAGAAAGTTGGGTAAGCGAAGGAATTAGATGTGCCGATGCTATTGATGAGAAAGCGAATGTAGTCGACATGATTTTGTATCTCGATCAAATTGAACTCGAGAAAGTTAAGACAATGTTGGAAAGCATTCCGATTGATGAACACGAATCAGAGGCTAAGGAACTTAGAGCCAGCCTCTGGAATTTCGACATTGGAAAATTTGATTTGGAGAAAGCTGATTTCGAAAAAAATTTCGTACGGAGTCATATTCACCACTTTGCTTTTGCCTTGAACAAGATAAAAGACGAATTAACTTCTGGCGCCCGTCATCGTAGCAAGTATTTTGAAGAGATTCATGACGTTCTGTCGCGCAATAATCACACACATCGATATCTGGCAGAATTTTGCACAAAATTACAAAACTGTGAATATACCTCGCAAAACCGAACACCCATTACAGTCGCCAGTCTATCAAAATTGATTGGGCATTTGAGCAATCTGGAGTTGAAACCGCTGAGAAAGTATTTCAATGATGTACAACATAAACATGAAGATTGTTGGGATGGTGAACGTCTCAGCGAGTTGTTCGGCCGTTGGATTTTGAAAGAATGGCGCGTTGATCTTACCAAGGATCGGGATAAGGCCGAAGGCAAAAGGGGAGACTATAGGAATCTACGTGACAAATGGAAATCTCACGGGAGTGGTGTCGTAGATTTCTGGTTGCAAGAAGATCCTCACTTGACGATCCCTCCCTATCAGGATAACAACAATCGTCGTCCGCCCAGATGTCAGAGTCTAGTCCTAAATCCAGTTTTCCTAGATGAAAAATATGAACGCTGGCAATACTGGGTATCTGAACTTACTTCGTTGATAGAAGTAAATGAGTACTTAAAAGACTATCAAACAGATTTGGGATCACTGAAGAGTGGCAAAGGCCGCTTTTATTTCAGTGACGATCAATTGGCGGGTAATCGCAAAATTGATGCTGGACGAAGAACGCGTAAAGATTTGGATGCGCGAGTACTTCAATTTATTTTAGATCGAGTAAAAGCCTCTGACCCTTTGAAGCTAAATGAGATCTTCAGTCATGTCAAAAAAATACGCCAATTGCAATCGACTCCAGAAGAAAAAAAGATCGCGACGAGAAAACTTGAGGACTCCATTAAGTGTAGCAAGCTACCAGATGAATTGAAGACAAAAAGACATTACAAAAATGAGGGAGTTTTTTCCCGAGGTAGTTTTCTGCATTTGGTTTGCAACTACTACAAGAATCGACAAAAAGCGCGAGATGGGAGACTATTCATTCATCCCGAATACCACTATGTTGAAAATTGTGGATTTACGCGAACAGGGCGTTTTGAAAGCAGTACCCATTTGCTAACCTACTGCAATCATATACCTCGACATTCGCACAATCAATTAGTTGAAAATCTGGCAGCATTGTTTGCCTTGTCGCCGCAACAGCTTATGCAACGTACAAATTCATCTACTAACAAAGATCTTTTAGATTGGCTAGAAAGAATTAAAGGTTTGAAGTCCAATTGTGAGAAAGCGGCCAAAGAGCAAAAAGTTCGTCGCGGAAGATTGAAGGAAGATATCCTGGCTACTCAAGAAGATTCCAAATCTGAACTCGGAAAACTCAAAGATAAATCCATAAATTTGAGTATCCAACTCTACGATCAACTAAATTGTAAAGTCGGAGACAGCACGTCAAAAGATCCGGTTGCATCAGTATTTTTACTAGCCCAGATCAACAATATTGCTTTTAGCGATAGTGGAGGCAAATCAAAAACGTGTGCTGTCTGTAGTTTAGATAACGCCCGACGAATGCAATTCGCCTCGGATAGCGTTCATGCTCAACGTCTTCCAGCGATTCCTACTCGACTGATCGATGGTGCTGTGATGCGTATGGCTCGTATTACTACCCATGCTATCGCTAAGGATAAATGGGAAACGATAGAGGATAACTTGAAAAAGGGTATGACAGTGCGTGTGCCCATAATTACTGAGTCCAATCGATTCGAATTTGAACCAAGTTTGAATGCATTGAAAGGTAGGAAATCAGACCCGAATACTAGTCGCGTGTACTCAAAGCAAGATAGGATCAAGAGTGCAGCCGGTAATATCTCGCCGTACTCTGGAGAGACCGTTGGAGATGAAGGAGACTTGGATCATATTATTCCGCGGTCGCATCCCGAATGGGGAACATTAAACGATGAAGCAAATCTGATTTATACCAGCAAGCAGGACAATCGGGACGTAAAAGGTAATCGTATATACACACTTTCCGATTTGCACGAGAATTACAAACTTACCGTATTCAATTTATCCGAAAGTACCGAAATAGCCAACTGGATTGAAACAACTATTTGGGACGCAGAAAAAGAAGACTTCAAATTCGGTCAATATTTCAGTTTTAGCGGGCTGAACATTGATCAACAAAAAGCTTTTCGTCATGCTCTTTTTTTGGAAAACGGTAATCCAATTCGAGAAGCGGTACTTGGTGCAATAAATCACCGTGCCAAAACACTTGTCAACGGGACACAACGTTACTTTGCTGAAGTTTTGGCGAATGAGCTTCACAAGAAAGCGAAAGCTATCAACAAACATCACTTGCTGTCGTTTGACTATTTTGGTGTTGAAGCGCAGGATAATTCACGAGGAGATGGAATTCATAATCTACGCGAGGATCTTGTGAAATTCTATCGACAAGACCTGGATGTATTTTCAAAGAAAGATGATGAACCTCAGGAAGCATATTCTCATCTTTTGGACGCGCAGGTAGCGTTCTGTATGATTGTAGATGCACATCGGGATGATGGTGGGTTACGGATTGATTTAGAAGATATAGGTATCTGGTCTCGAGTAGACCGAAATACAGGAGAAATACAGACTGGCAAAAACCGAAAAATTTATGGTTCCGAGCTATTTGATGCAATTGAAGTGAAACCGAATCAAATGAGACGTATTAACCTGAAACGTTATCCACTCGAACAAAATCGATTTTCCCATCGTATGATTCACAGAGATACACTGTATGCTGAACATTATCTGCCGATTTTAGTGGATCGTGAAACTTCGAAAATTCGTATCGGGTTTGATTGGAAAAACAGTTTCGAATTGAACGAAAGTATTACGAACCGACAAAATTTGTACTTCGCGCTGAAATTCAATCCGAAAACAAAAGATATGAATCTTACAAAGGATGAATCCTTTGAAGATCTTGTCAATAGATTAGAACAAATTGGAAATTGGAAAAAAAGCGGGACAAATTTTCTCTGCCTTCCTCTTAGAAAACAGATGATCCACAATTATTACATTGAAAATTTCAACACAGCAAACGGTATCAGCGGTAAAGATCAGGGTAGTGGTTTTAAATTTTTGAGGAACAAACTTGCTTATCGTACAGAAAGAAAAAGAATTACGACACTGAAAGAAGCGAAAATTATCCTGGACAGAGAATCAAATTTCCAATTGCCGAAGTCACAATCTGGACTTGTCCTGCCAGTCAAAGAGGAGTGGAAGAAGCTCGTTGCTGCATGGAAACGAAAGCCAGAGAGTACAGAAGACTCGGAATTTTTGAGTCGTTATTTCATTAAAAATCCGGACAATAAGCCGTCACACGAGAAATTTCGCACTGAATTTTCGTTGCCAATAAAAACGCCTCATGGAAAGATACTAGTCAAAAGAAATTCTTGGGATGATAGTTTCATTTTTCAGATTCTGAACGATTCCGACCCTTCGGGTGCTAAAGCTTTTCTCCCCGTTTTTAAAAATGGAAAATTAGCGAAGTTGCTGTCCAATTCGGCTAATTCAAGTAATGTTTTCCTGTTCACACAAGAAAACTACTATTCTGAGGCAACTGGTGAGATTCGTTCATTTGATCCGGATAAGTGGTACGCAGTGAACTTGTCGGAGAATGAGAAAGTACAGGGAATTGAATCACTGGAATATCAAATCCCCGATAATACCCGTCCCGTTATTCGGGTTAAATTTAGCGAATCACGGAACGGGGATGATGTTGGCGAAATACTCAAATCATCCTCGCTACATCCGCTGTTAGCACCTAGACTCCCCAGTTTCAAAGACAAAGATAAAGAAAATCTGGCTATACAACAGTTACTGGAGGAATTAAAGGAAAAACTAAGCCAAGGTAAACCACTGGAATATAAAGGTGCTTCTTTTTCCAGAGAGATAAAAAGGAAACTGTCAGAAATTCTCTAGCATCATCTGCTTGAACAGCCTTTCGGCCAACAAGTGAATTTCTCTATTGATTCGAGTGAATCATTAGTGAATCTGCTTAACAATACAAATAAAAAAAGAACCTAAGCTGATCGAAATCTTGTTAATTGTGTCACCGGAATTCGATTTTGTGGTGACGCGAGAGGCTTGTGAGGGAGCAACTCTGTTCAGCACCGACTACCCTTTCCAAATGGAACCTGAGTAGTAGCAAAAAACACCAGGACCATACCTTGAAGCGTTAAAATGAAAAGTAAGAGGGGACTACTATTTCTCTATAACAGGTCTGCAAACGGAGATATGCATTGAATAACGACGCAGAAAGTTTGAAACAGTTTCTAAGGCAAAAAGCCGGTTTGAGTAGTGCTGCGATTTCTGCGGCATGGCCCAGCTGGTGGACTGACGCGGCGGATTCTTCCCCTTCCGCTCAAGCGGATTTGCGGTTTTCTTTAGCGAGAAAACTGGGGCTTGACTCAAGATCAATTTTGGATAATAAAGATTCACCGGTTTTCATCTGGGACGAATCTGCCAAGTTTAAAGATTTTCTAGGTGATGATCACAAGGAAAAATCGGTTATGACTTCATTTGGTGTATCGGTTAGTAGAATCTTGCTCAGCGGAAGCACTCAAAAAGAAACTATTGTCGGAGAATCTGCTTCTCATATCCGATCTTCTATCTTGAAAAGTCAGTCAAGTGTGGGGTTGGTTGAGCTGTTGTCATTGTTATGGGGGGTCGGAATTCCATTGATTCATTTACGTGTACACCCGCTGGCTACTAAGAAAATGCGCGCAATGGCGGTTCAAGTTGATGGCAAGTTCGCAATACTACTGGCTTGTGACGATAGATATCCGGCACGCTTAATTTTCTATATTGCACATGAAATTGCGCATATTGCACTTGGTCACTTAAATCATCATAACGCAATAGTCGATATGGAAGATTCGAACGAAAGTCATGATGCGAAAGAACTGGCCGCAGATGAATTTGCACTGGAATTATTAACCGGGCAAAATGAACCTCAATTTTCAATCAACGACCAAGAGCCAGTTAGTGCCGAACAATTAGCGGATTTTGTACAAATAGAAGGCTCCAACAAGCGAATTGAACAAGGAATTCTAGCACTTTGCTATGGCTATGTTTCCCAGAATTGGGGAATAGTAGATAGAGCAATTCAGCATATTTATGGCGAACCTCAAGACTCGTGGAAAGTAATCAATAAAATGGCGATGGATCAAATTTTTTGGGACAAAATTAGTGATGACAATTCCTATTTTATTCAAGCAATCTTGGGGGACTGTGACAAGTGGACGCAGTAGTTGATGTAGACGCTATATTCAAACTCAGTGTATATGGTTTGTTTGAAGAATCGTTAAATTCAATTCCTTTTCAAGTAGATAAATTTTTCACACTCAACTCCGCTAGGTATGTTTTGAGGGATCAAGTCTCTCGCACCGTTTTTGAGAAACGTCAGAGGCAAGTCAGCAATGCAATTGATTCGTCGCTATCCCTGATAAAGGAAGTGGAACCCACAAAAAAGGAAACAAGATTTGCGGCTGAATTAGAGCACATAGCACAAAAATTGAATGTGAGCCTCGATATCGGAGAAAGTCAGCTCTGTGCAATGGTTATCTCAAGAAAAATGCTGTGTTTTGTTACTGGAGACAAAAGGGCAATAGTTGCCGCCGAATCGATATATTCCAGTGAGTTAAACATCAACAATCTGGAATCAAAACTTATCTGTTTGGAGCAGATATTTCTATGGTTGTTAGATAGATTTGACCCAATGGAAGTGCGTAGTTCTGTTTGTAGTGAGAAAGAGGTGGACAAAGCGCTTTCTATTTGTTTCAGTTGCGCGTCACATGAAATTAGCCCAGACTCATGGAATGAAGGCTTAAATAGCTATATTTCTGAGTTGCAGTCGCAAGCACCTACTGTGATTTTTAGAAAGTCATCGTAAAGTTCGCGGAGGCAGGTAGCGAGACTAATCTCTAAATTTTTGGGGATAGGATTAGTTTCCGATTTATTTCCGCTTTGATCCCCCAAGGCAAAGTGGCGATTTCTCAGTCGATTTTCCTTGCGTTCGCCACTCGTAGGGTGTCAAAGTATGTAGTGACAGAGCGTGGATTGATCCTGCGATTTCGTCCGCCAGCAATTCATTGATCATGCGATGGCGAAACACCAACGACTGGTCTTGAAATTTCGCTGAAACCGCAACAACTTTGAAGTGTGACTCCGAACCTGGTGGAACACTGTGCATCGAACTCTCGTTGATGACTTCAAGATGGACCGGAGACAGCGCGTCATTAAGTTTCTGTGTGATTTGATTCTGTATAACCATGGCATCGAAAATTATACTCCACGCATACCGCGAGAATGGTTTTCCAATGTCTTCCTGCGTACATGAATTCCACGTTGATTTCAAATAATTGACATCGGAATTTGAAGTGAATGACAGTAATATAAATTACAATGTGTTTCCAACAGGGACTGACAAAATAAACTGATTGGTTTAGTATTCGCCGAGACGATACAGGAGACATGAATGTTCAGGAAAAGCGATACCATTGAAAGTTATGACGAGGTGCTTTGGGAGGCAATCCAGAATGAGGAAACGCGCCAGGAAGAGCATATTGAGCTAATTGCTTCAGAAAACTATACCAGCCCGAGAGTGTTGCAGGCTCAAGGTTCCGTACTGACCAACAAGTATGCCGAGGGATATCCCGGTCGACGCTATTATGGCGGTTGCGAGTATGTCGATGTTGCCGAGAACCTTGCGATCGAACGGGCCAAACAGCTGTTCGATGCTGATTATGTCAACGTTCAGCCACATTCAGGCTCACAGGCTAATTCAGCGGTATTCCTGGCATTGCTTGAACCGCATGATACGGTTTTGGGCATGAGTTTGGATCACGGCGGGCATCTGACACACGGTGCAAAAGTCAACTTCTCCGGAAAGCTCTATAACTCCGTACTGTACGGTGTCGATTCCGAAGGTATCGCAGACTACGGACAGATTGCCGAGCTTGCGGCGGAGCACAAACCCAGAATGATCATCGCCGGATTTTCGGCTTATTCGCGGGTGATGGACTGGGAGCGGTTCCGACAGATCGCCGATGACAACGATGCCTACCTGTTCGTGGATATGGCGCATGTCGCCGGCCTGGTTGCCGCCGGACTTTATCCGAATCCTGTGCCCATTGCGGATGTGACGACAACAACCACCCACAAGACTCTTCGCGGACCCAGAGGCGGCCTGATCCTGGCTCGCAAGAATGACGAAGTTCAGAAGAAACTGGCTTCTGCGGTGTTTCCCGGCGGGCAGGGCGGCCCGATGATGCATGTGATTGCCGGCAAGGCGGTGGCATTCAAGGAAGCGCTTGAACCCGAATTCAAGGCGTATCAGCAAAAAGTGCTGGACAACGCCAGGGCAATGGCAGCGACTTTCATGGAACGCGGCTACAAGGTGGTGTCGGGTGGTACGGATGATCACCTGTTTTTGCTCGACCTGATCGACAAGGACATCACCGGCAAGGATGCCTCCGCCGCGCTGGGCGCAGCGAATATCACGGTGAACAAAAACACGGTACCGAATGATCCACGCTCGCCGTTTGTGACCAGCGGGCTTCGAATCGGGTCACCGGCGTCGACGACTCGGGGATTCGGAACCGAGGAGATGTCTACGCTCACGCACTGGATGTGCGACATTCTTGATGATTTGAACAACGAATCCGTCATTGATCAGGTCAAGGAAAAAGTACTGGAACTCTGCGGCCGGTTTCCGGTATATCAGTAGATACCACACTCGCGACAGACAAGGAGGTCTGAGGTGAAGAATTATTCGATCTTCACATTGGCCCGCCATGCACTTGATCGGCGAAAAAGCTGGTCGCGGGCGTGGCGGGATCCGACACCCAAGTCCAGCTATGATGTTGTGATCGTCGGTGGCGGCGGGCACGGATTGGCCACCGCCTACTATCTGGCATCCGAGCACGGCATCACCAATATCGCTGTCGTCGAAAAAGGCTGGATCGGTGGCGGCAACACCGGACGTAACACGACGATTGTCCGTTCCAACTATCTGTGGGACGAGGCGGCTCACCTGTATGAGAAATCGCTTGTCCTGTGGGAATCCCTGTCACAGGAATTGAATTTCAATGTCATGTTCAGTCAGCGGGGTGTGATGAATCTGGGACACAACCTGCAGGACATGCGGGATATCTATAGACGGTCGAATGCCAATATGCTGAACGGCATCGACTCCGAGATTCTAACTCCGCAACAGATCAGTGATATTGTCCCCATTATGAATACCTCCCCCTACGCACGCTATCCCGTACTCGGGGCTTCCTTTCAGCGACGCGGTGGGATCGCAAGACACGACGCGGTAGCCTGGGGGTTTGCTCGGGCTGCTGACAGTCGCGGAGTGGATATCATTCAGAATTGTGAGGTGACGGGTATACGGAGAAACAATGGAAAGGTCGAGGGCGTTGAGACCACTCGCGGATTCATCGGTGCCGGTAAAGTCGGTGTCGTTGCGGCCGGACATTCCAGTGTCATAGCGGAAATGGCCGGCATTCGGATGCCGATTGAGAGTCATCCTTTGCAGGCGCTCGTATCCGAACCGATCAAACCGATCCTGCACACGGTTGTCATGTCAAATGCGGTACATGGCTACATCAGCCAGTCTGACAAGGGAGAGCTGGTGATCGGTGCAGGCGTGGATTCCTATCTGGGGTACGGTCAGAGAGGGAGCTTTTCGACAATCGAAGGCAATATTGCCGCAATCGTTGAACTGTTCCCGATATTCAGTCGGGTTCGCATGCTCCGACAGTGGGGCGGAATTGTCGATGTCTGCCCGGACGCCTGTCCAATCATTTCCAAGACATCTGTTGACGGGTTGTATTTCAATTGTGGTTGGGGGACCGGTGGATTCAAGGCAACTCCCGGTTCCGGCTGGGTATTTGCACATACGATCGCACGCGACGAACCACATCGTCTGAACGCGGCGTTCGGGATCGACCGGTTTGTTTCCGGTGCGTTGATCGATGAACATGGTGCTGCCGGTGTCGCGCACTGAATTTCAAGTCGATATGAGGAAACACAAATGCTGTTGATTCGATGTCCGTGGTGCGGGCTCAGGGAACAGGCGGAGTTCAGTTGCGGTGGAGAGGCGCACATCGTTCGTCCGCTCAATCCTGATGAGCTAACCGACGAAGAATGGGCTGACTACCTTTTCATGCGCGACAACACCAAGGGCTGGCAGTCTGAACAGTGGGTCCATAGCGGTGGATGCCGACGCTGGTTCAATGCGCAAAGAGATACTGTCACGTATAAGTTCGGTGCCACCTACAAGCACACTGACGCGAAACCGGAGGAAGGAGATTGAATCAGAAGAACCGACTTTCTACCGGCGGACAGATTGATCGCAGCAAGCCTGTCAGTTTCCGGTTCAACGGAAAGACTTACGGTGGCTATTCCGGCGACACGGTCGCATCGGCACTGCTCGCAAATGACGTAAGGCTGGTAGCCCGAAGTCTCAAGTATCACAGGCCGAGAGGAATCATGGGTAGCGGTGCTGAGGAACCCAACGCGCTTCTTCAGGTTGAAAGAGGGGCGCGCTCGATTCCCAATTTGCGTGCGACGCAGACAGAGATCCATGACGGGATGAAAGTGTCGAGTGTCAATAGCTGGCCCGGCGTTTCATTCGATGCTTTATCACTGATGAATTGGTTCTCTCCATTTCTCCAGGCCGGGTTCTACTACAAGACCTTCATGTATCCGCGAAAAGGATGGATGTTTTATGAGAAAGTGATCAGGCGCGCGGCCGGGTTCGGAAAAGCGAGTTCCGAACCTGATCCTGATCGTTATGACAAGATCAATACTTGGTGTGATGTACTTGTAGTCGGTGGCGGTCCGGCCGGGCTTGCCGCAGCGCTTGGGGCGGCGCGCGCAGGTGCGCGTGTCATCGTCGCGGATGAAAGTCAGCAGTTTGGCGGCGGCTTTCTGCGCACAGCATCGGAGGATCATCTGCAGTGGGTAAGTCAAGTGCTGCGCGAACTTGAGAATTCTTCAGAGGTGCGTATGTTCAGGCGTACCACCGTTGCCGGTTATTACGATGGCGATTTCCTCGTAATGAACGAACGTCTGACCGATCATGTCGGTGATGCGGCTGCCCGCAGTGCGAGGGAAAAGGTTTGGAGGGTTCGGGCCAGGCAGGTTGTTCTGGCAACCGGCGCGATTGAACGTCCACTCGTCTTTGCAGACAACGATCTGCCCGGAATTATGCTGTCGTCGTCGGTTTCAGACTATATCAACCGTTATGCGGTCACACCGGGACAGAACGCAGTGATTTTTACCAACAACGACACTGCCTACAGAAGTGTTGTGCATATGTTGGACAACGGTATTCGGGTCGCCGCGCTGGTAGACGCCCGTCCCGATGTCTCCGATTCATTGTTTGACACACTGGCCCACCGCGGAATCAGGATGCTCAAGGGTTCGGTGGTTGTCCGTGCGCTGGGAAAAAAGAGTGTTTCGGCGGTGGAGGTGATGAAACTTTCGGCGAATGGCAGATCGCTGGAAGGAACTTCCGAGAAGATCGACTGCGATCTGCTCGCTGTTTCCGGAGGCTGGAGTCCTGCGGTACATCTACACGCCCAGTCGGGAGCCAAACCTGAATTTGATGTTGAGAAGGCATGTTTTGTGCCCGGCCCGGCTGTGCAGAATGAAAATTCGGTTGGCGCGGCCAGCGGAAAATTTTCTGCCGAGGAGGCTGTGGGAGGTGGTTACCGGGCGGGCGTTTCAGCCGCTGAGCGCGCAGGATGCCAGGCAGTCGATTTGCCCCCGATTCAGGAAGTATCCGACGATTACGCCAACGAGTACGACATCAGACCGCTGTGGCAGGTGCCGAGTTCAGGTTCTTCAAGTCGACTGAAAAGATTTGTGGACTTTCAAAACGATACCACTGTCAAGGATATCAAGGTTGCGGTTCAGGAAGGATATCAGTCGATTGAGCATCTGAAGAGGTATACGTTACTCGGATTCGGTACCGATCAAGGCAAGCTGGGGAACATCAACGGTATGGCCATTCTGTCCGAGGAGCTTGGTCAGGATCTGATAAAGACCGGGACAACTACATTCAGACCCTTCTATACCCCGGTGACATTCGGCGCGATCGCCGGCCGCGAGATCGGTCCGACATTTTTTGATCCCGTTCGCAAGACAGCGATGCACGAGTGGCATGTCGAACACGGTGCGGAATTTGAGAATGTAGGGCAGTGGAAGCGTCCGTGGTACTATCCTAAACCGGGAGAGACCATGCATCAGGCGGTCAACCGCGAGTGCCTGGCCGTCAGAAAGCAGGTTGGCGTCATTGATGCGTCGACGCTGGGCAAGATCGAAGTCTACGGTCCGGATTCAGCAGATTTCCTGAACTATGTCTATACGAACTCTTGGTCGAGACTACCGGTTGGGTCCTGTCGCTACGGACTGATGCTGGGAGAGGACGGAATGATCATGGATGATGGTGTAAGCGCCAGACTCGGTGACGACCACTTCTACATGACAACAACAACTGGAGGGGCAGCAGCGGTTCTGTCCTGGATGGAACGTTGGCGGCAGACTGAATGGCCTTCCATGAAAGTGTATTTTACGTCCGTAACCGATCAATGGGCTGTGATATCGATCGCCGGACCGAAAGCGCGCGACGTACTCGGGAAAATCGCACCGGACTTGGCAGCATCCAATGATCAGTTTCCTTTCATGACTTTTCGGGATTCAGTGGTTGCAGGCGTTGATGCCCGAATTTTTCGCGTAAGTTTCAGTGGTGAGCTGTCCTATGAGATCAACGTACCCGCGGACTATGGTAAAGATGTCTGGGAAAAGGTATTTGAGGCCGGAATGGAATTTGGTATCACACCCTACGGAACAGAGACAATGCATGTACTGCGTGCCGAAAAGGGGTTCATTATCGTCGGGCAGGACACTGACGGATCGATGACGCCAGTCGATATGGGTATGTCCTGGATTGTCTCAAAAAATAAGGATTGTCTGGGGAAACGGTCGTTGAGTCGGTCCGACTGCATGCGGGATGATCGCAAGCAGTTTGTCGGGTTGCTGACTGAAGATGCCAGCAAGGTGTTACCCGAAGGTGCGCAACTCGTGGAAGAGCCGTCTGATGTACGACCCACCCCAATGATCGGTCATGTCACCTCCAGTTACTTCAGTGCGAGCTTGGGACGGTCCATCGCGTTGGCGGTAGTCAGGGGTGGACGATCGAGAATGGGCGCGCGAATCTATTCGATTCTGATGACGGGGGAAACAGTACCGGTATCGATCTGCAATCCTGTATTTTACGATCGTGAGGGGGAAAGGCAGAATGTTTGAGCAGGCACCCATGCGATCGCCTCTGAAATCTATCCATGGAGAAGATGCGCCTTGCGTCGAGTTGAATGGTGTCACTCTAAACGAACTGCCATTTCTGGGGCATTACAACATTCGCTTTCAGCCGGACGATCAACAGGCGGGTTCGAGGTTCCGGCGGTTGTTGGGGTTCGATGCACCACAGAAGCCCAATATTTTTATTGTGCACGAGGATAATCTTTGTGCGTGGCTCGGTCCTGACGAATGGCTGATTGTAACCCCGTTCCACACAAAAGAATCACTGGATCATGCTTTGAACGAATTCACATCCGGCGGTGGTTTTGTAACCTGTGTCGATATCAGCGCGGCCCAAACCATCATCCGTGCGACAGGACCGAAAGCCGCTGACCTCTTGGGAAGAGGTGTGTCGTATGACCTTCATCCGCGTAATTTTCAGCCAGGTGCCTGTATCCAGACGATGCTGGCGCGGGCGAATGTGACTCTGTTGGCGCAGTCAGCTGCTGTGGTGACGGTTGATATCGTTGTCAGACGAAGTTTTGCCGACCATATATGGAATTGGCTGGTGGACGCCGGTCAGGAAAGCGAGTTCTATCCGCTCTAAGCGCTGATTCCACTGGATTCCAGTATCCGAGGGATTCGGTCTTCCCAACCGATCGCCATGATGTGTAACCCTCCTGCAATCTGTCGAAGTTCGTCAACCAGTTCGGCAGACATCTGGATGCTGGTTTCAGTGATACGCTCGCGGTCATCACCCTGTTCTGCAATTCTGCTTATCAGCGCATCAGGTACAGTGATACCGGGAACCTTTTCATTCATATACTGCGCCATTTTCACTGATTTGATCGGAATCACGCCTGCCAGGATTGGAATGTTGACATCACCGATTTTTTGCATGAACGACTGGAATTGACCGGCATCATAAACAGCCTGTGTCTGCAGGAAAGAAGCGCCGGCCTCAATCTTTCGATACATGTTCTCGATTTCAGTCTCCAGATTTGGCGACCCGGGATTGACAACTGCGCCGACACAAAATTTCGGTGTTCCGTTGAGAGCGTTGCCCATGTAGTCGGTACCTGACTGAATCGCATTCACCGCATCCAGAAGTTGTGACGCAAATAGGTCGAAAACCGGTTTGGCATCCGGGTGATCACCTGCTTTGGGAGGGTCGCCGCCCATGAACACCAGGTTCGGTACGCCAAGCGCGGCGGCACCCAGCATACAGGCCTGAATGGCGATTCGATTCTTATCACGGGAGGTCATCTGAACAATCGGCTCTATTCCGCGATCGAGCAGCAGATGGGCGACTGCAGTGGGGTCCATAGCCATTCTGGCAGCGTGGGATTCTGTCAGGTTGAACGCAGTGATCTGATGTCTGAGCATGTCTGCTTTCGCAAACAATGCCGTCAAGTCAGTTCCTTTAGGGGGAGTCAGCTCACAGGTGATGATGAAATCGCCATTGTCGATTTTCTGTTGTAATTTGCTCATGACAAAAATGAATATTCTCCGTCTGGATGTGAATTCGATTTGATGATCGGAAGAAACTGATTTTATAGATGATATGGAAACCTCCCACCCTCGCTTTAAAATAATGAACTGTAATCAACATACGAGAGGTGAGAGGTTCACATGGATACATACGATAACACAACGATCGGGTTGGATTTGGCAAAGAACGTGTTTTACTGCACCGAGCTGAACCGCAACATGCGGGTGGTGAATCAGACCGGACTGAGACGCAGCCAGGTATTGGAGTGGTTTTCCGCACTGGATGCGTCGAAGGTTCGGTGTGTGGCGATGGAGGCGTGCGGCGGCGCGCATTTCTGGGGCCGCAAGCTTGAGGAGCTGGGTCTGCCGGTGAAGCTTTTACCGCCGAAGTGGGTGAGGGCCTATGTGGTGAACAACAAGACCGATGCCAACGATTCGGTGGCGATCGCCGAGGCCTCGCTGCGGCCGCGGGTACATGCGGTGCCGGTGAAGTCGGTGGCGCAGCAGGATCTGACGACATTGCACGGACTTCGCGAGCAGGCGATCGGCACCCGCACGCAGTGCTGCAACACGATCCGCTCACACCTGGCGGAACGGGGGCTGGTGACCGGGCGCTCAAGATCGAAGCTGGATGATCTGGTGCGGCGGGTGCTGGGTGATGATCCGACGCTTCAGGCGGGGCTGGATCTGAGTCAGGTCAGTGCCGAGTTCCGGCACATGCTGGCGCATGAGGCTGAGCAGCTGGGCAATGTCTGCGAAAAGGTGGAGTTCTACACTTCCCGGATCAAGGCATTGGGTTCACAGATGGATGAGGTGAGGCGGTTGCAGACAGTACCGGGCATCGGTCCGATTGTGGCGAGCGCACTGGTGTCGGTGTCCGGTGAGGGTGGTGACTTCGGATGCGGGCGCGACTTCGCCGCCTGGCTGGGGCTGGTGCCCCGCCAGCACAGCAGCGGCGGACAGGAGAGGTCCGGCGGCATCTCCAAGTGCGGTGACCGCTACGTTCGCACGATGCTGATCCACGGCGCCCGCTCGGTGTGTTTTGCGGCCGCACGTAATCCGGACAGTGACGATCCGCTTCACCGAAAGGCCAGACGTGTTGCCAGGCGCAGCAACCACAACAAGGCGGTGGTGGCGGTGGCCAACCAGATGGCCCGCATCAGCTGGGTGATATTGGCCAAGGGGGTTGAATACGATCCCCGGAGAATCACGGCGTAGAGATGATCAACAGAATGAACATATGGCCGTACCGGTCCCGGTGACCGGCACGGCGGAAGATGATAAGGTTACAGGTCGGGGAGATTGCATTGGTGAGACTGTGAACTGATGACACAAAGGGCGATGCCTGCGCAGGAAGAGCCTGGACTGTGCTACGGCGGCATGCAAGCCGATTTATAGATAAGGAGCCTGTGCGCGAAAATCATCATGGCTCGGGGACCGGTTGATGTGTCCCCCAATGAAAGAAGCCGGATATAAGACCGCAACCCATTTTGTTCATCGATTGGCAAACTCAAACTTGCAATCGGGGAGGTTTCCATATAAGTATAGGTGCAATACGAGTATTGTCACCCAGTAAATCGATTCAAGAGTAATGGCGTACGACGAAAATTTTGTAAGAGGTCTCGAGTGGATGTGGGGCAAGGGGTTTCTGTCGCCCGGCGGTCGCGAGGAGATTGATGAGATATTGCGCGGTATGAGTATCAAGGATACGAAAGTACTCGATATCGGTTGCGGAATCGGTGGTATCGATCGTTGGTTGGTGACCGAGCACAAGGCTCGGAAAGTTATCGGAATGGACGTAATCGAAGCACTGATCTGTCGGGCCCGTCATGACACGAAAGCTGTCGGATTAGCCGAGCAGATTGAGTATCGGCTGGTTGAGCCGGGACCTCTCGAATTCGACGATTCCGAATTCGATGTTGTGTTCACCAAAGATGTGATCGTTCACATTCCGGACAAGCGTTCGATTTTCGAGGACATACATCGTGTTCTTCGCCAAGGGGGCATTCTGGTCGGTTGTGATTGGTTGGGCAGTGACAACACCAACCAATCCGAACTGGTTCGTGACTGGCTTGACTTCTCCAAACTGGACTTTCACTTCCATACGGCCGCTGAGCTGCGGCGCTTGCTCACTGAAGTTGGATTTGATTCAGTGCGTACTCGGGACCGAAACAGTTGGTACGGCAACGCAGTGCGCGATGAGATCAGCACGGTCAGCGGCGAACGTCGATCAGAGTTTGTGGAGAAATTCGGTGAGGAAATGGCCGACAATCGATTGCAAAGTTCAACTCTGAAGATGAAGGCTGTCGATGCGGGTGAACTACGGCCGACACATTTCAGGGCGGTCAAAATCTAACCGTTTTGCCTTTGAGGTTGCAGGCGTGACAATTGAAAGACTTGCGATGAAGTCGAGATGGTCCGGTCGTCAAGAGACATGGAACGCACCTTCAACGAGTGTTGAATGAAATGATTCATATTTTTTGGAGGCTAAAACTAGGTTTATAAATACGTTCCATAAAAAGCGGAATGTTTTTTCTGATTTGCTGTGTGGCGTACCGCAACCAATTCTGTGTACAGGATTCTGTTCGCAAGAATGTTGCGAACCCCCGCAGGTGTGCCTCAGAAATTTATCCTGTAGGCGATTTGCCCGTAATAGTGCAGGTCATCTGAATCAGTGTCGATTGCTGCGACTGATGCGCTGAGTTCGTGTCGGGAATTGCGCCAGGTGCCTCCAAAATTCACGCGAATGCGGTTCTTAGGCGCTACCGAGAATATCTTTTCATCGAATACTCGAGTTGTTCTCGTTGCATTCGAGAGAGTGCGCTCCAGATCAATCGATGCATCCAACGAAAACACCCTATCCAAGCGGTCAAGTCCATACACCTTTCCAACGGTCAGCCCTATTCCACCCATATTTTGCGTTGCATTGTCAAAAGACACGCGGTTGCCGACGGAATCGATGAAATCGGTAATTTCAGCTCGCGACTGACTCGTCCAAATCCGGGTTGAGAGAGTTTTCCCGCTGTTCAACCCTGTCTGCCAGCCTGTTTCGACATGAAGGGAATGAGCATGTGCCTTTGCACCGGTCTTGAGACGGCCGCGCCTGTCTGATGCAAAGCCCAAAGAGTATCTTCCGAATGACAGGTCACCCCTGGCGTAGATACCGCTTGTCCATTCTCGGCGAAGGTTAAGCGACGCGTACGTTCCACCGACTTCGATAGATTCATTCCCGAAAGGAGCCGAAACCTCAGCCGAACCCCATAAGATGCTGCCCAAGGCGACTGAGCCGTCCAGGCTGTCTCCAAGCTCGAAGTGGCGTCCGATTTCCAGTGAAAGATCTTTTGACATGTATTGTGCTCCCAGTCGGGAGGTCGCTGGGACAAATCTGTCCCAGCTTCCGTATACTGCTATCCAAGTCGGATTGTCCCTGTCTGCCCTCCCCCATGCGGAACGAATTCTCGGGTTGATCATATGGAGCAGAAAACCCGACGAGATTTCGTAAGCCGCCCCAAGTATGTATCTCTCTACGAAATCATTCGCCGAAAAATCCCTGTCAGCGGGTACTGTAGAAAGCTCGGTGACAAATTTCCCCGGGACTGTTCGGTCTGTCACCCTGACACCCTGCGGCTTCATGCCAACGACAAATATGCCGTTGTCGACCGTCTCACCTGTTGCACCGTTTTCGCCGTCGTGGAGTGTGACGCCATTGACCACGATAGCAGTTTCGCCTTCGTCGTTGATGATCCAGTCATCGCCGATGACTTCCGCCATTCGTCGTCCGCCCGGTTCTATCTCAATGTATAGCTTGGGCTTGACCGTAGGGTCCCCGTCCTTTGCGCCGCTCACGTGAACCGCCACACCGGACCTCGCACCAACGCTGCCTTTGGGTTTGATGAAGACTCGGCCGCCGCCAGCGAGGGTCAAACCCGCGCCACTGATACCGGCACCGCCACGGACAGAACCCTTCACAAACACCTTCTGCCGGCGATAGCCGTGCTCATCGAACGACGCTGCTCCCTTCGCTACATCACCATCAATCCATCCTATCCGAATGCCCTGACCGCCCATCCCGATGACATCGATGCTTCCGCCCGCATTGATCGTTATTTCGCCGCGTTGATCTTCGGGTTCAAAGGTCTGTCTCGCATGTATCCCAACGCTATTGGCACCAGACGCGACGATTCTGCTTCCGCCGCGAGCAGTAATGACGATATTACCTTTACCTTTGTGTGACCCATAGATGGGGGCGGCGGTTCCCTTTGTCTCGATTGTTGAATTTAAGACGTCGATTTCAATATTGCCTATAACGCCCGGGTCTGCCACGCCGAGAATACCGTGTGAATATTGGCCTTCGGTTTTGATTTCCACATCATCAGCGTAGATGGTGATGTTGCCGCGATTGTCTGCGGCATCCGGGATGTCATCGATTTTTCCATAGATCGCATAACTGTTGGAACCTTTCGTCTTTATGTGCGTGTTCCTTATATCTAAGCCTACGCTTCCTCTACCTTGATGAAGTCCGCTGATGCCCCTGCCACTCCCAGGTCCTTCCAGTGTCACGGTTGTATTTCGAACATTGATAGTTATGTCACCTATGTTTTCTTTGGCCCTCATGTTGTTTGGTGTCGTTCCGCTGTACCAGGCAGAGATTCCGTCGCCGGAGTTACTTACATTGCTAGGAGTATACCCGGTAGTTATGTCGGTATCGGTGACAGTGAGGACGATATTTTTCCTTCCAGCACTCATGCCGGTCGGTGTCCCAGAAATCTCAGCATAAACTCCTTTCGCGTCACTGGTATTGATCACACTTCTGACAGTTTGTCCGTTGACACCTGTGTTGCCCTTGACTGTAATTGTGATGTCCCCCAAGCCTTTGTGTATGGCCCTGATGCCTTCTTCGCGAGGCTCCGTTGTGGTAATGTTCTCCCCGCTCAGGGTGATCGTGATGTCGTCCGTCGAGCTGGCCGATTCCTGACAGAGCACCCGTTCCCCGGTATCCGGCGAGTTGGTGCATTCGGGTGTAGTCGCCTGGGCCGATGCGTCATAGGAAATTGTCGGTAGCATTGCCAGCAGAATTCCAGTCGCAAAGTACAAAGGAAGACGCGCTATGACTGTAGCTCCGAGAAGGGTGCAAATTCGTATATGGCGCGTTGAAAACTTCAGGCACAAACGGGGAATGTAGCCCGCCAGAACAACCTCAAAAATGGTTTTGCGACCGGCAACGGTTTCATTAGTGACACCGAGTACGCGGCGTGGGTCACGGAAGAGAATGCGGGTGACAATGCCGCGCAACCAAATGAGGTGGATGCACGGAATACGACATTGGTGATAATCCTTTACCATGTTTCATCCCTGATCCCAGACCTAAATCCCGACCAAGAGAAGCCCACAATCAGAAACACATTGTCGCCATAATAGGTATGATCCAACGAGATTTCACCCATTGGGCAACCCAACTAATCCGGGATTAGTCTGATCAATAGTATATTACATCCCCAATTCCCCTCCCGTGGTGGGCTAGTCTGAGATTGCTCCCTTGACGATAATTTTCCGAAATTTTAAGCCCAGGATATTTCAGCGAGCTGTGTGAGGTTTCGCGGGAGAATCAGACAGTCTGGAGCATTTTGAGAGAACATTGGGCGAGATACAGCCCATGCGGACATTTGTGCACCAGGTGACGGATTCCGCCCGTGCT
This sequence comes from Arenicellales bacterium, assembly GCA_963666625.1. Lineage (GTDB taxonomy): Bacteria > Pseudomonadota > Gammaproteobacteria > Arenicellales > JAJDZL01 > JAJDZL01. The sequence continues at coordinate 1,635,205 of OY762925.1, forward strand.
GACGGCGTTCACCGTGTCGCGAGTCTCACGGATTCAACCGTCAAGCCCCTGACAGGTACGGATGGGAGTTGTGGTGCCGGAAGAGCCGCGCCTGGGTCAACCGGCAATATGCAGCGATCAAAAAGCCGTCTGTGTAGCTGGATATTGTCAAATCCGCGTAATTGGTACGGCAGTGCCGTACGCGATGAAATCAGCACGGTCAGCGGTGAACGTCGATCAGAGTTTGTGGAGAAATTCGGCGAGGAAATGGCCGACAATCGTTTGCAAAGTTCAACTCTGAAGATGAAGGCTGTCGATGCCGGCGAACTGCGGCTAACACATTTCAGGGCGGTCAAAATCTAACCCCTTACTTTTGATGATTGAGGTAAGTGGGTGGAAATTGTCAGCTAGAAATTTCAGTCAAGGGTTAGGGGTCTCCGCTTAATTTAGTTACATCTTGAATGCTAAACTCAGATGGTACATTTCCATCAATCACTTGTATGCTGCCATTTGTTCGATAAACCGAACGCATTGCAGTATTTTCGGACACAAACCTACAAATTCTTGTTGTCCTTGAAATCCATCTTATACCCCTCGTAGCATGGGTTCCACCACAGTTCCCGCATTCATTTGAGCGGCCCCTGACACCCCAGACTCTTTCGCGCCGCGCTCTTTGCAATGCCCATGCCAACTGTCGTATTATTGAACTACATCTCAATCTCATCCCGCTCAGGTGCTGATAAATACTGAACGTGATATCCGTTCGAGTGGGGGAGTCATCTTATCAATCAAGAGATTGAAAAGGACGCTATTCGCAATGTGATGATCGAAGGGCAAAAGATTGATGTTTGTCACCGAATAAGGGCCATATACGAATGACAACAGCAATTGGGTAAATGAGTCTGAAAAAAGATTGTCGAAATTGGATATTGCCATGGCCGATAAGATGAACGAAATCGAGCCGAATTGGATGTCATCTCGCAGCGTTACGATAGACAACACGATCGAGGAAATGGATTGTAGAGAAATAGTTGGCTGTAAGGTTGGGAATTTCGACTAAACATCTGAATCTGTTGATCAAAGGGACGGAATCATTTATTTCGGATATGGCAAGTCGACTTGCACTGGTTATAGGTTCAACAGATGGTTTCTGGCTGAGGATAGAAACACATTATTGTGAGCAGTTGTTGAAATGGGATTCGCCGACCGTGCCGAAGCCCACTGCCGAATCTCCAGCTGCCTGCAGTCATGTTCTCCCGGGGTTTCGATTCGCTCATCGCCATTCGGGTTGCCTGAGCGACAGGGTTCTGCACATGTTGCGCCAAACCAGGTAAAACTTAGTTGGACGATCGTTCGACCGTTCATATAGATTGAAGTGAGTATGTGAATATGAGCCTGATAAGCCGCTTGATCGGAACCAAGCCTCAAAGGCAGTCCGGTTCGTGGCGGCGCGATGAACAAAGACCACCATGGACAGATGAGGCCACCATCCGCAAGCACTGCACTTCCTGTGGAGATTGCATTGATGCCTGCCCGGAAAGCATACTCTTCAAAGGGGTTGCCGGTACTCCGGTGCTGAGCTTCAGTTCAGGCCAATGCACATTTTGCGGGGCATGCGCCGAGGTATGCGCAGAATCAGTCTTTCGTGATGCAACTGAAGTACCTTGGGAACTCGTAGCAACATTAGGCGAAGCCTGCCTGCTGCTCAGCGGTGTATCGTGTCGGAGCTGCGTAGATGTTTGTGACGAAGAGGCACTCCACTTTGAATTGCGTGCAGGAAGCGTTGGCGCAATCACCGTCGACAGCAACACCTGTACCGGTTGTGGCGCTTGTGCGTCCATTTGCCCAACCGCCGCGATAACACTGAAATCAAATTCGTAATTGAATGGATTCTGAGAGAACCATCATTCAGGCAAATGAAAACAGCCACTGGAATTCACAGCGATACTGTGTCATGGAACTTTTCCGTCGCTTCTGAGATTTATCGAACCGGATTTTTTCGTTCCGGCTCAGGTCAATCCTAACAGCGACACTGAGGTCAGGCCCTCACTTTCGTACCCTTTCGGCGGATCAGAGAGCCGACTGTGCCGGCAAATATTCCGACAAGCACACCGATTGACATTTCCAAGCCGGTTATGTTCGCAAAATCAAACTGAACAAAAATCATCGCCTCTGAAACGCCGACCAGGCCACCGACAAGTGCAGCCAGAACCAGACGACGAGTCAGTAATCCCAATGTCAGACCAAGCACGCCGGGCAAACTCAGGAAGTTGCCCGCGATGGATCCGAGTATCTCAAGCATTACTCAGCCCTCAGCCTGTCAATCAAAGGTATTGGCTGCGTATTGACGAAGCACATCAACATTCAGCAACATGTCGCTTTGTACGTTTTGTTCGACTTCGGCTGACAATGAACGAACGACACTCTCGTACTCTTCAAGGTAGTTAGGCGGCAACCGGTGGGCGATGCCCTGATGGCAATCAATACAGGTCATTCCCTGATCGATCGCGCGCTGATGCGCAGCTCCCGCTCGCGCCTCTTGCAACGTGAAGTCCATGTAATCGAATGCATGACAATTGCGACACTCCCGGCTGTCCGAGAGCTTCATTTTTTTCCAGACCATCTTGGCCATATGCGTTCGTCGTGCCTCATATTTCTCCGGTGTGTCAATACTGCCTACAACTTCATAAAAGACATCCTTCACTGCGATCGCCTTGGCCTTCATCTTTTGATTCCATTCTTTAGGTACATGGCAATCGGAACAGACCGCCCGCACACCGGAATAGTTGTTGTAATGCACTGTCTCTCGATATTCACCTAGATTGGTCTCCATGCTATGGCACGAAACACAGAACGCTTCGGAGTTTGAACCTTCGACAGCCCAGTGAAACCCACCCCAGAATAGGATGCCTCCCATAAAGCCAGCGATCAGCGTAAAGCCCACACTGAGCAAGGCGTTCGGGCTCCAGAACCAGTCCCAGAGTCGTCGAAGTCGGCCGAATGTGTCTTTGGAATCCGCCATACCCCAGTCTCAAACAAAAGTGTGTATCACCTTTCAGCGGAGGACCGGAACTGATTGTTCACCAAATCCGGCGCATCGACCTGGGTGACATGACACTGATTGCAGAAATATCGTGTTCCAGCGATATGATCGAGCTCGTTGCCATCCCGATCAAGATAGTGTGTCATTGACAGCGTCGGTGCGTCCCGCTCACCGGCTTTGGTCCAATCATGGCATGCCAGACACTGGTTGGTGCGCAGGTCAATCTGATATTGAGAAATTCCATGTGGTATCAGTGGCGGCTGCTGACGGTAGTTGCGCTGCATTCGCCGCTCGACCTGACGATACAGATTGCCCAAATTCACGGGCTCGTCCACCTCAACACGCCTTAGGGACGTTACCTCCGCCGTCTGCGCCAGCGCAACGCCGACCAAAGCGACTATGGCGGCCATGATGAGCAAACTCAGTCTGGTCAGTTTCTTCATTTGAGTGCTCCCTACATTGATTTACGGTTCTTCGGTCAGGCGCGCAACACCTTGCAGGCGCATTTCTTGAAATCGGTCTCTTTCGAAATCGGACAAGTTGCATCCAATGTCAACTTATTGGTCAGTTGTCCTTCGTCGAACCATGGCATGAACACCACACCTTTCGGCATCTTGTTCCTGCCGCGTGTTTCCACCCGACTGACGACCGCGCCGCGACGCGTAGAAAGCTCAATCTCCTGCCCCCGTCGAACACCCCGGTCACGCGCATCGTCCGGGTGCATGTAAACCAACGCTTCAGGAAATGACCGATGCAGTTCCGGCACACGCCGCGTCATTGAACCTGAATGCCAGTGCTCAAGCACGCGACCTGTAACCAGCCAAAGATCGTAGTCAGCATCGGGGGATTCCGCAGGCGGTTCGTAAGGGGCGAAAATGATGTTTGCACGTCCATCCGGCTTCCCGTAGAATTCAACGCCCTTGCCTGCAGCGACGTACGGATCATACCCTTCCCGGAAACGATAAAGCGTCTCCTTGCCATTGACGACAGGCCAGCGCAGACCACGCGCCTGATGGTAACTGTCAAAATCAGCAAGATCATGCGCCTTGCCTCGGCCGAACCGGGCATATTCCTCGAAAAGCCCTTTCTGCACGTAGTAGCCGAAATGGGTGCTTTCCTGGTTGTTGAATCCCTCGGCGATCTCGCTTACAGGGTATTTGTCGACAACCCCGTTTGCGAAAAGCACCTCGTAAAGCGTCTTGCCGCGCAAGTCCGGCTGCTTGCTGAGCAGTTCCTCAGGCCAAACGTCCTCAGTCACGAAGCGTTTGGAGAATTCCATGATCTGCCACAGGTCGGAGCGTGCTTCGCCCGGCGCATCCACCTGCTGATGCCAGAACTGGGTTCGGCGTTCGGCATTGCCATAGGCACCTTCCTTTTCCACCCACATGGCCGTCGGCAGTATCAGGTCGGCAGTCATGGCAGTGACCGTCGGGTAGGGCTCAGAAACAGTAATGAAGTTGTCTGGATTTCGGTAACCCGGCAACCCCTCCTCGTTAAGATTGGGAGCGGCTTGCAGGTTGTTGTTGCACTGCACCCAGTGACAGTTCAATTCGCCGTCCTTTAGCTTACGATGCTGCAGCACCGCATGAAACCCCGGTTTTGGCGGAATTGTGCCTGCCGGGATATTCCAGGCATTTTCACAGATTTCCCGGTGTTTGTCTTTGGCAACTACCATGTCGGCGGGTAGACGGTGCGCGAATGTGCCGACCTCCCGTGCGGTGCCACAGGCCGACGGCTGACCCGTCAGCGAGAAAGGCGAGTTGCCGGGCTCGGCGATCTTGCCGGTCAGCAGATGAACGTTGTACAAAAGTCCATTCACCCAGGAACCACGGGTATGTTGGTTGAAACCCATGGTCCATAGACTCATGACTTTTCTGTCGGGGTCCGCATATTGCTGGGCCAATCGTTCGAGATTCGCAGCTGGCACGCCTGACATCTGTGATACGTTGTCAACCGTGTACTCACTGACTGCAGCAGCGTATTCGTCAAACGTAATCGGTGTGAGTTTGCCATGTTTGCCGTCATGTGCCGGGTTTTCAGCAGCTTGTTCCAATGGATGGTCTGGACGCAGGCCATAACCGATATCGGTTGCGGTCCTGGTGATGTTGACGTGGTTGCTGACAAACTCTTCGTTCACCGCGCCACTTTCAATGATGTAATTTGCAATGTAATTCAGTATCGCAAGATCGGTTTGCGGTACGAAGATCAACCCATTGTCAGCCAGCTCGAAACTGCGATGTTCAAAGGTCGATAGCACATGAACCTGCACACCGGGCTTGGTCAACCGCGTATCCGTCAGGCGCGACCAGAGAATCGGATGCATTTCGGCCATGTTTGAGCCCCATAGCACGAAGGTATCGGCATGCTCAAGATCATCATAACAGCCCATGGGCTCATCAATTCCAAAGGCTCGGATAAACCCTGCAACAGCCGAAGCCATACAGTGCCGTGCGTTAGGATCGATGTTATTTGAGCGCAAGCCGGCTTTCATGAATTTAGCCGCGGCATAACCCTCCCAAACCGTCCACTGACCGGAACCGAATATTGATACAGCGGTGGGCCCTTTGTCGTGAATTGCAGCCTTCCACTTCTCAGCCATCACATCGAAAGCCTCGTCCCACGAAATCGGTTCAAACTCACCGTTTTTGTCAAACACCCCGTTTGCCTTGCGAAGAAGAGGCTGAGTCAACCGGTCTTCACCGTACATGATTTTGGACAGAAAATAGCCCTTGATACAGTTAAGTCCGCGGTTGACAGGGGCTTCCGGGTCGCCTTGAGTCGCCACCACGCGACCCTCCTTGGTTCCCACAAGCACCGAGCAACCCGTGCCACAAAATCTGCAGGCGGCTTTATTCCAGCGAATGTCGGATGTCTGTAGCTGAGCATTTGACGGACTCGAGGTCAGTGTAATGCCAGCGGCAGAGGCGGTCGCGGTTGCCGCCGTTGCCTTGAGAAATGTCCTTCGTGATTCAGATATGTTCATGGGATGAACCTCCGATTGAATACCGAGACTGCGTCGACGAACCTGCTTTCGGGTCGTCAAGCTCTTCGAAATGATGATAGGTGAGTGTGAGAGATATAACGCCGGGGATCTGATGCAAGGCCATAATGGTTTCGGAAGCAAGACGCGCCGGAGTGTCTTCAACGACTACCACGACCCTGCCATCGGGCGTTTGGGCGTGTACTTCAACGCCATCAAAAGCAGCTATTTCATCCGAAGCTGCTGACACCAATTCCGGCGTGGTGTGAACTAGGCACCCGCAAATATTCATTGTGGCATTCTCTTCACGGGGCGTACTCTATTCGCTGCAACGAAATCAAGAATGAATGATAAAACAGCCAACAATACATAAATTCTCAACAACTACCATTCAATCAGTGATAAGTCATTTTAATTTTTATCAAGTCGAATTTAAAGATAGGATTTGCGTTGCGGTGCTATTTCGTCTCCAACCGTGGATATTAGCCGTTCTGGGGTGTGACAGTCACCGATGAGAGGTGCGCATTCTGTTGATCCGGTGTAAATTTGCAGATCGAATGGAATTTCTTCGCTGTTGGTCCATGTTGAATAACTCTCCTCAAACTGCCCCAACCAAGAAAATTTAGGCGGTAGTATCAAGCATGCCGACAGACTCCGTTATCCGTATATCGGTCATGTAAGTCAGATATTCCGATTGAATTGCCACGAAATTTTTAAGGAGTCAATTAGAGGGCTTCCACAACGATTCCAAAAGAATTCAGACAGATGTCTATGGATTAGCGAGTTCATCCAAGTCTTCCAAGTCTAAACGGTAGCGAATTAAATTACCTTCGTGCAGTCCACGTATTTCGTCTCCGACGAAACTGACGACTTGTTCGCGATCTTCCTCGGGTATTCCAGCTTCTACAGCCATACGCATGACTTCTTGAGGACGAAACTCCTTCGTATTCAATATGCTATAACGCACCGCACTGAGAACAAAATCACGATAGGCAAGTGCTGCCTTATCCGGTGAATCCAGTTCCGCTCGCATCACCCTATAGTTTTCCGCGGAGGCGATATAGCCGTCAACGAAAGATTCTCTCAGCAGTGATACGTTGTTCAACTCGTAGATGCCCAGTATTCCATCGACATAGGTGGCATCATCCGCCTCCAAGAATGACATAGGTGCCAGATCGGCTTTTAAAAGAGGAATGTTGGAAGCTATGCGCGAGGTACGCTTGTTGACATCTTCGAAGGCTTGTAGGTACGGAATGTGAACAAGAAGAAAGAAAGATTGCTCAAACGGGTCGGTAATTTTTGCCGCCTTGTCAATGAGGATGTCGAATTCCTCTTCAATTGCGGAAGGATTCTCGAGAGGTTGATAGCTTGAACGCTTAATTCCTACAGGCCTTAGCCTCAGTCTGCCCGCCATGGCAGAGTCCGTGAGTAGTCCGTGAGCGAGCAGGGCATGAATGTCGAATATATCTTTCCGGTTGATGGAAATTTCTGCGAGATGTTCGACAATATGCTTAATGGCTTGCTTGTGATTGAGAATCATTACAGATTCCTTTCGATCCCTACCAAATGCTTCCTGTCCAAAGCGAATCAGTCGCTCTGTCTCAAGTATGTCGTAGGTGTTCCCCTCCATCCGCGATGAAGCCCATGACAAGTCCACAAGCAGACGTTCCAGTATTCGGACTGCGTACGTTCCTGCAGCTGGTTCTGGAATCGGTTGACCAGCTTCGTAGAGGCATTGCCGGTCGGTTTCTGACAAATAGAAAGTCTTGTCGGGAATATAACGATCAATGAATTCCTTGTTGTAGAAAGCGATTTTTCTCCGATTGTGGGGCATTCTCAGATGCATGCGTACCACAGACGGTCCTGCTAGAATATATCCTGTACCTTTACCCTTTCCTGTGATCTCAAGATGACCTTCTGCCACGAGTCGCTTGAGAGTACGCCAAATTGTCTGACTGCTGGACTCAGCGGCGATATGGCGTCTTATGGACTCGCGCCTGGCATTCGGATGGTCTGCGATGTAGTCGAGAATGGCTTTGTCATCAATAGGCATGGAACGTAACTATTAAGAAAATGGAACGAAAACATCCCTATTTTACAATGACTTCCATAAAAAATCACAAATACGTTCCACAATAAATGGAACGTATTTTCTGATGTGTTGCGCAGAGTATTTCAGCCAACTCGGCGTATGAGATTCTGAGTGCCGGATGTCGCAAGTTTGAATGTGCTGATACAGGTGGTGCTGGACTTTCGCCGAGAAGGAACAACGATAGACTGTCATTCCGTCAATCTGATGTCTGCGACGTAAGAAGCTCATGAAAATCGATTCGCATTGCTATCGAAATCCTCCTCGGTACCGTGAATCAATCGTTTTCACAATTTCGATTTGGCAAGTATTCTTTCAGAGCTTCGTCAATCCCTTTTATTCAGTAGTAGATTCTGCTGATTTTTCGACCAAATTTAAATGACGAAATCATAGTTGTTTGTATAATCGCGTTTTCCTGTGTCTGCCTCTATGCTCGGGCGTAATTCTGGCAGTTGTCCACGCGAAATGCTCTATCTGTGATCGATTGGGATTTTTTCTTTTGAGCAGGCAGGAAATCATGCTGGGATAAGCGCAAATTTCTCCCATTGTTGTGTCAAATCATTGATTTAAGGGTTTTAAATGAAAATTCTATTTGCCGACAAGTTTCCATCCAAACAACTCGAGCAGCTGCAGAGCAATGGTCACGAAACGAGCTTTCAGCCCGATCTGCAAGCGGATGATATTCCAGGTGTGATTGCTGGTTATGAAGTGCTGGTGGTACGCAGTACCAAGGTGGAAAAGCCAACGCTTGATGCAGCCGAGCAGCTGAAAATTGTAATCCGCGCCGGTGCCGGGACCAACACAATTGACAAGCAATCTGCATCTGAGAGGGGAATTCCGGTCTGTAACGTACCGGGTAAGAATGCCATTGCGGTCGCTGAACTGGCATTGGGCTTGTTGCTGGCGATCGATCGTAGAATTCCGGACAATATTCGGCAATTGAAGGAAGGACTGTGGAACAAAAAAACCTTTTCCAATGCCAAAGGATTGTTTGGACGGTCCATCGGGATTGTAGGTGCCGGGTCAATCGGCATGGCGGTCGCGGAGCGTGCCTGTGCGTTCGGTCTGCGAGTCATCATGATCGAGAAGCCGGGTCGCTCACCTGAACTGTTACAGAGGATGCAATCGCTCGGTGTACAGACTGTCAATAGCCTTGAGCAGCTTGTAAGGAATAGCGATATTGTCAGCGTACATGTTCCCGCCGCACCGGGTACGAAAAATCTGGTCGACGAGGAATTTCTGGGTTGGATGCGTGAAGGTGCGGTTCTATTGAATACATCGCGCGGCGACGTGGTCGACGAACAGGCGTTGCTCAATGCATTGGACAGCAAGGGATTGCGAGCCGGATTGGATGTCTACGCGAACGAGCCTGGTGCTTCAAGTGGTGAATTCGATTCAGAGCTGGCCCGACACCCGAATGTTTATGGAACGCATCACATCGGTGCGTCGACCGATCAGGCGCAGGACGCAGTAGCGGACGGCGTCATTGAAATAATCAAAGCCTTTTCCAAAGGTGACATCATCAATCAAGTCAATCAGTAAACTTTTTAAACACTGTAAATTTTGAAATTGTTGGAGGTGAACTTTGCCAAAGCGTGTTTATAACTTTTGTCCCGGACCCTGTACTCTGCCGTATGAAGTTCTGGAGGAAACCCAGTCTGAGCTTGTAAACTACCAAGACACCGGGATGTCGATCATCGAACACAGTCATCGGGGAAAACACTACGATGAAGTGCACTGGGAAGTTGTTGAGCTTGTCAGAGAGTTGTTGATGGTACCCGATGAATTCACAATTCTCCTGATTCAAGGTGGTGCGACATTACAGTTTTCGATGTCAGCTATGAATCTTCTTGCTCCGGATGACAAGGCGGGATTTGTGAATTCCGGACATTGGGCAAAACTTGCGATGAAAGATACCAGAGTCTACGGGAATGTATACACGGCCTGGGATGGCAGCGATGGCAACTTTTCCAGGTCGCCGAAAGCCGAAGAGATTGAACTTGAATCTGATACTTCTTATCTGCATGTAACCACCAACGAGACGATTGGCGGTGTGAGGCTGTTTGACTGGCCGGATCTTGGTGTGCCTTTGGTTGCAGACATGTCATCGGATTACCTTTCCAGACCTATACCTTGGGAATTGATCAATGTCGCTTATGGCGGCGCGCAGAAGAATATCGGCCCCTCCGGGGTAGCACTGGTTATTGTCAGGACATCGGTGCTCGAAAACAGGCCGCGGGAACTGCCGAGTTACTTGGATTACCGTCGGCACCACGAGAGCGGTTCGCGATTCAACACGCCCGCAGTATTCGCAATTTACGTTGCCGGTAAAGTACTCAAATACTACAAGGAACGCGGTGGAGTCGAAGAGTTTGCGAAAATCGCCCGAATCAAGTCAGGACACCTATACGACGCGATTGACGCGAGCGATGGATTCTATGACTGTCCTGTGCAGGGCGAGAGTCGATCTTTGATGAATGTGGTTTTTCGCTTGCCCAGTGAGCAATTGCAAAACGAATTTCTTGAACAGGCGGCTTCAGTCAACTTAGTCAACCTTGAAGGCCATCGGAGTGTCGGAGGCTTGCGTGCCAGCATCTACAATTCCATGCCGATGGAAGGTGCTGAGACACTGGCGAACTTCATGAGCGAATTTCGCGCTGCGAACGCCTGATCGAATCTGGACCTGATAATCCGAGGATTGCCCGACATGCCGATCATTTCAAAATTTGATGGCTATCTGGTCAAACCGGAACATGTTCAGAGTGTGGTTACGCCGGCATACGACGCGATGCTCCCTTCGGAGCGTCGCGAGTTTGCCGGGAAGTTTCCAGACAACTATGTCAACGTGATGCGTACGCTGGAAGAGTTTCCTGATTCGCCTCCCACGCTTAATGAGATTCTCGATCACAACAAATTTCACTTCAACCAGTTGATGGCGAATGGTGTATTCGAAAAAAATCCTTCACCGTCCTATTTCCTCTACAGACTTCAGGCAGGCAGTCACGAACAAACCGGATTGATTGCGGATATTCCAGTTAGCGATTATGTTGAGGGAAAGCTAAAAAAACATGAGGACACACAGGTTGAGAAAGAGAACATGCTGACTCGGTACCAGGAATCAGTCGGCATAACTTCCAGTCCCATCTGCGTTGCCTATACTGACACGGTTGAAATCTCCGAGGCAAAGCGAAAAGTCATGAGCGAGACGCCGATTCTTGATTTTTCGGCCTGGGATGATGTAGTGCAGACGATATGGCGAGTGAATGACCCGGAAGTTGAGGCGCAGTTGCAGCGGAGTTTTGAGGACATTGAATACACCTACCTTACTGACGGACATCACCGATGTGCGTCAGGAGTGCGTTTTGCTGAGATCGCCAGACAGCGCAAAACTTCGGTCGAGGGCTCCAAAGCCGATCAGATGTTCGTTGCGCTTTTCCCGAAAAGTCAGTTGAGAATTTTCTCGTATTTCCGTTGTGTCCGCGATCTCAACGGGCTGGAGATTTCGGAATTCATAAGCGCGATCGAGTCTACTGGAATTCGGATTGAATCCCGCGACCTGAAAGACCTCAGTCATCTTCTACCAAAGAAGGCCCGGGAAGTCACAATGGTTGTTGACCAACAAGCCTATAGTATGCATATTCCGCAGGAGATGGTGCCGGAAGACGACCCTGCAGGCTCACTTGATGTATCAGTATTGCAGGAGAGGGTGCTCTCCCCGATTCTTGGGATACGTGATGCGCGGTCTGATCAACGCCTGAGCTATGCGCCGGGAGTCGAAGGAATAACAGGGCTGATCGAACGTTGTAAAACGGGCTGGCGAGTCGGGTTTGCCTGTGTCGATACCGCGATTCAGGAAGTGATAGATGTCGCTGACGCAGGTCAGGTCATGCCACCGAAATCAACTTGGTTTGACCCGAAACTCCGGGCAGGAATATTTGTACGATATTGCTGAGACTGAAAGTTGTCGTCTCGCGGCTTCAGTCGTCGTCGACCGTTGACGGGCCTTTTCCGCGGAAACCGAACATGATCACCAAGGCAATCACGATCGGTAAAATGATCAGGGTGTTCAGTATTGTTTCACTCATGTCCTCAATCCATATTCAGTGTCAATGAAGTCGAGTCGCCTCTGATTCGCTCGTTCTGAATTCACGAAACTTCCCGAAGGAGGTGCTGAACAGGTTTACTGTAATCCCGATCGTGGTCTAGTGCCGGGATCATCAATCGAGCTTTGTTCACCTCTTCGGTGTCAACCTCGGAAATTATATAACCTCTTTTCTCTTCGCCATCCTCTAGAATTCTGCCCCATGGATCAATTATCAGAGAATGGCCGTAAGTCTTGGCTCTGCCGTGGTCACCGTATTGGCATGGCGCGACAACATATGCGCCTGTCTCAATTGCCCGACTTCTCAACATGACATGCCAGTGGGCGCGTCCTGTCGTTCTGGTAAAAGCCGCCGGCACCGAGATTACAGCAGCGCCGGCATGCGCGAGCGACCTGTATAGGTGTGGAAATCGAAGATCGTAGCACACTGTAAGGCCCAGTGCGCACCAAGGCAAATCGGCGATAACCGCCGCGTTGCCGGGTACAAACACATCAGACTCGCGATAGATTTCACCATTGGGAAGATTGACATCAAACATGTGAATCTTGTCATAGCGTGTAACGATCTGTCCGTCCGAGTCGAGCAGGATCGAGCGATTTCGCTTCTTGCCAGTCTCGTCCCACACTGCGATCGAACCCAACAGAATCCAGACGCTAAGTTCCTTGGACACACTTCGGTAAGCTGCAAGCGTCGGATGTTCGACTTCTCGGAACGGCGCAATGTTGAGGCCGTTCGCGTCAAGATTCAGAAACGAGAAAAATTCAGGCAGGCAGATTAGCTGGGCACCGGCATCGTGCGCTTCCCGTGTCAATGCTACGGAATCGTTGATCGTCGCATCCAAATCGTCGGTAGCACAATTCTGGATACAGGCAATTTTGAATTTCATCAGTACTACCTCGCCAATTCAGGGTCTCGGGAAAGTTAGATTTTATCAAAATGCGGTGTCCAGCAATCAAATTTGGCGAACTGTATGCTGCAATATCGCTACTTTTCGGTTGATCAGGCACAATTTGTCTATTGTTACCGGCCGATGACGACAGCTTGATCTGACAGATGCTCGATGCGGCGGCGAACCACCTCACACCTGTTCAGTCAGTTGCTCGCATATTTGTTCGCGGACTCCTTCAAATGGCGGTAGGCGACCATGCTCACGCGCTCCTTACGCACAATGAGTAACCTGAATCGGGTTTGAGCCGGTTCAGCCGATAACTTATCCCCGCTGAATTCGACTTGCAAACGTGAATTCAGATACAAAGGATTTTCGGGACTCCCGCCCTGTTCGGAAGTCTTGAAATCACATTTATTGGATAAATCGATTGATGGGCGTGAACCCGATTTTCACGACTGGAGAATCTAAGTGAAAGGATTTCAATGACTGTACTGTTTTCAACTATGTCCGCAGGAAAAATTCTGAATGTCATTGTTGTGAGCCTCGCGTTGAGTGGTTGCGGTGGTGGAGGAGGCGGTGGAGGTAGTGCATCGAGTCTTCCATCACATCCGCCATCCTGCGTCACGACGGTTGAGGGATGTCTCACGGCGACAGAGTAACGGACACGAATCAATGCTCTTGGACAAACTCACAGAAATCACGCGGGATTCAGCAATACATGGGCACTGGGCACGATCAACGCCGACGAGGCTTGGGCCAAGTTACAGCTCAATGGAAAATCATCTATAATATGTCTAACTTTACATTTATTGTAGGTATTTTGGCTTTATATGCTAAATATTACATGTTAAGAACAGAAACAAGGAAGTGTCAAGTGGTGTATTATATGCCGGATATAACATTTAATAATGATATTTATGAATAATAAGTCATATTAGGCATATTATGAAAATAGTTAATGATCTTTCTGACCAGGCAGTACTGAAAGAAATCGGTTATCGGTTGGCGCAAGTTCGGCTGAATCAGAACAAAACACAGGCTCTTCTCGCACAAGACGCTGGCATTTCACTTCGCACTATGATTCGGGCTGAACATGGCGAATCGGTTCAGGTCTCAAGCCTTATTAGAATTTTGCGCGCGCTGCGATTGGCAGATAACCTTGAGGCTCTCATCCCAGAACCTGCAGTCAGTCCTATTCAGTTACTGAAGATGCAAGGCAAGCGGCGCCGGAGGGCTTCTTCAAAGTCCGAGAAATCCAGCAAGGAAACACATTGGATTTGGGGCGATGAACAGTGACAATCGCCGAAGTCAAGCTTTGGGGTAGCGCCATCGGCGCGGCAAGATGGGATACCCGCTCTGATTTGGCATATTTCGAATATCGCCCCGATTTTATCACCAGCAGAATTGAAGTCGCTCCTATGACAATGCCACTATCCCCACAGATTTATTCATTCCCAGCTTTGCCTAGAAATACGTTTCACCGTCTGCCGGGGTTACTTGCTGATTCATTGCCAGATGCTTTTGGCAATACGCTGATCGATGTCTGGCTTGCTATGCAGGGGCGTGCGCCGGATACATTCAATCCAATCGAGCGTCTTTGTTACATCGGTAGCCGCGGCATGGGGGCACTGGAGTTTGTTCCATCACACAGACAGGGTTCAGGCAGCTCAGAGCCAGTTGATGTTGGTGCTTTGGTTAAGCTGGCAGGCAAAGTCCTCTCTGAACGTGATAAGTTGAAAGGTTCCTTTGCCGATGAACTTTTGGTGGAATCCTTGCAAGACATATTGCGAGTTGGCACTTCGGCCGGAGGTGCCAGAGCCAAAGCGATTATTGCATGGAACCGCAACACGAATGAGGTGAGATCCGGACAGACCAGGGCCGCAAAAGGATTTACTTACTGGCTATTGAAATTTGACGGCGTTTCGAACAATAAAGACAAGGAACTGGAAGACCCGGCGGGCTACGGAGTTATTGAGTATGCCTACTATCTCATGGCGCGCAAGGCTGGAATCGATATGGAAGAATCGCGGCTGCTGGAAGAAAACGGCCGCAGCCATTTTATGACCAAACGCTTTGACAGAACTGAATCGGGGGAGAAACTTCACATGCAATCGCTTTGCGCAATGGAACACTTTGACTTCAACAAGGCAGGCGCATATTCCTATGAGCAGGCACTGCGCACGATACGCAAGCTGGAAATGTCGATGCAGGCAGTTGAAGAGCAATTCAGACGCATGGCTTTCAATGTTGTTGCGCGAAACCAGGATGACCACGTCAAGAACATTGCGTTCCTTATGGACCGGGGAGGTGTCTGGTCACTTTCTCCGGCTTTCGATGTGACTTACAGCTACAACCCTCGTGGCGAATGGACAGGTCAACACCAAATGTCAATCAATGGCAAGCTTGATGATTTCACGATTGAGGATTTCAATGCCTGCGCCAAAACTGTATCAATGAAACGCGGCAGAGCAGAAGAAATTGTAAGACAAGTGCAGGACGCTGTTTTGCAGTGGAAACACATCGCTGACCAATCGGGTGTGCCGTCTCCCGTTGCTGACGGTATTGCTAAAACGCATCGAACTGGGATATTGCGGTGATGAATTCATCAATCCGCACTGCATTTTTGTTTAGATCGCATTTCAGGGCGCTCTTGAATTCTGAAAGTTGAGATATTTATTGTTTTTTCTGCTGCTGCAACACTACATTCGAACATGAAGGCAAATGGGTCGCATTTCTTGTGCGTGGAGTTTGGCATTATTGACCTGAAGAATCAAATTTTCGTGGTCATTCGCATCAAAAACTACCAAATACTACCGATTTGTCGGTGACACAATCGAAAGAATCCTATATAATCAAGTCATTAAGAATTTAACCCCTGCCTGACTAAAATCATCTGGGACACCACAAAACGAGGATGTACCCGAACAGAAAGTTCAAATCCATAAATTTGGCATTACTCGTATGAAGTGGCCGCGCCGTCATTTTGTACAAGCCAGAGCAGTACGTCAGTAACCGTATGATCCTACCTGAATGAGCTGGCGGAATTGACAGAGTCCGTTGCACTTAATGCGCAGATGATCGGCGTGCTTGCGCTTCTGGGGTGCACGATCATTCTTTTTGTCTCCGATTTGGTACGCGTCGATGTCGTCGCAATTCTGGTTTTGGTTGTACTGGGACTCACCAGCCTGATTCCGGATTTTCAGGGTCTGGTTCCGACCGATCAGCTGTTTGATGGATTTTCCAGCAACGCAGTCATTTCCATTATTGCAGTGATGGTCATCGGCGCAGGTCTCGACAAGACCGGTGCGCTGAATCGACTGGCAGCGCGTATTTTGCGCGTCGCCGGCAGTGCCGAGCGTCGCATCATGAGTCTTGTGTCAGGCACAGTCGGTGTGATTTCAGGGTTTATGCAGAATATCGGCGCAGCCGCACTGTTCCTGCCGGTCGTTGACCGTATTTCCAAGCGTAGCGGAGTCTCCAACTCACGACTTCTGATGCCGATGGCGTACTGTGCGATTCTCGGCGGTACACTGACAATGGTCGGTTCAAGTCCGCTGATCATGCTCAATGACCTGATAGACTTCGCCAATCCTCAATTGCCGGCTCATGTTGAAAAGATGGATGCATTTTCGCTTTTTGCTGTGACCCCAATTGGTATTGTGCTGCTGATTGCAGGCGGTTGCTATTTCTTCTTTCTCGGCAAGTATGTGCTTCCGCCTGGAACCCAGAAGTCGCTTGAAACCGGTGCGGTTACTTCATATGTCCAGGATATCTACGGTATTACAGGCCAGGTCTACGAACTTTCTGTCAATGGCAACAGCAAAATTATCGGCAGAACCATTGGTGAACTGGAGGACGAATGGGGCTATGAGGAGCGCATTATCGCGATCCACAACGGTACGACTTTGGTCGTGGAGCCCGAAAGAGGCACCGAAATTGTAGCGAATTGCGACCTTGCCCTTATGGGGCGATATGAGAAGGTTGCCGAATACGTCAATTTCTATGACCTGAATCTGAAAAATGAGATCAGAGTTTTTCAGGAAGCCTTCAACCCCACCGCTTCGGGCATCGCGGAAATAGTCATTCCACCGTCCTCGCCGGCTACAGGTAAAACCATGGGTGATGTGGGATTTCGTAGAAACTACCATGTCACGCTCTTGGCCCTATACCGCAATGAGAAACCGATTCGGGAAGATCTGATCGACGTAAAAATGCGTGCGGGAGATACCTTGATTGTGCATTGTCAGTGGCGCAATCTGCAACGTTTTGCCGAATCGCAGGATTTCGTTGTGGCTACCGACTATCCGAGAGAGGACCTGAGACCGGAAAAATTCACACATGCCTGCCTGATTTTCGTGGCGACACTCGGATTGGTTATTTTTTCAGAACTCAGGCTTTCGGCTGCCTTGCTTACCGGAGCAGTCCTGATGATCATCGTCGGTGTGATAAAGATCGAGGAGGCCTATAGGTCAATCGGGTGGCAAAGTGTATTTTTGCTTGCCAGTCTGATTCCATTGGGAATCGCAGTGGAACAGACTCAGACAGCTCTTTGGATCGCCCAGCAATTCGTCAATTTTCTGGAAGGAATGCCAGTATTGGTCATGCTGTTCGCAGTAGCGATTCTGGCTACAGTATTCACACTGATCATGTCGAATGTCGGCGCGACAGTGCTTCTGGTACCGATCGCGATCAATATTGCGGTTCAGATCGGTGCCAATCCGGCGGTCTTTGCACTGACGGTGGCGCTCGCCACATCCAATTCATTTCTGATTCCCACACATCAGGTCAATGCCCTGATTCAGGCGCCAGGCGGTTACAGGGTGGTTGACTTCATGCGCGCCGGCATCGGCATGACAGTCATATTTCTGACTGTTGTGATCACCATGATGTATCTGCTGTTTGGGCTGTAGATCCGCGACCTATCAGTTCCGACCATTCATTTTGTCTGGACTGACGATACACAACCAGTTTGTCTTCCCATGCGGTGTGATACTTGACACCAAGCGATTGCAGCAAATTGCGCTTCACAAAGCGTAAACTGTCCAAAAAATTCGTCAATTCAGCGACAGCGAAATCACGAGTTTTCCACATTAACCGTGAATGACCTTTTTTTTTGCTAAAATTCATACAAACCAAATTTTGATCTCGGTGTCAATGCCGAAGCATGATTTGGAGACTGTTGAACGACTGCCAGAATACATGGAAAGGCGTTTTTGGAATCTCTTGTAAGTTCACAATCATTTGATTGTAAATAGAAATCTCTGTAGAGATCGCTGCTTGCAGGTACTCGGAGGACGAGAATTGGTTGATTCGGCACTGTGTTATTGTTCCAATCTACAGTTCGCCGCCCATCGTCAAAAATAGATTTTTCCCAGACTGGCTTGGGATTTGAATTGCGGATGAATTCCGTCGAAAGAGAGATACGGGTAGGATTGTGACACCTCGAAGAGCGAGACGTCTGGGTATGGCAGGGCTGATTGTGGTCGGTGTTTCGATAGCACTCGCGCTGACACTCAATGCCTTTCAAAGCAATTTGCTCTACTTCATCAGTCCAAGCGAGGTTGTCGCAGGTGACGCGCCGATTGATCGGGACTTTCGGATTGGCGGTATTGTTGTAGAAGGCAGCGTCGATCGGCCCGGCGAAGACATGTTGGTCACATTTGAGGTTACCGACACGGTGGAAACCGTACCCGTTCAATACTCTGGAATTCTGCCGGACTTGTTTCGCGACGGGCAGGGGATTGTAGCCAAAGGCAGACTTGATACGCAAGGTACCTTTGTCGCAAAGGAAGTTCTTGCCAAGCATGATGAAAACTACATGCCACCGGAAGTAGCCGACGCGCTGGAAGCTGCGAAAACGTTACAGACTGAATAGACCAGACGACCAACCATGATTCCGGAACTCGGCCAATTCAGTTTGATCCTGGCGTTGTGCATGGCAGTGGCGCAGACCGCGCTTCCTATCGCTGGTGTGGCACTGAAAACACCATCTCTGCTGGCAGGCGCGCGCTATGCGGCAAGTGCGCAACTACTGTTTCTTGCGATCTCATTTGTGTGTCTGACCTACGCATTCATCAGCTACGATTTCTCTGTCTATTATGTGGTCCAGAACTCCAACACCGCGCTGCCACTCATGTATCGCATATCAGGTGTCTGGGGTGCTCATGAAGGATCGATGCTACTGTGGGTGTTGATGCTGGGTGGTTGGACAGCCGCGGTCGCGTGGTTCAGTCGAGAGGTGCCAGACACATTTCTGGCGCGTGTTTTGGCGGTGCTCGGTGTCGTCAGCGTTGGATTTCTGCTGTTTTTGATTCTGACATCCAATCCATTTGCGCGGATCATTCCAGCTGCGGCAGAGGGCAGGGACCTGAATCCGCTGTTGCAGGACCCGGGGCTGGTCTTCCATCCCCCGATGCTTTACATGGGCTACGTCGGATTCTCGGTGGCGTTCTCATTTGCTGTCGCCGCCCTGATCAGCGGAAGGTTGGATGCCGCCTGGGCGAGATGGTCCAAACCATGGACCAATCTGGCATGGATATTTCTCACCCTCGGAATCGCTCTTGGCAGCTGGTGGGCGTACTATGAGCTCGGTTGGGGTGGATGGTGGTTCTGGGACCCCGTCGAAAATGCATCGTTCATGCCATGGCTGGTCGGTACCGCTCTGATTCATTCACTGTCGGCGACCGAAAAGCGGGGGCTGTTCAAGTCTTGGACTGTACTGCTGGCAATGCTGACGTTTTCACTCAGTCTGATCGGCGCGTTTCTCGTAAGGTCCGGAGTTCTGACATCTGTACACACTTTCGCAACCGATCCTTCCAGAGGTGTATTCCTGCTGATACTGATATCTCTCGTAATCGGCGGATCGCTCGCCATTTATGCCTATCGGGCACCGAGTATCCGCTCTACTGGAAGCTACACGATTGTTTCCCGAGAAGCTGGAATACTGCTGAACAACATTTTTCTTGTCACCGCGGCCGCTACGATTTTGCTCGGCACTCTATATCCGCTGTTCCTTGACGCGCTCGGATTGGGAAAGGTCTCGGTCGGACCTCCTTATTTCAATTCCGTATTCATTCCTCTGACGTTGCCGCTTGCGGCATTGGTCGGAGTGGGTGCCATGGCTCGATGGAAGAAAGATCGAATCGGTCGCCTGATGCAGGGTTTGTGGCCAATTTTGCTACTCAGTCTGGTTGCGGGTATCGGACTGCCGTTTCTGGTCGAGGGTCCATATCAATGGCTGGCAGCGGTAGGACTGACGCTCGCGATATGGACGACAGCATCGACCGTATACGGTTTGCTTGATCGTGTCAGACACCGACCGAACAAGTTACAGGCATTGCTGAAACAGCCCCGAGGGATATGGGGCATGTCCATCGCACATTTCGGTATCGCGGTTTTTGTAGTCGGCGTAACGATGGTGAGTCTGTTTGAACAGGAAAAGGATCTGAAAATGATTCCCGGCGACTCCTATGAATTAGGTGGCTTCACCTTTGAGTTTGTCGGCGTCGGACAGATTCCAATCGATAACTATATTTCGTCAATGGGTACTGTCGAAGCAAGTCGGGCCGGACAACATATCGTGACTCTACGCCCGGAAAAGCGTTTCTACCCGATTCAGTCGGAGCCTTTGACTGAGGCCGGTATCCGACCGGGATTCCTTCGAGACCTCTACGTCTCGTTGGGTGAACCACTGGGTGATGATGGAGCCTGGAGTCTGAGAGTGCATGTCAAACCGTTCGTGCGCTGGATCTGGGGAGGCGCGATTCTGATGTCACTTGGCGCATTGTTGGCATTGACGGATCAGCGCTTCAGTGTTCTTCGCAGACGAAGCGCGGCGGCTTCCGGCGTCGCTACCGCATCCGAGGTTTGATGGTCAAACGCTTATCTCCGGCTCAATGGTTGTCTCTGATTCCACTGGTAATATTCTTGGTGGTGGCAGGATTTTTTGTACGTGGGCTCTTTCTGGATTCGACTTACGTACCTTCTGAGCTGATCGGTGACAATGCACCATCGTTCGAACTGCCACGGCTGTATTCGGATACGGAAACTTTCCAACCGAGTCGGATGATCGGCCAGCCTTGGATTCTGAATGTATGGGCCAGCTGGTGCGTCGCCTGCCGGGATGAGCATGCTGTCTTGATTGACCTGGCAGCAAGAGGCATACCCATCGTCGGCTTGAACTACAAGGATGAGACCAAAGATGCCAGAAGATGGTTGCGAGACTGGGGGAATCCTTATGCAGTGACTGCGGTCGACTACGAAGGGGCTGCATCCATAGATTGGGGTGTCTACGGGGTGCCGGAAACATTCGTCATTGACAGTTCCGGGATCATTCTCTACAAGCATATCGGTCCGATTTCCGACACGACTGTCCAAGAAAAGATTCTGCCTTATTTCGGGGACTCGACAAGTTGAATCTTCGCATCATTCTAATGATTGGTCTATTGGTTTCGATGCCGACAGTCATGGCGGCAGAAGCATTACTCGAATTTGATTCTCCACAACAGGAAGAGAGATATCAGGGTCTGATCGAGGAATTGCGCTGTATGGTGTGCCAAAATCAGAATCTTGCCGATTCCAACGCCGGGCTCGCTCAGGACCTGCGCGATCGAACATATGAAATGGTGCTCGAAGGCAAGTCAGATCAGGATATCATCGACTACATGGTGGACCGGTATGGTGAATTCGTTCTGTATCGTCCGCCGCTGAAGATGACGACCATGCTGCTGTGGTTCGGACCTGCCATTATTCTCATAATCGCTGTCATGACTTTTCTTCTATATTCGCGCCGACTTCGTCGAAAGTCGAAACTGGAACTGAATCCGGACGAACGGCAACAAGCCCGGCAGCTGCTCGAAGAGTGATCGGCTGAAACATGACCATCGTTTTTTTTCTGAGTGTGGCAGCACTCGTGTGTGTGGCTATCGCGTTTGTAGTACCTGTCATATTGCGCGAATCAACCGGTGGTATGCGAATCGGTCGACGACAGAAAAATATCGAAATCGCGAGACAGCGACTGGATGAACTAAAACGCAGGGAGACTGACGACGATTCGAATATCGAGGATGCCGAGTCAATTCGGAAGGAAATAGAACGCGATCTGCTTGATGACGTTGAAGGGGTCGAGGAAAGTGTTGAGGGTGATGAAAGACGGAGTGTGCGAGTCCGACAGTGGACCGCCGTTTGCGCATCCGTTCTGATTCCGGTGTCAGCCGGCTTGCTCTATCTGGTAATCGGAGAACCAACCGTAATCCGAGATCCGGCGATTGTCAACACACCTGAACCTGTCCAGGCGGTAGACGGTGAGCAATCCGATCTCCAAATCAATGGTGAGTCGATCTCGTTTGAACAGATGACGCAGCGCGTGCTGACCCATCTGGCGGACAATCCGCAAGATGTTGAGGGCTGGGCGACGTTGGCCCAGCTGTTCGTCGCACAGCAGCAATTCGGTGAAGCAGCGTCCGCTTACCGGAAGATTCGGGAACTTTCCGGCGACAGTGCTGACCTGTTGGTACGAGAGGCAGATGCCTTGGCGATGGCAAATGATGGCATTCTCACAGGTGAGCCGGAAACACTGATCATGACCGCTCTCGAACTGGACCCGAATCACGGTAGTGGGCTATGGCTGGCCGGTATCGCCGCCGCCGCTCGCGGCGACTTTCAGGCTTCATTGCAGCACTGGAGAAAAGCGGAGTCGGTGATTTCCACTGAAGAATTTCTTCTCGAAATCAGGAGATTGATCGCAAGTGCCGAAGCGGAGCTGGTATCCATCGAACAATCCGCTTCGACAGAGAATGCTGATCCGGAAAGCCATTCGGTACGTGTCAGTGTATCCGCTGAGGCGTCCGTACTGCAGGAGAGTGACGCTGAAGACACACTTTATGTGTTTGCACGAGCGAGCGAGGGTCCGCCGATGCCACTGGCGGTGGTTCGCAGTCAGGTCAAGGACCTCCCTTTGGTGGTTGACCTCGACGATAGCCTCGCCATGATGGAAAACCTGAAACTATCTTCGTTCGAAGAGGTGGTGATTGTAGCCAGAATAACCAAGTCAGGTGCTCCGGTTGCGACGAGTGGAGATTTCTTCGGGGAAGTTGGCCCCGTTCGCCCCAAAGACAAACCCGAAGTGAGTGTCAATATCTCTGAGCGTGTACCCTGACTGAAACCAGGGAATTTGGCACAAGTTTCCCTAATTTACTCATTGACTCTTTTCAACAGGCGCGCATGGTCTTCCGAGCAAGTGTTTACGTCGCATACCGTTCAAACGATACAATGCATGCAATGAAAGTAATTTAGGACTTTGACTATGGCAATTCTTACCGTTCGCAATGTACCTGACGAGGTGCATCGAGCCCTCCGTGTACGTGCCGCCAAACGCAACCGCAGTACCGAAGCTGAAGTGTGCGCCATTCTGGACGATGCGGTTTTACCGAAAGATCGAATTCGGTTGGGATCGCTACTGTCTGATGTCGGTCGTCGGATCAAATTAACGGATGAGGAATTCGAAACCTTTACCCGTCGCGATAAAGGATCGAACAGACCGATCGATTTCAAATGATTTTGGTTGATACAAACGTGGTTTCAGAACCGATGCACCACGTTCTGGAACCACAGGTTATTCGATGACTTGACGTACAGGCTTTGGAGACGCTGTACATTTCCGCAAATTCAGTCGCTGAGCTACGCTTTGGGGTTCATTCACTTCCTGACGGTCGTCGCCGAGAGTTGTGAGGCAACAGTCTGGAGCAGGAGGTTTTGCCGTGGTTTGCCGGTCGTGTTCTGTCGTTCAATCTAATCGAGTCTCAAGCTTATGCGAAGCTGATGGCGAATGCGCGATCAGTTGCCCCTTCCAACAAGATTTAGACGATTCTCCATCGTTCAACCTACTATACTATTGGGTATGCGATTTCACTTTCTACCTTTGCAACAGAAGCAAATGGTAAAGTTGAACTTCAAATTCGATCACACTTTACGGGTAAACAGCAATGATCAAGATTAAGTTATTTACCATCGCATTTTTATCAGGTGCGATCGGTTTGATCACTCCGGCACTGTCCTCCGCGTCGGATAATCCCCCATCTATTGACGGAGAAGCTCGCGTTGTCAGAGTCGACGAACGCTTCGTCACAGTTATTGAGCAACGACCTGTGGAAGAATGCCGAAATGTGCAAGTTACCACCGGCGGCGGGTCAACCAGCTCGGATACACCGGAAATTCTCGGTTTGCTGATCGGAGGTGCCATTGGGAAGCAACTCGACGATGATGGTGGCGATACCGGTGCGACCATCGGTGCGATTCTTGGTGCTTCAGTTGCCAGCGACTTGGAAAAAAAGAATGCTCAGAAATCAGCTACGACGACTACTCAGGTGCAGTGCTCCACTGTCAACAGGGAAGTCGAAGTACAGCGGGTGGATGGATATGATGTGACATATGAATATCAGAACAAACTATTCACTTGGAGCATGAAGCGCCGACCGGGTGCGACCATTCCGGTAAAAATTTACGTGCTTCCGGATGAGACGTAAAACAGCTGGCGCTTGATTCCGTTCTGTTTTACGGATTCTCCAGTTTTACAAGTCGGACAAGCCTGTGCCTGATTGCGCAGGTTTGTCTTTGTACAGGTCCAGAAGTAGTGCCACTCTTTGGTTCGGAGCTTCCCCGGTGTCGCAACATTACAGTTGAAGACCAATCATTCGGCCCTCATAGGTTGCCGCCGGCGTCTGACGAGGGGCCAGACAATCACCGATGACATGAATGTCAAAATCCTCCCGATCTCCAAGCTCCGACTGGACATCGTTCACGGAGATATTGACTGTGGCAAGCACCAGGCTGTCGAATTTTCTTTCCGTTATTGACCCATCAAGCAGGTCCATAATTCCGGCGCGATCGCCGAACCATTCGGATACCGCCGATTCGCAGTAAAAAACAGTTCCGGCGGCACGCAGGCGTTCGCGCAGCGGCAGATCGGCAGCGGTTCGAGTGATTTCACTTCCGACGGTTGGAAATGGTGTCACAATCGAAAGTTGGTACCCTTTTTCCACCATATGCAATGCGGTACCCCCGGCTTTCCATGTTCCGACATCATCAAGCAGCAGTACAGAATGTCCTAGTTTGGCTGTGCGCATCATGACATCCTCAACATGCCAGACATTTTCGCGTTCAATACCCGGCAGTTCATCCCGGGTCGGAATGCCACGCTGATAACCAGTGTAGGATGGTAGTGAACCGGTGGCCAGGATGACCGCGTCTGCGCCGAATTCCACCACATCTTCTGCGAAAAACGGTGTATTGAACCTTATGTCAACCCCGAGTCGAACCAATTCCCTTTCCATCCATCCCAGATAGTCGGTAATCTGGCCTCTACGCGGTTGCAGGCCAGCTAGCCGAAACTGTCCTCCCAGATTGCCCGAAGCTTCAGCCAGTGTGACACTATGTCCGCGCGCCGCGGCAACGCGCGCCGCTTCACAACCAGCGGGTCCGCCACCCACCACAAGAATTTTCCGACAGGTCTCGGCCTTGGTGAATCGGTCACCACCGATCTCAAATTCCCGTCCGGCGGAAGGATTGACCAGACAACTGATCCAATAGTCGCGATAGCGTCGTCCCCAGCACATCTGATTGCAAGAAAGACAGGGCCTGATCTCGTCAACTCTATTCTGCATGGCCTTGTTCGCCATGTGCGGATCGGCGATCTGTCCCCGTACGATACTGACCATATCGGCGCTTCCCGAAGCAATCGCATAGTTTGCGCTCTCCGGTGTTCTGATATGACTTTCAGCCTGAACCTTCGCGTGCTTGACCGACTCGCGTATTTTTGCCGCAAACGGCATACCCAGTTGGTCTTCGTGCAGAGCGGTCGGAATAATCATGGTGAAGTTGTAATAACCACCGGTTCCCACCGTCACGTAATCGAAAAGACCGCGCTCATCAAGATAGCGCGCCACTTCCTGCATGGTCTCGATCGGCAACACTTCGGGAACGATTGGATCGAAACTTGTGCAGACACCGATGATGAAATCCGGACCGACCGCATCACGAATCGCCGCAAGCAGATCGACCGAAAATTTCATTCTTTTTTCAAACGACCCGCCATAGTCGTCATCGCGCCGGTTGGTGAATGGTGACCAGAACTGTTCGATCAATGCATTGTATGCGGCCATCAGCTCACACCCATCAAATCCGGCATTCTTCGCGCGTAACGCGGCTTCGGCGAAGCTCGTGATGATCTCGGCGATCTGGCGGTCGGACATTGTGACACTACCGTCGTGGTCGTGCATGGATGGCCGTCCGGATGGGGACCAGTTAGGCGTGAAAGAGTTGTCCCAGTCCCCATGTGCGCCGACGTGATAGAGCTGTTGAATCATCACGGTTCCGTATTCATGGCAACTGTCAGTGATCTTTCGAAAATGATCGATGACGCTGTCGTCTCCGCTTCGGAAGTTACCGCGTGTGAGCACTCCTGTCTGGTGGACCGGCACTGGTTCGACAACGATCATGGCGGCGCCACCGATCGCCCGTTCGAGATAATAGCCATGATGTCGTTCGACTGGCAGACCGTCGACAGCCATGTTGGCTGTATGGGCACCGAAGTTCAGTCGGTGTTTGAGGGTTTTGTGTCCCAGCTCAAGAGGACTGAATAGGTGTTTGAAATTTGAGGATTCGGCGAGTTCAGTGTTCATGCGCTAAACCATATGGTCATGGACTGTTGGAAATCAGATGGAGGAGGATTTTTCGTTTTCTGAACAACCGCTTGATCAGTGGCAGAATGATAGCACATGCCACAATCGCTACTGACCCCGAACGATCGACAAAGATACCGCGCCCCGTTTTCTTACAAACGCGATTGACGCGGTGAAACTTGCGCAAGATGTCCGATCAAGATGGCGAGGATAACCGGTTAAACTTCAGCGTAAAATTCCAGCAACCCGCCCTTTGGTACATTATTGATCGCACTATTGAGGTGGAACGAACCAGCGCGCACTCGTTTGTCCCAACCGTCCACGGATCTGTGGAAATCGCTCCTTAGCAGAAAACGCGGTCACGGCTGCAATCAACGCCTGAACCGCCAGTCTAGACTATTGGCAGACTGTCGATACAGCCGCGACCGCGGTGGATGCCCCGGAAAATCCAAACTTGATGGCGCTGATAGCGCCACCTGAATTTAATCGTCTCAGTGAGTATTATCGCAAAAATCGGAGGTGCCTGGAATTTTATTGAGACTTTGTCATTGGATCGATCATTCAAGCGGGCGGTCTCCTACCGGTTCCCCGAATCTCGACAATCGAACCGAATCAACGCCATTGCTCCATTGTCAGTCCATCGTAATACCGACCGCAATCAGAACGGGTCCAAGCACGGTGAGTAGGACGTATGGATGGTGAAAAAAATGAACGATGATGTCCGCAGCTGTTCGGTTTGGCTGGATTGAAGACAATCTGCTGTTCAGCGGATCGAATTGGGGCGAAATCGTATCTTTGCGATAAAGTGATTGCAGAAAGATAAACCAGTACTGGTGCATTTCGATTGACTTACTTGTGCTGGCTGTGAGTTTGAATCTTGTGCAAACAGGTCGGAAAACGGTCGCGAGAGGTAAAAAATAAAACAATAGTACAATTACTTTGATTTACAATTTTACTTTTGGTATATCGTATACCGCGAGTCAAACATAATTTATTTCCTACACTGAGGAGGAAAGGAGAATAAACTCATGACAAAATTTATTTTTAAGATGAAGATGACTGTTGCGCTAGTCGCAGCTGTTGTCATTACAACTGTAGGACTGCAGTCGCCGGCTATGGCTGAGTGGTCCCCGAAAAAACCCATTGAATTGATCATCATGGCGGGTGCGGGTGGTGGTGCAGACCAGATTGCGCGCTTGCTGCAGGGCTTGGCCGAACAGAAAGATCTGTCTCCACGGCCGATCATCCCGATCAACAAGCCGGGCGGTTCCGGAGCTGAAGCTCTGCGTTACCTGCAAGGTAAAGATGGCGACGACCATACCATTCTGGTCACACTCAACAGTTTCTACACTACGCCAGTCATCCAGAAAGACATTGGTGTCGACGTATCGAATTTCACCCCGATCGGCCGCATGGCGGTTGACAACTTTGTACTGTGGGTGAACAGTGGCCGCGAAGACATCACTGATCTGGACAGCTACATTGCTGCAGTGAAGGCAGCTGGAAATTCCTGGAAAGTCGGCGGCACCGGCTCCGGACAGGAAGACTCGATCCTGACTGCGATGATGGAGAAAGAATTCGGATACGACGTAACCTATATTCCTTTCCCAGGTGGTGGTACCGTAGCGAAGAATCTGGTTGGAAATCACGTTGACTCGACTGTGAACAACCCGGCGGAACAGAATGAATTCTATAGAGCCGGCGAGACCAAACCAATCGTTCAGTTCACAGCAGAGCGACTTCCTGCGTATCCTGATGTTCCCACTGCTAAAGAACTCGGTACGGACATGCAATACTACATGCAGCGATCCATCAACGGTCCTCCGGGAATGTCTAAGGAAGCTCAGGATTGGTACATTGCTCTGTTCAAGGCGCTCTTCGATTCGGCGGAGTGGCAACAGTTCTGTACAGATGACGGACTTGCATGTGATCAGTGGTTGGCAGGCGACGATCTCGGCATGTACCATCAACAGCAGATTGCATTGCATAAGGATCTGATTGAATCGGTCGGTGCATCTGCGATCACTGGTGAATAAATCGTATTAGTTCTTGGAACTCACCTGAACGCATACCGGTGCGGCGGCAATAGTCTCGCACCGGTATGTGTTGTTCGAATATTCCCAGGCAATTGATTGCGGCTTGAGTTGGCAGCACTCAGTTCTTACACCGTCGCCAACGTGTGGGATGACAATTTCATAAATGGGAGGTAGGAGGCCATGACAGTTCGTACCGCAGAACTTCTGTTCGCCATATTGCTGGCACTGTGCTCCATCGCCCTGATGATCAAGAGTGCCGAACTTCGCATTGGTTGGGTACCTGAACGCGGACCCGGGTCGGGTGCCTGGCCATTCTGGCTGTCGGCGGGCATGTTGCTTGCCTGTGTGGCTACGATTGTCCGGTGGTTTCGAAAAATAACCCCGGAGTCAACAAACTACGACCTGTATATGACCCGTGAGACCGCGTTGCTGGTAGGAATATCGTCGGGGTCAATCGTATTTTTGCTGGCTGTGACACACTTGCTTGGCATCTATGCTGCACTGTTCCTGTTTCTGCTGTTCTATTTGAAGTTTGTCGGTCGACACTCCTGGCTGGTTACGGTCGCAATGATGATCGTGGTGCCTGTGTTCATATTCTGTCTATTCGAATGGGCATTGAAGATTCCACTTCCGAAGTCGATTTCAGAACCGTTGTTCTACCCGATTTATGATCTTATGTATTCGTAGATTCTCGGCGTGGTGTAATCCGAGTAACAGAATGAGTACGACAGTCGATTTGTATGCCGACAGCAGCAACTGAAGTTTTTACAGGACAATCCGTCGAAAGACAGAATCGGGCAACCTATATCAACTAATTACCGTATCCGGCAATGGAAGACATTATCCTGCATCTGATGGGCGGCCTGACGGACGCGATGCAGCCCCTCAATCTGACAATGATTATTGTTGGCTGTACCCTGGGGTTGCTGATCGGCGCGATGCCGGGGCTTGGGTCGGTCAATGGTGTTGCGATTCTGCTGCCGATTACATTTCTGGTGCCTCCGACAGCGGCGATTATCTTTCTCGCTGCAATCTATTACGGCGCGATGTACGGAGGCGCGATCAGTTCCATTACACTGGGAATTCCGGGTGCCTCAACGGCGGTGGCGACGGTCTTCGACGGAAGACCTCTCGCTCAGGCAGGACATGCGGACAGGGCGTTGACCGCAGCTGCGGTGGCGTCGTTTGTCGGTGGTACGATATCGGTAGTGTTGTTTACCGCATTTGCTCCGCCACTTGCATCATTCGCACTCAGATTCGGCCCTACCGAAGAATTCGCACTCATGGTGTTGGCCTTTGCGACATTTATCGGCCTTGGCGGTGACGATATACCGAAGACGGTATTCTCCATCCTGATCGGACTGGTTATGGCGGCAGTCGGACTGGACATCATTTCCGGTCAGCCGAGACTGATATTCGGCAATATTGACGGATTCCTCCACGGAATCAACTTTCTCGTTCTGGCTATCGGCATCTATGGAATCGGTGAGATGCTCTGGACCCTTGAGACCACCAAGGGCGAGGTCATGGTGCACAAGGTCACCATTTCCTGGCAGCGGATGAAGCACAACTTCAAGGACATTTCCAACTACATCAAGACCACGACACTGGGTTCGGCATTGGGTTATTTTGTAGGAACCCTTCCGGCGGCGGGTGCCACCCCGGCGTCCTTGATGTCCTACGGTCTCGCAAAGACATTCAGCAAGGATCCCGACAGTTTCGGCAAGGGCAATGTATCGGGTGTCGCAGCACCGGAGGCAGCCAACAATGCCGCCTCAACGGGTTCCATGCTTCCGATGATCACATTGGGTATTCCCGGGTCTCCGACGACTGCGATTCTGCTCGGCGGTATGATCATTTGGGGGTTGCGGCCGGGGCCCCTGTTGTTTACTGAAAATCCGGAATTCGTCTGGGGTCTGATCGGTTCGCTGTACATCGCGAATTTTGCCACGTTGCTGATCAACCTGGCCTTTATCCCGCTGTTCGTCAAGATACTCACACTGCCGTTCAGCATCCTTGCGCCAGTCATCTATATTCTCTGCGTGGTCGGCGGCTACGCGCCGACTCAGACGATGCACGACGTATGGCTGATGCTGGTTTTTGGTGTTGTCGGTTACTTGCTCAGGAAGCTGAATTATCCGGTTGCTCCAGCTGTTCTTGCAATTGTGCTGGGACCTCTTGCCGAACGTTCGCTGCGACAGTCACTGATCGGTTCACATGGTGATGTCAGTATTTTCTTTACCCGTCCAATCTCCGCAGTTTGCATCGCACTGGCTGTAGCCTTGATTTGCTATCCCCTAATTCAAAAATACCAACGTCGCCGCCGAGAGAGTTCTGGAATGGGTACAGGACAAGGATAGGTTTCAGCATACAGGGGAGAAGGACAGGGGTTTGCCATCATCATGCGTATTGCATCTGTTCATGAACTGGATTTGGTGCCGGTAGTATTGCGATGAAAGGAATTGAATTTCGATTTCGCAAGCACTTGAAAGAATAGTACCGAACATACCTGAACAATATCGAACAGCCACGAGTTTGAAATCACAGACATATAGAAATTGAGAGAATTGACCATGAATGACTTCACAAGAGATACCGCGACCGACACGCTGGTCCAAAAGGACAAAAGCGGCAACGTAATATCCGGCGGACATCTGGTTGCCAAGGCGCTGGCCTCCGAAGGTGTGGATACCATATTCACTTTGTGCGGCGGGCACATTATCGATATCTACGACGGGTGCATCGACGAGGGCATCCGTATCGTAGACGTACGACACGAGCAAACCGCTGCACACGCCGCCGACGGCTATGCGCGCCAGACCGGCAAGCTTGGCTGTGTCGTGACCACCGCCGGTCCCGGGTGCACGAACGCGGTCACCGGCGTTGCGACCGCATTCAGATCCGAAAGTCCAATTTTGCATATTGGCGGGCAGAGTTCCCTGACACAGCACAAAATGGGGTCTTTGCAGGATCTTCCGCATGTCGACATGATGACTCCCATCACCAAGTTCGCTTCGGGTGTGTTCTCGACAGAACGAGTAGCGGATATGGTCTGCATGGCGGCGCGCGAATGCTTCAATGGCGCCTACGGTCCGTCGTATCTGGAAATTCCCCGCGATATTCTTGATGCCGAAATCCCGATCGACAAGGCAGTCATCCCGAAACCGGGACACTACCGCGCATCGGCCAAATCAGTCGGCGATCCTGCTGACATTGAGAGATTGGCTGACATCCTGATCAATTCCGAACGTCCGGCAGTGCTGTTTGGCCAGCAGGTCTGGGCTTCGCAGGGACACGAACAGGCGATCGAATTCGCTCGCGCACTGGACATTCCCGCGTATATGAACGGCGCAAGTCGGGGCATGCTGGCGGAAGATGACCCGCATCACTTTGACCGCACACGCCGTGACGCATTCTCAAATGCAGACGTAATCATCATCGTCGGTACACCGTTTGACTTCCGTATGGGATATGGCAAGCGTATTTCGACTGACCTGACTCTCGTACAAATCGATCAAAGTTATGCCACTGTGGGCAAGAACAGGGACATCGATCTGGGAATCGCCGGTGATCCGGGGAGCATTCTTGAAGCGGTCGCACAGGCTGCGAGTGGAAGGATTGACCGGGGAGCACGGCAAATGCGTCAGGACTGGATGAAGCATCTCAGGCAGATTGAGGCCAAAAAGCTTGAAAAACTGATGCCGATGTTCACAACCGACCAGAATCCGATTCATCCGTATCGTCTGGCGTACGAAATCAATCAGTTCCTGGGCGACGATTCCATCTATGTCGGTGATGGTGGGGACATTGTGACGATTTCGGCACAAGCCGTTCGTCCGCGCAAGCCCGGTCAGTGGATGGACCCAGGCGCGCTCGGTTCACTAGGAGTCGGTACCGGATTCTCGATGGCGGCAAAACTCGCCCATCCGGACAAGGAAGTCGTCTGTCTTTATGGTGATGGCTCATTCGGCATGACTGCGTTCGATATGGAAACCTCTCAGCGGTTTGGAGCGCCTTACCTGGCAATCGTCGGTAACAACTCGGCCATGAACCAGATTCGCTACGGGCAGATTACGAAGTATGGAATGGAACGGGGAGATGTGGGCAACAAACTGGGAGATGTGCCGTTCAGCAAGTTCGCCGAAATGATCGGTGGATACGGAGAGGAGGTACATGAAGCGGGACAGATTCAGCCCGCACTGCAACGGGCCCGCGAAGCAATCGCAAGTACCGGAAAATGCGCGGTAATCAACGTTTGGGTGGATCCGGATGAATATGCGCCGGGCACTAAAGCGCAAACTATGTATAAGTAATTTCAATAACCTGCAACTCGGAGTTTCAGAACATGAGAGCGCTTGAAGGCGTCAAAATTCTTGATTTTACCCATGTCCAGTCCGGCCCGACATGTACCCAGCTTCTGGCTTGGTTCGGAGCAGATGTAATCAAAGTTGAGCGCCCCGGCGTTGGCGACGCGACGCGGAAGCAATTGGTGGATGTGCCAGGAGCCGATTCGCTGTATTTCACCATGCTCAATCACAACAAACGCTCCCTGACACTTAACACCAAGACACCGCAGGGCAAGGAAGTGCTTGAGCGACTGATCAGGGAGTGCGATGTTCTGGTGGAAAATTTTGCACCCGGAGCATTGGACAGAATGGGATTTGGCTGGGAAAGGGTCCAGGAAATCAATCCCGCAATGATCATGGCGTCAGTGAAGGGTTTTGGTCCAGGGCCGTACGAGAATTGCAAGGTTTATGAAAACGTTGCCCAGTGTGCCGGAGGTTCCGCTTCCACTACCGGATTTCGGGATGGGTTGCCTTTGGTTACAGGCTCGCAGGTTGGTGATTCAGGTACCGGGCTGCATTTGGCGCTGGGTATTGTAACCGCGCTGTTTCACAGGGAGAAAACCGGGAAAGGTCAGAGGGTAATGGCGGCAATGCAGGATGGGGTTTTGAATCTGTGTCGAGTCAAATTGCGCGATCAGCAGCGTCTTAAAGTCGGACCGCTGAAAGAGTATTCACAATTTGGTGAGAACGTACCCTTTGGTGAGGCCACTCCGCGTTCCGGTAACGATTCCGGCGGTGGACAGCCGGGTCGCATTCTGAAATGCAAAGGCTGGGAAACCGACCCCGACGCATACACATACTTCATTACCCAGGCCGCTGTGTGGCAGAGGATCTGCGACGTGATCGGCAAGCCCGAATGGAAGGAGGACCCGAACTACGCGACACCAGATGCCCGTCTGCCCAGGCTCAATGAGATTTTCGACTCGATTGAGCAGTGGACAATGACAAAAACCAAGTTCGAGGTCATGGACATCTGCAACCCACTGGATATCCCGGTGGGTCCGATTCTGTCCATGAAAGAACTGTCGGAAGAGCCTTCATTGCGCAAAACCGGAACGATTGTTGAGGTCGATCATCCCGAACGCGGCAAGTATCTGTCTGTCGGCTGCCCGATCAAGCTGTCCGAATCTCCAGCTGATGTGATGCGTTCACCGCTTCTCGGGGAGCACAGCGACGAAGTCTTGGCAGAGCTTGGCTTTTCCGAGACCGAAATTTCCAGCATGCGCGAAGCCGGCGTCGTCTGACCGGGCTGTTGCATTCATACATCGGATTCAATTCCGCGCTGAAAACAGTTGGACTAAATTTGGAAAAGGAGAGCTTTTCATGAGAATTGTCGTACATGGACAGCAGGCTTTCGGTCGAGCGGTATTGGAAAGATTGCTTGAGCGCGGGGAAAATGTTGTCGCGGTCTGCACTGCCCCGGACAAGGAAGGTCGCCCTGAAGATGTGTTGAAACAACTGGCACAGGAAAAAGGCATTCCGGTACATCAGCCGGCGTCATGGAAAACAGACGAGGCAGTTGAACTGATGGAATCTTTCGAGGCCGATGTCTGTATGATGGCTTACGTGCTGCTGTTTGTACCTTCAAGGGTTTTGGATGTACCGAAATTCGGTTCCTTTCAATATCACCCATCGTTGCTTCCGATGCACCGGGGACCGTCATCCATCAACTGGCCCATTGCAATGGGGGCAACCCAAACCGGTCTGAGCATATTCTGGCCCGACGACGGGTTGGACGAAGGTCCGATTCTCATGCAGAAGACCTGTGATATCGGACCCGATGAGACGTTGGGAGACATATATTTCAAAAAACTGTTTCCCATGGGTGTCGACGCGATGATTGAGTCTCTCGATCTTGTCCGAAACGGTACGGCACCGCGAATTCAACAGAACCTTGACGACGGTTCCTACGAGTCCTGGTTCGGTAAGAGCCAGGCGAAGCTGGACTGGAATGAATCGGCACCGAAGGTATACAACATTATTCGCGCAGGGAATCCGCAGCCCGGCGCTTGGACAACCCACAACAACATTGAGCTGAAAATTTACGATGCCGCCCTGAGCAACAGTGAAGGTACTCCCGGAGAAGTCATCGCCATCGATGACGACGGGTTTGAAGTTGCTACGAAAGGGGGTTCAATTCGGGTTGGCAGAGTCCGCTCGGATGGCGGAAAACTACCGGCCGCGGAATGGGCTTCACAGGTCCAACTGAATGTGGGCAGTGTTCTCGGGGACTGAGTGTGCCCGATGCTGGGGCAGCGTCATTGACCTGTCACTTGGACACACTTGATACTGCAAAATAACAGATGATGGTTGGTCAGGTAGTAGTGTGGACGGTATAGGCTGCCATATCATCTAAAGATTCGTAAGCATTTCATAAAATAGCGATCCGGTAAAGGTGCTTTCAGCGTTTTAGAGCAGAAAACTTGTCTATTTCCTAACGTCGTGGTAAAAAATTACAACTTTCCAACTAAATTGGTGCCGAAGCATCATGAATCTGGTCAAAGTCAAACCGAAGTTCCAAGTCACCATTCCAGCCAATTTGCGTAAAGGAACCAATCTTCAGGAGGGTGACTTCATGGAGGCAGTCCGCATCGACGAAGGGATTCTGTTCAAGTTCAAACTTGTGGTAGACCGAAACACAATTGTTGACAGAATTGCTTCGACGCTTATGGAGGCGCGTGAGTCGCGCGAGGATAAAATTCGCTCAGAGGACGAGATTATGGAAGACACGTCGCGGAAATTTCTGCATCACGCCGCGAACGTGATGCATGAAGGTAGTATTGGTCTGCAATGTCTTGATATCAGCGGCACGAACAGGCGGCACCTGTCGTAAAGTCATCGACAAAGTTGCACGACATCACCAGATCATACTATCCGATACGATTCTATCCGAATATATAAAAGTATTCGGCTGGCCTGGAATGAGCCCTTACATCAGCACCTTGAATTCATTGATTCGGGAGATTGAGCAATTAGCTGATATGATCGAGCCAGCGAAACTCGAGTTCGGTCTACTCGACTCTGATGATGAGGTTTATTTGTCAACGGCTGTGGCAGGTGGTGCCGTCCTTATAACTGGCAATACTAGGGACTTTACGGAACCTCGATACGGACCGGTCAGTGTCTGGTCACCGCTAGAACTTCTCAATCAGACGAAAGAGGGGTAAAAGTGTGGTGGCGGTGTGGTTACAAGTGGATTTGGACGCTGATGCGGGGTTCGGTTTCCGGCTGCGGTCTCGCGCTTGGTCTGATGATGCGAGACCTGCCGGTCGCGGGCTGATCCTGTCGATCACAGCCGTGATGCGGCATCGTGATAGCCGGGTGAACATGCGGTGACATCACATCCTGAACCGGACACGGTCTCTGGCGGTATGGGCCGTCGGTGGTCATTTACCATCGGGCCGTATATTTGAACAGCGATACCGGTTTGTGCATCGAGCTGTATCGTCTTCTGATGTTTGGCAAATGTCATCGAGTGGCGAAAGGAATCGGCGTATGTCACTTGCAATCGGTTAAAATGCCCTCATCTTTTCGATCGGGCCCACATGGCTTCCATACCGATGATCGGCACGCAAGGAAAAACCCATCCGAAATGGAGAGAGACAATGGACAGTGAAAAGACGACAGAGGAACAGATCAGAGAATACCGGGCACAGTTCGAAAAGCACATGGCATCGATTACCGCCAAGCAGGACCGGGCCGAGGAAGAGGTGGCGCTAATACGCGCCATGCAGAAGGAAACTTCCGAGCAGATGAAGCGGACGGAGGCCATGGTCAGGGAGACCTCCGAGCAGATGAAGCGGACGGAAGCCAAGGTCAGCAAGAATGCCCACAAGGTGAGTGAGTTGGACAGCAACTGGGGCAAGTTGGTGGAGTCACTGGTCGAGGGTGATCTGGTTGACTTGCTGGACGAACGCGGGATCAAGGTGCAGGATATCTATTCCCGTTGGCGTAAGTTCTATGACCGGGCTGACGGCAAGCGCACGCGCAGGGAGTTTGATTTGGTAGCGGCGAATGGTCAGGAGGTGGTCGTAGTTGAGGTCAAGTCGACCCTGAGGCCGGATGACGTGGAGCGGTTCGTGGCGACGATGAGGGATATTTCGAGGTATTTTCCGGATTTCAGTTCGAGAGCGGTGTATGGTGCGATTGCCTATATACGTTGTGACTCGGATTCCGACCAAATGGCCGAGCGTGAGGGCATGTATGTGATTCGGGCGACCGGTGACAGTGCCAGCATCGTGAATGCCGAGAAATTCAGGCCGGAGTCGTTCACGAATGTCGCTTCGCCGCGCCGGCATCTCAGGGCGGTGCCTGCCGGCTGACATTCCGGTGTAGGACGGTACACCAGGTGCCGCGCCCGGCGGTGAGGGAGAATGAATCACCGGGTGGTGCCGGTTGCGGACATCAGTCCGGTTGTCTGAAATGCAATCCCGGAAAGTCGACCGGTCTGAACAGCATGATTGCCGTTCGGACAAGAGCGTGTAATTCTACACCCCTATTACTTTTATTAATAGACGCGAAATATCATTTCCGTCATCTGAACAGGTTCGGGCATTCTTGCCATCGGTGACCTTTGCAATATTTCGACATTCAGAATAAGAAGAGTTCGCAGCTCGGCGATTCGCAATCACAGCTAAGCCGTATCGCTGATCTTGTTTTGGAAGAATTTCGAGACTTCTATCGCGAGTTCAAGGAAATCCCGGAACTCTCAAAGCAGGCGTTCGAAAATCGCGATCACGCGCGCTCACTTCGGTTAAGCAGTCGCAGACTGCAGCTTTACAGCATAAGCATTCACGAATTCAGCAACTATGTGAGAAGCGAATTTCCTGAACTGACTGCGGATGTAACGTATTGGGACGAAGTTGAGAGAAGATATCTGCACTTGGTTGAAGGTGAGTACGCCGCCGATCTGTCAGTTGCCTATCTGCATTCGATCAGGCGCAAGATATATCACGGGGAATGGCGGGTTGATGATTATGCCAGCTACCGCAGCAAGTACGAAACCGATGAGGTAATGGCAGATCAACTGGTCAGACATGAGATCGGAGATTTGCTGACAGCAGAGCACGTCAAGAAAATGCTTCAGATCGTGGATTTTCGGGTGCCATTTGAAAATATCGAACGGGATGCCAAGCGGATAGTCAAGCGAGCCAATCGTAATCTTGGTCTCGAATCTCGTCTCTCAGGCGGTCCGATGACGATCGAAATGTTTCTGGCTGGATTTTTTCGTAACCGCGGTGCCTACCTGGTCGGTCGCGTGACGTTTGACCACGAGCGCTATCGTCCTTTCATTATTGCATTGCTGAATGGAGAAAATGGAATATATGTCGATGCTCTGATTACCAGCGCGACCTATGCGCACAATATGTTCAGCTCGACATTGGCGAATTTTCATGTGACCAATATTTATTATCACGAACTCAGCCGTTTTCTGCGCAGTATCATGCCAATGCGTCCACTGGGACTGCACTACTCCACTGTGGGTTATAACCATCTGGGTAAAGTTGCAGTCATGAACGAACTTGAGAGCGAGTTTGAATCTTATGGCGAACCCATGAGTGTGGCACCCGGGAAACTGGGTACGGTTGCGATCGGATTCTGCATGCCGCAATCCGCCTACATACTAAAGGTCTTACGAGATGAGCCAACCGGTGACTACAAGTGGGGAGAATTCGGTGGAGTCGAATCAGTACTCGAGAAGTACAGCAAGGTACATGTCATCAACCGTACCGATAGCATGCTCGACAATATCATCTACTACAACCTGAGATTGGACTTGTCGTGGTTTGATGAGGAATTACGCGACATGCTGCTGAAGTTTGCCAAGAGCAGCGTTCGTTGCGAAAGCGGTGCAGTGATCTTCCGTTATCTGGTGGTTCAGCGGCGCCTGACACCGTTGCCGCTCTATCTTCAGGACGCTACACCCCATCAGGCCGGGATCGCAATGAGCAATCTTGGCTACTGCATAAAGAACAATGCTGCGGCGAACATATTCAATCGGGACCTGGACGCGCGCAACTACGGCGTCTCTTCTTACATGAAGGTGTATCTATACGACTACGACGCATTGGAATCGCTGACTGATGTCAAGATACGGACAAATACCGACCGGGTCGATGGCGAAGAGGACATTCCAGATTGGTATTTCGAGGAAGGTGTGGTTTTTCTGCCTGAAGAGATTGTCGTAGGACTGTGTCTGCCCCATCGCGACCTGCGCCGACGGTTTGCGCAGGAACACGCACCGTTGCTCAGTGTCGATTATTGGACCTCACTTCAGAATGAACTGCAGGCGGGCAAGGTTCCGGTCGTCAGTGTCTACCCGGATACAGAGCGGTTGACTGATGATAAGTGACTAAGCCGGTGGATTTACAATCCACGTTTCGAATGCCCAAGCAGTCAGATAATAGACCAGCAACAGTTGTACGAGCAGCACAATCGTTCCTGTCCAGCGAATGATGGCAGCACCGGTTGCGCTCAGCTCATCGCCGCCGCGCGAGACAATTATTCCTGCCAGACCGCGATGTAGGCGGGCTGAGACAGCACCAATGATTCCGCCAGAGACAATCAGTCCGCAGATCAAGAATGCAACACCTCTCAAACCGAAAAGATTCTGCCAGGTACTCGTTTGCCAGGTGAGAAACAGGGTGACACCAAGAAATGCCATGGCGGCGAAATTCAAGACCAGTCGGCTTGCAATGGCATAGATCAGGTTTTTAGGTAGCCCTTTCATTGAATATTCTCGCGACTGAAAATTGAATTTACGAGATTACCCGTTCCCATCTGATCCAGTCTTGACTGTCTACCTGTATCCATAGCCCGTTCAGACACGCCGCGTATGATCGCCTGGCAGCAATGGATCACAGCACATCGTTTTGTTGTTGGTAAAACCTGCTTCCGAGTTATTGCTAAATGCAGTGTGAATATATAACGGAATGTCTGGGTGTGTGAAAATTCAATTGCAGACATCAGGTACTTTTCGGCTATGAGAGATTTACGATGTCGGAAAGCCATTCAGGCCAGCGGTTTGGGGGCGGTCAAATAAAAACTAACTCCCATAGTCTGGAAATTACACATAGAGAATTTCGCCTTACCAATTCGACGTGAATTTGTCACCAATACACAAAATACTTGTAAGAGCACAACATGATATACTTGCAATGGAAACACACAATACACTTGTTTTAACCTGTATCTATACAACATGGTCTCACCGAATGAAAAGCTTGCTGCGTCGCTTGTGCAACTCGAAAAACTCCAAAAGGACGGACGACGAGTATTCCGCTCCAGCGAGTTTACACGTGTACACCGCGAACGGTTGGTTCGGAACGGCTTTTTGCGCCCGATTATCAAAGGCTGGCTCATCTCTTTCAGTCATTACACAACTCCTGGTGACACGACACCGTGGTTTGCTTCTTTCTGGGAATTCTGCGCATCCTATTGCAACGCTCGATTCGGTGATGTCTGGCACTTTTCTCCAGAGCAATCACTACTGTTTCATGCAGAAAACACTGTAGTCCCGAAGCAGGTCATCATCTATACGACCGAAGGGTCCAATAATAACATTGAGCTACCTTTTGATACATCCCTCTACGATCTCGAACAGTCAGGCATGCCTCCGGATGAGGATATGACGATTCTGGATGGCCTCAATATTCTCAAACCTGAACCAGCACTGATCAAATCGTCTGCGGCATTCTTATCTCGCAATCCGGTCGAAGCGGCTATAGTGCTCTGTAGTCTCCGAAACACAACCGACCTACTGGGCCGACTTCTCAATGACGGTCATTCGTCTATTGCCGGTCGGCTTGCCGGAGCATTGCGCCGGGTGGGTCGAGTATCTGAGGCAGACGAAATTCTAACGGTGATGAAGAGTGCCGGGTATGTTGTTTACGAGTCCGACCCATTCACACCGGAACAAAAATTTGTTGCCCCTGATCGGGAGCAAGCACCAATTGCTGTCCGACTGAAATCTATGTGGAAGACTTTGCGCGAGCCTGTGATAGATGTGTTCCCCAAGGCACCCGGAGTGGTAAAGAATGCAAATGCATATCTGTCTTTCGTAGATGACATCTATCAGAGTGATGCCTACCATTCTTTGTCGATTGAAGGCTATCGCGTATCGCATGAACTGATCGAACGGGTGCGTTCGGGCAACTGGAATCCTGACAGCAATGATGCTGACCGTCGTAGCCGCGACGCATTGGCGGCACGTGGTTACTGGCAGGCATTCCAAATGGTCAGAGAAACTGTATCTGAGGTTATTGGCGGAGCTGATCCTGGTCGCATGGTGCGAACTGCTCATCAAAATTGGTACCGGGAACTGTTCCAGCCTAGTGTTACTGCTGGTTTGATTCCAGCCTCGGCACTGGCAGGATACCGCAATCACCCCGTTTATTTACGAGGGTCGCGCCACATGCCCCCTCGTTGGGAAACAGTACGTGACGCGATGCCAGTATTATTCGACTTGCTGGAAAGTGAGGACGAACCGGCTGTGCGAGCTGTTCTCGGACATTGGCTTTTTGGTTACATCCATCCCTATCCGGATGGAAACGGACGAATTGCGCGATTTACTATGAACACCATGCTGGCATCGGGGGGTTATCCATGGGGTGTGATTCTTGTCGAAAAACGTGATACCTACCTCTCAGCGCTTAAACAGGCAAGCATCAATCAGGACATTCAACCTTTCGCGCTCTTTTTGGCTGAACAGGTAAGAGCATCCATTGAGCGTATGGCGCAATAACGAAATGGAATACCCAGACTGTTATGAGCACATTGCCACCTTCAAAGTGGATTCACCTGTTGAGGCGACATTGCGAAAGATCGACGCTGAATGCGAAATGATGGTAAAACAACATTCGTGTCGGAGAATCATACCCAATCCGCTGATCTGTCACCTCTGATCGGTGACTTTCTCGCTTCGTCGGCTAGACAGACCTGCGGTCCCGGTACGAACTTTGTCACAAAGCATCAAATCCCTCTATATTCAAAGTCAGTGCCACATTGCCTTGCTTTGGTTAAAATTAGGGTTATGTCATTACCGATTCACTTTGATATGAAAGCAAGCCAATGTTCGTCCATGAATATCAAGCGAAAAATCTTCTGAGGCGATACGGTTTTTCCTTTCCCTCTGGAGAAGTGGCGTTTTCCGCTGACGAAGCGGAAGGTATTGCGGATCGGATTGATGCCGACTACTGGGTGGTGAAAGCACAGATTCTGGCTGGTGACCGGGGACGCTTCGGCGGTGTCGAGATCGCCCGTTCCAGACCAGAGGTAGGCACGCTGGCGCGGACATTGCTCGGGCGCAGACTTGTAACCCCTCAGACCGGTGAGGAAGGACTGCTCGTCAAGTCAGTCTATGTTGAGCAGGGTTGCGATGCTGACAGAGAGATGTATCTGGCCTTGCTGCTTGATCGTTATCGGCGGGAACTCATTCTTCTTACGTCGGCATCTGGCGGCAGTGGAATCGAGACCGCGTTGGATGACTCCGCGCAGTCGGTACAACGCCGTTCCGTATCTGTTGATGCACCGCCCGATCACGACGAACTGGCCGAACTCGCGCAAGATATGAGGCTCGAAGAGTCCCTTGCAACGGACTTTGTCGGTCTTTGCCGACGGATGCATCAGGCAGCAGTCGAACTCGATGCGCTCTCCATAGAACTGAACCCGCTCGCGGTGGTCGGAGGCAGCAGTCTTGTGGCTCTGGATGTCAAGATGGAACTGGATGACAATGCGCTTTACCGTCATGAGGAGTTTTCTGAAATCCTGGACCTGAATCAGGAGTCGGACCGTCGATTCAGGGCACAGAGCGGTTATAACTATGTCAGACTTCACGGGGATATCGGGCTTTTGGTCGGCGGTGCCGGCCTGGCGCTGGCAACCATGGATCTACTGAAGCTGAGCGGCCTGGAACCGGCTAATTTTCTGGATCTGCCACCGATCGCCTCCCGGTCCGATGTGTCAGATGCCTGCGAGACGGTTGTCCAGGATGATTCCATCAAGGCTCTCTTTGTAAATGTAGTCGGCGGCGGATTGACTCATTGTGATACGGTAGCGGAAGGTCTGATTACTGCAAACAGAAAAACCAGGATCAGAAAACCGATCATTGTGCGTTTCGCCGGCACAAAAAAAGAACATGGGATCACACTGCTCCGGAATTCGAGAATACCGATTCAATTGGCGAATACCATGAATGATGCGGTTGGGTTGTTGAAGAAAATTCGCTGAGTTGAAGTTGTGAGCATACTGGTCGAATCAAACACCCGCGTACTCTGCCAGGGCATAACCGGTTATCGGGGAAGTTTTTTCTCGCACCGTGCGATTGAATACGGTACCAAGATGGTTGGTGGTGTCGTGCCCGGAAGAGGTGGGCAGAAGCACCTCAACCTGCCGGTCTTTGACACAGTCAGCGAAGCCAGGGACGCGACGA
This sequence comes from Arenicellales bacterium, assembly GCA_963666625.1. GTDB lineage: Bacteria > Pseudomonadota > Gammaproteobacteria > Arenicellales > JAJDZL01 > JAJDZL01. The sequence continues at coordinate 1,678,775 of OY762925.1, forward strand.
ACGCGACTGCTTCGGTCTTGTTTGTTCCACCGCAGGCGGCGAAAGACGCAGTCATTGAAGCCATCGACGCCGGTATCGAGCTGATCGTCTGCATTACCGAAGGAATTCCGATGCTTGACATGCTCAGAATCAAGGAAAGGCTGTCAGATTCCAGTTCAAAAATGATTGGCCCGAATTGCCCGGGGATTATCGCGCCCGGCAAGTGCAATATCGGTATCATTCCCACATCGATCTATGAACCGGGACGGATCGGTGTGATATCGAGAGCGGGGACGCTGTTCTATGAGGCGGTCGCACAGTTGTGTACGGATGGTCTGGGCCAGTCCACCTGTGTCGGTATCGGTGCGGATGTCATCCAGGGTATGGCATTCACGGATTGCCTGGAGCTGTTTCGTGACGACGCGGACACGGATGCGGTGCTCCTGATCGGTGAGATCGGCGGTGCGGCTGAAGAGAATGCGGCTCAATATCTGGCGTCAGCCAATTATCCGAAACCGGTACTGGGATATGTCGCCGGACGGCATGCGCCGCCTGATCGACGCATGGGGCATTCAGGTGCGATCATTTCCGACGGCCTCGGCGGCGCGGAGAGAAAAATTGAATTGCTCAGGGATGCTGGAGTTATCCTAATCGAATCACCCGTGGAAATCGGGCGAACGGTTCGCAGGGCAGTCCGACAATGATGTGATTCATCATCAATCATTCGATCAGAAATAGAGAGGCGAAGTGAAAGTACACGAATATCAGGCGAAGGAAATCCTGCGCAAGTACGGTGTGGCTACGCCGCGTAACGTCGTTTGCTGGAACTCCGACGAAGTTCCCGGCGCGTTGGCGCAGCTCGGCGGGAGTGTCTGGGTTGTCAAGGCGCAGATTCATGCCGGCGGGCGTGGCAAGGGCGGTGGTGTGCGCGTAGTGCAGTCGGAACAGGACGCGGTTCAAGCGGCCAAGGAAATTATGCAACGACCCTTGGTGACACCTCAGACCGGTCCAAAAGGACAACCGGTTCGACGACTGCTGGTAGAGGAAGGTATTCCGATTCAGTCAGAGATATACGCCGGGCTTGTCGTTGATCGGTCAACTCAGCGGGTTGTCTTGATGGTCAGCCCGGAAGGTGGTATGGAAATCGAGGAGGTTGCCGCCGAAACACCGGAAAAAATTCACAAGACATTCATTGATCCAGAAGCCGGACTCACCGATGCTGACGCGGAATCGGCCGCACGATTTTGCGGTGTTCCCGAAGACCTTGTGGGCAGTGCGGCGACGCTTCTCAACTCTTTGTATTCGGCGTTTTGGGACCGCGATGCCTCACTCGCCGAGATCAATCCGCTGGTCGTGACCAAGGATGGCCGGGTGATCGCGCTCGATGCGAAAATGACTTTCGATGACAGCGCGACGTACCGAAATTCGGAAATCAGCGAATATCGCGACCTGGACGAGGAATCGCCGGAAGAGATCGAGGCGTCTGACGCCGGGTTGTCCTACATTTCACTGGATGGTAATATCGGCTGCCTGGTCAACGGTGCCGGGCTTGCCATGGCGACCATGGATATCATCAAGCTGCATGGTGAGGAACCTGCGAATTTTCTGGATGTTGGCGGTGGGGCCACGACGGAACAGGTCATTGCGGCGTTCAGGATCATGCTCGGCAACGATCGGATTCGTGCCGTGCTGGTCAATATTTTCGGTGGCATCATGCGATGCGACGTGATCGCCGAGGGACTGGTATCCGCGTTCGGTCAGGTTGAACTGAAAGTGCCGGTTGTCGTTCGGCTTGAGGGCACGAACGTTGAGAGAGGTAAACAGATCCTGAGTGATTCAGGACTCACGCTGATTCTTGCCGATACGATGGATGATGCGGCGAGAAAAGTCGTCCAAGCGGTGAGAGGAGAATAATACATGTCGATATTGATCAATCGTGACAGCCGTGTCATGACTCAGGGAATGACGGGTAAAACCGGCTTGTTCCATACCCGGAACTGTTTGGACTATGCCGATGGAAACCGTGCTTTCGTTGCCGGTGTCACACCTGGCAAGGGTGGTCAGGTCGTTGAAGGTGTTCCCGTCTATGATACGGTTGCGGAAGCGAAAGAGCACACCGGTGCGACGGTTTCAGTGATCTATGTCCCACCGCCTTTCGCAGCGGCTGCAATCGACGAGGCCGTAGAGGCGGAGTTAGACCTGGTCATCTGCATTACCGAAGGGATTCCGGTGAAGGATATGATCAAGACACGTAACAAGATGACAGGTTCGAAAACGATCCTGGTAGGTCCGAACTGCCCTGGTGTGATCACACCTGAAGAGATCAAGATTGGGATCATGCCGGGATATATCCACAAGAAGGGGTCGATCGGGGTGGTGTCAAGGTCCGGAACACTGACCTACGAGGTGGTGGACCAGCTGACCAAACTGGGTTTGGGTCAATCAACCTGCGTGGGTATTGGCGGTGATCCAGTCAACGGAACCAAGCATGTCGATGTGATCCGATGGTTCAACGAAGACCCGGAAACCGAAGCCATTGTCATGTGCGGTGAGATCGGTGGTACGGATGAAGAGGATTGCGGGCGATGGATCAAGGAAAACGCAACCAAGCCGGTTGCTGCCTTTATTGCAGGGGTTACGGCACCGCCGGGCAAACGGATGGGTCACGCGGGTGCGATTATTGCGGGAGGCAAGGGGACCGCAGCGGAAAAAATCTCAGTGTTACGCGAATGCGGTGTCCAGGTCACCGAAAATCCGGCTGGAATCGGTGACTTGGTCGTGGAGATGCTTCGATCCTAGTGCAATCCGGGTTCAAGATTCGACTGGATTCACAGAGCAAAATCCGGTGATGGCAAGTGAGTGCGAAGTGAAGGCTTGATGGGTGCCGCTGTATTTCAGTTACACGATGAGCAGCGTCCTTTGACTTCTACCGCCAGTTCCTGAGGTGTAAATCCATCCCAACCATCAAATTTTTCCAATTGGTCGGCAAAATCAGCAGTAGCCATTTCTTTCACTGAACCGCAGCTGTTGCAGATGGCTACCATGGATTGTCCGACATTGTGTTGCTGCTCGCAGGCGATATAAGCGTTGAGACTTTCCACCTTGTGGATCAGGCCAAATTCGATCAATTTGTTCAGCACACGATAAATCTGGCTTGGTGCCCTGAATCCATGTTCTCTGCATGCGTCAAGAATATCGTAGGCACCCTGAGGCGTTTTCTTCTGTCTAAGATATTCGTAGATTAATTGTTGTCTAGGTGTCTGTGGCTTCATTTCAATCTATTTTATCAACTGTCCCACTTCTTTCGTTTCCTCATTATTGCAGTGGCGATGATGCCGACGATGAAGATCCCCGTAGCGTTTACGACAATACTCGGACCCGGCGGCGTATCGAATTCAACTGACAGCATGAGTCCCGAAATTACCGCTATGACACCAAACACCGAAGCAAGAACGGCCATTTGTTCTGGAGTTTTCGCAAACTGACGAGCCGCTGCCGCCGGAATGATGAGTAGTGCGACAGTCAGAATAATGCCAACAATCTTCATCGCAAAAGCAACGATTGCAGCCAGCAATATCATCATGAGGAAACGATTTTTGGCAGGTTGCATGTTTTCAGCGGTGGCGATCTGCTCGTTGACGGTAAGGCAGATCATATTGTTCCACCTGCGAATCAGCACAAACATGATTACCGCGCCACCACTGTATATCGTGAGAATTTCAGACCAGCTTACCGCCAGGATGTTTCCGAACAGAAAATGGAGCACATCTACACGGACCCAGTACATCAGTGAAACCGCAACCAGTCCTATGGCAAGTGTCGAATGAGATAGAACGCCAAGCGCGGAATCTCCTGAGAGTTTTGACTGTTCGCCAATTCGCCCGACTATGAGCGCGATCAGAAAACACACTACGAAAACACCGATGAGTATGTTGATGTCAAAAACGAGAGCCAGTGCGATACCAAGCAGTGCAGAATGCGCCATCGTATCGCCGAAGTATGAGAGTCGCTGCCATATGACCAGGCAACCCAGAGGGCCGGCGATTATGGCGAATCCCACTCCCGCGATGAGTGCGCGACTGATGAAATCCTCAAGCATCTTGATCGTCGATTGGCTGTGTCTGTTCGACCAGAGAGCTGATGTCTTTATACGCGGCTGATACTGCCATCGGGAAGATGGCGATGGTCATGCTGGTGCCGGTAAAGCGCATGGGAACGAGCCGCTTCCGATCCGAACAACTCTTCGAAGGCATCGTCATTGACTACATGTATCGGTGTCCCGGCACAGCAGATGTGGCTGTTGATACATATCACGCTGTCTGTTTTAGCCATGACCATGTGCAGATTGTGACACGCCAGCAGAATACCGCAATTCAGCCGGTCTCTAATGTCGACAATCTGATTGTAAAGCTTTATCTCTCCCTTGAAGTCCAATCCTTGGGAAGGCTCATCAAGGAGCAGCAGATCGGGTTTTCTAAGCAGTGCCCGCGCGAAAAGTACCCTTTGAAACTCACCGCCAGAGAGCTCTTGCACTGGTTGGCCGGCTAATTTCAGGACATTCATTTCGTCCAACACTTCTTCTATCTCAACAGTGTCGAATTTTTCATTGATATTCATCAATCGTCGGACTGTCATCGGTAGTGTGGTATCGATGACCAGGCGTTGCGGTACGTAACCGATTCGAATGCCGTCAGCCCTTGTGACGGAGCCATTGTCAGGAGCGATAGAGCCGGATAGCACCTTTGCGATTGTCGTTTTACCGCTTCCGTTCGGGCCTATCAGCGAAACGATCTCGCCTGCTCTGATTGACAGGTCGATACCTCGGATCAGCCAACGTCCATTACGAATGACACCTACAGAATTTAAACTTGCAAGTATTGGGTCCATGACTTCAGATTCAACAGATTACGTTTACGGATTCATCTTAATGTTTGAATGATGTTATAATATAACATCATTCAAACACTGTTCAATTGAATTCGAACTAGGCATACGAAGCGAGGTAGTCATGAAAAAAATTTTTACACTTCTGATAGCAATGATGATTATAGGAAGCGCAAGCGCTTCTGAAAGCAAGATTGTCGTTTCCATCAATCCAATTCATAGCTTGGTTTCCTCGGTGATGGAGGGAATTGAAATGCCCGCGCTCCTGATAAAAGGAGCTAATTCTCTTCATGGATATCAAGTTAAGCCGTCGGATGCGAGCCTATTGGATAATGCAGAAGTGATTGTTTGGCTTGGTCCGACCATGGAATCCACTTTGAATCCTTCCATCTCCAATCTGAAGGAAGATAGAACGGTCATCGAGGTTGGAGCGATGCACGGTTTGAATCTTTACGAAAACCGTGAATCTCCGGGAGGCGAACATGGCCACGGCGAGGAAGAAGAGCACGGTCATGACGAAGAGGAACACCATGGTGCGGAAGAGCACGGTCATGAAGACGAAGATCATCATGACGAGGAGAAACACGCCCATGAGGAAGGGGAACACGGAGACGAAGATCATCACAACGAGGAAGAACACGGTCATGAGGACGGACACGCCCACGGTCGCTACGATTTGCATGTTTGGCTTGATATCAATAACGCCAAAGTAATTACCGAAGAAACAGCTGAGCATCTGGCGGAAGTTTTCCCCGAACATGAGGCGCAGATGACTGCAAACGTGAACAAAACCCTTGAAAGACTGGATGCGCTGGAAGCGGAACTTCGAAGTTTGTCTAAATCATTTTCAAGTTCACCTTATGTGGTCTTTCACGATGCGTATCAGTATCTTGAAAAAATGCTGGGACTGAACAATGTAGGAACGGTCACCGTCAATCCTGAGCTCACTCCGGGAGCAAAAAAGCTATTGGAGTTGCGCGAAGCGATTAGCGAAACAGGGGCAACATGTGCATTCAAGGAACCGCAATTCAGTCCAAAAGCACTAGAGGTCATCGCTGAAGGTACCGATCTGAAAATTGGAATACTTGATCCGCTAGGTGCGGATATTGAGCCCGGACCGAATGCTTATTTTGAACTCCTGCGAAATATGGTGCTCTCCTTAAAGAACTGTCTGGGTTGATGCGTAGCGAGAAAAAACCGAAGAAAATTTCGGCACCTGTTGCGATAGTTTGACACGCTTCCAATTAGGCGCTGAAAACGAATGGGATCAAGTTAACGTCAAACCAGTTGGTGTCAATTAGACACGCACAACCGGCAACCGGTTAATGAGGCAATTTGGTTGCTTCACCACTGCAATCAGTTGTGAAGCAACCACCTTTCGCGGTCCGCAATGAGTGGAATCCAATTCATCCCTCGTCTACGCAGTAGTTGAGAGAATCTCGCAAGCATAGTCACGCAATTATCTCGATTAATCTACTTGAAGACTGAGGTAGACTGGTGTTAGCGGTACCGATGTACGATTTTGCGTCTACAGCGAAGTTCTGGTTTAGTCTATAAGCTCTGACGAATCATCATAGTTGTCGAACACTATCCTGAATTAGGTGATGTTCAGCACCTAAAAGGATCACCACAGCAATATATTGTCTAAGCACTCGTTGTGTTGCTGCTAGGCCAGCTAACAGGTGGCATGGAACTAGAATTGCTCCTTAAAAACTATCTAGCTAAATATGGTGGTATGATGTATTAAAAAAAGTAAAAATGTTGAAAATCTGCAAATATGCCTATAATAATGCTAGTTGAAAGTTATTTCTGGAAGACTACATGTTACTGCGCTTCGCTGTTTCCAATTATTTCTCTCTGCGAGATCTTCAGGTATTGGATCTTACTGCCACCAAGCTGAAAGATGAAAATACGGGACTAATCGAATGTTTAGCTTCACCAACGGGATCAATTTTACCGGCAGTAGTGATGTACGGTGCTAATGCATCCGGCAAGTCCAACTACATCGCCGCGATGAATACGATGCGAAACCTAGTATTGGGGTCTCACACGAAATTTGGACCGAACGATGCGCTACCTTTCCATCCTTTTGCTCTGGATCATGAAAGTTCGAAATCTCCGACACATTTCGAAGTGGATTTCGTGATTGATGGCATTCGATATCACTACGGTTTTGAATTGACTGATAAGGTTTTTAAATCTGAATGGCTATACTCGTTTCCCAAATCTCGTAGTCGGCTGCTATTTAAACGTGAAGGCGATCACTTTGACTTCGGTAGAGAATTGAAAGGACAAAACAGAAACATTGCCGCAATGACCCGAGCTAACAGCTTATTTCTGTCAGCTGCAACACAGAATAACCACAAGCAACTATCAAGGATATTTTCTTACTTCAAGACAATTCGAGTATTTATGATCGGTATCACGCAAGGTACGAAAGTTTCCGCCTATTTAAGTCGTAATGGACTTGACCCGCGTGTGATTGCTTTTCTTGATAATCTTGATACTGGAGTTATTGGTTATCACATAACGGATAATCGCATTTCGAAAGTGTTCCTTAACTTTCGACGAGATATGTTTGCCAGCGCGAGAAAAATTTTTGATGAATCCTTTAACGCTGAACCGGAAGAAATCGAAAAGATTTACGAACTCGCTCATCGAGGTGAAAGCGGAGAAACGTTCTATTTTGATTTGGATTTGGAAAGCACTGGTACACTTCGGTTATTGGTTGTCCTCAGCGAAATTTTTCGTGCACTAGATGATGGATCGTCCATCTATATAGATGAAATTGACACCAGTTTGCACACGTACGCTTGTGAGGCATTGCTGAAACTATTCTGTTCGCCGGAAACCAACCTAAACGGGGCACAGCTTATTGCAACAACCCACGACACCAACCTGATGAAATCGAGTCTGCTTAGAAGGGATCAGGTTTGGCTTACCAAAAAGGGTTCAGACGGTGCTACGGAGTTATATCCTTTGATCAATTTTCGAACCCGCGCAAGCGATAATATCAAGAAAGGTTATCTTCAAGGCCGCTTTGGTGCTATTCCATCTAACAACCTTAATAGCGATCTTGTCTTGACAAAATAAATCCGAGAATTGACCACTACGCTCGTTTCAGGCGTAATCGTCAATCTTTTTGTTGTATAGGAGGAAATTCGGAACCACAATTTTTCAATGTGCAGTCGTAAAGTTTGTTTGAATTCGTACTTCTCCTCAATAAATTAACCGTACGGGTTAATATTGTTATATTTCAGTGTAAATTTTCATTATATTCCTGTACGGTAAATATTTATAATCGAATCGAACTAATGAAAGAAATTTTACCGAACGGTAACGAAAATATGAAGATACCATATACAACGGAACAGATCGGAATTTTGGTCCGTACGACACGAAAATCGCAACGAATGACGCAACAAGATCTCGCTCTGGTTTCGGGCACCGGAATTCGTTTTATCGTTGATCTTGAAAAAGGCAAGGCTACCTGCGAGTTGGCAAAAGTTCTAACTGTGTTGCATATGCTGGCAATTGAAGTACGGCTGACTCCGCCCGAAACGGGAGTTACCTCATGACGCGAAAGTTAGATGTCTATCTAAACAACGATTCTATCGGTACACTGGAACAAGATAGATATGGACAAATGTCATTCGCCTATGGTTCCGACTGGTTGGACGATACCCGTGCTATGGCGATATCTGCTTCACTACCGCTTAGACGCGAGCCGTATTCGCAAAGGAAATGCCGACACTTCTTTTCCGGTCTTCTTCCAGAGGGACCGACGCGAGTAACCCTCGCAAAAAATCTGGGGATTAGTGCGGGTAACGAAGTTTCCATGCTTGAAAGAATTGGGGGTGAATGTGCTGGTGCATTGGTATTTCTTCCTCACGGGGAGTCATTGTCTGACATAAGAGGCGAGTATAGGAAATTAAACGAACAGGAATTGGCCGAGGCACTGAAGAGACTGCCGGTGCAGCCACTTTTGGCAGGAGAAAAAGATTTGCGATTATCGTTGGCAGGTGCACAGCATAAGATTGCGGTATTTCTAGATGACGACGGTGAGATTGCATTACCTCTGAAAAATTCGCCTAGTAACTACATACTTAAGCCAACAGTTACAGAGTATCCCGAAATTGTCAGCAACGAATGCTTTAGCCTGACCCTTGCAAACTTGGTTGGGATAAATGCTGCAAAAAGCAAAATGGGCTTTGCAGGTAATATTGAGTATCTTCTGATTGAGAGGTATGATCGAACCTCAACAGAAAAGTCAAAAATTCCAGCTCGTCAACATCAAGAAGATTTCTGTCAGGCACTGGGTGTTTCCCCGGAAAGCAAATATCAAGAAGATGGTGGTCCGGGTCTAAGAGACTGTTTCGATTTAATCCGAGATTTTTCCAGCCGGCCAGGTATTGATTTATTGGCGCTGCTTGATCTCGTAATTTTCAACATCATTATTGGCAATCACGACGCGCATAGCAAAAATTTTTCTCTTCTGTATGGTGAACATGGTGGAGAGCGAAGTGTACGGCTGGCACCGGCATATGACATTCTTTCCACCGTTTATTACCCTTACCTGACTCCCAGAATGGCTATGAAAATAGGAAAGGCATATGAGTCTGGATCAATCAGAATAAAGGACATAGACCAATTTGCGAATCATATCGGTATGAGTTCCGGTGCGGTGCGTAAACGTTTTACAGAAGTTGCGGAGACGGTAAAAACGAAGTTGCCAAAGTTGAGGGACAAGTTTCCCAAAATTAACGACCTCATTGCGCAATCACTAGTTGATAATAGATCAGACCGGATAATCCATGTAGCGAGTGGCGGTTCGATAGGTCGGCGTTGACGTAGTGCTGCGAATCTCCAAGAGCATGTAAGATTTTATGGCATCGTAAGAACCGATCTCTGCAAAAATATCGCTCCAAGTTTGAATGCGCGCTATTGAACCGCTTTAGACAACCCGCGAATCATTCTTACGACAGAAACGATAACTGACATCTGAAGCGCGGAGATCCAGGCTGGATCGATTCGTTTCAATGCCAGATATCGGGCATCTCATTTTTTCTGCGCTGAATGAATGCCAGCAGTTCTTCGTTCACCCCCGGGTCAAGTTCTGGTTTCTGGTATTCCTCAAGCATCTGCTTCCACTTCAGATTCGCACGTTGCGCGATATCCAGACTTCCTTCCTCCTCCCACTGCTCGAACGGCATGGTGCTGAACAGTTCCGATTCATAGAAGGCGTCTTCGTAGTTTGCCAGGGTATGCTCACAGCCGAAAAAGTGATTTCCCGGTCCGACCTCGGCGAAGGCGCCACTGGCGAACTGATTGTCATCCAAGGAAACACCTTTGACAAACTTGTGCAGTGCTCCCAGATAGTCAGCATCGATCACAAATTTCTCATAACTCATGGTCAGCGCACTTTCCATCCAACCCGCGGCGTGAAGCACGAAATGTGAACCACACAATATCGCGGCATTGAGTGAATTGACACTTTCGTTGGTGGATTGGGCATCCACACACTGGGAACTGGTAAATCCGCCGCTGCAGCGAAGCGGGACATCAAACCTTCTGGCGATCTGACCGACAACATAGGATGCGGCGGCTGATTCGGCAGTTCCGAACGACGGCGATCCGGCTCTCAGATTGACAGTCGTCGTGAAGTTTCCGAATATTGCCGGAGATCCCGGTCGAACCAACTGTCCCAAGGCAACCCCGACCATGACCTCTGCCAATCCCTGAGCGATTGCACCGGCGATTGTCACGGGGCCTGTTGCACCACTGAGTACAAACGGGACTACAACCGGACACTGATTTGCTTCCGCATAGGCGCGCAAGGCACCGGACATCGCTCCGTCATAGACGAGCGGTGAATTCATGTTGATGTTACCGCTGATGACGCAGTTCTCGTCGGTATATTTTTCGCCGAACAGAATTTTTGCCATCTCGATGGAATCCAGTGCCCGGTCGCGGGTTGTCACAGAACCCATGAACGGCATGTCGGAGTAGTTCATATGCGCGTACACCATGTCAAGGTGCCGCTTGTTGACCGGTTGATCTACAGGTTCGCAGACGGTTCCACCGGAATGGTGGATCCAGGGAGAGGAATACGCGAGTTTGACGAGATTCTCAAAATCCTTGATGGTGCCGTAGCGTCTGCCCTGATCCAGGTCGGAAACAAATGGGGAACCGTATGCGGGGACGAACACGAGGTGATCTCGCCCTACGCGTGCGGATCTTGCTGGATTGCGTCCTTGCATGACGAATGAACTCGGAACAGTCTTGAGAAGACTTCGAATGTGTCCCTTGTCGAATCGAACGCGTTGACCTTTGACATCGGCACCCGCTTCTTTCCAGATTTCGAGAGCCGCGTCATCGCCTCGAAAATCGACACCGACTTCCTGCAGAATCTGATCGGTCTTTTCCTCGATAATTTCGAGACCTTCCTCGCTGACTATGTCGTACGTCGGAATCTCCCGTTTGAGTCCGGCGATGATCGCCGGCGCGCTCGACCCTGTTCTCGAACGGCGACGGATCCGGCCTCGTTCCGGAACAGTTTCGGCATTTACAGACGCTTGTGCCATGCAATCAACCTCCTTTTGATAACGCGGTGCATCGCAGATATTTTACATAGAGTTGAGTAAAGTCGGAGACATTAGCAGAAACATGGAACATCGCGCGGTTCTGTTAATGAATCGACAACCGACAATCAACAGAAATTGACTGTTTTAACGACAGAATTCCATAGCTCTCCATTATCCAGGCGCGTAATCGTTGTGCTATCATTGCTTAAAAGACATTGATTCTCAACACTTCTTTCGCTGAAAATCGCAGCGAAAAACATTGTCATCATGACAAGAAAGCTGTTTGCCAAGGTTTCCCCACTGATTGCCGGTATAGCGGTTGCAAAGTGGGTGACATTTTGCATGGGTCTGGCTATGTTTTTCCTTATGTCAGATTCGGGCGTCGGTCTGGTGGAGCGTTGGGCAATTGTGTTTTGGTATACGACGCTTGGCGCGATAGTCGGTATGTCAAATGCGATCGTACGGGTACCAATAGTTGATCTGTCGCTGCCTTGGTGGATTCGAGGTCCCGCTGTCAGCGCATGGATGTGCCTGATGGTGGTTCTGTTTGCCGGTGACAGAGTGCAGCAGCTGATGTGGTTCTTTCATGTATCCAAAGGTGTACTGACTTCGCCGTACTGGTTTGTCGGTGACGGTCTCGTTATCGGTTTGATTGCAGGTATGTTTTCTACCAGGATCGAAAGAAGCCAATCAGTCAGCTATGCCAAGGAGGCATGATTTTGTCCATTCACCAGTGAGTCGGCATCTTTGCTCGCCGTGATTGAAATATCATACAGGCACGAATATAACAATCCACACATCAGGGGCTGGAAATATCAACGATGAGTCTGGCAATCAATGAAGTTGAGGAAATCCTGGGAAGGTTTCAGCTGACTACCACCGCATCGGAGTTGCACGGTATGCTCGCGGGTTTGATCTGTGCCGGTGTGGAAGAGGATGATATTGACAACTGGTTACCGGTGCTTTGTTTTGAGGACCGCTATGTGTCAGAAGATGAATATCGAATGTTCGAGCGGGATATACGCGGCTTTTATCGGGAGGTACTGAAGCAGTTGGATGAGTTCGGCGTGGAATTCAACATCCTGTTGCCGGAAGATGGACAATCATCGACGGACCGAATTGTTGCGATGACATCGTGGTGCGCCGGATATCTCAAGGCACTGATTGACTATGGCGAAATCTCATTTGAGCAACTGTCAGAGGACTGCGTCGAATTCCTCGACGATGTCAGGCAGATTTCGGAGCTTGATCCGGAACAGGATCCAAGCGAAGAGGAAATGGAATCGTCATTCATGATTCTTGACGAGCACCTTCGGGTCGGTGTGCAACTGATCGATGAGCAATTGAATATACATTCCATCTCACGCAGGTACACAGAAGCAGGAGTACCGATGTGAATCAGGCAGAGCGCCGTCGCCAGGTCATGGACCGAATCGGAAATGGCATTGCCATCGTTCCCAATGCAACGCTTCAGCGACGTAATTCAGACGTGTTCTACACATATCGTCCTGACAGCGATTTCTACTACCTGACAAGATTTCCGGAACCCGAGTCAGTCGCGATCCTGTCACCCGGTGGTTCCGAAGGCGATTACGTACTATTCTGTCGGGAAAAAGACCCGGACAGGGAGCTTTGGGATGGTAGGCGTTATGGGCCGGAGGGTGCCGTTGAGATCTTTGGGGCGGATGCGGCTTTCGGTTATGACGAACTGGATGAAAAGTTGCCGGAGCTGTTGGAGGACCGTGATTCGATCCACTACTGTTTGGGTCGATATCCGGAATTCGACCAGCGCGTGATTGGGTGGCTGAATCAGGTACGTCGCAAGGTACGTACCGGCGTCAAGGTACCTGCTGGAATTTTCGATATCGGCTCGATTCTCCATGAAATGCGCCTATTCAAGACGGAGAGGGAAATTGAGATCATGACCACGGCCTCAACCGTCTCCGCTGAAGCGCACCGGCGAGCAATGCAGGTCTGCCAGCCCGGTATGGCGGAATATGAAATACAGGCTGAGATCGAATATTGGTTTCAGAAAAACAATTGCAGGACTGCCTACCCGAGTATTGTCGCTTCGGGCGAAAACGCCTGTATCCTGCACTACTCCGAAAATTCGAGTGATATGAATGACGGTGACCTGTTGCTGATTGACGCCGGTGCGGAGTATGACTGCTATGCCGCCGATATCACCCGTACATTCCCTGTAAACGGCAAATACACTTCCCAGCAGAAAGCCGTGTATGATGTGGTTCTCGAAGCACAAAGGACGGCGATCGAGGCGGTTCGCCCGGGAAATCGTTACAGCGATGTGGATGACGCCGCGAGACTGACGATCGCCATTGGTCTGATTGATCTTGGAATTCTGACCGGCTCAGCCGAAGAGGCAATCGAAAATAAGGAGATCAAGAAGTTCTACATGCATAAAGTGGGGCATTGGTTGGGGATTGATGTCCACGATGTCGGGGAATACAGAGATTCCGACGGTATGCGTAAGCTTGAGCCGGGCATGTGTATGACAGTTGAACCAGGCATCTATCTATCGGCTTCCGACGAGTTGGATGAGCAATGGCATGGCATTGGTATCCGAATCGAGGATGATGTCTTGGTCACTGAGGACGGGCATCGTGTGATGACCGGTGATGTGCCCAAATCAACAGCTGAAATCGAAGCGTTGATGTCCGGCTAGATCGACACTTCCGGTCAAGGCTGGAATTCCTGTGCTAACCAAGCTCGAATTTGATCTGATCATCAACGGTGGTGGTCTGGTGGGTGCCAGTCTCGCTTTGGACCTGGCTTCATCCGGATTTCGCGTCGCGCTGGTCGATATCCAATCATTTCGGAACTCGCAAGAGCGGGATGCGGATGCCAGATCGATCGCGTTGACCTACAGCAGCGGTGTCATATTCCGAAGACTTGGGTTGTGGGACCGGTTGCCGGAAGACTCCGTCACTGCGATCCGAATGACGGAAGTCACCGATCGCAGCATGAGAGGCCAGGTGCAGTTGAAAGCGTCGAATGTCGGCTATGATGAGTTAGGTTGGAATGTCGAGGCGCGTGTACTTCTGGAAGAGTTGTATCGCTGTATCGAAGGATTTGAATCGATCTCAATATTCAGTCCGGCCGAACTGTCTGATCTAAGAATCGACGATGATCAGGTCAGGTGCAGCATCCAATCTAAAGTTGATGAATCCTCACAGACGGTGAAGGCAAAGGTTCTGGTGATCGCGGATGGCGGCGAATCCAGAATCAGCGAGCAACTTGGATTCATCGGGCATCAGAAACTATATGGACGTAATGCCTTGGTCTGCAGAGTCGAAACTGACCGGCCGAACAGGCAGAAGGCGTATGAACATTTTGTACGGACGGGACCCCTCGCTTTGCTGCCGTCAGGTTGCAGCGGCTATTCGGTGATATGGACGCTGGAACCGAAGGAATCGGATCGATTGATCGGGATATCGGCAAATCAGTTCCTGAACGAGATTCAGGAAGTTTTCCGAGAAAGGGCCGGAAAATTTATTGAACTTGCGAGTGAGCGTCGCACCTATCCTCTCAGGTACAGCATGCTGAAAAAATTTGTGCAGCCGAGAGTTGCCGTTGTCGGCAATGCCATGCATACATTTCATCCGGTTGCCGGTCAGGGATTCAATCTCGCGCTGCGCGACACCGCCGAACTGGTGGAGATTCTGACGCAGTACCGCGATCGAGGCTGGGAAATCGGTTGTTATGACGCGCTTGAGGAGTACCAGGTTCGACGAGAGTGTGAAAGTCAGGCCGTCGGGAGTTTTACCAACGGCCTGATTCACGTTTTTGCGAATGACAGTCCAGTCCAGTCGCGGTTGAGGAATATTGGTCTGGATGTGATACAGGCGGTTGCGCCACTCAGACGAATGCTGCTTAAGCGCACAATGGGACTGCATCGCCTGTCGCTGCCGGATATGGGGCAGGAGTCAAACTATGAGGAGAGAGAGTGAGCAGTCCTGAATTCGACATCGTTGTTGTGGGTGGCGGTGTCGCCGGTCTCGCATTTGCGTGTGCCATGAAGGATTCCGGTTTGCGCATACTGATATTGGAGGCGGGCGAGACACCGGTTTACGATCCTGATACGTACGACATCCGGGTCAACTCCATCAACCTGGGTTCGCAGGCTTTTCTTGATGCCTTGGGGGTGTGGGAGCGCATTGCGGCGAAGCGAGCGGCACCATTTTCCGCGATCAGGGTGTGGGATTCCAGCGGCAGCAATGTTGACTTTCATGCCGAGGATATCGGTGAGAGCGAGCTCGGATACATCGTCGAGAACAATGTTCTCGCAACTTCACTGCTGGAGACCTTGGCGCGGTCATCGAACATTCAGTTGAAGACCGGAATGAAACTGAGTTCGGTCGAGAGTGAATCCGATATCGTACGGGTCGGTACGGAGCAGTCAGACCGAATCAGCTGTTATCTGGTTGTCGGTGCGGATGGTGGTGATTCCATGGTCAGACAGCTGACCGGAATTCAGGTTGCCGATCAGAAAGGTTACGGACAGCGGGGGATCGTCGCGCAGGTACAGGCAACCGAGGCGACGAACGGGGTGTCCTACCAGAAATTTCTGCCGACCGGACCTCTGGCATTCCTTCCATTGTCCGACGGAAGTTTCTCCATCGTCTGGAGCTGCGTCAACGAACGTGCCCTGGAACTTGAATCGATGGAAGCGCAGGATTTCGAGCAGGAACTGGCACAGGCATTCGATTATCGGCTGGGCGAGTTTCGTCTGCTGAGTCGACGAGTTTCATTCGAGTTGAGAAAGTTACGCACGGAGTCTTATTTCAGAGACCGTGCTGTCCTGATCGGCGATGCCGCGCATGTGATCCATCCGCTGGCGGGTATGGGTGCGAATCTGGGACTCATGGATGCGGCCGCACTGTTTGAAGTGATAAAACCATTCGCTGGAAAGGGCAGTGATCCTTGGAACTATCAGAATCTCAGGCGGTACGAACGATGGAGAAAGTCTGTGAATTCACCGACGATCAGTCTTATGGACGGATTTGATTGGGGATTTCGAAATTCATCGGAAAAGGTGAGGTCATTGCTCGGATTGGGATTCAGTCTGACCAATCAAACCAGGATCGCGAAAGAAGCCATCATCAGATTGGCCTGTGGATTGGCGGGCGATATTCCGGATATATCAAGGCGTACGTAAGATTTGCGTCGCACACGATTCCAGACTCACCAGCAATTGTGAATCAGGCAGCGTTCCATATTGATAACGAATTCGCGGCTGATGTAATTTGCTTTCAAAAACGAATGTAGCGTATGTACCTGTTGCTACAGCACTGGTGATCTGACCATATCTCGCGGAATGGTTAGGTACTCCGCGCACCAATCGCAAAAATAGGGATATTTCGTCGTCGGCAACTTGAATGATGTCATATCTCGTAAATTCGGACAAAGATTCCGAATTTACGAGGTATGACAAAAATTCGCGCTGGATTGTCGCATGTTCAGTTTGAGACAATTCATCCTTTTCTGGATGGCAATGGGCGAATCGGACGTTTACTGATTGCTCTGCAACTGTGCGAAGAAGGTTTATTGAGTGAACCGCTTTTGCATCTTAGTTGGTATTTAAAAAACATCGAAGTGAATTTAATTTATTGCCCAATGCTGTAAGGGGACACGGCGAATGGGAGGCTTGGCTGGAATTTTTTCTCGTAGGTATAACTGAAACTTCTAACAATGCCGTTTCGGTCGCCAAACGACTTGATTCACTTTTCCGTAACGATTCCGCACGAATTCGAGAAGGTGTACGTTTCATGTCTTCGGCCTTGCATGTTCACCGAGCGTTGCAATCGAATCCAATATCAACAATAAAAGTATCGCTCAGCGAACCCGCCTCTCTGTTCCTGCAGTTACGAATGGAATGTCAGCACTCGAACAACTTGGAATTGCTTCTGAAATTACAAACAAAAAAAGAAACCGTATCTATTCGTATGAAGAGTATGTTTCTATTCTGAATGAAGATATTGATGACTGAATGGCTCTACTGTGGTTATGGTGGAATAATGCAGTCTGTAGTATGTTGATCCAATCCGTAATAAATAAGTTCTTGTATACGATGATGCCGACCTACAAGTTTAGCTACAAACGAATTTACAACCCAGATTGTACAGACCGGATTTAAATGAAATGGCACGCTAAGTATCAGGCAAGCGCTACGGAAAAGGGAGGCTTTTTTGATATTCAGTCAAATATCTATAGAGGACGATTTGTGATGTTAAATCACAACGATAGCCTGCAGCATATCGCTGACTTGCTTCATACTCGAAACACTATTGAAGTCGAAATTCACTGCAAGAACTTAATATATGCGGACAGGTGGACAATTGCGAAAACGAAAGAATCAAGATTGAATTTCTATGTGAGGGCTATATGGGATGATGAATCTGAGGTCTACTGTTCCGAGAGTAACATTGCGTCGTTACACATCGAAACCGAAACGTTGGACCAGTTTGAAGAAATACTCGACGATGTTGCCAGCGAATTAATCTATTGCAATCTTATTTCCGTTACTGATCTGAAGGAGAATGGCTTGCGAGATCTAATTCCAACTGTAATTGTTACTACTTGTGAGGCAGTCAAAAGGATTCCAGGCAAATCATCACTTCTTTAACAACAGGTAAAGATATCAATTTGATTGTCTTTCGGTGCCTGCGGGTTAGCGACAAAATAACTTGTCAATTTCAGTTTGCCTCAACGGATACTGTATCGTTGCGGGTCTGCAGTTTGATCGAATAGTACCACTGTGGGACGGTGTTGTTGTATTCAAGGTTCAACGATTTCATTTGCGGCTGTGAGATTTCAATGCCTTTTTTCATATTCATCTTCCATCAAGATTACAGTTACTGTCAATTGACAGTTAGATTAGTGTAAACTACACTGTAAACAGTTTTGTAAATCACTGTTAGGAGGCAAGCGGTGATCAAGAACATACCAAACCCACCACTTAGTCACGCGGTAGTGGAAGTCAGTTTTAATCCAGTTGCGGCAATGGGCAATTATGTAAATGAAATTCAGGATAAACTTCGAAAAAAGGGATATACAAATTTTAGGCGTGAGCACAACCCTCATTCAGAAGCGTCTTTAGAGATAGAGTCATCACCTAATGAGACGAATACCGAACGAATTCTGACGTGGTTGATTTCAAAACCAGATGAAACATCTGGATTCACACTAGGAACCACTGATTTATCATTCCATGCAACCAACTATGAAAGTTATTCCGAACTGGTTTCAGAGTTGCTTGCTGGACTTCATTTTGTGCACGAAGTGGTTTCTCTTGATCACATCAGTCAACTCGGATTTCGTAACCTTAATTTTGTTACCCCTGACGAAGGCGACATCTTTTCTAGCTCGTATCAAGCAGATTCTGGGGTACAACAGCAATACGCATTGAGTAAATCTGTATTTAAAACTGATTGCGGGTCACCCGATCAGAAAGGGTATTTGAGCTATAAATTTCATCGTGCAAGTTCCGCAAGTGAACTCCTAAAATCGCGATTTGTAAAAAAACCTGTTATAGAAAGAAAACTAGCACAAGCCAAAGTAATGACAGTTTTTGTGACGGAAATAGAGCACTCCGTCGAAGGTCCGATTTCATTTGATTTTGCTGAAATTCAAAAGACATTTCATTGTCTGTTTGTAACGGCTGACTCGACACTTGACGCGGTCGCCAGTCGCGAACTTGATAAAACTGAGAATTCAGTACAGGATTCAATGCTGAAGAGCCCAATGGTCAAACCGACATTATCAGGAGACTTTGATGTAGGTGTGCTTCACGCAAGGAGCCTACCTGATGTCAGAACCGTGCCGGAACATATTGAAAATATTCGCACCATCCTGAAACCGAAAATGGCCGACCTCGCTGCAATATTCGACGTGTCGCGACAGGCAATCTACAAGTGGATTTCTGGAGAAACAAAACCGGAAGACGAAACAATTGACAGAGTCTATCAACTAAGCAGGATTTCTGATCAATTCAGAGAAGCAAATGTTTTCCGTGCAGAAACCCTCTTGAAGATGAGAACATTCGATGGGCTTTCCCTAATGGATCTTATCCAATCTGGTGAGATCACTGATGAACATATTGATGCTCTCATCGATGAGGCGAGGGCTATGGAATCAGAATATAGAATTACGCTTTTGGCGAATTCAAAGGGTATTCCCACTGATGACTGGTTTTCGACTATATCCATTCCTGGATCATTCGAGAAAGATTGAGCGACTTGAGAATGGACAGGCGAGACTTTAAATTGCGACAGGGAGGGGTTCTAAACGACGAAAGTATAAAAAGACTGGATTTGATTGATGTTTCTGTATCAGATGGTTTTCCGGTCATCATCACACATGATTGCGACTTACTCCATGAAAAAGAAGAATTCGTCGAAGTTATCATTGGGAGGAAGATTGAAAACCCAGAGTCCGTATATGAAAATGCTAAAAACCCGCGCTGCTTGCATCTTCAGTTCACCTCTCCAAGCGACCAGAAACCTGTATATTTGGAACTTCGTTTTTCCACCCGAAAATCTGTTCCCCAAAACGATTTTTCTAAGCTACGGCAAAAAGAATCCATTCTCAATATTTCTGAAGATAACCATCGAACATTGAAACATTGGCTTGCTTCGCGATACGGTAGACCAGCCTTTCCCGATGCTTTTGAAGATCGCCTCAGAACGAAAAAAGGTGGTAAAACCGTAGAACAACAAATAGCCAAAATTCTAAAGCCAGTAGAGCGACATATTAGGGGAGTTTTCTTTAATCTTGGAGAGCATAGAAATGTGGAGTTGAGAGAAGATGTCCCGTACATATTAATCATTACGATTGTCTATGTTGACGAAAGTGGTGGTACAACTGCAAGGAAGGAGTCGAAAATTGCAGCTCAAAAAATTGAGTCTCTTTTCGTAGATGTCTATGGTACCGCTGAAAATGCGACAAAAATCAGCCTTGAAGCTTGCAACTCGATTTCAGAATTACATATGCCTCTGTCGGTTCTGCGAAGAGTGGATCAATGGCGGTTGGAATATCTAAGTATAGAATATGGTTCATCGGGGGATTATTTACAAACTAGCGAAATCCCCGGTTAAGGTTTTGATCGCAAAACAAATTGTTTAAGTTAAACAAAGGGGGAGGTTTCTACTCTAAGTCATGGATAATTTCCTATGGAGAACTTACCAATGTCGCATTCTACGCGATGACGGCGCAATCTAGGTCAAATCCTGTCGATAATCGGAAGCAGCAAAAATCTAACCTCTGCTCAGGTCAATCGGGCGTTGGTAATGAGGGTAGACTAAGCTCCTTGAGAAAAGCACTGTGTTTCGCTGTTGACTCTCGAACCTGTTTCTCGATTTCAGTCAACTCCGTGTGCGTGGTTGACAGATCAATCGCGACTTCCGGCTTGGCCGTGCTGACATAGCGGGAGATATTCAGGTTGAAATCGTTGGCTTCAATTTTTTTCATCTCCACACATCTAGAGTACCGCGCGATACGTTCCGGGCACTGCTGGTAGGTGTCGATGATCTTCTCGATATGCTCGTCGGACCGGTAGTTTTGTCGTTTGCCTTTCTCGATATGCTCGGATGCGTTGATGAACAGGACATCATCGGGCTTACTGCACTTCTTCAGGACGAGAATGCAGACCGGGATACCGGTCGAGTAAAACAAATTCGCCGGTAGGCCGATAACGGTGTCAATATGCCCATCTTCCAGAAGCTTGCGGCGGATCTTCGCCGCCGCGGAACAGTACGCCGTGCGGAAGAATGATCGCCATCATTCCGGCATCTTTGAGGTAATGGAACCCGTGCAGCAGGAAAGAGAAGTCCGTTGCTGACTTCGGGGCTAGGCCGTAGTTCTTAAAGCGCATGTCCTCACCCAAGGCTTCTTTTGGTGTCCAGCGGTAGCTGACGGCGGGTTGGCGACCACAGCGTCTTAGCGAGGCTTCTTGGCTGGGTTCGTCTCGCGGAGCAAGTCCCAGTCATTGGTCAGCGTGTCACCGTGATAAATCTCGAACTCGGTGTCCTTCATCCCGTGCAGTAGCATGTTCATCCGCGCGAGGTTGTAGGTGGTGATGTTCTTCTCTTGCCCATGGATCTTACCAATACCGTGCGGTCCCCCCATACGCTTGCGCACATTGATCAGCAACCAGCCTGAGCCGCAGGCAAAGTCCAAAACGCTGGCGAGGTGCGTCCGCCCGCCGGTCTTGGGCTCTTGGCTATCAAGCGTGACGATGGCGGAAAGGATGTCGGAAATCCGTTTCAGCGTGTAGAACTCACCCGCCTTTCTGCACAAGCTTGCGGCGAACTGGCCGATCAGGTATTCAAATTCTGTTTTGCAAATTCTTCCAGATATGACTTAGAGTCTGATCGTCCTTAGAGAACATCGTCGTCAATTTGAGGTAGGCGGCCGCGAGATCTAGGTTAGATAACTGAGTTGCAACAAATTCATCAAGCGGGAAATTGGGTGCATGCATCAACTAATCGTTTCCGAATTTGCTTCCCGCTTTTTTTTATACATCCGGTCTATAACCGTTTGCGCCGATTCAGATACGTCTTCCGCTATTCCGATTAAGCTTTCATTCTGACCGTCAAATCCGCGCAAATTATTGGATGCGGTCCGAATTTCGTTCCGTGCTTTAAGTAGGGCTTCCGAGAATTTGCTGTCTCGCGGTTGTATGCTCGAAAGAGCCTCAGAAAGCGAACCCGTTGCTCTCAGCACGGCCAAACCTTCAGTATTTTCGATGACCTCGGCAAGATTTTTAATATGGGGATTTTGGGACTGAACCATCGGGAGAATTCTGTTTTCTTTCGACCCGTAAATCCATCTCAACACTTCTTTCAGGTGGTTTAACTTATCTGGTTTGATGGGATTTGGTTTCGGATCAGCACGCACCCATGAAGCGTCTATTCCGAGAAACTTCATGTAAGGCGCTCGAGACAACGCCGTATACAAATGGGAAAAGTTAAACTTCGAATTTACGCCATCATTGACTCGAAATACTCCTTCGTTTTCTGCCTGCTCCAAAACAAAAAAAGCATTGACCATACGCTTAACCGTATCGTGACTATCGCCAATACGAGCAGCAATTTCGGAAAATGAAACCTCTCCTTCACGGAACCACTCTGATGCAAACCTCGCCTTTACATAAGAATCCCACTTGGCGGCACCATTGATGTGCTTAAATCCGATAAATGAACGAGCAACTTTCCGATTAGCTACGGCGTAGACGGGCACTTCCTCTAGAGAATCTCGATATTTCTCTGGAAGTTCCGGTACATTGATTCTAATTCCATGTCTTTCCAATATTCGATTGGCGAGGTCTGGTTCCCGAAATAGACGAATACTTGCAAGACGGCGGTTCCCTTCAAGCACGACGAAATGCCCACCCTCACTCATGACAATGAGTGGCTCAATGTTCAAATATCCGCTAGCCGCGATAGATTGAAACAACTCACTAAGATCTTCCGACCGGAAAAGTTTCGTAATAATATCGACATCATCCATTGTGTCGGGGGTATCTTGAAGGCGCGGATTCTTGTGATCGAGCTTCAAGAATTCAACGCCCATTGGCGTGGCCTCTCCCAATTTGATCTCGGTAGGATTTTCAACTGAATTTTTCACCGTCTCGATTTCCGTAAAAGCATAGTAGTCATATTATCATTTTAAGAACACATCACTCAAACCCAGTGGTCCGGATTAAGACAACTGAGCATGCTATTTTTGTCACTAAATTGTTTCTAAACCGTTAATATTTTCTAAGAATTCAAAA
Source organism: Arenicellales bacterium (assembly GCA_963666625.1). Lineage (GTDB taxonomy): Bacteria > Pseudomonadota > Gammaproteobacteria > Arenicellales > JAJDZL01 > JAJDZL01. The sequence goes on from OY762925.1 coordinate 1,702,013, forward strand.
ACTTCAATTGTTGTCGAGATTTGCGATTGTTCTTTTACGGTTGTCGAGGCCATAAATTCGAGAGGCATAAAGTGTTGAGATGGGCGGTTAAAAATGAGAGTTTCGTACTCGTTTGGTCGCGCTGATAATTGTAGCGAACGATTCGACGACGGCGGTAAGCTGTCACGCAGCAGATCGCGACTCTGAATCCGATTCGGGCATTCCCAACAGCGTGAAAAACGAATTTTCTGGGACGACAGAATACGATTTCCACTACAGAAGACAAATCCTAAAAATCATCTGCGTTAAATCAGAATCGGCGATAGTCTACAATATAAATTGCAAGTGTCTTCCAAAAGAGGAGAGGAAGTGTGAAAAACCCTAAAGAAACAAGTCTGGCCAAAACAGGGTTGCGTACGACACATCCGAGGTTGCTGATACTTGAAGTCCTGGAAAAATCCAAAACCCGCCATATGGGCGCGGAAGAGATCTACGATACGTTGCGAGAGTCAAACGAAGAGGTTGGACTCGCGACAGTCTACAGGGTTCTCACCCAATTCGAACAGAACGGCCTGGTGCTGAAACATCGATTCGGCGAAGACAGCAAGGCATATTATGAGCTGAACAACGAGCAGCATCATGATCACATGGTTTGTGTCGAGTGTGGGGATGTCTACGAGTTTGTCGACGAAGAAATCGAAAGGCGGCAGGATCTGGTCGCAGGCTCACTTGGTTTTGTGCTTCACGATCATTCACTTCATCTGTACGGTGTTTGTTCAGGGATGCAGGAAAATGGTGAGTGTTCAAAGAAAAAGAGAAAAACCGAGACCATCTATCAGGTTGAGAGTAACTGATACCGCTATTTTGTGAAACGCAGGTTTTCAGCTTAACTGTAATTCGTCAAAGATTGTCGTACCGGTCTGATCAGAATTCGCGAAGTGACGCGTAGTATCGACGCATCTGTCATCTGGGCCGGGTCTCGTCGTTTCAAGTCCAAGTTGCGAAAGTATTTCTATACGTACTGATCGGGAGCACCGATCTTTCTTTGTGACAGATTTTCCGTTCAACATCAAGTTCTGAATCATGAAAAGGAAAGTTTTGATGATTCAGGGCACCGGTTCCGATGTCGGTAAGTCAGTCATCGTCGCAGGCTTGTGCAGGGTGATCAGACGCCGGGGAATCTCGGTGGCGCCGTTCAAGCCACAGAACATGTCCAACAATGCCGCTGCCTGTCCCGACGGCGGTGAGATCGGCAGGGCACAGGCACTGCAGGCGAGAGCTGCGGGGATTGTTCCCACTGTGGATATGAATCCGGTTTTATTGAAACCGCAGTCGGACCGCACATCACAGGTTGTTGTCCACGGCCAGGTGATTTCCACCCTTGAGGCGGCTGAGTATATGTCCAGCCGAAACCAACTCATGACACCGGTCATGCAAAGTTTCGAGAAACTGACCGATTCATACGACTTTGTGATTGTGGAGGGTGCCGGCAGTGCTGCAGAAACCAATCTTCGCGAGCGGGATATCGCCAACATGGGCTTTGCGCGTCACGCGGGGGTTCCGGTTTCACTGCTTGCGGATATCGATCGCGGCGGAGTGATCGCTTCGGTGGTTGGTACCCGGGTGGTTCTGGACCCGGAGGACTCGGCCCTGATACGAAGTTTCATAATCAATCGTTTTCGGGGAGATGTGAGACTGTTTGATGATGGCGTAAGGGAAATCGAACAGCGAACCGGCTGGCCGTGCCGAGGGGTCATTCCCTGGCTTGACGACGCGCGCCGGTTACCGCAGGAGGACGCAGTTGTTCTGGACTCGATCGATGCGCACGACGATGCCGATCTGCGAAAGCCGATCAAGATCGTCGTACCGATGCTGTCCAGAATCGCCAACTCAGATGACTATGATCCGCTGAGACTCGAACCCAACGTTCAATTCGAGTTCATTCCTCCGGGCACGCCGCTGCCCCTGGATGCAGATGTCATGATCCTGCCCGGATCGAAGTCAACAGTCGGAGATCTTGAGTTTCTTCGCTCGCAAGGCTGGGACCATGACATCATTGCCCATGCCCGCAATGGCGGATGGGTACTGGGGATGTGCGGCGGGTATCAGATGATCGGTCGGTGTGTGCGCGATCCTGAGGGACTCGACGGTGCGCCGGGTGAGTCGCCGGGTCTTGGACTGCTGGATGTTGAAACAGACATGCGGGGAAACAAATCGGTGCGGCCGGTGAAGGGTGTCTGCGCGGTTACCGATACACCGATTGAAGGCTATGAGATCCATATCGGCGAGACACACGGTCCGGATACGGTGCGACCGTTCGCCCGTATCGGTGATGTCGCTGACGGTGCAGTCAGTATTGACGGAAGAATCGCCGGATGCTATCTGCATGGAATCTTCTCCGGTGACGGGTTCAGGAAAAAATGGCTGAACGGCATTCGTCAGGGGTCGGCTTCAGAGCTGGTTTACGCATCGAAAGTCGAGCAATATCTTGATGGAGTCGCCGACGGTCTTGAGGACGCACTTGAGATCGACTGCCTGATCGCGGATGCCGAGTTGTGATGGCTGGGTTGCCTGGGAACCACAGGGCGACCCGGACACAGTAGTGCCAATGCAAATCAGCGACTTGGAAGTTTCGACTGTATGTAACGGATTTCCGGGAATATGATGTCTACCGGATGATAGTGGCGGTCGAGATCAACGTCGGTGCAGGCAGGGAAGTCTGCAAGAATGGAATAATTGGAATTTATATACATGGTTAACCAACCGCAACCGGTTGTAACCCATGTTCCTTTTGACGCTTCACGGTAAGGCCAATGCCTGAATCTCCACGTCCGTTTAATCTCTCCCCAATTCCAAAGGCGAGTATGTTTTTAGCGGCGTTCAAGTCCGCATTGTCCGAGTGTCCACACTCCAAACAAACAAATTTGGATTGTGTGGTTCTGTTATCCCTGTGGGTATGGCCGCATTTGTTACATGCCTGCGATGTGTAATGTGGCGCAATCTTGATAATGTTGGCCTTGTAGTTCAATGCCGCTTCGAGTTTGTGCCAGCCGGTTTTGAGAATGGCCTTGTTCAGTCCGCTTTTGGCATTGACGTTGCGGCCTGGTTCGTCAATCGTGCCTTTGGCCGATTTAGTCATGCCTTTCGTATTCAGATTTTCAATATAGATTACATCGTAATCGGCCGCGATCTCTTTTGATATGTGATGAATCCAGTTGTCATTGATCTTGCGGATTTTGCCGCTGATCCGCCTGTATTGCTTTCTTGGTTTCAGATAGCGGTTTGACGGTTTGATACCCTGTTTGATCTTCGGCTTTTGCCGCCGCGCCATCATTCTTTGATACTTGATTCTGCGGCGTTCCTTTTTGGATACGTCCGGCGGCGTGAACATCCGCCCGTTCGACAATGCGATGTTGCCAACATTGCGATCAAGTCCGACACTTTGAACACCGTGCAGACTGTCGATTATCTCAACGTCATAGACGATATATGCGTACCATTTGCCGTTTTCCAGCCTGACCGTTCCGCTTTTCGGTGTCGCGTCAGCATACGGATTGTTGCCGATCAGCCTTACATGGCCGATCTTCTGAATGTGCGGCCATTCGCCGGTTAGTTTTGCAGTCATGCCGAACTGGACCGGAGAACTCGGATCGGTGCTGTACTTGCCTTTGAACTTCGGCAACCCGCCCGCGCCCTTGAAGAACTGCCTATAGGTTGTTTCAATCGGTTTGAGCGAGTGCCTTACGATGTTGGCCGAATACCCGTTTAGCCATTTGATGTAATGTTTCCTGGTAAGTGTGAAATTCTTGCCGAGTTGGAAATAATCACAACTCAATGAATATTTGGTACTGTCCGGCCTGTAGAATTTCCGCAACTCACCATAGGCCGCGTATTCATCCCTTAAAAGCGATACGTAATAATTCCACACAAACCGACATGCGCCAGCCAGTGCGTATAGTTGCCTGTATTTGGCCTTGCTTCCGGCGTGCAGTCGGTATCGGATTGTCCGCTTGACGATCATAGTTGGTTAATTATGTATATAACTCCCGAATAATTCTGATTGATGTAACCGATTGGCGGTATTTGGTCTTACGAAGCCACCTGTTGAATTGAACCTCATACCGAATGGTGGGCATGGGCCTGAAGGCTCACGAAGAGCTGTGTCTGGTGTCCGGTCAATCGGCCAATGTCGATTCCGTCAACCCGTGTCGTTCCGATTGTGTGGGCATTGCGACACGTCATTCCCCTGAAATACGCACCCCTTGTCTGAAACAGTCAACCGGCAAGGATTCTGTTTCTGCGACAGCGGGCGCGTCGCGAACCGACGGTCAGCCGTCGGGCACCGCCCTGAGATGTACATGCGGTCGTCGCGAATGGGTCTTCGTGAACGGTTCCGGCTCGAAGTCGCCGGCGTTCATGATGCTGGCGCTGTCACCGGTCGCCCGGATCACATACAGTCCATGCTCCTCGGCATGTTCATCGGCATCCGATTCACAGCGGATATACGCCACCGCACCATACACCGCATTCGTCGCGTATTTCGGAAAATAAAGCGCAATATCCCTCATCGTATCGACAAACCTGTCCACATCTTCCGGCCTCAGCGTGGTCTTGACCTCCACCACAACCACCTCATGGCCGTTCGCCGCCACGATGTCGAACTCCCGTCTCCGGCGCGTGCCGTCGCTCAGCCGGTAGGACATCTTGGCATTGGTATAGGTACCGTCGACCTCGACCCCGCGCTGTTTCAGCAGACGGACCAGGTCGCCCTCGACCAGCGACTCCACGAACCGCCCCCAGTTGATGTCCAGCTCGCTCACCTTAACACCCATCTTCTTTAACTGCTCGTCCGTCTTCCTCTGCTGTTCGTCGGTCTTCCTCTGCTCCGCAGCTATCTCCCTGTGCAGCGCGCGCAATTCCGCCATCTCGACATCAGCCCTCTCCCGATAGGCGGCAATCGAAGCCATGCTCTCCTCAAACTGCGCCCGGTATCCTCTGATCTCGTCTTCCGTCGTCTTTTTGTTGTCCATTGTCTGTTACCTTTTCGAATATATGTGTTCCATGCATGCCCGGCGCGGGCAGGACCGCCATGTCTGCCGGATTGGGCAGACAAAGGTATTGTAGTTGAGTTCGGGTGCCAGACCTTGAAAAAATTCCAATGACGGACCCGGCATTGGGACATCGTGCATGCCAATAGACGTTGACGGTATGCCGCCGTGTCAGTCTGCGGTGACTTCAGCCACAACCGCAAGAGTTGTGCTGCTGACATCCCGAATTGGTGGTCTGTGTGTCAGGCGGAATTGCGGAGGTGCAGGTGCAGATACACCAGTGACGAGCGACTCGAATGCGGTCGACCGTACTGTACCGGCACCGACAGGATCGCTTCATCGCAACTGTATCCTGAGCGCTCATTCGGAGGATTACAGGTACAGGAGAACCGCCGGCCGGCAATCTTGTAACCTTGTCAAAAAACTGTGCGAATTTCTGGCTCCGATCCGGTGTCGCATCATGCGCATGGTGTCGTCTTGGTGTCTGCCTGTTGAGTGTTCAGGCAACGGAGCCATATTGAGGGAACTTGATATGTCGAAACGCTCACACAGTCGGAACGACAGTCTGCCTGGCGGGTAGTCCCCATACAATTCCAATGTTCAAACGGATGACGATCGAAATTACGACCTGCTGGCAACCCTTTCCGATCATATCGCTGTGTCGTAGTATCATGGAGACCGGACCGGGCATCAGATCTTTGACTGGATATTGCCGACGGGGAAATCAACCTGATATTCGAGGTGACGAAATTGCCGGAACAGGAAAACATGACGACTGAGGAAAGGATTCAGAAGATACGCGAGGAGACCGAGCGTATCAATCAGCGTGCCGCCGAAATGCGCGCGGAAACGGAAAAAATGCGTGCGGAGACGGAAGAGAGGTGGAAGGAACTCAGGGAAGAAATTGCGAAGGTGAATGCGACGGCTGCGAAGCTGACCGAGAAGACGAAAGAGCACGGCAAGCAGATCGGCGGATACGGCAACCGGCTCGGAAGCTACACCGAGGCGCTTGCGGAACCCTCCATCCGGCGGATACTGGACGAGCATTTCGATGCCGACTACATGGCGGCGTACGGCAGCAGAAGCATGCAGCTGGATGGCTGGGCGGTCGCCCGCAACGGCACCGGTGCGGCCTATATAGTGGAGATCAAGAGCAGGTTCTCGCCCGAGCATCTGGATCAGGTGTGGGAGCTGGTGAGGGTGTTTCGCGCGGTCAGGCGTGAGTATGAGTCAAGCCCGGTGTATCCGATTCTTGCGGTGGTCAATATTGACCGGGAGCAGCGTGAGCTGGTGTGGGAGTCGGGCATTCACCTGATTGACGTGTCGGATGGTGTGTTCGAGTGGACAAGGCCACCCATGGGGTTCAGGCCGTGCGGCGATCATGGTGCGAATGGTGTCGTGCAGCGTGCGGTGCCGCAGCATCTGCGACTGGTTGCGGATAAGGGGCAGGCACAGTGATGCGGCTGACATGATCGGTGGAGTCCTGATTGAATGTATGACACTCATTCGGGGTGGAAGGCAATTGATGCGGGCATTGCGGTTTGGCAGGCGCGGACTGAGGACCTGATCGTTCCCCGGTCGCTGTAGCGTATGCCGGTTGACATCGCAATCTCACCCATGGTTGTTGAGGAGTGCACACCATCTGGAATATCGCCAGACGCTTCGCGAGTATGTTCGCTAAAAATTGACGATTTCAGCGAACAAGACTAATTACAGTAAAGCATTAGGCGTTACAGCGATAGTTTAACCGACTACTTATTGCGCTTAGGTACGTTTTTTTTACATTCATAGCAGACATCTGAACTGAGGACTATCTAATGCAAGAAGCGGAGCGACTGGAAAGTGAGTTACTAAAACGTCGTGACAAAGTAACTAACTTACCTATTATCTGCTCCGCAGGCATTACAAGCCATACATCAGTCATTCAACAGCATTCACAGGCCACGGATGTCGAGCTCCGAAACCCTGCCGGTGACGAACATTCCACCGCTTCGGACAATGTCTGCGGCTCCTTTCCGCTTCCAATGATGCGAACTCTGAACCATACTGATCTATACTTATGTTCAGCGCAAGAACTACTGATATGATCGAGTCATGGGCGAGAGGCAGAAAGACGGTCGACGCAGGTTCATTCCGACGGGAATTCAAAGTTTCCGCAGTGTGCGCGAGCGCGACAGCTACTATGTCGACAAGACTCCGATCATGCGTGACCTGATTGATCGGGGCGATTACTATTTCCTTTCGCGACCACGCCGATTCGGCAAGAGTCTGTTTGTCGACACGCTGAAGGCGCTTTTTGAGGGACACGAGGAGCTGTTCGGCGGGCTTGCGATCCATGGCGGCTGGGACTGGTCGGTCAGTCATCCTGTGGTACGGCTGAGTTTTGACGGTCAATACAACAGTCCTGACGAGATCGATCAGCATATCCATGGCAAGTTGAAACGGGTTGCGGAAGATGCCGGTATTGAGACAGGTGCTACCGGCAGCAATGCATCACATCATTTGGAAGCGCTGATTCACCGATTACATCAGAACACCGGGCAGCAGGTAGCGGTACTGGTGGATGAGTATGACAAGCCGATCCTGGATGCGCTGGACAATCCTGAGGTGGCGAGGGCGAACCGGGACTACCTTCGGGGGTTCTACGGCATCATCAAGGGCAGTGCCGAGCACGTCAGGTTCGTGTTCGTCACCGGCATCACGATGTTCTCGAAGGTCAGCCTGTTCTCAGGGCTGAACAATCTCAGGGACATTTCCCTGGACCCCCGCTATGGGTCGATCTGCGGATTCACCGATGAGGACCTTGACACGGTGTTCGCGCCGGAGCTCGAGGGATTGGACCGCGAGGAGATCCGCCGCTGGTACAACGGCTACAGCTGGCTGGGCGGGCACCGGCTCTACAATCCTTGGGACATTCTCAATCTGTTGGTGGGCAGGCAATTTGAATCCCACTGGTTCAGGAGCGGAACACCGAACTATCTGTACCGTCTGATCAGGGAGAGGAACTGTCCGCTGATGGAGCTTGACGGCGGAACGATTGATAAGGAAGATTTGATCCAGTTCGATGTCGGAGACATCGACCTTCGCGCGCTGATGTTCCAGTCGGGCTATCTGACGGTGAGAGAGCAGCGGCGTGTCGGCACGCGTACTGTCTACACCCTGGAGTATCCGAACCTTGAGGTGAGTGAGAGTTTCAATGCGGGTCTTCTGGCCTATATGGGTCGTGATGTGGTGGAGGTGAGGCGTGACGCAAGGGCCGTGCTGGCCTGTCTGGAGTCGAAGGATTTCGAGGGACTGGTCGGCTGGCTGCGTACGGTGTATGCGGCCATTCCTCACGACTGGTATCGCCATGCCGGGGATGCCGAATCGGAGGGACGCTATCTCAGTGTGCTGATCGCGTACCTGCGTGCGGTGGGAGTGGTTGTCCGGGGGGAGGATGTGTCGAACCGGGGACAGTCGGACCTGGTAGTCGAGCATGCGGGCGAGGTGTTTGTGATCGAGGCGAAGGTGGTGTCGGGCGGGCATGAGGTCGACAAGGCGCTTGATGCGGCGATGAGGCAGATCAGGGAGCGCGGCTATGCGGAGAAGTATCTCGGTCAGCGCGGTGTATACCTGATTGCCGTGGTGTTCGGCGGTGAGGAGCGCAATATTCTGGACCTGCGTGCGTAGTCTGTTCCGGTGCTGCCTGCTCCCCGGTTTGACGCAAGCGCGCCGGTCTGGCGGCGGTTGCGGAATGTCGTGGCCCGGCGATGATCGATTGATTGCAACCGGTACTTTGGATGGGCTGTAAATGTGGTTCGCATCGACCGGCATTGAACGATCCGAGATGATCTTCAAGCCCGATCGTGAACTCCAAAAATGTTGCCCGCGTGATCAGGGGCGAGTACGTGACAAATCGGAAGAATTCCGCCAGCAACTACAATCATTCAGAAAATTTAAAGAAAGGATGGTAGAAGCAGGCGTTTATCGAGAGAACCGTTACACAATTCCGCTCATGCACCGTTTGGGCCATCCTCACAATGTTACTTCTCAGACAAAACATCCTTACGATTCGTAGCAATAGGGATTTGCGTTGCAAAAAAAGCAAGGGTAACCACCGGTCTTGAGTCGGACCGACGATCTCGACCGATCTGGCGAGCTACAGTGGGTACTAAATTTACGGCGGGAGCAATTACAAAAAAATTGGGCTTGGTCCGGACATGAGATATTTGTGGGTGTGTGTTTCCATAGATGAGCAATATAGCGTAGCTGGCCCGAATGATTCAAAAAAAGTAGCATGAAGCGATAGCTATCGATACCAAATTCGGTTTTGCTGTTTATCTGTTATATGCCGATGTCGGCATAATACGTTTGATGCGACGCCGGTTTCAGATATTCAGTTTGTCAGCACAAAAGTTACCGGTACCAAAGCGATACCATCGGATACCACACCGGCGGTCCGCGCCGGTAAGAATTTCCATTTGCTGACCGCTTTTTTCGCCGCTTTGTCCAATCGTCGAAAGCCGCTTGACGTATGCGTCTCGACTTTATCCGCATTTCCGTGAGAGTCAACGTAGACACGAAGAATCACCCGGCCCTGTTCTTCTTTTATTCTTGCCATGTACGGGTATTTGGGGGCTGGATTGGATAGGCCCGGAACACCGAATTGTGGTGCGATGTCGGCACTCTCCATCGAACCTGCCGTTTCGGATTCAGACTGAATCGCGGCGGTCTGAACTGTTTCCGAAGTTATGGGATGGTTTTTTATCAGAGATTCGTCTGTATCCGGCGTACGTTCGAGAGGCGGTTGTTCGGACAGCTCGGATTGAGTTTCTTCAACAATCTTTTTCGTAGGTATGGGCTGTGGGAATACAGGCTCTGATTCATGCGGAAAATCGTTCTGGGAGGCAATCTGTCGGGAAGGTGACAGTTCTTCGGTTTCGTCTGGGTTTTCGTCAGCAATCTGAGGCGATGCTGCTTTGGCGATCGACGCTACTTTCAATTCGATTTTTTCTGGCAGTTCGGTTGTCTGAGCTGCATCGGACAAGAGACTGGACTCGTCGATTTCAGAATAAGCGAATCGAACTTCCACTTCGTCTGCTGCGTCAACCACTGTCCTCTTCTTCGATGCCTCAGCGATCGCCAGATCTGTTTGTTGTGTATGTTCTTCAAATGATTGAATTTCAGGAATGTCGATCGTTCTGTGAACTTCCTTTGGAGCGGGGTGGTCCTCAACCATATCCCGAATGGAATCGGGGAGAACCCTCGCGATCAATTCCTGCTCGACATCAGCGGCAGATTGTGGAGGCAAGGACTCGTTCAGCTGAATGTTGTCTACGGACTGGATGTCTGCCAATTCAGTCTCTGTTGGCTGGTCCTCTTCAGATCGGATCAGATTCTCCCGGCTGTCCGCTGTTTCGGGGATATCTGGAGCGGGAGCATGTTCATCGATCACATCCTGTACTGCATCGGGTAAGTTCCATACAATAGTTTCCTGTTCCATATCTGTTGCAGCGAGCAGTGTCGCGGGTTCGTTCGAGCGGGGCTGATCAGCCGGTTCGGGAATCTTTGAATATGTTTGTACTGTTTGTGTTTCGACTGATTGAATGTCCTGGCTGGTTAGTGTTTCAGCGATGTCTACAGGTGCCGGATGTTCATCGATCACATCCTGTATCGCGTCCGGAAATACCCGTGCTGTCAATTCGGATTCGATATTGGTCTCGGTACGTCGGGTCTCCGCCGACTGATATTCTTCGACGTTTACAACGAGTGTCGCAGCAGTTGTTGAGACAGGGACATCCCTCAGCAGGGGTTCCGGTTGCCCGTTCACATTGCGCAATCCGGGCGGGACAGATTGGCTGTCTGCCATGTCCGATATCGCTCTGGGTAAAACGCGGGCGATCAGTTCAGATTCGATATCGGTCGCGGTACGGCGAAATTCTGTTGGTTGATTTTTCTCGATATTTGTGATGAGTGCGGCTTCGGTTGGTGCGACCGGGACACCCTTCATTGGAGTGACCGGCACTTCTTCCATGACAAGTAGTCGGTACGGGATGGTCTGGCTGTCCGCCATGTCGATTATCGCGCTGGGGAATATCGGGGCAATCAGCTCATATTCGCTGTCAGTCGGAGTCCGTTCAGGTGCGACCTGGGTTTGACCTGCGACCAAAGTGGCACGAATTTCTACCGGCTTTTCATCAATCAACCTCATCCCAGGATCATTGCCAGTTGTGTCTTCGGTGTGCGCCAGGTCGATTCCGGCTTCGGAACTTTCAACGAATTTGATCGGTTGCTCAATTTCAACTTCCGGATCGATCTCAATGGGTTCTTCTGACGGTGGTTTTGACGATTCCGGAGGATCCTGAATCCGTGCAATTTGTTCAGTGACATTCGTCTGTTCGTGTATCTCCTCCAGTTCAGTGGCCTCATCCAGCGAGCGGTCTTCGACAGGTTCGCCGAGCTCGGCCGAAATCTCCGACTGCTCCGGTAAAGGGGTGTGCTCTCTTTCAAACGGTACCGGCTCCGGGACAGTTTCCGGTTCCGAGTCCACCACCTCCACGGGTTCGACATCGGATTCGTTCTCGAATTCAGATTCGGCCTGAATGGCGTTTTCAATGTCTTCGTTCCTGCTGTCAGTCTCCGTGACTTCGGTTGTCCTTTCTGCAGGAGCGGCTGATGTCGCAGTGTTCGATGGAATGTTCGACCCCATATCGTCGGTCCGCTCTTCCTGCTGTATGCCTGTTCCCGGGATGCTGGACTCCGGAACAAGAGAGACGCTGATGGGGCGGAACAGCTCAGTCGGAGCAATTTCCGGAACCGCCATCAGCATGGCAAACACGGCGGCGACGTGGACGAAGAACGAACCGACTATTGAAAGTATGAATCTGAACGGATGCTTTCTGATCATTTCATTCCTTCAGTCGTCGGACAGGTATCACAAACTTCCCGTGATCAGAGTCGTGATAGACAGCCTGGATCCCGTAAGCCGTGGCGAGGTGCTGCTCGGAAAGCACATTCTCGGATGATCCGTCAGCGGTTACGCGTCCCTCGAACAGCAGTGTCATCCGGTCACAATACCTGGACGCGAGTGTGAGGTCGTGCATCACGACGACAATTCCGGCTCCGCTGTCGGCCAGATCACGTAGTTTGTCCATCACATCCAGCTGGTGTGCCGGATCAAGGCCCGCTACCGGTTCGTCAGCAAGCAGAAAATGTGGGTTGGTTGCCAGGGTCCTGGCGAGCATCACCCTGGCCTGCTCGCCGCCGGACAGTGTTGTCACCACCCGGTCTGCGAACTGCATGACATCACAGGCCTCCATCGCATTCCGGACAGACTGGTGATCCTCAGCCGAGGGTCGCTTCCATCTGCCAAGATGCGGGAGTCTTCCCAGCATCACAATACTCTCGACGCTCAGGGCCCAGTAGCTTCGGCTGTTCTGCTCCAGGTAGGCGATATATCTGGCGAACTGGTACTGCTGGTTGAACCTGATCTCCATGCTGTCGTAATAGATGTTGCCGCTTTCGACCTTGATCAGGCCCATCATCGCTTTGAGCAGTGTTGTCTTCCCGGCACCATTCGGTCCGATCAGTGCCACGATCTCGCCGCTGTTCACCGAAAACGAAGCGTCGGACACGATCCTGTTTCCGGAGATCGATACGTTCAGTTGCTGTGCGCTGAGAATGCTCATATGTATTGGTGTCTCAGTTTGAGAACGAGCCAGAGAAAGAAGGGTGAGCCGACAAGCGCGGTGAACACACCCAGCTTGAGTTCGGGACCGAAGGAGAGCAACCTGACCGCCACATCGGAAAAGAGCAGCAGGACGGCACCACCCAGCGCACTGGTCGGTAGCAGCAGGCTTGGCCGGTGTCCGACGAGCGGACGCAGAAGATGCGGGACGACCAGTCCGACAAAGCCGATGGCACCGGCGACCGCGGTGGCGGCCCCGACAGAAACTGTCACACCGAAAATGATCTGCATGCGAATCCGACGGACATTGATGCCGAGTGTGGATGCGGTATCCTCTCCGAGCGACAGTGCGTCCAGCGGTTTTCCGACGAACAGGATCAGTGTGATGCCGATCAGCATGAACGGTCCGGCCAGCCAGACATGCTCCATACTCCGGTTCGCCAGTGATCCGAGCAGCCAGAATATGATTTCCACCGCGGCGAATGGGTTGGGAGCGAGATTCAGTGCCAGCGAAGTCAGCGCGCCTGCCAGTGTCGATACCGCCACACCCGCCAGGATGAGCGTCAGGGTCGAACTTCCCCGACCGGCGATGATTACCATGATCATCACCCCAACCGAAGCTCCGATCATGCCTCCCAGAGGCAATGTCCAGATGTACAGGGTGGAGAGACCGAAATAGATGGTGAGTACCGCACCGAGAGCGGCCGATGCAGACACGCCGATCAATCCGGGCTCAGCGAGCGGGTTTCGGACATATCCCTGCATGGCGGCACCGGAGATACCCAGGGTGGCGCCGATCGCGGCACCCAGCAACGCCCTGGGCAGACGAATCTCCTGGGCGATGATCACCGCGACATCGGACCCGCCTGAAAAGATTGAAGACAGGACCGCCCATGTTCCTATTCCGACCGGCCCCACTGACAGGGAAGCGAGAAAACCAATCAATACCGCCAATGAAAGGCAAATCATCAATGTATTGATCCTGGTGTTCATTGAGTCAGAATACCTACGCATGGGTTTTACTGTGCGACCTTGATCCTCTGGTCAACGAGGTAATCCAGTGCGTCAGCTACAAAGGGAGTGCCGCAGATCCATAGGTGGCTTTGCATATCAATCCTCGGAACGTCTGCGTATTTGCGACGTAGTGAGGGGTGGTTCGGAAGTTCGTTGGCCATCGCGGCATATCTGTTTCGGTCTCCAAGCATCAGGACATCCGGCTGGTGAGTGAGCAGGTGTTCCAGTGGCAGATGCTGAGCGGTCCCGAGTCCGAGTTCCGCGCCGAGGTTTCGAAAGCCCGCTAATTCGACAAGTCGGGTGATGAGCGCGTCCTGACCGAAAGTGAACCCGTTCTGATTGTAGATGGCGAGCAGCGGTCGATGTTTGACTTCCTGTTGTCTGACGGTGTTGATACGGTTTGTGAATTCCGTCGCCATGGCATTGCCGCGCGCTGACTCGCCGATCGCTTCGGCAACCAGACGGATATTGGAGGTGATGTCATCAAGACTGCCGGCAACAGGAATTGTTCGGACCTGATACCCCAGTCTTTCAAGCAACAGGATGCTTGAGTGCCCGAAAGTGCTGGTGAGTATCAGGTCCGGATCAAGTGCGATGATCTCCTCGGCAAAGCCATGATTGATGGGGAAGTTCTTTGCCGTCTCAGACATCGCGGACATGTCGGGGTTATGGGAGAAAAAGCTCAGCGATGCGATTCTGTCATGGTCCGATAGAAGCAAGAGCAGTTGATCGGTGCAAAGGTGGGTTGAGACGATTCTGCTCGGTTTATTGGTGAGTTGCTGATCGGACAGACTAATCTCAGTCGATGCAGACAACAATACCGCAGGCATGAGTCCCACCAAGAGCGAACTTAGTTTTAACCAAGAATAACTCTTCAGAAATTGTTTTGTAATCCGAATGAACATAGTCTGGTCAGAAGGTGTATTGCAATCCAATTTGGATTGTTCGGCCAGGTTTGTTGTAACCGTAAACTTCACTGTATTTTTTATTGAACAGGTTATCAATCTTACCGGTTAATTCGAGATTTGAGTTCAGATTCAAGGTTGCACCCAGATTGACCAGCGTGTATTCGGGTAGATCTGCTAACTCAGGTATCCATTCACCATCCACTTGCATCCATCTCGACGCGTAGGACTGATTTCCTACATGCTGGAAATTCATATTAATTGATCCCGACTTCCCAGAATGTGTGAATTCGCGACTGATATTCAGACTCAGAATTTGTGATGGCCTTCTGCGCAGTTCTTTTTGTCGTGAATCGAGGCCCTTAAGGAAAGTTGCACTTGCCGTGATGTCGTATTTGTCAGCAAGTCTGCCCAGCACCGAGAGTTCCCAACCCTTTATGATGCTCACTCCGGATGCGTTGACGGATTTTCTAACGTCGTTGCTATTGTCGTCATCGTCGCAATTCTCCCCGCATGTGCTTCCGATCAAGTTTGTTACTTCGTTGTTGAAGTAAGTCAAATCGAATGTCAAGTCAGTCAGGCCTGAGAGAAATTCTGCGCCGATGTCCCAGCTCTTGCTTGTTTCCGGCGTAAGGTCGGGATTTGCAACCCAATCGCCACCCCATCCGTATAGTTCTGAGAATGTGGGATTTTTTACGCCAGTACCTGTGCTGGTATGGAACCTCAAGTCATCGTTAATTAGCCAGGCCAGAGTTCCCCGATACGTCTTGTAGTCCTTGAATTGATCGTCTTTGTTATCGTCATAACGTCCGCTGAGTGAAGCATATACATCATTTCCGAAGTCCACTCGTTGTTCTAGCACTATACTCTTGGTTTCAATGTCATCGCGACCGAGTGTTTCATTTTTTTCCTTATTTAGAGCAAGAATGGTGGTCTGGTTGGCATCTGCTACCAGCCAATTCATGACAGCCTGATATTCAATTTTGGATTTTCTTCCCACTCTCGGGGCGCCCCGAACACCTTTTTCAAAATCACTTCTCTTATGGCGAGTGTCGAATAGATTTACACTGTGCACGAGGCTACCATCTAGCTGTTCATAGTTCATTTCGATTGACGAGGCTCTTTTCTTATCGACACCTCGGCAGTCATTGATGGGAGCAAAGTTTAGGGAAGCGTCTTCGTAACCACAGGCATCATAGTCACCGTCAAAATTTACAAAAAGGGTCGTGGCAGATAAATCCAACGATTCCGAAATCTGAGTGCCAAACTTAAGGTGCGCGCTCGTTTGTCGCATTCCATCGACTTCTGTATTGTCCGACTTCGCCGAAATTCCCCTAGACTGAATCTGGCTCATTGCGAGAGACCCATAATGTTCCCCTTTTGCGAGAGCAACGTAGGAATTCAATTTCGTCGTTCGGAAGGTTCCTCCCGCCAAACCCAGTCTGGCAGTTGTACCTTCATCTGGAATTGGACTCGTAACGTTTATGACCCCACCAATCGCCTCACTTCCAAAAAGCGTACTTTGTGGTCCCCTGAGAACTTCAATTCTGTCAGTTGCAAATGTCGGCAAATGTTGCAAATAGAATTCATCGCTGGAGACAGGGTCAGAGAGTTCGATTCCATCAAAAAGAACCAGTGTGTGATTGGCTTCCGACCCGCGAATTCGAAGTTGTGTTTGTCCGGCAAATGATTGCTGACTGACGGCCAAACCAGGGGATTCGCGGAGAATTTCATAAACATGCGTGGCTTGTCGTTTGGCGATATCTCTTTGATCGAAAACAGTCACACTGCTTCCGACATGTTCCGCCGGAACCGGAACGCGACTGGCCGATACCACGATTTCTTCAACTGTCGATTCGGCTTTTTCTTTTTTATCCTCTTCCTCGGCTGTACCCGTTTGGGCTAAGACGGAAAACGGTAGAAAAGCGAATATGAAAGTGGAAATTAATATTTGACTTCTATGTGTCTTACCGATATGACTCAATCGAGTGATCAGGTGCATTGTTTGACGGCCTCACTGTGTATTGATTGTTATTGGCACAGTTTCCTGAACACACAGGTTGAACCGTCTCGAATCGCATGTTCGTGTCGGAGTGACCGAACATCTTCTCGGTAGTTCTGATTGAATGGAAATTTCCCATGACTGTGGTGAACCTATGCCATATCACAAATAGGCGCGTCACCACCAACGGGTGTCCGTTCCGCAAGCACACCCCGTACTGCGGTTGGGTAACGCTGGCAATGGCAGGTTTCCTGGCTTGCGGGTCAAATGCTCTTGCTTTGCCTTCCCAGTTTCCCAGTGGCTTCGTCAAGCAATCGCTAACCGCATACAGTTGCGAGGGCAGCCAAGGCTTCAGACTTTTGAATGGTCCTGACCTTGTTCCTTATTGCTTCCCCTGAATAGGGGAACCATTGCTGATGTTAAGTATAAGAAAAATTTCGGTTGATTCGAGGAATTTTTTTTAGAAGTGAAGTTCAACGTCTAATATCCAATCCCTCTGATTTGAAAATAGTTGGGCATCAACATTTGGGAAGCCAAAAACAATGAGTGTAAATCAAATTACCGGTTTGCTCACTGGATGTAAAGTGACGGCGTTGATGCCAACAGAAAGAATTTGGTAAGATGTCAGAAACCAACCACAAGTATAAATGTGAAAATAAAGCTACCGCTATTTGGTAAATTGGGGAGCGTGTATTTCAACAATCAGCGCACACGCTTGCTATTTGACTGGAACTATTCCAGACTACCCAGTTTCACCATAGCCAATCTTACTGCTTCAACCGATTTTCACCTGGCAGCCAGATTACTCAGGAATTAAGAATCTGTTCAAAAAGACTGATTACGCGGAGGTAGGAGGGTATGACGTGGCAGAACGATCATTCGATATCAGCATCAAGCATTCTTTTTGAACATTGCGGCAGACAGTCGTGTGACGTTAGTCTAAACCAAGGGCAACGGCTGATTCTATTGCGTGGGGTCGACAATGATAGTGATTTGCAGTTGTCAGAATTTATCCGGTGTGACAATGTATCAATGACTTACTCGCCCGTTTGAAATGCTTGAATCGCCAAATCTGATCCATTCAACCGAAGCGCGCTTTGGTATCTGTACGCTTGCCGAACTTTTAGAAAACCTTTTGCGAAACTTGAATTCAGACTTACAAAATAAATTCCGAACACTTGTCATAGTACAGATACTGGGAGTAACGTATGCCGATGACAGTTAGGCAAAAAGCCGAAAAAGTACAACGATTCAAGGTTGCTTACACGAGAGCAAAAGACGCGTTAGAGTTGCAGCCACGATTTCAAGAATGTCATCCTGGTTCTGATATTGCGAACAAATGGGGAATCATTACCGCCGCATATAGTGGATTAGAGCAAAACATCAAATATCTGATTGCTGAAGAGAGTTCTCTCACAGTAGAAGAGTTGATCAATCAACGAGAGCATACTAGCTCTGGTGAAGGAAATTTTTTATTCCGTACGCATAATCTCTCCGCGCTGTTTTCGCATCTCGAGAATAATACAAAATCTTTGGCTAGAGACTACTACTCTCAATATCAATCACTTCATTCGTATATCGAAATCAATAATCTAGATGACTTTCTTTCGGAAGTTTCTGGACCACGGGGCAAAGGCTACGAACGTTGGCGGTATACATTGATCGATGATGAGGAGCAATTACCCCGTAACAGTGCCAACGCTATGGTAGAAATTTGGGGAGTTTTCGTCGAAATTGCATTGTCGCGGTTAGATGAGTGTTCAAGGGTGGAAATGCTCGAAGAAAAATTGGTAAGAGAACTTGACGAAGGATTTCAAGATTCCATAACAGAAATTGAACGCGCGGTGTTTGAAGAACAATTTTCACCAGATTTAGAAAATGAAGCGGAGGTTCGGTTGTTCCGAGATGAGCATAAACTCGATGTTTTTGCCAAAATTTTGCAACACTTCGCTAGTTTCAAATCACACGGAATACATGATCTATCAGATGAATTGTCTAAGGTTGTAGACTATTGGCTAAAAAATTCCGCGTGCTTTGGTTTAACCGGAGGGATGTCATCACTACGGTGGTTTATCGAGAGGGCTAGTGGTAGAACACCATACAGCGAAAGTATTCGATGGGACGCGGATTCTAATCGTTTTGTAGATATTGCTTGGTCATTGGACGTTGTCTGCAATGAAACTCTTCCACAAGGTGCTATCACAATAAGGAAAACTAATCCATCTCGTAGTTTACAGAAATTGAAAAATTGTGCGAACGAATGTGGATATAAGGTTAGAGAGAATCGTTCCTATACGAATCCCTTGATTTCCAACAAAACTGATTACTTCCGTACTCTGGAAATATGTGAGTCAGTTACGACGAACTCCGTGCTCACAATTTGGCAAAGACCCGCAAGGTCACATGAATTTTCATTCGTTGTAGAGCAACATGAAAATGAAATTTTACCGCCAGTGCGAAATTGGATTTCTTTATTACGCAGGCGATTGAAATAGAGTCGATTGAGTTTCAGGCGCACTATACGAGTCAAGGCAAGTAGGTACGGACCAAGATGGAAATTCATGGTGCTATCGCGCGAGCAATAGATTTAGTCTGGTGTCGTTGCGGGTATGGAGAGTTCGCTTGCATACTGACGAGCCTTTGAAACTCACGACAATTGGTTGGTATTTTCTGAATTTTCTTCAAAGTTCATCGGTATCAGAATTGGAAGGACTAATATCAGCATTTACAGCCGTTAAATTAGCATGACATTCGAACAAACACTGAGAATTCTAGATACGATAGGAGTTTGGTTTGCGGGTATGGGAACATTTGCCGCCGCCGGACTAGCCCTCTGGTTGGCCCGTCGTAGCGAGAAAGTAAAATTGAAAGTTTCTGTAGGTTTTCGTCTTTTAATCAGCCATGGCAATTCAGACGATTGCTTGGTCTTTGATGTGACAAATATTGGAGAGAGACCGGTTACTATTAGTAACGTCGGTTGGAGTGTCGGAAGATTGTGGAATAGGAAATTTGCAATTCAATTGATACCTCCTTCGTCGAATGATAGATGTCCGAAAAAAATTGAGTACGGGGAAAGTGCTTTTTTCGTGATTAACTATGCTGATTCCCCTGATTGGGCTGCAGAATTCGTCGAAAAAATTATCGTGAGCGAATCCGCGGAGACTCTTCGCGCGAGAATACACACCTCTGTGGGTTATACCAAGGTCGTGAAGCCAGAACGTAACCTTTTGGTGAAATTACAAGATGCGCAGGCGAATTTACGTAAATCAGGTGAAAACAGGAAATAGTTGTATTTGGACCGCTCGTCTAGACAATCCCGAAGCATCATGTTTGATACTTTACGTCGCGAGTTGAAATGAGTATCGGCATACATCAATCAATTCGCAGACACCAACGGGTGTCCGTTCCGCAAGCACACCTCGTACCGCGGTTGGGTAACGCTGGCAATGGCAGGTTTCCTGGCTTGCGGATCAAACACTCCAGCTATGCCTTCCCAGTTTCCCAGTGGCTTCATCAAGCGGTCGCTAACCGCATACAGTTGCGAGGGCAGCCAAGGCTTCAGACATTCAGATCGTCCTGTCCTTGTTCCTTATTGCTTCCCCTGAATAGAGGAACCATTGCTAGTGTTAAGTATAAAAAAATTTTAGTTGGTTCAATGGAATCTTTTGGAAATGAGGTTAGATGTTAAATTGATTACGAAATCCGTAAAAACCAATAGCATCAGTACAAATCTCATGTATCGTAAAGTTCGTAGCGTAATTCGAGCCGATAGTGAGAAACGCAACCGATTGAAACACCTTCATTGTGCTGTCAAATCAATCAATAACGTGACTTGTGTAGATGATTCACTCGCCCCTTGAGGTAACTTACCTCAAGGGATTCTGAAATTGAAGCAACACCAACCGAGTGCGTAAAGCGACTTTTACCGCGGTCTTGTTGTTCATAGTACTGAAGTTTTATGAGCACGAGTAAATTCTGTCTGTAAGTCGCGAGAATTTGCTTCAAAACAGTATGTCGGCAGAAAAGCCTCAATCCTCCCTTACGGTCACCCTTATTGCATTCCCATGCTTGCGCGCGAAGGCATAAAGTACCGTGGTTGTTGTACCATTCCCTGCCAAACGGATCGCCGCATTTTAACGTACACTGGTTGGTATATTTGGAGGCGAGCCGAGGTCTCTCGTTGGCGATTGACACGCCGTATGGATCGTACTCATCCAGACGCGATTCACGCGACGGACAGACAATCCATGGCACGTAGCCTTTCTTTTCGCTTGAATGGTATTCGTTGTCTTCTTCGCTGTCGTGATATACGGGAAGCCAGACTGTCAAAGGAACTTCTCTTATCAGTTTCCGTGCAAGTTGCGGAGCTTGCTCCGATGATACTAGAGCAGACCGAATATCTACGCGAACGTTATCGGCTGAATACCAACTACCTTCCACGACTAGTTCTTTGCCGATCCGATTCTCGCTTATACCAGCCAAGGACAGAATCTTGGCCGGATCGCCCGTGACAGTATGCCCCTTCTTCCCAGAATCAAGGAGAATCTCTTGAGTATCAAGAGGGGTTCGGTCAGTACCGTCAGAAAGCCAAAGTCCATCATCACGGGTAAGGAGGTACTGCCGAAGCCAATTGTGCCATGGATCTTTGTGCCACCAGTCATAGTCATCCGTGACGGGGAATGATGCCAAGAATCGGCTTGCTATAATGAAGAGCGCGTGATAGCCCATTTGTTGACCGTAACCGTGGATGCGATGATCAGTCATACCAAGCGAAGTGCGGTCGTACAGCATCTCGCGCCCACCTGAGTCATACATACTTTTTATGTCTGGTTCGACAGCATGTACGATCTCGGATATTATGTCGGCGACTTCCCAGCAACCTTTTCCGAATACCAGACCTAGTGCTTCTACTTCTCTTTCAAAGTCCATGTCCAAAAGAAATTGGAACGGCGGTTCCGGAATACCTTTGGGACGTTTGAAGTAACGCATGCTGCCCTGTTTGCTACTTTGACGTAAACGAGGGAACGGCGACTTGTTGATGTTGCGAATGGATTCAAGAGTTTCGGAGGGCAGATTCAGAAACCCGGCATCAACACAGGCAAGGAGTGCTCTCGCGGCAAAGTGTCCCATAAGAACATGTGGTTGCTCACAATCAAAAATGATTGCGATCAGATCGTTCTTGAATTCTGTGACCCGGTCGGGATAATCCAGTGCCAGGCGTGCGAGTGCTATCAGGAGCCATAGCCGTGCGTGCAAGTAATAGAAAGTGAGTTCGGCTGCTTGGAACGGACCGGCGGTGGTAGTGCTGAATTTATCGACGACAGCTTTAATTACACCCCAGTTCCCAAAGGCGGCAAAGTCGCGCATGCAATGTGCGGCGCGCCACCTACGTAACGTTTCCGGGGAACCGAGCGCACGCCAGATCATGCCAGCAGCAATCTGCGTGAGGTTAGAGTCTGGATAAAGCCCAAGTTTCCACACGCCGTCCGAGACATTATTGGCAAGTGCTGCAGCATCACTGTTTAGCATTCGTGAGAGTGCAGTTTGCCCATGCCCTTCTCTGGCTTGAGGGCAGATGAATGACGCAAATGTCAGCCATGCTGAACCGGGTATGCTGTTACCTGATTGCGTAAATACCTTGATGAGTTCCAGAACAAGCTCGGCCGTGGGCTTTCCGGTAAGTTCCGAAATCTCCTTGATACTTGAGCCGTCCACTCTTTCATGACGTATCAGGTCATGTGCATGCTGATTGATAAGTGGAACCGCGAGTTTCCTGAAAACGTCTTCGAGCCCAGCCGACGAATGCACCCAGACATCCTCAGCCTGTTTGAGTTCGGCGAACTTCCAGTAGTAAAAGAGATGTTCAAGCTCACATACATGTCTGAGATAGTCGCCTCGCTGTGAATAACTGAGTTTCGCACGCAGTGTGGAAAAGAATTCATCCTTCAGATCGTATATATTCTCCAGTTCGTTTAAGTTGGTGATAGCCTGAACGAGTGAGGATTCATCGTCCGGGTCTGTGTTCGCTATGATGCGTTTGAGGGCCTGTCGGTTGCTTTTATCAATATTCTTTCGACGAAGATTTCCGTGTGTGTCTGGCGGATTACTGTAATTTCGCTGCTCGTTGAGTGTATCGCGTACACGTGAATGTTGCGGCAAAGTTTCAGCTAGCAAACTAGCGAACTCGGATGAATAACCTAGCGCTTCATCGGCGAGGGCGGAGAGTTCAGTTGTGATGCTTTCCATCCATAAACCGGGATTGTTGTTCCGATACTGTTCAATGAGAGCGGAAATTGCTTCAGGATCAGGGCCGGATTGTTTCCGTACTGCCTCAGCAAACTCCTTTGTGCCCGAGAAGTAATATTCAACTGGTTTTGCCAGTCTGTTCAGAACTATGGCATCGCGCGGCGTAATTTTTCCTTGTTCCAGCAACCCGGTGAGATAAGAAAGGAGGGTATTGTCAAGCGAAATTCGATCTCGGTCTTCCCAGCGACTAAGCTTAGCCAGCCCACGCAAACCGGCTAAATTGGCCATACCGCGTCCGTAGGCACCCCAGAAGAATTTTTCGGGTTCTTCGCCCATGTTAAGTTCTGCAATGTTGCTGAGAGTATGAAAATCACACTCGTTCAGCTCTTCACCTTTGATTTTCGATGCAAAAATAAGCAGTTCATTGGTGAATTCAAAGTCCCCGGAGCCGATAGCATCCATTTGCTCAAGCCCTTCTCGAAAATAGTGGGAGGCTTCTTGACGGCTTGCAGGCAGTATTGCTCTGGAAAGATCAGCATATAAGTCTGCACGGTGGGTAACATCGTCCTCGTTCTGAATAAGAGTACGAACCTTAACTGCTAGCTCCCCAGCGACAGTCTGCAAGACTGGTCTTCGCGCAAGAATCGCAATAATTCGAATTAAGTAATACGGTCCGACGTTGTGGGCTTCAACTGCGGTAAGAAAACGCTGTATTGATTTTTCTTTGAGTTCTTCTCTTGTCCAGAGAACGAATATCAAGACCTCAAATCCGAAAAATTGAAAGAAGGAGTCGAAATCGTCTGTGCTATAGGTATCTCTTGTTTTCCGAGATTTCTCCCACTTCTCGACGAGAAGGACAAACCGTTTGTTGATTCGATTTGGTGAGGACGAAAGTGCCGAAGCCAACGCTTTGGTCAGGGAGAGCAGCGGTTTCAACCGAAGGTTTAGGAAGCGTTCAGCGCGTAGGACCTCCTCGTATGTCATCGCTTGTGAGTGTGCTGGCTCTGTGGCACTCGCGCTCGGCCTGCGTGGAATTGTTGAAAGTCTGGACTTGGCTTTGTCTCGAAAGTCTTTGCCTGTAAAGCGTTTCGGAATGCGCTTGCAAATAGGTACAAGTTGTTTGGGGAGGAGGCTCTTTTCGTGAATTTCGATGCCTTTGGCTGCTGCGACTAATGCCACCCGGAAGGTGAAACGGAAGATGTCGCCGCTGTGTAATGAGTTCTGGAAATACCAAAGGTCTGGCCGATTGTGACGGGCGCGGCGTGAAATTGTAAGAGCTTCCCTGTTTAAGCCAAGTGTCAGAGCTAGGGCGGATGATTTTCTGAGCCCTTGTTCTAGATTGTAGATGCGAGTTCGCGTGAAGACACTGGGCAATTGGAGCTTTGTTTCCTCACGGCATCGCCTTGATAGCTTTTGGATCAATTCCTTGGATTTAGGTTTTGAGAGTTTCGAAAATGACAACGCCGCAGCGATATGCCCAAGATTTGTCAGTCTGTTGACAAATCTGTCGATTTGCTGGTCAGATAGTGCTCCTATCAATTTGGCGTGGTGCGATAAGTCAAACAGATGCTCACATACTTCGAACGCATACCAGTCGTACCAGCTACCCAGGTACCGAACTGCATTCTCAATTCGACCATTCGCGATCATGCAGAACGGTGACGCAGCGATATCAAGATGTTCGTAGCTGTCCTCGCGTCGTCTCTCTTCCAATTTACGTAACTCATGCTCAATCCACTCATGAGCCGCACGCAAATGTCGAAAGGCTTCTTCTGAATCGTCTGCGAGGGTATTTGCAATGGCAAGTCTCGCATGACGGGCACCTTGCCAACCAGAGCGTGTTTCGAACAGGCGGCGAATTGCATCGGCATCGTTCAACGCCACGGTAAGGTCAGGGTTTTCCAGGATGTAACGGGCACCACGTTGATCAACGGTAGTGATAGTAGATAGTTCTAAGAGCAGACGCACAAGCTTATCGTAGTCCATTTTATTCGCAGCATGGAGTGTTGCAGCCCTGAGCCGCGCAAAGCGAATATTTCGTTTACCTACCGTGCTTGTAACCGTAGCAGGAATGCGTTCGTCAAACGCTAGGGAAAGTAGGCACTCACCATCGTCAAGTTCATGCAACAGGCCCGGAAGTGCCCGCGCTGCATAAACAGATTCACTCTGTCGAGCGTGTAGGTTATCGGCGACCCGTTTGAGCGACTCCTCGGATGATGCGTAGCGCTCGCGTATGAGTGTTTCTGTGGGTTCATCCTTGAATGTCAGACCCTGATTCGTTCGCTCTACTAATGGTACCAGGTCTGAAGCAAAACTCTCGACAGCACTCACTTCAATACCCAGGGCACCGGCATATTCATCAAATGGTACCGGCGGGGGAAGCACAGCCAAGCCAGCCAGGAATGCATCAATGTCATCCTCCTCATAGCCTCTCTCATTTACAGTGGAGAGTGCATCATCGATTCTCTTTTGAATAAGTTCTTCAAGTTCGAATGATTGATTAACCTCAGAGTCATCAAAGAAACTGGGACCGCTGAGAAGCAAGTAGTCTAGTACGCGTGGATTGCCTCCAGACCGAGCCTGAGCAACGTTAATCTCCGCTTCAGTCACTTGATTCCATCGGTTTCGCAGAAAGGTTAGTGTCTCGTTTATGTCAAACGGACGTAATTCATAAGCGTCGTACTTCGCGAATGTGAATGGCTTTCGGTGTGTTCTGCAAGATACCACGACCTCGACGCCGTCAATCGGCTTGGTATCCAGACTCTCCAACAGTTTTATCGGAAATGCGTCTTCACTGCGCTGGCGTGCTGCGATTTCAGCGTTATCGATGGCATCGATAAGTATCACGAGCTTTCTTCCCGTTGTGACACGAGATATTGTGTCGACACACTGTACAAGTCTCCGCCTGAAAGTACGCATGAGGGTTTGCTGATCCGAGGTCTCCGGTAATATCGGATCACACAATCCGCGAAAGGCTAGCGTGTTGGCAATATGAATGAATCCTTGCTTGGGTTGATGGCGCGCATCTTCAAGGGACCGGTAAGCGCCACCGCCAAAACAGTCAAAAAATACAACTTCACTGGTCTCTTTAAGTTTACTTTCAAGGCTTGTCATAAAGACTGTCTTGCCGACACCGCCAGCCGCATGTATCAGTACGGGTTTCGATGCAGTCTTTACCCGATCCAACACCTCGGAAAAGTTCCTGCGTTCAAGAACTGTCCCTACATCAATAATATGTGGCTTGCACGGCAACAAGTCGTCCGCATCACCTATCTTAAGTGCGGCAAGAATATCAGGACGTGTTATCAGATTTCGATTCATTCCGGCATGGCCAGCCTTTTCCCTAACGAGGTCCTTAAGGTCTCCCAGTCTCGCGTAAGCAATGGGATCGTTTGTACTTGACCAATCAACTAGCAGATTCTCAAGAATTTCTTTGTTCGCTGTCAGGCTTCCGGAGCGACCGATTAAACTGACTTTTGACGCAAACTCAGCCAGTGGTTTTCCTTTTAAACCGGCTGCGGTGATGAATTGGTCGGCTTGTCGTTTGATTTCTCCTGTTCCAGAAACCCCGTTAGCTATCGCCTCAACCGCCTTTATCAAGGGCCCGTAGATCGGTTGGTTGGTAACAATCTGAAAATCGAGTCGTTCTGAGACGGCTCTTGCACTGTAACGTAGTTTGTAATTGGAATAGGTTTTGGCAAACTTGGCGATGGTCTTTTTGGCGTTGAAAGCGCGGAAGTATTTATCTTCGTTAGCAATCGAATACTTGAACTGCACAACAGAATTTCGGGTAGAGTCTTTGAACCTGGGATGCGATCCGAAATAGAGTGAAATGTCCGCAATTTCCACAGTTGTATTGGACGCAACGGACTGATCGCTTGGCGACAGTCCTTCGACTGCGATACCAACTAGGTCGTTGTCAGGCCAGAAGAGCTGCAGTGCCTTCCGAGCAGTCCACGCCTCGTGGAATTCATGACCGTCGCGAGATGCTCTTGTAGTATCAATATTGCGTTTCATGCCAGTAGCGGTTCTGCTCATAGATAGAGTTGTCGCAGTAATCTTCTAAAACATTTCACAATTTAGTGACAGTTACATTTTTCAGGTTAAGTGCAATTTCGTGTTAATTGAATTGAACGAACTGCAATTGCTACTATTACAACCGTTTCAATTTTGCAGAACTGTTGGTGAAATTGTCTATGTGCAATTTTAGTCGAGATTTGATACATACTCTGTTAATCGCTTGAAGCGAGGGTCGTCCTCAATATCCTGCCTCGCCTGGGAGATGGCTGTGAGGCACCGATCGAATTTAGGAGGCAACCATTTTTGACTTTCGATGATTGCATCCAGCAATCGCAATGCCGACTCCGGGTAATCTTTGCAGAGATTGTTTTCGTACAGACGGTTAATTACATAGTCGGGATACTTGATTGGTCGCAACCAATGGTAGATATTGTCCAATGCATCATTGAATTCATCTCCAGCGGCAATACTCATCACAGCGAGTGATTCCGCGATGCTGTCAGATACTAGATTATTTGATTTTGGCCAAATATTTTTCCAGAATGGCCGGATACGGTTAGTCCAGTAATCTCCGTTTTGAGTGCCAGCACTTTCCAGTGCCTGTGAGAGAGTCCTTGCTACTTCCTCCAATCCATCTTGCGGAAGTGCTAAAAAAGCTGATTGAAATTCCTCCGTCTCATATCCGTTCATTTTTTCAAGCGCCACATAAGTTAGAAATGCTGCGTACTTTCGGCTGAATTCACCCAGTTCACTGTAGTGATTTGCTGTTTCGAGAAGCTGTGGTTTGAATGCAATCAATAACGGTCGATAAATGCGCGGAGACCACAGAAAACCATACCACAACGATAGGGCTTCCACTTGGTTGTCCTCCCATCGGAAAAGCGGTAGCAAGTGTTGCTTGGTCCAATGTTGATCGGCCCGATAAAGTGCTATCAACCTTGATGCCAATATTCTCCTTCCATTGCGATACATACCTAGCTGAGTATCGCACAATTGTGTGAAGATGCGCTCAAATTTGGCTGGTAGTCGATCGTTGTCATTAGGCTTCTGCTTGAACCATTGAGCCAATAAAGCTTTAGTAACATGACTGATTGGATGATTGATTGCCTCCAAGAGAGAGTATTGATTTGAACCATCTTCCTGAATCGTACCAGAACTGGATTCAAGGGGAAGACTCAAAAGGCGTCGGCATAGGTCAAACAGGACTTTTTCTCCATTTATATCGATGGATTCGGATACAGATTTCAGCCACCATGAGACACTAGGTGCGAGCTCCTGTAAACTATTTTCCGGCATGATTTCTATTAGTTGGGTTACATCCTGCCAAGAATGCTGTACCTGATCTTCCTCGCTCCAAACCTGTAAGGCCTCTCGCCACCGGGCTGTCGGCCAGTATTTATCTTCGGCCAATTCGCGCAATGCAGTAAGACTATCAGAGAACCGAGTTCGGCACGTAGCGCGCCAGGCATCCTCTACGAGCCACTGTTTTTGGTGAGAAGTGGATTCTCGTAGCCAAATAACCAGTTCATGTCGCGTACTAGGTGCAATATGGATTTCCCTGTTTTCTTCGTAGTTTGGATCTCCGGTGCCGCTCATCCAGTACAGAAATTCTTCACGCTCGCAAGGAAGTAACTTCCACGAAGGGTTTGCTGAAGACAGTGCGTTCAAGCGATTATGCGCTGCGTTACCCAAGTTCAGTCCTGATTCATTAAGTTTCGCCAGACGCAACCACACCGCTTCATCTACGATTTCCTGCCACCTTTCTTCCTCAAGATCTTGTTTATACATTTCTCTGGGAGGTCCAGTAAGAATTGCCGTTTCGAGTTGGTTTTGAGATGACGATAGGCGACCGCTTTGAAGTTTCAATAGCTGGCAGACCTCACGATGTGTTTCTGCGGACCAAAGCCACCACGCCTGATCACGCGCCAGCCATTCAACCCACCTATCGGGATCTATGCAATTTTCTTGACTAGCGGCAAAGAATGCGAGGCGTTTGAACGTAGGATACGAAAATTCAAACCAACGCTCGGCAATTTGAGTTGCCCGCGCGGGATCGTTATCTCTCACGATCAGCCACGCGTCGCGCAATAGTTCAATAAGTATTGTCCAACCTGTAAAATGCCTATTCTGCCAGTGTGGGACGATAGAACTCAATTTGTAATATGACTTGTCTTGCTTATCGTCCGCGTCACCTAGTTCGCGCAGGAAGTCTAATGCGTCGTGCAGCAATAGTTCAAGATCACCCAATAGTTCCGGCAAAGCCTCCTGCCAATATTTATCGGTCCATTTGCTGATTGTTGACTGGACGTGGGGTGAATAGAGCACCAAGTCCCAGTCGAAAAGTTGCTTCAAGTGATCGGGGGATTCTAAAACTGTAGCATCGTCGTACCATCGGTACGGTCTTCGCAACTTGATCATGGGTGTGAGTAATTTTCGGAATTCCATGCATAGCGATGCATTTAAGCCTTCAAGCTCCAGCCGTCTCTTCCAGTAGTGCAGGCCGAGATCGCTCCGATGCAATTTGACGCGGCCACTTAACAGCAGGCGCCACACTATCCGCATTTCTTCGCTTGGGATGGCATTGGGTGAATTAGAGCGTATTTCTTTCAGTTTGCTGGATTTTCCATCGCGTTCTAGTTCGGTAAGATCGTCAAGTTTTGTTTCAATCAGCTCGAATAATTCTCCATTCAGTTGGTTTCCGTTCTCCATCAGCCAAAAAATCAAATTTGGATCATTTAAGTGCAGCACTAACCAGCGAGCGACATTAAACATCGTAATATCCCATTTGGTCTCGCGTCCGTTTCCGACCAGTGCCATCCATGGTGCGTTGCTGTAAGGTGTGGGACGATTGATGAAACTGAATTTCAAGTCGGGGTCAGCTTGTGAATTGGGAGAGATTCCGAATCGGTTCAGGTCGTGGTTCCCAAAACGATTCTCTGAAAACGCGTATAGCCACTCAATTGGTGGTACTGGGTTAAGATCTGCAAATCGCTTCGCCGGATGTCCTGAACTGTCCGAAAGTGCCCAGAGCATGCGTCCTACAAAATTATCCTGTTGGGTACTTTCTGAAGGTCGGGCAAGTGCATGTTCAGCTACTATTCTCTCCCTGCCCAGGACTCCATCGCGGTAGGTTTCCGCCCAAACCTTTAACGTTTGATGCAACCCCGAATGGGGATACTTGCCTTGACGAATTTCATAAAGGATTGGGGTGATTCCCTTAGATTTCCACGCATTAGATTCAGTTACTTGCTGACCAGGTTCGTAACTCCCTAGGGCGTATGCCCGTGGCGTTGTTTCACCTAGCATCCTATCTGCTGCTAACGCATCCATCATGTAGCGCAATACAGGATCGTTGACACTATACCCAACAAAACAGACTACAAAATTGCGAAACAACTCACTGACGAAGCGTGCCGCCCAACGCTCGGTCAGGTAAGCCAGGCCAAAATCGCCGCTGGTAACGACTAGGCTGTTCAATACGTCTTCGTCGAGTTGCGGAGATAGCAATCCGTGCAGATAGACAAGCCCGTCCCAGCGGCTAGCCTTCGGAATAGGGAGTGTCGGCGCAGCATACTTTTTGTACGACTGCTTGTTTCTTTTGCCAACGCGCTCGAATATTTGGTCGAAATTTGTGGTGACCAGCCGCAGTGAACCCTTACGGTCACGGGCGAGTTGTAGCAGAGCAGCGTGCGTACAAGTTGCATGACGTAGTCGTAAATTGGGTTTCAATGATTTTGCTAATGCCTCTCTAACAGGAATTCTGTTTCCGGGCATTCGTTGCTCAAGCAAGTTCAGGGTTAAATCGTACTGCTCGCGCTCATAGGCTTGTTTTTCAGGCTCCTCGGAAGTAGTCCCCAACTTCTCGTATATTCTGTCTACGAGTCCCTTAAAATTTGGTAGACCTGCAGCGTATGAAATACCTGCACCACAGAAGAATACGGCGCGGCCTTCTTCGTGCGCTTGCAGAAGTTCATCTGGAACTTCAGGACCGTCTGCTATGAATTGCATTGGAAGGTTACAATGCCCTGCAATGGTTGAATTGGATAGTGAGTAGTTTGATTCTCGGAATAGGCAATTTTAATCTAATTGGAATTTTCTAATTTTGCAGTCGGTTTCATAGTACTCGGGAATCCGACAAATCAAATGGTTGTCATCAGATGAAGAAGGATTCGATTGCCGTCTCTAGATTAGTTCGTTAGAATTCGGGAATCTGGAACCCTCTATTCATAATAAATACGGTCAATATGGCGCAAGGGACTGCAATTGAAATAACCATGTCCCCCTTGTTGGTTCAAGTTGACTTTAACTTACGGCTGATGATTGTCCAACTATTCACGGATATTCGCGACTCAAGGGTATTGTAGAATTTTTAACCAGCAAAGAAAATCAAGCGTTCAGTCATTTATAGAGAAACAATTATGTCTCGTATAAGCAGTCGCAATCATCTGTTTTTTGAACCTGATTTGGACAGCCAACTGCGCAATTGCGCTAATCAGGTAAGTAGCTTTGTCCAAAAAATACCAGAGGATCAGTTCCTTATCTCAAAAGATGGAGACATTGTTGAAAACATCGTGCCACAACTCGAAGTAAAGCCGCTTGAGCTTCAGTTGGATGCAATAACCACGGATCAGAATGAAACACAGGTAGATGTCTCTGGAGATCCGATGCGAGACTTTCGATTAGATGATTACGGCCCCTTTTTGATGCCAGGAACACTAGTCGAAGTGGACATTCCATATACCGGCGATGAGTGGATTTTTCGCTACAGCACCAATCCGTTTACCACAGTTTTTCCACAAGCGGATATTATTCAGGGAAAGATTCGAATCTCGATTTCGCTTCCTCATGATGTTGAGAAGGAAAGATTCAAGGAGATGTATGATGAGGAGCTGCGTTTAATTCGAGACTGTGTCGAACGATCTACAAAGCAAGTGTCGGCATTTAATCAAAACCTTCCTGAACTCATCCGGCAAACAGTTGCCAGCCGCCGAGAACGACTTGCCAGACACGAGAATATCGCAAAACTACTTGATATCCCCGTCACAGCAAAAAAGAATGCACCGCAAGTTTCCCCTATACCAATTGCAGTTCACAGCCCTAAGCCGTTACCTGTTCCTCCAAAATCGGGATTGAGGCCCGAACCCGGGATAAAAGATGAGACCTACGAAGAAATTTTGCATTTCATCAGGCATCAAGGGCGGACGTTTGAACGTACACCAGGTACATTTGCTGTACATGATGAGGAGGGCTTGAGAGACATTATTTTGGCACAGCTAAACGGTCAATTTGAGGGTAAGGCGGCGGGAGAAGTGTTCCGGGAAAAAGGAAAAACAGATATTTGTATTGAGCAGGACGACCGAGCCGCATTCGTTGGGGAGTGCAAGCTATGGAAAGGGTCCGGTAGTGTGACCAAAGCATTGAACCAGCTCATGGGGTATTTGACTTGGCGGGATAGTAAGGCTGCTCTAATTGTCTTCAATTCGAAGAACAAAAACTTCTCAAAGATTGTGGAAGAATTGCCTGGAACTCTAAATTACCACTCTTTATTTGTCAGCGACCTGCCTTGCAATGAGAGAGGGGAGTGGCGAGTGGTGATGCGTAGTGCAGAAGATGAAGGGCGGCGTGTGACTGTACATGTTTTCGTTTTCGATCTCTATAAACGTTAGGGGTAACTCAGCGAACGATCAGAAATTTGTAAGTTCAGAACTACCTTTTGTATCTTCAACTACGAAAAACACCTCGACCATACTTTCATAAAACAACTTTCACGCTAAGCTTCAGTCTGCCGTGAGAGTGTCAACAATACTTAGATTCGAAATAGCAAAAGAACTCGGAGGGTTTGTATTCTGGCATTTATATGTCGTTGTCGCTATAGACCGATATAGTTTATCGTAAAGCAAGTGACGCTTTCCTTGGACTGAATTGAAAGAAAATCGGCTGGCATAGTCGACCAGTGATAGAGACGGCGGTAAGAGCGTTTATGAAATCAAGTAAACCCATTCAAGATATTAATTCATCAACTGTTGAGGCACAACCTGCTTTGGAAGCGTGGAAGGAATCACGCTCAGGTGCATGGGCTGGCCGAGGCCTTCTATACCAGCATCTAGTTACTGTACTGATTCTAGTCCGACAGTGGGCCGGACTTGCACCTACAGGCTACCTTGTACCGGAAGGTTTCGAGGACTGCGTAGTGGAATTCTCCGATCGCCAAATCTGGGTTCAGATAAAGTCGCGCAAAGATTCCAAGTTCGGAAAAGCTGAAGTTCAGGAAATTCTGAGTTCTGTTAATAGCAAGGCAGTTAAGCTAAGCAACGGAACGGGCATTCGTTCCGTCGTGATTCTTGAGCAGCCGCGCACAAATGAGACCGAATTGGACATCACCCGATTATTCGACGACAGTACTCAAAAGGTCTTCGTTTGCGAAGCACCAGGCGATGAACTCGTCAAACTATTTACAAAGAGATTAGAAGTAGCCGAAGTAATTGCCGAGGGACTAGCCAGCGACCTGTATAAACTAGTCGCTGACACTTCCGCGGAAAACGCATCCCTACCTTTTAGTGAGCGTCGCAAGATATCCACTACGGAAGTGGAGTTACGCATCTTTGAGCGCCTGAAGGCAGAAGACCCGACGGCGATTGATCACGCCCTTGCTGCGGGTGCTCTCGAACCTGTCGATTTCACTACTCCGGTCTACGAACTGGATTTCTATCGTGGCGTGAAGGTCAAGGCAGGGCATGTTGCTGCCAATCTCGTTATGGATCGTACAGATGACGTGAAGAAGGTCGTCGATACGCTCTGGAGGCGAAGACATGTGCTAGTCACCGGTCCGTCCGGAGCGGGAAAATCGGCACTCGTATGGTTGGTGGCGACTACTCTCTCCAGTCAATTACGATGGTTTCAGATAACAGGAATGGCGACAGCGACCCATGCGGAAGCCATCATCACATTCATCCGAGCACGCCGCCCGACTGAGAATTCTACAATCGGTCTGGTATTCGACGAGGTAGGCTCGGCCAACACCCACCTCCTAGATATGCTTGTCCATGAACTCAGAGGATTGCCGGCCGTGTATGTCCTAGGCTCGGTACGCCACGAGGATGTGAACCTAATTTCCAACCAGTCGGACACTGAATTCATCCCGATCACTCTTGATGAGACTCTGGCTCAAACGGTTTGGGAAAAACTATCCGCACAAAACCATACAGAGTGGAATCACTGGCGTGAACCATTTGAACAGTCCGAAGGCTTGATGCTTGAGTATGTCCACCTGTTAACCCAAGGACAGCGGCTAACAGCTGTTATCGGGGAGCAAATTCGGCAAAGGGAACACGAGAGTCGCCATGACGAGCTGGCGATATTACGAAGTGCAGCCGTGATTTCCGTCAGCGGTGGCGAAGTTGAATCTGGCAAATTGTTTGAATTGCTTGGTCTGGACCCTACCGCCGCCAATAGTGCAATGAGGAGACTGATCGATGAGCATCTAGTATGCGAAAGTCGCCCGGGTGTACTCGGCGGGCTTCACATGCTTCGCTCAAATGCGCTCGTTACGGCATCGCATGACGAGATTGTTTATCTAACCACAGATACACTTTGGAAAAGCCTTCCCGCAACTACCAGCGAAACATTACCGAGGGTTGTACAGTCCATCTTGGCTGATTCCAACGCTGAAAACGAGTCTCAATTGATCAGGAACTTGGCCGACATAATTAGCATTAGCCGTGATATTGATCAGTGGGCGGCAATTCTGACCGGATTGGGGTTGGCAACGCTGGAACGCCATGTCTTTTCTTTCATGTCCATACTGGTCCAGCATGGGCTGGAGCGCGCACACTGGTCATTTGCGGCGATGTTTTCCGATCCCCATCTTGATTTACTCAACCTGCGTGAGTTCGAGCGATTGGAAATTTTGCGAAATGCGGTTCTTGAGTTTCGGTCATTGCCGAAGCTCGATTTACGAGCTATTTGTCTGCGGCAACTTCCTGAAGGGAGCATGCCACCTCGCTGTGATCATATACATCAGGCGAACAAGCTGCTCTCCTGTTTAGTTCCGATTTGTGGAGGTGAACCCATACGCATTGCACTCAGGTACGAATACTCGGCCGATCAAGACTTCGATATTCGCGAGGTTGCCAGACTGTTATCCACAGCCTATTTGATCGAACCAAACTTGGCCGAGAGTCTGGTGGATTCGTTTGGTGGTGAGCAGGCTCTTTTCGACCTGTTTCATTCCCAGATTCCATGGACAACACCACCGACAATCGATCCCAATGGCGCGCATGGTCGCACAGTCTGTTCGAATTGGTATTACTTCTCTGAGTCGTACCAGCCCAACCCCCACGATACAGTTTGTGAAATTTGCGAGATATTGATCGCGTTGTCACCATGTTCGGATGCAGCGGCTTCAAACGCTATTGATCCGATGGAGCGGACTATTGCAAGCGGTGACATTAACTTGGCATCCAAGAATATGCCGAGGAAAAATATTCCCGCCAAGGCTCGTGTTGCGTGGAATGTTGCATTTCGGCAGATACTGCTGTCTAGATCAACAGATTACAGCCTGACCGAATACACGCACCAAATGGCGTTGCTGGTTAAGCGCACCGAAAGAGTTTTCCGCTCCCTTAGCGAGAAGTGGATCAGAGGGAAACAGATCGCCAATTTTGATACGCTAGTTTCCGAGATCAACGAGATTCTCGATTTAGTCAATGCGCTGGCGTATTCAACACCGGTAAAACCTCCTTCAGCAATGACGGGGCCAATCCGATCTGGTAACGATGACGCGCTGGGTGCTTTGTTGACTAATGTGCTTGGTAATCTGATTACACAGCTGTGCAAACTCGATTCAACCAAAAGTACCGCCACGTTTGCGGGTAAATTAGCCAATGAGGCGCGCGAGCATTATCAGTCCGACATTTGGCGCACGATGTCTTCGCCACCGCTCAAGGAACTTTCTGCGCTCTCGGACCGCCTCACTGACATTGCCTGCATCCTACATGAATTTGCATATTACAGCGAACCGGAAGCGATTCATCGAATTGCGAAAGTATCGCGGAGGGCTCGCCTAGGAACCGCGGTTTGCGTTGTTGCGCGACATTGCCGTAATCTCGCGAATCGGCGATTTAAAACTCGGCTGCGAGAACTCGAACTTTCACTCAGTGAAAGGGGTTGGAACGCTCGTTGTCTGTCTCGTGCTATTGTTAAATCGGATAGTATCTATTGGCCTGCCCGAGAGGTAGCGATTCTAGTTGAAATAACGGATTTCGAAACGCAACTGGAAAGATGGATTGAAGAAGCCATCTCACTTGGCCGGCAGCATCTCAAGAACGACTGGTTTTTTAGCACGGTACCGGTTATGAACGATCAGGTTCTGGCTTCGCTGGCCTTGCGCCCCTCATCGAAAATGCCAGCGCCTGATTTGGATTTCTCCTGCAATTGGTCTAATCACCTCGACAAACCGATATATTCATCCACACTCGTAGAGGCGTTTGACGAGGCTACAAACGCTTGTATGCAAATATCTGCAATACTTGTGTGTCGCGGTTTGCAGAATTTATTATCGGAGGAAGATGAAGTTCTCTCGAAGACCTTGGACACCTTCGAAAGGAACCGTAAAGTATTTGCGAATGCTGCCGACCCAAGGCAGACCGAGCATTTTGCGTTGGCACTCGAATACCTAGACTGTAACTGGAATAGGGTTATTGACGAGATTGAATCTGTGAATGCTGGTCGGGTAGTCGAAAATCCCTTGTGTATGATCCATTATCCCTTACTCTCCGGACAAGATAATGAAGATACAGTTGAAATCGCGGCTGTACGTT
Organism: Arenicellales bacterium; assembly: GCA_963666625.1. GTDB lineage: Bacteria > Pseudomonadota > Gammaproteobacteria > Arenicellales > JAJDZL01 > JAJDZL01. The sequence goes on from OY762925.1 coordinate 1,738,711, forward strand.
TACTCCTCCTGCAAGCGGGAGCGGGTGGTACGCAATTGTCGCTTGAACTACAAGAGCAAACATTTTAGGTTGAGCGTTGGAGTGTAGGTCTGTACTCGCACAATGTTCAAATATTCCTTGTCTCTACCATTGGAATAAGGTGTAAAAATCCCACCTCTATCAACATGTAACGATTTGAGCACCACATCCTGAGCCTAGTAGCGAATGTTACTCTTTGAGACGTTGGATAGAAATCTGCAGCAAAGCGCCACCGACTTAGTGTTCCCCCACGGAAAGTGCAGAAGAAATAAAGATTGATTTCAATACAGTATTCGGTTTGGATAATATCGCATAGAATGCCTTCGCGCATTAGCTTGACACAATCTACCCTTATGCACTGGGCAATTCGACCTTGCTAGTATGATCAGGCAGTGTCGTTGATGGTATGAGTTTTACTTGAAAGCGCGCAACTCCGGTCGCCGGAGAAACTAACGTGAAAGAAACAAGCCAAATCAGGCGTACTGTTCAGAGGCCGTAATAGCATTGGAGGGGATTGCCCCGATTGTAAAGTCTGGTCCGTTTCAGTTTGGCAATGTTCATTGGCGGCTCTCCATGCGACCCCGTCTAGAAGATTTAAACATGTTTTCAGTTGAAATGTTCCGTACGCCTGATTTGGTTTGTTTCTTAGAAGGTAAACAGTGGTTAAACAGAATCCATACAGCGCGACCGCGTCATTACCAACTCCAATTCAGCGCGACAGGTCGCTAGGTCTTGAAAGGCCACCTTCAACGCGCAAGAAGATTATTGGTATGTTTGTGCTTCCAATTGACTTGTAGATGATTCGTAGACTACTTTTTTATATGTTGCGTGCAACATAGTTCTTCCGCTGGGTCAAGCAGCATCTGAGGATCCAGTCGCTCTACGGTGTCAGCGAGAATGCCGACAAGACGCAGATCTGGATCGGTGTCTCAGTCTACGTGCTGCTGTCGATCATTAGGAAGCGGCTAAATCCGGATGCCAGTCTCTACGCTGTTTCGCAAATTCTGGATACCACTCTGTTTGAGAAATTTTCGCTAAATCAACTGTTTACGGATTACGGTTACAAAGCGGAACTAGTCGATCAGCTTAAACAGTTGAATTTATTATATTTTTTTAGCGAGACACTTAGTGAGGTATGATCTATAATTCCGTCTGATCACCGGACACCCGGATCACTGGGGAGTTTCAATCGGCACATCTGGGGATTTTTGCATAAGTGCCTACAAGTTCCCGTCCATTCCATCCAAAGATCTGGAAGAAGGGTCATGACCAGCGGAAAAAGGAAAAGGATGTTCTATAAGAATGGTAATGACTGGTGTCCGCTATGTACTGTCAAACTCACTCTCAGAACTGCCTCATTGGAGCATGCGCCCCCTAAGTCGATGGGTAATCCAGGCCCTGGGAATTTGCTTGTATGCAAAAAATGCAACAATGCTTGGGGGCACAGCGCGGAAGCGATGATGGATCGAGAATATCGAGGACAGGGACATATCAAGATTATTTCGGAAGAAGAAGGTATCTTGATGGCTGGCGAGTTTTTAGAACCTCGAAAAAATCACATAACAATGACCAAAGGGGTGATCCGCTTGGACGACGGAAGTATGGCTTCACTAGGCGGTCCGGCCCCGCTTAATGCTCGTATAAGTAGGAGAGAAAACTTACAACTAAGAATTGCACCTCCCGGATTGAATCAATTGGCTGAACGCAGAGCATGGATTAAGTCTATGTACCTTTCAATAGGGGCGGCAACTCAAGGAGGTTTTTGGCGCACTAAATTGGGCAGGCGAACCCGTGAATCCCTTGGTGGAGACGACGCGCCTTGGTCGTTTTATGTGCAGATATACAAGGATGCCTTTAGCGAGAAGCGATTGTTCCGTTTCGAGGGCGAGGAGCCAGCATACATGATGGTTTGGGCGGATATGTTTCTGATCTGCGGCATAGGAGATGGTGTTTTGCCCAGTACCGACAATGGCTTCTTCTATGACTTCGTGCTTCGAGATTCCGTTTCTCTGCCCGTGTCGTTTGGGCGACCTTCCTGGAAAGACTTCAATCGACTTCCGCCGCCAACCTTTGGCGGTCGATTTCTTCAAAAAGGGCCATACAGCAATCGCAATCGGTTAATCGTGAGATTAGGATACGACATAGTCGAAGAAGCGAGTGTGGCAAAGTAACGATAGAATGATCGTCAACGAAGTCTTGTATAACTCACGTTCACGAGAGATGTGGGGTAAAACTTCAAGTTGAACGTGTGTAAAATTTGCACTGGTTGCCTCGGGGTCGAGTTTCCCCTCCCGAAAAGTTTTATGAACATGTCGGGCAATTACCGATCGATCCCTGCCGAACAGTTCTGCCATTTGTTGCCGAGTCAGCCATGCGGTGTCCTGGTTAAGGCGCACATAAAATTGCACATCGCCATCAACGTTCTTGTAGAGTATCAGTTCGCTGTTAGGCCTTGTCCCGCGGTTACCTAGCACTCGGTTGTCTGCGAATCAATCTGAATTGTAAAGACACCTTTGCCACCACCATGGTGAGCACGATACGCACCTCAACTGATCGTCATCGAATTCCTTTGGCTTGCGATTCTGGTCAATTTGTGCGGCGGTCTACAAATCAATTTATTCGCACATCCAGTTGCTCAAGGTCGAGATAATTCTGTTCCTTTTGGCTTTTTTATTATTGAAAGAGCCTGCATGACTTTTGAAACCAAACCACGAACAGTGAGAGATCACGAGGTCCTCCCGAATTTGTACCCTAAGGGGGAAAGGGTCTAGACGGCCAATAATAGGTGAAAGGAACAAAGATCAAGGGAAGGTGCTTACCCCAAATGGGCTGGAAGGGTATCGTATCAGGAACAGATTCGGCTGAAATGGCAAAAGGGTATTATTGGTGACGGAAGTCAAATGTCAACACAGAGGTATGTTTACACCCCCTCGATGCTTTCAAGAAGTTGCTTTGCGTGTTTCCGCATTTCCGCGCTATTCCCCATATTATCCCTTATCTCGATAAGCATTTCCTGAACCTTCCGATCAGGAAAGTATCTCGTTAGCGTCTCGGTCCGTATCGTATATCGGACCCCCATAGAGGAATCGTTGCTCCAGCTTGTCATATTTGAAAGTAAGTCCATGAACCCGGAATCGTTGGATGACTGGCGATTGATCCAAGCTATGACATCTTGAGCATTACCCGTTATGTACCATGCGTGGAGCAAATGCAAAAAATATGGCGGTGGTGTTTTCAGGATGATCCCCGGTTCCTCATTTTTGAGACGCTCAGCGTAAATTTTACGCACCAATTCAAACTCACTTTCGGTCAAAAGCCAATCTGATTTCGGCTTCGATTCAAAACCGGTTAAGCCTTGTTGGCGAATCGAACTTCTGATGATTCCGCTTAGCCATGCCCAAGATGGTGCACTTCGGAAAATAGTCTCGAGGACTTTTTTTCTCCGATCTTGATTCAAATGTCCTATAAGACCAATAATTTGATTCTTTTCACCACGCAGAAATTGAGCATATCCGAAATCTGGTTCTGAGTGACACGCCAATTTTTCAATCGAATCACCGAGAACCAACAAGATTTTTTCGATTTTGTCTGGGGACAAGTCGTCCCAATTCAAAACACGGTCGAGAAGCACCTCACCCATCATCACCCCACCCCGTGGAGAGCTTGTCTCGGAAAGGTCCCTAAATCGGCTAATGGCTTTTTCCGGATCATTGACACACCATTCAAGGAACTGCGAAATCTCGTCGTCAGACAAATCCCCGGATCTCACAGAAAACGCGAAGTACAACCGAAAGTGATGCGGACTCTTCAGCCGACACTTTTGTTGTGAATGTGGATCTTCATCAGGGCTCTGGGGCACATGCTTAATAAGTTGCGTGATGAATGCATGCTTTTCAGTAGAGTCTTCGCCGACAAGCTTTGATACGATATTATCAAGCCGACTACTGTAACTACCATTCTTTTGAAATAAATTGACATTGGTCGGATCAATTAATTTGACATTCGACTGAACACTAACTGGGGAATGAAGCCACAGCAAATATTCCTCAATCCAATTGTACAGTGCGGGGCATTTAGTCCGTACTATTTGTAAAAAAACAGCATCTGCAGGGTACACGCGATCTTTTTGTGGACTAACGTACAGTTTTATCGAGTTAAGGACTCGAACGATATCCCGAGGAGAGGAAATAAACCTATCGCACCAAGAAAGAACCGATATCCTTAACTCTTCCTTCGCAACGACATCATTATCATTTACGATGCCAAGTTCCTCAATTTCTTTCATCATCCAGATTTTCAAATCATGGCTATCTGACACTGGAACACTGAAAGATGCTTGCACTACCTTATCGAGATAGACTTTACCATTTGGAACTTTGATGGCCTTCTCAAGGCTTGATGCTAGAACTTCAGCATCGTATGCCAGCAGATAAGTTACATAGGGAAAATCGGCCACTGCACGAATGAGTCGCAACATTTCAACTGATTCTTCAGGTTCGAGCCGGTCTATATCGTCGACAAAAACGACGATATGTTGCTCAAATTCCTCTAATTCTTTAAGAAGTTGCGTCCTCAAATCTGACAGAGTATGTTGACCGAACTTGGAAGCCGCTTCCCCGGTTTTTTTGAGTCCCTTGCTAACCATTCCAGCTCCAGGAACGAAAATTTCTGCAACCTCGGCGACAGGAGCAAGGGAAGATGCAATTTTTTCGTATTGCTCGAGTAGTGATTTGATTCTAAAACTCTTATGACTTAGCTTTTTGATGATGACAGCATTAAGTTCCGCGAACAGTTCCTTTAGAAGTTGATTGCGATTTCCGACTATCCATGGAGAGAATCTTATGACTTCTGGTCCATCATCGAGACCACTCAGTATTTTGTCTGTCAGATTGAATAACGAAGATTTCCCAGATCCCCATGGACCTTCCAGACCGATTACGAATCCCCCGGAAAACAGATTCTTTTCTTTTAGTGAATTCGCCAATTGTTTAGCGATTGATCCAAGACCCAGCCTGTCGTCGGCAAATTCGGAAATTGGCGCATCGTTATTCATGGTAGAACAACCCTTTTGGCAAGTATGACCAGTATCGATTCACATTGCTGTACTGTAGAGTCTAGAGAGGGTATGCCCATATTCTGAGCCGGTTTCGTTAATCTGTACCTGTTATGACAAAAGGGGTTTGAGTGTAGCCAAAATTTCTTTGGCCCCAAAAGCTACATATAACCCCGTTTCCTTGTGATTTCGACAAAATTCCCGGATTTCTGCCGCAACGCATCAATCCACCTCCCAAGTTTGCCAGTGGCATGATGAAGCAATCACTAACCGCATACAGTTGTGAAGGCAGCCAAGGCTTCAGACATTCAGAGCGTCCTGTCCTCGTTCCTTATTGCTTCTGCTGAATAGGGAGAACCATTGCAGCTGTTAAGTTTAAGAAAATTCTCAGTGAATTCAAGTTTTTTTGAATTTGAATTTTAACGTCAAACAAACTTTGGATGTCGGGTAGGGCTGACACAGTCAATAACATCGACACGAATCTCATGTATCGTGTAATTTGCGGCGCTTAGTGTAGTCGCAGGGTGTGGTTGGAAGTGAAAATCAGACACGATAAATCAAGGTCAGGTGCCACGCGAAGTTAGCGGGAAGTATGAGAATCTGGTACGCTAGGCTAACTGGTATAAGTGTAGCCGGTGAAAGTCCGACGGATGGTAAATGGTAGCTACATGCTGTCGCTGCGAACCTTGCGCTGATGCTCGTCGGGGTATAAGTGAAGTGTCGGTAGCGGTGCGCATAGCCCCAATGATTGAGCACCGAAAATTGAGTCGTTCAGGATGTCGAGACTGTCCGACTTGTCGAAGACAACATCGAACGTACCGTCATGGCAAGGTACGGGCGAGTTGCGCGATGTCTGAGGAATTGAGGGATGTGCGTACGCCCTTTGTCGGGATTTGGGAGGGCTTTACCCAACCTTGCGAGTTGTTGACAAGGTCGCCAAAAGAAAGGAGGTATCCCGAATCAGAGGATGAGTAAGGTAAAGCAATCCGATGCGGCCATAACACTGTTGAATGCGGTGAACAAAGAGACGCAAGTTCCGGCGGCGTCGAATGAGAGAGCTTGCGAAATCAAAACTCATGCCGCACACAGAGGCGGGATTGCGCTTTACAGACTGTATTAGCTGGTTTGCCGTCAAACACCTGAATTAGGGGCCATATGCATGAGCGTACACGTAAAGGACCTGCGCGGGAGAGAGTGTCAACACTCTTCCCCACCGCGACAAATTCAACTGAATAGCTCATACGAATCTACGCCAGCATCCAGCAACATCTCGGCAAACTGAAGTCCATTTATGAGCCTAACGTCTTCACTTCGTGCAAGACTTTCACACTTTCTCGAGAATTCCCTGGCCGATGAAACAGCCCAGGCAATCCGAGTGTAACCGTCGTCTCCTAGCATTTCCATTTCACTTTCCACATAATCGTTTACCTGTTTCACTGCCCAATCGTCTGTTTTACTATCCCAGTCATGCCTCTTAGCTTGGATATAAAAAATTACTTTCAGAGCTTCAAAGGTTGCAATGACATCTGCGTCGCCTTTTTTATCTGGTTGATTTTTAGGAGGAATTTCAGCAGTGCCGCCAATTTGATGGAAATAGTCTCGAATCAACATTTCGAACTGATCTGAATTAAGCTTCTTTGCGATTTTCTTGGCTAATTTTTTAGCACAACCTTCCAGTATCTTTCTACGTAAATTGATCGGCTCTTCATTACGCGCACGCTCAATTGCAGCGTTAATTCTATTTTCTAAGTCGGTAACATCAAGGGTAGTCTGATATGCCTTCATTCGCCTCCACAAATCCGCATCCGCATAGTCAGCGCGACTAATGTCCCTTTTTATGGACATAACCTCCCGAAAAAAGCCTAGATCAATGAGTTCTGGTGTCATACCATCCTGAAGGCTTCCATCTACCACCTCAAACATGAATCCATGCCAATTCGTTCTTGCTTCTTCCGTCAAATTCAGTTCTGGCAAATTCTGTGGTATCAGGCGACGATTAGATTGGACTTGGTACGCATGAAACATTCCACCCGAAATTGGAACTATTACGGTGTCTCCCCGTTCCATACCTAAGAAACGCTGCAAACTGTACGCTTCTCGTGGTCGCCACTTCCGCTCTTGCTCGTAAAAATCTTGAACATTAGCTGCTACGTTTCCCCAATTATCGGCCGTAAGCTGATTCAAAAATTCTTCCGTAGCGCAGGCACTAAATCCGATAGATAGCAAATTTCCGTGTTCCAAGAGAGGATAAGACCACTCCCAGTGATGAGATATTCTGTGCTGATAGTATGGCATTTCAATTTACCCTGTCTTCACTTCGCTTAGTTTCAAATTTTAAATGCTGATTATTGTTTAAGCAATAAGCACTGGACGGGCGAATTACATTGAAAGCAAATTCAGGATGGGGGACCAGTGATTAAGCGAAAATTGAGCGTAATCCCGGATGCCCGTCGTCCGATCGAGTGATTTGAGCGGAAATTTCTGCAAAAACACGGCATACAAGCACACAGTCGGTTGGGGTAAAAATTTTACTTTGCGGCCAAGAGTTCAGATGACTTCCTGAGCCCTGATAATCGGTCGCTTCAGATCAAACTGTATATTCCTTTCTCACGTAATACCGGCACCATATGCTCAGTCGCATCCGGCAAGGTAACTCTTCGGACTTGGTGGCGCAGTAGTCTGCTGATTACTGTGATGCCAGCATGGCGCATCGCTGTCAGTCGCCACGTCCAGTAGCGATGCCACATCTCCGAGTGCGTTATGTCTGGAATGCCTGTATATAAATGCGTACCTCAGCAACCGTCCCCTTTGGCGTACAAACAGCCGTCTCAAGTTTTCTGGGGTCGTAATTGGGATGGTAGTGAACAAACGCTTCCATGGCGTGCCGGAACTGGTTCAGTCCGTCAATGAACGATTTTGCCCGAATTTCGTCTGGTTCCTTAAACATAGTGGTACAAAAAATAACCCCGCCGGGGCCATACGGCAAGTCCGACGGGGCGGAATTGTGAGTGACTATATGGGGACGTTTTTCCTCAGGTCAACTTTCATCGCACTACCGCAGCAATCTGTTACCGCAATGAAACGAATGGACGCTGAGATTGATAATCTCAACGCTCATTCAAAGGTGCAAAGATTTGAATTTGGTGTCGACTAAAAGAGCTTCGTATTTGGTCAACAATAGTGCAAGAGTTTTCTGAACTGTAGCTGATTCTTTCCCGAGATCGTTATCATATTTTCCGGCGTGTCATGTGCACCGCTTTTTTGTTTGTGAAGGTTTGTTCGAGATTTATTGAGTTTGATATCACGAAAACTGACAAAAAGTTTCTGATAGTTTTGAAAGTCAAGAAAATTATTTTCTTTCCAGAAATTTCGTCCCAATAACCTGCAATATTCCAAGAGACACTGTGAGCCCTTCAGCTGTTGTACGATCCTAGTACGGTCACCTCCCCTCTTCTTTAATTCGATAAAAACAATAATGCTTGTACTTCCATGTATCGCAACTAAAATGTAGTCGGCTCTTCTTGTTTGCCCTTTTCCGCTTTGAAAAAACTTTACAGGTACACGGAAATTATCGGACTTAATTGCGATACAGTCGTCCGGAACATTAAGCAGTTGTATACTGTATTCCTCACCTTTTGCTGTATTTGTCTCTTCTAGAACTAAAGAGTTCTGCCTATTTTTCTGTTGTAAATTCGTTATTGATCTTGCATCAATCATTTTGCGCAATAGTTTAATATCTTCTAGCACAAACTATTCTCCTGCCCATATGATTTCATCTTGAATATTGTTCATTTTGTCAATTACGGAGTCGAAACTAGAAACTTCAATTCCGAACTTTTCGTCGATTTCTGCAGGCGTTAGGGTATGACACATCGATTTTCTCTTGTTCCCTTCTAACCTAACTAACGCTCTCTCCGCAACATAAACACTAATTCGACTGGCATCCAACAGTTCACTAGCTTGGTATTTTTCTCGATCAGCGATGCTCTTCAAGTGCGGTTCTTTACCGTTCAGCATAATTAACGTATTCAACTCTTTCAGGAGGTAATCGCTGTGAGTCGTGATGAACACCTTTATACCCAAATTTGTCAGTCGTGCTAGCAGACGTGCCATTCGACATTGATTTCTCGGATGAAGATTGAGCTCGGGCTCATCAATCAGTAGCAGGTCTCCCTTTTTAGCTTTATGACGTAAATAGAAACCAAGATCAAGTAGCGAACGAACTGAACTGGAACTTTCGTCCATATCCAGTTTTCTGAAGTTTCCTTTGGGTTTGAAAAAAATTGTGTCATCCTTGTCTATCGTGTATTCGCCACCTAGAATATCAGCGAAATCTATCAGTAACTCTGGATAGTTTTCGGTGATGAAACTTTTTTCATTCGCTACCGATTGCAAATTTCTGGTGAATTCGACATCAATCTTTACTGGTAGAGGATAGTCTTTATATGATTTGAAAAGAAGATTCATCGGATCAATATTCTCTCCGTCTTTCATCATCTCTTCCAAAAGACGATTACGCGCGAAGTTCAATTCTTTACGAAATATTGCTGCACCAGTACGTTCGGCACTTGCTATAAATGGATCAGGAAACAGTGGCTTAAATAGTAATTCATTGATGCTATTTGAAATGAAGTCATTCACTAAATACTTTGGAAATTTGTCTGTAGCACTCTTTTCCATTAGCAAAGAAATCATCAGGTCATTACTATTTTTTTCTTTGTCTACAAGTAAAATCGTTTCCTGATTTGAAGTTGCGATTTTTCTTTGAAACGCACGTTCAATAGAAAATTCTGATTGTTCAAATTTTATTTGAAATATTGCGTCATCGAACAGAATTGACTTTGATGCGAATATATGTGAAAGACCAGTCGCATAATTTACGCATCCTTTATCCAAAATACTGTCTGCTTTTTGGACATATCTGGAAACGTCAACACGAGTGACTCCATTTTGTAAAACGGAATCGACGTGTTTTTTAATTTTATGTACGGGAAGATACTGACGCCAAAGTTTCAAAAAACCGTATAACGCGTACGCCGCATAGGTTTTTCCAGTATTGTTCTCACCGCAGATGATCGTGAAATCGTTTAAGGAAAATGAAGCTTGCTTTAGGACTCCCAGATTTAGACATTCAATTTTCAATTTATTACACCATCATGGAAATTGGGTACTTCGAGGGCTCTTCACCGATTGTTTGCTATTTATGCACTTTGAGAGAAAGAAGATTTTGTTTCTGGGCATTTGTGGGAGGGAATTGCATTATAAAACCATGCAACCGGCGTTTTCGAATTATATTGATTCAACTTTGGAACCAACTTGTGAGATTACATCGGTTTCGTTGATGACCTGATGGAGGCACCGGTCAGAGAGATGGAGAGGTTTTTTGTCACCGCACTATAGCTGGATTCGCAATTCATTCGGCAGGAACTCAGTCTGGATATGCCTTCAGGTGGCTGAAAATACCAAAAATGAACCCCGAAACTCGAGGTAATAGAAGAAAACTCTCACGGACTTCTCTGATAGAAGCAGCGCAACATTCAGCAATCGGCAACCGAAATATGTAGTTCTCTTCGAGATTGACCTAGATGTCTATTCGGAAAGTTGTACACGATGGATAATTGTTTTCCCCAACAAATTCATGGTCAACTTCTATAGTTTTGCTATTAACTTCAAGCAACTTCCCAGAAACATTTGATTTCTGAAACCCTTCTAATCCGTGAATTGGAGTTGAAATTCAGTACGAAGGATGATCGCTTTTCGGTATTACGGTAATTTAGGCGGAACTTCACCCCCATTTTACCGGAATGAATTTACCTAACTCCCTGTTTCTGCCCGACAAAATATCAAAATCATCATTTCTGCCACTGGATATCCGTACCCAGTTCACTGACACCCGATGACTTTGACAAAAACCAGAGTCAAAGCCATTCCTTTCGACATCCTTTGATTCTTTTCCATATTTTCGTGCTTGACACCATCGGCATTCTCATCTATTATGTACCCAGTGCAGATTTTCAGATGTTTCCGGTCATGGCATACCGAATCGACACCATCCCCAACAAGCGCGGCCGCGACACCGTGCTGCTCAGGAAATACTGGCGCGAGGGCAGGCGCATCCGCAAGCAAAGGATCGCCACCCTGACCGACATGCCGGCGACGGTCATCAACGGAATCGACGCAGTGCTGCGCGGCGGCGTGTCGTTCGCATCGGTCGATGAGGCGTTCAGCATCCGTCGCGCACAGCCGCACGGCCATGTGACTGCGGTGCTCGGCACCGCGCGTGCCATCGGACTGGAACGCATTCTGGATCGCAGTCCCGGCCGCTTTCGCAGCCTGGCGCTGGCTGCGGTGGTGTCCCGTATCCTGTCACCGGACTCGAAACTGGCGACCGCCAGGCGACTGTCGCCGGACACCGCCGACAGCAGTCTCGGCGAGATGCTCAAGCTCGGCGAGGTGAGCGGCAACGAGATGCTGTCAATGCTCGACTGGCTGCGGAAGCGACAGCCGTGGATCGAGCGCAGCCTGGCCAACCGCCATGTGCGCGGTGCGATGCTGATCCTGTATGACGTCACCTCAAGTTACCTGGAGGGGCGCAAGTGTCCGCTGGCCGCGTTCGGTCACAACCGCGACGGCAAGAAGGGCAAGATGCAGATCGTGTACGGTCTGCTGTGTGCGCCCGACGGCTGTCCGGTGGCGGTCGAGGTGTTCAGCGGCAACACCGCCGATCCCAACACGGTGGCCAGTCAGGTGCACACCATCCAGCGGCGATTCGGCATCGAGCGCATCGCACTGGTCGGCGACCGCGGGATGATCACCTGCGCCCGCATCAGGGCTGACCTGCAACCGGCCGGACTGGACTGGATCTCGGCGCTGAGGACCAATGGGCTGCGCAAGCTGCTCAAGCGTTCGGCGGACGATGATGGCGACGGCCTTGCGGTTGACGCACTGGAGCCCGATTCGGTGACACCGGTCGTCAGCGGGGCGTTTCCCGGCGAGACGATCCTGGTGTGTCTGAATGCGAGACTTCGCGAAGAACGCGGCCGCAAGCGTCAGGAGCTGCTGGAGCGAACCGAAGATGCGTTGCGGCAGATCGAACAGTCGGTGCGCCGCGGCACCCTGTCCGGCGAGGTCGGGATCGCCCGGCGGGTGGGCGCCGAGATCAACCGCTGGAAGATGGCCAAGCACTTCGACATCAGCATCACCGACCGGCAGATCAGCTGGCGGCGGCTGGACGGGCAGATCGCCGACGAGGCACGGCTCGACGGGGTTTATGCGATCCGCACCAGCGTCACCGACATGGAGGCGAATGCCGCAGTGGAGGCCTACAAGAGCCTGTCGCAGGTCGAGCGGGCGTTCCGCACCGCCAAGTCGCATCTGGATGTGCGTCCGATCCATGTCTACAGCGCCGAGCATGTTCGGGCGCATGTGTTCCTTTGCATGCTGGCCTATCATGTGGAATGGCACATGCGACAGCGGCTGGCGCCGCTGCTGTTCGACGATGACGACCGCGAGGCCGCCAGGGCCGCCCGCAAGTCACCGGTGGCCCGGGCCGAGGTGTCCGACCGGGCCAAACGCAAGGCCGCTTCCAAGCACACCGATGACGGCTTTGCGGTGCACAGCTTCCAGACCCTGATCGGTGACCTGTCCACGATGACGCTGAATCATGTGTCGTTGCCCGGGGCGGTGGATGCCATCGTGCCGATGCTGTCGGATCCGACTCCGCTGCAGGCCAGGGCACTGGATCTGCTCGGCATCGACCCACAGAAATATGTACCCAGTGCGGGGACAGGTTGATATCACCCGCAGGACACCGACTTCTGATTTAAAATCAGTGATTTGCTGAATGCCCGATGTTGATTATGGGGGTGAAGTTCCGTTTAGGGTAAATTGACTGAACCAAGATGTACAATCATTCAACACCGTTCTATGAAAGAATCGGAACCCATGACGAATTGGAAAGCATGCACAGCAGTGGAGCGCGACCCTCGCAAGATAAGCGGAGCCTTGGCATTTGCAGGAACCAGGGTGCCGGTATACGCGCTATTTGAGAATCTGGAAAGCGGGGTAACTGTCAAGGACTTCCTGGAATGGTACCCCGAAGTAAAAGAATGGCAGGTGGCGGCTGTCCTCGGTCACGAAGCCGAATCGCTCAAGACAACCTTCGAATCGTGAAGATTCTGTTTGACCACGGTACTTAATTCTTAGGATTGAGGATATGGGTAGAGAAGCAGAACTTCAAGAACACGTCAAGCGTATCCATTCTTTCATCGTGGACTTTATGGAATCCTCACAAATATCGCCTGCCTGAGAACCGCCAGTTATAGACCTTCGGAGGAAACTGATGAGCAAAATTAAACAAAATTATCGCGACCTCGTGAGAAATAACAAAGATATTGATATCAAACCACAGATATTTGTAAAGGAAATGGATGAAAAATTGAAGCGTATGGGGTTTGAGCGCCGACGTAGCGGACCTCGAATTTCGGACCCGGCGCATTCCCGCGGAAATTCTGGTCATTCGTATTTGAGATACTCAGATCAGCGAGATATCGCGTGACAGTAAAACGGTAATACTTCCAATAACGAGGAACGGTTGTTTTCCCGGTCTCGCATATTTGATTTTACAACTGTAGTATGGGCACTGGTGAACGCAGTTGATGTAAAGGAAACACCGCATGTGCCGATCGATTCTTCCGTGGCAAGCCTTCCCTTGCAACTGCAGTTAGCGAGATGAGAAAAACTGAATGAACGATCCGACAGAGAAATTCCTTCGCACATTTGAAGAGATCAAGACCGAAGTGAATTACCTCGCCGGTGATCCGTCATCGGGGTCTTTCGAACTCGAAAAGGCAGCGGAGCGCGACAGTGTCATAGCGAGAAATCGCCGTCTGCTGAAATACATTCGGGAAGTCCGAAACGTGCTTCAGCACCCGAATCATAAAACACCGGGCGATGCTGTTCTGGTCTCCGAAACTTTCCTTGAAGAGGTTGAGATTCTACTCGAACGTCTGAGAAACCCTCCAACTGCAAACTCAGTCGGCGTATCGCTCAAGCAGATGATGACCGCCAGTCGAGCAGACCGACTGGGCGATCTCGCGGACAGGATGAAGAAAGAGGGTTTCAGCCACGTTCCAATCCTGGATGAAAACGATGCGGTCATCGGTGTGTTCAATGAAGCGGCAGTTTTCGATCACCTTTGGGCAGAGACGGAGACGATCGTCGGAAGGGAGATGGAAATTTCCGAAATCCTCCCTCATTGTCTTCTTGATGCGGATCACACGGAAACATTCAGGTTTAAGAAACCAGGAACGAAACTCGATGAGCTCGCTGAAATTTTCCGGGCTGTTGAATCGTCGACTACTCGGGTGGGTGCCGTCTTCATCACAGCGTCTGGAAGTAAATCGGAACCGCTCCAGCGTCTTATCACGCCGTGGGACGTGTTGGACAGTTTTCGTTCAAATGAAAAGTAAGGGATGGTTGCGGAGTCCGCAGAGGATAATGACTGATCTCAGGGATTCAGCCTGATTCCGAAATAACTTCTGCGATTTTCACTTCGCCTGAAAGTAGAGAAGAGAATGAATGCCACTGCATCAATGTTAAATACGGAACAGTCGGTTTGAACGAATCGATTTGTTGGAATTTTACTGATGAACTCGGTAGAGAGTGGCCAAGCCTTGATGTGACTTTGCAAACCCCAGGTGTATGACGATACGCGAAAGATTCCTTTTGTGAAGGATAGCGCAATATGAATTACTCGGGAGAACTCAATATTGGCTGAAGCACCAGATAGAAACTCCCCTATCGGGGCGTCGGGTACCAGTGGTACTAGCACTGGGGTTTCAATACCAAAAAAATTAATTTTGAGTCTGATATTTGTCAAATAATGTCACTACCTGCCCATTGTCAAGCGGACAAGCACTGATCTTTCCGGTAAATCCAGCAGCCACAATAGTCCGGTGAGCGGTCCCGACTCGAATCGACATCAGCAATTCAACGAAGAGAACGACATGAGCTGCTGTCCATATCCCCATCATTCGCTCCGCAGGCATCCCACGCCCCGTCTCAGTCATGCGTCAGCATTCACTGGCCGCAGATATCCGGCTCTGGAATCTCATCGGAAACGAACATTCCAACGTTTCCGATGATGTCTGTGATTCCTTTCATCTTTCAATGATGCCAAGTCTGAACTATACTCATGTTCAGCGCACAAACATTGATATGATTGAGTCATGGGTGAAGGCCAACAAGACAATCAACGCAAGTTCATTCCGACGGGAATTCAAAATTTCCGCAAGATTCGCGAAGGAAATGGCTACTACGTTGACAAGACTTCCCTGATCCAACAATTGACGGGCGGTCTGGAGAGCCACTATTTCCTCTCGCGTCCGCGTCGCTTCGGCAAGAGTCTTCTGCTCGACACCCTGCATGAGCTATTCGCCGGAGAGGAGGAGCTGTTCCGCGGGCTTGCGATCCATGACAGCTGGGACTGGTCAGTCAGCCATCCTGTCGTGCACCTGAGTTTTGACGATCAGTACAACAGTCCCGAAGAGATTGATCAGCACATTCATGACAAGTTGAAAGGGATTGCGGAAGAGGCCGGTATTGATATACGTGACACCGGCAGCAAGGCATCGCAACGATTGGAGGTTCTGATTCGCCGGTTGCATCAGAACACCGGACAGCAGGTGGTGGTACTGGTGGATGAGTATGACAAACCGATTCTGGAAGTGCTGGATAAGCCTGAGCTGGCGAGAGCGAACCGGGACTACCTTCGGGGGTTCTACGGCATCATCAAGGGCAGTGCCGAACACGTCAGGTTCGTGTTTGTCACCGGCATTACGATGTTCTCGAAGGTCAGCCTGTTCTCCGGACTGAACAATCTCAGGGACATATCCCTGAACCCCCGCTATGCGTCGATATGCGGATTCACCGATGAGGATCTTGACACGGTGTTCGGGCCGGAGCTTGAGGGATTGGATCGCGAGGAGATTCGCCGCTGGTACAACGGCTACAGCTGGCTGGGCGGGCACCAGCTCTACAATCCCTGGGACATTCTTAACCTGTTGGTGGAAAGGCAATTTGAATCCTACTGGTTTGAGAGCGGTACGCCGAACTATCTGTACCGGCTGATCAGGGAGAGGAATTTCCCTCTGATCGAGTTTGACGGCGGAACGATCGAACGAAGGCAGCTGACCCAGTTCGATGTTGGAAACATTGATCTTCGCGCCCTGATGTTCCAGTCTGGGTATCTGACGATCGGAGAGCAGCGGCGTGACGGCCCGGATACGATCTACACCCTGAAGCACCCGAACCTTGAGGTGAGTGCGAGTTTCAATGTGGGTCTTCTGGCTTATATGGGTCGCGATGCGGGGGATGTGAGGCGTGACGCAAGAGCCGTGCTGAAATGTCTGGAGTCGAAGAATTTCGACGGGCTGGCCGGATGGTTGCGTACGGTTTATGCGGCCATTCCGCACGACTGGTATCGCAACAACCTGAATGCCGAAGCGGAGGGACACTATCTCAGTCTGCTGATCACGCACCTGCGTGCAGTGGGAGCGGTTGCCCGGGGGGAGGATGCGTCGAACCGGGGTCGGTCGGACGTGGTGGTCGAGCATGCGGGCGAGGTGTTTGTGATCGAGGCGAAGGTGGTGGCGAGCGAGCATGAAGTCGGCAAGGCACTTGGTGCGGCGATGGAGCAGATCAGGAAGCGCGGCTACGCGGAGAAGTATCTCGGTGAGCGCGGTGTTCACCTGGTTGCCATGGTGTTCGGCAGCGGGGACCGTAATCTTTTGGACTTGCGCGCTGAGTCTGTCCCGGTGTTATCCGCACCCCGGGCTAACCGAGATATTCCCGTCTGGCGGCGCTTGCGGAATGTCGTGACTATGAGATGATCAATTGAATACACCCGGTGCTCTGGAAGGGTTGGAAGATCAATCCGTTTCAACCGGCATTGGACGATCTGACATGATCATCATTCCCGGTCGTGAATTCTAAAAATGCTACCCGCGTGATCAGTGGCGAGTTACTGATAGACGCATTAGTATGTCCAGATTTTCTTACTTGCTCACATTGTTGGGATCAGGTAGAACGGTTTCATTTAGACCTCAATTTGGCCGTGATTTTTTATTTTCGACATGTAACTGAGCTCTCCGAATTGATTATGAAATCAAAACCAAACTGCGGTCCAGAAACTCCACAAGTCATTCCTGTCCAACAGATCCTCCCCGACATGCAATCCAGTGAGACGATGATCCCGGGTTCAAAATACCATCGAAATCAATTGGATATGGTCCGAGAAACCTTGGATTAAGGCATGCCGCACCATCTATTCGTCCAGCAGATCGACTCGGTCTGTCTTTCAGTTTCCCGCCACAGCAGGTGCGCTGATTTGCCAGGCGCGCCACATCATACTCACACCTGAAATGATCAGCACACCCAGGATCAGACGATAAAAGATCGTCTCCTCAACGTGCCTGCGAATTGCTCGGCCCGCCGCAAGGCCAACCGCCAACGGAATGACCGCGAGCGCAGACAGGATGGCGAGTCTGCCATCCAGGGCGCCGAAAATCAGCAGCATGATCACCCACGGCACGACCGCACCGATATAGAGAAAGCTGATCGTATTGACGAACCGGTCTTTATTCAGAGCGGGCAAGGATACAAGATACAGGATCAACAGCGGTCCGAACAGCGAGGAAAGGCCTCCGATCAAACCCGCACCACCGCAGAATGCGGCACCGGCCGGTTTCTCAAACTTTGATGAAATCGCGATCTTGCGCGTCGATCCCTGAAGGAATGTAAAACAGATCACCGCTGCTCCAACAACGATCAGCAGGGTTTTTTCGTCAATTCCTGTGAGAACCTGTACACCGATCCAGGTGCCGGCAACCAATGCGACAAAAGCCGGCCAGAACCGCTTGATTGTCTCAGCAGGTCTGTCGGCATCGTAGACCTGCCATACATTGGCGACGACCACGGGAAAAGCCATGATCACGACGGCGTGGTGTGCGGGCAGGACTAACGCCATCATAGGCACGGTCAGAAGCGGTGTGCCAATGCCCAGAACGCCTTTGATCAACCCGCCGCAGACCATGGCAAAAGCGCACCACACAATAGCCCAATGTGTAAGTTCAAGAATCATGAAGGGTCACCGCATATGACAGAAGAGTCTGAATTGTAAAACGAAAATGCCGATTCGCTTTCAGTCAATTTCAATTGTTCGATGCAGAGCCAAGTTGTTTTGCTGAGACATTCCTGTGATCGCTGATATGCCCGGACCGCCCGCTGGCCACTTTGATTCAACCTATTGATTGTTGTAAGAATCCGATTTTCCTTAGTTTGACGCGATTACCGAATACTGGTTATTCGGTTGTTCAATAGAATTTCGTTCGTCTGACGTAGCTGCTTTTCGTCTTCCTGACGAATTGTAGTAATGCGGTATTCCGCTACTTCTTCAGCATCTCCAATGCCATTAGCAGGAAATTCAAATGTCATGTTTCGCTATTCATATTGCCCGTGTCCAATATATGCGGCCAAGACAACTGCACTCAATTGATTGTCCACAAATTAAGCTATCAGACGCAGTCTAACTCGAACTCGTTGGTGCGTCAGGCGAGTTCGTGCTCGGATGGACAACGGTCTGTTGGAACCTTGGGGAAATCGGCAACCTGACAGTTGGGTCAGTGGTCGACGGTCTACGTGATGAAATGTGTATTCGCAGTTCACTATTTGTATACAATATGTTGCATAATTCAAAACGCAATGTATTGGTTGAAGAGAGGGTCGGCATGAACGAAGTCATTGGTATGCGAATCAAGGCGTTGAGGCGGGAGCGCGAACTTTCCCAGGACGGATTGGCGCAAATGCTCGGATTCAAAGATCGACAAACGATATCTGCGATCGAAACCGGCAATCGCCGCGTTTCCGCGGCGGAACTTTTCCTCGTTGTAGAAAAGTTGAATGTACCGCTGGAATACTTCACAGACCCGTTTCGACTGGACGGCGAGGTACTGTTCTCATGGCGGCAAAACGGTGTCGGGAGTTCAGAGTTAAAGGAGTATGAACAAACAGCCAGCCGTTGGATCGGTGCATACCGGAGACTGAGTGCCCAGACTGGTCAGCAGCAGCCGTTGATGCGACAAACCCTTGGGTTGACAAAGCATGCCAGATTCGAGGATGCGATAGACGCCGGCGAGAGATTCGCTGTCGAATTCGAACTCGGTGAGGTGCCTGCGATGAATCTGGCGCGGGTTATGCAGGATCAGTTCGGGATACTCGTGCTTATGGTAAATGCTTATCGAGGTATTTCCGGGGCTGCATGCCGTATACCTGAGTTCGACTCGGTACTCATCGCGCAGAGGGAAGTGACAGGGCGACGTAATTTTGACTTGGCACATGAATTGTTTCACATTCTAACCTGGGAAGCGATGCCGCCCGAACATGTGGAGGAAGCACGTACTTTCGGTGGGAATCGCGTGGAGCAGCTGGCCAACAATTTTGCATCGGCAGTCCTGATGCCGAGGGCAGTCCTGGAGCCGTTTGACAAATGGGATGAGCTGGACATGAATAGTCTAATCGATAGACTGAACGCCACGGCAAATGAACTGGGTGTGAGTTCATCGGCCCTAAGGTGGCGATTGGTAGTACTTCGAAAGTTGGCGACGGCGACGGCCCGTGCAATCCCAGATGCCGCTTTGCGGAACAATGACGGCAACGGTGATTTGACACCTCCGCCTTTGTTTTCGCGGCGATTTATGGAGGTGATGGCAACGGCCATAGACCAGGGTCTTATATCGGTTCGACGTGCAGCGCAATTGGTCGGGCTCTCCATTGAAGGTCTCGGGGAACTTTTCGCTGAACATGGAATCGATTATGTGATCGACCTGTGAGTGGAAAGGTCACCCCAAAAACGGTGCTCGTGGACACGAACGTGATCTTCGAGTCAGATCGGACAGGTAGTTGGCGCGCGCTAGTAGGTGGCCATCAAGTGGAAACAGTTGAAGACTGCGTGACTGAGACTCAGACGGGATTTCAAAGGCGGGAACCCGAGCGGTTGATCGATGTAAACCAACTTCGAGCCTCGCTGGCATGCGTGCACCAGGTCAGCGATAGACAACGCGGCGAATTGACAGTACTCATACAAGGTATCGCGTTGGATAGGGGAGAAGAGTCGCTTTGGGCGCATGCACTGGTGAGGGAGGACATGTGGTATTTGTGCGGTCCGGATAGAGCCAGTTTACGCTGCGGAGTAAGGCTGGGATTCCGGGAACGAATGGTGTCTCTGGAACAATTGTTGGATGACGTGGGTTATCACCGGAAGATTGCTCTGAAGACACACTATACGAAAAAGTGGCTTGAGAAAGCTCTTTTAGAGGTGTTCTGGGCGGAGAGGTCTGTTGCGCATGACAAGCCGTAGACTTGCGGGGATAAGCAAGAAGTGCGTGGATGATTTACTGAAAACACTGCGAAGATTTGACGTGCTGAGGGATGGCGATCTGGAAGAGTACCGCGTTTTCGAATAGTCCACAATCAGGCCAAGAACGGTTTGACCGGTCTCGTTCAACATTTTCTGGTTTCGACGCGTTCGGGAGAACAGGTCCAAGGTTTTTGAGCCTCGTCAAGGCCGCGTTCAGCCAGTCTTCGTCCATGCATCGTTTAACCTCGCAGCAGATGTTCGCGCAAGGTGTAAGTCGCCCAGATTCGGAACTGCGTTCCGCACAACGATTTTAGCCGGTAGCCGACCGGTATTATCACATCCAGATTGTAGTGATCGATCGCTCTCGCGACCTCTCGCCCGCCTTCAATTTGAACATGTGCAAATTTTGCACAGATTGCCTCAGGGTTGAGTTCTCCCTCTCGAAAAGAGTTATCGAAATGTCGGGCAATTACCGATCGATCCCGGACGAACAGTTTTGCCATTGTTGCCGAGTCAGCCTCACGGTGTCCCGGTCAAAATGCACTTCTAGTTGCACGTCGCCATCAACGGTCTTGTAGAGTATGACCTCGCTGTTAGCAGTCACTCGGTTACCTCCGAGTCACTCCGAGTGTGTAAATACACCTTTTCCACCGCCATGGTGAGCACGATACGCACCATTTTTCTTAATGTCATTGAATTCCTTTGACTTACGACTCTGGTCAATCTGCGCAGCAGTCCTCAATTTAATGAGATTCACTGATCAGTCCTTCGAAGTATCCCCTAACACTTCCGTCATACGATCCGATGAGCATCATACGATCAAGAAATCGATTAAACATTTCACATGATGTTTCGGGAACCAACATACAAGAGTGGCAGGCTGCCAAATTGTAGGTTTCCGAAGTGCTTGTAATCCCATTTATACATAGAGGATCTGAAGAGCACCAACCGATAGATTTCAAAGCTCCATTGAAAGCACGTTCGAAAAAATCAGATTCAGCCTGCCTGGCTAATCCACCAAGAGTACCTTCTGAATCGCTGGAAGATGTGTAAATCAAGACTCCTGCCATTTGCGAGCTTCCCGATTCTTCATATATTCGTTCACGTATGGAGGCAGTCTCGTATCCACATTCCAAAGATAAATTTTTCATCAGAGCATGTGACAGAGTATGAAGTAAAAGCAATCGTGCGGAAATGTTGAACTCGTTTGAAAGATTTTCACCGTGTTTTCCTGCAATCGATTGTTTAAACGCATCGTTAACTTGCTGAGCACGTTTCTGCACTTCGGGATCTTTCTCCCAAGCCGCAACTCTGTGCTCATTTAGTGCAAAGAAAATTCCTTCGCCCCGTACTTCAACCGCGGGTAACCAATTGAGCGACGTACTCGATAAACCGCACAGATTTGCTTGACCTGGATCTTCATCAGATGCGGGCTCATAGATACGTGAGAAGGATTTTAGTGCTCGAACCTCTCGCAATCTTACGACTTTCGCTAACTTAGTGAAATATGGCTTCAATCTATCGGGCATGCGTTGTTGGCACACCTCGAATTCCTGATGACGGTTGTACAACGGTGTCTGATCGACTTCGCCATCGAAAAGATTTTTGTATTCATCTTGTTTAAGATTTTTCCTTTCGGGACGATCTAAAAAATTGATTCGATTTTCGATTTCATCGAGTACATCATCTAAAGTCATATTCAGGTGTAATTTGAACTTGTCTGAAAAAACTCTCAGAAGAACTTTTCTCTCATGTCTTGGCGCATCAACTACTTCCGACCATCTAACCCCAATCAATTCTTGAAGTTTATCTGACCACGGAGGAATACTGAGTGCGGAAACAGTTTGAGGGAAGTAAAGGTTGGAAGCACCTCTTTGGATTACGCGCGGAGTTGCATTGCAATTCTCGTTTTGACCACTAAGCCAAGGTCTACGACCTTTACAACCTAAATTCTTAAGAGTATTTTGGCTGAACACTCCTTCCATGGAGACGCTGGCGTTGCACTCAGGACTAAGACATTCGAGGAAAAGACCAGCCAATCCCATAGAACCTCGATTTACCATTTTCATCTTACCATTGCCTGTACATTTTGAGCTGTGTTCAGCTCTTGACAACCACCATTGCCATGGGAACTCGTCTAAATGGCCCCTTTCACAGGCAGTTACGAAACGAGTAGGCACTACATGGATGCGTCTTTTCTCTTTGGTTGAGCATTTAATACACCACCTCGAAGGATCCCCAGGTTCATTGTCCCACTTTCTAGCCAGTTTAATTTCGTTGCATTTTGGACACTGAAGCCAAGCTGGAAAACGAGCACCCATTAACCATGATTTCTTCGGGTCTGTATCTTTATCGCGATCATCGACGGGAGGTAGTCGAAAACCCTTTACATTTAGTCTACGTTCCAGCCTTGGCTCGGAAATAGTTTGAAAGTTGTTTGGAAACGGAGGTCCTGCGGTTAAATCCCAAAATTCTAATCCAGCCGCAACTAAAGATACGGGGCCACCCCCCTGTGTCCCTGCGCGAAAATCAATTATCGCACCGGGACCATATTCTAGTACTTGTGTTCTTCGTAATTCTCCGACGAAATTTTTAGCCATAAGATTTGCCTTACTTATTCTTTCGATTTTGAATGAAATTGTTCACCGATTCGCAAAGTTTAAATTCGACTCCGGGTTCAACATTACGCATCGAGTTAGGTGTTTCCCAGGCGGCAACTTCCAATGCCCCAGATTCTCTTCTTGCTACAGCTTTCTCAGCTGAGATTAGAAGACTGGTCTTGGGTCTATAATCGTTCCAAAACGATACTAACTTTCCTCTATCTTCCCATTCGTCAAGGAGAATTCTCAACTGTTCTTGAGCTGCTTGCAATTCACGTTTGTCGACTTTGTCGATGCGATCGTGGAGAATGGGTAAGACTTCTTTCTCAATTTCGGCTTTCATATCCGCCGATAACGATGGTCCGGAATTACTTGGGAGTAGATGCCTGACTAAACCGATTAAAGCCGCATGTAAAGCTTTGTCTCTTGCCCTTGACGCGAATGGAGTGACGCTTGTAGGCTCGACGCTTCTGTAAAGACTAGAGTGCCATGTTTGGAATGTCTCGTAGCGTGCTTTGTCCCGAGGTTTGTTATTGTTGTAGATCGTGACAACGAGTCCGGGAATCTGCTGGCGTCCTACTCGGCTTGTCGCTTGAATATACTCGGCAATTGTTTTAGGTTGGCCGTTAACAACCATCAATCCCAGCCGTGGAATATCCACTCCGACACTTAACATATTGCTTGCTACAAGCGTATCTACGGAGTCAATTTCTCCAAATCGAATATTTAGATCACGAAGCACTTTAGGAATTTCGGATGATGCCTTTCGACTGGTCAACTCCTCTGGCTCACGAAGGACGCGAGGTTGCTCGCGCCTTCTACTTGCGATTGCACTTATGGCTTTGGGAACGTCGTCCTGCATAGCCACCAATGCACCTCCCAAAATTCTCAATGAGTTGAAATACACTACAAGGGTTCCATACGGGTTCCTGTCATCGTCGCTGATCGAAGAATCTGTAACCCCTTGTAGAAGAGAAGCGCAAACTGCTTGCATCATAAATTTATCTGTACGCCCAACAGTAGTTAGACCTACGTAGAGACGCCCATCGGAGTTGGTGTCGATTTTGGCGAATCCTGAATTTTCGTGGTCGATGACTGGCGGTGGAAATTGATAAGCATGTCGTTGAAATAAGGCACTTACCTGTTGTTCGGCTCTGCGAATGGTTGCAGTTGAGCCGATAATTTTCGGTGCGATTCCGTCCTTCGTGCAAAGGTGGTCAATAACAGTCTCATAGATTCCAGTCAATGTTCCCAAAGGACCTGATATTAAGTGGAGTTCATCCTGTATTATCAAATCTGGAGGATCATCGCTTAATCCACGACCGAACAGCACTCCTGCTTGTTCCTGACGAACGATTTGGGCGAATTTGTCCACCGTTCCAATCAACAAAGAGGGAGGGGACTTGTAAATCTGGTCGTCTACAGTCAGAATCGGTAATTCTTCCCATTCGGCCAAGACGCAATCGTCCGTTTCACATCGGCAAATGACTCGGGAATTATCCTCCGACGCTTTCCAAATCAGATCTTTTCTGCACGCTGGACATTCTTGAATTTGACAAGGTGTGGACGCAGACTCTGTCCCTAGGACACTGAGTGCCATTTCAGATTTATTAGGCGTGCTACCCTGTCCGACCCAAAGTCCGATGGAAAACTCTTGCTTTCCCAATGAACCATCACTATTCCACGAACCCTTCCTAATTTTCTCGCAAGCGCAAATTAGCGAAGCGGCTCTCTGAAATTGTTGGATCGTTAATGTTCTGAGCGTGTATCTCATCAACACATTGGTTCCGTAACAATTTGTTTTCTCTTTGTCGAGTAGTCGGCGGTAAAACATGAGGAAGGCCGCCACCAGTAAATAAGCTTCGGTTTTTCCTCCTCCGGTCGGAAACCAAATTAAATCCAAGAGTGAGCGATCGTTGTGACTCGGTTCGGTAAAGGATCGAATACAAAGTAAAGCAAATCCTAGTTGAAACGGTCGCCATTCCAACTGGGTTGATGAAGAACTGGAAGAAACTGAAGAATCGTGTCGTCCCCACAATGCCTGAATATGCATCGCCTCGTTAGCACATTGAAATGCTCGCCGAACTAGTTCATCATTGATAATTTGTGATGCTCCGAATTTCATTCTTTCTAACGCTATCTCACATTGAGACAGGTGATTTTTCGCTTGATTCTTCCAGACGTCTGAAATCAGTTCCTCTAATTTTTGGGTTTCTTGTTGAAGCCATTTTTCGTACGCATCCGTGAGACTGCAAAGAATTGCTTGAAGATCAGATTTGTCTGCTGTCGCCAATTGTTTGGCACTAGGCATCTTGAGTCCGCGCATTTCGTATGTTTTCTTGAAAACAGGGTCTCCAGAGGGGTCAACTGACAATACGGTTTTTTCAGGCACCCAAGTTGTAGAGACCATTTCAACCTTTCCACTATCATTCTTACTCCAACTTGCCGAACAAGTATGACCAGTCGCAAATTCAACCGCGTTTCTGTAAATTAGTGCTGAAGTATTTGCATCGCTGTCACTTTCATCTGCCAATTCAATGTCAGGTCTCGGTTTGAAGTTTGTCGGAGGAACCGGAAAAATTTTCATCTCGAACTGGAAAAACATCTGTTGCTCTACTTCATCCCTAGTCAATGAATCATCATAGATATTCGCATTTATTGCCTGAACCGTCACAGTAATTCTGTCATCTAATTCTTTAGTCTTAACGAAAATCTCCAATCCTGGGATTGTCGCCGAATCTGCACCGTTTGATTCACCTAGATTGATTGGCTGGACAGATTGACTAAGTTCAATAGTGCGTGAACAATCTCTTTGTTCGCGAGTCCAATGCCATCGTTTCTTCAATTTTTCTTCTTTTGTGCCGTCGTTTTCGCGATCACTCGATGTTTCCGACAGCCGGCTATTTTGATTAAGGCTTCGATACTTTTTATCTGTTACGGGTTCAGACGTTTGCTCTACTTCGTCTTTGAAGTATTGTCCGGCTGATATTGAAATGCGAATCGAACTGGGTGTACCTTGTTGTCGAGTCAATGCGAATGAAATTCCTGCAGTAGCTGGTCTGATCGCCCTGAATAGCGATACGTTTTGGTTACTGGTATTGTCGGAATGCTCTACTTTACCCTCTTGGACTTCCTCTAATTTCCCGTCCTGGTCTTTATCCATCCCAAGATGCTGAGGAAAGAGAATGCCTGTAAGGTACCGATCCGAGGGTCTATCTTCGATTTGTTCACGTTGGCCATATGATGGGCCAATCAAATCGGTTTTTAGCCGTTCAAGTATTATTCGTCGCGCACTCATAAATACTATCCTCCATAGGTTTTCCGGCGAAGAAAGACGACTTTGGGAAATCCAATTACAACTGGAATCAACCAAATGCCGCTGGAAGCGTATGGTTCGTGAATCTCAGTCAAATGGGGACTATCTTCATCAACTGCATAACAAGTCACGCCAATAAGATATATGTGCGGTATATACTCTGGCGGCTTGAAGTTACTTGAATGTTGCTCTATGCGATTTAGAACTTCAAACAGATCTTTATTCAATGCTTTACTGAAATAGCCGATGGTTAAACCAGGTGCAACTCCATCAGAGATCGTTGATATTCGATAACGAAACTCGTTCTTATTATCCGAACGAACTCTCAGTTTAATCGGTGCTTTATGAGCAAGGTTTACAAGCTGTTGCTGTATCTCAATAACACTGCCTTCGGTGTGAAATTTTTTGCTAACAAAGGAAAAAGCATCAAGATCGTCCCGCCTTCCGATTTCTACTTGAGACGAAGGACAATTAGACCCACTACTCGTCTTGAAACATCGTCCATTCTCCAAGCTTGACGAAGTAAATTGAGCGCGAACAAAGCCATCTCCTACATAAAGCTTTGATTTTGCTCTGGAGGCACCTACGAACATGACGCGAGACTCTTCGTCAAATACTGTATCCGAACTTTGGTTTCTATGGATCTTAGGTAGTCGTAAAATTACCTCGTCGGCTTCTCTACCCTTTGAGGCATGTATGGTTCCAATAATTGGGCCAGAAATCCCAAGATCCGGTATTACGGCGTTAACGTCTGGCGGGATACGAGCAAGTTTCTTCCTTATTTCCGAAACATGTATCGCGCGATTACCAAAACCTAGAGCGATCAATAAGTTCCAAGCCTCCTCCCTATCAGTATCAGCAGTCAATAGAGTCTTCTCTTGCAATTCCCAACGTTTGATGAACTCGGATTTATCAATCGTCGTTTCAAGATAATTTGAAAGCAGTTGACCGAGCCATGGCTTAACGACGTAAGGAAGTCCCGACATACGAATTCTGTGCTTTATTCCCCCTGAATTCGCAAATGAGGATGCTAAAAGCACTTCCGTACGCCGACGAAACAACACGAGTGCGTTTTGAAAATATTCTAGTTCTTTTGTAGCGAATTGTTTCAGGCGTTCGTTGGATTTTTTGAATATGAATTTACGCCTGTTTTCGAATGCTTCAACGTTCACATCCTCGTTGACATAGATATCCAGCCTTAGCTCCTCTATGAGCTCGATCAGATTTGGCGCATTGGTTCTGTAAATCGTAGATAACTCTCTATCAACGAATTGAAGTCTCTCATCTTCGTCGAACAACTCCAATAAATTTACTCGGTCTTCTTCCTGTACGTCTTCCTCATCGGTAGTAAACCCGTAAATAGCTTGGGCCGGGTCTACGAAAATTGTCACACCACACGATGGAGGAAGTAATCCTAGAATTCTAACTATAAGACGGGCGCGAATTCCGGTAATATCTTGGGCTTCGTCGATAATTACATGCTCAAGTGTATCCAAGAACTCGCAAATCTCATGTGGGTTTTCGTCGATCAAGTTGAGTACGTCTCGAATGCTGGCGTCATAACTTCCAAATAGTTTTTCTACTTCGCCATCCGAAAATCCACAACGTATGCGCCACGCTCGAGAATCGATTGTGCCGACTTTAACTCCCAGCACAGAACTGGAATTCTCAGCAAAATATTCTATTCGATTCCGAATTTCCTGAACCGCAGTACGAGTGAAGCTAAGCAACCAAATGTTTGTAGGTTCGACACCAGCCTCAATCAAATAAGATACTCTTGCACAAGCGACAGCGGTTTTACCCATTCCCGGACCGGCATGAATGTTAAGTCTATCGGTACTTGACGCCTCTACAATCTCTCTTTGCCGTTCATCCCAGTCAAATCCGTCTCGGCTGGGCGAAGCCTCTACTTTCCATTGCTCAGAGGCTAAGGAGAGAAAAGTTTGTTCGTTTTGTTTTAGCAAATCATCCGCAGCCGCGATGTCGCAAAGCGTAATTATTGCTTTGAACTGTAGGTCTTCATCC
This sequence comes from Arenicellales bacterium, assembly GCA_963666625.1. Lineage (GTDB taxonomy): Bacteria > Pseudomonadota > Gammaproteobacteria > Arenicellales > JAJDZL01 > JAJDZL01. The sequence continues at coordinate 1,767,138 of OY762925.1, forward strand.
GTGATTTTGCACATGGCAAGTTTGCATGACGAAACAAAATCATCAGAAGTCAATTCATGTTCGAACAGAATTTCCGATACTAATTCCGGTGCGATTCCATGTTCCCTGCAGACTTGTCTGATCACCTCCAACTCTTTTGGATGAAGTTCGCCATCGACAAGTGCAAAGCTAAGAAAAAGCGCCACAAGCGCAGCATCGCTGTTGTTTGCTATCTCCAACATATCCTGTCATTGCATAAAAACTTCTACGAATTTTACAAATCTTTTTTGAAAAAGATAATTTTAGTAGGTCCATTGTTAACCAAGCTTGTTGTGTGCGGGTTAAGCAGTAGCAATCAGCACAGAGTATAGAAAGTTCACAATCCTCATATTTTGTCTTGATTGACCCTAATAATGAAAAACTGTGCAGAATGCAAAATGTTTTTCAGTATTTGGTTTTGGCTCCGACAGTTTAGGGTTTAGACTTACTTTTCGGAGAAATTTATCAAATCTAATTTTGATTACGACCAATATGTTATCGTTGCGCTTAATCTATCCGGATGGATAGTTCTGATACTATGGGGATGTGAATCGGAAAGAAAAGAATTTGGTCTATTGAAGGCATAAAAAATTGTTCTCGGGCAATATATTCTGGGAGCATATCGAGAACAAAATTCAGCTCTGTCTGATCATACGAGTCTCCAATTGTGGCTATCTTGGGCGGTTGAGAGGCGAATTTTCGAGGGTTACGTTTCCTTTAAGTTAGTCAGTTTATTTCAGGACACGAACAGCCCGCCGTAGTTGATTTGGCATGACAACGAGATGGAATGTCCAGACCAGTTCCTGTAAGGCACTAAGCGGAAACACGTCACTAGGTACCTTTGCTATCGGTTTTGGTCTTGCATTGCCAGGTAGTTAAAGACACTAGACATTCTCTAGGAATTGAAATTCATACTGTAAAGTTACTCGTAGACCAGCTGATAAATTTGATTCTGGTGATGTCTCAGCGCAGTCAGTCCGAAATAAAGTATTCAAGAACAATGAAATTTATTTGACCCATCAATCGCATTAATCAGATATTTTGCAAAAAATGAAGCCAATTTGGGCGGAACAGCATTTCCGATCATGCGGGCGACGGTATCACTCCGATTCGTGGGGTAGAAAACGTAATTGTCTGGAAAAGATTGCAGAATAGCTGCTTCTCGAAGAGATATGCCTCGAATTTGCGATGTATCGTAGTGTCCAAATCGACCATTTGAGACACTGTGACATTTCGTCGTAATTGTCGGAGATGGCCTATCTGGATGCATTCGTGTGTAGACATCGGAGAAACATCGAGCTTGGATTCGTTGATTTACCTTTCTGTGGCAATCAAGTGACAAGTCGCCAAATTTCGTATTTTCCATATATTCGTTAGATTGTCCTGGTGGAGCTGACTCTATTCTCTGTAAATTTAGAGTCGACAATCCTCTGGCTCGATGATTCGGGATCTCGTCGTGTGCCTCACCAGCTTTTATCGGTGGCAGATGGTCTATAGCATCGCGAACACTTACTATTTCCGCATTGCAATCGGCTTCAGGAACCGGCAATTCTGTTCTGTCAGAATCTGCTAGCATGTTCGAATTAACTCGTTCTTGCCGTACAGCGAGTAGAATATTGCGTTTTCGATATTGTGCAATTCCAAACCGAGAAGTGCAAACGAGCTTGGAACCTGTAACGTAGCCCAAGCGTTTCAAGGAGTCTTTGAATTGAATCCAGCTTCTTCCATATTTGACGTTTTCAACACCTCGGACATTTTCGGATAGCACTAGTTCAGGCTTAAAGTGCTCAATGAAATTCGTTGTCTCGCTTAACAAGTCGGAGTCGCGGACAGCACTTTCAATTCGTTCATCCGTGACTCTTTTACGAGACAGTTTTGAGAAGGGTTGACATGGTGCGCATATCGCAAATAGGAGTGGTAAATCAGGTGCGATCTTTTGATATAACGGAATCAATTCGCTCAGCGAGCCGAATACCTTATGCTGTTCGCCATCTGGATACGACTCGGATTCGGGAAACAAGTCAAATTCAAGAAAGCGTGGGGCTACGCAATCGATGAACCGATTTGGATTATTTCTTGTATAAGTTTCGCGACACGTTTTTATTTTGTCGATACCAGCAACAACATAACCTCCGGCATCGATCAAACCGCTAGTCGTGCCGCCACCTCCGCAAAAAAAATCGACTGCGATAAATGAGGGTAGTTTGGTTTTCTGAATGAAATCTCGTCGAGGGACCCGCTCTTCCGAGATTTCGTCAACTATTACCATTATTTTCGCACAAAATACACGACTTCTGGTTAATTTAGGTCTTGTTTACTCTGCCTTATTGCTCAAAGCAAAACCAGACAATAGATTTCGCTAAAATTACGAAGTTCATACGAATTCAATTGCGAAAAGGATTAGTTTGATGCAGATATTGATTTCGCTATATTTAGCGAATTATAGAAAATTTGTATCAATTAGGATCAATTTATTGTAATAAGTTACGCTGGTATTTACGTAGATAGTTGTTTATAAATGTTTATCCTAACAGCACAGCACCATGCCGCAGATGGTTCGAATCATGCTACGGAATAGTCTTACTTCCCTAGAGATGTGAGCCTTTCACAGACCGTTGGATGTGTGATTCAAACTTAGTCGTATAACAATCCATCTATTGGAAAAACCGTCTCCTTCCGCTTAGCATTAACCAAAATGAATGCTCCATTTGTGGAAGATTGTGAAGTGAGATAACCAGCGATCATAATGCAAATTGAATTAAGCAAAGTAACAATAAAGGTGCACTAATGAACGAGAAATCTGTTTGCTTAGATCTGCTAAGAGCCGAGTCGGAAAGTTCGGTTCAAGAAATTCTTGATTCAGTCGACGAAATGGCAGATTCAAACAATTGGGCAGCGATCGACGCTCGTGACTCGAATTTTAATGTCATAACTAATCAGGCTTCGACTGGAGGCAAAGCTGCAACTGAATTGATTACTAACATGGTAGATGCGATTCTGGTAAAGCTCGCATTGCAAAAAGGCATCGATCCCAAAGATCGCGTTAATGCTCCGAAGAACATGTATGAGGCCGTGGATCTTTTGGTGACAAATCTTCGGGGAGGGAAACTCGTAAATGCGGATAAAGTTTGGCTTAAGAAATTTTCGTCTCAAAACTTGATTATTGGCATCACGGGATCTCGAGATAGTACGCGAGTCAGCAATGATTGGCCGTGTTACACCTTTGTAGATAATGGAGAAGGGCAGCACTCTAAAGATTTCGTAAATACGTTTCTGTCACTCAGTGCTCGAAATAAAAGTGATATTCCATTCGTACAGGGTAAATACAACATGGGGTCTTCTGGTGTACTCGCATATTGTGGAAAAAATTGGTTCAAACTAATCATCTCCCGACGATATGATGCAACAGGCCCTTGGGGTTGGACGATTATTCGTCGTCGACCTGGACGTGGAGTACCAGTCGCTGAATATTTCCATCTCAGCGGAGAAATTCCGACGTTTGAAATGAATCTTCTGTATCCACTTTGTAACAGCACAGGCGAAGAGTATAGCGATGTAGGTATAAAAACCGGGACAGTCGTTAAGCTCTATGACTATCGTGTAGGCGAGAAGTTCAAGAGTTTTCAGGGTGCGAGGGAGGCATTTAATGAAAACCTTAGTGAAACCATTTTGCCATTTCGACTCATGGATTTTCGATGGCCACCCAGCAAAAGTCGTGGTGGTGACCGTGCGTTAGGTATTGACGTTCGTCCGTTCTATGGAATGGAGTATCTCCTACGCAGAATTGACAATGAAAAAGACGAAGATTTAGAAACTGCTGAAAAAATTCAGGTAGCCACGATTGACGATCCCGAATTGGGTAGAATCGATATTACAGCAATTCCATTTTACTCTCGCTCAGACGGGCAAGATCCACTTCCGAAATGGCTCAAACCGAATCGTTCGAATTTTCGTGTTTTCCATGTAGTAAATGGCCAAGTTCAATATAAACAAACGCGAGGTTACCTTAGTAATTGTGGCTATTCTGGAATCAAGGATAGGGTTGTGATTCTTGTTGATTCCAGCAGTTTGACTGAAGAGGTTCATTTCAATTTATGGAAAGGAGACAGAGAAAATATTATTCAAAATGCGACAGGTGAACGTTATCTTGCGGTGACTAAAGAAACTATAAAACAGTCGCCTAGCCTTGACGATTGGAAACAACAAGTTGCAAAAGAGGATTTAAAACGAATTGCGAATAAAGACACAAATGATCTATTTCAGAAACTGGTCCAATCCGATCGGGATTTGATTGATCTACTTGATCGTCGCAATCCGACCCTGAATGTGCCAGATCCAATAAAAGACAAGCATGATTTCAAAGGGAAATACGATCCAACCTACGTTGAGTTTATTCGAAACTACGAAACCGACCCACTTGAGTTGCCGTTAAATAAACCTAGAGCTATAAAAGCGACAACCGATGCAGCAAACGACTTCTTCACTAGAGTCGAAAATAAAGGTCGGCTATCGATTTCGCGGATACGAATCCGTGAACAATTTGCTGTCCGACATATACTTCACAATGGGCAATTGACAGTATTTTTCGAGATTGTTGATTCCGATATAAATTCAGGAAATGTTTACGAATTTGAGCTTGGAATGGACAGCGATTCTATGCCAATTCCAATTACGCATCCTATGAGGATAAAAGTTTTACCAAATGCTGTCGGCAAAAAGAAAGTTCCAAGACCTCCAGTGCCACCGAAACCTCATAACATAGATGACAAATTAAAACGCGCACTTCCAAAATATGTGCTACTTACGAAAGATGGGCGCGAAGTCTTAGGCCAGCAGACACAAATATGGCCCGAAGGATTTACGGAACTTGACGGTGGCCGCATCAGCGGAGATGACGAAACCCCCATTTTTGAAATCAATATTGACAATGCCTATCACTTGAAATACCGTCTGCGCGTTGCTTCTGGACCCACCAGAGATTTGATGACACAGAAATACATCACCGGCATGCGATTGTTGATGCTCGGATTTGAAAACTCAAGAATGAGCGTGCTAAAGCTCTTACAGGAGAGTGGTGATGATAAAGCCTTCAGCGATGTGGTTGATGAATTTCGTGAAGCCGCCGCTCGCGGCGCGGCTTCGGTCGTTCTCTGGTTAACCGATCAATTACCAAAAGTAATTGAATTGCCAGAAGATTCCGTCGAATGAGGTGTGAGTAGGATGAGTAGAATTAAAGTTGTATATAAAGTTAAGTGAGAAATTCAACAAGATCAATTCATGAAGTCGTTCCTTGATTATTTTCAGTTTCATCACAGGAATGATTGTTCGAAACGAAACATTGATAGAGAATTTAGACTATAGCCATGTTTGACACCGTACTTAACAAATTCAATATTGTAATTCGAAAATTGAGAGAAGAACCCGATCACGTCAATCCATTTGCGGCCTATATGCGGAACGTAAGCGAAATCATAAATGTTTATGAACGCGTGATGAGATCTGTGACCGACGATCAACCGAATATTTAAGGGTTTGCCTGAAATGAAAAGCTCCAGAACGAAGTTTGATGTCACATTCAAAAATGGAATTTAAAGCAACTGAAGAAAACAAAAAGGCGGCTTGACAAGATGTGCCGCTATCACGCTCTTCGACTTTGGGTGCGAAACCACTGATTTTTTTCTCTACAATGGTAGGTAGTCTCCACCCTGAATGCACAAAATTAATTAGAGAAACAAATACAATTTTTCCCTGTGGACAACCTCTAGTTTTCTAACAATGCCTAGTAAAGCAGTTCCTCTTGACTATGACACTCGAATTCGCCGAGCAGCCTTTGAACATGTCCGAATTTTGACAGACGCTAACAATCAGTTATCCCACGAGCAACTGAAACAAGGTTTTTACTATGAAGGTGTGCGTATTCCTTTACTTAATCGTCAAATCGGTATTTTCAAACCGCGCCAGATGCGTTTCCTACTGTCAATTAAGACCGTTGTGCCAAGAAAGGGTCGCAAGGTCTGGTATGAAGATCAGGTGGAAGCACATCAACAGATTTATCGCAGTGACGAAACCGTCGACTATGCGTTTATGGGCACCAATCCGGATTCTGCAAGTAACCGCTGGCTACGTGAAGCTTGGGAGCATCGTATTCCGGTTATTTACTTTCTCGGTGTTGCACCAGCTACATATTTAGCTTTAACACACACCTTCATTACCGGGTGGAACCCCGAATCACTCAAAGCAAGCATCTCATTAGGCTTCCCACAACGCGATGACATTCTACCGCCACGGGTAGCGGAACGTCGATATGCACTGCGGGTAGTAAAACAGCGTCTGCATCAGGATTCGTTCCGGGAAGCTGTCATCACTGCGTACAGTGGTCGTTGTGCACTTTCGGGATTACGAGAACACCGTCTGCTTGATGCGGCACACATCATTTCCGACAAAGATGAGCGTATGGGCCAACCGATAGTTCCCAACGGCTTGCCGCTGTCCAAGATTCACCACGCTGCGTTCGACGCCAACTTGATTGGAATTGATCCTGATTTTCGTGTGCATGTTTCTGAATCTCTTCTCGCTCAACGCGACGGTCCGATGCTTGATGCCCTTAAACAGCTACATGGCGGTGCGCTTCATCCGCCAATACGGGATGGGGATCAACCAGACCGAGACCGCCTAGCGATAAGATTCGAGAGTTTTAGAGCGGCTGCCTGAAGACAATTAGGTGCGCTGTCAGTGCAGGGTAGACTCGGGAGACTGCCTAACGCGTTTCTTTTTCATTGTGGTCAACCCAGTTCGAAACCAGCTTGACGCAAACCAAATTCCCAACACTGGCAAGTGAAGTTAATACGACAGAACCAGCGAATCCCTGTTGCAATACTTCGATCATTGTTGTTTCTCGCAATCCAAAAGGTATATCGCCGGACTGTTTAAGCACAATATCACAGTGCAACAATCTCGCCAGTTTCTATTCCGTGAAAAATACGCACAGTACATACTCGTGAAACTTATATAACAAATCGAAAGTAGTTATACACCTGCCTGATGGGTTTCGCTCAGCGGGGTGTTATTGGAATTGCCTTATATTTTAAACTTTTGCTTCATTTTCAATCACACCCGTCCCGTAGTGGTCGAGGGTGTAGCAGGCGAAACAGGAACTTGTCGAGTAGCGGTCACATCTTGAGTCACCGGATGTGGATGAGGCCGATGTGCCGGTAAGCAGGGCGTATTGGAATCTCGCAACTGATTGGACTAGGAGGACTATGGCGGTGCACCGGCGAGGAAACCGCCAATCAGGTTGGAACAGGCAGAGAGCGGACACCGTTATACGATTTTGGCCTGCCAAGCGGGCGGGAAGTTGGTGGAGTCCTACCAGCATCGACCGAATGCAGGCTCTTCGACCGTGTCCGGCAAACCGAAGCTGAGACAATGATGCCCAGCAGGTAACTTGAGGACAGGACTATCGGGAAATTCACGCTTCACTTATAATCGCGTCCGGTAAAAAATCTCAGCTGTTTTTTTTCGTGCGATATGATGTGATTGCCCACTTTCCTCCAGCCGAGTTTGGACTGGTACAAAGTGAAGGAATGCAATGTAAATTTATGTCATCCGAGCGAATCTGTAAATCATTCTGGATAATTCGCTTATCTCGGTGTTGAAAAATTTGTCCAAATTACTCTAAATGACGTAACAGACTATGAGTACTACACTTGAAGTTCTAATTTTCCTGCTACCTGGATTTGTAGCAGCCGCAATTTTCTTTACGCTGACTTCCCATCCAAAGCCTGATACATTGGAACGAACCATTCTTGCCTTAATTTTTACATTTATTATTCAGTCAATAATGCAGGCAGTGGATTCGTTTACAGATATTCAACTACCCGAATCGTACAGTCTGGGAATATTAGCACTTGTTGCAATAGTTGTCGGGATAATCGCTGCTTATTGCATCAATCACGATCTCCCACATCGAATATTACGAATAATCAACATTACAAAAGAAAATTCATACCCTTCCGAGTGGTACTCCGCTTTTTCCCAGCATGAAGAATCGTATGTGGTCCTTTACCTGTATGACGGCCGAAGTGTTTATGGATGGCCGACAGAATGGCCAAGTAAACCCGCAGAGGGGCATTTTCGCTTAGAAGATGCCGAATGGGTAGATAATGGAATCGACAGTAATGGCATAGAAAGTGTAAAATCTTTGCTGACTGAGAGCGAAAGTCATGGCAAAAATACCAAATCCACCCCCAAGTAAACACATAAGAGAAGGTGTATCTCGAAAACCACCACACGCAGGAAAACCTCCACTCCCATCGGCTCCACCCAAACCTACAAATCCAATAAGTCCTCCAAACCGGAAGTAGCTGGAAAATCTACATTTGAACTAACAGTGTCAGAATCACTTACCTGAGATTCTACATGACATTCCCATAGTTAGTAGATGATTAGTGTGCCATGGGTCGTTTCTAAATCAGAACTGGTTTGAAAAGTATAGTATTCGCTACTATAGGTGAAGCAAGCTGTTTGACACTCTCAAGTTGAAGGGATTTGCGGTGTCGGATGCCAGTAAGGCCAACGGTATAGAAGCAGGTCAGAATCTTCCCTTGGAAACGGGTGAATTAAGGGGATACAGTTTGATTCTTGAGTGATTTTGGAGAAATTTACCCCCAACATCGCGCAGTCGGTGTTTTGGATAAACCGCATTCAGACTCAAAAGCTATGCTGAATATGTCGGGTTCGAGCAGGCTCCTCGGATAGATGAATTTACACCTCCGGCGGAAGGGTCACAGGCTGTGCTGAAGATAACGTTACAGTGCCCCCTTACCCCGTGCTGTCCCCAGCGGACTCTTGCGACTCAAACATATAATGCCCTTGAATTCAAGAACAAACTGGAGGGAAATCATGCCAAAGAGTAAAGCCAAATACACTTTGTGGACCATTCCGAGATCAGAGTGGTCACTCTTCCCGCTACAAGACATAAAAGCCAGCCAGGCCGAGAAAGATGAGATGATCTCTTTCGCCAAGAAGTTGGACGATGAGAGATTGAATGATCTCTTGCGTCCGTTTGACACACCTGTAACGCAAGAGTCGCAAAACAGGTATGTAGGGTAAAAGCAGCCTACTCACTTTGGTTCTGTGCGTATCAATAGAATCGGGACTACGATGGGAGAAAATCAACGCTATCAGTTCTACGACTATTCCAAGAACAATTTCCTGAATCTTTTTAGCCCACATACTCGTCAAATTCTGTATTTGGAAAGATACTTAAGCGAGTCGCAAGCGAAAACTATTCTCAGAGAACCAAGGTTATCGTGTCTATCGGGGTTAAATTCATCTCCCCGGCTATCGTCTCAGAGATTATCGTATTGGTGGCACCCGTACCCCAGATCGCCCTTATTCTGTGTCTTTTTCTTTTCCCCCATCCGGTGGTTCCACATAACAGCTTAATTTAGAAGCGAGGTCTCTATGCCACCTGACAGATTCATGGGAGATATTCGTCATGACCATGCCCGTGAGCGGACTATCACCTTTCTCTCCTCATCGGGCCCGATGCATTTGCGTATGATGTATGTGCCTGCAGGATGCTTTCCTTTAGCGGCAAGACAAGCATCCCTCTCGGATTCAAAATAGTCTTCCACCCGGCCGTTCTGTATCACCACCACCTCACCGTGATGATCCCCGGCCAGCTGGTTTTGATGCGCAATGAAATAATCATAGGATCTGTCAAATGCCTTGTTTTTCATTACGATTGATGTCTCACTTCGGTCTTTCGATGCTGTTTGGGGTATTTACCGCATTGTATCGGCATCATGTCGGATAGTCTATATTCAATCGATTGGCAACAGGGGCCAATACTCCGGTGAGGTGATCACAAAGGCGCTGAAACGGCGCTTCATCGATCGTGTCTGGCAGGTCGGGACGACCGGCGGCGCACCGCCGCTGGTGGTAGTCCTCGAGTTCCAGTCCGCGATTGATCCCGACATGGGACTCAGAATGCTGGTGTACAGTGGCCTGCTGGTACAGGAACTGATCCTGTACGAACGTTACGATGCCGGATCCAAGCGGCGCTATCCAACGGTTCTGCCGCTGTTGCTGTACAATGGCAGACAGCCTTGGAATGCGGCGATTGATGTCCGGCAGTGTTTCGGCGCGATCGCAGGCGCAATGTTGGAGTATCAGCCAGCCCAGCATTACCTGCTGGTCGAAGAGAGACGGTGGGTGGTGCCGTTGCCACAACGGCGCGCACTGTTTCGTGCGCTGGTCAATATCATTCACAGTGAGAGCGCCGAGCAGGCCAGGGCGGCGCTGATTGCGGTGGATGGATGGCTGGACGATGACCGCGACCGGGAATTGAAGCAGGCGTATGTGGATTTGTTTCTGGACAGCGCCAGGCGGGCGTATCAGGATTTAGACCGGTTGCCGGAGGGAATGAATATGGCACAGTTGCACAACGTATTGTTGGATTCGATGAGGAGATGGCCCGTGGAGTGGGTTGAGAAAGGCCGTCAGGAAGGAATTCAGGAAGGCCGTCAGGAAGGGTTGGCTGAAGGCTTCAGGCTGGTCTTGCAGGATCAGCTGAGTCAGAAGTTCGGCGAGTTGCCGCCATCGGTTTCCGAGCGCATCGAGCAGGCCGATCACGCGCAGCTGAAAAGGTGGATCGGACGGGTTGTCAATGCGGCAACCCTGGATCAGATATTTTCCGATTGATTGTGTCGGCGAAATGACCACACACATCCGGCACCGGCCGGATGCACCCGATCTTTGCCGTGTTTACAGTGTAAACACCCGTGTCATGCACCATTTTTTCGCGTAAGGTGGATCAGGATGATTTCACCGGACCTCACCGGTCAGGGGTAACCTGTGACCCTGCTGGCTTCCGCCGTGCGCCGTCGCTTCCTCGCAGACTGTTCCTTTTTGCCTGATATTGGGAATCCTGAATCATCGTGCTATGACTCACTCTTCCGCACAGTCCAAAACATGCCGGCTATCAACTCTGAATCCGACAATATTATTGGTGGTCCGAGAAGGAGCAAAACTTCGGAGCAGAAACATGAGTGGTACGGTTCTTGATGACGTTACAAGCGAATCTATAGACGCGAAATACGTTCAACGACGAGTTGAAGACTGGGAAGAACGCGTGAATAAATTCTATGTACAGTTCAGCGAATGGTTGTCGGATGGATGGGAAGCAAGTCGAGGTAAGCCTGTTGTCATGCATGCGCCATTGATGCGTAAATTCGGAGTCGCAGCCAGACAGATTCCAACACTTGAACTCTTCAATCAATCGGGCGATTCAGTCAAACTTGGGCCTCGTGGACTGTGGATTATTGGTGGTAATGGACATATCGATTTAAAACACAATGGCGTACACTACTTAATCGTTGATTTTGCAGAAAACTTTGAGCAGCCGGATTGGCGGGCAACCCGCGCAGAGAATAGAATTGAACATGAAAAAGTGACTATAGAATGGTTGACACGCATTCTTCAGTAATCGATTTTCAACACATATCCAACTTGCACCGCCAATTTGACAACTATCTTGAAACCCTGCGGGATAAGGAGGAACTAGCAGACGATAACTCTACCGTCGTGGGTAGTGCGGTAGAGTGCTAACAGATGGTAAACGACCAAGCATATTTTGTGCTTGCATGGGGTCTACTGGAAGCTGACATCGAGACAGCCTGTCGAAATGTAATTCGAGATGGGCAAATTCAACGCGACTGGAATTTTCGCCGTGTATGGACATTGTTCAATTAGGATGATAGTCTACATTCGGGCTTGAGTTTTAAGAAACGGTTAACACTGGTTCTGGAAAGAGAAAGCGTGTATTGGGAACGAACGTTACAGTTCTATCAACTCAGATCAAATTGCTCATGGTGACCTCCTTTTGGAACGTATTGATGTCAATGGCATGGCCACGAGTGTAAAAGTGCATTCCGGTAATTTGTACAGCCATTGAAGAAGTGAAGCCCGGACTGGTCAGGGAGGTGCCGAACCGAGAATCGAGCACAAGATCATAGTGCGACAATCTCACCAGCTTCTGTTCCGTGAAACGCTCCACCCCAAACAATTTCATCAGCAATCCTTCATTCACTCAAGGCCGTTCAATTATCAGTCTTGGCGGCTTCATCCAAAACCTTTTTCTGCATGGCACTGGCTCTTTTCATAACCTCGGTGTATACCTTTTTCTTTTCCGCTGCCGAGGCATCACGAATGAACTTAGTGAATTCAGAATCAACTTTCGGTTTTGATTTTGCTTTCTTAAACATTTCTAGACTCCTTGGGCAATAAGTGTCTTGCGTTTCAAGAATTACCCACCGTCAATTTACACTGCAGCCTTAGTCATTTCGAATTGCAGAAAAAATGCCCTAGGGTTCGGCTTCGCTCGTGATCGCCGATTCTGAACACTGAATCTGGAATGGGAGCAAAGCTTACTGCCATAGGGCGGATTATTGGTGTTTATTATGCGCTAAGAATTGCTAACTTTCAATGTCCTATCATGTTTTTGGTACGCTTTTACGAGATTCAAGTATCGCATTGGGCTAGTTTTGGATGTTCGTGAAACAGTGACAATAAATTGAGGCAGGTGCTTTTTGCCTGATAAGTTCGTCAAGGTAGCTTGGGTTAGAAAACTCCTTACACTTGAGTCAAATTTGAATTCATTGCAACAATGCAACTTACATATGACTCGACAGTTTGAGGGGACGTCTCGCTAGAGACTACTCAATTGTCTTGACGATGACTGGTAAATCACGCGCTTAAATGCTGAAGGAGTATATCTACTAGCTTCAATTATCAGTTAAAGAAAATTCTCTGTAAATTTACTCTCAAGGTCGATTTAACTCGACTTATTGTAAAATATTCTCATAATTTTAGAGATATGTTGCAGGTAAATCATTTATGCTAGTTTCATTCAGCGTTCAGAATTATCGCTCATTCGCAGACGAGCAGACTCTTTTGATGAGTGCGGGCGCAGGCGCGAAGAGGAAAAAACAAATTTCGTTTGCTTCCGGAAATTCTCTGGCACCATATCTTTTGAGGTCCGCCTGCCTGTTCGGACCTAACGGTTCCGGCAAGTCAAATTTTGTCGAGGCGATGAGATTCTTTCGGAATTTCGTCATCTCATCGGCAAAGAACAGTCAGGAAGGTGAACCCATTGACGTAACGCCTTTCAGGCTTGACAGGAAATGGAAACAGGAGCCTTCTGAATTTGAAGCCGTATTCGTCACAGATGACGGCTTGTATCGGTACGGTTTTGCTGTCGATGAAAATCGTGTGTGGGGTGAATGGCTGTTCTCCAGACCCAATGAAAAAGATACCAGAACCCGCACGCTGTTTCAGAGAGAGTATGACTCGGAAAGCAACACCTACCATTGGTATGTGAGCAAGGTTTATGTGAAGGGAGAAAAGGAACTTTGGAAAAAATCGACTCGGGATAACGCGCTTTTCTTATCAACCGCGATCCAATTGAAATCGGCCGCGTTCAAGGAGGTTTTCGACTGGATTCAGAGAAATTTGCGTGTCATTACGTCACCTGATCGACTGTCTCCAAATTTCACAATTCACCAAATACTGAATAATGACAATAAGGATTCAGTATTGCATTTTCTGCAAGCCGCAGATTTCGATATCGATTCTGTAGAATTCGAGGAAAAGAATTTTCGTACAGACGATCTCTATCAGCCTCGAATGAATTCGGACAAACTACCTGCGAACATTCGTAGTTCAATTGCACAAGGAACGTTATATGAGCCTATTTTTATTCGTGAAGGTAGTAATGGAGAATTAGTTGAATTCCACATCAGAGAAGAATCTGATGGAAATAAAGTGCTATTTGGCCTTGCCGGTCAATGGTTGGAAGTGATCGAGAACGGATTCACGTTGGTCATCGACGAGCTTCACAATAGTTTGCATCCCCTTGCATTGAAATTTCTGGTGAGCCTGTTTCACAATTCGAATTTCAACGCGAAAAATGCTCAGTTGGTGTTTACGAGTCATGAGACTTCCGCGATGACGAAAGGCTTCATGCATCAGGACCAAGTGTGGTTTCTTGAAAAAGGAGAAATAGGGGGCTCGCGCCTGTATCCTCTCTCTGACTATAAGGTAAGGGATGTTTCCGCATTCCAGAAAGCTTACCTCGACGGTCGATTTGGTGCGGTTCCTGTCACCAGTGGCTTTGTATACGGACAGCCGTAGTGATCAACTTTCCTTTCTTATCGAATGTCTCTCTACTTTGAGACAGATTGGAGACAGGATCAATCAACCTGATCAGTAATTCTGTAACTCGTACTGCGTCCCCCGCCCGGATTCTGGATAAGAATGCCGCGCGCTTTCAATTCCTGGATATCCCTGAGAGCGGTGTCAGTGGAACACTTTGCAAGCTTGGCGTATTTCGATGTGTTCATATACCCCTTGAAATCATCCTCCAACATTCGATTGATGACCAGACGCTGACGTTCACTGACGGGTTGCTGATTGATCTTTTCCCAAAGCTTTGCCTTGAATATAACGTTGCCGAGAGTAGTTTCTGCGTTGGATATAGCCCGTCCCAGACAGTCCAGGAACCATTCCAGCCAGATTGTAGTATCCGGTGTGCTGCGCTGCTGTTTTTCAAGTTGATCGTAGTACTCCTTGCGCTCGGATGCAATCTGGGTGGACAAACTGTAGAATCGTTCAGGTATACCGTCAGCGCGTGCCAACGCCATATCACCGATAGCCCTGGCAATACGACCATTCCCATCCTCAAAGGGGTGGATGGTTACAAACCACAAATGAGCAATACCGGCCTTAAGCACAGGGTCCATGTCATGATCATCATTGAACCAATCCAGAAACATCTGCATTTCTTTTTCCAACCGCTTTGCGTTTGGCGCTTCAAAGTGAACTTTCTTGCGACCTGAGGAACCGGAGACTACCTGCATCGCCCCTAAAGCCAATGTGCGCCATTCGCCGACGATAATCGGACTCAAGCCACTCATTCCAGTCGGAAACAGCGCAGCTTGCCAGTTACATAACCGATCTTTTCTCAGAGGTTTTGAAAATTGCTGTGTGGCATCAAGCATAATTTCAACAATACCTTCCACATTACGGTCGGCTGGCGCAAGTCCGCCTATTTCAATTCCTAACTTTCGTGCAATGGATGAGCGGACTGACTCTGGATTGAGTTTCTCACCCTCAATAATTGAGGACTTGACAACATCATGGGTCAGAGTGCTGAGATTGGCTTCTTGCTTCAACTCAAATCCAAGACCTTCCATTCGACCAAGCAATCGACCCTGACGATGGCGTATATCAGCCAGTTTTGAGGTAAGGTTTTTATCATCCCAAATGAACTTTGGCCAGTTGTGATGTTCGTGTATCCACATATTAGTTACCGCGAAATTAAGGGTTTGTTGGGTTAATTTTCTACTAATTCAAAACAAAACACCGCAGAATATGCGGTGATAATAGGTGTTATTCACCGCAAAGTCAAGATTATTCGACGCAGATTGTGCAGTGATAATAGGTGTTATTCACCGCAAACTATTAAGTCCTTTTGATCAGGTATGCACCATTAATGCTATCGTCCCAGTGATTTATCTGGAACACGATGTCTTTCGTTTCCACAAAACTAATGAATTTACTTGTTATGTGTGAATTTGGTAACAAACGCATAAAGGCTGATTCAATGCGCGTTTCAATGCTCACACGCATAGGACGCGCATTTCTTCGACTTATATTGCGCAAATCTGCTTTGCTCTAAAGGCCAGAATCAGGTTCAGCCTGACTGCCTTCGGTTAAGCGGTTGGATAAGTCGGGTGGAAATACCAGTTGGGATTAAGGCGTATTTTGTTCGGCTGATATTGAACACAGACAGAGAGATGGATCGATCGAAGTTGGTAATCGCGCCGGGTGGACACGATGGGGAGTCGGAATTCCTGTCGCTGTTGCGTCAGCATCACTACCTTGGCGTACCATGCAAGACCGATGAGAGTGTGCTCTACGCGGCGGTGTTGCAGGGCCGATGAGTGGCGCTTATTCCGCTGTCAGTTTTCCCGGTTGAAGTTGACTTTCCAACACCGGCGAGCATCTGAAAGCTTCGTGCCGCTTTGGCAGTGTGTTTTTTGATATCACGCGCATCCAATATGATTCACTCGGGTGGATTTTTTACAATTTGTCCAGTATCCTCATGTTGTTTGCCAATCAATATTTGCGGTAATGTAAATGCAACATTAAAAACGCGCATTTAACCGAATTAATGCGCGTTTTTAATGCGCGTGCGCATTAACAGCATCATTTCTTCAACTCGTATCGCGCATTTCTGCCTCGTCCTGGATGTTGAATATCCGAATTCTCATGCAGCAACTCAGTCATCAGCCGGTGTACCTGACTTCGATCAAAGCCAGTGAACTGCCGAATCTCCTTATTGCTCAGGCCCGGTTCATCCCGACGAGCTCGCTCAATCAGAATTCTCATTACTAGGGTTTTGGCGGCTTTCCAACCAATGCGTCGATGTGCTCCACTTTGACTGCCTTCGGCCAGACGCTTGTACAGATCCGGTTGGATACACCAGTAGGCATCCCGCCCGTTACCGGCGCGTTCAATGTAACCCGCCGACTCCATGCCAGAGAGTCTTTCGCGTATTTCTGACTCACTCCGTTGACAAAGAACAGTAGCTGTAACGGTATCTACCTCCGCATGCTGAAGCAGGTACTGCAACAGCAACAGTTCGTCTACACTCAGGTTGCGTCCGTGCTTACTCTCGTCAGCAACAAAAAGTCGAAATGAAGCATCCAAATCGCTTTTGGGAAAGCCTACCAGGACGGATTCACCGATTTCGCAGATCTGAGGTGGTTCCTTGCCTTCAATAAGAAAGGCGGAAAACATGCGATTTATCCCGAGGTTGCTACGGTTGACAAGGCGAAGACGTGTCAGTGCCTCAACCAGCAAAGGGTTTCTGGCAGCAGGTTGACGGTGAAGAATGTTGCTGGGTGTGATACCGGCAATGAAACCACCGTTGTTGCTGATGTCCAGCCGGTTAGGATACAGCTTCACCATCACAGGTCCTGCAATACGGAGGTCAGCATGGCAGAATGCATTCATCAACGCTTCCCGTACGGCAATTTCAGGCCAGGTGCGATATTCAAAGTGGAACATGCCCTGTTTGTATGTGGTGATCGGATTGAAGGGCACAAGCAGTTCCTCTATGCGCTGCACAGACAAGGGTAATGTGCTGACACGGTCTTCTCGAACATCATAGTCGGTATCCGAATTCATCTGCAGAAAGGTCCAGTTATGACCGGGCAGGTGTTCTCGGATGGCAGTTTCAGTGCCTGCCAGCAATAGTGCCGCCCGAGTGAGTTTTTCTTGCCGGATTAGTCCAAGTGTGGTGAGCAACTCTTCATCAGAGAGTCGGAGCAGGTCTTCGGGGGCTTTCTCCCTGCGAGCCTGATTCCGGAGCGTCTCTAACGCGGTAGCGGACAGCAATGCGGTATCCACCATGGCGACGGGTTCTGCCGTATAGTCGGTTTCACCTGTTTCTACACCTATTTTTCGCCTCAATGTGCCTGTTAACGGCACACAATCCTTACTGATGCGAATCGTGCCTCGGCCAGCGGTATCTGTGTGGGGTGGCATACCAGGGTAAACTTGCATCAACAGCAAACGGCCAGTACCCTCGGGTACGGCCAGTTCTTCGAATACTGGGGTTATCTTGGGATCAGTCCTGTCATACACTGCCTTTTTGAGCAGATTGGAGTCGATTTCCCGCGGTACACCTAAAATCGCCCGGTCACCTCCTCGAATGCGGTCTGATACACCGAATACGACAGTACCACCACCGCCATTGGCCATACAGACTGCCATATCAACTACTGTTTTTACGGCCTTTTCTCGACTTGTCAGGTCCCACTGTTTGAAGTCGAGATCCTGATCTTCCAGCTCATCGGCGACGTAGGAATCCAGTTCAGCAAGCAGTGTTTTGATTTCGGTGGCGGTTCGCATGCCTTATCAGCCCTCTATTTGATCGATACCGAGTCTTTCACCGGCGCATTCGCGCGTTATCCCTTCAGTTCTTCTCTAAGCATAGCTTTTGTCACCCGTCTTCAGAGTATGACAATATACACTCACGAACTGAATATCGAGGTCGCTCAATTGGCCGGAAGATATCAACGAACTACAGCAGTCCAGAGTGGTTATCAAACAGTTGGCCAACTGCACTCCCTGGACCAAGTGGATATGGTGAGTCGCTTTTCAGACATCCGTAGATTCCGCTGTTCTGGATCCAACTGCTGCCAATTGCTATCGCCTGCCAGACGTTCGATGTCCTGTTCGTGGCGGGACGAATGTTCGACATTGAGCTTGTTCAGTGCATCACGTAGCAATTTGTAGATGCTGAAGAAAATATCCCTCTTGGTGATGTCTGAACATGCCCAATGTATGGGCATTCGGTGATCAGCCATCATTATAGATGATAACTCCTGTATTTCGGTGGTAGGCCGTGTTCGATTCAGTCTGGAGCGATAGCAGTTGAGATGCACCTGCATGCTGCTGTCTGGTCCGAGAACGAGCACCGCACTCGACGGCGCTTCGACAACTCTTACCTGGGATTTTCGATGTGCTCATCTGACGACGGACGGCAATCCGGCTACGTCTCGAATTCAAGAAACAATGGTGTAGAAACCGGCAAAACAGCATTTTGAAAACATAGACGGCTCACTTCAAAAAATATCCCGATTTTCGTATTGTTTTGACCGGTTGGTTACACTGACCCTATGAGGTAATATTCTGGATCAAAACTGAAGGCTTGACAAAGCCATTTGAAAAGTTGTAGATTTATCAAGGCTTAATCGACAGTTTTTCATTCAATATGACAAAAAGAAGTCCGGAAGTCCGGAACTTCATTCTCCAGAATGTCGAGAAGTATCCCCACGATATTGCGGAGAAAGCGTCCAATCGATATTCCATTTCCAAGCAAACGGTCAATCGACATTTGAACCGGTTGCTTGATAAGCAGGTATTGGATGTCAAATGGGCAATCAAGAACCGCTCGTACAATCTGCGAGTTCTTGAAAGCTGGAACAAGCAATACCTGATAAACGGTCATCTGACTGAGGATGTCGTATGGCGGGAAGATATACAAAGTCTGTTGCCGTCAGTTCCTGGCAATGTTTCAAGTTTGTGGCATTATGGCATTACGGAAATATTCAATAATGCCATCGACCATTCAGGCGGCAGTGAAGTCAGTGTGCAGATCAATAAAACCCCCACTGATGTCGAATGTATTGTGATCGACGACGGTATGGGAATTTTCGAGAAGCTGAAGAACCAATTCAAACTGCTCGACGAGCGACATGCGGTACTGGAATTGTCCAAGGGAAAGCTTACAACCGATCCTCAAAGCCATCTGGGTCAGGGTATCTTTTTTACTTCAAGAATGTTTGATGAATTCACGATTCTATCGGGCGAAACATTCTTTTCCCACAAGTACGGCGAATCAGAGGATTGGATCGTGGAAAATGGCAGTTTGAAATCTGGCACCATGGTTTCAATGAAGCTGGACAATCGGGTATCGCGAGCCCGAAAAGATGTTTTTGATCAGTTTAACTCGGGTGGAGACTATAGTTTTTCGAAGACGATGATCCCGGTCAGACTGGTACAGTACGAACATGAGAATCTGGTGGCCCGTTCGCAGGCAAAAAGACTGATGGCGAGAGTCGACAGTTTCGAAAAGGTTTTCTTGGATTTCAAGAAAGTGGAGGAAGTGGGCCAGGCATTTGCAGACGAGGTATTTCGCGTCTATCCTTCCGCGCATCAGGATGTGGAAGTGATTGCAGTCAATGCGAACAGAGCCGTTCGGCAAATGATTTCCAGAGCCCAATCCTGATTGCTGACCAGGCGCTCCTGACCCGGTATTCGAAATCGGGGATTCACATGGAGCGCAAGTATTCCCTGTGAAACTCCAGATAGCCCGGTGAGACGGTTCCCAGTTTCTCCCTGACCTCGCTGTGCAAGGACGGAAGACTGTGAAAAGGGACCGATGGAAACAGATGATGCTCACAGTGATACGACATGTTCCAGGTGATCAGTCTCAGAAGTGGGTTGGTCAGGGTAGTGCGGGTGTTGACCAGCATGTTTTCCGATAGTTCGCAGCCACCGTGCTCGGCGAGCAGAAACAGCCTCAACGCAACCATGCCGACCAGGACCGGAACAACCCAGAAAATAACGAACAGGGCAGTTTGAAGATAAACGGAACCTGCAGCGACTGCGATATATAGTGCCAAGTGAATTCTGGCTTCGTTCCTGATCGTTCGATATGCCGATTCCGGAATGAATTTCGAATCCACTTTCCCGATTGCATGACACAACAGCAGGCGAATCTGCGGCAGCCAGTAGGAGGTCAATCCGGTCATCGCCCACACATATCCCGGTAAAGTTCGGGGCTTGTCTGTCAGCAGTTCTGGATCGCGTTCAGGGTCATTCGTATACCTGTGGTGTTCGAAGTGAAAGTATCGGAAATAGTTGGCCGGAAGAACAAGTATGAATCCCGCAACAGCCGCGACAATGCTGTTCAAGCCCCTCGACCGGAACGCGGTGCGGTGGATGCATTCGTGAAGCGGCGCAAACACGAATACAAGTACGGTTCCATAGACGACCCACGCAGGTACGATCCACCAGGTGGCTTGTGTAGACCCAACCCATAGCCCGGACACTCCAAGGAGAAGAAGATGTATCGCAAGCCGGGTCAATCCGGCTGAATCTGACCTCTCGCTGAGCTGCAGAAGATCGCGGGACTTGATGAGATCGCGTCGATAGACAAAATTTTCCATTGCGACAGTTGATACACCGACAGCGTGAACAGATGATTCTTGTAGTGATTATATTGTCGCGAAATTCCCCGGCTGATAAGGAAATTTTGAAGATCAGGCAAGGGAGCGATGTGCTCGGGTCGAGTCGATGAGAAGTTGATAAAAAAATGGCAACATCGCAATGAAAATGCGATATTGCCACAGCTACAAGAGGAGAGAAGCTTTAAATAGCAAAATCTTATGAACTTAGTCTTTTTGGGAGTCCCCGATCGAATTACTCATGTGAATGTGTGACGTCACTTTCACCATACAAGCTTGGTTCGTGACCGGTGCCGTATGCGTAGACTGAATAGGGCGCAAAGGCTTGTAATATCTCCTGCAACAATCGTCTGAATTTGGCTTTGTTCATGGTTTGAATCAGTCGAATTCGTAAATGTAAATGATAACGATTATCATTATTTATATTAATTCCTGCTTGTCAAGGGGTTTGGAAAACTTTTTCTGATAAATTTTTGCGATCACGCAATCCTGCCGGCATTGCGGATTGCGGGATGGCAGAATTTGGGACAATGACCGCGATTCAATTTCGCGGCAGGATAGGCTACTTGGTATCTATTTCCCGATATTTGACATCATAGGTCTGAGAGCTGGACGATTGGCTGCGTTGGTTTACGTGGACAATCAGACGACTCAGCAGAATCGACGCGAACATTCTTCGGATAGGCGTTGTCAGACATAAGAATCCAATCGTATCCGTGACAAATCCAGGTGTGATCAGCAATGCCCCGGCAACCAGCAGGAACAGCCCCTCAACCAGCTCCAAAGCCGGCACTTCGCCGCTTCTGACACTTCCTATCGCTCGATGCAGTGTGAGAATGCCTTGCAACCGCACCAGCCACGCGCCGACCAGGGCTGTTGTGACAACCCCGACAATGGTCCATACGGCTCCGATCACCTGTCCGATCTCGATCAGCAGATAGATCTCTGCGATCGGAATGATCAGAAAACACAGGAAAAGAAATGTAACGACTCTCATGAAACCGTCTCAGAAGTTGAAGCGCATCAGTTCGGCCAGATTTCGTTTACGGTCGACTCGATCAGATCCACATGATCGGTCAACCGGTGGTCTCCATCCGGCAGAAGGGTGACTTCGATTTCGGAATCCGCATGCTCCTTGAATTTCAGACTTTGATCGGACGGTACCGCATCATCAAGCGCACCGTGCAGTATCTTCACTGGATGATTGTAACTTACCGGGAACGAAAACACATCATACTGCAGTGAGTCTAGCACTGCGGCATAAGACATTGTGTAATCGCAATCCGGATAAGGGCTTTCGAATGTCTTGAATCCTGATTCTCGCCATTGTTCCTGCTCGTCCGATGAGACACTGAGAAAAATTCCATTCACGAAGTTGAAAGCAGGGGCGATCAGCACGGTTCCGCAGACATTCATTCTGGTATCCAGGGCGATCTGCGATGCAACCCAACCTCCCATGCTGGAACCGACGAGAACTTTCGGACGACCTTCAAACAGAGACAAGACCAGTTTCGTATCCTCAATCGCACGGGATATGCTGAACTCCGCGAAATTCCCATCGGATTTGCCGTGCGCGCGCATGTCAAATCTAATCCACGATCGGTTGAGTCGCTCGGCCTGACTCCACAGTCGCATCGACTTGGTTCCTTCCGCATCGGAGGATAGCCCGTGCAGAAATATTCCAACCGGCCCCTCGTTGATGTCGCGGTACGTACCCCTGACAATCTGACCATCCGTTGCGGACAGGGAGAAGGTGAATTCACTAATATTCATCGATTCAATTCTCAGTATATATTTGGGGTGTCTCAGACGTTAGTCAACTGTAGCCGTCAATTTTACTTAGTGGCTCAAAAGTTGCCTTTTGACCGTCACCGCCTGTCTGGTGTCGGTAAAGTTCTGATTATTCAATCTCAAACGAAACGAGGAATCCGTTAAGCGGCAAGTTCCTCTTGAATTTTTTCAGGTTTCGACCATGGCAACGCCTTGATCTTGTAATTTTGCATAGCGACTATATTGTCGACGGATAAATTTTGTTCTTTATCATTCAAAATTGCATATGCACATGAGTCAATCGATCGCGTTTCTTTGGTGTCAATCCAAGCGAATACCATTGCTTGTACAGCACTACGATTCGGGCGGTTTACTACACGTACCACTCGTTCAGGTTTTTCTTCTGACTTCGGAATAACAAAATCAAATCTGTTGTCGTACCCGCTCTTACCTGCGAGCTTCACACTAGGTGTGTATCGGATTTTATTGCTGTCTAACCACAAAGCTACATCTTCAAAAAAGAAATTCTCAATTTTTGTTGATGTCAGATAAAAAAGATCATTGATCGCCAACATTGCTTGTACCAGATTGTGCTTTTGCATAGCAAAATTCGTTGGTGTCGCAAAAACTTTTAGTTCCTTGCCTTCAGCTCGAACTCCAAATCCATTGAGAGTCGTCTCAAGTAAATCCCTTCGTTTAGGGGAATCTAACGTGCAACCTGAATGCTCGAGGTCCTCAATGATGTAGCCATCATCAGACAGTACAAATCCGTCGGTTTGAGACTGCACATAAATTTGTAGGTAATCATTGTGACGGTCTAAATATGGTGTAGTGATCTCCACAGAAGTATCAAGCTGTCTACAATCAGTTTTGTCCTGAAGCCAGTTCCAATACTGATCGACGAGTTGTTCGATATTGGAAGCCATTAAATCAATCCTAGTTGAATATTCGGTTTCGATATTATGTTGCAGAAATTCATGAAGTCATGCAATGTTTGCCAGAAATCGTCAACATTGGGAAACTCTTGATCATTTATCGGTAATGCCCACTTGTCGCCAAATCCCTCTCTATAAACATGTAGATGAGGGGAAGGAATTTCTTCACCGTTTGGATTGCGATGAGGAGCACTTCCTAGATCAAGCCGTGCAAGTACGATATCTACACGAGCTCGATTTTGGTAGGTGGCTTTGGTGATATTGAATTTTCCACGTCTAAGTCCAAATAAAATTTTTCCCGATTGTCTATCGATAACAAAGGAATGGCTGATGATATGTCAGAACCGAATGTCCAAATTTCGCTGTTTTCACTCTTCTTCTCCAACTTTAGGAGAGCATCAGCTTCTACCTGTGTAATAGATGAATTTTGCATCTGATTAATTTCTTAAGTCGACAATTAGGCTTTTATTGCTCGATTTTTCTTGAAACTAACAAGATGTCGAACTCATCAATCACTGGATTTCATTGGATCAAAGTAGGGTATAGAAGCGTTTGAAGTCAATGAAAATATTATACAAATCTGATAGATCGAGAATTTTCTAGATGCTTTCAAATTCACAAGCAGTAATTTCCAATGGTATCTATATCTGATCTAGGCAAAATACCACTTATTTGTAGCCCTGGTTAACATAACATGTCCATTCCTCAGTTCAGATTATTTGACATATCAAGGCACATATTTAATTCTTGACTAGCCCTTCATTGTTATTACCGTATGTCGCCTGATTACCTGACCGTTCGCTACAGGTAAGGGAAAACGTGAATTCATCTGCATTCATTGACTGATATCCGAGTATTAATTTGGGGGTGTTCCGGACGTTTATAAATAGTAGCACCAAGTCGCGATCCAGCGAAAGCAAATATCAAACATTTTCCGAGGTTGGAATCGGCTTGGAGTTTCCCCGGTTGTACCGACAGGTCGCGATTTATCGTTCAGGCTGATTCAGTCAGCATACCCGGGACTGGATCAAGGTGTGCGATCGCCTTTTCCCGGTCCTTGCGGAATAGCACGATATGCTCGATATTCAGTCTCAGTCCGATTTGTTCGCCAAGCTGGTGATCATGGTGAGAGTCGGCGAGGCAAAATAACGACTGGTTATCTGCCAGTTTCACGGTGTACAGATAATGGGAGCCCCGAAAGGATTTTTGGATTACCGTACCGGTAAGCTCACTGGTATCGTCGTGCAGAATGTCATCAGGTCGCAGCAGGATCTCAACCTTGTCATCTTTCTTCAGTTTCTGATGGTTGTGAAAGGTATGCAGGCCGAACACAGTTTGCAGCATCTGGTCATTGATGACCGTCGCATTGATGAATTCACCCTCACCGACGAATCGCGCGGTAAACCGATTGGCCGGATGGTGATACACGTTGAATGGAACATCCCACTGATGCACGCGTCCTTCTTCCATGACACCGATCTTGTCAGCCATCGAGAGTGCGGTTTCATGGTCGTGGGTAACTAGAATCAACGAGATGTCCTCCCGTTTGAGAATCTTTTTCACTTCGGGTATCAAGGTATGGCGGATCTCGACATCAAGACTTGAAAACGCCTCATCCATCAACAGTAGTCTTGGTTTGCGGGCAATCGCCCGGGCGAGAGCGATTCGTTGCTGCTCCCCTCCGGACAGCGAGTAGGGGTCGCGGTCACCATAATCTTCCAACCCGATCAGGTTCAGCAGCTCACAGACCCGCTTCTTGCGGTCAGCAGTGCTCCAGTTGCGAAGTCCGAAAGATATGTTGTCCGACACACTGAGGTGCGGAAACAGTGCGTAATCCTGAAATACCATGCCGATATCGCGTTTTTCCGGCGCGACTGCGTGTTCCGGAGTTGAAAGAGTATCGCCGAACATGGTGATGATGCCGGTTTGCAATTGTTCGAAACCCGCGATTCCTCTGAGCAATGTTGATTTGCCGCAGCCGCTCGGACCGACGATGGTGCCGATCTCGCCTTCCTTGAGCCTGAAACTGACATCGTCCACCGCAGCTCTTCCGTTACCGTAAGAGAACGACACATTGCACACTTCCAGGAGCGTTTGGGACTTGAAGTTATCCGCCACAGCCTGACTGTCGTTCATGGAGTGCTCACCTGCTGTTTTTCACGTGCCATCGTCTTACTCAGCAATATCACCGGAATGATCCCTGTCAATATGATCGTCAGGGAGGGCAGGGCGGCATCGATGAGTCTCTCATCGGACGCGAGCTCGTATGCACGGATAGCCAGTGTGTTGAAATTGAAAGGACGCAGAATGAGTGTTGCCGGCAATTCCTTCAGCACGTCGACAAAAACGATCAGAAATGCAGTGATCAGCGATGCTCGAATCATTGGCAGATGCACGCGTTTGAGGACTCCCATTTGCCGGCAGCCGAGCGTGCGAGCCGAGTAATCCATGCTTGGCTTGATTCTCTGCAGTCCGGTTTGAACCGCGTTCAGTGAGATGGCAAGAAATCTGACGGTGTAGGCGAATAGCAACCCGATGATTGAGCCGGACAGGATCAGCCCGATATCGATATTGAAATTCGACCCGAAAAATTCAATGAGTCGATGGTCCAGCCAGACCAGGGGGGTGATTATGCCAACCGCGATGATCGCACCCGGGATGGCATAGCCCAGCCCGGAAACCGCAACGAATCCCCTGACCGCACGGGTGGGTACGGTACGCTTCGCATAGCCCAGAATGACCGAGATCGTTACCGCGATGATGGCGGCGAATCCCGCGAGATATATCGAATTCCAGACGAATCCGGTGAATTCCGAGAGATCGTACTGCGCATCGAACAGCGTCCACTTCAGCAAAATCAGCGCAGGCAGTAGGAAACCCAGAAATACCGGTATGAAGCATGCGAGCCATGCCAAGACTGCCTTCTTTCCCCGCAACCGAATCTTGGATTGATGGATTGATTTGCCCTTGGTCGCATGGTATTGGATCTTTCGGCGCGAAAACCACTCGAAGAAGATCAGCAAAACGACAAACCCCAGCAGCATCGTTGACAATTGTGCGGCAGCGGTGGCATCGCCGAAGCCGTTGAAGGTGCGGATGATTCCGGTTGTGAATGTTCCGATGCCGAAGAACTGCACGGTGCCGTAATCGGCCAAAGTTTCCATCAGGGCAAGGGACAGGCCGGCAACGATTGCGGGTCGGGCCAGTGGAATAGAAAGTTTGAAAAAGCTCTCGCGCACATTGTAGCCGAGCATCCTGCTGATTTCGACAAATCGGACCGATTGTTCCAGAAACGATGCCCGCGTGAGCAGATATACATATGGATACAGTACCAGGGAGAACAGAACGATCGCGCCCGGCATGGAGCGGATTGAAAAATACAGGTCTGAGAATCGTTCCTCACCGACGATCTGTCGAACCAGGCCGAATACAGGACCGTAGTAGTCGAGAAGACCGGTGTAGGTATAGGCGATGATATAGGCGGGAAATGCCAATGGCAGCAACAGGGCCCAGACGAATACTTTGCGTCCCGGAAATTCGCAGACACTGGTCAGCCAGGCCGTCGGCACACCGATGATCAACGTCAGTGACCCGACTCCCAACATGAGTAATAGGGAATTGGTAACGTAGAGACCGATCAGCGTATCAAACAGATGCTTCAGCAACTCGACACTGTCAGTCGCGAACGTGGAAGCGATGATCGCAATGATTGGCGAGACTACGATCAGGGTGATCAAAGGTGCTGACAACCCGAGAGGACTGAAATTCGAGGAACGCATCAGTGTTGGCTTCGACAGGTACGGAGAGAAAAAATCTAAAATTGGAGTCTGATTGGATGGCGAGGTGACTTCAAGCGGGCGTGCCGGTGTCCTTTATCGCCAGCCGGCGCGATCCATGATCTTGACCGCTTCCGAGTTGAATTCACCCAATTGTCCCATATCCAACTCATCCGCCTTGAACTCACCGAATTCCGTCAGCAGGTCGGACCACGGAATATCCGGCAGAACCGGGTACTCGTAATTGATCTGCGCGTACCACTCCTGTGATTGGGGTTCGAGCATGTAGTCCAGCAGGCATTGGGCATTGCCGGGATGTTTCGCATGCACTGTGATTCCTGCGCCACTGACATTGACGTGTGCGCCTCGGCCGTCCTGATTCGGCCAAAGGATACCGACCTCATCAGCCATTGCTTGGTTCTTTGCCATCAGTCGGCCAAAATAATAACTGTTCGCCAAAGAGAACTTGCACTGGCCTGCCGCTACCGCCAATATCTGATCAGTATCTCCACCGGTCGGCGGGCGGGCGAAATTGTCAACCAGTTGTCTGGCCCACGCCAGAACAAAGATTTTTGCTTCGGCATACGGATCGTTGTCACCGGACTCCGAACTCAGTTGATCCTGTGCCCACTCCAAAGTATCCGCCTTGAGCCAGTCGAAAGAATCGGTGTGTTTGAGTTGCTCCGCCATTGTCGGAATCATTGATGCCACCAGCGACTGGTTGTAGATGCTGGAGGAGGACCTGATGCACAGCTGTCCGGAATTATCCGGATGCGCGAGCTCTTCATATGAACTCGCTGCTGTCGGATCCGATCGTTTGCGGGAATAGTAGATGGGTCTCGCGCGTTGTGAAAGACCTATCCAGTAGCCGGGGGTTCCAGCGGTGTCGCTGTCACGCAGGTGTGCGGGCACTTTGTCTGCGATCGATTCCGGAACCGGTCTGAGTATATTTGCATTTTTCGCGCGATGCAGACGACCCGCATCGACTGTGATGAAAAGGTCTGCGGGTGTTGCCTTGCCTTCCAGTTCGATTCTTTTTAGCAGGCCATCTGCCTTACCGGTGATCAGATTGACCTCAATTTCAGATTCGAAGTGATTTTTGAAATCCGACTGGAAATTTTTAAGCAGTGGCAGAATCAGAGCCTCTTTTCTGGCAGAGTAAACATTCACTACCGCGTCGGTGTCGAGCTGATCGGCGGCGACCGTCGGGCAGGGGTTCTGTGCATGTGAAACCTGGGTGAATGTCACCACAATCGAGACTGCTGAGACAAATCGAATTATCGCGGTTCTTGCTTTTGTGTAATACTGTACTTGATTTTCTGGCATTGCCGTGTGATCCATTTTTGTGGTAAAGGTTCTCGTGGCCAAATATGAATACTATTGTAAGTGATAATCATAATCATTATTTGTAAGAATATCAACGTAATTCAATTAACGCGACTTCTTCTTTGAACGATGAATTTTATGGGTTTGACAGCTCAGACATCGGATTGGTTGACAGGAGGTGAATTCGGGGCTGTTGTGCCATGTTCGGGTGCTGCAAATGGACGGTATTTCGAAACCATTTGTGCATGGACCGGTCCTGAATAAGGGCGGGGTCTGATCGCTGATCCTGTATGAGAGGTGAATTAATCGTCGGTGAGTATACGTTTGCAGGTAAAATTTTTATAGGCCTTGTCCAGTATTGGGTTGAATTGACCCATGGATAGATACAGCGAGTTGTTCAAACCCATAATCCCTGCAGGGCTGGTTTTCTTTATGCCAGGACCGGGGGATTGTACATTTGCATGCTGACTGCAAAGTCGGCGCAAACGATCATCGCTGGCGAACGCGGTGCCATTCCAATGGAATGCATAGAAACATCAACCCCGCTGATCCGCCAAGATTCGCGAACTATGCGGAATGTTACACAGATGGGACTTCAGAAAACGCCGAAGGCGATGTACCGATGAAAATACATATTCTTTCCGATCTGCATCTTGAGCATATGCCATTTGATTTTGTGGGCACAGATGCCGAAGTGGTCGTGCTGGCCGGTGATATCGGTTCGGGTACAAGCGGCGTCGACTGGGCGCAACGCAATATCCCAAGTCAATATCGCATTGTCTATGTGGCCGGCAATCATGAGCACTATGGGGAATCACTGTCGGAGAATCAGAAACTTATCGCGGATTCAGCGCCGCGCAACTGCGCGGTGCTGGAGAATCAGTCGGTGATCGTCGATGATGTCAGATTTCTGGGATGCACTCTATGGACCGACATGAGCCTCAATGACAACAGGGAGCAGGATTCGGAGGTCGTAAGACGCTGTATGTCCGATTTTCAGGAACGACGCATGCGGACCGGAACCGGTGAATGGATAGTACGACCGGTTATCGCATACAGGGGACGTACATATACACCCGAAGACTCCATTGGCATACATATGGAAAGTCGGAATTGGTTGGAAAATCAGTTGCGTTTATCCGGACCGTGGATAAAGAATGTGGTGGTCACCCATCATGCGCCCAGCATCGGCTCACTGCATCCGAGATACAACGAACCGCATATCAAAGGTATAAATCCTGGTTTCATGTCCAATCTGGAATATCTGTTCCATGATTTCCCGGAAAGGATAGATTTGTGGATACATGGTCACGTACATGATCATTTTGACTATCATATCGGTGATTCCAGAATAGTATGCAATCCGCGGGGCTATCCCCATGAGAACAAGCCCGACAATGGCCGCGGTTTTGACCCGATGTTCTCGGTTGAAATATGAACCATTGCAGATCTCCGCAGTTTACCTGCATGTGACGTAAACTTTGGAGAATTCCCACATTTGCGGTTTGGTTATGGGTCAGGCATGTAATTCCTGAAATCGAATCTATTGAATCTATTCAGATTCAAGAGCGACACCCTATCCAAATCTTTCAATACCGGACTCCGAACAATCGGTTTATGGAATCGGGTTGCGAAGCGTTCAGCCAGCGCGCGTTGTGAACGCATATACCGTTACAGGGCAAGTGGTGTGAGATTGTGAGATGGTTTGGAGAGGTCGAAATCACCGTCTTTTCGCCAGAATCGTGCAGTGGGAATAAGCTCTTTTGTGTCGATTCGCGCGCCGGATCAACGCCTTGTATCTATTGAATATACCTCAATCCACTGCGGACCAGTTTGTAGGCAGCTTTGTTCGACGGTTGGCGAGTATGCGTCTGACGAAAGTAGTCGAACAGTGAAACACTTCAGCAAACGGTTGAAGGTAAAGTGACCTCAGGCGATGGTGCTGCTCATTGGAATCAGCTGACAGACCGAATATCAACTCTTCGTCTGCATCGGAAAAACAGTGTGAGTTGAACATCCAATCCCAGATGGCCAGCGCAACCCCGAAATTCTTGTCTCTGTGATGCTCCGATATCGAATGATGTATCTGGTGCTGTGCCGGTGAGATGAATACCCGCTCAACCGGTTTCCAGAATCCGATCTGTATATGCGAGTGCCGAAGATTCGCCAGAAAGGCGTTGAACATCCAGTTGAATACACCGGCACCGAAAACCATGAGAAGCTGGACCTGGCTGCCGAAGAAAAATACGAATACGGCGATTGTGATGCCCTGGACCAGGGTCCCTCTCACTGCGAACAGGATGCCCTCAACCGGATGCATCCTGAAAACAGTGAGCGGATTCAGCGCGGTCGCACTGTGATGAACCTTGTGAAACGCCCAAAGAACCGGAATGCGATGCAGCATTAGATGAACGATGTAGCGCGCAAAATCGTCCAGTACGAACAGGCACAGGGTAAAGGTGAACATGATCAGCCACTCGGGGATCATGTCCGTTGTCTGGGGACGACCCGCAAACAGCCGGTGCATCCACTCGAAGACCAGATAGGCGACCGCAGTCTGTCCAAGCAATCTCGGAGAAAGCGCCGACATCACCACGCTGTTGACGGCCATCACGCAGTAATCTGCCCGTGCGGATGTGTTCCACCAGCTTGCTTTTGCGAAAATCTTTCGAATCGTCCCGAAAAAAGAAAAGTTCTTGCGGAATTTCAGCCACAGAAATGCGATCGCAGCGGCTGATAGCAGATAGATCCAATATACACGTTTGAGCGGGTCGAAAAATACTGAGAGTATTTCCGACCCTATGCCCAAAATCGTATTTTCAGGCGTCATCTCTTGCTTGTGTCGCCTGTGGCGATGATCATCAACAGAGTCAAAACTGCCATCAGCCGCAATCCGGAGTTGTCAGTCAGTTTCAGCACCCTTGCTCGCACCGACCGACTCGATAAGGTCCGCAAGTTCCGAAGTCGCATCATTCTTTCGCTTGGTGAGATTGAATGCGTCGCCGAGCAGATTCTGCAGCTTGACCATATGAACCATGTATTCACCCATGGACGAACCGCTTGCAGTCTGATAGTTCCCGTTCCCGTCAATTCCGACTACCTGGTTTCCATCCAGATGAACAGGGCTGAAACCGATCAGGCGATTCATTCTTACGGCTGTCTCACCCAGATCTTTTCCTGATGTCTGCATCGCCATCGAGAATCCTTTCAATTCACCCCAATGCTTCGCATAGGCGCGAAAGGCTTCGCTGACATCGCCGTTGGCTTCGACAATGGTGATCAGTTTCTGCAGATCCTTGTAGACAGACCCCGCGTATTTGAATGTCGCTTCAGCGAGCACCTGTTCCCATTTCATCTTGATCGTAGCTGCGATTGCCTCCAGTTCGGCGCGCTGGGCATCGGTGAGAGCGTTGCTGTCCGCCGCAGTGATCAATTTGCGTCCTTCTATGAACGCACCGACTATATCCGGTAGATAGCTGGTCTTCCCACCCTTGTCCGCATCGGCCGCGTAGTAGGCGTGTGCGAATGTCATTTCGGTTTTAAGGTCGATTATGCCATCGTTGTTCAAGTCGGCCACATCCAATACTTCCGGCTTGCGTTTGGCGATGCCATACGCCTGGTTCGGGTCCAGACTGATTGCATGCGCCGGTGCGCCGAAATATCCGAATGCCTCATCCCAGACGTGTTCCTTTCCAGAATAGTGGCGTCCTTCCTTGTAGGGTTTGTCGTTGGGATTCTTCTCCGCAGACAATCTTTCGTCCAGGTAACTGTCCACAGCCTGATGGTAGAACACAGCGCCCATCATGAATTTGGAAATCAACTGACCGTAGTCATAGCCGGTGCTCGGATCATAGCCCTTATTCGCAGATGA
This sequence comes from Arenicellales bacterium, assembly GCA_963666625.1. Taxonomy (GTDB): domain Bacteria; phylum Pseudomonadota; class Gammaproteobacteria; order Arenicellales; family JAJDZL01; genus JAJDZL01. The sequence goes on from OY762925.1 coordinate 1,799,659, forward strand.
TGCCTTGTCAATCATGAATTCAAGGACTTCCGGTCCGGTCATGTATCCAGGCCAACTATTCACCGCGCCTTTGTATGTTTTTCCTTTCAGATCCTTGCCTTTGGAAATTTCGTCGACCATCGTCTGCTTGATGGGAAACCCTTCCTTTGATGTCGGATCCAGAATCTCACGGCCCTCGTCCTTTCCGGAATAATACGCCATCATCTTCGCTTTCAGTTCCTCATTCGGCTCGCCATTGCCTTTGCCGGCAAGCTTCTTGATAGAATTGTGCAGTACGATCCTGGCAGTCTGTCCCGAATAGGATGTAGAGTCAGTCTTGTCTCCGGTGTAGCCTTTCACGGTTACCGGAAAGTTCCCGTAGACCTCCGAATCCGATTGTGCAAGCGCCGGTAACAAAGTTCCAGCGAAAATTATTGTGAGCAATGTTTTAAATTTCATTGGTTAACTCCAGTGTTATCGGAAAATACTATGATAATAACAATGATAATCATTATTATTATACAATACAACATGACAGTTTCAAAATATTCTCGACCTGAGTGAAAACGGGATCCGCGCGCAATTGTTCGTCTCTTGACCGGAAATCCTACAATTAAGGTTTACAATAACGTCATGGATCTTTTTGAGGAGCAAGCGAGGGGTTTGATCCAGTCGTTGTAATTACGAAAATTCCGCTGCAGCCGTTGCGGGCGCCTCAAGATCACAACATCCCATTGCCATGAATTGCACTGCGATTTCACTGCATCAACACACACCGAAATGATTGCCAGACTTATTTCCGGATTACTGATTTTTTTGGTTGCCTCGGTATCGTACGGGCAGACCGACGACGAATTGCTGCCGGCGGAAGAGGCATTTGCGTTCAGTAGCGAACTGGACGGTGATGAGCTGATTGCGACCTGGAACATCGCAGATGGATACTACATGTACCAGGACAAGTTCGCGGCCGCATCACAGACTGACGGTGTTCAGCTCGGTGATCTGATTCTGCCTGCGGGCACGATGAAGGATGACCCGCTGTTCGGTGAGGTCACAGTCTATACCGAACGTGTCGAGGTGCGTATTCCAATCAACGCGGACGAAGCGGTCCGTACCGCCAAGCTCGAGATATGGTCGCAGGGTTGCAACGAACCGGTTGGCGTGTGCTATCCACCCAACAGGAACGAAGTGACCAAGCTGTTGTCGTTCATTGCTTCTGCATCCGCGGATACCGGTACAGGCGAGGAGTCTCAGGACGCACAATCAATCGGCGAAACCAAACCCAATGCCTTGGACAATCTATTTTCGAGCATGCCGGCAGTGACCGCCGACAATCTGCTCGACGTGGACCAGGCATTCGTACTCAATGCCTGGCAGGTGGATGGGGAGAGCCTGGTGGCTGCTTTCGACGTGACTCCCGGCTATTACCTGTACCGGGACAAGCTGGTGTTCGATATCACCGGCGACGCGATGGGGCAGCAGCCGGAACTGCCCGAAAGCGTGCTCATGGATGACAAATTCTTCGGTCCGACATCCATCTATCCGGAAAATTTCGATGTCAGGATTCCATTGACGCGTTCCAGCCCGAACTCCGGCAAACTGCTTCTTACCGCGACCTACCAGGGCTGCGCCAAGGACCTGATCTGTTATCCCCCGGTCACCAAGACATTCGACATCCGGCTACCTTCACTGATCCAGTCAGCTCGCGCCGATGATTCGTCACCGTCAGATAGCGGATCAGGTACCGACGATGCCGGAGACAGTACGATCTGGTGGTTGCTTCTGACAGCTTTCGGGACTGGTATCCTCCTGACGTTCACACCGTGTGTGCTGCCATTGATTCCCATCCTGTCTTCCATCGTAGTGGGCAGTGATGAGTCGAACACGGGGGTGCGCGGCGGAATGCTTTCAATCATCTATGTGTCCGGCACCATCGTCGCCTACGCAGCTGTGGGTGCGGTTGCCGGTGCGACCGGCGATCAGTTGCAGGCTTATTTTCAGAACGCTTGGGCCCTCAGTATCATGAGTGCGGTATTCGTCCTGATGTCACTGTCGCTGTTTGGGTTTTATGAGATCCGGATGCCCACTGCGTTCGAGTCGCGGGTTCAGGAAAGCACAATGAAAATCGGAGGTGGCAAGACCGGTGCCGTTTTCGTGCTCGGCTTGCTGTCGGCACTTGTCGTCAGTGCCTGCGTGTCACCCCTGCTCATTTCGATTCTGGGCATTGCCATTGCCAAGGCCGACCCGTATCTCGGTGCTTCGATGATGGCGTTCATGGCACTCGGGATGGGTGCGATCCTGATTGCGATCGGTTTCGGCTTCGGGGTTGTGTTACCGAAAGCGGGCCCCTGGATGGACCGGCTCAAGCAGGTCATGGGTGTCATGATCCTCGCGGTTGCGATTTATCTTCTCGGCAACATCCCTCAGGTACCGGTGTTGGTACTCTGGGCGGTGCTGTTTATCGTCACCGGCGTATATCTCGGCGCCACCCAGCAACTGCCTGAAAACCCGGGTGGTTGGAGATTGTTGTGGAAGGGGCTTGGTCTGGTTCTGGTATTCTGGGGTGCGCTGTCGTTGATCGGAGGTGTGATGGGCAACCGCGACGTGTTGCAGCCGCTTTCACAGCTCGCGGCAACTCCTCAGGTTTCCACCGCTGAAACGGACATGAGATGGTCTTGATAGATAGAAGAAAGCTCGTTGCTGTGGCAGCGATATTCGCAGTTGCCGTGACCGCACTGGTCGCGGGTGTGGTGTGGCAGCAGTATGCATCATCCATGCCATCCATCGGGGAAATTGACGACCTTCGCGAATTCGAGAGCAGCTGGCGGCCGATCAACAGTGAATCGTCGATCCGGGTGGATGACTGGAAGGACAAGACGGTTGTACTGAATTTCTGGGGCAGCTGGTGTCCACCCTGTATAGAGGAGATGCCGCTTCTGGATCGGTTCAATGCGGAATATGGCGATCAGGGCATCCGGGTCGTGGGTTTTGTGATCGACCGGGAAGAGGCCGCGAAAGATTTTCTAGAAACCAATCAGATCCGGTTTCCATCGCTCATCGCCGAAATGGACGTTACCGACGAATTGATGGAGTCACTCGGCAACGACGACAGCGTGTTGCCGTATACGGTGGCATTCAGCCAGTCTGGAAAACGAACTTTTGTACATGAAGGCCCCGTGGCGGAGGAGGATCTGCAGAAACTGATCGAGTGATTCCGAATCTCGCATGTAATCTGTGTTTTCGGTAAATTGTTGCTAAAATCACCGAAAATAGGATTAAATGCAATTAAAATAAGTATAATCTTGCCGAATTATGTATTGAACTACTGCATACCGCAATGACAAAGATTCTTGTTTTACATGGGCCCAATCTGAATCTCCTGGGTACCCGGGAACCCGAGCTTTACGGACGCGAGACGCTCGACGAAATTAACGAACGGGCCGCAAAGATCGCGCAGGAAGCGGGTTTCGAGGTCACGGCAAAGCAAAGCAATGCCGAACACGAACTCGTGGATGTGCTGCAGCAAGCCGCTGCTGAAGATGTGGGATTTATCGTATTCAACCCGGCCGCCTACACGCATACCAGTGTCGCGATCAGGGATGCGATCATCGCTTCGAGAATCCCATTTATCGAGATTCACCTGTCCAACATTTTCCAGCGCGAGGAGTTTCGCCATTATTCCTATCTGTCCGATATCGCGCAGGGCGTGATCTGCGGATTGGGTGCACAGGGCTATGATCTGGCTTTGCAGGCGGCTGTGGAATATCTCCACAAACAAGAGAGTGAGGGTTAGGGCATGGATTTGCGGAAGGTTCGCAAACTGATCGAAATCTTCAACGCTTCCAAGCTCAGCGAGATTGAGATTCGCGAGGGCGACGAGTCCATCAGACTCACCAGGACCCCAGCGATCACACAGGCACCGCCGCAGGTATCAGCCGTCGTCCCCGAATTCGCGCATGTATCACCGCCGGACCTGGGAGATATTCAAATCGATGATCAGGCTGAAGGCGATACATTTGCCGTCAAGTCGCCGATGGTGGGTACGTTTTTCGCCTCCGCCTCCCCGAACGACCCGCCTTTTGTGAGTGTGGGTGATCGCGTAAAATCCGGAGACCCTCTGTGCTTGATCGAGGCGATGAAAATCTTCAACCAGATCGAAGCGGAACAAGGCGGAACAATCGTCAAGGTACTGAAGGAAGACCACGATCCCGTGGAATACGGTGAACCGATTTTTCTGCTGAAAGAATGATCGAAAAAGTCGTCATCGCCAACCGAGGCGAAATTGCGCTGAGGATTCTGCGCGCCTGTCGAGATCTCGGCATATCCACAGTGGCATTGCATTCCGATATAGACGGCGAGGCGAAATATGTCAAACTGGCCGATGAGTCGGTGTGTATCGGTCCGGCCCCTGCAACCCGGAGCTATCTGAATATTCCGGCGGTGATCGCCGCGGCAGAGGTGACGAACGCCAATGCCATCCACCCCGGTTACGGATTCCTTGCGGAAAACGCCGATTTTGCGGAAAGGGTGGAGCAGAGCGGTTTCACTTTCATCGGACCCTCCCCCCAGGCGATTCGCACCATGGGCAACAAGATTGAGGCGATCCGTACGATGGATAAAGTCGGACTGCAGTGCGTCCCGGGTTCTGGGGGACCTTTGGGAAACGATATCGAGGACATCAAGGCGCAGGCCAAGAGGATTGGATATCCGGTACTGATCAAGGCGGCCGCCGGCGGAGGTGGTAAGGGACTGCGTCTCGTGGAAAACGAATCCCAGTTGCAGTCGGCACTGGCCCTGTCCGTCAACGAGTCGGCGATGGGATTTGGTGATTCGACCCTGTACCTTGAAAAATTCCTGCACAACCCCCGACACATCGAGATTCAGATTCTGTCAGACCAATATGGGAATGCTGTACATCTCGGTGATCGCGACTGCTCAATCCAGCGTCGCAGGCAGAAACTGATCGAGGAGGCGCCGGCATTTGATGTCAGCGAGGAAATGCGAGAACGACTCGGCCAGCAGTGTGTGACGGCCTGCAGGGAGCTCGGCTACACCGGCGCGGGTACTTTCGAGTTTCTGTTCGATGGCAGGGAGTTTTACTTCATCGAGATGAACACGCGGGTGCAGGTGGAGCACACTGTCACCGAAATGGTGACGGGAATCGACATCGTGAAGGAACAGATTCGAATCGCCGGCGGCGCGACACTCTCTCTCAAACAGGACGAGATCCGGATCGAGGGCCATGCGATCGAATGCAGGATCAATGCCGAACATCCGCAGACGCTGATACCGTCACCGGGCAGGATCGTTCGTTATCACCCGCCGGGAGGCCCCGGTGTCCGTGTCGACTCGCACATATACAGCAATTACGAAATAACGCCCCACTACGATTCGCTCATTGCCAAGGTGGTGGCCCACGGTCAGGACCGTGCCGAGGCGATCTCTCGCATGAGAGGCGCATTGGAGGAATTGGTGGTTGACGGAGTCGAAACAACGATAGAGCTGCACCAGAATGTTCTTATGAAGAGGAAATTCCAACGCGGCGAGACAGATATCAATTATCTTGAGCGCATTTTTGCGAAACAGATAAGTTCGTGAACAATTCAGACTGGAACAGTGTCTCAGTCAGCTGCCGTTGCGACCTGTCCGACAGCGTGACAGAAATCCTCGAAGAATTCGGTGCCGGCTCTGTTTCTGTCTTGGTGCCCGACGACGACAATCGCACCACCATCACCGCACTCTATGATCTGGATGAACTGAATTTGGAGTCGTTGTTCGGCAAACTGGAATCGCTCAGACAGGACGACGACCGGTTTCAGATCAAGCAGGAGATACTTCATGGTCGGGACTGGGTGAGGGAGTCGCAGAACCGATTCAAGCCGATACTGGTCAATGATCGATTGTGGATCGTCTCACCCTGGCATGAGATCGATTCTTCTGAAACCGACAAGGTGATAATCAATCCTGGTCTGTCGTTTGGGACCGGACATCACCCAACCACCAGAATGTGCATCGAGTTCCTGACCAATCATCGGCTGGATGACTGTGAAGTCGTCGATTTTGGTTGTGGAAGTGGCATTCTCGCGCTGTCAGCACTGAGGCTAGGCTGTCGATTCGCCTGGGGTGTCGACACTGATACTGATGCGCTTGATGAGAGTGCCGAAAATGCCGACCGAAACAACTTGGGGTTTCGCTTCATGGCAATTCATCCGGACAATTTACCTTCTGATATCCAAGCCAATGTAACCTTGGCGAATCTTCACCTTGACGGGTTGTTGGAATTGTCCGAAACCCTGAAATCGATGGTGGATGATGAGGGCTGGTTGGTCATGTCCGGAATTCTGCGCTCACAGGTGAAACGGATCAAGGAAGAATATGAGGAAACGTTTGATCTGGACATGAACTACGAAGACAATTGGGTGCTGATGTCCGGCAGGAAAAAGACCTCGATGATCTGAACCGGTGAGCGGATTGTCCGCTCTCGCGCAAAGCAGAAATTCCTATACACGCTTGGCGTTCGTTATAATCAAACCGGTAGATTACATTTGGTATTTCGGACACGGATTGAGAATTCATGGACTACGATAAGGCCTTTGCTGACTCCCTCGGGCAATTGAAAGCAGCGGGAAATTATCGCGAGTTCACTGATCTTGAGCGGCACGCCGGACAATACCCGCGTGCCACCGATCACTCGATCGGGCGGGAGATCACGATCTGGTGCAACAACGACTATCTTGGGATGGGTCAGCATCCGGATGTGGCGGATGCGATCTGCAATACCGTGAGAGATATAGGTGCCGGGGCCGGAGGCACCCGCAACATCGCGGGTACCAGTCATCCCCTCGTTGAACTGGAAGCCGAGCTGTCCAGCCTGCACAACAAGGAAGCTGCTTTGGTATTCACTTCCGGATACGTCACGAATTCCACCGCATTGAGTACGCTCGGGAGACTTCCCGGCATGGTGCTCTTTTCCGATTCCCTGAATCACGCGTCCATGATTGAAGGTGTCCGTTTCGGCAAGTGTGAGCGACATATATTTCGGCACAATGACGTGGACCATCTCGAAGAATTGCTGCAAAGTGTCGATGCAGACCGTGCCAAGCTGATTGCATTCGAGTCGGTGTACTCAATGGACGGCGACATCGGCCCGATCGGGGAAATCTGCGACCTGGCGGACAAATACAACGCACTGACCTATCTGGACGAGGTCCATGCGGTTGGTCTGTATGGCGAGTCTGGTGGTGGCGTAGCCGAGAGGGACGGCGTTTCAGACCGGGTTGACATCATCCAGGGAACGTTGGGCAAGGCGTTTGGTCTGATCGGCGGGTACATCGCCTCAACCTCACTGCTGGTTGACTATGTCCGAAGTTTCGGGAACGGATTTATCTTTACGACGGCGATGACGCCTGCCAATGCTGCCGGTGCCCTGGTGAGCATTCGGCATGTCAGACAGAACGTGCATCTTCGAATTACACTCCATACCAATGTGAATACACTCAAGTCGAGGTTGCGGGAGGAAGGCCTCCCACTTCAGGAAACCCCAACCCACATCATACCGATTATGGTGCGGGATGCCAATCTGTGTCGCGAAGCCAGCCATAAACTGCTGCACGAACATGGGATTTTTGTTCAGCACATCAATCACCCGACCGTTCCGGTTGGCACTGAACGGTTGAGGATCACACCCACACCTCTGCACACGAATGAAATGATAGAGGAGTTGGTGGACGCTTTGGTTGATGTTTTCGACTCGCTTGGGATCAAGAGAGACAAATAGAGTCTTGAATTTTGGTTGCCTGACGATTCGCCGGCTGGAACCGGCGAAGTCCCCATTCCGAACATGACCGCAACCCGGCAGGCGACAGCAACTTGCTGACAGAGCTGATCTGATGGATTTCTGTATTCAATTGTCGGCGGACTATCCCGACAAATCCTACGGCGGTGACCGGGTTTATCGGGACATGATCGAGCAGGCTGAGTTGGCGGATCGACTGGGATTTGAGTCCGTTGCCATTACCGAGCATCATCTGATCAACTGCCTGATGATGCCGGCACCCCTGCAATTTGCGGTGAAGATCGCGGCACACACCCGGCGCATCAATATCATTACTGCGGTGGTCGTTCTACCCTTGCACGACATGCGCGTGTTCGCAGGTGAGATTGTGGCGGCAGATATATTCACCGAGCAGAGACTGCTTCTCGGTGTCGGGCGCGGCGCCTACAAGTTTGAGATGGAACGATTGGGTGTGCCGATTGTGGAGACGCAGGAGCGATTCGATGAATCGCTTGAGGTGCTTCAGGCGTTGCTTTCGGATGAGGAGGTATCGTGGAGCGGAAAGCACTACAATTTCGAGTCGTTGACGATCATGCCGCGTCCGGTGAGACCGGGCGGACCGCCGATGATGATCGCGGTCGTCAATCCCGCGAACGTCTACAGCTACGCAGGCAGGGGTATGCACATTCAGACGACACCCCTGTCCGGAAATCAGGAACTGCTGGAAAGACAGGTGGAGAACTTCAAGCTGGCGAAGAGCGAACTCGACGACGATGCAGATGACATCACACTGACTCTTTCGAGAGTCGCTTTCATCTCGCGAAATGAACGTGATCGTAAACGACATGTGGAAACTGCTCATGCCTACTACAGTCGGTTCGATAATGTGTTTACCGGACCCGGAATCGTTGATGCGGGGATGATCCGCCCGCTTTCCCGAAACCAGACGTTGGAGGAACTGGCCGAGAATATCCTGATCTGTTCGTCGAACGAGATGGTTGACAGACTTGCGCCGTATGCGGAGCTCGGCATTGACCGAATGGTATTCAACATCAATTTTGGGATTGATCAGCAACAGCAGCTTGAGTGTGTTCAAGTGCTGGGTGAAGAAGTCATGCCGCACTTCGTCAATTGATCTTGAAACTTGAATGAAAAGCGATTCGGATGATCGAAGACACATTCAGTATTGAGGGACGGGGGCCACCCCTTTTCCTGATTCACGGAATCGGTGCCGCACGAAGCGCATGGAGATTCCTGTTACCGGTTTTGAAGGAGCAGTTCACGGTCGTGACTTACGATCTCAGAGGACATGGCAGTTCAGCCTTGCCGGATGGAGAGTTTGGAATCGATGATCTGGTCGACGACCTTGAGCAGATACGAAAGACGGCCGGAATCGATCAAGCTCATTTTGCCGGACATTCTCTTGGTGGCATGATCGGACCGGCGTACGCCAGACAATACCCCAGTCGAGTCTTGTCACTGGGATTGTTATCCACTGCCGCTGGCAGAACCGAGGATGACAGCAGCAAGGTCTGGAGTGTCGTTCACGAGATGGAACGCGAGGGTATCGGAAATGTCCTGCCAACACTGACTCAGAGATGGTTTACGGATCAGTTCATCGAACGACATCCGGAAGTGGTCGAAGCACGACTGAAACAGGTTATGGATACCGATGCGGGTGTGTTTCTCAATGTCTTCAGAATTTATGCAGGTACTGAAATGCTTCCGTGGTTGCACGAGATTACACAGCCGGCTCTGGTTCTGACCGGTGAGAACGACGGCGGATGCAACCCTCGTCTCAATCGCATGATCGCGGACAGGCTTCCAAATTCGAAGTTGGTGATATTGCCAAACTACAAGCATTCAATTCTTCTCGAAGCCGGAAAGGAAGTTGCAGCTCAGATTATCAGATTCATTCAGGATTTGGAATCCTGACCTGACTCAGAATCCAATTTCTCGCGCAACTCTTTCACAACGGCAATTCCATCATAGGTGATTACCTGTTTTCGCCAATTGAGTTGATTTCGGCAAGAATCGGATTGATTGAATTTCTTTAAGGGAACATAACGTACAAAATCATGCCCGCGCCAATTTCAATACGAATGTCTCCTCGAACATGGTTCATGCTGATCGTGCTCTCGGTTTTATGGGGCGGGTCTTTCTTCTTCAATGAAATTGCGCTGAAGGAAATTCCACCGTTGACACTCTCAATGTTGCGTGTGGGCGGCGCGGCACTCGTCTTTTGGACTTACGTACTTGCCACGGGCCGTCATATACCTCGTAATCCGCGCTTATGGGGTGCTTTCTTCATCATGGGAACTTTGAACAATGCCTTTCCCTTCTCACTGATAGCATTCGCCCAAACGGAAATCGCTTCATCTTTGGCATCAATCATCATCTCGACAACTCCTCTTTTTGCGGTGGTTATAGCCGGTGTTGTACTGCCTGATGAACGTTTGACTCCGCGGCGTATGTTGAGTGTCATAATCGGGTTGGCCGGAGTTATCACTATGATTGGGCCGTCGGTCCTTCGCGGAATCGGAAGTGATGTGCTCGCCCAGTTCGCGATGTTGGGGGCGGCTATCTTTTACGCATCATCGACAGTTTACGCGAGAAGATTCAAGGAGGAAGGGCTGACACCAAGTGTGCTGGTAACAGGTCAGGTCACCATGTCCTCGCTCCTATTGATCCCAACGGCACTCTATTTTGACCAACCTCTATCGATTGGCTTACCGAGCGGTGATGTTATTGCAGCTGTATTAGGTGTCACATTCTTGTCCACAGTGCTCGCCTACATTCTGTATTTCAGGATATTGTCAGCGTCGGGCGCGACCAATGTCGCACTGGTTGCGTTCCTGATCCCGGTGTCTGCCATTCTCTTGGGCGTGGGTATTCTCGGCGAGTCTTTGACTGTAATTCAGGTAGTGGGTATGGTATCGATTGCGCTGGGGCTTGCAATCATGGACGGTCGCTTGTTTCAGATTCCTAAACTCAGACTTCCTGACCTCTAATCATTGAGTATTTTGGATCTGTCCGAGCCTCCCAATACGAATCAAGTATGAAATCTCCTGACTTGGCTTTCGACCGAAATAGCTAATGTTCCATAACCAATTGGATCGGCCTGGCCTGTTCTATACGGTTTCTCCGCTTATCCGAATTCAGTGCATTCCAAAGGTCGTTGCGCCGTTGCAAGTTCAACCAGAATTCCGCCGAATTGTCGAATACCCTGGACAGCATCAGCGCAGTATCAACCGTAATGACACGGCGGTCCATGCACAATTCGTTGACAGTTGTTCGGCTTACCCCCAATGCTTTGGCTAACTGCCCCTGAGTGAGTCCCATCGGTGAAAGAAACTCCTCAGTCAGTATTTCACCGACACCAACCGGTTTACGCTTGGTAATGTTCATAACTTGCTTCATCTGTAATCAGGATAATCCAAATAAATTTCCGAAACCTGCATGTGTTCTTCTGACCATTTTATTCTCAATCGCCATTGACTATTGACACAAACTGGGTGTTTTCCAGCTGAATTGCCCTTTAGTTTCTCAAATTGTTATCCGGCGGCAATCTCAGATCAACTTTACGAGTGAATTCATCATTTTGATAGTAGTTTTTCTTATTCGAAAATCGAATCCAGAGATGAAAATCAACGCAACTCGCAAGACTGAAGTCAAACTACACAGAAGACGATTAGCGAATTTATACCGGTTTTTCGCACGTTCAGCGGCCTATTGGGTGCACACCACACTGAAATTGAAAGAGCTGTCATTTGATTCAATCGGTCTGAATTTCGTTATCACCAATCTTACATAATCGAATCCTCATACTATCGATAGAAGATACAATCATTGAGATTCAAGAGAATTTCCGATAAATTCTCAATTTGCTCGCGACATGTAATAGTTTGCGGTCCACAATTTTTGTTTGTCCGTTCATTTGAGTTTGACAGAAGATGATTACTCAGTCTTTAGCTGCCGACTGGTATGTCGACTCTGAGGTTTACCAAAAGGAACGGGAGCGAATCTTTGCGCCAGCCTGGTGGCTGATCGCTCCGTTGTGGCAACTAACCAATCCCGGCGACTATGTCAGCGACAGAATCTGCGGCTGGCCGGTTTTCGTCATCCGGTCCGAAGACGGGGAGTTGCGTGCCTTTCTCAATGTATGCCGCCATCGTGGTGCAAGTGTGTTGCCAGAAGGTGCGGGAACGACCAAAGCCATTCGCTGTCCCTATCATGGTTGGCTGTATGACGATCGCGGTCAGTTGCTGAAGGCACCGAAATTCGGTGCGGACTTGGAGAACGGCTGCAACAGGCTATCGTTGCGCGAGATCGGAATACATATCTGGAACGATCTCGTTTTTGTCAAGATCAACCCAGAACTTGGAGTAGATTTCAAAGAGTGGATCGGTGAGGTCGATTCGCTATGTCAGTCGTTCGCGAGTCCTCCAGACTTGGATTTCCATGGAGATTTTACGGTTACCGGTGAACTGAACTGGAAGACATATTGCGACAATACTGTGGAGGGTTATCATCTGAATCCGGTTCACCCTAGACTCGGCCGAGCACTCGCAGATGGGGGAGTGGAACTTTTTTCCGTAAATGACGGTCGTTCCGTAGTATTTGATGTCACGCACGGCAGCGACGGTGGTGGCGAGTCTCTGCGCGGGCGAAAAGGGATGTGGATTTATCACTTCCCCGGATTGCAGTTGGTTCTCGGTGAAAATATTTTCAAGGCCGAACGGGTCGATTCAATGAATCCGGCTACGGTCACCTCGAAAAACTGGGCTTGGTATTCGGGATTGAGTGAAGCCGAAAGAGACGATTCGTTCCAGTGGGCGAAGCAGATTGTTGAGGAAGACTTCGGCATCTGTAGTCAGGTGACTCGAAATATGCAATCAGGCGCGTATTTACCCGGTCCGTTGTCACCTGCGATGGAAAGCCATGTCGCACGATTTCAACAGATCGTTCGGGAAGCTTTGGCGGACTGATAGTCGCGTTTTCAACTACCGGGGATGGCGAGTGTCACGGCAACTCGGAACGACGCAGTGATAAATTGTGCAACTACAACTATTACAGAGACACGGGGGATTTTATCAATTGTCAGACTAATTTAACTGACGTTATAGATTGGGAAATTTTATACAGCCAACCTTCGAGCGGGCATTTCATCCCATGTCCTGCCATCAAGAGTTCTACCGGTTTTTTTCTTAAAGACTCCGCCCCATTGTTTGAAGAAGAACGGTACTCCGCTGTCTACACAGTTGTCTCGAATCTGACGCACCCAATTGGCCTGCATTGGTCTCGCCTTAGGACCAGATTCCCCTCCAGCAATTACCCAATCTACCCCCGCAAGCTGAATATCCTGCAAAGGTCCGATAAGCGGTTCCAACGACAAGAATTTTGTATGTGCGTCGACTTCCAATAGCTGCTCCAGCCGGAACATCCAGCGGGCTGACTCAATACTTGTTCCGAACCATATATTAGGTGTCCAATGCAGTCGATTGTTCATTTGCGCGGCGCGTCCCGGCCGCTTAGTCAATACCTGAAATGTATGTTGCTCTGCTTTGTTCATCACCTCGAAAACGGACTGAATGAAAGAGGAGGGAACCGATTTATGAAACAAGTCCGACATGGAGTTTACAAATACGAGACGGGGAGTGCGCCACCTAAGTGGAATTTCCAGAGTTGACTGATGGGTAGTAACGTCAAATCCGTTCTTGTATTTTTCAACCCCCATCGCCTGCAATCGTCTGGACATTCGCTGAGCATAACAGAATTTGCATCCGTGACTGATTTTGGTGCATCCAGTCACCGGATTCCATGTGACTTCGGTCCATTCAATTGATGATAATCCAGACACTTTTACAGATATTGCAACTACTCGGGTAATTATTGGGTAATTCTACGTATATTGCCTATGGTTTTCCCGCGCCAATCAATGACCGAGTGCGATCGAAAGTGAACGAAAGTTTAAAACTCAGTTTCGGAGTTCAATTTCAATGAAAGTTCTGATAGGTAACGCCTGATATTACTGCTCTTCAGCTAAATTAACACCGGATAATTTGGCAATTTGAGTGAAGCGAGGTTTTGAAATGCGATTTTGTGCCGTGTAAACATCATGCACTATCGCTCCGCTTACACTGGATTTTAAAATAATGTCTACAATACACTGCTGTCCCGTCAATGGGACAGCAGTGAGAAAATATGCCAAAGGAAAACGAAATTTTACGTTCTCTCGCCGAGATCGAACCTGACATAGCGAAATCAACCTATTGGCTTCCCCTTATACTTGATCTTGATCAATCTACACTCAAATCGAAGATACCTAGAAAACGTATCCCTCAAGTTACGAAAGGCGCAGCCAAAGCTATCAATGAAAATAAACATCAGGAAGCGGTAAATCAGATTACACTCGGGCTTTATCTCTATCCCAATCGGATGGCTGACGAAATACGTCGAAGCGGCCTATTCCGTAGTTCCAAATATAAGTTTCACTCCAATTGTCTTCGGAGAGTATTGGTAGATGTATTGTATGAAAAGACATCTTTAAATCTCCCCCAAGAGTTTGTCAACTACGGCAGATCAATTTTGAACCTAACGGAAGTTTCGAAGCACATCTACAAACTCAATACATCAATTAGTAGTTTTATCGCAAAACGTCAACGCGTTTTCCTGAAGACTATTGTGGCGGTGATCGAAGTAATTTTCATGACTGAGCATAGTGCGAATACATCACTATCTACGAATCAGTGGGAGTACTATACAAAAGAAGATTTGGCGGATGCGGCATCATATCTAATCTTTCGCTTCGATGACCAAATTGGTATCCAGGATCATCATTTCAATTTCATAGACGAAGATGCTTTAACGCGCGGGTACTATCATTCAATTATTGTGAAAAGTTGCAAGATTCGTAAATTTCTTGAAGCTGAGATCTTGATTGATGCATTCCAATACCAATGTAAGCGTCAAAAGCACTCTTATAGAATTTACGCACCAAATCCTCAGACCGAGAAAAGTATCAGACTGGGATTTATTCAAAGAGAACAGTATCAAGCCCAAATGGGCATGGAATTTGTTCGCGCGATTTCCGAGGGTGAAACATCGATTATCCAACAGGCGGATCTATTTTACGACCGATTTCATGGGGATATTGTGAAGTTCTTGACATCACCGATTCAACGTTACGTTTATGGTTTGCCAAATGTGCCAGAGTTTGCGGAATTCATCAGTCAGGATGGGCTATATCTAGAAGAAAAATATTTATTAAGTGAAATTCGAGAGTCGGAATCGTCAACATGGGAACAACTCAGCCATTTCAAGATATCCGATAGCCTGTCGGTATTTGACCTGACGAAAGTGATTCGTCTATTTCGTTTCATTGGACATCTGGCGAGAAGACACTTAGTGCCGCTTCTAGAGGATGAAACACACCTCGTATATCGGTCTCTGATTCCTGTGTATGATGAACACAAATTGAATGCCATTCTTGGATGGTGTTTGCCACCCGAAAAAATCAGGAAATTTGTCGATTTGATGACTTGGGAATCAGGGATGTCCGGATTGTTCGATTTACAAATTAAACCGATCATCCGAGGTGGTCGTCAATTCTTGTTACCATTAAATTTGTTGGGAACATCCAATTGGTATCGAAACCTGCCTGATAAGAAAAAAAACAGGGTTTTGCGAACGATTGAGGAAGATGCTGTTTCGCAATCTCTTGCGGAGGTCATCGGTCGAGTCTGTAACTATTCACGTAATAATTTCCAGACTAAGTTTGATGGGGAAGACGTGGAAATCGATGTAGTGGCTCGCTTTGGAGATATTCTATTTATTTTTGAGTGCAAGCACCCATTTTTTCCCTGTTCTGTACATGAGTTACGTACATCATACGATCATATTAAAAAGGGTTCTGATACCCTAACAAGAATCATCAACTATTTAATTGACCGGAATTTTGAGAAGGAGCTTTATCGACGATTGGGATGGGATTTGGAGCCAGCCAAGGAAATTGTGACATGTATCGTGTCTTGCAATGGAATGTTTCCCGGGTTGTCAATAGACGGTCATCCAATTCGTCGTTGGGCAGAATTGAGAAACATGATTGAGTCGGGAGTTGTCCAGTCATTTAGCATTAACATCAAAACTGATTCAAATGGCTTTCGCATCGATGAAGACGAGTATTTGGAACGAAATTTGTGGGAAGGACCGAAATTGACTCCTGAATTCTTGCGGCGATACATTAGCGAGGATCTGCTACACGGTCCAATATTCCGCGCGATGCTTGAAGTGGAACGAAGCTACCGCATTGGAAACGTAAATCTCAGATTTTCAACATTCGGGTTGAATCCTTCGGTTATGCAAGAAGAACTCGAGAAGTTTTCGTTTACAGCGAATCATGATACCAAGACAGTGCAATAACCATTCAATTGATCCGAAAATTCGGTGTTGCCCGGGTAGCAAGTATAGACTCATCGAATTTGCCAAGATTGTCGTTACAAATCGCTGTCCAACTCAAATGTCTTTTTCATATTTTTTTGCTGGAATGGAGCGTTTCTGAGCAAACAATGGCTTGCGAATCATCCGATAGAACTAAACTACCCTAACAGTAAATACGAAGAAATTGTTGCAAGAAGTGATGGATAGACTGTCAATGTCCGACAACCAAGCGGCTTGAGTTAAAAAAATTCTTACCCTTGAATCAAAAACTGTATTCCTAGTGAAATTCTATTGTAAACATCCGTGATTAGCGATTGGCTGATCGCCGCGACCACTTCGAAAAATTGACATAGTTAGGATCCAACCTACACATGACTCTATGGTTTGAGGCAGTGACTAACTAAAGGTTAGATACTGAAAGAAAAATTGACAATGGATAGATTTTACGGCGGAATTCGATGAACACTCAACAAAATTTAGGGATTTCATAATTCGGAAAAATATGGAAATCTTCGAATACCCGAAATTCTCAGCAAAGTGCATTGATTTTCTTGATTTTACGCATGTGACTCTGGTTCACCGACAGAGCGTTTTGGAATAGTGCGATTTCGAAATCGGACCTATTCGTCTATAAAATAGTGGTAACTAGTTAGTGTCTGCCAAAAAACTACCCAAACCATACATCAGAATGCGGAAAATGTTTGGATCCGATGACCGATCTAGCTGTGGCCGCTGCGAAACTCCGGATTTTGCGGCTCTCGGACACGACCGGCGACAGATGGGCGAAAAACAGGCGCGGGGATGCGTTCCGGGTGCTTTTCACAGAGTTTCGGAGACGGGTGGAATGAAGTCAGGCAGCGCGCAGGCGATGGCGGGTGCGTTTCGCAAGCTTGCGGTCGCGCTTGTGCAGCAGTCTGCCCAGACGCTTGGTGTTGGCGGTCAGCACCGACAGGGCCACGGTACGCTCGAAGCCGCGGCGTCCATGTGTGCGCACCCGGTCCAGCCCGCAGTGCTCAAGGTGGTTGATCGCCGACTCCACCGCCGGATGCTGCTTCCGGGCCGTCGCAAACGACTCCTCGGCCTCGCGCCCGAGCTCCGCCTCACTGAGTTTTCCCTTCTTCGGCAACACGTTGAGGTCCAGCATCTCGTCGAGCCGCACCCGGTTGTCCGCACTGTGATAGTTGCGGTCGAAACTGCAGGCGACAAACTCGGGGAAACGCGACTGCACCTGTTCGACCACCGGTACCGCGACATCGACATCGTGGCTGTCCCACATCACCTCATGATGCACGATGAACTGATACTGGTCCTCGACCACGGTCACCGGCACCCCCAGCTCGACCGGCACCCCGGCCTTGCCCTTGCTGATCCATTTCGTATGCGGCTCGAAAATGCTGTGCACCTTCTCGCCCGCCGGAATCTTCTCGCCCTGCAGCAGGCGCCGCCGGACCAGGTCAACCTGGTGCCTCGCATGCCCCAGAAAATGATCGATCGCCGCAATCTCATGCACCCTGACCGACGGATGCGACAGCAGCTGTTCCAATGTCGCCTCGGCCCGCCCGATCAGCATCTCGCAGCACTCCAGGTAGTCGGCCACCTTCTGCGGGTTGTCCTTTTGCTGTTTCGACTTGCAGACACTGTTGTAAAGCCTCTTCACCGAACGCTTCCAGTGCTTGTGCTGGCGCCAGCCCGGCAACCCACAGCGCCTGGCCGCCCGCGATACCTCGCGAATCAGACAGCGTACCGAGTCCCACAGCAGACCGACATCGGTCGGATAGTGAACATCGGTCTCAACCACGAACGAGTCAGCGCGCCCGCACAATGGCGCGCCAGGCTTTTTTCCGGCCACCCCATGTCCGCTTCGCACCACCACCTCGCCGACCCGAGACAGCAGCTGCGGTGTCAGCCGCGAGACATTGCCGATCACCGTCTGCAGCTCGAAACGGGTGTCGTCATGCCAGGTGCCGAGACCCAGCATCCGGCGTACATCCATATGACTGTTGGCCAGGTTCACCAGCCGGTCGAAATCGCAGTTCAGCCCCTCCTTGAGCACCCCCAGCACCAGAATCTTCCACAGATCCATGCCCGGCCGACCGGTACCCGGGTCCACATCCGCACACACATGCGACTGCAGCAGCGAGAACACCTCCGCGCGACACCGGTCATCGGTATAGATATGCTGCAGACCGCGCAGCACCACCGGAATGTCGTCGCGGTCCTTCGGGTTGAACCGAATCGAGCCGATCGGCATCTCACCGAACTGATTCTGCTGATTTTCCGTCTTGCGCATGGGGTGTCACCTCGAAGATTTTACGGATCGGGGGCATCTGGCGGCGAAAATCGCCGTTTCGCCCCTTTATTTTACCGGAACCGAACAATCTTCGCCTGAGAAAAACGCATGATTGTTTATAATTATCAATACGTTATACAGTTTTTTGACAGACACTAGTTAACACGAGTCCAAGGGGATACTGTGAAGTCAAAGAAATTTCAACGACGATACGTCCAACTCCCGCTGATTGCGGTTATCGTAATTGCTAGCTCTACCGTTGCTCAAGATAGTCTGAACCAAAATCGTCAAACTGTGGAATCAAACGAGCTTTCTAGAGATGAAACTTTAGAAAAATTAGACCCAAGTTCCAGCCGATTTCGGCCTGAAATGGCATGTTAACGGTTGATTTTAAACAACTTTCGATCAATTTTTTTGTGTCCTGTCCTGCCCATGTAAGTATATCATCATATGCAATATTCACCTTGCATGTGTTAAACACCTGACCTATAATACAAGTCATGTATGTTGAAACCGTCAAGAACCGCAACTCGCCGCCCGCCATCCTGGTGAGGGAATCCTACTGGGAAGACGGAAAAACCAAGAAGAGAACCCTCGCCAACCTGTCGAAACTGCCGCCGTCGGTGATCGCGGTGGTCCGCGCCGAACTCAAAAAATGCTCCGGCGCCATGCCCGAGAACTTCGACATCGTGCGCACCGTCCCCCATGGCCACGTCGCCGCAGTGCTCGGCACCATCCGCAATCTCGGCCTGGACAAGATGATCGCCGCCAAACCGTCGCCGAGGCGACAGCTGTGTCTGGCCATGATCGCCGCCCGCATCATCGACCCGCGTTCGAAACTCGCCACCTGCCGCGGCCTTTCCCAGGCGACGGTGACCGACACCCTGGGCGAGTGTCTGGGGGTGACCGATGCCGATGCCAATGCGCTGTATGACGCCATGGACTGGCTGGAGGAGCGTCAGGACCGGATCGAGCGAAAGCTGGCTGCCAGACATCTGGAGGAGGGTTCGCTGGTGATGTATGACCTGACCTCGACCTGGGTGTGCGGGGAACATTGCGAGCTGGCCGAATACGGGCACTCGCGGGACCGGAAAAAGGGTACGAAGCAGATCGGGTTCGGTCTGCTGTGCGATATCGAGGGGCGGCCGGTGGCGATCGAGGCGTTTGCCGGCAACACGTCCGATCCGGACACGGTGATCGCGCAGGTGAACACACTGAAGCGGCGCTTCGGACTGTCGGAGATTGTGATGGTCGGCGACCGCGGCATGCTGACAGCGACGCGCATCGAGGCGGATCTCAGACCGGCGCAGTATGACTGGATCACCACGCTGAAGTCGGGTGCCATCCGCAAGCTGGTGGATGACGGGGCGCTGCAGCCGAGCCTGTTCGACGAGCGCGACCTGGGGGAGATCCGCTGTGAGGCGCTGTATCCCGGCGAGCGGCTGGTGGTGTGCCGCAATCCGCTGCTGGCGGAGAAAAGGAAAAACCGGCGCTCGGAGCTGCTGCAGGCGACCGAAGCGTTGCTGGATGGCATTGTCGAGGCCACCGGACGGCCGAAGTACCGGCTGAAAAAACTCGACGCCATTCATCGGCGGGTGACGCGGGCGCTTGACAAGTACAGGATGGGCAAGCACTTCGAGGTGGAGGTTGATGTCGGGTCATTCCGCTACCGCAGAAATCAGAAGAGCATCGAGCGGGAGGCGGCGCTGGACGGTTTCTACGTGATCCGCACCAGTGTCGCCGAGGACCGGCTGGATACCGCTTCGGTGGTGGACAGTTACAAGCGACTGTCCAAGGTCGAGCGGGCGTTCCGCAGCATGAAGACAGTGGACCTGAAGGTGCGGCCGATCCATCACCGTCGGGAACATCGGGTGCGGGCTCATCTGTTGCTGTGCATGCTGGCCTACCATGTCGAGTTCGAGATGCGGAAGAGACTGGCACCGCTGCTGTTCGACGATGAGCGGCCGCATCGGCTGACGGTCACACCGGCCAGGAAATCACCGTCCGCCCGCCGCAAGGCGAGGACCGGACTCACCGACCGGGGCGAGCCGGTGCACAGCTTCCAGACGCTGATAAAAGATCTGGCAACGGTGGGGCGCAACCGGATCCGGCCGCTGAAGATGAAAAAGGCCGAATACTGGATGGTCACCCAGCCCACCGGTTATCAGCAAAAGGCGTTCGATCTTCTCGATGTGACCGTGAAAAACATCTGATCCTGCCCAGTAGCGGGAAACCCGATTTTCTGAAATTATCAGTCAGAACAGGCACCTATGCTGACTTTGCCGCTGGAACTTGGATTAGAAAAAATTCTTATCCGTAATGAGAAGGTCAAAGAATTACACCTTCTTGCAACAGAACAAAACAACGCCGATGCTCAGCTGGAAATCGGACTCCTCTATATTAGAGAAGTGCCACGGGATTTCGATGAAGGTGCTCATTGGATTCAAAAAGCAGCCGAGCAAAACAACGCCGACGCGCAAGGAATTCTCGGAATTTTGTATGCGCGAGGACTCGGTGTTTCAAAAGACATTGTCGAGGCCAAGCGATGGTATCTTTTAGCTGCGGAGCAAGGCAACGCCCGTGCACAAGTTAATCTTGGGAGAATGTACGAAGAAGGTGATGGGGTTCTAAAGGACAAGCGCGAAGCCTTGAGATGGTATCAACTAGCAGCCGAACAGGGCGATGTTTTGGCACAGTTGTTTCTCGGGCAAATGTACGCTGATTATTTCAAGGATTATGTACTGGGTCATATGTGGCTCAACATATCTAGTGCTAATGGTAATCTTGTAGCGGGTATTTTTAGAGACAACTATGAAAATTCTATGACGCGCGACCAGATTCATCGAGCGACAGAAATGGCACAGGCGTGTATGGAATCGAATTACAAAACTTGCGAACGGTAGACTAAACGTATATTGGCGACTATCGCAATTCAGTTGCTGTTGAGATTTATTCAAACAACATCAATTCATACTCCGATTCGGTGTTCAGCGATTTTTATATGGTTACCGTAAATTAGGTTGCATCGATTGGTCACTAATAACCGAAGAGTTGCCGATTACAGACTATTTATCCATATACCTATGCTTCTTCCAGATTTACTACACTGGGATTTAGCAAAAATTAAATCCAGTTCTCCAAATTTAATCCTTCGATTCGCTCAAACTCCTTGAGGTTGTTGGTTACGAGTATCAAATTTTCGCTTCGGGCATGCCCAGCTATGTGGAGATCATTTACACCGATCGGCATACCGATTTTCTCCAGCGAAGCTCGTATTTTTCCATAGTGGATAGCAGCGTCAGTTCCGTAATCAAGAACCTGCAGTCGCGAAATTAATTCTTCAACTTGACGCAAGTTCTGTTTGCGGTAAGCACTCTTTTCCACGCCATGTATCAATTCAGCTAAAGTGATTGAGCTAATACACATTTTTCCCGAATTTTGATTGAACAATGTCAAAGATTTTAAAGGTCGTCTTTTTATCACATAGATAACGATATTGGTGTCCAACATGAATGTTAGCATCAAAGATCTTCTCGGTCAGATTGATTCTGGGAGGCGCGGACATTCATGAAGTCATCGCTCACGCGTTCGTCTGAGTGAAAAAAACTATCCCAGGTATGCTCAATGGGAGTCAAGACTCGATCCTTGCCGACAATTCGCACTGTGACGTATTTCACATCGTCGGGAAAACGTGCTTTAGCAGGTAGCCTGACTGCTTGGGTACGATTGTTTAGAAATATGGATCCAGTTAACATAAGTCGCTCTCCAAGTAGAATATGCCAATGTATATAACATATAGTATATACCAATAGACAATGCCCGCTCAGTAGATTATTTAGGAATTTTTGAAGATAGGCGTATCAATCAAACAGCTCTTTCTTAAGCCGCTTAAGTTTAATTCCTGACCAATCGGCGGAAGTAATTGATTCCTCAATATCAAACACTGTTAGGTGTAGATGGAAATTTGCGCAGTTCTCGCTTTCAGCGGAATACACAGTTTGCACAGGCTTTCAATTTTTACTGCATTTCGACTCATCTTTGAGATCCACTGTCACGGCACTGAGCGGAGTCGAATAATTTGCATATTATGAAAATCTATCTGCCTGTGGAATTCAAACCGGGTTGTTTTAACGGCCTCCGGTAACGTCCAATATGGTGCCGGTGCAATAGGATGCTTTCTCGGAAAGAAGCCAGATTATGCCTTCAGCGACTTCTTCAGGACTTCCCACCCGATTCAAGGGGATCGTGTGTTTTACTTGTTCAAATCTTTTCGAGCCACCGACACTTTCATGCATGTCGGTATCGATAAATCCCGGGCGTACTGCATTGACTCTGATGTTCTCACTGGCTACTTCCTTCGCGAGACCGATAGTCAAAGTATCAATCGCGGCCTTTGAAGCCGCATAGTCCACATAGTCGTTGGCTGCTCCCAATCTCGCGGCCCCGGATGATATGTTAATGATTGACCCGCCATTTCCACCGTGGTTCGTGGACATTCTTCGGACAGCTTCACGGGCACATAGGAAACTTCCTACAACATTTACATCGAAAATATGCCTGATCCGTGCTGCGTCGAGGTGTTCGACGCGGGTCAAAGGCGCGAGAACGCCGGCACTATTGACAAGTGCTGTGATTGAACCGACCGATTCGTCCAGTTTCCTGAACATGTCGACCACTTGCTCTTCCTGCGAAATGTCACACTTCACTGCGAGCGCTTTTCCACCTGAATTTTCGATTTGTCCGACGACTTGCTGTGCTGCGTCCTCTCGTTCCACATAACTGATGGCGACAGTGTAGGCGTGTCGGGCAGCCAGAATTGCAGTTGCCGCTCCAATACCTCTGCTGCCACCGGTGATCAGAATCACTTTTTCAATATCTTTTGAAGTCATAAATATCTGTTACTTGTATTTCAGTTCGAAAATCTGGGGAATCTTCGTTTATTGCCCATATCATCAAGTTCTTTGTGGGAACGGATGTAATCGTCTGCTGCATTGCGGAACGGTTGGAAATCCCATGAACCTGTTCGATTTTTGTTCACAATTTCCTGAATCATCAATCGCGATTGCTGACTGGCGACTACTCTTTCCCGAATCTCGTTCAAGTTCCACCTGTTCGCAATTTGCTGTGTGAATGATACGACGGTTTCCCGATAAGCGTCATTTTCAGCCAGATTATCGAGCTCTTGCGGATCGTCATCCAAGTTGAACAGCATCGGAGGTTCTGATTCACTGAATATGAACTTGAGGTGACCTTCACGAATCATGACCATAGGCTCAATCGCGCATTCTGCTGCGTAGTGGGAAATCGCGTAATCCTGCCCTTTTGCACCGTTTTCAGTCATCAGCGGATAAAGACTGCTACCGTCAATGGAGTAGTGATTATCAGGTGATATTCCCTTGCCTTCAGTTGCGATATCAATCAATGTGGGTACAAGATCGACTAGTGAACATGCACTGTCAATTCCACACCGAATGATCCCGGGTCCTGCCGCGATCAACGGTATTCTCGCCGCCTGTTCAAAGAAGTGCATTTTGTACCAAAGTCCTCTCTCACCCAGCATGTCACCATGGTCCGCAGTCACCAAGATGACTGTGTTTTCAATAAGACCTGTGCTTTTAAGTGCATCAATGAATTGTCCGATGTGATCGTCAATGTAAGTGACGTTGGCATAGTAAGCGTGACGGGCATTCCGTATAGACTGTTCGTCAGCAGGATCCACATCCGCCTGAATGCCGCGAATGATTCGCATGCTGTGAGGATCTAAGTTGACATCGGTGGGCGACAGCGATGGCAAATCAATTTTGTTATGTTCATAGAGGTCCCAGTACTTTTTTCTCGCGACGTAGGGATCGTGTGGATGTGTGAAGGACGAGACCATGACAAACGGTCGCTGCTCAGGTTCGCGGGCATAGTCGTACAGTTTCCTGATCGCATGAAATCCCACCTCATCGTCGTATTCAAGTTGATAGGTGATCTCCGCACTTCCGGCCTCGTGGACACTGCTCATGTTGTGGTACCAGACATCAATTCGCTCTTCGGGTTTGAGCCAGTTCGGTGTGAAGGAATAGTCCGCCGGATAGATATCTGTTGTCAGGCGCTGGGAGAATCCGTGCAATTGATCCGGACCGACGAAGTGCATCTTCCCAGACAGGCAGGAATGATATCCAAGCTGTCGAAGGTAATGACAGAAAGTGGGGATTGATGAAGAAAATTCTGCGGCATTGTCGTATCCCTGGATGTCGAAAGGCAACCGACCGGACATGAACGAGAATCTCGCAGGCGCACATAGAGGTGAAGGTGTATAAGCGGCATTGAAGACACATCCTGATTCCGCAAGTCTATCCATATTCGGCGTTTTCACCAGCTCATGGCCGTAGGTGCCGGTAAAGTGCGGAGCCAACTGGTCGGCCATCAATATCAAGATATTCGGTGGTTTTCGTGCTGGTCTCATCGGTTCATCTTCACTGTCCGTCCGGTCAACGGCCGCCACGACCAATACAAATGCCGGTTTCGCCGCGCACAGCAACTGGTCGCCGCTGGTCTCGCTCGGGAACCACCATCGGTTTTGTATACATAAATCGCCCTATTTTTCACTAACGCTCGAAAGCTAGGATGGACACTCAAAAAAAGCCCAATTCTCTGAATCATTCATGGAACTCATGTGGGGCGAAGTAATGATAACACCAGGAGAAATGTTCACAATCGCAAAACTTAGAGCGGAATACGAGGGTGACAGTTCGGTTGCGCGACAGTCGAGAGAATTTGCACACCTGAACCTACTGCATATAGAATTGAATGGCAGGTGCCGAAATTGCATCGTACCGTTTGATTCGCCTCGCGTCGACGAAAAGGAATTCAACCAGAACACTATTGGAGGTTGAGGACTCTGTGAAGCAGTCGCAGTCAGCCAAAACTCTCACAACATCACCTCGCACGACCTATCAGGACGTAATGGATGCGCCGCCACAAATGGTTGCGGAGATTGTCGACGGCACGCTGTACACCAACCGCCGACCAGCTCCGATCTATACTTTTGCGAGTTCGTATTTTGGGCCTATCATCCACTCATCTTTCGGTTATCGCTACAGCAATCCTGGTGAGTGGTGGATAATTCGCGAGCCTGAAATTCATCTGGGCGAGGACATTGTGGTACCGGATTGGACAGGATTTCGTCTCGAGCGGATGCCTGAGATTCCAATGACCGACTACCTCACGATGGCTCCCGACTGGGCATGCGAGATACTTTCGCCTGCGACGCGAAAACTGGATCTGGTCGGCAAGCGGCCGATCTACGCCCGTGAGGGTGTTCGCCATCTTTGGCTGGTGGATCCCGATGCCAAATCACTGGAAGCGTTTGAGTTGCGCGGCACCGAATGGGTATCGATCGACAAGCGGTTCGATGAAGAATCGGTTTCTTTACCACCCTTTGATGCGATCAGTTTCAATCTGGGCTATTTGTGGCCGACGAGTTCCGTATATAAAATACCATCAGACAGTCCAACAGTTGAATCTGAACCGGAGTTGACCGAACCATCGAGTTAAAGTTCAACGGATCAAGTTTCGCCTTCTTTTGGTTTGCTAGATTATTCGGTGAGATGGAACTTCATCTGCTCGGCTGGTGCAAATTGCGCATTAGTCGGCTTGCCTCAACGTGGGAATTAGATCATGAGTGAAGCACAAAAATTAAAAGGGACAGTGTTCAAAGAGCTGCATTCGGCTGACGGTATTTTTGTGATGCCAAATTCGTGGAATGCCGGCAGCGCCTGCATGCTGGAAGCAGCGGGTTTCCCCGCAGTTGGTACAACCAGCGCAGGTATCGCCTTCAGTCTTGGCCTCCCCGACTATGAAGGATTGCTTACCCGGGAGACGGCATTGGACGAGACCAGTCGGATTGTCGATGCGATTCGGATTCCGGTCAGTGTGGATGCGGAAAACGGTTACGGACATACACCGGAAGAGGTGGCCGAGACGATCCGCCGGGTGGCCGACACGGGCGCGGTGGGGGCCAGTATCGAAGACTACTCCGCTGCCTATGGCACTGGTGATCTTTACGATCGGATGTTATCGGTGGAGAGAATCGAAGCAGCTTGCGCAGTCGCCGCCTCCCTGTCGTTTCCTTTTACTTTGACCGCGAGAGCCGAGTGTTATCTCAAGGAATACCCGAATCCGTTCGAGGAGTCGGTGACAAGGGTAAACCTCTATCGAGAAGCGGGCGCGGACTGTCTCTATGTGCCCGGTATCAAAGACGCTGAGACCATCGGTCGGCTGGTGAAGGAAGTGGACGGGCCAATCAACGTGGTCATGGGACTTTCTGGCAGCCCAATGAGTGTTCAGCAGCTTGAGAACTTGGGTGTAAAGCGGGTGAGTATAGGAGGGTCGCTGGCTCGGACTACCTTTGGCGTTATCCGTCGAGCGGCCGAGGAAATACGTTGCAATGGTACATTTTCCTATTCCCAAGATCAGGTGCCCGATGCAGAGCTCTGTCGTTTTTTTGCTGATCGGCGGGAATCGTCCGCTTCATAGCCAACCACTTTGTTTTGAGAGTTTACCATTCCTGTTGTCAGGATCCACTCGCACAGGTCAAGGCAATACCGATTCACTATCCGCAATGTGCGCGGGACAGGTATTTTTCTGACTGCATCTCGTGCAGCCGACTGGCTGTACGTTCATATTCGCGTACCAGTCTGGTCCCTGTGTAAAGTTGATCGATGGAGGCCTCAGCGGAAACGATCAGGTGAACGCCTCGGTCATAGAACTCATCTACCATTTCAATGAATCGACGGGCCTGGTTCTCAAATTCCCAGGAAAGGAGAGGAATTCCGGTTACCAGGACGGTACGGTAGAGATTGGCGATTTCAATGTAATCCGCCTTGGAACGCGGACCGTCACATATATCTGAAAATTCAAACCAGACGGCGTGTTCGGCGTGTCCGACCGTTCGGATCTGACGACCCAGGATCTCCAATTGACCTCCTGTCTTGGTTTCTCTTCCACTCAGACGTCGATAGTCGGCTTCCAAAGCGGCATCGGTCTCGGCTCCCAAGGTGCTGTAATAGAGCGTTTGCCCGGACAGCGATTTGAGTCTGTAGTCGGTTCCATCCTCGATCCTGATCACGTCCATTCTTGCGTTGATCAGTCTGATGGCGGGAACGAAACGGTCTCGTTGAATGCCACCCCGATACAGGTCATCGGGTCGCGTATTGGATGTTGTGACGATGATGACGCCGTTCTCGATCAGCGAACTGAGCAAACCGGAGAGTATGACCGCGTCGCCGATATCCAGGACAAAGAACTCATCCAGACAGAGTAGACGGTGTTGTTCGGAAAAATCCCTGCCGATTCTTTCAAGTGGATTCTGCATGTCTCGCATATGTTTCAGTGACCCGTGAATTCCCTGCATGAATCGGTGGAAATGAATGCGCTTCTTTGAGGAGACCGGTACGGCTTCGTAAAAAAGATCCATCAGAAAGGTCTTGCCTCGACCAACACCACCCCAAACATAGATTCCGCGCGGCTGAATCGACTTCTTCCCGGCCAATCGTCTGATTAACCCACCGCCGAATGCTGGTTTTTTTGCCGCGAGCTGATCGAACAGATGCTGGAATTGCACAAGCGCATCAACCTGCGCCGGGTCAACAGGCGATTCCAAGCGTTGCATTTCACTGCGGTATCTTTGCAACAGCATATGATCCGACATCGGCAGGCTACCTTCGGGTAAAGAGCGAATGCAAAAAATCGACGAAAGACAGTGCATAACTTCTGTCGATCATCACGTTGATCTGGTCGTTGGAGTCCCACCAAATGGTGAGTTCATAGTCGATGAATCGAGTCTTGATCATCCCGAAATTTCTGTCATGCGCACTGAGAAGATCAGTTGAACAATAATCGGCGAAAAATTTCAATACCGAATCTCCCTGAACGGCGAGCACACATTTGCCATGGGTGATATCGGTCAAATGATCCTGGTGCTCGGTTTCAGAGTTTTCAAGCTTCTGATGCCTCCATACGACATAAGTTGAGAAAGGACTGAATCTCAATAGCAGCATGTTGTCTGCGACGGCCATTTCCCCTGTACCAACAATTCGTTGGATCACTGAATGACAGAACTGATCGAGTTCTTCCATAGTCCCGAACTGGACCTCGAACACAGGGGTCTGTTGTTCGGAAATGAAAAGTTCGCGACCGTCTTGTTCCCACTTGACGGGGTCGACAAGAACTTCTCGGACAAGGGAATCAGGCATTGAATCTATCTCCCGACGCATCATAGAAACAGGTGGTCCCGACCTTGACTTTGGTCGATGCTCCGGCAACTGGGGATACCGCCCACAACTCTTCACCGTCTCTGCGATGGCCATTGCGAAGTAGTGCCAAAGCGATGGATTTGCCCACTGTTGGACTGAAAACAGCCGCCGTTAGGTATCCATTGACTTCCTGCCGGGACGACTGCTTAAGGGATGATTCTGCGAGTACGCCACCAATGGGGATTTCAGAGACTCCGTCGGCTGCGGTCAGACCGACCAGTTGCAGTCTGTCGTTGCACTGCAGTCCGGGACGTCTGAGCAACGCGCGACCGATGAAATCCTTGTTATTGGAGACCATCTTCGCCAGTCCCAGATCACCGGGTGTGGTTCTGCCGTCAATTTCGCGTCCTACAGTCAGGTGCCCCTTTTCAATGCGCAATACATCCAGTGCCTCGAGTCCATAAGGCGTAATGCCAAAATCAGCTCCGATCTCCAGCAACCGCCCAACAAAACTGCTTGTGAATCCGGCCGGAATATTGACCTCAAAGCACAGCTCTCCGGAGTAACTTACGGAAAATATTCGACAGGGCGCGTCCCCCTGTAAACTCCCCTCACGTACCGAGGCGAACGGAAAATGCAATTGGCTGGAATCGATGTCCAGGCCCAGTCTGCCCAGGATTTCCCGAGACCGTGGACCTGTAATGGCGATGGATGCCCAGTTTTCGCTGACATTCATTAATGTGACATCCAGCGCTGGCCACTGAATCTGAGCCAGTTTGGTCAACCAAAGCCAGACCGCATGGGAATTTGCGGTTGTTGCAGTGATGATATAGTGTTCGTCCCCCAAACGCGCAACTACACCGTCGTCAAAAACAATCCCGTCTTCCCGAAGCATCAACCCATATCGAATCTTACCGATTGGCAGTCCGGACACATTGTTGCAGTAAACCCGCGAGAGAAATTTCTCAGCGTCGCGGCCTCTGACTTCAAATTTACCCAAGGTCGACATGTCTACAAACCCGACACCTGTGCGAACCGCTTGCACCTCGCGGATGACAGCTTGCTCGAGAGTTTCGTCAGTTCTGGGAAAATATCGAGAATACAACCAGTCGCCTGATTTCTGAAAAACACAACCCATTTGCTCGAATACCCGATGAGTTGGAGTCCGTCGGATAGGCTTCATCTGTTCACCGGTTCTTGCTGCCGCAATGCCTGCAAACGGGATAGGGGAATACGGTGGGCGAAATGTAGTGTGAGCGAGCTGACTAGGCGGCTCTCCGGTTGCCGCGGCGACCTGACCGATAGCGTTGGCCCAACTGGTTTTTCCCTGGTCGGTTCCCATGCCCGTTGCGGTATATCGCTTCACCAGTTCGATGTCGCGGTAACCTTCGCTTACGGTCTGTGCCAAATCGGCGGCGGTTACGTCATTTTGAAAATCCACAAATGCCCGGTAGTTGTTGCCTGCCGGCAAGTCCGGACAGTCGGTGAGATTTTCGACTTTCGGAGTTTGGTTGTCGGGATGTTCACTTGACAAACCAATCTGAGTCATGGCTTTTTGTGCCTGGCATTCACTATCCGTCAGTATTGAATCAAAGTCAAATATTCCGCGGCTGGCTCCCGCTGAAAGCAGAGGTCCGCTCTGCTTGGGAGCGACGATGGTCTGTACCTTGCTGTCAAACTGCAAAGTGCCGTGCATGTGGGCTGCCAAATGTACAGTCGGTGTCCAACCGCCGGATGCGCAAACCAAGTCACAGTAGTGACTGATGACCTTGTTGTCCGTCATTTTCACTGCAACTGTTCTGACCCTTCTTCGCCCGCCCGCATCGACTATCTGTTGACCGGGCTCCAGACAGGCAGCGATTTCAATGTTAGCGACCACACAATCGGAAATAGTCGCCTCTCTTTCCTCTTCATCGGCCACCGCAATAAATGCCCGCCGTCCCGGCCTTACGGCATAGCGATTCAAATACTTCCGAACGGCGCCCGCGAGCATGATCCCGGGTCGATCGTTATTGGGAAAAACCAGCGGTCTTTCGATTGCACCACTGGCCAGCAGTATTCGTTCAGCGTGGATTTTCCAGAATATGCCGGAATCAGGCGAATCCCCGGACTGATAGGCAAGTACCATCCCATGATCGTAGTGTCCAAACGCTTGGGTGCGCGGGAGCTGGGTGACATGAGGGTATCGGCTGAGTTCGTCGACAGCGTCTGAAATCCACCGGTCAGCCGTGACGTTGCCGATGGATTGCTTTCTCCACAGCAAGCTGCCACCGAAAGTCGGTTCCTGCTCGACCAATACGACACGGGCTCCCTTTCTCGCACAGACAAGTGCCGCGTTCATTCCTGCCGGTCCACTGCCAATGACCAGAATCTGACAGAATTTGTTCCGTTGGTCCATGTTGGTTGGATATCCGCCGGTGCCGGGAACTTCTGTTCGAATTCGACCCAGTCCGGCAAAATTGCGGATCACCTTTTCATAGAACCGATGCCAGCCGAAGTGCGGCCAGAGGAAGGTCTTGTAGTAGAAACCTGCCTGCAGAAACCGGGGACCGAATGACAGCAGTCCGAACACGTCAAAATTTCGGGTTGGCCAATTGTTCTGGCTTTCGACAATCAATCCCTCAGACAGCAGTAATTCTGTGGTTTTCAGATTGGGCACGGGGTTGAGCCCGGGAGCTGTACACCGCACAATGGCGGAAGGTTCTTCCACACCGCAGGACAGAATGCCCCGAGGTCGATGGAATTTGATTGAACGGCCGACGAGATGGATATCGTTTGCCAGCAGTGCTGACGCGACCGTATCGCCGGAGTATCCGGTCAGCTTTCGTCCATCGAATGTGAACGTCAGTGGTCGGGACCGGTCAATCGCGTTGCCGAATCCGGAAGCCTGAATGCGATTAGTCTGCATCGAATTCATCCGGATGTCCATCCTGGTCGGATGTTGGTGAGTTCGTGAATTCGTGAGTCGCGGAATTCCGCGTCAGACAGATCCAGCGTTCACATCCGCAACGGTGATACCACAGTTCGGGTGTGTCACCTCTGGCATTTTCGCGCGTATGCACCGCTTCGTACCACTCGTCGGTCGAGGAATCGCGTGGAGAGCCGATACTCGGAAACTTGACATCGCTCCCACCGAAATCGAACTCGCGCTCATCGCGCAACCCGCACCATGGACAGGGGATCAGCATGGTATCAGTGCAACCATGTGTAGGGTCCGACTCCGCCGTCGTCGATCAGTTTTCCTTCTTCAAACCGATCGAACGCAAAGGGCTTGATCAGGTCCGGGGTGGTGTTTCCGGCCAACTGTTCAGCCATCACCCAGCCCACAGCCGGGGTTGCCTTGAAACCGGTATATCCCCACCCGCAGTTCACATAGAGGTTTTCGATGGGTGTTGCTCCCATGATCGCATTGCCGTCCATCGTGATGTCCGCGGTGCCGGACCAGTGCCGCATCAGTCTGAGATTGGACAGAAAGGGCAGGATCTGGATTGCACGTACGACAACATTTTCAATTGTGGAAAATGACCCTCGCTTCGCAAACGAGGGATAGCCGTCGCTGTTGCCACCCAGTATGAACTCCCCCTTGTCAGTTTGGCTGATGTAGCAGAATCCGGCATTGTAATTGACAACAACATCGAGGGCGGGCTTCACCGGTTCTGTCACGAAAGCCTGAATATTGATCGATTCAATGGGCATGGACAGACCCGCGAGTCTGGCAACCTGAGAAGTTGCCCCGGCAACGCTGATCAATGCCCTGTCGCATTGAATGGAGCCTCGGGTGGTTTGAACTGAGCGAATTTTTCCGCCATTGAATTCAAATCCGATTACCGGGCAATGCTGCATTACATGAATCCCCGCATCGACAGCGGATTTTGCGAAGCCCCAGGCAATCGCATCGTGACGAACGATACCGCCTTTTTCCTGAACCAGCCCGCCGGCGATATGAAAGCGCGCGGTATCGCTCAGGTCGATTTGCGGTACGCGCCGCTTGAGCTCTTCTCGATTCAGGATCCTCGCTTCAGCACCGCGCAGGCACATTGCGTTCGCACGCAGCGTGAAGTCTTCCAGGTCACCGTCAGAGTGCGCGAGATCGACATACCCCCTGGGGGAATACATCAGGTTGAATCCAAGTTCCTGGCTCAGGGATCCCCACAACTCCAACGAGAAATTCTTCAGTGCAAAACTCGCATCGAGCAGGTAGTCGGATCGGACGATTGCGGTATTTCTCGCCGTGTTGCCGCCACCTAACCAGCCAGATTCCAATACCGCTACATTGGTCTCGCCAAAGCGGGTCGCCAGGTAGTGTGCTGTGGCGAGCCCGTGACCGCCGCCGCCGATAATGACGATGTCGTAACTCGAACGAAGTTCAGGAGTCGGGATGATGTTTGACCAGGGATTGGACCCGAGTGCGTTGCGCAGCAGTGAGAGTCCTGAATACTTGACTTTGCGGGAATTCTCCACAAGCAGGAAGCCTTGGTTGGGGTTCTATCGGGTGTTCAGCCAGTCGTCGTCTTCCAGCACCACGATAATGGAAGGACCCTGATGTTGGAGGGCATCCTCCAGAGCACGGATGAAAGCGTCCTGACTGTGCACCGTTGTTCCCGGACAACCGAATGCTTCGGCCATCCTGACGAAATCCGGCGCCCTGGGATTGACACCGATTTCAGGTATGCCCCGTTTCACCATGCCGTCCCGAATCATGGCATAGCTGTGGTTGTGCCAGATGACGATGGGTATGCTGAGCGATTCCTCCACCGCGGTGGCGACTTCGTTGACAGTGAACATGAAACCGCCATCGCCGACCAGTGCCACGACCGGTTTGTCCGGTGCGGCCAGTTTCGCGCCGATTGCGCCGGGAACCGCACAACCCAGGGTTCCAAACCCCGCGGGATAAAACCAGGTGCGCGGCTGCTCGACTTTCATCGCGGCTGTTCCCGTATAGACGACTTGGGCGATGTCTCCCATGATGACCGATTCATCGGGCAGGACGGATCGCATCGCGTTGAGCATCGTGATGTGCTGTCGCTCGACTTCGGTGTATTCGCTTTCCTGTTCAGCGCGTACCCGGTCGAGTTCGGAGATGATGTCGCGACCACTTGCGGTCAGGTTGTTCGCCTGCCAATCGTCAATCATCATCCGACAGGCCGCTTTGGAATCGCCGTGGACTGCGACAGTCGCGGGGAAGGCGTCATTGAATCGGGAAGAGTCGATATCAATCCGAATGACTTTCCCGTTTACGGGTAAATCGTAGATGAAGCTGTCGGCCTCGGCAAGTTCGGTGCCGATCGCCAGGACTGCATCCGCTTTTCCGAGATAACGCTGTACGGCGGGACTGATGACACCGCCACCCAGACTCAGGTGATTGGAATCAGGGACGATGCCTTTGCCTGCATTGGACGAGATGACTCCGGCGCCCAACAGTTCAGCAAGCGAAGTGATTTCTTCCGACGCATGCTGAGCACCACCTCCCACCGCAATGATCGGTCTGGTCGCCGCCCCGAGCAATGTCACCGCAGAATGTATTGCATCAGCAGTTGGCAGCGGTCTGTCCGACCGTGCGCAGACCTGCCACTCGTCTTCAACCGGCATTTCCATCACGTCGATCGGGATCGCAATGTGCACCGGGCGCGGCCGTTCAGAGTCAAATGTCGTGAAAGCCTTGGCGATCAGTTCGGGCACTTCATCAGGGTGATGCACCATTGCGCTGAATGCCGTCAACGGACGGGTGATGGCACATAAATCCGTGCTTTCGTGCAGGCGTCCCCAACCCTTGCCCAGAGAGGGACTGTCGTTTGCACTGGAAATGACAAGCATCGGGATTGAATCCGCGTAGGCCTGTCCGATTCCGGTGGCTGCATTGGTGACTCCGGGACCTGTAATCAGAGTGCATACACCGGGTCTGCCGGTGACCCTCGCAAATCCGTCGGCCATGAAGCTCGCACCGTTCTCATTGCGCGGGGTTACCGAACGAATGCCACTGCCCTGGATGCCGCGGTACAACTCCAGTGTATGTTCGCCCGGAATTCCGAACACCATTGACACGCCGTAGCGTGCCAGCAACAGCATCAATTCCTCTCCACACGTCTTGGACATCGTCATCTATGTCTCCGTTAACGGTTCAGGTAGTCACCTAAAATTCGTACATTAAAATATTCTGCAATATATTTGCCTTTTGTGGTGGTGATTTAGTATACCAGCACAGCCATTCAGCATTTGCAGCAGGAAGGGCTGAACTTTTCGGTTTGAGCCGTTATCGCTCGAACACTTCAGACATTTACAGACCTTGAAATTATGGATCGCCAAAATTCAATTGCACCAAAACCTGTATTGGAAACAATCGACTATTACATGGTCGGTATTTCCAAACTTGAGGGATTCGCAAAACCAATCAAGCTCTCATCCAACGAATCGGCACTTGGTATGAGTCCGATCGCGATCGAGGCCGGCATAAAGTCGCTTGAGCGCAGCCACCTGTATCCCGAAGTTGACACGGAACAGCTCGCGGCCGCAATTGGGGCCAGATATCAGCTGAATCCGAAGCGGTTGGCTTTCGGCCCCGGTTCCGATGAACTGCTTCAGCGGATCGTCAATACCTTCGCGGGGCCGGGAGAGGAACTGATTCATAGCAAGAACGCTTACATGCAGTTTCCGATTTATGCGAAACTTGCCGGTGCGACACCGGTTGCAGCCGACGATGTGGACTTTCGCTATAGCGTCGATACCATCCTCGCACACGTCAGCGACAAAACTCGAATCGTGCTGCTGGCCAATCCGGATAACCCTTCAGGTACCTATCTGTCCGGTTCTGAAATTCGTCGCCTGCATCGGCAACTGCCCGCTAACGTGCTCCTGATCATCGACGCCGCTTACGAAGAATATGCGCGGGTCGATGACTATGAATCTGGAACCCGGTTGGTCAACGAGTTTGAGAATGTGATCGTTACCCGGACATTTTCCAAGGTACACGGTATGGCCGGCTTGCGTCTCGGTTGGTGTTTCGGTCCGGAGTGGGTCGTGGATCTCATGACCAAGATAGGGCCATCTTTCCCGGTGAACTGCGTGGCGTATTCCGCAGGCATTGCCAGTGTTGAGGACACGGAATTCACCGAGAAGGTACTGAGGCACAACGAGCGGTGGATCCATGCCCTGACTTGCGAATTCAACCGGCTGGGTCTGAAGACTTATCCCAGTCAAACCAACTTCCTGCTGGTTGGATTTCCTCCCGATTGCGGGCGAAGTGCGGATGAGACGAATCAATACCTGAATTCAAGCGGCATCATTCCCAGACAGTTCGCACTGCCTGATTTTTCGGACAAATTGCGATTCACTGTAGGGACTGATGACGAGATGCACAAAACCATCGAAGTCATGCGGCAATTTTTTCAGCCTGCATAGACAGGTCGAGAGGTATCGCGCAAAATAGACTGACTGTGCATCAGTCGGCGGTCAGGCCGGTACTCGATTGAGCTTTTGGGAGTTACGTTACCTGCGAAAATGCATGGCTGGATACTGGTCGCTGTCCAGCGATTGCCCGTCCTTCAGGTGTGGATTGACAATGATCGGGTTAACCTCCCCATCCGAATGGTAAGTCATGCCATCTCCGGTGTAACGGACGGCGTAACCTCTGCGCATGCCGGCTGAGCTGTTGGCCTTTGCACCGTGTACCGTCATTCCATCGAACACTATGGCGTCACCCGGCTCCATTTCCCAGCAGACGATTTTGTGCTGGGTTCGCTCTGCCTCAAAATCAGGCAGTGGTTCGAATGCAGTTTCAGTCCCTTCGTAGAAGTCAGCCTGACTGCCGTCTTTTTCCACAGTGAACGGTTGATACCACTTTTCCCACAAGTGTGAACCGGCAATAAATTCAAGCGGTCCGGCATTGAAGCCGATCCGGTCAAGAGCCAGCCAGACTGTGAGGGCACGGCCATTGCGAACCGGCCAGTAGGGCAGATCATTGTGCCATGGTGTTGCCGGGTCGCCGGCGGATTTGGCGAATACCTGATCATAGAGCAGGTTGACCTTGGATGAGTCCATAAACGAAGCGGCGATTGCAGGCGCTGAAGAATTCAGACAGAAATCTCTACAGGCGTCATCCGACTCCCATACTCTTTGACGATGAAAGTAATTGTCCGATTGACTGAAGGAGCGATCCGCAGAATCGCGAAGATCAGAAATCCAAGGCTCCCCGAATACTGATTTCAACAAAACTGCGCCATCCTCATGGTAAGCGCTGTATGCGTCGGGCGGTACTGCGAACGGATCGCAATTCGAACCATTTTCACCCATAATTTCTACCAACATAAACAATAACTGAATTGATTCATTGACACTGTCAAGTCAGTGCGGTCAATTACACCGCTGCGGCGTTCAACCTACCGGGTCCAATCGTCGATTGAAAGTTAAAGAAGTATACTGCACGATGAAGACCGATTTGGGTTGGTTTGATCACTGAACAGCAGTTCTAATTATGGTTTCATCGTTTGATCATTGGTTTCGTGTCATAAAAATTTTTCGGTTGGTTGTGTATCTACGGTCGCAGGCGGTGTCCTCTAGGGCGGGGCGCCCATCTTTGCGACGGGGCGTTTTGAGGGGCATGCGATCATTGTCAGCAGTGCGTGCCAGTTGTTGAAGTACATGTATTCGGTCAGCATGTCGAGGGTGGCGAAGAAGCGTTTTCTGCGAAAGCATGTGCGATGTGCGCTGTGCCACAGTGCGCACAGCTGGTCGCATGCGCCGTGGAATGCAAATGCGATCAGGTTCAGGGTGAGCAGGGTGTTCGACAGCCCGTCCTCGCCGTGGCCGAAGTTGTGCTCGACGTGGTAGCCCTGGTTCTTGAGCAGGTTGAACGCCTCATTCTCACACTTCCAGCGGGTCCGCCCGCAGGCGACGATCTCGGCGACGTTGTCGCGGTCGGGTCTGATCGAGGTGATGAAGCGGAAGGTGCCGCCCCTGCCTTTGGAGCCGACATTGCGGATGCACAGTTCCACATACCAGACCTGCAGCGGGTCTTTGTTCGCGGTCAGCGGCAGCTGGTGGTCGGTCCAGCGGAAGCGGTATTCCCGGTTCGGCTTTTTCGGTCCCGGGGTTTTCTCGATCACGGTCCTGTCCGGCCAGTCGATGCCATCGAGGTAGCTGAACAGCGTCTTGTGGTCGTCGGTCTTGACGCGGCAGATGAAGTCGCCCCCGGCGGCGAGAAACTTTCCGCACATCGGTTCCTTGGCATAGATGTCATCGCCCAGGTAGATCGGACTGAGGTCTGCGTAGCGCCCGGCATTGTGTTGCATCCAACGGTAGGCGGCCTTGATCTCACAGTCCTGCTTTGTGTCGCCGTCCTGCGGCGAGATGAACTCCGGTCGCAGCGGCACCGCGTAGGGATGGCCCGGTCCGACCATCACCGCCGCCAGCACGCTGTGATAATATTCGGTGAACTCATCCTCCTTGCCGCGGTTCCTCACCCGATGCTGGCACCGGTCGCAGCTGACCTTGCGCGAGTTGTGGAACTCACTGCCGTCCAGTGCGATCAGGGTGTGGCCGCCGAGCGCCTGGAACGGCTTCAGCGCTCGATATTTCCTCAGCTCCTCCAGTGCCAGGTCGAAACCGCCGTAGATGTCGGTGCAGTCGATTCGGTCGAGCTGCTTTCGGATGTGGTTGTCGGTGGGCAGTCTTCGGATGCCGAAAAGGGAGCCGCAGGCGCTCCTGCCCTGTGACTTGTGGAACACCCGCTGGTGGTCCAGGAATGACGACGACTGGATGAAGAACGCGGAAAACGCGCTCATTGCGATGTCATCGAAATCGTATTGTGTGTTTGCGCCGTTGCGCGGGTCATCGACCTCGCCGAACACCCGGCGCAGCGAACCGATCAGCTGCCCGGCCAGCGGCGTGTCCCGCCACACCCTATGCGTCATTGTAGGCACCGATTAATTTTTCCCCAAAAGCACCGACGAAAAATCCCCACTTTCGGGCGATGCGGTGATCAGCCGCTATTATAGATCGACACCTCCGTTTTTGTTTTTTTCGGTCTGCCACGCGGTTTTCTGCCGCTCGACGGCGAGTGTTGATCCGGTTGCGGCATGATCAGGTCGCGGTGTTCCCTGAGGCGGTAGCTGGCGCCTTCGATGCGGACCACAACGGCGTGATGCAGCAACCGGTCGAGCAGTGCGGTGGCGACCACCGGGTCGCCGAACACCTCACCCCATTCGGCGAAGCCGCGGTTGGAGGTGAGCACCATGGCGCCCTTCTCGTAGCGTGCGCTGACCAGCTGGAAGAACAGGTTGGCGCCTTCCCGGGGCAGGGGCAGGTAGCCGATCTCGTCGACGATCAGCAGTGCGGCCCGGGTGTAGAAGCGCAGCTTGGCGGTGAGCTGTCCGGCGCGGTGGGCCAGCGACAGCGCGTCGACCAGTTCGGCCAGGGTGCAGCGGTAGACGCTTTTGCCGGCCTTGACGGCGGCCACGCCGAGTGCGCAGGCCAGGTGGCTCTTGCCGGTGCCGGGCGGGCCCAGGAACAGCACCGATTCGCCGCGGCGGATGAAGTCCAGTCCGGCCAGCGCATGGATGCGCTGCTTGTCCAGCGACGGCTGGAACGCGAAGTCGAAGGTCTCCAGCGTCTTCGGCGGCGACAGCCTGGAGGTGCCCAGCGCCACCTTCAGCCGTCGGGTCTCGCGGAAGCTCAGCTCTTCGGTCAGCAGCGTCTCGATCGCCTCCAGTGCGCTGATCTGGCCGTTTTCCAGCCGCCTGACCACATCTTCCAGCGCTTCCATCGCAAACGGCATCTTCAGCGACACCAGGCGCTGACGGATGGTGTCGGTCACGGCCGCGCTCATGATGACGACAGCCGCTGTCCGACCGCCTCGTAGAACCACAGCGGGCGGCGCGCCGCATTCGAGCCCTCGGTTTCGGTGACCGGCACCGCCATGCGATGCGAGGGGTCGATCACCCGGCTGCCCTGGGTGTCGGCGAGCGGATGACGGGCGATGATCTCGCCGCGGTCGATGATGCGCATCTCGCAGGTCAGCGCCTGCACCTCGACGATGCGGCTGTCGGTGCCGTCGGGTACCGAATAGGTGCTGCCGCGCCAGGCCACCATGCCCTCGTTGTTGACCTTGCGCTCGACCGCCACCAGCGCCGGATAGCGCATCACCGGCAACGTCATCAGGTGTCCGCGCTCGGCCTCGAAGGCCTCGCCGACGATCCTGCCGGTGGTGGCATGGCGGCGCACATTGGCGACCTCGTCGCGCCAGCTCGTGAAACAGGCGTTGAGGTGGGCCAGCGAGTCGAATGAGCCGCCGAGGAAAAAGTCCGAGCGCACGTATCGGAACACCCGCTCGACCTTGCCCTTGGTCTTGGCCCGATACGGGCGGCAGGCGCGCGGGAACGCGCCGTAGTGACCCAGAAGCCCCAGCAGCGAGCGGTTGTAGATCACCTCGCCGGTGTCGTCGTCCTCATCGACCACCGCGGTCTTCATCCGGTCATACAGCATGTGACGCGGCACCCCGCCCAGCGACTCGAACGCCAGCACATGCATGCGCAGCACGGTGTCGAGCTTCTGGTCGTCGCAGAACCGGCCCCACAGCCAGCGGCTGTGCCCCAGCACCATGGAGAACAGCCAGATCACGCGCAGCCGATCGGGCTGTTCGTTGAAGTGCACCTTGAAACGGGCGAAGTCAACCTGCGCCTGCTCGCCGGGCGGCGTCTCGAAGCGCAACTCAAAGCGACGCCGAGCCGCCGGACGGATGTCGCTGAGATAGTCGCGCAGGATCGACACCTGACCCGGATAGCCCAGGTCGCGGATCTCGCGCAAAAGGCGCGTGGCACTCAGCTGCGGATACCGCCCGATCCGCTCCAGCAGATAGTCGCGGTACGGATCCAGCTTCGAAGCTCTCGAAGCGACGCACACCGCATCCGGATCGCGGCGGTCCAGGCTCAGATACTTGCGCACCGTCTTGCGGTCCAGATCCAGCCTGCGGGCGATCTGCGAGATGTTCAGCCCCTCGTCTTTCAGTTGATGAATCATATAAAACTCCCTATGTAATATCATGCATCGTGTCCTTCGGAATGAATCGTCAAAATCCAAACCATAGGACAATTCCCCGATTTTGCCTTTCCGCCCGCTAGCGGGCGGAAAGGCAAATCCTCACACTCCGTAAAGTGGGGAATTTAAATCGGTGAAAGTGGGGAATTTAAATCGGTGGTGACACGTCATGGCATACCTCGGCCTC
The DNA here is from genome assembly GCA_963666625.1 of Arenicellales bacterium. Taxonomy (GTDB): domain Bacteria; phylum Pseudomonadota; class Gammaproteobacteria; order Arenicellales; family JAJDZL01; genus JAJDZL01. Next base: position 1,840,596 of record OY762925.1, read on the forward strand.
GGCCGCCATCATCTCGGCCAGCACCGCCACCCGCTCCGCATGCGGCATCGCCCGGTAGCGTCGCCCCCAGGTCTGTGCCCGGCGCCGGATGCGCTGGCGGTCGGTGAAGTTCCTGCCGGCATGGCGCGACCAGTGCACCCGGTCGGGCTCGAAGTTGAACCACACCCTTTCGGTGACCACCCCGGCCCGGTTCATCACCTGCAGCGCAATCGTATTCCAGTCGCACAGCATGTCGTCGTAAAGCTCGCAACTGTAGCCGCAGACCATCACCTGACACGGCACCGCCTTCAGGATGCCAAGCAACTCGACATGGTCACTCTCCTCGTAGTCGTGGCGGTAGCGATAACGTCCGGGCGCCTTGCGGGTGGACTTCAGGTACGGCGGATCGGCGAATATCAGCTCGTTGCCGTCATACGCAAACCCGGACAGATACGCATGACAGCAGCCGTGTACCAGCTCCACCGGATAGTCGCAACTGAACCGCTCGACGGCACGGATGTCAAGGTCAATGCCGATGTTGCGCAACGCCCCGGGCTTTCGCCGCATGACGGCACCATTGCCCAGATGCGACTCGATGAAGGTCGCATGCGGCGGCATCAGCGCGATCAGCGGCTGGCACAGCCCGCTCGTCGCCTTGGACCCGAAACACACATTACCCATGAAAAATCACCGTCATGACTGCTGACAGTGATGAATGATAGCGATACAATGCTATGTTGTCAAGCGGCGGAGCGAAAAAAATCACGAAAGGCATCCTGAAAGCGACCTCCCGACCGGAAAACCGCATCGCCCGGACCCGATTCGGAGGTGCCGGCGGGAAAATCCCGGGAACGGTGGGAACACAGATTATGCTTTTACAGCAATGACTTACAAGTCATCAGCAGATAAGTGACTGCAAAATGAGGCTAAAATTAGAACTGCTGATCACTGAAAGTCATGCTTTACGAAGTGAGCATCGAAAATTCGGCTGAAAATAAGGATTGAACTCAGACAAGGGTTTCAGTTACACCCGGTTTTCAGGCAATATTGAGGAGTCCATGCAATGAATTATCCGTATAACCTGGGCGCGTATTTCAACTCGATCAATAAAACCGGCAACGAGCAGGATATCTGGCTGAACCGTGCGATGATCTGGCTTTTTGGATTTGATCTGGAAATGTCCTTTCGATGCTTCAGACGGGCCGCTGAACTCGATCCGAATTATGCCATGGCTTACTGGGGAATGGCGTATACCTCAGGCATCTACTACAACAAGCCCTGGGCCCGGATGCAAAAGGACGAACTGGTCGACAAACTGCAGCGGACCTATCAATACTCCCGCGAGGCAAAACAAAAGTCAGAGTTTGCATCGGACTGGCAGGTCATGATGATCGATGCCTTGCAGGCACGTTACCAGTCACCGACACCGGTTGACTTCGCACAATACGAGCGTTGGAACGATGACTATGCAGACGAGATGCGTCTTGTATACAAAGCTTTTCCGGAACATGACGACGTTACAGCGCTTTTCGCTGAAGCACTGATGACGCGCACACCATGGGCACTCTGGGATCTGAAATCGGGAGATCCGTCTGAAGGCGCATCGACCTTGGAAGCGATTGAGGTCTTGGAAAAAGGCATGGATCGAATCGACAGGGCGAAAAAGATACCGCATCCGGGCATACTGCACATGTATATCCATGTGATGGAAATGTCTCCCGTACCCGAAAAAGCGCTCAGGGCCAGTGACCAGCTGCGGGAACTCGTGCCCGGTGCCGGTCATTTGTGTCACATGCCTTCTCATATAGATGTACGATGCGGTCACTACTACGAGGCGATTATCGCCAATGACAGAGCTGCAGCCGCCGATCGGAATTACGTCAGCAATGAAGGCGCGATCAACTATCAGGCACTGTCGCGTATCCATAACCTGCATCTGAAAGTCTATGCAGCGATGTTTCTCGGACAGTTTTCGGAAGCTCTGGATGCCGCGGAAAAAATAATTGAAACCGCCCCGGAGGAGTTGCTCAGAATTGAGAATCCGGCCATGGCTGATTGGATGGAAGGCTATATTGCGGTCAAGGCACACGTCTACATTCGTTTCGGACGCTGGCAGGACATCATCGACTACCCACTTCCCGAGGATTCGGCACTCTACTCGATGACAACCGCGACCTGGCGGTACGCGAAAGGCATTGCTCACGCTGTGCGCGGAGAAATTCGACAGGCCGAGTCTGAACAGAAAAAATTTCGGGAAGCGGTCAAGCGAGTTCCGGACACCCGGTATTTGTTCAACAATACCTGTCTGGCAGTTTTGGATATTGCCCATCAGATGCTGAATGGCGAACTGGAATATCGACAGGGGAACTATGAAGCGGCTTTCAAGTGCCTGCGCAGAGCTGTCTTTTTGGACGACAACCTGAAATACGATGAGCCTTGGGGATGGATGCAGCCCGCCCGCCATGCGCTCGGTGCTCTGCTGCTTGAGCAGGGACATGTCGAAGAGGCGCGGCGGGTTTACATGGATGACCTGGGTCTGTCTGACACGTTGGTCAGCACCTCGCAGCACATCGAGAATCCATGGAGCCTGCATGGACTGGTCGAATGTCTTGAACGGCTGGGTGAAAACACACAGGCTCGGTTGTTTCGCCCCAGGCTGAACCTCGCCAAGGCAAGAGCAGATGTGCCCATCAACGCGTCCTGCGCCTGCAGGCTTCGACATCACTGCTGCGATGACTAGCCGGACCCGCTCCTATTGACGCGTTTGGTTTGGGATCTTGGTCGATATAGCGGCCAGACCCTCGAATCAAGTGCTGGAATTCTCAAGCAGCCTTTTTCAAAGCCTGCTTGAAATACGGTCGATCACCGATAATCGTCACACGATTCATAATTCGGTGCGATGCCCCATAATCATGCGATGCATAGTGTTGCGTGCAGCGATTGTCCCAGAACGCAATATCACCGACTTGCCAGGTATGGCGGACCTGAAAGTCAGGGAGTTGAGAATGGTGGTGAAGCAGTTTCAGCAGCCATTCACTTTCCGGTTCCGACAGTTCGTTGATCCGCGATGTGTAGTATTCGTTGACATAGAGTGCCGTCCGTCCTGTTTCGGGATGGGTTCGGAGTACCGGGTGTGTCATGAGTGGGAACGCCTCTTTCAGTCTCTGCAGTCGTTCTTCCCCGTTCGGCTGCATTCTCAACGAAGTCCCCCAGCCTCGCTCAATGGAATGCTGAGCAGTCAATGACTCGAGCATCTTCCTGATCGGCGCGGACAGGGTGTCGTACGCGGCGTACATGCTGGCGAACAGGGTGTCGCCCCCTGACTCCGGAATTTTCCTGGCGATCAGGATGGAACCCATTGAGGGGGCTTCCTGGTAGGTCACGTCGGAATGCCAGTAGTGCTCGGCGTCATGCGCGCGCCCTTTTGACTCGATGATCGTCAAGCGAGGGTCATCATCTTTGCGGTCAAACACCGGGTGGGGTTCATCCAGCTCACCGAAATATGCGGCAAGCCGCAAATGCTCAGAATCTGAAATCGACTGATTTCTGAAGAACAACACGCTGAACTCCAGCAGCGCACCTCTGATTTCCGAGACGATCTGTTTTGTCAGCGGTTGACTCAGGTCAACACCATCAATGAATGCGCCCAGGTGAGGCGAACGACGTTCAGTACTGATATGCTTGTAATTCATGACTGCTCCATCAAATTGATCGTTGTGTTATTTCATGATATTTCGACATCGATTAGCGTTTGATATCCTGCTATTGTAGCAGTGACAAAAATTTGAGTTTGCGCTATGTGCACCAGCCCGAAGTCCGGATATCGACTATTCAGGCTGATATTTTTCAAGTCTGTTCAGGCAGCTTTCTGATAATTGTAAAATTGATTCATGAAACCACTATTCTGACTCGATGGCAACAGGACTTGGATGTTTTACCGGATTCAAAAAACTCAATGAAAGATGTAGCTCAGGTCGTCGTAATCGGCGGCGGTATAGTCGGATGCTCGATCGCCTACCACTTGGCCAGGTACGGCTGGACAGATGTCGTTCTTGTGGAGAGGCAGGAGCTTACGTCGGGTTCGAGCTGGCACGCTGCCGGTGGACTGTTTACGGTAGTCCGCCCCAATGCCGTCGCCCAGATCCACAAGTACACTTTCGACATTTATCGGGAGATCGAATCGGAAAGCGGTCAGTCGTGTGGATTTCATTTTACCGGAGGAATGAATATCTGCCGTACCCCCGAGGAAGTCGATAGCAACCGGATGCTGCAGAGTGCCTGTCGAATTCTCGGCATTGAAAGTCACTTCATCTCACCCGAAGAGGCACGTCGAAAGGCGCCAATCCTCAATACAGCCGAAGTGATTTCCTGCCTTTGGGAAATCGACGGCGGACACGTGGACCCCGCATCTGCAACCCAGGCATTCGCTCATGCGGCAAGAAATCTGGGGGTTGAAATCTATCGTCACACCCCGGTGATCCGAACCGAACGGCCGCCCGGAGGCCCATGGCGGGTTGGCACGGAAAAAGGTGATATCAAGGCTGAGTATGTTGTCAACGCAGCGGGTCTGTGGGGACGGGAAGTCGGCAAACTGGCAGGTATCGAACTGCCGCTGATGCCGGTTGAACATCACTATCTGGTGACTGAAACGATTCCTGAAATTGAGCGTCTCGACTTCGAACTGCCGCAGATCAATGACAACGAAACAGGATGTTATGCGCGACAGGAAGGGCAGGGATTGCTGCTTGGCGCTTATGAGAAGGTCTGCACGCATTGGGCTGAAGATGGCACACCTCAGGATTTCGGGCATGAGTTGTTGCCTGACGACCTTTCCCGCATGGATTGGAACTTCCAGAAATCGGTGGATATCATGCCATGTCTTGCGGAAGCCGGAATCAAGCGGATAATCAATGGCCCGATGATTTTCTCACCTGACCTGGGGCCGTTGATCGGCCCGCATCCTGAACTGCAAAACTACTTCTGTGCGAACGGGGTGATGGCCGGATTCAACCAGGGTGCGGGTGTCGGCAGGGCGATTGCCGAATGGATGATCCAGGGAGAACCCGAATTTGACCTGTTCTGTTGGGATGTCGCTCGATTCGGGCGTTGGGCGTCCAAATCCTACACGCGGGAGACCACAAGGTATTTTTATGAAAACCGATCAGAAAAAGTCTATCCCTATCAGGAATTCGATGCGGGACGTCCGATACACAAGCCTCCGGTTTACGATCAGCTGAAATCAGCCGGTGCTGTATTCGGTGCATCATTCGGCCTTGAACACGTGAACTGGTTTGCACCGGGGAAGGTCAGCCCGGGCGATTCGCTCACCTTTCGTCAGCCCAATTGGTGGAAACCTGTTATCGATGAGGGGAAGCGCGTGCGCAATGAACTCGGGCTGATGGAATACTCAGCGATGGCGAAGTTCGAGGTGAGCGGTCCAAATGCGGAAAACTGGTTGAATCACGTCATGGCGAATCGAATGCCGCAACTCGGAAGAATGAACCTGTCGCCGATGCTGTCGACACGCGGTCGGCTGATCGGAGATTTTTCAGTCTCCAGAATCGAAGAGGATCGATTCTTCGTGCTGGGTGCTGACGTTATGCAACTGGCATTTATGCGGCATTTCAGTCAGTTTCTTCCATCCGAAGGGGTGAAACTGGAAAACCGATCATCTGACTATGCGGGTCTGCACATATGCGGCCCTAACGCTCAGGCATTGATGGCTCGTCTCGGGGAACAAGATATGGACACCTCGAACTTTCCCTTTTTGCATGCCGCCGAAATGTCAATTGGCGGTATACAGGATATCATTACACTTCGAGTGTCGTTTACAGGCGAAACCGGTTATGAGATGTATTTCCCCCTGCGACATCAGCCCAATTTGTTCGATTTGCTGATTAGGGAGGGGCGGAACCTCGGCATTGGGCTCGTAGGTACGCGGTGTCTGATGCAAACTCGCCTGGAGAAGAGTTTTCCAGCTTGGGGGCTTGAGTTGTCTGCGGACTATACTGCGGTCGAAGCCGGGATGGAGCGTTTTGTGAAAATTGACAAAGGTGATTTTGTCGGGCGCAGCGAGGTAATGAACCATGCGCCGCCGAGAGTGAAACGCATTACCTTGATGGTGGATGCCGGGGACTGCGCGATCTGGGGCGATGAAGCGATTTTCCTCGATGGGGAACTGGTAGGGGCGGTGTCGTCAGGTGGATTCGGGCCGGTGTCCGAGTGCCATATCGCTTTGGGTTATATTGACGTTGAAGCCTCGACCGGGAGCGGACAGTTCAGCGTGGAAATTCTGGGAGAGCTGCGGCCAGCCGAGCTTTGCAATGAGCCGGTATATGATCCGGCTGGTGCTCGAATGAGAGCATAGTGATCGTAGATTATCGGATCGAGTCAATGGCGTGGGGTTGAAGGCTTGCTGGCAAATTCACGATTTGGTCAATGAGAATCTCGAATGACACAGTATTCGATCAGGTTAGTTAAGTGAATCGGCGACAATCCGAAAGAAGGGAGCGCCGCCAGCGTAGCGGCGACCAGCCATTCGTGCAACGGCCGTTCCAGGCTTTGCGAAACCCCTACCCACCTATGGAAATTCTTTCTGCTGATCAGGTTGAGTCCATCCATCAAGCCAGTCTCCGAGTTCTGCGTGATATAGGGATTCGGGTCGAGAGCGAGACAGCCTTGAGACTGCTGAAGGACGTAAGAGCCGATGTCGACAAAGACAACAGGCACGTCCGTTTCGATCCCGAACTGGTTGAAGAGTTGATTCTCGGTTTGCCCGAGGAATTTACCATCCATGCCAGGAACCGATCGAAGACGGTTACCATGGGTAAGAATTCCATCGTGTTCGCGACTGTCACTGGGCCCTCGTTTGTAACCGATGTCGACCGCGGGCGTCGCGCCGGCACCCAGCAGGATATGGAAGACTTCGTTAAGCTTTCGGGTTCTCTGAATGTATTTCATCACGAAGGCGGCAGCGGGTTGGAACCCTTGGATTTGCCGCCGAAAACCCGTCACTTCGAAATGATGTATGCCCAGATCACGTTGACTGACAAGGGCTGGCAGCCATGCTGGATGAACACGGGTGAGCGGGCCAGAGACTGTATCGAGATGGCAAAAATCGCGTTGCAGACCGACGACGAAGGACTGAAAGAGAAACCGTCGATCATTGGGGGTATCAACACAAACACCCCGTTGTTGCTGGACGAGGGTCAGGCGGATGCCATGCGAGAATTCGCGTTGGCCGGCCAGCCTGTGCACATTACGCCATTCACGCTGGCTGGTGCCATGGCACCCGCGACGGTCGCGGGGGCGGTGACATTGCAAAATGCTGAAGTCCTCGGCGTTATCGCGCTGACTCAGGCAGCAGCACCGGGTTCTCCGACATTCTATGGACACTTCACGTCCAACGTGGACATGAGAAGCGGCTCGCCGGCATTCGGAACGCCGGAATATGCGCAATCGCTGATCATGTCCGGTCAGCTTGCGCGTCGTTACAAATTGCCGCTCCGGTCATCCAACACGACCGCTTCAGCCTGTGTCGACCTCCAGGCTGCCTATGAGAGCGATATGTCGATCAACGCCTGCATCCAGGCACATGTCAACAATGTCATGCACGCAGGCGGCTGGCTGGAAGGCGGGTTGACTTGCTCATTCGAGAAACTGATACTGGATGCCGAATTGCTGCAGATGCAATCTGCCTTTCTTGATCCGGTGATCATAGACGAGGATACGCTGGCGTTCGAAGCAATTGAGGAGGTGGGATCTGGCGGACACTTTTTTGGTGCCGCGCATACCCTTGAACGCTATCAGGATGCATTCTATCAGCCAATCCTTTCGGACTGGCGTAATTTCGAGACCTGGCGGGACGATGGAGGTCGTACCGCGTTGGACCGGGCGAATTCAATCTGGAAACAACTGTTGCGAGAATACGAGAAGCCACCGATCGATCCCGCAATTGAAGAACAGCTTCAGGCTTTCATGGCCAAGCGGAAAGAGGAGATTCAGTCTGGACGTGCATAGCGAGGTATGGACCGAAAAAAGCAGGTCGACGGAATTGCTTTCTGCGGACACTGCTGTGTTGGCGGATGGCATCCAAAATCTGTTGCTGCGCTGCGTCAGGGTCAGGCCGGGGCAAAGACTCTTGCTCGTGGGTGAGGCGGGAGAGGATGTTTACTACGATGCCGAGCTGTGCCTGGCTGTAAAGCGGGTGGCAGACCGACTCGGCGCAGTCACCAAAGTGCTGTATGCGGAACCTGTGGTGGATGGCACGAGAGTATCCGACCAGGTTTCGCGGGAAATGAAGTTGTCGGAAGCCGTTGTCTTTTTTTCCAGACTGGGCGATCAGATCCGCTTTCTGCCTTCGTCGGTCGAAGCGAAGAAGGTGATGTGCTATACGCTGACCGAAGCGCATCTGCAGGCTTCGTTTGCAACGCTTGATCATGAGAAAATGACGCAGATGCTGCAACTGATTGAGTCCTCGATCCATTGTGCTTCGCACTACCGGATTGAGACTGCCGATGGCACAAATTTGGTTGGTGAGATTGTTGCCGACACAGACTCAAAGCCGACTAAAACTTTCCATGTCGACCTGTTTCCGGTAATGATTTTCGAGCCGATAGTCTGCCACAATCTTTCGGGCGACCTGACGATTTCGAGATTCATCACTTCAACGTCGACGCGCGCCTATGACGACAGTGTTCTGATGATTGATTCTCCGGTCAGTGCCCGAGTCGAGAACTCGACCATCACATCAATGAACGGCGATAGTCGGACAACTTGTCGCATTGTTCAGCAGCTTGAGCGAGCCGCGCAACTCAGCGGTGGCTCCCCTTATACGCTGCACTCCTGGCATACGGGTATCAACCCGGGTACTTTCTTCGAAGGCAACCCCTACGATAACCTGGAATACTGGGGTACTGTTGCCTATGGCTCGCCGAGATATACACATCTCCATGCGACAGGACTTGACCCCGGTGATGTTGCCTATCACTTGATGGACGCGACAATCTGGATTGATGACGAATTGTTTTGGCATGAAGGCCGTTTTGTATTCTTGGACAGACCTGAGGTCAAATCCCTGTTTACGCCAGAAGAGCGCCAAGTGATGAATTCACACTATCGTCTTGACATCGGTATGTAGAACTATCGGGTACTGTCATTCAGCGAAGCCGAGTATTACATTAATTCTGTTGTCACCACAACGCGAACAGTACGTCGCGAGTAAACGAAAGCCGGAATTGGAGGAAGTATTGATGCACAATGACCTGTCACCCTGTTGGATTGAAACCATCAGTCCCGATCAAGCTGATCCCGACTTGCTTGGGATCTATGACCGGTTGGATGGTACTTATGCAAAAATTCACAATCTCTACCTTGCGTTTTCACTGCAGCCTAAACCACTGCTTGCCGCAGACCAGCATTTTCGGGATATCATGCACAATCCGGACAGTCAGTTGTCTATGTGGTTTCTGGAGTTGTTGGCCTCTCAGGTTGCGATCATCGCCGATTGCAACTACGCCTTGACTCATCACGGTGCGAACTTCAAGTCTTTACTCGGCGACGGAGAGCTTGGCGATTCGATGCTGCAGGCGGTTCGAGATGATGATTTTGTCGGCAACGCCCTGTTCACTGATAAACAGGCGGCTCTGCTGGTCTTCGGCGCAAAACTGTCGCGTTCTCCGCAAAGCATGACGCGTGAGGATATTGAGTCCCTCAGACACGTCGCGGTGACCGACACCGAAATACTTGAAGCTGTGCAGGCGACCGCGTGTTTTGCTTACTGGGTGCGTTTCATCAACGCCCTCGGCATCAATATCGGCGATGAGCAGATCGGTATGTACTGACGCAAATGTTCGGAATATTGCTCAGTGCCAATCAGTTTCCGGCGGATTGCATCCCCTTTCGGTCCGCACGCTGAGCCATGATTTGATCCATCCAGTCGGGGTTCATCTCGGGAACCGAAGAGAGCAGGAGTTCGGTGTATTCGTGGTGAGGCGGTGCCAGGACAACGTTCTTTTCACCCTGTTCGACTATGCGGCCTTCCAGCATGACAATGACCCGATCCGCAATGGCCCGGACAGTGGCTATATCGTGTGTGATGAACATGTAGGCCAGGCCGAGCTCCCGCTGCAGGCGGTCGAGCAGCCGTAAAATGCCTTCGGCAACCAATTGATCCAGTGCGGAGGTAATTTCATCACAGATGATGAACTTCGGATTGGCTGCCAGCGCGCGGGCAATGCATATTCGCTGTTTCTGTCCGCCCGACAGTTCGGCGGGGTAGCGGTCGAGAAACTGCTTCGGATCCATTTCGATCATATGCATCAGCTCGTTGAGCCGCCGCTGCTTTTCATCGCCTTCCATACCAAGATAGAAACTGAGCGGTCGACCAACGATTTTTCGAATCTTATGTCGCGGGTTGATTGCCGTATCGGCCATCTGGTAGATCATTTGGATTGCCTGCAACTGCGCCACGGAACGTTCATGGTAGTCAGGCGGCAGCGTTTCGCCGTCAAGGACAACGGAACCCTGCAGCGGCGGCAGCAGCCCTGTGATTACGCGGGCGGCAGTACTTTTTCCGCTGCCGGATTCGCCGACGATTGCGACGGTCTCTTCGCGATGGATTTCGAAGTCAACATCAGTGAGTACCGGATTTGAGGTATTCGGATACATTGCAGTGATGTTGTTCACCCCGACCACGCGTTCAGAGTTTTTGCGCTGATCAGCCGCCGACTTTTTGAACGTTCTGACTGCCCAAAGAGATTTGGTATAGTCTTCCTTGGGATCGTCGAGCATCGTACGGGTTTCAGCCTCTTCAACCAGATCACCGTATCGCAGCACAATTATCTTGTCAGCCATCTGGGCGACCACCGCGAGGTCGTGAGAGATATAGATGGCGGCTGTATTGAAGTGTTCGACAATATCGCGGATTGTGGCCAACACCTCAATCTGGGTGGTGACATCAAGCGCTGTGGTTGGCTCATCGAAAATGATCAGATCCGGGCGGCAGGACAGAGCCATTGCAGTCATCGCTCGCTGAAGCTGACCTCCCGATACCTGATGCGGATAGCGAAATCCAATCATATCCGGATCCGGCATTTTTATTTTGGAATAAAGGTCTTTGGCATCGGCATAGGCTTGTTCTCGGCTGCCGACTCCATGCTGAACAACGGATTCGCTGAACTGATCGATCAGCTTATGCGCAGGATTGAAGGCGGCCGCGGCACTTTGCGCGACATAGGCGATCCGGGCACCTCGAAGACGCCGTTTCTGTTCCTCGGAGGCGGTAATCAGATCCATGCCATCAAATTTTATGCTGCTACCTGATTTGAGTCTGCATCCGGCCTTGCAGTATCCCATGGCAGCAATGCCAATTGTCGACTTTCCGGCCCCGGATTCGCCGATCAACCCCAGTACCTCTCCGCGCTTCACAGCGAGATCAACACCATTGACAATGTCGTGCCAGCGTTCTTCGCTGAAGCCCTCGATCTGCAGGTTCTTGATCTCCAGCAGGTGACCGTCTGAATCAGTATTCATCCTTGAGTCCTGAAGTTTTGTGTAGGAACCAGTCAATGACAAAATTGACTGCGACAGTTAACAGGGCAATTGCCGCAGCGGGGATGAGAGGGGTGTAGTCATCAAAAGTGATCAGCACCGCAGTCTGTCGGACCATTGATCCCCAATCTGCAATCGGAGGCTGGATACCCAGCCCCAGGAAACTCAAGGCGCTGATGGTCAGGAAAACAAAACAGAACCGCAGTCCGAACTCTACAGCCAGCGGAGCTGAAATATTCGGCAGGATTTCCTGGATCGCAATCCACGGCAGTTTCTCGCCGCGCAGCCTCGCCGCTTCAATGAAGTCCATGACCACAACGTTGAGGCTCACCGCTCTGGCTATCCGAAAGATTCGAGTCGCATCGATCACAGTCATGATGAGAATTAAATTGAAGACCGAAGTACCGAAAATCGATAGCAGCAGCATTGCAAAGATCAGTGCGGGAATGGCCATGAAAACATCGATAATGCGACCCATCAGCTGATCATACCATCCACCCAATATTGCCGCCAACATACCCAGAATCCCGCCAAGCACGAATGCAAGGATTGTGGTCAGTAACGCGATACCTACGGTATTCCGTGCGCCGAAAAGGATGCGCGTCAGCATATCCCGGCCCAGATGATCTGTTCCAAGGAGGAATTGTTCACTCCAGGGCTGAAATTTCTTGCCGACGATCTCGGATTCGCCGAACGGTGCGATCCATGGGGCGAACAGTGCGACAAAAATGTATACAGCAATCACCGCCACCCCGAATTTGGCGCTCATCGGCGCCTCACCGAGCAACTTCAGAGCGCGGAGCGACTGGCTGAAGAAGAGGGAACTGGTTGCTGCTGATTTCAAGACAAAATTTCCTACTTGGGATGCAGCAGTCGGGGATTGGTCAGAATTGACAGAACATCGGCAATCAGGTTGAGAAGCACATAAGTTGCCGCAAATATCAGACAGCAGGCTTGCACGACCGGCATGTCCCGGCGTTGAACGGCATCAACCAGAAACTGCCCGAGTCCGGGGTAGACAAACACGACTTCAACCACAATGACACCGACAATCAGGTATGCGAGGTTCAGGACAACTACGTTTACGATCGGCGCCCAGGCATTGGGTAGCGCATGATGGACGATGACTCGGAATTTCTTCATTCCCTTGAGGGCGGCCATCTCTATATAGGCGTTGGACAGCAGATTGATGATTGCCGCACGGGTCATGCGCATCATGTGCGCCATTGACACCAGTGTCAGCACAAGAGCCGGCAACAGTGTTTTTTCGAGATGCTCAACGAAGGTTGTATCCACTCTGACGTTGGACAGACTCGGAAGCCAGCCGGCCTTGACCGAAATCACCAGCAACAGAATGTAGGCAACAAAGAATTCCGGTGTCGATATCGACGACAGTGTGACAATATTGACCGACCGATCGTAAAGGGAGTTTCGATAAAGTGCTGCGAGAATACCGAGTATCAACGCAAGCGGTACCGCGATGCAGGCTGCGAATGTCGCCAGGAATATGGTGTTGTAGACGCGTGTGCCGAGCACTTCATTTATTTCCCGTCCATTTCCGATTGATCTTCCGAAATCGCCCTGAAATATGTTCCCCAGCCAATCGAAGTAACGGATATACGCGGGCATGTCCAGGCCCAGCTGAGTGCGCAGGGCCGCCACTGTCTCCGGTGTTGCCGCCTGACCCAATATGGTCTCGGCAGCGTCGCCGGGCAACATCGAAACAGCCAGGAAAATGATCACCGAAACGGCAACAAGCGTGAGCATTCCCAATAGAATTCGCTGTGTCAGCATCACCACAATGTGCTTCATCGTTAGCCTCTCGGAAAAGGTTGGGTTCGGATCTCTGATCTGTGCATAAAGAATAACCGACTTGATCTGGAATCAGTCGAGTAAGTTCGCGATGCGTTCACGGATTCTGTGCTGCATGTCCTGACCGCCTGCCTCAAGCCATGCTTCGGCATCAGACCGTTCGCATAGATGAGGAAACCAGTTTTCCGTCATGTAACGGTCCTGGGTGTGGGGGTCAGTCAGGAAGTCATTGGTTGGCGCAGCTCGCTTGACCACCTCTACGGCCAGGGCATCGGCATCCACTGTCACGCCATTCGCCATTTTCGAAGACCAGCCGATCAGTTCGTCGCACAGTGTAAGCATTTCCAATGATCCTGTGCGGCCGCCCGACAGAAAGCCCAGGTTATGGACGAATGGAGTTTTTGCCATTGACGCGATGCTCATGTTGGCACCGGCTTCAGCCGCAGCCTGGGCATCAAATTGATGCGAATCCGAACAGCCTGCCCCAACCCACGATGGTACGCCGATGTGGCGAAAATAATCGCTCGCACCGAGGCCCGTCAGCATGTATTCGGGTGATCCGTAGGCGAGGTTCGCCTGACGCAGGTCCATCGGAAGGACGGCCGATCCACTCAGTACCGGCGCCCCGGGCTCGGCCAGCTGGTGAACAACAATACCGGCGATCGCCTCCGCGGATGACTGGGCGATCGCCCCGGCCAGTGAAATGGGGCTGGACATACCCGGAAATGTAGCTGGATAGCACACTACCGGCACCCGCCAGCGCGCGCAGTTGATGAGTCTCGCGCATAACTCATCGGGAAGCCGCAACGGAGAGATCGGGCCCATCAGTTCGATCGAGACCGGCTTGTCGGCGAGACGGTTCCAGCCGCCGACCCGATCGGCGATGGCATCCATCATCCGTATTTGAATCTCGTCGTCGTGCGCTAGGAGTGCTGCAGGCTTGCTGCAGTTTTCATACATTACTTTGGTAGTTTCCACCACCTCGTCTTCCGGCGGGATTTCGCTTGGATAGCCGAGCGAACATACCATGTCAATGTTTGGCAGCAGCTCGCACAGTTTGGCGGTTTCACGAATGTCGTCAAGCAGACATGGTCTCAGTTCACCGGTTCTGAAATCCAGAATTCGTACACAGTTGTGACCGGGACAATAGCTGGACACACTATTGCCGGTGTCAACACTCAGGTTGCCATCCCTGTCGTAGAGCCGTATCGTCCGAGGGACTGTCGCAATTGTTTGCTCGATCAGGTCAGGTGGCAGGCGGATATAGTCGTCGTCACCTTCCACACAGCCATACCGCTGAATCAGGTCCCGGCGGGTGGCGGGGTGTTCGACAATGATTCCGAGGTTCCAGAGGATCGCCTTTACCGCATCGTGAATCAGCTCGGCATCTGCGGATTCAACCAGTTCCAGCGATAAATTCTGCACCTGCTTGCTGTTCTGTCGCCGCAACTCAACCAGTCGCCGCGCTTTTTGCCGCCGCGCACTCGAAGACGTTGAATTCGTTCTGGCCATGGTCAACCGATAAGAAAATAAGTCCGGCGAAACACGGGCTTCGCCGGACTTTTCGACCGGATCAAATTGATGGTTTTTCTCCTATCAACCCTTCATCCACCAGCGTTCGATCATTTTGTAGCCGTCAAACTCCCAGTTGCCGGCAACTTGATCAGGTACGCCGACCTTTGAAGTGAGTGCCGAAATGTGGTTCGCAAACGCGTGAATCACCGAGCCACAGTCATCTTTGGTGATGGCCTGCATTTCCCAGTACATTTCGCGACGCTTGTCACCGTCCAGTTCAGCTCTCGCCATCAATAGCAGCTCGTTGAACCTCTCGTTTTTCCAGTAGCTCTCATTCCAATTCGATTCAGCCGAATACCCTTGGGTAAACATCCAATCCTCGGTTGGACGACCGCTCCAGTAACTGGCGCACCATGGGTGCTGAAGCCAGACATCTTTCCAGTAACCGTCATCTGGAACCTGATTTGGGATAATCTCGATTCCCGATGCCTTGGCATGCTCGCTGAAAAGAACAGCAGTATCCACGCAACCGGCATAAAGGCTGTCAGAGACACTCAGTTCAACTGTCAGACTGTCAAGCCCGGCTTGCTTGAGGTGCCATTTGGCTTTTTCCGGATCGTAGACTCGCTGCTCGAGTTCGTGGTTGAAATACCGATTGGCCGGTGAGATGGGATGATCGTTTCCGAGACTGCCATAGCCGCTCAGAATCGTATCCATTACCACCTCCCGATCGATGGACAACTTGAGCGCCATTCGCACATCATTGTTGTCGAACGGTGCGAGGTCAGTCCGCATTGGAAACGTGTAATGCTGGGTACTTGTAATGTCAAGAATCTGAATATCACTGTTCCTCGCGAGCAAGGGGGCGGTGGTTGCATCCACATCCCCGATGACATCGACCGCACCCGTAATCAACGCGTTCTGACGCGCGGTGGAATCGGCAATTGTCAGGATTTCCGCGGAATCCACAAACCCAGCATCGGTCCTGTAATAGTTCGGATTACGTACATACCTGGAGTACTGACCCGGTTCAAACGATTCCAATGAGTATGCTCCACAACCAACTTCAAATGATTCTATTTCTCCATCTTTGGACGGCAAAATCGATAGCGTGCTTGCGCTTAGAATCACCGGAAAGTCGACACTTGGGTTTTTCAGTTTGAATTTGACGACGCGGTCGCCATCCTTGGTGATGGATTCAACATCGGTCATGAATGACTTCATTGACGAAGCTGAGTCTTCGCCCCGTGTCCGGTTAAGCGATACAATCACATCTTCCGGAGTTACGGTTTTCCCGTTGTGAAATGTAACACCTTCTCGCAGTGTGAAAATCCATTCTGAAGGATCCGCACCGGGTTCGTATGACTCAGCCAGTAACGGAACTAATTGACCATCCGAAGAAATTTCTGTCAACGCATTGTGCATGGTGGAAAACAAGAAGTTGGTATGACCGCTCGTGAGATGGATTGGATCCAACGAATCGGTTGATGAACCCTGCACGGTTGCGACACGCAAGTGCCCGCCCTTGACCGGGGCTGCGTGAGCAGCAGACCCGACCAGTAATCCAGGTACCGCACTAGCGACTCCCAACGCGCCGGACGCCTGCATGAACTTACGCCGTGAAACTTTCCGATTGGCAAAGTCGAATAATTGGTATTTAGGTGATTTCATTCGTTTCTCCTCAATGTTGAATGTAATTCGACAAATTGAACGCCTCGCTTGTCCGATCATTCATTGCGCCGATGCTCAGTGTGAATACAGCGAATCGATGGCAATCCGGGCATCTATGTTCGTGTCGAAATTCTAACGCTATTGAAATCCAATTTCAATTGTTTGTCCTGATTCTATGTTTTGAATTTCAGATTGTGAAACTCACAATATATACGGATTGAGTACTGGTTATGCTACTGTTGTCATTACCGGTGTTCAAAGTCTACTTGAACCAAGGTTGGTTTCAAGGCCATGTCTGCCACTGAGCGGGTTCTGTCGCTGTCCAGCGGCAACGTTCTCCATAAGCTTTTGCGCTCTCGCATTACGATATAATTGAATCACGTCCGCCACTCTGCTCCTGTCTGATGTTAAATTCCGAAGTTCCTGACCCTAAACTTCTAATTGATCAAGTTCTGCAACTTACGATTGAGGCGGGTAGAGAGATTCTGCACCACTATCGGACGGATTACAGTGTCGAATATAAATCCAACAATTCACCTGTGACGATCGCCGATGAGCGTGCGAATGAAATAATCATTTCAGGCCTCGGGCACCTGAAGCCGACGATACCCATTATTTCCGAAGAGTCACCGCTTCCCAACTATGCCGAACGCTCGGTCTGGTCATATTACTGGCTCGTTGACCCGCTGGATGGAACCAAATCGTATATGCGACAGGAAGATGAGTTCACTGTGAACATCGCCTTGATGAAAGGACAATCGGCAATACTGGGGGTGGTGCACAGCCCGGTAGAGGACCGCACGTATTGGGGTATCAGTGGTGACGGAGCGTACTGCCTGAATGGCGACGATGATATGATACGGAATATCCGGGTCCGCGAATTTTCAGGAGGTCGGGCGACAGTCATCACACCGCAATCTCGAGGGTCCAAAAAAACAAGGATTTTCATTAACAATCTATTGAGCGAGTCAATCGAGTGTGATGTTGTTCGCTCTTCAAGCTCAATCAAATTCTGCAGGGTGGCGGAAGGTGCGGCAGACATTTTCCCAAGTTTTACAAACACTTCGGAATGGGATACTGCGGCAGCTCAATGCGTTTTGGAATGTGCGGGTGGTAAGGTTGTAGACCCCGCCGGGAACACGGTGGTCTATAACAAGCCTGATATTCTAAACCCCAATTTTCTGGCATCCGGTGGGGGAGATATTGATTGGGAAAGGTTTATTTGATAGATGTCTTCCGGCTTCAGTTGTTCCCTCTCGCACGGGCGACCCAACCCCAACGTCTGACGCGACGGACGAGCAATCGGAAATTGACATAGAGGTAGCGAGCAAACCGATAGTCTGCGGATAGTACAATCAATCCCAGCGGAATCATCCAGAAACCGATAATCGGCAGGAAACCGAGGAATCCCAGAAAGATCAGTGCAATTCCAACCAACTTGCGCGGTAGCGGCGGGAATGAATGAAGTTTCGTGATGTACCGCCTGATGCGTTGTTTGCGCATGTCAGAAGGTACCCGTTTTTGAGATATTGTTCATGTTAAGTTTCACAAAAATGCACTCATTGGGCAATGATTTCGTAATTGTTGTTGGTGACGACAGGCGTACCTGTTTGACACAGGCTGAAGCGAAATCGATTGCCAACCGAAACTCGGGCGTTGGATGTGATCAAATTTTACTCGTGATTCCGAATTGCACTGAAAAGAACATCTTTAAGTTTCGAATCTACAACAACGATGGATCAGAATCCGCGCAATGTGGAAATGGTGCTCGATGTGTTGCAAGATTTCTGCATGATCGCGGGCTGGCACATAGTGAGAATATTATATTGCGAACCCATGCCGACGATATTCGCTGTAAGATCAATGATGACTCTAGCGTATCAGTGTCGTTGGGCGTTCCAAACTTTGTGCCGTCGGAAATTCCATTTACAGCCGACACAACCGAGAATACATACGAATTGGATGTCGATGGCGTGTCACAGACTGTATCTGTTCTGTCGATCGGCAATCCGCACGCGGTCATTGTTGTTTCGGATGTGGAATCGGCACCCGTGAACGAATTGGGCGGTGCCATCGAGTTCCATCCCAGATTCCCACAAAGAGCCAATGTTGGTTTCATGGAAGTAGAATCCCCAGATTCGATTCGTTTGCGGGTGCACGAACGCGGTGTCGGGGAAACTTCAGCTTGTGGCAGTGGCGCCAGTGCTGCGGTCATTGCAGGACGGCGACTTGGACTCTTGGATCAGTCCGTGACAGTCAACGTTCAGGCTGGACAGCTGTTTGTCGAGTGGCGGGACAAAGATGCACCGGTGTCGCTGACCGGACCGACAACGTATGTTTTCGAAGGCCGGCTGCTGATGGATTGAACGGTTTGGCCTCGGTATCGGAATTTGACATGTCGCCAACTGATCTGATTCATCGGTTCGTCACTCATCTGGAAAAGGAACGAAGGCTGTCGCCTCATACTGTTTCAAACTACAGCCGGGACCTGCAGCGTCTGAATCTTTACCGAACAGAACGCAAAATTCCGGAATGGGCACAGTTCACTGCCGTGCTGGCTCGAGGTTTTGCAGGCGATTGCCATCGCAATGGACTGTCCGGCAAGAGTATCGGAAGAATGCTTTCAAGCTCACGTTCATTTTTTCGATTCCTGATGCGCGAGAATCTTGTTTCCTATAACCCATTCGACGGCGTCTCGGCACCGAAATCCCCGCGAAAGTTACCCAAAGTCCTGACCGCCGAACAGGCGATCGGACTGGTAGACTTGAAAGGAGATGACTTGATTACTGTTCGTGATCGGGCGATCTTTGAGCTCTTTTATTCTTCCGGTATTCGTTTGCAGGAACTGATTGGAGCGAATGTCAATGATGTCAACTTGGTTGAGAACATGATCCGGGTGCTTGGGAAAGGTTCAAAAGAGAGAATCGTTCCAATCGGGTCTCATGCTTCAAAGGCGCTCGAGGAGTGGCTGGAGAGGCGGCACGAGTGGGCGGCAGCCGATGAGCCTGCGCTCTTCGTCACGGCCAAAGGAAGACGTCCGGGCAGCCGGGCCATTCAGAAAAGATTTGAGGTTCGTGCCGTGGAGCAGGGAATGCCCGTAAATGTGCATCCTCACATGCTGCGTCATTCATTCGCGACACATGTCCTTGAATCCAGCAGCGACATTCGAGCCATCCAGGAGTTTCTCGGGCATGCGAATTTGTCGACGACTCAGATCTATACTCATCTGGATTTCGGTCACCTGTCAAGAGAGTATGATCGGGCCCATCCGCGAGCGAGAAAGAAGCAGTCGAAATAAGCGGAATTTCACAAAATGGCTGATTTGACAACAATAAGCTGTTTGACAATAATGAAAGGAACAGGAGGATATGACAATGAAACGATTTCTAATACTATTAGCTTTCACAGGTGCTCTATTTTCCAACGCGGTCCTGGCCAACGAGATGGCGAAAGCTGCGGCGATGGCCCATTTTGTCAATCCTGACGGTGACATGATCGGAGAAGCCAAATTGTGGCAGGGACCCAAGGGCGTAGTGATCCTGGTACAAATTTCTGGGTTGGAACCAGGTAAGCATGCCATTCACATCCATAGCGTCGGTACTTGCGAGCCGGATTTCAAGGCCTCAAAAGGACATATCAATATTGCAGGGGCTGCTCACGGCCTTCTGAATCCGGATGGACCTGACAATGGAGATTTGCCGAATATCTACGCACATTCTGATGGAAGCGTGACGGCAGAAATGTATACGACTGTCGTTCATTTCGGCGGAATGATGGGCAATCCATCCGACGTATCAGCCGATCTCATGGATGAAGATGGATCGGCACTCGTCGTCCATGCGATGGGTGATGATCATATGACTCAGCCGATCGGAGGTGCTGGTGGGCGGGTTGCCTGTGGGGTGATTACCGGAATGATGTGAGGTTTCGCAAAGACTCCCGAACTCATATAATTGCAATACTGTTTGTACGCAGGTAGAAGAATCACCTGCTAATGATTTCATTTTTCCGCCGTTGACGCCCTTGTCAGCGGCGGCTTTTTTTGTTGCCGACAATCACCTAAAAATCGTGTGAATAACGGGAATTCCTCTTTTACCTTCAGTGTTGACTCCATTTAGCCCTTTAATGGGGTTCGAATTTTTGTAGCGCACCGAAAATGCTCATCGTTAACTGCCACTGTCTCGTTTATCAGGGATTTTGTCATCCTTGGTCGCGTCCCTTGCATTGATGGGGAGAAATCGACTTACTCAGGTCCGCATGTATATCAGAAGGCAGCACTTTCTCCGCCCATGCGCCTACCTACCCACAATCTTCCAACCGGTTGTGGCGCATTGACAATTTCCACAAGTACAAACGCTTTCATTTCCATCATGCTCTACTCCTTTTTTCTGACCCGGGTGCTTTGCATCCGAATTTTTTCCAACGTGATTTGCGGATACGTTGCGGCAAGCGCTCCTCTTCAAGATCAAGTCCCACTGTATCCGTCTTAACGTCCACCATTTCGCCCAACCGCTCGGCCATACCCAATACAAAAAGCACATTAGCATAGTTGCCGAGCGAAACGCCAAAGTGACCCTTTTCTATCTTGTTCAGTGTTGTTCGGCTGATTGAGGCCCGTTCTGCCATTAGAGCCGTGGGGATGCGCCGCCTGAGTCTGGCATCACGGATTTTAACGCCGAGCACTACGATAATTTTCAATTGAAGGTAGATCGAAAATTTCACCCTGACCAAAACGGCAGGTTTGACCACTCGCCTTCCTGAAGTCGGTTGCTGGGATATTCCTTATCTGCGCCACACCGAGGAGCAGACGCAATCGATCAATTTAGGTCAAGCTGATGTTCTCTCCAAGGTGTGTATTCGCAACAACCAGTAGCGGCGCGCGAGGTCAGATTATGGTGGCTCTGTTAGGTTTTGTCTCCCATTGGGTGATTCAAAGAATTTATCTTAATCTTCAGTTTTATCGGTAGTGTCCGTTTCATTCGATTATGGAACTTCATACAGTTCTATCGTTAACGCTGATTTGAGTTAAAATTAGCCCTTTTATTCGATTATCTGCGCAACAGATCGCCATCTCTCAACTGACGCAAGGTGTCGGGCGATTGTTGCAGAATTCTAGTTGATGAATTCATTTTTGTTACCGCTGTCGAGAGAGCGATTCTCGTTTGTTATGTCGTATAAAGAGTGTTGTCAAATCAGCGGTTATTTTGTGAAGTAAGTTCAAGGAGATATACATGGACGCA
Organism: Arenicellales bacterium; assembly: GCA_963666625.1. GTDB lineage: Bacteria > Pseudomonadota > Gammaproteobacteria > Arenicellales > JAJDZL01 > JAJDZL01. The sequence goes on from OY762925.1 coordinate 1,862,363, forward strand.
GGGGGCTGGATCCCGGTAAGTCTCGGAATTCTCGGGTTAATTTCTGCATGGATCGTTTTTGGTTTTGTCAAGCGCTTCCCCGAAGGTGAAGGCAAGGTTGTCGAAATATCGGCTGCAATACACAAAGGCGCAATGGTATTCATGCGCCGAGAATATACGATTTTGATTGTGTTTGTTGCGGTCGTCGCAGTCTTTATCGCGATTTCCGATCTTGGTCTGAACACGATGTACGCGTTCTTGCTCGGGGCATTTTGTTCGGGCAGCGCAGGATACATCGGGATGTACACTGCGACAAAATCAAATGTCCGCACAACCACTGCTGCTCATACACAAGGCGCTTCGGAAGCATTGACTGTGGCTTTTTTCGGCGGTTCGATCATGGGTTTGACCATCGCGGCAATGGGGCTTTTCGGATTGGGACTCCTTTATTTGTTTTTCGGTTCTGATCCTCATTCAGCACACGCGATTCATGGATTCGGGATGGGTGCCTCGTCTGTCGCCTTGTTTTCCCGTGTCGGTGGCGGTATCTTTACCAAAAGTGCCGACGTTGGTGCTGATCTGGTCGGAAAAGTTGAAGCGGGGATACCAGAGGATGACCCCCGCAATCCAGGTGTGATTGCGGACAATGTCGGAGACAACGTCGGTGATGTTGCGGGCATGGGTTCCGACATATTCGAGTCGTATTGTGGCTCGATGATCGCCAGCATCGCCATTGCGGCAACATTGAGTCAATCGGATCTCGGTGCGCAGAATAGTCTGATGTTCCTGCCGCTCGCGCTTTCTTCGGCAGGAATCGTATGCTCGCTTGCCGGTATCATCCTCGTCCGGATATTTACGTCCAAGTCTGCTGAGGTAGCGTTGCGGATCGGCACGATCGGAGCATCAGTCATCTTTATCGTCGCCGCGGCTGGTGTCGTGAGCTGGGTCGGTGTGGATATGGCAGTTTGGGGTGCTGTACTGATCGGGGCCGTCGGTGGAATCGTGATCGGTATGGTCACCGACTACTATACGAGCGGCAGTCCGATTCGAAAGATTGCAAAGGGCGGTGAAACCGGTCCCGCAACTGTGATGATCACAGGTCTGTCTGTCGGCATGCAGTCTGTAGTCGTGCCCTTGCTCATGCTATGCACCATCATTGTCGTGGCAAGTTATCTTGCGGGGCTGTACGGTGTCGGTGTTGCGGCCGTGGGCATGCTGGCGACAGTTGGTATGACCATGGCGATTGATGCCTATGGGCCGGTGGCGGACAACGCCGGTGGTATCGCTGAAATGGCAGGTCTCGGTGAAGAGACACGCGAAATCACCGACTCACTTGATGCACTGGGCAACACCACGGCAGCGATTGGAAAGGGTTTTGCGATTGGTGCCGCCGCATTGGCTGCACTGGCGATTATCACTGCCTATATCGAAACGGTTTCGCTCAACGATCCTGAATTCTCATTGCAGATCAACAACCCGGTTGTTCTTGCCGGAATGTTTCTCGGCGGCATCTTCCCATTTCTTGTCAGTAGCATGACGATGACGGCAGTCGGTGACGCGGCGTTCGACATGATCAAGGAGATTCGACGTCAGTTCAAGGAGATTCCCGGATTGCTTGAAGGTGAGGCAGAGCCGGATACCGAGCGTTGTGTGGATATCGCAACCAAGGCAGCATTGCGCAGAATGGTGCCGCCGGGGATTCTCGCAGTCGCTGCACCAGTCGCGGTTGGATTCTCACCGCTTGGCCCGGAAGCACTTGGCGGTATGCTGGGTGGTGCACTGATTGGTTGCGTTCTGCTGGCATTGACAATGGCCAACGCAGGTGGCGCATGGGACAATGCCAAGAAATTTGTCGAAAGTGGCAATCTTGGTGGCAAAGGATCTGATGTACACAAGGCTGTGGTTGTCGGGGACACAGTCGGTGATCCGTTCAAGGACACTTCGGGTCCTTCCATGAACATCCTGATCAACGTAATGGCGATTGTCAGTCTGGTGATTGCGCCATTGCTGTGACTTTTCGCATAGCGAGCGTTTCATATCGGTAGATGCCAATTGCAGCACCTGACGTTGACCAATGATTGCCCGGTGTGCTCAGTTTTTCGTCGGATCTGACACTGAAATCGATCGGATTCGGGATCGTTCCCGAGTCCGGTCGATTGTCATCGCCACAATTGATCTTCTTCCTTTTTCCAGTCGGTGGGCAGTTTCGGCGAGATCAAATTGTTCTGCAATCTGACATATCGCGGCAAACCGCGCGAGTACGGTGGGTAGCTTTCCCCTTCGATCAGTGGAGACAGATAATTTCGGGCGGTCTGAGTGATTCCAAATCCGTCCTCTGAAATAAATTCACGTGGCAGCATTTTTTCCGCGTTCGCCACGACTGTCAGATCGGCTTCTACAATATCCCATCGATAGGGTGCATCCGACAGTCGGCGAATTGCCGGCATCAAGCCTGATTTCCCACTGGCGGCATATTCGACCGCAGCCTTACCCAACGCGTAAGCTTGGTCGACGTCGGTTTTTGAGGCGATGTGTCGCGCCGATCTTTGCAGGTAGTCCGCAATTGCGTAGTGATACTTGAAGCCCAGGTCGTCCTTGACAATTTGTGCCACAACCTGCGCGGCGCCGCCCAGCTGCGCATGCCCGAACGCATCCCGAGTACCCTGTTCAGCCAGAAATCTGCCGTTCTCGTAACGGGCGCCTTCAGATACTACGATCGAAACATATCCATGGGTTTGTACGGAGTACTCAACTTTGTGGATGAAGCTCGCACGGTCGAATGGAATCTCCGGAAACAGAATGACGATCGGAATATTGGTGTCGGGGTCGGAGGCAAGTCCCCCGGCGGCGGCGATCCAGCCCGCATGCCGTCCCATGACTTCGATGATGAAGACTTTGGTTGAGGTGCTGGCCATGGCGGCGACATCGAAACTTGCCTCGCGGGTTGAAACGGCGATGTATTTGGCGACTGATCCGAATCCGGGACAGCAGTCAGTGATCGCAAGATCGTTGTCAACAGTTTTGGGTATGTGATTGACGGTGACATCCCCGAGGCGCTTTTCCAGCTGTCGCGCGAGTTTCAGACAGGTATCTGCGGAATCATTGCCACCGTTGTAGAGAAAATGTCGGATGTTATGCTGCTCGAACACATCGACAACCCGGTTAAATTCCTGTTGCTGCCTGTCCGGGTCCTGAAGCTTGTAGCGACATGATCCGAATGCACCTGAAGGGGTGTGCTTGAGCGCCTGCAGGTTTTCGGCAGGTTCTTCGGTGATGTCAATCAGCGTCTCGTTAAGCACCCCAAGTATTCCATCTTTGGCGGCTAATACCCGTCCGATTGCATCTGGATGTGCACGAGCTGTCTCAATTACAGCTGCCGCGGAAACGTTGATGACGGAAGTCACTCCGCCAGATTGAGCGTAGAGTAGATTGCCGGAAATTGTCATCAGTCGATCAAATGGCCTGACTCATAATCAGTTGAGTTTGGCTCCTTAAGTCTACGTACTTCACAATCCGCGAGATCAACTCCAGAATCTTCTCTATAGTGTTGTCTCGACATCTCTTCAAAGGCACCGACTTCAACTTTCATATAGTCAATCATAACACTTCGTGGTTCTACAGCGAATGGGATCAGTTCCAGACTTTGTCCGGCGGCTCGATAGGGAAGTCGGGCGATGAGCGAACAAGAGAAATTTTTTCAGCCGGTAATGATGTCGAACCAAGTTAACTAGATTGAGAAATATACTCATTCAACCGGAGATTGTCGAGACCAGAACCTACGGTCTCAATCTGAATTATGTATGTGATTATCAATTTGGATTTACAATGAACATTGATTGGCCAAGGTAATTCCGAATTCGTCGGAACTACCGAATACTTGAAGGAGTATAAGTCATGAGATTGGTATTTCTAGGACCGCCTGGCTCTGGGAAGGGCAGTCAGGCTAAATTTGTGGTCGAGCGATATGGTGTTGCCCATATATCAACGGGTGACCTGCTTCGAGATGCTGTCAAGTCGGGTACCGAACTTGGACTGAAAGCATCGGCGTTAATGCAGAAAGGCAATCTCGTACCGGATGAACTGGTAACGGAACTGATTGCACAACACTTGGATGCGGGAAATATCTGGTCAAGTTTCTTGTTGGATGGTTTCCCTCGCAGCATAAATCAAGCCGAGCAACTGGACGCGATGCTGGGGGAAAGGATGTCGCCTTTGACGATGGTGGTACATCTGCACGTCGAGCACAGTGCATTGATCAAGAGATTGTCCGGGCGTAGAACCTGTACCAATTGCGGGAGAATCTATAATGTCTATTTCAATCCAACCAAGGTTGAAGGGAAGTGTGACGATTGCGGAGACATCGGCGAACTGATGCAACGCGATGACGATAATGAGAAATCGATCGTAAATCGTCTTTCCGTTTACGATGAGAATACGAAACCGCTACTTGTCTACTATGAACAATCGGGTCTGCTTCGAACAGTAGATGCCTCCGGCGATCTGGCAGATATAGCTGAGCAGGTTGATCGGGTGATCGGGGACATCTAGACGCGAAGCATCCGATACGACTTTAGATTCTTAGCCACCACCAACAAGCAAATGTCCAAAACAGGCTATCCCACCACTCGAATGCGTCGCCTTCGAAGTTGCGACTTTATTCGACGCATGGTTCGCGAATCCAACTTGACACCAGCCGACCTGATTCAGCCGATATTCGTGTGCGAGGGGGAAAATTACCGAGAACCCATACCATCCATGCCCGGAATTGATCGTTTGAGCGTCGATCTGCTGATAGAAAAATGCCGAAAACTATATGATTTGGGGGTTCCGACTATTGCAATATTTCCGGTTGTACCCAAGTCGAAGAAAACCAAGTGGGCGGAAGAATCCTACAATCCGGATGGTTTGGCGCAGAGGGCGATTTCTGCAGTGCGTGAGTCCGTTCCGGAAATCGGGGTGATGGCGGATGTTGCTCTCGATCCATTCACAATAGACGGTCACGACGGAATTTCCAATGCGGATGGTTACGTGGAAAATGATGTCACCCTCGATGTGATTGTCAAACAGGCTTTGTCGCAGGCTCGTGCCGGTGTGCATATTATTGCGCCATCGGAGATGATGGACGGTCGCGTTGGCGCCATCCGAAAGGCATTGGAAAATGAAGGTTTCCACAACGTACTCATTCTTTCCTATGCTGTGAAATTCGCTTCTGCTTTCTATGGTCCATTTCGGGATGCGGTCGGTTCCGCATCTGAGCTCGGTGGTCGGGACAAGCGAACCTATCAGATGGATCCTGCGAACAGCGACGAAGCGTTACGGGAAGTTGAGCTGGACCTGGCGGAAGGGGCGGATATGGTGATTGTCAAGCCCGGAATGCCCTATCTGGATATTGTCCGTCGGGTCAAGTCCGAGTTCGGTGTACCCACATTTGCCTATCAGGTCAGCGGCGAATATGCCATGCTGATGGCTGCAGTAAAAAACGGCTGGCTGGATGAGCGAAAAGTCATTCTCGAATCGCTATTGGCGTTCAAGCGGGCAGGCGGAGACGGAGTACTCAGTTATTTCTCCGAACGTGCAGCTGAATGGCTCGCCTGAGAAAACGGAATTTCTTGCCGTACCAATCGTGACCGATAATATCACACCGACCGAGATCAAGCTTCACAAGCAATCGCGGATTCTCGAAATCAGTTTTCCGGACGGTAACACTTTCGAGTTGAGTTGCGAATACTTGCGGGTTTATTCACCGTCAGCCGAAGTTCAGGGGCATGGGCCAGGACAGCAGGTTCTTCAATATGGTAAGGAACGCGTCAATGTCTGGGCAATCGAACCTGTGGGGAATTATGCTGTTGTGCTGAAATTTGACGACGGTCACGATACCGGTATTTATTCATGGGAACTTTTGTACGAACTGGGTACGAACAAGGACAGATATTGGCAATCGTATCTGGATAGGTTGCAGGATGCCGGATATCAACGAAGAGAATCGACGTAGATCCGACGGAGTTTCAGACGGCGGACGCACCGCGACCACCCAGTTCGGATTTCGCCGGGTAGTTGAATCCGAAAAGGATTCGCTGGTTCGACAGGTCTTCAGTTCCGTTTCAAACCGTTACGATCTGATGAACGACTTGATGTCGTTTGGCGTCCACAGAATGTGGAAGCGCCTTGCTATTGCATACGGTGGGATCCGACCCAACAGTTCCGTGCTTGATGTGGCAGGTGGTACGGGAGACATCAGTCTGGCCGTGGCAAAAAAACTTGGTACCAAAGGTAGCATCGTGTTGACTGACATCAACGAATCAATGCTGAAGCTCGGACAGGACCGAATGATCGATCACGGGTTTGTCGGCAAGCTTCGGTGTGTGCAGACTGACGCGGAAAATCTCGCTTTTGCAGACGATTGCTTCGATTGTGTCATCATCTCATTTGGGTTGAGGAATGTGACGCGCATCGAAGACGCGTTGCGGTCCATGTATCGAGTTACTCGTACCGGTGGCAGAATGCTGATTCTGGAATTTTCCAGGCCCGTCATTCCGCTGCTCGAAAAATTGTATGACCGATATTCATTCAGCGTAATTCCAAGACTTGGCGAGGCAGTGGCGGGAGACCGGGCAAGTTACCAGTATCTTGTCGAGTCGATTCGCAGGCATCCAGATCAGGATACACTTGCGTCAATGATCGCCGACGCTGGATTCGAACGTGTCGAATTCCACAATCTCACAGGCGGAATTGTCGCGCTCCATATCGGTTGGAAAATCTGAATCTGTCCAAATGCTCAATCCGTACACAAATTTTGTTGTCACAACGTTTTCTGACAGGTTATTTGCGGCGATCAGTGAAGCGGCAGATTCTGACGAAGGATTTCGAAGTCTGTTGGAGGAGCTGGACAACCGAAAAATACTTTTCAGGTTTACCGACCTGAATCAGCAATTCGGTCTGCGATTTGCAGATGCGCAAGTGTTTGAGTGCAGCGTACCGGATGAGGAGGCAGATTTAGTCATACAGGGCAACTTGATGGCGATTGTCAAGGCGGTGTTTTCCGAGGATCGCAACCCTGCCAGACTTCAAGGTGTGGAAATTACAGGTGACTTGAAGCTGGCACAACGTCTGTATCAGATTTTCGACAGCGCGGAATTTGACTGGGAAGAAGTAATGGCCCAGAAAACAGGTGATGTACCTGCGCGCCAAATTGGAAATCTGTTGCGCTGGAGCAATCGGAACCTGCGGGGCACAGACTCTACGCTGGTAGCCAAGATACGTAATACATTGATCGATCAGAAGCAGTTGTTGCCAACCCGCTCGCGGGTCGAGAAGTTCATGGATGACGTGGATACCTTGCAGGCGGATATTGATCGTCTGGAGAAGCGTACCGATCGTCTCGATAAACGTACTGACAAATGATAACGGTAGCGCACCTCAAACGATTGCGGGAGATTGTCCGGACGATTCGAAGACATGGATTGGACGGGCCGCTCACCCAACATCTGAGTATTCCGTTTCTTGCGGGTATTCTGAATGTTGTCGGTGGCAAGGCAGAATTTGATGATCACCAACCCTATGGCGTTCGATTGTGCGAAGCATTGCAGGAACTGGGGCCGATTTTTGTCAAGTTCGGTCAGATCATGTCCACCCGTCCCGACCTGTTTCCAGAAGACGTGATCAGAGAGCTGAACGTTCTGCAGGATCAGGTTTCGCCATTCAGCGGTGTGCAGGCGCGGCAGATTATAGAAGAATCCTTGAACTCGCCGATTGATACGGTATTCAGTTCGTTTGATGAGATTCCGGTTGCTTCAGCCTCGGTCGCGCAGGCACATAATGCGGTTCTTCGAAGTAGTGAGGACGTTGTTGTCAAAGTGCTCCGTCCTGGAATTCGGAACCAGATCAGTCTTGATATTCAGGTCATGTATTCCCTGGCACGACTGTTCAACCTGTTTCGGCCGAATTCTGAAAATTATCGACCAAGGGATTTGGTGGAATATTTCGAAAACGTCATGCTGAACAGCTTGGACCTGACTGTCGAGGCGGCGAATGCCAATCGCTTTCGTAACCGTTTTGAGGACGATGATTTCATCTATGTCCCCGAGGTCTATTGGAAATACACGCGATCCGATGTCTTGGTACTGGAGCGAGTTGAAGGCATGTCGGTTCGGGACATTGAGGATTTGCGGGAGACAGGGGTCGATTTACAACTGTTTTCTGAGAATTTGGTAAGAACCTTCTTCATTCAGGCGTTTCATGATCGTTTTTTTCATGGCGATCTTCATCCAGGTAATCTTTTCGTTTCAGAACTCGGTCAGCTGCGTGTGGTGGATTTCGGGATCATGGGTATCCTGTCAGAAATCGATTGCAGGTATCTCGTTGAAAATATTCTGGCCATCCTTCGTCAGGACTATCAGCGAGTGGTAGACCTGCATATCCGTTCGGGTTGGGCACCACCGGATATTCCAACTCAGGAATTTGAAATCTGTATCAGGTCTGTCTGCGAACAGTATGTGAACCAACCTGTCGGTGAAATCTCATCCGGTAGGCTGATGGGTCGTCTGTTTCGGGTATTTCGGGAGTTTGGAATCGTTGTCCAACCGCAATTGCTGCTGTTTCAGAAAACCTATCTCAATCTTGAGGGATTGGTCAAGACATTGTGCCCCGAACTGGACATCGGCGCAACTGCGCGTCCGATTCTCGAGGACTGGGTGCGTAAACAGGCGAGTATCTCGAATATCAGCGAGAAGATAAGGGCCGAAACTCCATATCTGCTGTCGATCGCACCTGAGATTCCGCGCCTTGCCCATACGGTGCTTTCGTATATTCACGAAAACCAGATGCGAGGGCGGGGAATGAGCTCCATTCAGGGACCTGGCGGAATCAGCCCCGGACTTTTCTTCACGTTACTCGGCAGTGCATCGTTGATCGCGGCAGTGGTTGACTGGAGCAGCGATGGCTTCGGGTTCCTGACTCTCATTCTGGGTATTGCGGCGGTTGCCTGCCTACGAATCGCCTGGCCGAAAAACCGCAAGTAATGCTATGGATTGAAGTTACGCAGTCTAAGTGCATTGGCGATTACTGATACGGATGACAGACTCATTGCCGCTGCTGCATATACCGGTGACAGGAGCCACCCGAACACAGGAAAAAACACACCTGCGGCTACTGGAACGCCGACGGTGTTGTAGGCGAATGCGAAGAACAGGTTCTGTCTGATGTTGGTCATAGTCGCTTGCGCCAGAGACAGTGCTTGAACGATGCACTGCAGATCACCATTCGGAATGGTGATACCGGCACATTCCAATGATACGTCTGCGCCATCACCCATGGCGATACCCACATCCGCCTGCACGAGTGCCGGGGCGTCGTTGATACCGTCGCCGGCCATCGCAACGGTTGTACCGTCACTTTGCAGTGTCCTGACCAGTTCGAGTTTCTCGTCGGGTAGAATTTCAGCATGTACGGTATCAATCTTACATTGCGCGGCAATCGCCTCGGCTGTAGCCCAGCTGTCGCCGGTCGCCATAATGACTTCGATGCCCTTGGACTGAAGTGCTTGAACCGCGCCCGCGCTGGTGGGTTTCACTGGGTCGGAGATTTCAAGCACGCCTGCGCGGACACCATTGACTGCGAAATGGACAACTGTCCTTTCGCTCGCTGAAGATCCTTCCCGTACGTCTGAAGCAAGGTCTTTGACCCCGCGGGTCTGAAGAAATCGGAGGTTTCCGATCAGAACTTCCTGATCATCCACAGTACCCTGTATTCCCATCCCCGGTGTTGCCTCAAAATTCGTCACCGTACGATGCTCGACGCCTCTTTCCTCAGCACCTTTGACAATCGCTTCCGACAACGGGTGCTCACTTGATCGGGCGAGCGCGGCGACGTATGACAATACATCCCGATCAAATCCTTCCAAAGTCCGAATCTCATCGAGAATCGGTTTCCCGGAAGTCAGGGTCCCGGTTTTATCGACGACCAGTGTTCGGATTTTCGGGAGCGTCTCCAATGCTTCGGCTTCCTTGACAAGAACACCATGTCGTACTGCCTGTCCTACAGCCACCATCACCGACATTGGTGTCGCCAGCCCAAGTGCGCAAGGACATGCAATGATCAGAACTGAGACGAAAGCGACCAGGGCGAACGTGAATTGAGGTTCCGGCCCGAATACGCTCCAGACAGCAAATGAGATCACGGCAATCGTAATGACGATCGGTACAAACCAGCCGGCTACCGTATCCACCAGTCTTTGGATGGGTGCCTGACTTCTTTGCGCCTTGCTGACCATCTGCACAATCTGTGACAACGTACTGTCACTGCGCGATCGTTCCACCTTCATCACAAACGAACCCGTACCATTGAGCGTTCCGGCCCGAACAGGGTCGCCGGCTGATTTCTCGACAGGAATCGATTCACCGGTGATCAATGATTCGTCGATACCCGAAAAGCCGCTATGTATGGTGCCATCCAGCGGAATGCTGTCACCCGGTCGAATCTGAAGAAGATCGTCGACCATGATGGAGTCAAGTTCGACCTCTTCAGTCTGTCCGTTCTCATTTAGTCTGCTGGCAGTCGGTGGCATGAGGCGCATCAGTGCCTTGATCGCGCCGGCGGTTTTTTCGCGTCCTTTCAATTCCATGATCTGACCGAAAAGAACCAGTACGATGATCGCCGAAGATACCTCGAAATAAACACCCAACTGCAAAGTCTCAACACCGACCAATGGTGAGAACATGATGGGAAAAAGAACAAATAATACGCTTGCAATGTATGCAACACCGGTTCCCATTGCGATCAGTGTGAACATGTTTAGTGAACGGTTGGTGATTGAAGCCCAGCCTCGCTTGAAAAACGGCAATCCGCAAAACAAGACAATAGGTGTCGATAGAATCATCTGAAGCCAGTTTGATGTCTGGATGGAGATGACGTTGTGAATCGGAATGCCTAGGTGCGGACCCATGGCAATGATGAGCAGAGGGATTCCGAGCAACAAACCCACCCAGAGTCGTCTGGTGAAGTCCACAAGTTCCGGATTCGGGCCCTCATTGACCAGAGGTATATCCATGGGTTCGAGCGACATGCCGCAACTCGGACAGTCACCGGGCCCGATCTGTATGACTTCAGGGTGCATGGGGCATGTGAACTTTGTACCCGGTGGCAAGTTCTCTTGTTCGACTCCGGAATCCTTACTGTGACAGTCTGGACTCAGATATTTGACGGGGTCAGACTTGAATTTCGTCAGACAGCCGTTACAGCAAAACCAGTAGGCTTGTCCTTCATGTTCGAATTGGTGCTTGGAAGTCTCCGGATGGACGAACATGCCGCAGACCGGATCGCGTGCTTTTTCAACGTTCACTGTTCAGCTGATCAACAAAACTGTAGTTTCTAAATTCAAATGAATGATAGCACAGCCGAATGGAGGAGAAATTCAACCCGGAATTCATACAGATGTAGACTGCTGCTGGTTGCACAATCGAAACCGTCGTGGCAGTAGCTATCACCTGTTGGCTGACGAAAATGCCTCTTACGTGTTTATGGTATATTGACCTTTACAATTTAAAGTCAAATGAACAGGTGACCGATTCTTGTTTACTTTTGATAGGTTAAGATTATCTCACTAATGAATGATTCGTGTTTCCTTGACTGGGTCACTATAAAGGGGTTCAAAAGCATATCTTGTATTGAACGCCTACAGCTCAAGCCAATTAATATACTGATCGGATCAAATGGATCCGGTAAATCCAATCTTCTCGAAGTCTTTTCTTTCTTGAACGCAATACGACGTGGGAAATTAAGGCACTACGTACTACGATCAGGCGGAGCAGATAATCTACTGCATTTTGGAGTCAAAAATACCCAAAACCTAACTCTCGATGTAGCCTTCGAGAATGAAGCAAACCAGTATAAAATTCAATTGGGTTTAGACGATAGCGACAATTTGGTCCCATTTGATGAAACACTGTATTTTTGGGATAAAGAGAAATATCCTAAGCCCTATATAAAGGGTATTGCTGGTAAAAACGGCGAAGCAGGAATTAGTGTCAGCAAGGTTCGCGGGATTCCAATGTACGTACAAGATAGAATTGATAGTTGGCGTTACTACCATTTTCACGATACCAGCCAAACGTCGCCTTTAAAAACAACGGCAGACATACACGACAATAATTTCCTGCGCCCGGACGGCTCGAACCTTGCTGCTTATCTCTTTTACCTACAAAGTAACCATGAAAATTCGTATGAACTCATTAGACAAACGGTACAACTGGCTGCACCATTCTTCGAAGATTTTCAACTCGCACCACAAAGGTTGAATGAAAACAAAATTAGGCTTGAGTGGAAACACCGAAATTCAGATGCCTATTTTGATTCGTCATCCCTTTCAGACGGCTCACTTCGCTTTATCGCTCTTACAACTCTACTCTTCCAACCTGCAGAGTTGTATCCGTCAGTCATAATTATGGATGAGCCAGAACTTGGTCTGCATCCGTATGCAATTATTCTTTTAGCCTCGTTAATCAAACAAGCTTCAACTAGATCGCAAATAATTTTTGCTACGCAGTCGTCACTGTTGTTGGACAATTTCGAACCAAAGGACGTACTCGTAGCAGAACGAGAAAATGGCGCTACCAGTTTCACCAGATTGGAATCTGGTAGTCTTGACAGCTGGCTAGAACGTTACAGCCTCGGACAACTTTGGGAGAAGAACCAGTTTGGGGGACGTCCGGAGTCAACAAGCAGCAAAAACCATTCAAGATAATGCTTCGACTATTAGTTCACGTAGAAGGGCAAACCGAAGAGAGTTTTGTGAAAGAGATATTGGAACCACATCTTTGTTGTAATTTCGGATACTCTTCAGTCGGTGCGAGATTGATAGGAAATGCTCGACAGCGCATTCGCCGGGGCGGAATTAGAACTTGGCCGACGGTACAGCAGGATATAGTTCACCACCTTCGTGAAGATAGTGGTTGCTTTGCGACGATCATGGTAGATTATTATGGCTTGCCGAAGAGCGGAGCCGGAGCATGGCCAGGCCGCGCAAAAGCATCAAGTAGTCCATTCTCAAAGAAAGCTGAAATTGTAGAGAACCGTATATCAAATGATGTCTGTTCGCAAATGGGGAGTGCTTTCAATAAAAGTCGTTTCATTCCTTACTTGATGATGCATGAATTTGAAGCTCTTCTCTTCAGCGACTGTACAAATTTCTGTAACGGAATCGGACGGCCGGAACTTACCGAAAAATTTCAAAGAATTCGAGATCAATTTGCGAATCCCGAAGAAATTGATGATACACCCGACCGGGCTCCTTCTAAACGAATCCAAGAACTCATTGAGGGCTACGAAAAACCGCTTTTGGGAACACTCGGTGTGTTACACATCGGTCTGGATCAAATACGTACAGAATGTCCAAATTTTTCCAATTGGATGGACAAATTAGAAAGACTTCCGACGATTTAAGTTGACACTTAAATTTGATTCGCGATTTTCAAGGAATCTCTGCGAATTGATCGATAGTCGCATACTGAAATTATCGATCGAATTTCTTTGGATATCGATTTTCATTTCAGTTTCCTGAGATCGGTTGGCGTAATGACAGTTAATCTCGGGGATGCAGTTAAAGCGTCTTTGCAGTTTGATAATTGCAATTGCAATGTTTCCGCTGTTATCACATTCTACGGCAAATTTCTCACACGCGTCTGGCTAAGCCTCCACGCCTTTCCGGAACAATATGGCAACGTTGAAAGAAGCTTCGAAGCCCCTATGGTCAGCGCAATTACTTGACAATCATATATAAACCAAGTAAATTAGTTGGTTATTATTTTCAGACCGAATTGAACCGATGAAACTGACTACCAAAGGCCGCTATGCGGTTACGGCGATGATGGACCTGGCGTTGCACCAGGCCGACCATGACAGGGTGTCGCTGAAAAGTATAGCCGAACATCAGGAAATTTCGATTGCGTATCTTGAACAGCTGTTCGCGGGACTGAAAGCCAGGGGTCTCGTGAGTGGAGTACGTGGACCCGGAGGCGGCTATCAGTTGACCAAACCGGCCGACGAGATTTCAATCTATGAGATAATCAGCGCCGTCGACGAATCGGTTGATGTAACCCGATGTCATGGGCGGGAAGATTGTCAGGATGGTGAAATTTGTCTGACGCACGAGTTATGGACTGAACTCAGTTCCCAGATTTCTTTTTTTCTTGATCAACTGAAACTCGGCGAAATCATTCAGTCGCAACGCGTACGCGAAGTCTCACAGAGACAGTCAGCGCGATGCGGAACGTTGCGGCAAACCCAGCAAGTGGCCTTCAACTGAATCATGCAATAAATCACTTACGACGGACTGAATTGTGAATCAATCTACTGCAACCGATATCAGCGGCTTTGTCAAACGCGAGTACAAGGAAGGCTTTGTAACCGACATCGAGTCGGAAACATTTCCGCCCGGACTTGACGAGGATGTCGTCATTGCGCTGTCAGCCAAGAAAAATGAACCTGAATTCATGCGCGATTGGCGCCTGAAAGCATATGCGCGATGGAAAAAAATGACCGAACCGGTCTGGGCTCATGTCAACTACACACCGATTGACTATCAATCAATCAGTTATTACTCCGCACCGAAGTCCGATGCTGATCGACCCAAGAGTCTGGACGAGGTTGATCCGAAACTCCTGGAAACCTACGAGAAACTGGGAATTCCGCTTTCCGAGCAGAAAATGCTCGCGGGTGTCGCGGTGGACGCTGTATTCGACAGTGTCTCGGTTGCCACGACATTCAAGAAGACACTCGCAGATGCTGGTGTCATATTCTGTTCGTTTTCCGAAGCGGTTCAGGAACATCCGGAACTGGTGCAGAAATATCTGGGATCAGTCGTGCCATCCGGCGATAACTACTTCGCCGCACTGAACTCAGCGGTTTTCAGTGACGGATCTTTCGTCTATGTGCCGAAAGGCGTACGCTGTCCGATGGAACTGTCGACGTATTTCCGGATCAATGCAATGAATACCGGACAGTTTGAAAGGACATTGATCATCGCGGATGAAGGAAGCTATGTCAGTTACCTTGAGGGATGCACGGCTCCAATGCGAGATGAGAATCAACTGCATGCCGCGGTTGTGGAACTGATCGCGCTCAAGGATGCGGAAATCAAGTACTCCACAGTCCAGAACTGGTATCCGGGTGATGAGGAAGGTCGCGGCGGTATTTACAATTTTGTGACCAAGCGCGGCGCATGTCGGGGCGAGAATGCAAAAATCTCTTGGACACAGGTGGAGACCGGTTCGGCGATTACCTGGAAATACCCCAGTGTCATGCTTGAAGCTGACAATTCGATCGGCGAGTTCTACTCGGTAGCCTTGACCAACAACTGTCAGCAGGCAGATACCGGGACAAAGATGGTTCACATCGGACAGAATACGTCGAGTACCATCATCTCCAAGGGCGTATCAGCCGGCCGCGGGCAGAATTCCTACCGCGGACTCGTGCGCATATTGAAGGGAGCTGAGAACGCCAGAAACTATTCGCAATGCGATTCGCTGCTGATGGGCGACCGGTGCGGGGCACATACATTTCCATATATCGAGGTCAAGAATCCAACCGCGAAAGTCGAACATGAGGCGACAACCTCACGAATCAGTGAGGATCAGATGTTTTACTGTCGTCAACGTGGGCTGTCGGAGGAGGATTCGGTGTCCATGATCGTAAACGGATTCTGCAAGGAAGTGTTCAAGGAACTTCCGATGGAGTTTGCGGTCGAAGCACAGAAACTGCTTGGCATCAGTCTCGAAGGTGCAGTTGGCTGACCGCCGACTGTATGTCAATCGAACAATCTTTAACCATGCATGCTTAAGGAAAAAGGAATCATGCTCTCAATTTTTGATCTCAACGTTCAGATTGAAGACAAGAACATTCTTGACGGAATCAATCTTGAAGTCAATGCCGGCGAGGTGCACGCCGTGATGGGACCCAATGGGTCCGGGAAAAGCACATTGGCCAACGTCATAACGGGTAAAGTGGAAGACGTGGCACGGGGCAGTATTACATTCAACGGTATGGATCTGCTGGATCTCGACCCGGAAGAGCGTGCCCGCGAAGGGATATTTCTCGCTTTTCAGCATCCGATCGAAATACCGGGCGTCAACAACATTTACCTGATCAAAGCGGCGGTGAATGCGATGCGCAGACATCGGGGAGAACCGGAGTTGGATGCGATCGATTTTCTCAAGGTTGTGCGAGAAAAAATGAAGTTGCTCGAAATAAATGAGTCATTTCTCTACCGGTCCGTCAATGAAGGGTTCTCGGGCGGTGAGAAGAAACGAAATGAAATACTTCAGATGATGATGCTGGAACCGAAGTTGGCAGTGATGGATGAGACCGATTCGGGACTTGACATCGATGCGCTGAAGATCGTATCGAAAGGTGTCAACTCACTTGCTGACGCAGGTCGTTCGTCGATCATCATCACACACTTTCCCCGTATTCTTGAATACATCGTTCCGGATCATGTACATGTGTTGGTCGGTGGACGTATCGTGCGTTCCGGTGACAAGAATCTTGCACATGAACTGGAAAAATATGGCTACACTTGGGTGGTTGAAGAAACCGCCGCCGCAGTCGCATGAAAGTCAGCCCGCTCGCAAATTATTTCACCGAGCAGGGCAGGCGTCTTGCTCACACGTTACCCGGATCGTCGATCGAATCTGTCGCCGAGTTGCGCAAGAACGCGCTGGCTCGCTTTGCGCTGACAGGGTTGCCTAGAATGACTGATGAGCAATGGCGATACACCAATATCCGTCCACTTGAAAAACATCAGTTCGAGTTATCTCGAAGTTCGGACTCCAAGCCGGACAGTTTGGATCTCGGTGAATGGCGACTGTCCGATACCGACACTTACCGAGCTGTATTTCTGAACGGCTGGTTCAGTTCTGAACTGTCCGATCTTGCGAGTTTGCCGGACACTGTCAGTATCTTGAGTCTTGCTGATATTCTGGATTCCAAAGCGGATGGAGACACATGTTCTTTCGAGTTTGCGTTACAGGAATTGCAGTCAATGTCATTGAACGCGGAGCACGGTTTCACTGCATTGGGCGCGGGATTTGCAGCTGACGGGGTGGTGGTTCAGATCGGTTCAGACATGACACTGGACAAGCCACTTGAAATTCTGTTTCTGAGTCTGGATGATGCGGACACCCGATTCTGTAACGTAAATAATTTTGTTCATGCAGGCGAAGGCGCCAGATTCCAGTTGATTGAGCGATACCTGTCGTTGGGTAACACAAATCACCTGACGAATTCCTCATTCATGTTCAATCTGGAAGCGGATTCCCAGGTTGACCACTATCGGGTACAGAACGAAAGCGAGTCTGCGTTCCACATCGGTTCGGCGAAAACCCGACAGAAGGACAGCAGTCGGTATCGGATATTCTCAATCTCACTTGGTGCTTTGCTCAATCGTCACGAAGTGATCCAATCGTTGGACGGGAAACACGCACACTGTGAACTGAAAGGGCTCTATATCGGCAAAGGCAACCAACATATCGACAACTACACGACAATTGCACACGAAAGTGCAGACGCAACCAGTGATGAGTTCTATAAAGGCGTACTCGACGATCGTGCTCGCTCGGTATTTCATGGCCGTATCAAGGTTGCACCTGGTGCGCAACATACTGATGCGCAGCAACAGAACAGAAACCTGCTTCTATCGCGGAATGCAGAAGCCGATACCAAGCCCCAGCTCGAGATTTACGCTGACGACGTCAAGTGTTCGCACGGCGCGACTATCGGACAGTTGGATGAGAATGCGGTTTTTTATCTACGCTCCCGCGGTCTTACGGAACAGCAGGCGAGAACAATTCTTACTGATGCCTTTGCAGCAGAAATTGTGAGAGATATTGATCTGGAACCGGTACAGACCGAGGTCTCCAATCTGGTTCAGCAAAAGCTCAGTTCAGACATTTCAGTCAGGGAGGCGGCATGACGCAGTCGGCACTTACAGTTGATCGGGAACGTGCAGTGAATGGTGCAATTGATCCGGTCGCGATTCGCGAGCAGTTTCCAATCCTGAGTGAGGTCGTATACGGAAAGAAACTGGTTTACCTCGATAATGCTGCCAGTTCGCAAAAACCCCTGGCAGTAACTCAGGCACTGGACAAGTATTACGCGTCCCAGCACGCCAACGTTCATCGAGGTGTGCATGCGTTGAGCGACCGAGCCACCGAGGCCTATGAAAATGCTAGAAGGCTGGCGTGTCAGTTTGTAAACGCGGCGTACGCCAGGGAGATCATCTTTGTCAGAGGGACAACCGAAGGGTTGAATTTGATCGCCAGTTCATACGGTCGACTCAGTCTGAAGCCCGGTGATGAGATTCTGGTCAGCGAAATGGAGCATCATTCCAATATTGTGCCTTGGCAAATCATTGCCGAACAGACCGGAAGTCGGGTGCGGATGATTCCGATGGGTGACAGCGGCCAGATTATTCAGGAAGAGTATCTGGGACTCCTGAGCGAGAAAACTGCAATTGTTGCAATTACCTACGTCGCCAACTCCCTTGGGACGGTTAATCCGATCAGGCAGATGACACAACACGCTCATGAATACGGTGCGGTTGTGGTTGTTGATGCGGCTCAGGCGGCACCTCATCTTGCGATTGACGTAAGGGAACTTGAATGCGATTTTCTGACTCTCTCAGGACACAAGATGTACGGTCCGACAGGAATCGGTATCCTTTACGGACGCGAGGAACTGCTTGACGCAATGCCGCCATATCAGGGCGGTGGGGAAATGATAAAACGGGTGACTTTCGCTGGCTCGGAATATGCCGAGATTCCGCATAAATTTGAAGCTGGGACACCGAATATCGCGGACAGTGTCGGATTTGGTGAAGCGGCAAAATTCATGTGGGAAATCGGGTTTGATGCGATTGCGTCTCATGAAAACCAGTTGCTGGAATACTGTCACGAGCGTGCCGGACAATACAGCGACATTCGGATATTCGGAATGGCACCACGTAAATCCGGTGTGTTTGCATTTGAGATAGATGGAATCCATGCCCATGACATTGGAACCATAGTGGATCGCGAGGGTGTTGCGATCCGGGTGGGGCATCATTGTGCCATGCCTGTTATGCAGCACTTCAATGTCGCGGCGACTGCGCGAGCGTCTTTCGCGGTCTACAATTCAATTGAAGACATTGACTGTCTGTTCGATGCTCTGGATAAGGCACGGGAACTGTTCAAGCGATGATGGACGATCTCAGAGCGCTCTACCAGGAGGTGATCATAGATCACAGCAGGAATCCGCGCAACTTCGGTTCTTTGGAATCAGCGAATTGCTCGGCGGAAGGCGTCAATCCGCTTTGTGGAGATGAACTCACCCTGCAATGCCTGCTTGACGCGGATGAGGTCATCCAGGATATCCGATTCGTTGGTCGTGGCTGTGCGATATCGGTAGCTTCGGCTTCGATTATGACCGAGATGATGCTCGGTAAATCGAAATCCGAGGCTGAAAAGCTCTTTGACCGATTTCATGCCAGGGTGACTGGCGACGCAGACAGCAATTCGGTGGACATTGGGAAATTGGAGGTGCTGAGTGGTGTTCGTGAGTTTCCGACCCGTGTCAAATGCGCGACACTGGCGTGGCATACAGCAATTGCAGCGATCAACAGGACCGAAAGGCAGGTAACGACTGAGTAGCTCAGCATGACAGGCGAATCCAACAATCAATCGGCACTGTCCCGGAAAGTGGATTTCATCTCCGAGTTTATGAGCAGCTCGGATACCGACCGTGCCGAATCAGAGTCAACAATGCCTGGCAATGGTGGGCGAGTATCCGATGCTGTTTTTGAGCAACAGATTATTGATGCGCTTCGCGGTGTCTATGACCCCGAAATTCCAGTCAATATTTATGATCTTGGCCTGATCTATGACGTCGATATCAGTGATGACAGAAAGGTGAGTGTCCAAATGACCCTGACTACGCCCGGATGTCCTGTTGCGCAGACGTTTCCAGCTACCGTCGAGTGTGCAGTAAAGTGTGTCGAGGGGGTTGAGGATGCGACGGTCGAACTGGTCTGGGATCCACCTTGGACCAAGGATCGTATGTCTGAGGACGCCTTGCTCAGTCTGGGACTCCTATAGTTCCATACCCTTCCGGTTCAATCATGAAGGTCGTCCTGATCAGCCCCTACGAAATTGGACGACAACCATTTGCGTTGGCTCAGCCTGCTGCCTGGCTGGAGCGCGACGAATTTGAGGTTGACTGCATCGACCTGTCCATCGAACCCTTTCAGGCTGATTCTGTCATTCAGGCGGATGTGGTTGCGGTTCATCTCGCCATGCATACGGGTGCACGTCTGGCAACCGACCTGATTCCGGAAATTGTCGATCGAAATCCGAATGCAGCGATCTGTGTTTTCGGCCTGTATGCCCCGGTCAACGACGAATTCTTTCGTTCGCTCGGTTGCGGGTTTGTTTTCGGAGGAGAGGCAGAATCAGATATTCTGTCATTGTGTCAGGCAGTGCGAGACGGAACTTCACTGTCTGAACTGCGCGAGACTCGCGTATCCATGGACAAACTGGTGTTCACCCACCCGCTTCGTTCCTTGCTTCCCGAGCTCGGTCGGTATTCGCGATTGACGTGCGCGGACGGTGCAGAGAAAACAACCGGTTTTGTCGAGGCCAGTCGAGGTTGCAAGCATCTGTGTCGCCACTGCCCCGTGGTACCAGTGTACTCGGGTGCGTTCAGAGTGGTTTCGGCAGACGTGGTGCTCAGCGATATCCGACAGCAGATAGAAGCGGGTGCAGAGCACATCTCATTTGGCGATCCAGACTTTCTCAATGGGCCAGGCCACGCCCGCAGGATCATTGATCAATTTCAGGAAGAATTTCCGGGAATGACATGGGATGCGACAATCAAGATCGAGCATCTGATTCAACATGAGAAACTCATATCGAGATTCTCTGAACAGAATTGTCTGTTTATCACCAGTGCCGTGGAGTCCATTGAAGACGACGTGTTGGAAAAGTTGGACAAGGGTCACACTGCTGAAGACTTTCGTAGTGCACTCCATCTGCTGAGGCGACTTGATATCTCCATGCAGCCTACATTTGTACCCTTTACACCTTGGACAACTCTAGAGGGCTACTTGGAGTTGTTACGTCAGATTGTCGAACTTGAGTTGATCAACGGTGTTGCCCCGGTGCAGCTCAGTATCCGTCTTCTGCTACCCCGAGGGTCCAATCTGGTGGACTCCGATGATAGCAATGAGTGGTTGGGCCCATTTGACCCGGAAATGCTTGGCTATTCCTGGAGACATAAAAATTCACGTGTGGACCAGCTTCAATCAACTGTACAGGAATGGGTGATCGGTGCTCAGGATGAAAATCTGGAGAGGATGGAAATTTTCGCAGGCATCTGGGCGATTGCACATCAATTCATTGAAGGAAAGGTTCCAGCATTGAATCGCACAGCTGGACGACCTGTTCCACAGATGTCAGAACCTTGGTATTGCTGTGCCGAACCGACAGAGAACCTCAGGAAACAGACATCCAATCCTATTGGTTCCGGTACTTCAGAAGAGTTTCACGCGCCCGCATGAAACCGGTAGAACAGCGGTCGATCTTCAGCCGCTGAAATTGCTGGAAATTCGAAGCCCTTTGAGCAGATTGAGCGCCTGCAGCAGCTGATAGTCGCGCCGGACTGCCGGATTGACTTGAGGTGACAGCGACTGATCGTCAAGGTCTTCAGTAGAGTTGACGTTTTCGTTTTCCAGGGAGCCTTCCAGATTCGATTCACGGAAAGTCATGGATTCGTTTTGTTCGTCAGATTCATCAACCTCACGCCACTCCACAGTTATATCGGGAACAATGCCTGAAGCCTGTATCGATCGATCATTTGGTGTGTAATATCGGTCAGTTGTCAGCTTGAGCGTGGTATCTTTGTTGAGGCGAACGATTGTCTGAACCGAACCCTTTCCGAAAGTATTCTCGCCCATGATGATTGCGCGTTTGTGGTCTTGAAGCGCGCCTGCAACAATTTCAGATGCCGATGCTGATCCCTCGTTAACCAAGACAACCAATGGGACACCTTCAATGATATCGCCCGGAGTGGAGCGGAACTCACTGACATGTGCGTTGTTTCGACTCCTGGTACTGACGATAAGTCCATTGTCTATAAAGATATCTGATACACCGATCGCACTGTGTAGTTCGCCCCCCGGGTTATTACGTAAATCCATTACCAGACCGTCGAATGAATCTGATTCGGAAATCAGTTTCTTGATTTGTGTTCGCGTCAGTTCCGGAGTTGTCGTCTGAAACTGGGTAATGCGAAGGTAACCGAATCCAGGTTCAAGAAAGAAACTATGGACGCTCTTGATTCGTATCACGGCGCGTGTGAGTTTGAATTCCAAAGGCCCATCCATGCCTTCGCGAATAACGATCAGGGTGATTTCTGTGCCTGGCTGGCCCCGCATCGAATTTACGGCATCCATCAGACTCATACGCGATGTCATTTGATCATCCAATTGGATGATCAGATCGCCGGGTAAAATTCCTGCATCATAAGCCGGTGTTCCGTCAATGGGGGAAATCACCCGGATGCCTCCGTTCTCTTTGGTTACCTCTATACCCAGTCCGCCATATCTTCCGGTTGTCTCGGCTTCCACTTCAGACATTTCCCGTGAGTCCAGCAACGCGGAATGCGGGTCCAACCCTCCGACCATTCCCTGAATTGCGTTTCTTAGCAATTCTTCGTCGGTGACTTCTTCAATGTAGCTGTTCTTGATAGTCTCGAATACCCTCGCGAATGTGGTAATTGATTCTATCGGAAGAGGCGAGGTACTGTGTCCTCCTACATTCTGAGCTGTTGTGCCTAAGGGAAGCAGTGACAGCAGGAGAACAGTCACTGTGAGCGATTTTAGTAGTGTCTTTCGGGTGGTCATAGCACTGTAACTTTGGTATGGAGTTCTGATACGCCGGCAAGTATCGGGCGTGGTGTTCAGGCCAAGAAGATTATTGGTGAACAGGGCATCTATCCTTTTGATTAATATGCGTATAGAATAGCAAATGCTGAATAGTTTGTCAGATTAATTATTGTCTATTTTACTGACTTGCGTTGACAAATGATTTGCAGGAGAAATGAAAAATTCAAAGTCAATGAATTCTATAGTCGACACCAGAGCAACGGATCGACAGGCAAACCATTCTGCCTGAGCTCGAAGTAAAGCCCCGGTGTCTGGGCGCCGATTTTTCCTTCTGCCAGCGAAATAACCTGCTGAGTATCCACCCAATCCCCAACCTGAACTTTTGATTCCTTGTTGTAGGCGTAAAGACTCAGGAAATTATCACCATGATCGACGATGACAAGAACGCCAAACCCTTCAAAGAAACTTGAATACACGACCTGACCGGTGAAAATTGATCTGACATCCTGCCCGCTTTTGGCTGACAGCAGCAATCCTTGCCAATAAGCCCCGAGAACTGTCTTTTGCTGACCGAATCGGGCTTGAATTTTTGTATTCAGCGGCAGCGACAGATTTCCTTTCATGCTGAGGAACGACTCAGCGCTTTCAACTGCCGCAGCTTTCCGCTCCCTCAGGCGTTCAACCAATTCAAGCAGACGATTCTCTTCTGCTTTCATCCGTCTGATATCTTCCTGATTTGATCTCAGTTGCTGATCAAACATCGCAACGTTTGTCTTCATATCCTCTTTCAGGTTGCGCAGTTCATCGAGTTGGGATGACAGGTCGGCTGACAGGCGTTCCAGGACCTGACGATTCAGTCTTAGGCTGTCTTCAGTTTCTTCCAGTTCCTTTCCCATCGTCCGAAGTTGCTCCACCCGACTTGCCCGCGCATGAGTCAGGTAGCGGTAATAGGCGACGGTTCTGGACAGTCTGGATGGATTGTCTTCACTCAGCAGTATTTTTACATAGTCCAATCTTGAAATGGCGAACGAGGCGCTGATCAGATTTTGCAGGTCGGCGGAATGGTTTTCAAGCTCGAGAATCTGCTTTTTCTTCTGTTCTTGCAATCTTCTGTGTTCTTGATTTTGTTGAGCGATCTTCTGCCTTGTTTCGACCCGTTTCGAATCAATGGAGACGAGTCGATTTTCCAGTTCCACGATATCCCTTTGGACGGTATCTCGCTGTTCTTGGTATTTGGTGGATTCTCTCTTGAGTCGCTTGATTTGTGAACGTACCTCGGCAAGCTCTTGGCTATAATCTGTTTCCTGATCAGACGATTGAACCGGTGATACTGTGTTCAGTATGAAAGAGAGGGTAACCGCAATGATCGCGGTTGTCTTTTGGAGGTTGGAACACCACCAGAACGGGTGGTTTTTCTGTCTGCACTGATTCCGAATCGACTGTACACAGTTCATGGGACTACTATTCGGGTACTGGATGATCGATGGAATACATTGAGTTTGTAAAAATCAATTGGCATTTGTTTGTGGCGCTTGTCGCGGTGATCGCCATGCTTGCGTTCGAACCGCTACGAAAGCGCAGTGTCGGTGTCACATCGGTGCTACCCCATGATCTTCCACGCATCATGAAGAAGGAGCAGGCGATCATCGTTGATGTTTCGGATTCCAAGGAATTTGAAACTGGGCGCATTCCAAAAGCACGGAATATTCCTCTAAGTCGAATCGAATCGGATATCAATACACTGAACAAATTCAAATCGCGTCCGATTGTCGTTGTATGTCGAATCGGAAATCGAAGTGCTAAGGCTGCGAGCATGCTCAAAAAACACGATTTTTCGGATGTACGAACACTGAAAGGCGGTTTTACTGCTTGGGTGAAGGAAAATCTTCCGGTCGAAAAGTGATTCCCCGGTGAGCGATTCGAGCGGCCAATCCAAATTATATATTTGCCGAATGCTGAACTTTACGCACATTCGTGTCGAAATAGTCTGTACTCAGCGCGAACTCACGTCTGGCAAGCTATGATTCTCAATATAGGAAAAATCCAGATTAACTACGAAATCTCGGGGAATCCTCGAGGCCCTGTTGTTGCTATGAGCCATTCGCTGGGGTCCAGTGGCATCATGTGGAGAACACAGCTGCCTTTGTTGGAGCCGTACTATCAGGTGATCAGAATTGATACCCGCGGACATGGAGGGTCATCGGCACCGGAAGCCGAATACTCCATGGATGAACTCGTAGCTGATGCTATTGGCCTTCTAGACGAACTCGAAATTTCCCGATTTCATTGGGTTGGCCTGTCCATGGGCGGAATGATCGGGCAGGGAATCGGAATTCGGCATCCGGACCGACTTTTGAGTCTGAGTTTGTGTGACACGATGTCAAGAGTACCGGAAGAGTTGTTGCCGGTGTGGGTGAACCGAGTCGAAACGTGCGAAAGATTCGGAATGAAATCGATGGTTGATTCCGCGATGGAGCGCTGGTTTACCGAGAACTACCGCAACCGCCCTCCTACGCGGGAATATGAGGAAGTCAGGCGGCAGATACTCGATACACCGCTTGCCGGCTATATCGGATGCTGTCATGCAATCATGAACTTCAATTACCTTGATCAGCTGAAACAAATACACACTCCGACTCACATTATCGTGGGTGATCAGGATTTTGCTACTCCGGTCAGCGAGTCTCGTGCCATGCATGAACGGATTCGGGGTTCGTCCCTTGAAATTATCCCGGGAGCTGCACATTTTTCCAATATTGAACAATCCAAAGCATTTGATCAATCCCTTTTCGCGTTTCTTGCTCAGCATTGATCGGGGTAGTCGCTCGCCAGTATGGAGAACGGAAGTCCCAGAACACACAAGTGCATTGAAACCGAAGTGTGAGACAAGATGAAAATAAAGAAGATTTCCATCTACCAGGTTGACCTTCCAATGAAGGAAGGTGTGTACAGCTGGTCCAATCAATCGTATTCCGCGTTCGACAGCACTGTTGTTATCGTTGACACTGATGATGGAATTTCAGGTGCCGGTGAGACCTGCCCGCTGGGTCCGGCATATCTTCCCGCCTATGCAGAAGGAGCTAGGGCCGGAATAGCGCAATTGGCGCCAGATCTCATTGGCGAAAATCCACTTGAACTTGGCAGCATCAATGATCGAATGGACTCGCTGCTGAAAGGGCACCCCTACGCGAAATCCGCGGTTGACATGGCTTGTTGGGACATTTTGGGTAAGGCCACCGGTCAACCAGTCTATCTTCTTTTGGGTGGGAAGCGTCAGGACAAGATTAAACTGTTCAAGGTGGTCAGCCGGCAGCAACCGGACGCAATGGCCGCAAAATTGTGCGATTACCAGGCGCAGGGATTTACACAGTTTCAAATGAAAGTGGGGGAGGATGCGGATGTCGATATTGAGAGAATTTTCAAGGTATCCGAGCAATTGAATCGTGGCAATGTACTCAATGCAGATGCGAATACCGGTTGGCGACAGCATGATGCGATTCGTGTAGTCAGGGCAGTTCGTGATGTTAACCTGTACTTGGAGCAACCCTGTCTGACTTATGAGCAATGCCTCGCGGTTCGCAAACACTGTGACCATCCCATGATTCTGGATGAGTGTATGGACAGTATGGAGATATTGATTCGAGGGTGGCAGGAAAGTGCGATGGATGCCATCAATCTGAAGATCAACAGAGTGGGTGGCATGTGGAAGGCTTCTCAGTTTAGAGACATGTGCTTGAATCTCGGGATCATCATGACTGTAGAAGACTCTTGGGGCGGCGAGATCGCCACCGCAGCCATCGCACATCTGGCGCATACACTGCCGAAAGAGTTTCACTTTCAATCATCGGCCTTTCATGAGTACACGCATACAGAGATCGCGCAGGGTGCACCGTTGATGGAGGATGGCTACATGTTCGCCTCAAATCGACCGGGACTCGGTGTAGATCCGGACTTGAATGTTCTAGGCGATCCAGTCTACGTAGTGGGTGGACAGTAATCGACTGAACTTCCGTTCCAGACAGCGGACTGCACAGTTCTGACTGATTCAGTAAAGACGTACGCCCTCGACATACCAGTTCATGTCATGTAACTGAGTGTCACTCAGCACTTCGGATTCCGACACCGCCAGATTACCCTGAATATCGCGAATAGGCCCGGTAAAAGGGTGAATCTTCCCGGACAATACATCTTTTTCCAAGTTCTGAACAAACTGAAGAATGTCCGAGCTGATGTGTTCCTTATTGTAGTGTGTCAGTTTTGTCGTCGGACCGAACTCACCACCCCAGTTGTGGATTGACTCCCAAGTGCCATCAAGAACCGCACCAACGCGATTGATGTAATACCGACTCCAATCATTCGCGATGGTCGCGAGATGGGCATTGGGAGCCACGAAAGTCATATCGGATGCCTTGCCGAATCCGAAAACACCGTAGCCCTCAGCAACAACCAGGGCACGCTCAGCGTTCGTGTGCGTGACCAATACGTCGGCACCCTCCGAAATCAGGAACTGCGCCGCACGTGCCTCCAGTTGTGGATTGGACCAGGAGTTGAGATAGAGCGCAAGTATTTCACTGTCCGGATTGATTCGTCTCGCACCCATTGCCACAGAATTGATGCCGCGTACAACTTCCGGTATTGGCACGGATCCTATGTATCCGATTTTGCCTGTTGAAGACATTTTCGCGGCCAGCACGCCGGCAGTGAAACGCCCTTCGTAGAATCGTGAAGAATAGGTTGATACGTTCCGTGCGACAGAATGTCCAGTACAAACTTCAAACGCCACATCCGGATACTGTCTCGCGTAATGGTGCACCAAGTCGGTGTATCCATAGGCCAAGACAAAAATCATTCCATACCCATCTTCAAGCATATTTCGCAATACAGCCTCAACAATCGATACTTCAGAATTGTTTTCAGCGTATACGGCGGTACGGACCCGGTTACCGAAATGCTGTTCCATCGCCAATCTTCCCAGATTGTGACTGAATGTCCAGCCATATTTCCCGATGGTGCTGCCGGCGATAAATCCAATTTTCAGTGGTTTTTCGGAGGCTTGAGGTGCTGGAGACAATCCAAGAAACAGTGCTGCTGCCAGAATTACGAAGCAACCTTGCCGAACAATTCCTGCCGGTGTGAACGATACCGTGTTCAGAAGTTTTTTCATAACTGGCTTCGCGTTGATAAGAACCCCTACATGATAAAGCGGAAAGACTAGCTTTTGTTTCCCAATAGTTGCTCCGCTGTTTCCTTCCCGGACAGATGCGCACCTGCGACTGACGCGAACATAGTTTGATGGCAGGCCTCCCCCGCAAAGAAAATTCTTTCAGCGATTGGCTCGCGTAAAACGTCTCGCATGTGAAATGCGCCCGGTTTTGCCGAAGCGTAAGACCCCACGGTCAGCGGGTCTGTCGCCCAAGAGGAAGCGGACCCTTTGACGAACGAATGGTCGATTTCACTGCCAAATACCGAGCGTAGACGATCAAGTGCGAAGTTGATCCTATCCGCTTCGCTGCGACGGGACAACTCGCTGGCAACTTGACCACCGACATCAAAATAGGTCAGTGTGCTGCCTGATGCGTTGGCTGAAGCACCGAACGTGAAATCCTGTTCATCCGTCAGATTCAGTACGTAAGTATCCGGCTTCAGTCCGGCGATAGGTTTCGAGAATTCGAGCCAGATGTGTTCGTAGTTTCCCATGGATATTGAATCAAAAGAATCCAGCTTTTCTGCTGACAGTGATGGATTGAATGTGATTGCATCTGATGCCAGTACACCAGTGGACACCGTGACAATAACAGCCTTTGAACGGATATTTCCTTTATTGGTGGAAATGCGCAGATCTTTCCCACTCCAGTCGATTGTCTTGACAATCGTGTCAAATGAGACAGGTAGGTTGGCACCGTATTTTGCAACCAAGGTGCCGAAGCCCTCTCGGCAAAACCAGTCTACGCTGTCTTTCATCGAGGCATAATCCAGAACAGATAGTCTATCGAGTTCTTTCCCCATAGTCCACGGCCCCAAAATGTATCGGGCTATTGGAGTCAAGGGATGGTTGACGTTCTTGGTCGCGTCTGCCAAGGAGACATCCATTCCGGTATCAGCAGTTTCTTCAATCGCCTGCTCCATCAGCCCGAGTACTTCAGGAATCAAATCAGTTCCCTTCTCTATAGTCTGGCCGCAGTTGTACAGAGCGACATTCAAATTGTCGGGATAGATGTCGAAACCGTTTCGTTCGCCGTAACCCTTGTAGAAATTATCGGAGCCATAATGCAGCCAATGCGCACCCATATCGCACGGTATGGAATAGGTGGCCTGGTCGGTCCACACCCGTCCGCCGATCCGACCGGATGCTTCAACCACGGCGAAATCATAGCCATGTGCGATCAGCGCATGGGCCGCTGAAATTCCTGCCGCTCCCGCACCGACAATCACAACGTCAGGATGGTCGGACATACCGTTTGGGGTGTCTGTAGAGATAAACGCAATACCTTCTAACTTGGGACTTCTTAGGGTTTCGGAGCCTGGCTTTGGTTTTTGACTTCGGTGATGAATTTTTCGAGTGTAGTGTCGTCAGCCAGATAGAAGTGCTTGATCGGAGAAAGATTCGCGTCCAAGTGATATACCAGGGGAATTCCAGTCGGAATGTTGAGCGTTGTGATTTCTTCATCGGAGATATCGTCCAGATACTTGACCAATGCGCGCAGACTGTTTCCGTGTGCCACGATCAGGATTTTCTTTCCTGAAATAATCTGGCTCATGACCGAATTTTTCCAGTAATCTACAACTCTCACAAAAGTGTCCGCCAGTGACTCCGTTGCCGGTACGGCATCAAGATGTGCGTATTTGGGGTCGTTTTTGAGTTCACTCCATTCCGATTTTGCCAGTTCTGGTGGCCGTATCGCATATCCTCGTCGCCATTTATGTATCTGTTCCGGCCCATGAATTTGCGACATCTCAGCTTTGTTGAGTCCCTGTAGCGCACCGTAGTGTCGCTC
The DNA here is from genome assembly GCA_963666625.1 of Arenicellales bacterium. Lineage (GTDB taxonomy): Bacteria > Pseudomonadota > Gammaproteobacteria > Arenicellales > JAJDZL01 > JAJDZL01. Next base: position 1,892,240 of record OY762925.1, read on the forward strand.
GTTGAGATGCCAGTCCTGTAGCACCGGAATGTCAGTTTGGCCGAGTTGCCGCAGCACCTCAGTCAAAGTATCGATCGATCGTCTAAGGACGGAAGTCAGGGCCAGATCAAACCGGTAATTGTTCTGCTTCAATGCGATACCGGCATTACGAGCCTCTTCAATTCCGCGCGGTGAGAGGCCGATATCCACCCATCCCGTAAAGCGGTTCTCGAGATTCCACTGACTCTGGCCGTGACGGAGCAATACAAGCTCAAAGGTCATTGGTTTTGGCACTCCTTCAGCAACTGTTTGACCATGCCTCGTAATGCTTTTCCTCGATGACTGATCCTGTTCTTTTCATTCGGGTTCAGCTCAGCCAGCGTGCATTCCAGTTCTGGAATCCAGACAACAGGATCGTAGCCGAATCCGTAGGTGCCTTGCGCCTGATGATGCACACGGCCATGTAGTGTACCGTCGGCAATCAATGGCGAAGCGTCATCGAAGCGGCGAACATACACCATCAAGCAGCGAAAACGGCAATCGCGGGCACTTCCGTCCATTTGTTCCAATTTCCCCAGAAGTTTGGCGATATTACGCTCATCGTTCGCGCCGGGGTCGGAATAGCGCGAAGAGATTACACCGGGCTCGCCACCGATTGAATCGACTACAAGGCCGGAATCATCAGCTATTGCCGGCAATCCTGAAGCTGCTGAAGCATGACGGGCTTTGATCAGCGCGTTCTCGACGAACGTAGGCTTGTCCTCAACCGCTTCTCCAATACCGAATTCAGATTGAGATATCACGTGGATCGCTGTATCGCGCAACATCCGATTAATTTCGTCAATCTTTCCCGGATTGTTACTTGCCAATACGATTCGGGAAGGGACTGTCACTGCTGCAGTGCCTGTTTCTGAGCATCAATCAACGAGGCCGTTCCCGCTCTCGCGAGTTCGGACATCACAACGAGCTGATCCTGAGAGAAATCGTCTTTTTCTGCGGTACCCTGAACTTCGATGAAGCATGCGTTCTCATTCATTACAAAGTTCATGTCGGTCTGTGCGATCGAATCTTCAGCATAGTTCAGATCCAAACAAAGCTCGTCGTTGATAATACCGACCGATACCGCGGCGACGTGATTTCGGATTGGGTTTTCGAAAATTTCCCTTTTTTTGAGCAGCACGTCAATGGCATCTGCGAGAGCCACGAATCCGCCGCTTATCGATGCGCAGCGGGTTCCACCGTCGGCCTGAAGAACATCGCAGTCGACCACGATCGTTCGCTCCCCGAGCATTTCGAGATCGATGCACGAACGAAGGCTTCGCCCGATCAGGCGCTGAATTTCCTGTGTTCGGCCGCCTTGCCGTCCGCGGGCTGCTTCCCGGGAACTCCGCTCGACGGTTGATCCCGGTAACATACTGTATTCACCTGTAACCCAGCCCTGATTCTTGCCTCTCAAATAAAAGGGTACCCGGTCGTCGATGCTGGCGGTGCACAGCACGCGAGTGTCGCCGGTTTCCATCAGTACGGAACCGGCTGCATGTTTCGTGAAGCCGCGCGTTATCCGTATGGGTCGCAACTGGTCATTTTGTCTGTTGTCTATTCGCTTCATGTCGGGTAGGTTGAATTAGCCGTCTTCGGGATTGTCTGTCTGAATACGGCTGATTATTTTATCTGTATTATCTGAGATGAGTGAGGTCTGGTTCAGGACAATTCCATTCTAAAAGATATGTAAACCTTCCACCCTCGCAGTAAGAAAAACGAACAGAAAGTAACCAAAGATAGATGAGATGTTCTCATGCAGAATACACACGATAGCACAACCATAGGGTTGGATTTGGCAAAGGACATGTTCAATTGCACCGAGTTGAACCGTGACTTGCGGTGGCTTTTCAAGCGAAGCTGCAGCGTAGTTGGAAAAATGACTTTTGTCCTGAAACACCCAAGCATAGGTGTAGAGTATCAGGGCAAAGAGGAAAAGTTGAGTATCGGACGTAAGTTCTTGATACTAGGCCTAATATTTTGGAATTATATTCAACATAATTCTAATTGTCATTGTATTTACTTCTAATTATCATTATATATAATTCTAATTGTCATAACATAAAGTTCTAATTAACATAGAAAAATTACGGAATGTATGATCGTCTTATCGAACGGAAAATAAATGAGGCTCTCTCGGACACGCCGGTGGTACTGCTCACGGGGCCGCGTAGGGCGGGTAAGACAACACTTGCGCGTAAGCTGGACGATACCCTCCGAACCTATATCAGTTTGGATGATCAGACAGAATGTGACGCAGCAAGGTCCGATCCGGTCGGTTTTGTCCGCAGTTTGGACCTTGCAATCATAGATGAAATTCAACGAGCCCCCGAATTGCTACTAGCAATAAAAAGATCGGTAGACGAAGATTATCGTCCAGGTCGCTTTTTACTGACTGGTTCTGCGAACTTGATGACACTGCCGAAAGTCGAAGACAGTTTAGCCGGGAGGATCGAAATCATACGGATGCTACCGTTGGCTCGCTCCGAAATAGAAGGTGTTTCTCCAACTTTTCTGGAGCGTTTGTTTAACGGTAGTCTTAGTTCAAAATATGCGTCTATAGTCGGCGATGATCTAGTCCGGCTTGTTTTGCTTGGAGGATATCCGGAAGCCATCGTGCGAGAAAGCGAACACAGGCGGCAGGCTTGGGTTCGGTCCTATCTGTCCTCAATCTTGTCTCGAGACTTGAGCGATGTCGCCTCTGTTCAAAATCTGACTGAACTTCCAAAATTTGTCAGGGTACTAGCACAGCATTCAGGAAAGTTGATCAACTTTTCCGAGTTAGGTTCTGGAATCGGTGTCAGCTATAAGACAGGACAGCGTTATATCACACTCCTGGAGCATGTGTTCCTCGTCTCGACACTACAGCCTTGGTATACAAATGTGCTGAAACGAATTGTCAGGACTCCCAAATTACATTTTCTTGACTCGGGCTTGCTAGCAGCGGTACAGGGGTTGAGCTTTGAGCGTATCAAGACCAATCGAGTGGAGTTCGGTGCGTTACTTGAAAGTTTTGTGTATTCGGAAATCATGAAACTCATCAGCGGAACAGATATGCAATTGTCAGCCTATCATTTCCGAGATCAGCAACAGCACGAGGTGGACTTTGTGCTGGAACGGAACGATGGAACGATTGCCGGAGTCGAAGTCAAGGCGTCGGCAACAGTACATTCGAAAGACTTTGCCGGTCTCCGGAGTCTATCTTCGGCGTGCAAGGGGCGTTTTGCCAAAGGTATTGTTCTCTACGATAACGACAACTTCGTGCCATTTGGAGACAATTTGGCTGCGGTGCCGATGTCATCCCTTTGGACGTAAAAAAGGAGAACAGAACCGTTATGATTAGATACACCAGCAACCGGTTGATTATTCGAAATGCTAGATGTATCCCACAGACAAGATTGGAATGGATGATTTTTTCTCGCCGCTAAGTACGATGTGATACCGGTCGCTCAGTGTCACCTAGTCGTTCGAGTACAGCAGGTGTTCGCTCTGGAAAATCTACTGTTCAACTCAACTTGTCTCCCATTGCTTCGACATAGTTTCGTAAAGTTGAAAGTATCAGATCATTCCGTTTGTCCATTCGGGGAATTGTTGCTTGGCCAAAATTGAGAATTTCGGCTAAGCGCGTTTGGTGAGTTCCTTCGCCTTTTGCAATTTTTGAAGTTTCAAGTACTCCATCTGCAAGCGATGGGCTTTAGCGAGTATATTTTCACGACGATCGTTCGGAAGTCGTTTCAGTCTTTCGTTTAAAGTTTTGCCCATTTTTGGTTCCCAGTCCGTGATTCAAAGTGCTGTCTAAAAATTCTGATTGCTATCGACCGTAAAAAATACTTCTGTCTCACTCTACCCTAGTCTCCAGCAACTAGTGAATCAGCTCCTGCTTTTCCCAATCTTGTAGGACTAAAAACCTAAGACTACGAGTCAGGCGACATCATATGCTGACAATTTTGTTGCGCTTCGCACAAGATATTGTTGGTGAGGAACAAAGTCGAAAATTGACTAATTTGACATCCGGAAAGAAGACATCACATAAAGTTAGTCAAGCATCAGTCTCCAACCTACATTTTCAAGAACTAATCTATCCTAATCCGTAACCCGGACACCCACCAACTCGAAGTTCCAAAACAGGATACAAGATATTGTTGGTGAGGAACAAAGTCCTTTTGGACTGCATTCTTGAAACTGATATTGTCCCGAAAATCTCTGGCTTGCCTAGGTGGGACATTGAGTGCGACAAAATCGACCTGTTCACCGATAATCGGACATTCGTCGCTGACGGTTTCAGTACCAGCAGGGCAGTCACGTAATGTTATCTTGATAAGAACATCGGTGATAACCTTCTCTGAAGAATTCGACACACGCCCCGAATAATCCCAGCTTTCTCCATAAGACTCCTGGGTGTTCACGTCATCGAGCTGAACCGACTCCCTTTCGACCGGGAAATCGGGATTCGATGATTCATCCAGATTCAGAAAGTAAAGCGTCCCAACGATCGCTCCAATTGCACCAAGCAGGCTGAAACCAACTTTTGGAGAATAGTAACTGACTACGACAAGCGCAGTGCAGACTATAGCCAACGCGATCCATTGCATGTTTCAAGTTCCTTTCTGAATAATTTTCTTTAATCGTACAATAATTGCTCGCTGTGCGTTTCACTAACTTGCATTAACAGCAACCAGGACGCAATCACCGTGGCTGTAAATTTAGATGATGTAATTATTCCTGCCTCTTTGAACATCTTTGTCCCGGGCATCGTTCAATGCAAGTAGCGTTAATATTGAATCAATTCTAAAAAATCATTTAGACTGTATCCGTGGATAAGAGACTTTTGGTTCCCGGCTGCCATCATCTATAGGAAACTATACCCTAATTAAAATCATCGGCCAGTTTTGAATGGACAGACATATTATGTTTTCTTACCAGGAAGTTTTTCTATGAGTTACCTACCTGTCAGTTCCGTTGAGTCGGTTTCTCCACCGTGTTTCGCTTCGCCGCGGGAGCGTTACGACTACAACAAAATTCGCAAGAGACTGCAGCGGGAAGTCGGAAACGCGATCAGGGACTTCGGCATGATTTCGGACAAGGACCGAATCATGGTATGTCTGTCCGGCGGCAAGGATTCCTACACCATGCTGGATATTCTTAAGGATCTTCAGCAGCGGGCTCCGGTGAAATTCCATATTGAAGCGATAAATCTGGACCAGAAGCAACCCGGCTTTCCGGATGATGTATTACCGCAATATCTTGAGTCGCTGAATGTTCCCTATCACATTATTGAAGCAGACACTTACAGTATCGTGCGGGACGTAATTGACGAGGGTAAAACGATGTGTGGTCTATGCTCGCGTCTTCGCAGGGGAATACTCTACAACTTTGCGGAAAAGCACGGATTCAACAAAATTGCGCTTGGCCATCATCGCGATGACATTGTCGAAACATTGTTTCTCAACATGTTCCATGGTGGAAAAATCAAGGCGATGCCTCCCAAACTGAGAAGCGATGACGGGAGAAATATCGTGATCCGACCCCTGGCTTACTGCAAGGAGTCCGATATTGAGAAATATGCACAAAAGAGACAGTTTCCGATCATTCCCTGTAACCTGTGCGGGTCGCAGGAGAATCTCGAGCGCGTGAGGATCAAGAAGATGCTCAGTCAATGGCAGAAGGAGCACCCGGGTCGGGTTGAGAATATATTCCGAAGCCTGCAGAATGTTGCGCCTTCACAACTGGTTGATCGGAATCTATTTGATTTCGCGTCAATCGATACTCAAATAAAACAGTCTGATGAAACGTTTTGATCTGATTTCTGGGACGACTGCGGATTCTGGGGTTGATTACGGGGATTCATTAATCGACTTCATCCGTCGTTCACCTTCGCCTTACCATGCTTCAAGGTGTCTTGCTGACTTTTTTGAAGGTGCAGGTTTTCTACGTCTGCTGGAAGAGGAAAAGTGGAGTCTCGAACCCGGAGGTAAATACTATGTCATCAGGAATGATACCTCCCTCATCGCATTTCGATGCGGCCAGAACCCTGCTGATTCTGTAGGCATACGAGCCATTGGAGCGCATCTCGACAGTCCTTGTCTGAAACTCACACCCAATCCGATTCTCAGGAGGCATGGTTACAACCAGCTCAACGTGGAAGTTTACGGATCACCCCTTTTGCGGACCTGGTTTGATCGAGACCTCTCAATCGCAGGTCGAATATTCTTCGATGACCGGGAGGGCGGAGTCGGAAAATGTCTGATTCACAAAATAAACGCTCTAGCGGTTGTACCAAGCATTGCTATTCATCTGGACCGCGAAGCGAATATCCGTCAGGAAATTGACAGTCAGACACATCTGAATCCCGTGATATCCAGTGACACGGATTCGTTGGAAGAACTCCTGTTAGCTGGGGACGGTCTCACCGAATCCGGATACAACGGCCAACGGTTGTTTGGACACGACCTGAGTCTGTACGATGTGAATCCTCCGGCTCGATTGGGAACCCGGGAAATGTTGGTTTCCAGTGCGAGAATTGACAATCTATTGAGTTGTCACGCAGGTGCGATTGCAATCGCCGAGGCACAAACCGACAATTTCTGTCTGTTGGTTTGCAGTGATCACGAAGAGGTCGGAAGCGTGTCTGATTCCGGGGCGGGCGGACCTTTCCTCGCGTCGGTACTTCAAAGGACAGTCGGGCTTGATCCGACAGTCATCGGACGGTCCCTTCTCGTATCGGCCGATGGCGCACACGGTATTCATCCGAACTATCCGCAAAAGCATGATGATCAGCACGCTCCGGTGACCGGTGGCGGATTGGTGATAAAAGTCAATGCCAACCAGAGTTATGCGTCATCCGGCGAATCGGTTGCCTATATTCGGAAGCTATGTGAAAACATCAACGTTCCGCATCAGGTATTTATATCGAGAAACGATATTCGCTGTGGGTCGACAATCGGCCCGATCGTTGCGTCTGAGATCGGGATCAGGACGGTCGATGTCGGTGTCCCCCAGTTTGCAATGCATTCCATTCGGGAACTCGCCAGCATCGCTGACGCAATGGAATTCAGGAAATTGCTGAGAGCGGTTCTGGAATCCGAAAAGACTGACTTTTCTCAATGGGTGGGTAATTGACTGCGATTTATGACAGTTGCGCATCAAGTTGACAGGCAATCTTTTTCAGTTCAATAAAACCATCCATCAATCGTGGAGACGGCCGGCCGAGATGAGCTTCGGAAATTCGGAATACATTCTGATTTCGGACAAATTTTGTTTCCTGCCATAGTGGGTTTCGATACACCACTTTTGGTCGATACTTGTCAAACTGAACGCCACACCAGGAGATCACAACGGCATCTGGATTGAGATCTCTGACTTCCTCATCTGTCAGTGGTGTGCTTTTGACATCCCGCTGCGCAAGCGGATTGACGAGCCCGGCCGCATCCATGAGATACTGAACCCACGAAAACTTACCAGGTGCAATCACAGGTTTAGGCCACCATTGAACGATGAGACTCGGTGCGGGTTCCACGGACGCGCTGGCCTGGATGGTTTCGCGCATTTCGTTTACGACATGATCTGCGCGTGTGGAAACGTCCAGCAGTTCGCCAATCGTCCGTATGTTCTGGTAGACGTCCTCGAGAGCCAGCGGTTCAGGCGCGATAAATGGCAGTCCGGCCGCTTCAAGTCCTGCGACTACCTGTTCGTGCCCCGGTACAGTCAGCGATGCCAGCACCAGATCCGGTTTGAGTGCGGCCACAGCGTCGATGTCGATATTGAGGTCGGGCCCCACCCGTGGCAGCTTTGAGACAATTTCTTCCGGATAGTCGGAGTGGTTGTCGACACCGACAATTTGGTCACCGCATCCAAGGGAGCAGACAATTTCGGTGTTTGAGCAGGTGAGGGTGACGAGACGCAAGAAAATTCCCCGTAGAGTTGGATAAGTAAGTCCTGGAGTGAATAATAATTCAATCTTAATTCGGTACCAATATGATTAGTTTGCGTATTTTCACTTTCACCTACCAAATCGTCTTATCACGATTGTTTGGGCATTGTCGCAGAAAATCATTGCAGGACAGCGAATTCTAGTCCTTGTTGTTCGAGTCTGCACGCCCCCAACCTATTTGCATCAATGTTGGATTTGATCGTGACCTACGGTTGTGAATCCGTTCGGCCCCTTTTCTGTAACCAGTCGCAGATATCGCGGCGCCGCCCGCTACTCGACATCTTTCAAACCATGATCAATTGACTTCGGCAGTACAGGCTGTCGCACCGCGCTTTGCAGTCGATGTTTATCCCTGCATGTGTGTGTAGGCAAGAAGCCCTGTCAGGAAGGCATCGGCCGTCAGGCTGCCACGCACCTGACGCCAGTCCCGAAATGCCTGATCCGCCATGTCGGCGAAATCAAGCACCTCCCGCCGGGTGAAGCGCAGAGAGCGGTTGTAGTCCGCGTCGTGGCGAGCTTCTTGGAGCTGGACAAAGGCGGAGGCTACATCTGCCAGTGGCTGCTGAATCTGATTGCGGTCCATTCCGTATGCGTGTTTGGGTGGTATCCCCCTACTAGCGAATGCAATGGCGGTCTTCTTCATTGCGGAGTGTTGAAAGGCACGAGCCAGACTGTCACGCAGAGGTTTGCGAACATTGCCCGCCAGCATGAGTCTTGTCGCTTCGTCGACCAGAAGGTGAAAGAGGGCGTAGTAGGATGCCGATACCGATCGGCGAAGGCTGGCCTGAGTCGGTTTCTTGGGTTCCTTTCGAGCGAGGAAATAGGCCTGCTTCAACAACTCTGCTTGAAGGCTCATGCCGAATGCTCGACCTCGGATGCGCCGCGGAAACGGACGTAGACGAGCATCATGGAATCTGTCATCTCGTCGATTACGTCGCGTATCATCGAGCGCAGTCGCGACCGCTTGACGAATTCGACTTCATCGTCCTTCAGCATCGCCCACACCCAGACAGCGGGATCGCCGGTCGAGTCGATGCCGGTTTCAACATGCCACCAACTGACAGGGGTTGGCAGTTCGGGAAGGTCGCGAAGCGCAGCCTCCAGAGTGCTTGGTGCGATTTCCAGGTCAGGCACTCCTTGTAATTTCATCAACTAGGCGAATATCGCAGAATGTAACAAGTTCAAAATTCGCGAGCACAGATTGACAGCAGAAAATTGACAATATCCACAACATAGACATTTGAAGAATCTTCTTTTTCTTTCTCACTTTATACTGTGGAAAGGAATTATACAGAACTATCCCGCGTTAAGCTTACTGCTTGTTTAGCCCTAATCGGCAAGTTGTGGGCTGAAAATCGGCAGGAAACCCTGCACCTCAAGCTTTACCTAGAATCGAGGGTTCGCCCGTCGGGTGAATTCCGAAATCAACCGAAAAGGTTCCAGATTCATGAAGATTGTGCCCTACAATATCGAGTCAGGCATCGGAGAACAGATTGTTGATGAGTCGGGTATCTTTCAAGGTCGGTTCAATCAACTCCGGCTTGGTCTCCATGATACTACGATAAGGCTTGATTCGGTCGGATTGCCCGACAGCCGTACGCGTGAACAGTGCTGGAATGTTCAATTGGATTTCCTTGCCATCCGTCAGGCAGACGACCGCTTCGTGCGCTCAGAACCGAAGCGATGAGGGTGGTCGGTCGGGATTTCGCTGTCCGGCAGTCGGACCGAGATCGCCTGACCGCAGCGACGGAACCGCAATTCACAGCCGCTGGCGAAACCTTGCACGACATTCGTCAAATGACGATACACTAGTCTAACAATAAGGATTGATTCCAAACTTCTAAATTCTTGGTATGTAGAATTTCTGTAGTTGTTTATGAAAGGTCACTATCGAGCGGTGGTCATCGGTGGGGGTGTCGTCGGTGCCAGCGTTCTCTATCATCTTGCCAAACTGGGTTGGTCCGATGTTGCTCTGATTGAGCGAAAGGAATTGACTGCAGGCTCCACCTGGCATGCCGCAGGCGGTTTCCATCCGCTGAACAATGATCTCAATATTTCGAGTCTTCAGACATACACGATCAACCTGTACAAGGAAATCCAGCAGGAGAGCGGTCAGGACATAGGTATTGTCAATAGCGGCGGAATCATGCTTGCAGCGAGTGCCGCACGCTGGGAGCATCTGAAGTACATGCGGACAATCTTTCAGACAATGGGAATTGAGCCCGAACTGGTAACTCCCTCACAAATCCAGGATATGTTTCCGCTTATGGATACCTCTGATCTCTTCGGCGGTTTGCTTCACGAGTATGAGGGACACCTCGACCCGCACAGTACTACCATGGCGTATGCCAAAGCTGCCCAGTTGCGCGGTGCTGAAGTCATTCTTCGAAATCAGGTTTTGGATTTGAATTACCGTCCGGAAGGTGCGTGGGATGTAATCACCGAAAATGGAGTCATCGTCGCGGAACATGTGGTGAATGCCGGTGGACTATGGGCACGGAAAGTCGGAAAGATGGCTGACGTTGATCTTCCTGTCACGCCGATGCAACATCATTATCTTGTGACGGAAGATATACCGGAAATTGTGGCGCGGGATGAGGGTCTTATATCCATACTTGATCTTGATGGGTTTACCTATCTACGCCAGGAGCGCAAGGGCTTGCTGTTGGGTGTATATGAGTTGAATCCGAAAATCTGGAATCTGGAAGGCGCGCCTTGGGACTATGGCGTGGAACTCATTCCAGAGGAAATTGATCGAATCGCACCGCAACTGAGCAAAGGATTTGCCCGTTATCCTGTTCTGGAGAAAGTCGGGATCAAACGCTGGGTGAATGGCGCGTTCACCTTCACTCCGGACGGCAATCCGCTGGTTGGGCCTGTGCCGGGTCTTCGAAACTACTGGGTTTCCTGCGGTGTGATGGCAGGCTTCAGCCAAGGTGGTGGCGTGGGACTGTCGCTCGCTCAATGGATGGTAGAGGGTGAGCCGGAAGCGGATATTTTCGGAATGGATATCGCACGCTATGGAGCCTTCGCCGGCAAACCGGAATACTTGGCTGATACTGCGCGACAGTTCTATGCCCGACGGTTCGTACTAACTTATCCGAATGAGGAGCTACCGGCCGGACGACCGCTTGTCAAGCCTCCGATCTATGATGATCTGGAACGGGAAGGTGCGGTTTTTGGTTGTCTCTGGGACCTTGAGGTTCCTCTGTTCTTCGCTCCGAATCAACCGCATTTTCAGGAAACGCCCACGCTGAAGCGGTCGAATGCCTTCGACTTGATTGGTCAGGAGGTAGCGGCGGTTCGAAGCTCAGTCGGAATGGTCGACATTACCGGTTTTTCCCGTTATGAGGTGACCGGAGCCGGGAGTGAAAGGTGGTTGAACAATCTTCTGGCCTGTCGTCTGCCAGGTGTGGGAAGGATGCGACTCGCGCCGATGCTGGCGCCAAGCGGTCGTTTGATGGGAGACCTCACTGTCATGCGTCTTGGTGCAGATCGATTCTGGCTGATGGGGTCATACTACCTGCAGTCCTGGCATATGCGCTGGTTTCGAGATCATCTACCCAAAAGCGGTGTCAAGGTGCAGAATTTGTGCGGCAAGATGAGTGGTGTTTCGGTCGCCGGTCCAAATTCCAGAAAGCTGCTTGAACAACTTTTGCAAAGGGAAATATCGAATGCTGATTTTCCTTTTCTTCGATGTGGGGAGTTTGAACTAAGTGATATCAAGGCTGTCATTGGACGGGTTTCGGTAACCGGGGAATTGGGATATGAAATAAACGTACCAGTCGAATTTCTAAGACCTCTGTATCTGAGACTGACTGAGTTAGGCATCGATCATGATTTGAGACCTTTCGGGTTTCGAGCCATGACCAGTTTGCGTTTTGAGAAAGGCTACGGTGCCTGGTCAAGGGAATTTACCTGCGCCTATACACCTCAAATGGCTGGACTGGATCGATTCGTCGATTTCGGCAAATCCGAATTCATCGGACGGGATGCGGCTTTGGGGCAGCGCGAGTCCGAGCCTGCGCAGAGGTTGGTTCTTCTGGATATCGATTCAATCGACGCTGACGTAACACAATTCGAGCCGGTGTGGAAAGATGACCGCCGCGTTGGGTTCATCACGTCCGGATGTTACGGTCACTGGGTGAACAAGAGCCTGGGGATGGCATATATTGACTGTGCTATACTCAACTCGGCAAACCAATACGCAGTAGACGTAGTCGGAAAGCGGGTTACCGCGAGAGTGTTGCAAGATGTGCCATACGACCCAACAGGCGCCGCATTGAGAAGCTGAAACAGGGAGGTCAGTTACGATGAAGGATCTTTTTGAGAAAAAGACACTGTCGTGGGCGATGTATGACTGGGCGAATTCAGCCTTTGCCACAACCGTCATTGCAGGATTTTTTCCGATATTTTTCAGGGAGTTTTGGTCGGTTGACGCTGAAAGTGTCGAGACAACGTTCAGGCTTGGTGTAGCTTCCTCGATTTCCAGTCTGATTATCGTCATGCTCGCCCCCATACTGGGTGCCATAGCCGATCGAGCGGGCGCAAAAAAGAAGCTGTTGATGGCATTTGCATTCGTCGGGATTCTCTCCACCTTCTGCCTGTTCTTGGTGAGTTATGGATACTGGCAGGCTGCGATCCTGCTCTTTATGGTCGGTTCACTTGGTTTTTCCGGGGCGAACGTGTTTTACGATGCCTTGTTGCTTGAAGTCGCTCCGGGCAGTGACAGAATTCATTCGGTGTCGGGTTTTGGCTTTGCGCTGGGCTACCTTGGTGGCGGAATTCTGTTCGCAGTCAATGTATTCATGGTACTCAAGCCGGAATTCTTCGGTCTGGCAGACTCCGGTGAGGCAGTGCGTTACAGCTTTATGAGTGTGGCGGTCTGGTGGGCGGTATTTTCCATTCCCTTGATTTTGTTTGTCAAAGAAACACCGCCGGCGCAGTCGCAAGGCGCGGTGGAATCGGTCGTAGCCGGTCTGCGACAACTGCGCGACACATTTCGAGATATCCGCGCCAAGCGTACAATTCTGATTTTTCTATTCGCCTACTGGTTTTACATTGATGGCGTTGATACTGTGTTCAGAATGTCGGTCGACTATGGACTGTCGATCGGACTGAACGCCAATGATCTGATATCAGCGTTACTAATGGTGCAGTTTATCGGATTTCCCGCAGCCATTATTTTTGGAAAAATGGGCCAGAGAATCGGTCCGCGAACTGGTATCTATATCGGCATACTGGTCTACGTAGTCGCGACAATCTGGGCGTATTTCATTACAAGCGGAGTGGAATTTTTCATACTCGCCGCCATGATTGGACTGGTACAGGGCGGAATTCAGGCGTTGAGCCGTTCACTTTACGGACAGATGATTCCAGCTGGAGAAGCTGGAGAATATTACGGATTCTACAATATGGTGAGCAAGTCCGCTGCCGTCATCGGACCTTTTCTGGTTGGCTGGACCGCTGCGATGTTCGGGTCCAGAAATTCGATTCTCTCGGTAATCGTGCTCTTTGGCGTTGGCGCAATTCTGCTGTACTACGTCAAAACCCCAGACAAAACTTCCAGTTAGGAATTGAGCAGAATTCAAGGCCAATCGGCCGAATTGTGTCACTCACAATCCGGTTCTTCGTCGTCGGCCGCGGCAATATCAGGATCGGTTAGTTGAATTACAGTGGTCTGCTCGTTGCTTGCGCTGGCGAGTTCTGTAACCTCTTCATTGGTCGTGCTGGTGGTTTCCTGCGCAGTGGAAACAGAAACCAGAAACGCGAAAGTAATTAGCGACAGAATAACTGAGTTGACTGATCTAAATGACATCGAGTCAATTCGCCTCCATACGAATATATTCCAATACAATGATACACCAAGTTTTTGATGCTGAACGGGAATGTTCCTGTACACCATATGGACTCCAATTGCTGATTTTCAAGGAAAAGTAGAACGAAATTGTCGAAAGAAAGAAAATCCCGGCGCAGGTCGCTAAATTCTGTTCAACAAAGAGTCGACCAGTTGCCTCGACGGCGGGTCAGCAATCGGTTCCCGCCAATTTGTGTGCTCTCGGAAGACGAGGTCGAGTTCATCCACGAGTCCTCACTGAAAGTGTTGGAACAGGTTGGGGTGGAAGTGATGTCTGCGGAAGGTCGAGAGCTGCTTTTGCATGGAGGTGCGACGCGAGGAAAAGCCGATGATTTGATCATGATCGACAGGGGCTTGGTAGAGGAGTGCCTTAAAACGACCCGCAGCAGTTTCAAACTGCATGCTCGAAATCCAGACAACACGATTGAGTTCGGGACGGACCAAATCTGCTTTGCTCCTGTTGGAAGCGCTCCGCATTCGTCGGATCTGGATCAAGGGAGGCGTTCCGGCAATCACAGAGACTACCGCGATTTTCTCCGCCTCTCTCAGCAGTTGAATATCATTCATCTTGTCAGTGGTTATCCGGTCGAGCCGGTCGATATTCACCCTTCAATTCGCCATATTGAATGCCTGACTGATTTCGCGATGTTGACGGACAAGGTATTTCACGCCTATTCACTCGGTCGGCAAAGAAATCTGGATGCCTTTGAAATTATCAAGATTGCTCGCGGACTGGACGACGAGCAACTCTCTCAAGAGCCGAGCCTGCATACCATAATCAATTCAAATTCGCCTTTGCGTCTGGACGCGAATATGGTGACGGGCATTATCGAGATGTCGCTTCGAAATCAGGTCGTTGTACTCACTCCATTCACGTTGTCCGGTGCGATGGCTCCAGTGACTTTGTGTGGTGCCCTGACACAACAGAATGCCGAAGTTTTGTCAGGCTTGGTGATATCGCAGCTGACCAGACCGGGTGCGCCATTTGTATACGGTGGGTTTACATCGAATGTCGACATGCGTTCCGGAGCACCCGCATTTGGAACACCTGAGTACATGAAAGCGGCATTGGCAAGCGGTCAGCTGGCGAGACGTTATCGGTTGCCTTTTCGTTCTTCAAACACCAATGCTGCCAATAGCGTTGACGCACAGTCGGCTTACGAATCAGTTTTCTCACTATGGGGTGCTATCAACGGCCACGCTCACTTCGTACTCCACGCGGCGGGCTGGATGGAGGGCGGACTGACCGCCTCGTTCGAGAAATTTGTCCTGGATGCTGATCTGCTGCAGATGATTTCGGAGTATATGCTACCGATAACGGTCAATGAAGAGGAAATCGGTATTGATGCGATGATTCAGGCGGGTCACGGCGGCCATTTTTTTGGGACTGACCACACGCAGGAGCGTTATCGCGATGCGTTTTACACGCCGATGATATCGGACTGGAGGAACTTTGAAACCTGGAGTGAAGCCGGGTCGCCGCAGGCGATGGAACATGCAAATACTTTGTACAAAGCATTGCTTGCTGAATACGAAGAACCGCCGATCGATCCAGCAGTACGTGAAGAACTGGAAGATTTTCGAAGGCGTAGAATTGAAGAAGGTGGCGTGAAGACTGACTTCTGACAGGCGATAGATTGAGTCGACGGTTCAGCCGTCAACTATTCCGGCATGCCTTTGGCAAATTCAGTTCGTACAAGTTGTTTGCCCATGTTTTCTGAATGCAGAAGTTTCAGAAAGGCGGCCGGCATGCTCTCTATACCATCCATGAAGTCAGTCTTGAACTGCAGTTTGCCGTTGCTTGCCAGTTCGGCAAGTTCTCTGCGTGCTGTATCGTAGTGGGCGAGGTGATCGAATACCAAGAATCCGCTCATCTGTGCACGACTGACCAAGATCTGTCGCAGAAATCTCTCACCCATGTCCGGGGCATCGAACTTGTCTGCCAAACTGATCGTGCCACAGATTATCACTCTCGCGCCTAAAGCGAGATTCTTCATGGCAGCGTCATGAATCGGTCCTGCGGTATTGTCAAAGAAAATATCGATGCCATCGGGACAGGCTTCAGCGATTTCTCTTGTCAGATCGGTTGCTGAGCGATAGTTCACACCGACATCGTATCCAAGGTTTAGGCACCAGTCGAGTTTGGAATCAGTGCTCGCAACAGCGACTGCCCGACATCCCGCAGCTTTCGCCAGCTGCCCCGCAACTTGACCGACGGCACCGGAGGCTGCAGAAATCAATACAGTGTTACCCTCAACAGGCTTACCGAGGTTATTCAGGGCGCACCACGCAGTGATGCCAGGCATCCCGATATAACTGAGCCAGGCATGAGGTGGTCCAATGTTCGGGTCAACGCGGGTGACAGACTCAGGGTCCAGAATCGAATATTCCTGCCAGCCGAAATTGAAAGTTTCGAAAAGGTCACCGGTGTTCCATTCAGGGTGTCTGGACTCGATGACTTCAGCAACCCCGCCGCCGATCATCACGTCGCCAATTTCGACGCTTTTCGCGTATCCGCGCTTGGAGCTTATCCTACCGCGCATATAGGGATCAACGGAAAGATAGAGTGCGCGTGCGAGAATCTCGCCGTCACCAGGTGTCCCTATTTCAGAATGTTCGAGACCCCAGTTGCTGGCATCCGGCATGCCTTTCGGATACGAGGCGAGTACCCAATTTCGATTGGTATATGTCATTGGATGATAGACTCCTAATGAGTTCGGAATATGATCAAAAGAAATCGACGAGTTGACGAGGTTGGATTCAAACAACGACTATGGTATATCGAACGACCAAAAATTGTTGGGTCAATGGACAGTATTGCTATAACTCTCCAATGAATGATCGAAATCATCGCCAACCGGAGATTCGTAGCGAAACACGCCGCGGTGATGGCTTTCTATTTGTTCTCGATCAGGGAGATTGATCAGAAACTGTCTGAAACTTGGTATTGGGCAGTCGATGGCATAGTTGTCACTTTGTTGTAGTACACCACGATGTATCAAGTGGTTGTAGTAATCCTCGGCGGTCATCCCTCTTGGTAAGTTTTCTGTCAAGAGTTGTGCTAGTTTCGTCTGTTGCTCGATGATATCAATCATGTTCCAACTTGACTGCGGTCCTTTCAATCTTTTCATAATCGACGATAGCAAATTCATGGAGTTCCTCATTTCATTGCTGATTTGGCCGTAATAATAGTATGTGCGAGCATCCAAACTCTGTAACTCCACAAGATCAAAATCAATTTTGTCGATATCGCCTTCTGTTTCGATATAGTGCTTAGCGAACGCTTGCAAGCTGTTTTGAATGTGGCATGGCCAACCGTTTGTCTTAGCCAACATGAGATCAAAATGAGATTCTTGTTTTCCCAGAACAATCTGAAAATGATTGCAGAACCCGTCTTTCAATTCTTCCAATTCTTCTGCGTTGAGACAGTTCAGTGAGTGCATGTGTGCTCTGGATAACCGAGTTAGTCCCAATTCCTGAACTCGTGGTACAGAATCAGAAAGACCCGCGAGCACTACAATAATCGGCAGGTCATGGCTGTCGGTGTACAGTTCTTGCAGGAGTCTCCCTACCGGTGAAAATTTATCTCCATACAGGTTCTGTGTTTCATCCACTCCAATGACCACGGGACGCTTCCATTTCTTATGTGGCAGTACCTTTGCGACTGCTTCCAAACCAGCTTTGACTACCCTGAGTTGTTTTACTTTCTCGGTTTCTGCTCCACCCTTGACAAAGAATCCGTCAAATCCTCCAATGACGCGTGTGGACTCATGAACCGTAGCGAGCACCTCATCACCTTTTCCAGGTTCCACCAAGTCCACCAGCTTCATACAGAAGATATCCAGAGAGTCCAGAATCGCACCACTTCCGGAAAACAGCATCACCGGTGCGGGTCCATTTCGCTCAGAACCATCTGCATGTTTAGTGATGTATGAGCCGTTCGCCCAGTTATTGTGTAAATGCACGAGCGTTGATGTCTTGCCGGCTCCAGGCGCACCGTAAATCAGACGGGTCGGTGCTCCTTTCTGGAAATTTCCCGCACTGTGAGTTTCCCAACTTGATGAACAGGCATCTTCGATGTCGGAAATGATCGTTTTGCGTCCTGCAAAATACTGAGGAGGGCTTCTATCTGTGTGCTCGGCTACAAATGTCTTTAGCCCGGCTAATCCAGGAGGAAGTATGTTTCCGATTATTTTGATGGTGTTCATAGTCTGATGAATTCATCAAGTAAGTCTTGAAAGCATATTACATTGTACGGCTTGATCGGGGCAAAATCATAGTGATTTCTGTTGTAAATCCTTGGTGCAGCATGATGCCCCGATTCATTGTCCTTGAAGTTCGAATAACAGAATTGATCACCCGTGTAGACAGATTTTCATTGGGTCTCCATATCTTTTCAGATATTTCACCTTCGTCTTCCCAATACCATGTTGTGTACTGAATAAACCATTGAAATCACTAACCAGTTAAAACACGATTGTCGGAATATGATGCAACTTAAAATATCGCTAATGAAGTTTGTAGTCGTAGGAGCGTAGTGTGTGGTGGCCGATTAATGAGGCATGGCTGGAATTCGCTGGTCTCAATTAAGCGAGATCCCTACGAAGAGTTGGAGAAATATGATGAAGCGAGCAGATAACTTTGATCACGGATTTTCGGAATGCGCTTGGGAAGCGGCGAAAGCGGAAGCACGGCAGGCGATGATCGCCGTCGCCGCTCGTCGAGTTGTGATCTACTACTCGGAGCTTGTTAACGAAATAGATGCCTGTAGTTTGGAAGCTTGGAGTTCGAGTTTAGCTCACATGTTGGGAGAGATTTCGACAGAAGAACATCAAGCGGGGCGTGGGATGCTCACAGCTGTGGTCGTACGCAAGCATGATTTCAAACCAGGGTCGGGTTTCTTCAAACTCGCATGCACACTGGGGTATCACGTAGACAATCAGGATGCATTCTGGGTTGAGGAATTCGAAAAAGTCTATGAAATCTGGTCCTTGGTGCCAAAGACTTGATTGGTCGTAGCGTCTTATTGGGATAGAGAGTGGTACCGAACATCTTTAAGTAAGCTACGAAAGAGTTGTCTCGGGACGCCGTGAATCGTTGGCTCGCGTCCTGCGCTCGGGAAGCGATTGGCGAACTGCGCGAATGTGCAGTAGAGTTCGTGCAAGCCATCATGCGATACGGTAACAATAGCATGATCAATGTACGAGACGGCGAGACAGAAGTCCTAAGCGACGGGCGCGTGATGGGTATTATCGGAGAGCCGTTGACACAGTACTGCAAGATCGATGTTTACTTCAAGTAAATTAGGATGACAAGTTGGTAAGCGCATTTTGTGTGTAGATGCCTATTACTTGCCTGCAAGACAATGATGTCGCGTTATGTTGAGTTGTAAGTCTAGACAAGCAAATGTGATCCAGCCCATGCATAAGTGGTGCTAAACGCGATGCCTTGACCCATCTCACATTTCGTAGTGATGAATTGCCAGTAGTAGGGGATTATGCCTTGATGAAACAATTGCACGAGCAGACTCATCCGTATTCTTCGCAACCAACTATTGCCGGGATTCTCAATTCAATTTTCGATTTTTCGTTAAAATTGCACGCGTTTGAGTTTCCAATTATCTAGGAGTCAATGGGATGAACTACGTAATTTCTGATTTTGGTCGTGCTGAAGCAGCCGTTCAGAACTCCAAATCGCGCTTTCCTGTCCGACGCATTTATCTCGTTGGAAGAAACTATGCGGAACATGCGCGGGAAATGGGACATGACCCGAATCGGGAAGAACCCTTCTTTTTCCAAAAACCCTCAGACGCGGTACTACCCTCCGGAAGTGATTTTCCCTATCCTCCAAGTTCAAGCAATGTTCATCACGAAGTTGAACTGGTAGTGGCACTCAAGTCTGGCGGCACTGATATCAATCTCGAAGATGCTTTGGGTCACGTCTACGGTTACGCAGTTGGAATCGACATTACCCGACGCGACCTGCAGCAGAATATGAAGAAGATGGGCCGACCGTGGGAAGCGGGAAAATCTTTTGATAAATCAGCACCAATAAGCGAAATTGTCCCAGTGGCTCTATGCGGTCACCTGCAATCCGGTCGTATTTGGCTCAAGGTCAATGACGAACTGCGCCAGGAAGGTGATCTCAATCAATTGATCTGGTCAATCCCTGAAATCATCAGCAAACTGTCGGAGATGTTTGAATTATCGGCAGGGGACCTGATCTTTACCGGAACACCGGCGGGTGTCGGACCGATAGTCAAGGGTGACAGATTAACCGGTGGTGTGGACGGTGTCGGCGAGATTGAAATCACGGTTGTCTAGTCGGATTTCGGTGATTTCAGAGTCGCTACATCCGGCAAAAAATTGAACAATTGCTCCGACTTTCCGAGCACTCAAGTGCAAGATTTAAGCCAATTTCAATTCTATGTGGTATAAATTTCGTTCATAATAAGTCAACTGAATTAGGTTGACCCTAAGATTTAGCTTGATTATTGCACCGTCGCTGCTCAAATAGAATTGGGTTATTTGGTGTAAAAAAGGAGGTATCCAATCAATGAAAATTCATGAACTAAAGAAAGCTTTTGAGCTCGGTAAACTCAGCAGAAGGGAATTTCTGCAACGCTCTGCAGCGTTAGGCGCAATAGTTGCGGCACCTGGAAGCTTGGTTTCCGGAATGGCCCATGCCGAGCCGAAGCAAGGTGGTGTTCTTCGACTGGGAATGGGTGGTGGTTCCACTGACAATTCTCTGGATCCGGGAACCCATCCGGATTCAGTACCCATCAATCTGGAGCATCAGATTCGAAACTACCTGATCGAGATTTCACCTACCGGTGAGCTGGTTGGAGAACTGGCGGAAAGCTGGGAAGTCAAACCGGGTGCTGCAGAATGGGTGATCAAGCTCCGTGAGGGTATCGAATTCCATAACGGCAAGACGATGACTTCTGCCGATGTGATTCATTCGATTCAACATCACATTCGCGAGGATTCCACATCAGCGGTGGCTGGCCAAATGGGACAGATCGCTGAGATGAAAGCCGACGGTGATAATGTTGTGAATATCACACTTAAAAGTGGAAATGCTGACTTTGCATGGTTGCTGACAGATTACCACGTATCCATTTTCCCAACAGAAGGCTGGGAGTCCGGTGTCGGTACCGGTCCGTTCAAGTTGGTTTCCTACGAACCTGGAGTACGCTCGGTTGTCGAGCGCAATCCGAACTATTTCAAGGAAGGACTGCCATATTTCGATGGAGTGGAGATCACAGTAATTTCAGATGCCGCTGCACGTGACAATGCGCTGAAGACCGGTCAGGTGGATGCCACCAATCGTGTGAGCCAGCGTACTGCCCACCTGCTCGACCGAGCACAGGGTGTAAGTGTTCACAAGATTGTTGGAACCAAGCACTATACGGTGCCGATGCTGACCAACGTACCACCGTTTGATAACGTAAAGGTGCGTCAGGCACTTCGACTCGCGGTTGATCGTGAGGCACTGCTGAAAACAATCCTCGGTGGGCACGGTGAAGTCGGTAATGACCTCCCGATTGGCCGTAATCAGGAATTCTACAATACGGAACTTCCCCAGCGCGAGTACGATCCGGACCAGGCAGCATTCCTACTCAAGGAAGCCGGTATGGAAGGCCTCGCGGTCGAACTGTCCGCAGCTGATGCCGCATTTGACGGGGCAGTTGATGCTGCTGTTCTATATGCGGAGCATGCGAAAGCCGCTGGTATCAACATCAACGTGATCCGTGAGTCCAACGACGGTTACTGGTCCAATGTCTGGCAGCAGAAGCCTTGGTGCATGTGCTATTGGTCCGGACGTCCGACCCAGGACTGGATGTGGACAATCGCCTATGAATCGGGTGGTGCCTGGAACGATAACAACTGGGAGAACGAAGCATTCCAGAGTTTGCTCAAGGGTGCCCGGGTTGAGGTTGATCCGGCGAAACGTAAGGACATGTATTGGGAAATGCAGCGTCTGCACTGGGAAGAGGGAGGTACAGTCGTACCACTGTTTGCCGCCGACCTGATGGGCGTATCAGACAAGGTTGCGTTGCCTGAAGACATCGCAGTCAACTGGGAACTCGACGGACACAGATGTGCTGAACGTTGGAGTTTTGCGTAAAACTGTAAACAAAGCGTATTAGCCCGATTGAATCAATGCGGTAGTGCGAATTTATGGGGCTCACGAGGCTTATCGCCAACCGCGTAGCTTTCGGCCTGATTACACTAATCGTAATCACGCTTTTGATATCTCTTGCGCTTGAGGCGCTGCCCGGTGATTTCGCCGAGCAGCGCCTTGGGCAATCAGCCACACCTGAAACCATCGCTGCAATCAGGGCACAGCTGGGTCTCAATGAACCCATCCTTGTCCGATATTGGCAATGGCTGAGTAACTTTCTGCAAGGCGACATGGGCGTGTCACTGGCGAACTCGCGCCCGGTTTCGGAACTGCTTGCCACGCGACTCGGCAACACCCTTTTTCTGGCAACCGCTTCAGCTATCGTAGCGGTACCCTTGGCACTATTCCTGGGAATTCTTGCTGCCCTGTACAGAGAATCATTACTGGACAAAATGATCTCAACGGCAACGTTGGCTGCGATTTCCTTACCTGAATTTTTTATCGGGTATATCCTAGTTGCTCTTTTTGCGGTCAACTGGCAGATATTCCCGGCGATATCCAGCATAACCGACACCATGACGTTGGGAGAGAAAATCTATGCGTCGCTGCTGCCGATTGCGACACTGACGTTCGTGATTGTGGCACACATGATGCGTATGACCAGAGCTGCAATCATCAACCTCATGCAAAGCCCTTTCATCGAAATGGCGACATTGAAGGGGTTGAAGCGCGGGCGGATCATCGTGCATCACGCACTGCCCAATGCTTTGTCACCGATTATCAATGTGATCGTTCTCAACCTGGCTTACTTGGTGGTTGGCGTGGTGGTAGTTGAGGTTGTGTTTATCTACCCAGGGTTGGGACTGTTGATGGTTGATTCCGTCACCTCGCGAGACCTGCCAATTGTGCAGGCCTGTATCCTGATTTTTGGTGCAACCTATATCTCACTGAACATGCTGGCCGATATTCTGTCGATCATCAGCAATCCGAGATTGCGACATCCCCGCTGAGGAACCTGTGATGCGATTTTGGATATCACTCAAGCGAGCCGGACTGCCAGCCCATATCGGTATTGTCATCATTTTGCTGTTTGCCTTTGCCGCAGTGTTCGCGCCTTGGTTGGCACCCTATGGTGAAAGTGAGGTTGTCGATGCCGTGCCTTGGGCGACACCCGAGGAAAGTGGGACTCTGCTTGGCTTGGACCAGTTAGGACGTGATCTTTATTCGCGGGTTCTTTTTGGAGCCAGGAATACCATCGCACTGGCAATGGGAATTACCATTCTTGCATTTTTCATGGGCATGACCGCCGGCTTCTTTGCCGCCGTGGTTGGCCGCTGGGTGGATCTTCTGCTCAGCCGATTTGTTGATATTATCATGGCGTTCCCGACGCTATTTTTTGCGCTGATCGCGTTGTCGATTTTCGGTACTTCCATTCCGGTACTGGTTTTCGTCATTGCCACTTTGGACTCAACGCGCGTCTATCGGATTGCACGCGCCCTGGCCATGGACATCAACGTGATGGAGTATGTCGAGGTTGCCCGTCTTCGCGGTGAGGGTCTGTGGTGGATCATGCGCCGTGAGATATTGCCGAACACACTCACTCCGTTATTGGCGGAATTCGGGCTTCGGTTCTGCTTCGTATTTCTATTCATCAGCTCGTTGAGTTTTCTCGGAATTGGAATCCAGCCGCCGGCAGCCGACTGGGGGGCCATGGTCCGTGAGAACGGCGTTGCAATCACTTACGGCATATTTACACCATTGGTTCCAGCGGCGGCGATCGCAATATTGACAATAGCTGTGAATCTGGTGGTTGATTGGTTTCTGAGAAAGACCGCAGGTCTGCGTGAAGAATACTGATCGGGTTATTCGGACATGAGTGAACCTATCCTGACAATAAGGAATCTGCAGATCGAAGGGTTTGCTGACGAGCAGTGGAAACCGATTGTCAACGGCATCAATCTTGACCTCAAGCGCGGAGAGGTGCTGGGTCTGATTGGAGAGTCAGGTGCCGGCAAATCCACGATCGGTATAGCTGCCATGGGCTATTGCAGACCTGGTTGTCGGATAGTCGGTGGTACGATTGATTTCGACGGTATGCAGATCCATGAGCTGACAAGCGATCAGATTCGGGAGGTTCGAGGTGTACGCATATCCTATGTTGCACAAAGTGCCGCGGCTTCCTTTAATCCAGCTCACCGACTGCTTGACCAGTATGCTGAAACACCCGTACAGCACGGAGTCCTCAAGTTTCAGCAGGCAGCGAACAATGCGCGCGCGATGTATGCGACATTGGATCTTCCCGACCCAGACAACATCGGCAGGCGATATCCCCACCAGGTATCCGGTGGACAATTGCAACGGGCCATGGTTGCGATGGCAATGTCGTGCGAACCCGACCTGATCATTTTTGATGAACCGACGACTGCTCTGGATGTGACGACGCAGATCGAGGTACTGGCAGCCATCAAGGATGTCGTCCATCGATTCAATACCGCGGCAATTTATATTACGCACGACCTCGCGGTGGTCGTGCAGTTGGCCGATCGTATCATGGTTCTTCGTTACGGCGACCTGGTCGAGGAATCCGAAACACACGAGATTCTGAAAAACCCCAAGGAAAACTACACCAGGGATTTGCTCGCTGTCAGAACGTTCAAGAAGAATCCAGAGGACCTTGTGAAAGAGCAGGTGCCACTCATCGAGATCAATGATCTCCATGCATCCTATGGTGGGGATATCAAGGTTCTTGAGGACATAAATCTGACTGTCGAGAAAGGTCGCACAGTGGCGATTGTCGGAGAATCCGGAAGCGGCAAGAGCACACTTGCGAGGGCTATGACAGGATTGCTGCCACCTTCCCAGGGAACCGTGAAATACTCCGGAAGCGAACTACCGAGGTCTTATAAGGAGCGAACAAAAGACCAGCTGCGCCAGATGCAGATGATATACCAGATGCCGGATGTCGCGCTGAACCCCCGGCAGAAACTTCGTGAAGTGATCGGTCGTCCACTTGGGTTCTATTTCGGAATGGACGGTGCAGAGCGAGACCGCCGTGTCAAGGAGTTGCTGGAGATGATTGAATTGCCCACCAACTACATTGATCGATTCACCCCGGAGCTTTCAGGTGGGCAGAAGCAACGAGTCTGTATCGCGAGAGCGCTTGCGGCACAGCCTGTCGTGATTATTTGTGATGAGGTGACCTCGGCACTGGATCAACTGGTCGCCGAAGAAATTCTGAAACTTCTGGACCGACTGCAGAAAGAACTCAAAATGACTTACCTTTTCATTACACATGACCTGGCGACAGTCAAGGCAATTGCCGATGAGATCGTTGTCATGCTTCGGGGAAGAATAGTGGAGTCAGGTCTCAAGGACGACGTACTGCAACCGCCGCATCACGAATATACTGAACTGTTGCTCAGTTCGGTTCCAGAAATGAATCCGGATTGGCTCGACCAACTGTTGGAGTCCCGAGCGACGGCAAGTTAGTTCCGCTATTGCGCTGACAAGGTTTCCAATCTAAATTCAAAGTGCTATAGAGTTGAAAAAACCGCAGTCCGACTGTCATATTTTTCTTGTTGAAGATTCTCGCTGTCGTTATGCTGTCGATCACGGTGATTCAATTGCTGAAGATTGTAATTAAATCGATTGTGACCAAGTATTTTTGACTCTGGAAAACTGATGATCAAAGGCCATCTTGTCTAGAAAAAGGTTGGTGAAATATCGTAACTTTTCAAGAAAAATCACGTGGATTAGTAACTTTCAGTTGGGTAATTCCTGATAACTAAGTATTGACCGAAGTTGATTGAAGTATCAAACATTTACGATATTTGAAATGGATTAATGTCGGTTTGAAGGAAATCCTTACCTTTGAACAGCAAAGGTTGGTTAAGATATTTAGCTAGTGCGTAGGAGAAGCAGTCGCCAAAATTGAGATGGGCCGGATGATTGCCTTTTCCAAATTCTTGGTAAGCCTGGCGTGCGATCAGCGCTTGACTTTTGTCGACCGTTCGAATGTCAATTTTCGCTCGGTCGATAAAGGTATCCAGTTCGGTCGTGCCTTTTGACCCGTAGCGTGATGCTATCACCAAAGATGTTTCAACAAAAGATGCCGCGGAAATATTTCTACTGTTTGTAGTATCAATCGCTTTGATGAAATCTAATTTGTCCGGCTCATTCAGAAGTATTGCAACCAGTACCGACGAATCAATTACCATCAACCCGGCAGTCCCTTGTCATCATAACCTAAAATCTCATCTGCACTACGGTTGTCAAGCACCGGCAAAGAGGCACATCGCAACGCTATCTCATTGAGCTCATCAACCAAACTCTTACCAGTCCGTTCACGTTCGATTCGCTCCAAACGCTCCTTTAGCGCCAGTTTGACAGCCTGTGTCTTAGTTTCACCTGTCAGTTCGGAAACGATTTTAGCCAATTGCTCTGTTTCCGAATTTCGAATATTCAACGCCATAATTTTCATTACATGTTAACGGTTATCTACATTGTATCATTAAATGAAAGGTTAGTGACAATGCTTGCGCGTCAATTACCAACCATTAGATTGTTTGACTGATCGCTCATTTATTTCAGCGACATTAGCATTTGGTACTCCTGTTTGACCGGCACTTCTTGATAGCGTGTTTGTTCTTCAATAAACCACCTACATAGGCTTCATTGAATGAGAATTTGTCACTCAATTGTTGTGACCCTAGCCCGAATAGCTTTCAGAAAAGTAGTTTCAGGTGCCGTACTGTTTTATGGTCAAACCGACGAAGTATTGATTCAGTGCCGCCGATGGCTGGAATCAATGCGACAGGATCTGGCTCAGGAACAGTTTGGTCCGGTCGTTTTGAGGATTGTCGAAGAATTCATCTGGATTATTTTCCTCAATAATTTCCCCTTCATCCATGAAGATAACTCGATTGGCGACGGTCTTTGCAAATCCCATTTCGTGAGTGACGACCAACATAGTCATACCACTCTTTGCGAGCTGAATCATGACATCGAGAACTTCCTTGATCATTTCCGGGTCAAGTGCCGAGGTTGGTTCGTCGAACAGCATAATCCTCGGATTCATGCAGAGACTTCTCGCAATCGCAACCCGTTGTTGCTGACCACCTGATAACTGACCGGGATATTTTGATGCCTGCTCTGGAATTCTCACCCGTTCCAGATACTTCATCGCGATCTCTTCGGCTTCGTCTTTGGGCAGTTTTCGAACCCAGATTGGTGCCAGGGTGCAGTTTTCAAGTACCGTAAGGTGAGGGAATAGGTTGAACTGCTGAAACACCATGCCGACTTCACGTCTAATTTCCGCGATATTCTTCAAGTTGTCCGTAAGCAAAATGCCATCGACAGTGATATCACCGCGTTGATGCTCCTCAAGACGATTGATACAACGGATCAAGGTTGACTTCCCGGAACCGGAAGGCCCGCAAATGACGATCCTCTCGCCGCGCTCGACAGTCAGATTGATGTCTTTGAGGACATGGAATTTGCCGAACCACTTGTGCATGTCGGTAATCTCGATTGCAATTGGGTGATCTCTATCGTCGTTAGGATTGACTGATTTGGTCATGCTTTCGTTATTCATTTGAGAGTCCTCTATTGGTCCTTATGACCAGTATCCAATTTTCGTTCCAGATAAAGCGAGTATCGCGACATGGCAAAACATGATATGAAAAAACCAAGCGCGATAAACATGTATAGTTCTGTGGACAAACCCTGCCACTTTGAATCGGCAAGCGTTGCGCCACTAATTCCGAGTGGGTCAAGAAGGCCGACAATGACCACAAGCGTGGTGTCTTTGTACAGGCCGATAAAGGTATTGACGATGCCGGGTATGGATATCTTCAGCGCCTGCGGGAGTATGATCAGTCTCATGCAGTTGGCATACTTGAGGCCCAATGCATCGGCTGCCTCAAACTGTCCACGTGGAATGGCGGCCAATCCACCCCTGATCACCTCGGCGATATATGCAGCTGCAAACAGTATCACCATGATGATGACTCGCAGCAACAAATCAAAGTACGTACCCGGTGGCATGAAGTAATTGAGCAGTGTCGAAGCGACGAACAGCAACGTTATCAGCGGCACGCCTCTGAAAAATTCGATGTAACAGACACTGAGCAAGCGGACGAGAGGCATGGACGACTGTCGACCGAGAGACAGTGCGATTCCGAGCGGAAGCGAGACTGCGATACCTGTGACGCCGATCAATACTGTCAGTAGGAAACCACCAAACTTGGAAGACTCGACACTTTCCAATCCGAGCCCGCCCCACAGCATGAAAAACGCAAAAACCGGATAGATCAGAGTGAACCAAAGCAGATACTTTCGTCCCCTGACTTGGTCATACAGCAATGGAACCAGGGCAACAAACAGCAATATGAATGTAATATTGACCCGCCAGCGCAGATGTACCGGGTAAAACCCATACAGGAGCTGTTCAAATCTCGCAATGATAACTGACCAGCACGCCCCTGTCGCTATTTCACGGCATTCGTTTCGATGCGTGACATCACCGGAAAAGACTGCATCAAAAAAGACCCAGTTTGCAAGCGGTGGAATGATCTCGTAGAGGATATAGATGGAGACAATAGTCAGCAATACGTCGGTGGGACTCGACAACATGTTCTTGCGAACCCAGCCAGCGACACCAACCTGCATTTTAGGAGGTGGCAGATCCTGATGCATATCTCTTTGATGATCGTGCTTGTCCATCGAATCAGCGCTCCACCAACGAAATTCGCTTGTTGTACCAGTTCATGAATGCTGAGATGGATAGTGAGATGCAAAGATACAGTGCCAGCACGATTGACATGCACTCCAGTGCCCGGCCGGTCTGATTGAGTGAAATGCCACCGATCGTCGCGACGATATCCATGTACCCGACCGCGATTGCGAGCGAAGAGTTCTTCGTGAGATTGAGATATTGGCTGATCATGGGCGGCACGATAACCCGAAGTGCCTGTGGCAGAATGACCAGCCTCATAGCCAGATTCGATTTCAGGCCCAATGCGTAAGCTGCTTCCGTCTGTCCGTGACTGACTGCGAGTATGCCAGCCCTGACAATTTCAGCGATGAATGCACCGGTGTAGACACCAAGCGCAACTAACAATGCAATAAATTCCGGACTCAGGACCAGTCCGCCTTTGAAATTGAAGCCTTTGAATACTGGATATTCAAGTTGGGCCGGGAATCCCAGGAGCCAGAATGCGAGCAGTGGAAGTGCGACAATCAGGCCGCAGTTTACCCAGTAGACCGGGTATTGTTCCCCGGTCAGTTCCTGTTTTTGTCTCGCAAACCGATAGAAGATATATGCCCCGACCAAGGCGATGAGTAAAGCTACAACCACTCCCCAGAATGCCGGTTCCAGCAAGGGTTTGGGCATGTAGATTCCGCGATTCGTGAGAAAAGCGAAATCGTACGCCGCGATCGCCTGTCTCGGATGTGGCATGTTATGGACGATCAGACCATGCCACAGCAGAATCCATAGAAGAATCGGTACATTCCGGCTGAATTCGACAAATACGTAGGCGATTCGGTTGACCAGAAAATTTGAGGACAGACGGGAGACTCCGGCAACAAATCCGATCAGGGTGGCGAGCATGATGCCGAAGAAAGCGACCAGCCCGGTATTGATTATGCCGACTACGGTAGCCCGCAGGTGAGTGCTTCGGGAATCGTACTCGATCAGGTGTTGATTGATATCGTAGTTGGAGGGAGCGAAGAGAAAGCTGTAACTGGCCTCCCTGCCTAGAAGCTCAAGATTGTTAAGCGTATTTCGAACAAAGAATCCGAGTAGCGAGAATACGACAACGATTACGATGATCTGAATGATTGTCTGGCGGGATTTTTTATCGGCCCAAATATTACTCATGATGGACTCTGCGAAATTCCCCTACCGGTGTTGTGTTGCGACGTCAAGTGAAACGTCAACGGCGCGTGCGATGTGCACGCGCCGTCAAATTGGTTGATATTTACCGATAAGGCGGGGCGTAGATCAGTCCACCATCTGTCCAGAGTGCATTGACACCTCTTTCAAGCCCGATATCTGTGTTCACGCCGAGATACTTCTCGAAAATTTCACCGTAGTTGCCTACAGCGGCAATGACGTTCACCACCCAGTCGGCGCTCAATCCGAGCATGGCTCCGTATTCGCCTTCCGTACCGAACATTCTGTTCAGTTCAGCATCTTTCTGCGGTTCGGCTGCCATCGCGCGCACGTTTTCAGAAGTAATGCCTTTCTCTTCAGCGATGATCAGCACATTCAGTGCCCATCGTACTATGTCACCCCACTCGTCGTCACCATGACGCACCAGCGGACCCAGAGGCTCCTTCGAAATTATCTCGGGTAGCACAACGTGGGCTTCAGGGTCGTCAAGGCTCGCGCGTGTAGCGGCGAGACCGGAACGGTCTGTAGTGTACACATCGCATCGGCCAGCGAGATAGTTCTGACGGGCTTCCGCATTGGTCTCAATCGGAACGGGTTCATAGCTCATTCCATTGCTGCGGAAAAAGTCAGCCAGATTCAGCTCTGTGGTTGTACCTGTCTGGATGCACACCGAAGCGCCTTCAAGCTCAGTTGCGCTGCTTACTCCCAGTGACGCGGGGACAATAAAGCCTTGTCCATCGTAGTAATTCACACCGAGGAATGTTAGTTTGAGATCAACGTCGCGGCTGTAGGTCCAGGTCGTGTTTCTTGAAAGCATGTCAACTTCACCGGCTTTCAGTGCTTCAAAACGGGTTTTTCCGGTTAGATTGGTATATTTGACCTTTGAAGCATCACCGAAGACAGCAGCAGCGACTGCTTCGCAAAGTGCGACATCGAATCCTTTCCAGTTGCCAGCATCATCTGTGAATGCGAAGCCGGTCAAACCCGTATTGATACCGCATTGCAGAAATCCCTTGGCTCGAACATCATCAAGTGTGCCTGCCTGAGCGATTCCAGTTGTCGCAAGTCCGACCAAAACCAGAGCAATTGACAATTGTTTGATTAATTTCATAAGTGCCCCCTGTAAAGAAAAATTAGATAGATAAAAGATAACTGTTAGCGATTATAGTGCATAAAGATTGAAGCACCAACGCCGTTGCAGTTCGAGGTTTTTGGTTGGAGATAAATTTGCAGTCGCAGAAGTCCGGAACACGTCAGCGAACACCGATCTTTTACAAGAGATTGAACCTGATCGGAACGTTTATCTAGACAGGTTCTGGCAAGATTCAACCCGAGACTGGTACTTACGAAGCAGGTTGAAAATTTTGCCCACGTTAACTACGCTTTAAGCATGGTTTGACGCGAGGAATTATCAATGATGCCCTTGAGCGTGGTGAGGTCATGCGGCGAGATTAAGTAATGAGCACGTTTTTCCGAGCTGACAATCGGCGTGTTCTGCAGGGAATCTCCGATCGACAATGTTCTCGCGAGCGAAAACATGTCGAGACAACCATCACAATCCTGGTTTATTGCCTCAACGATCCTGACTGCGAAGGATGCTCTGAATTTCAGTGTTTTGGGCAATATCCAGCGGTGTCTTTCCGTCATTGTTCCTCGCACTAATTTCAGCGCCCCGACCCGCCAGGAACCGTGCTGCGTCCACAGCATTGATCTGTACCGCATAATGCAACGGTGTCCGGAACTTATCGTCCTTCGCATGAATGTCCGCACCTCGGTCCACAAGTGCAGCCGCTGCTCCCAAGGCATCAATATAGACCGCGAGCATCAACGCCGTTTCACCATCTGCTTTCCAACCTTCGAATGCCTCCTCATGACCCAGACCGGAAAGCACATTCTGCAACCAATCACCGAATGGAGCACTTTCTTCTCCCAACCGTTGATCCACCGGAATACCGTCCCTGACCAGTTCTGCAATCGCCTCCGGCAAATCTGCCACCGCCGCATAATGCAGATCTGTCCATCCCGTCTCCCGATCAACTGCCTCTACAGTCAAATCACGGCCCAGAAGCTTAACGATATCCGGCTTACGTGCGGCCGCAAAGTGCATAATCTACACACTATGTGGACGCTGTAGATACCGAAGAAAAATTCCCGGTTTCCAATAGCCGGTGATCAGCCGGAAAACAGATCAACTCCTCCAGATCGGTTTGTACAAACATTGATGGAAACCGTCCTTTGATTCGATATTTCGCCGTTCAGATTTCGATTGGACAGGGCATCGATATCGATCTACCACATCTGAATCCCGCGCGCGGTAATGTGGCAGTGCGATTTCAGGCTGATGCAACCCCATCAGTGGGCTTCCCGCGGTATTTTGCGCGGCCGGTCACATTTGGGTTTGATCGTCGTCGCAGGCCGATAGTCGGCGGCTGAGCGAATCAGTTCGGCGTGGCCCCTGAGGCGATA
This sequence comes from Arenicellales bacterium, assembly GCA_963666625.1. Classification (GTDB taxonomy): domain Bacteria; phylum Pseudomonadota; class Gammaproteobacteria; order Arenicellales; family JAJDZL01; genus JAJDZL01. Next base: position 1,924,535 of record OY762925.1, read on the forward strand.
GCTGGCACCTTCGATCTGAATGACAATCGCACGATGCAGTAAACGATCAAGCAGCTCTGTCACCACTGATTAAAATTCCTGTACCATTCATCACGGTACTACCTGATCAACCATCACTTGTTATATCGTTGTTGATGGTTTTGGACAGATTCGCTTTGACCGAAGTGTGTAGCACGAAGTGAGAAGCGAATCTGTCGGTGGCCCGGCGTTGTTTCGAGAAGCGCTTCGAGACACCGCCCGGTGAACAGGCACAGGTTGACTTTCGCCCATTTCAAGGTGTGCTTAAATAAACAGCCCGAACTGGCGGCCCGGGCAAATAAATCGCTACAGCGTAAATGCCTCTCTGCCAGTTTAGGTTTACTTGTCTGTCAATATAGGATATGCTGTTAAGAGCATATTAAACTATATAAGAGGTAGTTGATTGCATATGACCGCTAGAAACAATTTGACAGCCACACCCCCATACCCGGTAGATCAGGCACTTAAGCAGCTAGGTGCAAATCTTCGAACCGCAAGGTTGCGAAGGAACCTCACGATCCAAGATGTTGCTGACAAGATCGGTACCGGTCCTCGCCCGGTGTCCAATGCCGAGCAAGGCAAGCCATCGACTGGAGTTGCAGTCTACCTTGCGCTGCTGTGGGCGTATGACCTGTTGGGAGCTTTGAGAGAAGTCGCCGATCCGTCGCTCGATGCGGAGGGACTAGCGCTTAGTCCATACCGCGAGCGTGCCCGAGCCCGCCAGGCAGATAACTTGGATAACGATTTCTAGGATCGTTGGATGAACGATCAGTGCTATGTGTACATTGTTCTGCCCGGCGAGACGGAGTTCGTCACGGCAGGTAAACTTGTGCTCACCGCTGACAGGCACAGGATCCCGATCGGGAAATTCATCTATGGGCAAAGTTACCTCGCTCGTGCGAATGCCGTCGCCATTGATCCGGTCGAACTGAAACTGACGAATGATACATTCGAAACAAGACGGTTCCATGGCATTTTCGGAGCACTCCGAGACGCGGGACCAGATTTCTGGGGTCGGTGGGTAATCGAAAAATATTCAGGTAAGATTGACTTAAGTGAGCTTGATTACTTGCTTTTTTCGCCAGAAGATCGTACAGGAGCCTTGAGCTTTGGTCGAAATAGGAAACCGCTGGCACCATTGCAAAGATACTCCCGCACATTGCATTTGGCCGAGCTGCAGCGAATTGCGGATGCAATCATTGCCGATGAAGAACTGCCAATTGATCCGCTAACCGAACAGGCAGAAGCCCTGCTGCTCGCCGGTACATCTATGGGCGGTGCACGCCCCAAGGCTGTCGTTGAAGAAGATGATAACCTATGGATCGCGAAGTTCAATCACCCGGATGACAGATGGAACAACGCCCGTGTTGAACACTCGATGCTAATGCTTGCCCGTGAATGCGGCCTACAAACTGCGCAAAGTCGTATCGTGAAAGTTGGAGACCGCGACGTATTGATGGTCAAACGCTTTGATCGCGACAAAATTGCGACAGGCTATCGTCGCGCGCGACTATTGAGTGCCTATACTATATTGCGTGCGGGCGATTCTCTTATGGATCGGGATAAATGGTCATACGTCTTGCTGGTTGAAGAATTGCGGCGACTCTCTTCACGGCCACAAAGGGATGCCCATGAACTCTTCCGGCGGATGTGCTTCAATGCGCTGATCTCGAATACGGATGACCATCCTCGAAACCATGCAGTTATCGCGTTTGATGCCGATTGGGGGTTATCGCCCGCCTATGATTTGGTTCCATCCACGCCCATAAGCACAGAACGACGTGATCTCGCGCTTTCCTGTGGTGATATGGGGCGCTATGCGAACGTCGACAACTTATTGTCGCAACATTCACGATTTCTACTGGATCGGGATGATGCTGACGATACGGTAAGAGCCATGGAGCAGATTGTTCGTAACCGTTGGTACAGTATCGCAAGAGCCGAGGGCACCACAGAAAGGGATTGCGAGCGCATATCGAGTGCATTCGTGTACCCCGGCTTTCGAACTAAGGTTGAATTCTGGTAGGCAATTGGCCTAGCCAATTTTGATATTCTAATTCCTGTGTCTTGGTCAATAGCGTGCGTAAGGCTTGAAGTGGAGCTTCGTGATAATCGATTCTCAACGACAATGGAGGAAGTGCCTGATTTACAAGCAATATGGAAGCAGACATAATTCCGCGACGGTCTCCACCGACTTCAAATCCTGCCTCCAGTGTGTCGATCAGTCGATTCGCAATTTCTCCAGTTGAATTCGTAAACCGGTCTTTCATCGTCGGAAGTACACGGTCATTCTTAAGAATATTACCCGCCAATACCAAATTTGTCTCAACAATGTGATCAACGACCGGTAAATTTTCGCAACCGCTGAAAATTCCTCCCCCTCCCTTCGCGTCTAAAGCGGCTAGTTGTCGGTAGTTTCTGCCTTCATCGGCTGAGACGATATTCTCAACCGCATCGGCGGCATTAACGCCTTTAGCCATTTGATCAATTGCATCTTCTCCCCACAAAGTGCTTGGTTTGGCTCCCTGAGATGCAGAAATCCCAGCATTTGAATCAGCTCGCAATACCCAGCCACCCACGCACAAGTTGCCTGTCGCCGATGCACCTGCAAAGGTTTTTGTCGTTGGTTCGAAAGTGAGAATAGAAAATGTCATTGTCTGATTCTTGGTCGCTGTGAACATAAAGTGACTAAAGTTTGATATTTATAATTTATTATGATAAATATTTATCATAATAAATATACTCTAATCAACTTTTACCCTATCATTGAAGAAAATAATTATGTTTAAGATTGCACAGGTTTTTCGCACCTTCATAGCGAAATTTGTGTTGGTGTTGTCACTGGGATTGGTTAGCATGGGGGCATTTGCACAAACCGCTGACAACGTGCTGGTTGTCGGACAGATCGCAGAACCTAAATCTTTGGACCCGGCAACGGTTACCGCAGTCAATGATTTTCGAATTTTGATGAATCTCTATGATGGTCTGGTTCGTTATAAAGATGGCACTTTGGAAGTCGAACCGGCATTGGCCAATAGTTGGACGATCAGTGATGACGGCATGACCTATACATTTGAACTTCGTTCGGATGTATCGTTTCATGATGGCACAATGGTTGACGCTGAAGCCGTAAAATTCAACTTTGACCGTATGCTGGACGAGAATCATCCGTATCACGATACTGGACCTTTCCCACTGTCATTTTTCTTTTCGGCCATAGAGAACGTTGAAGCCGTAGACGCAGATACCGTTCAGTTTACGCTTAACGCACCCTATGCTCCATTTCTGTCAAACCTGGCCTACCCGACTGGTCTGATTGCCTCGCCCGCTGCCATTCAGGAAAGCGGCAAGGATTTCGGACGGAATCCTGTCGGTACAGGTGCATTCAAGTTTGAGTCTTGGAAGGCGAACGAAAGCGTTATCCTGTCTCGCAACGATAGCTACTGGGACGGTACCGCGGGTACCGAAGCGGTGGTTTTTCGACCGATTACCGATGGAAATACGCGCGTTGCGGAAATGCTTTCGGGCGGAATTGACATGATGGTAGAAGTGCCGCCGGTTTCCCTGTCCCAGTTTTCAGGAAGCGATTTCTCTATCGTCGAGCAAGCAGGACCTCATGTCTGGTTCCTGATTCTGAATGCGAAAGAAGGTCCATTCTCCAACAAATTGGTCAGACAGGCTGCAAATTATGCGATCAACAAGCAGGCGATCGTTGAGGATGTTCTGGAAGGTACTGCCGCTATTGCCGCGGGCCCGACACCGCCGGCTTTTGCCTGGGCTTACAACGAAGAATTGGAACCCTATCCCTATGATCCGGAAAAAGCGAAAGCACTGCTGAACGAAGCCGGCATTTCTGATGCAAAACTGACTTTCTATGTCACTCAAGGCGGTTCAGGAATGCTAGATCCAGTTGCTATGGGAACTGCGATTCAGGCGGACCTCGCAGCTGTCGGATTCGATGTCGAAATTCAGACTTTTGAATGGAATACATTTCTGGGTGAAGTGAATCCCGGTTTGGAAGGCAAAGCGGATATGGCCGAGATGGCATGGATGACCAACGACCCGGATACTCTTCCCTATCTTGCGCTGCGAACCGGAGCATGGCCGGACAAGGGTGGATTCAATTCGGGTTATTACTCAAACCCCAAGGTGGATGAACTGCTTGAAGCGGCTCGCTCTTCTGTTGACCAGTCGGAACGTGCACGGCTCTATCGGGAAATGCAGGTCATTGTCCAGGATGACGCGCCGTGGGTATTCGTGGCGAATTGGAAACAGAACGCAGTGACCAGCAACAGAGTAAAGAATTTCTCACTACAGCCGTCTTTTCTACTGCTGTTGAAAGACGTTTCGAAACAATAGAGCAAAAAGCTCTAAACAAAACCATTAAACTACAGGACGATGTCTCATTCGTCCTGTAGTACTTTTCGGATTGTAGGCGTTCAACTATGTTGCGCTATATAGTAAGACGTCTTCTCTCGATGATTCCGGTATTGATTGGAATCACCGCCATCGTTTTTCTCATCATGTCACTGATTCCAGGTGACCCGGCAACGGCGATACTGGGATCTTATGCCACCCCTGAAAATGTTGCCAACCTGAATACCAAACTCGGCCTGGATAAACCGCTTATACAGCGATATTTCATCTGGCTTGGTAATCTTGCACAAGGCGATTTTGGTCGTTCTTTCTCTTTGAACAGACCGGTTTTGGATGAGATTCTCGAACGTTTCAACGCGACTCTTATATTGTCCGGTACAGCGTATTTGCTGTGTTCCTTTTTGGGAATCCTGACAGGAATAATCTCAGCTGCCAGACAGTACGAAATCAGCGACAAAGTGATTACGTTTGTCGTATTGATAGGTATTTCCGTGCCGTCCTTCTTTCTTGGCATGATGCTGATCGTTTTCTTTACTGTGCAACTGCGGTGGCTGCCTGCTTCGGGTATGTATGCGATATATGGAGGTGGAGATTTTGCCGACCTGATGCGTCATCTGATCATGCCAGCGTTGGCGCTTTCATTTGTGGCGACGGGGGTGATTGCCCGTCTTTCTCGTTCCGCCATGCTGGAGGTACTGCGGCTCGAATACATCAGGACGGCCCGAGCCAAAGGCGTGAAAGAGTTTCAAGTCATTACACGCCATGCCTTTCGGTCAGCAATTGTCACAATTCTTCCGGTGTTGGGTTTACAGGCCGGATTCGTCCTATCCGGGTCGGTTTACATCGAAATCGTATTTCAGTGGCCGGGTATTGGAAGAATGTTGGTTGACGCAATTCTTACCAGGGATATTTTGCTGGTGCAGGGTGGCGTGGTTTTTGTGGCATTCTGTTATGTATTTTTCAATTTGGCCGTCGATGTTCTTCAGCTTTGGCTAGATCCGAGAATTGCCAGAAAATGATTGAATTTGTCCGAAAAGTGGTCAGAAACCGTCTCGCCGGTTTGGGTCTGATTGTCCTGTCCGTTATTATTCTACTGGCAATTTTGACACCACTGCTACCACTTGCTCCACCGAATGAAATAGATACCCCAAATCGCTTTACTTTACCGTTTAGCGACAATGCTATTTTAGGAACGGACCATCTGGGCCGGGACCTCCTTTCAAGACTTCTGTGGGGAACTCAGTTGAGTCTTGCAGTGGGGCTTGCGGCCGCATTTATCGCTGGATTTTTCGGTTCTCTGCTGGGCATTGTAGCCGGTTACCTGGGAGGTCGGACTGACTCCTCCATTATGCGTTCAGTTGACATACTGATGGCGTTTCCATACATTCTTCTGGCACTTGCAATTGTTGCCGCTTTGGGCCCGGGATTGATGAACGCGCTCATCGCGGTCGCTGTTGTGAACATTCCTTTTTTTGCACGCAATGTTCGCGGTGTGGCGGTGACACTTGCCCAGTCTGATTTTATTCAATCGGCCCGTTTGTCAGGCCGAAGCAACATCTCGATTCTGGTATTTGAACTGCTGCCAAATGTCGCTTCTGTGATCATCATTGCGTTTTCAACCACAGTCGGTTGGATGATTCTGGAAACTGCGGGACTTTCATTTCTGGGGCTGGGTTCTCAACCTCCTCAAGCGGACCTGGGGTCGATGTTGGGAGAAGGCAGAGCCGCGCTGATCACCAATCCTCATACTTCAATTATTCCGGGAATCATGATATTCCTCATTGTGATGGGAATAAATCTGTTGGGGGATGGCATTCGTGATGCATTGGACCCGCGCTTGGCAAAAGGTCAGCTTGAGAAACCTTCCCCGCTTACCCGTGTAGGCGACGGCCTGATACAGAGTCCACCGATTGCCGAAACTGCCAGTAAAGCTGTCATGGACATAAATCACCTGTCGACAAATTTCGAAGTTGGTGACGCGGTCACCAAAGCAGTTCGTAATGTCAGTTTTTCGATCAACTCCGGAGAGTGTCTCGGACTGGTAGGCGAAAGTGGGTCCGGCAAATCGGTAACTGCTCTATCGTTGACACGACTGGTGGCATCTCCACCGGGTGTCGTGGTATCCGGATCTGTTCGGATTTCAGACCAGGAACTGATCAGTTTGCCGTACGAAAGTTTGCGAGCCATACGCGGTCGGAGAATCGCATACATTTTTCAGGACCCGTTGACTAGCCTGCATCCCTTGCATCGTATCGGCCATCAACTGACAGAAGCCATGTCGACACACAGTCGAGGTACCAATTCAGTATTTGTTGAACGAGCAAAAAATCTGCTCGTCGAGGTTCGAATTCCAAATCCTGAACGGGTAATGGAAGCCTATCCACATGAACTCTCCGGCGGGATGAGGCAGCGAATCGGGATTGCGATGGCATTGGCCAATGATCCCGATCTAATCATCGCAGACGAGCCGACTACAGCGCTGGATGTGACTGTCCAGGCACAGATTCTAGCCATCCTGAATGATCTGAGACAGCAGCGGGGTCTATCTGTACTCTTTATTTCACATGATTTGAATGTGATGGCGCAGATTTGTGACAGAGTTGCGGTGATGTATGCAGGTGAGATTGTTGAGATGGGCAGGACATTGGAAATTCTCGAACATCCGAAGCATCCGTATACGGTCGCCTTGCTGGCGTGCTGTCCCCAAATTGGGCAAGGACGGCAAAACCTGCAGCCGATTGCAGGTATGCCACCGGCTGGTCATGAACCATTGAATTCCTGTGCGTTTGCCAATCGCTGCAGCCGTGTTCAACCCGTCTGTCAACAGCAGCCCGTGAAAATTGTCCATATGGACTCCCAATCGGTTCGTTGTTTGTTCCCCGTAGAGGAATCATGACTGAGCAGATTTTAGAAGTTCGAAACCTTTCCAAAGCATTCCCTGTCAGCCGCGGATGGTTCAGATTTAGCAAACAACAACTGCGCGCCGTTCGCGCCGTTTCCCTCTCGGTTCATAAAGGCCAGACACTTGGTGTAATCGGCGAATCAGGTTGCGGGAAAACAACACTTGCACGAATGATGGTTGGTCTGCAAACGCCTGATGCAGGTGAGATTATCATTGACAATCAGCATCTTCATCAGCTCGACTCGGTTCAAAGAGGGCGTGCAGTTCAATACGTCTTCCAAGATCCCATAAGTTCACTGAACCCGAGAATGACAATCGGCAGATCGCTTGAAACGCCCTTACGCTGTCTTCACAACCTCACGTCTGCTCAAAGAAAGGCGGCAATAATTGACATCATTCATGCTGTTAAGCTGCCAGTCGACTCCCTCGCACGCTATCCGCATGAGTTTTCTGGTGGACAGGCACAACGCATCAGCATTGCAAGGGCCTTGCTGGCTCAATCGCCCCTGATCGTTCTCGACGAACCGGTATCAGCGCTTGATGTATCTGTGCAAGCACAAATTATTGAGCTACTTAGAGAAATCAAGCAAAAATTTGACTTAACCTATATATTCATTAGTCATGATCTTGCCGTAATTGAAGCTGTCTGTGACCAAATTGCGGTGATGTACTTTGGTGAAATTGTCGAGTACGGTAATTGCAGTCAAGTATTGATGGAGCCCAGACATCCTTATACAAGGTTGCTGGCATCCAGTGCTCCACAAATCGGTAAATCGCTTACGGCTGAGTCAGGTATTGGACAATTACCTGACCCGTTAAATCCACCTGGCGGCTGTAGTTTTGCGGCCAGATGTCGCTATGCGACAGACGAATGTATACGACTGGAACCTCCAAGACAAACAGCAGGAAACTCGAACCATGTTATCTGCCACCACCCGATCGTAAGCCATGAGCAATCTTAAACGGCGTCAAAGCGGACCAATTCATGTTGCCGAGGCAATAAAAGGTTATGTGGTTGAGAATTGCATGAACCCCGGGGATAGATTGCCGGCGGAAGCCGAACTGATGAAACAGTTCAACAGATCAAGGGGTACAATCCGTGAAGCGATGCGAATTCTTGAAGCGCAGGGCCTTGTCAAGACTCGGACTGGACCAGGGGGTGGCTGTTTTGTTCATGAAGTTTCCGAGGAGCGCACTTCGGCACTTCTATCAAACTATTTTTACTTCAGAAATCTGACAATTTCAGACATCTACCAGTTACGTAAACAGCTTGAACCTGAACTTGTCGCTAGTTTGGCGGGGACATTGAGTCAGCATCAGATTCAGGAACTTGAAGACATTACCAGAGAGTATGAAACGCCCCCGAAAACCACCGAAGAAGATAGGAACCATCATCGGTCGTCACTCAAATTTCATGCCCGACTGGCTGAATATTCCTCAAACAAGTTGTTGGGATTTTTTGTGCGCTTTATGGCCAATTTGCTCGCTGAGGTAACGATTACAAGGCGATTGTATGAACCATCGAACTTTGAACTATGGCGAGAAGGACGGGAACATCAGTTGAACCTTATCCATGCGCTGAAAGTTGGTGACCGGAATCAGTCCAGACAAATTATGCTGGACCATATGATTCTTGCTGAAAAACTGATGCAGTCACAGGAAGAACAGCCGATTCAAAAGTTCAGCCAGTTCTAAGTTTAGGAAGAGTGCATGATTCTCGGGTCGATCGGCACCCGATGCTGGATACATCCCTCACTACAAATTTCCTGCCAGTTCGGATTCTCCACCCGGCGCGTACGAACCGATCGTCGACAGCCGATCTATCGACTATCGAATCCAGCCGGCGCAAGAGTAGGCAGCAAACCAAATATTCTGGACGTATCAGTGAAAAACATAGATGGGACTTGCCCAGGCAACATGGCCGTCTTCCAGCGTTATCCTGACATATAAAGCATTGTCCCGGTCGGTTTGCAGCTTGATCTGCCGGTCGAGACAGACTCGATAGTTGGGATTGAAATCGGGCAGACGAAACACACGAATTCGACGATCAATGCCGCCATTGGCGAATATCATTTCATCGCGTCCGATATCTGCAATCGAAATAGACTCCTTGACCAGTTCTGTAAAAATATTGAGTTGTCCGCTATGGGATTCTCGCAGTACAGTATCGAAACCTCCGAAACCGCCCGTCGTCAGGGCGGTCCACTCCACGCGTGAAGTTCCGGTCTGTTCAAACTTCTTGTCGAGATTGTAACGGTTGATGGGAGTGAGAGACTCAAACTCATTTCCGATCAGTTCAGCAAATCCATCCCAAATGGTTTCACGTCCGCGCCCGCGATATTCGGAACCTTCCCATAAAACGCGAATTCTCTTACCGAGTTCTTTTTCAGTGTAGGGTCGGAACACTTCAAGCGTTTCAGTGCCGTTTCGAATGTCGATTCGCTCAATGGGTGAGGGGGCATGAACATTGATCAGAAAATTCACTTGATCGACACTTGATCTGACGATGTCTCCCATCATTGCGGATTTGGTTTTGGATATACAGGTCCCTCCCATATCCGGATTATCCGCATATAGACTCGAGTCACAATCGAAACTGGCATGGGTTTCCAGGATAATCCGGTTTCCGGTAGTTCCGTAATGATGACGTTTTCTCAGTGCATCCATGATTCCGGAACGCGTGAATTCACCGGCGAGTACGCAGGTGAGGCCACCGTAGGCCCCAAATTTGGTAGCCCCAGGGTGTGATGCGCCAGGTCTGCCTTTGTGCCCATCAGAGTTCGAGACAATTCCGACCCGGTATCCCTGTTCCAATGCGTCATCAATCAGCCACTCAAAAGTTCCCCAGGCCGAATGAACCTCGACGGATCGCTCGATTCTGCGATCATGTGCCATCTTGATATCAGCATAACGTCCTCCAATGTGTGCGAATACCAAGCAGTCCTCATCCTTGAGAACATCGAACAAATCACTTGCTGAGTTCGCATCAGATTCGATGTCGGACAGATCGTTTACCAGTGCGTGCGATGACCGATGTATGGGTCGTCCTTCATTCATGAGCAGTACATTGCGGTCGCCGCCAAGTCCGGTGTTGCCGGACCACTCCCAACCTGGAAAAGTGACGAAACTGCCGTCTTCGGTAAATTCTTCAGATAGTTCGTTCAGATGCTCCCAGAAAGGAGTTGTGATCTGAAAGTCGTTGCCCTGATGGACACAGATGTCGAGGAACGCCCGGTCACGGGCGAATTCATAGAACTCTCTCGCCGAATTTGTGCCGATGGTCTCTTCTGATTGGCCGTGGAGATCACCCCAGTAGGGTAACAGACTTTCTTTCTCTGAAATCTTGCAAGGATTGGAACGACAGGCGACATTGCCATTGCTGTCAATCAAATCGATCGTCAGCACACCTGTTTCGAGTGCTTCAAGGTTCGAGACGATTTGTGCGAAGTTGCCCGGCTTCAGGTGGATCGAATTTTCGAGCCCTCGCACATTCAGGTTTGCTCTGGGCTGGACTACCTCATCACAGAGATCTGAGGGATTGCCCCAACGGTCCACGCCCTTGACGCAAAGTCGAATTGGCTGGAACAGACATCTTGCCGTCGGCAATACTGCCTGATATTGAACCGGTGGTCCGGGAATTATTGCAATCGCGGGTTGTTCGGGAAGTTCAACGTAGTCGTAAGTCGCGATAGCATCAACCAGGACCCGAAATTCAAAAGTGCTCTCACAGAAAGTCTGCACTCGAATTCCAGGGCTACCTTGTCTTCGGTCACCGAATCGAACCGTGATTTGATCACCTTCTTTGAGAAATCCTCGGACTACCTTGATATACAGGGTCTTATCCCACGGGCGGATATTGCGTTTGGGATCATATTCGACATGTAAAACAGCGCCGTTTGACGCTTCGACCGTTGTGTAGTTCGGTGCGTTCGGATCTTCAAACTGAGGACGTCCCATATCGGATGCAAATCGGTGCACAACCTTGATGGAACCGGTGTCATCGATACCGAAATATCCCGCTGTATAGGTGAGTGTGAACTCGCGGTATGAACCGGCTTCAAAGCAACCATCAGGCGAGATCGTTGCACTGCCCATTTTTTCGGGAAGATAGGTTGAATGCGGCATGCGAATTTCCGCGTCAGCGGCGAATTGTCAGATTTGACTGCGCTTTTCGATCGCTCCGGGTGCATGCTGGTCAGCACGGTAGGATGAGCGCACCATCGGGCCGGAAGCAACATGTGAGAATCCCATTATTTCACCGGCGAGCTTGTATTCCTCAAACTCCTCAAGCGGAACATAGCGGGTCACAGGCAAGTGATGCCTGCTCGGTTGAAGGTATTGACCGATTGTCAGTATTTCGACCGATTTTTCGCGCATGTCCATCATGACTTCCTCTACCTCTTCCTTGGTTTCTCCAATACCGACCATGAGTCCGGATTTGGTCTCGATTTCGGGATGCTGCTGTGAGACACGTTCCAGCAGTTCCAGGGAATGGTGGTAGTCGGCCCCCGGTCGGACTTTCTTGTACAGACGAGGTACGGTTTCAATGTTGTGGCTGAAAACATCCGGAGGATGTGCAGCGAGATTTTCAAGTGCTTTTTCCATACGGGCGCGAAAATCCGGAGTGAGGATCTCGATAGCGGTATTCGGGCATACTTCTCGCATTTTACGTATGCAGTCTGCAAAGTGAGAGGCGCCGCCATCTCTGAGATCATCGCGGTCTACCGAAGTGACTACGACATAGCGCAACCTCATCTGACGGACTGTTTCCGCGAGATTTGCAGGTTCGTTTACATCTGGCAGCAGAGGGCGTCCGTGAGCTACATCACAAAAAGGGCATCGACGCGTGCAGATATCACCGAGAATCATGAAGGTTGCAGTGCCGTGTGCGAAACACTCACCGATGTTTGGGCACGATGCCTCCTCGCAGACTGTATGTAGGTTGTTCTCGCGAAGAATTTTCTTAAGTCGCAGAACTTCGGGAGAACCGGGAAACTTGGCGCGAATCCACGGTGGCTTTCTCAATTGATCGCCGATTTTCTGAGGTTCGATTCGAACACGCAAACGTTCGAGTTTCTGCTCACCCCGAAGTTTTATGCCTGCTTCAACAGGTTGAGAATTCGGCACTGATGTTTCCTTGTAGTGAGTTTGTTAAGAATAATTCCTGTTGTAACATTTTACCAGCAGTGAAATACTGGAATTGAAGGATGAATTGAAAAGTGAGGCAGGTTATTCAAACAGAGCCAAAATCAGCGTCCAGAATCACTATTGGTGTAGTATTGATGTATGAGCAGAACCAACATTGATATAGATGACAAAGCCTGTGCCGAAGTCATGCGACGCTTCCAATTGAAGTCAAATCGAGCAGCGGTAAACTTTACATTGCGTTCATTGGCAGGTGAACCGCTGACTGTTGAACAAGCTCGGAGTCTTCGCGGGTCTGGATGGGATGGTGACTTGGATAAAACTAGAACCCGACGAATGCATTGATTCTGATATGTTTTTTTTGTTCCACCGCTATCCAAACCGAGGCGAAATATTACAGAAACTGATTGACTACTGGATTACCGCCGTCGCGATTCGCGTGGCTGTGCTGTTACTCGACTATGACGGGAACATCGATGTGTGAGAATATCGCCTCACCTGAATGTGATACCGTGAATCCAGCATAAATGTGAATCGTTGTGCACTAGTTTTACTCAAATTGGTTATGCACTTAGCCTGTTGCCCTGCAAAAAGCAAAATAATCTGATTGGCGGAATTCTCTACGGGCAATACAGCTAAAATTTAGCGGCTGGAATCACCAAAAGTAATTCACTTTCGTCAAGCAGTTTATACCGAGGAAGTTGTCCAGATAACTTCTGAGTCTCTTCAAAGATGATAGGGACACCGTCCCCCCGGCGGTCCATCATAAAGGAACGTCCAAGTCCGATAGGAACAGGACATCGGGCGAGAAGCGACACGATAAGTGTGTTACGACTGTATTGTCGCAGGTGCAAATTCTCCGTTGTAAGAGTGTTGGGAATGCTACCGGGAACATACAATTCGATGCGATTCTCGAACATGTGTAAGCGAATTTGAGCGCCTGCTTGGGAATAATCCCTGTGTGCGACTGCGTTCACCAAGGCCTCAAAGACTGCTCGCTCGCTGAATTGTGGCCGTTCGGTGCGGGCAGTCGTTTTTGTCGCCCCAACTCGCATGTTTCTTTTAACGAAGTGCAATGCATCGGAAACTTGAATGTCAAGCGGTCCCTGAATGTCGCGAGCATCCCATTGATAATCGATATCGTAACGTTCGCCCCGATAGCAGACTGCCTGAATCTGCGCTTGGGGTAACCACCGTTGCGGTTCCCTTGTGCATAAGAGTACACCGCCAACAGTGAGTTGTACATTACCTTCATCGTCGTCGGCGACGACACCCAGTTTTTTCGCATTGTCTTCAGTCGGGTCGGTGTCTTCTCGCAAAAACCGTTCAACAAGGGAACGCTCAAGATTGGACAGTGAAGTACGAGGTACGACTGATTCGTCGAAAAAAATCAGCCTGGTTTGAGTGCGCTGCATGTATAAATGTGCAAAGCTTTCTGGCGATAATTTCCGTTTCTCATCTCCTACCCGTCTATATACTCCATCCGGGCACTCGTGTACATATAGACTACGTTCGATATTCACGCGAATTACCGGCACAGGGTTCCCACCTGCATCTGGTAATTCAACGATCAGAATCTCTACGTCAAGTAGAGGCTTGATCAAGTCAGTGCAGATTTGTCGTATCCATGTCACAACCGTGTCAAGATGTTCCCGAGGAATTCCCACGACTTCATGCGACTTGTCTTCGACACCCAGGACGATGATACCGCCGTGAGAATTAGCGAAAGCCGTGAGTTCTGCTGCGACATCATTTCTTTTCGGTTTAGTCACCTTGGAACCGCTAAGAAAAACTTGCTTCAATTCAATCTTTGAATCTTCGCCAAGCTGGATTCGCTCTGCTAGTTTTGAGTCACTCATGTAAAGTCTCGGCGGATAAAAATGGAAAGCGTGTATCGATTGTGAAACGATTCATACTAAAGAATAAGCGTATTGCAGTACTGACTTCACGTTCAGAGTAGCACAGTTAATGGAACGGACTACTGATGGATGTTTATTCCAAGAATTATATTGTGTTGACAACTAAAATATGCAGACGCAAAATTCAATCAGCATTCAGACCTGATATCAGCGCCAACTTACAGCAGTTGGTGAAATCTCGTGCGTTTACATCTTCCATTCGTGAAATTGTCGATAGTTCAGTTGAATCGCCAGATCATCGGTACACTTCTGACAGATAATTCGGTTAATTCCGCACCGCTAGACTCTTTGCATTCATTCTGTGAAAAAGGTAATTTATCAACAGTCTCACATATGGATAATAATTTTGAGTATCTGATGCAGTGTCTCCGGTATTTTGCGCGCGTTCTTCCATTCAGCGTACAATGCAGTATTGAAAGAAAGAACACATTGATTGATGGGGCATGAACAATGGTTCCAAATGATCAGACCTACTCGCGGAACGCACTGGAAATCGCAAACCTAGCCCACTTGGCGAGGGAGCGACCCGGAGCACAGCCGGACTCGGATTCAAAAGAGATTCTTTTCGAAGAAATTACTGATCTTCTCGAACGACGGGATGCCGTACTTGTCGCACATTACTATGTGGACGGTGACATTCAGGATCTCGCGGAACAGACGGGCGGTTGCGTTGCGGATTCGCTTGAGATGGCCCGGTTCGGATTCGACCACAAGGCATCGACCATCATTGTGGCCGGCGTTAGATTCATGGCGGAAACTGCCAAGATCCTGAGCCCTGAAAAAACTATCTTTGCTGTTGAAACCGATGCCAACTGCTCGTTGGATTTAGGGTGTCCGGCGGACGAATTCTCGAAATTCTGCGATCAGCATCCGGACCGAACAGTTGTCGTCTATGCAAATACCAGCGCGGAAGTCAAGGCGCGGGCTGACTGGGTGGCCACATCGTCCATCGGACTCAAGCTTGTCCGGGATCTGCATTCGAAAGGCGAGAAAATACTCTGGGCTCCAGACAAATACCTGGGAGACTACATTCGGCGTGAAACAGGTGCCGACATGGTTATGTGGAACGGTGCCTGTATCGTACATGAGGAATTCAAGGCGATCGTGCTCGATGGATTGATGAAACGGTACCCGGAGGCCAAGGTTTTGGTTCATCCCGAGTCGCCCGCTGGAGTGATCGAGCTTGCTGATGTCGTCGGATCAACCAGTCAGATCATCAAGGCCGCGGTGACCATGCCGGAAGATACGTTTATCGTTGCAACGGAAGAGGGAATACTGCACCGGATGAGAAACCTCGCACCGAACAAGAACTTCATAACTGCTCCGACAGCCGGTGAAGGTGCAACATGCGAAAGTTGCGCGCATTGTCCGTGGATGAAAATGAATGATCTCGAAAAGATCAGGCAAGTGTTGCTGAACTTCTCGGGCGAGGTTTTGCTCGACGAGGAAGTCCGAAAGAAGGCGGAAATCTCAATTCGTCGCATGGTGGAATTTGGCAGGTTGAACGCCGCCTGAGTGGTATTAATCTTTTCAATATGCCCAGATTCCTCAATCACTTTACCGACCAACCAGACTCGCGCGCATTCGGTGTCATTCTTGCCAACCTGGGAACCCCTGAAGCTCCGGACACATCTTCTGTAAGGCGCTTTCTGCGCCAATTCCTGTCGGACCCTCGGGTTGTAGAATTACCCAAACCACTTTGGTGGTTGATTCTCAACGGTGTGATTCTCGTGATAAGACCCTCAAGGAGTGCGGCGGCATACCGGGAGGTATGGACCGAGGAAGGATCGCCGTTGATGGTCAACGCAAAGGACCAGGTCGACGCGCTGGTAAAGACCCTCAGACAGAAGGGTGTTACTGATGCCCAGGTGCGCTGTGCCATGCGCTACGGGGAACCGTCGATGATGCGGGTGATGCAGGATTTCGGCAGGCTTGGAATCGACCGTATCATCGTTATTCCGATGTATCCTCAGTACTCCGGATCGACAACCGGAACGGTTCTTGACGATGTTTTTGCGTGTACATCCCGATTAAGGCGGGTGCCTTCGCTTCGCTTCATCAATGGCTATGCCGACCATGATCAATATATCGAAAGTCTCCGAATTTCCGTTACGGAGCATTGGGACCGGAACGGACGGGCAGATCGTCTTGTAATGTCATTCCACGGCCTGCCACGGAGTTTCTGTGACAACGGTGATCCCTACTCTGACCAATGCCTGACAACCGCTCAGTTGCTAGCCCAGAAACTTGCGCTTGAATCAGACCAGTGGACAGTCTGCTTTCAATCCAGGGTTGGTCGCCAGGAGTGGCTCAAACCTTATGTGGATGAAGTGATTTCCAAATTGCCCAATCATGGGGTGAAAAGCATCGACATGATCTGTCCCGGTTTTTCTGTTGATTGTCTCGAAACGCTTGAAGAAGTCAATATCGGCTATCGAAAGCTGTTCCTGGATTCCGGTGGTGATCGTTTCGAATACATTCCCTGCCTCAATGATCAGCCTGCGCATATTGAAATGCTGGCACAGATGCTGAGGAGTTCTACGGCCGACTGGATCGGCGAGTGAGTGGCAGTTTGTCAACGCTCCAACTTGAGAACGTCAACTCGTTGTCCCGCAATACAGTCGATGATTGCATAGACCGTTTGCAGGAAGGCGCCGTAGTCGTAGTCTCCTCCCAGAGGCTGAAACACCTAATCGAAGACGGCTATAACCGCGCTCGACTCGAACTGGGAGAAACCACTTGGCCCACTCCCGAAGTGTATGTCTGGCATGTCTGGCTGTCGCAACTGTGGTCAGAGCTTGACCATCGCTCTACCATCACGTCCGCCCAGCTATTGACGTCTGCCCAGTCGATGCAAATTTGGGAAAGAGAAATCGCCGACGACATCAGGAAAGAATACCGGCATGAGTATGAATATCTGCTGTGGCATATAACGGCAACCGCAACCCGAGCAAGGAACGCGTATGGATTGATGCGGGGATATCGGATTGAACAGTCTCAGTTCGGCGATGCCGTCAGTCAGGACGTAGCTCACTTTCTGCGCTGGCTAAAAAAATATCTCCAACACGTCGAGCGTAGAAATCTGATCGATTTTGAATCATTGCCTGACATTTTGTGCCAGCAAGCGCGACAAGTTCGTGATCTGAAGCCGGGAAAGTTGGTTTTTGCCGGATTTGTTGTATGGACGGCGCAACATCAAAGCTTGTTCGACTCACTATCGGAGTTTGGCGAAGTTGAACGGTTGAATTACGAAAAGGGCGGCACACCCAGACGAATTGATCAGATTGAATTTGAAAAGGTGGATGACGAAATTGCACTGTGCGCGCGCTGGGCGAGGTCTGTGATTGAGGCTGATCCCAAAAATCACAGGGTCGGTATTGTCGCATCCAGGTTGGATAGTCTGTATGGCAGAATCCTCAGACGATTTTCAGCGACGCTGAATCCTGACCAGGTCATGGACAAGCGCGAGTTGCAGAACCTGTCATTTCATGTGACTTTAGGTTCCGCACTGATCGATACACCCTTGGTTGTTGATGCGTTGAATCTGCTTGAACTGATAAAACCTGAAGTGGATACTCCCCCTGAAGTGGATATCTCCATATTGTGTTCGGTGATTCAGTCCGACCGTCTCCGGGGCTGGGATGCAGAACGCTCCGAGCGTGCGAAACTGAAAAACCTGATTCTTGGCAGCGGCCATAGCCAACTGTCGCTTGAGCATGTCAAGAAGCTGATTGAGTCCGCGAATCTGCGTTGCAGACAGCTGAGTTGGATTTTGGCGCGTGCGAGACAAAAGGCTTCCGAAATGCCAAAAACAGCTGATTATGCGTATTGGGGAAGTTTCATTATGGATTGGATGAAAATTTTCCAATTGGAAACTCGGGAAAATCGGGAGTTTGGTACCAGCGAAAAACAGGCGCACGAGTCTTTGTCTTCAGCGATTGAAACTCTTGCTGAACTGGGTTTTGTTTCGTCAAAAGTGAGTGTGACAACTGCCGTCGCAAAATTGCGTCGATCGCTTTCGGAAGTGAGCGTGCAGCCCCGGGCGGTACGGGTTCCGGTTCAGATTGGAGATATGAACACCATGGCTGGACAATCTTTTTCCCATCTGTGGATGCTCGGTATGAACAACACAGACTTACCCGGTTCGCCTCGACCAAATCCATTCATACCTGTCTCGTTGCAGAAACAGGTCGGTATTCCTGAAAGTTCCGTGTCTTTACTTGAACAAAGCGTGACTGAACGAATTGATGTGTTGTTGTCAAGCGCGGTCGATGTTGTCCAGAGTTACGCGGTCATTGATGGCAGTTCCTATCATCAACCGAGCAGCCATTTAAAGAATCTGAAAAAAATTGGTTCATTCGATCTGACTGAAATTGATGAGTATCCGGATTATCGACAGCGAATTTTGCAGGAGCGTCATGCCTGTCAAATATTTTCCGATTGGAAAGCCCCGGTTGTTGACAATCCGGAAGATATACGCGGCGGCTCATCGTTGCTCAAGAATCATTCGCTTTGTCCCTTTCGTGCATTTGCACAGCATCGACTATACGCCTCACCTGCCGAGTCAGCTGGTATCGGGATTTCCGCGATCGAACGCGGCTCACTGTCTCATAGGATGTTTGAGGGTATCTATACCGAGATCATCTCTAGCGAAATGATTTCTGACGAAAGGAAATATCTTCAAGTTGCACGCAAACATGCAGAACAGGCGATGATGGAGTTCGTCGCTGACCAGATCAAATCCATCAGCAGCGATCTGGTAGAGGGTGAGGTTGATCGAATGGTTGATCTTGCGAGGCAGTGGTTGAATTTCGAACGCCAACGAGAAAAGTTCAACGTAATCGCCACTGAGGAGGAATCAGAGGTGACTTTCTCCGACTTGAAGGTGCGGTTGAAGATCGATCGGATAGATGAAAATGACAGGGGAGCGGTCATAATCGATTACAAGACCGGCCAGTGTTCGATCAAGGATATGGATGGAGAACGCCCCAGGGATCCTCAGCTGTTGATTTACCTGTGTGCAATGGCACAACAGGGTATACAAGTTGATGAAGTTGCCTACGCAAGGATAAAAAGAGGCAACGTGGGCCTGTTAACTAAAGATGTATCAACTGAAGACATATCGGCATTTGGCGAAATTCTCGAAGAAATCGCACGCGATTTCCTTGATGGAAACGCGGATGTAAACCCGCTGGTCGGTGCCTGCGATTACTGCCATATAGAGCCGATTTGTCGAAAAGACGATCGATCCGATCATGTTATGGAACTGGAGTCGGATACGACATGAACGATCGGCAGGCCAGAGAAGAAGCACTCGACACAACGCAGTCGTTCATTGTTCAGGCGCCGGCAGGTTCGGGCAAGACGACGCTGCTCACCAGTAGGTTTGTCAGTCTGCTGGAATCAGTTGAGCAACCGGAGGAAATTCTCGCAGTTACATTCACACGCAAGGCGACTGCGGAAATGCGAGGGAGAATACTTGAAGTATTGGCCCCGAATGCTGACACAGACCTACATCAGCAGTCGGCGAACTTGGCGGCCGAACGGGTGCGAATGCGATCTGAAAGGCTCGGTTGGAACCTTCATCAACAACCGTCAAGGCTTCAGATTATGACGTTCGACGCACTGGCAACCGCACTGATCCGTTGTATGCCCTGGTCGTCGCGGTTCGGTTCGGTACCCGGTGTTGTCGAACAGACTGAGAAAGTCTATCGAAACGCCGCGGTCAACGCTGTAGAATCCGAACGGAACGCAAACGACGAATTGCGCGAGGCGTTGCGGCTGTTACACAAAAATCTGGATAACAATTCAGAAAGACTGTTGGAACTGATTGTTGCAATGCTCTCAAGCCGCGACCAATGGCTGAGAATATTGATCAATACCGCGTTTTCTAATGAAGACAGATCGGAAATGGAAAATGTCTGGAGACAGTTCAACGGCTCTGAACTTGACGATCTGGCAGATCATTTTCCAAAGAAAGCGCGCGAGCTTCTTGATCTCGATGGACGGGATAACTTTTCAATTGATGCGCTGGAGTATTGGCGGTTGGTGGCAGACGCTCTGTTGACGAAAGCGGGTACCTGGCGAAAGCGGTATCCGAGCGTAGAATGCGGTGCTGCCAATTTGACCAAGGATAAATTTGGCCAGATTGTCGAGGAGTGCAGCACTATACCCTTGCTGGACAAGAAACTGGCATCAATGGGTCGGATGGCACCGGACCCGGTGTTCGACGATGAGCAGTGGAAAGTCCTTCTTGCAGCTTCTGTCGTGCTCGAGTACTCGGTAGCGCAACTGAAGCTGGAATTCAGAAAGCGCGGCGAGGTTGACTTCATCGAATTTGCACAGAGTGCTGTCGAGGCGTTGGGTACGCCGGAAAACCCCACCGACTTGTCATTGGTACTCGACTATCGATTTCGACACATTCTGGTCGACGAGTTTCAGGATTCTTCAATCAACCAGAAGCAACTGCTTGAGTCACTGACTGCGGGTTGGGAGGATGGAGACGGCCGGACATTGTTTCTGGTTGGTGATCCCATGCAGTCAATTTATCGTTTTCGCGAAGCGGAGGTGGGAATCTATCTGTCAGTGGTTGAACGTGGACTGGGAAACATTCATCCAAAGCCACTTCATCTTGATGAGAACTTCAGGTCCGGTAAAGATCTTGTCCATTGGTTCAATGATGTTTTCAATTTGGCTTTCCCCAAAGAATCTGACGTAATGGGAAGTCGAGTAGCCTATTCGCCCTGTACATCAGGTATTCCGAGTGGAGATTACGGTCCGGTACACATCTGGTTGCAGAACACCAAAGACGAATTGGGCGAGACGTTGGACGCGACCACTCGAAATTTAAGGGAAGCGCGCAAGGTTTATGTTGACATCTTAGCCTACCTTAAGCGAAACGAGGGGCTGGAAGTGCAGCTTGCAGTGCTCGTTTCCAGTCGAAGACATGTTCGCGAACTGATTCCCTTGCTTGATGAGGGTGGCATACGCTACTACGCAGCGGACATGTTTCCGCTGGCCGAGAGACCGGTGGTGCGGGATATTCTCTCACTGACCCGAGCATTGCTGAATCCGACAGACCGCGTGTCGTGGCTTGCCATCCTGAGAGCACCTTGGTGCGGTCTCACGCTTGATGATCTTCTTTTGGTCGCAAGCGACAGGTATGCCACGATCTGGGATCGGTTGAATCGTTGGGATGTGATTGACAAGTTGAGTGCCGATGGACGTCAGCGGGTACTTCGAACAGGTGAGGTTTTGACCCATGCACTCTCGATACGCGGACGCCTGGGTATCCGGCAATGGGTCGAGGATACGTGGGTCCTGCTTGGAGGACCGGCATGTGTCGACGGAAACGATGATGAGAACGCTCGTCTATTTCTGGATTTTCTGGAAAGCTTCGCAAAAGGTGCCGAAGTTGATGATCTCGAACAGTTTGAGGATCAGATGCAACATCTGTATGCTGTTCCCGATTGCGCGCCGGACGAGGCAGCTGTACATATCATGACCATTCATGGTGCCAAGGGGCTCGAGTTTGACGCGGTATTTATCCCATCAGCCGCAAAACGAACCGGTTTTTCACCGTCACCTTTAATCATCTGGTCTGAAATACTGCTGAAAGAGGTCGGTAGTCGGTTATTGATATCAGCCATTCCGGATACTGCGTCGGATGCGAGTGATTTGATGTACCAATTCCTAAAGAACTGGAATAAAGAGAAGGATTTGATGGAGCTGACGCGACTCGCCTATGTCGGATGCACCCGGGCGAAGTCAGAGTTGCATATTTACGCAGCGATTGATACAGAAAAAATGGCAAGTCCTGGGGAAACTACACTGCTCGGCAGATTGTGGCCGGGACTTGACGATGGCTATTCGAACGTTATTCGCGAATTCGAGGTTCCCATGTCGCTGGAAGACGAACTGGATTTATCGAACATCCCAATCACTTCGCGTCTCCCAGCAGATTGGCAAATACCGCCGCCACCGCCGTCGCTCAAATTACCAGATCATGATTTCGAGACACCCGGAGATCACAAATCAATCGATTTCGATTGGGCGGGTAACATAGCGGTGTGGACTGGCACCATTGTTCATCAGTGGCTGTATCGGATCGTGCAGAGCGGTTCTGAGAACTGGAATGCCGAAAGGGTGAGGGAGGAAAGACCAAAGTGGAAGACTGCCTTGCGTGCGTTGGGACTGAGTTCGGATAGTTACGAGTTTGATGACGCGATCAGGAGAATTGAAACTGCTTTGGTCAATGTGCTCAATGATGAGACAGGCCGATGGTTGCTTGACAGTAGCCACGAGGACGCCAAGGCTGAGTATCGATTGACCGGATACGCCAATGGCATTTTCAGTAATGTGATTCTTGACCGCACCTTTGTAGACAGGAATGGGGCTAGGTGGATTGTCGACTACAAGACCGGCACCACCGACGGTGACATCGATGACTTTCTTGACAACGAAGTGAAGCGTTACCGCGATCAGCTGATTCAATACAAGACTATTATGTCAGGATGTGAAAACCGGCCGATCCGGTTGGGGTTATACTTCCCCTTGTTTGCGCGATGGAGAGAGGTCAAGTAGCGGCAACAACCGAAAAACCCCTGAATGTCCGCGTTGTTCCTTGTAAAATCTGTAAGTTATGCAACCTGCAAATTTTTGATTTTCCTTGTTGATATGAACGTCAGGTTCATCAAGTCATACGCACTTCCGATTCTGGTCTGCATGTTGGGAATGACCAATGTGCATGCGCAGTTTCTGCCGACCGAAGTGGACGGTCAGAAGTTACCCACCTTGGCTAACGTGGTGTCGCAAGTCGAGGGGGGTATCGTGAATATCTCCACTTTGGGTCCGAAAGCCGCATATGCCAACGGATTTTCAAACCCGTTGGAGCAGTTCTTCGAAGAGGATTCTGTGTTCAGCCAGTTCTTCCGATTTGAGGATTCCGCCCCAGCCCCGCGTCGTCAGGTCAACCACGGATCAGGTGTCATTCTTGACGCTGAGATGGGTTATGTGCTGACGAATCACCACATTTTGGCAGATGCCGACCAGATGAGAGTTACCTTGTCAGATGGCAGGACCGTCAATGCTGAAACAGTCGGTACGGATCCGGATATGGATCTCGCATTGCTGAAAATTGACGCTGAAAATCTGACAGACGTGACGCTTGGTGACTCCGACGAGTTGCGCGTGGGGGATTTTGTGCTGGCAATTGGCAATAACTATGGACTGTCAGCGACGGTCACTTCCGGAATCGTCAGTGCGCTCGGTCGCAGCGGATTGTCAATGGACCAGTATCAGGACTTCATACAGACGGATGCCGCCATCAATCCCGGAAGTTCCGGCGGTGCACTGGTCAACCTCAGAGGAGAGGTGATCGGTATCAATACCGCAATTCTGTCACCTGCCGGAGGTAATGTCGGAATCGGGTTTGCGATTCCCATCAACACCGCCGCGAGCATCGCCGACCAGTTGCGAAATTATGGGCGCGTAAAACGGGGTATGCTGGGTATCCACTTTCAGGAAATAACCGACGAGATTGCCAGAGGGTTCGGACTTGAACAACCGGAAGGTGTTCTGATCAATCGGGTCTTGGCCGACTCTGCGGCTGCCGAAGCCGGATTGCGGGAAGGTGACATACTTACACATGTAAACGGTAAGAGAGTGATTGGAGGATCCAGCCTAAGGACAAAAATTGCGCTGATCAGAGTCGGTGAAACATTGAAAGTCACCTACTTGCGCGATGGGGAGATTTTGGAGGGATCGGGTACCATTCGAGATTCGACTCTGCAGATTGTCAAAGGGATTGACCTGATGAATCGGCTTGAAGGCGCGGAATTCCAGGCGGATCAGAGAATTTTCGCGCATGGACCGGAGCGTGTTATTGTCGTTTCTTCAGTGAATGAGGGAAGTGCGGCGTGGAACTCAGGTGTTCGCGAGGGCGATATCATCATCAGAGTGAACCGGCAGCCGGTCAATAATATTGATACGTTCAAGACATTGTTCCAAGACCGCGATGACGCGCTGGTTTTGGAGATTATGCGTAACAACGAATATCGGTTCGTAGTCATTGGGTAATTCCGGGCAATTAGGTTTATGGATGCTGTCATAGCGCCATCCATACTTGCAGCAGATTTCGCCCGTCTCGGTGAAGAAGTCGATGCAGTGCTGTCCGCCGGCGCGGATTGGATTCACTTTGATGTGATGGACAATCAGTTCGTACCGAACCTGACTGTCGGCCCACTGGTTTGCAAGGCACTTCGCGATTATGGAGTCACAGCCCCTTTGGATGTTCATCTGATGGTGCGCCCGGTGGATCGTCTGGTGGGTGAATTTGCCCAAGCCGGTGCGACCTCAATTACGTTTCATCCCGAAGCTTCCGATCATGTCGATCGAACACTGAACCTGATCAAGGAAAACGGCTGTCAGGCGGGAGTTGCGCTGAGTCCTGCGACACCATTGTCGTGGTTGGATCACGTACTGGATGGTATTGACATGCTATTGCTGATGTCGGTCAATCCTGGTTTCGGCGGACAACGGTTCATTCCCTACGTCATGGACAAGATTGCGAAATCCAGGGATTGTTTGTCGCGTCATGCGAGGCAGATTCGCCTCGAAGTTGACGGTGGCATCACCACTGACAATATCGGTCAGGTGGCGAAGGCGGGTGCGGACACGTTTGTCGCTGGTTCTGCCGTTTTCGGCTCGGATGACTACGCCGCTACGATCGGGGCCATGCGTAAACGAATCAGTCGGCAAGTCTGAAATCCTGGATCGGAAACGAACGATGGCGCCGGCGAGGAAATCCGTTGCGGCCGATGGTTGGTGTGAAAGTTTTACCCTCCTTTGACGATATATATTTCTGGAAATAGTTCCTTTTATGCTCACGAAAGAACAATTTGACGGTCTGGCCCGACAGGGATACACACATATACCGCTCGAAAGGGAGCTTCTGGCAGATTTCGACACGCCGCTGAGTACCTACTACCGACTTGCACGTGAACCGTATACCTACCTGTATGAGTCAGTTCAGGGAGGGGAGAAATGGGGTCGTTATTCCATTATCGGACTGCCAACAAAAGATCGTCTTGAAGTTCATGCCAATACCGTTACCGTACTGAAATCGAATCAGATTGTCGACCAATGGGAAAGCGACGATCCCTTGGAGGATATCAAGGAATTTCACGATCAATTCAAAATACCACAAGTTGAGGGTCTGCCCAAATTTACCGGTGGATTGGTCGGTTTCTTCGGCTACGATACGGTTCGCTACATCGAGCCGACTTTGGCGGCCGGCCAGAAAGACAGCGATATGGATGTTCCGGACATTTGTCTGATGGTGTCCGACGAAGTTGTTGTATTCGACAATCTTGCGGGACGTCTTTTCATCGTGGTCTATGTCGATGTTACAAAAGGCGGAAGCTGGGAATCCGGCATCGAACGACTGGATGAAATCACCCAAAAGCTGCGTTCCCCTATTGAGTCAAGGCCCTCGATTTTGCTTCAGCATCAACCGAATGAATCCGAGTTCGAGTCAATGTTTGGACAGGAAGCCTATGAGAAAGCGGTCGAGAAATCGCGGGAATACATTCTCGCAGGCGATGTGTTTCAGGTAGTGATCTCACAGAGACTGTCCGCCAAGTTCAGCGGTAATCCGATAGATCTTTACCGTGCCTTGCGAACACTCAATCCCTCGCCCTACATGTACTATCTGAATTTTGATTCTTATCATATTGTTGGCGCATCACCTGAGATTCTGGTTCGTTCAGAAGAGGGAAATGTCACGGTGCGCCCACTGGCAGGCACGCGACCAAGGGGTGCCGACGAGGAGGAGGATCAGAAACTGATCGATGATCTTCTGGCTGACGAAAAGGAACGTGCAGAACATGTAATGCTTGTCGACCTTGGCAGAAATGACGTGGGCCGAGTATCGAAGCTGGCGACGGTCAAAGTAAGTGACATCATGCAAATTGAGCGCTACTCACATGTCATGCACATCGTTTCCAATGTAGAGGGGGAGTTGGAAGAAGGAATGCATGCCATCGATGTTCTACGGGCAACGCTACCGGCGGGCACTGTTTCGGGTGCGCCTAAAGTCCGGGCGATGGAAATCATCGATGAGCTCGAACCGCATAAGCGCGGCATTTATTCGGGTGCGGTCGGATACATCAGCTGGGATGGCAATCTTGACACTGCCATCGCGATCAGAACCGCTGTTCTAATCGGCGACCAGGTCCATGTGCAGGCGGGTGCCGGTCTCGTTGCTGACTCGGTTCCGACAACAGAATGGCACGAGACCATGTACAAGGCCCGCGCCATTTTGCGCGCGGTGGCGATCGCTCAATTACCGGAGTAGTGTCGTGATCAAGATTTGCAGACGAATCGTGCAATGGCCGTGGTTTGATCGGGGAATTATCGCACTGATCATTTTTAACGCAATTGTTCTTGGAATCGAAACCTATCCGGTGATTGCCGTTCCTTACGAATCCTTACTTCTGGGTATCAACAAGTTTGTGCTGATCGTCTTCGCTATCGAAGCCGCATTGAAGATTACAGCGTCGGCCCCGGTATTTAAAAGATACTTCGGGGACGGTTGGAATCTCTTTGACTTTTGCGTTGTGGTCTTTTCATTGATTCCACAGACCGGTGAGTTCGCGCTCATCGCTCGAACGGTCAGGCTGCTTAGAATTCTGCGTCTGGTGACCGCCGTACCCGAACTGCGATTGATCATTTCCACGCTGATCAAGTCGCTGCCTGGACTGGGCAATGTGATTCTTTTGCTCTCCATCGTATTTTACGTCTATGCGATCGCAGGCTATCACATGTTTCATGAGCATGATCCCTTCCACTGGAATTCGCTCGGTATCTCACTGATCACATTGTTCAGGATTCTGACACTTGAGGATTGGACTGATGTGATGTACGCGGCGATGGAACTGTATCCACTGGCATGGCTGTATTTTGTGAGTTTCGTGGTTGTCGCGGCTTTCATTGTGATCAACATGTTCATTGCGGTTGTAATCAATAATCTGCACAAAGCACAGCAGGAAATGGAGATATCCATAGGCGAGAATTTGTATGGAGAAATTCTATACGAACTGGAGGAATCACGACGAATGCTTGAGAAGGTGGAAAGAGCGTTGAACTCGCAGCAGGGACAAAATCAGCCGTCTCGACCTCCTGATGAATGACATTCTTGACTGCCATTCAAAGACGACTGCTTGACACTGATGAAGGTATTGGGAATTGAAACCTCCTGCGACGATACCGGAGTCGCAATCTACGACTCCGAGCAGGGGTTGCTCATCAACCGGTTTGCATCACAGGTCGACATTCACAGTATTTACGGTGGTGTCGTGCCAGAACTTGCGGCACGCGATCATATTCGGAAAGTGCTGCCGCTGGTTGAGGATGCTTTGGAAGGGTCTGGAACGGGGCGACAGCAGCTTGATGCGATTGCCTACACGGCCGGTCCCGGGCTGATAGGTGCCCTGTTGGTTGGCGCGACGGTAGGTCGCAGTCTGGCGTTCGCGCTGGATGTTCCAGCTGTCGGGGTCCACCATATGGAAGGACATCTGCTGTCACCCATGCTGGAGAGTGAGGCACCGGATTTTCCATTCCTGTCATTATTGGTTTCCGGTGGCCATACCATGCTGGTTGATGTTCACTCAATCGGCGAGTACAAGATTCTCGGACAAACGCGGGATGATGCAGTCGGAGAGGCATTTGACAAGTTTGCCAAAGTGCTTGGGCTTCCATTTCCAGGTGGTCCGAGTATCGAGAAGTCCGCAATCCAAGGCGATAGGGAGCGGTTTAGATTTCCGCGGCCGATGGCGGGACATCGGACACTGGAATTCAGTTTTTCCGGACTGAAGACCCATGCAATGCTGGAAGCTTCCAAGCACCAGCTGGACGATCAGACGCGGTGTGACCTGGCGTATGCATTTCAGGAAGCTGCGGTGGATGCCCTAGTCTCCAAGTGTGCACACGCGCTTGACTCTACGGGTTATACAAGCCTGATTGTCGCCGGCGGAGTAGGCGCCAATCGATTTCTCAGAGATCGTCTTACTGCACTTTGCGTCGCGCGCGGCGTTCAGGTTTACTTCCCATCAATGGCATTGTGCACGGACAATGGCGCGATGATCGCCTATGCAGGATACATGCGACTGCAGTCGGGTCATCATGAAACCCTCGGTTATTCCGTCCAGCCGCGATGGTCGCTTGAGGACCTTCCTCCGGTCACGACCGGCTTAGTTTGATCTTGTTCTCCTCGCCGGCAAACAGTCGGTGTATGTTTGTTCTGTGTCGGACTACGACAAATACAAATATGACCACAGCGGCGGCAGTAACTAGAGGGTCACCGATATAAAACCAGACAATAACAGGTGCCGAGAGCATGGCAAGCATGGATGAAAGCGAGGAGTAGCGACTGATTGCTGCGACAACCAGCCATACTCCGCCAACACCGATGATGATAGGAATGCCGAGACCCAGATAGGCACCGATTGCCGTTGCAACACCTTTGCCGCCCTTGAATCCAAAATACAATGGATAAAGGTGCCCCAAAAAGGCTCCCAGCAAGGCAGCGGCGACAGCAGCCGGGTCATGCAGAATAATATGCGCGGCGACGACCGGGAGAGTACCCTTTGCAATATCACCAAACAACGTCAGGGCTGCAGCGCCCTTGCCGCTCAATCGCAGGACATTGGTCGCTCCGGGATTTTTTGAACCGGATGTGCGCGGGTCGGGAAGCCGGAGGAGTTTGGAAACAACTATCGCACTTGATATAGATCCGACAAGATACGCGGTCAATAAGGATAAAATGACTTGCATCGGTCAGTTTGGATTCAGTAAATGGAAAGTTGATTTTTCTGCAAAATCAATCGAAAGGCGACAGAACGGCTCCATATCCTATCAAGTAAGATTCAGTGTTCAATGTGTTTATACATCATTCATAACTATCAATCTTACCGCTCGCGAAGTGTGCCTCGAATTGTTTTAGGCGAAAGATTTGCCCAACTGCCAGCGATTCTTGAATGGAAACCCAGAATTCAGTTTGAATCAATTCCGTCTCGGATACAATCAATTCAGCGACTATATTCATGACACAAGAATTCCTCGCACAATGCTGTATTTCCAAATCGAAAATCCCAGATACGTCGCGACAGTCAAAACCTCCTACGATAATTTTTCAATTTTTGTTTATGGCACAATCAGTTAGGGCGCCTCAACCAATTCCCTATCAAGGAAGTAAGCGTCAAATTGCTTCAGCAATTTTAAGTTATTTTCCACAAAGAAATTCTCGTCTCGTGGAACCTTTTGCAGGCTCAGCCGCACTATCAATTGCTGCCGCCACTCGCAACCTCGCGGATCGCTATTGGATTAATGATTTGCATTCACCACTGATTGGCTTGTGGCAAGAAATTATTTTCCGACCCGAAATTCTCGCTGACAGATACACGCGTTTGTGGAACGATCAATTGGGAAACGAAGTTGCGTTTTACAAGATGGTACGCAGTCGCTTCAACCAACACCATGATCCTGCAGATTTTCTATACCTGCTGGCACGTTGCGTCAAGGCAGCCGTACGGTATAACGCAAATGGTGAGTTTAACAATTCCCCGGATAATCGCAGAAAAGGGGCTCGACCATTGGAAATGTGTTGGAGAATGACCCAATCTTCCGCACTGCTCAAAAATCGTACACGGTTTACTTCCTGGGATTACAAAACAGTTCTCGACAACTGCAGTTCTAGCGATCTCATCTATATGGATCCGCCATACCAAGGTGTATGCGGACGATCCAATCAACGGTATCTTCCCAAATTCGATCATGATGAATTTTGTTTTGAGCTGGCAAAATTGAATGAGAAGAATATCATGTTTGCGGTATCTTACGATGGTCGAACTGGGGCTAAAACTTATGGTCCCAATTTACCCAAAAATCTCAATCTAATCCATTTTGAACTTTGTGTCGGACGTACCACACAGGCGACTCTCTTGGGGCGTAATGTCACTACATACGAGTCTTTGTATCTCTCTCCAACATTGGTTTCGGCGACAGCCGAATCAATACAAAAAATAACCGATGCGGTTGGTAATTGAATTGGCCAATAAATTAGGTTGTTATCGAAACGAATCCACAATGCCGGAATTTCCAAAGAAGCAAGTGAAACGTAGGTTCTGCTGGTCCCTCATACAGAATCCGAAACCTAAAAGAATGAGTTTAATTTTAAAATTCGACCCAAGTGCGAAATTTTTTTGTTAACTCTTGTACAGTAAATGGTTGCGACAACATTCGAGTAAATTGAAATCATGGACATTATCTTCATTGAGAATCTGAAAATCCCCACCACGATCGGAGTCTGGGAATGGGAACGTCGAATCAAGCAAAATCTGATTGTGGATTTGGAATTGGGGACTGACATCCGGGAAGCCGCGGTAACCGATGACATCGGGAGTGCGGTGAGCTACAAGGATGTGGCACTGCGCGTAGTGGATTATGTTTCAAATTCTGAACACCGATTGATTGAAACTGTTGCGCAGAACATCTCAGAGATCATTCTTTCGGAATTTCCTGTGCAATGGTGTCGGGTAAAAGTCAGCAAACCCCGTGCCGTTGAAAAAGCTCGAAACGTAGGAATTGTCATTGAGCGTGGAGAGCGAACTGACTGATTGTCACATTCGAAATTCCTGCAATCAAGGTGATACGATAGTTCTGCCACCATCGACCGTCAAAACTTGGCCGGTGGTAAATGTTGCATCAAAGACCAGATACCTTACAGCATCAGCAATCTCATCGACTGTCCCCAGTCGCCCGAGTGGCGTATTGTTCAGTATCGACTCCTCCGGGGATGCGTTTTCAAGCCAAAGAATAGCGCCCGGTGCAATTGCGTTGACGCGAACATTCGGTGCCATTTCGAGTGCGAACGATTTGGTCAGGGATTCAAGTCCCGCTTTTGAGGCACTGTAGAGTGCCATGGAATTTTTCGGTCGTTGCGCATAAATATCCGTTATATTGATTACACATCCCCTTGACTCTTCCAACGCGGGGGCGACAGCCGAAGTCAGGTAATACGGTGCGCCGATATGAACATCAAGAAGTGCATGGTATTGATTCATCGACAATACGGCATCGGATTCGAAGTCAATGAGCGAGGCATTGTTGACCAAGACATCCAGACGGCCAAATTGTGTGATCACGCGATCAGCGAAACTCTCTGTGGCTAGCAGGTCGCTTAAGTCAGCCGGGAAGGTTTTCGCAGAATCCGACCGCTTTGCATTCAGTTCGTCCCGCAATTGATTGGCGTGCGATTCTGACTTGCGATAGTGGATCGCGACATCCATTCCGTTGGAATGCAGACGGTGGACAATTGCGGCACCGATCCGTCGACCGCCACCGGTTACCAATGCGACTTTTCTTTCTGATTTCATAGGACTGGTTGTCAGTCAGAATCAATGGTGCGAGTGAAATTGAACAACGGTTACCGTAAATCAGCCCTGAAATTCTGTGGTGTCAGAATCAGCTCATTTTCAAGTGGTGGCCTCAAAACGAACGCCCGGGGAATCCGCGGCAGGTCAAATACCCGGAATATCCTGGAATGCTCCGGGTTTTCCTCAGAGAATTGCACCTCGTTTTGACTGATAAAGAACGGAGTTCGCTCGCTGCCTATGGTTGTCTTGACCTCCAGAAAACGTTCCATTCCGGTCGAGGTGAACGTGAGAATGTCGTAACCAGCTCCATCACCGTCTTCTTGGGATACCCAACGGACTTTCCTGGCAAGATCACTCCGTCCGGCATTTCGAAGTCTTGTCTGCTCTGAATGGAACACCCGTTGCTCCCCGAGCATGCCGATGTTTCTCATACGGGCATCTCTCTCAGCCGGGTCGAATTTTCGAATGAACCGAGTAAATTCTTTGCCAGTTGGATTTTTGATTGGTTTTGGAGTCTGTTGAATGATCTGAATCTCATGCGCGAAGCTGGACAGGGAGTTCTTTTGTAGACTATCCAATGATGAAGTGTCAATCCATGCTTCCCACATAAATTTATCCAGATATCGCTCGACTCCGGGAAGCAGCGCCTTTTGAATATTCTTGGCCGGAAGGTAACCCTTAATTCGAGGACAGCCAAGAATGTCGAGGACAGCGCTGATATTTTGATATTTGTACTCTACCGACCCTTTTGTTCGACTGGTAAAGGATTGGACCTTTCGATTGTGGTCAGTTTTCCGAAATTTTATCCCTTTCAGTTCCTTATCCAGCATTTCGAAGTAATCTTCGACGATTATGTCTATTTCCCTGTCGCTCCAAGGCGTGCCCGACGGGTTTGTGGGTTGTTCGTTCATACTGAATCGGCAAACTCACCGAAAATTCGATTGTGTTCAACAAATAGGAACTGACTTCGAACAGTCAACGGAATGGTCTGGATCAAGATGGTTGTCTAGCCGGCGGTCGAAGCACTCAGCACCTGCTCAAGAACGGTTTGCGGATAATCTTCGGAAATAACCGCTTTACCGATCTTTTTCAACAGAATCAGTCGTGTCTTGCCCGCTCGAACTTTCTTGTCCAGTTTTGTCAGTTCCAGAAAATCCTCCGCTTTCATTCCATTCGGAGGACGGGTCGGAAGACCAGTGTGTCTGATCAACTGCTTGATCCGGACCGACTCCGCTTGGTCCAACCACTCAAGTTGGGTGGATAAATCCGACGCCATGACCATTCCAGCTGCGACAGCTTCGCCGTGCAGCCAAGTCTCATAACCCAGCCAAGTTTCGATTGCGTGGCCGAAAGTATGTCCGAAATTCAATATAACCCGCATTCCGGATTCTCGTTCGTCCTCCAATACCACTTCCGATTTGTTTTGACACGACCGTTCAATAGCGTAGGCTAGACTCTCCGCGTTGCGATTGAGCAACGATTCAATTTCGGATTCCAGCCACGAGAAAAAAGACGCATCGCGAATTGCTCCGTATTTAAGAACTTCAGCCAGCCCGGCTTTGAATTCCCGATCCGGCAGTGTAGACAATGTGTTGGTATCGGCGACTACACACTGGGGTTGATAGAAGGCACCGATCATGTTCTTACCGCGTTTGTGATTGACTCCAGTCTTGCCACCGACCGAAGAGTCCACTTGAGCCAGCAGTGTCGTCGGTATTTGGATGTACGGAACACCGCGCTGATAGCAGGCCGCCGCAAACCCTGCGATATCTCCGACGACCCCACCGCCGAGTGCGACGACGGTCGTGCTCCTGTCACACATAGTGTCGATCATATGATCGAAGATCATATTGATGGTACTCAGGTTCTTGTGGACTTCACCGTCCGGCAGAACAAATGTGTCCACCTCCGCCAGAGAACTGATTGCATCAACCACTGTTCTTGCATAAAGCGGCTCAATCGTGGAGTTGGTTACAACGAGTACTCTGTTGCCATGAATGTGAGGCTCATATAGTTGGGTATTTCCAAGCAGTTCGGTACCTATATAGATCGGGTACGACCGATCCTGGAGATTGACGTTGATAATATTCACTGATGGAGAAGTCCGTACTCAATTTCGTTGACAATCTTATTGATCGACCGACCATCCGTTCGAACAATAATGTCGGCTTCTGACCTGTAGAGCGGATCTCGAACCTGCGTCAATTCAGCAAGTCCTGCCAGCGGTCGTTCCTGGTCAATTTTCGGTCGTCGGTGGCTTCGATTCTTTATTCGCTCATACTGTTGGTTAGGTGTGGCATGAAGGTAGACTACGAATCCATTGCGCATCATCGATCGGTTTCGCTCGGATAGAATTGCACCACCGCCCGTAGAAATGACCGTGCCATTCGTACAGCAGAACCGGTCGAGCATTTGTGTTTCCCTTTCTCGGAAACCTGCCTCTCCTTCGATTCGAAATATTTCGGTGATTGTCATTTCCGCATCCTTTTCGATTTCGTTATCAAGGTCCACGAATCCCAGATTCAGCTGGCGCGACAGTGCTTTACCTACTGTGGTTTTGCCGGATCCCATAGGTCCGACGAGTACGATCATCGGGTCGGCAACCCGGTAACTTGATTTGATCTGAATCATGAAAAATTATGTATAGACTTCCGAATGGAAAATGTGTCCTTGGAGTGAAGTTAAAATATATCGTATTCAACTTGACAGGTTAATGGAATTCAAGTATTTGTTTAAGTTTTATACTCATATAATTGTGTGAAAACGTTTGATATTTCTTGGTATTCGTCTTGAAAGCCGCTATCTTCATTCACTCCATTCGGATTCTCAGTAGTTTGGTTGTTGCAGCACTTGCATCAATCGTGATCGCTGTCATTTTGCTGATTCCAGAGTTACCCGACATCAATACAATTCGAACTCTCGAACTCAAGGTTCCCCTTCGGGTCTATTCGAACGACGGTTTGCTCATGGGGGAATATGGAGACGAGCGTCGAATCCCGCTGAAAATTGAAGATGCTCCAC
This sequence comes from Arenicellales bacterium, assembly GCA_963666625.1. Lineage (GTDB taxonomy): Bacteria > Pseudomonadota > Gammaproteobacteria > Arenicellales > JAJDZL01 > JAJDZL01. Next base: position 1,959,349 of record OY762925.1, read on the forward strand.
CTGAAATGATCGCTGCCATACTGGCTGCGGAAGATGATCGTTACTATGACCACGTGGGCATCGACTACCGAGGCATCCTGCGCGCGGTTTACATGAATATCCAGTCAGACGGACGGACTCAGGGTGCGAGCACCATTACCATGCAGGTTGCGCGGAATTATTTTCTTACCAGGGAAAGAACTTACATTCGCAAGGCCAAGGAAGCTCTGCTGGCCCTGAAGTTGGAGCAACTACTGACGAAGGATGAGATTCTTGAGCTTTACTTGAACAAGATTTTTCTCGGACACCGTACCTACGGGTTCGCTGCCGCAGCTGTGGCGTACTACGGGAAACCACTCGATGAGCTCGATAACGCTCAGTACGCAATGCTGGCAGCGTTGCCCAAAGCTCCCTCAAGAGTCAATCCGATCACCAATCCCGAAAGCGCGATTGTTCGACGCGACTATATCCTAAGGCGCATGAGTCTGCTCGGTTACATCGACCAGGCGGAATTCGACACTGCGATCGCCAGTCCTCTGACTGCCGAGTTGCATCTTGCAGAAGTTCAGCTCAAGGCACCTTATGTCACCGAGGCGATACGCCAGCAGGTAGTCGACCTATTCGGTGAATCTGCCTACGAAGAGGGATACAGCGTCTATGCAACCGTGAGATCCCGCGACCAGAATGCGGCCGTAAGGGCTTTGCGAAACGGTCTAATCAACTATGACCTACGACACGGATACCGCGGTGCTCTGCGAAATTTGGATCTGGCAGACTTGGAAACCGATGAGAAGAAACTAAACGCACTTGAACAAGTTGAAGCCAGTCAGGACATCATTCCCGCTCTGATAACCGAGGTTAGGGATGATCAGGTGTCTGCGTATACCAAGTCGGCGGAGCAGGTTGCCATACCATGGGACCAGATGAAATGGGCGAGACGCTACAAGACGTCACGCAAGATGGGATCAGAACCACAACTGCCCGCTGATGTTGTCCAACCCGGTGACATCGTATTCGCACGCCAGACGGAAGAGGGGAAATGGGCACTTTCACAGATTCCCAGCGTTGAAGGGGCTCTGATCTCCATGAGCCCACAAGATGGTGCAATCAAGGCGATGGTCGGCGGTTTTGACTATTATCTTGGAAAGTTCAACCGCGCCACGCAGGCCAAACGACAGATGGGATCGAATATCAAACCGTTTGTCTATTCGGCTGCGTTGGAATATGGCTTTACACCTGCAAGTCTCGTCAGTGGCGCACCAGTTGTCGTTGAAGACCAATCTACCCGGATTGTCTGGCGCCCGGAAAACTATAGCGGTAAATTCTACGGACAAGTACGGCTGCGCAAAGCACTAGGCTTGTCACTGAATCTTGTGTCGGTTCGCTTGATTCGAGGTATCGGACCGGAATTTACAATCGATCACATCAGTCGTTTCGGTTTTGATCGGGAGACCCTCCCCCAGGGGCTTTCACTTGCATTGGGTGCGGCTGAAGTGACTCCTTTGGAGGTCGCCGCGGGTTATGCCATATTCGCCAATGGCGGATATCAGGTTGATCCCTACTTGATCGACACAATCAAGGACAGGGACGGCAATGTTGTAATGCGAGGAAAGATATCCGAAGTCTGTGATACCTGTCTGTTTGATGTGCCCGAATCAGCCGATCAGGAACCTCTTGGTACACCCGGTCTGGTCCGTCCCGCTCCAAGGGCGATTTCAACTGCCAACGCCTACGTCATGCACGACATGCTGCGAGATGTAGTTCAATCTGGAACAGCAAAAAAAGCCAAATCTCTGAAGCGTTCAGATCTGGCCGGAAAGACCGGTACGACCAATGACTTTGAGGACGCCTGGTTTTCCGGATTCAATCCGCAGTTGGTAACGACAGTCTGGGTTGGATTTGATAATCCATCTGATCTTGGCCGACATGAAGCAGGTTCCAGGGCGGCACTGCCAATCTGGATCGATTACATGGCAGAGGCACTTGAGGGTATTCCTGATACACCGCTTGCACTACCGGATAATGTCGTGGCCGTTCAAATAGACCCCGAATCCGGTGAAGCGGTCACATCTGATGAGCCAAATGGGCTGAGAGAGGTGTTCATTGTGGGGTCCGAACCGTCACCACCGGTCGTGGTTGTCGCCACAGAAATGGAGTTTGTGGGACAGCAGCCCATAGATGATCAGACTTCTGCTGATGATCTGTTCTGAATTTGGTCGGTAGAACTGTTGTATGGATAAATTCCCTGGCCGGCTTCGGCGTACTATCCGCTACGAAGCCGCGCGAATCATGGCTGAAGATGGCATCCGTGATTTCCGAAAGGCCAAGCGAAAGGCCTGCGGACGTCTCGGTGTATCCACGAACCGTTCGGTTCCCACCAATCTTGAGATTGAAGACTCGCTGGAAGAGCATCTTGCGATTTTTAACGGTGATGACTTGCACCGACAACATCGGTTGTACCTGCAGGCCGCGTTCACTATCATGCAATTATTCAAACATTGTTCACCGCGCCTGATCGGTGCTGCTCTTTCTGGGACGATCACTTCCTCCCGTCCCGTTGAACTGCAGTTGTTTCCTGATACATTTGAGGAAATCGGTGCCGCTTTGGACGATGAGGGTATTCGATTTCGTTTGCTGGAGAAGCGATTGCGATTCCAACGGGAAGGGTTTCGCAATGCGTCGGGTTTCGAATTTCAGCTCGGCGGGATTGACATTGAAATCATTGTGTTTCTGCCTGGCGATCCCTATCCGCCACTGAGTCGAGTTAACGGCAAGCCTGTCAAATGGGGTTCAATGAAGAAAGTCAGACGAATGCTGGAAGGCTAAGTGCTGTGAACATTCGGTTGATTCTGATACGCAACGGTCAGGATTGAACCCGCGGACGGCGGGCTGGTGTCTTTCGTTTGCGCTTTACCGGCTTCGTCGCGGCCTTTTTGGCAATCAGTTCCTGACAGACTTCAAGCGCAAGGACACTGGGGTCCATGTCCTTGGGGATGGTGGCGTTGATTTTTCCATCAGTCACGTAAGGTCCATACCGACCATCAAGAATCTGTATCGACGAGTTCTCGAATTGCCTGATGACTTTTCGTCGGTTGGAAAATCCACTTTTTGCCCCCTCAATCAGTTCAAGCGAGCGTTCCAACGAGATTGACATGGGATCGTCAGTTTTTGGAATACTCACATTGGTTTTCGAACCGTCTTTTGAAGCGATAGAAAGATAGGGCCCGAATCTTCCACTTCGGGCGATGATTTCATTGCCATCCTGCGTAGTTCCAACTGTTCTCGGCAACCTCGGTTGTGCCAGAAACGAAAGTGTGTCCTCGAGGGTTATCGTATATGGATCTTGATGTCTTTCAAGACTGATCCTGTCAACCTGCCCATCTCCCGTCTTGATAGAGAAGTACGGTCCGAATCTTCCGCTTGACACTTCTATTTCGCGGCCGTCTTCGGTTGTACCCAAAGCCCTCGGAAAAGACGGTTTACTAAGGTGCTCGCGCGCAACTTCCAACGTGACTGTTCCCGGGTCCACATCTGGAGGGAGCGTGAAAAACCTTGGTTTACCCTGCTTGTCATCCATTCGTCCGAGTTGAATGAAAGATCCACCGTTCTTGACCCGGACCAGCAGATCGCGATTACTTTCGGTGTCGGTGCCGAGCAGAATTTCGAAGCGCTGTGCTGACTGGTTTTCCTGGACATGTGAATGGAACTCTTGCCAGAATCTACCAAGCAGTTCTGTTCGTTTCGTCTCGCCGCGGGCGACTGCGTCCAATCCATCTTCCAGATTGCTTGTGAACTCGTAGTCCACATACTGATTGAAGTGCTGCATCAGGTAGTCCACCACCACGCAGCCGAGACTGCTGGCAACGAAATTCTGCTTGGACATCTCGACGTAGTTTCTCTCAAGCAACTTGGCGATGATTGTCGGCCAGGTTGACGGACGCCCGATGCCATACTCTTCCAGTTGCTTGATCAGGCTTGCGGTGTTGTAACGTGGCGGCGGTTGTGTGAAATGTTGCTGCGGGGCAATATTTTGCACCCTCACGCGATCCCCCTGCGACAGCGGGGGTAAATTTTTCTCTGTTTCGGTACTTTCAGGCCTATTCTCTTTCGAGTAGATCTGAAGCCAGCCTGGAACCCGCAATGTCGAGCCTGAAGCCCGGAATTTGTTCCGCTCCGTTCCAAGAACGACACCGACCTCATCGTAAATTGCGTCGTTCATCTGGCATGCAACAGATCGGTTCCAAATGATTCGGTAGAGCCGAAGTTGATCTGCGTTAAGGGATGACGCGACTTTTCCCGGTGTCAAAAATATGTTAGTGGGACGAATTGCTTCGTGCGCTTCCTGCGCGTTTTTGGATTTCGTTCGGTACAATCGGGGCTTGCCTGGTAACAGGTTCTCACCGACCTGCTTCGCAATGTAGTCCCGAATCTGGCTCGTCGCCTGATGGGACAGTGTTACAGAATCCGTTCGGGTGTAAGTGATCAGACCGGTTTGTGTGCCATTGACAGTGAGGCCCTCATACAGTTTCTGGGCCGTTGATGCCGTAACCCTTGCACTCATCCCAAGTTTGCGCGCTGCTTCCTGCACCAGTGTCGAAGTGGTAAAAGGAGGCAGAGGTCTGCGAGCTCGGGTTCTGTTTTCGATTTCAAGCACTACCATCTCCAGATCGTCACCAGCGCGCGGAAGATCTGAATTGATTGTTGCCACCGCGTCCGCTACCGCGCGTTCATCGGGTATGTCGAATTTTCTGAGTTTTTTACCGTCGAGGTGAGTAAGTTCCGCCTCAAACGTTCCGACATTCTTACTGTCGGAGTCTGTCGGCAGGTGCAGTATCGCCTTGATCGTCCAGTACTCCTGAGGCTGAAACAATTGGATTTCTCGTTGTCGTTCGACAATGAGTCGCAGCGCAGGGCTCTGCACCCGACCGGCGGAGAGATGGGACGTACTGAGTTTTCGAATCAGCAGTGGCGACAGATTGTAACCGACAAGATAATCGAGTGCTTCACGCGATTGCTGGGCCTGGACAAGGTTACCAGACACTTCGCCCGGCTCAGCGATAGCATTTCGAACCGCCTCTCCAGTTACCTCATGGAAAACCACGCGATGAACCGGTTTACTTTTGAGCGCACCGCGCTTTGCGAGAACATCCTGAACATGTGCCGCAATGGCTTCACCTTCTCGGTCGGGGTCAGTGGCCAGATAGAGACGCTCAGCCTTCCGCATCGCCTTTACAATCATACCGACATTCTTTGACTTTTCAGGAATCAGTTCATACTTGAGTGCGAATTCGTTGTCAACATCAACATGCTCGGATTGATAGATATGACCACCCGTGGCGAGAATTTCGTACTCTTGCGCTTCGAGGTTTGCAGTCTGCTGTTTTGCTTTCAAGAAGCGGGCAACCGTCTTTGACTTGGCGGGGGATTCTACTACTACAAGGTTTCGCATTTTCGAGTCGGAAATTTAACGGTTAATCTGACGAACCAATCCAAATCAGCGCGACTGCTGCTGACAAGAGCCGATTATGTATAAAATTTTATCGTTTGTCAGATAATTTGCGTGACGTCGTGACAATTTAATTTCGCGCGGTGTGTTGCCCATCTGCTGGTTGTTACAGGCTAATGTTTTGATTCACAGTTCAATTTCGGTCTGAATTTGGCATAATTACAGATGCATTCGACTATGTGCAACGTAATATACCGTTTTCACCGTTCAACCCGATCGACTCTCTACTGATATGACTGCCCTTAGAATTCTCATCTATCCCGATCCAAGACTTCGTAACGTCGCGCGACCGGTGTTGGAATTCAACGACGAGATCCGACAGCACGTCCGGGATATGGCGCAGACCATGTATGAAGCACCAGGCATCGGGCTTGCATCAATCCAGGTCGGGATTCCCCATAGTATTGTGGTAATCGACACTTCTGAAGACAAAAACGACCTGAAGATCCTGATAAATCCAGAAATTATCGATCGGGAAGGCGAGCAGATAATCGAGGAGGGTTGTCTGTCGTTTCCCGGCTATTTCACTGAGATAAAACGGAGCAAGTGGATTCGTTTCCGCGCGCAGGATGAAGAAGGTACGCACTATGAAATGGAGGCCGATGGTCTGTTTGCGGTCTGTGTACAGCATGAAATCGACCATCTGACCGGGAAACTGTTCACCGACTATCTGTCCCGATTGAAGAATCAGAGGATCAGAAAGCAATTCGAGAAAGCGGCCAAGCTGCGCCGACGGGAAAGCCCTGTTCGCGTCTGACTGAGCCCGCAATTTCGGTCAAGAAATAATTTTTTCGTCACGTGTAAAAGTATGAGCTCAATAATTTATGGAGCAAGATAACAGGGCAAGTTGTCTATGCTTCGAATCAAAGCCAATATTTGTTAGCATTGGATGCCAACATCAGTTTTAGATTTACTAGAAACCGTTCCAATTGATTTGGCTGGTTCGGTACGTTGGAATTATCCAGTTGAAAGCAATGAGTGCGGTATTTATATCGTTTCGTTGTCGAAAAACCCCAGTGAAAATAGCGGAATTCTGAAGTCAGCTCCAATCAACATCGAAATTGTAAAACAATGGTCTCAAGTCTGTGGTTTGAAACTCGACAACACTTCCAACCCTTCGGTAAAGGCAATTGCACAGAGAATCAGCGAATTTTGGTTGCCGGACGAAAGTATTCTCTATATTGGACAAACAAGTCGCCCATTGAGCATACGGGTGGATGAGTACTATAAGCACGAATTAGGAGATTCTAGTCCTCACAGTGGAGGCCGTTGGTTAAAAACTCTTTCAAATCTTCGCAGTATTTGGGTTCACTATGCCGAAACGCCAACACCAGAAAAGGTCGAAGAACAACTCATTGAAACTTTTGTAAACGGTGTTTCGTCAATCACTAAAACAAATTTGAGAGATTCAATACACCCATTTCCATTTGCTAATTTGGAACTCTATAAGAGAATGGAAAGACGTAAGATAAGAAAGCGTCACGGAATAGGGAATCAAATAAAGAAATTAAGTTCCAAATATGAATTTATAGAAAGATGAGATATAGATACAGATGTGTATTCTAAGTGTTCCCAAATTCTGGAATCAACAATGATCAATCAATTATCAACTTCATCCCGCCAAGAACGATAACCGCCAACGCAATACCAAATCCAATTATCCACTTGAGATTTGTTGCATCCCTTTTTGCCAGGTTCTTTTCCAGTCGTTCGAACGCAGTTTCGTGTTCTGCTTGTCTGGTATTCATGCGTTCCTCCAAATGTGCTAACTTAACTGCTAAGTTCTGATGATTTTGATTGGTTATTCGTGCAGTATATCGCTGTTAAATTGCTAACTTCTAAACGATAACGAAACGACGAAACGGGGGTCGCTTTCTCGTAAATCAAGGCCATCAATTTTCGGCCTCCAGAAGAGGAAAGTTTAATGTTATTAAAGTCACCCCAAATCAAGTCGATGCTTCGTATATGGTCAAGGTGTTCAATCTTGGCTTCGTGCTGAGAGTCAAGTGGAATGCTGGGATTTCGTGGTGTTAGGTGAGACCTATGTAACTTTGTAATGCCTCGTAGTGCAGGTTGCCTGTAGCGACTGGGCTAACCACCAAAAAAGCGGATATTTTAAATTCCACGAAAAAAGATTGAGGATTTGAGGTGAAAGTCAGATCTCAATCGTATTTATAGTGGTATTGAACCTTATTAACTTCTATTCAGGAGGTAAGCGATGATTACACTAAGAGACATTTGGACTATTAATCATCCTGAAGAATATAAAGTGCACTTCGCCAGAACAAACTATTTGGACCAACCTTTAGATGTTTTTGCCCGTGACTGGAAGGAGTGGCAAGGTTGGCAAGAACATCGTCCAGAAAGAGATATGTTCAATCGAGAATTTATTTTCAGTCTGATGGATTTCTATCACGAGAAAAAAGCATGGCTCTTTGGCGGAATTTTCAAAGTAACTCAGCGATTGCCGGACCGTTATGAGGTGCGATTAGTTGAAGATGGAAAAGGATTTGTCGGACGTCTTAAACTTCATTCGGAATACATGTCTCGGTCCGCTCGGGTAAACTTCGAAAATCATTACAGCGACTTCAGTGTATTAGAAATTCTGAAAGAACCATTTTCAGGCAAATATTTTCGGGATATGAGAAGATAGACATTTCATTTAACGAACTTGAAACCATTGTGAACAAAGAATGTGCTGATTTGAATATTGAGAATTGCACAAAAGAACTATATGACATTCTCAGAGGATTACGCAAAAATTACTCCTATCAATTGGAGCTTCAAAAGCCTTATGACTTCAACGAATTTGTTCGACAAGCTGAAATTGGTCAAAACGCAAGTTACAAATTTACGCGAGCCATAATCGAAAGTTGTGATTTTGGAGCACATCATTTTGTTACGGAAAGTGAAGTTATTGCCGAGACTATCCCTGATGAGATAGAGCACCCGAATTCGCAATAAATTGCGATTCGGGATATTCGAAATTTTGAAGGTTGGAGGAAGATAGAATGAAATCAAAAAGAGAATTTACACTGAGGAGAACATTTCTGGCATTGGCACTGCCGCTCCGAATTTTCATTTATCCGACACCTTGGACTGGTCATGTTTTTCGGCGAGAATCAAGAATCAAATTGTCGTTGTTCCGAGATACTCCAGCTACAGTTGTAGTAATTGAGAACAGGATGATTCCACTGAAAATTTAGTTACAAAAATTAACAATGAATAAACTACTCAAGCTAACCAATTGTTGTTCTACCGACAACTTTAGCAACGAAATCTCGGTAAGAACCAGATTGCAGCACTGACGCGAATGATGAATTTATATTGTCAAGTGGGTTCGCTCAACGTTATTCAAAATGAAATTTGAATTCTAGATTCATATCAATAAGGTTCGCAAACATTCCAATTGGATCCACCAATGCGATAGATGCGAACAATTCTACATTTGCCAACAATCAGGCATAGCGAAGGTTCAGCGATTTGGGCAGGTAGGGCATGCCAGATTTGGAAATACTCCCATTAGGTAGCCGCGAGCAAGGTGAGAAGGGTCCGATTTCATGGTGATACTTTACTGACGGATTCTCATACCAAACTTTACATCAAATCAAAAAATTTGCAGAGGTTCGCACACACCGTGCGTTAGACGAATTTCCATTTGAAAGGTTTTTTTAAGGGAGATGAATTGAAACGTGTTCGACAGAGTTGCCGAAGAATTTATTTCGTTTTGATTCGAGTTCTAATGGAGCAGATGAGAAACCTTGCGATGATCTCATCAGTGTCGATAAAGGCGGATTTACAGTTAAAGTGCAGTTCATTACGATTGAAGTTTCTGCAAAGAGACGTGTCGCAGGAATCGACCGTCTACATTGGACATGGAGAGTTTGATAAAAATTTTAGCGTACATTTTGAGTGGTATACTTACGTAACAGCAAGCAACGATGGAGTCGCATAACTTTAGAACCTCATGGGAGTGAAGTGATGAACAGAAAAAGTCAAAATGTCGTTCCCAGAGACGATAAATGGGCTGTTCGTAAGACGGGCTCTGATCGAGTGACGCGGAAGTTTGATACCAAGGAGGAAGCGATAGAGGTGGCACGTGAGTTTGCTCGGAATCAGAAAACAGATCTAAATATCTTCGGGCGGGATGGTTGGATACGAGAGCGAATTTCCTACGAGAATGATTCGCTACCATCACCGGGATGACTGAAATTTGATCGATTCCGGGTTTAATCGTAATGTCTTCGTAAATTGTCCGTTTGATTTCGACTACAAACCCATTATGCGGGCAGTTCTTTTCTGCCTCGTCCGGTTCGGGTTCAACCCGCGTATAGCCACAGAGAAAAGCAACGCCGCTGAACCGCGGATCGAAAAAATCTGTGAGCTGATTCGGGTTTCCAAATACTCAATTCACGACCTTAGCCGATGTCAGTCAAGTCAGGCGGAAGAGTTATTCCGCTTGAACATGCCGTTCGAGCTTGGAATGGATTTTGGTTGCCAAAGATATGGCGGGCATCCCTATTCGGACAAAGTGATTCTGATACTGGAAGAAGAGCCCTATCGTCTGAAAGCGGCGATGTCGGACTTGGCAGGAAGTGATATCGAAGCGCACGAAGGCGAGTACCAAATTGCCGCGAGGAAAGTGCGCAACTGGTTGATCACCAATATTTCCGATATTCCAGATGATTCAGCAAGCTCAATTCTTGCAGAATATGAAGATTTTCTGGATTGGCACTATACGCGACAAAGTGACAAAGGATTTTCAGAACAGGATGCCCAAGACTATCCGACCTCGGAGCTTCTTGATGAAATGTTTGTTTGGATTGATTCAGAGATGCCAAGGGGTTAATCAATGTTGTCAAGTAAGAAGATTGATAACTTTATGGTATCGCTGATTGCATAATTTGGCGTCAATTCAATTGATTGTTCGGAGATGCCATGTTTTTCTGGTCGTAGCCTTTATCATCGGGATTAACGGAAAAAAGAAAGATTCAATGTAACGAACAGTTCAATCTAGTCACAATTTGATTCAATCCGTGTCAGCCATCAAGTATTAAATTCGGAAGTATAGTACTGCGCGGGTTCCAATACGTTTCTTCCGGGCTCGCAGGCAGTTGGATGAACCGAGATTGGGTGGACACACTGTAGCTGTGAGAAATTACTAATGACGTTACGAGTTATCTTTGCCGGCACGCCGAAATTCGCCATCCCGTGTCTTGAACGACTGGTGAATTCGGGCAATCATGTCGTCGCAGTTCTGACTCAGCCGGACCGCAGAAAAGGCCGCGGGCAAAAGTTGTCGGCACCTCCCGTCAAGTCATTCGCTTTGGACCTCTCCATACCGGTTGTTCAGACCGATCGGTTGGACAGTGACACGGTTGGACAGTTACTGTCTCATCAGCCTGATCTGATCATCGTTGTTGCATATGGATTGATTATTCCAAAATCACTGTTGTCAGAGCCTCCGCTGGGCTGTGTGAACGTTCATGCATCGCTGTTGCCGCGTTGGCGCGGTGCCGCACCTGTTGCTCGTGCTATTGAGGCGGGAGATACTGAGACCGGAGTGACAATCATGCAGATGGATTCCGGTCTCGATACCGGCGGCATATTGTCGCAGTCCAAAGTTGAAATCTACGCCGACGATACCACCGCGTCACTTGAGGACCGAATCGCGTATGAAGGAGCGGCAGAGTTGATAAGGGTACTGCCGGCGATTTCGAAAGGGGAACTGCCGGCAATCCCTCAAGACGAGGACTCAGCGACTTATGCTGCGAAAATGAACGTCGCTGACGTAGTCATAGAATGGGACAATTCCGCGACCTCAATTGTTCGTAAGATTCGCGCATGCAACCCGTGGCCGGTGGCTCACAGCTGGTTGCAGGGAAGGCGAATCCGAATATGGGAGGCGCAAGTATGCGAACATGACTCCGAAAACGAAACACCTGGTACGGTAATTTCGTCGAACCGAAAACAGGTTGTGGTGTCAGCGGGGAAAGATGCGGTCAGCCTCAAGACCGTTCAGAAGGATGGCAAGAGACAAATGCAGATCAGAGATTATCTTGCGGGTAATCCGATAACCGAAGGATCGAAATTCACTCGGAGTGAAGTGCCGGTTTCAAGGTGACTGGGAAAGTCAAGAAAAATCCTCGACTTGCCGCCGCTCTGGCGGTTGAGCGCGTGGTGTACCGTGGGCAGCAGTTGAACCGAACGCTTGACACCGCATTGTCGGGTCATGAAGCAGCCGACAAGCGACTCATTGCCGAAATCGTAAACGGCGTGACCCGATGGTTTTGGCTGCTGGACAGCTATGTCAGCTCTCTTGTTGCGCGTCCACTGAGGCGCAAGGACCGAGACGTGCACAGCTTGCTTCTCACCGGACTATACCAGTTGGAATTCACAAGAGTGCCGTCGCATGCCTGCGTGAACGAAACTGTGCAGGCTGTCAGGGAACTTGGCAAGTCTTGGGCTGGTCCGTTTCTCAATGCGGTCATGCGAGAGTTTCTGAGCAATCGGGATGAGCACTGCGAACAGGCGGAATCAGATGATTCTGCCAGATATTCACATCCGGCTTGGATGATTCAAGTGCTGAAGCAACAGTGGCCAGACCACTGGAGTAAAATACTGCAAGCGAATAATTCCAAACCGGAAATGTTTCTTCGTGTGAATACCAGCGAATGTAGTGTAAGAGAATATCTGGATATTCTTGCGAGCCACGATATTCCGGCGGTTGTTGACAGCGTGTCTCCATTCGGAATTCGTCTGCAGAAGCGGGTGCATGTCGAACAGTTGCCAGAATTCGGAAGAGCGCTGGTTTCAGTTCAGAATCCGGCTTCTCAATTGGTTGCCCCACTCATGGACATCCAGCCCGGTCACCGTGTTCTTGATGCGTGTTCTGCGCCAGGTGGCAAATTGCTGCATATGCTGGATCTCCATCCCAGCCTCCAATCCATCACGGCAGTTGATATAGATGAGGATCGATGTGCGGAAATTGTAGACAATCTAGAACGGGCCGGTCGATACGCGACAGTTGTTACAGCAGATGCCTCACAACCCGATACATGGTGGGATGGCAAGTTATTTGACCGTATCCTGATCGACGCACCATGCTCTGCTACAGGCATTATCAGCAAGCATCCGGATATCAAACATCACCGCCAAACCGAGGATATCGAAAACTCAGTTTCTACGCAGTCGAATCTTTTGGAGGCGTTGCTACCTTTGCTCGACGAGCATGGGAAATTGATCTATACCACGTGTTCAATCTTCCGCGAAGAAAATGAGGGACAAGTGTCGGAATTGCTGCAACGGTATCCTGAGTTTGTATCAGAAATGCTGCCTGAGAGTCTTGGATTGCACACCGGCAATGGGTACCAACGTCTTCAGGGAGTGCACGACGGAGACGGTTTCTTTTATGCCGTCTTGCGACATCGGATGGTCTGATGAACAGACTCGGATTGATACGGATGCGGGCGTGTAAGAAAAAAGCAAGCCTTGTTGCGGTAGTTCTTACTGCGCTGCTGTTCGCTCCGGTCGCGTCAGGATTTTCATTCACATTTTTCGACGCAACACGTCAGGACAGTGAAATTAGGATTACGATGGCGGCGGACCTCGCACTGACAGAGGATGTAATCACGGCTCTACAGGCGAATATCGACATCATTGTCAGGGTGCAAGTGAAAATTTACCGAATCCGCGATAATTTGTGGGACGCTCTCGTGGCCGACACTGATATCGATTACACTCTCAGCAATTCAAATATCCATCGTGGTTATTCGGTACGGTCATCTGATGGACATTTGGACGTGACGCACGATAGCCTTGATGACGCTCTCGATGCGATGGGTAGTGATCGAACATACAAGATTGTTGTTTCCGAGGATCGGTCTGATGAGCCGAATGCCCGATATCGGGGTAAGTGTAGAATCTTTCTCGACCGATCAAAATTGCCGTCCGTTGTCAGTACAACGGTCCGTTTCAAGAAATCGTGGAAACTCACCAGCGATTGGAGGGAGTTTGAACTGTGATGAGTGACTCCCGTTCCAGGGTCGAGCAATTGGTACCACTTGTACTGACGCTCGCGGCAATGACCACCGTGTTGGTTACATTGGTGTTTTCGGCGGTGAGCACCTTTTCGCTGGAATACTTCGAGGACAATCTCACTTTTGTCTATTTACTCAATGCCATCAGTATTGTGGTGCTCGGGATTTTCATTGCGATCTACGTACGAAGATTCTGGTTGCGGATGAAAGCTCGTGTTGCCGGAACACATCTTGCGATCAGATTTCTCAGAACTTTCGCGATTGTCACACTTCTTTCGTTGAGTGTCATCTATTGTTTTACGTACTTTTCGATTCGGGGTCTGATTTCGGGCTGGGTTGAGAAGCAGGTCAAGGATACCGTGTCAGAAGCGAGTCAGCTTCAGAAATTCTTCCTGGATGTGTTCAAGGAGAAAATGGTGTTGGATTTGAGTGAATATGTGGAGCAACTGAAGACCACCGATAATCCAGGTGAGATACCGCGCATAATTTTTGATGCCAGAATCTCCGGGAATTTTGAGGAGATAACCTATTTTTCTGACCCCGGTAGTCCGACTGGCATCATTGCGTCCAGTGCGGAATCGATTCGGGTTGAGTCGCTGGTGCCAATCAACCCATCCAACAAGTTGATAGGGGACATGATGTCCGGGACCGGCAAGTTGAAAAAAGAACCGAAAATCGAAATCTTCAATCTATCGGACGAAGGTCTGATGCTCAGATTGCTCATACCGGTCCGTCAGGCCGATTCGAATCCCTATTACTACCTGCAGGTAATCCAGAAGTTAAGCAAGAGTTCCGAAAATCTGGCGGAGCAGATCAGTGCCGTTGAGGCGCGTTACAACCGACTGATTTTTCTTCGCAAGCCGATTCAAATAAATTTTGTGATGACGCTGACCCTGATGATGTTGGTCGTGCTTCTACTTGCTATCTGGATCGTGATGAAAGTAACCAACCGATTGGTACAGCCGATTCAGGCATTGTCCGAGGGGACGCGAGAAGTGGCAGCAGGCAACTATGAGCAACTCTTACCCGTTACCACCAAAGATGATCTGGGTGGACTGGTCGAGTCGTTCAATGACATGACAAAGAAAATCAAAACCTCACAGGAGCAGATTGAGGAGCAACGTTCTTTTCTGGAGGTGGTTCTGCAGAATCTGTCGTCTGGTGTGATTTTCATTGACAACACAACCTCAGCCAGCAGCATCAATCTGGCTGCGGCTTCGATTCTGGGTGTCAGTGTCGAACAATTCAAGGATCACTCACTTGAAGATGCGATTGGAAACCACCCTCAATTGGAACCGCTGCTGTCGCCAATCCAGAACGGCATACTCGCCGATCAGGATGAGTGGAATGGCAACGTTGCAATCAATTCCGAGCAGGGAGCGAAAGTCCTTACCTACAGTGCGACTCGTATCCCGGGTGAGAAGAAGAAGCTCGCGAGTTATGTCGTTGTTATTGAAGACATTACGGAACTGATTCAGGCGCAGCGGTTTGAGGCGTGGACCGAAGTGGCCAAGAAGTATTCACATGAACTTCTCAATCCGCTTCAACCGATTCGCCTGGCGGTTGACAGGATCAAGAACAAGACCGACCTGAATCTTTCCGACGATGTCAGTCAATCATTGGAGCGGGCATTCAAAGCGATTGACCGGCAGCTGGACGCGCTGATCAGAATCGCTAAGAGTATGAAGGAGTATGCAAATCTGCCCGAAGATTTTGATGTCGAACCGATAGATATGAACGAACTGATCGGTGATGCAATAATCTTTCACTTTGAGGGTGACGACAGCATACAGGTGGAAAAAGACCTTGATCCCGAATTGCCGTATATCAAAGCCGACCCCAATCTAATGCTGCAGGTGATGAATAATATCCTGATCAACGCCAAGGATGCCGGACGGGAATCCGAAAATCTAGTCATCAGAATCGAAACAAAATATATTGAGCCGGATACTATTAAATTGAAGTTTGTCGACAACGGACCCGGGTTCAGTCAGAAAATGCTCGATCATGCCTTTGGCCTTTTCGAATCGACGAAACCCGACAAAGGATCGGGGCTGGGATTGAGCATCGTCAAAAAAATCGTTGACGAACATGGCGGTGAGATCGAAGTGGCTAACAACCCCGATGGTGGGGCAGAAATCACCATCCTGCTGAAATCAGGGCATTCCTACGTTCGCAGTTGATCCCCTTTCAAATAATCATTTTGCATTTATCGCCGACGTATGGTAGCAGTTAAAAACCACATTCTGGTCGTAGACGATGAGCTCGACATTCGGGAGCTGGTCGCCGATATTCTTGAGGATTACGGCTATGCTGTCACGACTGTGCACGATGCGTCCGCGGCGAGTTCAGCCGTGAGACTCGGACGATTCGATGCGATCCTGCTTGACATATGGCTACCAGGAAAGGATGGTATCACGCTGTTGAAAGAGTGGGGAGAGCGAAGTGAATTCGATACGCCCGTCGTCATGATGTCCGCACACGGTTCGGTCCAGACAGCAGTCGAAGCGGTGCGGTTGGGAGCATACGACTATCTTGAAAAGCCTGTATCCGCTGGCCGACTTGAGATCACCCTCCGAAACGCGGTCATGTCCGGCAATGTGAAATCCGACAAGGTCGAAATCGCTGCCGCCGACAGGGCAGCCCTGCAATTGGTCGGTACCAGCAAAGTCATACAGTCGTTGCGCCAGCAGATCGAGGTTGTATCCTCCACAATCTCAAATGTTCTGGTTGTCGGTGCGGCCGGCAGTGGAAAACGTACCATCGCAAGAATGATTCACGAAGCAAGTCACGTCGAGGAAACCCCCTTCATTGTGCTTGACTGGCTGACGTCGGAAAATGAGAACCGTACTGTCTTCGACTTGATCACAGAGGCGAAGAACGGGACAATACTGATTTCGGATATTCATGCCTACGATGGACATCGTCAGAACAAACTGTTGGGCGTCATTGGAGCTTTGTCTGCAGAAAGCGCACAAGAAGGTGTACCGCGGATAATTGCGACGGTATCCGATACCATTGATGCTGCCGTCGAAAGTGGCCAATTCAGACCTGAGATTCTGAGTCGTATTGCAGGAATGACGATAAACGTACCAGCGTTGCGGGAATACAGGGAAGATATACCGGAGCTTGTGGGATATTTCACCGACTATCTGAATCATTCGGAAAAGCTCCGCTACAAGCAATTTTCGACTGGCGCGCTGAACTGTATGCGCAATCATTCATGGGGAGGAAACCTATCGGAATTGATCAGTGTTCTTCGGCAGGTTCTCGCAAGTGGTATCAACGAAACTGTATCGGATATCGATATTAAACCATTGCTCGTGGAGCGCCCGGTTCCGCAGGAGCGATTCATATCCGACAGTGGCGAAGAATTTTTCTACTCGTTACCCTTCAGGGATGCGAAGGCCCAATTCGAACGTTCCTACCTGTTGCGTAATCTGAAAAGATTCGATAGTTACTCGGACCTCGCGCAGATGACAGGACTGCATCGATCAAGCCTGTTTCGGAAGTTGAAGGAGCACGGCATTGAAGTGGGTCCGGGATACGGAAGTACCGAAAATAAGACGGATGATTCCTCGTGAAAAAAATTGTGATATTTGGTGCCGGTGCCGTAGGTTCCAGCGTCGCAGAGACACTGTCCTACGAAGAAAATGATATTACCCTCGTTGACCGGGACGAGGCAGCATTGGGTCAGAAACTTGAGTATCTCGATATCAAGACCATCCGCGGAACAGCGTGTGATCCCAAGACTTTGGATGAAGCGGACATTGTTGACGCGGACCTGGTTCTTGCAGTTACCGACAATGATGACACAAACATTCTTGTCTGTCAGTTGGCCTATATGTTGGGGAGTCGTCCGACAGTCATAGCCCGTTTGCGAAATCCGGAATTTCACAGGCGCAAGGACGAGTTGTTCGGTTGCGAAACTGATTCGAAGAAAATTCCAATCGATTCGATTTTCAGTCCAGAGCAGCTGGTGACTCGTCAGATCATGCGGCTGATCAGTCAGCCTGGTGCACTCCAGATCGTTGAGTTTGCGGGCGGAAAGATTCAATTGGTCGCCATTCGAGCAGATGAGGGCGGTAAACTTGTTGGCCATCGCATTGAGGAGTTGCGCCAACATCTGCCCATGATCGATTCCCGGGTAGCTGCGATCTATCGCGAGGATAGGCCCATAATTCCTAAAAGAGATACGGTGATACAGCCCAGGGATGAGGTGTTTTTTGTTGCCGCACCCGAACACATAACCAACATTATGACGGAGTTGCGCTCGGTTGAGGCGTCCTTCGGAAAGCGAGTGATGCTCGTTGGTGCCGGTAATATCGGAACTCGGCTAGCGCGTGAGATGGAGCAGGCGAATTGGAAAGTCAAACTGATTGAGAATAACCGGGAAAGGGCTACCGAAGTATCGCACGAACTTGTCGAAGGCATAACCGTCGTTCACGGGAACGCGACTGACAAAGATCTCATGATCAGAGAAAACATAGAGTCCGCCGATGTGTTCTGTTCGGTGACCAACGAAGACGAGGTCAATATTCTGTCTGCTATGATGGCCAAAAAGCTCGGAGCAAAGCGAACGATGGCTTTGATCAACAATTCGGCATATGCCGGCCTGCTTGAAAACACTGACATCGATAGCGTAATCTCACCCAGTCTGCTTACAATCAGCGCGTTGTTACAGGACATCCGCAAAGGCGATATGGTCGCTGTCCATTCTCTGCGTCGCGGTGCAGCCGAAGCCATCGAAACCGTGGTGCACGGTTCAGAATCGGATTCCAAGGTGGTCGGGCGCACCATCGGTGGACTCAAATTACCGGAGGGGACGATGGTAGGCGCGATCCTGCGAAAGGATGAGGTACTGATCGCTCACAGCAATATCGTGATCGAGGACGAGGATCATGTGATTCTGTTCATCGTCGACAAGGGCGACAAGCAAAGGCAGATCGAACAGGTGCAGAAACTATTCGAGCCCGGACCGCTGTGGTGAGACAGATTCAATTCGGCACTGACTGATCAACATCTGATTCATGCACTACGAGGCGGTACTGAAAGTTGTCGGCATTCTGTTTGCCATGTTCAGCGTTTCGCTGATACCGCCACTCGCGATGTCTTATTACTATGGTGACGGATCGTTTGCCGCGTTTCTTGTCTCATTCGCGGTGATACTCACAGCCGGTGTGATCATCTGGTTTCCTGTTCGTAACAAACCTACGCAACTGGGACCGCGCGAGGGATTTCTGACCGTCGCTGCATACTGGATTTCGTTGGCGGTTGCAGGCACGCTGCCATTCCTGCTTTCGGAAGACCTGCATATCGGATTTACTGATGCGTTCTTTGAATCGATGTCCGGATTGACAACGACCGGAGCAACAGTACTCACCGGGTTGGATAACCTTCCGAAATCAGTGCTGTATTATCGACAGCAACTGCAATGGCTGGGTGGAATGGGCATTATTGTATTGGCAGTCGCGGTTATACCCATGTTGGGGATTGGCGGTATGCAGCTGTATCGGGCCGAGATGCCCGGTGCGATGAGGAACACCAAGCTGACTCCAAGAATCAAGGAAACTGCCAAGGCACTGTGGTACATCTATCTTGGTCTCACCGTGATCTGTGCAATAGCCTATTGGCTCGCGGGCATGACACCTTTCGACGCCATCGCGCACAGTTTCTCGACGATCGCAATCGGCGGTTTTTCCACGCACGATGCGAGTTTCGCATTTTTTGAAAATGATACGATTCTATATGTCGCGATAGTTTTCATGATTCTGTCCGGAGTCAATTTCGCCCTCCACTTCCGTGTATTGAGCCGATCGGCGATTTTTCGGATTTTAGGTAGAATTCGAGCGCGATTCAGAGACAGGCATTCCAGGAGAGATCCGTTTCATGCTTCAACACTCGCGGGCCAATCGAGTTTCCGACAGTATCTGAGAGATGCTGAACTTCGAACGTACCTGTGGGTTTTGTTGATTACGGCCCTGACGGTCGCAGTCGTCCTGGTTTTGACTTTCGACCGCTACGAGAGTACGTCAGTCACTATCAAACACGGATTGTTCCAAGCCGTATCAATTGCGACGACTTCTGGATTTACTACGACTGACTTTTCTTCGTGGCCGCTGTTTTTACCGGCGTTGTTGTTGGCCGCGAGCATCATCGGAGGCTGCACCGGGTCAACAGCCGGCGGTGTCAAGGTCTTTCGTATTGTTTTGCTGTTCAAGCAGGGTCGACGGGAGATTCTTCAATTGATCCATCCGGATGCGGTCTTTCCCATTCGAATGAATCAGGCCCCCGTCCATGACCGGGTCATCAACGCGGTTTGGGGATTTTTCGTGCTATATGTCGTCAGTTTCGTGATTCTCGCTCTGGTACTGATGGCGACCGGACTCGACATGATAACGGCCTATTCAACGGTTACAGCCTGTCTCAATAATTTGGGCCCTGCATTAGGCGCAGCAGCGCAGAACTACGCGGAACTTTCGCCCCCTTCCAAGTGGGTGCTCGCATTTACGATGCTGCTTGGCAGATTGGAACTTCTCACTTTGCTGATTCTGTTGACGCCCAGATACTGGCAAGACTGATTGATCCTCAATAAATCGGTGGCTCACCCGCTGGGCGTGCCTTGAATCTCCGATGCAGCCAGAAATACTGTTCCGGTGCTCTTCGAATGAGTTTCTCGACGGTCGCGTTCAGTCGTTGTGCGTCTTCAGTCTCATCGCCGACAAAGAAATCTTCGGGCAAGAGTTCCGTATGCAATTCATAGCCTCTGCCGCCGGCTTTGATGACCGAAAAGCATAGAAACACACGCGGCACTTTGTATTTGATGAATCTCGACAAAGAGGTGTATGTCGCTGCGGGCACGCCGAAAAAGGGAACAAATACCGCATGTTTAGGATTTTTCGCGTTTTGGTCCGGCAGAAAGAAAAAGGGTATTCCGTTCTTCATTGCTTCAAAGAATGGACGCATGCTCCCTTTTGACGAGCACATCCTGATTTGATGACCGCCGCGTTTTTTGTACAGAACGTTCAGCCAGCCAAACGAACTTTGTCTGCCGGTCAGCGCACAGTGATACCCCATATCAAAAATAGGATTCTTGGGCGGCTCATACATCGCGACGACGGGGGAAAGTTCGCCGATTGAGCGCAATGTCAGCATTGGCGTGACAAAATGAGGGCAAAGCAGTATCAGCGGTTCCCCAGTGCCCAAGTGGGTTTTCAGTGTCTCACGACCATGCCACTCGACTTCTTTTTGAATCCGTCGTTGTCGCGCGAACAGGGCGAAACCCCAACTCAGAACGCCGCGTCCTGCAAAGCGAAAGGTCTCAAGTGCTGTTCGATTGCGGTTTTCCGCCGAGACTTCAGGGAAACACAGTTCCAGATTTCGTATCACAACAGACTTTCTGCCTTGGTGAAGCAGAAACAGCGCGCTGCCCAATGCTCCGCCGAAGTGCCAGCGCAATCTCGCCGGCAATTTCGCTGAGAAGTACCAAAACAGCGAGCCAAGCAAGCCGAATAGCTTATGCTTCAATCGGAGTTCAGTATAGTGGTGGTCCATTGTCAGGTCGGGTCTTGAACCATCGTAGGGTCCACATATATTGTTCCGGCGCGGCATCGATGATATCTTCAAATGCTGAATTCATGAGGCGCGCATTGACCTGCTGGTCTTCCGTGGGAAAATCCGGCAGGGGCGGCTTTATGGTTATATTGTATCGACCTGTAATGGGGTCAAGATAGGCGTGTGTCGGCATGACCACAGCATCTGCCAACCGAGCCATGCGGTCAAGCGTGGACAGTGTCGCGGTTTGGACACCGAAGAATGGAACAAAGACCGAATTTTTTGCACCTAGGTCTTCGTCTGGGATGTAGTAGCAATTGCGCTTTCGTCGCAAGTCACGCACCATTCGTCCGATCCCGCCGACCCGTTTGTAGATCTTGAGGTTGAAACGTGACCGTCCGGAGATCACCTGCTCGTTGAAAATCGGATTTCGCAAGTCCTTCATGATGGTGCATAGCGGAATGTGTTGCGAGAGAATGACCGCCGCCATATCAACCGCGATGACGTGTGGTGTGATGAGAATAATCGGGTGTCCGTCATTTTGAGCCCGTAGGCAATGGTCCAATCCGTTGAGATTCACCCAGCGATTCAAACGCGCTTTGCTGGCGGACCAGATCATGCCCAAATCAAGAATTGCCTGACCGAAATGTCTGAAATGCTGACGGGCGACATATCGTCGTTTTTCGACAGGCCAGTGCGGGAAACAGATTTCAAGGTTTTTTTGGACGATGTTGCGTCGTTTCCTGTTGCTTGAATAAAACAGCCAGCCCGCGACTATGCCCAACAGAAGTGTGATGCGTCTGGGTAGATATCCGATCGATTTGAGAATCAGAACCAGGATCCAGGCAGATGACACCTTAAGCTTTCGAATTCGATTTCTGAAATTGACAGACATGGCCGCACATGAGTCAGGCAGATCGAGATTAAAAAGTCTCGAATTTTTCCAGGTTGCCCTGATCGATGAGAATCTCGAACTCACTGGTTGAATCCATGCATTGAGTCTTTCATACTTTCGGATGCGTCAAGAAATCTACGGTATTTCGGAACAATACTTGCCAGGTGCTCAAGATCTTTCCAGCTGTCCACGTCCTTCAAGCATGGTAGCAAGATATCAAACCTGATTCCGAATTGCGAGGAATTCGCCAATACCGACCGCAGTACTGTATCGGTACTCCATGTAATTTTGTCGAGCATACCCGGCACGCACTGCTGTGTCCCGATCAGATAAAAACCACCGTCTGCGCTGGGTCCGATTACATTCAAACCTCTTGAAAGAGATTCAAATGCGAATTCAAGAATACCTGTTGTCACTGACGGGATATCACAGCCCATAATGGCAACTGCAGTAGATGTTTCAAGCCCTTCGCAGATTGCTGACTGCATTTTCTGACCCAAGTCACCCTGAGACTGGGTGCCTACAGTTACATTATATCTGACTGCCATTTCGGTCAATTCCGTATGGTCGTTTGTAGGGCTGACAAGCAATCTGACAGGTCCCGGCCAGCAGGCTTTGGCTTTCACGACCGTGTCCTCAATCATCTCAAAAGCGATGGCCGATGCAATTTCAGGCGTTGTGTGCGGGAGGAAGCGTGTCTTGACGCGGCCGGGAAGGGGAACCTTGGTGAACAGAATCAACGTCGGACGATCCATTAGTGTACCTGCCTGTATAGTCTGGCCAGTCGGGTTGGCGAAACCCCGGTCCAGTAAAGCAGCCGTATGATCCACATCAGTGCGATGGTGCGAATATAACCACAATTTTCCCATCGGCGGGCTGAAGTTTGAACTGGTGTGCGAATTCTCACCATTGAACCGCTCGACTTCAATTTTCGCGACAGGGCGACATCTTCCATGATGGCGATCTGGGGGTAACCACTGACCTGATTGAAAACGTTGCGGTCTACAAATATTGCCTGATCACCGGTACAGATGCTGGTCAGTGCGGATCGCAGGTTCATCAATCTGGCCACGAGTCGCATCAGTGCAGCTGAGCTTCGAAATTGCACGTCGAATCGTCCCCAGGGATGACTGGCGGTCACTGACTCCGAAATTGTTTTCGCTGCATCATCCGGAACCGATGTATCCGCATGCAGAAACCACAAGATTTGGCCTGATGCTCGCGAGCTGCCGAGATTCATCTGAGCGGCGCGCCCTGCCGTGTCAGAACAGATTACGGTAATAAAAGGATGCAGAATGTCCGACAATTCGGATTGCAGTCGATGTTCGCTGGCGTCTACAACGATAACTTCCAATACGCCTTCCAGACTGGCCAACGGATTGATCTGTTGGAGAATTTCCGAAGGTTCGTTACGTACGGGAACAACGACTGAAACAGTCTTTCGTTGAATGGACTCGGTCGAATGCGACACGACAACGGTGCGAAGTTCGCACGTTCAGAATTTCCTGCCCCGAGCGGCAGCAACTCGCAGGCGCAAAGCGTTCAGTTTGATAAAGCCCTCGGCGTCCGACTGATCATATGCACCGCTTTCGTCGTCGAAGGAGACGATCGCCTCATCGTACATGGAATTTACTTCAGATTGTCTTCCTGAGACAATGACGTTTCCTTTGTACAGGCGCAGGCGGACCTTACCACTGACATGGTGCTGATTCTCGTCGATGATTTTTTGGAGTGCAATCCTTTCTGGACTCCACCACAGGCCGTTGTAAACCAGTCTTGCGTACCGAGGCATCAGGTCATGCATCAGGTGAACGACTTCTCTATCCATCGTGATCGATTCCATCGCACGATGGGCTTTGATCAGTATCGTTCCACCAGGCGTTTCGTAGCAGCCTCTTGATTTCATTCCGATATAGCGGTTTTCGACAATATCGACACGACCGATGCCATGTCGAGCTCCCAGATCATTCAGAGTCGAGAGGATTTCCGCAGGTGACCCCGCAATACCGTTTACAGCGACTGCGTCTCCGGCTTCAAACTCGATTTCGATATCCTGGGGTTCATCAGGCGTGTCTTCAAGATTTTTTGTCCATTTCCACATATTTTGGGGCGGTTCCACCCAGGGATCTTCAAGTTCTCCTCCTTCATAGGAAATATGCAGGATATTCGCATCGATCGAATAATCCGCCTTTCCGCTTGCGCGTCGGTCGACAGCTATCCCATGCTGTTCGGCATACTCAAGGAGATCCTCTCTGGACTGAAACTCCCACTCACGCCATGGCGAGACGATTTTGACATCGGGCATCATCGCATATGCTCCGAGTTCAAATCTGATTTGATCATTCCCTTTACCGGTAGCACCGTGTGAAATCGCTTCGGCCCCCGTTCTTTTGGCAATCGAAACTAGGTGGGAGGCGATCAGTGGGCGTGCGATGGACGTACCGAGAAGGTACTCGCCCTCATAGAGCGCGTTGACGCGAAACATCGGATAGACGTAGTCGCGGACGAATTCTTCAGTCAGGTTTTCGACGAAAATTTCTTCGCAACCGAGCTGTGTTGCTTTCTTTTCGATCGCGCCAAGGTCCTCATTCTGACCGATGTCGGCGGTGAACGGAACGACGTCATAGCCGCGAGCCTTCTGAAGCCAGCGTAGAATGACTGATGTATCCAATCCACCGGAATAAGCAAGTACGATTTTCTTGGACATTATCGGGTAGAGTTTCAAATGGATGTCATGACGGAATCGAATTCAATTCGGGACAGAAATTATGCCATAAAGTGAGTTTATGTTTCGGGTGCGAGACCAGCTTGCAGTTGGCCGTGGTGTACAGTGTTTGAGCCTGAAAAATCAGAATCAAACTTGGTAGGTCTTTGTAAACTCGCAAGTTTCCATCACTGATACAACCATACTGGCCATCTGATTGTTTGAAACGCATTGAGCCGGCACACAGATTGAAATTGTCAGACGCTGTGAATTATCATAAGGGGATTGAATTGAAGGCTTGTAACAGTCTTAATTTTTATTCGGAGAGATCATAATGAAAAACCCACTTGACTCTATAGCCGGCACGATCATTTCAGGATTGGTGCTGACTGTAATTCTTTACTTGTTCGCCAGCGGATTCCTTTCCGCCGGTGCAACGTAATCGGTTCAAGTCTTGAATCTGTACGATCAAAATCAAAAGGTGAAAAAATGGATTTATTGATTGACCGATGGTTGCACATTCTCGCTGGTGTAACCTGGGTGGGATTGCTTTATTACTTTAACTTTGTACAGGTACCGGGTCTGGCAGCTGCCAAAGCTGACGGCACGGCACCCGGAATCACAAAACACATTGCTCCAAGAGCGTTGTTGTGGTTTCGTTGGGCAGCGGTAGCGACTTGGCTGACAGGTGCCTACTATCTTGCCCGATCCGGCACATTCATGGACGCTTTCATCCTTCAGGGACCGCATGCGTATCTTGGTATCGGTGCGTGGCTAGGGACAATCATGCTGTTCAACGTTTGGGTACTGATTTGGCCAAATCAGAAAAAAGTGCTTGGGATGGTTCAGGCCTCAGATGAGGAGAAAGCAAAAGCTGCGCGCGTCGCATTGCTGGCATCACGAACGAACACAATGCTGTCCATTCCGATGTTGTTCTTCATGGTAACCGGTTCGGTCGCACACTTCGGGATGTTCTGAGCGATCCGATCTGTCAGCGACTGAAATTTATCTAGTTCACAGACCGGTTTAAGTGCCGGTCTGTGTTTTTTGTTCGGATCAGCCGAATATCGATAGTCATGGCAAGGCATTTTCTCAATCTGAGCGACCTTCAAGCTCCGGAAATACGATCGTTGATTGAACGCGCGATTGAGCTCAAATCGATGTGGCATCAGCATGTGGCAAGTCCGCAAGTCATGCAGAACAGAACCATTGCACTGGCATCGGGGGAGGTTTTCGAAAAGTCGTCGACCAGAACTCGTATTTCCTTTGAAACTGCTGCCCATCAACTTGGCGGCAACGCGATTTTTCTGGCACCGGGGGATACGCAGCTCAGCCGAATCGCGGGGCATTTTCTCAATGAGCGACCTTCGCGGCAGATACCGCCCGTGGTATTGTCCGCAAGTCATGCAGAACAGAACCATTGCACTGGTTTTTGAAAAGTCGTCGACCAGAACTCGTATTTCCTTTGAAACTGCTGCCCATCAACTTGGCGGCAACGCGATTTTTCTGGCACCGGGGGATACGCAGCTGAATCGCGGGGAATCCGCGGCAGATACCGCCCGTGTATTGTCTTCCATGGTTGATCTGATTGTTACCCGAACCGGGGTACACGATACTGCCGAAACCTACGCGAAATATTCGTCTGTACCTGTCATCAACGGGCTCAGCGATGCGTATCACCCATGTCAGCTTTTGGCTGACCTTCAGACGATTCAGGAAGTGAAGGGCGGTATAGACGGGTGTTCGGTGGCTTGGGTCGGAGACGGGAACAACATGTGCGTCACGTGGGCAATAGCCGCATCCCTGTTGGATATTGAGTTACGCATATCCACACCTGTGGAATATGCGCCCAACGCTGACCTGATCAAAGACTGCGACTACAGCCGGATACAGATTTGTCCGAGTCCAATTGACGCGGTGCAGGGTGTTGATGTAGTAGTAACCGATACTTGGCTGAGCATGGGTCAGGAAGACGACAAAGCGAAGAAACTTACAGCGTTCGAGTCAATGCAGGTTACTTCTTCGTTGATGAACAATGCAGCCGATGACGCTATTTTCCTGCACTGTCTGCCGGCATACCGGGGTTTGGAGGTGCAGGCAGAGGTAATCGACGGGCCCCAGAGTGCAGTCTGGCAGGAAGCCGAAAATAGGCTGCATGCGCAAAAGGCACTGATTGAGTTGTTGCTGTCGGTCTGAGGCATGTGAGACCAAAATTTTCCGCGAAAAAATGATGGCTCATCGACCGGAATTTGCGAATAACAGATTTCGGGTCCACCAAAGCGTTGAATTTCGGAAGCAGAGATATTGAACAGGCCGATACTGTGCCGTACCCAACATTGGAGGAGTTGACTTTACCGGTGGCGCAATCGTTCCTGGTAGTCAAGCAACCGCCAGTCATCTCCCAGTGACCATTGATTCTCCGGCTGACGTTTGGCAAGCTCATCGTTTATTTCAACTTCATCGAATCCGCAACGTCGTGCCATCGCATACTGATCGGCCAAAACATGCCCAAACGCTCTAAGGCGTCCTTTATAACCGAGAAGACGCAGCCGTCGCGCCAGAGTAAAACCTCGTCCGTCAACATGCGTAGGAAACGGAATTCGAATCAATGCGATTTGATCAAAAAAAGATGCCAACTCTTCTGACTCAAGCGTGTTCGGCACGTCAATCGCAACTCCCGGACCGATAGCACTTGTATCCATGTTGCCCCAATCCAGAAATTCTGCAGTCCAATCATCGAGAGAAAATCCATTGTCGTTTATTATGATTGTCATGGCACGGACTGGTATCGTGATACTCTTGGAAAAACTAATCTCATCAAACGCTAACTCTTGCTGTCGCTATGCTGCATGTCTGCGTCGAGTGGGTCTATTCCCTTCAGGATAGAGTGCTTCCTTGAAGGGTTCCATTCCGATACGACGATAGGATTCAAGAAACGTTTCTGACTTATTCTTTCGAATCTGCAAGTACGCGTGAACTACACGTTCCAGCGCAGGAATCAGTTCGTCAGCACTAAGTCCAGGCCCAGCGCGATCACCCAGTCTTGCGGTTTCCGTTCCATCTCCGCCAAGCGTGATTTGATAGTTCTCCACCCCTGCTCGATCTAGACCAAGAATTCCGATGTGTCCGACGTGATGATGTCCGCAAGCATTGATGCATCCCGAAATCTTAATCTTCAGCGGACCAATTTCATGCTCCAGTTTCAATTCTTCCATTCTGGTGGCAATTTTTTGAGCAATTGGAATGGAACGAGCGGTCGCCAAAGAACAATAGTCCATTCCAGGGCACGCAATGATGTCAGACACAAGACCGACATTTGCAGTCGCGAGTCCAACTTTGCGCAGGGCGAAGTAAACTTCTGGAATGTCTTTCTTGTGCACATGAGGCAGTATCAAATTCTGTTCGTGACTGACACGAAGTTCATCGTGCCCAAATTTTGCGGCTAGGTTGGCCACAACCCGCATCTGCTCTGAAGTGGCGTCACCCGGAGTCTCTCCATGCGCCTTCAGAGATATTGTGACAACGCTGTAGTCCGGATTCTTGTGAGGGTGCAGATTGGTCTCGGCAAAAGCACGAAATGACGGGTCGCTGCTCCATAAGAGGTCGTATGCTTCAGTTGATGCCTTGATGTAGTTCGGTTCCGCGAAAGCTGCTTTAATTTCGTGTAACTTCAACTGGTCTGCGCCACCAAATTCTTTGCGCTGAACTTTAAACCGCTCTTCAACCAGATTGCGAATGGCGTCAATCCCATGTTCGTGCACGGTTATCTTGATTCGCGCCTTGTATTTGTTGTCACGCCGTCCGAGCGCATTGTAGACCTGCAGTATTGACTCGACATATGGAAGCAAATCTCGCTCCGGCAGAAATTCTCGAATCACCTTGCCAATCATCGGTGTCCGACCAAGACCGCCACCAACAATGACTTCATAGCCAATTTCACCAGCCTTGTTGCGCAGCAATCGCAATCCGATGTCATGCGCCTTGGTCACTGCACGGTCTACTGGAGACCCGGTGATTGCGATTTTGAATTTTCGGGGTAGATAAGCGAATTCCGGATGATCAGTTGACCATTGACGCAGCAATTCTGCTGTCGGGCGCGGATCTTGAATCTCATCCGCTGCTGCTCCGGCAAAATGATCAGCGGTGATATTCCTCACGCAGTTCCCGGAAGTTTGGATCGCATGCATCTCCACATCCGCGAGTGCATCAAGAATATCGGGTACGTCTCGCAGTTTCGGCCAGTTGTACTGAATATTCTGACGTGTTGTGAAATGGCCATATCCCTTGTCCCAACGCTCGGCAATCCATGCGAGTCGAAGCATCTGTCGACTGTTAAGCGTTCCGTAGGGGATCGCAACCCTAAGCATATACGCATGGAGTTGGAGATAAAGGCCATTCATCAAACGAAGCGGCTTGAATTCATCCTCCGTAAGAGATCCATTGATTCGACGTTCGACCTGTTGCCGGAACTGCCTTACTCTATCCTTAACGAAGTCCTTATCAAATTCACTGTAGCTGTACATTCTTCAATAGTGTTCCTGTTTGCCGTGTTTGTAGTTGGATGGACCGCGTGCCCTGAACGCCTCTCGAAAATGTGTCGGAGCAGGACGCTTTCGAGCATCCGAAACAGCATCAACCAAATAAGGTTCAACCAATTTGTGCTGTTGCCGCTGCGCGTTTTCCAAGGCTGAGTTCGCCTCCACTTCATCATCAATCAACCATGCCTTGCAGAGATCCCGGGTCCATTCACCGCGAGATGTCAGGTAAATGACGTCTCCCTCCAGAAGGTGGCTGGCTGTCAGTACCTTAGGTACAAATGGACGAGACATTAGACTGCCGTTTGCTTCAAGCTGTCTTTGGATTCGATCGAATGCGACGGGCTTCGCGCAGCAAGACCAAGCAGAATGAGAACGGGGCCGCAGAAATTGTGTTCTTCCAAGACGTCAGACAGCTCAATCAGCGTTGTTGAAACAGTTTTTTGCTCTGGCAGCGATGCGTTCTCAACAATTGTTACCGGAGTCAACCCCGATGCGCCTTGCATAAGCAGACGGCCTTGAAGAAACCTCGCAGCACGCTTTGCCATATAGATTGCTGTGACAGTCTTTGATTTGACCAACCCTGCCCAATCCTGTTCTGTAAATCCACGTGTATCATGCCCAGTAACCAACCGAACTTCCGAGTTTCGGTTGCGCCTTGTCATCGAAACGCCCATAGTGGCTACTGCCGCTGTCGCGGCCGTAATTCCAGGAACAATTTCCGATTCCACCCCAGCGGCTTCAAGGGCGTCTAGTTCCTCATCGAGTCTTCCGAAGATCGTCGGGTCTCCCGACTTCAAACGCACCACATGAAGACCGGAGGACGCATGTTCAATCAGTAATCTGTTTATGTCTTCCTGTTTCGCAGATGGGCCATATCCAGTCTTGCCAGCACAGATGATGATCGCCTCCCTTCTTGCAAGCTCCAATATTCCCTGTGGAACCAGGCGGTCATGAACAACCACATCGGCATCGTGAAGCCTGTTGCGAGCCTTGAGTGTCATGAGTTCGGGGTCTCCTGGGCCGGCACCGACAATTGAAACCTTGCCGGATTGTGCGCAATTATTTTGGTGGCTATCTAGCAAGTTCTGGAACCGTTCACGTACACGAGTTTCTCCGCCATGCGTAAGTGCCTTAGGACCAACGTCACAATAAAACTCTGACCATAATTTTCGTCTGGGTTTACCAGCAGGTAGCCTATTCGCTTGAGCGCGCAGCGTCTTTCCAATCCGTGCCAAGCGGCCGACAGAGTGCGGCAACCTCTCTTCCAGGTCTCTTTTTATTTGACGCGCAAGTATCGGTGCCGCACCCTCTGTGCCTATTGCCACAACAACCGGGTCTCGATCGACAATGGCAGGGGTGATGAATTCGCTTTGTTCAAGATCGTCCACAACGTTGACAAGAACATGGAACCTACGACCAATTTCTGCTGCTCGGGTGTTTTCATTCGCATCATCGCTACCGCAATACAGCAGTGTCGCGCCTTGAACATCCATAGCTTCGACACGACGTTCGAAATAGCTAATCCACCCTTGAGCTGCGAACTCTCGAATTTTCACGTGCGGGTTGATTCCGAACACAACAATTCGCGCGTGTGTCTTCATAAGGAGCAACAACTTACTTACTACGGTCTGACCAGCGCCCGACACGACGACGCGCTTGGATTCAAGATTCAGATATATGGGGAAGCTTCTCATGTTTAGGTCCATCTGCCCACAAGAAGTGATAAATGAGTTAAGACTGAATATTGTAGATGATTTATTCTAAATTTATAGATAAAATTTTAATTTTATAAAAAATATTTCTAATATATTATTCTTTTTAGTTGAATTTTGGCTCTATCATGCATTGGCCATAGTACCGCTGTTGCGACAAAAAGACACCCAAAGCCGGTTAGGGATGTGGAGGAGTTGACGCGCTGTTGATGAACAGCTTGGTTAAATGGATACGAGTGATTATCGGATAGAGCAGGGTGAACGGGCGTCAACTCAGGTAATCGCTACAAATGAGGTCTGTTTTGGACCTCCAATGCGTCTTGAACCTCAATCGCTGCCAAATATAAATCCACCCGCATTGCATTTGCGATGCGGATGGATAAAGAGGAAAGATGTTATTCAGTAGGCTGGTTCGGCGTTGCTGATCTGATCTCGCATAATTCGCATCGCTTTCTCTTCGATCTGGCGGATTCGTTCGGCACTCACCCCGTATTTGGAGGCGAGGTCCTGCAACGTCTGTTTACTGTCACTGAGCCATCGTTTGACGATGATGTCTCTACTTCGTTCGTCGAGCGACGCAAGGGCTTGCTCGAGTTGTTCACTTCGCTGTGATTCATCAAGATTGCTTTCGTAGACATGCTCAGGATTGTAGCGCATGTCGCCGATATAGGCAGATGGTGCGCTGAATGTCTCATCGCTGTCTGATTCGTCAGGGTTTCCATCGAATGAAACAGCTGTTCCATTCATTCGGATTTCCATTTCCCGGACAGTTTCTACCGGTACATCCAAATCACTAGACAGTTTTTCAATTTCCGATTCGCTCATTGCCTCCAGGCTTGCGCGATGTTTACGGAGATTGAAGAAGAGTTTTCTGTGAGCCTTGGTTGTGGCAATGCGAACGATCTTCCAGTTCTTCAGAATGAAATCGTAGATTTCTGCCTTGATCCAGTGCACCGCAAATGAAACAAGTCGCACATTGCGATCGGGCTCATAACGTTTGACTGCTTTCATGAGTCCGATGTTGCCTTCCTGAATCAGATCGCTGAGGGGTATGCCGTATCCTGCAAATCCGCGCGCGATTCGAACCACAAACCTTAGATGAGACAGCACCAGTTGTCGCGCTGAATCCAAATCGTTGTCTTCATAATATCGTGTGGCCAGTTCCTGCTCCTGTTCGGCAGTCAGGATTGGCTGGGCATTGACCGAAGCCAGGTATGACGATAAGTCGCCGCCCTGAAAGTTAGTCGATACCGGGAAATTCTGTTGCATATTGGGTACTAAATTCACTTTTCCATTTCTCCGTTTTATACCACAAATTAGCACTCGTTGCAAGAGAGTGCTAACAAAATTTCTTTGAACACATCTTTTGGTACCACTGAATATGGGGATACTCTGAAAAAATTCAACAGGCAGGTCAATTTTTCTGTGCGGCAAGTCTGTATAGACAAATTTTGACCGTGATTCTTGACGCGATCCAACTGATGGCGCAAACAGATAGAGTGATCGCAAGCCAAAGCTGCCAGGTCAGGCCGGTGAGTCGGAAAGGGCTGGCATAGAGTTCAGCCAGTTGAGCGACATAGGGATCCAGTGTCAGGCGAATCGCTTCAATAATCGCAGCGGCAATCAATATCCCGAGCAGACTCTGTATGACGGCGATGTAGACGAAAGGACGGCGGATGAACGACCTTGTTCCACCGATCTGATCTATGACCATGATCTCATCCTGCCGGCTGGATATTGACAATCTGGTCGTATTGCAAATCAGAAGCACCGCTGCCGAGATTAGCAGTATAGACACGATGGTGAAAACTATATTCACGAGTCCAATTATCGAATAAAACCGTCTGAGCCACTCAAAATCGACTTCCACCGCGTCAACGAGTTCAAGTTCCCGGAGAGTGGTTGCCAGCCGCTGAATATCGTTCGGACTGGAATTCGAATCTGGTGGCTGAATGATGAATACAGTAGGCAACGGGTTTTCGGGCACATATTCGATGATGGACTCAATTCCGGTAATCGATTTGAACTCTTCCAGCGCTTCATCGGCAGTGATGATGCTTACCTGTTCGACCTCGGGTAACTGCTGGATACTTGTGCTCAGTTCTGTGACCGAATCCACAGAGGCATTCTTTGACACAAAAAGTGTGATTTCCGGCGTGCTCTTGACAAAGTTGGTTGCGGATTCCAGATTGACTGACAGCGTGTACAGCCCGAGCGGAAGTGATAGTACTATACCGACGGATGTAACAGTGAACAATGTGGCCAGACGCGCTCGCCACATTCTGCCGAGACACGAGACGAGTGTCCGAAGGTGGAGAAAAAAGAATCTCGTCATTTCGGTACCGGCACTTCAGCGGGGTAGCAGTATGCCTTTTTGCAACTCGAACACAAGATAATTCTGTCCGACATAGTGATGCCGATCATGCGTCGCGACAATGATTGTGGTTTCATATTGGACAAGCCGTTTGAATATCCCCATGATTTCGTCACCGAGTTCCTTGTCTAGGTTTCCAGTCGGCTCATCTGCGATGATCAGTTGAGGACGACCGACAATTGCTCTTGCAATACCCACGCGTTGTTGCTCCCCGCCTGACAATTGAATTGGATAGGACCGCTCTTTGCCGAGCAATCCAACCATTTCCAGCGCCGCGGAGATACGCCGTTGCGCCTTCTTCGTATCTGTATTCGTGACAGCAAGAGGCAAGCCTACATTCTGACTGACTGTACGGTCAAAAAGTAGTTTGTGGTCCTGATGTACCACTCCGAGAGTTCGTCTGTAAAACGCAATATGATTGCCGGTCAGAGATGAGAGGTTTCTGTCATTGACAAACACATGACCATGTGTGGGTTTTTCCTGCAGTGTGATCAGTTTGATCAGTGTGGATTTTCCTGCGCCGGAGTGTCCGGAAAGAAATACAAGCTGATTGGGTTCAATTGCGAAACTGATGCTCCGAAGAGCGGTTTGTCCGCTTGGGTATTGCTTGCTGACGTTGGAAAAACGAATCATCGCCTACGACGGTATCTGAGAATTTTCCGTACCAATCAGCGAGTCCGCGTAATTCCGGGCATTGAAAGATGTAATGTCATCAATACCCTCACCGAGCCCGATGAATGGAATGGGCAATGAAAATTTCTGTGTCAACGAGACGACGATGCCGCCTTTGGCGGTACCGTCCAGTTTGGATACACATATTCCGCTGAGAGTGGCATGCCGGTGAAAATGCTCTACCTGGGAAATCGCATTCTGACCGGTTCCGGCATCGATCGTGATCAGGGTTTCGTGAGGCGCTGTCGGTTCGATTTTGCCCATAACGCGGCGAATCTTGCCAAGCTGACGCATCAGATCATCTCTTGTCTGCTGTCGCCCGCCCGTGTCAGCCAGCAGAATTGAGCACTTTCTTCCGATTGCTGCGTGCAGCGCGTCGTGAGCGACTGCGGCCGGGTCGGCACCGGCGGATTGTGCGATAACCGGAACCGTCAGGCGTTCACCCCAGGTCTGCAATTGCTCGATCGCGGCAGGCCTGAAAGTGTCGCAGGCTGCCAACATGACGGAATGCCCCATTTGTTTGTAGTAGTTGGCGATTTTTGCGCAGGTGGTCGTTTTACCAACACCATTGACACCCACCATCATGATTACGACAGGCGGTAGATGTCGCTCGATTTCCAACTTCTGTTCGGCTGCGCCCAGCAGATTCTCGACTTCCTTGCAGACTAGCGAGGCTAGCTGCTCTCCCGATACTGTAGATCGCTTGACGGATAACCGGACCGATTCAATTATCCTTTCGCTTTCTTCGATTCCGATGTCGCTGAGAATCAGCGCATCCTGCAAGTCATCAAGTTCATTTTCGTCGATTGGTTGGGAACTCGAAAATATTGACGCAAGCCGGCTGGTCAAGGACTTCCGTGTCTTGCTGAGTACCTCAAAAAAACTGATTTTTCTCTTTGAGTCTTCCGCCATCATGTAATCTTGTGGTGTTCCGTTGCAAGATTGTTAAGAAAATTAGAAGTAAAGTGCCACTCTCGTTGGTGCTACCAGTTACGCATCGATCAGAAGAGTTTTTAGCACCTTCGATTTGGACCGTTATAGTCAATATTGATTGCCCGGAAGCATGAACGAAATTAACGAAATGGATACTCGCTCGGTAAAGATACGGCATCAATGTGCCAGACTGAAATTATCCAACGGAATTACAGTTTCAACGCGGTATCTACAGGAAACAATATACAAAAAGTTCGAGATATTGGTGCTGAATTGACCGAAAACTTCTTTCAGGCCCATGCGATCGACAATGCCTGTGAGAGTCGTCCGATATCGAAAGCCGGACTGCAGTAACTGAATCTCATCAGGATAGCCATGATGCCGATGATCGCGGAATTGGATCAAGAAAATTATGGACATTTAAGTGACTACCACTTACATATCCACTCGTTTTCGACTTCCGGACAGGGAGGAAAGCAGTCCCTTAGAATGTCACTTAGGTTGACCCTGGCCGCGCTTGTATCGCACTCGCCGTACAGATTGATTTGCTCGGAAGGGTCCTCTGCCAGATGGAACAGTTCTCCCCATTCCGGGGTATTTGGATACAACGTCAGGCGCCACTCATCTGTACGGACTGTTTGGTTGTAAACGTCCGGACGCGATGTGGGGTGATATTCTCCAAAATCGTATTCCCGTAAAGACGTCGATTGTTTCGTGAGAAGCGGTATCATGCTGATCCCATCGAAGTTATGATTGCGTTCGGATATACCTGCCAGATCGAGAATTGTCGGTGCGAGGTCGATATGACTCGTCATGTGGTCGATGTTAGTCTGTGACGGAATTCCCGGGCCTTGCATCAGAAAAGAAATCTCAGTAAGTTGGCGGTAGGGCGGCGGTCCTTTGTGGAGCAGGCCGTGGTCCCCCAGCAGCTCACCGTGATCTGAGGTGAACATTACAATCGTGGTATCTGAAATCCCGATTCGATTGATCGTCTGCAGCAGCCTTCCCACCTGATCATCAATCATTTCGATCATGGCATGGGTAAAGGCAGTGGCAAGTTGCAATGAATCATCGCCGATCGAATTCGTGGTGATCATCGAACCGGCCTCCAAGTCTGTACGAGCCATCCAGTAAAGTTCCCTGAATCCCTGACCCTTGGGATACAGCTCACCGTAATAGGGTAGCTGGTGATGTCGCTCTTCTTCCGATGGCCGTGGTACCGGCATGGCAGCCTGATCATACCGGTCAGCATAGGTAGCCGGCGGATCAAAGGGATGGTGCGGGTCCGGATAGGAAACGAAGAGAAAGAAAGGTTCTGATTCGGTTGATGCTTGCTCCAAGAAAGACACCGCTCGGTCAGTGATCCAAGTGTTGTAGTGGTATTCGACCGGCATCGCGGAGCGCCAGATCTCGTCCAGATCGGCCGGCGGTGATTCAGATGCTTTCGATGGTTGAAGCAGAGATTTCGATTCGGGGTGGTTTTCGTGTAACCATGTTGCGTAGTGTCCCGCGATCTGTGCGGTATCTGATTCACCTAGCAGAAGATCCACTGTCTGGTACCCATAATATGGACCGTTCCAGTCAGTCGATTCCGGTAGAGTCCAGAATGCTCTTGAATCAGGCATGTGGAATTCTTCGGGCGCCAGCAGGGGTTGCAGATGTTGCTTGCCAACACCATGTGTTCTGTAACCGGCTGCAGCCAGCGTATCTGTGACCACAGGAACATCATCGGGCAAAGCCATGCCGTTCATTGCCAGTCGGTGGTGACGAGGATATTGACCGGTGATCATAGTCGCTCGACTCGGAGAACAAATTTGCATTGGTGTATTGTGTCGCCGAAAGCGAGCGCCGTTCCGAGCAATGCTGTCGATATGCGGAGTATGTGCGTACGGGTTACCCGCACATCCGAGGCTGTCAGATCTTTGCTGGTCAGTGCAGACGAGCAGGAAATTCGGTTGGCTGTTCACTCCAAATCCGGAATGCTGATTGTCGTGTGGGGTACTAACGATAAGCGTATGTTATCGAATCACACTTTAATTTATAGATTGAGTTGTACCAACGCACTTGTTATCAGATGTTCCTGCTGCTTGATCGAGAACGTTTATTCGATCTGCTAAGATCTTATACAAACGCTGCACTTTCAGAAAGGATTTCTGAAAAAACATCGGCAAGAACACATAGCAACCCGCTGGTGTTAGGAGGGCTGATCACTTACAGCCCTCCGACTCACCAACGTTAAAACTGTGGCGTTGGCCTATCCGGTCAGATCTGATCAACCAGTCTTTTGATGTGTCCGATTCGGGCGTTGACCTCCTCTTCCATCAGCCGTATTTCGTTGATCAAAGCCTCCTTGTCCGCCACAGTCGACCTTTTACTTTTTGTCAGGCGATCTAGTTCCGCTACGGCGTTTCGCAGTTCTGCGGAACTTTCAAACATTACCTGCGCCTGCCCGGATCCACTGTCCACTAAAGTGGATTTCTTAAGCTGTGGAAAGCGGTACTTTCTGGTTACAGGTAACAAGGAGCCTTTTTTTCGATCATAGATGATCCGAAGAATGTCCATCTGATCCACTGAATACAGCTCATATCGGACAATTTCTTCAGGCTTCTGAATCCCCATTTTGGTTAGTGCTTCGTACTCCATTATGATTTGTGCCTCCATACAGCGTTAAACGCGAACTTGCAGGGATTCGTCAACCAGCTTCTCGTATCCTCGGAGAATCTGTTGAGTTTGTTGCTCTGCTTCAGTCAGTTCTTCCACAGTCCGGTGGCAGGTGATCTCGTGCCCACCTTCCAATTCACGAATCGGGGGAACCTGTCTGTCGCAGGTGCCGTCAATACCCATTGGACATCGATTATAGAACGGACATCCAACCGCAGTTATTTCCACTCCCTTGGCTATACCAACGGCCATTTCCCGTTTTTGCATCGTGTCTTCCAACCAACCGATGCGTAGTTCCGGAACCGAGCTGATCAGCAATCGCGTATAGGGATGGAAAGGCGGTTCAAGTACCTCGTCGGTCGGTCCCTGTTCCACAACCCGTCCGGCGTACAGCACGACGATTTCGTCGGCAAACGATGCCACCGTCGAAAGATCATGACTGATGAATACAAACGATACACCCGTCTTGTCTCTCAAGTTGGTCAGCAGTTTGATCACATTGGCACCAACGATGCTGTCCAAAGCGGATGTCACCTCATCGCAGAGCAGAACCTCGGGGTTGGCTGCCAAAGATCGCGCCATATTGACCCGCTGTTTCTGACCTCCCGACAATTCCATTGGATAGCGACTGGCAAATTCTGCAGGCAGTTCAACCATCTGCAGAATTTCTGCCACTTTGGCATGTTTTGCCTTGCCTCTGATTCCGTGGTAAAACTCAAGCGGTCGCCCCAATATCTGACCGATAGTCTGTTTGGGATTCAGTGCGGTATCCGCCATTTGAAATACAAACTGAATTTTTTGCAATTCCTCACGCTTGCGATCAAGCAGACTGCCTTTGAGTTGTTGGTCTTCAAGTTTTACCGTACCCTTGGCTTGCGGCAATATCCCGGCCATAACACGAGCCAGAGTGGATTTCCCACAACCTGACTCACCGATTACACCAACCACATGAGCGTTCTTGACGTCAACTGACACGTCGCGAAGGATGGTGATTGCCGGTTCACCGTCGACAATACCACCATAACCGGCAGTCATGTCTTCGACAGACAACGCTGCGACATCACGCTCGTATTCCGCACCGACTGCGGTTCCCATACCTGAAGTAGGCTTGGGTCGCACAGCATCCATCAGGCGCTTTGTGTAAGCATGGCCAGGATTGTTGATAATCTGGTCCGCACTACCTTGCTCCATGATTTCTCCACCGTACAGAACCACGATGTGATCTGCGATTTGAGCCACGACCGCGAGATCGTGAGTGACATAGATTGCAGCGGAATTTTCCTCGCGTATTACCTTCTTGAAGGCTTTCAGCACTTCAATCTGTGTCGTCACATCCAACGCAGTTGTCGGCTCATCCAGTACCATCAAATCCGGGTTTCCGCATAGCGCCATTGCCGCCATCAGCCGCTGCAACTGTCCACCCGAAACCTGATGCGGGTAACGGAACCCGATTCGGTCAGGATTCGGCAATTCCAGTGCATGATATAGCTCCAGCGCTCGTGCGTTGGCCTCTTCCTGGGTTTGAATGCCATGAAGAACCGCGGATTCCGTCACCTGTTCATTAATGGTGATGGCAGGGTTGAATGTAGCCGCTGCACTTTGAGCCAGATAAGCCACATGGGCACCCCGAATCTGGCGCTGTCGCAGTGGTGCTGCGGTGAGAACGTCCTCACCATTCAACAGCACCTCACCACCGGTAAACTCAAGCCCGGGTTTGGTATATGAAAGTGAAGCCAGGGAAATCGTCGTTTTGCCCGACCCTGATTCGCCAATCAGCGCAACAACCTGACCTTTGTAAATGTCAAATGTGACGCCCTTGACGATCTGAATTTCCTTCTTCTCGTCGTTGTAGGCACTGATTCGAAGATCCTTGACTTCCAGTAATTTTTCAAGATTCTGTTCGTTCATTGGACTACACCATTTTCTTCGCCAGACTGCCGCCGGATTTGGCGGAAATATCATCCACGATCAGGTTGATCGCGATTGTGAACGACGCAATGGCAAACGCAGGCCATACCGCCGCCCATGAGTTGTACGTCAACCCGGCGAGGTTTTCCCTCACCATGCTGCCCCAGTCCGCTTGGGGTGGTTGCACACCAAGCCCGAGGAAGCTCAGGCTCGATATAAACAGCACCACAAACACGAGACGCAGACCGAAATCTGTCGCCAGAGGCATTGCCGCGTTCGGTAAGACTTCGGATTTGATTATCCACCATAGCCCTTCACCCCGCACTCTGGCCGCTTCCACGAAGTCCTGCACCATAATGTCCAGGCCCAAGGCCCGGGCGATTCGGAACACACTGGAAGCATAGATGATTCCAGCGATGATCACCAGTATGGGAATTGAGGAGCCAAACGCTGCAATAGCGATCAGTCCCAGCATAATCGATGGCAGCGCCAAAATAGCGTCATTGGCCCGGCTGACAATCATATCCACCCAGCCACCTCTGACCGCCGCAGCGATTCCGAGGGTGATGCCGATCGCATAGGCCAAGAATGTGGAGGCCAAAGATATACCAATTGTCATACGGGCACCCCAGAGAACCCGGGAGAACGTATCCCGACCGAGGTAATCCGTACCGAGGAAGAACGTTCCGTACTCATTGGAATGGGCGTCCATGAAGCTATCGTCTCCATCCATGTCCATTTCGTGGAATGGTGCCACGAATGGACCGGCGACAGCAATGACCATCCAGAAGACGACGATCGCAACGGCGATCTTACCGGTCCAGGATAGTTTAATTTTCCGTTTGGGCGGTGCATCTGGCAGCTCGTCGAATTTATCGAGCTTGTCAACGACATCCTGCCCAGCTTCTACATTTTGTTTTTCAGGTTCATTCATTGCTGTCTCTCCTTATTTCGGATGTCGAAGTCGTGGATTGGAAACTATCGATCCGATATCCGCAATCAGAATCAGAAGGACGTAGGTGCCGCAAAAGATCATGGCGCATGCCTGAACCAAGGGCAAATCCCGAGTCTGAACGCCGTCAATCATCAACTTGGCTAGACCCGGATAGGAAAAAATTGTCTCGACGATCACCACACCGCTGACCAGGTAGGCCAAGTTCAGCGCAATAACGTTGACGATCGGGCCGATCGCATTGAACAATGCATGACGCAGAATAATTCGTCCGCGAGGTATGCCTTTGAGAATCGCCATTTCGATATAGGGGGAATTCATCACATTCAGAATTCCCGCTCGTGTCATTCGGATCATTTGAGCAGATACAACGATTACCAGGGTAATGATCGGCATCGCCAAACCACCCAGCAGTTCGAAGAATGTCATTTCGTCCCGCAACAATGCTGTAGATGGCAGCCATTGCAGGTTAACCGCAAGGATGAGCACCATCAGTGTGGCAACAAAAAATTCGGGTACTGAAATTGTGGCCAATGTACCGAATGTGACAGTCCGATCCAGCCAGGTTCCAGGGTGCATGGCCGCCCACAGACCTAGAACTATTGAGATCGGGATGGAGATTCCGGCTACAAGCCCAGCCAGCATCATGGTGTTGCCGAACCGCCCAGCAATCAGATCTGAAATTGCCGCACCGCCAGCTTTGGAGGTGCCCAGATCACCGGTCACCATGTCGCCCAGCCAAGCAAAGTAGCGCATGTAAGCGGGCATATCAAGCCCGAGCTCTGCACGCAGTGCTGCCAGAGTCTCCGGTGTCGCACTTTGACCGAGCACAATCTGCGCGACATCACCGGGCAGAATACTGGTCATAATGAACACGATAACCGAGACCACGAACATGGTGGCGATGCCGATCCAGACACGTCGCAGTGTCATTTGTAGCATCATAATTTTATCCCTCCTTCTTGATTCATTTTACGCAGATTCCAATAAATTAAAAGGTCTGCACTGGATTCCAGCGCAGACCTTCATTTCTGCTCTTTGAAAGCCTACACTGTTACATCAGGCAAGCCAGACGAATTCCGGCCATTCGCAGCCACCAAGCTGTCCTGTTGGCACGGTTGGCACGCCCATGACATTGTTGGCGATACCGTCATTGATATTGGAAAATGCCGGTATAACCATACCGCTGCCGTTGTGAATCAGTGTCTGCATTTCACACATCATCTCATGACGCTTGGCAGGATCAGTTACCGACAGAACCGACTGCAGGAGTTCTCCCATACGGTCGTTATTCCAATAGGTGTCATTCCAAGCGGCACCCGGCCCAAACTGAATAGCCATTTGAGACTGGGCTGTAGGCCGCATGTTCCAGGTCACCACGTTAAGGGGTTCCTGCATCCAAATTGCGCCCCAATAGCCATCAGTCGGCACTTTCTTCAGCTGGAGATCAAAACCGATCTTGGCGCAGTTGGCCTGAGCCAACAGGCATGCTTCCTCGATACCAGGCGCAACCGGCGCAACGTAAAGCTCAGCCGAACTGTAACCGGATTTTTCGAAGTGAAACTTCGCCTTGTCCGGATCAAATTCCCGTTGCGGAAGTTCGCTGCAGAAGTCCGGTCCGTGGGCAGAGGAGATAGGTGTGTCGTTGGCGACAGTGCCTTTGCCCTTCAGAATTCGTTTGACAACTCGCTCACGATCCTGAATGTACTGCATGCCCTTGACAAAGTCGTCACTCATTCCAGGTTCGGCATTTTTGAGAATGCAGATTCCAAGCTGCAAAGCAGCGGGTGTGGAGAGTAAGGTTACACCATCGGCTTCCTCAATCTGACGGAAAGATTTCGCATCAACCGAGGTCATCAGCTGAACATCACCAGCCAACAGCGCATTCACCCGGGCGACTGGATCGGTAATTGCGGTAATTTCGATTCCATCAAGGTTTGCGCCTTCCCGCCAGTAATTCTCGTTTCGAGAGTGTACGGACTTCACACCAGGTTCAAATGAATCCAGGACGAACGGCCCGGTACCGATACCATCGCCAGTCGTTCCGTTCTTGACGATCTTGGTCTGAAACAGACCGAGCAGTGTTGGCAAGTCCGAGTTTGGTGTATTGAGAATGCACTTGACTTCGTGTGAATTTACCTTCTTCCATTCCTGAATGGATGCAAGAACGGATTTGATGACTGACAGCGAGTCATCGCCCATATGACGATTCATGCTGTAGACCACGTCGTCTGCAGTAAATGGCGTACCATCGTGAAACACTACGCCTTCCCGCAGTTTGAGTGTCCATTCGGTGGCGTCGGCATTCGGTTCAATGGTTTCAGCCAATTCCCCTGATGTAGTCAAATCATTGTTGTGTTGAATCAGGCTGTTGTAGGTTGCCCTGCCACGTGTGTAATCAATGGTAGATGTAAACAGTGGGGGATCCAGTTGATCGTCCGGGCCATGCAGGTTGGATGCCATCCGTACTGATCCACCTTTTTTGGGCGTGGATGCCATCGCCTCTCCGCCAGTGAACAGCAGATTTTGGGCTGTAACGAGGGAAACTCCGGTTACCGCCATCAGCTTCAGAACATCACGACGGGTGAATCCGCCTTTGACTGTCTTTTCAACCAGGCCCTGTTCGTATGGAGACAAATCGGTGAATTTCAATTCATCTAATTTGAACTCGGGTTTGACTTTATCTTTCATATTGATAATCCTTCCTTCAGAATTGGCTAGTTTGTTTTATCGAACAATCCATGTACGCTCCGCTGTCGAACGAAATGACTTTCCAGCGTCAAATTACGCTTCAGTCCACGACAATCAACTTTGGGTTAATCAACAGAATGTTCAAGTTTCATTTCTCCAATTTACCATACTATTCTTGTTTGACGCAAATTATTGATAGAGGACTATAACGGTTATTTTCTGATTTGGCGCAATCGGGAACCTCAAAGTCAGACTATCGCCTCCTTGGAATCAGTTGTGAGTGACCAGTGTTTTGACGATGAAATAAGTCCAGAGGTGTTGGAATTGGCACAAGTTGAGGTTGCCTGACAGTATTCTCACAACGGCGATTTTGATGGTTGCCGGCATGGACAGTGCTGTGAATCGATTAAGCAGGCTCCAACCGATAGACTGACAGCATACAGTTCGATGCCCGTACGGCAATGCGCTGTGCTCAGATGCTGGTATAGATAAACGGCTCTAGCGGAATCCAGAATTCGCCAACAGCGTCCAGGTTCACGTGGAGCGGAAGGCTGTTAATGTCCGTTTCGAATTTTTCTCACCTCATCCAGGGAGAGATCGGTATAGCCGCTGACAGTCTGATCGTCCATTCCGTCCCGGATTAGCCGTTCGGCGAATTTGCGAGACATTTCCTCTCGGCCTTCATCTCGACCTTCTATACGGCATGAATGCTGAATCTCACCCTCTGTCAGCCAGCTCCAATCTTCGGCGACTCTTTGCACGACATTATCTCCCGTATGCTTGTACACCATGTACATCATTTTTAACAAAGTTTATTTCCGTATGTACCTTTCGAAAATACATTGCGACTTTGCGAATAAAATTATATCTGGTCGTGTCCGGTAGCGGATTCGCGCGCTCAACCAGGTCGACGAGTGTGTCAAAGGTTTTTCTCGTTCAGCGCCCAGATATCTGCCATCGCCTGCAGGCACAGTTGAATTTCCAAAGGTAGCTTAGTCACCTGCTTTCGCGTGGCGGCATCGCGCAGATTCACCAGCCGAATCCCGAAGTCAATCATCTCGGCGCCGAATTCATTGACAAAAGACTCTGGTAGATGCCCCAGTTTGTATTGCTGAAAAGAACGCCACTTCGGCCAGCTCAGTTGCTTGCCGTGATACAACACCAACGGCGGTAGCACCACTCTATCATTCTCATTGACATAGATTAGGCTCTGGTAATACAGCAACTGCTCCATCAGATTGCTGTCCGGCCAGGACTTGTGTTCCACGACCAAAGTAACGGTCACTTTCTGACCGTCCTTCAGGTACGCCGACACAACCAGGTCGGCATACCTATGTGTGAGACGGTTGCTGTCAAGCCAGTCTCGCTTCTCAAA
This sequence comes from Arenicellales bacterium, assembly GCA_963666625.1. Classification (GTDB taxonomy): domain Bacteria; phylum Pseudomonadota; class Gammaproteobacteria; order Arenicellales; family JAJDZL01; genus JAJDZL01. The sequence continues at coordinate 2,003,842 of OY762925.1, forward strand.
CGCAATGGTCGCAAGATCGAAATGTCTCAGCTCGTCGTTGCTGAATGCCAGTTTGAACAGTGCCTTGACCTCCTCGACGGAGGCAAACGAGGACTGAAAGAAAGTGTAGTGATGGTTTCCCGATTTTGTACTTTCCTTGTCTGTACTGTCTGTCATGGACGCTCCCGGTCAGGTGTGAGGTTCTGCAGGTCTTCGCAGAATTTCGTTTTTCCTATTCAGACGGTCCTCCAACCAAATCCCCGCAAGGGGAAGCGAGAAAATCTGTCTGCATTCCACCCGAAGGTGACAAGTACCGGAAAACCGAAGCTTCCAATCACCGCTGACTCAATCAAGTTGATGACTCAGCCAAGCGTTCGACGCGGAACAACCCCAGTTTCTCGTTTTACACTCTTTCACATACGATGGTGATACCACAATCATGTGATTGGCATCAAGAGTGGGTTTCAATTAGTCGAAAAATGTCTGGCAGTGATGCAAGATTTTGATACTGCTCAGGCTGGCGATAACTACAATTATAGCAGATGAATCACAGGGAAAAATGTGAATAGAAGTTGTTGTTCGTCCATGTAATTACAGTAAAATAATATTTATTATCAATTAGATATCGTATTGTTCAATTACAACCACGGGACAGTGTAAAGTGGTGAGGCAACCTAGAAGATCAACAGCTGACCGAAATATAATGTCACTATGAAAAACAGGCTCAGAATTATTGGGGGGCTGACTAGGATGAAAGTCAAGGCATCGCTTGCCATAGTCATCGCACTGTCGCAGGCGATTATGCACATCGAGACCAGACAGCATACGTTTGCTGATTCGTCCGCTGTCACTGCCCTATCCCAGGTAGGGATTGTTGTGAATCCTGTTTTATTGATCGTAGCGACGTTCCGAAGGTTTGGCGCATCCTGAGACCGGCAACGGAGCTGCAATGTAGCAGCAACCGCATCGGGATCGGAAAATCACCGCAGTCGGGACGACCGAAGCGGTGACTTTTATGCCCGGGAGGTCAGGGGACCGGCCGATCAGGTGCGAAAATCGCTACAGTGCATATGCTTCCATTTCTGATGACAAGAACAAAATAGTTTATTCTTTACTACGGTTCCACGAAATTATGATCAATCGATTTCGGAATTGTCTGTTCACGGACTATCAAGCAAAACTTTCGTTTGCTCGAAAGGATAATCAATTAAGACCGGGTGTGGTGTGTCAGCTAGGATACCGGATCATTAGGGGCTAGTATCCTATCGGAACTAATAGATCGTTGACAATTGTTTCAACCAAAGACAGAGACGCCCCTTCCGGGGCGTCGGGCCAGTGGTACTAGCACTGGCGGGGTCATAGAAGAAAATATAATTCCCAAGCGTAGGTTTGTCAATAGCTTGTCGTGATTCTATACATAGCTTTGCAATAATCTTCTACTTGAACATAATGAGTATTCATACGATTATCAGCGGATAAATATTATCCAAATATTATGTAACGAAGTTCTTTGTACGCCTTCTCTTCGTTGTTCATCACCAATACAAACCTATCTTTCGCAATTGGCTATTTGTCAGCATTTATCTTGTGAAGTTTAATATGAGCAGAGTAATAGTTTATATCGACGGATTCAATCTCTACCATGGACTTAGAGAAAAAAAGTGGCGTTGTTTCTATTGGTTGAACGTACATCAACTTGCCGACAATTTACTCAAGCCTCATCAGCATCTGATCTCTGTACGTTATTTCACTGCGCGTATCTCAGCAAGTTCTGACAACATACAAGAAAAGGAGAAGAAAAAGAGGCAAACAATTTATCTTGATGCACTTGCAACGCTCCCAGATACCAATTTAATTTTCGGCCGATATCTCCCCAAAAAGCGAAAGTGCGCAAATTGCAATTGGGAGTGGAAAACATACGAAGAAAAAAAGACTGATGTCAACATTGCGGTGAGTCTATTGATCGATGCGCAGGATGACGAGTTTGACACTGCAATCGTTGTTTCTGCCGACAGCGATTTAACACCACCAATTGATGCCATTCTACGAAGGTATCCGGAAAAGCGAGTAGTCGTTGCGTTTCCGCCGAAAAGATACTCGAATGAATTAAAGAAAGTTGCGTCGGGTTGGCTTTCTATAGATCGCATAACTCTGAAGAGTAGTCAATTTCCGAAACATGTTGAAACCACTAATGGATTTTTCCTTCAACAGCCTCAAAAGTGGACTTGAGGAAATAGTGCCTGCTTATGATCAATAACTCGCTACGCCACCCCATTTACCACTGCGCAACTCAATCTCTTTCCCTAAGACCGTGACCAGACGGGAAACAGAAAGAAAATCTCTAACGCATCTGAACCACTACGAGTAGAGTCAAATTGCAAGGCAAACTCAGAATTATTGGCGGGAAGTGGCGGCGCAGGGAGATTGTCTTCGATTCAAGGTCCGATGTTAGACCGACAACCGACTCGGCACGCGAGACTCTGTTCAACTGGTTGCAGATGCGTATTGAAGGCGCATGCTGTCTTGATCTTTTTGCCGGATCCGGCGCACTTGGATTTGAGGCGCTATCGAGAGGTGCGGCGCATGTGGTTTTTGTCGATTCAAGCAGAAGATGCATCCAGCAGCTGGAACGGACAGCAGCTGATCTGAATGCTGAGTCGTTCGAAATTAAATGTCAGGATGCCGCCAAATTCATTGAACAGAACGATCGACAGATTGACATTGTTTTTGTTGATCCTCCGTTTCACTGTGGTCTGGCCGCGCGGACAGTCGGGTTACTTGTCTCATCACAGTGTCTCACTTCAGATGCACTGATCTATGTCGAATCTGAAAAATCGTCTGGTCCGGACTTGAAGTTCCAAGGTTGGATTGAGTATCGCCGTCTAACCACAGGGTCTCGGGTACATCAATTGCTTATGGCTGATTCCGAATCGGAATTCCAAACCACCACGTCGTGAATTTATAAGCCGACATTCTTCTGTATCACATGTACGCGATTCAATCATTCTCCTCATTCGGAAAAATCCGGTCAACTACAGTGGGAATGAGATATTTATCAGAATTCATTCGTCGCCTGTGATTTAATCCACAATTGTGTTTGAATTCGAGTATCAGGAAACCTCATAACGACATGGGTAATTCGCAACGTGTAACGCGTGCCATCTATCCTGGCAGCTTCGACCCGGTAACGAAGGGACATATCGACCTTATGGAGCGCGCGGTCGGTCTGTTTGATGAGCTGATTGTGGCGGTTGCAGACAGCAAGGATAAGAGGACTCTGTTCACTTTGCAGGAAAGAATCGATCTGATCAAGGCGACTACCAGTCACGTAGACGGCATTGAGGTGATCGGATTCAAGGGATTGCTGATCGACTTCGCCAAGCAAGTCAACTCAAAAATAGTGATCAGAGGTCTGAGGGCCGTGTCGGACTTTGAGTATGAGTTCCAATTATCGTGGATGAACCGACAATTGGACCGAAACATCGAAACACTCTTCTTCGCACCCGCCGAAGATTACGCATTCGTTGCCGCTTCGCTGGTAAAGGAAATTGCACAGCTTGGCGGTGATGTCTCACAGTTTGTGCATCCCGCAGTGAACCGCGCGCTTTCCGACAAACTGCAGATCGACAAGCCCTGACTGGCGAGTCGCGGGACTACCGCGGTCGTTATTTCCAAGCGAATTTGGGCTGATCAAACTGTGCGACGCGAGTTTGCCGGTCAAACAGGATCACTTCTCTGAATTGGAATATGAACGCGGCGGTCGGTGCGAATACCCGATGCCCCAAAGTTTTTATCGGTGTCGATAGAACCGATCTGCCCTCATCCTCTGATTTTTCGAGTATAGGTATCCGCGGTGACACCAAGTCCGAAAGTGGAATTCTGAAAACCTTGGCCACCTCGCTGGGGTCGGGATTGACGGTTACATTGGGTCCTGCCCAAACGACGATCGGAGTGATGATGAAACCAGAACGTGTACGGTAGTCGTCCAGAACACCGAGCACATATTTTTCGGAAATCAGGATGCCAATTTCTTCGTGGAGCTCTCGCAGCGCCGCTTCAATGGCAGACTCGCCATCATCAAGTCTGCCACCCGGCAAGGCATACTGTCCGCCATGGCGGTTGAGATATTTCGGTCTTCGGGTAAGTAAGAACGCTGCTTCATCAGAGGCTTCAGCATTCACCACAGTGAAGGCGACTGCCGCTCGTCTGAGTCTATCTTCCTTGACGACTTGGGTCTTGAAATTCGAAAGCCTGTTTCGGATCAGATTCTTCAGGGATTCATCGAGTGGAATACTCTGACCCGGTTGTATTTGTATTTTTAAGGACATTGGCTAAAGGCGATATTGGCTTTTCCAGATCGGGAAATAAAGATGCGCAGGGACAGTCTGTTGGGTGCGGCACTCGGCTGTGTGGAGGGAAGGAATTGCCTTGTACAACAATGTGCTATACAGGTATACCGCAAATCACTCGATAGGTGGAAGGACACAAGGCTGATCAACATTCTACCTTGCAGTCTGAATGAATGGTAAACTGAAAATGACCTCATTTGGAATCTCAATTTGCAACGCGCCAGACAATCTGTGCCTGATCAATGGAACGGGCAATCGCATTTTACGGCCGGATTATTCGCGTATCGGGTCTGACTTATGCATGGTGAAAGCATTTTCGATGCTGAGCGTTCAACTTCCTGCTGCTAGTCTGCCTCGCAGGAATGGTCCGCAAATGGACATTCAATCCGGGTTGATGGCACCGGTGGCCGCGGACCGAAGGTAGTCCCCCAAAGATGGAATTGGAAACTTATATCGAGTCAGCAGCCCTTTCGCCGGTGCGAGCAGTCCCGCATGAAGGGACTGACGCAGGAAGTCATCAAAGGAAGTCCGGGTTTTTTCCAGCTCCGATGTCGAAAGACTCCGGAGCTGGTCAATGCTCAAAACCCCGTCGGCATCCTGTGTGGCCGCCAATGCAAGTTTGATGTACAGTTCAGCTTGCGGATAACCGGCTTTCAATCGCCTGTCGTAGTAGTCGTTTTTTCGCTCAATTCCCTTTTCTATCGCCTGCTCAAGCAGTTGTGGTTCCAGTCTGCCCTTATTTCCGCGAATCACGCGTCCGGTGGCGACGCCGACGCGGTTGATATGCTGCGGCCACCCCTGGGACAGCTCGGCCAGGGCATTCGTCCAGACTTCCTTCTGTTCTTCGCTTCCGGCATAGTAGGCATCTATCATGTACCGAACGGAGGCTTTCGCATCCGTCAGCGGCAGGGGATCAAGGTTCACAATGCGCTCGTCGGACAATCTCGAAAGCCCGCACCGACGCAATACGTCTTCGGTGTCGCTAAGTCCGAAAAACGCGGCCACCAGCGGAATCCCCTTGGGGTCGCGGTGAAGACTGTCAAGTACAGCTTTGGTCGTGGCGCCTTCAGGTGTGTTCTGTGCCTCATCGACAAAAACGACGATATGGAAATTCTCAAGCAGCACAGCGGCATTGCGGAAAACACTTCCCGACGACCGAGCTGAATCGGAACGACCGTCGGCTTGCGGCCTGCCACCTACAGAAAATCCGGCAGCCGAAACCCCTCGGGACGACAATTCAGCATAGAGCCTGCGACCGAGGTCAAGCCATTCATTGAGTTTGTCTGCAATCGTATCCGGTGCCAACTTGGAAAGACGCTGGGTCTCCTCATTGGCAGCATGGATCAGGTCTGAGACCACATCAGCGGGGTAGCTCAGGGTGCCCGGATCAATACTCACAGCGACCCACGGGTCCTGCGGGTTCGAATGGAGTCTGACCGCTTCCATGCACTCGTGCATCAGGGCGGTCTTTCCGGCGCCCGGCGCACCCTGGAATACCATTGAGCCTCCACCTATGTTCCCATCACACAGAGAGAGTACGGCGTTGCGGAAGACCTCAAACTCTGCATCTCTTCCGCAAAAAAATGCCTCACGACCGACTTCGGCACGATCAGTCTGTCTGAGCCATGTCTGCTCGGATAGAGGCTTCGCTGGCGGCGGCTTTGGAAACGGGCCTGGGTTCATGAGAAATATTTCAATATATACTCGTCTACCCTGAATTTTACCACTCCATCTTGCCGAATACGGAATAGGTCAGGGGGGTTCCCACGCTAATTTTTTCTATATCTGTATTTTCGATTTCTTGTGTTCAACAGATATTAAGTACTCAAAAACATCAAAACATGTATATGATACGAATTGAGGTCAGAACTTGTTTATGGTCCGATGAAATCTGTTCGTCAGAAAATTCAAGTGTACCGAAAACGTTAGCGTGGGAAACATCTGGAATGATCAGGTTTGCGGAATAATTCTTTGGTAAGGTACTAATGTTTCTATTGGAGGTCATTGGACAGAATCATCGATGTATAGGATTGAAAGTGAAGACTACTCGATTCGGGTTGAACCCTACTATGCGCCACAGGGCTCGGAGATCGAATTGTTTGAGAGCGCTCACCGAAACGGAATTCCCGTGCTTCTGAAGGGTCCGACCGGTTGCGGTAAGACCAGATTCATGGAATATATGGCATGGAAGCTCAATCTTCCGCTGGTGACTGTAGCGTGTCACGACGATCTGACAGCATCCGACCTGGTTGGCCGTTATCTGATCGTGGGCGGTGAGACGCAATGGGTCGACGGACCGCTCGCGCGGGCGGTGCGGGTCGGAGGAGTCTGCTATCTGGATGAGATTGTCGAAGCGCGCAAGGACACAACGGTTGTCATTCATCCGCTGGCCGACAACCGGCGTGTACTGCCGGTCGAGAAGACAGGTGAGCTGCTTCACGCACCGGATTCCTTCAATCTGACCATCTCCTACAACCCGGGTTATCAGAGTGTGCTGAAGGATCTCAAGCAAAGTACCCGACAGCGTTTTATGTCGTTGGAGTTTGATTATCCGGATACAGAATTGGAGCAGTCGATCCTGATGCACGAGGCCGAGGTGGATCAGGAAACTGCCAGTACACTGGTACGATTCGGCGTGATGACCCGCAACCTCAAAGGAAGCGGACTGGAAGAGGGGGCAAGTACGCGTCTTCTCGTACATGCGGCAAAATTGATCGTGTTTGGAATTGCGCCTCTGGACGCATGTAACGCGTCAATCACGCAAACCCTGACCGATGACCCGGAAATGCTGACAGCGATACGGGAAATGGCATCATCACTTTTCTGAGATTGATTCCGCCGGGCTGTTAAATCTTGATATGACGAAGGAACCCTATGTATGGGCAGACAGCTGAGAGCCGTTCAGATTGAGGAGAGGCTGGATGAACTGCTTGGTGCCGTCCTATCTTCCCGACGCACTGCCACCGGACCTGCAAAAAAACTCTGCGGCCTTGACAGGGAACAGCAGGAGTTTGCGCTGCACTGGGCGGGTGTGATTTCCAAATCCAATTCTGAAATGGCCTATCAGTTTGTGGAACATGTCAGCGATGCGTTTCGCATGATGGATGCGGACGGTGTGACAAAGTGGATCATCGAGGCCATGGATGTCTACGACCGCCAGGGGCTGTATCCCGGCAGTGCTTCTCTGAGAGAGGTCGAAACCTATGCTGCCAGGCTGAGTCACAACCAATACTCGGTTCCCTTCGAGGATGTGGTTGGAATTCTGAACAAGTACGTAAAAGGTGTATCCGGTCGTGACCTCGATATCCAAAGTGACGCGCAGGCTTGGACTGACACTGAAACGATCTACCTGCCGGCAGCATTCAGGCGATTCGACTCGGAACGACTGAATTTTCAACTGTATAAGGCGACCGGGGCTTTTCTTCTGGCACAGACGCGCTACGGGACGTTTCGGGTGGATCCCAACACCGGCGTACCCTTTGTTTGCGCGGCGATCGCGAAATTTCGAGATCCCGCCAGGGCACTGCGGATATTCGAGTCGGTCGAGCACTTGAGACTGCTGAGCTGCATGCGTGCAGAACTGCCCGGGCTGGTGCGCCAGATGGGTGAACTGAGCGCATCGACGGACAGCAACCTGGAAATCGAAGCGCGATCGGAACTGCTTGCAGCGATCAGACGACCGGATTCCGATGTCATGGATTCGATTCGAATCGTCAACGAGCTTTACCACCAAAATTTCGATTTGCCCGCATCTGCGTGCTATCAGGGAACTGTCGATCTGGAAAAGGTACGACTCGTAACACGAAAGCGCGTTGACAGGGAGAAAGAGAAGTTTCGTTCGGAGTTGGCGATGCTTGCTGAGAGCCTTGCACGACCCGATGAGAACAGTCAGGGAGAGCAGGGACACATAAGCGTCACTATGACAACCGATGAAGACGACTCGGGGGAAACTGACATGACGCTGACGCTGGATGGACAACCGGTCGTTCCGCCTGAGGACATGGTTCAGACCGCCAAAAGCATCGTTCAGGATTTTGGGGAAATTCCGCAGGACTATCTTGTTCCTGCAGGAGACAGTCAGTACCGAAAGGACCTGCAGGCCGACGAAGAGCTGCCTGAAGAAAAGAAAAAGAGTAAAGACGACGTGATCTATTACGACGAATGGGATTATCGCCGCCGACACTATCGAAAAAACTGGTGCGAGCTGAAGGAGCTGGACATGCATCCCTCCAATGAAAAAACGGTCGAGGACATATTGAGCAAGTATTCCCATCTGGTACGCGACATTCGAAAATCGTTTGAGGCACTGCGGGGTGATAACAAGATGCTTCGTCGGCAGACCAACGGCGACGACATCGATATTGATGCGATTGTCGAGAGCTATCCCGACATTCATGAAGGGAACGAATTGACGGATCGGCTGTTTATCAAGTCGGGACGGCTTGAACGAAATCTGGCCGTAGTGTTCATGGTCGACGTAAGCGGGTCAACAAAAGGCTGGATCAACGATGCTGAACGCGAGAGCCTGGTTCTGCTCAGCGAAGCACTTCAGACACTGGGTGATCGATACGCGATCTATGGGTTTTCGGGAATGACTCGCAAGCGTTGCGAACTTTATCGCATCAAGACATTCGAAGAACCATACGACAGCAAGGTCAAGGCGCGAATTGCGGGAATCAAGCCTCAGGATTACACGCGCATGGGGGTGATCATACGCCACCTGACACGAAAACTGATCGAAGTGGATGCCCGGACCCGGGTACTGATTACGATCTCAGACGGGAAACCAGACGACTACGACGGATACCGTGGTGAATATGGTATAGAAGACACCCGACAGGCTCTTATGGAAGCGAAACATGCCGGAATTCATCCATTTTGCATTACGATTGATTCCCAGGCACATGACTATCTGCCACACATGTATGGACACGTCAATTACACCGTAGTCAGTGATGTTCGTGGCTTGCCGCTGAAAGTGTCTGACATATACCGGAAGCTGACCACCTGATCACTTGAAGAGTTTGACAGTTGTTTACGTATTTATTTGATATTGAACAATTCATACAGTTTTGTCTTTCAGAGAAAGACTGAAGTTAGTATGTTTCATACAGGCGATTTTTCAATCAAAAAAGTTCCAAAAGATTCAAATAAGCTACCGAAAGATAAAATATAATTTTCTGCAGATTTCAGCTGAACTCCGCTCAGGTTGACTCAGCGAATTCCAGTCAAAAAAATAATAAAACTCCTGACTCAATAATTGAAGAGAGCGGATTTTTTTAAATTCGCGAGAGGAAAATTTTTATTAGCATGGCCGTCCTACAAAACAACCTGCAACTCATATCTGAAGCTCCAGAAAGCATCAATTTCCAAGATGCATCGCTCGACACCTGGGATAGAAAATACCGCCTGAAATCCAAGACCGGCGAAGTCATCGACAAAACAATTGAGGATACCTACATACGGGTTGCAAAGGCACTGGCTGAAGTGGAAGCGCGTCCAGTTCGTAAAAGATGGTTTGATGATTTCGTCTGGGCACTTCAAAACGGTGCGATACCGGCAGGTCGCATTGTCTCCAACGCAGGAGCGCGCGAACACAAACCTTCCACCAGCACCATCAACTGCACCGTATCGAATACGATCACCGATTCGATGAAAGGCATTCTGCATTCAGTATATGAAGCGGGGCTCACCCTGAAATCCGGTTGCGGTATCGGTTACGAATTTTCCACTCTGAGACCCAAGGGCGCTTTTGTCAGCGGTGCCGGTGCATATACTTCGGGTCCACTGTCCTTTATGGACATTTTTGATGCGATGTGTTTTACGGTTTCGTCGGCTGGTGGGCGTCGAGGTGCCCAGATGGGCGTATTTGATGTGTCGCATCCAGACATCATGGAGTTCATCAGGGCCAAGACAAAAGACGGGTGCCTACGTCAATTCAACCTGTCATGTCTGATCACCGACGATTTCGTCAACGCCGTAATGACAGACGACATGTGGAACCTTGTGTTTCCCGCCACTCAGCAGGAGTACGAAAGCGGTGACTGTCAGATCATCTGGAACCATTGGCCTACAGGTGCCGATAAAGAGTCCTACATTGTGGATGAGTTCGGCAGGGTTGCCTTGCGAATTTATTCGACCATTGAGGCACGGCGGCTGTGGGATTCGATTATGGAACTCACGTACAATTTCGCCGAACCCGGCTTTATCCTGATTGACCGGGTCAATGAGATGAACAATAACTGGTTCTGTGAGGACATCAGAGCCACCAACCCTTGCGGCGAACAACCCCTACCGCCTTACGGCGCCTGTTTGCTCGGATCAGTCAATCTGACTAAATTTGTCAACGATCCATTTACCGACGATGTCAGTTTTGATTGGGACCGATACCGTGAAGTTGTTGCAATTTTCACCAGAATGCTGGATAACGTTGTTGAAATCCATGGTTTGCCACTGAAATCACAGGCACAGGAAATCCTCAGAAAACGCCGGCATGGTATGGGTTTTCTGGGCCTTGGGTCCACTCTGGCCATGATGAAAATGAGGTACGGTTCCCAGGAATCGTTGGAGTTTACCGAGCAGGTGGCAAAGGAAATGGCGATTACCGGCTGGACAACCGGAGTTCAGTTGGCAACTGAAAAAGGCCCTGCACCGATATTCCAGGAGACCTTTACTGTTACTCCGAAAATGTTGGCGATGCGGCCGGAAATGGAAGCCGACGGAATTCGTGTAGGACAGAATGTGAAAGGGTCGGTGCTTCTGGCGAAATACAGCAGATACATGCGGAATCTGCCTGACGAGCTGACTGATGAGATCGCCGTTACCGGCGCGCGTTTCACACATCACAGTTCAATCGCGCCAACCGGTACCATCAGCCTGTCACTCGGGAACAATGTCAGTAATGGCATTGAACCGTCGTTTGCTCATGAATACACTCGAAATGTGATTCGGGAAGGCAAGAAGTCGAAAGAGAATGTCAAGGTGTATTCCTATGAGTTGCTGGCGTATCGAGAATTGATTGATCCAAAAGCGACAGCGGATGATCCATCATCCTTGCCGGATTACTTTGTAAAGTCAGACGACGTTACGCCGAAGGAACATGTTGCAGTGCAGGCCGCCGCACAGAAATGGGTGGACTCGTCCATATCCAAGACGGCCAATGTGCCGACTGACTATCCGTTCGAGGATTTCAAGGAAATTTATATGACCGCCTACGAGAGCGGCCTGAAGGGTTGTACGACATTTCGCTTCAATCCGGAAGCTTTTCAGGGTGTTTTGGTCAGGGACAAGGATCTTGAAGAGACAACATACGAGTTTGAGCTTGAAGACGGCAGTACTGTCCAATTGAAAGGAAACGAACAGGTCGAGTATGATGGTGAGGTGCATACTGCAGCAAATTTATTTGACGCTCTGAAAGAAGGCTACTACGGAAAATTCTAATGGTGTAATGACGTGACTACCAAGATCAATAAGCCTATCGTCAGTTATCGGGTGGCGAGCAAGACCGATTCGCCCAACTCGCTTTTCTCGCCTCCGAAGAACGATAGCTCGCCGAGTGATGGTGATCTCATCAAGGATATGCCTGATGAGCCATCCAATATTATTGAAATGCATGAGCGCATTGAGCGTCCGGAGATGCTCAGGGGCAGCACTTACAAGATCAAGACGCCTTACTCGGAGCATGCGCTGTATGTGACGATTAACGACATGATCGTCAATGCCGGCACCCCGTATGAGCGGAAACGTCCGTATGAAATTTTCCTGAATTCCAAGAATATGGATAATTTTCAGTGGACTGTGGCGCTTACGCGAATCATATCTGCCGTATTTCGAAAAGGTGGAGACAGTGCGTTCCTTGTCGAGGAACTGCACGCGGTTTTCGATCCGAGAGGTGGGTATTTTCAGAAGGGCGGGAAATACATACCTTCACTTGTTGCCGAGATCGGGTCCATCATCGAAACACATATGAAACGGATCGGGATGATTCAGGATGATCCCCTCCCGGAACACACACAGAAAATTCTTCAGGAGAAGCGTCGGGAATTCGAAGCCCGAACCCAACAGTCATCCAGCGGGGTCGATGACGGTCTTCCAGAAGGTGCTGTGCTGTGCAGTGTCTGCAGCACCCGTGCAGTCGTGTACTTGGATGGCTGTATGACTTGCCTGAACTGCGGTGAGTCGAAGTGTTCCTGATCCATCACCACCAGCATCTGCGTTTCGCGCTTCCATAAATATTGTTGATATAAAATAGTCGGTTGGTTTGTTAGTCAGGTGCAACCTGAGGCAAATTGCCGATCTTCTTACTATTGGCTAGATTAATCGTAAGGTAAAGGAAGTGTCAGAATTAGTTCGTCCCAGACATCCGGGCCGTGGCAAAGCCCAGCACCGCTGCGTACCCAAAGGTCGGCAGGTGTCTCCCAAGAATGTTTCGGATGTCAGAAACATAATCGGACACTCTCCCGTACGTCGTGATTTGCTGGTGGAATATCTGCACGCGTTGCAGGACCACTATGGTGGTATTTACTCTGACGATCTGGCAGCACTTGCGCAGATCATGCGCCTGCCACTTGCGGAAGTCTACGAGACCGCTACATTCTACGCTCATTTTACGATCATCGCAGAAGATGAGAATCCACCCCCACCGATCACAGTTCGAGTATGTGACAGTCTGACCTGTGAGATGTTTGGTGCCCAGAAATTGCTTGCCGACCTGCAGGAGGAAATGGGACGGAAAGTCAGAATCCTGAGAGCGCCGTGCATGGGGCGATGCGACACTGCGCCGACTGTGGAAGTGGGGCATAATCATGTCGATCACGCGACCGTAAATTCGGTAATCAGCGCGGTTGAATCCCGAGATACAAGCCCAGCTATTCCGCCGTATCAAGATCTGGAAGCTTACCGTTTCGAGGGTGGATACAGACTATTGGAAGATTGTTATTCCGGTAAGAGGACGCAGGAAGAAATGGTGGCACTGCTGCAGGATTCCCCCTTGCGCGGAATGGGCGGGGCCGGATTTCCGACCGGTTTGAAGTGGAAGATCGTTCGCGGTTATGACGGTCCGAGACTTATGGCTGTAAATGCAGACGAAGGAGAGCCCGGTACATTCAAGGATCGATATTATCTTGAGCATGAACCGCACCGATTTCTCGAGGGTGTACTGATCGCAGCGTGGGTTGTCGAGGCGGAAACCGTCTATATCTATCTGCGCGACGAATACCCTGCTGCGCGAGAGATTCTATTGAAGGAACTGGCAAGGGTCCAAGAGTCGGGATTGTATGGCAATACGAATGTCGAACTTCGTCGAGGAGCCGGTGCCTACATCTGCGGCGAGGAATCCTCAATGATAGAATCAATCGAAGGCAAGCGGGGACTACCCCGACACCGGCCCCCGTATGTGGCGGAGAAAGGTATCTTTGATCGACCGACCCTGGTTCAGAATGTTGAGACCTTGTACTGGATTCGGGATATCGTGGAGAAAGGGTCAGATTGGTTTGCCTCACACGGTCGTAATGGCGGAAAAGGTCTTCGAAGTTATTCGGTTTCCGGTCGAGTCAATGAACCGGGGGTTAAAGTTGCCCCGGCTGGAATCACGGTAAGGGAACTGATTGAAGAGTTCAGTGGAGGCATGTTGCCTGGTCACGAATTCAGGGCGTACTTGCCCGGTGGCGCTTCAGGTGGTATCCTGCCGGCCACCATGGATAATCTGCCGCTTGATTTCGGACAATTGGAGAAATACGGTTGCTTAGTGGGATCTCACGCTGTTGTGATTCTCAGCGATCACGACAGCGCAAAGGACGCGGCGTTGAATCTCATGCGATTTTTCGAAGACGAGAGTTGTGGTCAGTGTACTCCTTGTCGTGTCGGTACCGAAAAGGCTGTAAAACTAATGGAAAGGAATCAGTGGGATGAAGCATTGCTAACGGATATCGGTAATGCAATGATGGACGCTTCCATATGCGGGCTTGGTCAGGCTGCAGCAAATCCACTGTTTTCGGTGATCAAGTACTTTCAGGAAGAGAAGGCATGCACAACGACATGACGATCACGTTTGAGTTGGACGGAAAGCAGGTCAGCGCCAGTCCAGATGAGACGATCTGGCAGATTGCCAGCCGCGAGCAGAATGAATTGCCGCACCTCTGTTTTTCTACAGAACCAGGTTACCGGGCGGATGGAAACTGCCGTGCCTGTATGGTTGAGATTGAGGGTGAGCGGGTATTGGCTGCTTCCTGTATTCGTAAGCCTGCCGAGGGAATGAAGGTACATACGGGAAGTGATCGGGCTGTATTTGCCAGAAAGCTGGTTTTTGAAATGCTGGAAGCGGATCAGCCGAAGCGGGACAAGGCTCATGATCCCAACTCGCGATTCTGGCAATGGACAGATCGGGTGAAGCCGGATACAAATCGAATTCCATCGAGAAAGGCACCGGCACCGGATCCAAGTCACGCCGCAATGCGGGTATTTCTGGATGCCTGTATCCACTGTAATTTATGTGTTCGTGCCTGCCGGGAAGTGCAAGTCAACGATGTGATCGGTATGGCCTATCGCGGCTATGAGTCAAAAATCGTGTTCGATTTTGATGATCCGATGGGAAACAGTACCTGTGTGGCGTGCGGTGAGTGCGTGCAGGCATGCCCGACCGGGGCTTTGATTGAAGAGTCTCTGGTTGACGCCAAAGGGGTGAACCTGAATCTCGAAGTCGATGAGGTTGAGAGCGTATGCCCGTACTGCGGTGTCGGATGTCAGATCACATATCAGGTCAGCGACAATGTGATCGTAGCCGTCAATGGACGCGATGGACCCGCAAACAGCAACAGGCTTTGTGTGAAAGGGCGGTTTGGATTTGATTATGTCAACCATCCACACCGGCTGACCAAACCGCTGATACGTCGCGATGATGTCGGCAAGAATGCTGATATTCAAATCGATCCTGCCAACCCAATCACTCACTTTCGGGAAGTGGAATGGGATGAGGCCCTCGATTACGCTGCCGCGGGATACAGGAAAATACTTCAGGAATCAGGATCAGAAGGTCTGGCGGGGTTCGGTTCCGCTAAGGGTTCTAACGAGGAAGCTTATCTGGTTCAGAAACTGGTGCGAACTGGATTCGGCACCAACAATGTTGACCACTGTACGAGATTGTGTCATGCCTCCAGCGTAGCGGCCTTATTGGAAGGTATCGGTTCCGGTGCTGTCACAGCACCGTTTACCGCGTGCAAGGACTCAGATGTCATCGTTGTTATCGGAGCCAACCCAACGGATAACCACCCCGTTGCGGCAACATTTTTCAAACAGGCAAAAAATAACGGGAAGGATCTGATCGTGATGGACCCAAGAGGCACCGCACTTGGCCGTCATGCCACGCATATGCTGCAGTTCAATCCCGGAACTGATGTTGCATTGTTGAATGCTCTGCTGCATGTGATCATCCGGGAAGGAATCTACAATCACGAATACGTCAGTCAGTTTACAGAAGGGTTTGAAAACCTTCGACGTCATGTGGAGCAGTTTTCTCCGGATGAGATGTCCAAGATCTGCGGTATCGATGCAGATACGCTGCGTTCGGTTGCCCGCAGATACGCGACCGCGGACCGCTCGATCATCTTTTGGGGAATGGGGATATCACAACATACCCATGGTACGGACAACGCCCGATGTCTGATCGCATTGGCGGCGATTACCGGGCAGGTCGGCCGTCCGGGCACTGGACTGCATCCGCTCCGAGGGCAGAATAACGTACAGGGCGCATCGGATGCCGGTTTGATTCCGATGGTGTTTCCGGACTATCAGGCGGTGGATTCGGAAAATATTCGCTCGCGTTTTGAAGACGAATGGGGCACTTCACTCGACCCTGAGAAAGGCCTGACGGTAGTGGAAATCATGGATGCCGTTCATGCCGGCCAGATTCGCGGTATGTACGTAATGGGTGAAAATCCTGCCATGTCAGATCCCGATGTTCACCATGCGAGGGAAGCACTGGCAAAACTCGACCATCTGGTTGTGCAAGATCTGTTTTTGACTGAAACCGCTTTCCACGCCGATGTGGTTCTTCCGGCTTCAGCATGGCCGGAAAAGAACGGTACGGTAACCAATACCAATCGTCAGGTCCAGATGGGTCGGGCTGCGCTGGAACTGCCGGGCGATACCAGGCAGGACTGGTGGATTATCCAGGAACTCGCGGTTCGATTGGGTCTTGACTGGAATTATTCGGGACCGGCCGATGTATACGCGGAAATGGCCAGCGTCATGCCATCTCTTGACAATATTACATGGCAGAGAATCGATGCGGAAAGTTCGGTAACCTATCCCTGTGATGCACCTGATCAACCGGGCAATGAGATTGTGTTTGGTGATGGTTTTCCTACTGCGAATGGACGAGCGAAACTCGTACCGGCAGGAATCGTGCCGCCGGACGAGGAGCCGGATCAGGAATACCCGATGATTCTGACAACCGGTCGGCAGTTGGAGCACTGGCACACGGGTGCCATGACCAGGAGAGCCAAGGTGCTTGATGAGATCGAGCCGGAAGCGGTAGCCAGCTTCTCGCCGAATGAGCTACGAAGACTAGGCATTCAACCCGGCGAAATGGTCAGCATCGTGACAAGACGGGGGAAGATATCGCTGAGAACGCGACAGGACTTCGCTATACCGGAAGGCATGGTATTTGTTCCTTTCTGCTACGCGGAAGCGGCGGCAAACATGCTGACGAATCCAGCTCTTGACCCGATGGGGAAGATTCCAGAATTCAAGTACTGCGCGGCGAGAATCGAAAGATTGCCGATGATGTAGTTTGCCGTCTGGACAGTAGTGTTCAGGTACAAACTGAATCGTCCAGATTCAGTTCGCAACGATAAGCGAAGTGGGCTGCATGTACGAAATCATTGCGCCACCGATACAGCGTCTACAGTTATCATAATTAGTGTCTGCCAAAAAACTACCCAAACCATACATCAGAATGCGGAAAATGTTTGGATCCGATGACCGATCTAGCTGTGGCCGCTGCGAAACTCCGGATTTTGCGGCTCTCGGACACGACCGGCGACAGATGGGCGAAAAACAGGCGCGGGGATGCGTTCCGGGTGCTTTTCACAGAGTTTCGGAGACGGGTGGAATGAAGTCAGGCAGCGCGCAGGCGATGGCGGGTGCGTTTCGCAAGCTTGCGGTCGCGCTTGTGCAGCAGTCTGCCCAGACGCTTGGTGTTGGCGGTCAGCACCGACAGGGCCACGGTACGCTCGAAGCCGCGGCGTCCATGTGTGCGCACCCGGTCCAGCCCGCAGTGCTCAAGGTGGTTGATCGCCGACTCCACCGCCGGATGCTGCTTCCGGGCCGTCGCAAACGACTCCTCGGCCTCGCGCCCGAGCTCCGCCTCACTGAGTTTTCCCTTCTTCGGCAACACGTTGAGGTCCAGCATCTCGTCGAGCCGCACCCGGTTGTCCGCACTGTGATAGTTGCGGTCGAAACTGCAGGCGACAAACTCGGGGAAACGCGACTGCACCTGTTCGACCACCGGTACCGCGACATCGACATCGTGGCTGTCCCACATCACCTCATGATGCACGATGAACTGATACTGGTCCTCGACCACGGTCACCGGCACCCCCAGCTCGACCGGCACCCCGGCCTTGCCCTTGCTGATCCATTTCGTATGCGGCTCGAAAATGCTGTGCACCTTCTCGCCCGCCGGAATCTTCTCGCCCTGCAGCAGGCGCCGCCGGACCAGGTCAACCTGGTGCCTCGCATGCCCCAGAAAATGATCGATCGCCGCAATCTCATGCACCCTGACCGACGGATGCGACAGCAGCTGTTCCAATGTCGCCTCGGCCCGCCCGATCAGCATCTCGCAGCACTCCAGGTAGTCGGCCACCTTCTGCGGGTTGTCCTTTTGCTGTTTCGACTTGCAGACACTGTTGTAAAGCCTCTTCACCGAACGCTTCCAGTGCTTGTGCTGGCGCCAGCCCGGCAACCCACAGCGCCTGGCCGCCCGCGATACCTCGCGAATCAGACAGCGTACCGAGTCCCACAGCAGACCGACATCGGTCGGATAGTGAACATCGGTCTCAACCACGAACGAGTCAGCGCGCCCGCACAATGGCGCGCCAGGCTTTTTTCCGGCCACCCCATGTCCGCTTCGCACCACCACCTCGCCGACCCGAGACAGCAGCTGCGGTGTCAGCCGCGAGACATTGCCGATCACCGTCTGCAGCTCGAAACGGGTGTCGTCATGCCAGGTGCCGAGACCCAGCATCCGGCGTACATCCATATGACTGTTGGCCAGGTTCACCAGCCGGTCGAAATCGCAGTTCAGCCCCTCCTTGAGCACCCCCAGCACCAGAATCTTCCACAGATCCATGCCCGGCCGACCGGTACCCGGGTCCACATCCGCACACACATGCGACTGCAGCAGCGAGAACACCTCCGCGCGACACCGGTCATCGGTATAGATATGCTGCAGACCGCGCAGCACCACCGGAATGTCGTCGCGGTCCTTCGGGTTGAACCGAATCGAGCCGATCGGCATCTCACCGAACTGATTCTGCTGATTTTCCGTCTTGCGCATGGGGTGTCACCTCGAAGATTTTACGGATCGGGGGCATCTGGCGGCGAAAATCGCCGTTTCGCCCCTTTATTTTACCGGAACCGAACAATCTTCGCCTGAGAAAAACGCATGATTGTTTATAATTATCAATACGTTATACAGTTTTTTGACAGACACTAATTATTTGAAATTTGAGTTCTACGACCGATTCACATATGGAGGTAGTTGAAATGATTGGAAATGCAGCGAAAAGGATTATGCGATTCTTTGCCACGATTGTATTTCTAGTGCCAATCTTGTCCTTTGCAGACAGTGGCACATTCAATATGACTGCTGTTCTTTCTCATTCTTACATGACAATTGACAATGCAGGTACAACCTATACCGGTGGCTGGCTAAATGGTTATACCGTTATTAATGAAAGTACTGGCAATTTATTTGAAACGGGTCAGGTGTACGATATCAGGTGTATCGTTTATTCACATGGTACGAGGGAAGACCTTGAACTATCTGCCCCTTGTGAATGGACAAATGCCAACGGTGGTAAGCTGGTTACCATGTCCGGTCGGTCCGATTCGGGGGTGTCCGAAGGACAGACTGGAGATGGCTCTATGAAGTTTCTGCGTGGCACTGGTGAACTCGAAGGCATCGAAGGTTCGTGTGTATATACCATAAGTTACCTGCCGGACTCAATGGCTGTTTCAAATTTGAGTTGTGAATGGAAAAGGAATTGACACACCAATATTTTCGATCATCACTGTTCTTATACGAGTAACTCTCTATGTTGTTCTTCACTTGTATGACGGTCGAAGTGTTTATTGTTGGCCGACAGAATGGCCAAGTTAACCAGCGAAAGGTCACTTTTACTTGGAATAGGCGCAGTGGATAACAAAAGTAAATGCCAACAGTAAGGATATGGAAAGTGTAAAAATTTTTTTAGTTCCGGTGATTGATGTTCAATTTGTTCGGGAATCCGAACAAATTGAACCCGAGTAAGAAAATCATGGTAAGAGTACCCAATCCTCCGCCTAAAGATATAAGAAAAGGTATGTCTTCAAGACCTCCGACCTCAAGCAAACCTCCGGCTCCATCGGTTCCACCCCCACCTACAAATCCAATCGGTCCACCAAACCGAAAAAGCTAGAAAATCTAAGTGACAACAAACTGTAGCAGATTCACTTGCTCGTAGTTTGGCTTGCTGTCTTTATCATCTCCCTTATAGCAGGTCGTTGAAGACAATAAACACAGGCTGGTGTGTGTAAAGTCTTGCGACATTTCGTGCAATTTGAAAATGTCAGCAATATAGGTCAGAAGAATTTTTTCCAATTGCCTGGTGGCCTCTCTATAGTTCTTCTCTTTTCAAGTGTGCTGGACTTCGAGATTCAATTCGATAGTGTTCTTTGATGATAGAGGATACTGTTGAACTCTAGCAGACATAGGACAACACGTCAGTCTTTTCGAAAAATTTCAAATTATTCGTGTAATTCCTATAAAATCACTTTCAGAATTCAATTCAGAAATTTAGTTGATTGAATCAATAAGTCAAAATTATTGACGGATTGAATTGGAAACTTTAAGTCAGGAGTAGATAAAACTATGAATTACAAAAAAGACGACATTGTCGAAATGCGAGCAACAGGACAGATGACCCGACGGCAGTTCCACGCCTATATGGCATCTCTGGGTGCTGTCGCGGTGGCATTCCCTGTTTTTTCAGGCGCAGCACGTGCAGCAGCGGACGATCATCCGAACGTGTTTACCTGGGAAGGCTGGGATGTTGTCGAGCATCATCAGCAATATCTCGATAAATACGGTGAACTGCCGAATTTTGCGATTTTCGGAGACGAAGAGGAAGCATTTGCAAAGATCAAGGCAGGTGCACAGTTTGATGTGACGCATCCGTGCTCATACAAGGTCGAAATCTGGCGCGATGCCGGAATTCTTCAACCGATTGACACGAGCAGACTGAGCCACTGGGACGATGTGATTCCGACATTGAAAGAAATACCCGGCATGGTTCACGAAGGTCAGCGTTATTTCGTACCTGCTGATTGGGGTCAGACGTCTGTTCTGTATCGACCGGATTTAGTCGACCCAAGTTACATGGAAGACGAAACCTGGGGTATCTTGTGGGATCAGCGGTATGCCGGTCGACTGTCAATGTCCGACAGTTTGATTGACGGTGTCATGGTAGCGGCAATCTATGGCGGCGCGGCCGACCCGTTCGATATGACCGACGCTGAAGTCGAAAAGACTCGGGAATTGCTGCGTGAGCAGTTGCCTCTATTGCGTTATTACTGGTCAAGTCCGACTGATATTGAAAATTCAATGGCTGCTGGAGAGCTGGTCGCCACCAGTGCTTGGAATGACGCATTCACAGCATTGAAGAATCAAGGTTACGATGTCAGATACATGCAGCCGAAAGAAGGTGCGATGACCTGGGTTTGCGGTTTCTGTCTGATGAGTGCGGCTGACCCGGAAAAACTTGAAAAGTCCTATGATGTGATTGATGCGTTCCTATCACCTGATTCCGGTCAGTTCGAGATCCTGGAAGAGGGATATGGTCATGCCAATCAGAAAGCTTTCGATCTCGTGAGTGAAGAAGAATTGACTCAGCGTGGACTTTCCAAAGACGCCGACGCACTGCTCAATTCGGGCATTTTCCAGGTACCGATCAAGAATGAAGCGGTACTTCAGGCAATGTTTGAGGAAGTTAAGGCTGGTCTGTAAGAACAGATCGGTTTCTGAACCTCAATTGATATAGTTGTGCAAATTCCGGAATTCGCATTGTCTGTGAATTCCGGAATTTCACCGAGTTGAGTGTGTCCAGCATTTCATATGAAAGAAGCGGTACACTCATCAATTTAGCGTTGGTTTCACTCCAGCGCGTATTTCCCTGACTCACAGCCTTACGAATGATTTCGGCAGACAGCACACTTGTCGATAAAACTACGGATCGTACATTTATCGATAAAATTCGATATCAATTTCGCAGAAGCGAATCGATCAGAGGTTACACGCTTCTCTCTCCAACCCTGCTGATTGTCCTTCTGGGGCTTCTGTTTCCCCTGATCATACTTTTTACGCTGAGTTTCTGGAAACAGGAATATGTAGACCTGATCCAAACCTTTACCCTGAAGAATTACGGGGACTTCTTCGAGAAAAAAATCTACTATCTGATTCTGTATCGCTCGATCCGAATTTCCGCGTTCGTCATGTTCGCGACGGTTTTGCTGGCTTATCCTTTGGCCTATTTCATCGCGTTTCATGTTCAAAAGAACAAGATGATCTGGATCATTCTTGTTACGATTCCATTCTGGACCAGCTATCTTCTGAGAGTGTTCTCCTGGAAGGTGATACTCGGCTACAACGGGGTGATCAATTCCAGTCTGATGTCATTGGGTATCATCTCGGAACCGCTGGAATTCCTGTTATACAACCCCTTCGCCGTTGTCATAACGCTTGCGCATGCATGGGCGGCGGTCGCAATTCTGCCGATTTACGTCTCGTTGGAGAAAATCGACCGATCCCTGATTGAAGCATCCCGCGATCTTGGAGAATCCGCTCTGGCAACCTTTATTCGAGTGACTCTCCCGCTTTCACTTCCAGGTGTGATTGCAGCCAGCCTGTTGGTATTCATTCCGACTGTGGGTGACTATGTGACGCCCGCCCTTGTCGGCGGTACCAGGGGAATCATGATCGGAAACATCATCCAATCCATGTTTGGAAAGGCGCTGAACTGGCCTTTAGGCGCGGCACTGTCGATTATTTCCATGCTCACGGTTACCGCAGCAGTCTGCCTGTTGCTCGGTGCGACGCAGTTGTTCAAAAAGAAGGTGAGTTAGGCTGTGAAACCCAGACGAATCAACAGTTTCGCAATCTATGCGGTCATCTATCTGACGTTTCTATATCTTCCAGTGGCGGTATTGCCGCTGTTCTCGTTCAACGATTCGCAATACGTGACATTCCCGCTGGTCGGATTCACACTCAAATGGTACGGTCAGCTCGCTGACAGCCATGGCCTTCAGAATGCCCTATTCAATAGTCTCAAAGTCGGAATTTCGGTGGCGATCATCAGCACCATACTTGGCATTTTCGCGGCAAAGTCAGTAACCCGCTATCGGATGCGACGAAGTGGGCTTCTGATCGGATTCATTATGGTACCACTCGTGATTCCCGAAATTATTCTAGGTATCTCACTATTGATGACCTTTAGTATAGGCGGGGTAAAATTGTCCCTGATCACCGTCTCAATCGGTCACCTCATGCTATGTGTTCCGTTTTCGATGCTGGTTCTGATATCCAGAATGGAAGGATTCGACAAGAGCCTTGAGGAAGCTTCACTGGATTTAGGCGAAAATGCCTGGTGGACGTTCTGGAGAGTCACGTTTCCTGTCATATTGCCTGGTGTGGTAGCGAGTTTGCTGCTTACCTTTACAATTTCGTTTGACGAGTTTGTGCTTGCGTTCTTTTTATCTGGTACAGACGCAACTTTGCCGGTTCATATATGGAGCCAGCTCAGATTCCCGGAGAAACTTCCGTCGGTACTGGCACTTGGCGCCATTATTGTCGTTTTATCCACCATCGTGATTCTGTTTGCAGAGCTGATCCGACGCGGTGGGGTGCAACTCAACAAGCAATCAAAAGTGTAGATTGATGTCAGAAGTAATTATTTCAATCAAGAATGTTGTCAAGGATTTCGGTAGTGTCCGTGCAGTGAACAATGCCAATGTTGACGTGGTGAAAGGCGAATTCTTTTCACTATTGGGACCATCCGGTTGCGGTAAGACGACGCTATTGCGGATATTGGCAGGATTCGAGGTTCCCACTACAGGGAGTATCGAAATTGATGGTCAGGATGTAACGTTGACTCCGCCCAATCATCGACCAGTAAACATGGTTTTTCAGAACTATGCGATTTTTCCCCATCTGAATGTCGCGTCGAATATCGCTTTTGGTATGCGCAAAGCGGGGCTGCCGAAAAAGGAACTTGAAGAGAAAATCGAACAGATGCTTGAACTCATCAAGTTGCCGGGGTATGGCGACCGCAAAGCAGATGAGTTATCCGGTGGACAGAGACAGCGTGTTGCGCTGGCGAGAGCCCTGATCAAGCAGCCCAAGGTCCTTTTGCTGGATGAACCACTGGGCGCCCTGGACAAGAAACTCAGGGAACAGATGCAGATTGAGTTGCGACAGCTACAGCAGCACGTCGGAATCACGTTCGTATTTGTCACACACGATCAAGAAGAAGCGCTGACTCTGTCTGACAGGATTGCAGTCATGAGCCAGGGTGATGTGATGGAAATCTCATCACCGGGGCAGCTATACGAAAGTCCACAATCTCGGTTTGTGGCCGATTTTATCGGCACAATGAATTTCTTTCGTTGTACTCTGAAAGATTTTTCGGACGGTGTTGCAGTAGGGGAGTCCAAAGAACTCGGCTCGGTGCGAATCCAGTGCAGTGAGCCGGTTTGCGCGGTTAATCGGGAATTCACGCTCGCAATCCGACCTGAAAAGTTTGCGCTTTCATTTGATCCTGTCGAGGAATCATTCAACTCCGTCAAGGGTACGATGGGTCCGTCTGCTTATCTGGGTGATCGAAGCCATTTCTATATTTATCTCCGAGGCAGGGAAGATCCCGTATCGGTGGCACTTCAGAATCTATCGGGGTCACTGGAACATGTGCGCGATACGGACCGCGAAGTCTGTCTTACATGGTCCGATGACACCTGCGTGATGCTTGCTGACTACGAATGATTTCTGAACGACCACCTACGGTCTACATTGATGGTCAGGCTGGTACCACTGCCCTTAAAATTCATGAGATTCTGGCAAGCAGAGACGATATCGAAATTCTAAAGCTACCGGATGTCGAAAGAAAGAATTCGACTTCCCGAAAAAATGCGATCAACCAATCGGACCTGAGCATCCTCTGTTTGCCTGACGACGCGGCGATGCAGGCGGCGCAGTGGGCGGACGCCAACAATACGAAAATTATTGATGCAAGCACCGCACATCGTGTCGACGAAAGTTGGGTATATGGGTTACCGGAAATTTCCAGTGAAATCAGGCAGACAATCAGAAGCTCGAATCGAGTTGCCAATCCCGGATGTTATCCGACTTCGGTTGTATTGCTGATGCGGCCTCTGATCGAGAACCAGATACTGAAGTCAGACTGTCCAGTCGTTATCCACGCATTGTCCGGATACTCGGGCGGCGGCCGAAAAATGATCGAACGTTGGGAGTCGCGAGAGTTCAATATGCATTTGATGCGGTACTCTGCACCTTACGCGCTTGAGCGTGTGCACAAGCATGTTCCGGAAATGATGAAATACTCAGGATTGGAAATTGAGCCGCAGTTTCTACCGCGGGTCGGTCCATTTGCGCAAGGAATGCGCGTTGAAATCCCTTTGCACAAATCTTGGCTGAACGTTGCCAGTGCTGACATGATCTGGGAAACGCTGGAGAATACATACCGTGACGAGCGGTTTGTCAATTTGAAACCGCTATACACTGGTCCGGTTGATGAGTTTGAATTCGATCCCTGTGCCTGCAATGATACCAATCGAATTGATCTCTCGGTCAGTGCTCATCCTTCTGGTCATGTTCTGCTGGTCGGAATTCTAGACAATCTCGGGAAGGGTGCCAGTGGTGCTGCAGTGCAGGCGATGAACTTGATGTTCGGATTTGAAGAAGATACAGGATTGACGATATCCTGATCACGCTGCCCGGTGATCTTTACGCGCCAGTTTCAGCGCTGAATCGAAATCCTTATCATCGAACCTTTTTGCGCGCTCGCTGATTCCACCAACCATTTCTCTCACCACTGAAGGCCCCCTGTATATCAGGGAAGAGTAAATCTGGATCAATGAGGCACCTGCCAGAAACTTGTCCCAGGCATCTTCAGCGCTGAAAATACCGCCCACTCCAATGATTGGAATGTTGTGATCGGATGCTTCGGCAAAAGTGCGTATGGTCCGTGTCGATAGATCATTCAAGGGTTTGCCGCTGAGTCCTCCAGATTCTCCGTAGACTGGATGGGTGTAGCAGTCGGGTCGGGTGACCGTCGAGTTGGTCGCGATAACCGCACTGATTTTTTTTTGTTGAGCGATGTCTGCTATGGACACAATACTGCTTTTATCCAGATCGGGTGAGATTTTCAGGGCGATCGGTACTGCTCGACCTGTTGCCGCAGCAATATCTTCTCTTTTTTGCATGATTGCGTCAAGCAACCGGTCTAGATTGGTTGCGCTTTGCAAATCTCGGAGGGCAGGTGAGTTTGGCGAGGATACATTGATCGCGATGTAGTCGGCGTACTGATAAACGTCTTCGAGACAACGCAGATAGTCTCGAACGGCAAGTTCATTTGGGGTGGCGGTGTTTTTCCCGATGTTGATACCGACCAATGCAGAATTATGGGTAGATTGAGTCTGATTCAGATTGCGTCTGAACACTTCCAACCCGGAACTGTTGAAGCCAAGTCGATTGACAATGGCCAGATCATCCGAGACGCGAAACAAGCGTTTACGAGGATTGCCTGATTGCGGCTCAGGTGTGACCGTTCCAAGTTCGACAAATCCGAACCCGATGCCTGAAAGTGATTTGTACGCGACCGCATCCTTGTCGAATCCAGCTGCGAGTCCGACAGGATTCCTGAAGTTTTTGCCAAACACATTGATTGGCAGATTCGGCACTCGAGTTTCCAGAATACGATGCTCCAGCGCGCTGAGAATACGATTGCGAGAAACAGTACTCAGCAACCGAAGCGTCTGTTCGTGAGCGGTCTCCGCATCAAGCCGCATTAAAATCGGTCGAATGCAGTCGTAACCGATCATTCAGAACTTTTCTTGTCGTGTGAGCAGTCGCCACATGCCGGATTGTAGCGCACCCAAACGAACCTGCCCAATGCGCACACGTTTCAGTCCCTTCACGTCAAGTCCGACCAGAGCGCACATCCTTCGGATCTGCCTTTTTCGTCCCTCAGTCAGAATGATCCGCATATAGTCCGTATCCAATAGTTCGACATTTGCTTGTTTGAGTTTCACATCGTCCAGAGTCAGTCCGTGGGTAAGGTTCCGAATCTGCTTGTCCGTTACTTTCTTATCTACTCTGACCAAATACTCCTTTTCTACGTTCGAGTCCGGAGCAATGAGTTGCTGCGCGATTCGTCCGTCTTGGGTAAACACCAGCAAACCACTCGAATCAATATCCAATCTGCCGGCAGGTGCAAGATTCTTGATCGGCCAGTTTATGCTCGAATTATCTGATTGTTCAGGACTGACAAATTGCCGAGATTTCGTTACCAGGGAGAGTGCCGGTTTGTAACCTTTCTCAGGCTGACCGGACACGTAACCGACAGGTTTATTCATCAAGATCGTGATGAGACTGTTCTGAAATTTTTGAAGCTCGGGATGGAGAGTCACCTCGCTGTTGTTCGAGATTGTTGTTCCTAACTTGCGAACAACCTCTCCGTCGACCTGAAGCCAGCCTCTACGGATATACTTCTCTGCTTCTCTTCGCGAGCAGATTCCATTTTGTGACAGATATTTTGAGAGTCTCATACCAGACTTGGAAATAAATTTGACGAGTCAGCGAATTAGATAACAGGTATTGTTCATCATGAATCCGACTAAACCAGAAATGGGAATGACTGGGTTGATTCTCCGTAAAAGTGTAAAGGTACGTTTCTGGTTCAAAAGTATACAGAATTATCAATTTACGAATTTCAAGCTCGACGAAGTCACCTAATTTTTATAGCATTCAATGTGAGCGCGTGTAATATATGGACAAAACATCTCTCATCACGAAATGGAGGAAAACCATTGAAACGGAGCAGACTGAAAATCGCCGCTATCTGCGCACTTTGCTTGTTCAGTGTCAGCGTAAACGCACAGGTACTTCCAGAAGCTTCCGGTTGGATTCGGTCGGGGAATTGTTGGTTTGCTCAGCAGGGATTCCTGTATTGCGGTGAGCGTCATCCATACCATGAAGTCGGTTCCGAAATTTTCGTGTCATTCGTCTGTTTCAAGCACTACCAAGCCGTGCTGCTCGGTCATCCGGAATCCCCCATAGAATCCAAGGTAAGAACAATCAAATCAGATTTCGGCAATCGGGAATACACGGACATCTGGATTGCGGCTGATGTAAAGGAATCATTCATGTCGAGCAATGTCGATGCGACAAATCCCGGTTACAATAACCTCCTGAAAGGGTTCGGTAATCCCGACTCCGAACAATATGCATTTATCCTGGAACCAGGCGATGTTGAAGGCTCTATTGCGCTGACAGGACAGGAATATCAAGTGGTCAGCGCGTACATCGATACCTGCAATCAAATTACGAACTAGAATTTTCTTATTTGTGAGGATGACTGCCAGAACATATATTCTCCTCGTTCTGGCTCTTGGTGTCTCAATTTCTTTCGAAAACACATCAGCTGACAGCAGCGATCACATCGGACCCGACCCAATCCAATCGGAAAACTGTCTGGTCATCACACCAGAACGTTCGATTGTTTGCAGAGGCAAGTACAACCAGCCGGAAGTCGTCGGTACGCCGACTTTGACGATCAACTGCAACCCCGGGATATTTTTAGCTATTACACACAATCAAGTGGTAGACAAGTCGTCTGTCAGAATGGTCACCTTGGACTCACCTGACCGACGTTTCACGCTGCAATGGCTTGCACCGTCCGGTTTCCAGTCAGCAGGACTGTTTTTCTATCGAGGTTCTGGTGACTCCGTGTACGAATCGATTATCAGATTTGTCGGCTCGCTATTACTGCCTGAAACTACCGGGGTTGGATTTTCAGTCAATGATGGTATTACAGCAGGGACGTTCTCATTTACCGCCTCAGACCGCTTTTTATTGAGACAGATCGCTCCTTCGTGTAACTGACGGTGTGAGTTTCTGCGCTAGTCTGATGAAGAAAGTTTGGCCAGGTGCTCGGCGATGCCCGTGTAGTCGGCTGGCGTCATTTCCAAGAGTCTGCATTTTTCGTCGTCTGGCAGGTCGAGCTCATTGATGAAAGATTCTATTTCGCTGGGAGAGATGGTGACTCCCCGAGTCAGTTCCTTTAGCTTTTCGTAGGGTAGTTTACCGCCGTGTTTTCGCAGTACTGTCTGAACAGCTTCGCTCAAAACTTCCCAGCTGCCATCAAGATCTTCCGAAATTCTTTGCTGATTCACAATGAGTTTCCCAAGACCTGCAGCAATCGACTTATAGGCGATCAGGCTATGACCAATAGGAACACCAAGATTTCTCAGCACGGTTGAATCGCTCAGGTCTCTTTGCCAGCGACTTACCGGGAGTTTATCCGCCAGATGATTGAAGATTGAGTTCGCGACCCCAAGATTTCCTTCCGCATTTTCAAAATCGATCGGATTCACCTTGTGCGGCATCGCTGAAGAACCGACTTCCGAGGTGATGGTTTTCTGCGAGAAATATCCGATTGAGATATATCCCCAGATATCGCGGCAAAGGTCAAGCAGGATCGAATTGATACGATGCAGGCAGTGACTGTATTCGGCGATGTAGTCGTGCGCTTCGGTTTGCGTGGTGATGGGGTTGAAGGTCAAGCCCAAGGACTCGACAAACTCCTTCGCAACCATCGGCCAATCGATTTCGGGATAGGCTGTGTGCAACGAATTGAAATTTCCGACTGCACCACTCAATTTGCCATTGATTGAAATGGATTCAAATGAATTTTTCTGAGCATGAAGTCGATGAGCGAAAACACGCAGTTCCTTTCCGACTGTGGTCGGCGAAGCCGGCTGTCCGTGTGTTCGAGACAGCATCGGTATGTCCGCGAGTTCTGTTGCCATATCCGAAAGTATTGAAATCAGATCTTCGACTCCCGGAACCAGAACCTGGTCTCGTGCATGCTTCAGCATCAGTCCGAAGCAATTGTCATTGATGTCGTACGATGTGCAGCCAAAGTGAATGAACTCCAGTGAGCCAGTGAGTCCAGGAACTTCTCCCAGGCAGTCTTTCATGTAGTATTCGAGAGCCTTGACATCGTGATTAGTCTCCCGCTCGATTGTCTTGACTTTGTTTCCATCATCAATGGAGAAATTTCGCACCATCGACTGAAGGCGGTCGATCGTCTCCGGTGTGAACTCATCAAGTTCAACCAGTTGCTCCAGGCCGGCAAGGGCGATCAACCACTCAACTTCAACATGCAGTCGATAACGAATCAGTCCGAACTCGCTGAAAATCTCTCGAAGCGGCTCAACTTTACTGGCATAGCGACCGTCCAGTGGAGACAGTGCGCAGATAGCCTGGCTGTTGGTTGTGTCGGTCAATGTATTGATCCGAAACTCTGATTTGAACGACTTACGCGATCGTAGCCATCAGATAGTGGTCGATCAGCATCACTGTGAAAAGAGCGGCAAGATACTGTATCGAGAACTTGAAAACCCGACGCGAAAGCTGATCGCTGTATCGAACATAGAGCCGTACTGTCAGCAGTATGAAAATGATGTTCAATGCGAGTGTAGCGGAAAGGTAAACATAGCCGAACATGCCTGTTGCAAATGGCATGATCGTCACGGCTGCCAGAAGAACGGCGTACAGCAAAACATGCAGTCTTGTCAGTTTCTCACCATGGGTGACTGGTAGCATTGGGATTTCAGCGGTCCGGTAGTCTTGCGCGCGATAAAGTGCCAGCGCCCAGAAATGCGGAGGTGTCCAGCAGAAAATGATCAGGAAAAGAAGAACTGCATCCGAACTGAGCGCACCCGTTACTGCTGTCCAACCCAGTACAGGTGGCATTGCGCCAGCCGCACCGCCAATGACAATGTTCTGCGGTGTGGCATACTTGAGAAAAATTGTGTAGATTACCGCGTACCCGATAAGAGAAGCGAATGTCAGCACAGCGGTCAATAAGTTGACACCCACGACCAGAACCAGCATTGAGACAGTTGCCAGCACACAGGCGAAAATCATCGCTGATCGGGTATCGATTGTTCCCGACGGCAGCGGACGATTGCGCGTCCGCTTCATGAGAAAATCCTTGTCTTCGTCGAGGATATGATTGACAGCCGCACCAGACGCTGCAGCGAGTCCGATTCCGATCGTAGCCAGTACGATCACAGTAATACCGGGCAGAGTCGGTGATGCCAGAAACATACCGGCTATTGCCGTGAACATAATCAACCCGACTACGCGAGGTTTGGTAATTCGATAATATTCCTGCGCCAGCTCCCGTGCGGAAAGAGAACGGGAATGGGCGGAAACTTCAGATGTCATCGTTCAGTAACAGCTTGTCAGGTCAAAGCATTGAAATCATGTTGTGAAAGGCTAGAAGTTCTATACATCCGCTTGGTCGCCTGCGCTTGCCAATTCGGCCAAATGATGCAGTTGATGGAATTGTTTCAGGACTCTTTATGCGGACGAAAAGCCAGAAGGAAGTATATCACAAGCAAGACGGCACACAGCGCGAACCACTGGAATGCGTAAGCTTTGTGTCTGAAAATCCACTCATCACTCGGCGGCTTCCATTCCCGTTTGAATCCGCCAGTTACTGATGGGTCGAGTTGAATGACGAATTTCTGCACCGAGTATGGCGCAGCGTCTTCGAATCGCTGTATATCCAGTACCTGCCACACGGGCGATGAATTTTCATCAAGTGGGCCTTCGTCTTCAAGAGTGAACGCGTTATCCGCGGGGATGACAGCCACTCCTATAACATCCTCGATTCCTGTCAGAGGGTCAGTAACAGGCAGGATGCTGCGATCTGCCTCAGCTGGAATCCATCCCCTGTTCACCAGAACTGCTGTTGTGCCGCCTTTGAGTAAGAGTGGTGTAATGACATGGAATCCGGCACGCCGGTTGGATACCTGGTTGTCCAAGAAAAATTCTCGGCTCTGATCCCAAGTTCCGCTGGTACGCACCTGACGATACTCGATTTCGTCCGATGCTTCCAGAGTCGCGCCTATGGTAATCGGTGGCGAGTGAATTCGTGTCCCGTAGAGCTCAAGTGTTGCCGTTCTCTGTTCTGCCCGGTCCGTTTGCCACAGTCCCAGTCCTATCAATATCGGTGCCAGTACAAGTGTGCACAATGTCGGTACGGGTCGTGGACGAAACTTGACTTTCATTTTCATGCACCGAATTCCTGATGGACGTCACTGATAAAATAGTGACCAGATTCATCAAGGATAGAGGAATTACATGCCCATTGACAAACTCATCATTGCCGTACTGCTTGTACTCATGCTATGGAGCCTTGGATCAGCATTCTGGTACATGCTCAAAGATCGCGGTCAAGGGACACGGACAGTCAAGGCGTTGACTGCTCGAATCGCCATCTGGGTCATTCTTCTATCGACGATAATCGCGGGTATCTATTTTGGCTGGATTACGCCAAGCAATACGATTCCGATGCCACAGTGAGGAAAATTCGGTCAGGGAATCGGTTCGCATTTATACCTATACGACGTAGACGAATATAAACAGGCCCACCCAGACCGTATCAACGAAGTGCCAGTACCAGGCCGCCGCCTCGAATGCAAAATGGTGATCGGGTTTGAAGTGTCCCCGCACACAGCGTATCGTGATGACAGCCAATATGATTGCGCCGATGGTGACATGAAAGCCATGGAATCCGGTCAGCATGAAGAATGTCGCGCCGTAGACTCCGGTTCCCAGGGTTAGACCAAGGTCGGAATAGGCGTGGAAGTATTCGAATCCCTGGAGATACAGGAAGAGAAATCCCAAAGCTACCGTGATGACCATCCAAACAACCAATGCCGTTCTTTGGTTTTTCTTGAGTGCCCAATGAGCGAACGTCACTGTAACGCTTGATGAAAGCAGGATGATCGTATTCCAGACAGGGATTCCCCATGCTCCAATGGTTGAGAACTGACCTGCGCCTGCCGCGGTATCGGCTGGAAGAAGTTCCGGGCCCATCGGTCCGGCAGTCGGCCAGCCGCCGTCGAACCCCATCCATAGAATATCTGTCTCCGCGAGCCACGGAATGGCGAGATTTCTAAGATAGAACAGCGCGCCGAAGAATCCACCGAAGAACATCACTTCGGAAAATATGAACCATAGCATCCCCATTCGGAATGAAATATCAACGTGCGCGTTGTACTGTCCGGCTTCACTCTCCTTGACTACGACACCGAACCAGCCGAACATCATGAATGCGATGATCAGTCCGCCTATGAGCATCACCCACGGTGCGACATTGACATCGTTTACCAGCATGACGAATCCGCCGGCCAGCGTGAACAGCCCGACTGATGCGACCAGAGGCCATGGACTGGGATCTGGTAGATAATAATCGCCGTTAGCGCTCATTGGTTGTCCTCTTGTTGAATCTCTGTACTTTCGATTGAACGGTTATTCGGTCAGCCGGACGATCAGCCGGAATTCTTGACCTCAAAGAAACTGTATGACAGTGTGACAGTGCGGGTATCCTTCTCCAGTTTCGGATCAATATAGAACCGCATTGGCATCAGTTTTTCCTCACCCGCGGCGAGGTTCTGGTTATTGAAGCAGAAGCACTCGATCTTGACTACATGGCGTGCCGCCTGCATGGGTGTCACGCTCGGAATCGCCTGCCCGACCAAGTCTCGTCCAGACGTGTTCTTGACGAGATAACTCACCTCATGTATCTCACCCGGACTGACTTTTGTCTTATTGATCTCCGGCTTGATTTTCCATGGAAGCCCGTTGGTGGAATTTCCGGTGAACTCCACCCAGACGCCGCGGTCCGAGTCAATATCTATATCGGGATCAGCACTCTGCAGGACCGCAATGGTCGGTTTGCCACCAATACCCGTAATTTCACAGAAAAGGTCATACAGCGGCACCAGCGCGTAGCCAAAACCGAACATCACGAAAACGGTTGCAGTCAGCGCGATCGCGATTCGACGGTTGGAGAAGCGGTTTTTTCGGTTCGTTTCGTTCATACCACTAATGCGAGGATTGAATCACCATGATCGCCACGAAAAACGCGATCGCAATGACACCCAATACCGCGGCCAGTTTCGCGTTTTTCGACATTCTTTCCGACACTTGATCCAATGACATGTCCTACTTCACCGTTGGCGGTGTTGAGAACGTGTGGTAGGGGGGTGGTGAGGCAACGGTCCATTCAAGTCCTTCGGCGCCTTCCCAGACCTGGTCTGTAGCTTTCTCAGCTCTGCCTCTGACGCATTGGATTATCACGTATACCATGATAAGTTGCGAAAGTCCCAATGCGAAAGCGCCTAGCGATGAAATCAGGTTGAATTCCGAAAACTGCACCGAGTAATCCGGAATTCTTCTGGGCATACCAGCCAATCCAAGAAAGTGTTGCGGGAAGAAGGTGACGTTGAAGAAAATTGTGGTCAACCAAAAATGTGTCTTGCCTAATCTTTCTGAATACATACGCCCGGTCCACTTCGGCAGCCAGTAGTAGGTTGCACCCATCATTGCCATGATGGATCCGGAGAAAAGCACGTAGTGGAAGTGCGCGACTACAAAATAGGTATCGTGATATTGGAAGTCCGCCGGTACGATTGCGAGCATCAATCCCGACAGACCGCCGATGGTAAATAGAAACACAACCGCAATCGCGAACAGCATGGGTGTCTCAAAAGTGATTGAGCCGCGCCACATTGTCGCTACCCAATTGAACACCTTGACCCCCGTAGGTACGGCAATCAGCATCGTCGCATACATGAAAAACAGTTCACCTGCCAATGGCATACCGACTGTGAACATGTGATGTGCCCACACGATGAAAGACAGAAAAGCAATTCCGGCAGTCGCGAAAACCATCGAGTCGTAGCCGAAAAGCGGCTTGCGAGAGAATGTCGGTACGATCTGCGAGACGATACCAAAGGCCGGAAGTATCAGGATGTAGACTTCGGGATGTCCGAAAAACCAGAAAATGTGCTGAAACAGGACCGGGTCGCCACCGCCCGCGGGATCAAAGAATGCGGTGCCGAAATGACGATCGGTCAGCAGCATTGTTACTGCGCCGGCCAGTACCGGCATTGCCGCGATCAGCAGGAATGCGGTGATCAGCCAGGTCCAGACAAACAGCGGCAGTTTCATCATGTGCATGCCGGGAGCACGCATATTCATGATCGTCACGATGATGTTGATCGCCCCGAGAACCGAGGAGATTCCCATCATGTGGATGGATAGAATAGTCATATCCACTCCAGTGCCACCCTGTACAGACAAAGGTGCATAAAGCGTCCATCCCGATGCGGGTCCGCCACCGGCTGTGAAGAGACTGCCCAGGAGCATCGCAAATGCGAAAGGCAGAATCCAGAAACTCCAGTTATTCATACGCGGAAGTGCCATATCCGGCGCACCGATCATCATCGGAATCAGCCAGTTGGCAAATCCCACAAATCCCGGCATGATGGCGCCGAAAATCATGATCAGCGCATGCATGGTGGTGAGTGAATTGAACAGTTCGGGGTTGACAACCTGCAATCCGGGTTGGAACAGTTCAGCGCGTATGGCAAGCGCCATCACACCACCGACGAAAAACATCACCAGCGAGAATATCAGATACATGGTTCCAATATCCTTGTGGTTGGTGGTGGTCAGCCAACGCATGACGCCGGAAGGACGGTGATCGTGGTGGTCGTGTGTATCGGTATGTGCAACTGACATGGTTTGATTACCTGAAAATTCCTATAGACAATAGTCTGTTTACTGATTCGTAGAGCTAACGCAAGGCTTTGATTTCCGAAGGCTGGACAAGGTCGCCCACACTGTTGCCAAGCGCATTGCGCTCGTAGGTGATGACCGCGGCGATGTCCACGTCACTGAGCTGTTCCTTGAACGCAACCATCGTGGTATTCGGTCGACCGTTCATGACGACGTTGATATGTTCCTCGATGGGACCGATGGTGACCGCACTGCCCGTAAGTGGCGGAAATGTCGGAGGCACGCCTTGTCCCTGATCTCCGTGGCAGGCAATGCACTGAAAATAAACTTCCTGGCCATGTGCCATCAGTTCATCCATGGTCCAGGTTCGGTCGGCTTCTCCGGCCGAGGCGACTTTCATGGCCTGCTGGTCCGCGATCCAGGCATCGAAATCTTCTTCTGCCATCACGTTTGCCACAATCGGCATGAAGCCGTGATCCTTTCCGCATAGTTCCGCGCACTGTCCGCGATAGTCACCGGGTTCGTCGATATTCGCCCAGAATTCATTGATGTAACCGGGAATAGCGTCCTTCTTGACACCGAATTTTGGAATCCACCATGCGTGAATGACATCGTTGGAGGTGAGCAGGAAGCGAATCTTTCGATTGGCGGGCAACACGATTGGATTGTCGACTTCAATCAGGTAGTGCTCACCTTTGGGCTCTCGGTTTTCAATCTGTGCGCGAGGTGTGGAAAGATTACTGAAGAAATCGATGTCGTGGTCAAGATACTCGTACTGCCATTTCCATTGGTACCCGGTGATCTTGACGGTTAAATCGGAGTCTGTTGTATCTTCCATGAAGAGTAGTGTCGCGGTTGACGGGATCGCCATTCCAACCAGAATGAGGAATGGAATGATGGTCCAGACTACTTCCAGTTTCGAGTTGTGACTGAACTGGTGCGCCTTATGTCCGCGACTTTTTCGATGCGCATAAAGTGAATAGAACATCACACCGAATACGACAACGAATATTACGAGGCAGACCAACATGATTGCGTTGTGCAGATCCAGGATCCGACTGGCTATCGGTGTAGACGGTGGTGGGAGATTCAGCCCCCATTCCGAATAGGCACTGTAAGGTAAGAACGCGACTGCGGCCACTGCGAACTGAAGCAGGTTTCGTAGTCTGAAAAATACTCTTGACATCAACTGTCTCCCTTATGGGCTTTGGTTTGCACTGCTTTATATAACATTCACAATCAAATTTATCAAAAGTTGGTAACGATGTAGTTTCACCCTGTTGACCGGAAATCCTGCGAGATCAGGATTCCGTTCCAAGGAAGCGCGAAATCTGCGTTAAAGGCATAAACGCGCTCGGCACATCAAACCTCCCAAGGCCGGTGCCGGACAAATCGTTTCACTGCATGGCTTGTTTGTCGGTTTTTGGCAGATCGTTATCTGTCCTGTGGAGTTCCAGAACATCAAGATCAACCGCGCGCCTCCAAGGTCAGTCTGCCAACGGTATGCGAAATGAACTCTTTTCCTTTACCAGCAAGATTTCCCACGTGCCGAATACGGTGGGTATTATACCTATGAGAAATACAGTGAACGACATAATTACAGGAGAACCGCATTCAAATGCTTGCGAACTGACGTGTTTGTCTCAGACGACGGTTCGAACTGCAATTATCACCTTACGCGCAAAGGTTTTGCGACTTTGTCATGTAAGTCACGAATTTGCTGCCATGTGCGCTCAGGCACGGCAACCCATCCATTACTCACCAGTCTGTGGTTGCGCTCGCGCTCACCCGGGATTTCTACTCTCTCAAACTCAGGAGCGGGCGGACAGTTCCGCAACTCTTCCAGCACTTCTTCCGCAGCATTTTCAAGCTGTGAGCCGTGCCGCAGATTCGTCGTGTCAAATACAATTACCAGCCAGTTACCCTCGGTCCGGGTCGGTCCGAGCAGTGCCTCTGCAACCAATTCACCGATCAACGCCAGGCTAAATCCCTTGTGCCCTCCTGCCGGAAGAATCGCACCACCATTGAAGTAGTCCTCCGGGTCGTTAGTCGGGTTGCCATCCCGATCAATTAGACAATCATCAGGCAGACGCGCACCGGCTGAACGTGCTGCGTAAACCCATCCACCGGCGATTTTTGAGGTGGCGAAATCAACGACTACGGGTCCCAGATTCCCACCGGGCATTCCGATGCACCAGGGATTTGTCGGCAGGACTGCCCGTGATCCGCCATGAGGGGCGACCTGTCTCCAGTTTTAATGGTTTCCCCCACCGAAACACAGCGTGAGAAAACCCTTTTCTACTGCTTCTTCTGCAAAAGCGCCCAGTCGCCCGGTATGACCGGTATTCAGTACCGAAATTGATGAAATTCCGGACTCTTTTGAGCGAATCATTCCGCGCTCATAGGCCATTTTCATCGCCGGAATTCCAATTCCGCCGTCCCCATCAACAAATTCATTGTTGCTGTCTGAAGTATCCAACCATGGTCGTGCATGCGGGTTCAGGTAGCCCGTCCGCATCTGCTTCGCGTATTGAAGTGTGCGCATCACACCGTGACTTTCCATCCCGCACAGGCTGGTATCGACCAGATGCTCTGCAACAATCTTCGCAGTGCTGACATCACAACCGATGCTCTGGAAAACTTCTGAAATTACCGAATTTGCCTGGTCGGATGGTATGTTGACTCTTTTCCCATCAAATTCGAGTTTGGACGAAGGTTCTTTCATAAATTGACGCACTGCTGGAATAAGTAGGTTGATGGTGTTGTATCGGAAAAATCAATAGTAGCCGGAAGTGCGGCCTTGTTCAAGTTTGCATTGAACGAGCATTGAAACCAATTTAATGCGCGTTTTAATGCTGAGTTAGTATTGAATTAGCATTACAGTCTTATGATGGTGTCAATCAATGCATTGGATTGTACCGGCCAAAAGACTTTCTGACCCCAATCAAATCTGTGAAAATATTTTCCCGATAATCCGGATGTATACCGTACCGACGATGCGACCGATGTTACCTTTGCTTACAAGATTTACGAAATAGAAAATTATGAAAGAGGAATTTGAGAGTTGACATCAATCGTACTCCTGTGTGCGAAAATATTGTTCTACTTACCACTGATGAGTGTATGGATGTTGCGTCTGCCAAGGGGCATCCATGGCATCACCTTTACTTGTAGGAAACTTCAAAAATGTACAAACTTTACTATGCGCTGAAAAGCGCATCCATGGGTGTGAGAGTCATATTAGAGGAAATTGGTGTGTCTTATGAATTAATCCAGACGACTGTTGACATGGATAAACCCCGCCCACCTGAGCAGTTGGCAATCAATCCCAACGGATGGGTACCTGTTCTGTTATGGGAAGGTGGTGCTATGTACGAATGCGCTGCGATAGCGGTGCATTTATGCGACCGGCATCCCGAAGCAAGGTTAGCTCCGACTATGGATGATCCGGTTCGGGCACTCTATTTGCAGACGCTCGTCTATTTCTCCAACTCCATTCAGAATGCGTTTCAATTGACTTATTACCCCGAACGTTTTGTCAACACACCGGCGGATGAGCCAAGTGCGCAAGAACGCGGTAATAGACGTCTAAAGGAAACCTGGAGTGTGATCGACAATCAAATCGGTGACAACCAATGGGTGCTCGGGGATCAATTCAGTTCGGCCGACATTTATCTGTTTATGCTGACTACCTGGTTGCGACCGGCCAAGGGACATCCATCTGTTGGTGAATTTACCAACGTCAAACGCATAGCTGACCTCGTCGTACAGCGCCCCAGCGTAAAACTTGTTTACGAACCGTGGATCGCAGACCCAGAATATTGATACTTTGCTTTCATTCTGTCGACGAAGACACCTGCAAAGGATTTATTGTCAAATCTGGATTCGGATACGAAACAAGTGTTGTTAGCCGAAGTTCATCAAACGATAAATTCCTGAAAAACTGTAACAGTAACACTATGGTTCAGAGGTATGTGGTAATTGTAAAGCTTCGATGTCGAATGTATAAACAACTTCCAGCTCATTGTCCAAAGAAGCAGTTTTTTTGGCTTTATGTACAATCAGCGCATCAGCAAAATCGGCATCCGTCCTACGATAAGCCCCGAGTGATCGCCAAATAACCGTATCATCTTCAAAACGAACATTTGGCTCCTGCAAAAGTTTAATCACAACTGCAATCAGGTCACTCTTTGTTGCTTTGTACTTGCGCCCCGATAGCGTCCACAAAGATTCTGCCAACACGACATCTGTAATGAGAATACTCTCTTCATCCTCGAATAGTCGGCGTGCCTTTTTCGCTTGTATCTCGTCATCTTTCAGGAGATAGCGAAGCAAAACATTTGTGTCGATAGCAATCATGTCAGTTGTTAGGCTTCATTGCTTGCGTTCGATTGCATCCTGACGTGACTGCTGTTCTGTGACCGTGTCGTCTCCTTGCAGATGATCAAGACACCCCCAAGCACTGCCAGCTTGTTGGCGGACGATAGTAATTTGGTTGTCTGCGACAAAACTCCGATATTCGTCACCTGCATTGATACCAACTTCCCTGCATTGGTTTGCCGGAAGCGTGATCTGGCGTTTAGCACTGACTTTTGGCATAATCTGTTCCTCTGCATAATATATTGTTCTTAGAAAATATACCAAAATCTTTACATCAGAGCAATATGTAAAGATTCTGTAAGTTAGTAAGTGAGTCTTCAAGTGTTGATGTAGATTGCTCCATGGTGACATAGGTTTCCAAGAAATTTGCTAATATTGCGGATAATCCAATTCACCGAACCTCCCCGACTTCAGAAAAATTTTCTAACGATCTTACCGATTGCGACCTCGCATCTTGCGGAGAGAACCTAATTACACGTTGTTGTACATGAATCTAGCGTTAACTGATATTACTCAGTGTTATCTACCATAACTTCCCAACGGCCTTTCTTGGTCGGCCCGACATGCCTGATACGGCCTGACTTCCTCAGATTGTCTAGGTGATATTTGATGCCATCGGGAGAAATTCCAATGTTCTCTGCAAGTGCTTTTTGTGTGAAATTTGGGTTCTCGCGTAGCAGAACGAGAATTTTTTCTTGGGTAGTTTCTTGTATAGTTTCTTCGATTTCTTGTATAGTTTCTTCGATTTCTTGGGTAGTTTCTTCGATTTCTTGGGTAGTCCGCCCGAAAGTCTCGCGAGGGCGATCGCCAATTGAAACACTATCGAGATAAGCTTCGGAGAATAAAAATTCGACCTGGAATTCACCCGATTCAATCTTGAAGACTGGTTCAGGTGTATTTTCCTCTTGACAGGTTTCAAAGATGTGTTCGATTCCACGCCCCCAAGATTCAACTTCGCCAGATCGAAAAAAAGCATTTGCGATATCTGGGTTATATGGTCGCGAAGAGTGTTGCCCCAGTAGTTTTGCCAATGACCAATCTTTAGGTGGTTCTCCCGGATTCCAAATATATAACCTATCATCGTAGACTCGGATTTGAATTGGTGCCGCAACTGCATAATCGCGGTGGATGACGGCATTCAACATGGCTTCCCTGAGAGCGCTTTCTGGCACCGGGTAGGTCTCGAATCGTTGAAGGCGTTTGTAACTGAAAATTGCTTTCAGATACTTGGTCAGCAACAAATCCATTGATTTATCGAGCTGAGTGAACAGGTTGCCGCATACTTCGTCATGATAGCGGAGATTGGATCTCCCCTCGAAGTATCCAATTTTAATGGACGAACCGGTGAAGTAGCGTTCAGGGTCAGGGTGAAATAGAAGGACAGCGGCACGTTTGAGGTACCCGTTTTCCATCAAACGTAATTTCTCGATCAGACTTGAATTATCCTCCGGGAGTAAACTCGCATCAAGACGCTTGGCATGTACAGCCTGTTCGCGGAATCTGGTCAGTGTGACCATTTCCAGATCGTCAATACCGACACCTGGAACTGGTACTGTATCCCAATGTTTGCCAGTCTTTCCCAAAAGGAAGTTATCAAGGGCGGCACCTTTAAGAACCTGTTTGGTGCTGCCACTTCAATAGTGATATTCGCCTCTATAGCTGATTGGCACTGGATACGGTTCGACTGTGATTCATAAATACTGTTTGCCGTCCTCTTCCAAGAGGTTTATATCTGCTACGATTCCAAGCAAATCGCGAATCTAATTGGGCAACTCCTCCATAAGCTGTGAGGCATTCTCGAGACCAACCAAAAGCCCATTGTCATTACGGCCAACTTCCAGTACACCACCTTGTGCATTGGCGAAACCGCAAAGCCATTTAAAATAGTTGTCATGCCAAGAAGCTTTGAACTCGGTGCACTGATCTTCATTCATGGAATGTTCTCCACTCAATTGTGCTTGTCTGTGTTTATTCAAGTTCTAGCGACACTTCGTCTCGAGTTTACAAGTCAGGTGTTCAATGTCGTATTTGGCAGTTTCGATGAGAAATAGTGCTGACGCTTGCCAGCGAACAAAGTAAACTCGGAACTTAACCTTGCCGGTTCGACACAGTGTATGCGTGAATTCAAGATATGTTGACCGAGGATTCTTTTCAGCTAGCTACACCCTCGACTCAAAGAACTAACCGTTCAGCCGGAAAGGATCGTTGCCGGTGTCAACATATTGGTATTTTGTTCCAGCATTATAAAATTTGGTAGAGAAAAACTTACACCAATGTACCACAATGCCACAATGAATCTCTGTTAGTATACGTCTAGGCGTATATCAATGATTTATACGATTAATCGAATAAAGACATCAAAAAAACAGTGGACAAGATTGTACGAAGTAAACTGGAACTTGGATCGGTCATTCGTTTGGCGCGTAAGCGGCAGAACTTGACTCAAGCCGACCTCGCCCGGAAAGCCTCTGTACGTCAGGCACTGGTTTCGGACATCGAAAACGGTGTGATTATGGCAAAACTCGATACCATTACAAAGGTGCTGGCTGCACTTGAGCTGGACCTGCTGATTGTCTCGCGTCGGACAACAGATTTCGGTCCGAGAAAGTATTGAGTGTGGGGGCGAACGCGTCGGAGCCGTGTACCGGATGTGTGTGTCCGAACCAGTTAAGTCAGTTGGTTATCCTATTTTCCGGTTTGTTCAGCATGATCCGAAAAGTGAAATGATAACTGATGAAGTTGCAATTGCATGCGGCAGCCTTCATCAGAGTTACAGAACTTAATTCGTCATGTCAACTATAGATAGCCAGATGAATTCGAACTCGTTGTATGAGTAGGGCTTTTCTTAGTTAGCACCCGAATCTAGTAATTCAAGGCACATCGAAAATCAATCAGTCCTTTCTGTAATTGATATACTTAACCATTTTCAACGAATAAGTGCCAAACATGTGGCAGAAATTCTTTATGTACGCGGCATACAACGTACATTGAGCGAATTCTCAAGATTAATTACGAACAGAAAAATCGCTGGTTTGGAAATTATTCGTAGGATCGAGAGCCACGAAAAATTCCAAAGAGCGCTGAGTGCAGTCACTCCGAGAAAAGCCCTCTACAGTCCCGCTTTTGGTGATAAATATAAGTACTAAAATGAATACATGGTTTTACTGGCTCGCAAACGCCGGAGCCAGTACCCGTACCCCAGTCCTGGAGAGCGGCTTTCGGAACTCAAGAGAAGGTTTGGAGCTAGCAATTTCCAGACTTCCTGGCGGAGTGTCAGTGGATCTGGGAGAACCTGCGAAGTCAGTTGGCGGGATACCACTGAATTACGATTTTGTCGGATGTGCAATCAGCATGCCGACAGAAATGACGCTTGAAACGATCCAAATCGAGACAAAGAAAACACAAGGCAGTTCATTGAATCTTGTTAATTCCCTCAGGGGAATTGCCAACCTGTTGAGCATATTTGTCAGGAAAATTTCAAGTCAATACCGGAGAATTCCGGAAATTTAATTCATAGGAGGAAACTATGAACAAGAAATTTGGACCAATATTGTTCGCTGCGGCGATTGCCATGTGTGCAACGCCAACGTTTGCAAGTGAATCGGTAAAAATCGGTGTGCCTTCTTGGACTGGTGCCCAAGCGATTGCGAACCTTCTGGCGTCTGTCGTCGAAATGCGTATCGGCGGTGAGGCTGAATTGGTACCGGGAAACAACGCGACAATCTTTCAGGCGATGGACCAGGGCAAGGGTGATATTGACGTACATCCGGATGTCTGGCTTCCGAACCAAGAAAGTTTCACCAAGAAATACGTTGACGGTGCTGGAACGGTCACATTGTCAAGCAATCCGTATGAGGGCAACCAGGGTTTTTGTGTATCCAAGGATTTTGGAGCGAAATTCAACATTACGGATATCGCAGACCTGAGTCGACCTGACGTGGCAGGCGCGATGGACAGTGATGGCAATGGTCGCGGCGAGATGTGGATCGGTGCTCCGGGATGGGCGTCAGCGAACGTCAATGAAGTCAAAGTCCGTGACTACGGTCTGTTGGATTTCATTGAACCGATTCGCGCTGAGGAGAGTGTCAAGACCGCACGAGTCAAGGACTCGATCGCAAAAGGCGAGGGATATGCATTCTATTGCTACAAACCCCATGCAATCTGGTTCATGTTTGACGTGGAGATGCTGACTGAGCCGACCTATGATCCGGAAAAATACGTTATGGTTCAGCCTTCCGATTCAGCGGATTGGTACGAACAGTCAATGGTCGCAACCAAAGACGCTCTGAAAAATGTTCAGATCGCCTGGTCAAATTCCTTGGCAGACCGATCTCCGGCTATTGTCGAATTTTTCGAGCGATTCGCGCTGACTGCGGATGATGTCAGTAATTTCGCATATGAAATTTCTGGCAACGGTCGAGAAGCTGGTGAAGTCGCAAGAGAATGGGTAACTAACAACCCTGATCGCGTCGACGCCTGGCTGGGACTTTAATCCCTAAAATTCAGGTACGATTATGATGGCACCGGAGCAAAGTCTCGGGTGCCATCACATTCGGTACCAAACAAACTTTACGCAGGAAGCGTCGTGACAATCACTTCCCCAGATTCGACTGACGAAATCGTCATCGAAATCTCAAATGTCTGGAAAATCTTCGGAACGAATGCTCTTGAGGCAATGAAATCCGTCAAGGAGGAAGGTCTCACAAAAGCCGAAATACTTGCGAAATTCAATGCAGTAGTCGGAGTCGCGGATGCCACTCTCAGCGTCAATCGAGGCGAAATATTTTGCGTTATGGGTTTGTCCGGCAGCGGCAAATCAACACTGGTGAGACATTTCAACCGCTTGCTGGAACCCACAGCCGGAAAAATTATCATTGATGGAACCGATGTGCTGGCTCTGGAGAGTGCACAGCTGCAACAATTTCGCAATCGCAATATTGGAATGGTGTTCCAGAATTTCGCCCTTTTGCCGCATCGGTCGGTTCTCGACAATGTGGCGATGCCATTGGAAATCCG
Organism: Arenicellales bacterium; assembly: GCA_963666625.1. Classification (GTDB taxonomy): domain Bacteria; phylum Pseudomonadota; class Gammaproteobacteria; order Arenicellales; family JAJDZL01; genus JAJDZL01. The sequence continues at coordinate 2,048,716 of OY762925.1, forward strand.
GCGAGTCAGCAAGAATGAGCGAATGCGTCATGCCGCCGCAATCTTGGACATCGTCGAACTGGGAGCGTGGGGAAGCAAGTTTGCCCACGAGCTGTCCGGTGGCATGCAGCAGCGTGTCGGTCTCGCCCGGGCGTTGGCTGCCAATCCCGATGTTCTGTTGATGGATGAGCCGTTCAGCGCGCTTGACCCGCTGATCCGGCGCCAGTTGCAGGATGAGTTTCTCCGGCTTTCAGACATGATGAAAAAGACAACCGTTTTCATCACGCACGATCTGGACGAAGCCGTACGTATCGGAAACCGCATCGCGATCATGCGTGACGGCATGATCGTTCAGATCGGAACCGCCGAGGATATCGTGATGAACCCTGCCGATGATTATGTAGCCGACTTCGTAGCCGGCATCTCCCGCCTGAAGGTGGTCCGCGCCCATGTGGTCATGAATCCGCTGGACCAGTATTTGGCTGCCAACGAACCCCTGCCCGAAGATGTACCGAGAGTCAATGAAAGCGAGACACTCAGCAAGCTAATTGAACTGTCCATCAATAACGACTCACCGATTGTGGTTGAAGACCAAAACATCGATGTCGGTGTCATCACGAAAAAAGATATTTTACGTACTGTCATAGAAGGAGCCGATGTGTCATGACAGAAAAAGTGGAAAACCAGCTTGACGCTATTGATATAGAAGCGGCTGAGGAATACGCCGCAGAACGTCGGGAAAACATACGATCTTTCGTACACACCAACCCAGACTATTACATCAGCCAGTTTGACAAGATTGGCGAAAGTTCCCGATTTACGCCAACGTTCAACCCGACCGCCGGGATACTTGGACCGATCTGGTTCGGTGCTCGGGGCCTTTGGATGTGGGCAATTCCTTTGCTGATTATTGAAACTCTGGGCTACGTGCAGTTGGCGCGTGGATTGTTCGGTGACCTCGCAGCAGAAGCTCGCGACCGAATCGCCTCGATTGAGGGGACTTTGGAATTACGCCGTCAACAGTTGGCCGCCGCCATTGAATCCCAATCTGACAAAGTTGATGTTTATCGACGTACGGTCAAATCCTTGGAGGACTCCATTGGCGGAATCAGGTTGGAAGCCCAGGAAATCGCAGACCAGGGCATCTGGATCGCGCTGATGGGGGTGGTCATCCTGCTCGTGGTAAAAGCTGTGCAATCTGCAATTGCCAATACCGCTTTGGAATCCCGATTTTCAGAATGGGTTTCCGATCGCAGCATTCGTTCCGGCATGCCACCGCGACAGCTGTTTTTCAGCGGTGTTTTCATGATTCTGATTGTCGGTGCGGCAATGTACCACTACTGTTTCCCCGGACAGCTTGAAACACTCACACAATTTCCGACAGACCCTGATATCCGGCTCACCAGCATTGCGTGGGTGGAGGGATTCTTTACCTTCTGCGTGACAAACGGTGAGGCGATATTTGATTTCATCACTTATGGTATCCGGCTGATTCTCGATGCCCTCGAGCTCCTGTTCGTGAATACACCGTGGATCGTGATTGCCAGTTTCATCGTTTTGCTGACATGGCTTACCGCTGGCATACGTACTGCCATTTGGTCCGGTGCCTTTTTGGCGTACATGGGGTTGCTGGGATTTTGGGTCAAGGCGATGACGACATTGGCACTGCTGGGAACCGCAGCCTGTCTTTCCATCGCGATCGGCATCCCGCTGGGCATGTATTGCGCTCGCAGGCCTCGATTCTACAAATTCATTCAGCCGATCATGGATTTCATGCAGACCATGCCGGCATTTGTTTTCATGATTCCGGTGATCGCGTTTTTCGGAACCGGAAAACCGGCGGCAGTGGTCACCACGATGATTTTCGGTGGAACACCCGTAGTGCGCCTCACAGTGTTGGGTCTTCGCGGTGTCCCTGAGAGTGTCCGCGAGGCGGCAATTTCTTTCGGTGCCAGCAAATGGTACCTGTTTACAAGGGTTGACCTGCCATTGGCGAGCCCGTCGATCCGGGCCGGAATCAATCAGACCATTATGTTATCCCTAGCGATGGTTGTCGTCGCATCACTGATCGGTGCCAAAGGCTTGGGGGAAGACGTGCTGGAGGCGTTGCAGTATGCAAATGTGGGGCAGGGAATCCTGGCTGGATTTTCAATCCTGTTCTGCGCCATGATTCTTGATCGTCTGGTTCAAGGCGCACGCAAGTAGTCGCATCAACGAAAGATATTCGGCTGGCAGTCACTGACTTTCAACGAGGACTAATCTGCGGAATACTCACCGTGTTCGTCCTATCCTGGTCTTTCAGCAACTGATTGATGACAAACGCGAATTCCTCGGCGGTTTCCCTGAGCGATTCGTGTCGGGCGGATTTTCCACCGTGTCCGGAATGCATTTCCGTCTTGAGCACTACCGGTCTGTCCCCCAACTTGCGGGAGCGGATTTTTGCCACCCACTTCGCTGGTTCCCAGTAGCCGACCCGCGGGTCATTCAAGCCTGCCGTGACAAACATTGCCGGGAACTGAGCAGACTGTACGTTGTCATAGGGGGAATAGGATTTGATGTAGTCATAAAGTTCCTTCATAGTCGGATCACCCCATTCCTCCCGTTCGGTGATGGAGAGCGGCAAGGAGTCGTCCAGTATCGTCGTCAGGATGTCAACAAAAGGCACATGTGCCACTGCGACCCTGCACCGGTTTGGGCAGTCATTGAGGTAGTTGCCGACGACCAGTCCTCCGGCACTGCCACCGGATATAGCGAGCTGTTCCGGGCTTGTCATGCCTTTTTCAATCAAAAAATCAGCACAGGCACGAAAGTCTTGGAACGTATTTTTCTTTTGTGACAACTTGCCTGCGTGATACCAGGGTTCACCGAGTTCACCACCACCACGAATGTGCGCGACGGCAAAAATGATGCCACGGTCAAGCAGGCTCAGCCGGGCTGAGGAAAAGTAAAGAGGATAGCTGATTCCGTAGGCACCATAACTGTAGAGCAGAAGTGGCGCGGGGCGGGATCGAACAGCATCCTTACGGTAGACAAGATAGAGTGGAACATCGGTGCCATCATGCGACCGTACACGATAGTGTTCAGTCGCGTAGTCGTCTGGCTTGAACTCACCACCGACTGGCTTTGTCTTGACCAAAGTGCATGCACCCGAATTCATGTCACAGTCATACTGCGAAAGGGGCATGTCAAGCGAGTTTCCGTTCAGACGACATCTGGAAGTTCTGAATTCCCGGTTGTCGCCGATGTGAAGCTCCTGGGTCTGTGGTGGTTTGTTGATCCTGTGAATGTCAGTTGAGTCATCCGCGATGCAACAAACACCCGGCAACCCATCGCGTCGCTCCGCTATGACTATGAAATTTTCGAAAACCTCGAAATCGGTCAGCGTGGCATCATTCGCATGCCCGACAACTGTCTCCCAGTTTGATTTATCTGGCGATTTGACAGAGGTTTTCATCAGACGGTAATTAACCGCATGTTCATTCGTCAGCACATACAGGGAATCACCCCTGTCCTCAACCGAGTATTCGACATCCTGTATACGGGGAAATACGACATGCACAGTCGCAGCTGGATCGCTGGCATCCAGCATGTGGATTTCTGTCGTGACGGCACTCTGAAGTGTCACATGCAGGTATTTCCTGCTGCTGGATTTGGATAGACCCATGTAGAATGCCTCATCGGCTTCCTCGAAAATCAATTGATCGTTGTCCGGATTGTCCCCCATGCGATGTCTATATAGTCTGAAGGGGCGATTGGCTTCATTGAGAGTCGTGTAGTAGACATATTCTCCGCTACTGTCCCACTCGAGATTGCCGGAGGTGTCCCGAATTACATCTGGTAGCAGCTGCCGGTCTGTCAAGCACAGAAATTTGATTGTGTATCTCTCATTTCCACTGGTGTCTGTTGAGTATCCTGCAATCCGATGGTCAGGGCTCATGGTCAAATTGCGAAGACGGAAGTAGCGAAGCCCCTTGGCCAGCTCGTTTTCGTCCACGATCAGTTGTTCGGTATCCGGCTGACCAAGGTATCTTCTACAATGCGTAATGTAGTTGTGGTCGCGGGATTCTCGGCGGTAATACTCAAATGGCCCATCGCGCACCGGTGCCGACATATCGGATTCGACAATCCGGTTTTTCATTTCCTCGTATAGCTGCTCGCTCAAATCTTTCGATTCCGCGAGGAGATGTTCGGCATATTTATTTTCTTCCTGCAGGTAACTGATGACCTCAGGATCGTCTCGATTGCCCAGCCAATAGTAGGGGTCTTCCCGCCGGTCGCCGTGATGCTCGAGAATTTTAGGAGTTTGCGCCGCGACCGGTGGCAGCATGCTTTCTTTCACGGTTGCCCGCCAGCAGTACCGGTATCAGACTCATGAACGCGTTCGCTCAGAAGGATTGATATCCAACGGGTGTCGTCACTGCTTTCTGCGACCAATCTGACAACCATTGTCAGGGGCACCGAAAGAAACATGCCGACCGGACCGAGAATATATCCCCAGAACACCAATGACAGAAAGACGATCAGCGGTGAGAGTCCAAGATGACGGCCGGCTACCCGCGGCTCGATGACTGTTCCGACTACGCTGTTGATGACAAGATAACCGATTGCAACCCAGACTGCCGTCAGCAAGTCAGTCTGCAAAAGTGCGATCATGACTGCGGGAATCGCCGCGATCACCGATCCGATATTGGGGACAAAGTTCAGAAAGAACGCGAGCAATGCCCACAATACAGCAAAATCGACTCCGAGGACTTTCAGCAGAATCCATACCAGCAGTGCCGTCGTCAGACTGGTTGCCGTCTTGATGATGATATAGCGTTGGAGACTGCTCTTGAAGTTGGACAGACGTTCGATCGAATCCACCGGACGGGACATCATCGCTTTAAGTTTATCGGGCAGCGACGATACCTCAAACAGCATGAAGACGACAACAATGAAAATCAGGAAGGCATTCGCGATCAGGCCGCCGATTTCGTTGACCAACTTTCCAACGCCTGTTGCCACAGAAGCTGGATTAATGACACTGGCGATATCTGAAAAATTCAGGGAAATCTCGAATTTCGCCGCCAGCGCGCTGACATTTGTGAAGAGCCCGTCAAGACGCTGTTCGTAGATTGGCAGTTGATCCTGGAATTCAGCCAGCGATGCTCCGACAAGCGTCACGATAAGAATACCAGCACCGAGGATGAATCCGATTACCACCAGCATTGCCAGAAATGTCGGAAGCCCCTTGTCCTTGAGCCACAAAAGCGGTGGAGCGCTGATGGTCGCAATAAAAAGTGATAGCAGTATCGGCACAATCAATGGGCTTGCAACTTTCATGCCTGCGACAACGATGACAAATGCCGCCAAAATCAACATGGTGTTGCGCGCAGTATTCGAACTTGAATCGTTCAATTTGGTCAATGTCTCCTTTGCGAATAATCTGCAATCAGTGAGTGCAATTCGTATTATTGTAATATGCTATACAATCGCCATTGAATTCACCCGGGCAGCCAAAGGGAAAATTGCAGACAAATGACAGCTACTAGAAGTTCAATCGAATTGATCACAGATCTGGTCGGATTTGATACCACAAGCAGGAATTCAAATCTGGAATTGATCGAGTTCGTAAAAGGCTATCTGGAGCAATTTGGAATCGTATCGGAGCTCGTATTCGACGACGAACGCAGAAAGGCCAATCTTTTTGCCACAATCGGCGCCACCGACCGCGGCGGAGTCGCGCTTTCAGGCCATACCGATGTTGTTCCGGTTGACGGTCAGTCATGGGATACCGACCCTTATCAGATCAATCGCAAGGATGATAGATTATTCGGCCGGGGCACCTGCGATATGAAGAGTTTCATCGCTGTCTGTCTTGCAAAAGTTCCGCAGATTATCGAAAAAAACCTGGAGACTCCGATTCATTTCGCGTTTTCATATGATGAGGAGATCGGTTGTGTCGGCGTTCAGACCCTGTTGCGTGAACTTGAGCGGCGTCCGAACAAACCGCGTCTTTGTGTCATTGGTGAGCCAACCGGGATGCGGGTGGTGCGAGCGCACAAAGGTAAGATTTCGCGCCGATGTACGATTCATGGACTTGAAGCGCACTCGGGTTTGGCGCATATCGGTGTCAATGCCGTTGAGGCGGCAGCTGAAATCATAGCGTTCCTGAAGGGGCATGCACGCAGGTTCCGTGACAAGGGACCCTATGATCAAGAGTTTGATCCGCCGTACACCACAGTCCACACCGGCACTGTCAAAGGTGGTACCGCATTGAACATTGTGCCGAAGTTATGCGCGTTTGAAGCGGAAATTCGGCATCTGCCCAGCGATGATCCCGATTTGGTCTGGAATCAGCTACACGATTTCATTGACAATGAGATCCTGCCCGAAATGCGGGCAGTTTATCCCGAGGCCGGTATTGAATGGGAGGAACTGTCAGTTATTCCGGCCTTGTCAACCAGCGACGAGAATTTAATACACATGACACAGGAACTGTCGAATACAACCGGAACAGGCTGTGTGAGTTTCGGAACCGAAGCCGGACTGTTTGAGAATATCGGTATCCCGTCGGTCGTGTGCGGACCGGGGTATATCGATCAGGCGCACAAACCCAATGAGTACATTGACATCAGTCAGGTTCAAAAATGCGAGCGATTTGTTGACAATCTGCTAGAGCGGCTGAATTAGGGAATTCTCAAATGGCAGGTCTAATGATTACTGAGCAGGAGGGGCATGTAGTCCATTTCAGGATCAATCGACCTGAGTCCAGAAATGCGATCTCTCGGGAACTGATGACAGAATTGTCAGATGCCTTTCGCGAGGCGGATACCGATTCCGATGTTCGGGTTGTCGTGTTGAGTGGAGTCGGTGATCATTTCGGTGCTGGCTATGACCTGAAAGTCGACTGGCGCAACCTGTACGGTGAGAGAAACCCGCTCGGAGTTCGGCGCATGCTTTCCGAGTGCGTGGAATTTGAAATGAACCCTTGGCGCTTTTCCAAACCGGTCATAGCGATGATCCGAGGGTACTGTCTCGCCGGCAGTTGCGAACTGTCGATGATGTGCTGTATCAGTTATGCCTCCGAAACAGCGAAATTCGGTGAGCCGGAAATCCGATTCTCTGCAGTTCCTCCTGCGATCGTTATGCCCTGGGTTACCGGATTGCGGCATGCACGCGAACTGCTTTATTCAGGCGACATCATTGATGCGAATGAAGCTTTGCGGATAGGGCTGGTCAATCGCGTATTTCCGGACGAGGATCTCGAAGATGAGACCATGCGTTATGCGCGCAGGGTGGCTGCGGCTGATCCGGAAGCGGTACAAATGATGAAAGCATGCATGAACTTTACCGCGCAAAACGCGGGATTCGATCAGTGTATGCAGTACGGTATTGAAAATGGTGCGCTGGTCGAAGCATCGGAGACTGAAAGTTACCGGCGATTCATTGAGGTCGTCCAGCGAGAAGGCCTGCGATCCGCCATCCGTTGGCGGGACAGTCAATTTCAATAAATACCCGACTGGCGAGAGTGGGTCGAAATCGACTTCGGTCGATAACTGCTTCATCCGATTCGGGTATGACACTCGATAGTTGCCGAAAGTTGGTGTCGAACCTCTCAATTGGCCGATACAGCGTTTTCAGACGGTTTTTTCGGGCTAAGATTTCGCAAAATTCGGGTATATAATCGAATACAGTTAGATTGAACGAAAATGGAGAATGTCAACATGAATATGACGAAAAATTCAAAAGGGCTGGCAGCGATGGCATTGATTTTTTGCGTGTCGTCTTTCGCCCAAGTCGCATACAGTGCAGATACTGTAAAAGTCGGGTTCTTAGGTGGCTTTACCGGTCCGATCGAAACGCTCACACCTGGCATAGAAGGTGGTGCGAAGCTGGCTGCAAGTTCCATCGCGGAGCAAGGTGGATTGCTCGGAGGCATGGCAATCGACGTGGCTTCGGGCGACACCGCCTGTGTCGATGCCAATCAGGCGACTGATTCTGCTGACCGGTTGGTGAACTCGGATGGTGTTGTCGCGATCGTCGGCGCACTCTGTTCAGGATCGACCATAGCCGCGGCCAACAATGTCGCCATTCCTGCCGGAGTGGTGATGGTGTCGCCGGCATCAACGAGCCCGGCCATCAGTTCGATGGAAGACAATGATCTGGTATTTCGAACGGTCCCTTCAGATTCGTTCCAGGGTGAATCACTGGCTAAGCTGTTACTGAGCAAAGGAATCAATACCGTCGCGGTCACCTACATCAACAATGACTATGGCAAGGGATTTGCTGATGCATTGTCGAATGCCTATACCGGAATGGGTGGCACAATCGCGGCGAGTGAGGCACACGAGGACGGCAAGGCGGACTACCGACCGGAAATTGGTGCTTTGGCGGCCACCGGAGCGGAGCATCTGGTTGTGCTCGGCTATGCGGATGGTGCCGGTCAGACCATTATACGGCAGGCTATCGAGAGCGGAGACTTCAGCAATTTTGTCGGCGGCGACGGAATGGCTAGTGATTCCCTGATCGAGGGTGTTGGTGCGGATGCGCTTGAGGGCATGATCATCACGCGAGCCGGTTCACCGGCCGGTGCGGGTATCGATCAGTTCACAGCCATGCGTGAAGCAGCCGGAATGAGCGAAGTTGTCTACGACAGTCAGGCTTTCGACGCGATGTTCATGCTGGCACTTGCGATGCAGCAAAAAGGTTCCGCCAGTGCTGATGGTATGTCAGCCGCTCTTCGATCCATTTCCAGCCCTCCCGGAATGGTAATCCATCCTGGCGACTGGGCGAAAGCTGTGGAAGCATTGGCGGCTGGTGAGGACATCAACTACGAAGGTGCCGGAGGCAGTCTCGACTTTGATAACAATGGCGATGTTTCGGGATTGATCGTTGAGATTTCCGTTCAAGGCGGACAACTGGTTGAAGTCGGTCAGATCATGTAAAAATACCGAATTTATGAGACAATGAAATTAGGGGTGGAATGTGCAGTTCCACCCCTTCTATTTTTATGACTCAGGAAACCTTGATTCTGCGTTCCGGCAATAACCCCTGTGGCACGAATCTGAGCGTCAGCGTGATAGTCAGACCGATCACAAATACCCTCGACTGAAGTGCGCGGGTTGTCAGGTCAGCAGGTGGCTCCCAACCGAACAAAAGCGAACCATATTGTGCCGCATAATCGAACACAAACAGTGTGAGCGGCTCAGACATGACCCAGATGATATAAACTGCAATCGCTCCGAAAATTGCGCCAGCATTGTTTCCGGATCCACCGAGCAACACCATCACCCAAATCAGGAATGTATGTTTGAGGGGAGTAAAACCCGAAGGGTCGAATATTCTGTTGAATGAGACAAGTGCCGCGCCTCCGAATCCAATCAGTCCTGATCCCAGTACAAATATTTCCAAGCGTCGAAAATTGACATCCTTGCCCATCGCTTCCGCGGCTATGTCGTTGTCACGAATCGCGCGCATCATTCTTCCCCACGGTGCCTTGTAAGCGCGTTGAAGCAAGATAAAGATCACGGCGACCAGGACTGCGGTCAGGCTGAGATATGCCGCACGCGCTGTGACAAATCCGAGATCATTTGGAGTGGGCACCGGCCAGGGCAGGGGAGAGACGGTCAATGTACCCCGCGTCAGCCAATCCGCGTTTTTCAGAATATGTTTGATAATTTCCGCAAAACCAAGCGTGGCGATAGCGAGGTAGTCGCTTCTGAGTCCCAGGCATGCCTTTCCGATCCAGTAGGCCACAAACGCAGCCGCGATGCCGCCCAAGAGCCAACCTGCGAAGACCGGCAGTCCCAACCCGCCGATGAAACCGGCTTCCTTTTCGATCATTCGTGCAATTGGATCAAGGTTGCTGTTGAATATGAAAAACGCAATAACCAATGCGATCAGAATGAGCGCGGTTTTGAGTCTCTGACCGATTCCAATCCGATGCATCTGGCTCAATCCGATCAGTACCAGAACGATTACAGCAACCAGCAATGCGAACAACGCGAGTGAGCGCGGCGCATCCGACTGCCAGAAACTGTCATTGACGGGAAAACTCAGGAACATGGTGATAAACCCGCCAACCGCCACAAATCCCATGATTCCGGCATTGAATAAACCCGCGTATCCCCATTGGATTGTCAAACCCAACGCAATGATGGCGAAGCAAGCCGCCTCAGCGAGCATCCTGAGCGTATAGGCCTGTCCGAAAATTCCAAGTATCGTCAGCACTGCCATTCCAATGATGGCGAATAGGATGATTTCTCTACGATACCCGGTCACGAAAACACCTCAATTCATGTAATCTGACCGCGGAAAATTCCGGTCGGACGCCAAAGCAGGACAGCAATCAGGATCACAAAGGGAACGACAAGCTTGTACTCTGTCGGGACGATAGTCAGCCGTGTGGGAATCTCGATCCAGGTTGGCAACAATTCAGCGAACGGGCGCAGTAGAATTGACCAGTTGAAGACAGCCAAGGCTTCCGAAAACCCGACCAGCAATCCACCCGCGATCGCACCGTAAGGACGACCCACACCACCCACGATCGCGGCGGCAAAAATCGGTAGCAGGATATTGAAACTCAGGTCGGGTTTCAGGGCCACGTCCAGTGCGAGAAGTACGCCACCCGCAGCGGCCAGAACACCTGCAATTATCCATGTGACGGTTACGACGGTGTCGGTGTTGATGCCCGAAACAAGGGCCAGGTCGGCATTGTCCGCCATGGCACGCATGGCTTTACCCAATCTGGCCCGAGTCAGAAACTGATGCAGGCAGATGATGCTTACAATTGTGGTAATGAAAAGCAATAACTGCGGCTCGGTAATCACAATCTTGCGCGTTGCAAGATCGAAGGGCATTTCTATTCGAAATATATCTTTCTTTTCAGTGGTAAAGAAAGTTCGGATAGAAGTCCCCGCAAATAACCTGGTGATTCCCTGAAGCATCAACGTGACTCCGAGTGAGGCCACCAGCAGCAGGATAGGTTTGATGTTCCGGGCCCTCAGCGGCCGATAGAACATTCGGTCAAGACCGATCGCCAATAAGGCAGTGGCTGCTGCAGCCAGCGGAAGAACGACAAATCCTGTCGGCAGTCCGGCAATCGGCCCGATACCGGAAAGTAGCGATGTAAAGATCAGCGCGAAAAAAGCTCCGGTCGTCATCAGGTCAGCGTGAGCAAAATGGGCGAAACGGAGAATTCCGAATATCAGGGTAACACCGATCGCACCGAGAGCATAGATGCAACCGATGATCGCACCGGAAAGGACGACCTTGTTGATGAAGAAAATCAGTTCGTTCACAGCGAGTTATCTTCCCAGAAAGCTTTTTGCGACATCGGGATTGTTCAGGAGGTTCTCACCGGTATCCGTATAGAGGTTTCGGCCGCCGGCGAGCACAAATCCGGTATCGGCGATCTCCAGCGCACGTCTCGCGTTCTGTTCAACAACCAGAACACCGACGTTTGAGCGGGCCACCGCGACGACGCGGTCGATAATATCGTGTACAAAAGCGGGCGACAGTCCCACAGTCGGTTCGTCGAGCAGCAACAGTCGAGGCTCGACCATCAGTGCGCGACCGATCGCTACCATCTGCCGCTGCCCACCCGACAGATTTCCGGCGACGGCGTTTCGTTTCTGTTTGAGCGGTGGGAAAAGCTCAAACATTCTTTCCATTGCAGAAGTGTAGTCATCCCGTCGGATATAGGCACCCATCTCCAGGTTTTCCTGGACGGTCAGCGATTGGAAAATATTCATTTCCTGGGGGACGTATGCAATGCCCAAACCCACACGCCGGTCGGGTGGCACATCCGAGATATCTTTGCCCTCGAATTCAACCTTGCCCTGCTGCAAGCCGATCAGTCCGAAAATACTTTTCAGGGCAGTCGATTTGCCGGCACCGTTCGGCCCGACGATGACACCGATTTGTCCTGCTTCAAGTTCGATGTCCACGCCGTTGAGTACAGGTTCTCCTCCATACCCTGCAACCAATTTTGTCGCGTTGACCAGCATCAATCCTGTCAGACCGGGGAGTTTGCGCGTTTTCCGCCGCCGAAGTACGCTTCGACAACCAAGGGATCGGATAGTACTTGTTCAGGTAGTCCTTCGGTTACGATCTCACCTTCAATCATCACAGTTACCCGATGACACATTCGCGATATGAACTCCATGTTGTGCTCGATGATGAAGAAGGTTTTTCCAAATTCTCGGTTTAGCTCCTCGATATGATCTGATAGTGTATTGAGGAGTGTTCGATTGACTCCGGCACCAATTTCATCCAACAAGACGACTTTCGCATCGACCATCAGGGTACGGCCCAGTTCAAGAAGTTTTTTCTGACCACCGGATAGGTTGCCGGCGAGTTCATTCTTGACATGATCAAGTCCGAGAAAGTCGATGACACCGGCCGCCTTGTCCAGTATCTCTCGTTCTTGAGAGAGAAACCTTTTGCGAAAGAACAGTGCGTTGGTCAGCTTCTCACCAATTTGAAACGCCGGTACCATGAGCAGGTTTTCGATCGCAGTCATGCTGGAGAATTCCTGAGGAATTTGGAAGGTTCGCAAAAGACCGCGGGCGAACAGGTCGTGAGATGGCAATCCGGTTATGTTTTCACCGCCAAGTCTGACTTCGCCTGAGTCAGGATGGTACACTCCGGCAACAATGTTGAACAGAGTAGATTTCCCCGCGCCATTCGGACCGATCAAACCGGTAATTTTCCCGGCCTCAAGTTGAAAACTGCAATTCCTGACCGCAGTCACAGGGCCAAACTGCTTCGTGATACCATCAATTTGCAGAATTGGTGACAAGGGCGCGACCTCCGCAGGAAAATTCAGATTGCGAAATAGTTTACCACTACAACCTACATAATCCGAACAACGAAATTCTCTAACCTATAATTACGAATCGCGGGGTACTCAGAACTGATCAGAAATCGAATTGAGATTCACACCTTTTCGGAAATTACTCATATATTAAAAGTTTTTCAGTCCGACTGTCGGATGTCTGAGTGACCGACACAACCGATTATTCGATAGGTGTTATCCGGTATAACAGCGAAAAACGAGTCCGTCAATTACATACTTGGCAACAGACCAATCAAGAATCAACTGCAATATGAAATCGAACGTCACAGATCTGCGGTACCTGACAGGGGACCCAATTCAAATTGCCGTACTCTCGGATACGCACGGGGTAGTAGACCCGCGGATCTCCGATCTTGTTTCAAAAAGTACACTGGCAATTCACGCAGGTGACATCGGTTCAGCGTCGGTTCTGAATGAACTCTCACCCAAGATGGGGAAAGTTTTGGCGGTGAGGGGTAACAACGATAACGCATCCAATTGGGATGCCGGTGATTCGTACCTGCTGGAGTTTATACCGTTGGTTCAACACATATTGCTCACCGGGGGGACTATTACTGTAGAGCACGGACACGCAGTCAGGAACGCCAGTCGTTACCATGAGGAACTGAGAGCACGGCATCCCGATAGTCGGTTGGTCGTTTACGGGCACACGCATCACAGGGTGATCGATCAAGAACTGCAGCCCTGGGTCGTCAACCCCGGCGCAGCGGGACGTGTTCGTACCCAAGGTGGTCCTTCGTGTCTGATCATTGATTTATTGAAAGACGACTGGCATATCAAGGAACATTGCTTTGAGCTGGTCCACAATTAGTCGTAATTGCGCGCAAAGAAAATTGCCAATCGGTAGTGATTCCGAGATGTGCGTTGCTCAGTGTGATTTTTGTACCTTACGAACTAAAGTTTGTGCGCAATGTAAAAATTTTTCACTACATTCGGTTCTGGTTCCTCCAATTCAGGCGTAGATGCTGCTTTTCGATTTGATCAGTTGTCACCAGATGAATATCCTGTCCGTTTCTGCAGCTCTTCAAGCGAAAGTGGTGGATTCTTCAAATGCACCACGGAATGACAGTTTGGACATAGAGGAATTAGGTTATTGATGTCTGGTGTTCCCTGCTTAGCTTTTGAAAGCGGAATTGTATGATGAATATGAATGAATCCTTCGGCGATCTCGCCGTATTTGTCAGCCATAGTCAATCCGCATCCAAAACATGAGAATCCATGTTTGCGAATTGCATTCTTTCTGTTCTTTTGGTCGCGTTCGTACCGGTTAACACGAATTAAGGAGACCGCACCTCCCTCCTGGCTGAGTTGCTCTTCACCTTCAATGGATTGTTCCGGCGGTGAATACCTAGGTAGATGAATTCTGTAATGTTTGTTGGGTCTAGATGGTGAGTCTATTGCAACATATTGCCCCGGTTTGACACTATATTTATTAAAATATTCTTTTGTCCCCCATACCCGACCAACACTGTCCCTCTGACCAGTTTTTTTTTTTGAATTTGGCAATCTTGTATCTAAAGCGATATTTTTCACCAGTGTGATCGTCCAAACACTCAAAGAAAGTGCCTTCATCAGATTTACCCATAGGAGATGGAAACAAATCCTTACGAACTTTCTTCGGAATTACGATGCAACTGTATTTAATATCGGTTGTGGTGAGTTTTGTTTCGACTCGCATATCGAAATTCTCGATTGGCTACTCAAATATCTACTACTGATGTATGTATTTGTTTATTAAAACGAAAAATTGTGCAGATTGCAACAACTTTACAGTCCTTTTTTACGTCCTTGCCAGTTTAGGCATACGAATCTGTTTTTACTGTGTTAAAGGTCAGACACGCGTTCCCTGCACGCGATCAAGATAGGCATTCATGATTAGTGATGGGTCGTTCAGGAGCAATTTCTTCCAGTTTCCAAGTTTGACTTTGGTCTGGATCAAGCCGCGCAGGATGCCGACATGCTGCGTCAGGCCAATCGCCAGCGCGCCGACAAGCAGATCGTCCTGGAATTCCAGTCGCAGATAACGGTTGCTGGCTGTGTCACATACGGATGCCCTATCACCGCCATCAACACCATCCCAGAGTCCGAAAGAGCTGGTAATCAGTCCCAAAGTGTTGAGAACATTCATAGACAGGCTTCCACCGTACGGAGAGGAATCGCCGGACATCTGAAAAGCCGCCACTCTGCCATGTTCACTCGCTGTCGGTTGAATTGCATGGACCTGTCGGTCACCGGTACTGCGGTCAGGACCCTGGGCAACATCCCCGGCCGCAAATATATCCGCTACGCTGGTCTGCAACTGATTGTCTACCAATATTCCGGCATCAACCTCGATGCCACTGCCTTCCAGCATCTGAATATTGGGACGCACCCCCGCTGCACACACGATATGATCCGCTTCGATGCCGGAGCCATCGGCCAGTTCTATCTCAAGCTTATCATTCTGTTCGGTGACAGCGACCGCCTCCGCACCGGTCCTGACAGCGACACCCTTGTTCTCGCACCATTGTTTGATCATCCTGCCGCCTTCCTGATCCATCATTCTGGCGAGCATATGGTCAGCGAGTTCGACTACGGTCAGGTTGAGTTTCATTGAAACCAAAGCCTGCAACACGATGCAGCCGATGAATCCTGCGCCGAGCAGTACGACCCGATCACTGGCCCGAACCTCATTCAGCATTCTTTGAGCATCATCCAAGGTCCAACAGTTGTGGACACGAGGTGAATCCATTCCACTGATGGGCGGACGTATCGCGCTTGATCCGGTTGCGAGCAGAAGCCGGTCAAAACGTAGATCCGTTCCTTCTGCGAGCGCGAGAGTTTTCTCGCTGGTATTGATTCGCGTTACGGTATCATGACGAATCTCGATTTCGAGTCTGTCGAAATGATTGTTGTCCTGACGAAGATAGGTTCCACTCTCCTTGACATCGCCCGCAAGCAGGTAGGGAATAGCCATACGGGAATACGCCGGATACGGTTCGTTACCGACGATGATGATGGAATCATTGCGTGATTTTTTTCGAAGGGTTTCTGCCGCGATGACACCGGCTGGCCCAGCTCCAACGATGACGTGCTGCACTTGCTGTCTCCTCGGTATGTAATTCAGATGTGCTTTGGTTCAGCCGTGAGTTTCGACCGCTGAGTCGCGCATTCGCGAATAACCGGTCCAATCCGAATCGACATACGTGATCGCGCCGGTCGGGCAGGCTTCCGCACACTGAGGATCGCCACCGCATAGATCACATTTGATGACCTTGCCGGAATCAGAATTGTAGTTGACTGTGCCGAACGGACAAGCGATGGTGCATACCTTGCAGCCGACACAGATGGATTCGTTGACTTCCTTGGCACCGGTTTGCGCGTTGATAGTAATGGCTTCAACCGGACAGGCATGCAGGCACCAAGCTTCCTCACACTGCGTGCAGGTGTAGGGGATGGCTTTGAGTCCGTGCTCGAATTCGAAAATCTTGATCCGCGATTTTGCCGGATTGAACACTCCCTCGTTTTCGAAAGAGCATGCCAGTTCGCACTGCAGGCAACCGGTACATTTGGCCGGGTCAATCAATAGCGATTTGTACATTGCGCAGTTCTCTCCTCTTGCAGCAAGTTGACTGTGAACCCAATTTAGTTATTGATTCAAATTATTGGTTTGATGATTTTATCAGAATTCACGATTCCCATGCATGCAAACCTAGCGTATCCCATACAGGTGATCTTGTGTGAAACCTCAAGCCTGACCATCGCGAATCAAACTCCTTCACGGTTTCTGAATCCGTTCGAAATTTTTACTGTTTATTGCTGCACAAATTGGGTATCGTTTGATGGTATTTCCGGAATGTTGCTGTGCGAATTGCGGCATCTTCGCCGTGTTTCGAAGAGCCGGTGCACGATTCCAAATAGATAATCTCATGAGCCGGTCAGCCGTCGCTTTCTAGTCGACTGAATCAAATGAGATTCTGATTTTCCCGTGGATTCCAATTGTCCGGTTGTACTGGATGGAGCAGGGGATTGTGTATCGCAGACTATTTGGGATATGTCGAAACTGGTGACCTTGATATGGTGCGAAAAGGCCGAAATCCGGACTGAACGGTTAAATATTCACTGAATACTTTTTTGTTTTTCCTGTTAAAATTTTCAGAATTACAATGAATCAATTCATCAAAATGAAATTTCAATAACTTGGGGAAGAAATTGTGACTAGATTATTCAAAACCTTGTTTGTCGCAAGTGTATTCGTACTCGGTTTTTCAACTGCTGCCTGGTCTGCTGATCCTGACAGCTGCAAGACTGTCCGATTCTCGGATGTCGGTTGGACCGACATCACCTCGACCACAGCCGCCACGTCGGTTGTTCTTTCGGCACTCGGCTATGAACCCGAAGCGGTCGTTCTGTCTGTACCAGTTACCTATGTCAGTCTGAAAAATGGCGATATTGATGTGTTTCTCGGCAACTGGATGCCAACTATGGAGGCTGACATCGCACCCTATCGCGAAGACGGTTCTGTGGAGACTGTGCATATGAATCTCACCGGCGCCAAATACACGCTGGCCGTCAACAAGATTGCGGCGGACATGGGTGTCGCTGATTTTGCAGATATTCACAAAATCAGGGATGCGGTGGACGGCAAGATTTACGGAATCGAGCCGGGTAACGATGGCAATCGACTGATTCAGACGATGATTGATTCCAATGCATTCGGACTTTCGGGATTTGAAGTTGTCGAGTCCAGCGAACAGGGCATGCTGGCGCAGGTCGAGAGAGCCAACCGACGCGATGAGGCCGTTGTGTTCCTGGGATGGGAGCCTCATCCGATGAATGCCAATTTCGAGTTGACCTACCTCAGCGGCGGTGATGAATACTTCGGTCCCAACTACGGGGGCGCGGAAGTTTATACAAACACCCGTGCGGGTTACAGCGAGGAATGTCCCAATGTCGGAGCGTTGCTAAAGAATCTGACATTTTCACTTGCCATGGAAAACGAGATCATGGGTGCGATTCTCGACGAAGGGATGGAACCCAATGACGCTGCCGCACGCTGGCTGAAAGCCAATCCCGATGTCCCGAAAGCATGGGTCGAAGGGGTTACCACCTTCGATGGCGGTGACGGTATGGCGGCTGTCTCGGAAATGCTGATGTAGTTCATTTCGAGCCAGATACAATTTGAAACCAACTGAAGCTGGGTGCCATAACCGATACTGGCACCCAGCGTCATTTTATAGGGTCTGTAGTTATGGAGTGGTTGACCGCCAATAAAATCCCGCTGGGGAAATGGATCAAGTCTTTCGTCGAAATTCTTCAGGATAATCTGATCTTCGTATTCGATCTTTTTTCTGAAGCAGTTAACTTTCTTGTCGATGGGCTGATCAATCTCATGCTCTGGGTACCGCCGGTACTGCTCGTTTTGATTTTTATTCTGATCGGGTGGTTTCTGCATCGTTCGTGGAAGCTTGTTGTTCTGATCGCAGTGTCTTTATTGTTGGTCATCAATCTGGGATACTGGGAAGAGACCGTTCAGACGCTTGGACTGATGATGTCTTCGGCATTGGTCTGTATCGTGGTGGGGGTACCGGTCGGAATCGCTGCGGCACACCGCGCCAGACTGTATACAGTTCTGCGTCCGATCCTTGATCTGATGCAGACAGTGCCCGCTTTCGTCTATCTGATCCCGACGATGATCATGTTCGGCCTGGGGATCGTGCCGGGATTGATCTCTACCGTGATATTCGCGATTCCGGCACCGATTCGATTGACTTACCTGGGGGTTACCGGCGTTCCAAAAATTCTGATCGAGGCCGGAGAGTCTTTCGGTGCCACAAAACGGCAGCTGCTGTGGAAAGTTGAGTTGCCACACGCACTTCCAACCATCATGGCCGGTGTTACCCAGTCAATCATGCTGTCGTTGTCGATGGTGGTGATCGCGTCGATGGTCGGCGCACCTGGATTGGGTATCCCGGTGCTGAGGGCGCTGAATACCGTGAATATCGCAAAAGGGTTCGAAGCTGGACTGGCAATCGTCATAATCGCCATCCTGCTTGACCGAATCTGCAAGCAACGAGAAGTCAGCTGATCCAACACCGGTGAACCGATGAATACCAACTCAACCCATCCGGAAATCGAACTTCGGGATGTCGCAATCATTTTCGGCGATCGCGAAGATGAAGCGGTCGGGCTCTTGGAATCCGGTGCGAACAGGGAAGAAATTCTGGAGAAGACCGATACGGTAATCGGTGTGTATGATGCATCTTTGGTTATCAATAAGGGTGAGATCTGTGTTCTGATGGGATTGTCCGGTTCCGGAAAGTCGACATTGCTGCGCGCGATCAACGGGCTGAACAAAGTCACCAGAGGGCAGGTGCTGATCGCGGACAACGGCAGTCAGGTCGACGTTTCCAGAATCGGAACTTCGCAGCTTCGAGAGCTGCGTATGAATCGTGTTTCGATGGTGTTTCAGCAGTTTGCCCTGTTGCCATGGAGAACAGTTGCAGAAAATGTGGCATTCGGACTCGAACTGAAAGGTATCGCCAAAACCGAAAGAACCGCGATCATTGATGAAAAACTAGAAATGGTCGGTCTGATCCAGTGGCGCGACAAATATGCGCACGAATTGTCCGGCGGTATGCAGCAGCGAGTTGGGCTAGCACGCGCTTTCGCTACCGACGCGGACATACTGCTGATGGACGAACCGTTTTCAGCACTTGACCCGCTCATCAGATCAAGGCTGCAGGATGAGCTGCTGGAGCTGCAGGAACGGCTGCACAAGACCGTCCTGTTCGTCAGTCACGACCTTGATGAGGCACTCAAGTTGGGTAACAATATCGGAATCATGGAAAGTGGCAGAATTGTGCAATTCGGGACACCGGAAGAGATTGTTCTCAATCCGCTCAATCAGTATGTTGCCGATTTCGTCGCGCACATGAATCCCGTCGGAGTGTTGAAGGCCAGTTCCATCATGAGTCCGATCGAGAATTTCAGAATTGGTGAAGGAATCTATCGGCTGGACGAATCGAACATTGAACTATCGGTTGCGGCGGATGGCAGTCTGAAGCAAGCCACACGCAATGCGAAACCAGTTCCGATACGCGATTGGGGGCCGGAAACGGCAGTCGAGTCCGGGAATCTGTATTGCGCGTCGGAGAATATTTCGATGAAGGGTACAATTGAAATCTGCCACAGCAGCAAAATTCCAGTATTGCTCTGCGATTCGGATAAGAAAATTGTTGGTGCGGTTGATGAATACGAGATTTATAGTGCAATCCTGCACAAAAGAAGCAAGGTCAATTCGGATTGAGTACCACTAGGGAATAGACTCCGCTTGGCTTCACTCTGGGCGAATTGAAAACAGCGAATGGAATCGTTAGTATCGAGGTATCAAATCATGAAAGGTCAAAAACTCTCAGACAATGTTGTGACAGGCAAGTGGTCGACAGTCACCACTGAGGAATGGCAGACGCGGGTCGATCTGGCCGCGTGTCATCGACTGGCGGAACTGAATGGGTTCAGCGACATCGTCTGGAACCACATCAGTGCTCGCGTACCCGGACAGCCGAATCGTTTCCTGATCAACCTATTCGGGTTGCGGTTCGATGAGGTGACCGCGTCGAACCTTGTCACGCTGGATGAGAAGGGGCAGGTTGCCGTGCCGCCCAGGGACGCCAACGGCGAGATCATTGACACGAGCGAAAGCAACTTTACCGGTTTCGTGATACACAGTGCAATCTACAACGAGCGGGAAGATGTGAACTGCGTCATGCATTCCCACAGCCGAGCTGGATTGGCGGTTTCTGCATTGAAGGAAGGTTTTTTGCCCCTGGTTCAGGATGCATTTCAGTTTTATAACCAGGTGTCGTACCACGAGTATGAAGGATTGTCACTTGAATTGGACGAACGGGAGCGGCTCGCTGCCAGTCTAGGTGACAATCCGGTGATGATCATGCGCAATCACGGACTGCTGACGACGGGAATGACAGTCGCACAAGCCTATATACGCATGTACTACCTGGAGTTATCGTGTCGGGTTCAGATGGATGTGCTTTCGATGGGAAGGGAGATCCATCTTCCTCCCGAGGAAGTCCGCGAACATGCTGCCGAGCAGTATCAAATGGAGCCACTTTCCGGTACTTTTGAGTGGCCTGCCTTGTTGCGTAAGCTTGACAGTATCGATATGTCCTACCGGGACTGATTCTTGTTCTGATCAGAGAGGTATGGGGTATGCCAGAGTTGACCAATATGAGTTCCGTACTGACTGATGAGCAGATCAAAGCGTACTGGCGGGACGGAGCTGTTGCTCCGCTGACTGCTTATGATGAGCAGGAGGCCCTGTCAATGGTTCCGAAATTCTTCGAGATTCGCGATCGGATGGCTGGATGGACCGAATCCAAGCAATTGCTCAAGTCACACTTAGTATCAACCTGGGTGAACGAAGTCGTTCGGAATCCGAATATACTGGATTCGGTCGAATCAATTCTCGGACCGAATATTCTGATGTGGGGAGCGTCATTTTTCGCCAAGGAACCCAGTAACGCCGCGCATGTCGGATGGCATCAGGACTTGCTGTACTGGGGGCTGCAGCCGCCGAATGGTGTGTTGACCGTTTGGTTGGCTTTGACCGACGCATCCGAAGACAACGGCGCGATGCAAGTGATCCGCGGAAGTCACGAAAACGGCTTTCGTTTTCACGACAACAGTTACGACGAAAACAACATGCTGATGAGCGATCAGAACGCAGAATTGACCGATGAGGACGAAAGGAACCGAGTGACAGTGGAACTGCGTCCCGGGCAGTTTTCGATGCATCACAGCATGCTGTTGCATGGTTCCGGTCCGAACCATTCAGATCGTTCCCGAATCGGTCTGTCGATCAGCTATATTGCCGCCGATGTCATTCAGCTGAAAAACGGAGGCCACGATACAGCCATGCTGGTTCGAGGAACCGATTATTTCCGTAATTTCGAACATGAGCAGAAGCCCGACTCTGACTTCTCCCCACAGGCGATCGAAAACTATCGCAAGTCAATTACCATGCCATCGGGTCTCGCGACAGTTAAGGATATGACTGATTCCATCGTGAACTTCGACAACATCAGATAGAGGAAAAATGAAAGAGCATGCAAGAGTCGTGATTATCGGCGGAGGTGCGATGGGTGTCGGACTCGCCTATCATCTTCCCCTTGAAGGATGGAACGACGTTGTACTGATTGACAAAGGTGAGCTAACTTCAGGGTCGACCTGGCATGCCGCGGGTCTTATACCCAATTTCATCGGTAGTCTGAATATGGCGAAAATCCATGATTATGGAGTCAAACTGTATGCCAGACTTGAGGAGGAAACCGGCCAAGCGACGGGATGGCACGGTTGCGGTGCACTGCGCCTTGCTGTGACAGACGCTGAAGTCGACTGGTTTCACTACGTCAAGGGAATACTAGACTACATCGGTGCTGAATCGCACCTCGTCGGCCACTCTGAAATGAAGGAGATTCATCCATTACTGGTGATGGATGATGTGAAACTTGGTTTCTATACACCGAATGACGGACATACTGATCCGGCGAGCAGCACCAATTCGATGGCTGTCGGTGCACGTAACCGCGGTGTGGAAATCATCCGAAGAAACCGTGTCATTGGAGTCGAACGCACAAACGGTGGCGAATGGAATGTGATCACTGAGCAGGGTTCGATTGTCTGTGAGCATGTTGTCAATGCTGCGGGAAGTTTTTCTGACCAGGTGGCGCAGATGTCGGGGTTCCGATTGCCGATCGTCAATATGCAGCATCAATATCTTGTAACCGAAAATCTTCCCGAAATCGAAGCTCTGGATAAAGAGCCACCGGTTGTCCGGGACCCGATTGCTTCTTGCTATATCCGACAGGAACAGAAAGGCATACTGGTCGGTCCGTATGAGACCTCTCAGGCGGCTGCCTGGGGGCTGGACGGTATCGACTGGAGTTTTGACATGGAACTTCTTCCGGAAAATCTCGATCGGCTTGACTACAGCTTGATGAAGGCTGCCGAGCGCGTGCCTCTTTTCGGACAAGCCGGGATCAAGCGGGTTGTGAACGGACCGATCACCCACACGCCGGATGGCGGATTTCTGCTGGGTCCTGCAGCCGGACTCGAAAACTATTGGCTGTGCTGCGGCGCATCGATCGGCATAACGCAAGGGCCGGGTGCCGGGAAATACCTGGCGCAGTGGATAGTTCACGGACAGACTGAGATCAATGTACGGGAAATGGATCCGAGGCGCTATGGAGAATTCGCGAATCTTCCCGGCTGTTATGTAGTCGACAAATCGATAGATGAATACCAGGAAATGTATCAGGTGCATTTCCCGGGTGAATTTCGCGAAGCGGGTCGACCTGTCAAAACCACACCAATCTACGAGAGACTGAAAGCAAAAGGGGCAGTTTACGGCGAATATTATGGATGGGAGCGGCCGAAGTGGTTTTCGCTTGATGGAAGCGAGGAGCAATATGGGTTCCGCAGAACAAACGTCTTTGATCCTGTTGCGGCCGAATGCAGATGTGTACAGGAGCGAGTCGGGATCGCCGATCTGACAGCGTTTTCGAAGTACATGGTTACCGGCAAAGATGCCGAACAGTTCTTGAATCGTGTTGGAGCCAACCGTGTGGCTAAAAGAAGTGGTGGAATATCGCTTACGCACATGCTGACGACGCTGGGCGGCATAGAATGTGAAGTCGCGATTTCGCGCCTGGCCGACGATCGCTTTTTCCTGACCTCAGCGATTGTTGCGCAGCAGCATGACCTTGACTGGATGGAGCAGCATGTGGAAGGCGGCGAAGATGTCAGTATAGAGGATGTGACCGATCAGTTGGGCATGCTCGCGATTGCCGGTCCGAGCTCACGTGACCTGCTATCGAAACTGACCGATACCGCATTGGACAATGACAGTTTTCGCTGGCTGACAAGTCAGGAAATCAAGGTCGGTGGGATTGACGTCATAGCGCTTCGGGTTTCGTATGTGGGAGAACTCGGTTGGGAACTCTATCATCCGATGGATTCGATGGGGTCGCTTTGCTCGCAGCTGGAGCAGGCCGGAGAGGAGTACGGCCTGGGCTGGTTTGGATCCTATGCGGTCAACAGCATGAGGCTGGAGAAGGGCTATAAGGGCTGGGGAAGTGAACTGACAACTGAAATCACTCCCGTTGAGGCAGATATCGAGCGGTTTGTTGACTACGATAGTTCGTTCATCGGCAAGGAATGTGTTATCGCAAGAAAATCTGAAGGAATCGAAATCAAATTGGTACTGGTCTCAGTCGATGCCGATGATGCGGACTGTCTCGGAAATGAACCGGCATTGGATGGTGATCGACCTATGGGAATCGTCTGTAGCGGTGCATTCGGACATCGAACGGGCATGAGTCTGGCTTACGTATATGTCGAACCTCGGTTTTCCGATGCCGGTGCTACATTTGAGATACCAATTCTGGGTGTCAGAAAGAATGCGACTGTGTTGGAATCACCACCGTACGACCCTCAGAACGCTCGCCTGCGAGCGTAATCATCGCGAAGCTGTTTTCAACGCCCAAGTGAGGAAACTTTGTCGAAAATTCTGAGGCCACTGGAACGGGATCCAAATCAGGCACGTTATGTGCAACGTCAGTATAGGTTCAGATCATCATATTCAACGGTCGAGAATCGTACCTTGAGGAATTTCGCCATACGCTGGGCACACAAAGACGGCTGAGGCAATCAATTACTTTCGGAGTGACTTCGAATCAATGGTAAAATTCGAGACATTACAGATACTTGCTGAATTGTGCAAATCGGTTAATTGAAAATTCGAGTTGAATTCTCGGAAAAATTTATCCACGGAATCTGAATATTTGGATAATTTAGACGTCTCTTTTGTTGGTCCTTGGAGAGCGTTGCAACGAGTGATCAACAGTCATTGGATAACACAAATCAGCGTAAAATCATTCGTCTATCAACCCTGTTGTGCTATTTGACACTTAAATTTGTTGACGGAACGCCTGTGTGTCGAGTAAGTGAGTCCGTCTGATCATCACCGTACCGGAGTCGGCATGCAGGAAAAGTCAGCGAACCAATTGGAATGCTATTTAACTTGAACTGAGATATTCACATTTCCGTTATGAAAATTGAAGGCATCTACACTCCGGTCGTCACTCCCTATAACGATGATTTTTCAATCAATTGGGAGGCCTACGAGAAGACTATTGAATTTCTGATCGAATCCGGAGTGGACGGGATTGTCGTCGCAGGTACCACCGGTGAATATTACTCGCAGACCGCACCGGAACGCGTCGAAATGATGTCATTCGCCAAAAATCTGGTCAACGGCCGATTGCCGGTGATCGTTGGCACGGGTGCCATCAGGACCGAGGACAGCATTTATTTTGCTGAGCAAGCGAAAGCGATAGGTGCGGATGCACTGCTGGTCGCCACCCCTCCATACGCATGTCCGACCGGACGCGAAATTGCACTGCATTGCCTGGCTGTCGACAGAGTCGCCAATTTGCCGATCGTGCTCTACAACTATCCCGGCCGTATGAGCGTCAACATGGACGAGGAGACATTGGATCGTCTGGGTCGCAGTCCGAATTTCTGTGCAATCAAGGAGAGTTCCGGAGATATCAATCGCCTGCATATGCTGGCGCGGGATTATTCCCATATCCAGATCTCGTGTGGCATGGACGATCAGGCTCTTGAATTCTTCGCATGGGGTGCGAGCTCATGGATTTGTGCGGGTTCGAATTTCGCTCCAGAAGCTCATATCGCGCTGTATCGAACCTGTATGGTAGATGGAGACTTCGTCAAAGGACGTCGGATCATGTCAGCGATGCTTCCGCTTATGCGCGTACTGGAGCAAGGTGGTAAGTTTGTTCAGTGTGTCAAGCACGGATTGACGCTGCGGGGCATTGAAGCAGGTCCGCCGCGCAAGCCGTTGCAGCCTTTGAACAAGGATGAAAAGCGCCTTGTGGCCGAAGTCATTCGTACCATGAACGCGGTAATCGACCAGGAGATGACATGAGCGATTTGTTGACATACGAAGAATACATCGCCATCGCGGAATCAATTAATTTTCCAAGAACTGTGTTTATTGATGGTAAGTTTCGGGCTGGTAGCGGTTCGAAATTGAAAACCGTAAATCCGGCTACCGGAGAACCGATTTGCGAAATCAATTCAGCCGGTGAAGATGACGTAGACCTCGCAGTTCAAAAAGCGCGGGAGGCTTTTGATCAGGGCAGATGGTCCAAGCTTCATCCGTCTGACCGCAAGGATGTGCTGATACGTTTGTGCAAGTTGATCACGAGAAATCGTCGAGAGTTGGCTGTGATGGAAAGCCTTGACAGCGGCAAACCGATTCGCGACTGCGAAACAATTGATATTCCGGAAACGATTCACACGATCAAATGGCATGCTGAGGCGATCGACAAGATCTACGATCAGGCTGCGCCGAGTGGAGATGATGCAATTGCCATGATAGTTCGCGAGCCTGTAGGCGTAGTTGCTGCTGTATTGCCGTGGAATTTCCCATTGTTGATGATGGCATGGAAGATCGGACCGGCGCTTGCAGCTGGAAATTCAGTGATAGTAAAACCCGCTGAGCAAACTTCACTGACAGCGCTTCGTGTCGCGGAACTTGCCATGGAAGCGGGCCTGCCCCGTGGTGTGCTGCAGGTGTTGCCCGGCGAAGGTCCATCAACCGGTGCTGCGCTTGGCAGACATTCCGATATCGACATGGTGAGTTTCACCGGATCAACTGAGACCGGTAAGCTGTTTTTGCGATATGCGGCGGACAGCAACCTGAAGAAAGTCGTGTTGGAATGTGGAGGGAAGAATCCTGCAATTGTCCTGGAAGATGCGGAAGAGCTGGATTTGGTTGCCGGCCATGTCGTAAATGGCGCGTTTTGGAATATGGGTGAGAACTGTTCTGCGAGCTCTCGCCTGATCGTACACGAAAAAGTCAAGGAACGCCTATTGGAAAATATTGTCGCTCGAACCCGGGACTGGAAAACCGGTGATCCGCTTGATCCCGCAAATCACCTGGGAGCACTTGTCGACGCTGATCATTGCAAAAAAGTCTCAGGCTATCTGAAAAGCGGAGCTGGAGAAGCCACTACTGTCATAGGTGGCAGCGTGAATGGAAATTTCATAGAACCGACAATATTCGATGGCGTGAGCCCGGAAGATCCGCTTGCACGCGACGAGATATTCGGTCCTATTCTATCAGTGCTGACAGTTTCTTCATTTGATGAAGCCATTGAACTGGCGAACCAAACCGACTATGGGTTGACTGCCAGCATCTATTCCGCGAATGCGAAAAAGGCGCTGCGTGCGGCCAGATCACTTAGAGCAGGAACCGTAACTGTCAACAACTACGGTGAGGGTGACATCTCAACGCCATTCGGCGGCTACAAGCAATCCGGATTCGGTGGCCGCGACAATGGTATCCACGCGCATGATCAATATACCGAACTGAAAACGATATGGATTGATTTGTCTGATACAAGTCCGCAAGAAAGTGTTGCATGAGTGACTCGAAACCGGCAGCAAGCCAACGCGAAAGTCAATGGACCTGCTGGATGAAGAGGAACAGAGCACACTTTCAGATGTTGTTCCTGAATTCAATTTGACTATCGATCAGTTAAATTTTTTCATTTCATAGCGATGGGTGTCGAGTGACTGACGAAGTATAGCCACGTCTGAATTGAACCCGATCCCTGACCGTTTTCGCACGGTTGGACACTCGCCCGGCATATGATCATCGTCAGTGACAGACACTCTTTTTTTCAGATTTCACCACTCCACAATCCCTTGTGTCTATAGTCGTGAACCGGTAGCATTGTCCAAGAAAGTAAGAATTCTACCTTTTGATCCTGGCGTTTCTGGATGGGTAAAGATTATGCCTGCCGGACTGGAATATCCGGAACTAAACCAGTCACTGACAGCAGACATTGCAATTGTTGGCGCTGGGTTTGCTGGATTGTCTGCGGCCAAACGTCTTCATGAATTGAATCCCAAAAGTCGAGTTGTTGTTCTTGAGGCGAGGCACATCGCTGTAGGACCTGCCGGTCGTAATTCCGGCTTTATGATTGATGTGCCACACAACCTCGGATCCAAGGATTATCTGGGAACGCTGGATGATGATCGTCAGCAGATTTCAATGAACCGCGAAGCGATCGAATTTGCAAATCAGGTTGCGGATGAATTTTCCATGCCAGAAAACGTATTCACGATACCCGGCAAAATCAACGGTGCGGCAACCGAGTCCGGTCACAAACATAACATGAGTTTTGCCAAGCGTCTTGACCAACTTGGGGAGAACTTTGAAATACTTGATGCAAAGGGGATGAAGGAGATTACCGGTTCTGATTATTACTTGTCGGGTATAGCGATGCCGGGAACGGCGATAATTCAGCCAGCGGCATATATCACAGGACTCGCTCTGGGAATTCACAAATCAGGCATCGAAATATTTGAGAAAACACCGGTAATCGACATTGTCAGAAAAGGTAGCGGCTGGAGATTGAAGACCCCGGCTGCCTCAATCGATGCGGAAACAGTCGTTCTCGCCGTTAATGGACATGTGGAGAGTTTTGGCTATTTCAGACGCCGCCTTATCCATATCATTCTGTATGCCTCGATGACGCGTCGGTTGATGCAGGATGAGATTCAGAAACTCGGCGGTGAGTCTAGATGGGCGTTGACTCCGTCAGACCCTTTCGGTACAACCGTCAGACGAATTTCGGGTATTGGCGGCGACAGAATTATTGTCCGAAACGGTATTTCTTGGGCACCGAATCGAACAGTTTCAGAAAATCGAATGAACAATATCGTGCGGACTCATGACCGTACTTTCCTTACGCGATTTCCACAGCTCGGTAGCGTAACGATGGAGTATCGATGGGGAGGCCTGCTCTGTCTGAGTCGTAATGCGGTTCCGGCATTTGGAGAACTGGAGGAAAACCTGTATTCGATATGTTGCCAGAACGGTTTGGGTACGACAAAAGGAACACTGGCCGGGAAATTGATTGCTGAATTGATATGCGGGATAAACTCCGCATCTCTGGAATACTATAAGAAGCAGGCACAGCCGAAAAAAATGCCGCCAGAACCATTTGCGTCCATTGGAGGGAACCTTTCCCTGCGCTGGGGTGAATTCAAAGCTGGCAAGGAAAAGTAAACTCAGCTGAAATTTACAAAATTGTATTTCTACTTCAGGCAATATTCTGAGTACGTTGAGATAAATTTGCTGTCTGGTGCAGCGGCGGCATCCGATTGAACACTCCGGGCACTGTTTAAATCGACACTGACCTGGAAGCCGTATTGTCGGGCAATCCGACCCGATCAAATTGCCGTATCGTAGTATCATGGAGACCGGACCGGGCATCAGACTTTTGACTGGATATTGCCGATGGAGAGATCAACTTGACATGCGAGGTGTCGAAATTGCCGGAACAGGAGAACCTGACGACTGAGGAAAGGATTCAGAAGATACGCGAGGAGACCGAGCGGATCAATCAGCGTGCCGCTGAAATGCGTGCGGAGACGGAAAAGATGCGTGCGGAATCGGAAAAGATGCGTAAGGAATCGGAAGAGAGGTGGAAGCGATCCGATAAGCGTGTCGCAAAAATGAGGAAGGAGTCCGAAAAGATACGTAAGGAGTCCGAGGAGGGCTGGAAGGAACTCAGGAAAGATCTGGCGAAGCTGGCCGAGAAGACGAAAGAGCACGGCAAGCAGATCGGCGGATACGGCAACCGGCTCGGAAGTTACACCGAGGCGCTTGCGGAACCCTCGATCCGGCGGATACTGGACGAGCATTTCGATGCCGACTACATGGCGGCGTACGAGAGCAGGAGTCTGCAGCTGGATGGCTGGGCTGTCGCCCGCAACGGTTCCGGTGCGGCCTATATAGTGGAGATCAAGAGCAGGTTCGCGCCGGAGCATCTGGATCAGGTTTGGGAGCTGGTGAGGTCATTTCGCGCGGTCAGGCGTGAGTATGAGTCAAGCCCGGTGTATCCGATACTTGCGGTGGTCAACATTGACCGGGAGCAGCGTGAGATGGTGTGGCAGTCGGGCATTCACCTGATTGACGTGTCGGATGGTGTGTTCGAGTGGACCCGGCCGCCGGTGGGGTTCAGGCCGTGCGGCGATCATGGTGCGAATGGTGTCATGCAGCGGGCGGTGCCGCGGCATCTGCGACTGGTTGCGGATAAGGGGCAGGGACAACAGCAGGCGCGGTGATGCGGCTGACACGGTCGGCGGTGTCCTGATTGAATGTATTGCACTCATTCGGGGTGAAAAGCAACTGACGCTGGCATTCCGATTCGGCAGGTACGAATCGAGGACCTGGTCGTTCACCGGACACTGTTGCGTATGCCGGAGACATCGCGATCTTGTCGATGGCTGCTGACGTGTAGTCACCGTTTGGAATATCACCGACGCTTTGAGAGTGGTTCGACCGCAGCTGATCGCATTTCAACAGTGAGTTCCCGGTCAGACTTCGCCTTGCACGAATCTTCACGGGCAATCTCCGTCAGCTCCTCCAGCTCCGATTGTCTGAGCGCGATAACATATCCTTTCACAGAATTGGCCCGGCTGGACGAAACAATCTACCGGCATACATGGAACTCATACGACACCACTATACGAATAAAGCGGCAGTGTTTACAGACTTTCTATGCCGTACGCTAATGTCCATACTCTTTGCTGAGTCGCCACTTTTGGGTTCTTTTCTCAATGAAGTTCGCGATCAGCCAATGCAGGATGCGTACACCGGCCGCAGTATAGACAATCATCATTCCCATTGCTGCTGCGGGCGCGATGTCTCCCGCGTCATCCATATTGAGGACGGCGACCGCGGCGATGACAGTATCGTGCCCGTATAGAAATACGATTGCGGACACGGTTGTGATTGCGGTAACGAACAAATAGATCCAGATATTGATGATTGCTGGCAGGCAGATGGGCAGTGTCACATGCCAGAAAGATCTGTAAAACGGGACTTTCAATGAGGCGGCCACCGATTCGAATTCCACATCCAGCTGCTTTAGGGCGGTGGTCGCAGTCAGGTGTGGCACGGTGTAGTAGTGTACGATGTTGGCGAGAACAAGTATCGCCATGGTGTGGTAGATGAAATGCAAAGGATTGGATGGTGCGTTGAAGTAAAACAGATAACCCAGTCCAAGCACCATACCGGGTGTCGCCAGCGGAATGATGGAGAAGATATTCAACACCGAGCGGATGCCGGTGAATCGTCGTGACTTCTCGATGAAGTAAGCGGCGCTGAAAATCACTGCGGTACCGATGAATGCCGTGTAGACCGACATCACAACACTGTTTCGGTATGACAGCCAGCTACCTCCGTCCATCAGATTGAATTGATAGTTCTGCAGCGACAGGCTCAGGTTATACGGCCAGAAAGTTACGAATGACGCATAGGCGGCCGTACCCAGAATACCCATCAGTATGATTCCGACTGCGATGCAGTAAATCAGCATGATCAGGTCGAAGCGGGTGTTCGGTTTGGGATTGTAGGGTACTGAACCAGGTGTGATTTGCGCTGTTTGCCGGCGCTGGACGAGTTGCTGTGCGGCGAAAGGTTATCACAACCGGTAACAGCATCATGACGCTGACGACCGCACCCAACTGGAAATTCTGCTGTCCCACAACCTGCTTGTATATGTCGAGGGAAAGCACGTTGAACCAACCACCGATCACCTTGCATGCTCCGAAATCCGTGATCGTGTAGATGAACGCGACGAAACATGCGCTCATGACGCCGTATTTCGCAGCAGGCAGGGTCACCTTGAAAAATGTGCGTATTTTGCCGGCGCCCAAGACTTGTGCAGCCTCATACAGTCTTCCATCTGACGTAGACAGGGCTGTCGATAGAAGCATCACCACATGAGGAAAGATCCAGAACGTGAGCGATATCACAATACCGATCGGGCCCCGTATTTCGTAACCGAAAAGCGCCCATTTCATGAATCCCTGGTTTCCGAACATGTAGATGAGCGCGATGGCGGGCAGAAGCGATGGTGCAAGCAATGGCACTAGCGCAATCGATCGGAAAAAACCTTTCAATGGCATACAACTTCGAGTCAGCGCGTATGCATAGACAAATGCCATTGCGATAACAATGACCATGGTTACGACACCGACGAAAAGAGTGTTGCTGATCGAATCGACGAGAGCCGGTGTCTGAAAATACTCGAGATAGTTGGCGACGCCGACAAATCCACCGTCCCTGTTCTGGAGGCTTTTGAGGAATATTGTGAGGAGCGGAAGGAACACTGTAACGGCAATGACCGCCACAATCACCAGCAGCGAAACCCCTTGAATCTTGTCGTCGCGGCTGTATTTTGTCCTGACGCTGCCAGCGGTCGTCACGAAAGCCATCACTCGAACCTGTCAGGTGTCGCGTCGATACACGCGCACCCGATCAATCGGGAACTGGACTTGTACCTGCGCGCCGGATTGCAGTACCAGCGAGCGCATATTTGCGGGCGGCACCTGTGCGACAAATTCAGTGTCACCTTTTTTTTCGAACGCCAATCGAATTCTATAGATTGAACCGAGAAATTCCGTATCTTGCACCGTAGCCGCGACAGTATTCGATTGTTCACCCATATCAAACATATTCGTCAGTACGATGTCTTCGGGACGAATGCAAAGATTGACATCATCTCCCTGTTGGGCGGAGCCAGTCGAGCCCTCAAAGGAGAAATTCAGGTTCCCAACCTCCACGAGGTTGTTACCTTGCAAGCGGCCTTTAAGAAAATTCATCTCTCCGATAAAGTCAGCTACAAATGGAGTCTCCGGAAGTTCATAAATTTGCTGAGGGGTACCGATCTGTGCGATGACACCGTGGTCCATGACCACGATCCGATCGCCCATGGTGAGCGCCTCTTCCTGATCGTGCGTGACGAGAATTGTGGTGATGCCAATCTTCCTCTGGAGATCGAGAATTTCCCGACGCAGATGCTGGCGAACTTTTGCATCCAGAGCCGAAAGTGGTTCGTCTAACAACAACAGACTGGGTGACGGCGCCAGCGCCCGTGCGAGCGCAACGCGTTGCTGCTGTCCTCCCGAAAGCTGCCCGGGATATTTGTCGCCATGTCCTTCCAGTCCAACCATCCGCGTGAGTTCCTCAACCCTTTCGGAAATTGCTGATTTCGTTATCTTCCGATTTCTAAGGCCGAACGCGAGGTTCTCGTCAACGGTCAGGTTGGGAAACAAGGCGTAGGACTGAAAGACAATTCCGAAATCCCGCTGGTCGGGTGGCAAGGGAGCCACATCAACGCCGTTCTGTATGATCTCTCCCGATGTGGGGGATTCCAGGCCTGCTATACATCGCAAAACTGTAGTCTTTCCACAGCCGGATGGACCAAGCAGGCAAACCAGTTCGCTTTGATTGACATTGAGGCTGACTTCCTTCAGTGCCTCGAAAGTACCGAACTTCTTGGTGAGGAATCGAATTTGCAGGTATGGTATTGCCTGAGTCATGCGAATTGGAGCAATTGGTATCTAACAGAACCGGGAGTTGCAAACGTTTACAACCCCCGGTCGCTTGATAATTGTCAAGGCACAGACTTGCGAGGTGAAAGTATGACGCAGTCTGCGGCCAAACTAGTCAAGATTTCTACGATTTGGGCTCGGATTTGGCTCCATATCGTTTTTGCCACTCAGCCAGAATTTGCTGGCGATTTGCGGCCGCCCATGCGAAGTCGTTGTTGATCATCTTTTCAAGGATGTTCGGAGGGAAGTTTTTGACTTCCTGCGCGACACCCGGCATTGCGACAACGGCATATTCCCGGTTATAGATTTCATTCGCCTTGCGAGTGACCGACCAATCCGCCAGTGCCTGTGCACCAGCGCGATTCTTCGAGTCTCTGACGATTCCGAAAGCTTCAAGGTCCCATCCTACACCTTCACTCGGAGCGATGACCTCAACCGGCGCACCGCTGTTTTTCAGTTTTGCACCGCGATATGCGAACGAAACTCCAACCGGAATTTCACCGGCAGCGGCTTGCTTGCAAGGTTTGGAACCGGAATGTGTATACCATGCAATGTTCTCGTGAAGTGCGTCCATGAATTTCCAGCCTCCTTCTTCACCCCACAACTGCAGCCAACTCGACACATCAAGAAATCCAGTTCCGGACGAGTTTGGATTTGGCATCACAACATGGCCCTGGTAAACGGGGTCAGTCAGATCGTTCCATGATTCTGGCATTGGCAGACCATGTTTTTCCGCTTCGACAGTATTGAAGCAGATTGAGGCAATCCAGGCTCTTTGGCCAACCCACAGCGGTGGGTCCATGGTCGGGTCGACGTATTTGGAATCCAGCATTTCAACACCTTTCGGGGAATATCCCTCAAAGTACCCCTCATTCGCCAGAAACACAAGACTGGTTGCCGCCAATCCCCAAACGATATGGGCTTGAGGATTGTCTTTTTCCGCCAGCAACTTTGCTGTCATGATGCCGGTGGAATCGCGAACCCACTTGACATCAATATCAGGGTAGTCCGCCTCGAACTCCTTTTCAAACATCGCCAGCTCATCCGCCTCAACCGCCGTATAGACGAGCAGTTCTTCTTTTGCAAAAGAGATTGTCGAAATGAAAAACGAAAGGATTGCTAACAAAGCAGCTTTCGCGAGTGTTGGAATTTTCATGATGATCACCTTTGTAAATGTTAATGTCGATCAAATTCCAATTTGGAAAGTTAAATGAATCGCCCTCAGTTTTGTCTCACATCCAGTTGAGACATTGAATCCAAAATCGCTCTACAACTACAGGTCGTCAGTCCATGACTCGAAAAATTTAACAGACTCGAACGACTAATTAATTTCTGATTATATGGATAATCGAAATTAATGGGAGATTATTTCGGTTTCGTCGGCGGTGCCTAACTTCCATAGAATTCGACAGAAATTCACAAGTATTGCAATCTATAGAAATCAATGGAGCTTTTACTTTGGTCTCAATTTAAACAATTTGTGATCGTTCAGGTCAGGGACGAATACCGGTTAGGTTTCCAATAAACGAAAAAACCATGGAAAAAGTTTGAGCAGTACGATGAATTTGATACATAATTTACAGTTTTGGTTCTGAGCCGGGTAGATGAGTATTCATTGTATCCAGCGTTCGGTGGAGTCACTTTGAAGTTGTCGCCGGAATAGGTGTGTCCGGCCGCCGGTACCGGAACTATTATGAATTTTGATCAAGAGGAACATAATGCGATCTGATTTTGTATATACGCGAACCTATCGCGGAAAAGTGAAAGGACTGATACTTGACTGGAGCGGAACAGTGGCGGATGCCTACGTGATTGCACCAGCTGTCGTATTCGTCGACGTATTTGCCAAGCAAGGTGTGGAAATATCCATGGAGGAGGCTCGCGGACCGATGGGCCTGCGAAAAGATCTGCACATCGCCGCATTGACGCAAAATCCTGATATACGAGAACGTTGGCGAAAAATCAAGGACTCCGACCCGACACAGGATGATGTTGACAACATGTTTGCCGATTTCGTGCCGATGCAGCTCGACTGCCTGCGACGTTATACAACTCTCCTTCCAGGTGTCGTTGAGGCCACGAAAAAAATTCAGTCCGATGGCATCAAAGTCGGCATGACAACCGGATTCGTACGAAGCATGGTGGACATTCTGGCGGCTGACGCAAGGGAGCAGGGTTATCATCCTGATACAACCGTCGCCGGCGATGAAGTGTTTCATGGCGCAAGGCCCAAACCATTCATGGTTTATCGTAACCTGGACATATTGGACATTCATCCAATTCAGTCAGTGATCAAGGTCGACGACACCATCACTGGAGTCGGTGAGGGTCTTGAAGCGGGTTGCTGGACAGTGGGGATGGCCCGCTACAGCAACTATATGAATATCAACAGTCTGGAAGAGGCAGAAACCATTTCAGATGAGGAAACTGAGCGTCGTCTTGCAAAGACAAGAGACTTGTTGGAGAAAACCGGCGCACATTACGTAATCAACGAGTTTCCAGAGTTACTGGACGTTATCGATGATGTCAATGAGCGTCTGGCACGCGGGGAAAAGCCCTAGTCAGCGCCGGTTTCGCAATCGGATCAGATAACCTCATCAGTTCGCTGCGTCGTTTCACCGAAACGACGCAGTGCTGGTTCTTTCAAACCTTTGTAGAGCGTTTCGATATTTTCGTCGATCGCTTTATTTGATTGTTCAAACAGGCTGTTTCCATCGAGATCGCTTTCGACCAGAAAGGGGCCGAACTCAGCCACGTCCAGAACCCAGATCGCCTGCGCAATACCCAACTCCTCAAGCCAGCACACATCCAATACCTTTTTGATGCCGCGTCCCAATAGCGCGCCGGTACCGTAACCGACAGTCGTCAGATAGACAGCACCGGTCGGTACAAAATATTGGGAGTAGTCTTCTACAGGCATCCCTCCTTTGCCAATGACAACCTTGCAACCGGATATGTCAAACCATCTGTGCATCCATTTCGAGAATCTGAAACTCGCCGTTGCGGTTACAGCTCCAACGGTGTAAGACCCGTCTGCCTGAACAGCAGCCGCCGGAGAGCAATGAAAATTCACATTCGATGTATTGATGAAGTCCAATGGCGGTACCAATTGCTCATCTACGATTTTTCGATAGACACCTTCACGTCCGGTGTAAATCACGCCATCGATATAGACTACATCACCGATTTCAAGCTTTTTGAGGTCAGATTCTGAAACCGGTGCGCGCAGTCTGACAGTTTTCTGTCTGATGTCGTTCATTCGAGTTCCTCCCGTCTATGGTACGGTGTGAACCACTGAGGGTCTGTGCGGAACTCTGTGTCCCCGTCAGAAGATATTCGAACCACTGCGCGCCGTGAGGACAAACAGAAACTGTGGATACTTACCGGCATTCCGCCTGTGTGGGTATGGGCAACTTCGATATGACAGTCGACGACCATTGAGCTGCCGACAAAGCCCATCGGGCCCATTCCGATCTGGTTCCCCAGTTCTTTCAGCTCGTCTTCAAGCTCTGCAATCTTTGGGTCAGGGTGACGGTCTCCGACAACACGCAGACAGGCAGCCTGCTTGCCCAGCACCATGCAGGTATCTTTACTTCCGCCCATACCGACACCGACGATCGCTGGTTGGCAGGCGAGACCCCGCCTGCCAAACTGGATCATCGTATCCAAAAACATTTTCTTGACACCGTCCCATCCGTCACCCGGGAACAACATCCGATAGTCGGTACCGAATAATCCACCTTTGTGGACGGTCGTAATGTCCAACCAATCAGCATCAGGTTCCACGGAGTACTCAATTTCCGGTGCCCGAGCACCGACATTGTTGTTGAAGTCCTCGCGTGTCAGTGGATGAACCCTGTTCGGACGAAGAGGAATCGTTTGTGTCGCTTCGGCGGTTGCTCTTCGCAAAGCGCGCTCTAATGCGACGAATCCGCCTTCAATGGAAACTTCATTTCCGAATTTAACGTAGTATCTGGGTAATCCGGTATCCGCGCACATCGGACGTTGGTCTGCGACCGCAGTATCCCAATTGTCGATCATTGTGTCCAGAACAAAGCAACTTAGAGAGTTTTGCTCAGTTTCGCGAATGTCCCGTATACCGCTACGATAGTCTTCCGGTATGCGGATTGCCGCTTGTCGGGTAATCTCGAGTGCAGCGTTCTGAATTGAAGCTT
Organism: Arenicellales bacterium; assembly: GCA_963666625.1. Lineage (GTDB taxonomy): Bacteria > Pseudomonadota > Gammaproteobacteria > Arenicellales > JAJDZL01 > JAJDZL01. Next base: position 2,086,210 of record OY762925.1, read on the forward strand.
CGGAAATCATTGTCAATATTTCGAGTTACGCAATTGTTATGCCCCGTCATCAGGTGGTTCAAGGCGAGTGAATCTGACTTTTTCGGAATGTGTGTTTATTTTAGTATCTTGCATGACAACGCGTGTGAATTCGGAATCGCGCAGCCGACCTATATGCGGATTGTCGGATCGATAGTGTGCGCCCCGGGAATCCGTTCGTTGTTTGGCTGAGGCGACAATTGCGTGACTCACCAAGATTTGATTTCGCAGATTCAGGTAATCGTGCCAGCTCAGATTGAAGGAACGGGTCGATGAGTCAATTCCGCATTCATCGAGTTCTTGTTCAACGTCATTCAGAACAGTTGTCGCGGTCTCCAGACTCTGTGTGGATCGCACAATACCCGCATGCTCCCACATGACATCGTAAAGCGATTCGCGGATACGGTTCAGGCTTTGAATCGGTTTATCAAAAGGGGTAAGCGTTCGCGAGACGGCGGTTTCCAATACATACGTATCAGGTTCTGCGAATTCATTATCCGACTTCAACCAGGCGGCGACGGAATCACCGGAGATTCCACCGAATACAGTAGAGTTTCCGACTCCATTTCCACCGAGCCGATTGGCGCCATGTACGCCACCAGAATCCTCGCCTGCGGCGAATACACCTGACATTGAGGTGGCACAGTCAACATCAATTTCGATACCGCCCATGACATAGTGCGCAGTTGGGGTCACTTCAACAGGTTTCGAAACCAAATCGAGTCCGATATCCCTGCATCGTTTGACCATCCCCTTGAACTGTGTGCGTACCAAGTTTTCATCCAGGTGGTCCATACAGATGAATACTCCGCCGTTGGGTCCTGTCGCACCTGAGCGCATTTGATCGAACATCGCGCGGCTCACAATGTCGCGTGTGGCGCGCTCGCCTCGCTCATCGTAGTCCTGCATGAATCTGTAACCTGCACTATCCAGGAGATACCCGCCGGCTCCGCGTAACCCTTCTTCAATGATGGTGCCCGTGATTCTTGTATCCGCGCCAGCCAGCAATCCTGTCGGATGAAACTGAACCATTTCCATATCCCTCAGTACCAATCCACCGCGAAGAGCGAGGGCCAACCCATCACAGGATTTGTCAGCGGATGGTGTGTGAAACTTATACATGGTTGGACCGGCTCCGGTCGCGATAATTACCGCACGTGCTTGAATCAACACGAACTCTCCGCTGCAGATGTCGATCAACAGTACCGCGACAATACGGCATCTCTCTCGATCAGGTATCAATTCGATTGCCCGATGCTCCTCAAGTATCGAAATAGGTCTACGACGTGCCTGTTCAGAGAGTCTATTCATAATCTCGATTCCGGTGAGGTCACCTTTGTGGACAGTTCGGTCGAATGTCTGTCCGGCAAATGCCTTCTGATGAAGAGTACCGTCACTGTTGCGGTCGAAGAAGCAACCATGTCGATTTTCCAGTTCAAGCACACGCTCCGGTGCCATCGAGACCAAAGTCCATGCCAGGTCCTGATCGTTGATCCATTTACCGCCCTCAACCGTGTCCCTGAAATGCTTCTCAATCGAATCGTCCGCGCTCAACGCAACGTTGTACCCACCTTGGACCATTCGTGTACAGCCGGACTTTCCGGCGAGGCCTTTGGTGGCGACTGTTACCTTAAGGGACGGATTTGCATCATAGGTGTGGATTGCGGCCAACAGTCCTGCACCACCGCTCCCGAGAATCAGGACATCAGTCTGGAATTTCCTCATGGATGAGCCCCGTTCTATGGGCGTCATTGGGCTGATGCTGTCAGAAACAGTACGCCGCAGAGGATTGAGAATCCGGCGGCGATTGAAATCCAGCGACTCTTCACACCACTGACTGAGAACCACTCAACAACAAGTATTCGGATTCCGCCGGCGAGATGAATGCCTGCAAGTATGATCAGCAGGGTTTCCGATAGTTTGACCGCAGGGGTTGATGTCCACGTCAGAAATGCGTCCAGCTGTTCCGGGTTTCTGATGAGCAGGGAAATAACATACAAGTGAATCGGTATAAATATAGCCAGACACAGACCGGAGATCCGGTGAACGACAAATGCCAGGTGATTTGGATTGTCCCTGATACCCATACCCGACTACCAGATCGCCTTGATGGCTTCAACTCCCAACAGTAGTGTGACGGCTGCATATGTGGTTACTGTCAGATCGATCACCCGTCTATTGAAACTGGACATTTCAGTAAGAATATTTCGCAGTCCAATCATTGCATGTACCACTACGGTAACGATGAAAAACCCGTAGAAAATTATCCACGCGATGTTTCCGCGGACTCTTTCGACGATTTCCGAAACCGAAAGATCCCCCTGAACCGCGTACATAATCGTGATCAGATGTATCAGCAGTAGCAGCGCGAGCAGGGCGCCTGTTACGCGTTGTACGACAAAGACAAACAAGTCAATGTTGACCGATCGTTCCTGCATCTTCAATCGGAGTTTTCTGCAGCGCGCTGGCGCAGGAGATTCCTTCTGATCTTTCCCGAACTGGTTAGTGGAAACGAGTCGACGAATTCGATGACTCTCGGGTATTTGTATACCGCCAGGTTGGTCTTGACATGATTTTGAAGCCTTTCCCGTGTCTGGTCATCTTTTTCCACGCCCGCCATCAGTCGTACATAAGCCATGACCACAGAACCGCGTTCGCGATCCGGTTTTCCCACTACCGCGGCTTCTGCAACATCGGGGTGGGCTACCAGAGCGTCTTCCACTTCATTCGGTCCGATTCGATAGCCCGCGCTCTTGATCAGGTCGTCATTTCGTCCGTGATACCAGAAGTATCCGTTCTCGTCCCTGACGGCAAGATCACCCGAACGCAACCAGCTACCCAGTCTCATTTTCTCGGGCACGCCCGGGTTACCCCAATATCCCAGAAACAGGCTGGGATCAGTTGGTCTCCACGATGCAATCTCTCCAACCGAGCCGTCCGGCAACTGATTGCCCTGATCATCAATTATTGCGACTTGCCGCCCGGGAAACGAACGACCCATGGAACCGGGAATTGTCGGAAACAGACGTTTGCAGCAACCCACCATGTGGTTGAACTCAGTCAGTCCGTAGAACTCGTTGCAAATGATTTCGAATTCGTCCTCAGCCCATCGCATCACCTCGCCTGGAAGGCTTTCACCTCCGGTGCAGACGACTCTTACCGAAAGATTCCACTGTTTTCTCGGTTGTCTGATTTCTGCGAGTCTTTTCAACGCCGTCGGTGTCATGAACGAGTGAGTTACGCCATGTCTTTCCATGAACTCGAACGCCCACTTTGCAGAAAACCGCTGATGCGTTGAAATTACGGTCTGTCCATGCTGCCAGGCTGGCAAAACCAGGTCCAGAAGCCCGCCGACCCACGCCCAATCAGCCGGGCTCCAGAATACCGCGTCCGGATAATCCAGTTCCAGGTCATAAATCAGGGTCAGTGTTGGCAGGTAGGCGTGTATGATTCGATGGGCATGCATCAACCCTTTCGGCATTCCGGTGGAACCGGAGGTGTACATCAGCAGGGCTGGCTCTTCGGTCGCCGTAAGAACTGGCTCAAAATTTTCAACCGGCTGCTTGATGCAGTCATCGAAGCTGATCTCATCGGCTTCAGTTTCACCATGAACGATGCAGTGCTCAAGGATATTCAGCGCTTTGCATCTGTCACGGATTTTCGACCAGAATTCAGATTTGGTGATGATTATTCGGGTTTTTGAATCACTGATTACGTGCGCCACCGCGTCCGGGCCGTAAAGATGGGACAGAGTCATGGCGATCGCACCAATTTTGTAGATCGCGATATGTGCGATTGCAGTCTGTGGGCTCTGGCTGGTGTGAATTGCGACCGGCTCACCTCGGCGAACTCCCAAATTTGCCAGATATACGGCAAACCGGCATGCGAGGTCATCAAGTTCCCGAAAAGTGTATTTTTCTAAGGTTCCGTCTCGGTGCTCGTGGATGAGTGCCGTGTGGTCAGCCTTGTCATTGTGAGCAAATCGCCCTACTGTATCGGCGGCGATATTGGCATTGACGGGCATACCGATACGGTAATGCCCATCGCAGGGTTCCGCAAAAAGGTTGGTGATTCGAGCGAGTGGCTCGTATGTGGAATCGATCGTCATTTTCACAGGTCACACTGCAATCCGATATTCCGTATCAGAAGCGGTTTCCAATGAAGCAGGTATGCGGCGTGCCAGTGTTTCAGCCCATCGATTAATGTCAATTTCGGCCCGGAGCAAATCGTTTCTGACTTCAATGGATATATTGGGAATGTTTCGTGATTCTCCGTGAAACGGTACCGTGAAATCCCCTTCATCTGTCATATGAAAGACTTCGCCCTCGCCGATATTCAGATTCGGAAACTCTGCCTCAAGATTCTGCTTTAGGTTTTCGGAAAATCTGCTGTGAGTTCTGGTCATCAGGTCAACATGCCAAATTCTCTCAGGAGCGTTTCTGAGTTTGGGTGTAAAACTGTGCATCGCAATCAGAACCGCCGATTCTCCAATCTCATTGAGTTGTCTTTCAATCTCGTCATGGTATGGCTTGTATATTTCATCCAGTCGGGTTTGCCGCTCGGTATCGCTAAGGTTTTGATTGAATGGAATTTGTATTTCATCACTGTGTGCAGGCATGATCTGATCTGAAATCGTCGGCCGGTTCATATCCGCCACAAGTCGCGAATAGCGCTGACTGACCAGTGTTGCGTTCAGATTCTTTGCGAGTTCAACTGCAACGGCGTAGGCGCCGATGTCAATGGCGATGTGAGTCGACAGGTCAGCAGGCGAAACATTCCGGTCCTGAAGCGCGTATGGAACCAGATCGCCTGCATGGTCACAAACGACAAGAATATCGGAGGGAGAACTGGGTTTATGCAGTTTGACCGGAAAAGGGTCGTTGTCGGTAAGAAGTGTTGCTCCAGTCATTTCCTTCAATTCAATAGATAAGTTACCGGAAGGCGCGGCTGAGTGAACAGCCACAGTCGCGTCGGCGATCCGGCTTCAGTTACAAATCGCCGCGCAAATTTCGACCACTCCGGGATAAACGAGACCGTCGGTACGATTTGCAAAATACTGCGAGTTGATTCTATCCGCTGTCAGATGTTTGAGGTCCGAATAACCGCATCTGTCAAGAAATTCCGTCATGGTACCGGGATCAATACTGCTGATCCATTTCTCGCCTTTTTTTCCGACAAACTTCGCGCAGCTGTCGTGCAGACTCAGCCATTTGGGATCAATACACGATCTTTCGATAACATAATCAAACAACACTTCGGAATTCGGAGCGCTGTTTTGTGCGATCTCACGTAAAGTGGATTCGACAGTTTCAAATGGCAGGTAATAGGTAACTCCGAACCAAGAGAACAATGCAGGCTTTCCGGTTTCGAATCCATTAGCCGCCAGAACATCGAACAGGTCATCCTGATTCAAGTCAGAGGCGATGTATCGCACATTGTCGGGTTCAGGAATGTTGTTGTTCCTCATTCTTGATCTTTTTTCCTGTTGGGTTGCAGGTTGATCAAGTTCGAAAATTGTCACCTTGTCGCTCAACTCAGGATGTCTCATAGCGAACGTGTCGTACCCAGCACCTAATATGACGATCTGGTCGGTGCCTGCCTCGACTGCTCGCAATGCCTCATCTTCCGCGAATCTGGCCCGGGTGTAGACCGCCATTGTGATCGGTTCGACATCCTTCAGCACCACATCGATCACAAGCCAATGCAAAAATTTGTTTGGGATGATCGTTTTCCAGGCTTTGCTGCACATTGCGAACGCAAGATGATCATTTATGATCGGAGGGTTACTTCGATACAAATGAGCCGCCCGAGCTGCGGTCGTCAAGTCTGCTGTTTTACTGGGTTTTTCCGAACTGGACATTTACGATTAGATTGTCAGAACCGATTTTGTGAGATATATTTTAGCGTCTCGTAAATTGACTTGAACAGAATTTGTCAGCACCCAAAGTCTTCGTGAATAGGGAATTCCAAGCGAAATCGTTCTTCCTATAGCTCACTAATTATTGGGGTGACAATGTTGACGATGGGCGTCGCGTTATATGAATTCAAACGAAATACACTCGACTGCACTTTACTCTTTCCGAAATATCCTGATGTTTCCAAATCGAAATTTATGTGAACGGTCAGGCGAGAGCGCAATCGTGTTATATACTGCTTTGTTCGTCTTCAACAGTTCGGACTTTTTTCATCAAGATTAACCAATATCCATACTAAGCACAGGAACTTGTTCGAGGACAGGTTCCCATGATGGATGATAATTTGGAATACATATGAGTTATTTCCCTGTCATCGATCTGTCATCGCTGAATGGGCGTGGCGGATATCAGTTAATGTCGGTCGGCGAACAGATATGTGACGCCGCACAACGGTATGGATTCTTCTATGTCAAGGGTCACGGAATTGAAGCATCGGTGATCGATTCTGTATTTGAGACAGCACAGAAGTTCTTTGCCTTACCCCATGAATCGAAAAACGAAGTCGCAGTATCGGATTCGCATCGAGGTTTTCTTGGCATCGGTGCATCGACGATGGAGGGTTACCGCAAAGCGGATCTCAAAGAAAGTTACATCTGGGGTCTGGATATCGATCCCGGTTCGTCGGAGGCAGACGATGCGCGAAGTTTGCTGGCTGCAAATCGCTGGCCGGAATCCCTGCCGAGCATGAGAGACGTACTGAACGAATACTTTTCGGCAACTCACGAGTGCGCGCGTAATATTCTGGAGGCTGTAGCGGTATTCCTCGGAGAGGAACAAGACTATTTTTCAAAACATTTCCGACGTCCGACTTCACGGGGGTCTTTGATCTACTATCCGCCGAATGGCGGGACAAACGGGGAATATGGCGTTTCACCGCACACTGACTTCGGTTGCCTTTCTCTACTTTATCAGCGCAGCTCAGGATTGCGCGTGCAGACTCCGCAAGGGGAATGGCATCGCGCCGACCCGATTACCGATACATTTGTTGTGAATATCGGAGATCTGTTATCGCGGTGGACCAATGATAAGTTCGTTTCAGTTCCTCACTGTGTTGTCAACGAGAACAATGACGCCCGATACTCGGTAGTCGTATTCGTCGATCCTGATTCACGTACGCTGATCGATCCTGTTGTTGGTGGCGGCGAAACGACGCTGTATGATCCAATAGAAAGCGACACCTACATCAGCGGGCGATTCGATCGATCATTCGCCTATCGCAACTGAAACATCTACAAAAATCACGGACGGTTGGATATGAGTGCCTGGATTCGAATGGTTTCCGATGCCGAAGCGACCGGAAAAGTCAAGGAAGCGCTTGACGGGGCTCGAACTCCGCACGGAACAGTTGACAATGTTTTACGAGTCCATGGACTTCGTCCGCATACGATGCATGGTCACATCACACTTTATCGGAGTGTCTTGCATCATGAGGACAATACCATCCCACTTTGGTTTCTTGAGACAGCAGGCACTTACACAAGCATCCTGAACAAATGCGCCTATAGCGTTACCCACCACAGTCTGAATCTGAGAAGACTTTTGGCTGACGAAGAGAGGTCGGAACTGGTACTGCGCGCCCTGGAGGGTCGGCAACCAGAGCGCGTTTTTGAGGGTAGAGAATTGGCGATGCTCAGGTATGTCGAGAAACTGACCTTGAGCGTGGGGGAAATGTCGAGAACAGATTTCGATGCGTTGAAGGAATCCGGTTGTGAAGACGCGGAGATATTGGAGTTAAATCAAATTGTCGGTTACTTCTGCTACGTCAACAGACTGCTCAATGGTTTGGGTGTGACGACGGAGGGTGATGTAATCGGCTACTACTGAATGGTGATCTTTTGGCTAGGTTGTTACAGGAGTCGCCAGGCATTGATCAACATCTTCAACACCCTGCTGATTGATTTGAAGAGTTAAGCGGTAGTCAATCGAATATTGCAACAGTGACGGACTAGGCATCATGCAATTCACGAAGACCGATACTCGACCGGAAATTCAAGCCCACTACCGGGATCCGCATCAATATCCGGAAGGCGTGGCTTTTCAGGATGGCCAGTACATTCCTGTTTCAGAAGCCAAGATATCCGTCGTTGATTATGGCTTCCTGCATTCTGATGCGACCTATGACACAGTCAGTGTCTGGAACGGTGCATTTTTTCGCTTGGATCTTCATCTCGACCGTTTTTTCTCAAGTATGGAGAAGTTGAGCCTTTCCATACAGTACACCCGTGGCGAACTTGCTGAAATTCTGATGAATTGTGTTGCTTTGTCCGGACTCAGACGTGCTTACGTGGAAATGATCTGCACCAGAGGATGTTCGCCGAGCTTCAGCCGAGATCCCAGAGAAGCCGAAAACCGGTTTCTGGCATTCGCCATACCACTGGGATTCATTGCGAATGATGAACAGATGGAAAGAGGATTGCATGTAGCTATAAGTGACATCGTCCGTATTCCACCCCAGTCGGTGAATTCGTCGATCAAGAATTACCACTGGCTGGATCTCGTGCTTGGACTGATGCAAGGTTATGAAAAGTCTGGCGAAACTGTGTTGTTGTTGGATATGCACGGCAATATAACCGAAGGTCCGGGGTTCAATGTTTTTATTGTCAGGGATGGAGTATTGTCAACACCGCGTTCGGGGGTGTTGCATGGAATTACGCGGCAGACAGTATTTGATTTATGCGAAGTATTAAATTATGAGGTGTATATTCGCGAAGTTACCCGCGATCAATTGATGGAGGCCGATGAGGTGTTTATCACATCGTCTGCAGGTGGAATCATGCCAGTAACTCGTGTGGATGATTGCCCGATCGCAAGTGGCCAAGTTGGGTCAATTACCAAGGAACTCAAAAGTCTCTATTGGGCGCGTCACGAATTTGCAGATTGGATTACACCGATCGAGTATTTTCGATGAAGTTGTTTGTTCACGGTCGAGAGGGAGTTGACGAGCTAAGCGCGCCAAGTGACGAAACGATCTTATATTGTGGATTGCGTCATGGTGTCCGGCTGCCTTATGAGTGTGGTATAGGAAAGTGCGGGACTTGTACGGCGGTTTTGCTATCTGGCACAGTTCAGTCAAAGTGGTCGCAAGCACCGGGGTACGAGAGAACCAGACCGGAACGAAATGAAATCTTGATGTGCCAGTCAGTAGTTGACACGGATGTTCATATCAAAGTTCGTCCAGCAATAAAACCACCTGTTCCGTTGCCTGTTCCGGAAGTATTGGAGGGGGAGATTGCGAACCAGAAATATTTGAACGAGCTGGTCGTCGCTTTCGACTACCATTTGTCTCGGCCGATTTCATTTTTGGCTGGTCAATTCGTCAGCGTCTCAAACGATGCAGTGCGCGGCTTTCGGGCTTACTCCATGACCAATTTCACCGATGAACCCACTGACTGTCTCAGTTTTGTCGTCAAGAATGTTCCTGACGGTGAATTTACCGACTGGATCTTTGACAAGAATCGCAATGGTGAAACCTTAGCCGGTTTCGGTCCTCTCGGTAGGGCGGTATATTCGCCTCAGATTGATGGTGATTTCATAGCAATGGTTGGTGGAACAGGCATAGCGGGTATTTTGGCAATTTTGGAAAATGCATCGGTTCATGGGCACTTTGAAAAATACAAAGCGCGGGTCGTTTTCGGATTGAATCGAATTGAGGATATTTTCCACCTTGAAATGCTGAATTCCTACTGCGCGATACATCCGACATTACGCGTAATGGTGGCTCTGGTTGACGACGATGGTGTGGATTCACTTAGGACCCAGTTTACAAAACTCGAGTTTGATCGCGGATTTCTACACGAGGCAGGTGCCGCATGGCTGGAAGAGCTGACCGAAGTTTCAGTTGCCTTTCTTGCAGGTCCGCCGCCCGCAGTCGAAGCGTCTTTGCAGATGCTGGTACGAGAAAGAAAATTTTCTGCCAGAAAGGTTCGATTCGATAAATTCGGGTAGCGATAATTGGCATGGTGGTGGACGTTTAAGAACATCCAGATTCTGTATTAGCGTTTTGCGCCAATTGATTCGCAAATTTCAGGTTTGACTCAAATTCTCAAATTTGATCCACACATCTTTAAGGTGCAGAAAATCTTTATCGGTTGATAGTAAAGTAACGTTGTAAAGATGCGCTGTTGCCGCAATCCATAAATCATTTTGACCCATTGTTATCGAAGGTTTTGGAGAGGATGAATTACTTGGAGATTCGATAAGTTTGCCTTCGCTCCATGATTGAATTTTGGAATATGCTTCTGCAATCTCTCGTCTGTCAACGTTAATGATGGGAATCTGATCAAGAAGTTCACTCAACCTGTTCAATTTTTGTTCTTGCCATCTGTTACGAAATGCTATCGTCAAAATTTCGCCTTGACAAACTATAGATGTTTGAATCAGTGCATCGACTTCATCGAGTTGGAATTTATCAAAAGTTTTCCTAGCCCAATCTTTCCCCGTGAGAATTCCGAGAATCAAATTGGTGTCGAGCAAGAATTCCCTCTAGAATTTTCACCGGAAATTTTTGATGATGCGAATGATTCCATAAGTTCATCATAGGTTTCGTCGCCCGGCCATTTCCCCCAGAGCTTCGATAGTTTGAAGTTGGCTGCCTTACTCAATCGCACAGTGTCGTCCTCGACACCTGTCGGTAGTCTTTCGTACAGATGGTGTTCATTTGATTTCTCACCGATTCGTCGAGCCCGGATGAATCTCGGTTCACCATTTGCTTTGAAATGTACTATTCCTTCGATCGTCGTTGGAGTTCCCCACATGGATCCAAGTAGTTCGACATTCACATTTTCAGAGTCTATCTGTCCCATCAAAGTTTTGTCACCACCTACTCGGAGAAGGAATTTTTCGTCTCTATGCTCGATGCGATCCAGAATTCCTGAAATTACATAAGCCCTCGACTCGACTATTTCAGTGGAGCGTTGTACAGCTCGATCAAGTTTTTCTTTATCAAGTGTTAATCTTTCTCGCTTCTTGTCTTTTTGGAATATTGTGAGCTGTTTTTCAGAGCTGTTGATTATGCGTTTAAACTTTGAAATTGAGTCGAGCACTGACTTGTCAAAGCGGTCTCCGGGAGAATCTTCTTGACACGCCTCTTCTATCGCGAGAGATACAATGTCTAAAGCAGTGCTTTCCAGATCGGGATGCAACTTCCAAAAATCCTGCTGACTAAATATTTTGTGGGCGGTATCTCTAAACGTTGGAGCTTCGATATCAATCACGGTTGAACCTTGTCGCAATCCAGTAACTGTGAAATCGATCGAATCATTCAACCACTTTGGATTCCTACCCTTTCCATGCCCATACCCATATGCCAATAAACGCGTTGAGCACTCAGCAGTCTTTATCAAAGTTCCTAAGAATTGATGCAGTGAGGCAGCACTGATTTGACCTTGCTTTTCAGCAAGTCCACTCAGCTTAATTTGATACTTCTTTGTTTTGACTTTACTATCTCCAAATATAAATTGAACACCGTAGTCGATCAATTACTTACTCTGATACCAATAGAATCAGGTATTCAGAGTTATTTGATCGAGTTCCCACCAACTTTTGCACAAACTGAATGATACATGAAATTGTGAATTTTCTGCCGTTCAGAGAAAATCATCCTGCATTTGTCAGACATAATCTAACTCAAAGTGAACGATCTATGCGACTTGCTGTAAATATCGTAATTTATAGAACATTTGCGGAAAATCACCACAATCAATTTTAGAAGTTTTAAAAATATTCTCTCATCTGTCGGTATACATTACTAGGGTAAAATGACACAATAGGTTTACGACCCAGACTTGCTCAAGATCGTTGATTGCCCACGATAGAGAATATGCCGATCACACGTAGAACATGGGTTAAAGCGGCCGGACTCGCCTTGTTGACACCAGCATCGGCGGCCATCGCGGTGCTCAAATTGACTCCAAGGAGTTCTGAAGGCCCGTTTTATCCTGTAGATTTTCCCTTGGACTCAGATGCCGATCTTGTCCAGGTTGAAGGGATGTCCCGGCCTGCAACAGGTATCGTTGTTCATCTAACCGGTCAAGTACTGGATATTAATGGCAAGCCTATATCCGATGCAAAAGTAGAAATCTGGCAATGCGACGCCTTTGGTTCCTATAAACATCCCAGAGACCGGGGTGATGTTTCGGAACCGGAATTTCAGGGGTATGGCGCGACCAGTACTTCGGGGAGGGGAGAGTTTCGCTTTCGTACCATCCGTCCGGTCAGATACACAGGACGAACACCCCATATTCACGCAAAGATTACACCGCCTGGATCGCGTACACTGACCACTCAGTTCTTTGTGGAGGGTGAGCCGGGAAATGCAACAGATTTTCTTTACCGACGGATTCCGGAGGACCATCGCGGCTTGGTTACAGCTCGATATCCTACTTCACGGGAAGAATCCAATACGGTAATACCAAACTACACAGTGGTTGTGGGGTAGTTCTAACGAGTCTGTGAGGAGTCAGCCAGCTATTTTGAATTCCTGCCAGCGCCCTGAGTCGTGAACCTTCGTTCGTTTCGAATTAGAAATTCGGATTTTATTCAATCAGTTGGCTGAGTGGAATTTATGTAGTATCTGGGCGATACTGGATCGAATGCACTCAATTCAAGTCACCAGTCCTCGATCGGATATGAGCTCAGTTTTTGACATCCGGTCTCCGTGATCAGAACCTGCTCCTCAAGTTTCACACCCTCACCGCCATGAATCGAACCGATGAACGATTCGACGCTGAGTGTCATTCCGGCCTCAAACACTCCGTCAAACTCATGATCACCGAAATCGAAGATGTACTTGATAGCCGGGTATTCATCGGAAAGACCTACGCCATGAACCGTGACCCCGTAGCGATGCTTTTTGAACTCATCCGGTAACGGCCACGCCAACTGCGCAAATTCATGGAAACTCAAGCCAGGGCGCAATAATTCAATATTGAAGTGAATCTGTTCATTGGCTAGCTGGTATAGGCGCGCCTGATCTGGTGTCGGCTTGACTTCGCCACAAATCCAGGATCTCGACATATCGCAGATATAGCCGTAAGGCCCAATCATATCGGTGTCAAATGAGACCATCTCACCTTTTTCGATAGTCTTCATCGAACATTCATGAAACCACGGATTGGTTCGCGCTCCAGATGCCAAAAGCCGGGTTTCAATCCACTCGCCACCCATGGCTATATTGGTTTCGTGCAGCTTTGACCACAATGCATTCTCTGTAATGCCCGGTTCCATCAATTGACGCATTTTGGCAACCGCATTTTCACCGACGTTAATGGAGTGCTGCAAAAGAGCGACCTCTTCTTTCGACTTCAAAGATCTGGCGACTTCTATCAGACCCTGTCCTTCAACTATCTCCAATCCGACATCCTGTATGACGCTTGAAGCCAGCAGCCCACAGCGATCAATTGCAATACGACGATTGGTGCCAGCACATGATGCCACGACATCGTGAACTTCTCGGGCAAACCTACGGGCATTATCATGACTGCTGCCGCCACCCCAAAAGAAATAAAAAGGTGGTATCTCGCGGTAATCATCAATTGTAGGCAATCCTTCGACAATATGTGGCCAATCGCCGAAATCCCACAGAACCACGGGTCCCTCAGTCGCCACGAAAGCACTGCGCGCATCGTAACGGGAACAGAATATCTGCATGTTGGTTGTATCGGTGGCGTAGCGGATATTGAGAGGATCAAACAAGAGTGCGCCAGCCAGATCCTGCTCCCTAAGTTTCTGTCGGACCCTGTTCAACCGATACAGGCGAACCTTGTCGAGGTCGACCGGTGGCTGAGTAAATTCCATTGCACCGTGCTGGTGAACCGATACGCTATTCATGGATGGCATACCTTCCGTTCAATGATTGTTAGCAATTGAAAGCCCTTGACTGAATGAAGAACGCTTTTTTTCCTGCAGATATGCAGCTGAATCTGATTGTGGTCGAATACTGTCCAAGCTTGCATTTCAAATGTCCGTTCCAGACGTAAACACAACGTGATCAGAGGCCATTGTTCATTCAGAGTTCAAGACAGCGAATGGTGCGGATTCGCGGCGGTAGGTGATTGTTGATTTGACACACAAATTTCACCCATTCATTGCATTGATGCGATGACCATGTCTGAATAAAATCTGCGATATTTTATATGTTAAATAAGCTCGATTAAGTCACTTTTTATTGATGAGTGCCAAAAGATTATTCTGGTTCTGCAGATTCGATTACGTGAACAACACTGACAGTACAAATTCCAGAATGCGCGTCAGTCAGACCCCGACGAAGTTTTCGTGTGGGTTGTAATTGCGGTTCATAGGTTCCACTGAGTAAGCGATAGATGGTTACCGCCTGAGCAATTCCGGTAGCACCAGGCGCGCCGCCTTGTCCAATCAGGCCACCAGACAGATTGATCGGTAGTTCTCCATCTGAAAGAAATTTTCCTTGTTCCATCGCTGGACCCGCTTGGCCTGGTTTACAAAGACCTAGCGCATCAATACTTTGCAGTTCTGCACCGCTGAACGCATCGTAGACTTCAGCAACGTCGATTTCCTCAGCTGGGTCCGTAATGCCGGCGAGCGAGAAAGCCTGTTCGGCTGCGCGTGATTTTGCCGCAAAATAATGCGGTGCACTGCGATCTCCAAGTCGCACGGAATCGGTACTGCACCCACTTCCCGCAATCCGAATTGAATGTTGCTGGTTGGAACTACGATTGTCAGCTGACAGTACAATTGCCGCTGCGCCATCACTGACCATCGAACAGTCGAGAAGGCGATAAGGGTCGCTGATCATATCTGAATCGAACACGTCATCAACTGTGATATTCATGGGTTTGTGTGCAAGGGGGTTGTGCATGGCGTTTCCATGATTTTTCACTGAAACCAGCGCAGCCTGTTTTGAGGTTGCTTGGAATTTTCGGCAATACAGCTTGAACGAGAGAGCGTATAGATTTGCCGTGCTGACACCGCTCCAGCCTTCGATATCGGCATCAAATGACAGGCTGTAAACTTTTTGCACCCCAGCGCGCGACAATCGGCTGGCTGTCTGGTCGTAACCGATGACCAGAACATTTCTTGCAAGACCTGAACAGATCTGGATGTATCCTTCGCGCAATGCCGCAGCACCACTGGCACCGCCGGCTTCAACATGAACTGCGGCCGCACCTTTAAGTCCCAGCTCGTCTGCGACGAGTGCCGCTGGACTGACTTGCAGCGACAACATGTCACTCTCGCTGGCTACAACAATGGAATCAATTTCTGAATTTGCGAGTTGTGCTTCTTCAAGCGCAGATTTGCCGACTTGTCGAATCCAGTCTCGGAAGTTTGAACCATCCTGATAGCGCCGAAACGCAATCATGGACGCTCCGGTAATGTAGGGTCGACGGTTACCGTCCATCGCGGTTATCCCGCTATCATCTTCTGCGGAAGCCAGGTTGCCAGTTCAGGGAAAGTAATCAATAACGCAAGAACAAGAATATCAAATAGGATGAACGGAATCACACCTTTGACGACATGATGAAATTCCGCCTGACCCTTGAGCGCACTCAACACAGCGAACAGATTGATTCCGACCGGCGGCGTAATGACCGAAATTTCAATCAGTTTGACCAGCACGATACCAAACCAGATCGGATCGATGTTCAGTTCAACCACCACCGGAAACAGGAAGGGAAGTGTGACCACCATCATTGAGGTGGTGTCCAGGAAGCACCCGAGCAGAATATAGAGGATCGAGACGAATATCATGAACTTGAGTGGCGTATCAGCGACTGAAGTGATTAGTTCGACGAGACTGTCGATAATTCCAACAACCACCAGCATTCTGGACAGCAGAAGCCCGCCGATCAGGATGATGAAGATCACGCAGCTGATTGTCGCCGCATCATACAGCGCGGGCGGAAGCCACCGCTTCAGAGTTCTTTTCTTCGCGATGGCAAGACAGAAGGCACCGAAAGCGCCGGCCGCACCGGCCGCGGATGGTGGAAAAAGTCCTGTATATATACCCCCGAGAACAATCGCCATCAGGAACAGAACCGGCCATACATAGATCATAGATTTGAATTTTTCACTCAAAAGCACCCGATCCTTGATCGGCGGAGCCAGCGAAGGCCGGATTCTTACCAGCAGGTAAACTCCGGCAAGATACACAAATGCAGTAATCAGACCCGGTATGACCCCTGCCATCAACAGCTGTCCGACGGACTGCTCTGTGATGATGGCGTAAATGACCATGGTGATCGAAGGCGGAATCATGGCGGCAAAACTGCCCGAACCCGCAATCGCCCCGATGGACAGACTGCGTGAATATCCGAACTTGAGCATCTGCGGAAACGCGATGCGAGTGAATACGACCGCGTTGACGATGGTGGATCCGGAAATCGCAGCGAAAACCGCTGATCCGACAATGACGGCCTGATACAGCCCGCCCCGGAAACGTCGCAGCCAGAGATCCGATGAGTAGAATACATCGCGCGTGACTCCGGAAGACTCCGCCAGCACACCCATCAGTACGAACATCGGTAGAACAGCAAAGGCGTAGTTGTTAACCACCCAGAACGGCAGATTCCTCAGCTGACCCCAGGTGAACAATTCCCCGGCTCCGAGCAGCATGCCGCCGACACCGACGACACCCATCGCCACACCCACTGGAATACCGATCGCAAGAAACACGAACAGCATTCCGGCACCCACATAACCGACCAGAATTGGATCCATCTCAGTCTACCCGGAATTGGGACGGGGGTTCCTCTTCGTCTTCTTCGATACGAAACTTGCTGAAAACCACACCAAGCATATCGAAGAGACATTGCACTGTCATCAGGGTCACACCGATCGCAAGGCAGAACCGCGCAGGCCACAAGGGAAAGTTGATCAAACCGGTCGAGTATTCACCGACGTTGAAAGAGTGAAGTGCCACAGCCCAGCCAAAACGGGCAATCAGCCCAAACAGTATCATCGCCAGAGCGTATTGCAAAATATCCGCCAGCTTCCGCCAGATCTCCGGCAGGCGTCGTACCAGCAATTCAACGCGAATGTGTCGTTTTCTTTGCTGTGCGTAGGAGACCGAGAGGAACACCGTCACGACCATCATTGCACCCATGAACTCGAATGTCGCTGGAATGGGTCGACTTCTTAGACCGATCACATCGAGATTGGTGCCGAACACATCGGCGGCACCCGCAAGCATCATCAGCAGGATCGCGAACCCTGCCAGAATTGCGCAGCCTCGGGTGAGTTTCAGAAGAATTTTGGCGGGGATCATCGGGGATTGCAGTTCAGGGGTGCAAACACGAATCCCGAGTCAGTAGTCACTCGGGATTCGTGATAATTGATACAGGATCAGGATGATCAGTTGGCGACGACTTCTCTCCAGATCTCGATTGTTTTCTTGGCATCCTCGCCGCGACCGAGTTCAGTCATATCAGCAATGAAATCGCCAAAGAAGTCAGGATTGGCAGCTCGCCATTTTGCCGCTTCTTCAGCCGGAAAATCATGGAACTGGACACCCTGTGCTTCAAGTATACCGATGGCCTCCTCACCCGCAGCAAGCACTTGGTCGCGGTCACGCCGCGCCGCTTGAAACGAAAGATCCTGAACGATAGCTCGTTGCTCATCAGTGAAGCCTTCCCAGATAGCGCTGGAGATCCAGACCGCGTTGGTCGGGCCTTCCCACAATGTGATGTAGTGGATATGCTTGGCTACTTCGTAGATCTTGTAACTTACCATCAGATCGACCGAGAACGGAATGCAATCGACCGTACCTTTGGATAGCCCTTCATACAGTTCAGGCAAGCCGAGCGTGATCGGTACACCGCCTGCAGCCTGTACCATTCGAGGCATGTCCTTGCCCCAGGTTCGGACTTTCTTGCCTTCCATGTCGGCAACACTTGACACCATTTCCTTGCACACGAGCAGATACGGGTTCAGATGGTGGAAAAAGAGTGCCTTCATGCCGTTACGCTTGGCTTCAGCTTCAAACTCCGGAACCTCCACCAGCAGTCTCTCCATCAGCTCGGTTGCCTGTGGAACCTCCGACATGGCCATGGGAATTGAATTGGGTGCTGCGTGAAATGGCAGCTCGGCAGGAAAGTATCCAGGTGACATGGCGGCAAGCTCTATCGCGCCACTCTGTATCAGACCAAGATTCTCTTTGCCTTTGCCCAGTGCTCCTTCCCAGAAAATCTTGATATCAACTTCTCCGTTGGTGGCTTCCCTGATCTGGTCGGCCCACCACAGGTCTACCTGACCACCGGGAGTGTTTTCTGTCCACTGACTGCTCATCTTCAGCACAGGGGCGGAATAACCAACACTGGCCAGAACCATGAACAGGGCTGACACAATGATAGTCGATAAGGTTTTCAGTCTCATAACTGTTCCTCCTTCTTTGGTATATTTAGTACGTATCACAAATATATAGCATACATGGACTTCAACATACCATAATTTGTCACGATTGGGTCAGATCCGGCTGGTCGTGCTGATTTGACGGGTCAGGGACGAGATCATTCCCAAGTTCGCAATGCACAATCGAAATACATCAGTCTTGCAACAACTCGCCTCAATAACGGGTGAGGCGTATGTACTCACCACAGAAGAATTGACTGCCTCTTATCTGACGGAACGGCGCGGTCGCTTTGACAGCGAGACAATGTGTGTTGTGTTGCCGGCCAGCGTTGATGAAGTATGCGCAATTGTTCGGTTGTGCCGTGAACACAATCAGCCGATTGTGCCTCAAGGTGGCAATACCGGCGTGTGTGGTGGCGCGGTTTCCAACGCAGAATCGGTCATTGTCAACCTTCAGAGAATGAATCGAATTCGCAGTGTCGATGAGACCGGCTACACAATGGAGGTTGAATCCGGATGTATTCTGGCTGACCTGCAGTCTGCGGCGATCGAGCACGACCTGTACCTGCCGCTGAGTCTCGGTGCCGAAGGATCATGTCAGATCGGTGGCAACCTGTCAACGAATGCCGGTGGGGTCAATGTGCTCCGATATGGAAATACCAGGGATCTGGTACTGGGTTTGGAAGTGGTGTTGCCGGATGGTAGCGTCTGGAACGGGTTGAACTCGCTTCGCAAGAACAATACGGGTTATGACCTCAAGAACATCTTCATCGGTGCGGAAGGTACGCTCGGTATCATTACGGCAGCGGTACTGAAACTGTTCCCGCGTCCGGTCAATCGTTCGACCGTAATGATCGCCATTGAGTCTGTGCCCGACGCGTTGGAGCTGTTTTCCAGAACGCGTAAGGAGACTTCCGACTTCGCATCCTCTTTCGAACTGATGTCCAGAGTGTGTGTCGAATCGGCTTTCAGGCATATTCCGGAGTGCAGAGATTTCTTTCCCGGTCAGAGCTATCCCTGGTACGTACTGCTGGAACTGGGGGATAGCACTGACGGTGGAATCAGCCAGCAGCTCAATGAGCGTTTTCTCGAACGCGCGTTTGAGGATGGCATCATATTGGATGCAGTGCTGGCACAGAGTGAGAAGCAGTCGATGCAGATGTGGCGGCTGA
The DNA here is from genome assembly GCA_963666625.1 of Arenicellales bacterium. Lineage (GTDB taxonomy): Bacteria > Pseudomonadota > Gammaproteobacteria > Arenicellales > JAJDZL01 > JAJDZL01. The sequence continues at coordinate 2,105,696 of OY762925.1, forward strand.
GAGAAGCGATTGTCGAATGTCAGAACTATGAAGGCAAAAGTATCAAGAACGATGTCAGTGTTCCACTGTCCAACATTGCAGAGTTTATCGATCGTACGATTGCCAGTGCAGAATCAATGATTCCGGGTGTTAGATGTTTTGCATATGGACACATAGGCGATGGCAATATCCACTTCAATCTCAGCCAGCCCGAGAATATGGACGGTGACGCATTCTTTGATCAGTGGTATGCAGTCACTGACGTAGTGCACGAGATCGCAGACACTCTGGGCGGGTCATTCAGCGCCGAGCACGGAATCGGCCTGCTGAAGACACGCGACATGACGCGATATAAATCCACTGTCGAGCTGGACGTAATGAACTCAATCAAGTCGGCATTGGACCCGCACAATATCATGAATCCGGGAAAAGTGCTGCCGTCCTGACTTTCGGAAAGAATCAGATCAATGAGCGAAATATCTGTTGCTTGAGTTCGGCGATTGATCCCGAAGGGTCAAGTTCTTTCGGACAGTAACTGGTGCAAGACCTCGTCGTATGACAGGACAGGCAACCGGATACAGTCGCTGTACCTTGGAAAAGCTCGTTTCGGTTTTTGTAGCGTTCGTCATTCGCGAGTGTCCAGGTGCGATTCAGCGCGGCAGGTCCCAGATAGTCGGGGTTCCATTTGATTACATCACAGGCAGCATGACACACTCCGCATCCAATACATTCGATGGCTTGATCAACCGCTATACGTTTGCGGCTGTCTGGCCGTATTTGGGCGAATCCCTCCGAGCTTGATTGATCCCGGTTCGAATGACCCATGGCCTTGTCCCATTTCTCGAAAAAGTTGTCCATGTTGACAACCAGATCCTTGATCACAGGAAAATTTCTCAGGGGCCCGATCCTGATCCTTGATTCACTATCGAATACTGCGGCTTGAGTGCGACAGGTCCAGCGGGGTACACCATTGACAGTCATCGCACAGGTGCCGCACATTCCGACTCTGCAGGAGAATCGGTAAGACAGTGTGCTGTCCAATTCGCGCTGAATGTAGGTCACGATGTCCAGTATGGTCTGGCGGGTTTTGCGTGGCACCTGGTACGAACTATATTCGCCTGATCGGTCGCCGCGCCAGATTTCTACATCAAGGATCTGTTGATTCATAAGCAACTGGTTCGTACGGTTGGGATTAACTGAAGTTTGTGTCGGATGCTGACTGTTATTGGATGTAAAATTTTCGCCGGAATTCAATGATATTCCAATTCGACTATCCATTCGATAATCAATCACTCAAATCAATCTGTCAAATGAACATGATCATCAAGGACATTCAAATTACACGCCACAAACTGGAAATCAAACCACCGTTTCCTTCTTCCTGGGATCCCAGACCTTTGACTACTTGGGATACCACAATGATCCGCGTTACAGCGGAGGATGGCATGGTTGGCATTTCGTCCGGCGACGCGATGATCGGATTCGATCGATATAAGGATCTGTTCATTGGGGAGAATGCGTTCGACTTCGATCGTCATAATCGGGTTCTGGATAGTATTTCGCTGTTTGCGGCACGATGTTGGCCGTTGGACTTGGCTCTGTGGGATCTGTATGGGAAAGTGGAAAACAAACCGGTCTACCAATTGCTGGGTGGTGATTCAGGAGTCCTTCCGCTATATGCCTCAACGGGCACGGTTCGCCCGCCCGCCGAACTAGCCGAGCAGGCCTGTCGAATCAAAGACATGGGTTTCTATGCAATCAAGTTCAGAATCGGACGACGAGAAATGAATGAGGATGTCGAAGCGCTACGCGCGGTGCGCGATGTTCTCGGCGACGGAGTCGAGATCATGGTTGATGCCAATCAGGCGTGGCGGATGCCATGGGATACGTCAATCTGGTGGACATATGAAGATGCCAAAACGATGATCGAAAGGACACGCGAGCTGAATCTGTACTGGCTTGAGGAGCCGTTGCATCGGGGAGATTTTGAGGGGTTACGAAAACTGCGTTCGATTCCCGGAGCACCGCGTATTGCCAGTGGTGAGATGAATACCGAGTATCACGAACTCCGTCATCTGATGTCATCAGGGTGTCTGGATGTGCTGCAGACGGACTGTGTCTACTTTGGTGGAATAACCGGACTGGCCACCATCGCCGAGGAATCTACGGCACATGGTGTCACATTCAGTCCCCATACCTGGGGAAATGGAATCGGATTTTTGGCGAACGCGCATCTCGCGGCGGGGACTGGAGCACCCCCCTATCTCGAGTACGCGATTGACCCACCCGAGTGGACCTTGCAGGAACGGGATTTCATGCTGACAGAACCGGTCATGCATGACGGAAATGGATTCGTTGATTTGGGAACACGGCCAGGGCTGGGGTTTGAGCTGGATGAAGATATCCTCAATGAAACCCGCGTTCGTTGAGATGCGCTCAATTGCTTTTTGGTATCTGAACTCAGCGAAATACTGTTTTTAACTTAACTTGGATTGAGCTCGCTCGCGGTCGCTGACTGAGCTTGTTTTTTTCGCGCTATCCAATTGCTTGTGCAAAACTTCGATACGCCATACGTCATATCTATTTTCTTAAATGTGGCCTCTTTTCTTCTCGAGCGCCACTGGAGTTTGTTCGAGTGTCTTGCCATCCGACAGTAAATTATTGAGTTCGGCATTCAACGGTTTTAGTGGGATATAGGAATATAATCGGTTACAGTTCAGTATTTTGAGGAAAGGGTTGGAGAAATGCGAAACTATCGTTTGATGTCAGGATTGAACAATCGGCGGAAATTTATTCCTTTCATTCGAAAGTGTCGGCTATTCGGGCTGGCTCTCATAGCAACCCTTCTCGGTTCAATTCTTTCTTCAGCGTTCGCTGATACCGACAACTCCGCTACATCGGGTAATTCGGAAAATGTATCAACTGCTGTTCTGTTCGACAGAATTCATCCGATCGCTGTCATAACCCGCGACGAAATCCGACGTTCCGGAGTTTCGAACGTTAGTGATTTGATTTTCAATAACGGCAGTGACTTCAACGCACTGGGACTTCGCCGTTCCTTGGTTCAAGGTTCAGGTAATGTGGCATTTCTGTTGAACGGTAGACCAACATCTGGTTCGACTGTCAATGCGCTTCCCCTGTCAGTGGTTGAGCGAATCGAACTTTTGGGTGACGACGCATCGGCAGTGTATGGCAGCAATGCGATCAGCGGTGCGATCAACGTAGTCACACATCGAGCAGGTATCGAAGGATTTGAGTCCTGGGCCGAGATTGAACGTCCCTCCGAACCGGGAGCGGACATGGAGTCTACCGGGGTCATTTGGAGTCCGGTTGTAGAGGACTCCAAAGTAATGGCCGTAGTTGAGCATTGGAGGCGAGAAGAAATCCGCGCTGCGGACCGTTTTTTCAGCAAGGCATACTGGGAAACTAGAGGTGCTTTTGGAGATACCCAGGGTGTCTCCTTGTCTGGAAATACTGTTTCAAGTCAAAATCGATTCCGCTCCGTCGGTACCTGTGATGAGAATTACTACACAGGCGTATTGAATAGAGTTAACCAAAACGATCCAAATGGTACTGTTTGTGGATTCCCGTACGCCAACTATTCATTCGAACTTGAAGGTGAGGAGCGAACCAATTTCATTTTTGATTTTGAATCCGATTTGACGGATGACTCTTCTGTCTACACGAATTTTATGGTGACTGACGAGAAATCGCACAATAGATATGCTCCCCCCGTTGGTACATTTGAGCTACCTGCAAACTTATTGCCGTCCAACCACGAATTCTATGCTGAAAACTCTAACGAAAAAGTGCGCCTCCATCATCGATTTATCGGGCACGGAAACCGGGACTGGGTTACGGACGGAGATATTTTCGATCTGACCATAGGATTCAGGAATCAAACGGAGTCGGGGCATAAATACGATGTTTCTTTGCACCGGTACTCACATCAAGATCTTCAAATTGGCAATACATTCGTAAGCGAGGACAAAATCAAGGCGATCCTCGCTAATCCAACCACTGAAACGACATATAACTTCATTAATCCACTTTCGACAGAAGCCAAACATCTCAATGCGATCAAGCAGTCACGCTTGACGAAGACTCATGACATCAAGACTTCGACGACAGTATTGCTAGCGACGATGGATGGAATCTTGGAAACGAATAACGGTAAAGATATTCGCTGGAAAGCTGGTTCTGAGTATTCACAGGTGAAAAGAACTGATGATCTTGATCATCGCGACATCAACAACAAATCGTATCCGCTGGCGGATGCAATCGGTTCCGGAGGACTTTCGTACTCAGGCAAGCGCGACACTTGGTCGCTATTCGGAGAATCCGTTTTTTCAGTTCTGGAAAATTTTGAATTGTCAACCGCTGGACGTTACGAAAATAACAGCGATGTGGACGATACACTTTCGGGCCAACTTGCTGCTCGAATGCGGCTGAGTGACAACTTGCAACTAAGAACCTCAATCGGAGAAGGAGACAAACCACCGAGCTTTGAGGATTTGTACCTCAAAGACTTGGTCGCTTACTTTTATGTCTGTGATGTGGTTGCGAATCCAATTTGTGAGACTGGTACGAACAGCCAAAAGAGGGCTGTTACCGCACAGTACAAATCCATTATCACAGGAAATCCTACTCTGAAACCGGAAAAAGTCAGGACTTTCAATGTCGGATTACATGCTGAATTCGATCCCTTGACAGTGGCGGTGAACTACTTCTCTACTGATCGAAACAAAGTCCCCGATTACCTTTCCGCCCAAGATATTGTCGAACTGGAAAAAGCGAACAAGCTTCCACCACTTGCGACGGTGGATAGAAACGGTGGGGAAATTGAGCAGATCAATATTCCAATTACGAACAGTGGCGAAATCAAAGTTGAAGGTATAGATTTGCGATCAAAATTAATCCGGAAAACCGATTGGGGTGAATTGGATGTCGGTCTCAATATTCTGCATACCGTTCGCTACAGTACCAAAAACGCAGGGGAAGATACGACTACTGATTTCCCCAAAAATCGCATGGATATATATGTTTCTGGTATGCGCGGCGATCTGACCGCAACATGGAGAATTGGCGCGATTTCAAGTTATTTGAATCCGCGTAAAAGCGCGCGCTATGAGACATGGATAGGACATGATTTGACGTTCGGTTGGAAAAACGCATTCAATGTATCGGGATTGACAGTTCGCGGCGGCATCCTAAATGTGACCGATGAGAGTCCTTCTTTAGATCCAACCAATCGGAGTGTCTACGCTTCAACTTCGCCAATTTCCTCACGGATTGGGCGAACAATTTCCATTTCTGCCGAAATGAAATGGTGATGTAGTAACGGATACCTGAATTCGACTGTAATCACGACCGCAGATTCAAATCTACAAACGTCTCGTTGTAACACGCACCTCTGACAAGATCCGCTCTTATGTCTGAGGGAATCAACGCGTTCACTGTCATATTCGTAGCACTGGTATTGCGCCACGTTCCCTTGGACGAATAAAGCACACCGGGTCGGACTCTGTCTGACACAGCAACCTCAAGCAGGACCTTGCCGCGCGCATTCCAGACTTCGACGATGTCACCGTCTGCAAACCCGCGCATCTTGGCATCCTCGGGATTGATTTCCACAACTTCGGTGCCTTCCGATGCTTCGCAACCGCCAAAAGTGGCATTCGTTCGCTTGCTCGATGAGGGAGAAATCAGTGTGAAAGGAAAATCTTTCTGCACCGGGCGATAGCGCGGCACACCGAACCCGAATCGGTTCTCCAGATCTTCGGAGAACAGTTCAATTTTACACGACTCGGTTGCCGGCCGGACATTGCTGCACATGATCGCGAATTCGCCATCAGGCTGGTTGAATTCAATAGCTCGATCCAGCGGAAGTTCACTTGGGTAGGAACCTTCGAAACGTGTGTCGCCTGAGTCAAATGCCGCATCCATCAATTCGCTGTCACTCTCGCTGAATATGGCATCGTCGAATCCGAATTGCGCTGAGAGGCGACGGAAGATTTCTGTATTCGGGAGCGCCTCACCGACGAGTGGAATGACGGGCGCCGCCCGTTGTACGTAGTTCTGACCATATGCGCCATAGATGTCCGCATACTCAAAATGGCTGGCGGCAGGCAGAATAATGTCAGCGTACGCCATGCTGTCTGTCATGACAATATCAGACCCTACAATGAACAGGTCCTCGCGTTGCAGTGCCCTGATCATTTGCCGTTGATTCGGATGGGTGGCCACCGGGTTATGGTTGTAGATCATCAACGCCTTGATGGGTGGATCCAATGATTTGTCCAGCAACATCGACGCGACATCGACGATATTGAAAGTTCGGGTTCCGGCAGGAGCCAGGTCTGGACGTCGCAGTCGATCGGTCGTTCTGGGGACAGTCAAATCCGGTTCTGCGATTACGCCGGCACCCAGCCGACCGTGATTGCCGGTCAAAGCCTGCAACGCCATGGCGGACCGGATTCCTGAGCCACCACTATGTCCGCGCTCCATTCCGTTTCCAACCGACACTGCTACATTTTTCGCTTCGCAGTACATTTCAATGAACTGATCGAACTGTTCTTTGGTGACACCACAGATATTAATGACATCATCCACCGAGTATTGGCGTGCCTGCTCCATATAACGGTCATATCCGAAAGTCCAATCATTGATGAATTTGAGATCCAGCTCGTCCCTTCTTTCCAACTCTGCTGCCATCGCCATCGCAAGTACAACATCGGTTCCTGGCATTATGTGGATATGAAGATCGCTTTGTTCGGCTATTCGAATTCGTTTCGGATCGATTGTGATCAGTTTCGCTCCGTTTTCCCGTGCGGATTTGATGACTCTTGCCAGATGTAGATTCGAGACGGTCGCGTTATTGCCCCAAACCACAATCAGATCTGAGTGCAGCGCGTGTTCGGGGGCCATGCCGGGAGCTTCACCGAACAGACTCGAATACGATGTTGCTCGCACCGCACCGCACAACGGTCCGCGATCAAGAAGCGTAGCACCTAGTTTATGAAAGAACCGGCGGTCCATGGATCCCATGGCAAGTTCCCCATGCGGACCTGCATAATTGAGCGGCATCACCGATTGAGGCCCGAAATGATCGATCGCCTTCGAAAATTCACGGTGCACGTGTTCCAATGCATCATCCCAGGCAATCCTCGTGTACTGCCCGGAATCACGTTCGCCGGTACGGATCAAAGGTGTTCTCAGCCGTTTCCCGCCATGAATCATTTCCGGGTAATAACGTCCGACCTTGTTGCAGATAACCCCGGCGGTATAGGGATTTGCCTTTGATCCCCGCACCTTGACGATATGGCTCTCCTCCACAGTCACCTCCAGACTGCAGGTGTCCGGACAATCGAGCGGGCAGACGCTGTTCAGAATTTGGGTTGCATTATTGGTGTTCACGAATTCACGTACTCTGTTGAATTTTGTCGTTGCTTTAAAGCGGAATTATATACTTCACAATTTCCTTGACAGTTGTTCATATCGAAGACTAGGCTACAGACTGTTTTTTTCACTAGACATGGTTCCTGTATGACACTTTTATGCGCATAATAATGTCAAAAATCTCATTTTTATGCGCATATAATTGTAATATTTTCGATTGCAGATACATTGAACTGACTGCCAACTACTACCTGATCCGACATCATAATGTTACAACGCCTAAAGATCAAAGATCTTCTCAAATGGAAAAATCAACTCCATCGTAAACCGCTGTTACTCGATGGAGCACGCCAAGTTGGAAAAACTTATTTGTTCACTGAACTATTTGGGAAAAAAGAATTTCAACAGGTACATCGACTTGATTTTCGATTGGAACCTACTTTGGCTGATCTATTTGCAGAGACTCTCAATCCGAATACGATAATCGAGAACATAGAAATACGCCTAAATGTCGATATCAACCTGAATCAAGATTTAATCTTCTTTGACGAAGTTGGAGAATGTCAGAAAGCAGTTGACTCGCTGAAGTATTTTTCTGAGGATTTCCCGTTCGCATACATTTGCGCAACGGGTTCAAACATTGGACTATTAGATTCTTTTCCTGTTGGGTCGGTCCAATACTTGGAACTGCACCCTCTTTGCTTCGAAGAATTCCTGATGGCGAAGCAAAATTCAAAGTTACTGCATTCCTTTCAAGAACGTCGAGACGGCAAATCAGTGTTCGAACAGCTTTGGCGGACATTGCTCGACTATTACTTTGTAGGTGGTATGCCGGAAGCGGTCGCACACTGGTTTGATGATCGAAGCAGACTTGCGGAAAGGGTAAAAAACGTAATGCAGGTTCATCGTGATTTGGTCATGGGCTACCGTCAAGACTTCGGAAAGTATGCCGGCGAATTGAATGCGCTGCATATTGATTCGGTTTTTTCTTCGGTGCCGCGTCAGTTATCCGCGAATCAGGATGATTCAGTTAAGCGTTTCAAATTCAAAGGAATTGTGGAACAAAAGCAGCGATATCGAGATTTTCGAGGTCCTATTGATTGGTTGGAAAAAGCCAGACTTGTACTGAAGTGTTTTCCTATCGAGGGCAGACCCACCGTTCCGATTCAATCTCAAATTCGAACCAATATGTTCAAGTTGTATTTTTTTGATATCGGGCTGCTGGGTCACATGCTTAATATTCCGTACTATTCACAGGCAACACAGAGTTACCGATATAAGGGCTTCATTGCAGAGAATTTCGTACAAATGGAACTTTCATCGCGTTCGAACTACCCGACTTATTCTTGGCGGAAGGCAAGAGCTGAAATTGAATTCATCCATCAGTGTCGAGATGGCACGATCGTTCCAATTGAGGTAAAAAGTGGCTCTCGTACCCGGGCTCGCAGTCTACGTTCGTACATTGAACGATATGATCCACCACTTGCGGTGATACTCGCTGGAAAGCAAGGGAACAAGGAAAGTCGACATTGGCAGGTATGGCCATTGTACGAGGCGCAGTATCTGAGCGAGTTGTAGGATTGTGTTGGTTGATTTCGATCGACTTGCGCAGGAAATCAGGTTTCAATCAGTCTGAAGTTCGGGCAGGTCCCGATACAAATCAAGTGCCTGTGGATTGTCCAGAGCCTCTATATTGTCGATTGATTCACCGTGAACGATCTTGCGTACCGCAACTTCGGTAATCTTTCCGTTTTTTGTTCTCGGGATATCCGCAACCTGTAGGATCTTGGCCGGAACGTGGCGAGGTGATGCATTTCTTCGGATAACCGACTTGATCTTGGAGATCAGATTCTCGTCGAGTTCAAGGTCGTCTCGCAGTCGGACGAACAGCACAATCCGGGTGTCGCCGTCCCATTGCTGTCCGATAACGAGACTCTCGACAACCTCATCGACGCGCTCCGCCTGGCGATAGATTTCCGCAGTGCCGATGCGTACACCGCTCGGGTTGAGAACAGCGTCCGAGCGTCCGTAGACGACCATTCCACCATGTTCAGTCAGTTCGACATAATCACCGTGATGCCATACTCCGGGAAATCTCTCAAAGTATGCCGAACGATATTTCTCATCATTCTCGTCATTCCAGAATTCAATTGGCATTGACGGGAATGAATTTCGACAAACCAGCTCTCCTTTTGTACCGGGACTCACCTCGTTACCGGAATCGTCAAATACAGCGACATCCATGCCAAGCCCCCTGCATTGAATCTCGCCGCGCATGACGGGCAAAGTGGGATTGCCGAGAACGAAGCAGGAAATGAGATCGGTTCCACCCGAGATGGAGGACAGGCAGATATCCTCCTTGATTGCTTCGTAAACGTAGTCAAAGCCTTCCGGAATCAGCGGCGATCCTGTCGACATCAGTGTCTTGAGAGAAGATAGATCATGTGTATCTTTTGGACGGATACCGGCCTTCGAAATGAAGTCGATGTATTTTGCGGAGATTCCGAAATAGTCGATCAAATATTCCGAAATGTAGTCGAAAAACGAGTTTTCGCTTGGTTCAAATGGAGACCCTTCATAAAGAACAATTGTTGCTTCAGAAGCGAACGCAGAAACCAGCCAGTTCCACATCATCCATCCACAGGTTGTAAAGAAGAATAGTCGCTGATCTTTTTTCAGGTCGACATGCAGTCGATGTTCCTTCAGATGCTGCAGCAGTGTTCCTCCGGCTCCATGCACGATGCACTTTGGGGCTCCTGTAGTGCCTGATGAGAACAGTATGAACAGTGGATGATTGAATGGCAATTGGGTGTGATTTACCGGTTCCGCACTGTAACCTTCTACGAATTCCTCCAACGTGACAGCACCGTCAATGTGTTGGCCTTTCGGTTCATCTAGATAAGGAATAATCAAAATTTTCTCAAGCGACGAGAGGTGGTCAACAATTTCTGAGAGCTTTTCGCTGATATCGAATTTTTTACCGCCATAGGTGTAACCATCGACCGAAATGAGAATTTTCGGTGATACCTGTCCGAATCGATCAATCACCCCCTGAGCGCCGAAGTCAGGCGAGCACGATGACCATACTGCACCACAAGATGCTGCCGCGAGCATGCAAATCACGGTTTCCGGTATATTGGGCATGTAGGCGACAATTCTATCCCCGGCTTTGATGCCACAAGCGCGGTAAGCCCTTACCAGACGATTGACCTGTTCATTGAGTTGTGGGTATGTGATGATACGATCCGGCTTGTTCTCCCCCCGAGATATGATCGCGAGACCATCATCTTGTCGACGAAGTAAATTTTCCGTGAAGTTCAACTGTGCGTCTGCAAACCATCGTGCTCCCGGCATGCGCTCGCGGTATTCCACGATTCTTGTTGCCGGTCGGGATGCCCTGACATCGCAGAATTCCCAGATCGTCTGCCAGAAGTTTTCTGGATTGTCTACCGACCATCGATGCAGTGAATCGAAGTCGTCCAGAGCGACACCCCAGCGTTTGCTGACTTCTCTCGCAAACCCGGTAATTGTCGCCTCGGAGACTCGTTGCTCAGACGGCTTCCACAATTGTGTGCCCAAGAATCAATCCTCCGTTTCAGCCGGATTCGGCCTGATTACAATGCTGACAATACCCGATGACAGCCATTTGAATAATTGAAAAGCAGCTTCAGCTGTGATGTGCGTAGTGCAATGGCAGTGCAGTCGTATATTTCAGCCTCTCCATGGCAAAACTGGAACTGACGTCGTGGATGTCGGCGACCGAGATCAGACGCTTGTAGAATTTATCAAATTCATCAATATCAGGTACCACAACCCGCATCAGATAGTCGATTTGGCCGCTCATTCGGTAGAATTCAACCACTTCAGGAAATTCGATTACAGCCTTGGCAAATTTTTCGAGCCAGGCAGCATTATGCTGGTTGGTGCGAATGGCGACGAATACATCAACCCCGAGATTCAGCTTATCCCGGTTCAGTAAACCGACTTTAGACAGAATGACTTTATCTTGTTCCAGTTTGCGCAGTCTTCGCCAGCATGGAGTGGTGCTCAGGTTGACGGATTCGGCTATCTGACTCGCCGACATGTTTGCGTCATGCTGAATACAGTCCAGTATTTCAAGATCTATTTTATCCATGTCGAAATAATCCTCATTAAACCTCATTTGTAGTAAATAATAACTCCAATCAGTATCCATCACAAATGAATTTTGCGATAACGGTCTAATTTATTGAGTATTTGTGAAAATGTATTGCAGGAGGCATCAATCCCTCAATTATCGACTTCCAGATCTCATTTCATCAATATCGCACATACGACTGACAAGCATGTGGTCAGGAGAATTTGAAGCGGGGATGGATCTTCGATTTTCTGTCGTGGCGGATATCGAAATCTCGATATCATCGCAATAGAAGGCAGTCAGTCGATGAGATGTTGGAACACCGAATACTGAAGTTTGGAATAAGGTGCCACAAAACAGCGAATCAGTCATTTGACTTGTATATAATACGCCGTCTAACTTGGATTTGATCGTCCGCAAATTCTTTATCGATAACATTTTCGGAGGTGTATTTGATCGATGCCTAGTGTTCGTGTCAAGAATGACGAACCATTTGACGTAATTGTTCGTAGGTTTCGCCGTTCATGTGAAAAGGCAGGGGTATTCAGCGAAGTCAGAAAGCGTGAATATTATGAGAAACCAACGACTGCGAGAAAAAGAAAGGCCGCCGCCGCTGTCAAGCGCGAGGAGAAACGCATCAATAGGGAGCGCGGTTACAGGACTCGCTCCTACTAGCTTCATCCCGCTTCACTTGTCCATTCTCAATCGGTGATATCGGGAAGTGACTGAAGATTGACCGGCCGCGCAGGATATACAGTCAGAAAGCATCAATCAGAGAACAGGACATACACAATATTTTGCCGAATTTGTTGACGAAACTCGAATGTGCAGATATATTTTGCCTCTTTGTTTCTGATTCAGGTTTTAGTCGCCGGTACAGTCAGATTGAGCGAATTGTCATGCAAAATTCGGTGACCTTTGGACGCAATAGACAAGTTACATGATTGTTCCCTGAACGCATACTCAATTAAGATTCTATGTACGCAATTATTCAAACTGGTGGAAAACAGCTTCGGGTAGAACCCGGAGAGAAAATTCGAGTCGAACAACTCGACGCTCAGATTGGCGAGGATGTCCAGTTTGAAGACGTGTTGCTCGTCGTAAAGGAAGATGAGACCCTGATCGGTACGCCTCATGTCGAGAACTCCCCGGTATTCGCCAAAGTTCTGGACCACGGGCGAGGCAAGAAAATCAAGGTCGTCAAGATGAAGCGCCGAAAGAACTACCGGCGCACTCAAGGCCATAGACAGAACTACACAGAACTGGAAATTCTAAGCATCGGCAAAAAGCCAAAGGCAGCAAAGCCGAAGAAAAAGAAGACTGCAGTCAAAGAGACTGAATCGGAATCCAGCTGAGTGGATCATTCCGATCATTGATATTTGGATATGAGGTAATCAACTCATGGCACACAAGAAAGCGGGCGGCAGTTCACGAAACGGACGCGATTCGAATTCAAAACGTTTGGGCGTCAAACGTTACGGCGGTGAACAGGTTCGAGCCGGGAATATCATTGTTCGCCAGCGCGGCAGCCACTTTCATCCCGGTGAGAATGTCGGGATGGGCAAGGATTACACGTTGTTTGCAACTGCGGACGGTCACGTCAAGTTTGAAACCAAGGGCCCGATGCGAAAAAAGACGATAACTGTCCTGACAGCCTGACGGCTTTCCGAACGACCGTTTGCGGATTGGTCGTTCCACTTCCGGAATATCCCAGTCGTTCGATCCTTTCAGGAGTGCGTCACTGTGTTTGTCGACGAAGCACAAATCAAGGTTGAAGCAGGCAAGGGCGGTTCCGGATGCCTGTCATTCAGACGCGAGAAGCACACACCGAGAGGTGGTCCCGACGGTGGTAACGGCGGTGTTGGCGGCAGTGTCTATCTGGTTGCGGACCCACACCTGAACACTCTGGTCGACTTTCAGTCGACACGGCAATTCCAGGCACAGAAAGGCAGACCCGGTGCCGGTCGCGACTGTACCGGCAAAGACGGAGACGACCTGTACATTCCGGTTCCAGTCGGGACCATGGTCAGCGACGCACAGACAAGGGAATTGATCGGCGAGCTTCTCAAACCCCAACAGAGTATGGTCGTAGCCCACGGTGGAGCACACGGTCTGGGTAATGCATGTTTCAAATCCAGTACCAACCGTACGCCAAGAAAAACCACAGCTGGCAAACCCGGTGAATCGCGGCTACTCAATCTGGAGTTGCGGTTGCTGGCAGATGTCGGTCTGGTCGGACTCCCGAATGCTGGAAAATCGTCGTTTATCAGGAAAGTCACGAACGCCACCCCAAAGACCGCACCGTATCCCTTCACCACCTTGAACCCAGCACTCGGTGTGGTTTCGATGGATCGCGGGCGCAGCTATACCATCGCAGACGTACCCGGTCTGATCGAAGGCGCCTCCGCGGGTAGCGGGCTGGGTATTCAGTTTCTCAAACATCTCGGTCATACAAGGTTGCTGTTTCACTTCATTGACATTGCGCAATCCGACGACATCGACGGACTGATTCACGATATACAGACGATCGAAACGGAACTGGCTGAATTCGATACGCAGCTGCTGGAGAGACCCAGATGGTTGGTTTTTAACAAAATCGACCTTTTGTCTGACGATGAGGTAGACCGAAGAGTAGAACGTGTATTGGATGGCGTCAATTTTGATGGGGAATCGATAGCGGTATCCGCGTTGACCGGTATAGGCTGCAGAAAACTGGCTGGTATGGGTATGACCTGGTTGGAGAACAATCGTGTCGAGAACGAAACATCTGAATCCTCTGACATCGAGGCGGAGTTGCTGACATGAACGAACGATTTGATGCCAGTCTGGCGCGACGCTGGGTGGTCAAAGTCGGAAGTTCGCTGATCACCAACGTTGAGTCCGGTATCAATCTTGAGCGAATTCAGTCTTGGGCTCGGCAGATCGCGGAACTGAAAAATGATGGTGTGGAAATTGCCCTGGTGTCTTCTGGATCGATTGTCGAAGGGATGAAGCGTCTCGGCTGGAAGGAGCGTCCCCACGAAGTTCACCTGTTGCAGGTGGCAGCTGCTGTGGGACAGATGGGGCTGGTTCGTACGTATGAGACTGAGTTTGACAAGTATGACTATCGTACAGCTCAGATTCTGCTCACCAACGCCGACTTGGCCGACCGCACACGCTATCTCAATGTCCGTAACACATTACGTAGCCTGTTGGAAATGAATGTCATCCCAATCGTGAATGAGAATGATACGGTGACAACCGATGACATCAAGTTTGGAGACAACGACAATCTCGCAGGTCTGGTGACCAATATCGTCGATGCCGAACTGTTGGTTATCCTCACCGATCAGCGAGGATTGTTTCAGGCGGACCCCCGTATCGATCCTTCAGCATCATTGATTGGGCGGGCCTGGTCGGATGAGGAATTTCTTGATGACGCGGTCGGGCCAAGCAGCAAGTATGGCCGAGGTGGTATGACAACCAAGCTTGAAGCTGCCCGCAAGGCTTCGCGTTCCGGAGCCGCGACAATCATTGCATCCGGACTGGAACCTGACCAGTTACAGAAAATTCATGCCAACAGAATCAACGGCACGTTGCTACAATCGAGAGCGGGTCGAATCACAGCCCATAAACAATGGTTGGCCGGCCGGCTTCGGGTTGCAGGAAAAGTGTATCTTGATCATGGGGCCGTCAGTGCGTTGCTGGATCAGGGTCGAAGTCTGCTTCCGGTAGGAGTTCGGCATGTTGAGGGGAAATTCAAACGGGGTGATCTGGTTGTTTGCGTAAACACTGAATCCAAAGAGATCGCAAGAGGTCTGATCAACTACGATTCTGACGAGGCGGATCACATCAAGGGACGTCGAACAGGACGCATAGAGTCAATATTGGGTTATGTGCGAGATCACGAGCTCATACATCGTGATAATATGGTGATAATGCTGTAAAAACCCCCAATTCCATTCTTTAGTTCGTGTATATTTTGCACTTCATAAATTTTTATTATTAGGAGTAATTTTCTAGTTATGACTAAAACCAAGAAAGCAATCGGGCTTGTTGCAGCACTTGCAGTTCTGATGCTACCCGGTTTGGCCAGTGCGAAAACTACAATTCGTATCCAGTCAGTCATTCCGGTATCGGCGGATGAAACGGTAATGTTGAAACGGTTCGGTGACAATGTTTCGGCATTGACCAACGGCGAGGTGGAAATTGAAGTTCTGCCTGCGGGTGCCGTTGTCGGTGTAAAAGAAACACTTGAGGCCGTTCATAACGGTCTTATCGAAGGTGGATTTGCGTGGACACACTATTGGTCTGGCTATCATCCGGCGGCAATGCTGTTCGGTTCTCCGACTGCGGGTGCAGGACTCGGTATCGACAATATTGCGTTTATCTCATGGTACATGGAAGGCGGTGGTAAGGAATTGTACAACCGACTCTGGGATGAGATGGGCATGAACGTCAAAGGCTTGATGCTTCAGCCGGTCGGACCGGAAGCATTGGGTTGGTTCAAGGAGCCGATCGCCAGCATGGAGGATTTCCGCAAGTACCGATTCAGAACACCTCCGGGCATTCCGGGTCAGACCTATACTGACATCGGAATTGCTGCCGTGTCCATGGGTGGTGGAGACATTTTGCCAGCGTTGGAAAAAGGCGTAATTGACGCAGCTGAATGGTGTTGTCCGAAGCCGGACTCCGTATTCGGTTTTCAGAAAGTTTTGAAGCACTATTACCTGCAAGGGCTGCACCAGGTCGTCGTGAACGCTGATGTCTACATCAACGGCGATGTCTGGAACAGTCTGACTCCGCATCAGCAAAAAGCAATGGAAGTTGCCGCTGACGCGTCCTTGATGCAGTCACTTGCCTATCGAATTTACGAAAACGGCAAGGCGCTTAAAGACCTGACTGAAAATCATGGTGTCATTCTGCACGATACGCCGAAAGACTACTTCACCGAGTACATGAACGCCGTATTGAACAGCATGGATAAGCATAAAGCTGAAAATGAGTTCTTCAACGAAGTTTGGACTTCAATGAGGGATTTTGCAGACATAGCCGTTCCATTCTGGGCAGGTGCGCAGACAACCAACGCCAATCTTGGCATGGCTTACGCAAAACAAAAGTAGCGTATTCATTTGTCGAATTGACGTTTTATGAAATTCAAGAATGTGCAGACAGTGATATACGGTCTGCACATTTTTTTCAGTCCACCGATATTTGGATTCATTCGCTTGATTGATTCCATAACCCTTGCAGACGAGTTGGGCTCATGCCTGAAGACGCACCGGAAATCACAGATGTAACAGATGAGATGATCGCCGAAAGGCGGACGTCCGGTGGTCTATCGAATCTACCGGACGATATGCCCGGTTGGATGGCGTTCCTTATTTTCTGGATCGATACCATCAGTCTGTGGGTTGGGCGCATTGTCTGCCTGCTGACACTTCCGCTATTCATGATCGTAGTGTATGAAGTTTTCATGCGCTACGTCTTCGTGGCTCCGACAGTCTGGGTATACGACATCAGCAGAATGATGTATGGCGCCCTGTTTATGCTGGGTGCTGGATATGCGCTTTCCAAAGGAATTCATATCAGGGCAGATTTTCTCTACAGAAATTTCCCGATTCGGACGCAAGGGCTGGTTGATGCCGCCTTGTATTTGTTCTTCTATTTCCCCGGTATGTTGGTATTTCTTTGGACTGCCATGGATTTCGCCGGTTTTTCCTGGGCGAGAATGGAAAAAGGAATGGACACCGCGTGGATGCCTTACGTCGCACCGATCAAGACCGCACTGCCTATCGGAGTGTTCTTTCTTCTCATTCAGGGTGTATCGGAATTTCTTAAAAGCATTTACGCCGCAACACGCGGTAAGTGGCCGGTCTGATGGCACCTGAAATTCTCGGTTTGGTCCTGATCGCGGTAATGCTGATCGCGATTTTTGTGGGATTCCCGATTTCGTTCACACTGATTTTCCTCGGATTCGTATTCGGCTACATCGGTTTTGGAAAAGTCGTCTTTTATCTGATGACTTTCCAGTTCTATTCCGTCATGATGGAGCAGACGCTTGCGGCTGTACCTCTTTTTGTATTTATGGGAATCATGATGGAACAGGCGGGCCTGATGGAACGTCTGTTCAACTCTGTACAGCTCATGCTGTCCCGTGTGCGGGGGTCTTTGTTCGTCGCAGTGCTTTTTGTCTCCACTATTTTCGCCGCAGCAACCGGAATAGTTGGAGCATCCGTTACCATTCTTGGCATCATGGCAGCCAAGACCATGAACCGCTCGAATTACGATGTGCGTCTGGCGTCCGGTACCATCACCGCCGGCGGGACGCTGGGAATCCTGATTCCACCGAGCATCATGCTTGTCGTCATGGGGCCGGTAATGGAAATTCCAGTGACCGATCTGTTCTCTGCCGCAATCATTCCGGGCATTATGCTCGCATTCCTCTACACCGCCTATTCACTGGTTCGATGCTGGTTGAATCCAAGTTTGGGCCCGATACTGCCCGAAGAGGAACAGCCCGAAAGCATGGCCTATGTCTGGAAAGAATTCCTTCTTGGTTTGGTGCCGCCGGCTGCGCTGGTATTCGCCGCATTGGGCAGCATCATGTTCGGTCTGGCTACGCCAACAGAAGGTGCGGCATGTGGTGCGTTCGGTGCGTTGGTGCTTACTCTTGCTTATCGAAAATTGACCGCCAAGAAATTGTTCAATGCACTGATCAAGACGCTTGAGATCACTGCGTTGATCATGTTGCTTGTCGCAGCTTCGAATTTTTTCGGAGCAGTGTTCTCAAGGCTTGGCACCCCCACGATGCTGACAGAGTTCCTATTGGACCTTGAAGTCAATCGTTATGTGATCCTGATCATCATCATGGCACTGATCTTTCTTTTGGGCTGGCCGCTTGAGTGGGTGCCGATTGTTCTGATCATCGTGCCGATACTGATTCCACTGGTCAATCAGTTGGAGTTCAACCTTACGTGGTTTGCGATTCTGGTCGCAGTCAACCTACAGACCGCGTGGCTATCGCCACCTGTTGCGCTATCGGCCTATTTCCTCAAGGGTGTTGTTCCCGAATGGGACCTTAAGGATATCTATTTCGGAATGATGCAGTTCATGGGACTGCAACTGATCGGACTCACCTTGATCATCGTTTTCCCGCAACTTGTGCTCTGGCTGCCAGAGTACATTTACGGAGGCAACTAACGCCGCCAGGGTGTTGGAAAACCGTTGGTATCTGCGATTGTGTTCAGTCGGCAGTTGTAGCCAGTTCCTTAAGGTGAGCGTTCATTCGGCTTTTCAGCCGAGCTGCCTTGTTCTTATGCTGAAGTCCCTTTTGGGCACTTCGATCAATTTTGGAGCAGGCCGCCTCAAAGGCTTCCCTTGCCGCTTCAGTATCTTTTGATTCGAGTACCTTGTAGAATTTCTTGATGTATGTGCGAACCGCCGCCCGCTCGCTCATGTTACGGGAGCGTCGTTTCACGTTTTGTCTCGCTCGTTTGCGAGCTTGAGGAGAATTTGCCAAAGTAATCCGTTCCTTTTTCTATGTCAAGTTGGTAAAGCGCAAAATATGCTATTTTTTCCGTCAATTGTCAATAGCCGTGTGTGAATTCTTTGGGATTGAATCGACATCACCGCTGATTTCTGTGTAATGGACGTGTTTGAAACGCTTGATCGGTAGGTTTGCATTTTGTTTATGCTATTACATGGAATTACTTTTGGTCTTACATGAGTGGGAAGGCATAGGGTGAATACAGCTCGATTCATGAAAGAACTTCAATGTCTGACATTTGACAACGTATTCAATCCGTATCGAGACCGATGTGAGCGTTGTGACCGAGTCAATGCGCCTGCGATGCGCAGACGCGCACTGCGTCTGATGCTTGATGTCGCGGTACAATCGGAAATCGATTCGATCTGGATTGGACGAGATCTAGGTTATCGCGGTGGACGACGTACCGGATTCGCATTTACAGATGATCGGTATTTTGCCGCACACTGCGAGCGCTGGAAGATTACAGCATTGTCACCGACAGTTGGAAGTGAAGTTCACGAGCGAACCGCTGCTGTAGTCTGGAATATTCTCAACCAGACAGAATCCAGAATCTTTCTGTGGAATGTGTTTCCATTTCACCCTCATCTTTCGGATCGTCCTTTTTCCAATCGCGCCCATAATGCATGGGAGCGGAAGGTAGGAATCAAGGTACTATCGGAACTGATCATGATTTTGCGACCGAAACGCCTCATCTGTGTCGGAGCTGATGCGAGCAAGGCACTTTCAGCGCTAGACCGCGAAATCCCGGTACACTCTGTCAGGCATCCCAGTTACGGCGGAAACAAGGAGTTCATCAACCGAATGACCTGCCTGTATGATTTGCCTAATGTACATGACATTGTTGCGAACTGAAAAATTTACACGCGATCCATTACATTTCCTTAGTATCCGAATGGCGTCCATCAGATTATCTGTATGAGCACTGACGAAATCCACAATCCTAAATCGCAACCGAAAGGAACCGGCAAGCTCCTCAAATCGACTGCGGCATTTGGCTCGATGACGGTGATTTCCAGAATCACCGGTCTCGTTCGGGATATTGTTTTCGCGCAGTTGGTGGGCAGCACTTATATTGCTGATGCTTTCTTTGTCGCATTCAGAATTCCCAATTTCTTCCGGAGAATATTCGGTGAAGGTGCGTTTTCGGCAGCATTTGTTCCCGTGTATACCCAGCAACAGGCGAGTTCGAGTCGGTCGGAAATTAAGGGATTTCTCGATTTGGTGACAGGAAGACTGGCAGCGGTGCTGATCATACTTTCCGCTGTCGGTGTCATATTCTCACCGATTGTCATTTCGATTCTCGCACCGGGCTTTCGCGGTGACATCGACAAATTTCAACTGACCGTCGACAGTCTCAGAATTACATTCCCATATGTGCTTTTTGTCTGCCTGATTGCGCTCAGTGCCGGGATTCTGAATACACATGGACGATTCGCCGCGCCTGCCGCTACGCCGGTCCTGCTCAATATTTCACTGATTGCATCTGCGCTGTGGCTGACCGGTGTGACGCAGAATTCGGCAATTGCGTTGTCGATCGGGGTACTGGGTGCCGGGGTGGTCCAGCTTCTTTTTCAGCTGCCTTTCCTGATCGGTATCGGAAAACTGCCCCGACCCCGATTGCGAAGGAAAGTCAGGGGCGATGCCGAAAAGGGTGCGAAGGAAGTCTATCGGCTGATGTTGCCGGCGGTATTCGGAGCGTCTGTAGCCCAGGTCAATCTGATTGTGAATACCTTCATTGCTTCTTTCCTTGTGACCGGAAGCGTTTCCTGGCTTTACTATTCGGACCGGTTGATGGAGTTCCCACTTGGTGTTTTCGGAGTCGCACTGGGTTCTGTCATCTTGCCGCGTCTCTCAAAGGAGCATGTTGACACCGCCCATCAGGAGTTCTCGCGGGTGTTGGACTGGGGAATGCGGTGGTGTCTGCTGATTGCATTCCCATCGACCGTCGCGTTGAGTGTACTGGCGGACGAGATCGTTGCGGCACTTTTCTATCACGGAGCCTTTACCGAGACTGATGTGGTCATGTCAGCGCGAGCATTGATCGCATTCAGCATCGGTCTCACCGCGCTGATCGCGGTTCGCGTGCTTTCGCCTGGATTTTTTGCTCGCAACGACACGAAGACACCAGTACGGGCTGGTGCAATCGCGATGGTGGTGAATGCAATTTTGGCAGTAGCGCTCGCGATCTCTTTTAAACACGTTGGTCTGGCAGCAGCGATTTCGATTGCGGCATTTGTTAACGCGGGGCTGCTCTACTTTTGGCTTCGACGTGATCGGGCATACACACCTCAGAGAGGTTGGCCTATGTTTATCTTCCGCGTCGCAACCGCCTCACTTATAATGGGAGCAGCATTATGGTGGATTTCGCCGAGTCTTGCTTTCTGGCTGGATTACGGAATTATCGAAAGAGTCTTTCGTTTGCTCGGCTATGTTGTCGCTGGTGCGGTCATTTACACCGCTTCGCTTCTTGCGCTCGGTATCAGAATTCACCAGCTGATCAGAAAATGAAAACCGCGAATTCAACAGTTGGACAGATTGATTCCACGCAACCGACCATTGTGCAGATCGGTTCGCCTGAATCTCCCAGATATTTCACACTCACAGAAGCCAATCAGACACTGCCTTTAGTCAAACAGATTACCCGCGACTCCTACGAAGAACTTGAGGTCATCAAGAAGAAGCTTCGCAACTTCGTTCCGAGTGACCCGAGAGTGGTTTTTATTGAGCGGCAATACGAAGAGATCGTCAAGAAATGGATTTCCAAACTTGAACGGCTTGGGCTAATCGTCAAAGGGCTTTGGCTTGTCGACTTTGATACAGGCGACGGCTATCTCTGTTGGAAGTATCCGGAGCTAGAGGTCTCACACTATCACAGTTATACCGGCGGATTTGCGGCTCGTCGGCCGGTTTCCGAAATCATCGAGGAAAGTCACCCGAACTGGGCATGACGGTATCCGTTTCAAAGACACGGCTACCGAAGATGAGGTCCGATTGAATGGAATTTATTCGCGGAGCGCACAACATTACTTCCAGCCATCATGGATGTGTTGCTTCTGTCGGTAACTATGACGGTCTGCATCCGGGACACCGACAGGTGATCCAGTCATTGTCGCGCAAAGGCCGGAAACTCAGCCTGCCGGTGACAATCGTCAGTTTTGAGCCCCACCCGTTGGAATTCTTTGTACCCCATGCAGCTCCGCCTCGATTGATGACCGTACGAGAAAAACTTGAGGGTTTGAGCAAACTGGACGTCGATCGGTTTTTATGTCTGACTTTCGACCATCGGCTTGCGAACACAGAACCCGAGGCATTTGTTGAAGAACTGCTGGTTGAGAAACTCGGTGTTCGTCACATTGTCGTCGGCGATGACTTCAGATTCGGTAGAAACCGCCGAGGTGACTTTGAAATGCTCAGAAAGCTCGGTCGAAAATTCAACATGGAAGTGGTAAGAACCGATTCATACATGGTGGGCGATGAGCGCGTCAGTTCTACACGAATCCGGGAATGCCTGGCCTCTGGAAACCTCATACACGCCAACCGACTGCTGGGAGAGGATTATTCCCTGTCCGGCAAAATAGTGCGCGGCGACGGAAACGGAAGGAAATGGGGTTTTGCAACTGCCAATATCCAAATCAAGATTCAGAAACCGGCTCTACAGGGAATTTTCGTTGTTGAAGCCGCTATCAGTGACGGGAGCTGGTTGCCTGGAGTCGCAAGTCTGGGTACCCGACCGACGGTAGACGGTTCGAAGTTCATTCTAGAGGTGCATCTTTTGGATTTCGATGAGGAAATCTACGGTCGGCGAATGCGGGTCCGATTCCTGCAGAAACTCCGGGACGAGGTCAGATTCAATTCTATCGAAACCATGTGTGAGCAGATTCAGCAGGATATCCTCAGAACCCGGGAGTATTTCAGAAACGAGCAGTCACGGCGTGTTTCGTAAATACTCATTACTTTATACGGCAATCTATCGCGAAACTTCTGATTCCATGTTTCGGACAACAGGGATCACATAGAAGTTCGAGTTAAACCGTTCTGTCATATTTCAGACTACCATTCTCGTGGCTTTATCAAATTAGTTCCAGGAATAGGAGACGGAAGTTGACTTCTTTTCAAAGAACCTTTCCGAATGTGTCGATGAAAGTCTGCGTGTGCCAGCAACTTTTGAGACGGATGTCTAATACCAGGTGTGACGAGCCCCAACTGTTTATCAGTCTGTTTCTTGACGAGATGCATCGCTTCAGCAACATCACCGTCATTTGAGACTATGACCGCAGAATCGTAAACATCAAGCCACGCGTCATTCAGAAGGTGTACTGCAAGATTTACATCTGATCCTTTCTCTTCAGTTTTGATGACTTCAACCACCTTCAGTTTCTGTTGTGGACGAGCAAGTGGTGCACGAATCAAATTGGTCTGAAAATAACCGAAATAAATTTCGACCTCTTTGCAGTGAGCTTGCAAAGCCCGAAGATATGCATCTTGACGTAATGGTTTGTATCTATTGCCAGAACGGGAAGAAAGACGCGCGGTGAAATATTTGATCGTCAGAATATCATGGTGAGGTTGAAGAATATTCTTCAGCAAAAGTGAAAGATCGAGCCATTTATAAGGAGTTTTTTCAGTGCTCGATAGTAGAGATTGAATCCGTCGATATATATATACGTCCGCATATTTTCTGACTAAAAAAAAGCAGGGGTCTCCTGCAGGAGACCCCGCACCCTGCTGTCGAAGCATGCAGGGGAAGTAGTTTAATTAAACGAATCTTATAGTATCTCATGTAGTTAGCAAATGCAATGAGTTTCGCTCTGCTCATCCGAAAATAGTGAACTTGATGTGTTGAAAAATGGTAATTTTTTGCAATATTCCCACATTATTCAAAGTTCGCTGACACAGATTGGATACCTGCATATTCCGCGTCGAATGAGTCTCAATCCGCAGGAAATTCCTCTAATGTAATCATTTCAGTCTTGAATGCTCAACGCAATTTTCGGGAAAAGTTCTGTGAGAAATATCTTATTCAATTTAATAAAATTAGATCACAAGCTCTGACGGTTCCGTTGTTTGGGTTCGTGAAGCCGGTAATAGTAAGATAGCCTTCCGTTGTACCGGCAAATATTCCATTATCTGACTGACTATTCGCGATGAACTACAAAGATACGATCAATCTTCCGAAGACTGATTTCCCCATGCGCGCCAATCTCGCCAAGCGAGAACCCGACATGCTTGCATTCTGGGATGAGATCGATCTGTACGCAAGTCTGCGAGAAGCTGGAAGAGACCGTGAGAAGTGGGTATTGCATGACGGGCCGCCATATGCCAATGGAGCATTGCATATTGGACATGCAGTCAACAAGATACTGAAAGACGTTATCGTCAAATCCAAGACAATGGCCGGCTACGATTCTCCCTATGTTCCCGGCTGGGATTGCCACGGTCTGCCGATTGAACACGAAGTCGAAAAGAAGATAGGCCGTGAGATTTACCGCACGGACCCATCGGCATTCCGGAAAGCCTGCCGGAAGTTCGCCACGGAACAGATTGATATTCAAAGAAACGGATTCATCCGTATGGGTGTGATCGGAGATTGGTTCAATCCCTATCTGACCATGAACTATGAGACCGAGGCCAACGGAATCCGAGCCCTGGCCCGAATTATGGAAAACGGGCATATCATGCACGATCTGATGACGGTTTACTGGTGTTCGGACTGCGGCTCAGCACTCGCGGAAGCGGAAGTGGAATTTCTTGACAAGAAATCACCGACAGTGGATGTTCGGATGAAGGCAGTTGATCGATCTGCTGTCATGCGGGTATTCGGCAAGCAGGAAAACGACGCCGGCGATCTGCCCGTCAGTGCGGTGATCTGGACGACGACAGCATGGACATTGCCCGCCAATCGCGCAATTGCAGTGCATCCTGAATTCAGTTATTGCCTAGTAAAATGTTCTGTTGACGGAGGTACAGACGAGTATCTTATCCTGGCGGAAGAACTGATGGATTCGTGTATGGCACGCTATGGCGTCAACCAGCATGAGATTGTCGCTTCAGCTAATGGAAGTGCGCTGGTCGGAATCGAATTCGGTCATCCTCTCGATGGAGCTGACAGGTCGGTGCCAACTATTGTCGGTGAGCATGTTACGCTGGAAGCTGGAACCGGGTTGGTGCATACCGCGCCGGGTCATGGACAGGAAGACTTTGATCTGGGTAAACGCAACAATCTCGAAATCTACAATCCCGTCGGTCCAGACGGCAAATTCCTGTCTAATGTCCCCCATGTTGCAGGACTGGCCGTCGATGTCGGTGCAAAGGTTGTAACAGAGCTGCTTCAGTCGCGCGGTAACCTGGTTCACAGCGACGTCATTGAGCACAGTTACGCACACTGCTGGCGGCACAAGACTCCGATAATTTTCCGCGCGACGCCCCAATGGTTCGTCAGTATGGAGCGGGCTGATTTGCGCGATACTGCATTGGAGGCCATCAAGAAGGTTCAATGGGTACCCGAATGGGGCGAGGCTCGGATTGACGGCATGGTCAGAAACCGCCCCAACTGGTGTCTTTCACGGCAACGGGTATGGGGAACACCTCTGACCCTGTATACCCATAAGGAGACGGGTGAGCTTCATCCGGATACGCTTGATATTTTCGAAAGAGTGGCGCAGAAAGTGGAGCAGGGCGGAATCGATGCCTGGTTTGATCTGGACGACTCAGAATTTATCGGTGATGACAGTGCAGATTACGACAAGGTTACCGACGTGCTTGACGTTTGGTTCGATTCCGGTGCGACGCATTACAGCGTGCTCGACAATCGATCTGAACTTACAAATCCCGCCGGCATGTACCTGGAAGGATCAGATCAGCACCGCGGGTGGTTTCAGTCAAGCCTGCTGGTCAGTGCCGCGATCACTGGAACCGCACCATATCATTCGGTGCTGACTCATGGATTCACCGTTGATGGCGACGGACGCAAAATGTCAAAATCAGTCGGTAACATCATCAGCCCGCAGGAAGTCATCGACAAACTCGGTGCGGACGTGCTGCGTTTGTGGGTTGCCTCAACTGAATACGAAGCAGAAATGGGTATTTCACAGGAAATTCTCGTCCGCACAACCGATTCCTACCGACGCATACGTAACACAGCCCGATTTCTGGTCGGCAACCTGAATGGATTCGATGTATTGGACTGCGTAGCCTGGGACGATATGCTGGAACTGGACCGATGGTCGGTAAGAACTGCAATCAACCTGAACAATGAAATTCAGCAGGCTTACGAAAACTATCGATTTCACGTGATATGCCAGAAGGTTCATCGATTCTGTATTGTCGACATGGGCGGATTCTATCTGGATGTTCTCAAGGACCGTCTATATACGATGCCGCGTGACAGTCGGGCGAGAAGATCGGCGCAGACGGCGATGTACCATATTCTCGAAGCCTTTGTCCGATGGCTCGCACCGATCTTGAGTTTTACGGCTGAAGAGATTTGGAAATTTGTTCCGGGAGAGCGTGAGCGTTCAGTATTTCTGTCGCAGTGGTACAAAAACTGGCCGAAAGCAGCTCTGAGCGATGGTACGATCGAAATGGACTTTTGGAAGAAGGTGATTGAGGTTCGCGAAGAAGTCAATCGCCAACTGGAAAGGAGTCGAAATACAGGATTGATTGGCTCAGCTTTGGCAGCGGATGTTTCACTGTACTGCTCGGAAGAGTTGCGCGAGACACTGAGCCGGCTAGGCGACGAACTGCGCTTCGTGACAATTACGTCCAGTGCGTCGGTTGAGCCCTTAGACTCCATGGATAACTCGGCTGAGAAATCGGATATCGACGGATTGGCGATTCAGGTGGCTAAATCCGAGCACAGCAAGTGTATTCGGTGCTGGCATCAGACCCCGGATGTCGGGAAGGATGAGCGGCACCCGGAGATCTGCCTCAGATGTGTAACCAATATCTCCGGTACCGGCGAGCAAAGACGATATGTATGATTCGGATCGTAACTAAACTTCGATCCGCGCCCTAACCAAGACCGAAAATGTCAGACACCCGGCCGCAGTTCAGTGAACGCAAGACACTGGGAGTACATATTGGAATCGCTTTGCTTGTGCTGGTTCTGGATCAGTTCTCCAAAGCGATCGTTCTGACAAGTATTGAGCCGTTCAAACCCCTTCCCATCACTGACTTTTTCAACCTTTATCTGGTATTCAACAAAGGTGCCGCATTTGGGTTTCTGGCTAATTCTGACATTGACGCCAACACGCTTTTCTTGTTTGTCAACATTGGGATTCTGACTTTGCTTCTGTACATTCTCTGGCTTTCAAGGCCTGGCCGCAGTCAAGCTGTAACCGGTATATGGCTGATTATCGGCGGCGCGGTGGGCAACCTTGTCGATCGGGTGGCACATGGCCACGTAGTCGATTTTCTGGATTTTCACTATGCTGGTTGGCACTACAGTACCTTCAATCTGGCCGATGCCTGCATCACAACCGGGGCGGTTCTGATCGCGTTGGAGATTTTCAGCCTGAAAATATTGTTTCGACGCGGTTGATCTTAGGTGATTCAGGATAGATATTTCTCCAATTGATCCTGATAGGCGAAGATTCCCGGAGTTCCGCCGGTGTGAATGAAAAGGAGATGAGAGTCCGCGGAGGACTGTGATGCCCGCGAGAGAAATGAAGCCATCGTTTTGCCGGAATAGGTCGGGTCCAATACCAGTCCCTCGCGTCGTGCAGCGCGCAACATGGCATCCCACACCGGTGGGCTGGCCTGTCCGTAGCCTGGACTGAAAACTTCTTCAGTTACAAAAACGTCATCATTATGCAGACCAGGATCAAAATTCAACATCGAAGCCAGTTCGCTGCAACGCGCTCGAATACGGTTCACTTGAAATTCTTTCTTTCGTCGAACGCATACCCCGATAACTTTTGTGTTACACCCAAACGCTCGCAAACCGAACAAAAGACCCGCATGCGTACTGCCGCTGCCCGACGCTACAAAAATCTCATCAATTGACAGGTTCTGTTCCCGTAGCTGCCGCAAGATTTCCGCGGCACCTCTGACATAACCGAGCGCACCAAACGGTTTGTGCCCGGGGGCCAGGTGAATCACATAGGGTATTCGACCTTGCGACCGGAGCGTATCGGCAATTACCTCCAGATTTGCATCCGCACTTTCCTCGTTCTCACCTTCCGGGAAATAGTGCAACTGAGCGCCAAACAGTCGGTCCAGAAGAACATTTCCCGATGAATGATAGTAGTCTGATGAGGTATCAACCCTTGATTCAAGTTGAATATGACACTGCATTCCCAGTTTTGCGGCGAACCCAGCAGTGATTCGGGCGAAGTTTGATTGGACAGCTCCGGTAATCAATACCGTATCCGCACCTTTCGCGACAGCGTCACCAAAGTAATATTCAAGTTGACGTACCTTGTTTCCACCAAGAGCTGGTGAATTGCAGTCATCCCGTTTGACGTAAAGCTTGGTTCCGCCGCAGTCCACGGAAAGATTCGGCAGAAACTCAAGCGCAGTGGCTTGGGGATGTACGACTGCGCGCGGGAACGGAATCAGATCATCAATCTGTGTTGCATCCAGCAGCCTACTCATAAAATGGAACGCGAGTGAACCTCACGGCCTTGTACAGGTATCGCATCCTAATCAAATTTCGATCAGGCGGCGGCTTCTTCACGCTTTTTTCGTCTGGATTGGATGAAGACAACTCCAGCGAGGACAACGAGTGCCGGAATGTAGAACAGCTCTTTCGGCATTCGCTCCGCCGGTTGTTGAATATGATCGATGACCACAGGATTGTCAGAATAGAAATCGAATATGTCGCCAATCTTGCTGAAGAGTTCTGTCCCGACGAACGGCTCCTCAATTCTCATCTGGCCGTCTTCATTGGTTACCGTAAGACCTGCATCGGTAAGCCTTTTTTCTGCTTCCTCCAAGTCACCGAGAGGTACCAGTACGGTCGTACTCGTAGTCTCTCCGGTATCAAAGTCTGGCCCACTTATTACCACTGACATGACACCGTTTTGAGGAACATCACGGACAATGTCGTAGACTTTGGTAGGCTCAACCCGCAGATGCGGCGGTTGAATCTGATCCAGCCAGAACCCAGGTCTGAACAACGTGAATGCGACTAGCAGTAAAACCGCAGACTCCCACAGCCTGTTTTTAGTCAGCAGATAGCGCTGGGTAGCTGACGCAAACAGCATCATCGCAATCACAGCGACGACAAAAACCAATATCGCTTTCAGAGGGGATACGTTGATCAGTAAAAGATCGGTGTTGAAGATGAAGAGAAATGGTAAAAGCGCAGTTCGGATGTCATAGGCAAATCCCTGAATACCCGTCTTGATCGGGTCGCCTTTCGAAATTGCGGCAGCCGCGAAAGCGGCGAGTCCGACCGGCGGCGTATCGTCGGCGAGTATGCCAAAATAAAACACAAACAAGTGCACTGCGATAATCGGTACAACCAGTCCATTCTGGGCGCCGAGCAAGAGAATGACCGGGGCCATCAGCGACGAGACAACAATGTAGTTTGCGGTGGTTGGCAGTCCCATTCCCAGAATCAAACTCATCACGGCAACCAGCAGCAACATCAGTATCAGACTACCGCCCGACAGAAATTCGACGAATTCACCGACGACCTGATGCGCGCCTGTGAGTGATACAGTACCGACAATGATTCCGGCAGCACCAGTGGCGACTGCAATCGCAACCATATTGGTTGAACCCGCGATCATACCGTCCTTCCATTCGGCGATTCCTCTTTTGAATTCCTGAGCGAGATTGCCGGTATTGCGGAACATCGCTTTCAGCGGGTGTTGGGTTACAGCAACCAATGTGATCGCTACCATCGCCCAGAATGCCGAAAATGACGGTGAAAGCCGTTCAAGTACGATGGACCAGATCAGTATGACGATAGGGAGAATATAGTACAAGCCAGTGATTGCAGTTGCACCGGCGCGAGGCAATTCAGTAATTGGGGCATCCGGCGCGTCGACCACCAAGTCTGGTCTTTTTGAAGCCTGCCAAACGAGAATCAGATACGCGACCGTACACAATATGACCACAACGGTGAAGGAGGCCGATGGAAATACCACCTTTATCCAACCCAACCCATAGTAGACGGCAAGTCCGAGAAGGGCTATGCCGATGAATCCACCTAAAAATCCGATTATCTTGCTCATAAATGTCAGGGATGACGGTGGTTTTGGCAGACCTTTCAGATTCAGTTTCAGGGATTCGAGGTGAACGATATAAATCAGCGCGATGTACGAAACCAGCGCCGGAACCAATGCATGCTTGATGATATCGGTGTAGTTGATCCCAGTAAATTCAGCGATGAGAAATGCTGCCGCGCCCATGACTGGCGGTGTCAGCTGCCCGTTGGTGGACGAGGCGACCTCCACAGCTCCGGCTTTCTCGGCTGAAAGGCCGGTACGCTTCATCAGAGGGATCGTGAAGGTTCCGGTGGTTACGGTGTTGGCGATGGAGGATCCTGAATAAAGTCCGCTCATTGCTGAGGCCAATACCGCAGCTTTCGCCGGTCCGCCACGCAAATGACCCAGCAGTGCAAACGCAACCTTGATAAAGAAATTTCCAGCCCCGGATTTCTCCAGTATGGAACCGAACAGCACAAACAGGAATATCAGTGAGGCGGAAACGCCCAACGCCACGCCGAAAACGCCTTCGTTCTGCATCCAGTAGTGCCACATCGCTTTTCCGAAAGACGCAC
This sequence comes from Arenicellales bacterium, assembly GCA_963666625.1. Lineage (GTDB taxonomy): Bacteria > Pseudomonadota > Gammaproteobacteria > Arenicellales > JAJDZL01 > JAJDZL01. The sequence goes on from OY762925.1 coordinate 2,136,452, forward strand.
CTTTCCACTGTACCGACTCCGGCAGAAATTCCGCATTGCCGAAAAACACATACAGAACGAATACCGAGGCGACAATCAGCAGTGGCAGCCCAAGTGCACGAAATACGGTGATTCCAAGCACAATCATTCCGATTGAGGAAACCACCAGATCACCGGTAGTAGGCAGTCCCGCCCTCACAGCAATCTCATTGCGCAGCACGACGATATAAAGACACGCAATCACACCAAGTGTCAAAAGTATCCAGTCGTACCATGGAATATGCGATTTTGGACTGGATTTCAGCAACGGGAATGACATTGTTGCGAGAACAAATGCGAAAGCCAGATGAATCAACCTGGCGTTGGCACTGGTTACGACAAGAGATACTCCGGTAATCTCGGTCAGGTAAAAGGGGAAATTGGACGAGATGTAAATTTGGAACAAAGCCCAGATAAATGCGATGACCAAGATAAGTTTGCCCTGCCAACCGGTTGCCGCGCGGGACCCCGTATCAGCGCTTGCAAGTATCTCTTCCGCTGAAACATCGTGTTTCTTTTCATTGTTCATTCTATTTCAACCCCAGTACCTGATAGCGGTAAAAAGCGACCGGGGAAGATGACACATCTTCCCCGGTTTGTCATTGTCGAATTTGGATTGTTACATCCAGCCTCTTTCTTTGTAGTACTTCATCGCACCTTCGTGTAGAGGCGCGGAAAGAGAGTCGGATATCATTTCTTCCGGTTTCAGGTTGCCGAAAGCCGGATGCAGTTTCTTGAAATCCTCAAAATTGTCAAACACTGCTTTGACAACAACGTACACGACTTCAGCAGGAACATCAGCACTGGTAACGAAAGTTGCACCGACACCGAAAGTATTGACATCGTCCTCGTTGTTATACATGTTGGCTGGTATGGTGGCATGCCGATAATACGGATTGTCCGCTACCAGTTTATCAATCACGTCACCGGTTGCGTGGACCAGGTGAGAGGCGCAGGTTGAAAGCGACTCCTGAGTCAGGGCCGACGGATGTCCGACCAACCAGAAATAAGAATCAATTTTCTTATCGCACAGTGCCTGGCCGGTTTCCGCTGATTTCATCTCAGCTGCGAGCTTGAGGTCACTTCTGCTCCATCCGAAAGCTTCCTCAATGACTTCCCAAGTTCCACGTGTGCCGGAACCCGGGTTTCCGATATTCACGCGCTTCCCTTTAAGATCGGTGATGTTCTGAATTCCCGAATCATCGTGCGCGAGGATTGTAACGGGTTCCGGATGAACTGAGAACACTGCTCTGAGTCCTTCGAATTTTCCCTGATCCTCAAACTTTGATGTTCCATGGTAAGCATGATATTGCCAGTCAGACTGTGCAACGCCAAACTCCAATTCACCGGCTCGGACATTGTTGATGTTATAGATTGAACCACCCGTCGACTCGGCGGAACAACGCACGCCGTGTTCCTTGCGGTTTTTATTAACCAAACGACAGATGGCACCGCCGGTCGGATAGTACACACCCGTCACACCGCCAGTTCCGATACTGATAAACTGTTGCTGACTCTGTGCAGGGATAATACCTGCGGCCAAAGTCATGCATACTGACGCAGCAATCGCAATTAAAGTTTTCTTCATGGTGAATACCTCCCCATTTTGAGAAATTTAAAATCATTTTAGTAAATATATTGTAATTGAACATGAATAAATTGTGGTTGTGCGGGCGAATATACATGTTCTCGGTTATTGACTCACCGACCAGTTTTCCACCCAGAGTGTTGTTGTGGAAGAATTCCCGGTAGGTTCCACGCCGTTGAGCCACTTGGGAATGATGAAGGACGAAGAGCGGTAATACAGTGGTATGACCGGAAGGTCAGAAATATAGAGATCCTGAATTTCAGCGAATAGTTTCAACCGCTTTTCACGATCCAGGGTGACTTCCACCTCATCAATCAGGCGATCGACTTCAGGGTTTCGGTAGCCCGGGATATTTGTACCCACCCAGTTGTTTTCCTCGCTTGGGATCTCAACGGAATGCAAGGTAGACCTCGGTGAGCTTTCCGGGTCGCTGACCCATGCATACATCGCCAATCCCGGATATTGTCGTTTGGCTACCGTTTCGCCGAAAAACACCCGCGCGGGCTCATTGCGCACTCGGACATCGATTCCGACTTGCTTCCACTGAATTTGCAGAACCTGTTGCACAGCTTCCCTGACCCGAGACCCTGATGTGGTTCCGAACTCAAGCCGCAGGGGTTCACCATTGCCGTTGTGGCGCGGTCCGTCATCATATTCTGTCCATGCCCGTTCATCCGCAAAGGGTGTAGCCTTCACCCAGCCGGCTTCACTCAGCAAATCTGACGCTTTTTGGGGGTCATACGAATATTTCTTGATGTCTTTGTTGTAGGTCGGGTCAAGAGGGCTTACAAAACTGTCAGCTACCGGCTGGTGTCCACCGAACAGCTGCTGGCTGATTGCCTGTCGGTCAATGGCGTAGATGAGAGCCTTTCGAATGCGGGGATCCGCCAATATGGGATTGTCGAGATTCATATCGATATGCTCATAGACCAACCCAGGTCGAAATATAAAGTCGAAATCGTCCGGGTGACGCTTCTGGATTGCCAGCGCCTGGTCGAATGTGACTCCCAGCCTACCGGAGATGTAGTCGATGGAGCCCGACAGCAAATTGGCTTCCAGTGCAGCAGTGTTCTCGATGATCCTGATGATGATTTTCGAGAAGTGCGGTGACTTTCCATACCAGGTGTCATTTCTCACGAATTCAATGTATGCTCCGGGTTCAACTTTGGAGATTCGATAGGGTCCGAAGTACAGTCCCGGATTGTAGGTATCGTTGTCATATGTGTTCCTGTTTCTGTACTCGGCGGGCGTGTCATATGCTGCACGGTCTATGTGTTCGGGAACAAGATAGAGAGCAAGTTCGTTGTATTTGTAGTCGACGCGATCCATCTGCAAAGTGAATGTCTTGTCGTCAATCGCGTCGACGGACAGCACCCGGCGGTAGAATTCAGCGCCCAGAATTCCACTTTCAGGATTTTTCCCGATTTCAATCGTGTATTCGACATCCCGCGTGGTAACCGGCGTACCGTCACCCCAGGTTGCTTCCGGTTGTATCGTATAGGTCACCGCAATTCCCTGTTTGCCATCTCCCAGGTCTGTAATCTCGGCACCACCGTTTTCTATCGAGGGTAAGGTGGTACACAGAAGACAGACAAGATTCCAATCTTTGTCATAAGCGGTGAAGGGGCGCATTGTCAGATTGAGCGCATAGTACTTTGCCGTCATGGCTTCGAAATTTGGGTGGAATGACGCTGGAAACTGAGACATTCCAATGACCAGCGTGTCTTTCTGGGCGGCGAGTGATGGCGGTGCGAGCATAAAGAGAAGGACGAGACCCAGAATCAGAGAGCGAGTTCTTTCATACGACATTGTGCACCTACCTGTTTTTTATTGATCGCTTCCTTGCAATATTATACGCACGGATATGGACAACGATTCTGAATGCTATGAAGATAAGGATCGGTATGAAAATAGGAATCAGCAGTTGTCTGATCGGTGAGAGAGTACGTTACGATGGCAGACACAAGCGAAACGACGCGATCATCGACACACTGCTACCGGTGGCGGAACTGATACCGGTTTGCCCAGAAATGGAGTTGGGAATGGGAGTTCCGAGACCACCTCTTACACTGACTCAGAATATGTCGGGTGACGTCCGTATGGTAACCCGCGGTGATGAAAGGCAAGACTACACCCATCAGATGGAAAAATTTGCAGTTGAAAGTTGCGCTGGCAGTCTTGCCGGAATAAGCGGTTACATTTTCAAAGCGAAGTCCCCAAGTTGCGGTATCGGTGATGTGCCGATCTTCAACATTCGCGGTGACGTTGTGCTGGAAAACTCCTTTGGTCTTTATGCACGCGGAATTCACCGGATATTGCCGAATCTTCCGATCACCGACGAAATGAGTCTCACGACGATGGCAAACATTCACCAATTTGTGGAACGTGCGTTCGTCTATTCGATTTGGCTCGACAGTGAGATCAGGACAGACGAAGAGTTGAGGGAATTTCACCAACAGGTTCGAGTGCATGCAGCCGCGAGAAATGAGAACTTTGTGACTGAGCTCGATCAGATGGCTGATGGTACCATGGGCGAGGATTTGACTGCACGTATCGAGCGCTACATCGCCACTCTGATGAGTGGTCTTGAGACGCTACCGACTGATTCGGGTCATGCTGAAGCCCTGCGCGCCGAAATCGAGCGGAATCTTCCACCAGTACCAACCTGAATCAATCGCTCAAACATTTGGTTCCAGGTACGATTGTCTGGTAGTCTGAGCTTGAGTATATCGGGTGTTTCGGGTGTCTGATACCAATTGACTGCGACATTATCCCGATCAAATCCAAGAGATAACCAAACGCCCACAAAACGTGTTCAATCCCGCCAATGTTGCGGTTAGACCGGATATAAATCGATGGTGTCAATAACGGTGGGTTCAGGAAATCCAAACACTTCCCTTTGCCATACAATTTGCTAATGGTACGGAAATTCTATATAGTCCAATCAATCAGTAAGTTGTGACCTGAAATTTCCTCGTCACGACATAAAAACTAAATTTGCGATAACAGGAGGAAAAATTCAATGAAAAGAATAATTTATCTGGTAATAGCTGCGGTAATACCATTGGCTTCGGTGTTCACTGTAAAGGCCGACGAGACATGCATGTCTCCCTATATCGCCAAAATTACCGGTCAGGAAGACTACGTATATGTCTGGACACTCGGTGTTGAAGGTGTAGGCGACGAGCAGGACAAGTTGGTCACAATCGATGCCAATCCAGGTTCTGACACTTACGGTACCGTAGTCAATTCGCTGTCGGTAGGAGGGCGCAACGAGGCGCATCATTCGGGGCTGTCAGATGACCGAAAATATCTCTGGGCGGGTGGTCTGGATACCAACCAGATCTTTATCTTTGATATACACAGCGACCCGCGTACACCGACCTTGCACAAGGTTATCACTGACTTTACCGAGAAATCCGGCGGATTGGTCGGACCACATACGTTCTATGCATTGCCAGGCCGAATGATGGTAACCGCACTATCCAATAATGTGGATCATGGCGGTCGCACCGGAATGGCGGAATACAACAACGCCGGTGAATATGTAGCGACTCATTGGATGCCCACTGATTCCGATTTGCGAGGCGCCACCAAATCAGGCCAGTTCGCAGATGGGTATGGTTACGATGTTCGTGTGAAAGCAGACATGAACATCATGTTGACCTCTTCCTTTACAGGCTGGTCCAACTACATGATGGACTTCGGTCAGATGTTGCAGGACGGTGCGGCAATGCAACGTTTCGGAAACACAATGATCGTATGGGACATGCATGCAAGACAGCCGAAGAAGGTGCTCGATGTTCCCGGTACACCGCTGGAAATACGTTGCGCCTGGGGTGCGGATAACAAGTACTGTTTCACCAGTACGGCTCTGACCTCGCAAATTTGGTTGATATATGAAGACGATCAGGGTGAGTGGCAGGCCAAGGCGGTTGCCGACATTGGCGATCCCTCCTCGGTACCGCTGCCGGTAGATATCTCCATCACATCCGATGACAAGGGTCTCTGGGTCGATACCTTTCTTGAAGGGAAGGCGCGATACTATGATATCTCCGACCCGCATGCGCCGAAACAGGTGTATGAGGAAGTGATCGGCAAGCAGATCAATATGGTGTCTCAGAGCTGGGACGGCAAACGGGTTTATTTCTCAAGTTCGCTGCTGGGCAATTGGGACAAACTCGGAGACGATGACGAACAGTATGTGAAGCTGTATCACTGGGATGGCGAAAAACTGGACCACAAATGGACAGTCGACTTCTATGCGGAAGGACTCGGTCGAGCTCACCAGATGCGGTTCGGTTCATATGCGCTTTACGGAAAGGTCAACCCGAAAACCAAACTGGCGAAAGTTGACGAAATCAGAATCAGTGGTGGATTGAACTGATCTTGTTCCATACCGCTGGATTTTGGCAAGAATGTCAATGAACCAGGAGAGATCTTTAGAGCAGTCGACGAAATGAATTGCGTACGAGTCAGTCAAATTATTTTGATGGTCGTACTGTCTTTATCAAGTGCGGCTGCTCTGGTTCATTCGGCATCCAGGGGGCCGGGTTGGGGTGAGCTGCCCTACGAACCACCTGCTGTCGGAACTTACCAGCTGCCGGTGATCATGTCCGCCACGAATGGTGTGGTACTGATGAGCGACCATTCGACGGCAAATCTGTTCGATCTGATGTCTGATCGGATCGTTTTCCTGAGTTTCATTTTCACCCGCTGTTCGGATTCCAATGGATGCCCGCTGGCGAATGCTGTTCTCTACAAGGTACAGTCCAGGATCAACCAACGTCCGGAACTGGCCAAGGATGTTGCTTTACTGTCAATATCATTCGACCCGGAATTTGACACACCTGAGATCGTATCCGCTTTGAAAAAGTCGTTTCAGAGGGGTGTCGTCGACTGGGAATTCCTGACAACAAACAGCCGAAGTGAATTGCAGCCGATATTGGACGGATATGGTCAATTCGCGATCCGGCCTCATGATGAACACGGTGTCCAGATGGACGACTATGTGCATCTGCTCCGGGTCTACCTGATCGATAGAGAAAGACATATTCGAAATATCTATAGTGTTTCTTTTCTGCACCCCGATATTCTGATGAACGATTTGGAGACCCTGTTGCTGGAATCCCAACCTGAATGATGTCCGATGGGGTACAAATCTCGATTTTTATCAGTCGGCTGTTCGGTAGGTGGATTCTTATGTTTGCTGGTCGCGCTTCAAACCTTCTCCAGCACCAGTGGAGAACTGGAAACCAACCAGCAATTCGATGACAGCCAGGCCTTCGGGCCGGGTGACGTCAAGGAAGGATATGAGAGCGAAGAGTATCGCACTGACTCCAGAAGCCTGCTAGAGCGGCGAGGCGTCAAGAAAGACCTTATACGATATGTTGAGAACCCGCCCTTGGGTCTTCCAAAGGTTCCGCTCCCCGAGGAAAACCCCATCACGCGCAAAAAGATCGATCTTGGGAGAAAACTGTTTTTCGATCGACGACTGTCGATCAATAATACCTTGTCCTGCGCGGTATGTCATATTCCTGAGCAAGGCTTCACGAACAACGAAATCGCTACAGCTGTCGGCGTGGAAGGACGTTCGGTTTTGCGCAATTCTCCCACGTTATACAACGTGGCGTACCAGGAACATCTTTTTCTCGATGGCCGGGAAATCAGTCTTGAGAACCAGGTCTGGCAACCGATCACAGCCCGGAATGAAATGGCCGCTCCGTCGATCGGTTACGTAATCAAGAAAATTCGAAAGATTCAAGATTACGATGGACTATTTGAAGCAGCTTTTGATAACCGGGGGCCGGATATCGCGACCATCGGTTTTGCATTGGCAAGTTACCAGAGGACTCTGCTTTCCGGCGATTCGCCGTTCGACCGATGGTTTTTTGGCGGACAGTCCGATGCAATCAGCGATTCTGCAAAAAATGGCTTTGGGATTTTTTCTGGAAAAGGGCAGTGTATCGTCTGTCACAGAGTGCAGGAAGACCATGCACTGTTCGTTGACCACGACTTTCACAACACAGGAATCGGGTTTGCGGTGTCAACCGGACAATCATCATCAATGGAAAATCAAACGACACGTGTTCAGTTGGCGCCGGGCATTTTTGCGGATGTTTCGAATCAGACAATTTTATCTGTCTCAAGAAACAGGAATACCAACGACCTGGGGCTGTATCGAATCACTGAAAATCCGAATGATCGCTGGAAGTTCCGCACCCAGACTCTTCGGAACATCGCATTGACCGCACCTTATATGCATAACGGACAGTTCAATACACTCAGGGAAGTCATCGAGTTCTACAACGAAGGTGGAATTCCCAATGAACTGCTGTCGCCATTCATTCGTCCACTGAACTTGTCCGAATCGGAAATCAGTGACCTGGAAGCATTTCTGCGGACATTGACCGGCAGCAACGTACCGGATCTGGTCGCTGACGCATTCGCAGCCGAAATCGGAGATATCGGTACTGAGGACCCAAAATGGCCGCACAAGAACACGTTGGGGTTCTAAATCGAGAGTCTTGCGGAAAAGACATTTGAAAAAGGGGTTCTATTGGTAAACGAAGGTTCGTTTGTATGTGAGTTTCAGCAAAATCGTTGATTTCGGCCAGACTCCGCAACTGTCACCCATGACTTCAGATGTGTGTCGCAGGGGTGCCTATAACATGCAATTTGGCATCACTTGCGTATAATGCGAGAAAACAGCAAGCGTAAGTCGCAATCGTACGGCTTACCCATGTCAATAGTTTTTATTTGGGTTTCAAGTGTAGAGAACCGCTATGAATTGTGGTGACATTTCCGGCACCCCAGTTCGCAGCAATTGGGGTTACAGCCGATTTACAATCGTCAGGGATCTTTTTAGGTCAGGTGACACTGTTGGTGTATCAGGTTACCGCCTTCAGCACAAGCTTCTCACAACAGCGATCAATGTAACCCCGCGCTACATCACACCCAAATGGTTTCGGTTCTGTTTGCGGGAAGACCTGTCTGATCATTTTTCATTCATTGGAGACAGGCCGGGGTAGTGGATGCTATGGATTTCTCTACTATCTCAATGGCATTGATCGGTGGAGCACTTTTCGGCGGAGTAGTCGGATATGTAATTGCTCTATATCGTAGTAAGGACAACAGTTCAAAAGTCCAGCTTGTAAAATTGCAAACCGAAATGGACGAATATAAGTCAAGTGTGCGATCCCACTTTATTGATACAGTTTCCCTACTGAGCCAGATCGACCAACGTCAGAAGCAGTTGCATCGGACGGTTGCTGAAGGTGTAGTCGATCTGTGTGCTTCTGAAGACAACGACAGCGATTATCTTCTGGAACAGAGTGTCCACGCACTCAGTCAGCTCGACCAGAACGAAGCGGAAAAGCCCAGCGGTTAGCCCGAATCAGGAATTCACTGCAAAGCCATTCAGTACGCTACGACTGAATGGCAGGAAAATCAGATTTACTCGCTGGAAACGCCTTCAGGCGGTGTGTAGGGCAGTGGGAACGGCGTAACGACGCCCTTTTCTCCACTGGCATGAATTTTCGCCGATCCCTCCTTTTCGACCTCATCGATACGAATGACGGAATGGATGGGTATGTAAGTCCGGTTGACGCCGCTGAACTGGGTTTTCAGCTGTTCTTCGCCCGGATTGACAACCAGCGTCGACTGCTCGCCAAAAACAATATCTCCCACCTCAAGAAACGCAAAGATATCACTTTGCACGACATGCCGGGCATACAGTTCGTACACCTTTGACTGGTTATGGAACAGAACGCGGTACATCTTTTTCTTTCTTGCAGGCATGACGGAGTCGAGTCCCTTTCGGGCGATTTATTGGAAATTCAGTTTTATAAAATTTTATCAGGTTTGTTGCTGTCAGTTCGTAGTTTGACTATGCCAGTTGCTACCAGTCGAATCCGGAATATCCAAAGTAAATAAGCAATCCAGGAATGATCAGCCATAGCAATCCTTTGATGAGAAAGAATAGGAATGCGATGATGCCCAGTTGCTTGAAGCGTTTCCTAAATTTGTCGTTGGCTAGAAAGTCAAACGGTTTCATCACTATTCCCCAGGCTGAAGGAGTCGCGATTTTGCAACGATTGAGTCAATTATGCACCATGAATCTGCTTGATTACCGAGTGATTTTAACCGCGGAGAAAGGGTGCGACGTGACGAGCCACCATTTCCGGCTGATCCATGTGACAGTGGTGTCCGCCGTCGATATCGATTACGGTCAGCCGGTCAAGATATTTCTCCCGACCCCGAAGGGCTTCCCAATTGAGAATGATTCCATCTTTGGAGCGGACCAGGATCGACTCGCACTGGATACTTTCAAGGTAACGTGTAACATGCTCCTCCACGAGATAGACAGGTGAGGGTTGACGCAGGAAGCGGTCGGTACGCCACGCGAATCCATCGTCTGTTTCGATGAGATTCCTACGTACGATGAGTCGTGCTGAAGATAGTGACATCAGTCCCGCTTGCTGCCGTGCCCTGGCCGCATCATCAAGATCTTTATAGATTCTTGGTGCGACGCGGGTTTGAGTCGCACGATCAATGTGACTGCGCAGCTGATCGACAAATCTTTCAGGCGGCCCGGTTACGGGAGCCAGTCCTTCCACCATGGCGAGACGATTGATTCGTTCCGGGATGACGGAGCAGATGACTCCGGCGACACCCGCACCCAACGAGTGGCCGAGCAGACTGAAATTTTCAAGTTCCAGCGCATTCGCAGCGAGAATAACATCGGTTGCATAGTCGATGAAATGGTACGCGTTGACTCCTGTGCGATGCTGGGATTTGCCATGCCCGGGCATATCAAGGGCAACAATCCGTAAATTTTCAAGATGTTCCGCAATGGGGACGAAACTGGCTGCATTATCGAGCCAGCCATGTAATGCAATGACTGTCGGCAGGTCTTTGCTTCCCCATGCGAGACCTGAGAGTTCAAGATTTCTTGTCTGAATTTTGATCTCTTCCAATGGTTTTGTCTCCTGATCGTCTAAGCCATCTAATTGCCAATAATACATAAACGCGAAAGCCTGATTTGAGGATTTATGTTGATCGAGAACGGAAATGTTCAACGAAAATCAGACTGAATATCACAATTTGCCCATTCAATCCGACGATAGATTTTCCCAGTCAGAAAATCCTGACCCGACATTTTCTCCAATTGAGATTTACCCGCGGTGTGAAAAACAGTTTCCACCCCTCTTTGCCGAATCGAACTTGGTTTGACCGAATTGATACGGAAGCACGAATCAGACCGCAGGATATGTCCTGAGTCGCGATAGTACCAATTTGGCAATCTTTTGCGAAAGAATTTGTGTGAATTGAAAAATTATTTCCATTTTGAAAATTTATAGTCATCGCAGATGATTCTTTTTCCTTCCGGGTTCCCGATTTCGGATTTTTGGAACTTAAATTACTTTGTTACCCTGACGAAAATTTATAAAATGACTTTCAGTAAGGTCGTGAAGAAATTCATTCCTCACAATTGATTGAAATTGGTACGATTTGTACACTTGACCGTTTAAGTTACTGGAGATGGAAATGAGAAAGATAGCATTGGCTTTTACAGCCGTATTGTTTGGACTGACCGCTTCTTCGGCAGTTTTGTCGGACGATCCGCTGAAGGTGGGATTTGTCTATATTGGTCCCGTCGGAGATCATGGGTGGACATACCAGCACAACGAAGGACGACTAGAAATTGAAGAGGCGTTTGGAGATAAAGTCCAGACAACTTACGTAGAATTCGTGCCGGAAGGACAGGATGCGGAGCGCGTGATCCGTCAGCTGGCCGCTGACGGCCACAATCTCATCTTCACGACTTCTTTCGGTTATATGAACCCTACAAATAAAGTCGCCAAGATGTTTCCCGATGTTCACTTCGAACATGCAACCGGCTACAAACGTGCCGACAATGTTTCCACGTATTCTGCCCGATTCTATGAAGGAAGATACGTAAACGGGCAGATTGCAGGAGCGATGACCAAATCGAACGTCATTGGTTACATTGCGTCGTTCCCTATTCCGGAAGTTGTACGTGGCATCAATTCTTTCACGCTGGGGCTTCACAGTGTGAACCCCGATGCGAAAGTGAAGGTGGTTTGGGTCAGCACTTGGTTCGACCCCGGTAAGGAAGGAGACGCCGCGAAGACACTGATCGATCAGGGCGCCGATGTCATTACCCAGCATACAGACTCACCAGCGCCATTGCAGGTTGCTGAAGAACGTGGGATATTGGCGTTTGGCCAGGCCTCGGATATGCATGCATTCGCGCCAAAAGCGCATCTGACCGCGATCATCAACAATTGGGGGCCGTACTACGTCCAAAGAACACAAGACGTATTGGACGGAAACTGGGCGTCTCAGGATGTCTGGTCGGGTATCGCCGATGGAATGGTGGTGATGGCGGAGTTCAATGCTGACTCTCTGCCGGCGGACGTCATTGCAAAAGCGCAGGAAACCGTCGAAGCGATCCGTAGTGGAAAACTTCATCCATTTACCGGCCCCATCAAAGACCAGGCGGGTAACGAAGTTGCCGCCGCCGGCGAGGTGATGAGTGACGGAGACCTGCTGGGAATGAACTACTACGTAATGGGTGTAGACGGTTCAATTCCAAACTGATCGATTCGGACATTGACTGCGTTCAGAACGAAATGGGGCGTCATTTGTATGACGCCCCGTATTTTCCTGAAATTCAGGCGATTGGTTCGGAAGGACTGATGCCGCCGGCTCAGCAGCGACTTTCCGACATATCCGAATTCTTTATCATTTCCAATCCACTGCGACGACGTGAAGCCAATCGTACTACTTGACTATGATGGCGTCATAGTCGATTCGATTGAAATTTTTGCGCGGGCAGTACGAGATGCCGCCGGTAAGCTGAATCAACCGAATGAGTTTGGTCCCGATGATTTAAGCGGAACTTCACCCCCATTTTACCGGAATGAATTTACCTAACTCCCTGTTTCTGCCCGACAAAATATCAAAATCATCATTTCTGCCACTGGATATCCGTACCCAGTTCACTGACACCCGATGACTTTGACAAAAACCAGAGTCAAAGCCATTCCTTTCGACATCCTTTGATTCTTTTCCATATTTTCGTGCTTGACACCATCGGCATTCTCATCTATTATGTACCCAGTGCAGATTTTCAGATGTTTCCGGTCATGGCATACCGAATCGACACCATCCCCAACAAGCGCGGCCGCGACACCGTGCTGCTCAGGAAATACTGGCGCGAGGGCAGGCGCATCCGCAAGCAAAGGATCGCCACCCTGACCGACATGCCGGCGACGGTCATCAACGGAATCGACGCAGTGCTGCGCGGCGGCGTGTCGTTCGCATCGGTCGATGAGGCGTTCAGCATCCGTCGCGCACAGCCGCACGGCCATGTGACTGCGGTGCTCGGCACCGCGCGTGCCATCGGACTGGAACGCATTCTGGATCGCAGTCCCGGCCGCTTTCGCAGCCTGGCGCTGGCTGCGGTGGTGTCCCGTATCCTGTCACCGGACTCGAAACTGGCGACCGCCAGGCGACTGTCGCCGGACACCGCCGACAGCAGTCTCGGCGAGATGCTCAAGCTCGGCGAGGTGAGCGGCAACGAGATGCTGTCAATGCTCGACTGGCTGCGGAAGCGACAGCCGTGGATCGAGCGCAGCCTGGCCAACCGCCATGTGCGCGGTGCGATGCTGATCCTGTATGACGTCACCTCAAGTTACCTGGAGGGGCGCAAGTGTCCGCTGGCCGCGTTCGGTCACAACCGCGACGGCAAGAAGGGCAAGATGCAGATCGTGTACGGTCTGCTGTGTGCGCCCGACGGCTGTCCGGTGGCGGTCGAGGTGTTCAGCGGCAACACCGCCGATCCCAACACGGTGGCCAGTCAGGTGCACACCATCCAGCGGCGATTCGGCATCGAGCGCATCGCACTGGTCGGCGACCGCGGGATGATCACCTGCGCCCGCATCAGGGCTGACCTGCAACCGGCCGGACTGGACTGGATCTCGGCGCTGAGGACCAATGGGCTGCGCAAGCTGCTCAAGCGTTCGGCGGACGATGATGGCGACGGCCTTGCGGTTGACGCACTGGAGCCCGATTCGGTGACACCGGTCGTCAGCGGGGCGTTTCCCGGCGAGACGATCCTGGTGTGTCTGAATGCGAGACTTCGCGAAGAACGCGGCCGCAAGCGTCAGGAGCTGCTGGAGCGAACCGAAGATGCGTTGCGGCAGATCGAACAGTCGGTGCGCCGCGGCACCCTGTCCGGCGAGGTCGGGATCGCCCGGCGGGTGGGCGCCGAGATCAACCGCTGGAAGATGGCCAAGCACTTCGACATCAGCATCACCGACCGGCAGATCAGCTGGCGGCGGCTGGACGGGCAGATCGCCGACGAGGCACGGCTCGACGGGGTTTATGCGATCCGCACCAGCGTCACCGACATGGAGGCGAATGCCGCAGTGGAGGCCTACAAGAGCCTGTCGCAGGTCGAGCGGGCGTTCCGCACCGCCAAGTCGCATCTGGATGTGCGTCCGATCCATGTCTACAGCGCCGAGCATGTTCGGGCGCATGTGTTCCTTTGCATGCTGGCCTATCATGTGGAATGGCACATGCGACAGCGGCTGGCGCCGCTGCTGTTCGACGATGACGACCGCGAGGCCGCCAGGGCCGCCCGCAAGTCACCGGTGGCCCGGGCCGAGGTGTCCGACCGGGCCAAACGCAAGGCCGCTTCCAAGCACACCGATGACGGCTTTGCGGTGCACAGCTTCCAGACCCTGATCGGTGACCTGTCCACGATGACGCTGAATCATGTGTCGTTGCCCGGGGCGGTGGATGCCATCGTGCCGATGCTGTCGGATCCGACTCCGCTGCAGGCCAGGGCACTGGATCTGCTCGGCATCGACCCACAGAAATATGTACCCAGTGCGGGGACAGGTTGATATCACCCGCAGGACACCGACTTCTGATTTAAAATCAGTGATTTGCTGAATGCCCGATGTTGATTATGGGGGTGAAGTTCCGTTTAAGAAGCATCCAACGAATGACGATCGAGGAAATCAGTGACCATATCGCGCTCGGCAGAGACCAGATTCCCGAGTTTCTCGGTGTGTTGGATCAGGAACTCTACCTGGCTGCAGGTGAAGTCCCGCTATTTCCGGATATGGCGCATGTTGTCCGACAACTCAGTCGACAGGGAACATTGACAATCGTATCAGCGACACCCGCGCATATTATCAACAAGGTATTGGAAAACCATTCGATTGAGCGGAACTTCCATCGTGTTATCGGGGGTGATACACCCGGTGCAAAATCGGTGAAAATCAAATCCCTCGTCGAGCAGTATGATTCGTCATCCGATTGCGCATGTATGGTTGGCGATACGATCAGTGATATTGAAGAAGGGAACGCTGCTGATGTGGTGACCATTGCGGTAAGCTGGGGGTGGCATTCGGTTGATTATCTGTTGTCGGCCGGCCCCACTGCGGTCGCCCATCAACCTGAAGATCTGATTGAACTGACGCAACAACTTATCAATCCTCTGCAAGCGGAAGTTGCCCGATATACAACTATGGGTAAATCAAAATGAACGATTACAAGACGCTGCTGGCTCAGGCTGGACACTATATTGACGAGCAGAGCGGTGGGATCGTCCCACCGATCATGCCTTCTGTTACGTTTGCCAGAGATGACAATCTGGAGTTGATAGGTGACTATGTCTACAGCCGCTATGACAATCCGACTTATACACAACTCGAAAAGATAATCTGCGAACTGGAAGGCGGTGAGGCGGCTTTGTTCTTCGCCTCGGGGTTGGCGGCGATCGCCGCGGTGTTTGAAACCGTCGATATGGGACAGCATATCGCCGCGCCCAAGATTATGTATCACGGCACTGTCGACTGGCTCAAGCGGATTTCTGAGAAAAGAAGCCTGGGGCTGACGTTTTTTCATCCTTCTGACCCGAACGGACTCGGTGCGGCTCTCGAACCCGGGAAGACTGCAATTGTGTGGATCGAATCGCCGATCAATCCGTCTTGGGAGGTATTGGATATTCGCAGGGCAGCAGACGAAGCGCACGCAGCCGGTGCGATTCTGGCGGTTGACTGTACTGCCGCACCCCCGGTTACCACTCGCGCCTTGGAATTGGGAGCAGACATTGTTTTTCATTCGGCAACAAAATACCTAAACGGTCACAGCGACTTGAATGCAGGTGTACTTGTAACCCGTGAGAAGACGCCGCGATGGGACGACATTATCGAAGTCCGTAAGTTAACCGGTGGACTTCTCGGAACTTTCGAGGCTTGGTTGCTGCTGCGGGGTATGAGAACGCTGTCGATTCGTTATGACCGCGCATCGAGCAATGCCATGAAGATTGCCCGGTATCTAGAATCACATGATGCAATTGACAGAGTTCTCTATCCGGGTCTCCCGAGCCATCCGTCTCATGACATCGCATGCAAACAGATGACGAACGGTTTTGGTGGCATGATGTCGGTTCAGATGAGGGGTGGTGCTGAGGCAGCCCGTAAATTTGTCTCGTCGGTGAAAATATTTGTCCGCGCCACCTCACTGGGCGGTGTCGAAAGTCTGATTGAGCATCGAAGAACCGTTGAGGGGCCGCACAGTCAGGTACCCGTCAATCTGATTCGACTATCGGTCGGAATCGAGGATGCCGATGAGTTGATTGCTGACCTTGACCAGGCTTTGTCAAAACTGAAATGATTGTCGAAAATCAGGAGTCAGGTCAATCGGAAGCGGCTCGGTGACAGCATACTGAAATCGAAATGTGACTCTGCGTAGGCTTCCGGAATCTCACAACCGCTGAGTAGTGAAGCCGCGTAGCGACCGATACCGGGTGAAGAAAATACGCCATAGCCTCCCTGACCGACCAGCCAGAAGAAACCTTCGCAGTAAGGTTCCCAACCGATGACGGGGTTGTGGTCCGGCGCAAACGTTCTGAGTCCGGCCCAACTATGATCAATGCGGGTAACTTTCAGATCGGTTACCTCCTCGAATCTTGAAATTGCGACTGCCATATCCATTTCGTCCGGCTGAGCATCACACGGAACACTGGGAGTCTGGTCGGCAGCCGACAGCATCAGCTTGCCGACACCGAAATTCTGGAAGTAAACGTAGTTCGGCTCAGCGACAACGAAAACCTCGATATCGAAATTGACATGTGCGAACTGGCTGCTGTCGAGAACAACGACAGTTCTCCTTTTCGGCACAAGACCCACTGGTGCAACACCGGCGGCACCGGCTATTTCATCACCCCAGGCACCTGCCGCGTTGCAGACAGTCGGTGTCTGAAAATTTTCACCATTCGCCTGAATTTCCCAAATTCCCGATGGGTTCTGGTTTAGACTGTCGATCCGCGCGTTCAGGTGAATGACACCACCGTTACGAGTTATTGTACGGACATAGCTTGAATGAAGCGCATGCACGTCGATACTGGCAACGTCTTTGTCCACAACGCCACCCAGGAATTTCCCCTTGCGGAGGAAGGGTACTTTTTCGAGGCAGGCGGGTTCGTCCCACCAAACGCTATTCGGCGGTCGTTCAACCGTAGTTGTCTGACTGCCGTCGATTACTGTCAGCAGGTCCCGGGGTTCGATCAGGGGACCTTCCGCTTCCTGTGGTGGAGTTTCCAGATATGAGCGTCCAATTTCAGCGAACGCCTTCATCGAATCGGGTCCATAGTACGGTGTCAGCAGCGCGGCGCTTCGTCCTGTTGTGTGATAGGCGAGTGAGCTTTCCATCTCGAAAAGATGTACCTGCACACCGAAATCTGTCAGAAAGGCACCGACTGATGCCCCGGCGATGCCACCACCGATGATGGCGATGTCGATAGACTTGGCGGTCATCTAGATTTGCAGGCAGAGCCTCAGTGAATCATACAGTGCTGCGTGTATGTTCCTGCTTGCCACTGCGTCTCCCACCCTGAACAATTCATAGGTGCCGTCAGGATTTACGACCGAATTCTGGGGAGTTCCGTTGACAAGGGCATCGAAATCGATGATACCTTGATTGAGCGAGTTGCCTTTCAGGTCGAAATATAGTTCGTCGTTTGGAAGTGTACCATGCTCAACGACAATCTGGGACGCCTCTCTATGGGTGGTTGAGCGGTCAAATTCGTTGTAGAAGTGACCGACCAGCATACCGTTGTGTCGTTCGACTCCGATCAGACGCTGACTGACGATCATCTCTACATTGTTTTCATAGAACAGCTTGTAGTAGATCGGATAGTTGGTACCGCCAACTTCCTCAGCGACATGTCGGTCCGGGGTCGCGATTCTGACGGATGAACCACTGTGGACCAGAAATTCCGCACATGAGATCGCCTGATGCTGTCCATTGTCATCGTAGATCAGCACGTCGGCCTGCGGTGAGGCGACACCATCCAGAATGTCCCAGGTCGTGGTGACGCAATCCTCACCGTATTTCAGGAATTCCAGATTCGGTGATCCACCTGTCGCAACAATGATCACATCGGGATTTTCCTGAACCACGTCTCCGGCTTCGGCGTAATGGTTGAATCTCATCTCTACGGACAGACGTTGAAGCTGTCCGTACAGCCAGTCAACCACACCCAGTATTTCGCGCCGGCGTTCGACACGTGCCGCCGTATTGAGTTGCCCTCCAGGCTGGTCCGCCGCCTCAAACAGAACGATATCATGTCCGCGTTCAGCACATACCCTTGCAGCTTCAAGGCCAGCTGGACCGGCACCGATCACGACAATGCGTTTCCTTGTCGATGAAGGCGGCACGATGTGCGGCATCTGCTCTTCACGTCCGGTTGCCGGGTTGTGAATGCACAATGCCTCGCCGCCCATGTAGATTCGATCAATGCAGTAACCGGCACCGACACAAGGGCGGATCTGATCCTCTGCACCTTGTTCGATCTTCTTGACAATATGTGGGTCAGCCATATGCGCCCGCGTCATACCGACCAAATCGACACAACCGCTTGCAACCGCGTGCCTCGCAGTCGCCACATCGGCTATTCTTGCAGCGTGGAAAACAGGCAGCTTCAAGTCGGAACGCACCGCCGCTGTAAACTCCAGATGCGGGCCTGAAGGCGTTCCCATATTTGGTATGACATGGGACAGACCCTCATCGGTATCGACATGTCCCTTGATCACGTTGATGAAATCCAATTTTCCGGTATCAGTCAGAATCTTGGCAATCTGCATGCCCTCGTCGAACTCCAGTCCGTCCTCAAGATCTTCGTCGATAACCATTCGAATTCCAACAATATAGTCACTGCCAACCTGATTGCGGATCTCGTCGATCACTTCTACTGTAAACCGGATGCGGTTGTCCAGGCTTCCTCCATATTGGTCGGTTCGGCGGTTGGTACGATGTGCCCAGAATCCGTCCAGCAGATGTCCGTATCCCTCGATCTCAATTCCGTCCAGATCGCCCTCAACGCAACGTCTGGCAGCTGCACCGTAAGCCTTTGCGATTCTTGAAATGTCCTCGACCTCAAGCACTTTCGGAAAGGAACGATGGGCAGGCTCTCGTACACACGAGGCAGCTACTGTCGGTAGCCAATCATTGACGTAGGGCGAGGTTCGGCGCCCGAGATGGGTGATCTGACACATCACTGCTGCGCCATGTCGATGGACCCGATGCGCGAGTTGCTTGAAATACGGGACAATCTCATCAGATCCGGCGTAGAGATTTCCAAAAGCCGGCGGTGAGTCCCGATCAACCAGTGTGGATCCGCCGAACATGGTCATGGCGATACCGCCTTTCGCCTTTTCTTCGTGATACAGCTGATAGCGGAGTTTGGGGAGCATGTCCTCGGAGTACGATGGTTCATGGCTCGTGCTGATGACCCGATTTCGAAGATGCAGATGTTTCAGCTGAAACGGTTGGAGTAGGGGATCTGATTTTTGATTCATGTGTTATCGATCGACAGAAGTCGGGTAAATTGCGTGATTGTTCTGAAGCGTTTAAATATATATTATCTGCTTGTTTTCGAAAGTTGTGTATCGATCTACCTGACGCAGAATTCTGAAAGTTCGATCATGGGGATGCCGTGGATTTGGCGATGGATCGATGGACTTTCGTATTGACATGAACCGATTGTTGATGACCAGGCGACCTTCGGGAGATCCAATAGAAATCTATTGATTCTGGAGTGTCAAAAGTGATAGACCCAAGCAATGGCTGAACCCAGAGCAAGGAGAATACGGCGACCAAAGCCGTCGGATTCCGCTGTCAAGCAACTCCCTTTCCAACAGGTTCAGAATCCCTACAGTCCTGTTGAGCTGCTCTCCCAGGAGCAGATGGAGCAGATTCACGATGCTTCCCTTACAGTCCTGGAGGAGGTTGGTGTCAACTTTCTGCTTGATGAAGCCCGCCAGATCCTCAAGGCGGCGGGAGCTGATGTTGATGAAGAGAGTACGCGGGTAAGGTTCGACAGGAACCTGGTACTTGAATCGATCAAGACAGCTCCTTGTGAATTCACCATCCATGCGCGAAATCCGGATCGCTGTCTGCGAATCGGCGGGCGCTGGCTGGCATTTTCCACTGTCGCCGGGCCACCCAATTGCAGTGACATTGACAATGGCAGACGCTCCGGTACCTACGACGATTACTGCAAGTTCATCAAGCTGGCGCATTGTGTGAACATCGCCCATGCGATATCCGGTCATCCGGTCGAGCCTTTGGACCTGAACCCTCAGACTCGGCATCTGGACACGGCCAAAGCGAATGCCATACTGACCGACAAGGTTTTCAGGTGTTATTCCCTGGGACGCGACCGAGTTGTGGACTCGATCGAGATTGCCCGAATCAGTCGGAATATCTCTCGTGCTCAACTGTCGCGGGAGCCGAGTCTGTTTACCGTCGTCAATGTCAATTCACCTTTGCAGTACGACATACCCATGCTATGGGGAATCATCGAACTGGCCCGAATGAATCAGGTTGTTGTCATCACGCCGTTTACACTCGCCGGTGCCATGGCACCGATCACATTGGCGGGTGCCGTGACACAGCAGAATGCCGAAGCGCTCGCGGGAATCGCTTTTTCTCAGATGGTCAATCCGGGCGCTCCCGTTGTCTATGGAGGTTTCACATCCAATGTCGATATGCAAACCGGCTCCCCAGCTTTCGGAACACCGGAATACGTCAAGGCGACCTTGATTGGCGGACAATTCGCCAGGTACTACAACCTGCCTTATCGCTCATCAAATGTCAATGCATCGAATGCGCCAGATGTACAGGCCGCCTATGAATCACAGATGTCCGTTTGGAGTTGTGTCATGGGGCACGCCAATCTGATCCATCATGCATTGGGTTGGCTGGAGGGCGGACTTTGCGCGTCATTCGAAAAATTTGTCATTGACGCAGAGATACTGCAGGGCATGGTTGAGGTTCTGAAGCCGGTAATCGTCGACGACGAAACCTTGGGACTCGATGCCATTCGCGAAGTCGGTCCGGGTGGTCACTACTTTGCGGCTCAACAGACGATGGAGCGCTATGACTCGGAATTCTATCGGCCGATACTGTCAGACTGGCGAAATTTCGAGACCTGGTACGAAGACGGTGCAATCGATTCGACTGTCAGGGCAAATAGATTGTTCAAGCGTCTGCTGGATGAGTATGAACCCCCGGAACTTGATGCCGGGGTCATGGAAGAACTTGACCGATTCGTCAAAATCGCCAAGGAACAGCGTGAGAAGGCAGCAGTCTAAAATCCTGCCCGCCTCTGCCCTTGGATCAAATTTACAGCTGAACCGGAACAGGATCCGGAGTCACACGATTTGATCTGGATGCTTGCTGGACTTGCCGACCAGGTGGGAAAACAATAAGAGTGGGACATTCCTCAATCGCGAGTTTATGATGCCGTTGAGTGTTATCAATTAATCTGTACGACTGTACTTGTTTACTGTAAAATTACAGTATTGAGGTTAAATATGATCGCTCAAACAGAACAATTGCTGCAACGAGGCTCTAGAGTTACGAGCTCACTTCTACCGGCAATTTTCAGCATCTTCAGTCAGTGGCACTTGACCGGCGCCCAGCAGATGACTTTGCTAGGGCTCAGCAACGAGAAGACTCTATATAACTGGAAGAAACAACCCGAAAAAGCCAAGTTAACCCGAGATCTGCTGGAAAGAACGAGCTATATCCTGGGTATCTATAAGTCGCTTCAAATTCTGTTTTCTGACCCGGCACTGGCCGACCGGTGGCTGTCCACACCCAACGACAATCCGCTTTTCAACGGAACGGCACCGCTGGACCGGCTGTTAGCCGGGCAAATAATCGATTTGGCCGTGGTCCGAAATCTCCTTGATGCTGAACGAGGTGGCTGGTGATCGATGTCGACACTTTACCCACCAGTGATGTGAATGAACCCGTCTATCGTATTATTCTCGCTCACTATCCCCAGATAAACCTGTTTGAACGCGTCACCGGTCCAAAGGATTGGGATGTGCTCTATGCAGTCGAATCGCTGACTAACCCCAGATTACGTGATGAAATAGGGGAGATCCGTCTGGTATCACCGGAAGACCGAGTCTATGGCGATGGTGCGTCTTGGATCATGGCTGCGTTCACTCATCTACCCATGGATGGTCGTGGCGGACGCTTCAACCGAGATTTTGGAATGTTTTACTGTAAGGCTGATGAAGCAGTCGCAATCGCTGAGTCATCCTTTCACCGGGCAAGATTTCTGCGTGAATCGAGAGTCGAAAAAACTACTCAGACAATGCGAGTAATCCGTGCACAACTGGGTCCGGTGACTTTGCATGATGTACGACACCTGGAAGGGCACGCAATCTATGATCCAGATGACTATGGAGAGGCTCAGCAGCTGGGCGGCGCATTGCGGAATGCAAAAAGTTACGGTATCCGCTACAGTAGTGTTCGAGCGAGGGGTCAGTGTTATGGCGTAATGCGCGCGCGGACACTCTCGGATGCCATCCATTGGCACTATCTGCGTTACCACTATGAACAGGGAACGATTGTCAAAGTTGAATCCGTGAATAGTGCGGCCGAACATGATGTCCGCTGATTCGAGTCAGAAAATTCTCATCTGGAAAATCGGATCTTGACAGACTCGTCAAGATCGCCAAGGAGCAGCGCGCGAAGGCGGGAGACCAATGTGCACTTGATCAGGTTTACAGTTGAATCAAGACATGGTTCATTGCTGTCTGAACCCAACCTCAGGGGCAGTCAGGCATCCAGAAAACTACAATGGGATGTCAATCTGAACTCGTTAGCATGTCATTCAAAATCCGAGAGCTGAATCATAAGGTCCGACCAAATAGATATTTTACTTTTCAGGTGTGTGCGCAGCTATGCGTCCGGTGACAACAAGGAAGGCTGTCGGAAATTGCACGGATCAACTGTGGGGTAGATATTGAACGCGTACGCTGACAACAGTTGCCTCAATGAGTTTCTGACGTTTTACAGTCCGCGACAGGGGGGAAATAAAGTATGCTATTCTTTTTGTCTGGAGGTTGGCGCCACCGTTTGCGAATTTACTTCGGGTAAATTGACGTAATCGATGTCCTAGTCGCGGAACCTGCCACATTTTTATACTATTCTAAGTTTAATTATCAAAAAGGAGAAACCATGTTACGGAAACATAAACTTATACTGGCTTTGACGCTGTTTCTTGGAAGCATCCTCACAGTCAATGCCGATGAACTATCGGTCGCCTCGTGGGGTGGTTCGTATCAGTATGCACAGAGCACCGCACTGTTTCAGCCGGCTGCGGAAGCTATGGGCATTACCGTCAATGAAGAAACGTATGGCGGCATGTCGGATGTCAAGCTCAAAGTGAATTCCGGCGCAGCGGTATGGGATATCGTTGCCAGCGGTTCCGGTGGTTGTGCAGCAGCTGCGGCGGAAGGAATTCTTGAAGAGCTCGATTACAACGTGATCGACGTATCTGACTTCTATCCGGGGCTTTGGATGGATCATTGCGTTGGAGGCGATGTGTTCTCGACAGTGATGGCCTACAACACTGAAACCTACGGTGACAGCGGACCTCAGAACTGGGCGGATTTCTGGGATGTCGAGAAATTCCCCGGAAAACGCGCCTACCGTGCCAAGGTGGACGGAGCACTGGAACCTGCGATCATGGCCGATGGCGTTCCACTGGACCAGGTCTATGAAGTCCTGGGCAGTGTCGAGGGAATTGAGCGAGCATTGAACAAGATTCGCGAACTCAAACCCCATATCGCTGTATTTTGGACATCCGGCGCACAGCACGCTCAATTGATGAAAGATGGCGAAGTCGATATGACAACCGGTTGGAACGGGCGATTTGACGTTGCGAAGAAAGACGGCGCACAAGTCAGTTACTCGTTCAATCAGGCATTGTTGGACTATGACGGTTATGCGATTCCAAAGGGCGCGGCGAACAAGGATCTGGCAATGCAGTTCCTCAATGAAATTTCGAAACCGCAGTATCAGGCTGAGTTTGTGAAGTACATCACCTATGGACCGACCAATAAAAAAGCTTATGATCTCGGTACCATTGATGAAGCACTATCACGCGCGCTCCCATCGCACCCTGACAATGTGAAATTGCAGGTGCCCGTGAGTCTTGAGTGGTACAGCAAATGGAAACCCATCGCGGCTGAAATGTATGCCGAAATGCTAACCGAATAAAATTAGGCGTTAGCGAATCATGGAATTGGGGAAGGTTCTTTCGAGGACCTTCCCTCCCAATTTTTATGGTATCTCACAGCGACATCAGGGAGCAGGCGCTACGGATTTCAATCCAGGGTGTGACCAAGACTTATGGCGATTTCTTCGCTCTGAACGATGTCAGTCTCGATATCGAGGCTGGTGAGTTTCTGACACTGCTTGGCCCGTCCGGGTCCGGCAAAACGACCCTTCTCATGGTACTGGCCGGGTTCATTCGTCCGGACCATGGCCAGGTGTTCTTCGGCTCCGAAGATATTGTGCTGAAGCCGCCACATCTGCGCGGCGTTGGCATGGTATTTCAAAATTACGCCCTGTTTCCTCATATGACTGTTGAGCAGAACGTCGCCTATCCTCTGAAGTTGCGGCGCAAATCAAGGGACGAAATTTCGCAGGGTGTTCAGGAAGCACTCGATACTGTCAAGCTGACCGGGCTCGGCAGTCGGAAAATCGGGCAGCTGTCAGGGGGGCAACGCCAGCGGGTAGCGTTGGCGCGAGCCATCGTGTTCAAGCCTAAAATCCTGCTTATGGACGAGCCGCTTTCGGCACTTGACAAGAAGCTACGCGAGGAGATGCAGATCGAATTGCGTCGACTGCATGACAGTCTCGCAATGACAACCGTTTATGTGACGCACGATCAGAAAGAAGCGCTCACCATGTCAGACCGGATTGCCGTCATCAACCATGGTATTCTCAACCAACTCGGCTCACCGCAAGAAATCTATACCAATCCGACGAATGCATTTATCGCCGACTTTATCGGCGAGTCGACACTTCTGCCTGTTGAAGTGCGTGACTCAACACCGAGATTCGGAGAATCAGTTCTTTCTGTCAATCACGAAGTCGGCTCGGACGGGTCCTACTTGCTTGTAGTGCGTCCTGAAAAGTTGGTTTTGGCAACAGAAGATTCAACCGCACCGAATCAATTTCCCTGCACTGTTGAAGAGTCGATCTTTCAGGGAGAGAGTCAGCTCCTTATCGTTCGACTTGACACGATGAAGTCAGGCGACAGCGAGCCGTACCGTATGAATCTGAGAATAGCGAACACATCAGCCAACAGTGCGGCAATACCGCAGGTCGGGGATTCGATTCGTGTCGCGCTTGAGAAAGTGGACAGTTTCATTGTGAAACAAGAATGACTGCCCTAGTCGGAAATCAAATCAATGTAAAGTCGCTCCGCCAACAGGAGCGAAAAGAAAAATTGGTGATGATGGGGTTGACCATCCCCTATCTGCTTGTCGTCATTCTGCTGATCGTCATTCCGATCGGATGGCTCTTTGGAACCTCTTTCGTTGGCCCGGACGGAAGTTTCACTTTCAAGCACTATATTCGCCTGGTGGAGAGCAAAGCCTATTACCGCATATTTGTCACCACATTTGAAATCAGTATCTTTACAACCCTGATATGCATCCTGATCGGTTATCCGCTGACCTACTTCATTTCGCAGCTCCCGCGTCGTGCCGCCAACCTCTGTATGATTGCAGTGCTTATTCCGTTCTGGACAAGTCTTTTGGTCCGAACTTACGCGTGGCTGGTCCTGCTGCAGCGAAAGGGCTTGCTAAATAACTTCGGAATTGAGTCAGGGCTTTTCTCCGAACCTCTTCCACTCATGCACAATCATACCGGCACGCTGATCGGCATGGTGCATATCATGCTGCCGTTCCTGATTCTGCCTCTGTACGCGAACATGCGGGCAATCGACGCCGATTATCTCAAGGCTGCAGCGAGCATGGGTGCCAACCAACTTCGGGCATTCTGGACCATATTCTTTCCGCTGTCTGTTCCCGGACTTCTGGCCGGGTCACTGATCGTATTTGTGATCTGCCTTGGATTTTATGTCACTCCGGCGGTACTCGGGGGTGGCAAGGTCATCATGGTTTCCATGAAAATCCAGAGCAATATCGAGCTTTTCTTCAGCTGGGGAGCGGCCAGCGCGCTTGGCGTGGTGCTTCTGGTGCTGACGATTATCATTCTGTATATCGCTTCCAAGTTTGTTTCACTGGATCAAATGAGCTCGCGAGGTTAGAGGATGGGTTTCTTGAATCGGATCGTATCGGAAACGCAGATTCGTCTGGGCCAGAGACTTTGGTTGTACATCGTTGCAATCCTTATCCTGATTTTTCTTGTCGCACCTTCGTTCATCGTCGTTCCCATGTCATTTTCTGGTAGCCAGTACCTCGAATTTCCGCCTGAGAACTGGTCAACCCGCTGGTACTTGCACTACTTCAATTCGTCTGAATGGATGGCGGCCACCTGGACCTCGATCAAAGTGGCTGTCATGACTATCTTCGTAGCGACCCCGATCGGAACCATGGCTGCTTACGGCATGCTGAACTCTTCAACCAAGATCACACGGCTGCTGTTTGTTGTGATGATCTCACCGATCATGATCCCCTTGATCCTGGTCGCGATCGGTGTTTTCTACTTCTACGTCAAAGTCAAGATGGTGAACTCCATTCTGGGCCTGGTTCTGGCACACTCGCTCATCGCCATGCCTCTGGTGCTGATCATTGTGATGTCCGCACTGAACAACTACGACATGAACCAGGAAAAGGTCGCACGTTCACTCGGTGCAACACGACTGCAGGCATTTTTTCAGATTACGCTGCCACAGATCCGCTTTTCCATCATTTCATCCGCCCTGATCGCTTTCCTGACTTCGTTTGACGAAGTCATCATAGCGCTGTTCATTTCCGGAGGTCCGAACTCGACGATCACACGAAGCATGTTCCTGTCGCTTCGCGATCAGATTGATCCCACGATCGCATCCATCTCGACGATACTGATTGTCATCTCGTCCGGGTTGCTAATTGCGGCGCAGACCTTTGGTAAGAGAAAGGATTCGGACTGAACTATTCCATGTATTGATTTAGAGCTGAACGACTCGGTTGATTACAATGAAATATGGATGGGGTCGGAATGACCAGCCAACTATTTGTGCGAGAGAATATTATTCATCCGGGGAAATGCCGGGTTGATTCGGTGAGAATTCGTTATGAGCAACTCAATCAATGTCATAAAAGGAGATATCACGGCAGCAACCACAGATGCGATTGTCAACGCTGCCAATCCAGCCATGTTGGGAGGTGGGGGTGTTGACGGCGCGATCCACGCCGCTGCGGGTCCCGAACTATTGGAACATTGCCGTCAAGTTCCATCAATAGATGGTGTTCGCTGTCCGATTGGCGAGGCTAGGATTACCCCGGCAGGTCGGCTTCGCGCCCGCTGGGTGATTCATACTGTCGGGCCACGTTATGACGTTGACCCGGAACCCGAGAAACTGCTTGAATCGGCCTATCGCAGCTCGCTCACTTTGGCACAGAGCCATAATTGCGAATCGATTGCTTTCCCCGCAATTTCCTGTGGTGTGTTCCGTTTTCCTCACGCGGAAGCAGCCGAGATTTCTTTGGCAGTCTGCGGAGAGGCTGGTTGGGACGGGATGGACATTACGTTTTGTCTTTTTTCAGCGGACATGGTGGAAATCTGGAAACGGGCTTACTCACGTAACATGTGATCAATCAACTGTAAATTCATGGTTCCCTGCCGCCTCATGTTGAATGAGGGAGCACTCTCAAATATCACAATTCAATTCCTTGATGAGCGATTAAACCAAAGTGGTTTTCCAAACTGAATTACTCCCATCGCAAAGTTAACTGGAGTGTCAATCAGAACCACACTGTGAATAGTTTGGTTGAATTTCTGGTCGAGATCATCCTTGTGCGGAAATGTGATACAGAATCAGGACAATTAGGAATGTTATTCCTAATTGGTTCGACCAATCTGGAACATAGCTCCGAATTGGTTCAACTAATCGGGAATATGTATCCCAATTGGTACGAGAGAAAACTCAGATCTTCGCAACCGTACTGTCAGACGACTTTTCTTTTGGGGCTCGTAAAATCGGCAAGACTACCCTTCTCAGAGAGCGACATCCTAACTATGTCAATATTGACTTATTCGATGGCGATGTCATGTAACGATTACTATCACGGCCGAGAGTGTCTGGAAAAATCCGCGGTTCTTGGTGAAGTTGCTCGCGCAAATCATCGAATTGGTAGATTACAATTGAAACACGTTTGTTGACCAAACAGCATCGAACCAGACCGTGCAAACTGAGATGCCATATTCGTCTAAAAATTCAAAAAATAGCAGACAACCAATCTCAACGAGAACAACGCAAGAGTGGTACGAGGTCAATGCAGACTTTTTCGCGCAAGAGTGTGAACAGATTCAGTTCGAAGCCATTCACTCAAGTTTCCTCAAGCACCTGCCACAGCAACGTTGCGAAATTCTAGAAATCGGATCGGGTACAGGTCGAGATGCTTCAGGACTGGCCAATCTTGGACACGCGGTGGTTGCCGTCGAACCGTCTAACGAACTGCGAACGCGTGCTCAATCACGCCATACACAATCCAACATTCGCTGGATTGACGACAAATTACCGAAACTGGAACAAGTGATTCAACTGGGCGACCGATTTGATGTGATATTCCTGAGCGCAGTGTGGATGCATTTGGCACCTTTTGAACGAAAACCTGCGTTCGGGCGAATTGTCAGTCTGCTCAAACCTGGAGGGTTGACCTACATCACACTCCGGCATGGACCGTTTGATGAAATTGAGGGTTTCTGGGATATCCCCGGGGACGAAGTAGCGGCACTCGCCAGAGAATCAGATTTTGTTCAACTTGAACAGGTTCACGAAGGCGACCATCTGGGTCGCTGCGATATTAGTTGGACTCGAATGACGTTTGTTTCACGAACCTGATGAATTCGTCGTTTGATTTTACGCGTTCGCAATCAGTTTTCTGAATGGTGGAATTGCTTTTAGGTACTGAGCATCCAGTAAAAATGTTCGGCGACGGTTACTTCCGGAATAATTTCACAGTGTAGAGCGTCATAGGGTGTGAGAACCCAGCGTATTCGTTCAAATGCAGATAAGTTATGTTTACTGTAGCGCCAAATAAACTGAGTCAGATATGATTGCTCAATCCGAACAACTGCTGCGAGGCTTCGGTACCAACAGTTCACTGCTACAGGCCGTGTTCAATATATTCGCCATTGATGCCTGACAGACGCCCAGCAGATGACTCTGTTGGGACTCAGCGACGGGAATATTCTTAATGACTGGAAGAACCAGCCAGCAAATGCAGAGTTGACCTTGGATGATCTGGAAAGAGCCAGTTACATTCTTGGAATCTATAGATCCCTGCAAATCCTTTTTCCCGACCCATCGCTGGCTGATCAGTGGCTGTCCATGCCCAACGACAATCCACTGTTCAATGGTACGGAACCGCAGTATCGGTTATTGGCTGGGTATGTGACGGACCTTGCCGTGATCAAAGGCTTCCTTGATGCTGAGCGAATTGGCTGCTAATTTCGACCTTGAACAATATTCGGAATTTAGGTCAATTTGGGTAATCGTTGGTTCCATACTCAACTCGGCAATCACATGATTATTTGTCTTTATCCGATGCATTCGAATTCCATCGACCAATCCAATATCCGGATAATTGCTCGGATACCCAAATATATTCATAAATATACATTTATCATACTTTTTTCAATATAATCAGGACATGGCTTCATTGAAACAATACAGTGACGATTTGCTATCCTGGGGGAAGGCATACTTTACTCGCGAGGAAGTGTTGGAACGACTCGACCTGAGCCCACAAGCATTCATCGCTTCTGCCAACCGACTGAAGCAGAAAAGACAGCTCGCCTGTCCGTACCGCGGATTCTATCTTATCCTGCGTCCTGAGGACAGATTCACCGGTGCTCCGGAGCCGGAGAGCTGGATTGATCCCCTGATGCGATATCTGGGTCTTGAGTATCGTATTTCCCTGCTGCAGGCAGCAGCTTTCCATGGTGCCACCCATCAGGCCACGATGGTGTTTCAGGTTATCGCAACAAGACAATTGCGCGAAATTCAAGTCGGTCGATTCCGAATTCAGTTTGTCTACCAGACTGCCTCAATCTTTTCAAAAACCAACAATCCTGACTGGCTGGTGCTCAGGAAAAGCCGGTCGGGATTTGCCAATACAGCGGGTGTGGAACTCACCTTGCTCGACTGCAGTCGATACTTCCACAAGGCCGGCGGAATCAATGGCGTAGCCCAGATTGCGAAAGATGTCGGTGCGAAAGCCAGTTCGATAAAACTGACGAAGGCTGCCAAGGCATACGAAAACTCTTCAGTGCGGCGGCTCGGTTATCTGCTGGAACTTGCCGGCCACAATCGTCAGTCTGAAGCTCTGGCTAAATTTAC
This sequence comes from Arenicellales bacterium, assembly GCA_963666625.1. Lineage (GTDB taxonomy): Bacteria > Pseudomonadota > Gammaproteobacteria > Arenicellales > JAJDZL01 > JAJDZL01. Next base: position 2,166,988 of record OY762925.1, read on the forward strand.
CAAACGAGCAAAATCCTTTAAACAACTGAACCCCTCGGTCAAGACATTGTCTGATGCCTTTACCGAAAGTCATCCAAAAAACAACAAATGGATGCTTGAAGTCAATCAAATCGTGGAGCTCGACTATTGATTCCGCTGGACTATATACAGGAGTGGCGCAGTCAGGCACCTTGGCTCGATATGAGACAAGTCGAGCAGGACCTGATTATCTCGCGTACTTTGTGTGACCTGTTCAACTCAGAATATCTATATGGCAAAATCGCATTCCGAGGCGGCACCGCTATCCACAAACTGCTGTTTCAGCAACCATTGCGATATTCGGAAGACATCGACCTGGTACAGACAAAACCCGAACCCATCGGCAATACTATCGATACCATCCGCGATGTATTAAAGTGGTTGGGCAATTGCAGAACGAGACAAATCAGGCATTCGACTCACTTGGAGTTTAGGTTTAACCCGGAAACACACACCGACACCACACTTAAACTCAAGGTTGAAATCAATACACGAGAGCACAAGAGCCTGTATGGGACAAAGAGTTACCTGTTTGAATTGAACAGCAGCTGGTATCAGGCGAAATCGGAAATCTTATCTTTTGAACCCGAAGAGTTATTCGGGACAAAACTTAAGGCGCTGTTACAACGAAACAAGAATCGTGATCTGTTTGACCTATATGAAGGAGTCAGGCAGTGCAGGATGGATTCTCAAAAGCTTATCTCCTGCTTGGAGTACTACCTGGCGATGGACGATATGACGATAGTGCGAGCGGACGCGGAACAGCGCATGCTCAAAAAGTTGCAGGGAAGCCTGACAGACGATATCGCACCTTTGCTGCCATTCGAAGTCAGATTTGATGATGATGTTGCAGTTGACGCGTTCAATCTGGTGTGGAGAGAGCTGATATCGCGTATCCGAGGTGCCCCGTGGAAGTTGTCCGATCGAGTCATAGCCGAATTGCGCAGTAGCAGATTCCCCAATTTGCTGAAAGAAAATTCCCATTTACAAGCCATCTAATACCAATGTACACATAATGTAATTATGGAACTTCGTTGTGTGGGAATATAGAAGTTGAAAAGTTGAAGTATTTACAAAGTAGATTTAACTGGTAACAAGGAAAAAGTAATGAAACGTCAATATTTCCGATACTATTTGTACGGCGAGAATTCGGATTGGCAAGCGATTTGCACAGATTTAGATATTGCTGTCCAAGGTGATTCGTTGGAAGAAACTAAATCACTACTCACGGAAGCCGTTGCAGGTTACCTTGAATTTCTTCTGGATGAGTCAGCGGTTGATCGGAAGCGATTGTTAAACCGAAAAGCTCCACTCTGGTTGCGTACTGAATTTTATTTGAGATATGTGTTGCATCGCCTCGGATTCGAAAAATACTCTCGAATCAGAATATCTCGTGAACTCATTTCACCACATAGCTCTTTTTTGATGTGACCTATACGGAAGTTGACAGCAGGTTTCTTGTATTCTTCAACTTCCGGAAGTTCAATAGTAGGGATAAAAAAATAGCCGCCAAGGTTGCGCATTGTGAAGAGGCGTGACGGCTGTGTTGATATCTAATTTACCTGAATTGAACTTCAGAATCAAGTGCTTTACCAAGGTCAATCTTCTTCTGATCTGATTTTTTGTGCACGTGCATGCAGATATTCAACAAATCGATTAAGTTCTGCGCGATCGTGCTCTGATAACTTTGCTACCGCACGTTCGAAGCGTGCACTTTCTTTCGAGGTTCCTAGCTCAGTCGGCATTTCATCCGTGAAGTATGAAACTGGATGCTTGTAGAGATCAGCAATTTTTTTTAATTCGAGTGCGTCAATCTTTCGTCGACCGCACTCGATTTGCGACAACGCTGTACGAGGGATTCCTACATGGCGAGCCACAACTTCCTGTGAGAGGTTAATGTATCGCCGTACGTCGCGCAATCGTGCACCCAATTTGACCCGATCAAAATCGCCTTCTTCGGAAATACGTTTAGTTGATTTTTTATGTGCTCTGTTCATATCAATAGTTGTTCAGCATTCTCCTGCCAAATCATGGAATTGTCTAAGACTTTCGTACCCGATGATTACACTCTTCGAATCCGGAATTGTGCTTCCCACGGTAGTCCGAAGCAACATGAAAGTTTTGCGGTAGCCAGAGAATTGGAGGCGGATATTGGATGCATGGACATATCAGGGGTCTCTACTCAATTTCGATAGGGTACTGACGTACCGAAAAGAAATCGATCGGTGGTTGATTGAATCTGATCGACCGGAAAATGATGTGCGTTGACTGTTTTTTTGTTCCATAATCTTTTCGAGTGTGTTCGTTAATTGAACAATATATCAAATAATATGTTCGAATTTGCTACAAATTGTTGTCGCTAACTCTAAACACATTTGATAATTTCGGCAAGCGTTGAGGGTGTTCAGAAATAATCGGATAAGACAGAACGCTACAACGATAGACGCAGACTTAAATTCGAGGAAAATAAGTCTGTTGGAGTGAAGATTGTAATCTCAAAGTCAAAAGACTGGATTAAGCTGTCTGAGCTCTACTATGAGAAATTCGCAGACAGAGAATCCAGATTGATCAGCTGCGACCAGTCGAGAGAAAGCGGAGTCTGTGCGATTTGCCGTATCTTGGTGTCATTTTGAGGACACGATAAAAGAGCGTAAGTCTACTGCTCATGGTCTTAGTCTTGGACAACCGACTCTATGTTTTTCATCTTTATCGCGCAATCTATTGTCCGAGTATGATGTACGCGAAAAATACAAGAATTGAAAATACTGTTAGCAGTATCAGTGGAAGTACGATTCTCCAGATTCGCCCCATGGTCTCGGTAACCTCGTGGAGGTACATCGCAGTAATTACAAAAGCCGCGAGCAGAGTCAGCGGTAGTGCGATGATTAAAAACATTTTTATGGACTCAAGAGCATTGAGTATGTAGAACGCGATAATCGAAAAAATTGCCAGTAAGATTACTAGCAACAGAATTTTGAAGAATCTATACATATATTTTTCTGACGTTGGCAGTTTTGTGTGATTTTAACTGATAGGTGGGATATGTATCTGAACGGAACTTTATCTGGTTTGTTTTTACGGTTGTAGTCACATGTATGCTGCGGGGAGCGTCTTAGAGCGTCTTACATCTCCGATAGTGATTGTGTAGTCTTGAAGGCTGCTCAACGTCAGATGCTTTCCGGTTGAGTTGAAGTGTCGTTAGAGGTTTTACCGCAACCAAATCAGAACTGAAGGCAGAGACGCTCATGCGCTATGCCATTCTGTTGGGTTGGGAAGCGGCATTGTGGTTCGGTACACTCGCGGATGCCTACGCGACCATTAAAACTGCGCTTACGCGGGTTGCTGGCGATGTGAGGGGATAGAATCTGAGGCTGCTGACAGGCGAAAGCCAATTGTGTATCAGGGTCCATTCGACCGACGACGCTCCCTAAAACTCGACATCATAGACGATGAACTCGTTCTAGATGTTGATTCTGTGCGCCTGTTGCCTCACCGGCCTGATTTACCGGAAGCAGTCACAGTTCCCGTGCATTCGCTTGCAGAGATCGCCGCTGAAAAACTACGTTGCATTTTCCATCGAATGCAGTGCAGGGATTTATTTGACCACTGGTTCCTGTTCGAAGACACAGATATCGGTCCATGTACCGCGGTCGAGATTTTCGAGCAGAAAGCGGTACATCGAAATTTCAATCCGAGTGAATTTAAAGCGACTTTCCGTAGAATTTCGGAGGTGTAAAAATACACCAATTTTCTGTAACTGACGAGAGGAGGAACAGGCCGGAACAACCTTACTGACAACAAAAGCACCAGATTGAGGTCGATCGAGGAGTCGGGACGGGGGTGCATGTTGGGCTGAATGATTGAAGTATACGGTAGCGGTGTCGATCACACATCAAGGAGTAGCTAATGGAAGAAAAATAAAAATACTGACAATAATCTTCCATATATAATTGTTATAATATACAGTTAAAACATTATATTATTGTTATTATGGAATACATTAAAATTAAGACTGACGATTTCTTCCACATATCTCGAGTAGCTTTATCTGGAAGAACGCAAGATGTAAGTGTTCTTTTGCACCGTGTGGCCAAGCGTAATTCCACTGACCCGAAAGTAGCAAAAATGCTCATTGACTTACTCCGTGAACGATCTACCCCATCTTCGTTTTTGCGCCGTACAAGCGAGGCCCCGATCCCGGTTGATTCGGATTCACGTTTTCAACTACTTCGCGTAGAAGAGGAGCCGTTGATATCAAATGAACCCGTTTATGCCAAATCAGTAAAGGAACGTCTGGAGCAGTTGGTTTCAGAGCGTCTGAATGCGTCACTTCTTTTGGATGCACATCTTGAACCTACAAGAACGGTTCTGTTTACCGGTCCACCCGGAGTGGGGAAGACACTTGCAGCGCGGTGGCTCGCTCGTGAAACTAAGTTGCCCTTGCTTACACTTGATTTATCTGCAGTTATGAGCAGCTATCTGGGTCGTACCGGTTCAAACCTTCGTAATGTGCTTGACTATGCCAAGTCCATCAATAGTGTCATTCTGCTTGATGAGCTGGATGCGATTGCAAAGCGCCGTGATGATTTTGGTGAAATCGGAGAACTCAAGCGCTTGGTTACAGTGTTGCTTCAGCAACTTGACGACTGGCCATCTTCAGGGTTTCTGATTGCCGCTACCAATCATTCTGAATTGCTTGACCCTGCGGTCTGGCGAAGATTCGAACAGCTGATTGAGTTTCCGCTCCCGGACCGCAAAGCGATAAAAACCTTTGTTTTTAGCATGCTTCGAGATTCTATACCTGATGCAGACATTTGGTCAGATACGTTGTCGATCGGGCTATCGCACCTTTCATTCAGCGATATTGAACAAAAGATTAATCTTGCTCGACGAGCTATGGCTCTTAGCAACGGACACTTAAGCGAATCTCTGCCTTCGCTGTTGAGTGATCGAGACCAGTCCAAGCAAACCCGAATTGATCTCGCTGTCAGTCTTGTTGAAGAAGGTATCGCATCGCAACGCAAGGCTCATGAATTGACCGGAGTTTCGCGTGAAGCTATTCGAAAGCGTACGAAATCACCAGTCAATCCGGGGGCAAAGAAATAAATCATGCAACAAAAGAACTATCTTCTCGGTAAGGGCGAAAGGCTGACTGAAGATATAACAGTGAAGTCCGGCGGTGGGCCTAAAGATCCACCTTATTCATTCGGTGAAGCGCGTGGTCGATTGGAATTTCAAGCCAGCATCGGGCAAGAAGAATTTGATTTTTTTGATTGTCATCTAGATGCGCTAAGTTCGTCAGTAAAATATCGTTTATTCTATAAACCGCTGGGGAAAACATCGTGAATTTAAACAAACAAGCCATTGACCCCAACATACGATTGGAGAGTGGGACGGCTGCTACTAATCATCATCTGTCTGACTCTCTGGATTGGTCAAGCATTGCCGCTCAAATCAAGAATCAGATGGTGATCGTGCCGGTCTATTCGGAGATTCAATCAGTTGCCGAAATTAAATATATCGTGGTGCGCGAGAAAAACTAATCTGATGAATTTGACAAACTGCATTTTCTAAAAAATCGTATCCAATTATTTGCGAGCAAGACGGCAAGTGTCATACAACACCAAAAAACCAGTCACATAAACGGGAAAGGACGATGAGTAATGAGATACAACAGTTGGAAGTTGACCGAAATTATGAGGCTTTTAAAGTTTTGCTGCCTGATCTATTGAAAACTGAATTTAATAGATATGCGCTTATACACAACCGAGAAGTAATAGCATGTTTTGATACAAGCAGAGACGCAATGCAGGCTGGCCGTATATTTCTGGAAGGAAAGCATTTTTCCGTCCAGCAGGTGACTGACAAATCTGTGGACTTAGGGTATTACTCGCATGTCGTCCTTCGCGGGTGAGTTTAATGGCGTATTCCACCTCAGCTTTCAGGCAACGAACCAAGCAATTTTTGGCTTCCAGGTTATTGAGAAACCGAGTTAGAAACGACAGTGTGACCGAATCAAACGCGTGACATTCGCATCCAGCGATTCCCTGTTCGGTCAGGTTGGGGTTGCGACTATATGGTTAGCGGTATAACGGGGCCAAGCATGACTTAATTCCTGATCGTGTGGAATTATCGTAGCACAATTGAGATTGAGGTAAGGCAGATTTTCTGTCACGCCAGCCGAGTCAATGTTTGGCTGTTGATCGGCTGACCCGAAAGTGTGGAATTTACTCCGTAACTTTCGGGGAACATTGATGCGCTACTTGTAAACGAAGGTATCGATCTATTGTGACAGCCGATCACTGCACTGACTGGAAATGGTTATCTCAAACCGTTGCTATTGAGGAATTCTGAATCGGTGCTTAATATTATCAGTCGCTCTCATTTCGGCCTGTTGATCAGACACGGAAGTGCAACCAAGACAGATTTGATTCTACCAAATCCTGTCAACTCAATGAGGAAGCGTTGAGTGAATTGTCGGCACTACCCTGGTGTCGATTTAGATGGGGCCAGAATAAGCCAGAATAAGCCGGAATAAGCCGGAATAAGCCGGAATAAGCCAGGATTCATTTCAGGCCTAAACTTCCGATTTTTGGTCCTTAGGGTTGATCTGATCGGATAAAGTTGTGTGGGTACAACTTTGTCTGATCCCGACAATATAGACATCAAGTGTGTCTACAAAATTGTTTTCACTTCAATCTGCCTCGATACTAACTGACCAACCATCCTGTGCTGTATCTTTGTTTCTGATTACGGGCAAATTCGCTCTGGAATTTCGAAATCAATCGATCCAAGTGTCAGTTACGGTTGTCGCCACAATAGTCATAACTCGTGTTGACGACAGCCATATTTGAAGTTAACACGACATTTTGAAATTCGGACCTCAGTACGAACTGAATCTGTCGGGTTCGACTGATCAAGAAAAATATTATTATTCATACAGTGAATGAATATAATTCACATCGTGAATAAATAACACATGTGTTGGTAATCGAAACGATGAATCAAGACACGCCGCAAACGAACTATCTTCCGAGGTCGATCACGTCCATGGTCAACCTGCATCTGACGACGATGCCGGTAGTCGTGCTGTCGGGAGCGAGACAGACCGGCAAAAGTACCCTGGCTGAATTTATCGGAGAAAAAAGCAGACAATACCATAACCTTGACGACTTTGAAACTCTCAATATAGCCAACCGCGACCCGCAGGCGTTGATTGGCGGAACTGAACCGGTTACTCTGGATGAAATTCAAAAGGCTCCGAAATTGCTGACCGACATCAAACTTGAAGTCGATAGAAACAGACAGGCGGGACGGTTCATTCTGACCGGTTCAACACATCTTCTGCTGATGGAGAAAGTCTCAGAATCGCTTGCAGGAAGAGCCAGCTATCTGAATCTATGGCCGATGACCCGACGGGAACAGATGGGTATGGGTCGCTGTGGAATCTGGGACAGGCTGATCGACAACAGGAAAGAAGATTGGCTGAGTGTTTTGAACGAATTCGAATCGCAACCGGAAGATTGGCGGGAATTGGCGCGGCGGGGTGGGTTTCCAGACCCTGCGACTCGATTTTCTTCTGATGCGCAACGTCTGGTCTGGTTCGAGGCGTACGAACGGACTTACCTTGAACGAGACTTGCAGCAGTTGTCAGTAGTCGCGTCCTTGGCGGATTTTTCGAAACTCGTGAGGATTGTTTGCCAGCGCTTGGGTGGTATTCTGAATCAGACGAGTCTGGCCAGACAGTCCGCGATCTCGCAACCTACGGTGTATCGGTACCTTAACCTGCTTGAAACTTCCTGCCTGCTGATTCGCCTGCAACCGTTTTTCATCAATCGAACAAAGCGACTCATTAAATCCCCGAAGCTTTATTTTTGCGATACAGGACTCGCCCTGAACATTTCAGATCAGAAAGAGCCATCAGGTGCTCACCTGGAAAATCTGATTCTGCACGATATTGTGGTATGGAAAGACAGTCAGGTCCGGAAAGCGGGAGTCTACTATTGGCGTACAACAATCGGAGAGGAAATTGATTTTGTGATTGAATCGAACGAACGGATTCTTCCGATTGAGATCAAGGCCGGTAGACGGCCACACATCGGAGATGCGGCAAAGCTGCGTACTTTCCTCAAGGAATATGAAGATCTGGCACCGGCAGGTCTGTTGCTGCATACTGGAAACGAAACGAAGTGGCTCGCACCGAATGTGTTGTCGGCGCCTTGGTGGCGGGTCATTTGAATTCATCAAAGCCTGAAACGGTATTCGTCAAAGTCGGGAACAAGCCGACTGGTCTGTTGAACCTCAATATCGAAAACCGTCAAATGATGTTGATTGCCGGAAGGAGGCGTAATCGGCTAAATTCCAGTTGTGTTTATGGAACTGCTGGGTTTGTAAGTCGATCGGTGTATGGATTCATTTTCGAGTGTCTTTCCAGTTGAATTGGGAAAAACATACAACCGACAGGTGAGATGTCAGTGCGCAGTGCCTGACGTTGAAGTCACGACGGTCAGCTGATCAACGACGTGCATGGGGAGTTGCGGATATTCCGGTTCAATTTTCCTGTGGACATCGGCATTGTCCTCAACGAAACAGACAAACTGATCACTGAGGTACGGCAGGACGCTTCTCAGTGTAGTCATGATGGCGTCATCGAAATGGGCGCCATCATCAATGAATATGTCAATTCGGTCGCCATAGAGAACTTCATCCAGAAGTTTGGTCGAGTCGACCAGATGGATATATCTGTACAGTTCCGGAGAGTTGTTTGAAAAGGCGCCGAGTCTGAGCAGATTGTCCAAATTCCGTCCGGTAATGGATATGTCTATGTCAAGTCCGAATCAGCGCGAGTTGGGAAACATCGCTAATTCGGTGATTTCGTGTCCAGCGGTTTATGATGGCAGTACAGGATGATCTAAGTGTGGTGATTCCTGCTTAAGATTAGGGTGGTGAACTATTTGCCTTACTCAATTGATCCAGTGCAATCGAGATTGACCTTTTATTGAAAATTCTTAGTTTGCGTTGGCTTGCGGTTCTGTCTCCAGCCCAACGATTCAATCCATCAATGATCCCTTCAACAGTTGTTTCAGCACCTTCTTCTTCCAGTAACCAATCTACGGTAGCCAGTAACTCCATTCCGAAAGGAGATTCAAACCCATCAATCGTTGACGATGCCCATTCCAGAACTCCGGCATAGGCTTTGCCTTCGCCTGAGTTCAGATATGCGCTCACATGGTCTTTTTTGGAATTGTTAAACCAGATCAGATCATGTGGTCCCGCGTCAGCAAGACGTTTGTCGCAGTGCAAATAGCTGCCGTCCAAGGCGTCCAGTAATTTTTGGAGATTATGCGAATAGGGTCCATATTTGTGAGCCACGAAATCGAATTTCAGGGGATCGTCTACTTTCGAGCGTTTTACACCCCGTTCAATAAACCAGGCGAGTTTCTGCACTTCAAGGATCGAGCACTCAATGCCCAATACACAATACCGCCGCACCATTTCCGCAATAAGTGCCAGGGCAGGCGTCAACTTGTCAACACCGTTACGCTTCGTGACATTTTGATATTTTGCAGTCGGTTCATATACAACCGCATTGAGTTCCTCTACATTGTCCAGCGCCGCGACAACAATTGGCCTGACATCACTCCAGTCAAGGCCTCCATTACCGCAACCGAGGGGTGGAACCGCAATCGAATTGATATTTTTTTCCCTGATCACCCGGATTAGGTCTTCAAGCCCATCCTCAATCCATTCAAGCCTGGTTTTCACACGCCAATGTGTTTTGGTTGGAAAGTTTACAACCCACTTCGGACCCCAAAACTCCCTGTTCTCAGTGACGAACATTTTTCCTATGCGAATCTCCTGATCTTTACAGGCTTTTTCATAGGCTTTGAAATTTTCAGGGAACCGTTCCTTGAACATCAGGGCAATACCTCTACCCATGATGCCAACTGTATTTACAGTGTTAACCAATGCCTCGACATCGGCTTCAAGCAGATTGCCTTGTGTGAATGTAATCATTAAAAGTTCCCTTCCGGGCGCACCCTGATTTCCACTTCAATCCAAGAAATTCTTACCTGATCTTAGAGCTGGGAAATTGATGAATGCTGTTCTATTAGATTGCAGTAGGCTCTGAATAATTTGCCAGTAGGGTCAATCCATCGTTTAGTTCAGACTTGAGCACCTCAACATCGTCAAGAATGTTATCCCAACCTTCCATGAATTTTTGCAAGATTTCAATGGTGTATTCGACTTCAGCGTTCAGGCAACTTATTGAACTGATTTTGGCTTTCAGGTAATAGGGTAACCAAGTTAGACACCACAGTGTAACCGAAACAAATGCAGTAATGGCGGCACTGTTGGCAAGAAATGTTGAAGTCCCGATCAGAGTCGACTTGCCCATGAATCGATATAGGTGAGAAATTGATTGATACGAAAAACCCTCCAAACGGAGTCGTGTTTTTAAGGACAATCGCGCGATATTTACATCATCCCACTTTCCTCTGTTTGATTGGCTTGGGGTTGCGACTATATGGTTAGCGGTATAACGGGGCCAAGCATGACTTAATTCCTGATCGTGTGGATTTATCGTAGCACAATTGAGATTGAGGTAAGGTAGATTTTTTGTCGCGCCGGCCAAGTCAATGTTTGGCTGCTGATCGGCTAACCCGAAAGTGTGGAATTTACTCCGTAACCTTCGGGGAACATTGATGCGTTATTTGTAAACGTATCGATCTATTGTGACAGCCGATCACTGCACTGACTGGAAATGGTTATCTTAAATCGTTGCTTTTGAAGAATTCTAAATCGGTGTTTAAATTATCAGTCGCTCTCGTTTCGGCCTGTTGATCAGACATGGAATCGCAACCAAGACAGATTTCATTCTACCAAATCCTGTCAACTCAATGAGGAAGCGTTGGGTGAATTGTCGGCACTACCGCTTGTGTCGATTTTGATGGGGCCAGAATAAGCCAGAATGAGCCGGAATGAGCCAGAATGAGCCAGAATGAACTATCGGTTTGTTCTAAAGGGATTTCCAGCGTACTCCTGACCATAACCTGTGGATTCGGACAAGCCCTTGGACTTCAGAATAGCGAGATCTTCTCGCAATCGCCGCTCGCCAGGTTGCGATTCGATAAGCATGCGAATCTACCGGAGTGCCAGAGCGCGGTCGGACTGACGCAGAAGTTGCAAGAGCGTGCTCTGCAGTTCGGTCAAGCCGATTTCATCCTGTCGAGAATGGACATAGTCGGCGCCAATCGCGTGAAGATAGATTCTCGACAATCGGAGCAGTACTCTCATTCGGTGATGCAGTAGTGTCTGTCGCTGTCGTCGGGAATTCGCACTTGTTCCGTATACGGCAGGTTGGAGTGGTAAAATCTGGAACTGACCGTTACAAAGATGAATAAATTCAGCATGAACCCAGGCCCTTTTCCAAAACCGCCGACCGCAAAGCCGCTGCCCGAACAGGAATGGCTCAGGCGGACCGATCGCGCCGAAGTCGGGCGGGAACCGTTTTTTTGTGGAAGAGATGCCGAGTATGAGGTATTCCGCAACGCCGTACTCTCTCTACGCGATGGGAACATAGGTGGTGGCACAATGGTATTTCAGGGTGCGCCGGGGGCCGGAAAATCTGCGCTCATGCTCGAATGCATGGAAGCGGTCAGACTCCATTCGAATGCACAGGACCCGTGGGTCGCAGTCTGTGTCAGCCCTACGATTCTCGATTCTCCCGAAGACCTCATGATTGCGATGGTGAATGCAACACATCAGGAGAGTCAGCGGCTGTTGGCAATTGACTCGCAGAACAGCACCTCACCTCTGAACAGACTGCTGGAACTGGGCAAGGCTCTGCTTGCAGAGCTGTCCGATCGGGGATTCAGCCTGTCGGGAATTTCAGTCGGTGGCAAGTTGCAGGACAAGGGTGGCTCAAGCTCGAATCTGACTGCTGACAGCGCGTTCCGGACAATGGCACCGCTACTCAGAGAGTTTCGGGTGGTGGTATTTGTCGATGAGGCACAGAATACGCCGGAAGGCACCACGACCAAAGCTGTACTTGACTATCTTCACCGCGACCCCAAGGGGATTCCGCTGGTAGCTGCGTTTTTCGGCTTGAGCGACACCAAAGATGTATTGCGCCGGTGTGGGCTTTCGAGGCTCTCCAGCCAACGAATCGTAAACTTGGATCCCCTGCCGCTGACGGATGCGAAAGCATCCATTCGGCACATGATTGATGTCTACTATACCGGTACCGGGGAGCAGAAGGAGAGCTGGACGAATGCCCTGGCCGAACTGTCTCAGGGGTGGCCGCAGCACATCAATCGAGCTGGTGTTTCTGTCGGTCTGACGCTTGCCGAGAATGACACAAGAAAGTTGAATGACCATCTGCTTGAACAGGCACTCGAAAAAGCCAATGAATTGAAAAACGAGTACTACGAACAACGCGTAGAGGCCGGTTATCCACAAGCTGATCTGTATATCGAACTTGCATTGGCAGCCGTACAGAATGCCGACGGGGTTCTGAGCGTTGACGAGCTCAGGAACCTTTCAGCACCGGAGCTGGAGAAAACCCGGACTTCCTTTGATGACTTCCTGCGTCAGTCCCTTCATGCGGGACTGCTCGCACCGGCAAAAGGACTGCTGACCCGATATAAGTTTCCAATTCCATCTTTGGGGGACTATCTTCGGTCCGCGGCGACCGCCCCTGTCAACCTGGATTGAATATTGTTTGCGGACCATTCCCGCCGGGCAGACTGGCAGCAGGGAGCTTGACGCTTGGCATCGAAAATCCTTTCATGACGTATCGGTCAAACCCGATACACCGATGATTCGGCCATAATCGGTGAATGCCCGTTTCATTGATCAGGCGGGCAGGTAATCCAATACTCTCGACTGATCGGTAATACAACGATCTGAAGCCGAGTGCGACTCATGCCTTCAGACACATAATCCGGTTTATCTGGACCGGGCGCGCTTTTATGGACACAGCCAAGGCTGAGATTTGCGGGCACGGGGATTTCCGACGTATCGTACGTCAGCAACCGAATGCGGGGATGCCGGGAGGGAGATCCAAATTGGGCAGGAAGCATTATTCGAGGGCTCTGCGGGAGCAGATCAATAGTCTCTGCAGACGGACACAGATGTCAGAAAAGGTCAGTCTTCTTTGATTTCTACAGGAAGAGTGTGGGGATATGCGGTATCGGGCGACCTGATCGATGATCTGAGTTCATCAGGGCCCGAAAGGACTCATGTCATCATTCCTGAAAAAGCACGCGTCAGAGCAGGGGATAAATCGACTGGCTTGTTGAGTCTGGAAATCCGAAGCGGTCAAGGGATGTGATTTGCCGAAAGGGGAGTAATCAACGAATTTCCAACAGTGTCTATTGAGCTGCAGGGCAGATCAGTCGAAATGTGTACGGGTCTGTATTCGTGAGTCCTTCCGGTTGTAGTGGGGAAACTGAATGGCCGGTCAGCAGGATGTCAGTGCGCAGTGACTGACGGTGAAGTCATGATAGTCAGTTCACCATCGACTTGCATGGGACATTGCGGATATTCCAGTTCTATTTTCCTGTGGACTTTTGCGTTGTCCTCAACGAAGTGGACAAACTGATCGCTGAGGTGTGGCAGGGCGCTTCCCAATGCGGTCATGATGGCGTTGTCGGAATGGGTTTGCTCAGCCATTGTGGATCTGGCAGCCGCGAGTCTGATCCCGACGGATGAATTCGGTTTCCTGGAGCGACACTTCAGAGGGAATTCATCAATTCGATTGCCATTGAGGTAGAACGGGTTTAGGCTTGCAGCATCGAATCTCAAAGAAAGGTATCAGAAAGCCATTGTCTTCGCATTCGGACACGGATATGAGAATCAGTCAGTCTTTTGGTTTCCGCAGGGAGAGAGTGGGGATATACAATATCCGGCGAAATGATCGAAGATCTGAGTTCATCAAATCGGATCAAGCCTTACGGCTGGGAAAGCCTGATATCTGTTTTCGGTCAGCATCACAATACGGTTTCTTTTGGGCATGTTGCGACTGGTCGGCAATTGCCGGCGGATGACAGGCAGTCGAAAGATCAGCAATCGGCTGTGCTCACACGTTCGATCAATCTTGATTGCGGAGCCGGATAAGGCAGTGCCGATGAACTGTCGCAGAGGAGAGGGCTGTGCTGCCCTTGACAGTTATCTCAAGGAATTGATTTGTTGGACTTGAATGCATGCACACCGCGTCCACCTGATTTCTTTGTACTGCTCCCGATGGAAGACAGGAAAGCAAGAGGATACATCCTGATTTGATTGGACACATGCCATCCTGATTTGTGTGTGAATTACTGTCGACTTTACGAATTCAGGTAATCTCCGATGAAATCCAGGTCAAGGCTTAAAATCCATAACAATGTGAGAAAGATCGCACTTCGTGTATACGCGGTGGGTCTTCTGACTTACCTGAAGTTCGAGCTCCTGAAACTGGTGGGGCGAAGGGTTGAGAGGCGAGTGATGGTTGACGGTCGTTGGCCGATATGGGTCCGCTCGGCCACGCCGGACCTGAGGGTGGCGATCCTGAATCTGACAGAGGAATTCGAATGTCTTGGAGAGCTGTTGCCTGCAGGTTACAGCGGACTGATTGTCGATGGGGGCGGCTACATCGGCACTGCTGCATTGAAGTTCTCGGAGATGTACCCGGATGCGACGGTTGTCGCGGTGGAGCCCTGCTCTTCGAACATGTCTGTCCTGAGCCGGAACATTGCCGGCAGGGAGAATATCGTTGCGATCCAGGGGGATGTCAGTGCGCAGTGCCTGACGATGAAACAAATACAGTAATTTCACCATCAACGTGCATGGGAAAATGCGGATATTTCAGTATTATTTTCCTGTGCACATCGGTATTGTCCTCGACAAGTAGACAAACTGATCACTTAGGTGTGGTAGGAAGCTTCCTAATGTAGTCATGATGGAATCGTCGAAGTGGGCACTGTCTTCAATGAATATGTTGATTCGGTCGCCGTTGAGTATGTCATTAACAAGTTCGGTCGACCAATTGATCATATCTGTGCAGTTCCGGTGAATTGTTTCCAAAGGTGCCGAACTTGAGTAAATTTGCAAGTTATATAGGATGCAAGTTTACAGCCAACCCGTACTTCGGACGCAGGTCGTGTTGCACATAACTGCGTCGCGAAGCGGCGGCCCGGTTCAATTGCCAGCTCGGTAAATTGTGAACAACCTCCGGCCATGCTCGAATGCGCCTGTCCTTGTTGGACTGTTGACCAAACGTGGAAGCACAATTGGGACGGATTTGATTCTACGAGACCCTGTCGGCTCAATGCGGGAGCATTGAGTGTATCGCCGTCATCACCCTTTGTGTAATTTCTGATGGGATCAGAATAAGCCAGAATAAGCCAGAATAAGCCAGAATAAGCCAGAATAAGCCATGATGCACTAACGGTTTATTCTAAAGGGATTTCCAGCGTGCTCCTCGACCATGACCTGTGGATTCGGACAAGCCCTTGGATTTCAGAATAGCGAGATCTTCTCGCAATCGCCGCTCGCTAGGTCGCGATTCGATAAGCATGCGAATCTCCCGGAGTGCCAGGGCACGGTCGGACTGACGCAGAAGTTGCAAGAGCGTGTTCTGCAGTTCGGTCAAGCCGATTTCAACTTGTCGAGAATGAACGTAGTCGGCGCGTCGGAAGCGAACTGTAACACAATCTCCGCGCTCTTCGATCTCGGGATGGGGTAGCCCGGCTGATATTGCGAGATCCGCCATCTTGATTGTCCCGCGGCCCCATTCCTCAACTCTCCGTTTGCTATTTTCATATGTGGACTTATCGGCTGCCATGCAATCGGGCGGACGTTCCTAACTGAATTTGGAACTACGCTTGATGGCTTCGGCAATTGGACCGAGCCTCGTCGGACCTGAAAATGACTTGGCTTGAATCATGAACTGCAAATCCTGAATATCCACCTGTGAAAGGTGTTTGAACACCCGTGGAACAGCGGCTTCTCGAGATTTTGAAACCGGTGTATCTATTCCGTGTATCTCGCAAAAATTCCTTATTTCTCCAAAGTTGGGCAGAAACTCTTTTTTATCAAATCTGATTGCCAGTTCATTCAGCAATTTCCCTACTTCTGCCGACTCCTCAAGATTTGAAACAAATCCGGTAGCTGTAGCTCTTTTTCGTGGACGTTTTTCAGCGCGCCGCTCACAACGTCTTTTGGAATCTGACGCTGACGGTTTTCTCTGATTTGTTTGATTCCGTGTAGACTTGCGAATTTCTCGCAATGCCTGATCAACCCTTGCGATTCCATATTGATGAACGATCTCATTTAGAGAATCGTCAAGCCCTTTTTCTTTCATTCTCAAACCTTCGCAAATTCAATCGGTTGATTAGATTTTGTTAAACCCAAGTTCCAGCCGATTTCGGCCTGAAATGGCATGTTAACGGTTGATTTTAAACAACTTTCGATCAATTTTTTTGTGTCCTGTCCTGCCCATGTAAGTATATCATCATATGCAATATTCACCTTGCATGTGTTAAACACCTGACCTATAATACAAGTCATGTATGTTGAAACCGTCAAGAACCGCAACTCGCCGCCCGCCATCCTGGTGAGGGAATCCTACTGGGAAGACGGAAAAACCAAGAAGAGAACCCTCGCCAACCTGTCGAAACTGCCGCCGTCGGTGATCGCGGTGGTCCGCGCCGAACTCAAAAAATGCTCCGGCGCCATGCCCGAGAACTTCGACATCGTGCGCACTGTCCCCCATGGCCATGTCGCCGCAGTGCTCGGCACCATCCGCAATCTCGGCCTGGACAAGATGATCGCCGCCAAACCGTCGCCGAGGCGACAGCTGTGTCTGGCCATGATCGCCGCCCGCATCATCGACCCGCGTTCGAAACTCGCCACCTGCCGCGGCCTTTCCCAGGCGACGGTGACCGACACCCTGGGCGAGTGTCTGGGGGTGACCGATGCCGATGCCAATGCGCTGTATGACGCCATGGACTGGCTGGAGGAGCGTCAGGACCGGATCGAGCGAAAGCTGGCTGCCAGACATCTGGAGGAGGGTTCGCTGGTGATGTATGACCTGACCTCGACCTGGGTGTGCGGGGAACATTGCGAACTGGCCGAATACGGGCACTCGCGGGACCGGAAAAAGGGTACGAAGCAGATCGGGTTTGGTCTGCTGTGCGATATCGAGGGGCGGCCGGTGGCGATCGAGGCGTTTGCCGGCAACACGTCCGATCCGGACACGGTGATCGCGCAGGTGAACACACTGAAGCGGCGCTTCGGACTGTCGGAGATTGTGATGGTCGGCGACCGCGGGATGCTGACGGCGACGCGCATCGAGGCGGATCTCAGACCGGCGCAGTATGACTGGATCACCACGCTGAAGTCGGGTGCCATCCGCAAGCTGGTGGACGACGGGGCGCTGCAGCCGAGCCTGTTCGACGAGCGCGACCTGGGGGAGATCCGCTGTGAGGCGCTGTATCCCGGCGAGCGGCTGGTGGTGTGCCGCAATCCGCTGCTGGCGGAGAAAAGGAAAAACCGGCGCTCGGAGCTTCTGCAGGCGACCGAGGTTCTGCTGGACGGCATTGTCGAGGCCACCGGACGGCCGAAGTACCGGCTGAAAAAACTCGACGCCATTCATCGGCGGGTGACGCGGGCGCTTGACAAACATAAGGTGGGCAAGCACTTCGAGGTGGAGGTGGATGTCGGGTCATTCCGCTACCGCAGAAATCAGAAGAGCATCGAGCGGGAGGCGGCGCTGGACGGTTTCTACGTGATCCGCACCAGTGTCGCCGAGGACCGGCTGGATACCGCTTCGGTGGTGGACAGTTACAAGCGACTGTCCAAGGTCGAGCGGGCGTTCCGCAGCATGAAGACAGTGGACCTGAAGGTGCGGCCGATCCATCACCGTCGGGAACATCGGGTGCGGGCTCATCTGTTGCTGTGCATGCTGGCCTACCATGTCGAGTTCGAGATGCGGAAGAGACTGGCACCGCTGCTGTTCGACGATGAGCGGCCGCATCGGCTGACGGTCACACCGGCCAGGAAATCACCGTCCGCCCGCCGCAAGGCGAGGACCGGACTCACCGACCGGGGCGAGCCGGTGCACAGCTTCCAGACGCTGATAAAAGACCTGGCAACGGTGGGGCGCAACCGGATCCGGCCGCTGAAGATGAAAAAGGCCGAATACTGGATGGTCACCCAGCCCACCGGTTATCAGCAAAAGGCGTTCGATCTTCTCGATGTGACCGTGAAAAACATCTGATCCTGCCCAGTAGCGGGAAACCCGATTTTCTGAAATTATCAGTCAGAACAGGCACCTATGCTGACTTTGCCGCTGGAACTTGGGGTTAAAAAACTCCTTCGCAAATTCCTTATATAGTACAGCATCTCCGAGATGAGTGAAATCGACACCGGCATCGGGAAATACGTAGAAGAAAATATATTTTGTGCTGGCTTCCGATAATGCTGTTGCCAAATCTACCGCCTTGGATCGAACATCGGACGCTTAGAACGAAACCTTCGCCAAAAAAATACGAATGAGGAATTCTTGCATGTCGGTAGTCATTCTGCAGCCCCTGTCGCAATGTCAACCGGCTCATTCGAATGCCGAATAGCGAGGGTGAGCGTCTTTCCAGTCTCCAACACATTGCGGATCAGGACCGAGAGAAATTTAGATTGTTCAATTGTTGTGCCTACCCAGGAGTCGGCTACAAGCTTGACAAACTCGGAATTATTGATGCGACGACCAACATTATCATAGGTCAAAACCTTTCCACCGCGTTTCCCGTCGAACTGGCCTGCTGCTTCAGCTTGCTTCCAAAGGTCGAGCGGTAAATAGATACCTTTGAAGAGACCTTTGTCATCTGGATTGAAGACGACGCGTGGGCAGAATTTTAGGAAGAAGGGATTGTCTGTGAACCTGTATCCGTTGGGATCAAGACCGTTTGGCATCTTCCTCAATACTTCAAGAAGGGTCTCCATCCGATGGATTTCGTCAGAGAACTGATCCTTAGGTTGCCAGCGAAACTCACTCTCACCTCTGCGCGTCTCCATTGCCTTGTACTGAACCATGACGAAACTACGATAGGTCTCGTTGAAGTAGATTAGGTCTGCACCTGTTTGCTGTTCGAGTGGATAGCGATTGGCCATGATTACTGTTAGTCTGATTGGGGGATGCTGTTCGCTAGAAAAACACTTAGTGCTGTAGTGGGTGACCTCGCCTATCGGCTGAAATCCTGGGAGAGTTGAGAAATCCGAAAGTAACATAGCGTCTTCGCGGACCTGTACGCTTGGTAAACCATCAAGAAAGGAATGCTGTTTGCCGTCGGACAGTTGCCACTCTAGCAAATCGTCCTTTGGCAGTCCGGCGATCTGGAGCGCGAGGCCGAGTGCTTCTTTTTGATAAGCCAAATTTTCGCGGGCATGTGGCTTAAGGCTCTGTAGGGCTTCAGCACGACGAGCAGAAAAGCGCGTAAGCCGGTGATCGATAGAGGGATCCAGCTCGGTGATTCGACCTACGAAGCAACCCAGAGTCTTGGGCGGTAAAAGACCACCCTGATCGAACCGTTGCTTTAGGTGGCGTCTGACGCGTATATCAGTCCCCGACAAGAGTTCGTTGAATGGGATCGGATGCTGGAGTGGTTGCAGTTCTTCAAGGTAAAGCCGAACGAGGCCGGTGCCAGCGTACTGGCCCTTTCTGCCATCTGCGATGTGCGTGATGTAGCCGTCCTCAAAAGCCGCGAAGACAACAAGAGGTGCGTTTTTACTATGTTTGAATGAGGGTACAGGTTCCGAGACGGAAGGATTTGTCGAATAGAACGATTCCCCAAACTCGGCCGCTTCTAAAAGCAACTCTCTTCTGGATTCGGGTACCAGCAGGATGTAACCACCAGCCATCACCATTATTCTGTGGATTCCTCAAACAGAGATACGTCTATAGCGAAATACTTTTGCATTGCTGATAGACATGTATATTGGACGTGAAAATTCACGATAGTGTGTAAATGTCTGGACGCATTAAGCGACGGTCGTCAAATTCATCGACGAATTCTACAGCACCACGCGTCTGCACTCGGCACTGGGTTACCGCTCACCGATCGCATTCGAGAACGAATTTGAAAGCGGATTCTCACAGACACGCTGAGAGTCTCTGCATGTACAAATCCTCCAATCACAATTCCCCGTGTCCAGAATTCTGGTTACACTCTCCAGAGAGCGGGCTTTGAATTACAAAAATGAATAATATTGAGACTCACAACTCACGCAAGCGAGTACTTAGCTGATCCACAAGTAACTTTAGGTTATTCAGTGTCTCCTCATCGTCAGGTAAATCATTTTGTCCGGATAGTGCTTCGGAGAAAGCCCTCAAAATGTGACTTTTTCTTATTCGAGTAATTCCGTATTTTTGTTTGATTGCAGATTTTGTATCGTTTGAAATCAAATCTTCGATTTTTTTCTTACGAGGAGTTTGGAATACATCACCTATTTGAATTATCGAGTTTTCTGAAATCGGTAATTTATTCAAATAATTCTTCTTGGCTTTATTACCTTCGGAGTCGCTGTCAAGAAGAAGCACAAATCGAAGAGACAGTCCCAAATACAGTGACATCAACGCACTCGCGTTATTTGCTCCTCCAACAGGCACGAAATCCAAATCCGTTTGTTTCTGACGGTACTTTTTGTACCAATTCAGAATATAAAAATCGGATTTTCCCTCGGTAAAAACACCTTCTCTGGTTGCTTCCAGCAGTGACGGCGATACTTGTAATCTATCCAGTATAGGTTGGAAGTAGTGGCTTTTCTCTGCATTCTGTCCGACGAAATGTTTGTAGGATTGTGCATGAATATCGGAATCTTCTACGACAAAATCCGCATCGAGTGATTCTCCGCTATTTGGGATACCGTTAGTAATAATGAATGTTGTTTCAAGCCAAAGTGGATTTATCAGATGATGGCTGTGAGTAGAATAGATTATGTCGTTGTCACCGTCAGTGATAACCTCAAGACTATCCAGGAGTTTGGTCTGCGCTTTGCTATGTAGGTTCGATGCGGGTTCGTCGAATAGAAAGATACATCCTCCGGTTCCACTACCTCGAATGA
Source organism: Arenicellales bacterium (assembly GCA_963666625.1). Lineage (GTDB taxonomy): Bacteria > Pseudomonadota > Gammaproteobacteria > Arenicellales > JAJDZL01 > JAJDZL01. Next base: position 2,188,105 of record OY762925.1, read on the forward strand.
ATCGTGTAAATAGTAGAAAACAGAAAAACCATCTGAAGCCCAAAGATCGTTCGGAGATCTTGAACTTTGTATAACCATCCTTCACCTTAAATTCCAGAAACACGCGTCGCGCTGCTGATTCTGAATCTTCAACCAAATCCTCTATCACGAGCTCTTTCTGCCCTGGGTCAGTTCCTAAGACATCCGCCCATCTCCCAAAAATTTCTATAGTTAGTTTTCTCGATAACTTATCTAGAACCGACGAAACACGTTCTCGCTCATCTGATCGCATCCACGTCGGGAGCCAAGAAGCAAACGGAATCTCAGCATCCTTCTTTATAACCCGATCAATAATGTGTTTTTGTAGTTCAAGTGGGTCATCGAGAGACGCGAGTGCGTCTTCAACCATTTGTTTGAAGTATTCGTTTCCTTCAAAGTCACATTCACCGTCAGAAATCAGTATTTTTTCTGGAAAGTCGAATAGAAAAGTCGGGAAATAAACAATACGCGGAAATAGTTTGCGCAATTCTATAATTACTTGCTGCCATTCTTCCTGTTCACTGTTCAATATTCTAATTTTCCGTGCTCCGCTTGATTTCGCTGATACACTAATCTTCCAAGATGAACGGGTCTCTATAAACTCAGAATTTTCAAAAATATGTCGCCTTTTCACGGAAATATTTGGCGAAAATGTTTTGGCATCAATCTGAAAACCATATTCTGATTTGCAAAGTTCAGTTAATTTGACTATGTCATCTTTGTCAATTACGAGTTTTGCTTCGACCGAAATTTCGCCGTTAAAATTGTCTTTATGCTTTTTAGGAACGAGAGCTTCAATAGGTTCTGTTGAAATGGACTTTTGTGCTATTGCATGTGCACCTTCTACGTCGGGATAAAAATTGTTTATTGCCTCTAATATAGTGGTTTTCCCACTCTCGTTTAGACCGACTAAGGTGTAAATGGAACCCTTGCTTCCATTTAGTTTAATTGTTGTATCCTGTATCCCTTTGTAATTTCGGATTCGGAAGGAAATGAATTTCATGATGTCAGTTGGGCTGGTCTCTATAGAATAAACTTTAAATTGTATTTAACATATTGATAATAATTCAATAAATAATGAAATTAAACGCACGATGGTTGTCTGTATGCGATCATATTCCATTAACCATTTGCTTCGACTCAACAGTTAACTATCCTCTAGAGTGTACCCGGATTTGTAGACAAGGGGAATTGTGAGATTGGAGGAATTCATACTAGGGAACCTCATACCCATGTATGAATCAGATCGCCAATCCAGGTTGTAGAAATTGTACATGCAGAGACTCTCAGCGTGTCTGTGAGAAACCACTCTCAGATTCGTTCTCGAATGTGATCGGTGACTGATAACCCAGTGCTGAGTGCAGACGCGTGGTGTTGTAGAATCCGTCGATGAACCTCACCACCGACGCGCTGGTCTGTTGTCTAGGCTCAAATGGCTTCAGATCCAGCAGTACCAAATATACGCGCATCGTCTTTTCGGATTCTCCCGGGCGAACCAGTCCGCGGCTTTTTTCAGGATAGCAAGATCCCGACGCAACCGCTCGTTCTCAGCCCACAACGCAACTTTGTCCGCCTCCTCACCCATCTTGTCGCCATCACTGACTAATTTTACCAGCCAGCGGTGGATTGTGTTCGCACTTGGCTCATAATCACGCTCCACCGAGGCCACCGAACGGCCGCCGCGCACTAAGAATTTATGGCAGGAAGAGAAAAGCCTGATATAAACAATCAGAATGTATGAAGCGATGAAGCACTGTAATCTCGTCGATCAGGATATCTGGTTGAGAATGGGTAGTAGGTTAGATTAAATTAATGTGTGAGATAGATGAATCATGTTCAAGCATCACTTTGCGTCTTTTGGGGTTTCAATGACAGTCGCGATAATTGCATTCACCGCTTTTTGACGGTTCCGATTCTGGCAGAGTATTCGAAATCTGAATCTGGATTGACGGAGTCAGAATCCGTTGTCTTGCCGTTAGACGATTCCCCAGTATCAGAATCCAAACCGGCTACCGGGTGATGTAAGAAGCTGTTTAGCGTTTCGAGTACTGAGGTCGTTTTCTTGCTTTGTGCAAACCGACTTTCTTTCTCTCAACTTCACGGGGATCGCGGGTGAGGAAACCCCCTTCTCGAAGTTTTACTCTACAGCTTGCAAATTTACGCAACCAGTTATAAGTATCTTTACCGATAAAGCACATGCCTCCATCTCGCGATTCGTCGCACTCGACTAAGGCGCGCGCAATTCCCAATTGAATTGCACCAGCTTGGCCGCTCGAACCGCCGCCGCGTACATTGACCTTGATATCTACGGAATCCAGCACATTCAAATGGACTAGTGGTTGGCGGATAACCATGCGGTCTGTTTCGCGGCTAAAATATCGCTCAATCGGTTTTTTATTCACAACGATGTTTCCTTTGCCTTTTTTCAGATAAACCCGGGCCGTGGATGACTTCCGGCGGCCGGTTCCGTAATAAACTTCGGATTTCCGTTGACTTTCTTTTAATTCTTGTTGTTTGTTGAATTCATCGACACTAATTGTTTCCATAATAAACTTCATATACCTCCGTGTCAGCCATTCAATGTTTCCCTAAATATTGCGGTTTCGGTGATTGTAATTCTCGCTGTTGATGCGAGCCTGCATAGACATTCAGTTTCCGACATCATAGCCCTGCCGAGCGGTCCTTTCGACATCATGCCCGCGAACACTGCTCCGAAAATTCATCCGTACCAGAGCTGAAATTATCATAGACCACAGCGCTGTCTCCGTGCGCTTTGGACGACGGGCCATCAATTTTTTCGTATTAACAAACGACAATACTGAAGAAGTCTGTGTGATTCCGTGGCTCTGAGGGTACGAATTTCACTTTGCTTTCGGCTGAACACAAACCAAAATGTCATATCACTTGTACACTTTGGAATCCGAATCAACCGTAAATCAAGCACCTACATATTGTCGATCAAGAATGAACAACTGGTGTGAACTGTCAATTTTCTTCAACCAACGAAGCTGCTTCATTCAACTTGCTATCATGCGTGCATAGTTACCGCAACAGGTTTTGAATTTTCTTCCGCTCCCACAAGGGCAAGGCTGATTTCTTCCGATATTGCGAATATGCCGATCAAATTCATACTGACCTCGTGCTCCATGCGACCACTCTCCGATCGGTGGGACTTTTCTGTGCTTTGAATAATATGCATGCCAAACAAAATATGGATATACCTTTCTGAGAACAAATCCACTCAATGTTTCATTCGAGTTTGGAAGAAAAATTCCCAAGCAACAGTCTTCATCATCTGGAAAAAGATGTAAATCAATGATCGGCAAGTTTAACTCCTTAGCCAGTCTCTTTATTCTTCCCCCAATTTCGAATACTTTCGGTCTACCGTGTCTTAGTTCGTCGAGCCGAATTTCAATTTCATATACATCCTGAATACAATCGCGCCCCGAAGAACATGGAACTATGCTCCAAAATCTATTGTGTTTACTATTTGAGAGTTTATATTTCGCCGAAAAATCAAGCTCCCCTTTAATGACGTTCTCAGAATGAAATAAATTGGGGAAATGGCGATTGACTTCTGTCATTTCCAAAGTGCTGTATCTAATCACCGTTTGCGTATGGTTTCGTCGCATGTACATAAAGTGGAGTGCCTGCAATGCCTGATCCAGCGACTATGGTTGCTGTATTTGAGCTATTAGATTTCTTCGACTCGCCAAAGTCATCACCGAACAGTTTTCGCCACTTTTTAATGCTTTCATTATTGTTTTTTTCTTCAAAAGCTTCATTGATTTTCTCATTGTAGCTATTAAACTTTTCTCGGAAATTTCGATATTTCCTTTGGTCCCAGCTACGATTGAAATTTTCTTCAGATAGTACGGGATTCTGAATGGTTGGCATATTAGGATTTGCTCTCAAATACTCATTTACCCTATTGGACAGTGTCTTGAGTGTTTCCGGCAAATCCCTGAACTCATCGGAATCTTTGTCGGAAACATGAATCAGATTTCCCAAAACAGTCGTTAGCAGAATTGAGGGAATCGAAAAGTTGTTTTTGTGATCTCGAAGAAACTTGAAAAGACGCGTTACTTTCTTTAGATTGTTTTGACCGACAATTCTGCTCTTTTCTGCAAGCCAGTTTTTGTACCCATCGCCATCCGTCTTTTCGTACACTTTGTCATTTCTGTTGCAAATGTAGATTTCGTTGTCGTATTCAATGCAGGGAACGATATCCAAGTGAAAATTTCCAGCGTAGTCTATCGTTACACATCTCGTTTTTCTACGCGCAATTCTTTTGTAATTATCGTTTTTGAGAAAAATTTCGTAAACTTCGGTGACATAATCATCCTGATATTCATCAGGATTGAAGAAGTCGGTTTTGATAAAAATCAATATGTCAGCATTAAATTCATCGTTATCTCTAACCGGCTTAATGATGGTACCGTGAGCGTAAGAACCTTGTTGACTATATTTCCTATAGTCTGGCAAACTTGATTTCAAGAGTTCAGTGATAATTTCCACTTTGTTGTCCAAAACGGTCAGTTTTGATTGACTCAAATTAACGTGATCCGTCAGAAAATTATCGAAAAATTTGTTATGTTTCATTGAGCATCCCTCGACAAAATAATTGTTCAGTTTTTTTTTAGCACTAAATTTGTTTTCAAACAGCGACTGATTGGCAACACACAGAACATTATATAGTATAATATTTATGGTCATCATAAATATTAAGATAATAACAGATTTTATTCATATAGGAAATAATCGATGGAATATACAAACCAACAACTTTTGAATTACGTCAATCGTATCAAGCTCACTCAGGAAAAAAAATCGTCTTACACACGGCAAATCGACAATTTGAGGAATAATGTTGTCAAAGCGGTCAATGGTATGGAGCACACCAAAATCATAAAAGTCAAAAGAGCAGGCTCGTGGAAGAAAGGTACGGCTTTGGCACCAAAAGACTTCCGTCCACTTGATATTGATATGGTTTTCTATCTGGATGTTGACGATTCTACTGCCTTTGACGCTGAAGAACTCCGCGATGAAATCATTAATGTGCTTTGTAAAGCATATCCAAACAAAGAAAAATCAGACTTTTCCGATGGTCAAAAAACTATCGGAATAGTCTTCAGGAGTTCTGGGCTTGAGGTTGATATTGTGCCGTTTATCCCAGAAAAGGGTAATTCTACATACGGCAGACAACCCAGAAAAAAACTCAATTCGGGTGAATTTAAAACCAGTGTTGACAAGCAATTGGATTTTATAAGCAAAATCAAATCCAAGAACCCAAATTTTACCTCCCTAGTCCGTATCCTGAAAAGTTGGAGGAACTATCAAGAGTTGGAGCTATCATCATTCTCCATTGAACTGTTAGTAGCATACTTGATTTCTGAGGGCAGAATATCTGCTTCGTCGATAAACCGAGCTATCACAATATTTTTTGAGTTTGTCGGTAGTGAAATTGCCAAACAAGTATATTTCGCTGGTGCTATTGGGAATAAATCAAGCACAGCCCCTTGGATAGCAGATCCTACGAACAACGAGAACAATACGGTCAGAATGTCTGTCAGCGAATGGAATGAGACTACAAATACGGCCGAAAAAGGTTTTGAAACCATTTCATACGCACAAGGTGTAAGAGAGACAGGGTTAACACTAGATTTGTGGAAAGAGGTTTTTGGGCCAAGTTTCAATGTTCAGGAGCAATACTAATGAGTACTATCACACAAACCTATACCCGAACAGACATCCGTAGAGTATTTGAACGATTTCAGGCAGATTTGCGAATGCTTGCTGTAAGGACACAAGCCATGGAATATGAACATGCTGAGGATTGTGGCAACGATGTATCTTTGATGGCTCAAGAAGATTGTTTGAAGTATGTTCATCTGCAATTGCGAGATTTCAATGGAAATCTAGTAAGAGTTCATCGATATACAGTTCGGCAAGACATATTGTCGGACACCCAGAGACCAGGAGGGAATAGTTGGCCATGCATGCCTAATGGCACACTCAGGGTAATTGTCACCCCCTCAGACCGACAAAAGCTTGATAGGCTTAAAATTTCAGGGAAGTTAAAACTAACTTGGAGTCGTTCATCCTTGTCAACCGATTATTCTGGAATGCGAAATGATGGTCGAAGGCTCTATTCCAGCCAAAGTTACGGTTTATATCGGGATTCATTTGTCAGTTAGATTGGACGAGAAAATGCAACAAGAAACATTTGATGTTCAGCAAGAACTCCCATCACTAGAGTTGGAAAAAATTACTACGACACTCATTGACTTCGAAAGGCACTATGAAAAGCTGAAAAATCACTTGATGCTAGTACTAATGCCTGATCGTGTTGATAGTTGGAGTAAGAAATATCACAAACAAATAGTTCCCTTGTGCGAAGTGATTCAACAAAGATACCCACTCTTCCTCTTCAGTGGTGATGTCGGGACAGGAAAAACTGTCACAGCCGAGTGTGCTGCAAATCGTATTACTAAAGACATGGACAAGGAAGGATATTTGCTCAAAATGAGCACTCGTGTGAGAGGTAGGGGATTACACGGGGAGATGAGCCAACTTATAGAGGATGCATTCAATAATCTAGCAATTCAAGCAGGCAAGAAGCGTTTATCCTTTTTATTGATAGACGAAGCAGATTCGATTGCATCGCTCAGGTCAACCGAGCAAATGCATCAGGAAGAGAAAGCGGCCGTGAACACCTTGATACAAAAGATTGACAATGTTCGAAGAGTTGGCGGCCGAGCTGTAGTATTTCTATGCACGAATCGAGCAAGCGTCATTGATCAAGCCATCATCAGGCGCGCTGCACTACATATCGAATTTTACCGTCCAAATAAAACTCAGTGCTTGGAATTGCTGACACATGATCTCGATGGACTAGACTTGACAGCTGAACAGATGAATGAGCTGGCGACACTGACATCGGCAGGAGGGTATTATGGAGATAACGGGTATACCTACTCTGACTTTCGCTTGCGGTTTTTTCCAGAAGCACTTGCTCAAGCCTTTCCTGATCAAGGATTGACATTTGAAATCTTAAAGGAAACAGCATTGGCGATGAAGCCAAGCCCGCGGGTTTACTGAAATGCAGGATTGTATTGTCCAATCAGACAAAAAACTTCTTGGTAAATTAAGAAGAAAGGCGGAACTTTGCCGATTTGCCCACTCAGAAGAAAAAGAAAAATTTAAGCGGTATCGAAATTGGAAGGAATTTGCTGTTGTCTTGTTTTCCATCATTTCAGCCGGACTGATCGGGTTTTACTTTCGTGACGTGCTAGAAGGTGGTCTGGTATTGTCAACTATCTTTATATTCTCACTTGGTACAGCGTTGTTGCAGGCTCTGGACCATACGGTATTTCAGTGGACACACAAGCTGGCGCGGCACGAATCAGCAGTTGCAATTTGGGGAGTTTGGATTAGGGAAGCAGATTTTGTTGAGAAGCGTATTCAACGGTTTTCAAGTGATTTGATGAATGAAAAGATGAATAATTTGCAGGAGAAATATAACAATTGCATGAGTAGCACGGAACAGATACCAAACAATAAGTTCCTCAAATACAAAAAGAATTTCCATCTGTACAAGTCACAGTCAAAAGAACTTGATCAGATTACTTCAGACGATTAGAGATTGGAAATTAGAATGGAAGGCAGTGAAGACCTGACAGTCGCTCAAGTGGAAAAGTTGCAGTTTGTTGAGCATCTTGCTTATTTCCATGGCTCAGTAAATCGAGAGGATCTTATTAATAGATTTGGCATATCCAAGGCATCGGCGACCAATGTATTGTCTACATATAACCGAATGGCGCCTGAAAACCTGAGATACAACATTAGTCTCAAACGTTATGAGATTAGCAATGCTTTTAAACCCGTTTTCAATGTACGTAAACTGATTGAGCGTATCCCAGTGTACACAATGCCCAAGATACATAGGCCAGCAGATGATGCAGTCATTGAAAAAATTGCTTTAATATCCAGGGCAATTCAAAGAGTTCAATCCCTTACGATCACATATGCGTCTTCTTCCAGCGGAATTAGTACACGGCAGATTGTTCCTGTTTCATTTGCAGATAATACGCTTCGATGGCATTTGAGAGCATACGATAGAACCCGAGAAAAATATGTCGATTTTGTTTTCGCGAGAATACAAAAAGTTAACTTGATGAAACATGATGTAATCGAAGACCATGAACACCCGAAAAATGACAAGCAGTGGCACACGTACGTTGAGTTGAAAATAAAAGCACACCCGGAAAATTTGGTTGATGACCAGTCTTTTGACATGGGTACCGGAACACATCATAGTGTCAGGTTACGTGCGGCTATGGCCGGTTATTTTCTCAAGCTTTGGAACATTGATTTTTCACAAGATGCAGGTTCGACAGGGAGGGAATATCAGTACTTGTTAGCTAATATGACAGATGTCTCCAAAGTGGCGGACTTAGAGGGGAGCACTGTGTAGGTTCGAATACATCTGTTCTTGAACTGGTGGACACCATCACTTTGGAAGAGATAGCCGCCAGATTTGGGGATAAATCTATTGGAATTCTGAAACTGGATATTGAAGGTGGTGAAAGAAGACTGTTTTCCGGCGGCGGTGCGATTGATAGGACCTCGGTAGTGTTTGTGAAGTTACATGACCGGTTTGTTTAGGGGTGCTCGGATGCATTTTCGGATAGTTTTCCAGCGAAGCATGCAGGCCCTGATGCTGTTGTATCTACTGATTGTTACATAAGGGAAAATGACGGTATGACAGTTCCTTACCGATTGAAACTTTTACAAGCCGCTACCAAATTTTTCACAGTTTTTGGGTTCAGCCAGTTTTTGTATGTGGTTGCCTAATGCGGTGTGATGCAGTGCGTTGACTTGTGAGAAGGCCTGCACCAACAGGATTGAAATATTTTGCAATTGGTATCAAAGCACCTATCATCGAAAGAGTGAGAATCGCGTGTACCGCGATGTCGGGGAGTTTTCTGGTCTTTATAAAATCCGTGAACTTAACTAGCCTGCCCAAAGGGCTTGATTTATCATAGGTATGGAAGCATCTTGTATATCATACAACCAGGTGCGCAAAAGGGAGTGGACGATGAGTACTGAGAAACAACAGCTAGAGGTTGACCGAAACTATGAGGCCTTTAAGGCCTTGCTGCCTGATCTATTGAAAACAGATGTCAATAGATATGCACTTATGCACAACCGAGAATTAATCGCTTGTTTTGATACAAGCAGGGATGCCATGCAGGCTGGCCGAATATTCTTGGAAGGAAAGCATTTTTCCGTCCAGCAGGTGACTGACAAATCTGTGGACTTAGGGTATTACTCGCATGTCGTCCTTCGCGGGTCAGTTTAATTGGGCCGAGGGGCTGACCTGGCAGGTTGCGATTATTGCAAGTGATGCAGAAGACCCGAATCGAGACCGGGCACAATTGTGCGCCGCGCTCGTTGACACCGGCGCAAGTCAAACATCAATAACGCAATCTGTTGCTCGGCAACTTCAACTTGAGCCAAGCGGAAAAATGGACCTGCAAACTGCCGGTGGACTTGTATCCGTCAATGTGTACGACATCAAACTTGGATTTCTGTTACCTGTGCAAAAAGAGAGCGACGGAATTGTTGAAGGTGGACTTCAAGTTATGGAAAAACTATCAGGGCACCTGAATTTGATGCAGGAAAAAGCGGGTATCAGGTACTGATCGGTAGAGATATTCTTTCGACTGGTGTGTTGACGCTGTCGTTCGATGGACATTACTCATTTTCATATTGATTTCAGGTCGTATTGGTCAAGGTAGTCAAAGCAGGAATTGTTGACGATTGTCAGAATCAGCCTCTGACCTCTACATCAGAATAAAAACAAGATCAGTCCTTTTTTGGTAGGCAATTTCTTCGACCGTCCAAACCTGACGCGAGAGTGATTTGGTGGTTTTTCGGATGCCATCCAATTACGGCTGTAATTCTCAACATTCCTCGAATTCGAATAAGGAACTCCTTTTGAACTACCCTTGACAAATGAGACAAGTGTGAATGACATATAGAATCGATGATATTGATGTACCCGCATCAAATCCATTTCAGAATGACCAGCTCGGACGTGAACCAGTCGTTGATTTCCTCACTGGTTTAATTGGGCGGCTCAACGGGCCATTTGTAATGGCTCTGGATGCATCCTTTGGAATGGGTAAAACCACCTTAGTCAGTATGTTGATTGAATGCCTGAAGGAAAAAGGTCATAGATGTATTTACTTCAATGCCTGGAAAGTGGATTATGCAACTGATCCTCTTGTAGCGTTAGTTGCAAATATTGATCGCATTGAATTAGGTTTGTCTAACGAAACAGAAAAAACATACAAAAAACATTTTGAAGAATTAAAACGCATCACCTCCATTCTGGCTAGAACAAGTGCTGAAAACGCAATAAAAGTGCTGACTTCAGGAATAATTGATCCTGAAGCGATTTCAACGGCGATTAATTCAACCGAGTCGAAAAATGATGACGATAGAGATCTGGTTGCTGAATTCAACCGGGAATCAGAAATGTTTGAGAAATTTCGCGCCGAGTTGTGCGAAGCAGTGGAATTGTTGCAAAAAGATAATACTCGAGATGAGTCAAAAGACAAAATGGGGTCCAATTTGGTATTTTTCGTTGATGAACTGGACCGCTGTCGCCCCACTTTCGCAGTTCAGTTACTTGAGCGAATAAAGCATCTCTTTGATATTCCTAATGTTGTCTTTGTTCTTTCACTCGACAAAAAGCAGATCGAAGCAAGCATCAAAGCAGTCTACGGAGAGGATATTGACGCGACTGAATACCTGCGCCGTTTCTTCAATTTGGAATATGGAATTCCAGTTGCTGATACCCAGAACTATATCAGTAACCTCATCACAAGGTTTGATCTTGACCCGATATTCAATGAACGAAAACATCCGATAATTCAGTATGACAAGACGCGTTTTGTTGAATATTTATATTTTCTCGCGAATGCTACAGGATTGTCATTACGCGCAATTGAGAGATGTATTACTCGGTTGCGGATTGTTATGGATCAAACTCCAAGTGATCAATATCTTGTTCCAATTTTATTAGCGTTGTTGATTGTTCTACATTCAAAAAAACCAGAATTATTTGACCAGATTATCATTGGTCAAGTACCACTTAAAGAGACGATTCAATATTTGAATTCCCTGCCGGATGGCAAATTATCTCAGCACAATATTAATGTCTTGCATGCATATCTTTTAATCGCAGATCCTGATACCGAACGTTCGCGTGAACGGATTGCGGGATTAGAGTCTGGACGAATTTCGAACGAACAGACTCAACGACTTCTAGAGATCATTGGGAGTATTCGTAGAACTAATGGAACTCAAATTTCTCTTACCGAAATCGCAAAGAAAATCGATTTGGCGTCTTGGGTCAGATAGCCTTCTCTGACGAATTCGATTTTTTGTTTGCTGGAAGCAGTACTGAATCTGATATGTTTTGACCTGTCCTAACCTGTGAATTCCATTCTGTCTCACTGTACTATATCATCAAATCTGAAAGACGGCAGGTGCGGGCCCTGGTCGTGACACTGGGTTGACAAACTGATATGCGTGGGTTGATTACCACATGACCCTGCTGCGTCACGGAAATACCTCGGTCTACAAACGTGGATCATCGCCGGCCCCCGGCCGGCGAGCCTACATAGATTCAACGAGGGTTTTTCCATAAGGTTGGCACCTGCTGTCGGTTCTCGGTTACTGTTCGGTTGCGGGCGGCAACCTGTTGAGTTCATGGCAGCCGATGTCCCAGATGAACCCGGCCAGCTCGCGGGCGACTGCGCTGACCGCGGTTTTCGAACTCTTGCCCTTGCGGCACATGGCGAGATACTTGCCGCACAGCCGTTTCTGAGCGTCCCAGGCCCGCCTTGCCGCGTATTCGGACGAGTCTTTCGCCTTGCGCTGCAGGTGTCGGGTGTTGCGCGGCGGGTGGCGGTAGCACCAGGCACTTTCGGTGAGGATGCGACGCACCGCAGAGTTGCCGGTCCTGGTGATGGCGCCGGTTCGGCGGCGTCCACCGCTGCTGAACTCGCCGGGCACCAGGCCGAGGAAGGCCATGAACTGTCCGGCGCTGTAACCACCGATTTAAATTCCCCACTTTCACCGAGCTGCAGTAGCCGACAATGCGTCTCGACCACACATCCAGCACCACCGCCAGATACAGTTTCCCCTGACCGGTGTGGATGCAGGTCGAATCGGCCACTCACAGCCGGTTCGGACCGTCGGCGGTGAAGTCGCGCCCCACCAGATCCGGCGCCTTGCCGGCATGCGGATCCCGCTAGGTGGTGTTGCTGCGCTTGGCCCGGCGGGTGACGCACCGGATACCGGCCAGTGCCATCAGCTGTCGTACCCGGTGAAGACTGATCCGCTCGCCCATCGACATCATCTCGTGATGCAGACGTCGCGCACCATAACGCCCGTGACACTCGGTATGTGCCGTACGCAGCTTGCTGATCTGCGCTGCCGTCCCGGCCTCCTCCTCAGCCCGTTGCCGACTGCGCGAACACCAACGGTAATAACCGCTGCGTGCCACCTCCAGCACCCGCGCCATGTCCACCACCGCAAACTCGGCCCGATTCGCCGCCATCAAACGATAAACGCTCACTGTCCTTCCAGATTCTCCCGGGCGAACCAGGCCGCGGCTTTTTTTAATATCGCCAGATCCCGCCGCAACCGCTCGTTCTCAGCCCGCAACGCCGCCTTGTCCAACTCCTCACCGACCCCGTCACCATCACTGACCGATTCCGCCAGCCAGCGGTGGATCGTGTTCGCACTCGGCTCATAGTCCCGCGCCACCGACGCCACCGATCGTCCGCCGCGTACCTCGCCTATGATCTGCTCACGCAGTACCCTCGAATAATGCTTCCTGCCCATCTTGGATTTCCCTCCCGGCGTCCCCGCCTTCGGTTGCTGACGTATGATACGTCGGAAATCCCCGTGCCCGCAAATCTCACCATTGGCTGTGTCCACAAAAGCGCGACCAGTCCAGATATCGAAACATGATAGGTCATCATACCTATCAGCCCTTTTTGGAATTGGACGACAACAACTAGCAATTGGCAGGGTGACCTCTACTCAACAGGATTAGTGCGTTCTTATGGTTTTCATTCAAGTTTTGAATGAAATTGAAATTGTAAGCAAAAATTGTTACGATTGTAAATACTGTCTTACTTGTCAAAGAATTTGTTTTGATATCTTTACCTGTTCTACTTTGTAAAATTTGTGCGCAGGATAAAAGGCTCATCTGGAAACTATAGGTTAAGGAATGATTCGTATAATATATATAGTTGATCCCCTAATTTGGATGGCTAAAAAAACGACACTATGAGGAATAATTAAATATGTCAGCCAATCAAGAATTTGATGCGATCAAGTCTCTGAGTGTCTCAAAGTTGTTCGGTCGTTTCGACCATAAAATTGAATTTCCAGAAAAGGACAATATCGTTATTATTACTGCTCCTAACGGATACGGCAAAACTGTATTGCTTAGAATTCTAGACTCGATATTTAACAGAAAATTTAACTATCTTTCGAAAATTGATTTTGATGAAATTCGTGTTGAATTCGATTCAAGAAAGTCATTATTGATTTATAGAAATTTCAATATCGAGTCTAACGATGAAGATGATAAAGAGAAAAGGAGTATTTATTTCAATTCCAGAGGTTTCGATTCTGATGACGAAGATTTTAAATTTCCGCCCAAAAATCGTTCATTCAAGTCACGATCAAGTTATCGCGAAAATGATTTCTCTAATTTGTTGAGGTACAAATTATTAAGTCGGTCGACTGATTCATCTAGTAGTCTTGATGACGTTAAATTACCTGTGTGGTTAGAACAAGCACTAGATTACGTTAATGTAAATCTTGTCGAGACGCAACGCTTACTCCATCTTAAGCGTAGTAGTAGAGAGTCATGGCTTGACGATGATGAGGAAACTCCCTTATCTGTTGTTGAGGAAGACGCGAACGATCTTGAAAAGCGCATTGGTCAACTTTTACAGCACTATGCAAACGAGTCTCAGCAACTAGACGAAACATTTGCAAAGAGAATTCTCGAGTTTGAAAATAATGAAGTTAGCGATGAAGAGCAAATTCGATCAAACTTACAAATACTGACAGAAAAGCGAGATAGTTTGGTATCTGTTGGACTCTTGGGAAAGACAGATAGTGAACCGATTAATCCATCTGAAGTTTTGCCAGAGGAAAATTTTCGTAGGATACTTAAGGAAAAAAATATTCGTAGGATTTTTGAAATTTACATAGAGAATACAAAGAAGAAACTTGAAATATTTGATAAAACATATGAAAAAGTCCGACTTTTCGAACAAATTTTAAATAAACGTTTTTCATTCAAAGCTATTGAAATTCACCCACAAGAAGGATTTAGAGCAATTGATAAAGACAATAATCAAGCGATTCCGTTACAGGATCTTTCTTCCGGTGAACAGCACGAATTGGTTTTAACTTACGAATTACTCTTCAAAGTTGAGGAGAACTCAATAATCTTGATTGATGAACCCGAATTATCCCTTCATGTTACTTGGCAGGAAAACTTCATTTCTGACCTTCAAAAAATTCAAGAGCTGAATAAATTGATGGTCGTCATTGCAACTCACTCTCCTCAAATTATTGACGACAAATGGGATTTAGTCCAAGAACTTAAAAAATAATGTTAAACGAGATGAGCAGTATCTTAGCCGGAATCAACTCAAATTCAATTGTAAACCGAATTCGTCTTGCGCGTAATGCAGAATATTCGGGAAGTTTCTTGTTGGTTGAAGGCATCAGTGATAAGAAATTATTTAAAAAATTCTGTAAAAAGGATGCTTGTAAAATTTACTTTTGCAATGGACGGGTTAATCTTCTAGGAGCGATAACTAACTTAAAAAAATCTGAATCCGGTGGAGTATTAGGGATCGCAGACCGAGATTTTGCTGAGTTACTGGAATATCCGGAATATGATGGAAACGTGATATTTACTGATGAAAACGATATGGAGATAATGATTCTTTGTTCCGATGCATTTGAGAATGTTCTTCGGGAATTCGGGAGTCAAAATAAAATTAAGGAGTTTACTGAAACACAGGGGAAGCAAGTCCGTGAACTTGTATTCGAGTCAGCAAGTTTTATAGGGGCTCTACGTTTACTTTCTCAGAAGAAGGGATGGCAACTTTCATTTGAAGGCATTACTTACCATTTTTCAAACAACAAGCCTTTTTTTCTTGATGAAAGCAGGATGATCAATCAAATTTTGCAACATTCGAAAAGACGCGGGGATTTGTCTGAAAACAGGATTTTAGAAAAAATTAAGAAATTATTGGAAAAATTTGATGAAAAGAAAAACCTGTGTTGTGGTCACGATTGTATGGTCGTATTGAGAGGGGCGTTAAGAGGAAAAATTTCTAGCGGTAACGAATTCAACAAAAAAGATGGAGTCAAAACATTGGAAAGCGTACTTCGGTTAGCCTATGATTATGACTGTTTTAAGCGGACGAAAGTCTACAGTGAAATACGTGAGTGGGAGAATTTATCTAGATACGAAGTGTTAGTGTAAACACTGCTCGTTCGCTAACGATGTGTGGTCTTTGATCACACAGAGAATGGATCGATATGCTTTGCCATCATAAAACGTTGAGGGCACCTCTATTAACCCTGAATCTTGAGAGTCCCTGAGTGTCCGATGCCGATTCTTGAAAAAATCCAAGCTTCCGCACCGCATTTTCCGAAAAATTCCCGATCTGAAGGCGATTTTCCGCAATTTCCGGCCTGAAAACCCCCTGATCCGAGCCTCATCGCCCTGAATTCCGACCATTCGGACACAGCTTCCCCTACGCCGCCGACAACGACGGCTGCAGATAGCTCAGCCGTCTCATGTTGTAGCAAAGGTTGCGCAACCCGATCCAGGTCCGCGCCCTCGTCTTCCCGATACAGCGCATGTACCGCTCCGGCATCTCATTGGTCATCGAACCGAACACATGCTCCACCCGGCAACGCACTTTCGAATACGCCCGGTTCACCCCGTCCTGACGGTCGCTCAAAGCCTTCGCACGCGTCGCCTTGTGGTTGACACGGGGTTTGTAACCCCGCTTCCGCAGCTTCCTCAACGCATCCTCCGAACGGTAGGCACTGTCAGCCCATACCTGACAATCGCCCTCGGGCCGTTCCGGCAACAGCTCAACGAACACCTGCGAGTCGTGCGTGCTCGCCGCCGTCACCTCCCATTCGTCAATGAACTTCGTCTCCCGGTCCGCCGAGATGTGGTTCTTGTAGCCATAGTGGTTCTGGTTGCGCTTTTTCGTCCAGCGCGCATCGGTGTCCTTCTGGCACAGCTTGTTCGGATTGTCCTGCCAGGCCTCCGGCACCTCGCCGGACTTCACCGTCCGGTTGTCCTCGCGGCTGTTGCGCTGACGCGGAACCTCGACAATCGACGAGTCCACAATCTGGCCGCTGGTGAGCTCGTAGCCATGCGAGCGCAGCTGCGCCTTGAAAAGATCGAACAGCTCATCAATCCGACCCGACCGGCTCAGCAGGTCGCGGTACTTCCACAAAGTCTTCTGATCCGGCACCTGGTCATCGCTCTGAAGTCCCGCAAACTGCTTGAAGGTGCGCCGGTCCAGCAGCATGAACTGCAGGTCGCGGTCACTCAGCGAGTGCATCACACCCAGAAGGATCGAACGGAACATCACCAGCGGATCCCAGGCCGGCCGCCCCGGACCGCCATGGCAGACACCGAAAATCTCCTCAAGTGTCGGTACAAACGCCTGCCAGTCCACCAGCGCCCTGATACGCGCCAGACCATCAAATTCCTCCAGCGCCCGCTGCTGCATCTCGCGCTCGAACAGATGTCGTCTCTCCATCTCAAATACCCTGCAATTAATCCACAAAATGAATGACTTACCGATGAATCCATATTATCTCATATCGAACCGGAAATCGCGAATCCGAGTTGCCTTCACTCTCCCCGTCTCAGGCTGTATCATTCATGTCGAATAAATAGACGTGCCCTTGACACAAAAACACTGTTTTTGTGTTAATCTTCACCTCTTTCGCCAAGCCAAATTGTCCCATAAATTCGTCTGGCCTATTGACGCGAAGTGATCAGTATGAACTGGGCGCGATTTCGTGGACACTGCAAATGGTGAGATTTGCGGGCACGGGGATTTCCGACGTACCATACGTCAGCAACCGAGGGCGGAAGCCGCCGGGAGAGAGACCCAGGTTAGGCCGAATGCATTATTCGAGGGTTCTGCGTGAGCAGATCATAAGTAGAGTGTACCCAGAATTGTGGACACGGGGGGTTGTGAGATTGGAGTTGCTGTCGAATGTTCAATTGAAGCGGAAAACCTTTTAACTCCAGTCAAGAACAAGATTTCGGTAAATGGAATACCAATTGTGACCAACATTCGAGAGTTGGCGGATTCCATAGTGGATGATCTGATACTTCTGGTTGACAAATTACCATTCTGATGTTTGGGACTGTGAAAAATCAATCACTGTGTCCGGTCAAGCGAAACAATGTGACATGCACTCGGAGGAAAGTGAACAATACCGCGATTTTCCCCCTCACATTGCTTGATTGCAAAAAAATTGATATCGCAGCAAATTCGAAGGTGGATTAGTAGGCCAAATCCAGCTTCTGTCACTTTCCAATTCGTCATAAAGTGGTTAGTCAATAAGTACTAGTCCATAGTTCAGAAGATATGTTCAGGGGTTTAATAGGATATTGTAAATAATGTTCCATCTCATTCCCCGGCGCTCAAGCGCTCAAGATGGACTGGTCGCGCTTTTGTGGACACAGCCGATGGTGAGATTTGCGGGCATGGGGATTTCCGACGTATCATACGTCAGCAACCGAAGGCGGAGATGCCGGGAGGGGAATCCGAGATGGGCAGGAAGCATTATTCGAGGGTTCTGCGGGAGCAGATCAACAGTGTCTGAAGGTGAAGTAATTACAGTAAGCTCACCATCGACGTACACGGGAAACTACTGAAATTCCAGATCTATTGTCCTGTGGACATCGGCATTTTCCTCAACGAAGTAGACAAACTGTGGTCACTGAGGTGCGGCAGGACGCTTCCCCAAATGGTCATGATGGCGTCGTCGGAATGGGTTTGTTCAGCCATTGAGGATTTGGGAGTCGCTAGTCTGATCCCGACGGATGAATTTGATTTCCCCGAGCAACATTACAGAAGGAATTCATCAATATGATTGCTATTGAGGGGGGAACGGATTTGAGCTGCAGCATCGTATTTCAAAGAAGAGCGTCAGAATGCCATTGTCTTCGAATTCGGATACGGATATGAGAATCAGTCAGTCTTTTGGTTTCCGCAGGGAGAGAGTGGGGATATACAATATCCGGCGAAATGATCGATGATCTGAGTTCATCAAATCGGATCAAGCCTGACGACTGGGAAAGCCTGATATCTGTTTTCGGTCAACATCACAATACGGTTTCTTTCGGGCATACTGCGACTGGTCCACAGTTGTCGGCGGTTGACAGGCAGTCGAAAGATCACCGATCGGCTGTGCCCACATGTTCGATCAATCTTGATTGCGGAGCCGGATGAGGCAGTGCCGATGAACTGTCGCAGATAAGCGGGCTGTGTTGCCCTTGACAGTTATCTCAAGGAACTGATTTGTTGGACTTGAATGCATGTGCACCGCTTCCTCCTGATATCTTTGTACCGCTCCTGATGGAAGACAGGAAAGCAAGAGGATGAATCCGGATTTGTGTGTGAACAACTGCCGACTCTACGAATTCAGGTAATCGCCGATGAAATCCAGATCAAGGCTGAAGATCCATAACAGCGTGAGAAAGGTTGCACTTCATGTATACGCAGTGGGTCTTTTCACCTACCTCAAGTTCGAACTTTTGAAGCTGACGGGGCGCAGGGTCGAGAAACGAGTCAGGGTTGACAGTCGCTGGTCGATATGGGTCCGCTCGGCCACGCCCGACCTGAGGGTGGCGATCCTCAATCTGACAGAGGAATTTGAAGTTCTCAGACACCTCCTGCCTGAGGGTTACAGCGGACTGATTGTCGATGGGGGTGGGTACATCGGGACTGCGGCATTGAAGTTCTCGGAGATGTACCCGGATGCGACGGTTGTCACGGTGGAGCCGTCCTCTTCGGACATGTCAGTCCTGAGCCGGAATATCGCCGGCAGGGAGAATATAGTTGCGGTCAGGGCTGCACTTTCATTGGGGCGGGACGGTTCAGTCGATCTTTTTGATCCGGGACGGAAAGAGTGGGGATACACGGTGGTGGAAGATGAGGTTGACGGTTCGAACTCGTCAGTTCTTGAATCAGCGGATTCCATCAGCCTGGAGGAGATCTCCGCCAGGTTCGGGGATAGGGAGATCGGGATTCTGAAGCTGGATATTGAAGGCGGTGAGAAAGAGCTGCTCAGTGGCGGAGGGGCGATAGACGAGGTTCCGGTAGTATTGGTGGAGTTGCATGATCGGTTTGTTGAAGGGTGCTCGGAGGCATTTGCGAAATTCTCGGTTGGTCGTTGGACGACCAACCTGGGTGGTGAGAGGAATCCCTCATTGTCAAATCAGTTTCAGGATGGGTATTGACAGATTATTCGTCATTCATCGTTTGAATGTTTCATTCAATAAATCGAGCGAAGAGAAATGAATTCTTGACCCGCTCCAATCAGTCCCACATCTTCTCGCAGCAAATTGTGACCAATCCGTCTATATAGATTGAGATATTCACTACCATAGTTTCCATATTCATCCATAGTCGGGAAGATTACAATCTGCTTAATATCCTTTACCCCATCGGCATAGCCAATTTCCCATGGGCACCACCTGCTCTTGCTTGAATTTGCCGTCGCAAGGTAAATAAACCAATCATGTTGCTTTATTCGTCGTTTGATTATCGCGGCAGTATCTCTGCTCGGTTTTTCAGGCATGGAAGTGTCCTGCCAATCAACGTAAATTTCCCATCCATTTGACGCTAGCCCTTATTTCTCATTATATAGTTGAAAAGATGCGGGAAAAGCTGTATAACTGGTTGATATTGCAAAATAAAAGCAACCGGAGAGCAGTTCCCGCATGAACACACATTGTAACCCATCGAAAATCGTCTGTCCAATCCCCGACAATGCCCGGCCGGGTCGTATCGAAGTCGATTTCTCCGGCGGTGAGATCACCTCCGACGGCGGTGTCGTGCTGACCTCCGCCATCGCCGAGCGGCTGAATCTATTCGGCCGCGTGGCCGACTGCTTCGACGACTTCAGGAGTCCGAAACACATCGTGCATTCGCTGTCGACACTGGTCGGGCAGCGCATCCTGGCACTGGTTCAGGGTTATGAGGACCTCAACGATCACGATCATTTGCGCAAGGACAGTCTTTTCGGTGCATCGCTGGGCTGCGTGGAGGCGAAGCGTTCGGACTGCGAGGCACTGGCCGGAAAGAGCACGCTCAACCGGCTGGAACTGTCGGCGGCCGGTTGCGATGTCAAAAAGCACCGCAAGGTGCAGGTTGACTTCGCGCGGCTCGACCGGCTGCTGGTGGATCTTTTCGTCGAATACCGGGGTGCGGCGCCGGATCGGATCGTGCTCGACATCGATGCCACCGACTTCGAGCTGCACGGCGGCCAGGAACACCGGTTTTACCACGGCTACTACCGCGAGTACTGCTACATGCCGCTGCTGGTGCTATGTGACGACTTTCCGGTGATGGTGCGTCTGAGAAGCGCCGCCGGTGACGCCGCCGCCGGAGTGGAGGATCTGCTCGAACAGGTGGTCTCGCAGTTGCGCGGACACTGGCCGGACACGCACATCACGGTGCGCACCGACAGCGGATTGTGCCGCGACCAGATTCTGTGCTGGTGCGAGCGGACACCGGAGGTCGACTATGTGATCGGCATCGCGAAAAACAACCGGCTCAACGAGGAGAGCATCGTCGCCCGCAACCTGGCGGCGCTGGAGTGCGGACTCACCGGCGAGGCGACACGCCGGTTCTGTGAGTTCGAGTATCGCACACTGGATAAGTGGAGCCGCAAGCGGCGGGTCATCTGCAAGGCCGAGGCATTGCCGGAACACTGTGACGAGTCGCAGGGGCACTTCGTGTGCAAGGACAATGCGCGCTACATCGTCACCTCGCTGGATACCGACGGCCATCCGGGGCGGCAGCTGTACGAGCAGTTCTACTGCCAGAGGGGCGATGCCGAGAACCGGTTGCGGGAGGTGAAGGTGGATCTGTTCGCCAGACGCTGCTCAAGCAACCTGTTCGACGCCAACGCCCTGCGGCTTTATCTGAGCGCGATCGCGCAGGTGCTGTTCATTCACCTTCGCCGCCGCCTTGAGGGCACCTCGCTGGCGAACTGCCAGCCGGCAACCATCCGTCTGAAACTGCTGAAGATCGGCGGCCAGGTGAAACGTTCGGCACGCCGCATCCACGTCGCCCTGTCGAGCGCCTTCGCACATCAGGCCGTGTTCTTCCATGCCTGGCGGAACATCGCTCCAACCTGACGACTGATCATCGTCACCGGTCGTCCAACCGCACGTTGTCCGCACATCGTGCGGTGCGCGGCTGTACCGATTCCGGCGAATCGCCGTGTTGCGTGCCGCAAATGACGCCACCTGACCGGATCCCTTCGGAAATCGGTGGCACCTGACCCCAAGCCGCCCGGATCAGCTGAAAATATCGATCCGCAAGTAGTACTATGAGAAATAGGGGCTAGAAATGTCTGAATCCGTCCTGCCAATTCCCTGTCGGAAGAGCTATGCCATAAGAACGCTGTCTGTACACCTTGTCTCCGAGCTTCCTCAATCAATCTCGAAGATTCTCTAGCAGTTTTTGAAACTGCGTGACGCAGTATTTCGCTTTGTTTGATCACTTATCTACGCCATAGTCAGTAAATAATGAGTCAATCTGCTTGCACTCGATCAAGTTCGAATGGAACATTGCATAAATCGTGGAATAGGAGTATGTAGTCTACATCGGTCTCCAGCCGAAGGCGTGTTTCGTCGTTGACATTGCTGTACTCCAATACCTCCTCGGTAGCTCCACCCGTAGAAAGAATCGGATAAAGCCTTGTCTCCGGACTCAATTCCGAAAGCAACTTGGCCTCGTCCAGAGTGCCTCTCATTCCACCGATAAAGATCGCGGTGGAAAATGAATTCTCACGGAACATGCGGCTTCGCATCTCGCACAAACTCGCGTCACGCCCTCCGACAACTTTGTCAACCAACTCTACATTTTTGAAATTCGCATTCTGCTCTGGAAATTCATCCTCAAAATAAGTCGATTGATAGAGTGTGACCCAATCTTCGTAACTGGTCTTGAGCATTTGTGCTACAGACCAAATCATCGGAGTAATCGAAGGATGCCCTCCCCAGATCAGTTTTTTGCGTCCCAGAATAACAAAAATCAGCGCACGTACCGCAGACGCAACAGCGATAGCGTCTGCTTCCCTGATGAAACTGGGTGATTTCTGGTCCGGCACACTAGCCGAAAGAAAAATTGCGTCTTTCATGTCTGACTTTATCTCCGAGAGATTTCATTCGATGCATCCGAGGCCCTCATGAGGTCCACTTCCGGCACACGTTCATTCAACCACTCCAGATGATCGAGCCACGGCTTCGAGATACCGAATTCGTCAAATATCAAAAATGGCTTCATATGCTTTGAGTTTTTGGCACGCAGTACAATATTGTTCATAGTATAAGATGTGGGAACACCTACAACGGGATATACCCATATAGGCGGTTTTCGCGGAACTTCTACTGCAATCGCCCTGAATGCACCGACTCCTACCACTCGACCACCACAGTGCTCCACACCTGCCCGGAGTTTCCCGCTGAGCAATGTGTGTCGTGAAGCGATACTTTTTGCACGCATATTTCTTGTTACTTCAACGACTGTATCCTGTACTTTGTCTGTTAGTTGACCATTCTTGAAGTCGGTTAATTTAAGTTCAACAGTTTCGGAAAGAGCAGTCGATTGTGTTGGTTCGTGATTCGGCCAGACCAGACGAAGTATATGAATATTCGAACTTTGTGCTTGGCCAAACTCTTCGACAGTCCAGCGACTCTCAAAGTAGGTCGATGTATCCAACATTACCAACACGTCCGAGTCGCAGAGATGATGTCGCAAACTCTCCTGGAAGTCCACACTGGGTCTAATTGAATGGGTGTCCAAGAACACTTCGAATCCAGATGCCGACAAGTGGTTAAACAGCTGTATTGCAACATCGGTTGCTTCAGTGCGACGATAACTGATGAATATTCGCCTTTGTTCCCTGAGCAAACCGACTGCATCCAGCATTGAATTCGCGATGTGGTTGCAAAATTTTCTCTCGTTGCGGAACTCAATACCATTCAGCATCTGTATTTCACCTGGGAAATCAGTGAATGACTCTCGCTTTCTTCGCAACGGGATAATCGGCACTCGACGGTTCCGCAACTGATCCAGCACTTTCATATCATTTTCGCTTATGTCTTTAAAACATGCAACGACTATGGGGCGCATTCCATCATGATACTTGCCATTTGAATCAAATCGAGTATACACCCCGACATCACTTTGTTCCACACCTGCAAACTGCAGACACCTCGAAATGGCATCACGGACCGCACGAGATTCTGAGCTGCTATAAGACCCGATCAGATAAAAATCATAATGTGCCATGGGTTTACCCGGTTATATGGAGATATAGAAGCTCTTGATGTTTCGTGCCTTTTTCCTATGGCGAGAATTCTCGACGTCAACTATACGGGAATTGCACGGTGGGAAGGTGAGAATTTTGCATTTACGCAATGTCTTTAGCCGAATCCAGTAGTTGGGTCTGAATTCGTCATAGGCCGACAAATCAGAAACAGAAATTTTTTAAGAGGAAAATGGAACAGAACCTTGGAAAGGGCAGCTGATTGAACCGCGTTATAGAACGTCAAACACGTTACTTGATTTGCGGTCTACTGAACCTTGTTCTTTTCGATTTTCAGACAAAAGTCATTCGTATAGATTGTCGCAAGAATCGTGGCCATTCGATGCCCAAGTTAATGTAGCAATCGATCCTCAGCTATATCGCGAACATCTATCACTACGACACGGAAGATCCGTTTCTCCATGAAGTATCCATCGTCAAATCGTTTAAATTCAGAATTATGATTTGAAGTCTCTTCGACACCCGTCCTGTCAAAGTCTGGTTCTGTATTATTATTCAGGTCCATGATCGTAGGTGGGTTCCAATCTGAAATGTCAGAAAGTTCCGGGTGCTCGCTGGCGATATCAGAAAAAGCCACAGTTGGAAAATGTATTTGTTTAATTTGAGAAAATCTAACAGGTTCTCCGGCACTTCTCTTTACGTATTTGACTCCATCCTTATACACTAAATTTCGATAGAATAGAAAGTGCCAAGGAATGCACTTATTTTCAATTTGTTCGAGTCTGGTCGCGTCAAGTGGTACGTCTTCTGCATCAGCCAACAAACATCCCGCTTGAAAACTTCTATAACGAGATGATGCGCTAAAGTCCTTCCATGTTTTCCGCTGATCTTCTTTGCTGTAAATGCAGTAGAGAGGTTTCATATTGTCACGGTTCGCTTCATTTATCAGAAGATCGCGCTGCTGTTTGCCTGACGATTTCACTTCGTGTTTTATTTTCAGCACGTCGTTACTCTGAATTCGTTTTGCTTGCACTCGCATTTTGTATTTGCGTTTTCGGCCGATGATATGCCATTCCCAGTCTGCACCGTTTGTTCCCTCTTTACGTTTTGAATAAGTTCGGATGCGTACAAGGTCGGGATGACGTCGCGCGATTTCCAGTAGATTTAGTTCTGTAATTGTTTCTTCCCCGTAGCTTACGCAAACATCGTCGCTCTGCGATAGTTCCAGATTGTGCGATGTAAAGTCACCCAACTTGAGAAACGTTGTGGTTATATCGAACATTTTTTTGTTCATCTTGTTAGCTCAACTGTTGAAAAATTGAATGTATTACACCTGAATATCAAGAAGTTCGAGAAGAGGGTCTCTCCACTTATCTCCGATATCGATATTCTGAGAACAATAATCCTTCATTTTCTGCCTTATAGTTTCAGCCGAATGAAGATCGATGTCAGTCTTCTGGCAGATTGTTGACAATTCAGCCAGTTCAGTCTGCAGCCAATTTATCGATAAAGTATTTTTACTGGTGGTTTCCCGAACATCCAAACCGTCGGGAATACGATCGCGGTCATTCTCGGAGATCATCAAAAACGGTCCGGAAGGGCAAGCGCTGTCGAGTTCATATGCTCGAAGAAGTGCCGTTCCCATCACCGAGGTAGACAAGGTCATCAAACCTTCTCCCAACAATATTCTCCCACAGTCATTGATCTCTAATTCTTTGGGGTGCCATCCGCCGATATGTGCAAAATCTCCTTCCCCGATCGCAGCGGAAGCAAATACACCAGCGGTCGTGATATGGCGCATAAGAGCCACCGCGATAGCTATGGGGCGTTCAAGTGAATGTTCAGAAGCTTCACTCACGACGGCCAAACCGTCTCCTCCCATCTGGTGAACAAGCAGCCGTTCTGAACTGGTCGGATAGACTTTTGTTCCAATCTGAAAGATAGCCCGTAATTGCGCTTCTACAGCTTGAGTCACTTTATATTCATCACTTTACCATAAGTGACTAAATCCCAAAATGTCATTGTAAATACACCAGCGATTCATCATTGTCCCGATATCAGTTAGGAGTGTAGTTCTCTATTCGTATTCAAGTATGCAAATTGCCCAGCGAATTTTAAAGAAGGGCTGATGATTTTAGGCGTTGAACAAACCTTCTGCATGCAGCATAAACTCTCCAAAGTCCAGATATGCGAAATTCACCCATACTTTAGTTTGAGCTAGGATTTGAACGCAAGTCAGTTCTTCGTTTCACATGACAATCTCAACAAACAATGCCTAAAATTTGTTCGCGCAAAACTATGGTCACGTGTTGCTTGTTTAACTTTGAGATCTGGTGACCCTTTAGACATCGATATCTTCCGGATCAACAGGAGCTGGTGCGCCTTCGTCTTGAAGGAAACGCGCGAGTTTCCAATATAGAGGAGGGTGGCCGCGTTTGTTTTTGGGATTTCGACGTACCGTTGTAACTTTAAATCCACGCACATCCGGAGCAGAAATTTTAATATTCTCGCTCTCCTCGTCAAACCACACACCGATGCGCATATATCTGGTCTTTTTGCCTTCTGGATCCATGTGTGTCTTCTCCCTCAAAAAATTGGATTTTCCTTGAATGACATGAATAGAATCATTGAATTTACGGTGGACATGTCGGACTGTTTCGATTAATTTCATTCTCAATATCGAACCCCAAAATGTTGCCCGTCCGACTAGGTAGTTGTTCGGATGTGAACGTATACGGTTGTGCTTACTCTAGATAAAATCCAGACGTTCAAGCATCCTACGAGCGTTCTTTGGGGGTATCCTTTTACTCAGTTCGGAGCGTTCCTTAGAACAACATTTCCTGATAGTCAGGCCGCTACCACACGGGCAATCCCAATCCCCACGTGGACAATCTTGTGACAGCGATTTGAGTAGGCGACGGACTTGTATTTCATTATTATCACAGCCAAGTAAACGAGCAGCAGCATCGATAAATCCCACTTTGCCGTGTTTCTCCTCTCCGAAAGGCCACTTTCCTGTAGTTCTTTTGACGTATTGACTCAGGAAGAAATTTTTTAGTGGACCGTCAAAGTAATCTTGGACTGAAATGTCGTGGTCAGTTGCAATCCATACTTCCCAGACGCAAGTGCAACAACTGCCATCTGGATTAATGTGATGCTCTCCATCTCGAATGATAGCTTTATCAGTCTCAAATACTTTTGGTTCAATTTCAGGAAATGCAACGTCGAACTCGATATGTATTCGATACTCAGCGATCGCACCGTCGGGGGCGAATTTACCTGTACTTTGCAACACACGGAATACGCCGTCCACAAGCACCAAATTGTTCTGTAATGTCGCTGAAAGCTTAGGTTGATCAAATGCAATAACTGATTTGATTTCGTTTAGTAACGAAATCAGATGACACTGATTTATTGAAGCCAAGGTCTTGTCTGTCCGCCTTGATTCATAATTCTCTTTGCTTCTTCAAGACCTGCGTTTGAAGAAGATAGTCCGGTAGGAGCGAAAAGCGCAATGGATGGTATTGCTTTCGCCAACGTTATCTCAGTCATTGATTCTTTAAGCGCATGATTAATCACGGTGAAGTCGTCTGTCAAATAAGTGCCAAAGTCGCGCTGTGCACGCTTTAACCAATCAAAAAAATCACTCGCCTTAGTGATATTTTCCGCCCATTTATCCGCAAAATTTTCATTTGGATTCACAGGATTTTGAATCCAATAGGTACCATTACGATTTTCTATGTAACAACCCATTAATTTAAGGATTGTTCTAAGTGCTTCGCTAATTGTTACCTCTCCATTGTATGCATGTGCTGCAAGGGTAGTAATTATTATTGAAATTGGTTTATCGCTTCGACCTATAAACATCGTATCGCGATGGCGCTTCAATAGCTGGATGGCACGTTGGAGCGGTGTTTTTACTTTATGGTCGGGGATTTCTTCAATACTAAAATAAATAATTTCCCTTTCCATGATTGAACGCTTCAAATTGTTGATAACCTCTGCTTGTCGAGATTTGAACCAGACAGCGTAGCCCTTTGGATTGCTAATCGGCCAATCGTCGGTATAGTTAAAAAATTTGGGATTCTTCTTATCGGTGATAGCGATTGCTTCTTGTACTATTTCTCTGTCGTTGGCCAAATTTCTATACCCGCTAAATTCGAGTAAATCTTGATAATCTTTTTCATTCGGGAGTGCGGGTAGAATGTCCATGTGAAATTTGGCATTGTCGGAATATTCCAATGTCCAGCATCGGTGTCCGTCTTTCGGGTATTTTTGCATTCTGTGGTATTTGGAATATTCAAAAAGTTCGTTTCCGACTATGTTTTTGAGGGATGCCATTGTGAAATGGCGCTTGTCTGCTCGTAATTTGCACACGAGATCAATGTCAAATGCGTCCGCATCGCCGACAGGTCGAATGACAGTACCCAGCAAGAACGAACCTTGCGGGTACACTTCGGGAGAGTACCGTCTGATAGTGGAATCTTCGCGGTCAAGCCACTCTCCGACTGATTGATAGCGCGTACGAGCTTTTTCTTCGAGAGACTCTGTGATATCGATTTTTTGAGCGATAGATTCAAGCACATCGTCGTGGTTCTGGAGCATTTTTCTGTTCGTTGTATTCATTTAGATTACCTGTAAATGGGATTGAATGGTTCAGCAGTTTCGTCAAAAAAGATTTCCAGTAGATCTGGTTTGTCTATGCGAGCCTGCGCACACGCACGGCTTTTGAGTTCCTGGATTTTCTTTATATCATCCAGCGAGTATAGGTTCTCGGGGACTGGCTGAGAAATGCGATAAATCGCTTTGTGGTTTGAGCCGCCAACGTCTCCGGTTAAAATATGAGCTAGACCGATTGATCCTCGCGACTGACCGTTCATGTATAACCCAGCAAGTTTAGGTGTCAACCTTGCTGCGCCGTATGCATCGCGCATTTCGGTTATCTCTTCCAAGCACCCGATACTCAGAACCTGAATTTCTGAAGGTTGCCATCCAAGGGTACCGATGCCTTCGGCGACCGCAAAGCCTGTTGGATTGTTTGCCCAGACACCGCCGTCAACGAGCCCGACATCGCGAGATGTGATGAATTCCCTGAAATAGGTTGGGGCTGCGGCGGTTGCCATAGCTGCATCTACAGCAGAGTCCTTGTAGTCAGTGCTTAGACGTTTGTGATGTGCTGTCTTGAATATGTAGACTGCGTTCGTCTGTCGGTGCCAGGCTGGAATCATTAGCCGGGTTTTAGCCTCTCCGACCCTTTTTTCACCCAGTATGTCCGTTAGAGCAACTTGGAGGGCATGAGTATCGTACTTTGGCCCCCAGAAAATCCACTTGAAGTTTCGTAAATTTTGTTGGATCCGGCCCACGAAACCAGCCCGTTGCTGGGAGAATATTTCAGGTCCTCGTGATTCATATAGCTCAAGAATTTCTTTTGCTGTTATTCCCATTGCCAAACCAATGGCAATGATTCCGCCGGTGGAAGTTCCAGCGATCAGATCAAAATACTCGTGAATAGGGTGGTTAATTTCTTTTTCAAATTCAGCGAGATATGCTGCCGGGAAGACTCCCCGGATTCCGCCACCGTCTATGGAAAGTATCTTACGCATTGATTTGTTTCGTCTTATCGGATGGAAGATGTCGGTAGCAACGAAAGACTACAATTGAGATGGTTGTATGCAGTTGATAAGATTCTTTCGATGACATTAACTGTACCCAAATTGGATTCTAACCAAAATCCTGTATGTATGGACCTTCACCTGTACTCCGATATTTGGAATTTCAACCAAATTCATTTGTGATGCGATTCGGTATGTGATCTGTTGCAGTGTTTTTCAACACTCTAAGAATCTCAATGCAACAAAGTTTAAATTTCTTGCCACTTCCGCAGGGACATGGTTCGTTTCTCGATACTGACATTAGTTCTTTCGCAAATTCTCGATGTCCTTTCATCCCATGTGAGTATTCTCCACATGGAGGAATTTTTCGAAATTTTTCAAAATATGCCTGCCAAACAAAATACGGATACACTTTGTGAAACACAAACGAACTCAGAGTTTCGTTTGGATTTGCAAGAAATAAACCTAAACAACAATTCCCATGACTTGGGAAAAGATGCAAGTCCATTGGATCTAACTGGAGATCGGATGCGAGATTGCTGATTCTATTGTCGGTTTCAAAAACTCGCGGAGGTGAGGTGTCGAGGTGAATCTCTATGTCGTACACGTCTACGATGCAATCTTCGCCATCTTCACAATCAGCAATCATCCATTTTTCTGCTCGTCCTTTTTTCTTCCTTGATACGACATATCTCGCCTTGAAATCTATTTCTCCCTTTATCTTTCCGTCGTCAAAGTACAAATTCGGAAACCTGGGATTTATTATCTGCATTTCCTCTGGACTGTATTCAATCACGATACGAATACGGCTTTGTGGCATACACTGATGTGGACACTAATCCAGCAGCTCCCGCAGTTGCGGCGGTCTTGGACGTATGTTTCAGACTCCCAAATTGGTCACCGAAAATTTCCCTCCAAAGTCTGACGCTTTTGTTGTGGTCCTTTTCGTAGTACGCCTGGTTGATTCTGTCGTTGTATATGTAAAACTTTTCTCGAAAATTTCGGTATTTGCGTTCGTCCCATTTCCTGTTGAAGTTCTCACTCGGTAAAACCGGATTTTTAATTTCCGGCATATAGGGATGATTTTGCAGAAAGGAATCAATTCGATTCGAGATGGTTTTTAGTGTGGTGGGAAGATCTATGAACAAATCCAGTTCATTGTATATGTCGTCAACGGAGTTTCCTGCCAACGTGGTCAACTGGATTGATGGAATTGTGAAATTGTCTTTGTGGTCCCGCAGAAATTTCAAGAGCCGTATTGTTTTCTTCAATCCATTGCTGCCGACAATTCTGTTCTTATCAGTCAACCACCGTCTGTATCCGTCACCGTCAGTTTCTTCGTATATCTTGTCAAGCCTGTTGCAGATATATACCTGGCCGTTGTACTCGATACAGGGAACGACATCGATATGGAATTCCCCTACATAATCAATGGTGACGCATCGAGTTTTCAATCGTACCTTGTCAGCGTAAGTGTTATCGTTCCTGAAAATTGAATTCAATTCTCTCACATAGTCTCGGGAGAAAATGCAAGGGTGAAAGGAATCGTCTCTCAAAAAAACCAGAATGTCAGCATCGAACTCATCGTTATCTTGAACTGGCTTGATTATGGTCCCCTGGGCGTAAGACCCTTGGGGACTGTATTTTCGATACTCCTCCAACCGATATTTCAACAAGTCAGTTACTGAATTGACTCCTCGATCCAATCGGTTGAGTCTGTCTTGATTCAGGTTGACGTGGACTTTGAGAAAGTCATCAAAATAATTTACATGTTTCATTTTTTCTCCGTTAGTTTAGATTCTTCGATAGACCTTACTGGTCGTGATGCATCGCACGGCTATACAATTTAAGGTGAGGGTTTCTGCATAATACGTTTGCATTCATCGTTCGAAAGTTTCAAAATATTTTTGTTCAATTCAAGATTCAAATTTTTCGGTGCTTGATTGCAAGCTCAAATTCAGCCATAATTCAAAATATTCAAAATAATTCTAACGCAAGCTGTTTCACATGTCAAACATATTGCGTTTTAATATTGAAACAAGGAGCAATGTGATGTCGAGCCCGTCACTCGAAACTTTTGGAGCAATGGTTTCAGAGAAGCGCGGCAATTTGGGTGTTCGAGCGACCGCAAAGAAGATTGGTATTTCGCCCGCCACACTCAGTCGTGTTGAAAATGGACATCTTCCCGATCTAGAGAATTTTCGAAAGATATGCCGTTGGCTCAAAATGGAACCATCTGTAATTCTGGGGTTTGATTCAAATGTCGCCAGCAGACCAACTGCCTCAGTTCACTTTAGAAAAAAACAAACCATGAAACTTGAAACTGCCGAAGCACTGGCTGATATGATTATTTCTGCCCAACGTGCACTATATACACGTGATCACGTGATGTAATCGAAAACCAATGCGTCGAGGATTCAAGGCTTGGTGTGAAACTACCTCCGCTGAGATCAGGTCCAGTATCGGATTGAGCTTAAGTGAAAGCTTCAGACCAGAATTATTCGCAAAAGACCTTGGCATCGAAGTATGGAAGCCTGAAGATGTTCCTGATCTAGCACCCTCCAGTATCGAACAATTAACTGTCGTTGACAAAGACAGCTGGTCCGCTGTCACAATACGTGATGGAGAGAACACCATAATCATTGTAAATTCTGCTCACGCTCGAACAAGACAACGTTCCAGTTTGTCACACGAGCTTGCCCATCTAATCCTTGATCACACACCGGATCGAATTGATCTATCCCCGGACGGGCATTTATTATTGAGTAGTTTTGAAAGAGAAAACGAAGAAGAAGCTGATTGGCTTTCGGCTACGCTGTTAGTTCCCCGAGCAGGGCTGCTTAGCAGGTATCGAATAACTGAAGACCTGAAAGAATTAGCTATTCACTTCGAAGTCAGTCGCAAATTGCTGGAATGGCGACTGCGTACTACTGGCATTCGAAAACAGTCCAGACGAGCGTCAGTAAAGCGCTGGTCTTAGTTCGAGATTGGAATTCAATTGGCCGAACGATGAAACGTTAGTGCGCAAAACCTGACGGCCAAGTAATTACAGTAAGCTCACCATCGACGTAGATGGGAAACTTTGGATATTCCAGTTCTATTGTCCTGTGGACATTGGCATTGTCCTCGACAAAGTAGACAAACCGATCACTGAGGTGTGGCAGGGCGCTTCTCAATGTGGTCATGATGGCATCGTCGAAATGGGCACCGTCATCGATGAATATGTCGATCCGGTCGCCGTTGAGGACTTCATTCAGAAGTTCGGTCGAGTCGACCATCTGGTCATAGGTGTACAGTTCCGGTGAGTTGTCTGAAAAGGCGCCGAGCTCAAGCAGATTGTCCATATTCCGTTCAGCAATGGATGTGTCGATATCAAGTCCGATTACGCGCGAGTTCGGAAAAAGGTCGCACCAGATGGCCAGTCTGGATCCATTCAATATGCCAACTTCACAAATTACAAATCGCTGGTTTCTATTCTGTACATAGGAATTCAGGAATCTCTCGTAGTGGACTGCATAGCCATGATGAAACATCCTGTCGCCGTCTGTACCGATTCTGAAACCATCCCTCGGATCAGGCTGTGGGACAGGTGTCGGATAGACCACCTTGCAGTATCCACCGTATCTGATCTCGGTGTCGATCAGCCAGTCTGCGGTTCCCGGTGAGGCATCCGAACGATCCGCGACATAGCCGGGTTTATTGCGTGATTCGAGCCAGATTACGAGTTTCCTGTACCAGTCCTGTTGGTATCTCCAGTATTTGAACCGGATTCGCCGGGTACGGTATTTTTGGTACCAGATTCTGTTCCGGAGGGAATTTCGGCTTTTGGTTTTCATGTAGATTGAACTTGGTTTCTAGTTGTTCTTGTCCAACTTTGAATGGCGATGCCTGTTATGGGGATTACACTTTCAAACAATGACGTAACCAGGCAGTCGCTAAAACTGATGTTGCGGAATTATATGCAAGTTTCCTGGCACGCTATCATGCCGGAGACGAAACCCTTCGGTTTGGGATGTATTTGTTCTATGAAGAAATTACGATTGTTTACTGATTTCGCCCTAACGATCTCGGGTCAAATAAAATATGAGCATGACAAGCGTACTGAATTTCGATTGTACAAGTCGAATTTGTCTGATCAATGACTTCGTTTTGTTGCAAAATCCACTTGGTATGCATTCAATTCATCAATTTTTTCTTGGAAGATTCATCAGTCGGCAAACTTACCTGATTTCATGAAGTGTATTGTCATCAATCTGGAACGGTCTATCGACAGACGTAGACTCATCACCGAGCAATTTGACTCTGCTGGAGTGGAGTTTGAAATTTCGAAAGCCAAGGATCGGCTCGATCTGTCTGAACTCGATTATGAGAAATACGCAAACAGAGAATCCAATCTGATGAACTGGAAGCATTCGAGTGTCCCGGGTGCTTTGGCTTGCTGGATCAGCCATCAACAGGTGTGGCGTGCTTGTCTGGAAGATGAAACGCTGGATATGGTCGCGATATTTGAAGATGACGCGTTCTTTGAGGAAAATTTCGGTCGTGCGCTCAATGCACTTGAGTCGACGGACAGGTCGTTTGATATTGTATTTCTGGAGAATCGATATCCTCAGAAGCCCTTCAGCCCACTGATTGAGATCGGCGACGGTTTTTCTCTCGGATTGGTCAAGTACGGAAACATGCGAGCGATGGGCTATGTCATCACTCGTCGAGCGATGCAACGACTGATCGACAGGTTTCCGCGTATGACGGTACAGGTTGATGTCATCGTTCACGCGCCGTGGCTGAGTGATCTGGTGACCTATACCCTGGATCCGCCTGTCGCTCGCCACCGGAGTGATCTTGAGTCATGCATTCAGGTATCGGGGAACAAGCAGCGCAAGCCAATACTTCAGGTTGTTCGAGATCTAATGTTCGTGAGTATCCCTAAGCGATTTAAATTGAGCATTCCGGAGCGAATTTGCGATTATCGATGCGTAATGGGCAGATAAGCTGAATTGATGGATTGTCGGAGAGTAGATTCCCCGGGATGCCAGTGAAATGAATCTGATCGACGACATCCGCTTTCTGATATTTTTGCCGTGTACGATAGCCCGAGAGGTGCGGGAAGGGGCCAATAGAGTTGTTGATTCCACGAAGTCATCCATGTTTACAATTGCAGGAACTGCTGCCTTCCGTATAGACTCAATTGCCCCGGACCGTCGATTGGACTTGCTCGGTCGCACCTGTTCGAATCTACGTTCGGCGGCAATCCACGGATCTGTATCCAGATTTAGTCTCCACTTCAGCGACAACCAGTGCTTCAGTATGGATTGCTTCGGAATGGGCTTATTGGTTGCTCTTCGTCTCTGGTCGAGTACACTATACAAGCCGTCAAGTCGCTTGACCGACACCTCATGTTTCTAGTAACATAATTATTCGGATGTTGTTGTTGGAGGTTGTCTTTGCCAAGCGAACGTGGACCTGTTTGTGTATCGGTGATCAACATGAAAGGTGGTGTCGGCAAGACGACGACCGTCGCGCTCCTTGGTCGGTACGCTGCATTAAGGGGCATTCGTGTTCTTGTAGTTGATTTGGACCCACAGGCGAATCTGAGCCAAGCTTACATGGGACACGCTTACGTACGGTTCCTTGAAACTGAAGAGCCGTCTATCGTAGAAGTTTTCGACGGTTATCGTCCTCCAACTTCGGAACGTGAATCACCTACTCGCCTCAATCCAGAAGAAACCGTCAAAGAGGTTTACACCAACGGTACACTCTCCTACATTCCGTCCCGATTTGACTTCTCCGACAATCTTGTACATGCAATCAAGCCCGACCCTCAGGTTTTGGCACGATACATTGCGGATCATTTTCAATCAAAGGACCTTGTCCTGATCGATTGCCCGCCGACCGAGTCCGTGTTCACTCGGGCAGCATACCACGCTTCACGGTATATCTTGGTACCGGTCCGTCCCGAATATTTCGCGACAGTAGGATTTCCTTTACTTGCGAAGTCGCTTAAATCATTTAGAACCGAGAATCCATCTCACCTCATCGAGGTTGTTGGTGTTGTCATAAACAATGGATTCTATGATGGAGGTAACGATGGAGGTCCCGAAAAGCGCCTTGCGATGCCCGAGATACTTGAAGAGGCGAACAAGAACGGATGGCATATATTCAATAATCAAATCCCCCATTCACGTGGCTTCCCCAAGCGCATGCGCGGTGATGCAAGCCACGGTGGTAACTCTTGGCGCTTCGAATTGTTTGCCAAGGAGTTTTTCGACCACCTCGGACTTTGAGAAGGCGACTGATGGCACAACGTAGCCTAGATAGAACCTTGCAGGGACTGGTGCGTCGTCACGGAATAAGTTCGGTATTGCATAGCCTTGCTGATATACAAGCTGCACCGGAGCGGCCTTCCAATTCCTTGTCGCGGAAGCGTAGGTACAACGCTACGAGCAAGTCATCTGCGGTGGACTATGTTTACAAGATGACTCTACCTCAAGACAAATCTGTGGTAATGACGCGAGCTGCCCAACGTTTTGAAGATGGGGAGTTCCTCCCCAATATCGCAAGTATTCGTGAATTCTGTCGAATTTATAACATCGAAATGGGAAAAACGGCCTCACGTGCGAGTTCGATCCCCCGTGTGTTTACCTTTCTGGCGGCCATGGATAGTGCCGAGATAACGAAATTGCTTGATGAATCTGTATTTTCCGGTCCGACCCGGCTGGCACCTATTGCTGATGCAATCCGCAATTGCTCCAGTGGACATGGTCGTAGTCGTCTTTCTGAGATTGAAAATATAATGTCAGCTAAGACAAATGCAGAAGAACCAAAGGATCCGTAACGTAATATGAGAACCGCTTTATGTCATCTTGCCGGACTATACATCCGAGTGTACTCTCCTTGTAGACTCATACGATAACTGGCAACCATCGGATTGGAATTTGGCAAAGATGGCAAAGAATGTGATTTATTGCACGGACCTGAACTGCAACTTACGTGTGGTTCGAGTGCGAGAAGGGGTCAATTGAACGCTACACTGTTGATTTCATGGGGTCTTCCATAAATACAGAATTCAGAAACTGACGGTTTCAGTACAGACTTAATAGTCCCAATCCCACCAACTGGACATGTCTATTTGTTCCTGTTTGAATATCTTCCTGAAGACAACCCACGGATCTGTTACCGGATTGAGTCTCCACTTCAGCGGCAGCCAGTGCTTCAGTATTGATCACATCATTCGATGGGTGGACGTATAGATTACTCGTCTTTACCTCTGGTCGTCTACATGTCAGTCGTATCCAATATGACGCATGCCCGGGTTCGGTGAGATGGTTGACCTGAAAACCGAGATCGGAATTGGACTCAGATACGGAAATTTCATGTGGTTCTCGTCCCTTCGATCTCAAATCTACACAAGGCCAATGATTCGGTAGTCACGCATTCTGGACAAGCCCGGATTGAAGTGCGGACCTGCATATCCATCGGGTGAAATCGTCGCTTCCAAAATTAAAAATTTGAATCGAATGTAAGGGGAGATTTTGGTTTTGGATAGAAGTACAAAGTTATCAAATTATTAATTTAACGCGGGTTAACTAAAAGCGAAAGAACGGTCCATTCCTAGGTAAAAGGAAATTCTGGAAAGGAATTATCCGCTGGTAGGTATAGTCGAATGCTATGAGCTATATCTCTCGAAATCCGGAGACAGCTACACTCATCACAAATTATTCGGGCTGAAGATGTGTGTAAACTTTAGTGCACGAAAGCTCAGTGCGTACCGAATCAGGCAGGCACAGATGGTCGGAATGTAGGGAAATTCAAAGCAATCGGCGGCCGGATGCATCAAGTTAGTGATTTCAACGCTTGGTGTGGTCAGGAACCGGCGGACTGGGTGAGAAAAATTTTTACAGCGCATGCCCCTTTCGTAACATAGTTGCAACCTTGGACGGTGTTTTTGGAACATAACGAAGCATCTATTGACAAATGAGTTCAATTTGATGCTTATGGAATCGTTTTTCAGACATTTTGGATGGCACTGTCCAATTCAATGTAAAGGTGCGAGAGATGCTCTGAAGACATATCCAAAATTGGCTCGTACATGAATGAATTTAGATGAATGTTCTCTGGTGTCATGAGACTAACTCGTTCCATTAAATTAACATATTGTTTGTAGTGTTCATTTCTTTCAGAAATTTCTTTAAAACGCTTGACGAGTTTCGCTGTCTGGTTTTTTCGAATACTATCGACGAATGCGTGATCATCAATTGCATTGATCATCAATTTTTCAGCAAGCAATCGAATTCCAATGGACAGAACAATTTTTTTTCCAAGATCAAGTTCAGTTTCACCACTATTTGCAATTGTTTTTGCCGTACCAATAATTATTGGAATTAGCGGGTCGTCATCGTCAAACTCGCAACGAAATTCTTGCTCATTAAGAATATTAGTAAAGATATTGAGCACTTGTCTCACAGTGATCGTATCGCTGTCAGACTTGCGATGAAGAAGCGAAGTAAGAGTGGAGAACTCATCTCCATACCCACAAAATTCTGACAAATTACGCACAAAAGGTATCATTGCTATCAAGGCGTCAGTCCCTTCCTCTGAGTTCATTTCAGATTTCCACTTTTCAAACGGATTCCTGTACATCGTTTCATGTTTGAGTTCGATGCCATTTGGTGATTTGGTAACATGCAGGTTAGTGCCTGAAAGTCCTAATCTATTCCATACCGTCCGATAAAAATCGTAGTTATGAGTTAGAATTATTTGTCGAAATGCGCCTTGTTCCAAAACATCGCTAATGTACTCAACAATGGCGTATTTGTTTTTGTAGTCAAACGAATCTGCGATGTCGTCGAATATGAACAGGGTCGGAATGGCTTCGTCTATACGAGCCTGAATTTCAAAGATAATATTCAGTAAATATAGGGCTCTTCTTTCACCGTGACTAAGTACATTCAGAAGTGCGTCACGTTCGAGAGGTTTCGGATTTTCAGACTCGTCCTGAAATAAAAATCGGATGTTTGGTGTCACTTGTTTGAGAATTACATCTTCTTTGTTTTCAATTTCGACTTGAAATGGCACCGAGAATCGGCGGTTGAAAATGTTTATGGTTTCCTGCCACTTTGTAGCTTGGTCTGACGCAGCTTTTGTAATTTCTTCCAATCTGCTTTTATCGGCATCGTATTTTTCCATCAGACTTTTAAACATTTCTCGGTGTTCTCTTAAGTAAGACTTGAGCAGATCTTCTTTGAGTAACTCAGGGTTGCGTAGTTTAGGAATTAACGTTTGATTTTCAAGGAGAAATTCACGAAAGTCTCGCAATTCTTTGGTAGTAAGTTGTTTTTCAATTTTATTGAACGATGCTTTAAGCGTTTCATCTGAAAGAATCGCTGACATTTCCTCTTCGATTAAATTTGTCAATTCCTCTACTGACTCGACCTTGGTTTCGCCTGCATCAGAATTCAACGTCAAAGCATGGTCCGCTTTAAAGTACCCGTGATTTTTAAGCTGCTTGGCTATCTCGCTTGCTTGGTAATGGTTGAATACTCCTTTTCTTAAAAATCTGGACCCACTCAACAGTTCATCATATTTCGTCGTGTACTCTCTAAGTAGTTCCTGTATTTCACTTTCGGAAATGAACTTTTCGATCCTTTCGCTAAAAATCGAGTTGTACTTGATACTTTTTAGCGATGTGTCGTCAGGGTCTTCAAGAACTTCTTTCTTGATTCGCTCGTAAGCACGAAATAACTTCCCGGGCACTTTAGCGAATGTTTTGGACACAATTTCTTCAATATCAGACCTGATTCCTGATGTTTTTGCGAGTTCTTTCGTAAGTTCTTCCGATTTTTGCTCTATGCTACGTAGAATTTCTTCATATTCATCTTTTAGTTCCTTATTTGCCAGAAGAGTTGAGACACGACTCGACTCATACATTGAATCGTACGGTTCGACCACGAAAACTTCTTCAGGACTTAGATCAATGTCGTTCTCATCTACGATTGTTCTAGTCGTTTTGCGATCAGGATAAACCCGGTCTACAGATTGTTTGTTTTCAGTTACATCCTTGAAGGTTCTTGCAAATGATGTTTTCATTGTTCCATTAGGTGCATATATTAAATTCGCTGACTGACTTGAAAAGTCAAATTCGGTGTCTAATGACCGAATACCGTAGCAGTTGCGAAGTTGAACTTTGACTTTGTGCATCTTTCCTTTGCCCACTTAATTTTGCGATTCGAATTCTGAATTTCTGTACTAACTGATAAGAGTGGTTTCAAGCATCCTGACCTACTCAAAATAATGCGTTTTATTATCGCACTGTCCGGATGACAATCGCGCTACTCATGCACAGAGTGCGAGTTTGTTGAGTCAAGGAGCAAGGACTCCGACAAGCACACAGCAGACGAAATAGCGGTGCGCAGCTTCGATTCGATGGTGCAGTTGCGGGTGAACGTCAGCATTCAGCAGGTGAAGACAAAACGTTCGTTGCCGTCTGAGTCAGACATGATTGTCCACAATAGAGAAGACAGCCGCAAGGTTGCGGAGAATGCTCTGGGACTGTTCCGCGTAAATCCGGAGATACCCTGAACGCATGTCAATTTATCTGACATAGGATTATGAAATTATGGTCTTTGAATCAAAAACAAATGCCTGATTTGAATCTGGAAGTTCAGTCTAAATATTACCAATGATTTCGTTACCATCGAATCGTATTACTTGGTGGTTTTGCACTCAGCTTGGAAATCGAATGATCAGCAGGCTAAACTGGTGAGTAAAAAAAAGCTGTGATTTCAGGTCTACAACACTCCTTTCAGGGCTCTTCCACATTTCATTGTTCGTATTACCTCGTATTTTTTATGGAATTTGATTTTATTTTTCTTCAGCGAATCAATTTGTGCTCTGTGGGTAGCCCCGAATACTACGATTGGCCGAAAATTAACACTCACCTGAGCGGATACCCACGACTCAGCAACCTTGGCACCTGCTTTCAACTGCTTGATGACTTTGCTTGAATCCAACTTCCCTTTCTTGAGTTCAATCGGTACAATCCACCCAATTTCTTCTTCGTCTGCAACAAAGAGATAGTCGCACTTACTGTCGTTTTGTGAAATCGGCGAACCAGGCTTATCAAAGTCAATAATCACACGTGACTCAGGAGCATCTTTCAAACTAACACTGCAACCCTCTTTCTTCAGTTTTCCCGCAACCAGACATCTTTTGTCCGCTTTCTTGCGGACGATGTTCACAAGACCTGTCATTTCAAGTCGTTCTTTCAATCTGTATTCCCGATCTCACTTGAAATATTCGCCCAGTCATTGTGGAGAGCCATGGCGACATCGTCAAATCCAGTTTGGTAAAGACCTGACTCATCAAGTCGGACTTCCTCGACTTTCGAACCCAAAGTCCGACCACGGTTTTTTTTTGGTTTGAAAAACCATACCCCTACGTCACTCGGGTCAAGCGCTACGTCACTATCTGAAATTTCTTTAAGTCGTGACTTTTTATCAATTGATGATCTACGAACTATGTTTCCGACCTCTTCCATCAAATATTCACTATGGGTGGTGACAATCACCCGAATTCCAGAATGAACAAGATTGGCCAACTGACGAATAAATTCGACCTGCATGGCCGGATGCAGATGGGATTCCGGCTCCTCAACCAACAGTACACTGTTGGGTAATACAAGGTGACGCAGATATAAAACTATTGGTGCAAGTTCAGATACCATAGATGAAGCATTGCTCAGAGAAATGCTGCTTTCCCATCCGTAAGGTTGATATGTGAAATTCGGGTAGTTGGTGATTTCACCTCTCTCTACGCCAACCTCACCCTGTAAAATGCTCCTCTCCAATTCCATCGCGTGTGTGGCATCCAATTCGGATTTATCGGAGATTCCACCTACCTGAATCAATCTATCGAGGAAATCTGCCAAAACCCCGGTCAGCATCGGTGAATTTCTACTCGGACGTAGTCCGATCGTTGATGAATTTTCTATCAACGAGCTGATAACTACGTTATGCGCATGCATGATTCCTGTCCGGTCTGCTGGAAAATAACATGCTGATTTACTGAATGGGCCCACCAAATCCCGACGTATATACTTGACTAACTGAGCAATCAAAATCATCAAAAACCATCCTTCACCATGTTTGTATGTTTTGGCTTCGTCGAGTGATTGGGAAAATTTTTTGGGTTCTTTAATTACAAATTCAAAATTCTCGCTGAAATATGACTTCAAACTCCCCTCAAGAGGCGCGAATTCATACTTGCAATCGTACGATTCACTGTCTTCAAAACTCGTCCGTCGCATCGTTATTTTCGGTTTAGTTTTGCCGTTTCGTCGAATGAATTCATCGGCATTCGTTCCGAAACATCTACACAGTTCCAGTTTTAGCCGCTCACCACTTCCATCCAAACTCGGTTTCATCAGGTCAACAATCGATCTATATGTCGACGCAATTTTTTTTTCATCATTTGCGTCGAAATCCATCAGAATTTTTTGCAATCCATCTATTTGTTGAGTGAGGGTATCTCCCAGCTGTTGTTCGTTCTCATCTCCAAATAACAAATCAAAATTTGTGGCAATATCAACCGCTGTTGTAGATTTGTAATCACGGGCAAAAAATTGATGCAACGCATAAATCAGGATTGCCATCCAAGATTTTCCGGTGTTGCTCGGACCAATGAATACAGACAGCGGACGCAATTCGATATCGGCTTCAATAATCGGTCCGAAGTCACGAACGCTAAGATGATATCTAGATTGATTCATGGTTTTTCTCGATGAGAAAATAGATCAATTTATTGTCGGGTTGATGATTCGCACTTGATATCGATGAATTGTTTTTTACAAAACAATATTGGGCAAAGCACATAGGAAGTTAGCGTACAGCCGATTCTCAATATGGGATTACAGATTAGGCAAATTATATTATTGTTGTAATATCAGGGTTGTCAACTTGTCCCGAGTCCTTCCAATGGGTAGTCAAGCGTTCCGATTTTATGTGACATATCTGTTTGATTTTAATGATATTTGATAACAGATCGAAGATCTTCTTTCATCTTTGACTAGCTATTCGAGCTAATCAAACGATCCAGTGTGACATTGCCGTTACTAGAAAGGATTACAACATAATGCCTTGCACGCGTCAGTGAGACATGAAGGAGCCGACGGGTGTCGGCATATGGAGGCTTTTTGTCTCTTGCCATAAATGTGTTGTATTTGTCTTCCACGAGCACAACCGAATCGTATTCGCGGCCCTTGAGTTGATGCATATTCAATACAGAGAAGACTGCAGATTCCCGTTGCTTGTCTACGATTTGGTCCTGCAGGATTGATTGTTCAAGCACTACCTCGGCTCCAGTGTAGTTTCCCTGTGAAATCCAAAGATCAATTAACGCCTGCTCAATTGCAGAGCCTCTGCCTAGCAGACGGAGATACCGAACATAATCCGCTACTTTATTCAACTCCTGAATGTTCGTACCTTCGATACTGCGTCGAACACTCAGCCAATCGCGAGTTGGGGAGCCTGTAAAGCCTTCCTTGTCGAACCAGTCCATTACATTTTCAAGTGCGGCAACGCATTTAGTTGACGGAGGATTGCCGTCACGGCATTTCTCGGCCCACTTGTATAATTTATCGGAGGCATTTATATTTGTCTTGTTAGCAGCAGACCGAAGCATATCGGCAATTCGATCCAAAGCTTCCGCAAGTCGTTTACTCCGTTCGAATTCCGTACTTGATAGAATGTTCGCTATTACACGTGCTGAAAGAAGAATCTGATACTGATCAATTAAAACATCATGCCTCACTGGATTCAAGATTCTGCCATTGGCGTTAGTTGTTGTTAAAAGTGTATTGGAAATTTTTCGAACTAGCGTCTTGCTTCGTGCAGCTATAGCAACTCTCGGATGATTTTTTACTGAATGTTTTTTCGCTTCTCGATAGGCCAAGCGGACGGAAAAATGCAACTGCACTGGTAGGTTGTACGGGTTGTATTTCCGCAATACAACTTCTTTGGGTAAGATCTGTTCAAACCCAGGTGACAACAAAGACCGAGCAAACCCTGCAATTCCTGTAGCCGGGCTTCGGTTGTTCTCGTTTGCAAAATCGAATCGTTCGCATTCCAGCACATTACTGAAGTCGTCAATCCTAGATTCTGAGACTCCCGGCCGCCATTCATAAATACGCTGCTCTAAGTCACCCAAAGCAATGATTTCGGACTGTTTGCTCAACATTTGAACTAGTGCCCATTGATCTTCATCAGTATCCTGAAATTCATCCACTAAAATAAGCGGATATGCTGTACAAAAGCACGACCGAACAGTCGATGAACGTCGCAGAAGTTCCGTTGCACGTATCGCAAACTGATCGTAGACGACGAGCCCTTCTTCCACATAGAGACGATTTTGCTCAGTTAACCAATCTTGATCGGTCAAACCTGCTGAACGTACAGCTGCATCCTGCGCAGAAATAATCTTG
Source organism: Arenicellales bacterium (assembly GCA_963666625.1). Classification (GTDB taxonomy): domain Bacteria; phylum Pseudomonadota; class Gammaproteobacteria; order Arenicellales; family JAJDZL01; genus JAJDZL01. The sequence goes on from OY762925.1 coordinate 2,231,881, forward strand.
AGCCGACGGCGTGAAGATGTCAGGTAGCCATGTGACTTCAATATTTCCCAAGCGAAGGAGTGATACGTCTTGATTTTGATCAAGTCGGCAACTTCGTCTGTCAAAATACTCTCTTTATCTTCCATGATTCTGCGAATCGCAGAGTTTGAGAAACTTAAAAACAGAACATTTTGTTCCGTACCAAGGTTTTGTAAAGCATAGCGACGCGCCTTGAGAAGTGCGATGGTAGTCTTTCCGGAGCCTGGTCCTCCGACGACGAGTTTGTGCCCGTCCTCATCAAGAATCCGCCTACGCGTTTCGCAAATATTGAATGCGTCTTCAGGATTATCCGTGCTCATGGATCGTCGGTTGATTCGACCTCATCGACAGTTACTTCTGCTTCTGAGTCATTTGACTCCAGGTTATCAGGTAGCGCTTGGCTGATTGCATCAAGTGCTTCTACAAGGATATCGGGCAAGTCGTCTATCTGACACTGTTCTACAAGCCGCTCCGCATATTGCGAACCTTTGCGTGCTTTCAATACTTTTTTGACAAGTCTACGGACCCTATCCTCATCGAAGTCAGTGTTGTATTCATACAAATTCGGTTTGGATTCATTAATTGGGTAATCATCCCGTTTTGAGGCGGACTTCAGGAATTTGTGCAATGCAGATATCTCCACTTCATCCGCGAGTAAATTCTCGATTCCTGTCTGCTCAAGTTGCCAAGAATTATCAAATAACTTGTCGATTTCGTCGGCGATTGCAGCGTTTTTCTGCTGATCATAGAATGCGTAGATCTTCTTGTGTAATTTATGGAAGAACTCGCCATAACGCAGAAAATTACCATCGCCTTCGCAAAATACGACTGTGACACCCGACAGGTCCAGCGGTGTGTAGTTACCACGTCCCCTACCGAGCTCCAAAACATCGGATGCTGCAATCAAAACCTCAGCATCCGAAATGCCTTCTACGCAAATCACGGCTGTGCCTAGCATAGCCTCTGCCAAGGTTCGGCGGAGATTTCCACGATATGTTTTAGTTTTGATACCTGTAACTTCTACGTTTCGTCCTTCTAGCTTACATTTCTGATTCCGGTCGAGAATGACTACATCTTCAGGTTTGAATTGCTCAAGTACAAAGGGCGAATGTGTTGTAAGAATCGCCTGTTGCATTCTGGTCCGTAGAAACTTCACAATACGCCGCTGAGTGTGTGGAGGAATGGCGATTTCTGGCTCCTCCATTGCAAATATGACATTTTTCTTCAGTTGGGCAATAAATGTCAACAACGAAAACACGAGAGCGTTGATAACACCGGAACCTAAGCGCCAGTAAGGAACGGGTGTGTTGGAATGCTCCGAAGCCCCAAATAGTGTTATAGAATGCCGCAAATCCTCGCGCTTCAACGCAGAAGGGAAGAAACGAAACGCTTGTCCTTCGTCGGTTAGCGGAATAAAATTTCGTGTTCTTTTATCAATGTCCTGCAATATGTCTTTGAGTTGAGGAATTTGGTCTATCGGCGGTTTAATTGACTCCATTTGACTAAGAGTTTGCTCCCACATCTCTGACCGATCATCTTCTTTCAGTCGAAGAATTATGTCCAGCAACGAGCCTCGCTCAAGACTGAGCGCGCGGGCACCTGTCCGTAGAGCTCGTAGGTAGATAAATCCGAAATCTCGTTTGGAAGCTCGGCTAACAAGTGCAGGACGTTCGCCTTCCTCAGGGGGTGGTGACGCAAAATATGTTTGAGCGGAAAATTCATCTTCTTCCTTGTCATATTGACCTTCAAACACAATTCGAAGTGCAGGAATTACGTGTTCGGATTCGATGTCCTCAGGTTTAGCGGTTTCATCTAGCAGCCTCTCTTTTTGCGTGTCCCAATATTCTCGACATGCCCGATACTTCGTTTCGAGTTCAGAAGTGAGGTTAGTAAGAACGACCTCCAGATTAATCTTAATTGGTTCACCGTTTTCGTCGCGGTATCTACGTCGATGAAAATCATGTTCGTTGATAGCATTGATCCGAGACAACCGGTCTGGACCAAGTAAGAGGTCAAGCGCTTCGCAAACAGTAGATTTACCCACGCTGTTTCCGCCAATTAACACCGTGTGATTATTGAACGTTACTTGTCCGTTGGCAACACTTCGGAAATTCTCAGTCTTTAGGTGGCGAATCTTCATTGTCGAATTTACTATTGATACTCGCAGGATACTTCATCTATAAACTGGCAAGTTGATAGGAAAGGGTAATGTAAGCTCCTTAGCGTCAGAATTAGAATTTATGGGCGGTAGATGTGATTAGGAACGTGTCGCTAGAAATAGCCTCTTAAGCCGATATTTTCTACGTAACCGATTGGAATCGATAATCCTAATATCACACGAAACCCGTCATACCGTAAAAGATAGTCGGATACGAAAACATTGTTTTGCATTAGTCTTTGAATTTACGAGACAAATAATTTGCAAGCGATGCACATACCCCAAGCATCAGAATTGCTTCATTTTGCCCTAAATTAGAATTTTTGCCATCAACATTTGAGTGACGTACCCCAGGTTCATCGGAAGAAAATCCATAAAGTTTCAAGATTCCTTCTTTGAGTGCAGGATGTATCGGGCCATTCGATTTCTCTAATGAATCTAATGCTTTTCTTAGATCGCTTGACTTATTGTGATCAGAACTTCTGAGTACGGATTCCACTGCGTTGATGCTTTCGCGAATACTATTTGACCAATCACCAACACTGATGAATTTAATTGACTCCTGCAGATGCTTTACAGATTGGATCTTGCCGTTATCGTGAAGAGAAGTTATCGCCGCCGCCAAAACCTCACCTTCCTCGGGTGTAGTTCGCGGAAAAATTGATGGCGGTCTGTTAGTATCAACACGATAAGCCAATTGACATTCTTCAAAAACTGCTTGAATGGATTCAATAAATTCGTCGTCGCATTTCTCATGTCGCATAACGAATTCAATCAAATCAAATACTTTATAGAACCAATCATTCTCAATAGTCCCACGAATAATTCTGGAATTAGCTTCTATATCCGATTTCCACTCATCCAATGGGCGACAAAAAAAGTGACTATGGATGTCACCCACTATATGTTTCCATTTTCCATCTAGGGCATGCGTTTCAGCTAAAGAACTACTACTGCTCTTTTTCATATGGAGGTAAAAAACGTTCCACAATCTTGTTCTCGCTTCACTTGGCAATTCTTCCAGTTGCAAAACTGTTGGAATATCCTCGTAGCCATGTGTCTGAGAAAAATTCGGTATGTATGAATTCTCTTTGTCGTTCATTTTTTCTACCTGCATTCGGGTGAGATTGCAAGAAAGTTGATTCAATCTGGTCACAGGCCTTATTTTTGGGAATTACATACAGAAGTGCCAAAAATTATTTATTCAGTTCTTTCAGCAGATTGGATTTAAAAGTATCGGTATTTTTCCGGTCCGTTTTTCTTTCATTAGCAAATTTCTGTATCACGGTACGAATATTCTTGTTGAAGTTCAGTACACGCTCGTCATCCCGCAATCTGTCCAGGTTGGTCTTGATGCTTTCCACGGTATTCGCTATCCCTGAAATATGAGACGAGTAATCATCATTATCACCATGATTGCTGTTGAAGGAAACAGACACAACCACCCTGTCACCATTCAAGGATGTGTTGTAATCACCTGATAATGGCCTTGTTCCACCGATTTTTCCTACAGAAGGCATCACTTTGAACCATTCAGGGTTTCCGGAATAAGGAACAGAACAGCTGATACTGATCTTCCTGTATGGATCATAAGGGGATTCCCGTTGTATCCATTCGGATTTTTTCACGGATATGTCCTCCTCGCCGAATTTTTTCAAGGTCGGTATATTCTCCACATCAAACCGGCAGTCGTCCTCAATATCAAGGAGAGTTTTCGGCCATTGCGCATCCTGCAGAAATTCATCAACCCTATTTTCAATCTTGTCGTACTGTTCCGATATCACATCGTCCATCGATACATCAAACATATTCGGTCTCCTATCATTGTTTTGGGGTTTATATACCCAAGTGGTCCAAATTATAAATAACTATATGATATTATTGAAAAATTCGTTTTATTTTGTTATCAACAGCTTGAATGTATATCGGGCACTTCTCTATATAATTCCCTTATTTTGGGAATAATTATACCGAGTCGAAATCGATGATTGACCCTGTCAGTCACAGATCCCATATGGAAGTCTAAATTCGATTTCCCGGATCGACACATCAGAAGGAATTCATCAATCCGATTGCCATCGGGAGAGAACGGATTCGAACTGCAGAATCGAATGACAAGGAAAGGTATCCAAAAGCCATAGTCTTCACATTCGGACACGGATATGAGAATCAGTCAGTCTTTTGGTTTCCGCTGGGAGAGAGTGGGGATATACAATATCCGGCGAAATGATCGATGAGCTGAGTTCATCCAAGGCCTGAAAGGACTGAACTCAGCGTTCTGAGGGGAGCACACGTCAAGGCAGGGGACAGACACTCCGGTTTGCCGAAACGCGAAATCGGAAGCGGTCAGGAGATGACTGGTGTCCGATTCAAAAATCGATTAATATCAACCACTTAATATGATCGATATCTTCTGTTCTGTATCCGCAGTCTGTAAATGATTGATATAACGTCATTTTTCAAACAACGTGATGTCAGGTACCTGCGAAACGGTGTAGAGACCGACTTGCAGATTTATCCGCTTTTCGATGACCGCCAACAGTACGTGTACCGCAACTCCTGTCCAGACCTATGTTTTGACGGCGTTATCGCTGATAACGTAGAACCATTGAACTTGGAAGGATTCGGGTAACGATGAGTCTCGGACACCTTCTGACAGGGTTTTATTTTAATGTTATCAATCGGATACAAGAACATTTACTCTCGTTAACCGGACAGCAATGATTGGCTAATGTGAGTAACCGAGACCAAGCAATGAAAACACTACATTTATTCCCTGATACGAATTTGTTTATACAGTGTCATTCATTGGGTGAACTTGATTGGTCCGTCTGGTCGGAATTCGATGAAATCCAGTTGATCGTCTGTAAACCTATTCAGCGCGAGATCGACAACCAAAAACGAAGGGACAATGACCGCGTCGGGAAAAGGGCGCGGAAGATTCACTCCATGATTCACAAAATCCTGGTAGAAGGACGAGAATCTGAACTGATTCGAAAAGAGAGTCCTCGGGTGAGAATTTGCATTGACCCTTCAGTTATGCCTGACCCGAAAATGAACGACAGACTTGACTACAACCAAATTGATGATCAACTGATTGGCTGTATCCATTCGTTTCGGGAGCGGTATCCGGACCGTGATGTTCGTCTGCTGACTCACGATGCAGGCCCCATGGCAACTGCAAAAATGCTTGAACTGCAATTCGTGCCGATACCCGAAGATTGGTTACGTCCACCTGAAAGGAGCAGGATTGAGCGAGAAAATCAGCGGCTGCAAAACGAACTTGCAAAGATCAAAAGGGCTGAGCCTCAGATTGAATCTGTTTTTATCGATGACGATCAAATCGAAATTCAATCGCTGACTTTTGAACGGCTTGCATATCAACCATTGACACAGTACGAGATTGCTGAGTTGATTGAGAAAATCAAAGAAGCAATACCAGCAGCCACCAACGATGAGCATTCAAAGAGTACGGTTCAATTCTTCAAATTTCTGGTGAGCATTAAGAAGAATATAGATGAAGCATTGACGATGAGTAGTCGGGCGATATCCGAGTACATTGACAAAGAGTATCCGAAGTGGATCAACAGATGCGAGTACGTGTTGCGACACTTACACTTGATGCTGGAAAATGAATTACGACCGACAACCTTTTCGTTGTCTGCCAGAAATGACGGTACGCGGCCCGGAAAAGATGTCCTGCTGAGTTTCGTGGCAGAAGGAAATTTCAAGATTCGCCCTCCCATAGATGTGAACACCAAAGATAACAGTATGGAAAAGTTAAAACTGAAAGCGATTCCTTCAAATCTGATACCGCCTGAAACGCTGAAAGGAAATTTGGCTTTGCGGTACCTGCTTGCTGATTCCTGTCTGCCCGACCTTGCTTTCAAAAACAGTCAGGCGGAGTTGTTTCGCGTAAATGAGCCTGTAGGTTTCTTTCGTCCTGAATTTTCAGAATCTCCAAAGTATCGGTTTGTACCCGACAGTTTCAGGTACACACAACGGTGTTCGGAAACCCCAGTGGAAATTTTCAGTCTCAAATCTAGACAATGGCGGCATGGAGGAAAGGCGGAGATCTTCGGTGGAGAACTGTGTTTCGATCAGAATTGTCATGAGATAAGAGGTGCTGTCGAATGTTCAATTGAAGCGGAAAACCTTTCAACTCCAGTCAAGAACAAGATTTCGGTAAATGGAAAACCAATCGTGACCAACATTCGAGAGTTGGCGGATTCCATTGTGGAAGATTTGATACTTCTGGTTGATGAATTACCATTCTGATGTTTGGGACTGTGAAAATCCAATCACTGTTGTCCGGTCAAGCGAAACAATGTGACATGCACTCGGAGGAAAGTGAACCATACCGCGATTTTGCCCCTCACATTACTCGATTGCAAACAAATTGATATCGCAGCAAATTCGAAGGTGGATTAGTAGGCCAAATCCAGCTTCTGTCACTTTCCAATTCGTCATAAAGTGGTTAGTCAATAAGTACTAGTCCATAGTTCAGAAGATATGTTCAGGGGTTTAATAGGATATTGTAAATAATGTTCCATCTCATTCCCCGGCGCTCAAGCGCTCAAGATGGACTGGTCGCGCTTTTGTGGACACAGCCGATGGTGAGATTTGCGGGCATGGGGATTTCCGACGTATCATACGTCAGCAACCGAAGGCGGAGATGCCGGGAGGGGAATCCGAGATGGGCAGGAAGCATTATTCGAGGGTTCTGCGGGAGCAGATCAACAGTGTCTGAAGGTGAAGTAATTACAGTAAGCTCACCATCGACGTACACGGGAAACTACTGAAATTCCAGATCTATTGTCCTGTGGACATCGGCATTTTCCTCAACGAAGTAGACAAACTGGTCACTGAGGTGCGGCAGGACGCTTCCCAAAATGGTCATGATGGCGTCGTCGGAATGGGTTTGTTCAGCCATTGAGGATTTGGGAGTCGCTAGTCTGATCCCGACGCATGAATTTGATTTCCCCGAGCAACATTACAGAAGGAATTCATCAATATGATTGCTATTGAGGGGGGAACGGATTTGAACTGCAGCATCGTATTTCAAAGAAGAGCGTCAGAATGCCATTGTCTTCGAATTCGGATACGGATATGAGAATCAGTCAGTCTTTTGGTTTCCGCAGGGAGAGAGTGGGGATATACAATATCCGGCGAAATGATCGATGATCTGAGTTCATCAAATCGGATCAAGCCTGACGACTGGGAAAGCCTGATATCTGTTTTCGGTCAACATCACAATACGGTTTCTTTTGGGCATGTTGCGACTGGTCGGCAATTGCCGGCGGATGACAGGCAGTCGAAAGATCAGCAATCGGCTGTGCTCACATGTTCGATCAATCTTGATTGCGGAGCCGGATGAAGCGGAGCCGATGAACTGCCGCAGAGGAGAGGGCTGTGCTGCCCTTGACAGTTATCTCAGGGAATTGATTTGTTGGACTTGAATGCATGCGCACCGCTTCCGCCTGATATCTTTGTTCCGCTCCTGATGGAAGACAGGACAGCAAGAGGATGAATCCGGATTTGGATGCACACATGCCATCCTGATTTGTGAGTGAACAACTGCCGACTTTACGAATTCAGGCAATCGCCGATGAAATCCAGGTCAAGACTGAAGATTTATAGCAATGTGAGAAAGGTTGCGCTTCGTATATACGCAGTTGGTTTGCTGACTTACCTGAAGTTCGAGTTCCTGAAACTGGTGGGGCGCAGGGTTGAGAGGCGGGTGATGGTTGACGGCCGCTGGCCGATATGGGTCCGCTCGGCCACGCCGGACTTGAGGGTTGCGATTCTCAATCTGACAGAAGAGTTTGAATGTCTTGGGCAGCTGTTGCCCGAGGGTTACAGCGGACTGATTGTCGACGGGGGAGGATACATCGGAACTTCGGCATTGAAGTTCTCAGAGATGTACCCGGATGCGACGGTTGTTACGGTGGAACCCTCATCTGGGAACATGGGGCATTCTAACATCGTACTTTCACCATAACCCAAATTATCCGAGTTACATGCCTCATGATTCGAATATGAGATCGAGTTCATGTTTCTGAATATCACCAGTTTTGGGATCGTAGTAAGCTTGGAAAAATTCGAAATCAGTCCGGTTGTTCTCAAGACATTTTTTGCCTACAGTATTCATTATTTCGAATTTATCCTCGTCTGACGTTGAAATGCCGAAAATGATTCCTTTCAGAGAACTGAAGTCATAAGTCAGTGTGCGACGCCTCTCCTCATCCAGATCGTAGAACAAGCCAGATAGGATCAAACGGCTTTCCTTCTCATAGTTCCAGTCATGGGTTTTAACTGTGATGTTACGGGTGAAATCATCCCAATATTTTTCCCGCCATACGTCTTCTTTATTTGATTCGAGATGACTTCCACACTCACTGATGTTTCCATCCTTGTCGCTATACCAATCCTTCAGTAGAACTGGCTGCGGCAATTGCCCTATTGACCGAAAGAAGTCGATTTCAGGTGCTTTATCCTCATAATTAATGTCATAGAATTCTCGTTTAGTTTGCTCCGATTTCTGGTCTTGAATATGGTTCAATGTGAGAGTGTTCCTACCATCGGATGTTTCCACCTCAAATATCAGGCAAACACCTTTGTGGTTGTCACCGTAGTGCCCCCATACTGATGAGTTGCTATAGTCCTTCATGAAGCACGCCGCATACCACTCGGGGTAGATTGAGTTTTCTAGTTGCTTGAGATAGGCTTCAGGAAAATCGAGAATCAATAGTAGCTCATTTCTGTTGGGAAAATCTCCGGGCTGTACTGATGCGTTAAACTTATGAATCACACGCTGGTTTGCAAGTACTCTGGAAAAAATGGTAAAGGCAGAATCAGCGAAACCTTCAATTTCAACATGATTTACAAGTTCGGGAATATCTTGAGCGAATTTCAAAAGGGATGACGTATTTAATTCCGATCGCACGTTTTCAGGCAATTTCCCCCAGTCGATATGTATGTTGAAGATTCTTTGCATCGCTTCGCCATGCAATAGAATTAGATAGAATAAAATTTCGTCCCTGTGAATTTTTCTATCTGCGCTTACAATATTTTTGACTAGAGATTCGAGTTCTGTTTTCTGAAATATGTCTTGACAGGCTGCTTCAAATAATTTTATTGCTTGCGGATTCTCTTGTTCGCTTATGTTCGCCGTGACGGGAATATCATATTGTTCTACTATGTTGTTCTCTCCAGCAGTTCTGATGGAAAATTCAGTCAAATACAAACAGTAGATGTAGTGCCTGAAGAGATTTCTCCAGACAATTTCGTCGCCTTGCCAGTAAAAAATACGTAATCCTTCCATCGGGTCGTTGAGTTCTCTTGGACTTGCGAAGTAGATGCTCTGCTTTTCCAGTTCTTGATGCTTTCCAACCAGACTATTTGTGCTTCTGAAACGATACAGTTCTGCCATCGTATATCAAGCTAGTGTTATAAGACCCGAGAAATACCCCTCAGGGTGATGTTTGAAAATGCAGGTTTTGACAAATGCTTTCACAGGCATGACTCAGAATATAACCGATAAGTGAGAGGTCAGTACGTATTGCCTGAAGGTGAAGTCATTACAGTAAGCTCACCATCGACGTGCAAGGGAAACTGCGGATATTCCAGTTCTATTTTCCTGTGGACTTTGGAATTGTCCTCAACGAAGCAGACAGACGGATCATTGAGGGGTGGCAGGGGCGCCTCCCAAAGTGGTCATGAAAGAGTCGTCGAAATGGGTTTGTTTAGTTATTGTGTGATCTAGGAGTCACGAGTCTGATCCCGACAGATAAATTCGATTTCCCGGAGCGACACTTCAGAAGGAAATCATCAGATCGACTACCATTGATATAGGGCTGTCTTATTCGTCACAAGCCCCCTGATTTTTCATTCAGGTTTTGGATTCAGGCTCTACTATCTTTCACATCTCACCGAGGAGACACATACTTTGTTGATTCCCGGCACTTATTGCGGGTGGCACGACGTACACGCGGTACTGTTCGATGACTACCGCATACTTGTCGCAGTCGAGGATGTCATGCAGACTGATCCTGGATTTCGGTTGTTCTTGTCCAACTTTGAATGGCGTTGCTTGCCATGGGAATTACATTCTCGGACAACAACGTAACTATACAGTCACTGAAGTCAATGTGGCTGAATTTTATCCCTCCAGAGAAAGTTTTGATCACGGAGAAATTGTCTTACAATGGTTGCCCATAGACCGAATCATTAACTACCGACAAAACCAGGTCAGCCATTATGGAAGCATTGAATGCTTGGATCACTCCGGCACTATTGCTTGGTGTATTCGTGTTTCTGTGGATTCTTCACCGAGATATAACGGAATTGCGTGAACGCATGGCGAAATTGGAAGGGCTATTTGAAGGCTTTATCCGCCCGCCTGTCAACCCCACCTGAATTACTTTCTGACTCCCAGATATTGCAGTCCAAATAGTGGGATGAGGTAAATCAACGGTTTATCTGACTGGTGAACCATCCCGACACTTTCAAGACTTATGAATCGGCGTTCATATTTTCCTGGATGCTGCTTTTTGAAAACAATCCGGATAGTCCAGCCTGAATCTCCAACGAAAAAACGAGCCTGACATTTTCGGTCAGATGATTTCGATCCTGAGCTTCCGGTTACCGATTCATGGGACGGTTTCGCGGATCCTGTGGTAGTCGACTACCAGCAGTAGCGGATTGTGTGCGTGTCCGTCGAAGTTGCCCAACCGCACCAGCTGCCACTGATCCGGTGGTGAAGCGAGCAGCTGTGAAATCATCTTTGCGGTGCGCCTGCGAGGTGTCGTGAATCCGGTGCCCAGTTCATAAAGCCAGCCCAGATTGGCATGGATGGTGAAGCGATTGTCGAACATCAGCTCGCTTCGCAAAATCAAAAAAATAGATGTCGGAAAAGCGAAAAATCCAGTGTCTATATCTACGGTATCGTTGTGTAAACTTTGTTTCGAGATTTCAAGCTATCTAGTCTTACTTCTGAAATTTTACTATCGAGTCCTGACACCTTCCATCTTCTCAACGCGAAATTAATCATTTTTTCCTCTCTTGTGTCGAGGAAGCGCTTGTAGATATTTATCCAGTAATTTCGAACTCTTCGTTGCCAATTTCCTGATTTTTCTTCTTCCTTCTTCGCCTCTTCAAAGAAGCCCTCTAACTCTCGAATCATCCGGGTTCTAGGAGGATTTTTTGGATCCTTAAAATAGCCTTCTAATTTGTCCTCCGGGGGATCGTTGCTCACCTTGATATTCAAACTCGGCTTCAGAAGTATAAAATTACCTAGCCTGCGTTTATTTACGTCTACATTATCCTTGTCTTTAAGTTTTTCCTTCTTTTCCTTTTCGGAAAATTTATCATAGTCTTTTACTGCCCAGATATGTTCTTTATGATAAAAATCGTTTGATGCATCTGGATTTTGGAGTGCCATAAAATCTTGAAGGTGAATACTTTCGCCCTGTTCTTGTCTTAAGTTTTCTTCGTAACTGGTAAGAAAAAATTTCAGGCCGACCCAGCCGTGAAAATTTCCAGCTTCATCCTTGTCTAGAGTCAGGGATTCAACGAAAGACTTGTCATTGGCATTGTCATTTACAAAAAATATCAGTTTCTCTTTCAGCCAATGGATGTCAATTGTTTCCCCATCTTCAACTTTTCCAAAACTATTGAAAAATTTGTTGGCATAACCGAATAGCTCTCCCTGGCCGGTATCCGACCTGCCTGCAATGCCAGTTCCATAAAATCGAAAGTTCAGTTTTTCTAACAGTTCGAATAAAGCATTTCTATCATTTTGGTCTGTGACTTTATCAGATATCGACAAAATTAGCGGTGTGACTGAAGCGTCTGCCGGATGGCAACTGATACGCTCCAACCAAGATTTCTCGACTTTGTCCAACACGTTTTCGCTTTTCAGATATCTGACATAGTAAGTAGCGGCTTTTTTTAGAAAGTTAATGAACTCGATAATTTTTATTGCGTTTTTTTGAGTATCTTTGCCGTCCGGTGGCCACTCAAGTTTGAGGTTGTCATATACATTGTGGCTCCTGCTCTTATTTGTATCCATGAAAACGATCCAACAATTTCGCAAGAATTGGTTTTCACTTTCATTGCTCGTGTAATCGATTTCATTCAAATTACTTAATATCTGCGGCCATGAATCATTTACAAGTTTCTTGATACTACGCATGCTATTTTTGTCGGCGTAATAGATGAGGTAATTCTTTATTTTTTCGAGCTCACTCAGTTCCTTCCCCCTGTTGTTGATCACCTCGAACATAATGCCAATTTCCTTTTTGTTCTCCGGGGCGTAGAATAGAAAACCGAGGTTTTCACAAACACACCTTAACACTCTGTCGATGTCCTGATTTTTTAGCCAGTCTTGGAATTCATTTACCGCGTCTCTAAGATTTTGGTCGGATTTGGAATTGGTGTCTGTGTCTGTGGCAGTCGTTATACCTTCCTTTACCAAGGATTGGAAAAAATTGTCCTGATCATTTCCCAATATCAATTTACGCACTGCATTTGCTTCGGGACCTTCCTGGACGAATTTAGTGAACACCTCTCCATACTCGGATTTGTTCATTGTTTCGGACTCCCTTTTCGACCTGCATATTGCAGACAACAGTAGAATCACCGACGTTAGCCTTTGCTGACCATCTACAATATCGAAAACCTCGAATTGTTCGAATTCTTTTCCCATCTCCTCGTTCAAAGAAGCAACAATAGTACCGCAATAGTGACGGTACTCGTACCCACTTTTAATAAGATACTCAATATCAGTCAACAGGTCAGTGCGCTGTTGCTCTTCCCAGGAATAGCCGCGCTGGTAATCAGGGATTCTGAAAACGCGTTTTCCCTGTCTGAAGATTTCATCCAGTGAATTTAGTTCACTGTTGATTTGACTGCTGTTTTCCATATTTCACTTTTACCTCTTTGTCTATTGGGTACTTTTCCGCTACTGGCGTTCCAACGTACCTTCTTTGCTTGATAAAATCCTGTAATGTATTGTTATAAAGGGTATAAATTACTCATTTTGGGAGTTTACGACTTAGAAACCATCAACCAACTAGCCTGACACCCGAGATTTCTATTCACGGGATTCGTCAAGTATACATTCTGATGTGTTTTCGAGAGAGGCACTTTCAAGAATTCTAGGTTGACTGAAATTTCGCTTTGCGCAGCGTACTTGTGTACATACTATGTGGTAAAACCGACGTTCAACTTGGCAAATCTTCCGTTTTTGGCGAGATCCATTCTAGAAAGACTTCTTACTTCGCTTAACTGAATACAAAGATTAACTTTACCAAATGCTTCTGTCCATTTCATTGAGTTTGTGCCGATGTTCTTTGAATAATGTCCCAGGCAACTTCTTGAATTTCCTTTGCAACGATGGTGTCCTCGCCCCTCAACATACGAACCGCTATGGCAAGTGGCTCTACAATGTCTGCGTTCTCGTGTCTGTCAAGAAGTTCCATAAGACTTGCACCTTCGTCCAATTGAACGGTAAGCATTGCTGTATCCACAAAACTGGGGATCAACTTTCGGTGTGAAGGCAGGTCGGTGAGAACGGCATCCAAATAGTTTACAGCCTGGTGGAGACGATTTCGGGTTATCTCAATAAAAGCTAAGAAAAGTCGGTCTACAATGATATTAGTATTGGAAGCCGTCGCCAGTTCGGCATAATTCTCTCTTGAATCAGTGTCAGATGGCTTAGCGGGAGTTCGCCCGGGAAGCTTGAGTGGACTCTCGGCATCTCGTTCGACAATCCACCTTTTCATGCCAACCGCTTCTTCGCCGGAAATTACCTGATTAGGTCTTTTGAAGGTTGCGAGAGTTGGGTAGTTTGTATCGAGGGCTGCCCGGTACTGTTTCTCGAAAGTGGCTGGTTCTGCTCGTCGTCTGTAAATATCAATGAGCAATGTCAGACAACAGACACAGTTTTGGTTGGCATGTAGTCCGATTTCAAGGGTTTTGATCGCCTGAATATCATCGCCACGAATCAGCGATTCCGCCAATTCTCTGCAGGGGACACACTTCAGTCGACTCTTGGTAGCTGCAATTGCTTGCTGGAGAAGTTGATGCGCCTGCGGATGACGATTTCCCTGTTTCAGCAGTAATTTTGCCAGGTAAACTAACGTGAACTCACCACCGTATTCTAGGGCTCGGCGATAAGCAACTTCCGCAGTAGACTCGTTGTCAAGCTCTTCGTATACCATACCCTCGACTTCCCACTTTTGAGGATGATTTGGAAACCGGTCCATCAATTCAAACACGACTTCTCCGATCTTCGACTCGCCTCCATCACTCAATGAAATTGCCTTTGCTACAACATGAGGCGGCTTAGCTGTCTGCAGCCATCGTTGTCGGCGGCATAGGGAAAGTTGTGTCCGAATGGGCGGAATCGAGGGCGATGAGGCTCGGATCAGGGAGTTTTCAGGCCGGATATCGGGAAAATTTGCCTTCAGACCGGGAATATTTCTAACAAATGCGGTCCGCAGGCCTGGCAATTTTCAAAAATCAACATCGGGCACTCAAAGGCACTCGAATTTCAGGGTAAATAGAGGTGCCCATTAGAGAAATTTTCTAAAAATCTACGATTACTACTGACGAATTCTAAGCAGCTTCGATTCGATCTTCAATTGATTGATATACAATTTGACTCGGGAAGTAGTACCGGGTGGAGTTACCCAATATGACAAATATTTCAATCTGACGAATCGGAATAGTGCCTTGGAAAATTTGCACTGCCTAATTTCCATTGAAAAGAATCACGAAAAAAGCAGAGGTGGGGTTGAGTTCGAATGAATGAACGACAAAATTTACGTGATAGACTTGCAAAAATAGTTAACGGTGAACCAGATAAAAAGGATGGGAGTAAGGTATTCGATGCGGTAATAATTTTCATGGTAATAATTTCCGTTATCGTACTAACAATCGAAACCCTACCAAATTTGCCACCTTTCTCACGACAACTCTTCTCCATATTCGAACTAACAATTACTGTTTTCTTCACAATCGAATATGTATTACGAATTTATGTTGCAGAATCACCAAAAGAAAGAAAAGAATATATTTGCGGTTGGGGAATTGTTGATTTACTCGCAGTGCTGCCTTACTACATAGCCCTAGGAAGTGTAAATTTAATAGTTCTAAGATTATTGAGATTGCTCAGATTATTGAGATTGTTTAAGTTGTTTAAACGCAGCGAAGCCTTTGATCTCTACAAAGAGTCATTCAAATCGATGAAAGATGAGGCTATGATATTCTTCGGTGTGACGGCAGTAATGTTGTATGTTTCATCAATCGGAATATATTATTTCGAGCACGAAGCGCAGCCTGAAAACTTTGCATCGATCATTCACAGTTTATGGTGGGCAATCATTACACTGACGACAGTCGGGTACGGTGATGTTTATCCGATCACTGCAGGTGGTCGCTTCTTTACTGGCTTGATTCTACTCATCGGCATTGGAATCGTCGCTGTTCCTACTGGACTGGTTTCTTCAGCAATGACGAAAGCACGTGAGGAGCAAGAACGTACGACGAAAGTACGCAAGGAGCAGGAAAGTAAAGAAAATTAAATTGCTTCCCTGCAGGTTCTATTTTTCCCATTTCAGGAGTCAACTCTTCAAATCTGAGTTTCTTTCAGACCATTCAACTAGCCAACCACGGTGTCTGTAATTCCCGGGTCTGTTTTTTTTGACTAATCTAGTTGACCCTGAATAATGCTACATTTGTCGAGATTACATGTATTAATTGACATTCATGAATTTCCGATTGCATAAGGTAACACGGACCTCGTGCGGCGAGTAGCCACGGTTAAAATCAATGCTCGCCACCAGGTAACTGAGCAGCGAACCTGGCGACGAGATCTAGGTGACGCGCAGGGCGAAGTCTTCCAAGCTTGACCAGTGTTGTTTCCAACTTTATTTCAGTAAGACAAGATTTCTCAAGGGCACGTCAATTAATTCGACACTAATGATACAGCCTGAGATGGGGTAAGTGAAAGCCATTCGGATTCGCGATTTCGGCCTTGATATGACATAATACGGGCCATCGGTAAGTCATTCATTTTGCGGATTTATTGCAGGGTATCTGAGATGGAGAGACGACATCTGTTCGAGCGCGAGATGCAGCAGCGGACGCTGGAGGAATTTGATGGTCTGGTGCGTATCAGGGCGCTGGTGGACTGGGAGGTGTTTGTACCGATGCTTGAGGAGATTTTCGGTATATCCCATGGAGGTCCGGGCCGGCCGGCCTGGGGTCCGCTGGTGATGTTCCGTTCGATCCTGCTGGGTGTGATGCACTCATTGAGCGACCGCCGGTTGCAGTTCATTCTGGTGGACCGTCGCACCTTCAAGCGGTTTGCGGGACTTGAGAGTGATGATCAGGTACCGGATCAGAAGACCCTGTGGAAGTACCGCGACATGCTGAGCCGGTCGGGTCGGATTGACGAGCTGTTCGATCTTTTCAAGGCGCAGCTGCGCTCGCATGGCTACGAGCTGACCAGCGGACAGATTGTAGACTCGTCGATTGTCGAGGTTCCCCGTCAGCGCAACAGCCGCGAGGACAACAAGACGGTGAAGTCCGGCGAGGTGCCGGAGGCCTGGCAGGACAATCCGAACAGGCTGTGCCAGAAGGACACCGATGCGCGCTGGACGAAAAAGCGCAATCAGAACCACTATGGCTACAAGAACCATATCTCGGCGGACCGGGAGACGAAGTTCATTGACGAATGGGAGGTGACGGCGGCGAGCACGCACGACTCTCAGGTGTTCGTTGAGCTGTTGCCGCAACGGCCCAAGGGCGATTGTTGTCACCACCGATTTAAATTCCCCACTTTCACCGATTTAAATTCCCCACTTTACGGAGTGTGAGGATTTGCCTTTCCGCCCGCTAGCGGGCGGAAAGGCAAAATCGGGGAATTGTCCTATGGTTTGGATTTTGACGATTCATTCCGAAGGACACGATGCATGATATTACATAGGGAGTTTTATATGATTCATCAACTGAAAGACGAGGGGCTGAACATCTCGCAGATCGCCCGCAGGCTGGATCTGGACCGCAAGACGGTGCGCAAGTATCTGAGCCTGGACCGCCGCGATCCGGATGCGGTGTGCGTCGCTTCGAGAGCTTCGAAGCTGGATCCGTACCGCGACTATCTGCTGGAGCGGATCGGGCGGTATCCGCAGCTGAGTGCCACGCGCCTTTTGCGCGAGATCCGCGACCTGGGCTATCCGGGTCAGGTGTCGATCCTGCGCGACTATCTCAGCGACATCCGTCCGGCGGCTCGGCGTCGCTTTGAGTTGCGCTTCGAGACGCCGCCCGGCGAGCAGGCGCAGGTTGACTTCGCCCGTTTCAAGGTGCACTTCAACGAACAGCCCGATCGGCTGCGCGTGATCTGGCTGTTCTCCATGGTGCTGGGGCACAGCCGCTGGCTGTGGGGCCGGTTCTGCGACGACCAGAAGCTCGACACCGTGCTGCGCATGCATGTGCTGGCGTTCGAGTCGCTGGGCGGGGTGCCGCGTCACATGCTGTATGACCGGATGAAGACCGCGGTGGTCGATGAGGACGACGACACCGGCGAGGTGATCTACAACCGCTCGCTGCTGGGGCTTCTGGGTCACTACGGCGCGTTCCCGCGCGCCTGCCGCCCGTATCGGGCCAAGACCAAGGGCAAGGTCGAGCGGGTGTTCCGATACGTGCGCTCGGACTTTTTCCTCGGCGGCTCATTCGACTCGCTGGCCCACCTCAACGCCTGTTTCACGAGCTGGCGCGACGAGGTCGCCAATGTGCGCCGCCATGCCACCACCGGCAGGATCGTCGGCGAGGCCTTCGAGGCCGAGCGCGGACACCTGATGACGTTGCCGGTGATGCGCTATCCGGCGCTGGTGGCGGTCGAGCGCAAGGTCAACAACGAGGGCATGGTGGCCTGGCGCGGCAGCACCTATTCGGTACCCGACGGCACCGACAGCCGCATCGTCGAGGTGCAGGCGCTGACCTGCGAGATGCGCATCATCGACCGCGGCGAGATCATCGCCCGTCATCCGCTCGCCGACACCCAGGGCAGCCGGGTGATCGACCCCTCGCATCGCATGGCGGTGCCGGTCACCGAAACCGAGGGCTCGAATGCGGCGCGCCGCCCGCTGTGGTTCTACGAGGCGGTCGGACAGCGGCTGTCGTCATCATGAGCGCGGCCGTGACCGACACCATCCGTCAGCGCCTGGTGTCGCTGAAGATGCCGTTTGCGATGGAAGCGCTGGAAGATGTGGTCAGGCGGCTGGAAAACGGCCAGATCAGCGCACTGGAGGCGATCGAGACGCTGCTGACCGAAGAGCTGAGCTTCCGCGAGACCCGACGGCTGAAGGTGGCGCTGGGCACCTCCAGGCTGTCGCCGCCGAAGACGCTGGAGACCTTCGACTTCGCGTTCCAGCCGTCGCTGGACAAGCAGCGCATCCATGCGCTGGCCGGACTGGACTTCATCCGCCGCGGCGAATCGGTGCTGTTCCTGGGCCCGCCCGGCACCGGCAAGAGCCACCTGGCCTGCGCACTCGGCGTGGCCGCCGTCAAGGCCGGCAAAAGCGTCTACCGCTGCACCCTGGCCGAACTGGTCGACGCGCTGTCGCTGGCCCACCGCGCCGGACAGCTCACCGCCAAGCTGCGCTTCTACACCCGGGCCGCACTGCTGATCGTCGACGAGATCGGCTACCTGCCCCTGCCCCGGGAAGGCGCCAACCTGTTCTTCCAGCTGGTCAGCGCACGCTACGAGAAGGGCGCCATGGTGCTCACCTCCAACCGCGGCTTCGCCGAATGGGGTGAGGTGTTCGGCGACCCGGTGGTCGCCACCGCACTGCTCGACCGGTTGCTGCATCACGCCGTTGTGGTCCGCATCGAAGGCGCCAGCTACCGCCTCAGGGAACACCGCGACCTGATCATGCCGCAACCGGATCAACACTCGCCGTCGAGCGGCAGAAAACCGCGTGGCAGACCGAAAAAAACAAAAACGGAGGTGTCGATCTATAATAGCGGCTGATCACCGCATCGCCCGAAAGTGGGGATTTTTCGTCGGTGCTTTTGGGGAAAAATTAATCGGTGCCTACAATTGTCAGGTATGGGCCGACAGTGCCTACCGTTCGGAGGATGCGTTGAGGAAGTTGCGGAAGCGGGGTTACAAGCCCCGCATCAACCACAAGGGCACGCGTGCGAAGGCGTTGAGCGACCGTCAGGATGAGGTCAATCGGGTGTATTCGAAAGTGCGCTGCCGGGTGGAGCATGTGTTCGGGTCGATGACCAATGAGATGCCGCAGCGGTACATGCGCTGTATCGGGAAGACGCGGGCGCGGACCTGGATCGGGTTGCGCAACCTTTGCTACAACATGAGACGGCTGAGCTATCTGCAGCCGTCGTTGTCGGCGGTGTAGGGGAAGCTGTGTCCGAATGGTCGGAATTCAGGGCGATGAGGCTCGGATCAGGGGGCATTCAGGCCGGAAATTGCGGAAAATCGCCTTCAGATCGGGAATTTTTCGGAAAATGCGGTGCGGAAGCTTGGATTTTTTCAAGAATCGGCATCGGACACTCAGGGACTCTCAAGATTCAGGGTTAATAGAGGTGCCCTTAACTCTATTTCGTTTGACTGCCTGTTTGACTCGATTGAAACTTGGATCGCCTACGCTGAGTGAGGTATCCCAATTGAAGTAGCTTGGTGCGAGATTCGAATTACGCCAAATATTAGTCAGATATTGACGAAATGTGGTTGCTCGTACTAGCCTGTCAGAAATTTCAAATGAAGTAACTCTCTGAGCGATGTCATTACGTAGATTCTCGTCAAGTATGGGTGTATCAAAAGACATCGCATCAAGATACGAAAATTCAGTAATCCACCGAAGAAGGTGATAGGCACCTATCGTGCTGATTCGGAAATAATTCGGCATTTCGCCATAAAGTCCACCTTCGTCCTCTTCAAAAGTAACTCGCTTTGGGCTTTCCAATAATTTTTTGTTGCTTGCACGCCTAAGTACTGCTTCTGTGGCTTCTAATGTAAATGACCATTGTTGCATTTCTTCAAGGATGGAGACCGAACTCACGAACCCTTCACTTGATTTGTGGTCTCCTTCGTGATGCAGAAACCCTAGTACCATGGGCATAAGGAAATGCTCCTTTGGCTCAATGTTTCTAATGTCAAATAGATTTAACGCAATTGAGGATTGTGGATCATAATATGAATATTCACCTAATAGAGCAGCTTTCCAAAATTCGTGGACCGGAATTACATATCTCTCCTCGCTTTCCATGATGTTTATAATCTTTTCGGCATCTACATTTGGACTACCAATGAACTTTGTCACAAATTCAAATACAGCCCTGACATTGCCAGCAGTAATATTGGATAGGAACTCAACCAAGTTTGAATTTTCTCTCAGAGAAATTTGAAGTGCTTTTAAAAAGGTGGCTATATTTGGTAACTGTAAATTTATGTCACGAATGTGTTCGATTGGAATACGTCCCTCCGCCATTTCAAGCGCAAAATTCAGGCGTTTTTCCACTACATGATCAATTCGGGGTGGGGAGATAGTAAACACACGATTTGGATACGCAGTCAGGGAACCAAATTGCTTCGATCTGTGGAAAGTTTGCGGACGTACAGCAATAAAAACTGCGGAATCCCATTCCTTAGCAAAGTTTTGTGCGATGATAAAAGCTGATTGCTGTATTTCGTAATCTCGCTGGTCTGCATTGTCGAGTACGACTATTACTTGTTTTTTTCGTCCTTTGGCTATATGTGAGATTGCTTGTTTTATGTGCACATCTCTATCGTTAATCTTTTTCTCCAAGAATTCAAGGAGTTTTTGATTGTATGCACTTGGGTTTTCTTTACGCAAATCTGCGTATATGCCCTTATGAAAACGAGAAATTTCAAGATGGTAGATGGATTTGATAAACTTGTGCTCGTTGATATCGACTAAATATTGAGTGTACAACTGATTTTCAATTTCAGTCAGAATAAATTTTTTCAAATCGTCGGATAGTGCACCCTGTGATCCAAGGTCAATGTAAATGTAAATTGATTTTTGAAATTCCTCGAATGCGCTTACATGCATCAAATGTTTCAAGAATGATGTCTTGCCAACGCCAACATCGCCAATTAACACGACGGGTCTTCTAGCAATTGGGGCAGTAATCAATTCCGGTGAAAAATTGGTTTTACGGGGACCTGATTGCACTGGTTTGACGAGTGGTGCTGTTTCTGTTTGATCGAAAAGGGATGCATACCTCGCAGCTAGAATGCGTTTGCTGATCAATGCGTGCTGTGACAATGCTCCACTCTCGCAGTAGCATTTCTCATAAAATTTCTTTTCAGTATCTCGTTCCGTTTTATCAACAATATCAACAATTAATAATTCTCCGAGTTCACGCAAAGAATTTTGTAGTTGGCTTGGGTAACGATACTTGGGATAATTTTCCAGACGCAAGGACATTTTCTCAGGTATTGCTCGGTCCTCTCCGACAGTAAGAATACGTTTTAAGCGATTCTCTGTGATTCCTTCAGGAGACAACATCTGCCATACCTTAGGGAATTCATTCTGAAACTGTTCGAATCCATTGACAACAAAGCAACGGCCTTTGAGTGGGGCAACGCCATCGCTTCGCGTTGCTAAAAAGGCGATAATTTGATGTCCATTTGTTGCGACAGCGATTTCTACTCCACGATTACTACAATAACTCCTGACCTGTTCGACAGCAGCAAGAGTTTCGGCGCTGAGCGCAACGATAGAGTCCAAGTTTCTGAACATATTTTTCTTAGGATCTGCTGGCAAATCAAAGGTTTTATCTTTTCGCTTGGCTTCCCATATTACGCAGCGTGGCACTCCAAGTTCGTAGTCAGTGTAATCACGAGAATCTTGGGGTTGCTCTACTTGTACAGAATCGCGAGGCCACCCTAAACAATCTATTACGACTCGATCAATTATCTGAAATCGTGTTTCAGATTCATTCCAATTTCGATTGTCATTTTCAATTTCTGAGATTAGATCGTCTAATGCCTTTTGTCCTTCTGTGATCGTTCTAGTTCCTACTTTCGTCATATCAGCATCGCATTACTTCGTTCACTGAGTGTATAAAATCTGTTTGATTTAGGAATATATCACGCCTCCAAAAGTAAGTCTTTGTCTCGCCATCATTAATTGTTGGGTACGCATACTTTATTTTAGTGTTGGTTCTCTGTTTTTTTTTCAAGCAATCTTTTCCAGGGACATCATCAGTTCAATTGTCATTGTGAGAGGAAATATTCTGACTGATGTCTGGAACTTGAAAGAAAAGTACTGGAATGCCACAGTCTCGACAGTCGGGCACAGATATCAGAACAGGTCAATCATTCTGGTCCCGTCAGGGAGAGAGTGGGGATATGCAATCTCCGGCGATATGATCGATGCTTTGGTTTCACTGACACCTCAAAGGACTGAGGTCATCATTTCTGAAAAGCACGCGCAAAAGCAGGGGACAAGCCAATCGGATTGTTGAACCTCGAAATCGAAAGCGACCAAAGGATGTGTTTTCCCAAAAGGGGAGTGATCAACGAATTTCAAGTCGTGTCTATGGATCTGCAGTGCAGATCAGTCGAAATGTGTACGGATCCATATTCGTGAGTCATTCCGCTGTAATGGGAAAACTGAATGGCCGGTCAGCGGGATGTCAGTGCGCAGTGCCTGACGGTGAGGTCATCACAGTCAGTTCCCCATCGACAGGCATGGGAAACTGCGGATATTCCAGTTCAATCTTTTGTGGGCATTTGCATTGTCCTCGACGAAACAGACAGACTGATCACTGAGGTGTGACACAGTGCTTCCCAATGCGGTCATGATGGCGTCATCGAAATGGGGTTGTTCAGCCATTGCGGATCCGGGAGTCGCGAGTCTGATCCATACGGATGAATTTGATTTTCTGGTGCAACATTTCAGAAGGAATTCATCAATTCGATTGCCATCGGGAGAGAGGATGGATTTGAGCTGCAGCATCGAATCTCAAGGAAAGGTATCAGAAAGCCATTGTCCCTGCATTCGGACACGGACATGGGAATCAGTCAGCCTTTTGGTTTCCGCGGGGAGAGAGCGGGGATATATAATATCCGGCGATATGATCGATGATCTGAGTTGATCAGGGTATGAATGGACTCTTCGGCATTGGTACAAAGCCTGCAAGTACACTGTCAAATCCAAATACAGGCAGTGGATCCGTTCGCGAATCAAGGATCGGGACTGGTATCAGAACTTGTGTCCAATAAATATATGGGCGAAACAAGATGTACTTAACTTCGAAACTGCGAATCGCGTTAGTTGAGGTGGCGAGTTCAGTTTGTTGGGACATTCGCTCTGGGATGCATCGCATTCATCAATTTATCCTTGAGAGATCATCAGTCGGAAAACTCACCTGATTCCATGAAGTGCATTGTCATCAATCTGGAGCGCTCCGTCGACAGACGCAGACTCATAGCCGAGGAATTTGATTCTGTCGGGGTGGAGTTTGAATTCTCGAAAGCCAAAGACAGGCTTGACCTGTAATTGACTGCCTGCCGACTTTACGGATTAGGGTAGTCGCCAATGAAATCCCGTTCGAGGTTGAAAAACTACAACAGCGTGAGAAAAGTCACGCTTCGCGTATACGCAGTGGGTCTGCTGACTTACCTGAAGTTCGAGCTCTTGAAACTGGCAGGGCGCAGGGTTGAAAGACAAGTCACGGTTGACGGTCGCTGGCCGATATGGGTTCGCTCGGCCACGCCGGACCTAAGAGTTGCGATCCTCAATCTGACAGAGGAATTTGAATTTCTCGGACAGCTCCTTCCTGAGGATTACAGTGGACTGATTGTCGATGGGGGCGGGTACATCGGAACGGCGGCATTGAAGTTCTCAGAGATGTACCCTGATGCGACGATCGTTACGGTGGAACCTTCGTCTGAGAATATGTCAATCCTAGGCAGGAATATTGCCGGTAGAAAGAATATTGTTGCGATACAGGCTGCACTTTCAAACGAGCAGGGCGGGGCTGTCAATCTATTTGATCCCGGCAGGAAAGAGTGGGGATACACGATTGTCGAAGACGAAGTTGATGGTTTGAACTCATCAGTTCTTGAATATGCGGATACCATCACTCTGGAAGAGATATCCACCAAATTCGGGGACAGGCAGATCGGGATTCTGAAACTGGATATTGAAGGCAGTGAGAAAGAGCTGTTTGGTAGCGGGGTGATTGATGACGTTCCGGTCGTATTTGTCGAGTTGCATGATCGGTTTGTTGAAGGATGCTCAGAGGTGTTTGCGAAATTCTCGGCTGACCGTTGGACTGCGAACATGGGTGGTGAGAAGTATCTTTCCTTATCGAAAAGGCTTTAGCTATCCAGTCCAATCAGATTGTCGCTTTGGAATCAGCATACCTAAAAATTCTAATTTGTTCAAATTGTCAAGTTGATCGACCGGATCAACAGCGGGATGTGAAGGTACTCGTTCAGTTGCCATCGCAGGTATCTATCATCAACATCACTCCATGCGATAACACAAAAATACAGTTAGACCTGACGAAGGCGTGTTCTACAACCCTAATTCCGACATAGTTATTGCCGAAAGTGGGGAAAGCCCTCCCGCTATAATAACTTTGAGCAATAACCGGTTTCATCCAATCGGTGAACACTACTTGACACTGGTCCGGGCTTACGATGAATTTGCATTCCGACTCAAGCCCACCGACGATCAATTCACCTCAAGGCTTTCGAGTGGAGCGGTAAATTCCGATGATTACGTTAGGTTCTAGAAATTCTTGTGCAACTTTAAAGATACTGTACTCAAGCCGTTCATCATGAAGTTTTTTGTGATCAATCTTGAAAGATCCGAGGATAGGCGCGAGCATATTAAGAAAGAATTTCATAGACAAGGCGACGAGTTTGAATTCTATACCGCCAAAGACAAGTTTGATCTGACAGAGCATGAGTACGAAGAGTTTGCCGACCTTCAAAGCCGATCAATCAATTGGAGTCATCCTATAGTCCCAGGGTTACTGGCGTGCTGGATCAGCCACCAAACCGTGTGGAAACATTGTCTTGAAAACGACAGTCTGGAGATAGTTGGTATCTTTGAGGATGATATATCGATCAGTGATGAATTCAATTGTGTTGTCAGTATTCTTGAATCGAAGAGAGATCTATTTGATATCGTCTTCTTGAGCAGACAACATGTTGACAAGGCTTTCTTGCCACTGATTGAACTTGGTGATGGATTAAGCTTGGGAATAGTTAAGTATCAAAATATAGGTACGCAGGGTTATCTTATCAACCGGCGGGCGATGCAACGTTTAATTGAATGGTTTCCAAAAATTAGAAACTTTCCGATTGATGACATCATGCATGCTCCATGGCTGACCAAACTTCGTACATACACTCTAAATCCACCTATAGTATTCCACCGGACTGACTATCAGTCTTTAATTAATTGTACCGATAGGACGCATAGTGAGGGTCCGAATACTACTGACGACTGGTCTAAACCCTGGCAGTCTCTCAGTAAGTCCACAAAATGGAAAAGAAGCTTTAGAAAACGGGCTTGGTATTTTCAAAACATAATCAAAAGATTCTCAATTTCTCGACTTTGACGCTGAGGAGAAGGAAGAATTGGCAATGATGGAAAGGGATTATCGGCATTGGTACAAAGCTTGCAAGCACACGTTTAGATCCAAATACAAGTTGTGGATACGCGCCTAAATCCGGGACAGAATCTGGCATCAGAATTACCGAACCTGGAGGATCAACTTCAGAATCTGGAGAACCCGCCAAGGCTGGCACAGGTATATTACGAAGTGGCGTATCAGGCTGTTTGAACGCGCCTATATCAAGTCCAGGTCGGGTTCGGCACCTGGCACTCCGGAATGGTTAATTTGTGCAGAAAAAAAATATGGAGGAAAGATTTTCGGTATAACCACGCAAAACAGTCCCCTTGACCCGACAGGTCCAGAGACCTTGGCTTCAGGCGGTGATAGAATGCTTCACCAAGAATATGCCAATCACTATGCGAAATTTCTTGAACCTTATGTGCGGAATCGCGGCGAGCGAATTGTGATTTGTGAAGTCGGTGTGTTGGAAGGGACTGGACTCGCAATCTGGTGTGAACTGTTCCCGAATTCCCGGATCGTTGGACTGGATATTGACCTGTCTAATATCAAGCGAAACATGGACAATTTGCGAAGTCTCGGTGCGTTTAGCAGGAATACACCTGAACTGTATCAATACGATCAATTTGTCTATTCTTCAGATTACGTCAAAGAAATTCTCAATGGAGATAGGATTGATGTCTTTACAGACGACGGTCGACACAGTGATGAAGCCATCATGACTACGCTCAAGAGTTTCGCACCTCACCTCAAAGAACGGTTTGTTTACTTTGTTGAGGACAATTGGGATGTTCACAAGATTATTGAACAGTTATATCCAGAATGGGTTGTGCGCTCTGATTGTGGATTTACGGTGATTGCTCCGTGAAGTTTCGTCGGGGATATATCTGTTGCTCTCATAAGTGTAAAAATATTGCTGATACTGTGCGGGGATAACACAAATCGATTACCCTGACGCGCTCATTTGGTTGCATTTGCTGGCGGATGAAGATTTGTGAACGAACTGTAGAACGCGAGGATTGAATCAGGGGCAGTAGTTTTGCTGAAAGTGTGCTTTATAGCGTTTGCACGCAAACACCCAGGTTTCAGGAATTAGGTCTGATTTTAGGTATTCTCTGTCTTAGAGCTTTCGGATTGTTCAATGGTGACAACGTGTCCAATTTTCCCGTCACTGTAATTACAGTTTCCTTCAATAGCGCAGTCTCTTTGCGATCCATGCTGATGACGGTTCCAAAACGATACTCGGTCATTGTCGTGGACAACGCAAGTGAGGATGACAGCGTCGAGGTTGCTGAAAGATCGGGTACCACGGTTATTGTCAATGAACAGAATATGGGGTTTTCCTGTGCATGCAACCAAGGTGCTGAAGCGGCGGAAACTGAGTATCTGTTCTTTCTCAATCCAGACACTGAACTGGAACCGAATACAATTGACGAACTGTATCAGGCAACGAGCAGATATCCGGACGCCAGCGCGTTCGCGCCGGTCCTCATGGACCGATTGGGCATGCCGGCGATGAAATCGAAAAGTGTTCTTGTGCCCGGGAAGCGCTGGTTGATGCATGGACTTCCCGATATGGACTTTGAAGTTCCAGCTGTTTCCGGAGCGGCGGTGTTTGTTTCCAAACGAATTTTTGAAGAAGTCGGGAGATTTGATGAAAAAATCTTTTTTTACTTCGAAGATGACGACCTTTCACTTCGCTTGAGGACGCAGTTCGGGCGGATCATGATCATTCGCGCCGCTGAGTTGAAGCATTTGGGAAGCCAATCAACGCCTGCGAGTGCTGCGCTCGCAGATTTCAAACGTTACCATTCTCACCGGTCAAAAACGTACGTCGTACGCAAGCATGGGGTTGATTTTCCTGTAAGGAGAAAAGTGATCGAGTACAGTCTGAAATTCCTGCTGTCTTGTCTGATATTCAGGCGCAAGCTGCAAGCCAGGTACTATTATCGCGTGCTTGGAATTCTAAGCGTTGAAGATAAGGACAATTACAGATTGATTGGCGGTTTGATATCCAGATTGGCACGAATCTATGGGCTTGATCCGTTGACTTACACCCATTGATATTCGTGCACGTACCGATAGATTCGGGTATCAGGCAATCCGCGTTGAACAGGGTGATCAATCGTCACTGTTTGCCTGCTGTCACCTATTTCATGCGTCACAATGCTGCGAAGGATTGGAAACTGAAGTCGGGAACCCAGCATATTCCGATTTACAGATTGAGGCTCAATCCATTGACTCAACCAGGTGAAATCAGGTAAAGAATTGCAGAAATTCGGATTCTTCGAATTGACAGCACGTTTCATGGCTTGACTCCGATCACTGTGTCCGCGACTCTTTTGAGGAAAACAGGCGAATTGATTGAGTCCAGATACTCATCAACTGCCTGTTTACTTCCAGTCCACGAGTAATAATCGTCAACAATGATCACACCTTTGGATACCAATCGCGGGAATAGGTAAATCAGTTCCTGTTTTGTAGATTCGTACCAATCGGTGTCTAATCTCAATATCGCGATTTCTTCTGGCAATGTATTCGGTAGGGTGTCTTCAACTTTTCCTTCTACAAACATGAATTTGTCAAAAGGGTAGTCGGTCTTGGCCATATTCTGTTTGACATCGTCCAGGTCCGCCCGACACCAATTACTTTCATCAACTCCAGTCTGTTTTTTGCGATACGTTTCATGTACGTTAATTTTACCGCGCGGGTCACTGTCTTCATCTTTGGGCTCGGTCATACCGGTAAACGTGTCATACAGATAAATTGACCTGTCGGTATCACCAAACTGTTTCAAGGTGAGAGCGGCGGCCATCGTTGCTCCGCCGCGCCAGACTCCGCACTCAACGAAGGAACCGGGTATCTTCCATTGACTGACATACCGCACCGCTTCTATTACAGCAAACAGGCTTTCGTCGGGAATCATGGTGTAGCCCAGAACCTGCTCCATAACCGCAGAGGCATCCTCGTCGAAATCTCTACGGATTCTTTCGATATGTCGTAATTTACGACGTTCGTGTTTGTTGGCTTTCAGTCGTTCAATCAGCACTTTGAAACGGAATGAGTTGGCAGGATTTGAGTGGTCGTTCAGACAGGGGCAAATTATAGGTGTTGAATCCGGACTTCGTAGCATTTCGACAGAATCGAGTTCGAGCAGAGAGCATTGACTTGGTAATCAATTTAGCGGACTCAGCCAGTATGCGAACTTGTTACGCCAAACATCAGTAATTGGTGTTACAGGTTGAGAGCAGTTGCGGTTATTCACTGCATCATTTACTCATGAGCTGCAGGCGATAGCGAAGTGATCACAGTCAGTTCGGAATCGGAGTACAAGGTGCATCCCTTGTAATTCAATTCGATCTTTTTGTGAACAAAAGGATTGTCTTCGATCAGATAGACGAACTCTTTGGCGAGATGCGGTTTCACACTTTCTAGAGTGGTCAGAATGGATTCGTCGCTGTGGTGACCATCGTCCATGACGATGTCGATCTTGTCTCCGTCCAATATTTCTTTCAGGTAATCTGCAGAGTGCACGAACTGGTCGTATTCGTAAAGTTCGGGTGAATTATTACTGAATGCACCTAACCGGAGCAGGTTGTCCATATTCTTTTTGATGCTGGACAAGTCGACATCTAATCCGATGCAGCGGGCATTGGGAAAGAGGTCACACCAAATTGCCAGACCGGTGCCTTTCAGTATGCCGAATTCACAAATTACGAAACGCTGGTCACGGTCCTGGACATAAGGTCGTAAAAATTCCGCATAGTGTTTGGCATACCCATGATGCAGCATCCTGTCGCCGCCGGTGGCGAGGTTCGATTCCCTGTCGTCAAGACCTCGGCGGTCGTGCGGACTTACCTTTTCCCGGGCTACGCCTGTTGAAATCCCTCCATATCTGATTTCAGTTCCGATCAACCAGTCTGCGGTTCCCGGAGTTGCGTCTGACACACGAGCGAGATACTGATGCTCCTGTTGTTTGAAATGGTCGATCTGACCGTTTTTGTTCCAGTCTTTGCCGCCTCTTTTGCGTTTCTGGTCGCGTTCCCAGGTCTTGTAGTTCTGGTACCACCGCTTATTTTGAAATTGCCTATAGGTCCAGCTTTTCCAGCTGGATTGGAGATTGTGTTTCCAATATTTGTAGCTGTTTCTAAGAGACTTTTCAGTCATCATCAGAACCCATCAGTCGGTTCGAATCGGTTATGTCCGTATTATAGGTAACATGTTCGGTGAGGTTGATTGACAGGGTTTGGATAACTCGAACTTGTGGTTTCTTTCAAGTGGGTGAAAGACTAAGGCAAAAACTATAATGTTCCGCTCAATTGACCCTCGATAGAAATCGGGACTGTGACTGAATGAAGTGTGTTGTCATCAATCTGACGCGAGCGCATGAGCGGCGCGCGCGAATTGCCGAACAGTTCGAGACCCTGGGAATTGAGTATGAGTTATTTGTCGGGATAGATGGACATATGTTGCCTGAAGAAGAGCACATCAGGCATGGAGACCGGCAGTCCGGTCTGGTCAATTGGATGCACCCGAATGTTCCCGGTATGCTTGGAGCCTGGATCAGCCACAGGCAGGTTTGGCGGAATGCCCTTGATCAAGGTTTGGACATGATCGCGGTATTCGAGGATGATGTCACACTTGCTTCAAATGTCGGGCAGCTGTTGAATGCTGTCGAGGTTGCGGTAGAAGATGGGCTCACATTCGACATCATCTTTCTGGATAACCGTCGGCCCTATCGACCGTTTGTATCTTTGGCAGATATTGATCATGAGTTTTCGATCGGGCTGATCAGGCATGGCAATATCGGGGCGAGCGGTTACATCATCACTCGAAGTGCCATTGAACATCTACTGCGGAAATACCCTCGCATGCCGTTTGCGATCGATCAGTTGATGCACGCGGGGTGGCAAAATAACCTTCAGACATTCACGTTGAGGCCCCAGGTTGTATTTCACGGGGTGAGGTTCGTCGATCATGGGTCGTACGTATGTTCACACGTCAGGATGAAGCGCACCTGGAAGCAGAAGTTTCTCTACCTGCTTGAGTTCAGCATCCCGAAACGAGTGTCATATTACCGGCGCGCGAACGGGTTCAGACACACGTGAGGTCTTGTTCCCGGTTTGTTGGGTTGCTGGAAAATGGAGCATATCAACTGATGCGGCGGTATTGCCATCATGAATATGTGGACACGACAAGTGCTAAATCGGAGTCAGGTACGTTTACCGACGACTATCCGATCTCGCACTTCTCCAATGGATAGACGGTTGAACCGTGTCTGACCATCCTGTCACCGTCATTACAGTTTCCTTCAATAGCGCGGCTCCTTTACAGGCGATGCTGAATACGATTCCGGAACGATGTCCGTTGATTGTCGTCGACAATGCCAGTGAGGATGACAGCGCGGAGGTTGCTGAACAATCGGGTGCCACGGTTATCGTCAATGAACAGAATGTCGGATTTGCCCGTGCCTGCAACATCGGCGCCGATGCCGCGGAAACCGAGTATCTTTTCTTTCTCAATCCCGACACAGAGCTGGAGTCGGATACTATCGACAAACTGTATGAAGCAACGCAAAGACATCCTAACGCGAGCGCGTTCGCACCTGTTCTCATGAGTGAATCGGGCGTTCCTGCACTGATGTCCAAAAGTATTCTTGTGTCTCAGAAGCGATGGTTACCTGAAAAGCTTCCCGACACCGACTTTGAAGTTCCCGCAATTCTTGGAGCGGCCATTTTTGTTTCAAAACGAAATTTTAAGGAAGTGGGAAAGTTCGACGAGAAGATCTTTCTTTATTCAGAAGATGATGACCTCTGTTTTCGATTGAGGAAGCAGATCGGTCCGATCATGATCATTGGCTCGGCCCAGTTGATGCATCTGGGTCGTCGATCAACTTCTGTGAACACTTCGATCGCTGGTTTCAAGCGGTATCATTTTCATCGGTCGAGGGTGTACGTTGTTCGCAAACATGGGGTTCCTTTTCCGGTAAAACGAAAAGTTTACGAGTTCAGTCTGAAGTTTCTGCTGTCCTGTCTGCTGTTTCAGCGCAAACTGCAGATCAAGTACTATTACAGCGTGCTGGGCATGCTGAGCGTTGAAGGCAAAGAGAAATACAGACTTATCGACAAACTGATATCGACAGTGGGCAGAGCTTGCAAACTTTGAGTCATTGGGCTGACCGGTGGGTTCTTATGGTGGGCCTATCTCTCCCGAACATCACTCCATCGGGACTTTGATATCAGTCGGAACAGCATGAATGTTCCTGTTTGGAGTTGTTGGATATGCTGTCAGTCTAAGTCCTCATGAAATTGGGGTATCGGTTGTGGCTGTTATAATTCCTAATCTTTCGATTAAAGCGACTTGATCATATTTTCAAAATTTCGCCGCTTGTGGCGAGTGATACGATAGAGCATTGAAAGTTATCGATACCCCGCTGAGTGGGGTGAAAATTCTCGAACCCCGACGATTCGAAGATGATCGGGGTTATTTCTCGGAAACATGGAATCACCGAAGTCTGGTGAAACTGGGCATCGACATTGAATTCGTGCAGGACAATCATTCGTATTCCCGACAGAAGGGGACAATACGGGGATTGCATTTCCAGGTTCCGCCCCACGCTCAAGACAAACTGGTCCGTGCAGTCGTTGGCAGAATCTGGGATGTCGCGGTCGATATACGGAAAGGGTCGAAAACTTTCGGGGATTGGACCGGATGCGAGCTTTCGGCGGAAAATGGTTGTCAGCTTCTTATTCCAATAGGCTTCATGCATGGTTTCGTTACACTTGAGGACAATACGGAAGTGCTCTATAAATGCTCAGACTACTATTCGCCGGAAGCGGAACGGGAAATACGATTCGATGATCCGCAGATTGGCATTGACTGGATGATCAATATCAGTGATGCGATGCTTTCTCCCAAAGATGCGGTGGCGCCATTGCTGAAGAGTCTGGACAGCCCATTCCGTATTGATGATGAATAAGCGGTTGCTGGTGACGGGTGGTGCCGGATTCATTGGATCGGCTGTTGTGAGACAGGCGATCGGTTCAGGGTATTCCGTCATCAATCTGGATGCGCTGACTTACGCTGGCAACCTGAACAATGTTGAGGAAGTCGCTGGTTCGCCATCCTATATATTCGAGCATGCGGATATCTGCGATCGCGAGGCACTGGAGCGAATCTTTTCTGTCCACAAACCGGATGCGGTGATGCACTTAGCTGCTGAAAGCCATGTTGACCGATCCATTTCCGGACCGTCGGCATTCATGGAGACTAATGTCAACGGCACCTATCAGTTGCTGGAGGCGGCATTGGGATACTGGAATACCATCGGCAACAGGGCTGATTTCAGATTCCATCATATCTCAACTGACGAGGTATACGGTTCGCTGGGGGAGAGCGGGGCGTTCAAGGAAGATGATCCGTATTCGCCGAATTCGCCGTATTCGGCATCCAAGGCAGCATCCGATCATCTGGTACGGGTCTGGCATCATACCTATGGTTTGCCGGTTGTGATCACAAACTGCTCGAACAACTACGGACCCTGTCAGCATCCGGAGAAATTCATTCCGACCATCATACGGAATGCGGTATCCGGTACACCCATCCCTGTTTATGGAAAAGGTCTCAATGTCCGCGAATGGCTGTTTGTCGAGGATCATGCCGAGGCATTGTTGACTGCACTGGAGCGGGGCACGATCGGTCGAACCTACAACATAGGCAGCGACAATGAATCTGCCAACATTGAACTGGTGGAGAAGATCTGTTCGATGCTCGATGAGAGGATTCCGAGTGGAAAGCCGCACTTTGATCTGGTTGAATTTGTTGAGGATCGATTAGGGCATGACTTTCGGTACTCGATTGATTCGACGCGTATCAAGCAGGAACTGAATTGGGAGGCCAGCACGCCGTTCGAAGTCGGGCTTGAGAAAACTCTCGATTGGTATCTTGGCTGAACGGGTACATCTGAGGTCACCCAGCACAAAAGTGGCAGTACTTCGGTTTGAAGCGGCTTGATTTGGTATGAGAGTTCTGGTGTTCGGAAAAGCCGGTCAGGTGGCTACCGAATTGCAACGTCAGTGCGATCTGGTTGCTGTTGGTCGAGAGGTCATGGATTTCGAGTTTCCGGAACGATTCGAATCAGTGATCGAACAGTATCGTGCAGATGTAATTATCAATGCAGCGGCCTATACCGATGTCGACGGAGCGGAGGACAATGAAAAGCTGGCCAAGAAGATAAACGGGATTGCGCCGACTATTCTGGCGGAAATAGCAGCGGAGAGGAACATACCATTCCTCCATGTCTCCACTGATTACGTGTTTGATGGCAGCTGTGATCGTCCGTGGAATCCATTGGACCGACCTAATCCACTGAATGCCTATGGGCGTTCCAAACTTGAAGGAGAGATCGGAATCACCCGAGCGGGTGGGGTTTTCGCTATATTGAGAACATCTTGGATTTTTTCATCAACAGGAAAAAATTTTGTGAAAACCATGCTTCGATTGAACGCTTCCAGAGACGAAGTCAAAGTTGTGTCGGATCAGATCGGTGGTCCAACCGCGGCAGCCGATGTGGCCGGTGCGTTGCTGGCGATGGCAAGTGCGTTCAATGAGGGGAGGGGAGAATCCGGCATCTATCATTTTGCCGGTGCGCCAGACACCAGCTGGGCAGATTTTGCCCGGAGCGTCGTCGCGTTCGTCGGCGGGGATCTCAAAGTCATTGATATTCCATCGTCTGAATTTCCCACCCGGGCGAGGCGTCCATCCAACTCCTGCCTGGATTGTTCGAAGTTGCTAAATGTATTCGGTATCAATAGACCGAACTGGCAAGATGGTCTTCAACAGGTTATAGCGGAACTATTGGATCAATATCATGCCTGATCGTAAGGGAATCATTCTGGCCGGTGGTTCGGGTACCCGTTTGTACCCGGTTACCATGGCGATATCCAAATCGCTGTTGCCGATCTACAACAAGCCGATGATCTACTATCCGCTTTCTGTGCTGATGCTGTCCGGTGTCAGGGATATTGCGATCATCACAGTTCCACAGGATCAGCACCTGTTTGAACGGGTTCTCGGAGACGGGTCGCAGTGGGGTATTAAGCTCACCTATATCGCACAGCCGTCTCCGGACGGCTTGGCACAGGC
Source organism: Arenicellales bacterium (assembly GCA_963666625.1). GTDB lineage: Bacteria > Pseudomonadota > Gammaproteobacteria > Arenicellales > JAJDZL01 > JAJDZL01. The sequence goes on from OY762925.1 coordinate 2,266,856, forward strand.
CTATATTGTTGCGGAGGACTACCTGGCTGGCAGTCCTTCGGTCATGATTCTGGGTGACAATCTTTATTTCGGCCACAGCCTTCCGGACCTATTGAAATCCATCAATGCTTCTGCGACTGCGGCAACGGTGTTCGGATATCAGGTGGCAGACCCTCAAAGGTATGGGGTTGTTGAAGTCGGCTCGGGTGGAGTAGTCAAATCCATAATCGAGAAACCCGCACAGCCTGTTTCAAATCTGGCTGTAACCGGAATATATTATCTTGACGAAACCGCATCGGAGAGAGCAAAGCAATTGAAGCCGTCCGAGCGCGGTGAGTTGGAAATCACCTCCTTACTGCAATCCTACCTGGATGAGGGAAGGCTGGCTGTGGAAATGTTGGGGCGGGGGATCGCCTGGTTTGACACGGGAACTCACACCAGTCTGCTGGATGCCGGAAACTTTGTCCGAACGGTCGAAACCAGACAGGGTCTTCAAATCGGCAGTCCGGACGAGATCGCGTTCGATTCTGGATGGATCGATGAGGAGACGATCAGCAAGAGAGTCAAGCTGTTTGAGAATAATGAGTATGGGCGATATCTGGAACGATTGCGTCGTAGGTGATGTCCAGTCATTCATCTGATGCAGGATAGAAACGTTTCAGCCTGATGCGCGCATCATCAGTTGTAAGCAACTGGTTGATTTCTCATCCAGAGTGTTTATCTCGGAGGATGTTTCGGAAACAGAGATTAAGGTGCTGAAATTAGATTGATTCTCTGAAGCGAATTCGATTCGTTGTCACGTGTTCATGCTTACCTGAAACCCGGCTATTTGGGAATTCACGCGGAAAGGTATCGAAGAGTACCGTTTGAATTCAAAACATATCAGATTAAAGTGTATCGATTTTTTCGCAACAATGCATCCAGCACTACTAACGAATGGCTTTCACGAACGCTCGACCTAGATGATTCTCAATAATTTTGAATGAATTTGTATCCATCAACGTATGAATGTATGCATGGTGAATGGACAGAATGACGTTTTGCAAATTCTGATCATTTTCTAGTTTTTCCACCTTGAGTCCCAAGTTGCTGCACTCGTCAATGTGAATATGCCTCGCATGGGACTTGTTCCCAGAATAGTCGGCCAATCCCTCGACGATTTTCTCTGATTTTTATTTTCTATTTGAATCGTTCTCGAACATGATCTTTTCCAAATTTTCCCTTGCCACTTCACTACTATGATCAATTGCATGTTGACACTGGCTGAGAAATGTTGGGTGATACTTTGAGAGGATAGGCTGCCATACATGAACTTTGCTTGGTTCTTTCTTGATCTCCTTTGCGGCTTTTTTGAATTCCTCAATGACTCCTATTGCGGGAACACCCTGCACCTGTGGGTCAATCGGTCCAAGATTCGAATGCGCACCCATCACTATCTGTTTGCTGGCACATGCGATAAGTGTACCGCCTGACATTGCAATTTGTGGAACTATCGCACGAATGTCGCTCTTGAACATGCGATAAAGATAGTCGATGATTTATTCGGTTGCGTTCAGCTCCCCACCCGGTGTATGCAAAATCAAATCAAGACCCAGAGTACGATCAAGATCGTGAACAGCCATCATGATGCCGTTTTTGTCTTCATCCGTGATTTGCACACCATCCAAACCGGGACTTGATAACCAGCCTGAATAGTAAGCGATTACATTACGATTTGTTTCTTTGAATAACTGATCCAAATATTTTCGGCGAACCTTATCGTGTGCTGACTGCTTACGAATTTCAGCGTCTTCAATCTCAATTTCTTTGAGAATATCAGTCCGGTTAGGCACTTTAACTTTTCGGATACAGTGCGAAACCCATATTATTCTGAGGTACGATAGCTGGCACCACTATCGACTTGTTTCAGAAATGACGGTTGCGCGAGCGATCCTATGGAATTCCATTCTTTTTCGCTCGGACTATTAAACAGAGCACGATGCTGACGTTCCAAATCCCGACCTTCGTCTCCAAATGCCCCTAATTTGTCACCGTTACTGCTACCTTTTTTTGTATTTGACATACCAACTTCCTCTTTAGTGGCAAATTTACGTAGAAACACAAAGAAAGTTTCCCACTTTCTCATCCGCGCCCCATGAGAACACAGAAACCATTATAACCGGTGCATGATAGACCAAATCCAATATTTGCTTAGGTGTTTGATAGGCAGCACTGACAACGGGCTGTCTCTCCTTGAGGAACTGTTCCCAAGAACCGAATCATTCAGGTTGGTGAGACAGAATCGTGGTGAACAATACAGGAGTTTAGATTGCTGTAAAAATACCTCCTGAGTGATGGCTAAGGTCGCAAGTTGGCGGCTCGATACAATGCACTCCAATAATCTTAGGGAAGTCCTTTTTCGCAGCCTGTAATCGACTCAGCGTGCTGGACTCAACCAGAACGAATCTTTGCGTTAAAATCAGCCCGACTTCGTTGAAATAAGGATGAATTAGAACAGTCATGAACGTTTATGTAGGTATTGGAAGAATACATGAAAGTGATGTGCATATTAGCTGAGGTAGGAGTGGCTATGCATTCAACGGTGCAATTGGGAATGCTTTCAAAAAGAGAAGAGACATCGACAAGTTTCTGGACTCTGTTGCGAAAAAGAGATTTCGAACAGTGATGGGAATGTTTGAAAACTGAAAAGACCATCCAATTTGGCGGTAGCGGATTTATCCCAGATTGGCTTTTCAGTTCTTGCCGACGAGTCCAAACTCAAATTTGTACACAGTATCTCTTGTTTGTGACCGAAGCCGATATGTACGGTTCGTTCGGGACTTCAATTCGACGTACATGTTTTTCACCCCAAATATTTACAAAATTCGGCACGTCACGGTATCCGGCTGTAATTTGACTACCTGACTGTTAAACTGCAACACTTCGATTCAACCAGTAAATCGCACTCTCCAAATCAATTCGTCAAAATTGTTGATTCTGCGCGATTCTTATTCGATATCAATCCCTTCCCCCCAATCTGAAGATGTCGTTTGTACTGACAGCTGCAGCGAACCATTGATTCCGATCAGTTCTGAATATTCAAATGTACGCATCTGATGTTTGTTCAGATCACTACTTGGACACTTCGAAGATAGGCCATGACCTCATCACAATGGGCATCTACTGATGCAAAATCTTCAGGCTTCCCAAATCCGCTCAAGTCGAAGGATTGAACGTTCCCCCTGGCGTATCTTTTCTTTCTGTAGTCCGAGCTGTTCGGATTCAGATGTTCGATTGTCCGCGTGAATCGTCGCAGGATTCTTGATTCAGCGGGATTCTTTCTTGCTGACAGCAATTTGGGTGATATGTTGCTTTTGTCTTGTGAAGATCGCTTCAAGAAACATAGATGCAGGCATCTGAAGTCAGCGTCATCCCAGGTTCTCTCCTTGGAAAAACTGTAGGTTTTCTGCTTTGAGTATCCATCGCGAAAGACCAACCCTTTGCCATGCAGTCTTTCTCGCTTGCGCCATTTCGATTGCCAGTTGTCAATCGCATTGAAGTTATACAGTTTCAATCCCGCCTTGGCAGGTGGAGAGGGATAGCCATGTACTATGGAGTCATTGAAGTCGAATTCGGTCACGTGGAGATATCTGCTTGCCACACTCCAAAGATGATCGAACTCACCTGACTGGAGACGAGATCGCATGCGTGCCAGTCCGACAGGGTCGTGAATCTCATCACCGTCGATTCCGAGTACCCAGGTTGGTGTGCCAAAATATTTTTCCAGGAATTTCTGGGTGTTGTTGGCGTTTCTGACTCCGATCACCTCAATGTGGTTGTGAAGTTTGGCGATGTTGTCGACGATTTCCCGAGTCCGGTCAGTGGAAAGATTGTCCAGCACAATGATCTGATCACAGAAATTCACTGCATTCATCAGAGACCAGGCAATGAAGTGCTCTTCATTCTTGACCAGGAAGATACCGACAATCTGATTCATGGCTGGATGGTAGCTTGGTTTTGCTGTTCGATACAGCGTTGGAATAATCCGATCAGTTTCGGTACGATCACGTCGGCGGTATAGCGTTCCCTGTAAATATTCAGGGCAGTGCAAGCGCGCTGGTATGTCGCTTGGGGGTCTTTCGCGGCCATCTGAATTCCCTGGCTCAGGGCAATTGCAGATTCTTTGTCGACTAAAATCGCGCTGGAATCATCGAAAATCTCCATAGGTCCATTTGTTTTCGTTGCGACGACAGGCAAGCCGGAAGCCATCGCTTCCAAAAGAACGACTCCGAAGGTTTCCGAGACTGAAGGCAAGACATACAGGTCAGACTGTCGCATCAATTCCCCGATGTTGTCCGAAACACCAATGAATTCCACTTTGTTCTGCAAGTTCAACACATCCCGCTGTCGAACCAGATTCTTCATTTCGGGTCCGTCCCCTGCAATGATCAGGTGAAAGTCTTGTTCGTTGACAGAGAGGAGGTGCATGGTGTCAATAAGGTAGGTATACCCTTTGTCCGCATGCAATCTCCCAGCGGAGAATAGTTTCCGAATTGACAATTTTTTCTCAACGGCTTCAACAGGATCAGTCGAAGCGAATAGGGGGATCACTTCGGAAAAATTTGGACTAACCAGATCCACATGGTAGCCGATATTCGCTTGGGATTCTGTGTGCGGGATCAGCATATCCACTCCTTTGTAGTATTTCTGTTTGAGGCTTGCCTGTACCAGAGAAACCAAAGGCCAGACGCAATTGTTAGCTGATTTCGCTTTGTTGGCGAACAGTGTAGACCGTTGTCCGTGTGAGACTACGATATCCGGATCGAATTGATTCAGGATACGTTTGAATTGCCGGACGGTCGACCAATCGTAATTTCCAAACTGATTGGTGACTGTTGCGAGTTTGAAGTTGTCGGCACGATCCGACATGACTTTATACAGCCATCCATCGATTCGGACTACTGCCAGTATGGTATGGCCGCGGTTGGACATTTCAATACAGCAATCGCGGAAGAAAGATTGCACCCCGCCCCAGCCATTGCCGATCATCAGGTGAGCAATATTCATGCGGTTATGAGGGGTTTCCAGTGGTCAATCGCTTCACACAGCCATTTGTTGACTTCAATTGGAATAGCTTATGGAACTCGGAATTTTAATGAATGGCAGATCAATTGTGAAGAATTCATGCATTATATAGCACGAGATACTCCTCGTAATTTGGTGTTCCAGCTCTCCAGCTCAAATCATCTACGACCAGAGGATGCGAAAGCCTTTTGATCAAAAAATTTTTGACTGTATTACTGCTGTAGACTTGCTGTCGCTATCAAATCGTAGCCGCTGGACAGTCTCAGTTTGTAGTTTTGCGGGCTTTCAGGGATATCGGAAAGTTCGACAGAGGCATTTCTACCGCGGTAGAATTCCGATTATCCGATTACGAATGAAGGATCGACATTGGGTAGTTTCCTGTGCCTATCAGTTTGTCTCGCTCCGGACTGCGTCGGTTGGAATACTGCCGTGCATATCAACCTCTCAGTTTCATTAATTTCCGTGACTGATTGTTTTAACATTCAGCAAGCCGCGCAAAATCAATACGATAACTTGGTCAATATGAACCGTGCGTGCCAGCGCGATATTGTCCTCAAGGGTAAGGCTGTCATTCAGATCTTCGGTTGAAATAGTTTTGAACGCCTTGCGGCCATGCCAATTACGGTAGGCGAACTCTCGTTCTTCCACCAGTCCAATGCTTTCTGCAATGTCTCGTGCGCAACCTCCGCAGCCGCCAATCACAAACAGTGGTTGCTCCGCTTTCAAAGATAACAATGCTTTCTCTCCGATACCTGGCATTGCGCCTTTATATTCGTTGGACTGGTCGCGCTTTTGTGGACACAGCCAATGGTGAGATTTGCGGGCACGGGGATTTCCGACGTATGATACGTCAGCAACCGAAGGCGGGGATGCCGGGAGGGGGGTCCAAGATTGGCAGGAAGCATTATTCGAGTCTTGTTCAGTTACTGCTGATTCGGGAGTCGCGGATCTGATTCCGACGGATGAATTCGATATTCTGGAACAACACTTCAGAAGGAATTAATCAATTCGATTGCTATCGGGAAAGAGGATGGATTTGCACTGGAGCATCGAGTTTCAAGGAAAGGTATCAGAAAGCCATTGTCTCTGCATTCGGACACGGATATGGGAATCAGTCAGTCTTCTGGTTTCCGCAGGGAGAGAGTGGGGATATACAATATCCGGCGATATGATCGATGATCTGGGTTCATCAGGGCCCGAAAGGACTGAAATCAGCGTTTCAAAGGGAGCACACGTCAAGGCAGGGGACAGACACACTCGTTTGCCGGACTCTGAAATCGGAAGCGGTCAGGGTATGCTGTTCGCCGGAAGGGTGTGATCGATCTGCTGTTGTCTTTATGGATCTGAAGAGTAGATGTGTCGCCGGGTGTATGGAACAAGTTCGAATGTTCCTGTATGATCGGTTGTTGTGGAGTTCTGCCAGCATGAAGATAATTGCTCTATCAGGAAGATTTTTAATGTCAAATCATTGACGCAAAAGAAAAGGAAAAACTGACAATGATGGACTTTTCGGCATTGGTACAAAGCCTGCAAGTATGCGGTCAAATCCAGATACAAGCAGTGGATCCGTTCGCGGGTCGAGCACCGGGACTGGTATCAGAGCTACAGGGCCCGGCGGGTCGGTTTCAAGATCTGGCGGTATCATCAGGGCTGGCATCGGTATCTGATGCGGTGGCGGGTCAGGCTGAGCGACCGCTCCTATCTCAGGGACCGGTCGAGAGCGGCCCCGGGTATGGCGGACTGGCTGATTGATGCCGAGATCAGTTACGGCGGAAAGGTCTGGGCGGTATCCACAAGGAACAGCCCCGCTGACCCCGGCGGGCCGTCCGACATGGCTGTCGGCGGTGACCGGATGCTCCATCAAGGATACGCCAATCACTATGAGAGGTTTCTTCGTCAATATGTGCGCTTAAAGACTACTCGACATATTTTCATCATTTGTTTTGCCAATATTCGAAATGGAACAGTTAAGTTCATCTCCATGGGTCAATTAAATCAACGCCACAATTTTGGAAATCTTTAACGTTCCTTGTTGCAATTGCTATTCCTCTTGAGCGTGCTATGCCACAATTTGCGCATCGGTAATACTTATCTCACGTCCTGCATGACGTCGTCCTGCTCGAATCAGCGCACAAGCAATAGCAGCTTTTCTGTCGAATGGTAGAATTCTTCCGCGAAAATCTTCGAGCAACACGCTTTCTATGGCTTTGCCAAGATTTTCGCGCCGCTTTCCGTCCGGCAAAATATAGACACCATAACGTAATTCTGTTTCCGTTATTATCGAGAGATAAAGATGTGAAGGATCAATGCTCGCTAACCAACCCTCAACTGTAGAATTCGGATCTGGACGAAATAGTTCTGAAATTACATTCGTGTCTAGCAGAATCATTCAAACCAAAATAATGGATATCAGATCAACTATCTATTTGGCAGTTCAAGTTCTACTCCTCCTAACGGCGCAAATTTGTCTCTGATGGACGATACCAAGTTATTTGGAGGAGTCGGAATATTTTTACGTTTAGTAAGTACATCGCGCAGGATCAGACTTGCTTCAACTTCAATTGGGTTGCCGTGTAACTGTGCTCGTTCTTTGAGTTCCTCTCGTGTATCGTCGTCAAGGTGGTCCATCAAATTCGGGAGCACATCGTTACTTTTCATCCTTGCAGAATTCACAGGTTGACCGGTTGGTTTTTTGATTCTTTTCCCAACAAATCGAATTACATCGTCAATTGGGAATGCCGATCGGCTAGAGTCACTCTCATCACGATCAATCTCAAAGAATCGAGTCAGTCTATATACAATTGTTTCCGCACTTTCCTTGCTTTCTACAAATGGGAGAGAACTAATTTCATCAAGCGAAATTTCGCCGCGCTTAAGTAATAGAGCAGCAGCCAGTCGCGTCGGAATGTCCAGTAAGTCTTTCATTCTATTTCTCCTACGTTGTATCGCTGCTTCCAGATTAATCATCACGCAGGGGAGTATGCGATTTTTCCCTGGTTTGATTCCTATTGCATCCAATGATAATTCGTCAATCAAATTTGGAGGTAAATCTTTAAACTGTTCCATCATCTTCTTCTGTTTATCAGCTCTGACCAATTTCTCTTTTTGCTTATTCAAGTTATGGATTTCCCAGACAATATCTAATTGATTACCTTCAATTTCCTCTACTACCAATCCAATTTTTTGAGCCTCTTCACTTGTAATACACCAACTATGGTCTGCATATCCGGTTGTAAGTGCTGTTGTAATCGATTTAATCTCCTCTTGTTGATCAATCAGCATTCTTGAAGTTAAAAGATTTTCCAGATAATCGTTTCCCAAATCCAGGAGTTTCTTGAAACTTCCAAGCGTCAGTGGGAATTGTAGCCGTTGTAGTAGTCTACTGGCCAAATCATCTGCACCTGATTTGAACTCATCCCGGATCAGTTGCAGGGTCGATTCAATATGTAAGGGAGAGAAATTCTCCAAACGCTGTTCAAGTGGATTCATCTGGGTAATCTGAGGGTCCAGCGGGCCGAGTTCCGCTACCGGTGTCATCAAAATCTCATCACCAGCACAGACCAACAATGTAGCTGCACTCTTTGCCCATCGTGGAACTACAAAAGTCAGTCTTTCCTTCCCATAACGACGAAAAAGACGTGCGAGATTGTACGCGGCATCAATGCTTCCGCCACTGGAATGAACAATGACGTCTAATTTTTCACCGCCGTATTTTTCCTTTCGCAGATCATCAAATACCTTATCGACTAATGTTGCTGTTATTTCTGAATTCCCAGCGATCAAAAGGTAGCAATCTGAATTGCGGGATTTAGCGAAATTTTTTCATTATTTTTCGATTTTCTTATCGATCGAAGAAATTGATTCTTCGTTTGATTTGTCTGAATTAGGTTGGTTCATAAATCCGAAACTTGAGTAACCGATAAGTTTTCCATGCGATAGTCTGTTTTGCTATGTCGCTCAAATTCAGCTAAAAATCGCACGTAAAAATCCTTGCCGTTAGAGTAATTCTACAATTGTCAATTATAGATGATACTCTGATTCAGTAAACTTGACGCTATTAGCCCCGGGTGCGATTGGAAGTGAAGCAAGGGTTTCCTGCTGTTCCTCAGGTTGCCCGCCGGGCGACATTGTCCCAGTAATCGTCCCAGTTCAGGTTTGCCCGGCACAACCGAAGAGCCAGCATGCGGTCGATACTGGCGGGACTCCACCAGCTGCCCGCCAGCTTGAGCCGGGCCTGGATCACATGGCGGTGTCCGCTTTCCACCTCGCCGGATCCGATCGGCAGTTTGCTTTGTTTCGCACCGCGATAATCCACCTGGTCGAGTCGGTTTTTCAGATACCGATACGCCTTGCGTACCGGCGCATGTTCCTCGACCACATCGGACGACTCCAGATGTGGTTTCAGCTCTTCGAGCACCTGCTTTGCCTGATTGTCCTTCAGCCGCGCCTGCTGCGCCCGCAACCACTGCCTCACATCGTCGCGGAAACTCTTCGCGGCCTCCGACAGATACTCGCTCATATGGATGAAGTCCACCAGGAAACTGCCATTGGCACCGAACCGCTCCTCGACCTGCCGGTGAATCCAACCGGCCCCGTCACCGACCACATGGACCGCTGTCGAACGGCCGAATCCAGCCCGGCGCGCACAGTCATACAGCCACCTTCCGGCCTGCTCCACGCCGCCCGAGAAATTCCCGCCATAGTGAACCTCAACACTGCCCGGACGATGTGCCAGACACAGCCGAACCTCCTGCCATTTCAACACCTTGCCCTTGCGCCTGTCCTTCGCTTCGGGATCCGTCTCCACCACCGGTACCATGCTGCCATCGGTCTGCGCGATCACCTGCCCGACACCGGCATGGGACGGCCAGCCGTCCTGCAGACACTCATCGTCCAACATCGCCTTGCCATGCCCGAGAACCAGTTGCCGGATACGGCTCACCGGCAACTCCACCCCGTAATGCTCCAGCAACTTGACACATGCCCCGGCAAACGACTCATCGGCACCGAAATCAAGCAGCCGCACGCTGCAATGGCAACGACACCCCGCGGCACGACACCCCGAACCGCCTGCAGAATTCCCGAACCGTACGACTGCCACGCCGGTACAGCGTCTCCTCGATCACGATCCTCCCGAAGGTGGTGTGCCACCACAGTTTTTTTTTCCGGCAACCCGCAACTCCGGGTCACAGGTAATCGAGTAGCAGGCGTGTGTTGGTGCAGCAGTTTGCGCATCGTCGTCGTGACAGCCTTGGCAAGGCGGCGGGTCACCGCGATCGTAAACCGGCGAAGCGCAGTGATGTCCTGCAGCATTTGCACAAGGATTACCGGGAGGTATGCACGCCCTGATGCAGTTATATATACCGATGGATACAGAAGGAAAATGGTGGCATGATAGTTCCTTACTGATTAAAACATTTGCAAGATGCAACCGAATATTCCACAGTTTTTGATATTGTGTGTGTAGGTTTTGAACCAGGACAGTGTGCTTAAATAAAATTATGTATACTTAAATCTGTGAATCTGTGTTATTGTAATGAGAAATATCACCGTAACAGTAGACGATAGAACACATCGCGCTGCTCGTATCCGGGCTGCTGAGCTGGATACCTCAGTATCGGCATTGGTGCGCGACTATCTAAGCACCCTAGTTGATGATCAAGGAAAAAAGATGGAACTGAGTGGAAAAGTCAGCAAGAAGACAAGAGTCAAAAATCGTGAAAGAAAGTTGAGGGAAGCTATCGAGAACATTCGTTTATCGTCTCCTGAATTCAGTGCCGCAAACAATCTTTCGCGCGATGCTCTCTACGACCGGGCCCGAACTGACCCTGGTTCATTTTACTCGGGCCAGATAGCCAGAAACGATAATCTGTAGCGTAATCAGCGTAGATTGCCCAATGCGTTTCATCGATACAAACATCCTAATCTACGCAATCAGCCCCAATCCCACCGAAGCCGCAAAACAGGACATTGCTCTGGAAATTCTGATCGCGGATGAGTTGAACGTATCAGTCCAGGTTCTCCAGGAATTTTATTACCAAACAACCCGTTTGAGTCGGCGAGATGCGATCTCACACAACAGTGCCTTGGCATTCATTGAAAGCATCGGACACATTCGTGTGCAGGATGTAACTTTCGAAGTTTTTCGACAAGGTGTTTCGATCAGCCAGCGCTTCAACATATCCTATTGGGACGGTGCCATACTCGCCGCTGCCAAGGATGCTGGCTGTATTGAAGTTTATTCAGAAGATTTGAATCATGAGCAAGACTACGGTGGAATTCTTGTGATAAATCCGTTTGTGTAATCAGCCGGAAAATAATTTTGGAAATCCTCCGACCCAGGATTGACTGATACCGGAATCGCTGTTGACTATGCTGTAGCATTGCTGATCGGGTAGTTTCCATGAAAGTTCGCTCCGAATATTCAAATTCATTCGGTCTAAGCCTGTAGTCTCGCTTGTTGCCATATTGGTCTTTACTCGTGTGGACGGCAACCATATTCGAAGTTGATACGACCGTCTGGAATTCGGACATCAGTACGAACTGAATCTGTCGGATTCGGGTGATCAGAAATAAATGTTATTATTCACATCCTGAATAATTAACACAAATGCTGGTACTCCGATCGATGAATCAGGATACGCCGCAAACGAGCTATCTTCCGAGGTCGATCACGTCCATGGTCAAGTTGCATCTGACTGCGATGCCGGTAGTCGTGCTGTCGGGAGCGAGACAGAGTGGCAAAAGTACCCTGGCCGAATTTGTCGGAGAAGAAAGCAGGCAATTCCATACCCTTGACGACTTTGAAACTCTCAATACAGCCAACCGCGATCCTCAGGTGTTAATTGGCGGAACTGCACCGGTTACGCTGGATGAAATTCAAAAGGCTCCGAAACTGCTGACCGGCATAAAGCTTGAAGTCGATCGAAACAGACAGGCTGGGCGATTCATTCTGACCGGTTCAACACATCTGTTGCTGATGGAGAAAGTCTCAGAATCGCTTGCAGGGAGAGCCAGCTATCTGAATTTGTGACCGATGACCCGACGGGAACAAATGGGTATGGGTCGCTGCGGAATCTGGGACAGGCTGATCGACAATAAAAAAGAAGATTGGCTGGATGTTTTGAACGAATTCGAATCGCAACCGGAAGATTGGCGGGAGCTGGCGCGGCGGGGTGGGTTTCCAGACCCTGCAACTCGATTTTCTTCTGATATGCAACGCCTGGCCTGGTTCGAGGCATACGAACGAACTTACCTTGAACGAGACCTGCAGCAGTTGTCAGCAGTCGCGTCCCTGGCGGATTTTTCGAAGCTTGCGAGGATTGTTTGCCAGCGCTGGGTGGTATTCTGAATCAGACGAGTCTGGCCGGACAGACCGCGTTCTCGCAGCCTACGGTGTATCGATACCTTAACCTGCTCGAAGCTTCCTGCCTGTTGATTCGCCTGCAACCGTTTTTCATAAATCGAACAAAGCGACTCATCAAGTCTCCGAAGCTTTATTTTTGCGATACCGGACTCGCTCTGAACATTTCGGAACTGAAAGAGCCTTCCGGCGCTCACCTGGAAAATCTGATTCTGCACGATATTCTGGTATGGAAAGACAGTCAGGTCCGAAAGGCGGGAGTCTACTACTGGCGGACAACAATCGGAGAGGAAATTGATTTGGTGATCGAATCGAACGAGCGGATTCTTCCGATTGAGGTCAAGGCTGGCAAACCACCACACATTGGAGATGTGGCAAAGCTGCGTATTTCCTTAAGGAATATGAAGATTTGGCACCGGCAGGCTTGTTGTTGCACACTGGGAACGAAATGAAGTGGCTTGAGCCGAATGTATTGTCGGCACCCTGGTGGCGGGTCATCTGAATTCAAAGTAACTTTCTTACGATCTTGGGAATTTGAGTGTTGATGATCTTTTGATTGTTCAATATGTTGCTTGAGCGATACTCAAATCAGACATTCCGGAAATTGGACGCCTCGCGATTTCGATCAACTGGGCAATTTGTCTATCGTACAGTTCAACAAAGACTTATGGTGGAAGAGTCCGATGCATAGACCAGTCGGTTGCGGAGACTCATTGGAATTTCACAAGTAATTTTTTGTTCTATTGAGTTTATGCAGACTGCTAATTGATTTCGACCAGCGATTTTTGTGTCCATCGAATTGTGCGAATCTCATGAAGAGAATATTTCGCCGTAGCCTAGCCCTTATTTCTCAGTGGGCCGTGGAAGGGCGCTTTACTCTGTTGGGTGCGAATCCCACCCAACAACTGTCGTTCCGGTTGGTAGCGACTAAGACGGATCGTGGAGGTAACGACATGGTTTGAAGCATTTTAGTCTGACGGGTTGTTTCAGACAACTTGGCGAACATGCGGGCCGGAACGCGAGTGAATGTTGAGCAGGCCTCGAAAAGGGTAATGCGGAAGCCGATCCCCCTGAGTTTGGGAGAAGGCCGCCGGCACATCGGGAAGTGAACGACATGTGCACCGATGTGTTTCCGCCGGGGCAATGACACTGGCACGCATGGAAGATGAGTAAGGTTGCAACACGGGAAGCCCTGGCAGTGGTGCGGCACGCACCGAACCGGTAATCCGCGAGGATCGGACTGGGCTGTCAGGGTGGCGGAGAGGCTTGTAGTACCGAAGAAGCGGGGTAATGCCCGCAGAGGGAAGGAGCCTTGATTCGAAAGCAGTATGTAAAGGAAGAAGGGCGATGACTACTGATGAAAATCCATCAGGGTCAGATAAGGTTCAGAGACTACAGCACATGCTACATGCCAAAGCGAAGGGAGAACCTGAGCTGAGATTTCATGCATTGTATGACAAGATGTATCGGATGGATTTTCTGTTTCAGGCCTATCGGCAGGTTCGCCGAAATGGTGGAGCGGCCGGTGTGGACGGAGAGACATTCGGGGACATTGGGACATACGGTGTTGAAAGATGGCTCGGGGAACTGGCGCGGGAACTCAGGGAGAAGACCTACAGGCCCAAGGCGGTGAGACAGGTTCTGATTCCGAAGAAACAAAAGGGCGAGTATCGTCCATTGGGGATACCATGCCTGCGAGACCGGGTGGTTCAGACTTCGGCGATGATGATATTGTCGCCGATATTTGAGGCCGATCTCGGTGAGGAGCAGTATGCCTGTCGGACGGGCAGGAATGCGAATGATGCGGTCAGACGCATCCACTCACTCCTGAATACCGGACACCATGAAGTGGTCGACGGTGATTTGGCTGACTTTTTCGGTCAGATTCCCCATGCTGAACTGATGAGGAGTCTGTCCCGTCGCATCAGCGACGGTGCGATGCTCCGACTCATCAGGCTGTGGCTGGAGATGGCGGTCGAGGAAGAGGACGGCAAAGGCGGCAGACGCCGCACGAACCGTGCAGGGAAGATGCGCAGGGGCAGCCCACAGGGCAGCCCGATTTCGCCGCTTCTCAGCTCCATCTGCATGAGACGGTTCATTGTGGGTTGGAAACACCTGGGTTTTGCCCGGAAGTTTCACTCGCATATTGTGAACTGTGCAGATGACATCTGTATCCTGGGCAAAGTGCCGGCAGTGGTGATGCTGTCAGCATTCACCCGAATGATGGATCAGTTGAAACTGCCGGTGAACATGCAGAAGACCCGCTGTCTGAGATGTCCGGATGAGGCTTTGGAATTTCTGGGTTATCGTATCGGAACGAATTATCGGCGCAACGGCCGGGGTGCCTGTATCGGCACTCGTCCGAGCAGGTCGAGCGTTCAGGGTATATGCCGCAAGATCAGCGAGCAGACCGCAAGGCAGTATGGATTGCTGGAACATGACGAGATGGTGAGACGTCTGAACTGGATGTTATCCGGTTGGGCGAATTATTTTCGTCTGGGACAGGTATCCCCGGCCTACGCAGCGGTTGACGCTCACGCACGCAAGCGGCTTCGTCAGTGGCTTTGTCGCAAGCACAAGGTGAGAGACGGGAGATTTGTGCGGTTTCCTGATGACATTCTGTATGAGAAGTATGGATTGACTCGCCTTGCGCCCAAGACCAAAAGCCTTCCGTGGGCACAGGTATGATTTCGTCTGAAAGCCGGATGCGGGAAAACCGCACGTCCGGTTTGATGAGCGGCTGCTGGAAACGGAGAATATGGCGTGGAGTGTGGCACCGGCATTTGGTGAAAACTGCCAGCAACTGTTTCCCCCACCGTCCTAAGTTACACCGCGCCAGTAGTCGACTCTACTAGTACTACTTGCGGATCGATATTTTCAGCTGATCCGGGCGGCTTGGGGTCAGGTGCCACCGATTTCCGAAGGGATCCGGTCAGGTGGCGTCATTTGCGGCACGCAACACGGCGATTCGCCGAAATCGGTACAGCCGCATGCCGCACGATGTTCGGACAGCGTGCTGTTGTGAAGCCGGTGACGGTGACCGGTCATCAGGTTGGAGCGATGTTGCGCCAGGCGTGGAAGAACACGGACTGATGTGCGAAGGCGCTCGACAGGGCGACATGGATGCGCCGCGCCGAACGTTTCACCTGGCCGCCGATCTTCAGCAGTTTCACACGGATGGTTGCCGGCTGGCAGTTCGCCAGCGAGGTGCCCTCAAGGCGGCGGCGAAGGTGAATGAACAGCACCTGCGCGATCGCGCTCAGATAAAGCCGCAGGGCGTTGGCGTCGAACAGGTTGCTTGAGCAGCGTCTGGCGAACAGGTCCACCTTCACCTCCCGCAACCGGTTCTCGGCATCGCCCCTCTGGCAGTAGAACTGCTCATACAGCTGCCGCCCCGGATGGCCGTCGGCATCCAGTGAGGTGACGATGTAACGCGCATTGTCCTTGCAGACGTAGTGCCCCTGCGATTCGTCACGGTGTTCCGGCAATGCCTCGGCCTTGCAGATGACCCGACGCTTGCGGCTCCACGTATCCAGTGTGCGATACTCGAACTCACAGAACCGGCGTGTCGCCTCGCCGGTGAGTCCGCAACTGCGAGACCACCTGTTCGAGCAGATCCTCCACTCCGGCGGCGGCGTCACCGGCGGCGCTTCTCAGACGCACCATCACCGGAAAGTCGTCACACAGCACCAGCAGCGGCATGTAGCAGTACTCGCGGTAGTAACCGTGATAGAACCGGTGCTCCTGGCCACCGTGCAGCTCGAAGTCGGTGGCATCGATGTCAAGCACGATCCGATCCGGCGCCTTGCCCCGGTAATCGACGAAAAGCTCCACCAGCAGCCGGTCGAGCCGCGCGAAGTCAACCTGAACCTTGCGGTGCTTTTTGACATTGCAACCGGCCGCCGACAGTTCCAGCCGGTTGAGCGTGCTCTTTCCGGCCAGTGCCTCGCAGTCCGAACGCTTCGACTCCACGCAGCCCAGCGATGCACCGAAAAGACTGTCCTTGCGCAAATGATCGTGATCGTTGAGGTCCTCATAACCCTGAACCAGCGCCAGGATGCGCTGCCCGACCAGCGTCGACAGCGAATGCACGATGTGTTTCGGACTCCTGAAGTCGTCGAAGCAGTCGGCCACGCGGCCGAATAGATTCAGCCGCTCGGCGATGGCGGAGGTCAGCACGACACCGCCGTCGGAGGTGATCTCACCGCCGGAGAAATCAACTTCGATACGACCCGGCCGGGCATTGTCGGGGATTGGACAGACGATTTTCGATGGGTTACAATTTGTGTTCATGCGGGAACTGCTCTCCGGTTGCTTTTATTTTGCAATATCAACCAGTTATACAGCTTTTCCCGCATCTTTTCAACTATATAATGAGAAATAAGGGTTAGAAGTATTCCTTGAAAGTAAAAGTCTTTGATGACAATAAGTACAACTTTGCATGCCCTCAGTTGTACTTGCGGAAGCAAGCTGGTATGGTTCGTTGCGTGGAGGAGTCAACTTCGGCGGCGGTGAAGATGCTAGATTCGCTGACGGCTATTCCCGCTTCGGTATCCAGGGTTCTGCAGAAGCCAGCGAAGGCCTCACAGCCGTATACCGCTTTGAGCACGCCATTTCCACGGAAGATGGAACGCTGTCATACCCGCGTCTTGCCTATATCGGACTTTCCGGGGGATTCGGAAACTTGACAGTGGGTCAGATCTGGAGCGCCTCTTACAATCACGCAGGTGTCGTAGTTGACAAATCCAACTACTATGGAGCGCACGAAACCAGTGGTCGACATGGCAATGCGGTGTCGTATGCGTTTTCGTCTGGAGCTGTGAGTTTTCAGGCCGACCTCGTCGCGGATGGCGGTATGGAAACTGGCGGATCAGTCGACAAGGCGGAGTTTGGTCTAACGGTTGGTTTGGGTGATATTGGTAAGGTTGCGTTCGCTCACACGAACATGAAAGACACGAAGAAAACTGTGATGCACCCAGTACAGTACTGGGTTGATGTAGATGGTGATGCTGACACAGACGATCTGGAAAAAGCCAATCAAATCACGATTACGGTTGCAGCCAATGACACTACCAATGTTGATTCAAATGATATGTTAACCGACGAAGGTCGTGACGCGGTTACCGGTACAGATGGCAAGTACTCAATTGGTAGCTGTAACGCTACCGATTCTGCTGCTCCTAGTGCTTGTAAAGATATCATCGCTTATGTCACTCGTAAAACCGTTAGAGGTAGTAGCGACGATAACACTGAAAACGATACCAACAGTGTCACAGACACAATGACTGAAACATTCTATAGTGACGGAACCAAGACTGGCGGAAATTCGGAAACCATGGTTGATTCCGCAGGTCATAAAACTTCTCACGTGGGGTTTGAGTTCAAACTTGGTGGATTGACCACACATTTGGCCCATACACAGAAGAAGGTGAACGGTGCCAACGTAAAATCCAAAACCACACACTTTGGCGTAACTGGTGCTTTGGGCGACAGTGGTGTAAATATCGTCGCACTCGCTAGAGCCAAAAAGGACGGTACGGGAACTAATACCAACCCATGGCTGATTGGATTCAGCAAGAGTCTTGGTGGCGGTGCCAAAGCTTACTTTGAACACGGCAACAATGATGATGGCGAGAGTGGAAATTCGCGACTCGGCTTGATTGTGAGTTTCTAGTCACTCTATTGAAATCTATCTTTCAATATTCAATCGGGGTGCTTCGGCACCCCGATTTTTTTTAGCAGTGTGCCATGCCTGGTGATTGGATAGGAGTCGGGATTACTTCCGCCGTCCTCCACACCACCGTACCAACGGTTTCGTGTACGGCGGTTCATGGTAAGTTTACAACCTGCACACAGTATCGATAAAACACCAAGCCCAGGCTACGCTTTCGTCCGCGTCGAGCTCACCGTCTCTACCTCAACTCCCTCAACCGCTCCAGACGAATACTGTCCGTCTTTTGCCGCCCAGGCTTGACCAGTCCGGTCAACTTGTGTCTTTAAAAGGGGATAATCGTGAATAGTTTACAGACAGTAATTCAATCCGATTTCTTACAATTTTCGGAAGATTATTGCTTTTAATCTTTCGCTTTTTACTTTGGGGAGAAAATTCTTTCAAATAAGTTGAGTTTATCAACTATAAACGATGATTCCACTTTGAAAATCTCATCGGGATTTCCCTTCGCCTACTCACATCTTTGCCAAATTCAACCCTTCAGT
Organism: Arenicellales bacterium; assembly: GCA_963666625.1. GTDB lineage: Bacteria > Pseudomonadota > Gammaproteobacteria > Arenicellales > JAJDZL01 > JAJDZL01. The sequence continues at coordinate 2,285,478 of OY762925.1, forward strand.
TGCCGGTCAGCAACCTGTTATGGCCTCAGCTGACTTCTGTCACCTTATCCCGACCCCTCTCGGGGTTGGTAGCCCTCCATCGGGTAAAACGACAAACCTCCCAGGGTAATGCGCGCTACCTTTCCACTTATGCCTGCCGCATATACGTCCACGGTTTCCGTACAAGTATCGGGCTTCGAATCTATGTACCTTCTGACCCACTGTGACCGCCTCGTATGCGATTCCTGTCCGTCAGGCCAGCGGTTTGTGCCTTCGGCTTCTGTCAGATTCCGTCTCGCGACGGACACCCTTGCCGTTCGGCTGACCGTTCCCCTTGCCGGGCCGGTAGCGGACTTGCTCCGCCAAGTCATCCGGCCACCACGTGTACCGGAATAGCGCCAGTCGAGGCGCTGCGCGCCATGCCTGGCACACCATAAAAAACGGGGTGCCGAAAGCACCCCGTTTGAATATTGAATGACAAATATCAGTTACAGGACTAGAAGCCCACGTGTAATCCGATTCGCGTATTTCCACTCTTGTCATCGTCATTGTTGCCGTGCTCAAAGTGAAGCGCGGCACCACCGCCGAGACTCCTGCTGAATCCAACCAGCCAAGGAGTGGAGCTGTTCCCCATGCCGTCCTTCTTGTTTCTGGCCATCGCACGGAAGCTCATGCCGGTGTCGCCCATATCGCCGCGCACACCAAAGTGCGTGGTTTTCGATTTGGTCGTAGCACCGTTCATCTTCTTCGTTGAATGACCCACATAGGCGGTTATTCCACCAAGAGTGGTTTCAAACGCAACGTGACTGGCTTTGTGGCCTGCCGCGTCAACCACGGTGTCTCCACCTGTAGATGTTTCAGCGACATGCTTTGCAGTACGAACGTAAGTGTATGTCGTGGATGTGGTGGTAGTGGTATCACCGCCACCTGTTAGATCACCATCACTTGTATTATCTTTAATTTCTACGTACACGGTAGCATTTGTACAATCAGTGGCTTCATTATCGTCGGTATCGCTACATGTATCACCATATGTGTACTTACCAGTCGTGCCAGTACGGGTAATACCGTTAGTGCCGTCGTTAAGAGTTGCATCAGTAATTGTAGATGTCAGAAAACCATCGTTACCTACATTAGACCCTATGTTTTGACCTGTTCCCCACAGATTATCGGGGTACGCAGATTTAAAATATGCGTATTCTGTGTAACTGACAACAGGAGGAACAGGCATGAGCGATTATACAGTTCACACCGGTGCGGGGATGCGTCCGGGTGAGAGGAAGCCACGGGTGCATGTCGGGCTGGATGTTCACAAGGACACGGTGGCCATCGCCTGGCGGGACTTTGATTCGAATTCGATGACAGTCGAGGATCGCGGCTCGATCCCGAACCGGCCCGGTGCGATCGCCGGGCTGACGGAAGCGTTGTCCGGGGAGTTCGGCGGCTGGCTGCATTGTGTCTACGAGGCGGGTGCCTGTGGCTTTGTGATCTGGCGTCAGCTTCGGGATCTGGGGCTGGACTGTGAGGTGGTGGCGCCGACGCTGATTCCGAAAAAGCCCGGCGAGCGGGTGAAGACCGACCGTCGCGATGCCCGCGAGCTGGCGCGGCTGTCGGTGCTGGGTTATCTGACAGCGGTCTGGGTGCCGGACACTGACCAGGAGGCGATGCGAGATCTGGTGCGGTTGCGGTCGGATCTGAAGGTCAGCATCAAAAAACAGCGCCAGCAGCTCAATCATTTCCTTCTGCGGCTTGGACATCAGTGGTCAAAGACCAAGTGGAACAAGGGGCATCGCGCCTGGATGAGGGACCGCAAGTTCCAGCATCCGGCACAACAGATCGCACTGGTCACCGCCCTGGACACACTCGAGCAACACGAACAGCGTCTTGAGGAGCTGGACCGCGACATTGTCGCCCAGAGCGAGCTGTGGGCCTGGAGTCCGGTGATCCAGTCGTTGCGTGCGTTGCGCGGGGTTGATCATCTCACTGCGGTTACCATAGCGGCCGAGATCGGCGACCTGCGCCGGTTCCCGAGCGCCAGCCAGTTCATGGCCTTCCTCGGCCTGGTGCCCGGCGAGTTCAGCAGCGGCTCACGTCGGCGCACCGGCGCCATCACCAAGACCGGCAACAGTGCGGTGCGACGCATCCTCACCGAAAGCGCCTGGACCTATCGCCACCCGCCGCGCAACACCCGACACCTGCAACGCAAGGCGAGGGAGTCATCCGAATACGCAACAAGGCGGGCCTGGGACGCACAGAAACGGCTGTGCGGCAAATATCTCACAATGTGCCGCAAGGGCAAGAGCCCGAAGACCGTGGTCAGTGCAGTCGCCCGGGAACTGGCAGGGTTCATCTGGGACATCGGCTGCCATGAGCTCAACCGCCTGCCGACCGCAACCGAACAGTAACCGAGAACCGACAGCAGGTGCGAACCTTATGGAAAAACCCTCGTCTATTCTATGTCGGCTCGTCGGCCGGGGGCCGGCGATGATCCACGTCATTAGACCGAGGCAGTTCCGTGACGCAGCAGGGTCATGTGGTAATCAACCCACGCATATCAGTCTGTCAACCCAGTGTCACGACCAGGCGCACCTGCCGTCTTTCAGATATGATGATATAGTACAGTGAGGAAGATTGAAACTTACAGGTTAAGGCAGGTCAAAACATATCAGATTTTTGAGTCTCGACTGTGATTGCTACGACTTTTCTCTCTTCTGCGGCATTACCAGTACCGAAAGTGCCGAGAAAATATGCTGGAGTTGTCACAATCGGGGTCACTTTCTGCGTGTTTTTCATGTTCGTGTGAGCGAACGCGATCTTGCCGATATCGCCCAGTCCGACCGTCAGGTCGAATTCCGCCTTGTCGACTGCGCTGCCGGTTTCCATGCCACTGTCCGCGAGAACATCGATCTGCATACTCATTGCACCGGCTGAAACCGCATACGACACCGCATTGCCATGCCGATAGGTTGTTTCAGAGTTTCCGTAGTACATTGAGTTGTCGGTGATGGCACCGGTACTATTGAAAGAGGCGCTCCAGATCTGACCTGCTGTCACGGTTCCGAATCCACCGGAAAGCCCGACATAGGCAAGACGCCCGCCCGGCTGGCTCGCATCACTGGTGCTGAGCTTGTGCTCAAAGCGGTATACGGCTGTGAGGCCTTCGCTGGCTTCTGCAGAACCCTGGATGCCGAAGCGGGAATAGCCGTCAGCGAATCTAGCATCTTCACCGCCGCCGAAGTTGACTCCTCCACGCAACGATCCGTACCAACTTGCCTCCGCAAGTAAAACTGAGGGCATGTGAAAATATACTGGAGTCAGCCTAAAAAAACGTAAGCGTGAAAAAAGTTTGGCATCGGCCCTGTTGCCGGGTACATTGCATTTGAATCCGGATTCGATTCCCGACTGAAATTCGGGACGGGGCGGTGACCGGAATTGGATGGGACGGGTTGATCCGTTTCCGCGCGATGCATGTCGCACCTGTTGGCATTGTTGATGTCCGCTGTATAATCGCATTCCATGAAATTCTTCAATACCGCCGGTCCCATAAGAACAGGTGAGCACTATCTCATCCCTCCGCTGGAGCGGCTTGACCGTTCAGAAGTCCTGCAGCTGATCGAGCAGAAACGCTATTTCGTCCTGCATGCGCCGCGCCAAACCGGAAAGACTTCCGCGCTGGTCGCCCTGCGGGAAGAGTTGAACTCAACTGATCGTTATCGTGCCGCCTACATCAATGTTGAGCCGGCTCAGGTCGCGCGCGATGATGTTCATGCCGGCATGCAAGCAATACTCGGAGCACTTGGTCGCGAAGCGGAATCCAGGTTGAACGACATACTTGTTCGCAGTATTTGGCAGGATGTTCTCGACTCATTCGGGGCACTTGGTGCACTCGGTGAAACCTTGAGTCGCTGGTCGGCGGCGGATCCCCGTCCGCTGGTTCTGATGATAGATGAGATCGACGCACTATCCGGCGACATGCTGATTTCGGTGCTCCGCCAGTTGCGGTCCGGTTATCTGCAACGTCCCGAGAACTTTCCGCAGAGCGTGATTCTCTGCGGCGTACGCGATGTACGCGACTATCGAATCCGCTCAAGCCGGGAGGATCAGATTATCACCGGCGGCAGTGCGTTCAACATCAAAGCGGAGTCGCTGCGGCTAGGGGATTTCGACGAGTCGCAGACAAGATCCCTGCTCCTGCAGCATACCGACGAGACCGGGCAAGGATGGAGCGAAGCTGCACTGGTGGAGGTGTGGGAGTCGACCCGGGGCCAGCCGTGGCTGGTCAACGCCCTGGCGCGTGAGGCGTGCAGGGCGGTGAGCGACCGGAGCCGACAGATCGGGCATGATGACATCATCGAGTCCAGGGAAGTCCTGATTCGGCGTCGCGACACGCATCTGGACCAGTTGGCCGACAAGCTACGCGAGGAGCGGGTGAAGCGGGTGATCGAGCCGCTTCTGAACGGTGAGCTGGAGATGCCAGCGTTCCAGACCGACGATGTGCAGTATGTGTACGATCTCGGGCTAATACGCGCAGACCGACAAATTGAGATCGCAAATGCAATCTACCGCGAGATCATCCCGCGCGAGCTGATCACCTCGGCAGACAAGATCATTCCCTACGAGACCGCATGGTTCGTGGAGGACGGCCGACTGATGACAGATGGATTGCTGGAATCGTTTCAGGAGTTTTTCCGCGACCACTCCGAGCACTGGGTGGAACGGTTCGAATATAAGGAGGCGGGGCCGCAGCTGCTGTTGCAGGCGTTCCTGCAGCGCATCGTCAACGCCGGCGGTCGGATCGAGAGGGAATTCGGCTCGGGGCGAAGGCGTATCGATCTTCTGGTGGTGTGGCAGCAGGGGAAGGATGTGCAGAAGTCCGTGATCGAGTGTAAGCTGCGGCGAAACGGGCTGGACAGCGTTGTGGCCAAAGGTGTGGAGCAGACACGAGACTATATGGACCGTTGCGGGACCGATGAGGGTCACCTGGTGATATTCGATCAATCGGAGGATCGTTCCTGGGAAGAGAAGGTGTTCAGACGAAATGAAACGGAAGGCGGCAAGACTGTGACAGTCTGGGGGATGTAGGATCTGTGTCTGTTTAATTCGTCTGAAACGATTCGATGATCCCACCGCCAGTCTTCGGCTGTACACGGATAATTGAGATTCCCCATCACTTCGAACAACAGGATATCCTGAAACTGAACTCTCCGGATATGAGGTGACTGCAACTTGTCGTGTCTGTAATCGCAAGTTACAGCGTTCAGGCGTTTACGGGTAGTCTTTGTCCCTATCGAATCACTGACCGGATCAGTAGCAGACCCGCTCACGGACACTTCCGTGAATTCCAGCACTTTCCGAACTTCTGGCTGGTGACGGAGGCGCTGTCGAGACTATCATCGCCCACCACTCAAAGTTTCGGAGAGTCCTGAATTGATGCACTGTCGAAAACGAGTTCTACCATTATGGAAAAGTTTCAGCTGAAGTGAACAGACACGCCCCTACATACCCCAGACGGTGACAGAAGTGTCGCCGGACATCTCTTCCCGTCTGAACAGCTTCTGTTTCCAGGTACGTTTCTTCGACCGGTCGAAAATCACCAGATGACCCTCGTCGGTCCCGCAGAGATCCATATACTCGCTGACCTGAACCAAACCTTCGGTAATGACACTCTCCAGTCCCTTCCGGCGAAGCTTGCACTCGATTACGATTTTCTGCTTGGCATCGCCGACGCACCATACAATCAGGAGATCGGTGCGTTTGTGTCCCACTCCGTACTCCCTCTCGATCCGTCCGTCTGCGTTGACGATGCGTTGCAGGAATGCCTGCAGCAGAATCTGCGGGCCCGCCTCAAGGTAGTCGAACCGCTGTACCCAGTGCTCGGAATTCTCGCGGAAAAACTCCTGAAACGACTCCATCAGCCGATCTATCACCAGCCTGCCATCCTCCACGAACCATGCGGTCTCGTAGGGAATGATCTCGTCCGCCGAACTGATCAGCTCGCGCGGGATGATCTCGCGGTAGATCGGGTTGGCGACCTGAATCGGCTTACTCTGGCGGATCAGCCCGATGTCGCGCACATACTGGACATCGTCGGACTTGAACACCTCCGCCTCTGATTCACCGCTCAATATCGGCTCGATCACCCGCTTCACGCGCTCCTCACGCAGCTTGTCGGCCAGCTGGTCCAGATGTGTGTCCCGGCGCCGGATCAATACCTCTCGCGATTCAATGATGTCATCATGCCCGATCTGACAGCTTCGATCCTCTACTCTTTTCCAGGCCTCATGCGCCAGGGCATTGACCAGCCAGGGCTGGCCCCGGGTCGACTCCCACACCTCCACCAGTGCAGCTTCGCTCCATCCTTGCCCGGTCTCGTCGCTATGCTGCAGGAGTAGGGACCGGGTCTGCGACTCGTCGAAATCCCCCAGCCGCAGCGACTCCGCCTTGATGTTGAAAGCACTTCCTCCGGTGACGATCGCATTTTCCGTACCTGAGCGGATCCGATAGTCGCGCACATCGCGCACGCCGCACAGTATCACGCTCTGCGGAAATTTTTCGGGACGTCGAGGATAACCGGCTCTCAACTGGCGAAGCACCGAAATCAGCAAGTCGCCGGACAGCGCATCGATTTCGTCAACCATCAGAACCAGCGGATGTGAATTCGCTCCCGACAAACGACTCAACGTCTCGCCAAGTGCATCAAGTGCCCCGAATGATTTCAGAACGTCCTGCCAAAATTCGCGAACTAGTAAGTCGTTCAATTCATCCTCCACTTCGCGTCCAAGTGCTCCAAGTATCGCCTGTATACCGGCATGAACATCATCGCGCGCGACCTGGGCAGACTCGACATTGATGTAGGCGGCGCGGTACCGCCCGGTCGAGTTCAGCTCGTCCCGCAAGGCAAGTAGCGCGGAAGTCTTTCCGGTTTGGCGCGGCGCATGCAGGACGAAATAGCGTTTCTGCTCGATCAGCTGCAGGACTTCTGAACGGTCAAGCCGCTCCAGCGGAGGGATGAGATAGTGCTCACCTGTTCTTATGGGACCGGCGGTATTGAAGAATTTCATGGAATGCGATTATACAGCGGACATCAACAATGCCAACAGGTGCGACATGCATCGCGCGGAAACGGATCAACCCGTCCCATCCAATTCCGGTCACCGCCCCGTCCCGAATTTCAGTCGGGAATCGAATCCGGATTCAAATGCAATGTACCCGGCAACAGGGCCGATGCCAAACTTTTTTCACGCTTACGTTTGTTTAGGCTGACTCCAGCATCCTTTCTCGGTACGTTCGGTACTGGCGCTAACGCAGAAGAGAGAGAAGTCGTAGCAATCACAGTCGAGACTCAAAAATCTAATGTAGGTAACGATGGTTTGCTGACATCTACAATTACTGATACAAATCTTAACGACAGCTCTAACGGTATTACCCGTAACGGCTCGACTGGTAAGTACACATATGGTGATGCTTGTAGTGATACCGACGATAATGAAGCCACCAATTGTACAAATTCTACCGTGTACGTAGAAATTAAAGATAATTCATCAGAAGGTAATCTAACAGGTGGCGGTAATACCACTACCACCACATCCACGACATACACTTACGTTCGTACTGCAAAGCATGTCGCTGAAACATCTACAGGTGGAGACACAGTGGTTGACGTGGCAGGTCACAAAGCCAGTCACGTTGCGTTTGAAACCACTCTTGGTGGAATAACCGCTTATGTGGGTCATTCGACGATGAAGGTGAACGGTGCTTCTACCAAATCAAAAACCACGCACTTCGGTGTACGTGGTGATATGGGTGACACCGGCATGAGTTTCCGCGCAATGGCCAGAAACAAGAAGGACGGTATGGGTAACAGTTCCACTCCTTGGCTGGTTGGATTCAGCAGGAGTCTCGGTGGCGGTGCCGCGCTTCACTTTGAGCACGGTAACAACGACGATGACAAGAGTGGAAATACGCGAATCGGATTGCACGTGGGCTTCTAGTCCTGTAACTGATATTTGTCATTCAAAATTGAAACGGGGTGCTTCGGCACCCCGTTTTCTATGTGCGCGCCAGACATGGCGCACAGTGCCTTGACTGGCGCTGTTTCGGTACACGTGATTGTAACCGGATGACTTGGCGGTGCAAGTCCGCTACTGGCCCGACAAGGGGTCGGTCAACCGAACGGCAAGGGTGTCTGTCGCGAGGCTGAATCTGACAGAAGCCGAAGGCAAACCGCTGGCCTGACAAACAGGAATCGCATACGAGGCGGTCACGGTGGGTGAGAAGGCGAATAGATTCGAAGCCCGTCTATGGATGCCCCCGATTTGTCAGGCGCGATTCAATCAGTTCATGAGAATGCCCTTCAAATCCGTTGATATCAGGCCTGCTGATCGGTCGATTGCGACTTTCGCACATCGGGTAGGAGGCGGGATCACTCCCGCCATCCCCCGCATCGGCCGGACCAACCCGGTCAGCATCTGTCCGGTCCCATCAACAATAGCCCGCACATTGTCATGCTTGTCACACCAACAGCCGACGGTCGGACAGCTGTGGGTTCGCTGACTCCTGTCGCCGGTCCGGTCAGGGATTCGATGGAGACACAGACTGCCCGCACATCGCATTTGAACAGGCGAAAGGCTACGGGTGCAGGCCCAGAGAGTTCCGTTTCGGGATCTCGTGCTGTTCAGGTGACGGGGAATCTCGACAGTTCATTCACGGCCGAAGACAGGCGGCGGGATTGTGGAAATGTTTCAGCTGAACCGGACGCATCCCGCTCCCGCGACCGGTCAGAATGGTGATGTTCGCTGTATAATCGAACTCCATGAAATTCTTCAATACCGCAGGTCCTATCAGGACGGGTGAGCACTACTTCATCCCTCCTCTGGAGCGTCTCGACCGTTCGGAAGTATTACGGCTGATTGAACAGAAACGCTATTTCGTCTTGCATGCGCCGCGTCAGACCGGCAAGACCTCCGCGCTGATAGCCTTGCGCGACAAGCTGAACTCGACCGGGTGTTACCGTGCCGCCTACGTCAATGTCGAGCCCGCTCAGGTTGTACGCGACGACGTACAAGCAGGGATGCGGGCGATCCTGACGGCCTTGAGCATTGAAGGAGAAGACAATCTGAACGATCCGTATATTGGCGGCATATGGCTGGGGGTTTTGGAATCAGTCGGAGCGTACATGGCTCTTCGCGAGGTGTTGAGGCAATGGTCGGCCGCGGACCCGCGTCCTCTGATTCTGATGATCGACGAGATCGATGCGCTGTCCGGCGACATGTTGATCTCGGTGCTTCGACAGTTGCGAAGCGGCTATCCGGAGCGACCCGACAACTTTCCGCAGAGCATGATACTGTGCGGTGTGCGCGATGTGCGCGACTATCGGATCCGCTCGGGCAGGGACAATCAGATCATCACAGGAGGCAGTGCTTTCAACATCAAGGCAAAGTCGCTGCGATTGGGGGATTTCGATGAGTTACAGACAACATCTTTGCTATTGCAGCATACCGAGGAGACCGGGCAGCGATGGAGCAGGGACGCACTGCGGGAGGTATGGGAATCGACCCGAGGACAGCCATGGCTGGTCAACGCGTTGGCGAATGAGGCCTGCGAGGCGGTCAGGGACCAGTGCCTTCAGATCGAGCATGAAGATGTCATCGAGTCCCGGGAGGTTCTGATCCGCCGGCGCGACACGCATCTCGACCAGCTGGCAGACAAGCTGCGCGAGCCGCGGGTGAAGCGGGTGATCGAGCCGCTATTGAGCGGCGACCCGGACGCGGTGGCATATCAGACCGACGATATCCAGTATGTCTGCGACCTCGGGCTGATCCGGCAGGGTCCGCCGATACAGGTCGCCAATCCGATCTACCGTGAGATCATCCCGCGCGAACTGATCAACTCGCTGGACAAGGCCATTCCCTATGAGACAGCGTGGTTCGTGGAAGATGGCAGGCTGGTGATGGACCGGCTGATGGAGTCGTTTCAGGAGTTTTTCCGCGGGCATTCGGAGCACTGGGTACAGAAGTTTGATTTTCAGGAGGCAGGCCCGCAACTGTTGCTGCAGGCGTTCCTGCAGCGCATTGTCAATGCTGGCGGGCGGGTCGAGAGGGAGTACGCGTCAGGTAGCATGCGCACCGATCTTCTGGTGGTCTGGCATGTGGGTGAGGTTCGGCAAAGAGTTGTGATCGAGTGCAAGTTGCGGCGGAGAGGACTGAAGAGTGTCATTTCCGACGGTCTGGTTCAGGTCGGCAGGTACATGGACCGTTGTGGAACAGATGAAGGTCATCTGGTGATATTCGATCGGTCGGAGAAGCGCACCTGGAAGCAGAAGGTGTTCAGGCGGGAGGAGATGTCCGGCGATACATCTGTCACTATCTGGGGGATGTAGAGAAGGTTTCTGTCCGGTTCAGCTGAAACGTTTCCACAATCCCGCCGCCTGTCTTCGGCCGTGAATGAACTGTCGAGATTCCCCGTCACCTGAACAGCATGAGATCCCGAAACGGAACTCTCCGGATATGAGTGAACGCGACTCTTCGGGCCTGCACCCGTAGCCTTTCGCCTGTTCGAATGCAATTTTCGGGCAACCTGTGTCTCCATCGAATCCCTGACCGGACCGGCGACAGGAGTCAGCGAACCCAGAGCTGTCTGACCGTCGGCTGTTGGGGGGACGAGCATGACAATGTGCGGGCTATTGTTGATGGGACCGGACAGATGCTGACCGGGTTGGTCCGGCCGGCGGGAGTGATCCCGCCTCCTACCCGATGTGCGAAAGTCGCAATCGACCGATCAGCAGGCCTGATATCAACGGATTTGAAGGGCATTCTCATGAACTGATTAAATCGCGCCTGACAAATCGGGGGCATCCATAGACGGGCTTCGAATCTATGTGCCTTCTCACCCACTGTGACCACCTCGTATGCGATTCCTGTTTGTCAGGCCAGCGGTTTGCCTTCGGCTTCTGTCAGATTCCGCCTCGCGACAGACACCCTTGCCGTTCGGTTGACCGACCCCTTGTCGGGCCAGTAGCGGACTTGCACCGCCAAGTCATCCGACCACCACGTGTGTCGGAAAAAGAACCAGTCAAGGCACTGTGCGCCATGTCTGGCGCGCACATAGAAAACGGGGTGCCGAAGCACCCCGTTTCGATTTTGAATGACAAGATTCAGTTACAGGACTAGAAGTTCACTTGCAATCCTACCCCCGTTTTTCCACTCTTGTCATTATCGTCGTTGGCGTGTTCAAAACGTAATATCGCACCGCCACCGAGACTCCTGCTCATTCCAATGGACCATGGAGAGGTTTTCACTCCCATAGCATCCTTCTTGTTTCTGGCGATCGCGACGAAACTCATACCCGTGTCACCCAAGCTGCCACGGACTCCGAAATGCGTGGTTTTTGCCTTTTTTGCAGCACCGTTCGTCTTCTTCGTTTTATGCCCCACCCAAGTGGTAAGTCCACCAACATTGAATTCAACCGCAACGTGACTGGTTTTGTGGCCTCTGTCACCGAGCACGCGTCCCATCACTGCGTCCTTTGCTTTTACCTCCATAACGGTTTGGGCTACATTACCTGCAGCTGATCCTGAAATATGGTAATCTTCGGTAATAGTTGGATTACCACCGCCTGTGTTGGTCTGGTTATTTGTAACACTGACGTAAGCGTCCACCGTAATTGCACAATCAGCACTAGTCGAGTCAGCATCTGCGGCGCAATCCGCGAGATCTGTAATGTTTCCAATGCTGTATACATCACCGTTTCTAACTACTTGGCCTGTTCCGGCCGTGTTAAGAGCTCTGCCCGTCGGAGAGTTATTAGTGCCGGTTAAATTGTCATTATTGCTTTTCGCCACCCGCACCTTGATCATCGTGGCAACGACACCGTATGCTTCACTTACATTATTTGCAGGGTCAGCGGGCGTAGTGATGACTCTATACTCTGGCATAACAGCCTTCACCGCTTCAGTCACGACTCCTTCCTTGTAGGCGTCTTTCTGGTTCGTATGAGCGAACGCGACCTTGCCGATGTCACCCAGTCCAACCGTCAAACCGAAATCCGTCTTGTCGATTGAACCGCCACTGTCCGTGTCGCCATCCGATACCAGGTCCACTTGAAAACTCACAGCTCCGGAGGAATATGCATACGACAACGCACTATTAGGCGCACCCTCGGTTTCGGGGCTTCCGTAGAATTGGGATTGGTCGAGGATGGCACCGATGTGATTGTAGGAGGCACTGGTGATTTTACCGATCGTTATTGTTCCAAATCCACCGGATAGTCCCGCATTGGCACGACGCGCATAGAGTTTTGCATCGGTCGTGTTCAATCCTTGCTCAAATTGGAACGAGGCTGTGAGACCTTCACTGGCCTCGGCTGAACCCTTGATGCCCCAGCGGGATCCGTTATCAAATACCTTGGCGTCATCACCACCGCCAGCCTGTATCGAAGGGCGGATCGACCCGTACAACACAGCTCCCGAATCGGAAAAGACAACTGAGGGCATGCTCAGTAGTCCCGCGAGAAGCGTTACAGTTAATAGTTTCTTCATGATTTACTCCTTAAGGTAATCGTGAATAAAAATTGTCAAATTTGACTAATACGGTGGTGATTTTATCCGTCAATACTCCGCGCAAGCCCGCGATATTGGCGAAATTGCAACATACAGACTACTTATCTGGCTTTTGCGTTGCAAAATTGCAACATCCGGGGAGCCTGGAATGTCTTTTGCCATCAGACCTATTGTTATCATAGGTAAAGAAATGAACCATTTCCCAAAGCACGTTGGTTGTGGTAGTAACCAACGCGTCAAATTTTACCCCTTTGATTCCAGATATCATTTTCTTCAACCGGTTTGCAGCCGCGTGACCTGGTCTAAGGCAGTAAAATCATGCCCCACCGACTCTTTATCCATCCCCCGAGATATCCCAGATAAATCTCTTTATAACCACTCTTTGATCCAAAGCTGAGTTTCGCTTCAATCGCTACTGAGAAATTATCAAGTCTGTCTAGCTGCCGCACCTTGATAGCTCTTGTCCCTTTCCATTAAACCCGCCTGTTTCACGGATTGCCAATTACGTAGTCTTTTGTGCTCCGCAATCAGCTTCAATCGTTGCAGGTGAATACGATGCAGTACGCGCTTGGGATTGAAAATCGTATTGTAAGATTCTGCATAATCCGACAAGATTTCGACAACTATCCGATACTCGTCAATTTTGTGATTAATACCCCAAATGTATCCTGTCAAACTTGATCCGGTCGCCGGTTTGCGACACACTTTCAGTTTCCTTTCAGTGACATTCGAAAGAATTCCGCCGACTTTCGATTCCGACAACAACTCTGTCGTGAAGCTGCGAATCATCTCAACATACGTTCAAATCTCCCCAAACAAAAAAAACTAAGTAAACTGGATTCAGGTGGCAGATTAAAGATTGATTCCACTACTTCAATATTATTTGATGATGAAAAAGACTTTTTGAGACACGTTCCAATAATTCAATACCGGCTGGTTTCTTAGCTGTTACAGGTATTGGGGAAAAAACCGATCTCGCCAACAATTTTGCGTATTTACTCTCGCGGATTGCGGTATACCTGCGCTAATACACGCAGCGGACCCTTTGGAGATACTTCTTGCTGAATTGTGCAAATTTGTTTTGCATTCGTGTAGTCATCGATACGAATAAGGAGATTTACGTATGCTCAGATTATTAGGTTTTAGGATGATTCTGGTCTATTGATCGCTGGAATTTGCCCGAGTTGGATTCAAAAGGTGTACAGCTGGAAGCATTCCTCGAAAATCAAAAGTATTGATGAAAATTTGTACAACTTTGCATGCCCTCAGTTGTCTTTGCGGAGGCGCAATGGTACGGTTCGCTGCGCGGCGGAATCCACGCCGGTGGCGGCGACGATGCGCAATACTTTGACGGCGGTTCCCGCTGGGGCATCAAGGGTTCCGCAGAAGCGTCTGAAGGACTGACCGCAGTGTACCAGTTTGAGCACAAGATCAGCACGAAGGATGCCTCTCAAGGAGGCGGGCGTCTCGCCTATGTCGGACTTTCCGGCGGATTCGGTCAGGTCTCTTTGGGTCAGATCTGGAATGCGGCCTACAACAGTGCCGGTGCCATCACTGACAAATCATACTACTTTGGAAACTCCCATACCAAATACCGGCACGGAAATGCCCTGTCGTACTCGGTTTCTGTCGGCGCAATGAGCTTTCAGGCGGACCTGATCGCGGATGGCGGCCAGGACACCGGCGGCATGGTCGACAAGGCTGAATTCGGTCTCACTGTTGGTATGGGTGACATCGGTAAGGTCGCAGTTGCCCACACGACACAGCGAAACATGGTTGACACGATGATGTCATCAACCGCTCTGTGGGCAGGTGCAAACGAGGATGTTGAAGTTTCAATGATCACGGTATCGTATGCTCAAAATAATACTGCAGTAAGTGATGCAGGGGTGATTTCAACAGCTGGTTTAAACACCATACAGAGAAACGCAGGTGGTGGTTACCAGCTGGGTTCCACAGCGTGTAACGCCGCCCAAACAGATACGACAGCAGATGATTACTGTCTATCAACGACAGCTTATGTAAGTAGGAACTCGACAACAACCAACAACGTTTCCACGCCTAAGAACGACGGCCAAGGTGAAAGAGTCCCTGGCACTGTTGTTGTCACTGACACAACTGAAAATACCGAAACCTTCTATGCTTCTGCGACTAGCAGAACCGATACAACGGTTACCCCGGGCGCGAGAGGTTACAAGGCCAGTCACATCGCAATGGAATTCAGCCTTGGAGGCGTGACGCCTCATCTGGGTTATTCCGTGAAGAAGATGAACGACGCTGTGGATGACACGAAAATTCTGCACTACGGTATTAGTGGCGGATTGGGTGACACCGGTATGAGTTATCTGGTGGCGGCCAGAAATGTTGATGATGGTGGATCGAAATCCACACCATGGCTGTTCAATGTGAGCAGGAGTCTCGGCGGCGGTGCCACGGTCATTTTTGAGCATGGCAACGACGACGATGGCAACAGTGGAAAGTCTCGACTCGGACTGCATGTGAACTTCTAGCTGGAGTTTTCCATCGCGAAACTGAACGGGGTGCCTCGGCACCCCGTTTTTTGTGGTGGTGCGCCAGGCATGGCGCGTAGCGCCTTAACTGGCGCTGTTCCGGTACACGTGGTGGTGGCCGGATAACTTGGCGGTGCAAGTTCGCTACCGACCCGGCAAGGGGAACGTTCAGCCGAACGGCAAGGGTGTCCGGCGCGAAACGGAATCTGGAGGAAGCCGAAGGCAAACCGCTGGTCTGACGGACAGAAATCGCATTTGAAGCGATCAAGGTGGGTGAGAAAGCCAATAGATTCGAAGCCCGATACTTGTACGGAAACCGTGGACGTAGATGCGGCAGGCATAAGCGGGAAGGTCGCGCGCATTACTCTGGGAGGTCTGTCGTTCTGCCATTGGCTACCGGATTCGCGAGGAGACGGGATGGGGCAACAGAAGTCGGTCGAGGTCAAAGCAGGTTACTGACCGGTAGCTGAAGAAACGAACACGGTAAGGTGCGGAGGCACAGATGATTGTGATGAGACTGGACAGGACTGAAGCTGACAGAATTGGTTAGGACAATGCGGAAAAGGCCGGACGAAATCTCGCCGGGTACAATTCAGGAATTGAGGTGGATTCATTGACTCTGCCAAGAACAAAGGCGAAGCCTTGGCTTGGTGTAGTTTGTTCGAAACTGTGTGTAGGTTGCAGAGCTTACCATGAACCGACGTAAATTAAACCGTATGTGCGGTGATATGGGAGGACATTGGAAGCAATCCCGCCCCTACCCGATTAGGCTGACAGCTGATGAAGCTGTCAGCTTTAGGATTCAATATTGCGTCTTTCGGATACAAGACTCAGTCGATTCTTTCCGGTATCACCTGAACATACCAAACTCCGAAGCTACCAGTCCTGCTTTCTGCCATTGCGGTTGCACCATCAACATTCCCCTTGAAGTATGCCTGTGTACCTGGAATTTTGAGAAGTTGGCATATACAGTAGGATTGAACACGGACAATTCACCGGCAGTTTTAAGGATGTAGTATTGGTGGATACGACCAGACGAATCTTTACCCACATCTCAGATACTGACAGTCTGAACAAGTTCGACTTGCACTGCATCGGATCATTGGAAAAAGCTAGTGAGATAAAGTGTCTCACTCGTGAGTTTGACGGCATTTGATCCACGCTCTGTCCCGGCTTCGGTAGCGTGCGACGCAATATCCTCTACTTCAGTATTTTCTATCAAGATATGGATTTCTGAGTGCCATCCTGAGCCAGACTAGTCACCGAATCCTCCAATTACCTCTCGCCTCAAACAATATTACGTTATTCTTGTCCATAGCGGCGTACCTTTCTCTTTGATTTGGAGGAAATACATATCTGTATTGAACTGGGGTACGCCATTTGTTGTGCCCCATAATTTGTTACCTTTGACAATGACGATCAAGCAAGTTGACTTCGCATATATCCCACCAAACAGGATTTTTCGAATCTCTCGATCAGCTGTCACCTGATTGAGGTGTGCAGCACCTATTGCGCTTACTGCTTTACGACAATTCCACATCTAAAATAAACGAGACGGACTTTTTTCTCAAGAGCAGGGAGTACTGGTCGACACCCCGGTTGATTTGCAGATTCGGAAATTGAACTTTGCCGGAGGCGAGTCCACTTTAGTGAAAAATCTGTGTCGTCTGTGCGAGCGGATCAATCATCGATGCAACGGACACTGTGCGGTATCCATAGTGTCTAACGCTACAAGGCTTCGATCATCTATTGATCGCTGGTCGCAGTAGATAGACTGGATTACTCAGTCTGTGGATTCCGCAGATGACCGCGTAAACATTGCATTGGGATGCGCCGGATCGAACACATCCTGTGCTGTGAAAATGCTGGAAATCGAATGCCAATCAAAGGATCGGGGAATAGGGGGTGGAGTACAATTTGAAATCTTTTGTAACAAGAACACTCAAGGAAGTTGATGATTCGTTGGGTTATTACCTGATATCGCGAATGAATCAAAACCGAAACTTGATGACATGCTATTGAAACTCAGCTGACTTTTTCTATCGGCTCATAGAAATATTCCAAGCCTTGTGGATATATTGATGTACTCAGTTTCACCCAGCTGGTCTGCTTCAGACGGATTATCTTTCGACTTGCAATTTGAGGCCTAAGGGTGCGCGAATTTGCTGGCAGCTCGTTCAGGGAAACTGTTCTTCTTCAACCTGACATCCGATTGAACGATAGCCTTTGAGCCGCCGTTCGTACATTCGGGCTAACACCGGAACGTGTCGGTCGACGTAGTCATAAATCTGCACCTCTGTCTTTCGAGGGTGTAGGCGATTTAATCTACCTGTATATTGCACAATTGTTCCCCGCCACGATACTGGCATTGTCAGAAACAGGGTATCCAGTCTTGCGTCGTCGAATCCCTCGCCAATGTAACGACCGGTCGCAAGAATCAATCGCTCTTCGCCTTCGAGAACAGTGCTGAGGGAAGCGAGAGCTTCCCGTCTCTGCTTCGTAGAAACACCACCCTTTAATACGATTAGGTGTTTGACGAACCCCCTTAGACTTTTCGCGAAAAATTCCAGATGATCCTTTCGCTCTGTAAGCACAATTGGAGAACGACCGGCTTCCAACGAACCGATTATGTCATCTAAAATGAGGTCGTTTCGCTGTTTGTCGGCCGCGAGTGCTCGGTAAATTTGTTGGATGGTCTGATCGGAGTCACCGTCATCGAATTCGAAGGCTGTCTCCCGGACAATGAGTCGGCGTGTAAAGGGAAGCGAGGTTGTGGGCACCTTCCAATCGATTGTATGTCGCACCGGACCGAGTTGCATTTCGAATATTGGATGCAGTCCATCGCGACGCTTTGACGTCGCCGTAAGGCCGGTGATATACCTCGCTTTGACTTCGGAGAGTACCTTCTCGAAAGAAACAGCGGAAACATGATGGCATTCATCAACTACCACATGGTTGTAATCTGCAACCAGGTCGGCAACCTCATCCTTACGTACAAGGCTCTGAATCATGGCGACATCAATCAACCCGGTAACATGGTGCTTGCCACCTCCAATACGCCCGATAGATTTGGTATCCAAATTCAAAAACATACCAAGCTGCGCTACCCACTGCTCAAGTAGAGGTTGGCGATGCACGAGTACCAAGGTGTTCCTGGCTCTTTCTGCAATGAGCTTTATGCCAGCTACAGTTTTTCCCATACCTGGTGGTGCGACCAGAATTCCGATATCGTGTTGAAGCATTGAACTGACCGCACTTTTTTGAAGTTCAGTGAGCGTACCATTGAAGCGATGTTCGATCTCCTGACCGACCTGCCGGTAATCCTCAATCTCGAGTTTCGCTCCCAACATTTCGAACAGCACTATTACATCGTCGATACATCCGCGCGGCAATGCCACGTGATTTGGATGTTCTTCCACACACGAAATGATTCTCGGTGTCAGTGCAGTCGAAAGACGCAAATTCTGTTTCTTGTAGAATTCGGGATTTTGAAAAGCTGCTAGGCGTTTGAGTGCGTCTAGAACGGGAGAGGTCAGACCATCCATTTCGACATAGAGCCGCTGTGCTTTGTAGAAACAAAATTATAAGTATCTGATAATATTGATATATGGATTTTGTTTCTATGGTGATGGTGTCCTCGATTTCAGCGAGGTTGGTTTCTTATATGGAAACCTCCCGGATTGCAAGTTTGAGTTGGCGAATCGATGAACAAAATGGGTTGCGGTCTTATATCCGGCTTCGTCCATCGGGGGACACTTCAACCGGTCCCCGAGCCATGATGATTTTCGCGCACAGGCTCCTTATCTATAAATCGGCTTGCATGCCGCCGTAGCACGTTCCAGGCTCTTCCTGTGCAGGCATCTCCCTTTGTGTCATCAGTTCACAGTCTCACCAATGCAATCTCCCCGACTTGTAACCTTCCTATATTCGGCTGCACCGGTCACCGGGACCGGCACGACCATATGTTCATTCTGTTGATCATCTACACCGTGATCCTCCGGGGATCGTATTCAACTCCCTTGGCCAATATCACCCAGCTGATGCGGGCCATCTGGTTGGCCACCGCCACCACCGCCTTGTTGTGGTTGCTGCGCCTGGCAACACGTCTGGCCTTTCGGTGAAGCGGATCGTCACTGTCCGGATTACGTGCGGCCGCAAAACACACCGAGCGGGTGCCGTGGATCAGCATCGTGCGAACGTAGCGGTCACCGCACTTGGAGATGCCGCCGGACCTCTCCTGTCCGCCGCTGCTGTGCTGGCGGGGCACCAGCCCCAGCCAGGCGGCGAAGTCGCGCCCGCATCCGAAGTCACCACCCTCACCGGACACCGACACCAGTGCGCTCGCCACAATCGGACCGATGCCCGGTACTGTCTGCAACCGCCTCACCTCATCCATCTGCGAACCCAATGCCTTGATCCGGCAAGTGTAGAACTCCACCTTGTCGCAGACATTGCCCAGCTGCTCCGACTCATGCGCCAGCATGTGCCGGAACTCGGCGCTGACCTGACTCAGATCCAGCCCCACCTGAAGCGCCGGATCATCACCCAGCACCCGCCAGACCAGATCATCCAGCTTCGATCTTGAGCGCCCGGTCACAAGCCCCCGTTCCGCCAGGTGTGAGCGAATCGTGTTGCAGCACTGCGTGCGGGTGCCGATCGCCTGCTCGCGAAGTCCATGCAATGTCGTCAGATCCTGCTGCGCCACCGACTTCACCGGCACCGCATGTACCCGCGGCCGCTGCGAAGCCTCGGCGATCGCCACCGAATCGTTGGCATCGGTCTTGTTGTTCACCACATAGGCCCTCACCCACTTCGGCGGCAAAAGCTTCACCGGCAACCCCAGCTCCTCAAGCTTGCGTCCCCAGAAATGCGCACCGCCGCACGCCTCCATCGCCACGCACCGAACCTTCGACGCATCCAGTGCGGAAAACCACTCCAATACCTGATTGCGCCGCAATCCGGTCTGACTCACCACCCGCATGTTGCGGTTCAGCTCGGTGCAGTAAAACACGTTCTTGGCCAAATCCAACCCGATCGTTGTGTTATCGTATGTATCCATGTGAACCTCTCACCTCTTGCTTGTCGATTGATGTCCATTATTTTAATGCGAGGGTGGGAGGTTTCCATATCATCTAATTTGGATCTGACACGAACTGGGATTTTCTCGCCAACAGGCAAAACTGGCCGACGCGACTTGTAAGATGGCGGGAAAAGCCAAGGCTTGGCGGAATCTTCCTCTTCCATCCCGCCTAGCCGTACACCAAGCACCTGTCCCGACGATACGCCACTTTCCGCAATTCTCTCGACCAAGGAAGCAGGAATCCTTTCCACGCCAGCTAGATACGCCCATTGGTCAGGTATGGGATTGAAACTCTCATCAACAAATACTGAATTGCCTTTCCAGCGAGGTTCGCGTTGCAAAGGAAGGGCAATAAGGTTACCAAAACCACCTCGGGGCATGATGTCTTGGTTAGGGAACAGACGGTCATAGGAGGACAGGCTGAGACTGTGGCGTTTTGACATTGCCTGAGTGATCAGATAGCATCCCATTCGACGAGCCACAGTCGCGCTTACAGGCATATCAAAAAAGAACCAAGCATGCGCTCCTTCACCGGAACGAGAACGCTCGATGGCGACAGGCAAGTACGCGGCATGGCATACATCGCGGAACTCGGCGATATCGTTCATCCACTCTCCTTTGTCGAAATCCACAGCGAGAAACCAACAGGTTTCATCCTTAAGCATGGGATATATACCGACTACAAGGCGACCTCGCAAGTGATCCAAAATCACGCTGTCAGTAACTGGGAGAAACTTTTGGTTTGAACACTCCCCGCATCGGATGCGAGGCTTCAAGCAAACCCTCGGTTTCCATTCATTGGTACACCGAAGGGCGTAGCCAGTACGCCCGGTTTTTTCGTTGATCCAAAGAGCGGAGAAAATATCCTCCCGACCGCGGAACAAAGATCGAAACATTTTGATCTTTTCCGCATTGGTCAGCTCGACTGTATCGTCGGAATCCTCAGATATCTGCACTTGCTCGGGACGCGATACCTCAGATGATTGAAATGCGGATCTGATATACCGAAGCTCGCTCGCGACTTTATCTCGTTGAATCTCAAGATTTCTTAGTTCCTCTTCTTTGCGTGCAATCACATCACGCCATACTTGAGTATTCTTATTGAATTTCGAATCTGACATGATATCCTTTATGTCTGTCTGATGACCCGACACGATTGTTCTTTAAAATGTTCAGAGCCAGCGTGGTCTGTCTTTTCCTGAATTGCTAATTTCAAAGAGATAATTTTCGTCGCATAAGAGTTGGACATGGTACCACCATTTATTGAATTTTCGGAAGTGCCAATAGGTGGGACTATATACTTTTGCTACGGGCGGGATGATAAGGAATACAGCGGCAGTTGAAATTGAGAGCAGATAGGACTATATCGAGTGAATTAAGCTTTAGCATTTGACACTCATCGGTAAATCGAGCGTTTGACGCAGACCGGGCTCACCGAACAGTAGGTGGAAGCGTTGGCTGATGAGCAGCTGATTCTTTTCGCCAGCAATTTGGCTACTAGAGCCGGTTTCATGAGCATTGAAGCAGAAATTGAAAAAGTCAAATCAGATTTGTTGATGTAGTTGACTGGCGCGATGATCGTTCAAGTCAGTCTGATTTTAACGCTGACCGAGGTGCTGTAGTATTTTGAATGTGAATCCAATTGACCCAAGTAGTCTGCCAGATGTCAGAACCGTGCCGGAACATATAGATAAATTTCGCACCACCCTGAAACCGAGAATGATCGACCTCGCCGCAATATTCGACGTGTCGCGACAGGCAATCTATAAGTGGATTTCTGAAGAGACAACGCCGGTATACGAAATAATTGACAGAGTTCATCTACTAAGCAGGATATCTGATCGATTCAGAGAAGCAAATGTTTTCCGAGCAGAAGCGACCCGGACGCGGTGGCATTGCAGTCTGACGATGTTCAGTATGTGCGCGATCTCGGGCTGATCCGCTGGGGTCCGCCGATTCAGGTCGCCAACCCGATCTACCGCGAGATCATCCCGCGCGAGCTGATCGCGATGGCGGAGTTGGGTCCATTCCCTTTTGAGATAGCGTAGTTCGTAGAGGTCGACGGGCTAGTTGATCGACCGGCTACAGGAGTCGTTTCATGAGTTCATCCGCGGTCATTCGGAGTTTCACCACCGATTAAATTTCCCCACCTTTCGGAGTGCGAGGATTTGTCTTCCGCCGGCGGTCGGGTCGAAAGGGAGTATGGATTGGGACGCATGCGCACTGATCTTCTGGTTGTCAGGCATGTGGGGGAGGTCAGGCAGAAGACCGTGATCGAGTGCGAGTTGCGTTGCAAGGGACTGGAGAGTGTGATTGCGGAAGGCGTCGTTCAGGTCGGTGAGCATATGGACCGTTGCGGGACCGAGGAGGGTCATCTGGTGATATTCGATCGGTCGGAGAAGCGCACCCGGAAGCAGAAGGCGTTCAGACGGGAGGAGCTGGCAGGAGACAGTCCTGTAACAGTCTGGGGCATGTGGCACTGGTAGCTCGTTCACTTTACCTGAAACATTTCCACAATCCCACTGCTCGTTTTCGGCTTTGCATGGATTCTCATCGACTACAACACAATTCCATCCACCAATCCCCCATAAACATCGTAAGCATCCGATCCGACCGATTCACCATTGAACACTCTCCCCTGAATTTTGCATTGATCAACGCGCTGGATGCTAATCTGAACCAAGGGTTCTTGTTGGGACCGATCCAATCGATCCTTACATCCCAAGTATTCATACTCAATGCGGCTTGGCCTGTTATGACATAAACAGACTTCGTTTATAGTTTCTATGACTGATTCATTCCCGGGATCTCATGCTGCATGTTCCTTCATCCCGACGATTTCCATCACCCGCTCATATCTTGCTAACCACAGCCATTTTCAATTGCCATCAACAAAGCCGCTATCAAATCGTCCCCTCCGACGAACCTTTGATCAATGAATGAAAAACACCTGCCTTCCTGATTATGGTGTTGGCTTTACCGGGTACAATTTTTCTTCCGAGTTTGCAGTGTCGAAATACCTGGCGGGGACAAGGCTGTACTCAAAGTGGTGCGACATAAAGCCCGGTTGCCCGAAGTAAGGTCGAATCACCGTACTCCAATCAGGTTGACTGAACTTAACAATCGCTTTGCAAATGGTGATTGGCTGTCGATTGGGAATCCAGCGGATTCCTACTTGGTCGGCGATACGCTCAACGAGTTGATGGAGACGGGTGTGGTCGCTTTCGCTCACCGAAGCCATCCAATACGAGATGATTCAGATCACCGGGTCTGACAATATTGCACATCGAAGACCGGTGAGAACGATGCTGATCCCCCGTAACAATTGAAATCAATTCATCCCTGGACTTGTCACGATGGGACAAACTCCAATGCCATGTACAAACAAGTTGTTGGTGTACCTTGCTTTTCGATCATTTAGACTCGACCGGATCAGAAATCAACCTTCAACCAGATACCAGTGCTGCTGGATACGCCATCTTCATCCGGATCACTTGTCTCAAAGTGAATGCTCGCTCCGCCACCAAGGCTTCGCGAAATCCCGAGAAGCCGTGGCGACATGGATGTCTTCGTAGTGACCGGAGAACTGGCATTGTTAGTTGATTTGACTTTCTTCCTTACCGCCTGAAAGACAAATTCGATACCGGTATCCGAGATTCCGCCGCGTATGCCGGCATAGGTACTCGTACGAGTTCCTTTTCTGATACAGTGGGGAGCAATTCGCTTAGAACTCAAACATCCATCGTTCTTGGCAGTGTGCTTGCCGGTACCCAGATACATCGTCACGTCACCGATACCGTATTCTCCGACAAGGTAGTTCGATGAAATCTTTTGGGTACCACTCGCGAAACCGCCGATGATTACCGCTTTATCCTTGCGTCGGACATGCGAGATTGCGATCGAACCGGTTTTCATCAGTCCATCAATCTTGGCACCGATCTCATACGAATCAACAGTCTTTCTTGTGGCGCTGTCCATGATGGCATCCGCCTGCAGACGGAGGTTGTCATCTTCAACTATATAGGAAACGGCATCACCAATTCGATAACTCGTTTCCCGTTGACCGTAAACGAATGAGTTGTCAATAATTGTACCGACCGAGGTATAGCTCGCGCTCCAGATTTGTCCGGCTAAGACCATTCCGAATCTGCCTCTAAGACCGACAAAGGAAAGACGTCCCCCACTTGAGCTGGCGTCTGTCGAATCGATCCCGGTCTCAAACCGATACACCGCAATCAGTCCTTCTGCGACCCTGGTCCCGCCTTTGATACCCCATCGCGAGTAACCGTCGTCGACGCCGGTCGAACTACCACCGCCTTCGCGCGGTTCGGAAGAGACACCGACACGGAGCGAGCCGTACCAGGATGCTTCCGCAAAGACTATCGAGGGGATGCTCAATGATCCCACCAGCAACGCTACTGAAAATAGATTCCGCATGATTTACGCTCTAAATCAATGAAATTACAATTAGAAGTCAAATCACGAAGGTTCTGATCGAACCCATACTGTCGAAATCAACCGCAATCGTTCCGTATACTGCCATATTGTTGCAATAATACAACAAATTAATCGATTCTGAACTAATGCCCCGCTCTCAGTCCAATTGTCATCATAAGTGAAGAACTGAAAGCACTGCTCATCATTGATCGCGACACGTCCACTCACAATCTACTTTTTTTGATCTCTGCATATATCCGTTCAAGTTGATTCACCGTTGAACTCTCTCCCCTGTAATCAGCGTTGTTCAACATGCCGGATGCCAACTCAAATCAAGGGTTGTTGTCTACTTCATTCCAATTGACCGATACACCCGCAAGAATTCACCCTTACCCAGACTTGGCCCGCTCCGACATAAACAGACATCATCTTCAGTGTCTCCGACTGACTGATTCCAGAAATCTCGTTCTAAATGATTCGTCATCCCGACAAATGCGATCAACCACTCATATCTTACAATCCGCGAACATTCTCAACTGGAATCAACCAATTTGCTGTCGAACCGTCCCGCCCGGCGGAGCCTCTGACAAATGCAACATCTCCGGCAATGCCGAATTCATCCACCGTTCCCAGTCCAATCTCCATCAACCATAGGCAACCGCAATTCCGCCCGTTGCCTGTCATTGATCGCAACCCGATTCCCCTCAGAATCCACCTCTGTAATGTCGGCAGATATCCGCTCCGACCGATTCATCATTGAATGATCCGGACTCAGATTGCAGACCCGCCCCCAACCGTCGAAGACATCGCGCGACAGGATGCACCGGCAAATTCTTGGGATGGCAACTTTTGCTCTTTGCATTGAATTCCAATTCAATGACCAACCGTCATGCGATTCAATAATTGAACATATTGCATGCCAGATATCACAAGAATAACGAGGTGCAGAAAAAGAAACACCAGGGGAATCCATCGCTCGATTCCGGTGAATGAACGATAGTAGTCTGCCCCGCCCCTCATTCGCCAACTGCCACTCATACCTGTAGACCGATGCAGGCAGATGTCGTTCAAGTTCATGGATGATCTCGAACTTGATGGCGTTGAGTTTCTGGTGTGTGATTTGATGATGCGATGCCACAGAATGGAAAACACAATGCCCATGATTGGAAGAGGTATTACCCACCAATCGGGATTGATGTCGGATGACTGGAAACCATAAAGGCCGACAATTGCCGTGTTCAGGGTCAGAAGGTAGCGGGTGGATGCGATGCGTCTCGCACTTACACTTTCGGAATAGATTCTAGGCAGTTACAACTACAGACAGTATGTAAGACAAGAATTTGGGATACTTGCCCCTGACCACGCGGACAACATTTTGGGATTCACGATGGGGAATGATGATCATCTAAGATCGTTCAATGCGGACCACTGTTCCAACCCTTCCAAAACACCGGGTGTGTTCAATCGATCATCTCCAGGCCACGACATTCCGCAAACGCCGCCAGACGGGACTGTCTCCGTCAG
The DNA here is from genome assembly GCA_963666625.1 of Arenicellales bacterium. GTDB lineage: Bacteria > Pseudomonadota > Gammaproteobacteria > Arenicellales > JAJDZL01 > JAJDZL01. Next base: position 2,311,564 of record OY762925.1, read on the forward strand.
CCCGGGATTCAGGCAGCTCCCGGGCAGACTCAGCGCGCAAGTCCAGAAGATTGCGTTCCTCACTCCCGAACACCATGGCAACCAGGTGAACCACGTCGCCCCGGCTGAGATACTGATCCCCGTAGCCGCGATCCCGCATTTGCTCCATCGCCGCATCAAGTGCCCTGTCGATCCTATGCCTGCGCCTGCCCCTGATCACCTTCGCCTCGATCACATACACCTCGCCAGCATGCTTGACTACCAGGTCCGCCTTGCCCCGGCTCGACGCCACCTCCCTCTGAACATCCGCACCCACCGCCTGCAGATACGTCTGCAGCACAGTAAGATAGTGACCCTCCGATTCGGCATTGCTGTTATTGCGATACCAGTCGTGCGGAATGGCCGCATACACCGTACGCAACCGTTCGGCCAGCCTGTCGAAATCCTTCGACTCCAGACAGCCCAGCACCGTATTGCCGTCATCCGACACGGCCTCCGCATCGCGACCCGCATGGACCAGAAGACCCTCGCTGAATCTCACGCTCACCTCAAAGTTCGGATACTCCAGGGTGTAGATCGTATCCGGGCCGACACGCCGCTGCTCTCCGACCGTCAGATAGCCCGACTGGAACATCAGCGCACGAAGATCGATATCGCCCACATCAAACTGGATCAGCTCCTCCTTATTGATCGTTCCACCGTCAAGCTCCTTCAGCGGATAATCCCGCTCCCTGATCAGCCGGTACAGATAGTTCGGTGTCCCGCTCCTGAACCAGTGGGATTCAAATTCCCTTTCCTCCAACAGGTTAAGAATGTCCCAGGGATTGTAGAGCCGGTGCTCGCCCAGCCAGCTGTAGCCGTTGTACCAGCGACGGATCTCCTCGCGGTCCAATCCCTCGAGCTCTGGCGCGAACACCGTGTCAAGCTCGTCATCGGTGAATCCGCAGATCGACGCATAGCGGGGGTTCAGGGAAATATCCTTCAGATTGTTCAGCCCGGAGAACAGGCTGACCTTCGAGAACATCGTGATCCCGGTGACGAACACAAACCTGACATGTTCGGCACTGTCCTTGATAATGCCGTAAAACCCCCGGAGATAGTCCCGGTTCGCCCTCGCCAGCTCCGGCCTGTCCAACGCATCCAGGATCGGCTTGTCATACTCGTCGACCAGTACCACCACCTGCCGCCCGGTGCTCCGATGCAACAGGCGAATCAGCTCTTTCAGATGCTGCGAACCCTTGATGCAAATCTCACCCATTTCAATGCCGGCATCATCCGCCACCGCCCTCAGCTCGCCATGGATATGCTGGTCAATCTCTTCGGGACTGTTGTACTGATCGCCGAAACTCAGCCGTACGACAGGATGCCGGACCGACCAGTCCCAGCTGTCGTGGATGGCAAGCCCGCGGAACAGCTCCTCCTCACCCTCGAAAAGCGCCTTCAGCGTGTCGACAAAAAGACTCTTGCCGAAACGGCGCGGACGCGAAAGGAAGTAGAAACTGCCCTGATCAATGAGATCACGCATGATCGGGGTCTTGTCGACATAGTAGCTGTCGCGCTCGCGGACTCCGCGGAAAGTCTGAACTCCAATCGGAAACCTCTTTCGGGACTCGTTCTGCTGTGTACCACTCATGTACTCGATCATATCAATGTCTGTGCGCTGAACATAAGTATAGTTCAGCCTTGGTGTCATTGGCTGACGAGAGCAGTTGCAGACATCGTCCGAAGCGATGGAATGTTCGTTTCCGGTGAGGTTCCGGAGCCAGATATCTGTCGCTAGTGAATGCTGTCGAAAGACCGAAGCGGGGCATGGGATGCCTGCGGAGCAGATTAGGCGGAACTTCACCCCCATAATCAACATCGGGCATTCAGCAAATCACTGATTTTAAATCAGAAGTCGGTGTCCTGCGGGTGATATCAACCTGTCCCCGCACTGGGTACATATTTCTGTGGGTCGATGCCGAGCAGATCCAGTGCCCTGGCCTGCAGCGGAGTCGGATCCGACAGCATCGGCACGATGGCATCCACCGCCCCGGGCAACGACACATGATTCAGCGTCATCGTGGACAGGTCACCGATCAGGGTCTGGAAGCTGTGCACCGCAAAGCCGTCATCGGTGTGCTTGGAAGCGGCCTTGCGTTTGGCCCGGTCGGACACCTCGGCCCGGGCCACCGGTGACTTGCGGGCGGCCCTGGCGGCCTCGCGGTCGTCATCGTCGAACAGCAGCGGCGCCAGCCGCTGTCGCATGTGCCATTCCACATGATAGGCCAGCATGCAAAGGAACACATGCGCCCGAACATGCTCGGCGCTGTAGACATGGATCGGACGCACATCCAGATGCGACTTGGCGGTGCGGAACGCCCGCTCGACCTGCGACAGGCTCTTGTAGGCCTCCACTGCGGCATTCGCCTCCATGTCGGTGACGCTGGTGCGGATCGCATAAACCCCGTCGAGCCGTGCCTCGTCGGCGATCTGCCCGTCCAGCCGCCGCCAGCTGATCTGCCGGTCGGTGATGCTGATGTCGAAGTGCTTGGCCATCTTCCAGCGGTTGATCTCGGCGCCCACCCGCCGGGCGATCCCGACCTCGCCGGACAGGGTGCCGCGGCGCACCGACTGTTCGATCTGCCGCAACGCATCTTCGGTTCGCTCCAGCAGCTCCTGACGCTTGCGGCCGCGTTCTTCGCGAAGTCTCGCATTCAGACACACCAGGATCGTCTCGCCGGGAAACGCCCCGCTGACGACCGGTGTCACCGAATCGGGCTCCAGTGCGTCAACCGCAAGGCCGTCGCCATCATCGTCCGCCGAACGCTTGAGCAGCTTGCGCAGCCCATTGGTCCTCAGCGCCGAGATCCAGTCCAGTCCGGCCGGTTGCAGGTCAGCCCTGATGCGGGCGCAGGTGATCATCCCGCGGTCGCCGACCAGTGCGATGCGCTCGATGCCGAATCGCCGCTGGATGGTGTGCACCTGACTGGCCACCGTGTTGGGATCGGCGGTGTTGCCGCTGAACACCTCGACCGCCACCGGACAGCCGTCGGGCGCACACAGCAGACCGTACACGATCTGCATCTTGCCCTTCTTGCCGTCGCGGTTGTGACCGAACGCGGCCAGCGGACACTTGCGCCCCTCCAGGTAACTTGAGGTGACGTCATACAGGATCAGCATCGCACCGCGCACATGGCGGTTGGCCAGGCTGCGCTCGATCCACGGCTGTCGCTTCCGCAGCCAGTCGAGCATTGACAGCATCTCGTTGCCGCTCACCTCGCCGAGCTTGAGCATCTCGCCGAGACTGCTGTCGGCGGTGTCCGGCGACAGTCGCCTGGCGGTCGCCAGTTTCGAGTCCGGTGACAGGATACGGGACACCACCGCAGCCAGCGCCAGGCTGCGAAAGCGGCCGGGACTGCGATCCAGAATGCGTTCCAGTCCGATGGCACGCGCGGTGCCGAGCACCGCAGTCACATGGCCGTGCGGCTGTGCGCGACGGATGCTGAACGCCTCATCGACCGATGCGAACGACACGCCGCCGCGCAGCACTGCGTCGATTCCGTTGATGACCGTCGCCGGCATGTCGGTCAGGGTGGCGATCCTTTGCTTGCGGATGCGCCTGCCCTCGCGCCAGTATTTCCTGAGCAGCACGGTGTCGCGGCCGCGCTTGTTGGGGATGGTGTCGATTCGGTATGCCATGACCGGAAACATCTGAAAATCTGCACTGGGTACATAATAGATGAGAATGCCGATGGTGTCAAGCACGAAAATATGGAAAAGAATCAAAGGATGTCGAAAGGAATGGCTTTGACTCTGGTTTTTGTCAAAGTCATCGGGTGTCAGTGAACTGGGTACGGATATCCAGTGGCAGAAATGATGATTTTGATATTTTGTCGGGCAGAAACAGGGAGTTAGGTAAATTCATTCCGGTAAAATGGGGGTGAAGTTCCGATTAGGGGCAAGTTACTAATTTGGAATAATTGTTGTAGTTCCTACTGTATGAGTGGGTCTATGAATATGTCGCCATAACCCCAGATTAAAGTACCGAAAACTATACCGGTCCGAGCAAACCAGTGAAATGATGTACGTACGGTTGGAGTTTCTGCGTCAACTAAACTCGGCTTACCTTGAACAATTACATCAGATGATGCTTGAGGTAGCTTGGCCAAGGACTGAATGGGGCGGGGAATTACGAAAACTCTAACGAAAATCCCACTTCACGTCTGAGCTGCCGTCAAAAGATATGCGAATCTCATATCCCCACCACTACCGTTTTCGCCTCCGCCAGCCAGCGGTGGACAGTGTTTGTGCACAGCTCATAAATTTGCGACACTGATGCTACCGAATGTCCGCCGCTCACCTCGCCTATGATCCGCTACCGCAGACTTGAATAATGCTTCCTGCCCATCTTGGATCTCCCTCCCGGCATCCCCGCCTTCGGTTGCTGACGTATGATACGTCGGAAATCCCCGTGCCCTAAAATTTCACCATTGGCTGTGTCCACAAAAGCGCGACAAGTCCAATATCAATCCTCATGCAACCAGGCGGTAAATTTGATGATTCACGTCTGCCTACTCAATTTCATCGGTAAATCCAACTCCTACAGGCACTTCGCTACACCGCTCAAACATTAAAAAAATACATCTCCGTCTATAATCTCGGTTTTCCACAATTGAACCCAAAAGTGAGGAATTGACTCCGTAACTTGTGGGGAATTCCAAATCTAAACCCATATCCAGTGGGCGTACTGAGGAGGGAAAATGTCATCACAGAACGACAGTACACTTGTCTGGGACGGGCAACCGCCGCGCGTTTTCGAAATTGCCGTAGAGGACGAGGTAATCGACGACCTGCGCAACCGACTCCGCAACACCCGCTGGCCAGACCAGACCCCCGGCGACCTCTGGCAGTTCGGTACCGATGTCGCCTATCTTAAGGCGTTATGCACCTACTGGGCCGAAGAATATGACTGGCGAATCCATGAAGAGGCACTCAACAGTCTGAAAAACTACAAGGTCACCATTGCAGGTTACGATTTGCACTATGCTCACGTACAGGGAGAGTCGCCGGATGCTCCGCCGTTGCTCCTGACCCACGGCTGGCCCGGATCCTTCTACGAGTTCCACCAGTTGATTCCGCGTCTGACCAGGCCGTCGGATTTTGGCGGACGCGCGCAAGACGCTTTCACTGTCGTTGTACCATCACTACCCGGCTTCGGGTTTTCCTTCACCCCCGGCCAGCGCCGCTTTGGTCTCAGGGATTCCACGGACATCCTTGCAGTGCTGATGACCGACGTACTGGGTTATGACCGGTTCTTCGCCCACGGTGGGGATTTAGGCGCCTTTGTTACTTCCCATCTCGGCAACGCCCATACCGACAAGACGCGGGGTATCCATATCACGCTGATACCGCGGCCGCGGGTCCTACTCGAATTGGCCGAGCCGACTGAGGACGAGGTACGTTATCAGTCACAACTTTCGCACTGGCTGACCGAAGAGTCTGGTTATGCCCAGATCATGGGGACCAAACCGCAGACTCTCTCTTTCGGGCTCACCGACTCACCCGTCGGTCTGGCATCGTGGATCATGGAGAAGTGGCGCTCGTGGAGTGATTGTGGAGGCGATGTCGATGCTTGTTTCGGTCGCGACACGCTCCTGACCAACATCATGATTTACTGGATTACCGGCACGATCGGGTCTTCGGCCTGGCCTTACTACCAACGTTCCCGGGAACCTTGGATCATATCGGAAGACGAACCGGTAACCGTACCCACCGCCTATGTTGAGCATCCTTTCGAGATCCTGACTCCGCCGCGTTCACTAACCGAGACCATGTATACCAACATCCAGCGCTGGACGGTCAGGGAAAAAGGTGGCCACTTCGCAACCTTGGAAGATCCGGATTGGCTCGCCTCCGACATTTCGTCCTTCTTCGGCAGCCTGCGCTGATAGACCCATCTGCCTACAGTTTCTGTAAACCTTTACCGTCCGGAACCTGAGGAATTCAATCCGTTGAAAATGGGGAGATTCAGCCGCTGTTGACAGGTACGCTGCGACATCGTCAACCGAATCTCGTGAGGCAATCCTTCACTCACACTAATTGGTGAAATTCAACGATAACCTTTAGGGAGTTTCAACCGAAACTGACTTGTTTACCTGTCACACGATTTCAGTCCAATCGTCATCATACGTAAAGAACCGGAACACCTCCCGATGCTTATCACCGACCGCAACCACCGATCCCTCAAATTCCACCTCTTCGATCTCGCCATACATCTTTTCCAGCCGCTTGACGGTCGCCAGATCCGGACTCAGATAGTACACCAAGTCCCAACGACCCAGTCTCCGCGCCCCAAGATGCCCGGCAAATATCTTCCGGTAGTCTACTTTCCGTTTAATACTGCGTTCTGCCTCGATCGCAACCCTGATATTGTCCGACCGTAACACGGTCGCATCGGGATAGATCTGGTTTTTCTCCATCAGCCCGGTGGGCCTCGGCATATGCCACTGACACCAGCCGGCGCGTTCCGCCACCAGACGTAGACGTTGCAGGTCAAGGCGGTGTAGGATACTCTTCGGATTCAGCATTCTTTTGACGAACACTGGACGCTCCACCGAAATCCCAGATATCACCTGGTACTCATCAATACCCTTACGCGTGATCCCCCAGTACTCACCGGTTGAACTCGAACCGATCTTGAGCTCATGACTTCTGATCAATTTTCCGTCAGCCAGTGCTGCCAACATCTTCGTCCGCTCGACTTCTGCAACTTCCGCCAAAAGATCCCGGATGATGTCGATATGCGTCCATGTCTCCTCGAACAGAAATCGCAGCAGTCTCGTCTCGGGCTCCTGATCCAAAAGCGGTTCAGATGGACCATCGTATTCATCCTCAGCAAACGACTGTGCTGGAATCCGCTCCAAAAGATCGATACCAACTGGTTTCGCTTCGGCCGCAGGAGTCGGACATTGGTCCACCTTGTCAACCCGGATCGCTGTCGCTCTCGCCAGTTTCGGGATACCGGCACCGATACACACGGCACACCCTTTGGGCAGACTCATCACCGTATTGACATCATACAGATTGCGTTCAGTCTCCCCGACACTTCGGACATCCGACAGCGATTCCGAAAGTTCCGGATTCCTGACCGTCTCGACAGTTTGCGTTGCCACCAGGATTCGTCCTGTCTGATCAGACACCCAGGACGCAGTGTCCTGATCGGCGGGGCGATACAGCCACTTAATCGGCGTTGTATCCAGTATCGTTGTCCGCACCGCGGATTCGGAAAGATCCGACCCGCAGTTGGCGAAGTCGCCCAGAGACTGATGCGCCAGCAGTATGTTGCAGCCCTTGTCGCGGATCGCACCCAGCGCGTTGACTGCAGTGACACTCAGCAGGTACTTGAACTCGTCAAGAAATACAGAACAATGCCGCGCTCTTTCACGCATCCGCTCAATGATCTGCACAAGCCTGACAAACAGCATTTTCTGAAGTATGACAATCGGATCATTGCGCATCGAACCGACGATGTAGATGCAGCCGCCCTCCCGTAGCGGACTGGATAGATCCACGCCTTCCCGGGTTTGCACACATGGCAGTTCACCCACCTCGTCGATCGCCGCGAAGAATGCCTTCGCACCTGTCATCAGGCTACCATCGGATACCGACTTTGTCCGATCCGCCATCTCCTTCAGCGAAAGTGAGCCCTCGACCGCATGATCAGCAGCGAGTCTGGCAGCCTTTCGATCATCCAGACGATAAAAGTCCGCCTCAGTACCCTTGCGACCGAGCTCCAGTCCTGCGTACAACATCTCGGCGACCTCTTCGGATGTCGAATTCAGCAATGGATTGATCTGCGCGACAGCTTTGTTCAGATCGATGAACTGGAAGGGCACTCCGGCACTTTCACAGGCCGCGTGAAACACACTCGGCGCCCATTCGTCGTTTTTCGGATCAAAGACGAACACCGCGTCACCGAACTTCATGGACTGTGTGAGCGTGACACCCGCCTGAATACCTTTGCCTGTACCCGGCGGCCCCATGATCTGCACATGACTGCTTTTCCATGTCGGCCGATCAATCGTGATGGCCTCGCCATCCAGTCCCAAACCCAGAAACATCTCATCATCCGCGATCGCCTTGTCAAACTCGGCGGAAAAGTCGATTTCCGTCACATCCGTAAACCCATGCTGCACCTCGCGGATGTCTGTCAGTGATTCAGAACGGCCAGCCTGTTTTACACGTTGATCAAGATACGCAAGCAGCCAGGGCTCGAACTTTCGACCCGCAGCATAGGCAAGCATGCCGCCAATGACCAACCCAAGACCGAAACTGACGAGAATATCTGACCCGGAATCAGTCTGAACAATCTGGATTTCTGAAATTCCGGCAAAGAAAAATAGAAAGTAGACACCGATGCACAGCGGAACCACGCCGCCGAAAAATCGGATTGCCAATGTGACCCAGCTGTGATGCTTGCGGAACATGAACAGCATTCTCAGCCCCACTATCATCAACGCGGGAACAACAGAAGCGGCGATATGGAGCAGCCAGCCTTCTGCGAGTGCCAAGGAGAAGATCAGACTGTCAATTCCTGATGCGATATCCATAATCGGATGTTCATTATCGCTTGTGAAACGCAAATATCAAATATTCTGTTTGTTGTGTGTGGAGATTAACGCGGTAATATTAAGAACACGGAATCCAGCGAGTTATTGTATCTATTGTTCACTAAAGCTATCGCTCTAGGGCGAATAAATGCTGACAAACGAAATGTTCGATTTGGTATATGGAACAAGTACTGGTGCGGTAATTGCCTCCATGCGTACCTTAGGCGATGACGTAGAAAACACAATAAAAAAACTGAATTTCGTAGCGAACAATGCCACATTCTTTGCGCTCGTCGATGCTCTCGGACCATTGAACATTGAACGGCAAGATATTCGACTACTGAGCATAGGAACCGGAGGATTTCCACAGAGAACTCGCTTTCTGACAAAGATATTGGATATTTTCACTCCGACAATCGTCACACTGGCGAAGGCGAGTTCAAATACAGTAAAAACACTTCGTAGTTTGATTTTTAAGGATGTTCACATTCTTGGAATTGACGAGAAATTTACAAACAATCGCTATCGGTCAGACCTTCTTGAAGCGAGGAAAGATCAACTAAACTGGATATACCAGCTTGGAAGAAAGTCTTTCAGCGCGAATGAGGGCAAACTCAAGAAGTTGTTTGATATGGATGAAAATTAATGTATTGCGATAGACAGCCCACTTGTTCATGTTGGTCTTCACGCCGAATTTGCAAGTAAATTATTTAGTGAAATTAAACTGCTTCAGTAGTTGATCGGCGAAACTCACTTTTTTGCGTTTTTGATATGAAGCAAGTCTAACGAGTACAGCCCACTGAAATTAGAAACATTTTAAGTGTACGTGGATAGAGGCAGCGCACGACAGACGAAGTGTGGTTTCGAATAAAGGTCCAACCTCTTATTGACTTCAGTTATAGGTAGTCGGCATTGCGGATTTGCAGCGATGCTTCGAAGTCCATTGTATAGAGCTGATTTTTTGATTCCGCCTTGTTCGTGCAAACGGTCAAGCAACCATAGAACACCATGACATATCACGCCCTCTTGGATTGCAAGTCTCCGTAAAGCGTCATCTTCAGATAATAATATCCAAGAATTCGATTTCGCGAGGGTAAGGGTGAAAATATCGGGAAGAGAAAGTGCGTTGGATTTCGATTGATATTGCTGAGCAAGGATAATCTCAGTACTACCCAGTGCCCGAACACCGAGCCCCATCTCGATCAAAATCGGACCGTTGCAGTCTTTGAGTTCAATTTCAAACAATTAATCCGGAACTACGAATTCAAATGGAAGACGAAACGCGTGTTCGAGAAACAGCCCACGTTCAAGATCGATCAGTACCGAAGTGTCGGAGACGATCGTTTTCAATTGGATGAAGCTCCAGTGGATGTATCCTACAGGTTCGGTGGCTCGGAAAATTTTCGGTTGAGTTCGCGGACAGGGATTCCCAGCAATTCAGCTGTCTTTGCTTCAGAGATTGCTCCTTCCGACAACGCAATAGAGTGGAGTAATCTGTAATTTGATTTGAAACTTCGATTTCACTGCTACTTTCAATGAGCTAGATTATGAGCTACGAGTGGGAATGTTTCTAAATATATTCGATCCAATTGAAGTTCGAGGAGTACGTTCTTTTCTTCAGATTTTGTTCCTTACGGGCTGGTTCGCTAATTTGAAAATTTAGTTGTCGAAAAGGTTATAGAATCAGATCACAATTTCATATCTTCACTTGTCGAAAATAAAGCATTGTCGCAGTGAGTATATATAATTTCAATGAAATTTTCTTCAGAGAGTCCGTATGAGAATTGACGTAAAAATCAAAAATATTGGAAAACTTGATGATGCTGTGATTAACTTGGACAGATTCACAGTATTGGCGGGTCCGAACAATTCGGGTAAGAGTTTTGTTTCAAAAACCGTTTATTCAGTCATTACAGCACTCAGGGCAAACTATGCCAAGCAATATTTTTCGCACTTGCTAGAAAATTTGGATGCTGCCTTTCTATGGCACCGTTTCCGAATTTTAGAAAGAGATTCTCATGAATCTGTTACCGAATTTGTTGATAGATTCAGTCAACTGCAGTCATTTTTGAATGATAGTGAGTTTAATAGCTTTGAAGAGATAGACGATACCGTCTCAGAACTCCAAACGCAGATTGATTTCGTTCTTCACGCAGGTAACAAAATAAAAAAGGGGCGGAGAAGCAAATATGTTTCGGAATTGTTAAATTCCATACAGACAGTAAAAAAAGAAATGGAAGAGAAGCCAATCGAATCCATCTTTGAACAAGGCAGAGCAATAGAACTTGAACAGAAATTTATTGACAATTTTCAGGTGGCGAACGTCTCTCAGCTTGGAAACGAGGATAGTGAGCCTCTTTGTATTAATATGGAAGGAATTGGCGAGATTAAGTATTTAAATGGAAAGTTTGCTTGCGATTTACGCACTGAAGGGATCAGGGATTTACATGGTTTTTCGACTGTAACTTATTTGGAATCTCCAATTTACTTGAGGCTGATGCGCATATTGGAATCGCGACGCTCGTCGACTTTCAGTTCTTCCCATCGCAGACAGATTAGCGGTGTACCTGGGTATTTTTACGATCTGGTAAATCTACTAAAATTTGAGTTTGTAGGTGATATCGTTTTTCCCGACCTTTACACAAAATTAACCAGCAACGATATTTTGGGTGGACGACTCACTATCTCTGATCAAGGTAGAATTTCCTATCAGGAAAATGAAAAGCAATTTGCTTTGCCTGTCACCGCGACGGGAATCGCCAATTTAGGGCTGCTGGCATTGCTCATTGAGCGTAAAGCGCTAGATAAAGACTCATTTTTGTTTATTGATGAGCCTGAGGCACACCTGCATCCATCATGGCAAGTATTTATGGCGGAGTCTTTGTTTGAGTTGGCGAAGCAGGGCGTGCATGTAGTCATAGCGACTCACAGTATTGAGATTCTCAAGTGGTTGGAAGTGCATATTAAGAAAAATCCTGAAGACGAGTCATTTGTTGCTCTAAATCGGTTTCCGACGACTAGCTCACCATTATTCGATCAGTCTGAGAACAATGATTTTGAAACAAAGCTGTCGAAGATTAAACAAGATTTAGCTGAACCATTCACCAAGCTATACATTGATGGAATCTGAGTATTTAGATAAATATCTAATGCCAATCACATTGGCAGGTTATCCTCTGGATAACGGCGTCCAGGCTTACAAAATGGATTGCACGAAAGATCACTCGGATATGAGAAAGGATGTCGGTTTAGGAACATGTAATTGCTGTGACTTTTTTCAAATTCATGAGGGAAACATACTGTTAATCGAGGAAACGCAACTCTTTGATTCTTTCAAGGACCTAAAGATACAAGGACTGCAAAATAAAGAAATTATTAGAAGAATCCTATTAGAGAATCGATTGAAAGTATATGGGTCGATGTTGGTTTTGTGCCGTTTGGTGATGAAATTTAATTCCAAATGTAGCTTCTCTGAAAATAAACATTTCGTTTTCGTGATTCTGGTTAGTAGTCAAATTAAGAATGAAGAAGACTCTCGATTTTTTGATGACTTGAGCACTAGAATTCGAGATGACTTAAGGAGTAGTTTAACCAAGGAAATTGTTAGCGATGTTGAGATTGGAAACCCTGATTGGTTTAAGGAAAAATATTTTTATGACGCGTCATTAGATGAAGATTCGTAATTGTCAATAATTGAACAAATACCGTGAGTTCCTTAGTCGATTAAAAACGGAATAAAATTAATTCAGTTTGATTGAACATTAGTTCAATCAATTTTCTTGGCACCAATTTATCCAACTGATTCCAAAACTAGTTCCTTTTAAGTTACACTCTCGACGATATGTGTATCCGCTATGTCGATTTTATCCCCGAAAAATCGTAGGCAAGACTAAAAGGACTGGCAATTTAGTTTGCCGATTCGTCAATCATCGCATAGGCGTCAATTTCAATAACCATCCCGTCGTATGCCAGCACTGGCAGGGGAACGCCGGTTGACGCTGGACCGGGATCGTTGAAATAAGATGAGCGAATCGGCAAATTCTGATGAAGGTCCTCAGCACCACAGTCTCCCTGATACACGGTCATCATCTTGCATACATCATCGTAATCGGCACCGAGATCATTCAGGATAGTCCCGATGTGTTGCATTGCCTGGTGAGTTTGAGCAGTGAGGTCATCTGGATGAACTGCCGTCCCGTTTTCGTCCAGTGATACCTGCCCGCCGAGAAAAATCATGCCATCACATTTCAGTCCATGTTTGTAGGGAAGATGAACATGCCAGTCCCACAAACCTGGTGGCCATGAGTGGGTACGGGGTAACCGGCTACCGTCTTCTGCCAACATTGCGATCGCGGAAATCTTTATGAGGACCTCATCGTCGGCATGTCGCGGTATCGGAATACCGGTGGCTGCCGGACCGGGCTCGCTGAAATTTCGTGCAAATGTGAGAGCAGCGGATTCAAAATCTTCGATGCCGGAACTGCCGACATACCAGCGATTGACCTTCACCACGTCATCAAAAGTCGCACCGAACTCTTCCAGTACCCGGGAAATCCGATTTGCGACGACATTGGTCTGACCGACAATATCGTCTTTGTTGGTAACTTTGTTTTCGGCATCAAACGGATATTGACCGGAGACAAATATCATTTTGTCTGAGCGAAGTCCTTCAACAAAAGGTTTGGGTAACGAGCTTGTCCCGCGGCTTTCTGTATAGGTTCGAACCGTGCGTTCGCCATTCTCGCGACGCATGGCATAACCTTCGATTTCAACCATCAGGCCATCGTACGCAAGATAGGGCACCGGAATCGCGGTAACTGTCGTGCGACAATCGTCCGGAAGACTGTCTGCGACTTGCTGTAAGAATTCAATTTCATCAACCGAACCATCGTTGACATAGAAGCAGAGCAACGTCACCAGATCCTCAAACTGACAGTTCAGATCTTCCAGTACTCGCCCGAAATACGACATGGAATTGGCTGTTTGTTTTATGAGATTTCCTGGATTCTGGACTTCACCTTTACTATCCAGATCGACTTGACCGCCAACCCATATCATCGGCCCACGTTGAACACCGTGTTTGTGGTTGATTCGGATGGGCCAGTTCCAATGATTTTGTGGCCAACTGTATCGTCTTTTCACTACACTAACTAAAATTTGAAAATCAGGCTCGATCCGCCAATTGTAATTCTCTCAATAGTTGGTAAGTATGCGCCTGCTTTACTCTATAGGGCACGTCTATTTATTCGACATCAATGATACAGCCTGAGACGAGGTGAGTGAAGTCGACTCAGATTCGCGATTTCCGGTTCGATATGAGATAATATGGATTCATCGGTAAGTCATTCATTTTACGGATTAATTGCAGGGTATTTTGAGATGGAGAGACGGCATCTGTTCGAGCGCGAGATGCAGCAGCGGGCGCTTGAGGAATTTGATGGTCTGGCGCGTATCAGGGCGCTGGTGGACTGGGAGGCGTTTGTACCGGTGCTTGAGGAGATTTTCGGTGTCTCCCATGGCGGTCCGGGGCGGCCGGCCTGGGACCCGCTGGTGATGTTCCGCTCGATCCTGCTGGGTGTGATGCACTCGCTGAGTGACCGCGACCTGCAGTTCATGCTGCTGGACCGGCGCACCTTCAAGCAGTTTGCGGGACTTCAGAGCGATGACCAGGTGCCGGATCAGAAGACCCTGTGGAAGTACCGCGACCTGCTGAGCCGGTCGGGTCGGATTGACGAGCTGTTCGATCTTTTCAAGGCGCAGCTGCGCTCGCATGGCTACGAGCTGACCAGCGGCCAGATTGTGGACTCGTCGATTGTCGAGGTGCCGCGTCAGCGCAACAGCCGCGAGGACAACCGGACGGTGAAGTCCGGCGAGGTGCCGGAGTCCTGGCAGGACAATCCGAACAGGCTGTGCCAGAAGGACACCGATGCGCGCTGGACAAAAAAGCGCAACCAGAACCACTATGGCTACAAGAACCACATCTCGGCGGACCGGGAGACGAAGTTCATTGACGAATGGGAGGTGACGGCGGCGAGCACGCACGACTCGCAGGTGTTCGTTGAGCTGTTGCCGGAAAGGCCCACGGGCGATTGTCAGGTATGGGCCGACAGTGCCTACCGTTCGGAGGATACGTTGAGGAAGTTGCGGAAGCGGGGTTACAAGCCCCGCATCAACCACAAGGGCACGCGTGCGAAGGCGTTGAGCGACCGTCAGGATGAGGTCAATCGGGTGTATTCGAAAGTGCGTTGCCGGGTGGAGCATGTGTTCGGTTCGATGACCAATGAGATGCCGGAGCGGTACATGCGCTGTATCGGGAAGACGCGGGCGCGGACCTGGATCGGGTTGCGCAACCTTTGCTACAACATGAGACGGCTGAGCTATCTGCAGCCGTCGTTGTCGGCGGCGTAGGGGAAGCTGTGTCCGAATGGTCGGAATTCAGGGCGATGAGGCTCGGATCAGGGGGTTTTCAGGCCGGATATTGCGGAAAATCGCCTTCGGAGCGGGAAATTTTCGGAAAATGCGGTTCGGAAGCATGGATTTTTTCAAGAATCGACATCGAACACTCAGGGACTCTCAATATTCAAGGTTAATAGAGGTGCCCTATACGGAACATTTGATATTCCAACCAGTTTCAGATCAACAGCGTCTGTACTGATTGATTAATGACAGACGAAGGATCAATTTTTCCATTGTATCGAAATGTGGACATTTTCGACACGTACCCCTCGCAAAGAAATTTAACGATTGACGTGGATTTTCTCATTTTTGACTTATCGCTGACAAACTGACCAGACTCGCGATGAACACCACCACAGCCGTGGGTGCCATATTCAGGATCGGCGTGCGTGCAACAATATCGCGGATGCCACTTACCCGAAGATTCAAAAAACAACACAGTTACCCCAAATTTACTTTCAGGCTCACCATCCGGATATCTGCAACTCCCGCTAACTTTAGGAAAATCACTCTAACGAATTAGCCCCAACCAGTCCGAACTATTGACTCATCACTAATTTTGCGGCATAATGATTGCATTGCAATCATCTCATTATTTCAACTACAGGAAATTCCAAATTGACATAACCATGGCAAGTATTACAATCCGTAACCTTGAGAACGAAGTGAAAACGCGGCTAAGAGTGCGCGCCGCCGAGAACCATCGATCCATGGAAGAAGAAGCAAGATTGATTCTGCGTGAGGCCGTCAGTCGTAAGTCGAGCACTCGAAACCTCGCGGAAATAATCAAGTCGCATTTTGGACCGGATGATGGCATAGACTTACAGCTGCCATCGCGAGAACCAGTGCGCGAGCCACCGTCATTCGATTGATTTTTCGAGTATGTCTGTGCTTGTAGATACCAATGTGGTGTCTGAGTTGATTCGCAAGTCATCCGACCCTGCCGTCACCAGGTGGGTAGCCGATCAACACTTGGAAACCTTGTTCTTTTCGGCGGTCGGCGAAGCCGAGTTGCGTTTTGGTGTCGCCATTCTACCACCCGGCCAACGGCGGGATACTCTGCTTTCGAAGATTGAAATAATGCTTCGCGAGGCGTTCGAGAATCGCGTACTGTCGTTTGACAGTGAGGCAGCTCGAAGATATGCGGACATAGCGGTTGCACGCCGTTCCGCTGGTTATGGTGTTGCAACTGCAGACTGCCAGATCGCCGCGATCGCGCACTCGCGCGGTATGACGGTAGCGACACGCAACATTCGGGACTTTGAAGGGACTGGCATTAAGATTGTCAATCCTTGGACTGCCATCTGAGGGAATGCAGACTACTTAGTAGATGTTTACAAATTTGGATTAAGGTGACTACAGTCTAGGATTTGAAGATTAGTGAGTCGTTACTGAGCGAAATGCCCTTTAATTTTCGCATTCTTTCTTTCGAGACTCATAGTAACCAGTTTAATTTACTTACAGTATTGAATCAGCACAAAGGTCTGACATCGAAATATCAGACCAATAAGTCCCTTGCACCTTCTGAAGCGAATCGCCAAAGGTTTCAAATTTAGGTCACGTCTGCCCAAAACATCCAGTCGCTTTTTTTGTCATCGAGTACTGCTGATATTCCAAAGAATAGTTTTCGATTCATCCTTGCCTGAATGTCATTATTGATATGGTATTGGAGAGACGCAGAATCAGAGACATCAAGAATCAAGCGAATATACAGTCAGCAGGACTCCAAAAATTGATTCCGTCTAATTGTTGCAATAGTGCTTGGCTCAGATCAAAATTTGAAAGCTGGATAGCCTTGAACCTGTTCAATTTTGGTCTAGAGTGGGTAAAAAATTTAAGGATAAATTTACAGTATCGCCATTGACAGAAGAATCGTAATGTTTGGTCTACAGTAGACCATACAAAGGCCAATTTGGATCAATTGGCAATGAAAACTACAAATCGCTAATCTCAACAGGCTTGGACAGTGTCACAAGCCAAGACTCATCTTTCCGAAATTCTACGCTTTGCTGCAGAGAAAGGGCCGCAGCACATTGACAAACAGCGCACATTTGTAGCTGTGCACGCCGACCAATGGTACGCGTTCTGTCAGCCCCACCAGCCCTTGGGAAAATATATGCCTAGGGGAAGCAATCTGAAATTCCAATATGACGGGAAGGCTGATCGTGAATTTCCGTTTCGGTTAGGTAAAACGGAGTGAACGGCGAACTCACGAACACAGAGCCAAGGTAAGTTGACTACGCGGCCGTCGTGAACTGCAATTTCTTTGATGGATGCCCCGTTTTGTGGGGTTTGAAAAAACTGTGCTAACCAATTTCCGAGCTAGAACTGGTTTTGAATCTAGATTTCAAGAATTTTCGATGCGTAATACAGCGGTACGGAATTTAGAATTTCGTGTTTGGCGCCTCTGGCACCGATTAACTTAATTGCGAGACCTGGGTTGTATCGATTGATGTATGATTCCAGACTCTTCGCCTGAGTTCTTCTGCCACTTTTGACTTCAACAGGCACTATATCGCCACGGATGTTTCTGATCACAAACTCAATCTGAGCCTGATTTTTTCCCCAACTAAAAGTCTAATCAAGCCCTTGTGCAATCAACTCGTTTTGAACAAAGTTTTCAGCGATGAAACCTTTGAAATCTGTTGTCTGATGTCTTTGATCTTTATAGGACATCTCCGACATATAACCAAGTAATCCAACATCAAACAGAAACAATTTGAAAATATTTTCCTTCGTCTTAATGTTCAGTGGTGGTTTAGGTTTTTGTGTGATTGGATAGTTCTTGGAAACCAATTTTGCCTTATTCAACCAATCAATAGGTCCCCTCAATTCTGTATATCGCTTCTTTCCCGTAATGGCTGCTTGAAATCGAAAACGTTTTACAGAATCGTTAACGTTCTTTCCCAGTTGCACAGGAATACTCTTGGATACAGATTCAATGTGTTGTGCATTCACGGCTCCGGAGAATTTACCGAAATCTCCCATATAGTTATCGATCAGATTCCGATGGATGCTCTTGACTTTCTGTACTCGTTCCAAGAGAGAGCGATCAGATGCTATCCAACTATTGATTGCGTCCGGCATGCCTCCCACGTAGTAATAGTCAAGTAACGCTGACCAAAGCTGTCTATGTAATTCACTCGAGTCGAGTGTGTCTTCATATGCTTCGACAACAATCCTAGATACTGTAGCTTTCAAGAATTCCTCGAAAGTGAGAGGAAACAAATCCATCGTTTCAACCTTGCCAACGGGAAAGGATTTTAACAATCCGATATTGGAACCGGCGGCGACTACATATGCTCGTGGCAACTCTTCGGAAAAATACTTGAGTGATTGCAATGCTTTGCCGCAGGATCCAACCTCGTCGAATACGATCAGATCTTCGTCTACTATGACCGATTTACCGTACCTTAGACTAATATTGGTTAATACAGACTTCGGGTTCAAACCATCATCAAATTTGCCTTCAAGGGCAGGGTCACGTTCAAAATCCAGGTAATGTAAACGTCGGAAATCCCCGTGCCCGCAAATCTCACCATTGGCTGTGTCCACAAAAGCGCGACCAGTCCAGAAATAGTTTTTGGAAAATTCGCTACAAAAGCCACTTCAGCTTAGGTGCTTTTTCATTCATCAAATTGTTTTGGTATACAGTTGATCGACGTCGTACCCACGAATGCCGTCAAAGTTTATTGAAATAGTGTTATCCATCGATTATGTCAACGCGAGTTTGGCAGGTCCTTGGCATATTCTCATTCCGACAGCTGATTACGGAAGTGTCGATTTTGAGTTTCGCATTCAGCTCATCACGGATTTCAGCAATCAATTCATTCCTGTCGAAATTGCATGACTAATGATAAAAATAAATTATAATACCTAAAAAAGATAAACTATATATATATTTAATGATCACTATTCAATATAGTGGAGTAAGCGGTTTTTTGTGACTGTATATAGACAGACACCAACGAAAATCAACACCGTGCTCGCGAACTGTCCGGTAGGCGTCCCGATGACCAGTGCTTGGCTTGAGTCGCAAGGGGTTTCACCTCAACTTGTGCAAACCTATAAAAAATCCGGTTGGCTTGAGCCTTTGGGTAGGGGTTGCTGGATAAGGGCTGGTACCAAACCCAACAGATCAGGCGCTATCTATGCGTTGCAACAGATACCAACATTCAGCGTCTATCCAGCTTCAAGGTATGCACTGGAACTGCATGGCCAGGCTCACTATATTCCACTCGGGAAGGCACCTGTCCTGCATTTGGGCGTAACATCCGGTCAGAGGTTACCGGACTGGTTCAAGAATCTAGAGTTTGCCGAGAACATCCTTGTCCTCAACATCAGTGTCTTGTTTGATCCCGTCTCTGTTGCTTTGGTTGACGTTACAAGCGAAGGAGTAGTCTTGAAAGTCAGTAGTCCGGAGAGAGCGATGATTGAGTATTGCCATCTATTACCCAAATTTTCCGATTTTGAAGAAGCCCAACAATTGATGGAGGGTCTTCCAGCTCTTCGTCCTCGTCTATTGCAAGATACACTGATGGCGTGTCGTTCAGTCAAGGCAAAGAGGCTATTTCTCGCATTGGCGGAATTTGTGGGGCATCATTGGTTCAATGAAATCGAAATTTCCAAAATAGATTTGGGTTTCAGTAATCGAATACTGTCTATCGATGGTGTCTCTCATCCTAGATTGCGTATTTCAGTACCTAAACATTGGATTGATGAATGAACGAGCAATTCGAACGGCAAGCCGCATTATTGATCGAAATATTGCCATTCGTAGCAGAGTCAAATGTATTCGCCCTAAAGGGTGGAACAGCGATCAACTTTTTCTACTATGACTGTCCGAGAATTTCGGTGGATATTGATCTTCACTATCTTCCTCGGAAAAACTGGATGGAAGCGAGAAAGGATATTAATCTTCATCTTGAAGGAATAATCGAAAGAATCAGTTCAACATTAGAGCAGACTAGTGTCAATTTGATCGGCAAAGAAGACAAAGACAGAAAGATTCTTATAGGAAAACAAGGCAGCAACGTGAAAGTTGAGCCCAACTATAGGATAAGAGAAGTGTTTTCCGAACCAGTCAAATTGGAGCTTTGCCCACATTTGCAAGATAGATTCAATCGACGTGTACTAATGACTTGTGTTTCGAAAGACGAGCTTTTTGCCGGTAAGCTGTGTGCAACTCTGGATAGACAACATCCAAGGGACTTGTTCGATATTTGGCTGTACCTGAAAGACAATGATTGGTTTTCATCGCAAACTATTGATGCATTTTTGGTTTACTTAATCTGTCGAGGCGGGCAGATACATGAAACTCTAAACCCCAATATCAAGAATATGCGGTGAATTTTCGACAATCAGTTCATCGGGATGTCTAATATTGAGGTTACGTTGGAGCAATTGGAGAATTTACAGAAGAGTCTGCCTGGTCGTATTGTTGCATCTCTTACAGACTCACACCGGGAATTTCTCGTTGGATTCAAGAATGGCGACCCTGATTGGAGTCTGCTGCCTTACTCTAAAATAAAGGACTTACCAGCGGTACGTCATAAAATCAAACACCTTGAGAAGATGGATCGTAGGAAACGGCAAATTGCTATAGCTAAACTACAACAAGTTTTTGATGCGATTCCGTTCTCTACTTCAAAACACAACTGGAGAACAAAAAGAGAAAGTTGAAAAAGTTTCCACGTATGAACAGTTAGCCACAAAGAATGCTGAAGCTTATGTTACATCAGTCAGCGACAAATTCAACGCTTTGGTGAACTACGCGCTATAAGTGCTTGTAGATTTAACTTTTCTTACCTTTTAGCTAAATTACGCACAAAATTCAACAGGGTTGGGATCAAGCTAAACTAGATCAAAAAAATTAGGAATTTCGCATTTGTCCAGTGAGGATCAAATTACCGTCTGATTAAGACTACACCACCGTGCAATCGGGAATATCAGAACGTCATATCGTGCAATCAGTTGTCAATTGATGACAACCTCTATAGGGCAAAATACCAGCCAGGTTGATAGTAGAAATACAGCAATTGATGGTTTTGGGAATGCGCGCAATCCTTGTTCAACTACGTTTCAAACTTGTCCGTTACAAGTCACAACAAAGCCATTTTCAACCGTTCTGACAACTCACGCAGATGGTATATATAATCGGCGTTTTCAATCAAGCCATATTGGTGATTTGATTGTCTTGGATGTGTTGAATCAGGGCAGGCTATGGATCATGTCCCGGCTCAACAAAAACCCAATTGAGTATAGAGGCATGTTTTTTGAGGCGATATGAAATTGAAAAAATCAGCTGAAGTGATTGTCATCGGTGGCGGTGTCGCCGGTTGCAGCGTCGCTTACCATCTGGTCAAGCGTGGATGTACTGGTGTCGTGTTGCTGGAACGTTCAGAATTGACATCAGGTTCGACCTGGCACGCCGCTGGAAATACCCACGTTCTGCAGGACAACGCCAATTTGTCCAAGCTTCACTACTACACTGTCAAG
The DNA here is from genome assembly GCA_963666625.1 of Arenicellales bacterium. GTDB lineage: Bacteria > Pseudomonadota > Gammaproteobacteria > Arenicellales > JAJDZL01 > JAJDZL01. The sequence continues at coordinate 2,333,088 of OY762925.1, forward strand.
CTGTATCCCGAACTGGAAGAGGAGACCGGCCAATCATGTGGCGTTCACAAGGTTGGTGGTCTTTATCTTTCTACCACCCAGGAACGTCATGACCAGATCAGGATTCAGGCATCGAAAGCCAAGTATCTCGGTCTGGAATTCGACATGATTTCACTGGAAGATGTTCACGAACTGAATCCGCTGATCAATCTCGACGGTGTCTACAGCGCGATGTTCGAGCCAAATGAGGCGCATATCGATCCGAGCGGCGTGACCAATGCGTATGCCGCAGGTGCACGAAAGGGCGGAGCGACCATCTATCGAAACTGTCCGGTAACTGCGACCAGACAACAGCCGAATGGCGGATGGATCGTGGAGACTCCTCAAGGTACGATCGAGTCGCGTTACCTGGTTAACTGTGCAGGACTTTGGGGTCGCGAAGTTGGGCAGCTTGCAGGTCTCAAGTTGCCGTTGATGACGATGGAGCATCAGTATTTTGTAACTGAGAATATTCCGGAAATCGAGGCCCTGGACAAGGAATTTCCTCTTATTCATGACAATGACGGCGAATACTACATGCGCCAGGAAGGAAAGGGCCTTCTCGTCGGAGCGTATGAGAAAGGCGGGAAGCACTGGGCAGTTGAAGGTACCCCTCTTGATTTCGGACATGAGCTCCTTCCCGATGACCTCGAACGGGTCATGGAAAACGTGGAGCGCGCGATGCATCGAATGCCGTGTCTTGCAACCGCCGGTGTCAAACGGGTGGTGAACGGTCCGATGATCTGGACACCAGACCTGCTCCCGCTATTCGGGGCGGTTCCCCAGCTCTCCAATTACTTTATCATCGGAGGCCTCATTCCCGGTTTCAGCATTGGCGGTGGATTGGGATTGATGATGGCAGAATGGATTCTGGACGGACAACCTAGTCTGGATCTATGGCCGATAGATGTCGCTCGTTTCGGAGACTGGGTAACAGATGACTATGTTCTGGCAACGACAGCGGACAACTATCAGACCCGATTCCGAATCTTCTTTCCCTATGAGGAGAGAACAGCGGGTCGCCCGGTTCGAACCCGTCCGGTGTGGGAAGACCAAAAGAATAAAGGCGCGTATTTCGGAGCGCAGTTCGGGTGGGAAGTGCCTATGTGGTTTGCACCTCCCGGTGTCGAGCCGATCGAAAACTTTTCGTTCAGACGTACAGAGTCGTTTGAGCATGTTGCCCAGGAGTGTCGGAACGTCCGAACAAATGTCGGGCTGTTGGATACCTCCGCATACGCAAAATTTATCGTTGAGGGACCACGGGCGCTGGAATGGTTAGATGGTATGACTACGAACAGGTTGCCATCGCTGCATCGGATGGCGTTGATTCCTATGGTTCACGAACGTGGTGGGGTCGTCGCTGATTTCACCGTTGCGCGACTTGAAGAGGAAAAGTTTCTGCTGATCGGTGGCGGCGTTGCTGAGAACAACCATTGGCGTTGGTTCAGCAAGCATGCTTTCGGAAGTGGTGTGGATATCACCAGCATGAGTGTCGATTGGGTGGGAATGTCGGTATCCGGTCCCCGGTCCAGAGAACTGATGGAACTGTTGACCGGAGAGGATTTCTCACATGATGCCCAACGTTTTATGGCGGTGAGAAATATGACCATCGCTTCTGCGCAAGCGTGGGTGCTGCGAGTCGCGTTCACCGGAGAGCTTGGCTACGAGTTTTATTTTCCGGCCGAGCATCAAATGGAAGTCTTGCAATACGTACTTGATCGTGGAGAACGTTTCGGATTGCAGCAGCTCGGATCACGAGCCCTGCTCACGCTACGTCTCGAAAAAGGATTCGGCAGTTGGGGGCGAGAATATACTACTGAATACAATCCTTATGAATCCAGGCTGGATCGATTCGTCAAACTGGACAAGGGCGAATTTGTAGGGCGCGAGTTCCTGATCAAAGCAAACAACGAGACACCGAGATGGCTGTTGTCCTGTTTCGCGGTTGACGTTGATGAGCAGGACGCTGTCGGTGGTGAGCCTATTCTGTGCGACGGGGAAGTGGTGGGAATCGTCAGCTCCGGCGCTTTCGGTCATACCGTTGGAACCAGCATCGCCTTGGGATACGTACCGCCGGACCGACTTGACGAAGGTGAGTTCACAATTGAGATAATCGGCAAACCGAAGTCAGCAAAACTCGTAACAGAACCGTTGGTAGACCCTGAAGGTCTTCGGATGCGCAGTTAGTGCTTTTGACACGATGGCAACTCGACTCTCAAAAGGTTGTTAAAGTAATCCGAATTGGTATACTGTCTAATCATATATGGATGTAGCATGGGATGAAGCTATGAACACAAAAGACAAAGAGAAAAAACGAATCAAGAAATCCGTGTACGAGAGTGAACTGTTCAGGTTGCAGTTGGAGCTGGTCAAACTTCAGGAATGGGTGAAAGAACAGGGATTGAAGGTCGTTGTAATATTTGAGGGTCGTGACGCAGCAGGCAAGGGCGGTGTCATCAAGCGGATCACTCAGCACCTGAGCCCGAGAATCTGTCGTGTGACAGCATTGCCGGCACCAACCGAACGTGAGAAGACGCAGTGGTATTTTCAACGGTATTGTGTCCATCTGCCTGCGGCCGGTGAGATGGTGTTGTTTGATCGCAGTTGGTACAACCGTGCCGGAGTCGAAAGAGTGATGGGATTCTGCGATGAGGAAGAGTATCGGGAGTTTATGCGTACTTGCCCGGAATTTGAGCGAATGCTGGTGCGTTCAGGAATTATCCTGATCAAGTATTGGTTTTCGGTTTCTGACGACGAGCAGGAAAAGCGTTTTCAGAGCAGATTGCTTGAACCGCACAAACGATGGAAGCTTTCACCGATGGATCTCGAGTCCAGAACTCGGTGGATGGATTATTCAAAGGCAAAAGATCAGATGTTTGCGCACACAGATATCAAGCAAGCCCCGTGGTACGTCGTGAACGCCGACGATAAAAGGCTGGCGCGGCTCAATTGCATCCGACATCTACTCAGCGTAATTCCGTATGAAGATCTCACACCGGAACCCATCAAGCTACCTGAGAGAAAAGAAGGCTTAGGTTACATTCGACCGCCAATGTCTGATCAGACTTTCGTGCCAGGTTATTACGAATAACTGTTCGAAGCCCTGTCGGTCCGTAATTGAGAAACCAACGCGACTCACATCTGGGTTTAGTTCACTATGGATAGTTCCCCGAGCAGATATCCTGTTCCAGACATCAAGGATATTCCGGAAGACATTCGGGACAGAATTCTTGAGGTTCAGGAGAAAGCCGGATTTGTTCCGAATGTGTTTCTGGCACTCGCACACCGACCTGATGAGTTTCGGGCATTTTTCGCGTACCACGACGCTCTGATGGAAAAAGAGGGTGGATTGACCAAAGCGGAAAGGGAAATGATCGTTGTGGCTACCTCAGGGGAAAACAACTGTCAGTATTGTGTGGTGGCCCATGGTGCGATCCTTCGAATTCGCGCCAAGCACCCGCTGGTGGCGGATCAGATTGCTGTGAATTATCGTAAAGCGGATATCACACCTCGTCAGAGAACAATGCTCGACTTTGCTGTCAAAGTCTGCAATGAATCCTGGGCTGTCGATGAATCCGATTTTGAGTCGATGCGCGATGCCGGGTTCAGTGATGAGGACATCTGGGACGTCGCCGGAATTACAGCATTTTTCGGGTTGAGCAATCGTATGGCGAATGTTCTGTCAATGGAACCCAATTTCGAGTTCTACGCAATGGCGCGGGAAGTCAGCTGATCAGACGATCAGTTGCGATAAATGTCGGGAATTGACTCAAGATCGAGTATCTGATCGATTGACTCCCTGGCTCTGACCAGATCCGAACGGTTACCGCTCACCAGAATCTCAGGTGTTCGGGGACGCGTGTTGTAGTTCGACGACATGACTGCACCATAGGCTCCGGCGTTTCGCACCGCGACGAGATCACCTTCCCGAATCGCCAGCGAACGGTCTTTGCCCAGAAAATCCCCGGATTCACATACCGGACCGACGATGTCGTAAGTCACTTCGTCGGCTCCGTTGTCAAGCTTGACTGGTACGATATCCATCCAGGCATCATACAGAACCGGTCGTATCAGGTCATTCATTGCGCCATCGACAATCGCGAAGTTCTTCACCTCCGCATTCTTGATGAATTCAACGGTCGTCAAGAGAATTCCGGCCGACGCTGCAATCGCGCGCCCCGGTTCAATCGCTATCTTGAGCTCACATTGACGGCGTTCAAGCAACTTGATGATCTCCCCGCAGTATTCGTCAACAGCAGGTGGCTGCTCATCTTGGTACCGAACACCGAGCCCACCGCCCAAATCCAGATACTCGATCGGTACTCCGTCGCTCTGAAGTTCTTCAGCAAGATCAATCACTCGCTCCAAGGCATCCAGGATCGGCGCCATTGACGTAATCTGCGAGCCGATGTGAACTGCGATTCCGACGGTTCGCAGACAATCCTGCGCTGATGCATGTCGGTAAATGCGTACAGCATCGCTGATCGGAATACCAAATTTGGCTTCCCGCATTCCCGTAGAAATGTGCGGATGCGTGACAGGATCAACATCCGGATTCACGCGAAGACTGATTGGTGCGACCGTGTCGAGTTCCCTTGCAACTTTCTCGATTCTCGCAAGTTCAGCCTCTGATTCCAGGTTAAGAGATAAAACGCCCGCTTGCAAAGCCAGTCGAATTTCATTTTCTGACTTGCCGACACCCGAAAAGACAGTTCGTGCGGGATTTCCTCCAGCTTTAAGCACTCTTTTGAGCTCGCCACCCGAAACAATATCAAATCCTGAGCCGAGTTTCGCTAAAGCGGACAGCACCGCCAGATTCGAGTTGGATTTGACTGAGTAACAGATTGTTACATCGCGCTCGGCAAATCCATTGTTGAACGACTGCCAGTTTTTGGAAAGTGTCGCTTGCGAATAGACATAGCACGGCGTACCGAACTGATCAGCGATTTCAGTCAGAGGAATATCTTCGACGTGCAGAAGATTTCCGTTGTACGAAAATCCTTGCATTTAATGTTTGATGAGTGCAACTTGCTTCACTACTTGCACATCCGGCGCGACAGCAATCGGTCGTACGAGATCACCCTTTTTCCCGCAGGATGTCAGCACAAATACCGAAGATAGCAGAAAGGTTGCAATAATCAGCGTTTTTGTCATGGTAGTGGTGTATTTATGGTTTCAGGCCGGTAATGTATCGGCTAGCCGTTGGCGCCCAACTCGGACAGCTTCAAGCACCTGCTTAGGTGCGGTACCGCCAATATGGTCTTTTGCTTTGACAGACGATTCGGGTATCAAGACATCATGTACATCATCTTCGATTGATGGGTGATACTGTTTGAGTTCTGCCAGAGATAAATTTTCAAAAGTACAGTTTTTTTCCAGACAGTGTCGAACAATTTTACCGACGATTTCGTGAGCGTCTCGAAATGACACTTTGCGCAACACCAGATAATCTGCCAAATCCGTCGCAGTAGCGAAACCTTCCGTTGCAGCAAGACTCATTCTATCCCGGTTGGGTTCGATGTTCTGAATCATCCCGTGCATGATCTTGATGCTGGCGCTTACAGTGTCAAGTGTATCAAAAAGTGCTTCCTTGTCTTCCTGGTTGTCACGGTTGTATGCCAAAGGTTGTGCTTTCATGAGCATCAGAAGAGCCTGCAGATTTCCAGCCGTTCGAGCACTTTTCCCTCGAACAAGTTCCGCGATATCCGGATTTTTCTTCTGCGGCATGATGCTTGATCCTGTTGCGTAGGAATCATTGATGGTAATGAACCGATAGGCTGCTGAGGTCCAGATTACGAGCTCTTCTCCGATTCGTGATAGATGTACCATGGCGATTGCTGCATTTGACGCGGTTTCCATTGCAAAATCCCGGTCGGAAACCGCATCGATGGAATTTGACAGAACACCTTCGAAACCAAGCTCCTTTGCCGTCATCTCGCGGTCGATAGGGAAATTTGTACCAGCCAGGGCTGCCGCTCCCAAAGGTGATTGGTTGACTCTCTTTCTTGAATCCAGGAATCGTTGTCGATCACGGTCCAGCATCTCGAACCATGCCATCAAATGATGTCCGAAAGTAACCGGCTGAGCGATCTGAAGGTGAGTATATCCAGGTAAGACTGTACTCGCCTCCGACTCTGCGAGGTCCAACAGTGTGTTCTGGAATGTCAGGAGTTCACTGATGATCGCATCGGTGGCATTTCGCACATACAACCTGAGGTCTGTCGCGACCTGATCATTTCGGGACCGGCCCGTATGCAATTTCTTGCCGGCTTCGCCGATATGATCCGTCAGGCGCTGCTCAATATTCATGTGAACATCTTCAAGCTCGACTGCCCATTCAAAGGTATCAGATTCAATCTGGAAGAGAATCAGTTCCAACCCGTCGGCGATGGCGTCAAGTTCTGTCTTTGTGAGAATGCCAACCTTGTGCAACATCCTCGCGTGAGCGATTGAACCGGCAATATCCTGACGATACAGCCTTTTGTCAAATGCGACTGAGGAACTGAACTGCTCTACAACCGAGTCAGTTGGCTGAGTGAATCGTCCACCCCAGAGTTTGTCTTGATTTTCAGTCATCGCGGGTTCAATTCGAAAATTTGTTTTGCAAGACCACATTCAAATCTGAGGGATACCCCTTATGTTGGATGGGCAAAGCACTGATTCCATTATAACTTGTTCAACATCCGCTTCGTCCAAGCGCTGAGACCTTCGAAAGTCGGTTGAGTTCAATTGAACCTTAAGAAATTCTGGGTTGAAAGTTTGGCTGTTTCACCGATTTGATCACACACCGAATCCCACTTGCCGGGGCTATAAAGAAGACACAAAATCCAAAGTACACCCATTCCATTGGAGAATATTGGGGAACGGGATTCGCAATTGACTGAATTTTACGTATCGCTATCCAGCCGAATTCTGATCCTGCTTGCGCCGCGATGACGACGTTGTGTCAGCGCGATACTGTCAATCAGTCAGCAATTCGTCAGTCAGAATCGGTATTTGCGATCGCACTGACAAGAATCCCCATTGCCCGGTTCATGTCGTCAGTTTCGATGTTCAATGGCGGTGCAAGAGTCAGGACATTACCCATCGATATTTTGAAACTCAAACCTTCTCTCAGGCATCTATACATGATTTTCTCTGCCAGAGTGTCGACATCCTTAACCGATGGATCCAATTCAATTCCGATAAGTAAACCTAGCCCTCGAATGTCGGAAATGATTGGAACCTCGCCCAACTCTCGTTTCAGTCCGGTGAGAGTTTCCTCGCCGAGTTGCATAGCTCGTTCCGGCAGTTTCTCATCGACTATCACGTTCAATGCAGCAAGCCCTGCAGCACAGGCCACAGGATTCTTTTCGTGAGTGTAGTGCCCGAGTGCTCTATCGCCTGAAACATCAAATTCCCCCTTGCACAGTACCGCTGCCAGGGGCATGACTCCTCCTCCGAGTCCTTTGCCCAGAACGAGTATGTCGGGAACGATCCCGTAGTGCTCATAAGTGAACAGTTTGCCGGTTCGTCCGAGTGAATGCGGTATCTCATCCATAATCAGTACCGCACCGTGTCGGTCACACGCTTTTCGTACCCGACTCCAGTATTCAACAGGCGGAAAGTAAGGTACGCTCGAAACGGATTCCGAAACCACAGCCGCCACATCGCCTTCTTTTTCGAGAACATAATCGACATAGTCAGCGCACTTCAGATTGCAAGTTCCATTGCAGCCGAAAGGACACGCAAAGGGATTCGGCGGCGGTACGTGCTCAGTGCCGGGGAGAAGTGGTCCGGCATTTTTTCGAAACAGAGCCTCACCTCCCAGCGAGACAGCATCCAGTGAAGCACCGTGAAAAGAATCCCACATCGAAATGGTCTTGAATCTGCCCGTTACCGCACGGGCAATTTTCAATGCAATTCCGATTGCACCGGTCCCACCCGGTGCGAACAGAACCTTGTCCAATCCCTTGGCACTCAATTTGACCAGACGTTCCGCCAGCCTGATCGCAGGTCGATTGGTGAATCGTCTGGGACTGAACGACAATACGTCGATCTGCTCGCGGATCGCTTTAAGTACTTTCGGGTGTCCGAACCCTACCTGATGCACACTGTTACCGTGAAAATCCAGATATGAATTTCCTTGAAGGTTGTATAGACTGCTGTCTTTCGCCGATCCGAGTACATCCAGACACGGGGTCGAAAGCGACTGATGCAGGAATACCTGTTCGTCTCTGGCGAGCCAACTCTCGGTCTCTGCATGAGAGTTGCGCTTGTGCCAGTTCGCGCGCTGTTCGCCGAGGTTCAGATCACCTTCGGATCTGAAACTTTCAATTTCTTCCTGTGTGATATCTTTCGGCATGGTTGTTCACGCAATTAGATGTTTAGATCGAGCATGATGTCGTCAAGACTATCTCTGGCGATTTCAATCAGATCGTCGATTTGTGATTTCGTGATGATCAGCGGCGGAGATAGTACCATCGAATCATAGACAGCACGCATGATCAACCCGCGTCTCGTAGCGAAATCCCTGCAACGAATTCCGACTTTCAGCTCGCTGTCAAATCTCCTGCGTGTTTCTTTGTCTTCGACGATTTCAATTCCAGCGATTAGTCCGATTCCACGGACCTCTCCCACCAGCGGGTGGCTTTCCAGACTGCGCAATTGCTGTTGGAAATATGGACCGGTAGACTGCTCTACGTTCTCGATAATTTTTTCGCGTTGAAGTATCCTGATATTTTCGGCTGCGACCGCACAGGAGACGGGATGTCCCGAATAGGTGAATCCATGCGCAAATTCACCTCCGTTCTCAATCAGTACGTTTGCAACCGAGTCGGACACCGTAACACCGGCGATCGGCAGGTAGCCTGACGACAGCCCCTTTGCCATTACCATCAAGTCAGGTTTGAGACCATAGTGGTCGGTAGCAAACCATTTGCCGGTTCGTCCGAATCCGCATATCACCTCATCTGCAATCAGCAGTATTTCATACTGTTTACAAATTCTTGAAATTTCAGGCCAGTAGGATTCCGGAGGGACAATGACTCCGCCGGCACCCTGAACAGGTTCGGCTATGAACGCTGCGACATTGCTTTCGCCTACCTGCAGGATTTCCTTTTCCAGTGCTTGTGCAGCTCTCAATCCGAACTCATTCGGGTCCAAGTCACCACCTTCCTGGTACCAGTACGGTTGCTGAATGTGCTGTATACCCGGAATTGGCAGACCGCCTTGGGCGTGCATGTCGGGCATACCACCCAGGCTGGCGGCACCAACGGTGCTTCCATGGTATGCGTTGTGACGACTGATGATGACTGACTTTTCCGGTTTGCCGCGAATCGACCAATACTGTCGTACCATACGTATGACCGTGTCATTCGCTTCTGACCCCGAATTTGTCAGAAATACGTGATTGAACGATGCAGGTGTGACCTTGGCAAGCTGTTCGGTAAGGGCGATGACTGGCGGATGGGAGGTCATAAAGAATGTGTTGTAGTAGGGCAACTGTCTCAGTTGATTGACTGCCGCTTGCGCCAATTCCTCTCGACCGTATCCGACGTTGACGCACCACAATCCAGCCATTCCGTCAATGATTCGGTTGCCCTCAGAGTCCCATACATAGATTCCTTCCGCGTGCGTAATGATTCGCGTACCGATATCGTGCAACACTTTCGTGTTAGTGAACGGATGCAGATGGTGATGGTTGTCGAGTGTCTGTAGTTCTTCAGTCGCCAAAGCGTGAAATTCGTCCATACCTGTCAATCTCCCAAATTGGATGCTAATGCGAATTAATCAGAGAAATACTCACTAAAGTTGAAGCTGCAGCATCAGTTGTACCAGTTCCCACTCTCTGAAGGCGCAAATTCGCAAATTCTGATGGCAAATCGTATCCGAAAAGCAATGTTACCGCTTGTACCGTTGATTTCGCAATATTTTTAGTTTTGGCGCAAGCCATTTGCGAAGGTGAATTCGAGGGCATGTCTGTAGTTGCATAAGCTCAGTATCATCGGATTCCGACTATGTTGGAGAAGGGAACTCAGTGGACGAGATGAATTCTCATCAAGATTTTGTGAAGACTTGACCATTCCTACTGAAACTTGCCTTTCAAACTTTTCTGAGATTTGATGTATAAGTCTTGAAACTATGGTAGTCGACGAAATTTCAGAAAACTCATCGCCTGAGATGAGACAGAGGTTTCTCAGTGGTATGAGCCATGCTGCCTGCACGGTCAACATCGTCACAACCGACGGACCCGCGGGACGTTCTGGAATGACAGTTTCTGCAATGTCCTCTGTGTCGGCCGACACACCCAAACCGACATTGCTGGTTTGTATACATCATCAAAGCTCGACTGCGTCGAAAGTTATCGAAAACCGCGTATTCTGTGTAAACGTGTTGCGTGATGATCAGACGTATATCTCCGATACTTTCGCGGGTCGATTGAAGGACCTTGTCGATGACAGGTTCGATTGTGCGAAATGGACTACGCAGGTCACTGGCTCTCCGCGCGTAGTCGACCCACTTGTCGCCTTTGACTGCCGCGTGGTAAGCAGTGAGCGAGTGGGTACCCATCATGTCTTCATCGGAGAGGTTGAAGATATTTTCATGGCCGAACGCGGATCACCGCTCATCTACGCGAATCGCGCTTATGGCACCACAACAAGAGTGGATGCGGCACAGCCTGTCGCACTGGAATCGTCTGATCAAGACCAGGTCCTTCGGGTTGGGTGCTTCCACACATTCGGGCCGTACGTTCTGCCAAACCTTCTATCGCGTCTGGGTTCCGGTGAGCGAATTCAGCTTCACCTGGTTGAGGGCGATCAGAGGAGAATCTGCGAGAGTCTTGCGGTCGGTGAGATCGATATCGCATTGATCTACGATTTCAATCTGGGACCTGACATCAAGGCGACCCCCTTGGCCGAACTCGAACCTTACGTGCTCATGGCGGAAAACTCTCCTCTGGCAGCGCATGCGACCCTCACTGTGGCACAATTGAAAGATGAGCCGATGATTCTGCTTGATGCGCCACCCAGTGCGGAATATTTTGAATCACTCATCACGGATGCCGGATACGAACCCAAAATTCGTTTTCGCTCTCGCTCATTCGAGATGGTACGGGGAATGGTTGGTCACGGCCTTGGCTATACGCTGCTTGTAACAAAGCCCGCATCGGCCATGACCTACGATGGAAAAGCGCTGGTAAGCCGACCGTTGACGGGAACGGTTGTCAGGAGTCGGATGGTGCTGGCACAGCGAAAAGACTCCCCGCTTTCCAGGCCGGCTGCCCGTTTCGCCGAGATGTGCCTAAAAATATTTGCTTCGGACAGCAACTAGAGTCGACCAGTGGGAAATACCTCTTCTGGAGTTTTGTTGGATGGTTCCGACAACGCCTGACCATCCGTAGCAAAATATTTGGACACTCGGCGAAATTTGCACTATATTGTTTGGAAAACCTCGCTACTGTCGCTTGATTGATTCGCAACACTCCGAATCTAGAAATCGTTTCAGGCTCAGTAATTGCGACATTCGACAGTATTGCGATGTTGCGAATTCTATCGAATCATCAGGGAGACTATATGGCCGCAAGAAAAATGTCCGCATCCCCAGGCGGTGCGAGTCAGTTGCTCGGTAAGGACAGCGTCACGCTTGTCAACAACCGCACCGGAGAGCAGTTTCAATTCCCGATTGTAGATGGAACAGAAGGCCCGAGTCTGATCGATATAACGAGTCTTTATAGTCAGACTGGAATGTTTACCTACGACCCCGGTTTTACGTCAACCGGGTCATGCAGGTCCGAAATTACATTCATTGACGGCGAAAATGGAATACTGCTGCATCGTGGCTATCCGATCGAGCAGCTGGTAGACGGCGCGGATTACCTCGACGTGTGCTATCTGCTGTTGCATGGTGAACTTCCTTCCAAGCAGGAAAGCGAGGAGTTCGCGTCTGTGATCACCAACCATACGATGCTACATGAACAGCTTGTATCATTTTATCGCGGCTTTAAACGATCTGCGCATCCGATGGCGGTCATGGTCGGTGTTGTCGGTGCGTTGTCGGCGTTTTACCACAGTGACACCGATGTCCATGACCCTTACCAGCGCATGGTGGCTGCGCACAGACTGATCGCCAAAATGCCCACGATCGGATCTTATGCCTACAAGTATTCCAAGGGGCAGCCGTTCATGTATCCGCAGAACGACCTGTCTTATTCTGAAAATCTCCTGCGTCTGATGTTTTCGGTTCCGACTGAAGAGTATGAGATCAATCCCATCGTCGCCAAAGCCATTGATCGCATCCTGATCCTGCACGCGGACCATGAGCAGAATGCTTCGACATCCACTGTGCGGCTTGCTGGTTCATCCGGTGCAAATCCATTTGCCTGCATCGCTTCCGGAATTGCTTCTTTGTGGGGACCGGCGCATGGTGGTGCGAATGAGGCCGTATTGAAAATGCTCGACGAAATCGGAAGTGTGGAAAATATCCCGAAGTTTGTCGCTCGGGCCAAAGACAAGGACGATAAGTTCCGTTTGATGGGATTCGGTCATCGTGTCTACAAGAACTACGATCCGAGGGCCACGATCATGCGACAATCCTGCCATGAGGTTCTCAATGAGCTCGGCGTATCTGATCCGTTGCTTCCGATCGCGCTTGAACTGGAAAAAATCGCCCTGAAGGACAGTTACTTTATCGAAAAGAAACTGTATCCTAACGTGGATTTCTATTCCGGGATCATCTTGCGCGCGATCGGATTTCCGGTGCCGATGTTCACGGTGCTGTTCGCGATCGCACGGACTGTCGGATGGGTTGCGCATTGGAAAGAGATGTATTCCGGTGATGAGACGCAGCGAATCGGACGTCCTCGCCAGTTGTACTCGGGTGCCAAGCGACGTGACTTTCAGAAGCTGGAAATCAGGAAAAACCGCTCCCCCAATTGGTTACGACTCTGGGCGGGGAAAAAGTAACCCCCACAAATCCTGTCATTGATTTACCGTGTAGTGGCGGGCCAGGACCGTCACGCTTCGTTCGAACTGTTTTTGCCCGATACCTTGATCCAGTTCGTTGGTCAGGCGACCATTAAAGCGTCCGCCAAAGATTGAGTTGCCGATTCACGACGCAAAGACTTCACGCAGACCTCTGTCGTCTATCCAGAATTCGGAATCTTGCCAGCAACATGATGTTCGCGGTCAGCGCGGCAAAGAATATTGATGCCATCAGACCCATTGGTCCGTATTCCAGTTTGAGACCGAACAGCCAGGCGACTGGAATCATGACCACCCAAAAAGAGCAGACCAGGGATAGCGTGATGTACCACATATCCTGGTAACCTCGCAGAATTCCGACTGCGATGGCCTGTAGTCCGTCCAGTGTAACCGCTATTGAGGCGACCAGCATCATCGGCACTGCCAGTTGCAGTACGCTTGGTTCCTGACTGTAAATCCTTGTCATCTGTTCCGGAAAACCCAAGAAAGTAAATGCAAGCAATCCCAGGACAACCACACCGAGCCGATACGCAATCCAGGCTGAGCCGGCAGCTTCCTGAGGTTTTTGCCTGCCCAGATGATTGGCTACCCGGACACTCGCGGCCATTCCGAAGCCCAGCGCGATCATGAAAGCGATGGTCAGTATGTTCAGCCCGATTGCCCAGGCCGCGGTTTCAGCGATGCCCATATATCCGGCAAACAGAGTTAGAATCAGGAATGATGTTGACTCCATACCGTGGCCAATCGCAGTCGGATTTCCAAGTTGACGCAAGTTTTTTGAGATCTCTCGAAATTGGGTAATTTTCTCCTTCAGGCCATACTTGATTCGGTCAATCTTCAAGATAACATAGCCGGCAAGTAAAACGACCCCGACCCACCGCACAATACTCGTAGCCAGTGCCGCTCCTTCCGCACCCATGATCGGCGCACCATGATTGCCGAAAATGAAAACCCAGTTCAGGTACACATTGATGAAATTCACCCCGATTGACACCAACATAGCCGGAATAGGACGCTGCAGACCTTCCAAAAAGAGGGAGATTGCGATCATGGACAGCAACCCAGCGAGTCCGAAACCATGCATCGCCAACACGCGACCGCCACCTACGGACAATTCCTCACTTTGGCCGGTTAGAAGGAAGAATTCCTCACCGAACTGCATCAGGACCCCCAGTACAATTCCGATCACGAGTGCGTGAATCAAACCGACTTGCAGGATTTTGCCACAGTTCGCGCAATTGCCTGCTCCGTCAGATTTTGCGGTCAGAATGGCGATCGGTAAAATCGAGCCGATTCCGATGAGAATCAGGGTAACATGCGGACCGTTGGCCAGTCCATAGTAGGCGAGTTCCTTGGTACCGGCGAAACCACACATTGCGACATCGATCGTTACAATCAGAATTGCCCCGATCCTTCCGAGCATTACCGGTCCGGCAAGCTTCAGGATGGGTGAAATTTCCTTGTTTTTCATCAAAATGTCAAAACGGTCGATTCACTTTCGACATCGGTGGTGAATACGATGATGAACGGGTCCGAATCATTTTCTTCCATTGGCAGGGAATCGAAGGAAAAGGATACTTGGCCTTGAGCCAAGAATCACTGGATGCTGTAGATTTCCGAATCAGGATGGAAAACCAGCCAGGCAAATGCAAAATGCTGTCCATTCTCGATATCACCCAACTGCGTGCCTGCCAGCTCACCTTCCACAGCCTGTCCGAATATGTTCCACTTCGATCCGGTTTCCCGGTCGTAGAAAGCGCCATTGTGCCTTTCGAATGTCAATGTCTGGTTGTCGACTTGTCGACGGAACGCAGTAGCCGACGGAATGATCCGGGAATTCGCGATTTTTCTACCGTCCAGCGGCGATACAGTGTCGTCTTTGCTGAATATGACGACTGGAATTCCGTTTATCTTGTCATTGATGACAGGTTCCATCTCAAACACTGTAAACGGATATACACGATGACGATTGCCGACTGAGACATTGATCACCCTCTCCATCGCCGGTAGTCTCGGGTCGGCGGGATCAGACAGTAGGAAAGGTTGGTTGTCGATGTCATCGTAACCGCGATACGGATTGCTGCCGTAATCCCTGCTGAATCCAGTATCCCTGGAAAGCACTTCTCCTTTTGGGTATGCGGATTGGAATTCTCCGAATGAGACGATCTGAGCCGGAAGCCGTTTCAGGTTGATACCCGCAAACTCGCCGACCACGCCTTGACCTGTGATCTGCTGCCACCAGGATTCGGTTTGCCGGTCGTACATGATGAGATCGCTGTGACGAAGACGGCCAGTTGTGCCAAAGTCGAGAATGGTTCCGTCTACGTTTCGGTCGAAAACGATTGAAGCGTTGCATAGTGGACAGAATGTGACTGAGACATACCGGCCGTTGAGTTTGTCGTTGACGATCTCATGCCAGATCAGAATTTGCAGGGGATATGCACGCGCCTCTCCTAGAATATCCAGGGCGATGACCGGTTCAAGGGGGTCCAACCATACTTTGGCCGATTCGACACTCACGAATTCAGGGTCGTCAATGGCCGGAATGCCATCTTTGGGAACACCACCGGAAATGATTTCAGAGATGTCGATGTTGGCATTGTTGAAATCGGTATTCGGCCATTCCCGTGCATGTGGCAGAAACTGGGCATCCGAAATTGGAGGCAAGATTGCACTTCCTGCAATGGCCAACATGCAGATAGCAATATATTTACGAATGGGTTGTGTTCGAGAGAGAGATGTCATTGTTACGGATGTATTGCCGAGTCGTGAAATTCATTGTATTGTAGTTGTTTCTGATGGACTGTCCTACCGAGAAGCTGCCAAGGTACCAATCAGCTGGCTTTCGCGGTGCACCAAATCGCCAGCGGACCGATGATGACCGCGATGGCGACTGCTAAGAACGCGAATCCCCAGGCGAATGATTCCTGATCCCCGCCTGCAATGTCAAGAACTGCCCCGAACAGGATCGGGCCTGCGAAAGCACCGAGAAACCCGATCAGAGTGTGCATCGCCATCGTGGTGCCCCGTACCGAATAGTGGGCATTCTTTACGACCGCCGAAGTGATGGACGCTGAATCCGCAATCGTCAGGATGGCATAGAGACAGGCGATTGTAACGATCAGTATCATCGCCATCTGGCTGGAAAAGCCGAGTGCGATACCGGTTATGGCGGAAAGAGCCATCACTATGGTGATCACTTTTTCGCGATTGAGTCTTTCGGCAAATTCGTTGGTGAGCACACTGAATGGCTGTGCGACCAATGTCGCGCATGCGACGATGAACGCGGGACTCCAATTCGAACCGAGGTATCCCGGTTCCCGGTGCGACATGGCAAAGAAGAGAAATGCAACCGCCCAGGAGCGGAATACAAAAAGTTCCACGTTATGCACGCCATAGGCAATACTGAATCCCAGTGCTTTTCTGTTCTTGAGCACAGGTCGGAAATCAGGCAGCAGTGTGAATTTACCGTTGGTCTCCTTCGGTATCGCCCGTGGCAGAAAAAACCAGGCGATTCCCAGCGCGATCAGAGGACCGATCGCGGAAGCGACAAAAACCCACTGCCAGGTCAGGTTCGCGACCAGGACGCCTGCAATCAGGAACGAGACAGCAACCCCCAGACCGAAACACATGGTATAGACGGCCACCGTGCGACTCTGGATGTTATCGGGAACGGCATCCACCATTGCCTTGAGCCCAGGCATGTAGGTACCGGCCAGTGCCACGCCCTGCAGGAATCGCCAGACGCTGGCTGAACCGACACCGAATGTGCCGAATGCAAATGCCACCGGAGCGATAGCAGTCAGCCCCATCGACAATAGATAGATTTTGCGCGCATCAACACGGTCGGTGAGCGGGACAAGAATCGCCACCGCGACCAGATAGCCGCCGAAATAGATTCCAGCCACCCATCCAATCGCTGTATTGCTGGCACTCCACTCCGTCTGAAGGACAGGAATCAGTGTGGGATACATGGCGAATGGCACCATGCCCAGAATGTGCGCTACACAGATGACCGCAATTGTCAGATAGATTCTTTGCATCCCTTCACGGAGAAACTGCAGTTTTGAAGGAAATTCGCGATTGAAGCAAGCATTAAATCACAACTGAAATTCATGAACGGTACAAGTGGGAATTCATTGGTCTAATCACTTGGACGGGTAAAGACGAATGTCATTTATCGTACAATATAGAGTTACCCCCTGTGTTTATTTCCGAACAATCAAATAGATTTCCAAAAGTCACTTCATGCTGACGAAGATACTGTTTACGGTCATTGTCATTGTGATCGTTCTGCTTATATATCAGACCCGATTCAAACCGGTCGCCCGCACCGTGCAGAAGATGAGACCTGGCGACTCGACATTCGTCAAGCCGTCCAAGTGGGTGATTTACAGCGTCGTCATCGTATTGGCGCTCGCGTCCGGTGTGGTTTATTTCTTCAAATGGCAGAATGACAATTCGATTATCACGATTCATGTTGTGAGCGTGGACCAGGAAGAGCCGGCAATCTACAAGGCACTTCAGAAAAACATCAAGGGGCGGACCTTTACAACGCTCGACGGAAGGATGGTTACTTTGGGAGATTCAGACCGAATCGAGATCCTCGGAGATTGACGAATCGAAATGTATCGGAGAATTCCGGTTACGCTAAGCCTCATCATAGCGTCATTGTTCCTGACGCTGCTGACCAATTTCGGTTCCAATTGGCCGATACTTTCCAAGTTGCTGATATCAACCACGCTGACCGGTCTTGACGCTACAGCCAATTTGGAATTGTGGCGACTGGTGACACCTGCTTTTGTCCACTTCAACATCTATCATCTGGTATTCAATCTGTTGTGGGTGCTGATCATGGGGCGTGCCATTGAACAGATTGACGGTTCGAAGTTTGTCGTTCTGATCTTCCTTGCCTCGGCCATCATCTCGAATCTGGCCGAATTTATGATGTCCGGTCCAATGTTCGGCGGCATGTCCGGAGTGGTTTATGCGCTATTTGGCTATATCTGGATGCAATCCATATTCAATCCGGTCTTCTATCGCGGAATACTTCCGCCCGCGATCATTCCGTTTATGCTGATTTGGTTCGCAATCTGCTGGACCGGTCTGCTCGGCGAAATCGCGAATTTCGCGCATACTGCCGGATTGTTGATTGGCGTCATCTGGGGTCGTGTTCGGTCACTCAAGTCGGTTCGTCGGACCCGAGATTTTTATGAAGACTGACCGAAAAAGTTCTCTCTACTCGCTCGCGATCTCTGTTGCGGTGATTGTGGGGATTCTGAACATCCCGACAGAAGTTCTCGCTTCCGGTTTCCATCCGCTTCCGGGTGCGGAAGAATTTCCTCCAGAAATCATCAGTGAAATTGACAGCGCGTGGTCTGAGGCTGAACCCGGACGGATTCGGTCGCAGCATCTGCAGGCCGACGGCACGCCGAAGTATGCCAACCGGCTGCTTCTGGAGAAGTCGCCTTACCTGAGACAGCATGCCCACAATCCCGTGAACTGGTTTCCTTGGGGTGATCCGGCATTTGCCGAGGCAAAGAGACGGGGTGTTCCGGTGCTTCTTTCGATCGGCTATTCCTCATGCCACTGGTGTCATGTCA
Organism: Arenicellales bacterium; assembly: GCA_963666625.1. Lineage (GTDB taxonomy): Bacteria > Pseudomonadota > Gammaproteobacteria > Arenicellales > JAJDZL01 > JAJDZL01. Next base: position 2,351,671 of record OY762925.1, read on the forward strand.
TTGAAGAGGAGAGTTACGATGACGAACAGGTGGCCGGCTACCTCAATCAGAAATTTGTTGCAGTCAAGGTCGATCGGGAATCCAATCCGGAAGTGGACGAACTTCACATGTTAGCTATTCAGATTATGGGAAGAAGTGGCGGCTGGCCGCTGCATATGTTCCTGACACCGGAGCGCGAACCTTTCGTAGGGATGACCTACGAACCCAAAGAGGCATTTGTGCAGATTCTTCAGCGTGTGCATGAGGTGTGGACCCGTGATCGGGAGGTGATTCGATCTGCGGCGGATGAAATCACCCGAAATCTTCAAGGCTACGTCGATACGTCGGCGACCAAGGTCAATATCGGCAGGAAAGAAATCGATAGCGTGATCGCGCAGCTGATTGAAGAGGAAAATTCGCGGGATGAATTTACTGTGCCGACACCGCGGTTTCCATCTGAAACAGAACTGTTCCTGCTATTGGATGCCGCAATGCGGTATCAGCATGCGGATGCATTGGCACTTGCAGAAAAGCGTCTGGTCGAAATGGCGCTTGGCGGCATACGCGATCATGTCGGCGGTGGATTCCATCGTTACACAGTCGACAGCGAGTGGCTCGTTCCGCATTTTGAAAAGATGCTGTACAACCAGGCACAGATCGCCCGCGCCTTTCTTTACGCTTACGAAATCACCGGCAAGCCCCTCTACAGGCGGGTTGCCGTTCAGACCCTTGACTATGTGTTGAGAGACATGACGGATCGCGATGGCGTATTTTTCTCAGCAACTGACGCTGACAGTGAGGGTGAGGAAGGCAGATTCTTCGTTTGGACACTTGACCAGATCAGAGAGGCGGCAGGAGAGCACGGCCAGTTTGTAATCGATCATTACGGTGCGACAGATGAGGGAAATTTTGAGGGTGTCAACATACTCTTTGTGCCGGCCTCGCCGGAAAAGAAAGCATTGGCGGCGCAGATAGGTGTCGATGATTATTTGAATCGGCTTGGTACTGCGACCGAGCGCATGAGAGTTTACAGGGACAAGCGTGAACATCCGTTCTTGGACAGAAAGATCATCACAGCCTGGAATGCACTGATGATCACGACATTGGCGGAAGCGTCGCGGATCATCGGTGAAAAACGCTATCAATCTTCAGCAGTCCGGGCAACCCAGCAGATCTGGAACAGTCATCGCGGCGAAAACGGCAACCTATATCGCATCAGGATTGATGGGCAGCTGACAGAACCGGGGAAACTTCGTGACTACGCCTACTTCCTGCAGGCACTCGTGAGCTTGTACGACCAGACCGGTGACAGAATATGGCTTGATCGAGGTGAGCAGCTGGCGGCGAAGCTGCTGAAGTTGTTCTGGGATATCCGACGGGGCGGGTTTTACTCGACTGCCGCCGACGATGACACGGGGCTGATCGTGCGTACCAAAGATCGGTTTGACGGTGCACTACCATCGGGTAATTCAGTTGCTGCAAAATCGCTATCACAACTTTATCATCGAACCGGCAACAAGGTCTATGCAACGCGTGCAAAGCAGATATTTCAGGCTTTTGGCAGTGACCTGAACCTGGCTCCATCTGCCTGGGTCTATGCATTGACCGCCATACAGGAACATCTAAACAGTTCCGTCGGTGTATTTGACTATGCCGCGTCGGGTCACGCCAAGGTGTCACTGTCGTTTTCGTCCATTTCTGACACGAGCGTCAGCGCCACGGTTGAGATCGACTTGGATGACGGCTGGCATGTGCAGTCGGATAGACCCGCGGCTGACAACCTGATCGGCACCAAGGTAAGCATCTTAGATGATCAATGGATATTGACCGACGCAGAGTACCCACCGCCTGATATGTTGTCCACTGCGTTTCAGTCAGACCCGATTACCGTATGGTCAGACACTGTGCAGGTCAAGGTGCAACTTGAGCCGAATGCACCTGACGTAAGTGAATTCGGACCTGTGATTGAAGTTCAATTGCAGGCATGCGACGATAAACTATGTCTGCTCCCGGAAACTGTCAAATTGGAAATTCCAATGGGTGTGATCAAAGGTTGAGTGAAACCAACCCGCCATCAATCAATATATTTTGTCCGGTAATGTAACCGGCATGTTCACTGCAAAGAAAAGCACACAGCGCGCCGAATTCATCGGGCATTCCATATCTTCCGGATGGGATTTGTGTTTTACCGGCTTCCAGCATCTGTTCGATGGATTGTCCTGTTTTCTCGGATGCCGGTCGCATGCTGGAGCGTAGTCGGTCGGTGTCGAAGCGTCCGGGCAAAATAGAATTCACTGTGACGTTGAACGGAGCCACCTGGCGGGAAGCGCCGGCGAAAAATCCTGTAAGACCCGAACGAGCGCCGTTTGATAGATCCAAATTCTGAACAGGAGCTTTTACAGAAGATGATGTGATGTTGATGATACGACCGAACCCGCGTTCGATCATGCCGTCAAGTACCCGATTGAAAAGGTCAATGGGGGTGAGCATGTTGTTGTTCACTGCTGAGTGCCAGTCCTGCAATTTCCACTGTCGGAAATCTCCGACAGGCGGTCCACCGGCATTGTTGACAAGAATATCGAGATTGGGAGTTTCCGAGAGAGCGAGATCGCGTCCGTTTTCAGTCGTGATGTCGCAGGCAATGGTAATTACACTGCCTTGGGCAACAGCGCTGATTTCGCGCGCCGCCGCGTCCAGGTTTTCTTCATCACGGCCATTGAGCCAGACATTGACGCCTTCTTGGGCGAGTGCCTTGGCACAGCCTTTCCCCAAGCCCTTACTTGAGGCACATATCAGTGCGTTTTTGCCTTTGATACCTAAGTCCATGGAAAATCTCCTCTTTTCTGATGTCTGATTTGCGTGTGAAGGTCAAATGGTTCTAGCTGCGAACAATGTCCGCGGTGCGGTCTGGGTTGTCGGTGCCGCCGTTGTCGCGACCGTCATGAGCGCAGGTGTGCACGAACTTGCGGGTTCGATCCATTCCGCGCAGACCGTATTCATCCGTGGTGTGGTTGGTTCGCTGCTAATTTTGGTGCTCTCAATTCCACAGTCAGGATTCAGGTTTCGTACAGCGCGCCTGAAGCTGCATCTGATTCGCGGAATTCTCGGTGTGATCGCAATCAATCTTGGATTCTACTCAATAATGATACTGCCACTGGCTACAGTGACCGCGCTGTTCTTCACGACGCCACTTTTTGTCACGGCGTTCAGCATCCCTCTGCTCGGCGAGAAAGTTGGGTTGCGCAGAGCGTCGGCATCGGTACTGGGATTTCTGGGTGCGATATTTGTGATCGGGTATCTGCCGGAACCGTTCAGCATTCGCTGGTTCGCACCGATTTTAGCTTCCACAGCTTTTGCGCTTACCCTGATTTTAGGTAAAAAACTGTCGACTACGGAAAACGCCGGGACAATCGTATTGTATTTTGCGATCATTCTCGCAATCGGCAGTTTCCCGCCGGCGATACTGGTCTGGGAAACCCCGACCATGCGCGAGTGGGTTCTGCTGATTATGGTGGCAGCCACGTCATCACTGAGAAATTACATGGACGTGAGAGGCTATGCGCTCGGTGAGGCTCACTTTGTCGCGCCTTTCATCTACACCAGGATGATATTCATGATCTTAGTCGGTTACTTCGTGTTTTCGGAAGTTCCGACCTTGTCCGCAATGGGCGGTGCTTGCGTGATCATACTGAGCACGCTGTATATCACCTACCGGGAACTTGCGCGCGGAAAGTCTTCCGTCGCGAGTGTCTAATCGGAATCATTCCAGTCGATGGGCGGAAAGTCGCCGAATTCATCCGGTAAGAGCGTGTCAATTTCCGTATCGTCGATCAGATGAACGGTGGAGGTCGGAAAGGCGATCTGGGCACCATAATTCTCAATAATCTGCATGATATTCATCAGAATATCCTCTTTTACATCGTGATACTCGGACCAAACGACCGTCTTGGTAAAGCAATAGATGAAGAAGTCGAGCGAAGACGGAGCGAATCGATCGAAGTTTACCATGATCGAATTGTTCTGATCGATGTCGGGATGATTGAGAATCATGTTCTTGGTATCTTCGAGAATTTCGGCAAGACAATCCGCATCTTCATAGCGAATTCCGACATATTCGTAGATTCGTCGGTTCCTTTGACGAGTCAGGTTCCGGACTGATATCGACGAGAACATTGAATTTGGGACATACAGTGTTCTGGAGTCAAACCGTTCGATTGTTGTGTGACGCCAGCCGATCTCAACGACGGTTCCCTCAATGTCACGATCAGGCGATGTTATGGTTTCGCCGATCTGAAAAGGCCGGTCCATAAACAGCATCAGCGCACCAAAATAGTTGGCGATCATTTCCCGAGCTGCAAACCCTATTGCAATGCCGCCAATGCCACCGAAGGCCAGAATTCCGGCAATGCTGAGACCAAGTGTCTGCATTGCCACCAATATTCCCAGAATGACCGCGGTAATTCGCAGGATCTTGACGGTGATCTGAACTGTCGTCTTGTCTACAGAAGTCTGGGAGTCGCTTTTCGATTGAATGTATTCGGTCTCATAGACGCCGATGAATCTGTAGAGAAACCAAGTCAGTATCGCGATGACGGCGACATTCCGGATCGAGGGGAGGGCATCCAGAATTGCAATCTCGTATTCGATTCGGACGATTTCGAAGGAATAGAGGATTCCGAGAGCCCAGATCAATAAGGCCGCGGGTCTTCGGATTGATTTGGCGGTAACCTTACCCCAGACAAGCTGCGTGGACGCCAGTCTCGACTCGACACGATTGATCACAACATGCCGGATACGGCTGGCGACCAGAGTGATCACCAGAACAATCGCGATCTGAACCAACCACAGATGTGACCCGCTCTGATTGACGATCTCGGTGATGAATTCGTTCATACCAATGTTTGTCTGTGTGATTGCTTGACTGACTAGACGATTCGCACCAGTGCATCAAGCAGTGCATCGGGCCGTTCCGACATGATGGTATGCCCGGTTTTCGGTAACACGACGACTTCAGCATCGCTGATATTTTTCGCAAGCTCCAAGGCTGATCGTTTCGGTGTCAGCATGTCGTGTTCGCCGAGAATAAACATAGTCGGACAGGTAATTTGTTGCGCCATTTCGATGCCGGTCGTGTAATTGTTACAGGCGTTCAAGTCATTGTACAGCGTACCCGGTCTGGCACGCTCGAATAGACGCATCAATCCTCCGATCATCCACATGCCCGGCGTTTCGTTCCCGCCGAAGTGAGCGGCGGGACTGTGTCCCCATGCCGTCAACATATCGATCGCATCGTGGTCGTTTTCAAGCGCCGAGTTTAGCAACTGTTCGGTTACGGGCATGGGAACTGCCGTTCCGACCAGTACCAGTGCGCGGATTCGATCAGGGTGTCTGGCTGCACAATCCAGAGTTACCAGTGAACCCATACTATGTCCGACCAATGCTGTCTGCTCGATCCCGACTGCGTCGAGCAAGCAACATAACCAGTCCGCGTACTGCGAGATTTCCGGGAGTGGTTCGCCACTCGACATGCCATGACCAGGCAAATCGGCAGCGAGCACATTCCAGCCATGCCTCGCGAAGTGTCGCGACGGAAGTGTCCACACGGTGTGGTCCAAAGATGCACCGTGTACGAATAGAACAGTTTTCTTGCTTTGATCTATATCCCGGCTGCCGGTAAACGTATAGGTCTGATGACCATTGACGGAAAATTTCATGACAGGGTTGGGCGAGCGGCGAGATTATCGGTTGCGCTGGGAGGATTTCAAAGCCATATCAAGATCGGCCATCAGATCATCGGCATCTTCCAGTCCGACAGACAGTCGAACCAGTCCCTCGGAAATACCGGCGGCTTCAAGAGCTGCAGCATCCATTCGATGATGTGTTGTGGAGGCGGGGTGGATGACCAGGGATTTCGCATCTCCGACATTGGCAAGATGCGAAAACAGATTGAGTTTGTCGATCAGTTTGTGACCGGCTGCACGTCCGCCCTTGATACCGAATGCGAATACCGCACCTGCACCTTTAGGCAGCTGTTGCGCAGCCAGTTTGTGATCCGGGTGATCTGGAAGTTCCGGGTAACTGACCCAGTCCACCGCACTGTGACCGGACAGGAATTCCACCAGTTTTCGAGTATTGGATACGTGTCGTTCCATTCGCAGGGGCAGTGTCTCCAGACCTTGAAGGATCTGAAATGCTGTCGTAGGACTCATGCATGCGCCGAAGTCTCTGGCACCTTCCTTCCGTGCTCGGGTGATATAGGCGGCGGGCCCGAATTCCTCGGAAAAAATAAGCCCGTGGAAACCCTCATAGGGTTCCGTCAATGTCGGAAACTTCCCGGAATCGTGCCAGTCGAATGTTCCACCGTCAACCAGCACACCGCCTATCACGACACCATGCCCGCTCAGGAATTTGGTGGCAGAGTGAAACACGATGTCGGCACCGTGATCAATAGGTCTGCAAAGATACGGTGTGGTGAAAGTCGAATCGATCAATAGAGGGATTTTATGGTCATGTGCGATCTGAGCGACTTTCTCAATATCGAGAATCTCACAGTTCGGGTTGCCGACCACCTCTCCGAAAATCAATCGGGTGTTAGGCTGGATGGCATCTCGAATTGCATCGTGATCGCGAGGGTGGACGAACGTTGTGTTGATGCCAAATCTCGGCAGTGTGTACGAAAACAGGTTATGCGATCCCCCATAGATGGACTGGGACGAGACAATGTGATCGCCGGCACTGAGTATGGTGGTAACCGCCAGGTGCAGGGCTGCCTGCCCGCTGGCTGTTGCGATTGCACCGACTGCACCTTCCAGTGCTGATATTCGCTCTTCAAACACCGCGTTGGTGGGATTGGATATTCGGGAATAGACATGTCCTGTACGTTCGATGTTGAAGACGGATGCCGCGTGATCGACATCCCGAAAGACGTACGAGGCGGTCTGGTAAATGGGAGTGGCGCGGGCGCGGGTTGCAGAATCAGGATGTTGCCCCGCGTGAAGTGACATAGTGTCAAATTTCATGAATCTGGATTTGGCCATGATCTGATCAGGATGCGGGATTCGCAGGTATATGGAATTAAAACAATCGAATATTCTAACCGATACCAACGCTCACGGGTCAGGGTAATTGATTGAAAATCGGTCAGCCAGCCCTATATAGTCTGTTACAGGGACCTAAGTTCGAATTCGGCGATTCGCCAATAAGTGAATCGGTAGTCAAAATTCGAAAAGTTCCTTAGATTTGTTTGACAATATAATTTCGTTTCGAGTAAATCGAAATTCACATTCTCGAACTCAATATCCGCTGGCTCACCTTTGAGGAGAAAAAATGAAGCGTTTTCACATCCATATCGGCGTTGACGATCTCGAACGAAGCATCAATTTCTACAGTGAATTGTTTGGTGCGAAACCGACTAAAGTGCACAGCGACTATGCAAAGTGGTTTCTTGAGGACCCAAGGGTGAACTTTGCCATTTCGACACGGGTACAGGAATCAGGTGTGGATCACCTTGGTATCCAGGTTGACGAAGAGGGTGAGTTGGATGATTTGCGCAAAAACCTGAAGCAGGCGAATGTGACGCTGTATGACGAAGGTGAGGTTGTCTGCTGTTACTCTCATTCCAAAAAGTCATGGTTGACAGACCCCGCCGGAATCGCCTGGGAGGCGTATCATTCCATGGGGGATGCGAATGTGTACTCACGCAAGATTGATGCGCATCGCGACGAATGCTGTGCTGACCAGACAGCCGTCGAAGTGCAAGAATCCAATTCGACACAAACAGCAGACTGCTGTTCCTGACAGGTTGACGTCGACCGAATTCAGCTTTGTGGGGCAATAAATCTGTCGGGATTTCGAGACTTCCTGAACCATCGCCGACTTTCCGTTCAAGGTGATACATTTTCTCCAACGACGTATTGTTGGGGGATACCCGCTATTTCCTGATTCAGATTTGACTGGCTGAGTAATTTCACCGACGATTCCAGTAGGTGTCGGCATTGCTATCTTGCTGTATCCAATTGTGTGTAGCCATCTCTCTGACTCACTTGATATCAAATAAAAATGTCAAGAGGGTTTGAAATTCCATGTCGATTTACATGCAAGTTCGATGGGGTTCATATAATCTTGCATGGACAATGATCGAGAATTAACTGATTGAACCTCGTTCGTGGAGCATTACAGCCTATAGCAATGCCAGTAGATTTATTCTTTCTGACTTGAGTGTGTACGAAAATCTGAAAATTTGAAGTTCAACTCGGAGTAACTCCCAACCTTCGAATATATGGACAGTGTCTCATTCGGCACTCCGTAAATCTCGGTAGATTTCAAGTGTCGCGCGAGTGAGTCACTCGACCTCCTTTTTTCCTTGCAGGTTACACAAACCTCTGAAGGCGTGTATTCCCTGATAAGAGTGCTGAATTCGTTGCCCTGGAATGGCAGGAGCACTTCAATCCGACGGGTTCTGTATCGTTGAATATAATTCGTATATCTTCCGGACTGGTGGCTATCTATTTCGTGCGTAGGACAACGCAAAAAATAGTCACGATCTCAGAGCAATAAGAATTCAGCTTAGGAAACCCGCAAATGTCGACTGATTCGACTCGACCCCGATTCAATTGGTTTCACCCAATCATCATTGTTACCTGTGGGTGCCTGGTGATATTTTTTGGATTCGGTACACGCGCCACTATGGGGGTATTCCTTGTACCGATTACCGAAGAGTATGAATGGGGACGAAGTATTTTTGCGTTCGCCGCGGCGCTTCAGAATATTTTCTGGGGGTTTTCACAGCCGCTGTTCGGTGCCATAGCGGACCGATATGGTTCGGGGCGGGTGATATTGCTCGGTGGATGTTGCTACATTGTCGGTCTTTTACTGATGATGGTCGCCTCATCGCCGCTTGGCTTCTATATTGCAAACGGTGTTCTGATCGGATTGGGGCTGTCGGGAACGAGTTTCGCTGTCATACTTGCAGTCATTGCAAGAGCCGTACCTGATAACAAGCGTTCAATGGCTCTGGGAATCGGGTCTGCCGCTGGCTCACTTGGACAATTCGTTCTTGTACCTGTGGCAAATTCGTTTGTTGTTCAGTTGGGATGGACAAGTACCATCCTTATATTGGCTTGCCTGATGGTACTTGTCATCCCGTTTGCGTATATGCTTTCCGGAAAGCAGGAAGTTGCGGGCCCCGAGCAGACGCTCAAAGCGGCATTATCTGAAGCTGCCGGGCATTCGGGTTATGTATATCTGACAGCCGGTTTCTTCGTATGTGGGTTTCAGGTGACATTTATTGGTGTCCACCTGCCAGCTTATCTGACTGATGTCGGATTGTCCAGCAGTGTGGGTGCGTGGGCACTTTCACTGGTCGGCTTGTTCAATCTGATTGGCACGTTGCTAGCCGGGTATATGGGAAACAAATTCCTCAAGAAAAATATCCTGAGTGTCATCTATTTTGGTCGAGCGGTCGCGATAACAATATTTGTACTGGTTCCACCCTCGGTCGCCAGTGCATTGATTTTCGCTGGCTCGATGGGAATCCTCTGGCTAGCGACGATTCCGCTGACTTCGGGTATTGTGGGTCAAATTTTCGGTCCTCGATACCTGGGCACTTTGTTCGGTTTTGTGTTTCTGAGTCATCAACTTGGAAGCTTTCTCGGTGTCTGGATGGGTGGTGTACTTTTTGACACCACACAGTCCTATGAAGTTGTCTGGTGGGTCTGTGCTGGCCTTGGCGTAATAGCTGCGGTGCTGCATCTTCCGATCAATGAAGATCCCATTAGGAGAGCTGTTCGAGCGGCACATGAATCGGCATGAGATAAAGCAAACTTTTTTTATTGAGGTGAATAGTGAGTAAACGAAATATTCAAACTGTAGCGGTTTTGGGTGCAGGTACGATGGGTGCCGGGATCGCTGCCGCTTGCGCACAGGCGGGTTGTGAAACCGTGCTACTGGATGTGTCCGATGAACTGGCGCAACGCGGCAAGGACAATATGTTGGCTGGTCGTGCACCAATGCTGGATGATCCGAAATCTGCCGACCTGATCACGGTTGGAAGTTTTGATGATTCTCTTGATCTGGTTTCCAATGCCGATTGGGTATGCGAAGCGATCGTAGAAGACCTTGAAGCCAAGCGCGATATGTTCTCCCGATTGGAGAAAGTTCGAAAGCCAGGCTCAACCGTCACCACCAACACATCCGGCATTCCTCTACGATCGATCTGCGATGGCATGCCTGAACAATTCAGACGGGATGTTGCGGTCACTCACTTTTTCAATCCAGTCAAAGTGATGCGACTGCTGGAAGTCGTGCCGGGGGAAGAGACAGACTCCGATGTCATCACCTCTTTGGCATCCTTCGCCAGGGAGAGACTGGGTAAGGGCGTTGTCTATGCGAAAGATACGGTGAACTTTATCGGCAACCGAATCGGTTGTTTCTGGATGCTGGCCGGTCTTCACAAAGGTGGCGATGCTCAGCGGCAGGGAATATCGGTTGAAAGAGTCGATGCCTTGATGAGTGCTGCGATGGGAATCCCTTCAACCGGACTTTACGGACTAATTGATCTTGTCGGTTTGGATGTGATGGGCTTGGTCGCGGCGAATCTCGACAATAACTTACCGGCAAGTGACGCCGGCCGGGCCTACCTGAAATTGCCGGCTGTCGAGCAGTCCATGCTGGACTCGGGGCAGCTCGGACGAAAGACCGGTGGCGGATTCTATCGAATGCTCAAGAATGAGGACGGCAGTCGCAGAAAACAGATGTTCGAGCCTTCTTCAAGCAACTGGGTTGATGCGGTCGGTGCCAAATCCGAGCAGGATGTACGCACATTGGCTTTCGACTCTTCGGACGAAGGGGAGTTCGTTTGGGGTCTGGTATCGGAAACCCTCTGTTATGCCGCGGATTTGGTGCCGGAGATTTCAGACGATATCGTGAACATAGATCGGGCGATGCGCTGGGGGTTCAATTGGAAGAAGGGTCCTTTTGAATTGCTGGATGAACTTGGTCCGAAAGATGTGGCGGACAGATTGCAGTCAGAAGGGCGAACTGTTCCGAAGATGCTTTCATTGCTTCAGTCCAGTGGCCGAAGTCGGTTCTATAGTGATTCGGGTGCGAACTATCTTGGGACGGACAGCGCAATGCACGATACGCCAGCAGAGTGATTGGTGGACTGTTCTGGGATTGGTATTCAAGCGCACAAATTTGAAGCAATTGCCAGAGGGACTCAACCTAGGCAAATCTATTCTCTGAATAAAGTTTATTATCGGGAAATAATTGCGAAAATATATCAGCTCTGTCGGACAATTCGGTCGCTGCCTGACATGTCTAACCTTGCTGCGAGGCAGAATTGCGGGAGTTGTACCGTAAGGCGGCCAGTTGTTTCGCGGACGTGTGCTGTCGTGCCGCAGAGTGTGCGGTTCACCCATCAAGCCAGAGAATAGATTTACCCTAAGGAATCTATTTTTAACAGATTAAGCCAACATCAGTCGGTTCTGCATTTCATGGCAAACATTATTTGATAGAAATGCATAATGAAGGAATTCATTCAATGATAGCAATAATTCCCGAAGCGAAATTTCTGGATAGACGAATTAAAGAGGCTTCAGTAAGATTGAATGTTAGAATTTCCTAGAGCCTGAAATGAGTTTTTGGTAGCCAGATTTTCGTCTAATTTCGTTCCGAATTGAAATAAGTTGACTATATCAGTCTGATGAATAGACCGAACTGCGAAACAACTCAAGCGACTTTACCGCTTAAGAGTTTTAGAAAAATCAATCCGCTAGGTGTCAATAGAGACAATAGTCCATCCCTTGAGCGCCTGGCAGCTCTTTTAACCCTTGGTTCCATCAACGGATTCGGACCCGGCAAATTCAAACTGATACACCAAAATGGAATGTCACCAGAATCAATTCTTGACGACCCGAATCTTTTGCCGGTTAGCGGAAAGGTAGGAGAAAAACTTCGGGTTCAACTGAAATCTCTGTCAAAGGATACATTCCAGAAATGCGAAGAGCGTGCTTCCAAGCAGTTGGAAGATGCAAAGAATATATCCGCATTCATTCTTACATTTGAAAGCCAATTCTATCCAAAGTCTCTATATTTGAGTAGTTATTCTCTACCAGTTCTGTATGTCCGTGGAAATCCACAAATTCTGAACCATCAGGCTATCGCTGTCGTCGGGTCCAGAAAGATCAGGAAACCATATACTGAGCGAGCTCAAGAGTTCGTAGAAATAGCCTGTGGCTTGAATCAAGTTATTTCATCAGGATTTGCAATAGGTGCAGATTCTATCGGGCATCGAACAGCATTCCATAATCAAGGTGCCACAATTTGCGTCATGCCTTGCGGTCTGAATCGACTGTTTCCTCCGGAAAACAAAGAACTGTGGGTATCTTTGCTCGATTACAAGAATGCGGCATTTGTAAGTGAGTTTGCATTTGGTGCCGGGGCGAATTCGTTGAATCTTCGGAAACGGAATAAATTGATTGTTGCTTTAACAAAGGGTGTTTTGATCGCTCAGTCGGCTAAAAACGGGGGTGCGATGAACGCCTATCGATTCGGCTTGGAGTTAAAGAAATCTATAGCGACGTTTGAAGACGACGATTCTGAAGACACTTCTGGTAATTTGGAAATTAAAAACAGCAATAATGCCCAGATTTTTACAGCGAACCATACTAACCAAGAAAGTCTCAAGCGATGGATTCAGTCGCTATAGTATTTGATTTGGACGGGACAATTTGGGATAGTTGGCCGTGGTATGCAACAGTATTAGCAGGTATATCCAAAGCGGATGAAGCCCGACTTCGGAAAAATTTGTTTGAGGGTGGGAATATCGTCAAGTTATGCAGAGAGAATGGAATTTCCAATAGTCGATTTGCCAACAATTTTGAGAGGAATATCGAGGGTTTGGTGCTATATCCCGGTGTCTGTGAAACTTTATCCGAATTTGAAGAAAGAAATATTCCATTAGGAATTTTTACCAGCCTACCGGGTTGGATTGCGTGCCCTCTACTCTCAGCCAAGAATATTTCGCAATATTTCAGTTCCGTCGTAACTGCTTCTCAAGTTCGAAATCCCAAACCGAATGCAGAAGGTTTAAATGAAGCATTGAGCGGTTTGAATTTGTCCATTAACCGTCGCGGAATATATGTTGGAGATACAAACTTAGATTCTTTAACCGCGAAGAATGCCGGAATCGATTTTGCATGGGCGACTTGGGGTTATGATACAGAACCGCCGAATTACAGAATTGCTTGTTTAAAGAAATTTCAAGACATTCTAGAAATTTGAAATTCTTATACAAAATATAGAGTGGGTATGATGGATTCCAGCCGAATTGTATCCCCGAGCGATTAATTGATGACGAATTTCTGATTCTGAATTGGAAGCAGTATTTGGATGTTGCGGACATTGGCGCGGAAGTTTGGGTTTATTTCCATGGACCACACAATTTCGACCCGGGGTTTATGCGAAAGGCAGAATTGTTGAAATTGACGCTCAAGAATATTCCATAAAACTTAAGGTAGATCAAAGCCACACATCCGAAATTCTAGAACCCGATCTTACGGAACAAGTCGAAAAGTTCGTATCAATCCGGGGACGTCAAGTATTCGCGTGGACCCAGTCACTCATTGGAACCGACGAATGTAATATCAGAAGATGTCTGAGGCGTCGTTGCGAACATTGCGAAGTTTGGAATGAATCGAAGCTTATTGATTCTAATCATCTTTATTTACCCAAGCGTTTAGTTGAAGTTCAATCTTACGAACGTTTCGTTCCCGCATATTGGGCTGAACCAAGCAGATGTTATATCCACAGAGAAGGGAAGACATTACAAAATTCAGTTCGAACAGTGACCGATATGCTCACTAATTTCAAACTTGGTGAAAAAGCTTATGCACACCCACTTGCCAGAGGAATCTTTACGGCGTTGGGAAAAGAAGACTTGTTGAAATTTGACTCAATAGTCCCGATACCACTTTCGCCAGATAAAGTAACCGGTCATGAAATTAATCGGAGCAAATTGATTGCAGACGAATTGAGTCTGTTATTGGAGGCTGAGGTTTTGGATGTGCTTGAATTACAGAGTTCTATATCTAGGAGACTCATGAAGCTGTCTGGTAGTACGGAACATCAGTTTGAACGAGCATATCGAAGTGCGCTCATCATCGAAACAAATGTCGATTTAGGGGAAAGGATTCTTCTGGTTGATGACGTTTCCACAACCGGGAGCACTTTGAAAGTTGCATCACAAGAGTTACGAAAGACATTTCCGGATACTTCCATCACGATTACGACTACATGTCAAATGATTGTGAAGGCAGCGGTTCGTTCGGAAGAAGGTTTCCTACAATAGAAATGGAAAGCAGTTGTAGTACTAAGAATTCCAAAAGAAAATCCCAATAACTCCAGGACTAGTTGATATCGTAAAGAATTCGTATTATGGGGTTATGATTCTATTTACATCCGCTATTTTCTATCGAAAATCTATTCGTTCTCTAATACTAAGGCAATAGACACAAATTCTGACTCAATGATGTAAATTACTTGTAGGCACGCTATGAATCTTCAGGAGAGTTTAGCCGCTATTTTGGAAATAAGGAAAGTAGGCGCGTTTGAACATGTTCTAGAGTTAGCCGATGTCGAAAATTTTTACGATTCCGCGAATAGGCTAGATGAATTTGAATTTGAGGATATTCGGGAGCATAAGCAAGCAGACAAATTTTCTTATATCTATTACAGACGAGCTTTGATTAAACAATTCAATGGTTGTTACGAAGGCGCAATACGAGATTTAGAAAAATCGAAGAAATTTTCTAACCTTTCAAATGATTTCCAAACGCTTGTGCGAAAGAGATTGACGGCGCTTCGTAACACGAACAAATCAGATCATTTGAACAGGTTGATTTCTATAGTTGAAGATCTCTTCGAAATGAAATTTTCAGAAATTGACTTGATTGACGAATGCAAGGAGCGATGGCGAATTGATGAGCCGAAAAGACAGCTCAGTATTAATAAAGTTGATGGTTATTCGTGTATCGGGGTTTACCGTTGGTCAGGCGATCCAAAACGAAATGATTTAATTCCAAGTTTAATTCGAGAGCAAAAAAAAGGGTCGGAATTACTGCCTAAATTATTTGCTCTCTTTCTCTTTAAACACATAGAACAGTCTCTAAGCCAGATGCCTTGGTTTGAAAAAGTTGACTATCTCATGCCAGTCCCATTAGAACCACAGAGAACAGCGGAAAGAGGAATGGACATAACCAGTGAGATTTCGAAAAATCTTCAGAGTCTAATTGGAACTCCATGTCTAACTGAAATAATCAAGAGAAAACCTGATTCTACATCTTCAAAAGAATCCAGTCTAACTAATTTGCGAGATCAGTACATATTTCAAGAAAAAAGAAAGTCTCAAGTCGTCAATAGATCGATTTTACTGATTGATGATGTGGTGACGCGCGGATATACATCCAGAGTGTGTGCGGAACTGCTGAAAGAATACGGGTGTTCCAATGTATACCTGTTAGTCATAGTTCAATCTGAGAGTACAAATGTTTCAGAACAATATTCCCAAAGCGCGTGAATACTGTTTTGTATTGTCAAGAATCAGATCTTGAATTTAACGAGTATTTTGCCGTACTGTCCAAATGATGGAATCGTTGATTATTGAGGTTCGCATACGGGACTGACTACGAATTAAGAGTCGAAAAATTTTACTCTTTGTTTGATAGATTTCGTAAGGAGAACAAAGAGAGTGGCAGGAAAGACTGAAGCCGCCCCAACTAATCGAGTTAACTGGGACGACTTCGAATACTCCTTCTACACATGGCAGATGAGTTAATAAAGTTTATAACTTGAAAAGTTTTGTTCGTCAAGGCAATTCCGTTCACTTTAGTAATTTTCATTTGTGAACTCCCCGTGAAAGTAAGGATGAATTAGCGATTTACAGTGAAAGTTCGGGTTGCGCAACTTTTCCGTCGAATCGATTAACACTATCGTTTCCTATTCTAAAAATATTGGTTTGTTTGATCAATGACTCGCTCTTGCATTCGGGTCGACGAACCATTCAGCTGCAACCGCGGATGTCGCGTATCGTCATCTAGTCGAAAGTAGGCATTGTGAGTTGGAATCCGTGGTAACGGGAGATGATTGGACCATCCAGCTTGATCAAACCCAATAGCTGGTGCCGGTCATCACCCGTGACATAAGACGCATCACGCCTTTGGCGGGTTCTGACAATTGCAGGTCGCCGACTTGCTCCGCGGATTTAGCGTGTTCGAGTTCATCTACGGACATCTGTTTGACAACGCTGTAACTTTTCCGGTCACCAGCAGGTAATTTTTGCAAATGCCTGTTGAGGTGGTCCACAACCTGGTATTCGGTTTCCGCCAAAAAGGCGGCACTTGCCCGATCACCCAGCATGCCGGCGAATGCACCGATCGCGTAGGAACCGGCATAGAAAAGCGGATTGAGACGACTGGTTCGACCGTCCAGTGATTTGATTCGATCTTCACACCACGCGAGATGGTCGTTTTCCTCTTCGGCCGCTTTTCGGAAAGTCTCGCGCAACTCCGGACTGCGCGCAGTCAGTGACTGTCCCTGGTACAGTGCCTGTGCGCACACTTCACCTGTATGATTCACCCTCATCAAGCGTCTCGCTTCATCTTTCTCCCATGTTTCGAGGTCTCGATTGTCAGTTTCCACCGCGGGTGACGGACGCGACGCTGTCGGAGGCGCAAACAGTGTGCGAAGCATGTTGTCTGCATGGCCGATCAGATGATCGGATAGGGAATAATTTCTATTCATCGAAACCCGCTCAAAATTCAGTTTGGAATATGATAATGCAGGTTACGTCTATAATGCAGAGTCATAAGAATCTGCAAATTCTAACGCAAAGTGAACTTACAGGCTTCCGAACAATCACGTAATCCGGAGTTGGCGAAAGCGCTTCGCGGAATAGTCGGTACCGACGCTGTCATCACTGATGAGGAAGCGTTGCGACCATTCGAATGTGACGGCCTGACAGCCTACCGTGAGCTGCCTCTCATGGTGGTGCTTCCATCTACCATTGAAGACGTACAGCAAGTCATGAAGAAGTGCGCCCAGCATTCGGTCCCGGTGGTTACCCGTGGAGCGGGAACCGGACTTTCAGGTGGCGCATTACCCCTATCGGACGGCGTTCTGCTGAGTCTGACACGCATGAATCAGATTCTGGAAGTCAGTGAATCCACCCGCACCGCTCGGGTACAACCCGGTGTCCGTAACCTGGCGATTTCGGAAGCTGTCCGGCATTTGGGACTTTACTACGCGCCCGATCCATCCTCGCAGATTGCCTGCTCAATTGGCGGTAATGTCGCGGAAAATTCTGGAGGTGTTCACTGTCTCAAGTACGGATTGACAGTGCACAATATTCTGAAGCTGAAGGTTGTCACGGTCGACGGAGAGTTAATCGATGTTGGCAGTGAGGCACTTGATGCACCTGGTTACGATCTGCTCGCCTTGATGACTGGTTCCGAAGGTATGCTGGGGGTTGTTGTCGAGGTTCTGGTCAAGTTGCTTCCAATCCCACCGGTGGCACAGGTTGTCATGGCGGCATTTGACGAGGTTGATAAGGCAGGCAACGCTGTAGCGGCGATTATCGGTGGCGGCATTCTGCCGGCTGGGCTCGAAATGATGGACAGTTATGCGATTACCGCTGCTGAGGATTTTGTTCATGCCGGGTATCCGGTTGACGCGGCTGCGATTCTGCTTTGCGAACTGGACGGTACGCAAGAAGAGGTCGACACTCAGATTGCCAAAGTCGAAAAGGTCATGACCGAATTCGGAGCAACCGATACGCAAGTTGCCACCGATGAGGCGACGAGACAGCGATTCTGGTCAGGTCGTAAAGCGGCTTTCCCGGCGGTCGGTCGGATCTCACCCGATTACTACTGTATCGACGGTACGATTCCCCGACGCGAATTGGGTACTGTTCTCACCGCAATCAGCAATTTGTCTGAAGAATTTGGATTGCGTGTCGCTAACGTTTTCCATGCAGGTGATGGTAACCTGCATCCTTTGATTCTGTATGACGCAAACAAAGAGGGAGAACTGGAGAAGACCGAGGAGCTAGGTAACCGAATTCTTGAGTTGTGTGTTGAAGTCGGTGGCACAGTAACGGGTGAGCACGGTGTAGGCGTGGAGAAGTTGCGTCCGATGTGCATGCAGTTTGAAGATCCCGTCATTGAACAGTTCCATGCTGTCAAAGCAGCTTGGGATCCTGAAAATCTGTTGAATCCCGGAAAGGCGGTACCGACTCTCTCTCGATGTGCTGAGTTCGGTGCCATGCACGTCCATCAAGGAAATCTGCCGTTCAGCAATCTGGAGCGATTCTGAATTGCCGGGCAGCGATGATATCAACCGTTTGGTTGAAAAAGTCCGCACTTCACATCGGAATTCCGAACCTCTTAGAATCTGTGGTTCCGGAAGTAAGTTTTTTTTGGGACGTCCCATTGTCGGGTCTGTGCTGGACGTCAAGCGGCACACGGGAATCGTATCCTATGAGCCTTCTGAACTGGTGCTGACTGCGAGAGCCGGAACAACACTTCGTGAAATCACAGCCGCACTGACCGCATCGGGCCAGATGCTTGGATTTGAGCCACCCTGGTTCGGAGAAAATGCGACACTGGGTGGAACGATTGCATGCGGGTTATCGGGACCACGCCGGCCGTTCGCAGGCTCTGCCCGAGATTTTGTGCTGGGCATCAAGTGCATTACAGGCAAGGGTGAACTGATGTCCTTCGGCGGGCAGGTTATCAAAAATGTTGCCGGCTACGATGTCTCGAGACTCATGGTCGGCGCGATGGGAAGTCTTGGCGTATTGATTGAAATCTCGATCAGGGTGCTCCCGTGTCACGAACTGGAAACCACTCTGGTACTTGAGCTTGATGAGGAGCGTGCGTTGGACGAGATGATTCGTCTTTCGGGACTGCCAATCCCAATTTCCGGACTAAGTTATTCCTCAGGATTGATGCGTGTACGACTTTCGGGAACTGAAAATGGGATCGTTTCGGCAAAAGCTGAGATTGGCGGGCAGGACGAACCCAGTGGGCGGGAATTTTGGTTACAGCTGAAGGAGCAGAAATTACGGTTCTTCAATCGAAATCAGATGCTTTGGCGTCTGTCGGTTCCGGTTACCGCACCTGCAATGAATTTGGGCGAAGATTGCCTGATCGACTGGGGCGGCGCGCTGCGGTGGGTGTATACCGATAAGACTGATGAGGAAATGTTCGATTTCGCAAGGCAATTGAGAGGTCATGCGACGGTGTTCCGCGCCGAGTCATACTATCAGGGAGAAAGGTTCAGCCAACTTTCAGGTGTGGTCGCCGAGCTTCATACCCGATTGAAGTCATCATTTGATCCGGGCGGGATTCTGAATTCCGGCATCATGTATTCGAATGTCTGACAGAACTGACGCTACTGACATCATCGCTTATACATAATGAAAACCGATCTGGCTGATTTCCTACGCGACACCCCTGAGGGCGATGCTGCCGAATCCATTTTGAGAAAGTGCGTACACTGTGGATTCTGCACTGCGACCTGCCCGACCTACCAATTGCTCGGCAATGAACTTGACGGGCCACGAGGGCGAATCTATCTGATAAAGCAGATGGTTGAAGGTACGGTTCCCACTGCCCGCACCCAACTGCACCTGGACCGATGCCTGACATGCCGGTCGTGCGAGACGACGTGCCCTTCCGGAGTCAGGTACAGCAAATTGTTGGAAATTGGCCGAGATATTGTGGAAGAACAGGTAGGGCGAAGTATTTCTGATCGCATGATCCGAGTGGGCTTGCAGTTTGTCGTGCCGAATACATTCCTGACGACTGTTGCGTTGAAAATAGCCCGCTTTGTTTCATTTGCACTGCCTGAAAAGCTGAAGAGAAAGATTCCTCCGAAGGAGAAAATTGAGCCTTGGCCCGAACGGAAGCATTCCCGAAAGATGATCATTCATCAGGGTTGTATCCAGCGAGTTGTAAAACCCGGAATCAATGCCGCCGCCGCTCGCTATCTTGATCATCAGTCAATATCTGCCATTCGGACATCGGACAGTTGTTGTGGTGCTTTGGGATTGCATCTTGGGAATCAGGAATTTCTGATACGGCATGCACGCAAGAATATCGATGCATGGTGGCCACAGATTGAAGCAGGTGCGGAAGCCGTTGTTTCCACCGCGAGTGGTTGTGGTGTCACCATCAAGGAATATGAAGAACTGCTTGCCGATGACCGCGACTATGCGCAGAAGGCCGCGAAAATCTCATCGCTCACTATCGACATTTCCGAGGTTGAAAGAAGTTCACCACCGGTAAATCTTGATGGCGATGTCCGTAATATCGCCTTTCACTCTCCCTGTACTTTGCAGCACGGTCAGAAGGTTGTTCATTCGGTGGAGCGAATCCTCGGCGATCACGGTTTGACACTCGAATCTGTCGAGAATTCTCATTTGTGCTGTGGTTCGGCCGGCGTCTATTCGCTGTTGCAGCCAGAAATTGCCGATCAATTGCTGGACAACAAGATCGACGCTTTGGAACGTGGAAAACCTCAGACAATTGTCACAGGAAACATAGGCTGTCTGCTGCATCTGAATTCGCGTTCAAGTGTACCCGTAAAACACTGGGTTGAGATAGTCGCACCAGCAGCGGATGTATGACTGCTGGGAGGATTCCGATATAGCCATCCAATTCAACACAATCAAATGGGCCGACGTGTCGGTTCGAGACTGGACTTCCGCGAAGGCATTCTATGCTGCAATGTTCGACTGGGTATTTGTCGATCAATATTTCGAGGGACAGCTGGTTTACAGTCTCGCCTGTCTGGATGAATCTGCTGAACCTCTTGAGAGTACAAGTGTTGCGGGACTGGGACCGTCGATGCAAGCTGAGACGGATAAAGGACTGAAAAGTTGGCGCTCGTACATTAACGTTTCGGATCTTGCGTCTACACTTGATAAAGTGAATGCCGCCCGAGGGCATGTGGTCATGCCACCGATGGACGTGATGGATGCGGGAGTAATGGCGGTCTGTACCGACTCGAACGGTGTCGAATTCAGTCTTTGGCAACCGGAATTTCATACCGGTCCCGAAATTGGCAATGATCCTGGAACGGTCTGCTGGTTTGAGTTAACTTCAGCTGACGCGAAAAGTTCTCTTGAATTTTATGGCTCAGTCTTTGGCTGGACGGCTGACAAGAGGCGAACTCCAACGGATGAATCCTACTGGGTATTTTCGGTAGATGGTAATGCGATTGCGAGCCTGCACTCCAGATTGAATGAAACTTCAGGAAAAGAGCTTTGGTTGCCGTATATTCGAGTTGCCAGTCTCCCCCAGAGTGAACGAATCTGCAGGGAACTTGGCGGGTCTGTTCTGTTCGGTCCCCAATTGGAAGTTGGTGTAGGTATTTATGCGGTGGTGACGGATAATGAGGAAAACATGTTCGGAATTTCAGAGTTCACCGCATAACACCGTTTGTCACTGCAATAGATAAAATGATCAAATTTACGACATACAACATTCAATATGGCCGCGGGCTGGATGACCGGGTAGATCTTGAACGTATCGCTGATACAGTCAGGGATGCGGACGTGATTGCCCTGCAGGAAGTGGAAAGATATTTCCCGCGATCAGGAGAGATCGATCAGGTCGACGTGCTGACCAATCAACTCAGTGGTTATCATTGGGTGTACGGCGCGGGAGTGGACATCAATGCGGATGAGGTGATGAGCGACGGAACAGTTCGGCATCGCCGTCGCCAATTTGGCAATATGTTGCTATCAAAGCGTCCGATCATCACGTCCAGAAATCATTTATTACCCAAATATGCGTCAACCGGGCCCCTCAGCATTCAGAGAAGCGCGCTGGAGGGGGTTATTTCATTTGATACACGCAAGATCCGCGTCTATTCCGTTCACCTGACACATATAAGCGCGCTGACTCGAATGCGTCAGCTGCAAGAACTCCTCAGAATTGATCGGAATGCGGTACTTGAGGGCGGACCGATCGCCGGCGATGTGTCCGTGACTGATTTCGATAAGGAGGTAAACCTTGCGGATATGCCGAGACAGTCGATCTTGATGGGTGATTTCAATTTCTCACCGGATTCCGACGAATACACAGACATTGTTGGTCCCGTATCAGATTATGGTGGCCGAATTGTCAATCCCGAAGGACTCGTAGACGCTTGGACCTATTGCGGAAACGATGAAATGGCAGGCGTGACTGCCGAACGAAGGGGAGAGGATGTTCGTATGGACTACTGCTTTGTCAGCTATACATTGAGCGACCTCATCCAATCTTGCGAAATCGATTCGAACGCGATGGGTTCAGACCACAAACCGTTTTCGGTAACATTCAATATCTGAGAAAGCTCGCAGCAAGAAATGAAAACCGGCACGGTTTCACGCTGTCTCACTGATTTCCTGGGTATCCCCAAGTCCAGATCTGGTTCCACGCAATCGCTCGATAATTCTTTCGGTTAAAGCAAGGACCGATGGGATGAAAAACAGTACCAGGACAGTTGAGAAAGCGAGCCCGAACACCAATGTTGCCGCCATTGGAATGAGAAATTGCGCCTGAGTTGACTTCTCGAAAAGAAGTGGCATCAGTCCCACTATGGTGGTCAAACTCGACAGAACAATTGGTCGAAGTCTTTGACATCCGGCGTCCAGCATGGCTTCCTCAAGACTCTTCCCGTTGTCATATCGATTCTGTTTATAAAAGACGATCAAGACGATCGCGTTGTTCACCACAATTCCTGATAGCCCGATCATGCCCAGTATTGTCAGAATCGTGAAATCCAGTCCGAGAAAAAGATGTCCCCACAAGGCACCGACAATACCAAACGGAATAGTCAGCATGACGACTACAGGCCAGACATACGATCCGAAAACCAGTGCCAGAGTCAGGTAGATCAGCGCTATTGCCAGGATAAACCCGTTCATCATGGCTTCCTCGGTTTGCTTCTGATCTTCCTGTCGTGCACCGATGTCCCACTTGACGCCATGTTTGCCGACGATTTCGGGGCGAATCTCTTCTTCAAGATGAACCAAAACTTCGGCCAGATTGGTAATTCGGGAATCTACGCTTGCATTGACCTCGATCGTAAATTCACCGTCTGAGTGCCTCAACGTATCAAATCCCCTGCTGTTTTCTATTTCAACCACGTCAAGTAGTGGTATTGACTCTCCGGATGGCAGAATGATATGGATATTCTCAAATTCACTGAGATGGTGTTTTTCGCTGTCGGGCAGCATAAGTCTGACATCAACTTCCTGATCCTGGGTTGTGAATGACTGAAGTGTCAAACCCTCGATCGATGCCCGTAGCTGTCGACTGACTTCAGAGACAGACAGGCCTAGTGCCTCACCCAAAGATGTCAGCGACAGTATCTGCTGTTGTCTGCCGTAACTTGTGTCGTCTTCGATGGCGTACACCCCCGGTATCTCTCTTAGATATTCCGTTAATTCTAGTGCCGCATTCTTTACGATGTTCTTTTCAGAACCACTGAATCTGACTTCGATATCTCGTCCTGGAGGTCCACCGATCGGCGTGACGACCACCAGCTTTTCAAGCCCGGGGACATACTCGAGCTTGCTTTCCCATCGGCGAATAAATTCTGTCGTTCGCACCTCTCTATCGTCCGACTGAACCAGATCCACCATGATATTTCCATTGTTGGACCCCCTGATCAATGAGTCGTTGCTGATATTGAAATTGGCACCGTGAAATATCAATGAGGAAACGATCAGGTTGCCTCCGAAGTCCGATTCGGTCTCAAGTAACGCATCGTGCGCATATTCCATGTACTCGTCTACAGTCTGTTGTGGAGTGCCGGCGGAAAAGCTCACATTTGCGAAAAGCAGGTTCAGTTCCGGAGTCGGGAAAAAGTTGTAATTGATTCGCCCGGACGTAAAAAGACCAACTGTGAGAATCAGAAGAGAAATGCCTGTCGCGATCACCGTAATTGGATGCCTGATCGAGAGCTGTAGTGCTGAGCGATACCAGCGGTCTCGCACCACACCTAGTGTCTGATCGATGATGGATGGTTTGGCTTTCCCGACTTTCTTTTGCATTTTCTCGAACGACGCCCGCAGGTGTCCTGGAAGAATCAGGAAAGCCTCGATCAGCGATGTCAGGACGACGCAGACGACAACCAGTGCAATAAACCCCAGCACGATACCTATGACACCGGTTGCCATAATTACCGGTAGAAATGCCAGGATCGTTGTGAGTGATGCTGCCAGTACGGGAATCAACAGACGGCGGGCCGCACCGTAGGCCGCTTGGAGCGGTTTGGGATCCTCCTCGAATTGACTCAGTGCCTCCTCACCGACGACAATGGCGTCGTCTACAAGAATGCCGATTGTCATGATGAAACCGAACATTGTTATCATGTTCAGTGTTCCACCCAGGATCAGTAGCAAGGCGATCGCTCCAGCAAGGGCGACTGGAATACCCACCGCGACCCAGAACGCGAGTCTCGCATTGAGAAACAGATAAAGAACCACCAGCACCAAAAGCAAGCCCATCAGTCCGTTATTGATCAACGTATCCAGCCGGTCTTGAAGGGCGATGGACTGATCGGTGTAAATCGAAAGTTCCACACCGCTTGGAAGAATGGCTTCGGTTTCGCGTTTCCAATCTTGCAGAATCTTGGCACCTTTCAGCGTATCCCCCGAGCCCAAACGCTTGATGCGCAATTCAACTGCCGGTCGGTTTTTAAACGAAGCCAGCAACTGATCGGGTTTCGGTCGCTGCTCGATCGCCGCAATGTCAGAAAGTGTAATCAGGCGTCCATTCGAATCAGCAGCGATGGGAACCTGTTCAAATTCAATGTAGTCGCGGCGCTGGTCCAAAACCCGAAGCTGTCGGGCGGCATCATCCCGACCGGAAATTCCGATCGATTCGTCCTGTGACTGCGACTGAATGATGCGTCCGATCTGATTGAGGGACAGCCCCAGATCGCGTAGAGACTCACCTGGGATCTGAATGGCAATTTCCTCTTCCGGTAATCCCAGAATTTCAACCTTGTCGATCCCTCTTCTCAGTAGTTCATCCCGAAAATCATTGGCAAGAATTCGCAGTTGTTCTCGGGATGGCGCGGAGACGATCAATCTGGCAACATCTTCATAGCGTCGTATTGTTACAACTTCTGGACGCTCAGCGTTTTCCGGCAGTTGACCGATAAGCGGGTCGACGATATGTGACACTTCATCCTTTGCGGCGTCCATGTCGGCATGCTGTTCAAATTCGAGCACAACCACAGAACTTCCCAAACTTGAGTAGGATGTCATTTGCTTGAGGTCATCAAGGTTCTTAAGGTCAAGTTCCATACGGTCTGTAATTGATCGTTCGACGTCCTCAGCCGCTGCGCCCGGCCAATGGGTGGTTACGCTGATAAAGTTGAGCTGGAACTCCGGGAAGAACTGAACGTTAAGCCTTGATATCGAGAATGCGCCTATCGCGAGGACAACAATCATAAGCACATTGACAGCGACCGGATGTGCCGCAATCAGCTCAAGAAAGTGTCTTTGCTGGTTTGGTTGGTAGGCCATCGGAGAACAGCTTGACGGACGTCACTCGCCGTTGAAGGGTTTGACTCTCAGCCCATCAATTGCGTTTGTAAGTTGCGTTGTCACCAGTACGTCACTGTCCGCCAGTTCATCGCTTGTCGCGACGACCAGGGAATTTCCGTTGTCGAAGACTTGACCATGGCGCCTGATAGTCACTGATTTCAGCACGCCCGAGTCAATCTTGTATACCCTGTCCAGGCCAAAAATTGCCCTGTAAGGAATTGTGAAAGCATTCTCCACCGGCGACATGGTCAGCACAAGATCAATTGATCGGGTGAGTTCCGGTTGAAGCGGATTCGAAACCAAACTGAAGTAAGCATCGACACCGCCACGACCCTGATCGACAATCGATCCAAGACGGTCGAATGTCAGTTTCAGTACATGATCATCCAATTCGGCCGTGGCTTGAGGGTGGTAGCCGTCGGACACGGATTCTCGAATCTCGCCGATGTAGCGATTCGGGATCATCGAGAGCACTTCCAGATTGTTGTGATCATACATGGACAGCAATTGACTGCCGTTCTTGACCTGGTTTCCTACTCCGACGAAAACTTCAGTGACGCGCCCGGTATATGGAGCGGAAATAACCGTGTCCTCGATATCGAGTTGGATCTTATCGAGCGATGCCTGGATACGCTCAACATCGGCGTCGAGTACGGCGACACGACTGTCGAATTCTCGAATGGACGCCTCACGGGCGGTTACCGCAAGATGGGCCTGTTGTTCCGCACGTTCAAATGAATCGAAATCCGCCTGGGAGATCAGATTTCGGCTCTTGAGCGTCCGGGCCCGTTCGAGAGATTCAATCGCCAGTTCCAGCAGTCTTTTCTCGTGTTCCAGAATCTCCTGATCCGTTGTGAGTCGCTGCGACTCTCTCGCGATCGAAGCGTGAGTCCTATTGAGCTCTGCTTCAGTCTGACGCAGTTGGGTTTCAAGATTCCTCGAATCCAATCGAATCAGCACATCACCGGATTCGACCGACTGCCCGGATTTGGCATTGACCTGAATAATCTCACCGTCCACTATTGCGCTGAGTGTGGAAAAGGTTGGAGTTACCACGCGCCCGTAGAGCTTGACCGATGGACTGATCGTATGTTTCTCAACCGATTGGGTGTTGACCAGCCAAGCGCGCTCCTCCTGGACCTCGGGCTCTTCCGGAACTTCTTCGACTTTCAGGAGACCGAATCCAATTATGCCGACACCAAGAATTGCAACCGGGATAAGAAACTTGAAGAATTTTTTAAGAAAGCGAAGCAAATTTTTAACGCCTGAACCATTTGGTATGTGGGTATCGAAAGACTAGATTAGTACCTCATTATAGATTTACACACATAGTGTGATGTGTGAAGATACTAAATTGCAATCAGACAATATACAGTTTCAACTCGGCCGTGTGACTTGCGTAAAGTATTCCAACACGAGAATTTGCATTCACTTTGATATCAGATATTACAATAGTTCCGGTGATTCGACTGAATTGACAAGATACGGAGAGTTCAATCCATGGAGAGTAGAAAAACAATTGCCTTTTTTCCGGAAGGGGCATTCGGTCCGGCGTTGAATTCCGTCGGTATCGCCCAGGCATGCAGAGATTTGGGACATCGTTGTGTGTTTCTCACTGACCCCGGGTTTGCGGAGGTCTATGAGGGATACGGTTTCGAATACAGAATCGTCAATCTTTCCGAACCGATGTCCGCTGAGGAGATGGCCAAATACTGGTCGACATTCATTGATGGGCATATTCCGAACTTCAACCTCACTCCGTATGAACAGATTGACAACTATGTCAAGGAATGCTGGGAGGCAATTGTCGATACATCCAAGTGGGCCGAAAAAGACCTTCCCGGGGTTCTGGACGACTTGAAGCCGGATTTGATCTGTATAGACAATGTTGTCCTGTTCCCTGCAGCGAAGCAGTTTGGTGTACCGTGGATTCGCATCATATCCTGCAGCGAGAATGAAATAACGGATCCTTGGATTCCACCGCATCTGTCGGGTTGCGGCGAATCCGACCGAGACGGCTTCGACGCTTACAACAGCCGATTCAATCAAGTCATAAAACCCATTCACGATGATTTCAACAACTTTATCGAGTCATGCGGTGAAACCGCCTACCAGCTTGGTGAGTTTTTCGAGGCCTCACCCTACATGAATCTGTTGCTCTATCCGGAACCTTTGCAGTATCAGAGGAAAAACGCTCTGGATCCGGCAAAGTTTCAATATCTCGAAGGATGCGTTCGGTCGGAAGAGGATTACACCATTCCCGACTTCGGAGATAAAAACAGGTCTCCTTTGATTTACTTGAGTTTTGGGAGTCTGGGCTCGGGTGATACTGAGTTGCTGAAACGTATGATCGAAGTTCTGGGACAGCAGGATTTTCGGGTGCTTGTCAACATCGGCGATTATTCAGATGCGTACGGCGAGGTACCCGACAATGTTCACATTGCTTCGTGGTATCCACAGCCGTCGGTTATCTCACAGGTTGACGCGGTCATACATCATGGCGGCAACAACAGTTTCAACGAGTGTCTTTATTTTGGCAAACCGGCTCTGATCATGCCGTATGTTTGGGATGGACATGACAATGCGACCAGAGTTCAGGAAACCGGACACGGCCTAAAGATGCACAGAGCCAACTGGTCCGATGATGAGTTTGTTTCCGCTTTGCAAACCCTGCTCACAGATGACGCCATGCATGCTCGCCTGGCAAGAACCAGTGCACACATGCGAGCGGCCGACGGCAGACGGAAAGCTGCAGGAATAATCGATCAGTTACTTGATTCGTGAATTTGCGGACGAGAGTTGTGCATCACAACTGAACGTAAACCTTGCCATCGGTGACAACCACCTTATACGTCTGCAGGTCAGTTTCAGCCGGCTCTTCAACTACCGCGCCGGTCCTGACTTCAAATTCAGCCAGATGAAGCGGACACACGATGCGGTCGTCTTCGATATACCCATCCGATAGGCAGGCATATTCATGGGTACAGATATTATTGATTGCAAAGATCTCTTCGTCCATCAATACAAGGGCGATTTCCTCACCCGCGATATCAACGGGATAAGGTTCCCGGTCTTCAAGATCAGAAAACTCTGCAGCGTAGTGGCAGTTTTCAAGATTGGTGTCGTTCATGATTCCTTTTTTGCAGTTGGCAATCCAATAAAAGCTGTGATACTTTCGGGCGAAATGACAAATTCACGAGAATTATAGAAAACAGTCGGATTATATTGTTGGATTTGATTGTATGAACTTAAACATCACCGAATTATGTCAAAAAATTCGGCAAATTTGATGACAAAATTAGTTAGTACTAATAGAAAGTTCCTTGGGAAGATATAGAAATCTTCTATAGTTGGATGAATTCCGAGGTTCGTGGAAGCCTGACGTTATTCGGATATTCAAGGTGTCGCAACTTTCCAATTTCACATTCGCGGCAGCGGCTACTCGTTTGGCTCAATACGTATGACTCTCGGCAACGGTTCTCCACTATTAATCAACTTTTCCTGCTCATTCAGATCTCTTTGGAAATTTACTGTATTTGAATAGAGATATGTCCAGCAGGAAAACTTGTCGGATGTTGTCAAGTGATTTCGTGCCTTCGCCACCTTCAAGTATTCAATAGCTCTATCCATTTCACCCAAAATATAGAAAACCAGACTCAAGCATTGAGAATAGTTAGCATTACTTTTGTACTCTACGGTGAAGTAGTCTTTATGAGTAATCACTCGTCGAAAATCTTCTGTATTTGGCGTTTGGTTTGCTCCCCATTTCGCCATGGCGAAATTGAATAATATAGCCTGGCTGGAACTACCTTTTTCGATTTCATCTTCAACTAATCGGATTGCATCATCGAATTGACCTTGCCCAATAAGGTTTAGTACCAGCGTATTGACATCTTCAATATCTGCATCTTCTCCAACTTTATCTAGGGCAGCCCGAACCAATTGTTCCGCATGTTTTAGAGAGTTCTTTTCTCGACCAAAATCTTTTGCCAGTTGCAGCAAATTTTGGAACTCCAATTCTATAACGCTTGGCCACGACGCTACTTTATCGATAGTGTCCTGAGAATTTGATCCCAACAAGCCAAGAACTTGTTGGATGTCGTTGTAGGAGAGACCGCTAAGATTGGAGGCTTTTCTGGCGTAATACTCAGCATCTTCATCCATCCCTAGACGACTAGCAACTAGTGCTTTTCGAGCCAGTATTTTTGAACTGTCAGGTGCGATATCAATTAACTGGTTCGATATTAGGTCAGCCGCTTCATAAAATCCAAGTCGAATGTAAATTTGTACAATTTTCGAGAGAATATTGACATTTTTGTCGTGGTGGGAAAGGATTTGATCGATCCGTGATTCCATCAAGTCGAAGCGAAGCATTTCATCTTCATAGTCCAATTCAAAATCCAACATATCTAGTTCGATTTGACGCAAATACATCATTGCTCCTTTCTCATCTTGAAAATTCTCCTTTTGAATCAATTTGGTGAGCTTCCTGTATTCAGAGGCAAGACGACTTTTTGGTCGAGTCAAAACAAACAGCTCTTGATTCAACAGAGGTAGACTTGGGTAGTGATGAATCGTTTCCATCGAATTCATATTTGCAATTTCTCGACGAAAGCTCTTCATATTCTTCCATAAGATGCTGTGTTCGTCATCAATGTCAGGAACATTCGAGGCGGCGAAGTGCAAAGTAATATTTTTCGGCTCTTCTTTAATTTTCTGGACGATTGTTGCCAACCCCCTAAGATTCTGCTTGTTTGGGAAATACAAAACTACGACAGCATCCGGCAGTTGACGTGTACAAATACCACCAACATCAGTATGCCCCGTGCGCGAGTCAATCAATACATAGTCGGGGTTCAAATGACTTTCCCACTGCGCTTTGAGATTAGCTAACAGTAAATACCCATCTCTGTGATCATATAAATTTCTCCATGAAATTGAATTCAATCGGCCGTGGTACTCAGCATCACGGTAACCCGCCGGCATCACCCACAATTCACCCGGATATTTTTCGGAGAATTTTGCTTGATATAGGAATTCATCGATTTCGGGTACAACATCGTTATCCAGATAGTGTTTAACGTAGTCAACAATTCCGTTTTTCTTACGTCTCGTTAGATTCAATTGAAAAGTATCTAATCCTGGCGCTTCGAGATCGAAGTCCACAGTAAGAACTTTCTTGCCTTCTTTGACCAAGGCGGCAGCACAATTCATTAGTGCCAGTGTTCGCCCAACACCGCCCTTAAAAGAGTAGAACGTTACGATGTACATATCGAGGTCCCCTCAAAGAGCGAACGCGTTGGCCTGATTCATCAGACTCAAATCATGCTCATCCAAGCATACAAATTTTTCGGAAAACAACCGAACAAAATTCGACGACTGTTGATCTCTCGACAGCAATGCTTCCAGAGAGCTGTCCGCTGACCCAAGTAAGAAAATGAAATTGTCCAATGCGTTGCTCTGAATTCGCTTTCCTTGTTCCCAACTATTGATGGAAGCTATTGCAATTCCAGTCAAGTCTGCGAATTGCGCCTGTGTCAAATTGAGTTTTTGGCGAATATCTCGGATTTCAGACGGAGTCATGACTCCCAAATACCTGCACACAGCTTCATGACACTTCATGTGGGCTTCCGAAGTTGTAAATTCGAATCCACAGTCGCGACATTCGTGAACTGGGATAGTAGCACAGAGTATGGGGGCAGATTCGCCCGAACCATGTCTGAAACTCTTCTCTTCAAATCTAGTGTTAACACGGTCTGAACCGCACAGTGGGCATGTCAAATTCATAGGTTCCACTTTGGAATTGTTATTTCTACCATTCATAATCTCCACCTACATTTCAATCAA
This sequence comes from Arenicellales bacterium, assembly GCA_963666625.1. Lineage (GTDB taxonomy): Bacteria > Pseudomonadota > Gammaproteobacteria > Arenicellales > JAJDZL01 > JAJDZL01. The sequence goes on from OY762925.1 coordinate 2,383,100, forward strand.
CTTCGTAATGAAAACTCAAACCAGTCAGCCAATCTGATCCTAATTGAAGCTTGATATAGATACCCTGACCTGTACGATCAGGATCTACTATGAGTTCATAGGCAACGCCTTTGTTAATATTCCGCATCTTAACTTTTTGAAGTTCGTGTCCGTCCGAAAGCAAGTTTTCTATAAATGTCCAACAGGTTGATTCGGTAAATGGACTATTTGGTCGGTCGGAATCCATAATGTCTGTCACCGAATTCGGATTCCACTTGCTTGAATAAGATGTGGCGACTTGTCCTTGTTCTATCATCTGCAACATTTTCGTTCTGACTTTCGGATAGTTATTGCTATTGGTAACCAACACAACCCCTCTATTCTTAAAGTTATCTAGAAGAAATTATAATATTATATTATTTATTTGCATTATATTGATATTGATAATAAAATTATTATAATATTATACATTATCCATGGAGAGTCTTCAAAGAAATTTAGACAGTCCGATTTTGATTTTCACCTCATCGATCAAAGTGCTGTCCCTCAACGTTTTTTCGCGAACCCAAAGTTCTCAATCTTCTAAATTTTCTCGGAGATGGCACTAAGGCTTACTACAACCTTCTCCTTTAAAAGAATGAGGAAATTGAAGTATTCTTCGGAGAATCCTTTCAATGGACGGGGTCGTCTGATCGAAAACTATCGAAAATTGCGTTGTTCAACAACAAATGCGATTCCGGAGATAGAACCAAATGGGTTCAGTCAACATCAATGGTTATTGAGACAATTGATAATATTTTCCGAAGCAGAGTAGAAAAACTAAACGATGGAGATTGGAAATTTGAAGATGAATCAACAGTTTGAACTTATACTAGTTGATTATGGACCAACATTAAAATTGAAACTGATAACGGTTGGACTTTGGTCATTCCGTCACCAATTCGTTTCATCAGATAAAGAACTCAAAGCCATGCAATTGCTAGTCAAGCGACTAGCAATTATTTGGGTATTCGGGGTAAGTTAGATATTCACCAGTGAACACTTGAGCAAAATGTAATGAATTTCCTCACAGTCTGTAGCAATGGCCCAACCTGCTTTCATTTTTGAGTCGAATGTGAAATGATATCCAGTATGACCGGATTCGCGAAGCGAATCGTCGAGACAGAGTGGGGGGTTGTTCAGTGGGAGGCACGCTCACTCAATCATCGCGGCTTGGATCTGTCATTCCGAATGCCGGAGAAATTTGCTTCATTGGAAGCGGACTGTCGAAGAATGCTCGCGACCAGGCTCAATCGCGGCAGAATTGAAATCACACTGAGATTCGATGACTCAGGCGCAATTTCTGATCTGCAGGAAGTGGACACCAACGCGTTGGACAACGTACTAAAGCATGTGGATTCGATCCAGGAACTGGCCCCTGACTCAATATCCATGTCGATCCGTGATCTTCTGAAATGGCCGGGAGTTCTCAAATCAACCGAGGTGGACAAATCTGAACTCGACGTAATCGTTCTGGACGCGTTTGACAATTTGTTGATGGAACTGGAAGATGATCGATTGCGGGAGGGTGGTGAGATTGAAACACTGCTATTTGAGAAGATCGGCGAATTGGAAATCTACGCGTATAAGTTGGATGAAATGATCGAAGCGGCTGAGGAAGCGGAGCGTGACCGATTGGCGAGAAGGTTGAAGGAGTTCGAATTCGACGTTGACCCAGATCGGGTGGCTCAAGAAATTGCCATTGCTGTAATGAAAAGTGATGTTAGCGAAGAAATCGAGCGCTTTCGCTTGCATGCCCTTGAGTTGGAGCGCGTATTGAGTGAAGAAGATATTGCTGGCAAAAGATTGGGATTTTTACTCCAGGAACTTGGCAGGGAAGCCAATACGATCTCCTCGAAGTCAGCATATTATCCGCTCAGTACGATTATTATCGATATGAAAGTTGTGCTGGAGCAGATCCGCGAACAGATTCAGAATATTGCGTAGTTCGGATGTCAGAAACTGAATCCGTTCTTTTGGTGATCTCCGCCGCATCGGGTGCCGGAAAATCCAGCCTTGCCCAAGCCCTGGTCCAAAATTCCGAACGGATTGTCCTGTCGGTGTCGCACACCACACGCGAAATCAGCGAGAATGAGGTTGATGGGCGTGAATATCACTTTGTGACTGAACAGGAGTTCAAGCGCATGATTAAGGCAGGTGAGTTCCTGGAGTATGCAAAGGTATATGACAACTACTACGGTACATCTCGCGAAACAGTCATGCGGGAATTGAAATCAGGTAATAGTGTCATTCTGGAGATTGACTGGCAAGGTGCAAAGCAGGTGGAGACCAGGTTTCCGTCGGTGATCAAGGTTTTCGTACTGCCACCTTCCATTGAGGCACTTAAAGAACGTCTGATGGGTCGGGGACGTGATTCCGACACTACCGTCGAAAGGCGCCTGGCGGCCGCGATGGACGACATGCAGCACTGCGTAGATTACGACTATCTGGTGCTGAACGATGACTTCGACGAGGCTCTCTCGAATATTCGGAATCTGTTGCCCGGAGGGTCCGGAATCGTACGTCCGATCCCGGCAAATCTGAAGGAGAAATTCAATATTGCTTTCGACGGCACACAGCACGGTGTTGAATGATGCGATTGTCATGGAATGAGATTCGCGTTCGAGCGGCCAGTTTCGCTGAAAAGTGGAAGGATGCTGAGTATGAGAAGGGTGAGACACAGAGTTTCTACAACGAGTTTTTCAAAGTTTTTGATGTTGAGCGAAGAACTGTAGCACGATACGAGCATCATGTCTCCAAGCTCAACAACCAGTCGGGATTTATAGACTTGTTTTGGCCTGGCATGCTGATTGTCGAGCAGAAGAGCGCAGGTCGAAATCTTGAGAAAGCGTACGAGCAAGCGGGAGAGTATTTTGATGCACTTCCAGAGCGTGAACGTCCACAATATATTCTCGTCAGCGATTTACAGACTTTCGACCTCTACGATTTGGATGAGCGAGAGAGAGTTTCCTTTTCTCTTGAAAAATTACATCAGCATGTCGAATCGTTTGGTTTCATAGTTGGTGTACAGCGGCGAAAATTTCGAGATCAGGATCCGGCAAATATCAAGGCTGCGGAATTGGTCGGAAGGTTGCATGATTTGCTCCACGAAGCAGGTTACACCGGGCATGATTTGGAAACATTTCTCGTTCGCATTGTGTTTTGTCTTTTTGCCGATGACACTGGAATCTTTGAGCCGCGAGATATCTTTCTTGAACTCGTGGAAACACGTACAAATAAAGATGGTTCTGACTTGGGATCTTGGCTGTCGCAACTATTTCAGGTTCTGAACACGATTGAGCACGAACGGCAGTTGACGCTTGATGAGGACCTTGCAAGATTTCCCTATGTCAATGGAAAATTATTTGAAGAGCCACTGCGCATACCGGCCTTCGATTCGTCCATGCGAAGAGCGTTGTTGGAAGCGTGTTATTTCGATTGGTCGGAAATATCCCCTGCTATATTCGGTGCGTTATTTCAGTCTGTCATGGATCCGGTGGAACGTCGTGCCCATGGAGCTCATTACACGACAGAGAAAAACATTCTGAAGGTTATTGAACCTTTGTTTCTGGATGAACTGCGAGCAGAATTTGAACGTTTGAAGTCCCGCAAAGATTCTCGTCGCATTGTTGATATTCGCCGATTTCACAACAAACTTAGAACTTTGAGCTTTTTCGACCCTGCTTGTGGCTGCGGCAATTTTTTGATTATTGCGTATAGGGAACTGCGATTGCTTGAAATTGACATCCTGAAAGAAATTCACCCTAAATTGCAGGGTCAGATACAGCTTGATATCGATGCCACATCATTGTCAAAAATCGATGTTGATCAATTTTATGGAATTGAAATCGGCGAGTTTCCAGTGCGAATTGCGGAGACAGCATTATGGATGATGGATCACATCATGAACAACAGACTGAGTCTAGAGATCGGTCAAACCTATACGAGAATTCCGTTAAAGGCATCACCAATTATCGTGCACGGTGATGCATTGAAAATAGATTGGGAAACCATTCTTTCGCCAGAAAAATGCTCATATCTGTTTGGAAATCCGCCATTTGTCGGTGCAAAATTGCAAACACCTGATCAACGTATTCAGGTGCGCAGAATAGCGGCACTCGGCAAGAGCGGTGGCACGCTTGATTATGTCTCAGCGTGGTTCATCAAAGCAGGAGAGTATGTGAAAGTTGGTCACGCTCGAATCGGTTTCGTTGCCACCAACTCGATTACACAAGGCGAGCAGGTTGCACAGCTATGGCCGGTTTTGTTCGAACGTTGTAAGTTGGAGATTTCGTTCGCGCACCGTACGTTCGTATGGGGTTCGGATGCGCGTGGAAAAGCACACGTGCATGTCATTATTATTGGACTTGCACGACGGAATTCGATCCAGCCAATCAAGCGTCTGTTCAGTTATCCCGACATCAACGGGGAACCGGAGGAGACCGAGCATATCGTTCTATCACCTTATTTGTTTGATGCCAGCAAACTTACTGATTCTCAATTGGTGGTGCAGGAAGAAAGCGCACCGATCAATGGTATGCAAAGACTGATTATCGGCTCGAAACCAATTGACGGCGGCAACTACATATTCAACGCAAAACAACGCGCTAAATTGCTGGAAAAAGAGCCTGATGCCGAGCAATTTCTCCACCCGTATGTTGGCGCTCGTGAATTCCTGCAGGGTAGTGAGCGCTGGATTCTTGCTCTTCATAATGCTCCGCCCAATGTCCTAGGACGATTGCCGCGAGTTCGAGCACGAGTAAGTGCAGTCCGCACGTACCGTGAGGTCAGCAAGAGTATCCAGACGCGGAAACTTGCTGAAACCCCGACACTGTACCATGTAAACGTTATCCCGACTGTACCATATTTGGTTATTCCTGAAGTTAGTTCGGAACGGCGCGAGTACGCGCCCATCGGCTGGTTAGAACCGCCAGCGATTCCTAGCAACAAGCTCCGACTTCTAGAAAATGCAAATCTATCCGATTTCGCTTTGCTGACTTCTGCCATGCACATGGCATGGACGCGCTATATCGGTGGGCGTTTGAAAAGTGATTATTCGTATTCAGTCGGTATCAACTACAACACGTTCCCATTGCCCCCAAATGCTGATCGATCCAGACTTGAACCATATGCGCAGGCGATTCTCGATGCGAGAAACAACCATCCCGATGCAATTCTAGCTGACCTGTATGACCCTGATCTGATGCCGCCTGGCTTGCGAAAGGTACATCAAACCCTGGACAAGGCTGTCGATCAGCTTTATCGTCGTTCAGGATTCTCCTCGGAGCGCGAACGAATTGAACACTTGTTCCTGCTTTACGAACAAATGCGAATGCCTTTGAAATTATCAACAGACCAAAATTCGAAACGAAAACAGGGAAGAGCCCGTCGTGTTATCAAAAAGGCATCATAACTCGCTCCTGATAAGGGTTGCCGAATAAACTTGTTGTTTTGGGTTGCGATTCGACGTTATCAGCGATACTGTCCGGTTCCAGTTCGATCGTGCAAGTCCAAATTTGGCATGGCATCGTCGTGCCTGCAGTTCAATGATTTTATTTGTTGGTTGCCAGTCATGCCTTTCGGGTATTCGGTCTCCTCTATTCCGGCGGTGAAGGCGAGTCCGGGCGTGGTTGCTTGAAAAGTTGTAAAACCGTCTCCGGCAAGGCTATTGGGAGAAGGCGAAACTCCAGTCTCCGAAGTTACTTTCCAATCAATGGCCAGCAATGTTGCTGAAGAGAACAATTACGCGCTGTATGGTGGGCAGGAACACCCGCGCAAGGGTATAGGAATACGGATATAATCGATTCCATGAGTGAAGCCATTGCCTTTGATACACATCGCTTAGTCAAGCGCCTGACCGAGTGCGGTTTCAGCGAGAAGCAGGCCGAGACCCTGGCGGAGGAGCATTTCGCCCCTCTTAACACTAACCTTGCGACCAAGACGGATACTTTGGAGGTCAAGGCCGAAGTTGAGGGGGCTGCGTCAGGAGACCAAGACTGAGATTGAAGGGGTGAAGGCCGATATTCTCAAGTGGATATTCGGTGCGTTGATCGCTCAGGGCGGTCTGATTGTCGCGTTGATCAAGCTGCTTTAAATTCAACTTGGGCTGGCAAAATACAGATTGTCAGTTTCAATGCAACGTAAAGTCGCAATCTGCAGAAAGATAGTTTCATAGCATCACTGTAATCTACCGAACGACTGGCAAAGGTTCCGGCTGTGTTTGTCAAATGATGTTCTGCTCCGAGTATTTCGAGTTGCTGAGCACCCTCTCGTAACCCAGATTGGTCAGATCAATCGACACATATCGACCGTAGATCATCAGTTCTGAAATGGCCCGTCCGACTGCCGGTGCCTGCTGCACGCCGTGACCGCTGAATCCGGTCGCGATGAAATAGTTCGAAATTTCAGGATGGCTGCCAACGATTCCGTTCTGGTCGAGTGTGTTGTAGTCGTAATGCCCGGCCCATGCCCGGTTCAGACGAATCGCTTCGAACCGGGGAATTCGATGAGCCAGCAACGGCCAGAGGATATCGTCGAATATTTCATAGTCGACCTCCAAGGAATGATCATCTGGGTCAGGGTCGCTTTTCGACGGAGTCCATCCGCAAAGATAGCCGTCACCTTCCGGTCGCACATAGAATCCTGCCGGGTCTACTAAAAGAGGGAGATTGTCAATTGGGTTAGCAGACTTGAATGAAAAGACACATCGCTTCTTCGGAGAAACCGGCAGAGCAATGCCTGACAGCTTGGCGAATCTGCCCGATGCGGCACCGGCCGCATTGACGACCGAACCGCAAGCGACATTGGTACCGGATGCCAGTTCAACTTTGTTGACAAGATTATTCCGTTGCCGGACCGCTACCGCTTCATCTTCAATGTAAAGTACTCCCAATGAGAGACATTTGTTCTTCAGCGCGATCAGCATACTATAGGGGTCAAACCAGCCCTCATTGCCGGACCCCTGACAACCGGCGGCGATACCATGGGAATTCAGCCATGGAAACTTCCGCGAAATGGCTTCTCCATCCAGGAATTCTACAGGCGCGCGACATTCCAGTTGAACCTTGTGTGCAGACTTCAGTTGCCCGAGTCCTTCATGGGTGGCCAGAATAAGGTATGACGATTCAATCAGGTTGACATCCGGAACTGTGTCACGAACTTGCAACTCGGTTCCGGCGTTTTGGAGAAATTCAAAACTGTACTGAGAAATTTTGATGTTTTCCGATGTGGAAAACTGCTGACGAATCGAGCCCAGTGATCGTGCGGTCGATCCATTGCTGTAAGTCGAGTCTTTCTCGATTACGGCAATCGACTCTTCAAAGTCTGGATTTGAGGAGAGGAAGTATGCGATCGCGCTTCCAATGATTCCTCCTCCGACTATCACAACGTCGTAACTCGTAGAATGTCGGAAACCAGTCATTTCGAGGCCAATCCGATTGAATTTTTAAGATATGGAAACATTAACCGATTCTTAACTGCCCCATCTTTCCAGAGGATTATCGTATTTACCCAATTACTTGACTACTAATGGATAGGAGTCCTTTATGAAATCAAAAATTATACGTTCACCAGTTTCCTGGTGGATTGTTGCAGCAGTTGTCCTGTCGATTTCGGCACTCTTGCTTACGCGGCCGATTCCCTCCGTGCTCGCGACGGACAACTCCCCGGTCAATTCAGGTCTGAGTGGCGATGTCATCCACACAGGATTCGCAAATCTGGTTGAGGCTGTCGCGCCGACTGTGGTGTCGGTTCATGTCAAGACAACCAGGTTGACGGAAAGTTCGAACATGATGGAAGAGTACTTTTCCAACCTGCCGGAAGGTTTGCGAAACTTTCCCAACTGGAATTTCTGGGAAAATTTCGGTCCTGATCAGTTCAATCCGCACCAATATCGCGGACCTCGAAATGATAAGAGAAGGTTTGGCCAGGAAGTCGGCGGTTCGGGAGTGATTATAGATGCACAAGGGTACGTCATCACCAATCATCATGTCGTCGAGGATGCGGAACAGATCCTGGTCACGACAATGCATGGCACCTCATATCCGGCCATGATGATCGGTGAGGACCCGGTAGCGGACATTGCTGTTCTGAAAATCGAGAGTGATGATACATTTCCATTCGTCGAGTTCGGAGATTCTCGAGAAGTGAGAGTAGGTGACTGGGTAGTCGCGATCGGTAACCCATTCGGATTGTCCGGTACTGTGACTCTGGGTGTGCTTTCCGCGAAAGCGAGATCGATGCCCAATTCAGCCCCTCAGGTACCGCTGTTTCAGGTTGACGCAGCAATAAACGAGGGAAATTCCGGTGGACCGCTGTTCAATACTAAAGGTCAGGTGATCGGTCTGAACACCCTGATTCTTTCACCTACCGGAACCAGTGTCGGTCTCAATTTTGCCGTTCCTTCCGAAGTATTGGAGCATGTGTCTTACGAGTTGATTGAGAACGGCAGGGTTTCACGAGGACAGCTTGGAATCCTGATTCAGGATATCACACCCGACATCGCGAGTGTTCTGAGCCTGGGTACAGATTCTCAGGGAAGCTGGGGCGCCATGGTTGCAGATGTTTATCCGGACAGTCCGGCACAGCGAGCTGGAATCCAATACGGCGATATCGTCCTTGAATATGACCAGCAACAAGTTGACAAGGTTGCGACCCTGCAATCGATGGTCAGACAGACTACGCCCGGAGATGAGGTGACTGTCGTAGTATTTCGAGACGGTGAAACAGTGTCACTGGACGTAAAGGTAGGCGACATGGCAGGCAACAACGAAATCGTGGTTGCCCAAGACGACCGGGATCAGCCATCAATTGGAATAAAGATTTCCGAGTTGAATCCGGAATTGCGCTCGCAGTTGAATATCGATGAAGATGTCGATGGGATTGTGGTGGTTGAGGTCCTGCCCGGAAGTCCGGCGGAAATGGCTGGTCTGCGACCGGGTGACATCATTCACTCACTGGACCGGCAGTCTGTCAGCTCGGTGAACCAATTTCTAGGCAACTTTGAGAAGATTGCAGAATCCGGATCAGACAAGGTTTTGTTGCACGTCGAACGCAACGGTTCCAAAAGCTTTACTGTATTGGATCTGTCTTAATGATTTTTACCTCCTAACTTCTTCTTTATTACTCCTCATTTGGCCCGTCGCGGATGAATGCATGTCAGCGGCGGGCTCTTTTCTTGCCATGAGGAAAAATTTCTAATAGACTAAATTAAGTGTTGCTCGATAACTTTGGGAGACAGCATCAATGGATAGGAAACGGAAGCGAAAAATTCTTTTGGTCGAAGACTTGGAAGTCATTCGGAACGATTTTACGGAAGTTTTGGCTGACGCCGGATATCACGTTGACACTGCCGGAGACGGTCAAGAGGCGTTGGAAAAAATCGAAAAGTTTGCGTATGACCTGATCATCCTGGATAGAAAGCTTAATGAGAGCAACCCTTATGGAAGGTACAACAATGGTGTCGAATTCGCTGCATATCTTCGCGAAAAGGGCCATATCATGCCGATTCTTGCCGTGAGTGCCTACATTCCGGCTGAAGATGATGTGATCAGCATGAAGAAGGTTGGCATAAACGGATATCTCAGGAAAAAGGATCTGAATCCGACAAATATTCGCGAAATGCTTCCAAAGAAAATCGAATCCACGATTTCCAAATGGGAATCTGAAAAAGAATGCTCGGACAAACCGAGAATCTCGGTGGGAGATTTCACTCTTGATCTTCAGACATGGATATTGCACGTACGCGGTGTCGATATCAAATGCACGAAAATGCAGCGTGATATTCTTGAAGTGTTGATGAGGAAGCCGATTAGTATCGTTACCCGCGAGGAGATTCACGACGCGGTATGGAAATCTGTTGTCAGAAAGGACAAATACGAAAAAACCATCGCAACTCACATCTCCAACCTGAATTCGAAATATCGCGAGGAAACTTCAAATCCAGAAAAATTTGTCGAAATGGTCGGGGACGGTTATGTTCTGCGGCCCCAGGCATTGGGACTGACCGAATAACGCGGTATCATTCCAACCGAATTCTGCCGGTTGAAAGCCTGCATTACCGAATGATCCAGAGGACTATGCGTGATCGCAATTAAGGAAAGACTATTTTTCCGTTTCAGGAATTCGAGTTTCATTCTCGCGGTCGTGTTTGCCACGCTGATCGGTGTGGCTTTCATTGTGACTTGGTCAGTCATGGGGTATTTCACTGTTCAGTATCAATACGATCTTCTGGACGATGAGATGAGGGAAATTGTCAGTACGAATTTTTCAAATGAGCGGGAACCGCCTTCAAAATCGAAATTGGTGAGGATTGTTGAGGAACGTAGCAAGACTCAGATTCCTACCGGTCCATACGTTTATTTGCTTTGGGACGCCGAAAGATTCAATTCCAACTGGCTTGCCGGAAATCTGTTGTCGAGACCGGAGTTCGACTATGACAAATATGGTCGCGGTCGTTTCAAGGTATCTTACGAAGGTGATTTGTATGAATACTATGGCAGGGCGATAAGAATTTATGATACCTATGTTCTTCTTGTCGGACGGAAGTTCACGACTAATGCGTTCCTGGACAAGCCGATTTACTGGACTTTATTCGCCTTATTCATGATCACATTGAGTATTTGGGGGTCCAGGATTTTCTCAAAGTATTTGGCTCGGCGTATGCAGGATTTCAATACCACCATCAGCGACGTGATGGAAGGGACCGATTTGGGCGAGCGAATTCCATTGGAGCAGCGAGAGGATCAAATCGAAAAGACTGCAAAATTGTTCAACAAGATGTTGGACAGAATTCAGACTAATACCCAGCACAGCAAGCTGGCCACTCAAGAAATCGCTCACCGGATCATGAGTGATGTCTGGAGTGTCGAGAGCCATATTCATCAATCAAAAAGGGCGATCGAAGAGTCAAAAGATAACCAGCAAGTTGCTGACACGATTGATGCAGCCGCCGATGCCGTCGCAGATCTGAGGACGGGTATTGACGGTTTGTACGAATTGCTTTGTATCAAGAATGAGCCGGTTGTGAAAGTGGAAATCACTTTGCATGATCTGATTGAAAAATGCCAGATGAATGATGAGGAGTCTGAGTTTCGGGAATTGACTGCAAAAAAGGGAATTATTGTCGAAATTGACGAAGAAGCGTTTGATTCAAGAAAAATACTTGCATCGGAAGTTCACCTGAAAACCGCGATCAATAATCTGATGATCAACGCAGCCAAGTACACACCTGAAAATGGCGGAATCAGAATCCACGTTGAGGCGGGTGATACCGGAATATCTGTTGTGGTGTCAAACTCCGGACACGGAATCAAGCCCGAGGACCGGGATCGGGTGAGCAAGGCGTTTATCCGGCTGGATCAGGATCAGCCGGGAGCTGGAATGGGGTTGCATATCGTTTCAGACATCGCCAATGCGCATCGGATAGACCTGATATTCGAGGATGAGTCTCCTGGCGAATTCGAACCGGGTTTGAGAGTGAAATTGGGACCTTTCCAATTGCCGGAACATCCGTAAAAACCCTGCCTTGACTCCCATTAAGCTCGATTCGTAGCTCCGGAGTTAGAACGAAATGATTGGGCCGCTACAACGTGAAATTCATCAATCCGCTGCCGAGCGAATTGAAAAGTGGAATAAAAAGGCGGTTCGCGAATTTGATTGTCCCGTCACCGCGATGTTCTGGAATGCCTGCGTCGGTGAGCTCACTTCGATCAAGCCTGGAAATGTCCATTGTTTCGCCGCCGGTCACGGTATGGATGTCGAACATTTTCTAAAAAGTGCCTACGCGGTGGCGGGCGTTCTGATGAATTCAGAACTGACACTTGCTCAGAAAATCTTTGAATCGGTGCAGGCAACACAGCAGGTGGTGGCAATGAACACAAACCTGGGGATTATTTTGCTGTGTGCGCCGATTGTACAGGCATGTATCGTGCGATCGACGACAACACTTCGGCAATCCATTCAAGATGAGATTGAAGCTTTGGAAGTCGAAGACGCGAGACTGATTGTTGATGCCATTCGCGTGGCTGCTCCCTCTGGGCTCGGAAAGTCCAAACACTACGATGTATTTGAGCCTGTAAGTTCACCGATACGGGAGATCATGGCATACGCACAGGACAGAGACATGATCGCCCGACAGTATGCTTCCGGTTATTCCGACATATTTGGATTTGGGTTTCAGACAATCGAAGCGTTGCGAAAAATCAATCCAGGCGAATCAGAACTTGTAACCGGTCTATTCCTCTCTTTTCTCAGCGAGTACCCGGATTCTCATGTTTTCAGGCAGCACGGTTCAGCGGTGGCTGAAGAAGTTCAGAAAGAAGCCGTTGAACTATGTTGCAAGTTTCTGGACACCAGACCAACCAGTGAGATTATGGATCAGTTGTTGCGTGTTGATTCAGAATGGAAACGACGGGATATCAATCCGGGTACCACTGCGGATTTGACAGTTGCAACTCTTTTTGCACACGGCATTGTAAATGGAGTAAATTAGACAACGTAGTTAGTACAAATGAAAAAAAGACTTCCGGATGGGAGTTTTCGATAATTTTCAATTGAAAAGGAGGTGACGAGATGACGATTGATAACGTGAGAGTAGGGGAATCCCTGGTAGGTGACGGCAACGAGGTTGCTCACATCGACCTGTTACTTGGTCCGCGCGGTTCTGCCGTTGAAGCGGCATTTTGCAACACGTTGTGTAATAACAAAGACGGATTTACCAGTTTGCTCGCCGTAGCATCCCCCAACGTTCCGGCAAAGCCGAACACCGTAATGTTCAATAAGGTCACCATGAAAGGTGCAAAGCAAGCGGTACAGATGTTCGGGCCGGCACAGAGAGGAGTCGCTATGGCCGTGATCGACAGCGTGGAAGATGGTACCATCCCGGCTGATGAGGCTGATGATCTGTTCATTTGTGTCGGCGTATTCATTCACTGGGACGCCGAAGATGATGCAAAAATTCAGGACTACAATTACGAAGCGACACGGGAAGCCATCAGACGGGCTGTCACCGGCAAGCCGGACGCACAGGAAGTGATCGCCCAGAAAGGAGCGGCACATCCATTTGCGGCTCACGAATAAAACAAAACCCAAAATTGCTACAGAGTGCCGGCTGTGTCTGTCATAGCTGGCACTTTGACGCGATTGCTAACGACCAGCTGCCAAGCCTTCCCGCCGTGGGTCGGAACCACCGATTAGTGTGCCGGCCGACGTAATCTGGATAATGTTCAGTCCAGAGGTCATATTTTTGACATTCACCTCGTAACCCAGTTCTTCAAGCCCTTCCAGTATACGTGCCGGTGTATTCGGTTCGACAGTGACACTACCGCTGTTGCGATGCGAGACGTGTGGCAACGCGGAAGCGCTCGCAGGGTTGAGATCATAGACAAGCATAGCGATCAGGCTTTGTGCCACATACTCCGGTATTCGGCTTCCGCCAGGCGAACCAACAATTGCTACTGGTCTATCGTCTGAGTAGACAATGGTTGGAGACATTGATGAGCGGGGACGCTTTTCCGGTGCTGGGGCATTGGCGATGAGCAAACCGTCGGTGCTCCAGGGACGGAAAGAGAAATCGGTCAGCTGATTGTTGAGCAAGAATCCACCCGCCATACGACCCGACCCGAACGCAGTTTCAATTGAAGCCGTCAGACTTACCGCAAGTCCATCTTCATCGACAACTGAAACATGGGTCGTACCTGGCAAATCCTCCTGTAAGTCCGGTGCCCAGCGCGCAACCGTTCGACGTGGAGGTTCACCCGCAACCGCCTTGTCCTCCTGCGCCTTGAAACGGTCGATTAGCTGGGCGCGTGAGTTGATGTACTCGGGGTTGAGCAGACCTTCAACCGGTACCGCTATGAAATCACTATCTGCCAGATAGTAGGCGCGGTCAGCGTAGGCCAACTGCGAAGCGCATGCAAAAATATGCCAGAGTGTCGGGTTATTGACTCCAAGCTCGTCCAGATCAAATCCCTCAAGCAACATAAGAATCTGACCAACCGTGGTTGCACCTGACGAGGGTGGTCCCATACCACAGACACGATATTTCCTGAAGGGATGGCAGATAGCTGGACGTTCGATTACTTGGTAGTTCTTCAGGTCTTCGAGACTGAGCGTGCCCGGACGCGGGTTTCGGTTTGCAGCAGCAACAATTTCACGTGCGAGTTCGCCCGTATAGAAGAAATCCGTACCGTTTTCGGCGATGCCTTCCAAGGTTCGGGCGAGCCTTGGCTGTTTTAAAGTGCTTCCTACAGACAATGGCTTTCTGTCAGGAATGTATAGATCCGCTGCGTCCGAATTCATCAGGCGTTCGGAATATGCGTCAAGCAGATGGGCCAGGCGCGGGCTCACTTCAAACCCATCGCGTGCCAGTCCGATTGCTGGTTGAAACAAATCCTTCCAAGGTAATTTTCCGTGGTGTTCGTGAAGTGTTTCCATCAATCGTAGCAATCCAGGAACACCGATGGAGCGGCCGGAGGAAACTGCGTCAGGAAATTGAAGCGGTCTGCCATTCTCTATAAAGAGTCCGGGAGTAGCCCCAGCCGGTGCTTTCTCTCGGGCATCCCAGCTTGTCAGTCCAGATGAACTATGGACAAGTGCGAATGCACCGCCGCCAATTCCACTTGATTGTGGCTCAACCACATTTAAAACCAGTAAAGCTGCAATTGTTGCATCGACCGCTGACCCTCCGGCCAACATGATTTCATCCCCGGTGATGGCCGCGAGTGGATTCGCCGCGACAATCATGTGTTCCTGTGTTTTGACGGAGGGATATGCTTTGATGCTTCCGGCGACTTCGGGGTCGGTTTGCGTTTGCCCTGAAACGATATGAGCGAACAGTGTGAATGCAAAAAAGACAGTCAACCGCATGAGTGGTGTTCCATCAGTCAACTGTTGTTCGACCGCAGAGTGAATTCCAACGTTCAGGAGAGTAGTTTTCGTACGTTACTGGAGTTTGACAGCGCTTGCATATCAATTTACGACGCGCGTGCCGACCGGTAAACCAACCGCAGTTGTGACATTTCATGATTAGTTTTGGTGGTGTGAAGTTCGAATCATGAGTCCGATTTCCGCTGCAACCGATTTCTTTGGCTTTTGAGTACCAAATTTGGTCGTGTCCGTGCTCGGGACCTACGAGCGCATGAGCAATCTCGTGTAGGATCGTGTCCTTGATATCATAGTCGCTTGCGTTGAGGCAGAACTCTTCCGACATGGTAATGGTCTTCTCGGCGTAAGAACATCGGCCGAGACGACGGTTGGCGTAGTCGAAGTTGAAGCGCCATCCATCCAACTTATGGTGTCGGATTAGTTCGTCGGCCTGACTCGCAATTGCATCCAGGCGTTTCCGGTTTTCGTAACCGACTCGACTGGAACTGATCGGGTCAAGTTGCGCATAGGGTACGTTCCACTGTTGCTTTTCGACCAGAACTCTGGCGAATTTCGGATTCGTACGAACTATCTTGCCGGAGAGTATTGTTCCACTGGAATTGGTAAATTGGACTTCGTCACCGTTTAGGAACTGTGATTTTTTCAGTTGGTTCTCCGTGTATACGCGCTTGGGTTTTATCCCCTTTCGAAGTCTCAATGCATAGATGTGTGTGCGATGCTCCGAACCATCTTCGGTGATGATTTCCGCCATACTCCCCCTTATCGACGCGATGAAACCTTCTTTCTGTTGATTGTCCGTACCAAAATATGAAATGGGGTCGCTTACTTTGAATTTATGAAGAGTCATTTGGGTAAGGGAAAGTTAGAATTTATGTAACTAGTTGAATCTGAATGTAGAAAACGAACAAAATTTGGTCTCCTTGGGTGGGATTCGAACAACCAGAAAATTGCATCTTATCAAAAATCAGAGTTCTCGATGATTGATAAATGATATCACTGACAGTTCCAATTTTGAGTAGAACAAATTGGAGAGTTGTGAAATTACAATAGCATTATTCTTTTGAGTCTCTAATTCCCAATCAAATTCAAAGGTCAATTGATGAATAGACAGGATCGATCTGAAGAGTTCAGAACCATCGCCCAAGCACTTTCCGCAAAGTTCGCTCCCCGAGCTGCGAAGTGGGATCAAACACAAACCTATTGCTGGGAGAATATCGACGATTTGGTCGATTCGGGATTGATGGGCATGACGATCCCGATCGAGCATGGTGGCCGGTCGGCTTCCTTTTATGACACTGTTATTGTGGTGGAAGAAATTGCCAAAGCCTGCACGCTCAGCGCACGAATTGTAGTTGAGTCCAATATGGGAGGAATCAGTGCGATCATGGCTTATGGCGATGACTTCCAGAAGAGTTACTGTGCCCCGATTGTACTGGCCGGCGATAAACCGGCAATCTGCATAACTGAACCGGAAGCTGGCAGTGCGGCCAATGAAATGCAGACAACCGCGAGAAAAGTTGGTGACGAATACATGATCAACGGTGTCAAACACTGGATAACAGGCGGTGGGGTTTCAAAACTGCATCTCATTTTTGCTCGCGTGGTTGACGAAGCGGGAGAAAAATTGGGAATTGGTGCTTTCATTGTTCACTATGATCCCGGAAAAGGTATTGAGCCGGAAGGATTTTCCGTTGTAAGACGTGAAAATACACTTGGCCTGCGCGGCATGCCTGAAGCAGAGTTACGGTTCGACGATCTAAAGGTCGATGCTAAATTCATGTTACAGACACCTTCAGGGCTACGTCGGGGATTTGCCGAACTGATGAGTGCATATAACAGCCAGAGGGTTGGTGCTGGAACGATCGCGATGGGTGTTGCGACCGGCGCGCTGGATCACGCGAAACGCTATCTGAAAGAACGTCATCAATTTGGACGGCCTTTAGCGGAATTTCAGGGTCTGCAGTGGATGATCGCAGAGATGGATGCGTCGGTACATGCGTCTAGACTGTTGCTGTATGAAGCCGCCAAATCTCGAGGGCCCAACAGCAGCCCATTTCCCGACATACTTTCAGCGGCTCGGGCGAAACTGTTTGCGTCTGAAACTGCCATCAAAGTGGTCAGTGACTCGCTGCAGATGTTCGGCGCACGTGGATACGGTGATCAGGAGCCGTTGGAACGAATGTACCGAGATGTAAGAATGTTTACGATCGGTGGCGGTACCGCACAGATTCTAAAGACACAAATCGGGAGTAAGTTACTCGGCATCAAGTCACCACAGACACGCGACGGTTATCATCAGATGGCGAAATTCGGACTTCGAAAGTGATGCTATACAAATGTCTGTTTGCAGTTTGCTGAAGGATGGATAGAAATCGCGTGGATTCCGATTTTCCTGTTGCAGAGATTGGTTGTGATTTCTGGATGAAATGGGGTGTCGTAGACAGATTTAATTATTTCTAATGCTGAACGGTCTGATGACTACGTCAAGGTTGCCACAACACTTTGAAATCGTTCAGTTACCCAGTATGCAGCAATTGCGATACTTGGCAAGACAACCGCCCACCGAGTGTAAATCAGCAGTGAACTTCTGAATCTGATGATCAAGAGCAAGACTATCCATACCGCGGTGACTATCGCAATTTGGCCAATTTCCACTCCGACATTGAAGGCAAGCAGAGACTTCCAAAGATGAGCACCATTCGGTAACAGCAGTTCGTGAAGTACAAAAGAAAAGCCCAAGCCATGAAGCAATCCGATCAGCAGCGTAATCACAAATGAACTGAGGCTGTCTGTATTTCTTTTTGCTCCACCAATCGCAGTGACCGCGACAAATATGATTGAAACTGCGATTCCTAATTCAACAGCTGGGATGAACCAGGCAACAGATGGAGCGTACCCCCAAAATCCGGCAATCAAGGTAATCGTGTGTCCGATCGTAAATCCAGTAACCCGCAAAAGCAGTCCGGTCAGCGTTACAGCACCGATTGCCAGACAGATGACGAATAGCAGATGATCCCAACCCTTGATTATGTGAATGATGCCTTGAACTGTAAACGTTGCAAACGCAGCCATCGCAGAGTTCGTGATCTCCACGGGCTCATTCAAAATGCCGGTAAAGCGAAAAACTCGCGTTTCACCGGGAAAATGATCCAACAATAGATTTGCGGTTTCACTTTGCAATTCCAGTCCGGGATTCCAGCTGAAAGACAAGCGATAGGAATTGACAGGGCGGTCATGATCATATCGAAGTTGCAGATCTGTGACTGTCTCTCCGACATAAACGTCTTCCACTACACTTTCTGGGGTACTTTCTGAAATCGAGATTTTGGCCTCTTCCAAAGAGGCGAATGGTGGTTGCTGAAGGGCACTGTGCAGGCGAAAATTAACGATCTCGGGTTTCAAAAGATTCCCTTCAGTTTCGATCCGCACGCCACCCGTGGCTATCGCCGCGAATTCGATCGGGGCCTTTTGGATCTTCACCAGATCGAGATAGTGCTTCAGGCTATCTTGTTCAACTTTGTTGTATGTAAAAGGCGCCGGGATTAGATTACCGTCCTCTAGCGAACCTGTGGCAAGTTCTGCTAGGAAATAGGGTGTTGGAATTCGCATGTAAACATCAAGCCCATGTTGGGTATGCACGACATGGATTGTCCGGATATTTAAATCAAGATTGAAATGGGTATTTCCCGAGTTGCACAAGATCAGGAATGCGCATCCTAGAACCAATGCGGCGAATGTCCTGTTACACATGGGATTTTTAACAGACGACTTCATTCCAACAATTTGAATTTAATCGGACACAAATTACTCTACAAATTGTAATTATTGCTAACGAGATGAGCTATCGGTGAGAAATGTCGCGAATATGTAACCGCGTGCGAAGATACGGTTTGAACCACCAAGAAAAGAAAAACCGCCTGGAATACGAGCATTCCAGGCGGTTTCTGAGCTTGTAAATTAGCCGTCGGCTCCAGAAACGTGATTTGAGCCAAAGTACATGACATGACCTTTCATGTCACTGATGTCTGCGGCACTAAGTTCAATGGTCGAGCTGTCAAGCATTGTATGCGGGTGTCGCTGTGTCCATTCCGATGCATCCAACAGAGTGGATGTATAGAAAGTGGTTTCAGGAACCAGATAGTGATGCGGAATCGCAACTTTGGCACCCGTCATAGCCATTACTGAATCAGCCTGCTCGTAGTCAAGGATATGGCGAGAACCGTCTACTGGAACAAAAACAATGTCAATATCACCAATTTTATCCATCACTTCCTGAGGTGGGTTTGGACGATTGTCTCCCCACATGAGTAGGCGCATTCCACCGGTCTCAATCAGGTAAAGACTGTTGTCCATGTGCCGGAAATTGGTTGGGGGACATGGATCATCGCGACCTTCAAACTGTTTTACAGCTTCCGTCCAAGGAACCATTCCTGGAGCGACACATTGATGCTTGTCGGCGATACCGGTAATTTTGACATCGCCCAGTTCGAATGTTCCTCCCATCCGATCCAGCAACATATTGGCATCAATCTTGTCCAGTGCATCGTGGTCAAAATGAGCATGTGTAGACATGCCAATGTCCACGTTTACCTTCGGAAATTCAGTTCTGTACCAAAGGCCCCAAGCTCCTGATGGATCATTACGCCACGGGTCTACGATCATGGTGATCCCGCGAGGAGAAGTAACGCCGAATGACGAATTGCTGTAGTATGAGATTTCGATTGAACCCGTCGAATCTCGAGTACCTCCCTCGTTTTGAATCTGAATGATTCGGTTGTGATTGTTACCCGATTGCCAGGCATTCATCTGGCTGACGACGTCGTCACCAACTCCCACCAATCCGCCAACTGCAATGGCGAGACCAATGACCAGTAACTTAGTATTTTTCAGCATCGTGAAATCCTCCGTAAAATATATTATTGATATACAAATTGAATTGTATACAAAATCAATTAGTCAATGTTGATTCGGTTGGCTCTACAAATCAAGGAGCACACTGACGACGATCACGCTACAACCAAGTCAATTGGATGGTGATCGCGTTTCGTTGTAATCGGGTTCGGAACTATCTTGGGAACATACGTGAATTGAAATTATTTTGTGTCTGTCTGCTGACATCAATCCAATGAATCTTGCTGAAGTCAGGAAACTAATGCTAGCTCATCGTCCGGTACTTGTGAACCGGGCGGGTCGAAGAACAGCGGCTGTCGCGTTGATCTTGCGCCAGAATGTTCAAGGTGCTGAAGTTTTGTTTATCGAACGGTCACGGCGAGCCAACGATCCATGGTCGGGTCAGATGGCGTTTCCAGGTGGAAAGATGGACTCGAGCGATAAAAATTCGATAGAGACCGCGCTGCGGGAAACACAAGAGGAAGTAGGTATCAGGCTCAAGCCCAATATGAATATCGGATGTCTTGATGATCTTGTAGCGCCACCGAACAGTCCGGCTCATGGGCTTGTAGTATCGTGCTATGTGTTTCAATTGGAGCAAGAAGAGCACATTCGACCGAATTCAGAAGTTCACGACACGGTCTGGATACCGATTGACTGGATGCTCGATCGCGACAACTTCATCGAGGGTTTTCGACCGCGCGACTATGAAGGTTCGTTTCCTGGAATTCGAGTTGGCCGAGACGACAATCGAGTGATTTGGGGACTGACTTTTCGGTTTGTTCAGGGGTTCTTGGGAATTCTCCAACCTGATTTCTCATTTCGTACGTGAGAAAGTTGTAGCCGTACCAGTAGTTGAAGTCAAAACCTGGGTCGAAACTGCCAATTAGTTTGAATTAGTCGGACGAACTACTACAATCAGTCGGAACAATATAAACAATTGGCCGTATAGTCAGTTTCAATCAGTCAAAACCATAGACGTATTATGTATCCTCGACTTGTTGAACATCGAGTCCGTGAAGCATTA
The DNA here is from genome assembly GCA_963666625.1 of Arenicellales bacterium. Taxonomy (GTDB): domain Bacteria; phylum Pseudomonadota; class Gammaproteobacteria; order Arenicellales; family JAJDZL01; genus JAJDZL01. Next base: position 2,403,918 of record OY762925.1, read on the forward strand.
TCCGGTACTCGGATTGTTTTGCTTTGCGATCTTCGGTGACATCGACAATCGCTCCGGGTATGAACGATAACCGCGGCTGATCGCAGAACTTGGCCACTGCTGTGAATCAGCGAATATGACAGTCTAGCGGACATCTGAGACGTTGAGTCGCCACACAATATTTGGATTGAGAGGAAGCAAACGTTCGCAAAGCCTTTTACAAAAAAACATTCGACAATACTTACTATTCCGTCAAATTTAACTGTGACATCTTTGCAAATCTTGCCACATGATCCAGAAAAATACGGATGCGTTCAGTTCTCCGTAGATCAGGATGCGTGAGAATCCAAAGGTCAGTGGCCAGCGATGGAATTTGCCTCCCGACTCGAATCAACTGCTCGTCATTCTCACCAAGATAACACGGTAGTACCGCCATTCCCAATCCAGCTTTGGCGGTAGACAGCATCCCGTATACCGAGTTCACGCGAATTCGACACCGGTCAACAAGACCTTCTTTCTCAAGCCAACGATCTAAAGCTGGATATGACATGCTTTCGTCCGGACCGATCCAGTCTATAGCGTCTGCCGTATCCGTTTTATCAACATTCAGGGTCAGTTTTTTCGCAATATAGGCTGCTTGTGCAATGGTTCCGACTTTTCGACCAATCAGATTCTCATCCGGATTCTCAGTTGGTCGCACAGCGATGTCAGCTTCTCGTTTGGAGAGGCTGAACACATCGTTTGAGACCACCAATTCAAGGTGAATTTCTGGATATGAAGTGCGAAATTCCTGCAGACCCGGCAACAACCAACCAAACAACAGGGTGTCAGTAGTGGTGATTCTCACTGTTCCTGACGGTCGCAAATCCTGGCCGGTAATACGGCGTTCAACTGCCAGAACATCATTCATTAACCGTTGCACAAGATTGGAAACTTCCTCCGCTGCTGCCGTCGCAGTGTAACCATCACGTGCCCGATCAAAGAACCGTACCTCCATTTTCTTCTCAAGCCTGTTCAGTTTCCGAAACGCGGTTGGATGGCTTATATCGAGAGAACGAGCCGCCCCGGAGAGTGTTCCAACATTCGTAACGGCATGCACCAGACACATTTCATCCCACGTAAGCATGTTGTTCATATTTGAAATGTCTCCTTTCATTTGTGACATATTTAATTACAAATATGGATACTATATATTGCTACGGAAATGCTGTCAAAACTGGAGAGTTTCCTGCGTGCGTGCGCTGATTGTCCATTGCCATCCAGAGCCAACATCGTTCAATGCGACGCTGACAGAGGTGGCGAAGACTACGTTGCGACAGCAGGGTTACTTCGTCGAAATTTCTGATCTATATCGCGAACAGTTTGATCCTTGCGAACGTGGAGAACACTATGAGAATCGTCAGAATGGTGCGGTTTTCTCCCCCTTGGGCGAGCAGAGACACGCTTTTTCATCCAACAGGTTGCCTGATGATGTCCAAAGAGAAATCGCTCGGCTTGAACGTGCAGACCTTGTGGTTTTTCAGTTCCCGATTTGGTGGCACAATCAACCGGCTATTCTGAAGGGTTGGTTCGACAGGGTATTTGTAAGTGGAGGTCTCTACACCAGCTCGATGCGATACAGTCGCGGTTATTTCCACGGCAAGAAGGCGATATGTTCTGTTACGACAGGTGCCCCTGAAATTGTATTTGGTCTTGGTTCTCGCGGTGGAGATATTGGTCAGATACTTTGGTCAACCCACTATTCGCTTCACTACATGGGCTTCCGAGTTTTGTCGCCTTTTGTTGCCTTTGGCATCCAAGGTCATGGATTTTCCTATACAGATGACGACAATAACAATCGGCGGCTTAGCTTGTATCAGGAGAATTGGAAAGAGCGGCTGAACAGCTTGGATCAAATCACGCCGCTTAGGTTCCAAAGTTGGGAAGATTGGGACGATTTTGGCCGTGCAAAGCGAGCTTGAACCTTAGCTGCAATTTGGTTGGCTTCAGTTTTGTCTCAAGTATCGAACGGAAGCCTCAGGTTTTACGGCCAGGGCGTTCGATCTATTTGATTCTGGGAAACGCATACCCACCAATTTTTGAGGTTCTGCAGCCAAGTTGTACCATACACTCGCTCAGTCCGACCGCGCAGGCCACTCCATCCAGCACGGGTAATTGAAATTCGCTTTCGAGTGAAGCAGCCAGATCTGTCATTCCAGCGCAACCCAGCACAATGGCTTCGGCGTGATCGACCTTGATGGCATCGGAAATTTCATTGGCGATGCGTTGCCGCGCGTCGCCTGAGTCTGATTCCAGATCCAGTACAGGTATATCCGACGCTCTTACACGAGCGCATTTGGCCCAAAGACCATATCGAACAAGATTGTGTTCTATCGCCGGTACCGATCTGGACAAAGTTGTGACAACCGAAAATTTGTTCGCGATTAGCGACGCGATGTGAAATGCCGCTTCGCCAATCCCGATGACCGGGGCGGATACCAGGCAGCGCAGGGCGTCAAGCCCAGTGTCGTCGAAGCAGGCCACAATCACAGCATCTGTGTCCGGATGAGATCGAATCATGTCAATTGCTCCCGGGACACTCAACGCCTCATCATAAAACCCCTCGATACTTACAGGTGTGTTGGGTGGATTGACTGAAATCAGTTCGGTGTCTGGGCGAGCAATCTGTGTAGCGGTAAATTCAATTTTCCGAGTCATTGACTCGGTTGAGTTCGGATTGATGATCAAGATACGCATGGCACGCTCACCGATCAGATTTCACCGCCTAGATATGCGGCAATGATTCGATCATCTTCGATCAGCTCCTTGGAGTTTCCGCTTAGTACGATTGAACCTGTCGCCAGAGCATAGGTACGATGCGAAATGCTCAGAGCCATCCGGGAGTTCTGTTCCACCAACAATACTGAAACACACTCTTCTCGATTGATGGTTTCAATGGATCGGGCAATATCACGAACCAGTTTCGGGGCAATTCCCAACGAAGGTTCGTCAAGCAGCAGGAGACGGGGTTTCGCCATCAGCGCACGTCCGATTACAAGCATTTGTTGCTCGCCGCCGCTGAGTGTACCAGCCGATTGTGAGAATCTTTCTTTCAATCTCGGAAACCGTTCCATCACGCCATCAAGCGAATTTGCGATAGCGTTCGATTTTTCCTTTCTGGAGAAAGACCCCATCAGCAGATTGTCTTTGACTGACATGTATGGAAACACGCGACGCCCTTCAGGTACCATCACAATTCCGCGCTTTACGATCTCCGACGCCTTGAGTCCATCGATACGCTCGTCCTGGAAATAAATTTCACCGCTTCTTACCGGAGCGAGTCCGGTAACGGCCCGGAGAATCGAAGACTTGCCTGCTCCGTTTGCTCCGATCAGTGCAACTGTCTCCCCTTCTTCAAGATTGACCGAAATACCCTTCAGCGCATAGACATGACTGTAGTAGAGTTCAATATTCTCCACTTTCAACAATTCTGTCATACCTGCAATTCCGCTGAATCATGCTCGCTGCCAAGATAGGCCTCGATCACTTTAGGGTTGGCCTGTATTTCCTCTGGATTGCCCTCGGCAATCTTTTGTCCGAAATTCAGGACGACAATTCGGTCTGAAATTCTCATAACCGCTGACATGTCATGTTCAACAAGTAATATGGTTACCCCTCTTTCCCGCACGTTTCGGACCAAATCAACGGCGTGCATTGTTTCTTCGTGATTCATTCCGGCGAACGGTTCATCCAGTAGGAGTACCCTGGGGTTCGTTGCTAGTCCGATTGCGATTCCAAGTGATCTGAGATGTCCGTGTGGCAAGTTGCTGGCCACTTCGTTCCTGATGTCATACAGTCCGAGAAACTCAAGAATTTCGTCGGACGACTCGCTGAATTTCTGTTCATCTGTGCGAGCTGGTCTGGAATGTACAAAGAAATCCAGCAGGTTTGCACGGGAACGCAGATGATGAGAGATGATGACATTGTCGCGAACTGTCATGGAAGCGAATATGGTGGTTTCCTGAAATGTGCGCACCACGCCTTTGCGAGCGACAATGTGAGGTGCCAGGTTGGTGATCCGTTCACCTTTGAAGATTACCTCGCCGGATGTGGTCCGCAAGAACGATGAAATAAGTTTGAACAGTGTCGATTTTCCGGCTCCGTTGGGACCGATGATCGACAGAATTTCCCGTTCGCTGGCTTGAAAGGAAACATCATTGACTGCGGTGAGACCACCAAACTTTTTGGTGACGTTTTTCACGTCCAAAAGGGCGCTCATCTTCCTACTTCCTTTATCCATCGGGGTAAGCGAATGCTCAGCAGGCCGTTTGGCAATATGAGCATCAGCGTGATCAGCAGACTGGAATAGATCAGGAGCTGAAAACGTCCTGTCGTGAACAGCAAATCCCACCCGAAGTACAACAGCAGTGTCCCCAGCATCGGACCGAAGACATAGCCCAAACCACCAAGAAAGCAATTGAGCATAAAGTTGATTGAGTCGGTTACCACAAAACTTGATGGGTAGATCGACTGTGAGATGGCAACAAACATTGCGCCGGCAATACCACCTAGGAAAGAGGAGATTGCATAAGCGATAATTCGCAGATATGGAACATTCACTCCGATAGATGATGCAAGCTCTTCATTTTGTTGAAGTGATCGACACAAGTGCCCCATTCGGGAATTCACCAGACGATAAAGCGCCGCGAAAGTCAGCACCATGGCAATGGCAGCTGCATAATAGAAGGCAAGTTTAGGATTTGCCAGCGTAGAGAAATCCGGTATGATCGTCAACCCGAAGATTGAAAGCTCTTTGGGCAATGGAATTGAAACAATTCCTTTCGCACCTTTGGTGATTGGCAATGCCAGCGCGGTGAGGCGCGCCACCTCAGTTGAAACCAACGTGATCATCGCAAAGTAGACGCCCTTTAGTCGGAGGATGGGCAAACCGATCAGGACTCCGACAATCGCACAAAAAACACCGGCCAACGGCAGAGTCAGCCAGAAATTGACACCGTAGTCCATAACCAGAACAGCCGACACATAACCGCCGGTGAGCGCATATACACCTTGGCCGATATTGATTCGACCGATATAGAACGTCAGCCAGACACCGCCGGATGCGATTGAAAGCAGGGCCACCGAAGTAAGTGTGTAGTAAAACCCCCAGTTCGCAGTCGCTTCGATCCACCAGGGAATCAGTACAAAAATCGTAAGGAAGAAAACGACGACGCCCGTGAGTTTTCCCTTGCTCGGCATGACTGACTAGCCCCAGGGTTTCCCCATCAGGCCTTGAGGACGGATGGCCAGAAATACCATCAGTGATGCGAATATGACCAGATAGGTGATGTCCCCATATTGTGACAGGACAGAAAGACCTACAGATTCCAGCATACCCAAAATAAAACCTCCGGCAATGGCTCCCGAGATGACACCGGCGCCCCCAATCATGACCATCATGAATGCTTTGATTGAAGTCGGCCCACCCATACCGAGGTTGACACCTGTAATGGCTACCAGAAGCCCACCGACGATACCTGCAAGCATCGCGCCTATGGCGAATCCGATCATGGAATACCGGTCGACGTCGACCCCCATGAGTTGAGCTGCAACCCGATCCTGAGCCAATGCGCGCAGTGCTCGTCCAGTTCGGGAATAATGCATGAAGGCGATAAATCCAGCGATGAATACGATCGCGAGCACACAAACCAGAATCCGATCATATGGCATGATGATCCGAAAGTCCCAATTGAAAACGCCATCGATGATTTTCGGTACGCCGCGTTGCTTTTCACCGAATACCAGAAGTATGACTGCATCCAGAAAAAACGCGATACCGGCTGCGAGCAGCATGGAACTTTCTTCTCGGACGGATTTGCGAAGTACGGGACGAAACAGGAATTTTTCGATGAATCCCCCGATGATCGCAAGTACTGCCGCAGATATAAAGAGTCCCACCACGAACGGCAGTTGGAACTGGGCAACCACGGTATATGTGACGAATCCGCCAATAACATACATCTGTCCGTGTGCGAAATTGAGTACATTCATCAGGGCAAAAATCAATGTCAGCCCAAGCGCAATCAATGCGTATTGCGCACCCAGATAAATTCCGTTGATGATGATTTGTTCCATCGCAGAATTATTGTTCTTGAAAAAGACCCGCGCTCATGCGCGGGTCTTGAATATTTATTGTTCGTATGTTGTCAGTCCACTTCGGCGATGAACAAAGTTTCAAATCCGCCATCCATGTATACATTCACGACGAGTGGGACTGCGATCTGGCGTCGCTGACCGAATGAGCTCATGCCGACATAGCGAAGCTCAGCATCTCCTTTCATGTATGGATTCGGTGCGGAAAAGGTATCCATGGTTTTCTTGAATTCCTCAACATTGTCAATTGCCGCCGGATTCGCCTTCATAGTCGCCAGAATGTACTCGAGTGCGTATACTTTGGTATTTGACTCATCGTTGTACTCACCGAACATGTCAGTGTATACCTTTACGAACTCATTCATCCTATCTGAAGCGATTTCCGGAGTTGAAGCGCCGCCAACCGAAATAAAGCCATTTGCAAGCTCACCGGCTCCTTCTGCAAGGATGGTGGCATCCTGTGCGGTTTCTGTCGAGATCAATCCCTCAAAACCCAGCTCACGCGCGGAACGAATTAGTTGCGGGGCGTTTGCGGGCGCAACACCGGACAGTACAAGCAAGTCCGGCTGAGTCTTGACAACCGGCAGTAATACCGGTGTGAAGTCTGTGGTATCCACCTGATAGGTCACGCTTGACGAGACGACTTCCAGTCCGAGGGCTTCTGCAGCGGCTACACCACCGTCACGTTGACTGAGTGGGTCGGATTCATTGGCTGCCACAAAAGCGACGGTCTGTACGCCTTTGTCGTCTTTGAGATACTTGTAGATCGCGGGTCCCGATTGATAGTTGGCGACCATGCCCAGCACCGCATTTGATGCAGGTGGGGAGTACAACTCTTTGGGGAACGCATAAGGAATATAAATTATCCCCTGTTGCTCCGCGACCGGACGTACTGCGGCGGCTCCGTCGTCCACGTTCGGGCCAACCACATAGCTGATGCCTTCTTGAGCCATCTTCTCCATACCGGCGATGGCGCGTTTCGGATCTTTCTGGTCATCGAACGTTACGATTTCAATCGTGTATGTCGTTCCGCCGATTTCGTATCCGCCTTCATCATTGATCATGGCAGCGAGCGTTTGCATGGAGCGGACATTTGAGATGCCCCAAGCAGCGGCAGGCCCACTCGTGACGCCTACGAATCCTATTTTCAGAACAGGTTGCTGTGCGGAAACTGTAGAAACCGCTCCCACAATTGCGAATACAGCCGCCATCAAGATCGTAATCATGCGACTGGTGAATTTGTTTAATTTCATGAATAGTCCCTGTGAATATTATTTTGATAAATCAACACAATCCTGTGCATGTAACCGTATAGCCTCATCCGTGAGAAAAAATTGATTATAGCCAACATTTGAAATCATCAACGATTCTCTTTTTGGCACTTCTCAGTTTGGCTCTGGTTTCAAAATTTCAGCAATCTGGTCGCTAACGAGGTTATAACGGTGGTAAATTGCGCGATGTCCGTACACTGTAAATTTGTACCGACACCGCCGGTGCGATACCATCAATGTTGAAATGCTTAAGTTTCAAGTAGGCCGATCGTTTTCAAATGCTAAACTGTCGCGAGTCAACAAACCGGAGTGTCTTTCAGTCTGCTCACCTTTATAATTACTGAATCAAAACAATCTAATATTCTCGCCGAATTTATTTCTGCCAATTCGGTGAAACTGTCAACGGAATTGGAGGTGAACTATGTCTGACGAAACTACCGATCGAAGAAAAGAGGAGACTTTCGACCAGGCGACGATAGAAAGGAGACTCGCCGACGAATTGCCTCATTGGTATTACGAAAACGGCTGGATTCGTCGAAGATACCGAACGATGGGGTGGAAGGGAACTCTGATGGTGATAAACGCAGTTGGTCATCTCGCAGAAGCGGCTTGGCATCATCCTGATATCACTGCATCCTACGCATTTGTTGTCGTGAAATTGATGAATCACGCGGCGAAAGGAGTCACCGAAAAGGACTTTGAGCTTGCCAAAAAGATCGAGGAATTCGTCCACTGGCAGCCGGGACTCGAAGACGGTTCTCTTGAGGGAACACCCACCGATCAGCGATTTCGATATATTCGCTACGACGTCGAGAGCGACGAATAGACCTCAGGCAGGATTATCCTGTTCATCATGGCAAGGACGTCTGATGTCATACTCAGCTTGGGTTCCAACAAGGGTGACCGTAGAAACTCCCTGTATAAGGGGTTAGCACGCCTGCAGGATGTCGGTTATTCGATCAGTCGGATTTCTCCGATTGTAGAGTCTCCGGCACAACTTCCTCCAAATTCCCCATCGAAGTGGAATCGTCCCTACCTCAATCTTGTAGTCCAAGGCAGCACGTCGTTGGACATCGAATCATTCTCAAATCTGACGAAGAGGATTCAGTCAGAGATGGGTGCGAAAGATTCCCATAATCGATGGGCACCTCGTGATCTGGACATTGATATTGTGCTATGGGGTAATGAGGTGGTTCAATTCAACGGCACTACGTTACCCGACACCGAAGTGTATCTGAAGCCCTATGTTCTTTCGCCAATGGTTCACATGAAACCCGATTTTCGATTTCCGGGGATAAACTCCAGAACAGTACTTGAGTTGAGCCGCTCAAATACAGAAATATTTCATATCCCACTATGGATGGGAATTCTGAACGTAACTCCGGATTCTTTCTCGGATGGAGGTGTTCACTTTGATCTGGATGAAGTGGAGAGTGCTGTCAAAGGCATGATTGAGGACGGTGTCAACATTATTGACATCGGCGCAGAATCAACACGTCCGAACGCGACACCTTTGTCTCACGAAGAGGAATGGCACCGGCTGTCGCCTGCTTTGGAATTGGTGCGGAATGCATGTGAGCCTTGTCTGTTCCCGCCACAGATCAGTATCGATACATACCATCCTGAAACGGCGCTCAAAGCAGTAGAAAGTGGTGTCGATATCATCAACGATGTCGGTGGGCTTGGCGTCGGCGAAATGATTGAATTGGCACATTCCAGCGACTGTACCTTTGTGGCAATGCACAGTGTTACGGTTCCCGTTGATCCGTCAGTGAGCATTGATCCGGAATCGGATGCCTGCGATGTCTTTGAAACCTGGTTGGAGGAACGACAGGGAATTTGGGAGAAGGGCGGCCTCGATTTGAGCAGAATCATCATTGATCCTGGAATCGGATTCGGGAAGAGCAGTCTGCAGTCACTGCAATTGATGCGTTCCGTGAAGCGACTGCAAAACTACGGGTATAGATTGTTGATTGGTCATTCTCGCAAGAGTTTCCTCAAGACGTTTGCAAATCAGGAAAGTTCCGAATTGGATCCTGAGACGGTTGGTGCATCAATTCAGCTGTGCTCGCAGTCAGTAGATATCTTGCGGGTGCATAATGTCAACGCCCACATTCGTGCGTACCTTAGCTGGGCACACTTGTTGGACAACACCGCGTAGATGAAGACCGACGACAGAACTCGCGGTCAGTCAGATTGTTTCCGAAATTTTTCGATCGCATCCACCAGCCACTGCCAGGCTTCCCGCTCTTTCACACCCGCGGTTTTCTCGACAGCTATCGAAAGATAATCCATCTCGGAATCTATCTTATCCGTCGGAAGCATATTTAGGCGGCTGACAAGAACAGCGGCTTCGATTATCGCCGCCTGCGCGCGGTTAAAACCGCGAAATGCACGTGTGACAGCATTGTGCACTTCGATCATGTAGATTCGCGGGCGTAGCTCATCGTCGGCTTTTTTGACAACTCTGAGTTCACTATGTGAAATAGCGGCATCAAGGACATATCCATTGACCATTGTCGCCGGGTAGACCGGCCAGTCATCTCTGCCGGTCACGCATCCTGCGAACAACCGCACATCGTCTGTAATGTTCACAACAGCCACACCGGTCGATTCGATATTGGTCAGTGTCTGCGAGGGTTTGAATGGCGCGATCACGGTGAATCCATCCTCAAACCGTATCCCCATCGGCGCAATGTGGGCTTCGTCCTGTTCATTGACGGTCGTCACGACAACTTCATAAATCATGATGTATCCATATCCTTGTTCGATCGCAGTGTTGAGCGAGGTAACTGGTATTCATCATCGACGTCGTCGTCAGCGACCAGACAACCCCAGTTCAATGCCCGATCCTGAATATAACGTTTCCCCAATTGCCAGGCAATTTGCGCCTTGGTGAGTTCCGCACCGAGGTAGAACGCATGTGATCCATCGTTTTCCACCTTCAGGTGGGGGAACAACTCATAAGGGTCAGTGGATTGCAAAATTCCGTCTCGGTTAAAGATGTGGATACCCTCATCGCTGACCTGAATACGAAAGCTGGGGTCCTTTATCATCTGCGACAGTTCGAGAATTTCTTCGACCGATACCGGGAAAGGCTTCTTCTCATGCAGCGCGAGCAAACCTTCGCCGTAATTCTGGGGCAGACTCGAATCCTGTCTGGCAGCGTACATGATCCGACGTGCCAAGTCGGCTTCGCTGACTGCGGTTCGGGCATGTCCGCTCACCTCGGTAGTCAGTATTGCATTTGCTTCCAATTCAGAAGCGATACCCAGCAGTACGGCAGTTATACCGATGGTATCCGCTTCAGTCAGCTCTGTTATGTTCCCGGTTCCGATCATAATCGGAACCTCAGGATATCGCTGACGTAACTCGTAATATTGAACAATTGATCGGGTAAAACCGAAGTGAATCGGATTCAAGATCGAATCAGCAAGAAAATCCTTTCCTTTCTCACCAAGTGCATCGATTGATCGATAAAGTGATTGAATACCTGCCTCACCATCGGGGATCAATACAGGGATACTATCAACCTCGTCGGCAATCCACAGCGAATTTTCTGATAGACTCAGCAGGTAGTCTGCACCAGCCTTTCCACCGCGCACGAGCTCCTGATCACAAAGTGAATCGACACTGACTTTGAATCCGGCGCGCTTGAGCTCCGCTACAGTTTCCTCCAGGTGCGGAAATTCCCGCCCAGGCAGACATCCGAGATCAATTACATCCGCGCCCGAGTCTTGATATTTCTTCGCTGCTTCGACAATTTGATCGATTGTCATATTGGGTGCGTCGACAATTTCAGCGAAAATCGAAACAGAATAATCAACGAGTTTCGCGCTGCGCGAAGGTGCTCCAAAATACTCGGGTAAATCCTTCAGGTCTTTTGGTCCCTTGATGACATTCACGCCGTAGTGATCCGATAGGCTTTCAATGTTTCCGGCACATAGACCGGGCAACATGATCGTGTCAAAAGATTCAACATCGCTCAATCGTCGCTTCAGTATGCCTTCGGAAATCAGTGCCGCTACGCTGACACCCAGGGGTCGAATCTCGTAGGAGAACGCCGGAGAGCTGATGCTGTCAATCGTGCGCTGCAGACTGGTATGCGCCAGTTTACCCGTTACGAATAGGATTCGTTCAGGCATTCCACCCTATGCAACACAGCATGCTGCAACTCATTTATGTCAGTTGTCGAAGTGGTGTTTTCGAATTCACCGATTTTCCTGGCGCATTCAAGATCAATTTCACGGGGGTAGACTGTCACCATTTTTCCAGGCGCAGGTGTGATCACGACCGGTTCAGTATCGCAAGCGTAGACGATTATCGGAATTCGGCATTTTCCGGCCTGCGCGAAAACATTTGTCACCAAAGTGTCAGAAATGCCGGCTACACACTTCGCCACCGTGTTGGATGTTGCAGGGGCTATAACGAGGGTATGGTAGTTTCCCTCGTAGAACTGACCCACCGGCACCGCACTGGCGGTTGAGTCATGGAACATACGGATTTGGGCACTGCGGAGTCGATCGATGTATTTGTACATCACCAGCACCTCTTCCACTGCCTTGCTCAAGAAAACATCCACATCCCTCAACTCGATCAGAAAATCAAGGCACTCGTTAAGATCATGGCCCGAGCCGGTCAATGCCCAGGCAAATCTCGCAGTTTCGTATCGACGGGGCATTTCTGTATCTACCAACCTGATTTCAGGCAGAATGCGCTGATGTGCGATTCACCGCTCACGCCAACTGATTTCTCTCCCGATCATCCTGATTTTCTCCTTGATGATTTCTCTGGAATAGAAGTCGTTTACCCTTTTCTCGGCACTTTTCAAGGCACCCATTGCCGATTTCAAGTCTCCCAGACGAAAAAGGTGTTCGACTTTGGCGAGGTAACCCGTCAGTAAGTCATCAGATTTCAATGCTGCTTCGGATTGCAATAGGTACAACTGCAGACTATCAGGATATCTTTGAATGTGCTTTCTGATGTAACGGTTCGCTTCTTGAAGATTATCCGTTCGGATCAAAGACCGCGTATACAGCTCGACGACAGCAATACCAGGTTCCGCTCCGAGTGCTGTTTCACTGAGCAGCGACTTTGCGGTTTCAAATTCATGGGCATTCAGCTCGATTTCGGCTGCCGCTGTCAAAAACCATATATTGTCTGGCAGTCGGCTTCGGAAGGCATGAAGATGGTTGCGGGCAGATTCGACATCTCCATCCTTGGCCAGTGAGAGTACATAGCCGTATTGGGCAGCGGCTTGTTCAGTATCGCTGCCAGCCGTTAGTTTTTCCTTGAAAAATTTGTAGGTTTTATCCGGTTCCCAATGGAACAGAACCCGAACCCGAGCCCTGATGAAATGAAAATCTTCTGAAATTTGCGGCTTGGGAATATCTTTATATTGTTTGACTCTCGCCTCAAAATTTGCAATTCTTTCTGGAGTGATTGGGTGGGTGTTGTGGATATTACTTTGAATGCCGCCCTGTTCTCGAATTTCCTGCTCCAATGCAATCATGAAATCTCTTGCATCAAGCGGGCTGTATCCGGACGCGGTCAGAATTTGAAGACCCACGGCATCCGCCTCGCGTTCGTAACTCAAGGTGTAGTCGATCATAGACTCTACTTGTGCTGCCTGCGCACCCGCAGCAACGGCAATCCCTTCCTCACCACCCGCTGCGATACCTGCCAGAATGAGCAAAACAGATGGCAAAAGGGTGGATTGGTAGTTTTCAGTCAATCTCGACAAGTGGTTCTGTTTGTGGTGCGCAAGTTCGTGTGCGATTACCGACGCCAATTGTCCTTCGTTGCCGGCTGCCTCAATGATGCCGGTATTGATGAAAAAAGTGGCCCCCGGTCCAGCAAAAGCGTTGATCGACGGGTCGACGGCAACATGGTAGCTCAAAGGGTCGGAGTCCATGCTTGCGTTTTTTGCGAGTTTTTTCGCCAGATCAAACACATAGGTGTTGATCTGCGTGTCTTTGGATAGATCAACGGACTCTCGGATCAGATGCAGAAAGTGCCTGCTCTCGCGTTCGAGTTGTTTGGACTTGAACAGATTCTTGGATTGCGCCTCTGTCTGTTCGACAGTACAAGGAGCGAACCAAAAAAAGACACCCACCAGGGAAAGCAGGATGGTCAGTTTAGTTGAATTGATCTTGATTGGAGAGTCTCCGGAATGAATTTGGGTATGCTGATCGACGCAGGTCGCAAATTACTGAATTTGGCGGTATCAGCTAAATTTTATCAGTATCGAAATTTACAATTTTCTAATTCGGTACAATGAATCTGATCGGATTGATCGTTACACCGCATTGGCGCAAGAAGTCTGTCTTAGTTATCCGCAATTGAAATTATGAAGTTCAATATTCTTGTCAGCGAAGGGCCTTATACACATCAGGCATCCGATTCTGCGTATCAGTTTGCAAAAGCGGCGGTCAATGCAGGACACGAAGTGATACGCGTATTCTTCTACCATGATGGTGTCTACAACGCGAATCGGTTGAGCGCACCCGCTGTCGATGACCGTGATGTTGTGAATCAATGGGTGCGTTTAGCTGACGAATACGAAATAGATCTTGCAGTATGCGTCACCGCGTCGCTTAAGCGTGGTATTTTGAGTGATCAGTCGGCACTGCGATACGGCAAGAATGTGGACAATATCGAAAAGAAATTTCAGGTTGCTGGAGTCGGTTACTTTATCGAAGGCAGCATCATTGCTGATCGCACGATCGTATTTGGTGACTGAAAAGTCGGGTGATTGTTCATGGATCCTTTAAAAAAACGCATCATGTACGTCAATCGCCGCGCGCCTTACGGTACTGCGTACGCGCTTGAGGCACTCGATGTCGTGTTGGCTGGTGCGGTGTTTGAGCAGGATGTCAGTGTTGTGTTTCTTGATGACGGCGTGTATCAACTAAAGCGCGGTCAGAATCCTTCAGTTTTGAATATGAAAGACTTTTCCAAGACCTTTGGTGCATTGCCAGATTTCGATGTCATGCATCTTTATGTTGAAGAGGAGTCCCTGGTGCAGCGGGGCTTGACAGCCGAGGACCTGATTGATGTTCCTCGCGAAGATGAAATTGATGCAGTGACCTTGATTTTGTCAACCGACCTGTCCGATTTAATGGACCGGCAAGATGTAATCCTGCAGTTTTAGCGACTTTCGATGCTTCATACGATCAACAAATCACCATCGGAAAAATCGACTCTTATGAGTTGTCTCCGTCTCGCCACCGAAAACAGCGATATCATTCTGATTGAGGATGCGGTCTACGCAGCGATGACTGGCACTCATACCGAGTTTTTGGTTCAAAGTGCATTGGCAAGGTACCGGATCTATGTGCTCGAACCGGATCTCGAATGTCGCGGACTGCAAAAGTCAAAGTTGATCAGTGGTATTCAGACTGTTGGTTACGATGGGTTCGTAGAACTGTCGGTGAAAAATAGCGCAGTACACTCCTGGCTCTGAACGGACTGTCAGCATGACTTTAGAATTTAATGGCAGGATCTATCCGACAGACCCCGAAGGATTTTTACTCAGCCCCGAAGAGTGGTCTGAAGATCTGGCTCGAAAGATGGCAGAGGATGACGGATGTGAACTGGGCTCTGACCATTGGCAGGCGATCTACATATTGCGGGAATATTACTCGCAGTATGCAATCGCACCACCAATTCGTATATTGGTACGTCACATGGGAAAGAAACTGGGCAAGGAAAAAGCCAACAGCCCCTACCTTTATGAACTGTTTCCACATGGACCGGCGAAACAGGCGTGCCGCTATGCCGGATTGCCGAAACCAACCGGTTGTATCTGATAATCTTTACAACAGACGAATCTGATGCCCTTGGCGGGGCATGCAAGAAAAAATGAGTCTCTTTGTTGCCAGTGTCCTCTATATTGCGGTGGCTGTTCTCACAATCGGTGTGATGTGGAAAGTCATCCAATACGCTCGTACCCCGGTACCGCACATGATCGCGGTGGCACCGGTTCCGAGAACGAGATTGGGAGTATTGAACCGAATTGTACGGGAAACACTGTTTTTCGAAAGTCTGTTCCGGGCCAGCAAGTGGACCTGGTTCTTCGGCTGGATATTCCACTACGCCCTGGTCGTTGTATTGTTGCGACATCTTTATTTTGTGACAGATCCGGTCCCAGCTTGGCTGGGAATGGTATTCGTTCCGTCGGACTACGCCGCGTGGCTTTTGGTTGCGAGCCTCGCTGGTTTGTTCGGAAGGCGGGTTGTGGTCAGTAGGGTTCGATACATATCCAGTCCATCAGATTATGCCATGCTGTTGCTGTTGCTGGTCATTGGTGCCAGCGGTCTGTTGCTTCGGTACGGAACGCATGTGAACATTGTTGCCGTTCGGGAATTCATGCTTGGATTGCTTGCACTGTCTCCTACAGATTTACCGGAAAACCTGACGCTCTATATTCATATCATCAGCGTGGTTGTGCTTGCTGTCGTCTTCCCATTCAGCAAACTCATTCATTTTCCTGGTTACTATTTCAGTCCAAGTCACAATCAACGCTACCGGTAAATGAGTAATTCAGCTGGTTCATTACCGAATCATGAAAAAAATAGAATCACCCAAGATCAAGGAAAGAGCCATGTCCCATGGCAAGCCATTTTTCGAATCAGGAAACGACCAAGGCAGCGAATTGGTTGAAGGTTGGAAAGATATTGCGATTGAGAAGCTCGGCGAAATGGCCGACTCGAACCGGGCCTTTCGCCTGTTTCTCGACAGTTGTGTCAAATGCGGTGCGTGTACAGACAAGTGCCATTATTTTCTCGGTACCGGTGATCCGTTGAATATGCCGGTCGCGAGGCAGGATCTGATCCGAGGGGTTTATCGACGCTACCACACTTTACCCGGAAAATTGTTACCCCGTTTTGTGGGGGCGGTGGATTTGACTGAGGAGCTGATTGAGGACTGGAGTACCTATTATTATCAGTGTTCGGAGTGCCGTCGCTGCTCTGTTTTCTGTCCGTTTGGTATTGATACGGCGGAAGTTACCATGGCTGGCCGATCAATACTCGAAGCAGTTGGTCTGAAGCAGAAATACATTCATACCATTATCAACAACGTCCACAAAATCGGAAACAATCTGGGAATGGTCGGACCTGCGATCGCTGACACACTCGAGAGTTTGGAAGAGGAGTTGGAGGAAGACACCGGTGTCAACGTCAGATTTCCTCTGGATGAACCAAACGCTGAGGTTCTGCTGGTTGTGCCTTCCGCGGACCTGTATACCGAACCTCATGTTGACGGACTCATCGGCTGCGCAAAAATATTCCATCAGGCCGGAGTCAGGTGGACTATGGCGACCGACGCGTCAGAGGCCGCGAATTTTGGTTTATTTGTCGGCGATGACTCGCACATGCGCAATATCGCAGAGCGCATTTTGGCGACTGCTCTGAAACTAGGCGCAAGTCAGATCGTCATTGGAGAGTGTGGTCACGCATGGCGGGTCGCAAGCAGTTATTGGGGGAGTCTCTTCAAGGACGCAATGCCAGGCTACGAGCAGTTGCCTGATCCAATTCACGTATGTGAATACACACACGGTCTGATTACCGAGGGCAGGGTGCGCCTGGACCGTTCAGTACATGACAACAAGGTCATTACCTTTCATGATTCGTGCAATGTGGCGCGAGGATCAAGGATGGGAGATCAGCCGCGCGATATCTATAGAATTCCGCGCGATCTATTGAAAGCCGCATGCACCAATTTCGTTGACATGGCTCCGGATACGATCTGCGAGAACACATTTTGTTGTGGTGGCGGCGGTGGGTTGCTGACCGATGAACTGATTGAGGTCCGGGTGAGTGGGGCATCTCCCCGAGTTCATGCGCTGGAACAGGTAATAGAGGAACACGGTGTCACTCACATGGCGGCAATCTGCGCAATTTGTAAAAGTCAGTTCAGAGCGGTACTGCCTCACTATGGGCTGGGAACCGACATGATTGTCAGTGTTCACCAGATTCTGGGAGATGCAGTGGTTTTGAATTGAACCCTGAAACGATCAGGTGTATTCCTTGCTGGAATGCCGTCTGGGATCAGTGCGCTTGACCACGCGGCCGAGAATATCCTTGTAACCGATCACTACCGTGTCATTGCTTTCATTTGATGTAGTGGCGAACTGCAACACTCCATCAGAAATCTTCAGTTTCCCCAACTGAAGCTGGTCTGCAACCTGAGCAACCGCATAGTCGCCTTGCCGAACTGTCTGTTCCGGATCGATGACTATGATCGAACCGGCTTCAAATTCAGGTGCCATACTGTCGCCGACTACCCGGAGTACGAAGGGTTCTCTGGTTGTACACGCACTGCTCAATTGTCTATTATTAAAACCTCGGGTCGCTTCATACGTACAGTGTCGTAAGAGTTCCATATATGCCTGTAGACTCTTTTGTACAGTCGGGCTATTTCAACGGAAAGACATGTTATCGCGCTCATACAATCGGAGCGGGAGGTGTTGACGGAGATTACCCGCAAGGAATCGTGCAAGGCACGGATGTTGGTCAATGCGCTTGCTGGTGTCCGCCCCCTTTATCTGTAACCAGTTGCAGATGTCGCGGCACCGCCCGTCGCACGACACCATTCGCTCCATGATCGCCGCAGGGACTGAACCCCATGGGCGGACGGGTCCACTCGAACACACCTTCGGACACATCAATCAGGTGAATGCCCGATTCCCACACAAGCTCACGCTGCTCCTTTTCGATCTCAACCACCGCAAGAATCGGATACACCTCCCTGGACTCGAACTTGGGCTTTTCAATGCGAAACATCCTGACCAGTCGCCACACCTGATCCAGATGCTCGGGCTCAAACTTGCTCTTGACCTCCACCACATAGGCCGCACCGGAGCCGTTGCGGGCGACACCCCAGCCATCCAGCTGCAGACTTCTGCTCTCGTACGACTCCATGTAGTCGGCATCGAAATACTCGTCCAGTATCCGCCGGATGGAGGGTTCCGCAAGGGCTTCGGTGTGGCTTCCAAACTTGTTGTTGTGTCCGCCGATCTGCTTGCCGTGTTCCTCTGTTTTCACGGTCAGCTTCGCAATGTCTTTCCTGAGTTCTTTCCACTTCTTATCGGACTTCTTACGCCTTTTGGCAGCACGCTTGTCGGACCGCTTTTGCCACTCTTCGAACTCCTTACGCATCTTTTCCGTTTCCGTACGCATTTCAGCGGCACGCTGATTGATCCGCTCGGTCTCCTCACGTATCTTCTGAATCCTTTCCTCAGTCGTCATGTTTTCCGGTTCCGGCAATTTCGCCACCTCGAAATTCAGTTGATTTGCCCCTCGGCTATTTCCAGTCAAAAGCCTGATGACCGGCCCGGTCTCCATGATACTACGATACGGCGAATTGATCCGGTAGGATTGACCACCAACCGTCCGCCTGAACAGTGACCGGAATGCTCAATTCGATGTCCCTGTCGCCCGACAGGCAGAAGACTGCTTTGCGGACTCAGGACTGAAGCGATGAGGGATGTCGGTCGGGATATCGCCGCCTGGCAGTCGGACCGGGATCGCCTGTCCGCAGCGACAGACCCGCGATTTACAACCGCTGGTGCGCGCTTCACGCTGTCGAACCTTACGACACTAGTCGAATGACGATTCACTAGGAGCAAGAAAAATCTTTAGGATCAAGAGAATCAATTCCCAACAAAAAAGTTGAACTTCTAAATGGCACTACGTCTTGCTATCAGAGCATTCGGACAAGAGAAGCGCAGTTCGATGTGAGAGTTGAGATTATTACTCTGTCGCTCGATAGAGAATAGTTTTCAGGTAATCGTCTGTCGATTCAAATACTGGTTTGCATCCGTTCTGTTTTTCCATAAGCGGAATTACTTTAGTCCGCACTCCCATACCTCTGGCATCGACATATTTATAATCTTTCAATATATCGACAATGAGTACGTTTCGAGGGAATCTATAGCCAGCTATCATTTTCTCTACAGTCATTGAATTCTGCATGGCACCGGGACTGATCACCTCAATACGATCGGAGTAGCAGGTTATTTCAATATCTATCGATCGTGTCCAGTCACGATGGGCGATTGCATTGACTAAGACTTCTCGAATCGCCTCAATAGGGTAGTACCACCGCTTTTCCCGCCTCATACTTTCATTTATGGTATCGCTCTCTTCCGAGATGAATGGTTTCAGCATTTTAATTGCACCCTCAATAATGCCATCAGATGCAAATATTCGTTCATCACGAGTATCCATTTTCCATAGACCGACTAGTGGCATGTCCAGCTGTTCGTCTAATTTTGCTCGATAATCTTTGTCTTTTCCACCAAACACCATGAGTCGAATGCCTGCTTGCCTAAGGTATCTTCTCGGTCTATATCCGAACAGGAGTAAACCAGCGATAGTACACACCGGCTCATCACCAACTTCATCTGTGAGGAACCCTAAATTGAGAAGTCGAAGTGTCCAATCTTCAACAGAAGAAGGAACATCAGTATCTGCGATAACAAACTCCAAATAGTCCTCTATTCGTTGTAAATCCAAAGATTTGATAGACGTGCCAGACACTGGAAGCATTTCAGTATGAAGCATGCCACCCATTTGAAAGAGGCGGACCTGCTGCTCTCGAGTTGCCAGTTTTGAAACACTGCCAACTCGTATGTAGATTTCCTCCCGGTCTCGGTGACGAAGCACATACGGCTTGGAAGTTCCTTGTGCAAAGGATAAAACTGCAACTCGACTATCGTCATTCACTTGTATTTCTTCATAAGATGGCAGAATGAGCGGGTGAATCTTTCGACCAACAACCGTATCCATAACCCATTCTTGGAATCCCTTTCTTTTGATTCCTTGAATTTCGCCATCATCATCGACACCAAGGAGAATTTTTCCTCCCTGATGATTGACCATCGCGACTATTTCTTTCGCCAACTGCTCTGGCCGTACATTGTCGCGTTTGAATTCCACTCTGGAACTCTCGTCATTGGCAATGATTTCGAGCAATTCAGTCTTAACCCGCTGAAGTTGAACGTCTGATTTTAATTGCGTTGCAAGTTCTCCAAACGCTCAATAAATCGCGGTTTATTTGCGTGTTTTCGCCGCATTTCATCCAGTCGTTCGAAAAAATATCCAGTCGTTCCGTGCTCATCGGCTAGTGTTTTCAAATCGAATAGCAATTGCGCCGCCGTATCGTAGCTTCTACCACTACGTATCGCGACCTCGTCATCTACCTCCTGCCATGCAAATTCACCTTTGCTCAGAACAGAATCCAGGCGTTTCCGACGCGCTTTTTCTTTCTCGATTCTTTGCTGCTCACGCTCGACTGCCCGCTGATTCAGTTCAGCCATTTTTCGCTCTGCGCGAACTTCTTTCGTGCGGTCCCGTAAATCAGCTGCCGTTCGAAGCCGCCTGCTTGTCGATGTGGATTTTACCGATGCAAATTCACTGACGCGTCTGCGTAACTCCAAAGCAACATGAGGGTCTCCCTCGGCTAGACGGCAAAGCAACTTTGTTTTTTCAGCATTCGGTATGTCCTTGATCGCCGCTTGAGTAGTACCTTGCAAACTCTTGTCATCGAGATCGACGGCCGATTCTTCGGCGGCGGCTGTGACAAGGTCAGGATCGATTCGGAGAAAATCAGCGAGAGTCTTCAGCCCGGCATTTAACGGTCCAATGCCTGGCAGCGGTTCTTTAATTTCATTTCTGAGATCCCCTTGATCGACAGTCCAAAGCCAAGCAACGTATAAAGCCCGCAAATCCCCGGAAAGAATGTCTGACCTCAACGATGCCATACCACTGAGCCAGCCTGAACCTTCAACCCAGCCATCGTAATATTCGCTGTCTTCCGGACTGTCGTGAAAATCAAGAATCAAATTGTCACCTGCATCGACGACATCCAAAATTCCGAAGCCTCGCTGAAAGGGGGCAATCTGCGAACGATCAACCAGTCGTTTCGGTAGCCGGATCATCAGTCGCCGTGTTCCCCAGTTGGCCAGATACAGGTGCAAATCAAACCAGCGTTTCATGAATTCTTTCGGACTTCCTTTGAAGTCGCCAAAATGATACTCATTGACAAAGCTCGTACTGGTGATCTGCGCTCGACTTGACACTTTTCGAAGAGCCTTCATGTCTTGATCGCTAAGGGGTTTATCGATTGCTTGAAATTCGTAATATTGGTATTCGCTCATGATTCGTTGATTCGACGAGTTTATTCGGAATTGGTGTCGGAGGTTCAGGTCACACCTGCTTTGCAACAGTCCGCATTTTAATGCCTTGTCTATGAGTAACCGTACGAATTTCAACAAAATTTCCAGCAGTCTTTGGTTCTGGCTCTGTTGGATCAGGTGTTGCTTTATCGGATTCAGTTACTTTCTGGAATCACTTATTTGCATACTCATTCTGTTCAGCAAGGGTTTTGAGAATTCGACATCATAATTTAATCCTCAGAAAAATAAAATACCTCACAATGAATTTGATATATCGTATTAACTTCAGGAATTAACCACTGGTAGATGACGTGATTAGGAGCAATACAACTCATCGATCTGAGGCTGCAATTGCAGCCGTTCTCCCTCTTTCGGTTCAAATTGAGCGCGGCCGAGACCAAGGCTATGCTATCGATCTCAAAATCAACGGACAGATGATCCGTGCCGAGTGGCTCGGTGAGGGCGGTTTGCGCCAAGCACGCGAGTTGATTGCGAAACCCACACAACATCCTGATGTCGCGGTGGCTCGCCGAATGTCGCCCGGCGCACGGGAAGCACTTTCAGTTGCAGGAGTTGGCTGGGTGGACGAAACCGGCGCGGCGGAGATAGTTCTTGAATCCTTGATCGTTTCCAAGAGCGGGCACCAAATCAAGAAACCGCAAAGACTGCCTCACTGGACACCCGCCGTGCTCGCAGTTGCAGAAGCCTTGCTCTGCGACGGACGGCCAACCGTCAGTGCTATGCAGGAGGTTACGAAGCTTTCCGCTGGAAGTGTCACAAATGCGTTGCGTACCCTCATGGATCTAGGTCTAATAAGTGCAGTAGCATATCGTGGACGTAACTCGGCACGCCGAATTGACGATAAAGACAGACTGTTGGACGCTTATGCGACCGCCGCCGCTGCAATGATGCCAGAGCCCGCTCTTACTGTTGGCGTGACGTGGCGTGAACCAACAGAAATTTTAGCTGAAGTCGGCCAGCGGTGGGACAACGCAGGCATCACGTGGGCAGCCACCGGAATAGCGGCAGCATCTGTACTCGCTCCTTATCTCACAACAGTCAATTCCGGCGATGTTTATGTTGGCAGGAGGACAGTTGCCGAGCTTGAGGCGATTGCCGCGATCGCCGAGCTTAAACCGATCAACGACGGTCGCTTAACCTTGCGTCCGTTTCCCACTGTCACAGCACGGTTACTTTCCGTGGTGAAGAATGGCCTGAGTTTCGCTCCATGGCCTCGTGTGTACGCCGACCTGCGTATTTCCGGCGTGCGAGGTGAAGAGGCAGCCGAACATCTTCGGGAAGTGATCAATGATCTACCTTCCCGCTCCCGTACCGCGCGAGTGGCAGTGTAAACAGCACTTGAGACCTACTGGCCAATTTCACGGATGACTGAGCTTAGGGGAAATCGAGCCTATGTCATCCAGATGTAGGTCGATCACCCCGAACTCGATTCCGTGACACTTACCGAAGACGCTATAGTCGCAGTTCGAGAATTTGATCGGCAACTGCAGTCCCCGGCAAACTGATTTGGTAATGAAATTAGAATCTGTCTCTGTCTGTGGTAAACCGGATATTGATCCCCGCACTGGTTCAGGTCCAACGGTTCAGTTCAATGTAGCATCGCCGAGTATTGAGGAACAGGATCAATCCTGAGCCAGTCATAACGGTCCCCCGTTTCCACGGTAATCTCCTTAACCGTGCCACCGCGTACGACGGAAATCCGCACATCAACTCCCGCCGGACCGGTCTCCCAGACGCGTCGAAAGAAACTGGCCATATCCGAAACCGGTTGACCGTTAACGGCAACTATGATGTCATTGGGTCTGATACCCGCCACTTCAGCTGGACTGTCCACCGCAACTCGAAATACGAAAAGGTGTCCGCGGTCCACGGCGGTATAGACACCCAACCACGGCCTGGTTTCGCCGGAAGCCCGTCCATTTTGCAACAGATCGTCGAGTATGGGTTTCAGCAAATTGATAGGCACAAACATGTTGCCGGGAACAGGTCGAGATCCCTCGACAGTTTTCGCATCATTTACGATCAATGATCCCACGCCGACAAGCCTGCCATTGGAACCGATCAGGGCAGCACCGCCGAACCCGCCGAATGGCGGAGTCGTAAAAATTGCTTGATCCAACAGATATTCCCAGTAACCTGAAAATTCCCGTACGTCGACGACTTGTACGACCTGCATGTAGTCCGGTCCAATATGTGAAATAATCAATGCGGTATCACCGGGAGACAGAAAAGCGGAATCACCAAGCGGGATACCCCTGATACCCAGCGAACGAGTCGATCTCACCAAACCGAAGCCACTGTCGTAATCGTATGCAACAACTTCTGCAGGGACATAATTGCCTTGACTGTCTGTAACCTGAACATCTGAAGCCTCCAAAATGAGGTATCCAATCGTCAGCACCAGTCCGTCATCGCCAATGACGATTCCGCTGCCCTCGCGCTCGTTTCCCAGACTGTTTGCAGTTCTTGCGGTATCCGGCACCATCGCGCGAAGTCCGATCACTGCTTTAATCGTTGCCTCAACCAGTTCATCTGAATCCTGAGAAGCGACTGTCGGTGTCATCAGAAGCAGGGTGACAAAAATGCAGGCAAACAATCTTCGAATATATTGATCAGCTGTTGAAGATCGATAGGTATACATCACAACCTGCTTACCGAATAGATGCGCACCAAACTGCTGCGCTAGATATTGTTATCACTTATATCAGGATTGTAAACACAAATACGTAACATGTGCAGGAAATTGATTTGAGGCTGGTTCGGAATCGTGAGAATTTCAAGCTCCACTTTCTTTGTATGGACTAGAGCAGCCTCAATTTTCTCGTTTGATTCAGTACTTGACCGAGACCGCCTGCGATAGTGTGAACCACACTCCCAATTGATCGGAATATATTCGAATTACGAGGGTATAACGGCTCGCACGAAGAGAATTACGGAAAGAGCCATGAGTACGAACAGCGCAACTTTCTTGAAAGTCTCCTGATTGGTATTAATGAAACCCTGATTGCCGACCCAGACACCGAAGATCAGTATTGGCAGGAATACTGCTGTACGCCAGTAGACGCTCGCGTCGATCAGACCCTGAGCCGCGAACATAGCCGTTCCGACACTATCGGTGCCGATAAAGTAGGTGATGATCGAGGCGCGTCCTGCAACCATACCGATTGGCGAGGAGAAGTAAAACAGGATAACAGGTGGACCCACAATTCCCATGCTTCCGTTCAGAACGCCGGCCATCAGCCCAACGCCAAATGTTGCCAATGACCCGGGTTCTTTCGCGAGTGCGAAACCGCGGAGTATCAGGACCGCAGCAATGAAAACGATGATACTGAGTGCTATGAGCACCGGTGTCGCGGGTAGAGTGGAGAGGGCATGAATTCCAAATGGCGTCCCTGCCCAGCTGCCGAACAACAGCAGTCCGATGGATCGCCAACGTACGTTCTTCCAGACCTGTGGCAGGAGCGTGAAGCTGGTCACCACCTCGAACATCAGAACCATCGGAACAACCTGCAGGGGAGGAAGCACGAGCGAGAGACTGGTCACCCACAGCATTGACGCACCAAAGCCAGTGTAACCTTTGAGGTAAGCGCCTGCGAACACAGCGATTAGACTGAACAGGAAACTCGCAGCAGAAAGTCCTGTCAGGTTCAGAATTCCACTTGGCATCTCACCCATGATCCCTTTGCTTACTCTTGAGAATGGCCACTGCCGAAAAGTGCGCGATCAATTGTACAACTTCGAGCAAATTTGTAATATCAACGCGAAGCTAATCTGAATCCT
Source organism: Arenicellales bacterium (assembly GCA_963666625.1). Taxonomy (GTDB): domain Bacteria; phylum Pseudomonadota; class Gammaproteobacteria; order Arenicellales; family JAJDZL01; genus JAJDZL01. The sequence goes on from OY762925.1 coordinate 2,429,283, forward strand.
TTCGAGTGCCGGTATGCAAACTACTCGGTATTCCAACAAAAACTTCCCGCTTCCGACGAAATACATGAATCTGGTATTGCCAGAACCGATACTCTGGCGGTCACTCCGATAGAAAAGTCGGTATTCAGCTGTTTCACACTAATCGGTCAATTACAGAATTGAATTTGAAACTCCGTTACCATTGTCAAAGTTTCACAATTGCCGATAAAATAGACGAATATTGCAGTTGGGACAGCTTCAGGTTGAAACGTGCGAATTTTATTACGTATGTCTGATGTCATGACGGTGTGCAGCAGCGGGAGCGCAGTGTGAATTTTCAGAAATTTCATGGTCATCAATTCTCGATTGATGAGACCGGTTTGGCCAGATTCAATCAGAACGGTTACCTGATTGTGAGAAATCTATGCGACTCCTTTGATCTTCAGGAGATGATTGATGTGATCAATTCGTCGATTGATCCAGCATTGGCACCGGTTGAATATGAGGCTGACGTGCAGTATCCAGGTGCGCCGGATTCCCGACAGTCTCCCGGTGGCGACACGCCGCGAAGGTTGCTTCATGCCATTGCAAGAGATGCGGTTTTCAGGAACTGGGCGATCAACGAGCAGGTTACCGGCCATGTTATGAATCTGCTTCGGACAACCCACATTCAGGTGAGCCAGAATCATCACAACTGCATCATGACAAAATTTCCGGGATACGGGAGTGAGACCGGATGGCATCAGGATATTCGTTACTGGAGTTTTGATCGTCCGGAATTGGTGACAACTTGGTTGGCACTGGGTGATGAATCGAATGAAAACGGCAGTCTGACCGTTATTCCCGGATCACACAGAATGGACTTCGACAGGGGGCAGTTTGACGCCGCATTGTTCTTTCGGTCTGATGTTGAGCGAAATGTCTCATTGATGGATTCAGCGCAGTCCATCGAATTGAAAGCGGGCGATGTGATTTTCTTTCATTGCAGACTACTGCATTCGGCGGGACAGAATTGCACCGATTCGGTGAAACTGTCTGTGGTTTTCACTTATCATGCACAGTCTAACCGTCCCATAATAGGGACCAGGTCAGCTGAACACCCGGACATTGATATTCGACAATGATGGAAAATCTTGGTTATTTGCTGTATCCGATCATGGTTGCCATTCTGGTTTGGATGTGGCTCAGGGTGCGCGGTATGAATCTCGAAAAAATCGTCGCACAATCGGCTGACGAACACCATACTGTAAATGATATTTTCGAGCGCCACCCCCACGGCGGCGACTGGACGGAGTTTACCAGGTGGGTTGACGATCATCGTCGTTGAGCCAGCTTGAAGGATGGACCTGTCTCCATGAAGGCTACTGTCAATACTTTTATCCGATATAAGACGGAAGGGCGTAAATTCGCCTGCCTCACATCTTACGGATTCTGTGAGGCGTTTGCCGCCACTGAAGCAGGCGTGGAGCTATTACTGGTCGGGGATTCCCTGGGCATGGTTGTTCAAGGCCACGATAGCAGCCTGCCTGTGACGATCGAGGAAGTCGCCTATCATGTCCGCTGTGTCCGACGCGGCAACAATGGTGCTTTGTTGATGGCAGACCTTCCATTTATGAGTTACTACACCGAAAACGCAACGCTGGAAAATGCCGCACTCTTGATGCGGGAAGGCGCTCAGATCGTCAAACTTGAGGGCGGAGCCTGGCTGGCGGAATCAACGAGACTGCTCGTCGAAAGGGGGGTGCCGGTATGCGCACACATGGGATTGACGCCACAGTCCGTCAACCATCTCGGTGGCTACCGAGTACAGGGACGTGATCCTGTCAAAGCAAAAACCATGATCGCCGAGGCCAAATTACTTGAGGATGCAGGCGCCAGTTTTGTATTGCTTGAATGTGTTCCGACATCATTGGGCAGGGCAATAACTGAAAGTCTTTCGATTCCGGTGATCGGAATCGGTGCCGGTCCACATACTGACGGACAGATTATGGTACTGCACGATCTGCTAGGTTTGTACCCCGGCAAACCCGCTAAATTCGTCAAAAACTTTCTACCCGAAAACACCGACATTCAGTCGGCAATCGGCGCGTATGTCGCCGCAGTTCGCAATCAGGAATTTCCAGCCCGAGAACATTGTTATGAGTAACCAAGAGACGGTCGCATGGACTCTGGGCTATGGGGATAGGACAATCAGTGAATTTGTTGACCTTTTGGCTTCATACAATTTGGATACTGTGGTCGACATCCGGCTTTTCCCGGCAGCTGGAGAGAATCATCATTTCAGAAAGGATGCGCTTAGGCAGGTACTGGATTCCAACGGAATTGAATTTCACTTGGCAGGACATCAATTCGGAGGACCCAGATCGGAAGTTGAGGATTCTCCGCATGTTGCCCTACACAGGAAAATGCGAGGTTATGCCGACTACATGTCAACGCAGGCATTCAAATCTGGTATCGAAAAACTAGTCGATCTCTGTCGAAACCGTCGACTCGTCATCGTCAATGAGCAAAAGGATTTTGAACAATGCCATCGAAAACTACTTGCCGACTACCTATACCTGGTCGAGGGGGTCAGGCCGATTCACATAATCGGGCGTGAGACCTTTCAGGAACACCGCGTGACTTTTTCCGCTCAATACCAATTCGATACAATAATCTATGACAACTACCATGAACCGAGCCGTCAACTCCACTGAATACGGAAAAAGATCGTACGTCATTTGAACTTGCATATGTCAGCCGGTGCATGTAGTCCAACTTGAGCAACTTGTCCGTCAAACCTCAATCGCAGGAATCTGATCATGCTATTTAGTTTCAATCGAAAAATTTCGATGCCCGACCGGAATGAAGCCTTGCCTGGACGGAAAGAGACCATTCCAACATCTAAAGTTCATTTTATGAGCGGTCGATCCATGTTCGAACCTTACCCGGAAAATTCCCAGATTGCCATGTTTGGCGGGGGATGTTTTTGGGGTGTGGAACGAAAATTCTGGCAAAAGGACGGGGTTTATGTTACAGCGGCCGGATACTCAGGCGGCTACACGCCGAATCCAACCTATCGCGAAGTCTGCTCCGGATTGACGGGGCACAATGAAGTGGTTCGGGTCGTATTTTTTCCGGATCAGATTTCCTATGACAGTCTGTTACAGGTGTTTTGGGAATGTCACGATCCAACCCAGGGAATGAGACAGGGCAATGATGTGGGAACACAGTACCGCTCGGGGATCTATACCTATGGTTCAGAACAGAAACGACTCGCCCTTGAATCTCTCGATGCGTATTCCAGTGCAATCCGGAGAAAGGGCTATGGCGCGATAACGACTGAAATTATCGACGCGCATGAGTTTTACTTTGCCGAAGCGGAGCACCAGCAATATCTGGGTAAGAATCCACATGGTTATTGCGGATTGGGCGGAACCGGCGTGTGTTATGTTCCGACAGATCAGACTGTTCCCGCCCGAGTATGACGATGAACGACATTACACTGAGTCTTGAAGAGGTATACCAGTTAAGTCTTGATGCCCTGACCGGTTGCGGCGCGCAAAGATCGAACGCACAACCCGTCGCGAAGTCGATTCAGGACGCTGAAGCCGACGGTATAAGAAATGTCGGACTGAATTATCTTTCCCATTATTGCGAGCATCTTAAATGCGGAAAGGTTGATGGCAGTGCCATGCCCACATGGCAGCGAACGGCACCAGCTGTCATGGTCGCGGACGCCGCAAATGGTTTTGCTCATAGTGCTTTCGATCAGGTTCATGGCGAATTTGTGAAAATGGTGAGAAAAACCGGTATCGGCTCGCTTGCCATAAAAAATTCCTATGCGGCTGGTGTCATTGGCTGGTATGTCGAAATACTTGCTGGCCAGGGACTGGTTTCCTTGGCTTACGCCAACTCTCCGCCGGCAATCGCGCCATGGGGAGGCGCGAAGGCATTTTTTGGTACGAATCCACTGGCATTTGGAGTTCCAAGAAAGAACAATCCGCCGTTGATTGTCGATCAGTCATCCAGTGTGACGGCAAAAGTCAATGTTGTACATGCAGCTCAATCCGGCGAACCGATTCCTGATAACTGGGCACTCGACAAGCAAGGTAACCCGACTGTGGATGCCAAAGCGGGATTGGAGGGTTCAATGGCGCCGGCCGGAGGATACAAGGGTGTCGCGACGGCGATGATTGTCGATTTGCTGGCTGGCGGTCTTGGGGGTCCGAATATGTCCCATAGCGCTGCGTCCTTCGGGGACAACAGCGGTGGTCCGCCTGGTGTCGGGCAGTTTTTCATTGGAATCGAACCGGAATTTTTTGGGTCGGAATTCAGTAAAAGATCCGAATCAATGTTTGCCGAGATGTGCGCTGAACAAGGTGTTCGGCTTCCCGGCGACCGTCGTCATGCGTACCGCGTCAAAGCCAAGTCACAGGGCGTTAGTCTCCCCGAGAGTCTCTACCATAAACTGCTCAAGTACGCTGGTTGAGAGCGTTGGCGCGAATCCAATGGGTGGCAGTTCCGCCACTCATCTGCCGACTACCGACAGCGATGGACAGTTGAATCAATCCGAAGTCGTCGAATTTCTATACCCTGGGACAGATGAAGTATTGCGTTTTGCACCCAATACTTCTAAAATCATATATTCAGAATATATTTTGTTTGGCTTCATCAATACACGAAGAATTTCCATGGAAGAGTACAAGCAACAGTCCGACTATCGCCCGAACGTAGCGATCGTTCTGTGCAACAAGCACTCACAGGTACTCTGGGCGCGACGTGTGAGACACGATGGCTGGCAATTCCCGCAAGGCGGCATTGCGCCGAATGAGACCTCAGACGAAGCGGCATACCGCGAGTTAGAAGAGGAACTGGGCCTCAAACCCGACCATGTCCGACTGATCGGTTCTACCGATCAATGGTTTCGATACGACATTCCGCAAAGATATCTTCGAAACCGTTATCAGAGCACACTTCGCGGACAGACTCAGAAGTGGTTCCTATTTGAGTTTATCGGCGACGAGTCTGATTTCTGTCTTGACTGCTCCGCACATCCGGAGTTCGATGACTGGAAATGGGTTGACTATCGGACTGCTGCGGATCGTGTAGTGAGTTTCAAGCAAGATGTGTACCGAGACGCCCTTGCGGAACTTGAACCGTATTTCGGACGTATCAGCGAACGCGAATAATACATGCCCGGCGCCAACTTGTTCGATAATCTAAGTTCGAGCGGGCGTAGTTCAATGGCAGAACTTCAGCTTCCCAAGCTGACTACGTGGGTTCGATTCCCATCGTCCGCTCCAATAACCCAATTCGTTCAGAGTGAACTTTGGAATTGGCTTCAGGTCTGAGATTCCTCGTCAGTCTTCAGTTCGAATACCGTAATCACGCGTTCTGAGCGTCTGGTATTCTGAGCGATTTTCGCGGCCTGTTGGGCTACCTCTTCCGAGACAATCCCCATCAGATATACGGTCTTTCGGTATACCACCACATGCACTGTAGGCGATGTCTCTTTCAGTGCCCTGGAGAGTCGGTGCTTTACAGACATTTGCAGTATTTTGTCTCTACCCAGCACCAGAGGACTGCGGGACTTTTCCACCCTGATTTCGTTGACGACTTTTCGAACATACTGGTGTTCGTTCGCCAGGTCCTCCACCCATTGCTTGGCTTCTGCGTTTTCCACCGAACCGGTCAGAAGCACGACTCCGTTAACCGTTGTCACATTGACCTGTGTATCTGAACCCAATTCGGGTGTGTTCTTTGCGATCATATTGCTCAGTCGGAATGTGATTGAGCTGTCTTCGATCTTTTTGGTGACACTTCTGGGTTCGACAGGTTTCTCAGTCTGCGCAAAACCTGCGATGGCAAATAACATCAGAATTCCGAACGTGAACGGACGGAAAATTTTCATACTTAGTGGAATTGAAGATGATGTAAACATGGAATTCGTATCCGGGGAAGGTTAGGAACTGGAAAAACATCCAAATCTGGGTGTTTACACTCATTAATATTGTACATTATCTGATAGATAGACGCGCTCATCTTTGAAGGTCCATCAGTGTAGCATCCGGTTCTCTGTTGACAGGACGGATCATTCTTTCTGGATCAGGCAAATGCAGGATCGGTTCGGGAGTGCCATCTGCAAACTTCGCCCACATCGGATGTCTCACCACTCGACCCATCTCGTCGACCGTCATTGTCGATGTAATGCCGTGATATTTTGCTGTGGAATTCTCGCGCAGTGTGTCGAGGCGGGAAACCAGGTTGTAGGTATCGATCCCCATCGCGTAGATGCGGTTGAGGCCAACTGGCAATTGGCGTTCAGACTTCAATTTCCGTCGCAGGTTGTTTGTCGTGTCACCTTGATCGACCAACCAGCTCATATCGGCAAAACGTATACCGTCGAGGTCCTGATCGGAAATTTTGTCAATTTCACCGCTGTATATTCGACTCGTTGCATAGACCGGTATGTCATGTGCTTTAAGAAAATCGATATGTGGTTTGATCAGCCTTCCATGCAAAGGATCGGAACTGAGAAAAATGCAGTCCATATCCTGCCGCCTTCGTGGTATGAATTTCAACGAGCGTCCCAGTTCGTCGCGCAATGTGCGATAACGTTGGACGCTCTCGGCAATATTGAACACCTCTTTGACGGTGTCTGAATAGTCGTTGCGTCCGGTTTCGAATATCTTGCTCTGTATAACGGCACCGCCGAGCCTTTCCCACTCCAATCTGAAAGCATCAGTTGCTCGCTTCGACCAGTTTGAGGGTGATTCGAGAATCAGAGCGGTTTTGTGTCCATCCTGTCTCGCGCGTTGTGCAGCGATCACTCCATCGTGTTCCGGTGCAAGCGCGAACTGGTAGACCGGTTCTGACTGAGGAATATCGTCAGCGACTCCCAGCAATAAAGTGGGTACGACAAAGGTCCCGGAGCGCACCATTTCCTCAACATAACTGACACCGAGTGGTCCAACCACAAACTCTGCTCCATCGAATAGAGCCTGAAAATAGTGCTGGGTAATCTGACTGGGGTCGTTTCCGATGTCAACGAATTCCAGTATGGGTTTGTTTGGGCTGGTATCAGCGAAATATTGAGCATTGATCCCATCCATGAAAGTCCGAACGGCCAGATTGCTATGCGATGACAACGGAAGAAGCACCGCGATATTGGAGTAGGTGAGGTTGTCAGATGCAATCCCCGACTCGATCAGTTGCACCGCTTGATGGTCTGGGTTACTGGCGATCCAGTTATCCAGCGCGTTACGCATCAAATGAGGATCATGCCGCACCAAATTTATGTTCAAAGCCAGCAGAATCCACGGATGTGCGTTCGCTAAATCTGAATCCGATAATGCCATAGCAAGTTCATCCGATGGTACCATGCTGAGAACTTGCCACAGTTGATGTCCGGTGGTCAGACGCTCGTCTCCGGCCGGAAGCATTGCGTAGAGTCGAACCAGCTCGTTGACCAACAGCAATTTGTCATCCAAATGGGACGCGGAATGAACTCTAAGCCGTGCAATCCGCAATGTCTGCTCGGGACTTAGAATCGGTCGCTTCGAGATTCTGCCCAATTGTCGGTATGCGACATTGTGCCGGGCATTGAATTGATGAACACGCGCTCTGAAAACATCGTAATCCACCCGCTCTGAATCACTCAGCTCATCGACCACAAGTAAGCCTGCGACCGACAAAGCCTGTGAGATGTTGTGCTCCCTCAAAAGAACATTTGCTGCGTCGATGAGTTTCAAGTTGCGACTCGGTTCCGAGCTTTCCGCCTGGTTTACCAAATTCCAGGCCGAGTATTCGGTTTCGGGTACGACTACCTCAACAAATGAATCCTCCGATGGAAATTCGATAATCGCGGGAATCTCGTCAGCGGAAGGTGTTGTCGGTGGAGCATCCGCAATGATCGTGCCTGAATCGGAGGGTAGTGATGAATCAACCTGTACAGTTGTGCCTTCCTGAACACAGCCGGTCAGAAACACAGACACAACGAAAAGAGAAGCCGTCGGGAGCTTTCCTGTTGACAACGAGAATTTGAAATTCATGCGATTGGGCTGATAAATTCGGATGGAATTACCATAATAAACGAGGAGCAGCACATCTGGTTGTGAGATTATAACTTTATCCAAATCTATGAATACTGCAGGAACACTCTTTGTAGTTGCTACCCCAATCGGCAACCTGGAAGATATCACTTTAAGGGCAATCAGGATTCTCAAAGAAGTGGACATGATTGCGGCCGAAGATACGCGGCATAGTCTAAAGCTTCTGCAAAGGTATGGGATATCAACCAAAATGGTTCCGTTTCATCAGCACAATCAGAAACATCAGACTCATCGGCTGGTCAAACTACTTCAAAGAGGCGAGAGCATCGCCCTGATCAGTGATGCGGGTACCCCTCTGATTTCAGACCCGGGTCAGGCGTTGGTTGCGGCCTCGCAAGAAGGGGGAATTTCAGTGGTTCCAATCCCCGGAGCAAGTGCACTGACCTGCGCACTGTCTGCATTCGGGATACCTGTGGAAAATACGATCTTTGCTGGTTTTCTTCCAGCAAAGAAAGCAGATCGACTTGCTCGGTTGAAGCAGCTGCTTTCACATCAGGGTAGCATTGTGTTCTATGAAGCACCACATAGAATATTGAGGTCACTTGAGGACATGCAAGCGGTGTTCGGCGATGACTGTGAAGCGTGTATTGCCCGAGAAATGACAAAAATTCATGAGGAGATTCGAAGAGATACGCTCGCTGGACTCGCCAAATGGGTGACGTCCATGGCGAGTAACCAGAAGGGTGAGTTCGTCATAGCCATTGTCAGTTCGGGTCTGCCGGTTGAAGACAAAGAGGAAGAGAACGATCATATGCTGAATGTTCTGATGGACGAGATGTCGGCGAGCAAATCCGCAGAAGTGGCATCCCGACTTCGCGGTGTGAGCCGAAACGCGTTATACCGACGAGCACTTCAGCTTAAGGACGATAGTATCGACAAGTAGACACTCACGTCAGTTTACCAATCACAATTGGGATTGTTCCCTTGGAATTGGGGGTACTGGAGTTCATATAATATTGAGGCTTGCAAAAAAAATTTTGCAGTATTAAATTTCTATTTGATTCCGTCCTGTACCCAAGCCCGGAGAAAGGGATAGCGAATTTGTCTCCTATAACCTCCAGTGGAATTTCATGCGCTTCACTCGGATAGCGATATATACAGGCTTAATACTTATCTCCCTGACCTCCGGTACTGCAACCGCAAACGATAAGTTTTTGCGTATGAATCTTGACTTGATGGGCGGTACGAAATTTATGGACGTGGATTGTGCAAGCTCTGCACCGGCAGCCGCACTGTACGGTTGCAGAACTGGTCGTGACGGTGCGCCACATCGATCAGTCGGAGATTTCGGGATTGTGCCGGCAGTCGAATTAGGCTTTGGCTATTCCGAAGGTGCTATGCGGTTTGAATTTCTAGTCGAATACCGGCCACGGTACAAGTTTAAGGGTCGCACTAACTTCCTTGCTGCCAATCAGCGCCAAACAGTATCTGCAAAACTGTCGTCAATCTCCGGAATGCTAGCAGGTTTTGTTGATCTCACAGATGGTTTAGGTAACTTCGGTTCAGTTACACCTTTTTTCGGCTTTGGAGTCGGCGTCGCGCATAATCGAATCGGGAAAACTACTATGAATTTTCCAGTAACAACAACAACTGTACCAAGCGGAAGTCATACAGATCTGGCGTGGATGGCGACAACAGGGATTTCAACCGCGTTAAATGAGCGCGTAACACTTGAATTTGCTTGGCGCTATTCGAATCTCGGTGAGGTCCGCACCGGTCGGGGTATAGGCAGTACGGCATATCCTGTGGGCAGTAATACATGCCCTGAAGGGTGTGTCAGAACTTATGGTTTATCGCCGACACGGGCAAAGCTGGCTGGTCATGGTATTCGTATGTCGCTTCGCTATTCGTTCTAGTCAGTCGATTGCCTATACACCGCGAGACTTGGTTCGTAGTCGTCTTTAGACCCGATGGTGGACAAGCCCGTTGGCGAAAGGTTGATGTACAATGTTCAAGGTTACGAAAAGAGTTGGTCGGGCAGTCGCTTGACAAGATATTTGGCAGATTCTGCTGGTAGTTTGTTGGGAGGAAAGTCCGGGCTCCGAGGGCAGGGTGCCAGGTAACACCTGGGCGGTGTGAACCGACGGAAAGTGCCACAGAAAATATACCGCCTGACCGGTCATTTCCTGGAAGAGATGTGAGAGAGGGTAAGGGTGAAAAGGTGCGGTAAGAGCGCACCGCGGTGACGGTAACGGCAACGGCAGGGTAAACCCCACCTGGAGCAAGACCAAATAGAAATCCATCGACGCGGCCCGCGTCGGATTTGGGTAGGTTGCTGGAGATTTTCAGTGATGGAAATCCGAGATGAATGACTGCCGACGGTCATCTGATCGTACAGAACCCGGCTTACAGACCGACTCTTTTCTTCACCCCATCCCGGAACCTGATAATTCGCCGCGAAGTTCGCCTTTGTTTCCTCGCAGATCAGTTACATTTTTCGCGGTCAAAAATGAATCGGTGTGTAGTATTATTTTGTGTTTCGTCAATCGAACATACCAACCAAATTTACGACGTTTGTATGTCATGCGAAAGATGCCGTATTCGGTTTCCGCAGATCGAATGTCATTACATCGATTCCCGTACCGTCGTACGCATCTGACTTAAAAAATCGGTTAAATTCCTGCACGATTGAAATAGGAGAAATTAGTTGTGTTGAAAGTGAAAAGCGACATTGAAATCGCGAGAGAAGCTTCGCTGAAGCCAGTTGGAGATATTGCGCAGCGACTGGATATTCCAGCCGATTCCATGATCCCATACGGCCACACCAAAGCCAAGGTTGATTTGGATTTCATTGATTCCCTTTCCAGTCGGGAAAATGGAAAACTGATACTGGTTACCGCGATTACGCCAACCCCAGCCGGTGAAGGCAAGACAACCACGACAGTGGGTTTGGGGGATGGGCTGAATCGTATCGGTAAAAATACCATGGTTTGTTTGAGGGAACCCAGTCTGGGACCGTGTTTCGGAATGAAGGGTGGAGCGGCCGGCGGTGGCTATGCCCAGGTCGTACCCATGGAAGATATCAACCTGCATTTCACCGGTGATTTTCACGCCATCGGAACCGCGCACAATCTTCTTTCAGCACTTGTTGACAACTCAATCTATTGGGGCTCCGATGTCGGATTGGACAGCCGTCGGGTAGCATGGCGACGGGTGGTTGACATGAACGACCGCGCACTGCGGCAGATCGTATGCTCACTGGGTGGCGTATCGAACGGCTTCGCAAGAGAAAGTGGTTTCGACATTACCGTCGCAAGTGAGATTATGGCGATTTTCTGTCTAGCGGAGAATCTGCAGGACCTTGAGAGAAGATTGGGCAACATCATTGTCGGGTATCGCCGCGACAGGTCGTCCGTTGCGGCAAGCGAATTGAATGGAAATGGCCCTATGACTGTACTGCTCAAGGACGCATTTGCCCCGAATCTGGTCCAGACATTGGAGAATAATCCAGCATTCGTGCACGGTGGACCTTTTGCCAATATCGCGCATGGCTGTAATTCAGTGGTGGCGACAAAAGCCGCGCTCAAGCTTACCGACTATGTCATCACCGAAGCGGGCTTCGGCGCTGATCTGGGTGCCCAGAAATTCTTCGATATCAAGTGCCGAACATCCGGCTTGCAGCCTTCGGCGGTTGTCGTTGTAGCAACGATTCGAGCGCTCAAGATGCACGGCGGTGTCGCCAAGGCCGACCTGCAAACCGAGAATGTCGCGGCGGTTGAGGCAGGATGCATTAACCTTGAGAAGCATCTCGACAATGTCTCGAAATACGGATTGCCGGCCGTAGTTGCGATCAACCGATTCGTTTCAGATACAGATGCTGAAGTTGAAGTGGTTCGAAAGCATTGCGAGAACATGGGCGCGGATGTGGCGGAATGTACACACTGGTCTGATGGTGGGGCTGGTACCGAGCAACTCGCGCACAAAGTCGTTGAGCTAGCGGATTCCGGTACCGGATCATTCAAACCTCTATACGCAGACGAGCTTTCACTGGAAGAAAAAATTCGCACCACAGCGCAGCAGATCTACGGCGCAGCGGATATCGCGATTGAAAGCAAGGCCGCGACCTACCTTAAACAGCTTGAAAGCGATGGTTTCGGTCATCTGCCAGTCTGTATGGCCAAAACGCAGTACAGTTTTTCGGTTGACCCGACTGCTTTGGGTGCACCCGAAGGTCACATTGTGCCAGTTCGCGAAATTCGTCTGCTTGCGGGTGCGGGATTTGTGGTGGCGATCTGCGGAGACATCATGACAATGCCGGGGTTGCCGAGGGTGCCGGCCGCGAATTCGATTCGTCTGGGAGATACGGGACAGATCGAAGGATTGTTTTGATCGAATTCCTGACCTGGAACGGGACTGTTGATACCGAATATACCTTGCTTTTCGACTTGGAATTACTGGCTACAAGCCCCTGACTGATGGCTATTCGAACACTGGATCGCGAGCAACTACGCGCTGCGCCTTTTCATCCTCGTTTTTTCGGTACCAATGGTGCCGTTACCAGTGAGCATTATCTGGCAGCAAGTGCTGGAGCGGATGTACTGAAATCGGGCGGAAATGCAGTTGATGCAGCCGTTGCCGCCGTCCTGGTAGAAGGTGTCGTCAATCCGCACCAACACACAATCGGTGGCGAATGCCCCATGCTTATTCAGATGGCGTATCACTCCGAACCGGTCGTTGTCAATGGCAATACCATGGCACCGGCCGCAGCGACAGTCGAGAACTACCTGAATCGGGGATATTCGGACGTGCCGGATACCGGGATTCTCGCCGCAGGGGTACCCGCGGCACTCGGCGCCTGTACGACCGCATTGGAGCAATTCGGGAGCATGTCCTTTACGGATGTCTGCAGTCGTGCCTATGAGACCGCCAAGCAATTTCCCGCACATCGTGGATTGTTGTTCATGCCTGATTTCGGTGTCCATGACAATCAGGATCTGATACGTAATGACTGGTCGAATACTGCGGCCGTATATTTACCGGAAGATTCATTGCCAAATCCCGGACAATTGCTGACGAACGTCGCATTGGCAGATGTTTTCCAAACACTGATGAATGCGGAGCAGATTGTCGGTGGAAGTCGTGAACAGGGTATTGCGGCGGTGCGAAAGGAATTTTATACAGGTGACATCGCGTCCGAAATCGCTAGGCATTCCAAGGAGCGGGACGGATTCCTTTCGCGTGCCGATATGCAGGCGTTTGATACACGAATCGAATCACCTGTGTCAATCGCTTTCGATGACGTTCGCGCATACAAATGTGGGCCTTGGAATCAGGGGCCTGCATTGTTGCAATCGCTGTCAATTCTCAAGAATATTCCGATCGGTGACATGGGGCATAACTCGGCTGAGTATCTCCATACAGTCATAGAAGCCGTCAAGCTTGCATTCGCAGATCGCGAGCAGTGGTATGGCGATCCTGAATTCGTTCACGTACCCATTGAGGCATTGCTCAGTGATGAATATGGTGCGATGCGCTCGAAATTGATTGATCCTTCCAAGGCAAGTGATCAGATCATTCCGGGCGACCCGACCAGACAGGTCGCCGCGATGCCTGTAGAGGACCGTATAGGCCGTAAGTCCTGGGGACACGGCACTGTCCATGTGGACGCGATTGATCGGGACGGAAATATGGTTGCGGCCACCCCCAGCGGCGGATGGCTCAAGTCTTCCGAACTTGTTGAATCTCTCGGTGTACCGCTCGGGAACCGGTTGATGACCTTTTACCTCACACCGAGCCATCACCCCGGTGTGATCGCACCTTTCAAGCGACCGCGAACCACCATCAGCCCGACGTTGGTTCACAGAAATGATCAACCTTGGATGGTGTATGGCAGTATGGGCGGTGACCAGCAAGATCAGTGGATGTTGCAGTTTCTACTGAACAGGGTGGTATTTGATATGACGATTGCCCAGGCGATCGAGGCACCGAAGTTCTCAAGCCATCACTTTCCGGGTTACTTCGCACCGCACGAATTTCACAATAGACTTGTTGCGATCGAGGAGAGTGTCGGTGAGGACACTTTATCCGGACTTCGTTCGCGCGGACACTTGATTGAGTCGAGGCCGGACTGGACCGAGGGCTATCTTCTTGCAATCGAGAGGGAACCGGAAACAGGATTGCTTGAAGCAGGCTGTGACCCGCGCGGCGCAAAGGGTGATGTGTTTCCCGCAGCCGCTTATTGCTGGTAGTCGAAAGTTGACAATCCGAGTCAACCGAAGATCAGGGCATTTCTAGTCCGGAATCGCGATGTCGTGCTGGTTGCAGGCGGCTTTCAGGGTATTCTGCAACAGGCTTGCGATCGTCATTGGTCCGACACCGCCTGGAACCGGTGTGATCGCACCGGCAACTTTTTCCGCTTCGGCGAAATCGACATCACCAACCAATTGCAATTTTCCAGTTTCGAGTTTGATACGATTGATTCCGACATCGATGACGGTTGCTCCAAGTTTCACCCAATGTCCCTTGACAATGTGGGCCTTCCCGACCGCCGATATCAGAATGTCTGCCTGTTGGCATACAGTCTCCAGGTCACGCGTTCTGGAATGGGCGACAGTGACTGTGCAATTTTCCTGAAGGAGCAGGGTAGCAAGGGGTTTTCCGACGATGTTGGAACGACCTACAATGACCGCATTCTTTCCGTTGAGATCCTCACTGGTCGATTTCAGCAACTGTATGCAACCGAGAGGTGTACACGGTACCAATGCATCCATGCCGATGGTCAGCAACCCGACATTCTGCGCATGAAATCCATCGACATCTTTCTGTGGCAGAATTGAGTTGATTACCACCTCAGCATTGATATGATCAGGAAGCGGCAACTGAACCAGAATGCCATGCACTAAAGGATCGGAATTCAATCGCTCGATCAGATCAAGGAGTTCCTTTTCGGTGACTCCCGCTGCCAGTTTATTGTGAAAAGAGTTCATCCCAGCCTGTGAAGTCTGAATGATTTTGTTTCGAACATAAACCTGGCTGGCGTCGTTGTCGCCAACCAGTACTACGGCCAGTCCCGGGATAAGACCATGCTCTGTCTTGAGCAGTTCCACTTTTTCGGCTACGCTTTGCCTTAGATTCGCTGCAAGCGCTTTGCCATCAATCAAATTTGCCATTCGTCACCTGATCGGAAATGATGTATTGAAAATAATGCGCAAATTTTATATGCATAACGCGCAACGGATTCATAAAATTGTCGAATTGGTTGTGGATTTTTGGCCGTTGGTTTCAATCCTCTCAAATGCGCGTTACGGTCGTACTGTTTGGATGCCCAAGGGACGAATTATTCGTCAAATCTGAGAAGGGATTCAGGCGTTACTGGCAAAATGTTGATCTGAAGAAATGATTCAGCGTACAGGATCAATCAATAAATTACCCCTTGTCGGAGTCATGGGGTCAGGTAGCGCGATGTGTGAAAGTCAGGCGGTTCCCCTAGGTCGCTGGCTGGCGACTATTGAGGTGCATCTTCTTACTGGCGGCGGCTCAGGTGTGATGTTATCGGTCAGTCAGGCATTCGCTGAGACAGAAGGAAGGAAAGGATCGGTTATCGGTGTCATACCCGGGCAGTTTGATGAGACAATGTCGACATACTCCACATCCACAGGCTACCCGAATCCGTATGTCGAAATTCCGGTTTACACACATTTGCCGTACTCAGGTGACAGAGGCAAAGATCAGCTATCCCGCAACCACATCAATGTACTGAGTTCCGATGTCATCGTAGTGTTACCCGGCCGGTCGGGAACGGCGGCGGAGGCTGAACTGGCAGTCATTTATAATAAACCCGTCGTTGCATGGCTGGACAATCGTTCACAGATTGTAAATCTGCATCCACGGGTGCCGGTAGTCAGCGATCTGGAGCAGGTAAAAGAGTTCGTGACCCGCCAAATTCGGAAATCCAATGGATGATCTCAAACGTTCACTTCTGAACGTCTTTACCTACAGTGATCTTAACCGAATGGTTAATCGGCGTAAGGACGATCAGCACCTCGCTTCGCTTCGGACTTCGCCTTCGGCCCGTTTCGTTTTGTTCCATCAAGACCAGTTTCTCATGTCGGAGGAACCGGACCGCGCACCCGCACTGGTAAAATCCGAAAGTATCATCAGTTCGAAGAACTCCGTCGAGACCAGTGTTTATCTGGGATGCCGGGGAGAGCATCACTATTTCGCGCTGGATATTGGAGATACGTCGTGGGTGGAGGGCAAATCGTTTGGCAACGGTAACTTCGTTGGACTTCGAGAGAACGGATACAGTCTGAAAGCCGAGGACGCGACACTGTTGTCATACGCAAAGGCGATGTTCCACTGGCATCGAGCACACGGGTTTTGCGGTGAATGCGGTTCGGCAACGCTGTCTGTCCAAGGTGGACACTGCAGACAGTGTGTCAAGCCGGATTGTGCGAAAGTACATTTCCCGAGAACCGATCCGGCGATTATTGTTGCGGTCACGAAGGACGGCGAATGTCTCTTTGGACGGCAGAAAGCGTGGCCAGAATACCGTTATTCGGTCATTGCGGGCTTTGTTGAACCAGGTGAAAGTGTGGAGCAGGCGGTGGTGCGTGAGGTTCTCGAAGAAACCGATATCAGTCTCAATACTGTCGATTACCATTCGTCACAGCCGTGGCCGTTTCCCGGATCAATCATGCTAGGCTTCACCGCAACCGCGTCCAGTTATGAAATCCGGCTGAACGACGGGGAGCTTCAGGATGCACACTGGAGAAGTGTTGATGACGTTGTCGAGGGTCTTGTCTCGGGAGAGTTTCGCGTGCCACCGCGCCTATCTATCGCCTATCGTCTGATCGAGGATTGGTTCAATGAACATTCGTCGAGCGAACTGTCGGTTGTTATGGATGATCTCGGAATCGTTCGTTTGTGGTAGTTACCGAAGAGTGTATTGAGGTAGGGTGTCACGCACTTAATCTCAAGAACAGTCAACGTTATAATTTCATCGAGACACATCACATCAGCGAGGGAAGTGCAATTGCTGACACCAAATCCATCCGCCCGCGAGCAGGTTTTCGGTGACATTCGCCAGTCACTGGCGAAATTGGGCTCGTCAGTCAGGGATACCGCACAGACTGAGTACGATAGGATCATGTCCACCGATACACCGAGCCCGGTGGTTGATGGACTTCTCGTTGACAATTTTCTGACCAAGCATGGCGCTGTACATGGAACATCGAAAATTGTTGGAAATTACGCTGAGGTTCCGGGTGCCGTACGCGAGTTTCTCGACACTCACGATCTGCCATCGAAAATGATCATGGGATCGTCACAGTTTCTTGAAGACTTTGACTGGCCGGATCATTGGCAGATTGAAACAAGGGTTGCCCGGAAGACCGACAACGTTTCAGTTACTGACGCGGTATGCGCGATCGCTGAAACAGGAACAATAATGCTTGTTAGTTCGCCCACCGCATCATCGACGCATGCATTTGTACCCGAAAATCATGTGGTGATCATCAATGCCGGAGAGGTTGTCCGACATCTTGATGATGCGCTCCGACTAGCCTCATCAAAGATCGATAACCGCACATCAGGTGTGCATATGGTGACCGGTCCCTCGAAGACAGCGGATGTCGAGCAGACGATCCAGTATGGCGCACATGGACCGCGTCGATTACACGTCATCATTGTTGATGCAAAATAGTGTTGCGATGAATCACGAAATTTCGCGTAAGTCATACTACGACTATGATGATCTTCTGTCATGCGGACGAGGTGAGCTGTTTGGTGAAGGCAACGCACAATTACCTCTGCCGCCACTCCTGATGTTCGACCGAATTACCAATATTGACAGTGTGGGCGGAGAATTCGGTCGAGGGATCGTAGAGGCGGAGCTGGATATAAAGCCTGATCTTTGGTTTTTCAGCTGTCATTTTCAGGGTGATCCTGTCATGCCGGGCTGTCTCGGACTGGATGCGCTATGGCAGCTGGTCGGTTTCTACCTCGGCTGGCTCGGTAAACCAGGCAGCGGTCGTGCGTTGGGCTCAGGAGAGGTGAAGTTTACTGGGCAGGTTACAGAGGAGATCAAACTGATCACTTATAGGATTCACATCAGGCGCGTGATCGCCACCAAGTTGGTTATGGGAGTTGCCAATGGAATTGTGGAAGCAGACGGAAAACCGATCTATACCGGATCTGACCTTAGAGTCGGATTATTCAAATTGAAATGAGCATGAGAAGGGTTGTTGTAACAGGACTTGGAATTGTTTCGAGCATTGGATGCAACCAGCGAGAAGTGATTGAGTCATTGCGCGGCGGTGTATCCGGCATCAGTTTCGAGCCGCAGTATGAGGAATTGGGATTTCGCAGTCAGGTACACGGTGCGATCGATATTGATCTTGATCGTGCGGTTGAGCGAAGGGCGCGTCGATTCATGGGTGACGGAGCAGCCTACAACTATATTGCGATGCAGGAAGCGATCGGGGATTCGGGATTGGACGATGAAAGAATTTCCAATCCCCGGACCGGCATGATCATGGGATCCGGAGGCGCTTCGACGGAAAACATCATTGCCGCGACCGACATGCTCCGGTCGAAGGGAATACGCGGTGTGGGCCCGTTCCGTGTACCGCGAACCATGTCGAGCACCAATTCGGCGACGCTGAGCACCTATTTCAAGATTCAGGGTGTCAGTTATTCAGTCAGTTCCGCATGTGCTACCAGTGCTCACTGCATCGGCAACGCGATGGAACTGATTCAGCTGAACAAGCAGGATATCGTCTTTGCCGGCGGAGGAGATGAAGTTCATTGGTCGATGACTATGCTGTTTGATGCCATGCGTGCCCTGTCTGGCGGCTATAACGATCGCGCCGAACAGGCGTCGCGTCCGTTCGATGTCAGTAGAGATGGATTTGTCATCTCAGGCGGAGGCGGTGTTGTAGTCCTTGAGGAACTTCAGAGCGCGCTGGACCGGGGTGCCAAAATCTACGCGGAACTGATCGGGTATGGAGCGACTTCCGATGGTTTCGATATGGTTCAACCCTCCGGCGACGGCGCTGTTCGCTGCATGCAGCTGGCACTTGAAAATGTCGATCAACCCGTGGACTATATCAATGCCCACGGAACCAGCACACCGATCGGTGATGTTCAGGAACTGAATGCCATCTGTGAGGTTTTCAGTGATGTGCCCCGAATCGCATCAACCAAGTCACTGACCGGTCATGCACTTGGGGCTGCGGGTGTCAATGAGGCAATCTATACCCTGTTGATGATTGATAACGACTTCATCAGTCCCTCGATCAATATTGATGAACTTGACCCGGCTGCGGCGGATTTGCCCATTGTCCGCGAGCCGATCGAGAACATTGAAGTGAACACCGCCATGTCGAACAGTTTCGGCTTTGGCGGAACCAATGCTACGTTGGTATTCCAGAGATTGTCCCAGTAATCTTCCTTCGGTCTTGATTTCAACTGAACAAGCGCTGATTCAACCGCATCGGAATCCCATGCACGTAACGGTGTGGTTGCTGATCATCTGCGCCATGATCTACAGCGTGATCGCGATTGGAGGTTATACGCGCCTGACCGAATCCGGCCTGTCTATGGTTGACTGGCATCCCGTATCCGGAGTACTGCCACCGCTTACGCAAGCCCAATGGAATGCTGAGTTTGAGCATTACCAACAGTTTCCCGAATTCAAGACTGTCAATTCTGATCTGACTCTTCAAGGATTCAAGCGAATCTTTTGGATTGAGTACACGCATCGCATGGCCGGTCGGCTGGTGGCACTGGCATTTCTTCTGCCTTTTCTTTTCTTTCAGTTCCGCGGCTATTTCAGTATTGCGATGAGTCTGAGACTGATCGCTGTATTCCTGGTTGGTGGCTTACAGGGATTGCTGGGATGGTACATGGTCAAAAGCGGTATGGTGAATGATCCGTCAGTCAGTCAATATCGTCTGGCGGCTCATTTGAGTCTGGCAGTTCTGCTCTACAGTTATGTCCTGTGGCTGTCAGTCGGGTTGATATACAGAAAATTCCAGCCAGGCAATCTTGAAATCTCGAAGCGGCTGGTTGCCGGCATTGCCGTCTGTATCGGGCTAGTCGTTATAATGCTGGTCAGCGGTGGATTCATGGCGGGTACACGTGCAGGCTTTGTCGTCAACACATTCCCCCATATGAATGGAGAGTGGATTCCACAGATGCTATTTTCACTGACTCCACTGTGGGCGAATCTATTTGAGAACGTTATCGCGATTCAGTTTATCCATCGCTGGATTGCATTCGCGCTGGTCGCGGCGATAACTGTGGTCTGGTTTCAACGGTTTTCGATGAATCGTTCCATGATCCGGATAATGCTGGACATCGTGATGATTGTCGCGATCTGCCAGTTTTTTCTCGGTGTGGCAACTTTGGTGAGTCGGGTGCAGCTGCCGATTGCACTGGCGCATCAATCCGGATTCGTGATGTTGCTGAGCGCTTTGATCATTATGCTGAGATTGGTTGTGACGGGCTTGTACGACGGGACGATGAATAAAGACAGAGTCGTCAATTGTTAAGGAGGTATTGACATGCGAACCTGGATTAAGAATCCACTGGCAATTTTCGCCGAAGATTCGGCAGGCGGGATAGTCGTCGAAAATGACCGGATAGTCGAATGTCTGGCTGGTGGCACCGTGCCGCAAACCCCTTGTGATAGTGTGTTTGATGCTTCGGGGCATGTCATTCTGCCCGGGCTGATCAACGCCCATCATCATTTCTTTCAGACTCTGACGCGTGCGTATGGGCCTGCATTGAACAAGGAACTTTTCGCGTGGCTCACGACATTGTATCCGGTCTGGTCCGGTTTGACCGCTGAACAGCTGGCGGATGCGACAGAATTGGCGCTCACCGAACTTCTGCTTTCCGGTTGTACAACTGCATCGGACCATCACTACATGTTCCCGGAAGGACTTGAAAGCGGCATTGATATCCAGGCTGAGACTGCAAGGAAAGTCGGGATACGTGTCACACTGACGCGTGGCAGTATGGATCTTTCAGTCGCCGATGGTGGATTGGCGCCAGAATCTACGGTTCAAGCGACAGATGTCATTCTCTCTGACTCCGAACGCGTCATCCGGGAGTATCACGACCCGAGCGAAGGGTCGATGCAGCAGATTGCCCTGGCACCTTGCTCTCCGTTCGGAGTAACCCGCGAGCTCATGATCGAATCGGTACGTATGGCTGACGAATTCGGTGTTACCTTGCATACGCATCTTGCTGAGACCCAGGATGAGAACAATTTCTGTCTCAGAGAGTATGGTTGTCGTCCGGTCGACTATCTCGAAGGGGTAGGTTGGATGAAGGACAACGTCTGGCTGGCGCATGGCATCCACTTCAATCAAGAGGAAATCGAAAGGCTGGGCTCAGCGAAGGTGGGCATTTCACATTGTCCGGGTTCAAACATGCTTCTCGCTTCCGGTATATGCCCCACTCAGGAATTACTGGAAAGCGGTGCGCGCATTGGAATAGGCGTCGATGGTTCTGCTTCTGAGGATGCTTCCAATATGATTCAGGAAGCGCGGCTGGCGTTGCAGATTCAGCGGCTTCGATATGGTTCCAAGAAAATCACACACTTTGACGTAATCAAATGGGCGACAGAAGGGTCCGCTGCATGTCTGGGACGGGATGATGTAGGTAAGATTGCAAGCGGAAAGCAGGCGGATTTAGCCATGTACAAGCTCGATGAGCTACGGTTTTCAGGGGCGGGCGACCCTCTTGCCGCGTTGATACTTTGCGGCGCGCATCGT
This sequence comes from Arenicellales bacterium, assembly GCA_963666625.1. GTDB lineage: Bacteria > Pseudomonadota > Gammaproteobacteria > Arenicellales > JAJDZL01 > JAJDZL01. Next base: position 2,451,079 of record OY762925.1, read on the forward strand.
GCCGACCGCGTCATGATCGCCGGTACCTGGCGGGTACTCGATGGCGAAATTCCAGATGTGGATTTGCAGGAACTCATGGCTCGGCATCAGGCGTCATCACGGAAACTCATACAGATGCACTGATTGCCGACGATCACATCGTCAAGAGCAGTTACTGGATTCGTTGTCCATAATCGTGGGATCAGGAGGTATTTTGCTTTTGAACTTCGCCTGTTTGGATTTGTGCGGGATTTCAGTGGAAATCCCGTAGAAACTTCGACCGAGTATATTGGTTCCCACAAGAAGTAATATATGGCGGTCGGTGCAGTCATTCACAACCTCTCCCAACCGGATGATGTTCGCAATTGGCGGCCTTGCTCATCAGTACTATCTGTTGTCCGTTCGCGCCAGTCCGGACAAATCTGTATATTCAATTTTTATGCTACATTGTGGTGCATGGAACCCGAGCCGTTTAGGGTTTATGCTTATATGGAAACCTCCCCGATTGCAAGTTTGAGTTTGCCAATCGATGAACAAAATGGGTTGCGGTCTTATATCCGGCTTCTTTCATTGGGGGACACATCAACCGGTCCCCGAGCCATGATGATTTTCGCGCACAGGCTCCTTATCTATAAATCGGCTTGCATGCCGCCGTAGCACAGTCCAGGCTCTTCCTGCGCAGGCATCGCCCTTTGTGTCATCAGTTCACAGTCTCACCAATGCAATCTCCCCGACCTGTAACCTTATCATCTTCCGCCGTGCCGGTCACCGGGACCGGTACGGCCATATGTTCATTCTGTTGATCATCTCTACGCCGTGATTCTCCGGGGATCGTATTCAACCCCCTTGGCCAATATCACCCAGCTGATGCGGGCCATCTGGTTGGCCACCGCCACCACCGCCTTGTTGTGGTTGCTGCGCCTGGCAACACGTCTGGCCTTTCGGTGAAGCGGATCGTCACTGTCCGGATTACGTGCGGCCGCAAAACACACCGAGCGGGCGCCGTGGATCAGCATCGTGCGAACGTAGCGGTCACCGCACTTGGAGATGCCGCCGGACCTCTCCTGTCCGCCGCTGCTGTGCTGGCGGGGCACCAGCCCCAGCCAGGCGGCGAAGTCGCGCCCGCATCCGAAGTCACCACCCTCACCGGACACCGACACCAGTGCGCTCGCCACAATCGGACCGATGCCCGGTACTGTCTGCAACCGCCTCACCTCATCCATCTGTGAACCCAATGCCTTGATCCGGCAAGTGTAGAACTCCACCTTTTCGCAGACATTGCCCAGCTGCTCAGCCTCATGCGCCAGCATGTGCCGGAACTCGGCACTGACCTGACTCAGATCCAGCCCCGCCTGAAGCGTCGGATCATCACCCAGCACCCGCCGCACCAGATCATCCAGCTTCGATCTTGAGCGCCCGGTCACCAGCCCCCGTTCCGCCAGGTGTGAGCGGATCGTGTTGCAGCACTGCGTGCGGGTGCCGATCGCCTGCTCGCGAAGTCCGTGCAATGTCGTCAGATCCTGCTGCGCCACCGACTTCACCGGCACCGCATGTACCCGCGGCCGCAGCGAGGCCTCGGCGATCGCCACCGAATCGTTGGCATCGGTCTTGTTGTTCACCACATAGGCCCTCACCCACTTCGGCGGTAAAAGCTTCACCGGCAGACCCAGCTCCTCAAGCTTGCGGCCCCAGAAATGCGCGCCGCCGCACGCCTCCATCGCCACACACCGAACCTTCGACGCATCCAGTGCGGAAAACCACTCCAATACCTGGCTGCGTCTCAGTCCGGTCTGATTCACCACCCGCATGTTGCGGTTCAGCTCGGTGCAGTAAAACACGTTCTTTGCCAAATCCAACCCGATCGTTGTGTTATCGTATGTATCCATGTGAACCTCTCACCTCTCGTATGTTGATTACAGTTCATTATTTTAAAGCGAGGGTGGGAGGTTTCCATATCATCTATAAAAATAGCTTTGAGTGAACTGTGAACTGTTCCTGAGTCGCGGATTATCGGACTGTTGTGCGATTAGGTTAGTTGGATTCATTCATAACTGTTGGTACATGTGCTTCGGATTGATCAGGCTAACGATGAAAACGTAATTATTTCGAAAAATTACTTTTGAACAGAATCGAATCAAATCTATATTGAAAGTTTCGCAAGGATGCCCAGTCTGAACAAGAACATCTTTTCGCTGCCTAAAGACAAACGCTTCGTACTTGTTACCGGCATTCTGGCTCTGACGGTTTTCGTCACTGTATTTTCAGATGTTGCAGATGCCGAAGTCGATCCGGAAGTTCGCACTATTCTCAACTCTTTCTCGTTCATGGTGTGGGGCGCGTTCGTAATGTGGATGTGTGCCGGGTTCTGTATGCTTGAGTCAGGTACAGTTCGCACCAAGAATGTGAGTCTGATCTGTCTCAAGAATATAGGTCTTTATGCCATCGCGGGATTGACGTTCTACATCATTGGCTACAACCTCATGTATGTCGATGTGGACGGTTACATCGGGAGTGTGAAATTTCTCTATAACCCGATCATCGAAAGTGCACCAGTTCAAGACGGGAGCGCGAGTTCCATTGCGCAAACCGTAGACCCTCAATTCTCTCCGATGTCGTGGTGGTTGTTTCAGATGGTTTTTTTGACGACGTCGTTGTCGATAGTCTCCGGAACACTGACCGAGCGAGTCAAGGTCTGGCCATTTTTCGTTTTTGCTTTGTTACACGCGATCTTCATATATCCGATCGTAGGCGCTTGGGCATGGGGCGGAGGTTGGCTTGGTCAGCTGGGATTCAAGGATTTCGCCGGCTCAACTGTAGTACATGCCACCGGTGGTGCCTGTGCTTTGGCCGGCGCGCTTGTCGTCGGTGCCAGATTAGGTAAATTTCGGAAAGACGGAACAGTAAAAACTTTTCACCCCTCAAGTGTTCCAGCATATACACTTGGCGTATTCATCTTGTGGCTGGGCTGGTTCGGTTTCAATGGCGGTTCGCAGGCATCGCTTGATAGTGCGCAATCTGCAGTTGCGATGAGTATCGTTATTGTCAATACAAACCTGGCAGCCTGTGCAGGAATGCTGGTTACATTAGCCTTGTCACGTCCGCTGGTTGGACGAATGGACTTGTCAGTGATTCTAAATGGGACGATTGCAGGACTTGTCGCAATTTCTGCAGATCCGGATTTACCGAATCACAATCTCGCCATCCTCATTGGTGGTCTGGGAGGACTGGCAAGCCTCTTTGGTACGAAACTGCTGGAGCATCTGAAAATAGATGACGGTGTTGGTGCGATTCCGGTTCATCTGTTCGCCGGAATCTGGGGAACCATCGCCGTGAGTCTTTCCCATCATGGTGACGTGTTCGTCCAATTTATTGGAGTTCTTTCGATTTGTGGTTATGCATTCACTGTGTCGTTCATAATCTGGAACGTAATCGATCTTCTGGTCGGCGCGCGTTCGACCTTGGAGTCGGAGCAAATTGGTTTGGATTGGGCAGCACTCAACATTCATTCCTATCCGGAATTTCTTGCAATGCCTGAACCAGAAGACGACGATTGATCGACATGAAATTAGTCGATTGGCAGTCAAGGATTCTGTGGTCGGACTCAGACACTGACTGAACTCCATAGAGTGGTTCCATCGAGTCTCGAACGAGGTTCGTTGCGTTGAAATCGTGGAATTTAGTCTATAATTTCGTAAGGTATGATGAGTAGCTAAATCGGGGAATATCCAAATGAAATTTGATAGCCGTATTCGTTCAATAAAAATCGACAGGGGGACATTGAAACGTCTGCCTGTTTTGCTTCCTGTTATTGGATTGTGTCTGTTTTCTTCCACAGCCAACGCAGCCGTCGAATCGGAAACGGCTTTTATTTTCAATTCATTTTCGTTTCTGCTATGGGGCGCATTCGTCATGTGGATGTGTGCCGGCTTTACGATGTTGGAAGCAGGATCCGTTCGCACCAAGAACGCATCGGTCATCTGCATGAAGAACATCGGACTGTATTCGATCGCCGGCATCGCATTCTATCTGATCGGGTACAACCTCATGTATGTCGATGTGAATAAGTTTATCGGTTCGTTTACATTTTTTTACAGTTCAACGCCGGCGGAATATGCTTTGTTGGGAGGTAATGAAGAAGCGTTGAATGATGTGCTGAAATCTGACTACTCAACCATGTCAGATTGGTTCTTCCAGATGGTTTTTGTTGCGACAACCGCTTCCATTGTCTCTGGAACGCTGGCCGAGCGTGTCAAGTTGTGGTCGTTCTTTCTGTTTATCTCGGTTCTCACTGCAATCATCTACCCGGTAGTCGGTGCCTGGACCTGGGGCGGAGGCTGGCTGTCCGAAATGGGATTTCAAGATTTCGCCGGTTCAACGATTGTGCACTCGACCGGCGGTTGGGCGGCACTTGCAGGTGCTCTCGTGGTTGGAGCAAGAATGAATAAGTACCGGAAGGATGGAAGAGTGAAAAATACACCACCTTCTAATGTCCCTGCTGTAACTTTGGGTGTCTTTATATTGTGGCTTGGCTGGTTTGGCTTTAACGGTGGTTCGCAACTCGCGCTTGATTCAGCGTTGAATGTAGTTGCAATGAGTGTAATCCTGGTAAATACAAATCTTGCAGCGGCTGCTGGTGTGTTGGTCGCCGTGTCGGTATCGCGGCCTTTGCTGGGACGTGTCGACTTGATGGCGGTTCTCAATGGTGCGATAGGTGGGTTGGTTGCGATAACCGCTGGTCCTGATATAGGAGCTCACCAATGGGCAATCGTGATCGGAGGAGTCGGTGGTCTGATCAGTACTGCTGGTATGAAGGCATTGGAAATGGTAAAGATCGACGATGTGGTCGGTGCCATTCCGGCACACATGTTTGCTGGTGTTTGGGGTACGCTTGCGGTATGTATTGCGGCTGGCGGAAATTTTCTGGTTCAGCTGACGGGTGTAGTCGCGATCGGAGCATTTACTTTCTTGACATCTTTCATCGTTTGGAAAGTAATCGATATGACAATTGGCGCGCGCGTCACTCCGGCTGTTGAAGAGTTGGGGCAGGATGTCGCAGAATTGGGAATTGAGGCTTATCCAGAATTTGTGATCGTGCCGGACGAAGACGAGTTTGATATTTTCGATGGTGACGAAAAATCCTAATCATGAGTTGAAAATGCATAATTTTTCTACGCTGTTAGGTGACATGGCGAAAGGAATCTTACTACCAGATTGTAGCTTTCAATAATGGTTGATTCGACCTGTTAGATTGAATACTAAAGTTCTGTTATAATTTTGTTGTGTTTGCAGTCAAAGTATGCTTTAATTTCGCACGCTATTGTTTTGCGAAGTCAACCCAATGAATTTGGGTTTCGTTAGCATTGGGACATATGAAAAATAAAGGAGCTAGGAGCATCATATGGAAATTCCTGCAGAAAAAGTAGACGGTACGCTTATCCTGAAGCCAGCCGGTCGAATTGATGGACAAAATGCTGTCGACTTTCAGACTGCGATAGAGTCGGTTGTCGCCGATTCCGATCAGGCTGTAGTTCTGGAACTTGCCGATCTTGTGTATATCAGTAGCGCAGGGCTTCGAGTAATTTTATTGCTTGCAAAGACTCTCAAAAGCCGAAATGCCAAGTTTGCTATGTGTTCAATTTCCGGGCCGGTAAAAGATGTTTTCGATATCAGTGGCTTCGGAAAAATAATTTCGACTCATGACACTCGCGAAAATGCATTGGCTAGTGTAAGCTCCTGATTTACTGAGGACAAAATAAGAGGATATCCTTCAACAGTGCGATTCGCAGGGGCTCGCTAAAAATACCAACTACCCTGCAGAATCTCTCTTGCCACATCTAATTTAAGCATCAGAACTATACCACCCATTTTGTCGGTTCTTGAGATAGTGCCGCTAAACGGGATTCCGCAGATAAACCTACGAGGTATCCTGTGGCTGTAGAAAATCAGGATAATTTGCGCGATCGTTGTCGGACTTTATGGGCTAGTTTATATATTCGATGTCAACCAATTCGAACTGACTCGAATTAGCGATTGTTACCCGTAGCAGATTCCCATTTGGAAAAAATGCAGCGTTTTCTTTGTTGGCCAATTCCAACAGTAATCTCGCTGTGCCCCGACTCCCGACGATGATGATTCGGTGATTCAAGAGCAATTCGTGATGTTGGCTCAATCCACGAAAAAACCTTTCCCGGAATTCCGCTCTGCTCTCTCCGTTCTGCGGTGTTTCGCCAGCTATTAGCATTGGATTCACCTCGCTGATATCTACGTTATTCCATACTCCCAGTTTTCTCTCGTTAAGCAGTGGGTTACGCGTAATTTCGCCCCCAAATACTTTGCGCAGTATCTTCGCGGATTCGATGCTTCGGAAATTCTCCGAGCAGACAATCTCATCAGGAACTTCGTTGATACGATTCAAAGTATCAGCTGCAGTATAAATTTGCTTGCGACCAAACTCGGTCAGAGATGGCTCAGAATCTCCGCCGGAGGCAACCTGCATCTCATTCGCAGTCGTTTCGCCGTGTCGGATAAAAATAAAGCTACGTACGTTGGAACTAACGTTCATCTGGATAAAGAACTCGTTTGGGACAGTAACTCACGGAAAAATACTGATCATCTGCAGAACTCCCGTCACCCAGTAACCAATTTACAATGGCGGATGTCAACTCACCATCACCGAGAGATGGTGTGTGACCGGAGTCGTGAATGTGAATGACCGAAAAATTCTTGTGACCGCGCATTCGGGCAATCGTTTCGTCTGTTGTCGCGTCACTTTCGACTCCGTGTAGCAAAAAGACAGGGCATTGCACGGAATTCCACTGTTCCCACAAATCCAAGCTGTGTTTCGCCTCCTCTCGATAGGCCAGCATTGATCGCAGGTCATGTCGATATACTCTACCGTTTTCGATATCCGACCAGCGTGTTTTATGATGTGAATTATGCAATAGTACGGCATCCGGTGTCGGACCCACGTGTTTCGCAGAGGCGCCGGTGCGTCTGAACAACTCGGCAGGGGTTTGAAATACGTAATGCCGACCTACCGCCCGAGCTCGTCGATCGCGTCGTTCAACGGGAATATAGGGAGTACTGTCATTAAGCACAATTCTCTGTACCCGTTCGGGATAAAGAGCGGCGAACGAAATTACAGTTGACCCTCCGAGTGACGACCCCAATAACGAACATGAATCCAGCTTCAGGTGATCTATCAATTGTTTGAGTTGTTCGACATAAGTATCCAGATGGTAATCGGATGTTTCTGCCATCCACCCACTACGACCGCGGCCACCGAGATCAAGCGCGATCACGCGAGCGTTGGGATACGCATCCAATGCCAGAAAATCAAAACGCTGAACGACATTGGTCAGTCCACCGAGAGCAATGAGAGGTATACCACTGCCGCCCGAATCAGAGTAAGTGAGAGGAATTTTATATGGCTTGCCGACGCCGTAATTAGGATCCTGGAGCTCTAAATGATGGATATATTCAAAACTGTGGACCGCTGGCCAGCGTTCAAATTCGTTTCTGATCGCCAGGATCAAGTTGTCGTACTGCGCCCAGGTTAGCTCATTATTTTTTACGTCACGATTGATGTTCAGCCAATTGCGCAGCGCAATATCAGCACGTCGACCGGATCCGGATCTCATTTGATAATCGCAGTGAGAGACTACACTGACTTATTGGTGGTCCGGGTGATAAAGCACCAGCGTCACGCGATTGCGATCATCACGTCGCTCGTAAGTCGCTTTGTCGACCAAAGTTTTGACGAAAAACACACCCAGTCCACCGATCGGACGATCGTCCACATCCGCTTCCACGTCCGGTTCTTTCGCTTCCGAAAACGGGTCGAACGGTAGTCCACTGTCTTCCAAGACTATCGTCAGGGTATTATCAGACTGTTTCAGCGACAAGCTGATTTCGGCCTTTTCACTTTCGTGTTTGAAAGCATAGCTGACTACGTTGGTGATTAATTCATCAAGAGCAAGATTGGCGTTGAATATCCACGCCATCGGCCAGTCGTTGGATTCTCCGAGCTGTTCAATCTCCTCCGCAACGCGAGGAACTTCGGACAAATCACACTTCAATGTCAGATTTACTTCCATTTCCTTACCATCCATACTACTAGTGCTTGCGTGCTTATGTTCGCTGGTGCCCTCGTAATGCAAGACCACGCACGTGATGTCGTCGAACTGTGGGGCATTTCCCACAAATTCGTCGACTGCCTTGATGATTTGCTTTACGTCGTCGCCGGCACCTCGATTGGGTAGAGACGACACCACTTCCAGCAATCGGTCGTCGCCGAATGCTTCATTATTCTCATCGAATGCTTCGGGAATGCCGTCGGTTATCATCACCAGTCGGGAGCCTGGTGTCAGAGTCAATGACGCCTCGTCAAATTCCAATCCGTCAAACATTCCCAAAACCATGCCCGCGGTAAGGTCCAACGGAGCGGCGCCTTCTTCGTTTATCAAAAATGGCGAATTGTGTCCACCATTCGAGTATGTAAAATGTCCTGTTGACTCGTTCAGTATTCCATAAAAGAACGTGATGAACAGATTCTCGTCATTGTGTGACTCAAGAAAATTGTTGATTCTCTCCAAAATTTTCGCTGGTGAGCGTACGTGCGCTGCCATGCCGCGCAGAGACGTTCTCGACATGACCGCAAATAGTGCGGCCGGCACGCCTTTACCGGATACATCGGCTATCGCCATCCCAATATGATTTTCATCAATTCGAAAATAGTCGAAGAAATCTCCTCCAACTTCTTTTGCCGGCCACATTCCGCCTACAATCTCAAAAGCGTCAGACTGTTCGCGACGATGGGGTAGCAAAGACAACTGCACCCTGGTCGCAATATCCAATTCCTTGCGAAGTGCGATGAATGCCTGCTTCGTCGCAAGTGCGTCTCTCAGGCGCTTATGCTGATCCTGAACCCGGCTCGACATACTCTGAAAGGCTGTCGCCATCAGAATCAGACTGCCTGATCCATGGAAAACTTTGGGGTCGAAATCCTCAGCGGTCGGATCAACTGCAATCATCGACTCCGCTACGCTTTCGTCTTTTGCTTTCTGGTCAATTCTCTGGGCTATTTTGTCCAGCTCTTCAAGCATTGCGATTTGATCTTCACCGTCCAGTGTATCAGCAAGGCCTTTCATTTCTCGGTAAATGAACCTCTCCTGCCTCGCACGTTGACGCTCTCTTGACCGTCGAATTCGATTCAGCATGAGCATGCCGGAGCGAAATACATTCACTGCATGTCCGATCTGCCCCACTTCATCTTTGCCGGTTCTCATCTGAACCAGCATCATAAGGTCGCCTTTGGTCAGTGCTTCAAGCACATGAACTCCTTCCGTAAGGGACGCAAATGCATATCGCATATAAAAGTAAAGTGCGATCAGTGAGATTAAAGTGAAAATCACAATTGACAATATCGTGAGTTGACTGATTTTTTTCTGTTGGAGTATTTGATCAGTGACTTCTTTGATATTGACCAGTCTTCCCACAAGACTTCCAAGGTCTGCAACTTGTGGGAGTACGGTAACCGAGAAGTATCGGTCATCTTTGGAGATTGTCTGCGATGTGCTCAGTTCGCCCAGGTCAACTAGGTCACCGTAGTTTCCCCATACCTCGGGATCCGGTGCGACAAGAAGCCGTCCGCGTCGATTAAGAATCATGACCGCCGCATTGTTGAGTTTCTCCATCTCAGCGATCGGTCGGATGATGTCCAAAGACATAATGCTCAATCCTACAACTTCGCCGCTGTCATTGATGATCGGAAATCCAAATACAACCGCGGTGTTGCGCTGCTTGTCATTCCCGACACCGCGTATCGTAGAATTGTTCTCAACCGCATATCTTGCGATTTCTTCAGATACAATTGGGCTTTGGAACACGCCCGAAAGGGACGAATAGAGAAGGTTGCCGTCAAAGTCAAGGATATCAAAACGATCGGATACACCCGACGACTTCAGTTGACTGACGATTTGTCGTGCGAGATTTCGGATTGATTCATAGTCCTCATTCTCAATCGCTCTGAGGAGCTCCCGGTTTTCTCGGATAATCCATGCCGAATCTTCCATGTCGTCAATGAATTCATCCTTGATTTTGCTCCACAGGTTGGACTGATCCGAAAGCAACTCATTTGAAAATTGATCTCTGATCAGTTGCTCACGCTCGAACGAGGCAAACAGGATGGCTGCGCTAACGACAGTGACGACCAGTATGCCCAGTAGGCTGATGCGCGTCCGCAGTAGCATGATTCAATAAATACAGATCAGGTGGTGCTCAGTTAACTTTACTTTGCTTGAAATCCGCGATCGAAATCAGATTCATTGGCGGATATAGACCGAGGTCGCTTGCAACATCAATATTGATCCACAGTTTGAAGCGAGACAATCGGGCAACAGGTAAATCTTCCGGTTTTTCGCCGTCGACCAGAATTCGTTCTGCCTGGACGGCAGCCAGCTTGCCGAGGGTATGGTAGTCGCTAACGAGGCCAAACATTGCCCGGGTGTTTCGCAAAGGGGATTGCGTTGAAGCAAACGTAGGCAGACCGGCTCTCATTGCAGCAGCGGTGTAGGCATCACCATGTCTGGTGATGAATGAATCGGGTCCCATATACAAAACATCTGCTCCACCATCTTTGGCTTTTTGCACCAACTCTGGCAGGACTTCGGGGTCTGAAGTTCCATCCTCCTTCTTTGGTATCGGGAAAACCATGAGCTCCAAACCCATCTGGGGAACGATTTCCTCCAGTTGGGAAACGTTGATCCGGGAATTACTAGATCTGTCGTCGTAGATCACGGCAATTTTTTTGAACGGTCGATAGGCCAGCATTGAGTTGATCTGGGCCTCGATAGACGCAAGGAAAGCAACACCCGTCACATTTCGGCCCGGGTATTCGAAACTATTGACGATTTCCGCGCTGACTGGATAGGCGACCAAGACAAAAATGCCGGGAATATCCCTCACCAGATGGTCGGAGTCCGACTCGTTGACTTTGCCAAGAATACTTCGGGTTGTTCCTGTTCCCCAAGTGTAGACCAAATCGGGTTTCACTTGCTTGATCTCCTCGATTATGCCGGGTGCGTTTGCGCGGTCAAGGTTCAGATTCCGAATTGTCATCTGATAGGGCACCCCTCGCTGGTTCAGGTATTCCCGAAATCCAGCCTCGACTTCGGTTTCGCCGCGCCAGACCACACCGAAAATCTTGTACGTCCTATCGTTGTTGGCTCCGGGTACAGACTGTGCAGTCGCATGACTCAGAGTAAAGCATGCGACGATAATCGCGGAAATGAGATATATCTTCTTTAACACGGTATTATCTTTCAGGCGTGTATAGTGACTGATTTTCTTCAATCTCTGTCTTTGAGATTGTCATCACTAACATAAACAATAAAATCAGGGTAAGGATGATAACCCCGAATCCCGCAATTGCGTCGTGGTAGCCGAATTGACTGATCAACGCAACCGCAACCAACGGTCCGATTACCATACCGATTCGTTCAAATACGCGGTAAGCACTTACTGCCGATGCCCGTCCGATTGTGTCAGCATGATTTCCGGCAACCATCAGGATCATGGAGTTCTGAGAAGTCATAATCATGGCGTGTCCAAATCCCAGAGAAAGAATGGCGAGAACGACAGCACCTGTGTCACTGATGCCGATGGAATTTGAGAATAAACTCGCAATACACCCTGTACCTGCCAGTAAACCACCTACAAATACAACTTGAATATACTTGTGTGTCTGATCGGCAATGCGCGCGGAAATGAAGATGCAACTCAGAGTTGCCAGACCATATAGCATCATCAATCGTCCTACAGACGACTCGTTATGACCGAGTTCGGTCAGGTACAGCGGAACCAGATATGCGATGAATCCGGCGAGCGTCATTTTTGCGGGAATGGCAGTAAAGAACAAAACCGAGAAAAATCGCGGGTCCTTGAGCAGGGTGATCATGTCCTCCTTACGGAGTACGATTCGCTTTCTGCGGATTTCATGTAAATCATCGTCTGTACGGAATACCTGATAGACAATTAGTCCGGATATCACCGCAAGAAACGCTGAAATAAGGAATGTCGCCTCAAATCCGATTCTGTTGGCGAGCATTCCGCCGATCGGGGGTCCACAAACGATACCGACGAATACCGCTGTCACAAAGATTCCTGTTGATGCGGTTCGATTGTGTTCTTCGGCGTTCTGAACCACCCAGCCTTCGGATGCGACAAAGATCAGACTGTAGCCTACACCGGTGAGAATTCGGAACAGAATCAGGTCGTAGTAGGTTTGTGTCAGGAAGTTCCCGATAAAGCCGATTACCGCCGCTGCCACACCGATCAGGAATATTCGGCGCACGCCGAACCTGTCAACCAAACCGCCTCCAAACGGCGTGACAATCATCACAGCGAGCATAAAGAGTGTGATCGGCAGACCGATGAGGACATCGTGCGACAACATCATGTCCGTCGGTGCGTATTTGGATACAAACAGCGGAATGAACGAACGCGACAGCTCTTCAGAAAATATAAATAGAAAAAGTGGCACCCGAATCTGCACCACATGTCTTGAATGAACATCCCTACCGCCGCTCAGAATGAATTTCTCATCGAACTTTTCGCGAACCCGGGCGATTTTCTTTCCGATGCTGTCATCGATCTGTGCGTGCTTGAGTTCCACGACTTCAAAAACAAAATCGTTGTATTTGATCTGTAGATCCTGTACCAAATTGTTGAAACTGGTGATCAGTTGCCCGATTTCATCTTTCGATCGCTCAACCAGGCGATTGGCGAACACCCCGCGCGAACCTTCGGCCAGTACCGTTCGGATATGGTGAATTGGTCTGGATATGCGACGACGCATGTAGAACACAAGGAATTCAAAAGTTACCAGCCAGGAAATCGCGATGACCGTCAGGATTTCGAAGATCATTTCGAAAAATTGGTTTCGAATATGTTCGCTGGTTACACCCACATGCAGTTCAGTAGTGCCAGACAACGTCTCATCAATCGAAAATGCACCATCGAGATAGCCTTGTACGTCAGTTTCAAATTTCGGGTTGCTGATGCGGTTGGATTTCAATTCAGTCAATATTGTGTTGATGGTTTCTGGCTCAACGCCCCGCACGAACAGCGTCTTTCCACTGGAGTCAATCATTGCAAGATATTCAATATCTTTGTTTGACTGAAGATAATTGTCGAAGTACTCTTCGACGCCGACCAATTGATCAGGCGGAATGTTCAGTTCGCCGACCGCAAATGCCAGCTCGGAAGAGATGGCATTGCCAACCGCCTGGGCTTTCAGGCTCAATTGCGGGCTAAGCTCCTTTTCGAAGCCCAGAAGGGCAAACCATGAGACTGCGAGCTGTCCGATCAGCAACACAACAACGGACAGCAGTACCATACGGGTGAGCAATCCCTTTTGGTTGGTCAGAAATTCCTTGATATCAGAATTCTCGCGCTGTGATTTCGTTATTTTGAAATTCACGACTCGGCCTCGTCGAGTTCGATAATATCGGAACTGGCTTCGCTCAGCGCAGTCTGCGCACCCAGTGCCGATGCGGAAAACGATTCGAATTCAGGATGCTTCTTGATGGTGGCTTTGAGCTGTTCGCTGTCTTTTCGGTTGTTCATGATGTCCCTGATCGCTTGCGTCATGCTTTTCAGGTCTGAAATCGTACCACGCAACAGAACAATACAACCTACAAGGCTCATAATCGTCATGAATACAGCCACGATCAGTCCGAAGGTTATAAGACGTTCAGTCTGATTGGAGATGCTCAGATCCAATATGTCTCTGGAATAACGCAAGGCCAGTGAGCCGACATTCTGATTCAGATTGTTCTGGATCGGCACGCCGACAACTCCGGCATCCCTCTCCAATCGCGACCACGAACTGAAGTTTTGATTCGCACGCCATTCAAACACCCAATCTTCTGAAACCAGATCTCCGATGAAGCTGGGATCGGTGCTGAACAATACAGACCCATTCTCATCGAATACCTCGATTGAGAGAATCATCTCATCGTCGTTTCGATAGGTTTCGAGTTCTTCTGATACGTCCTGCAAGGTCGACAGCGCAAGACCCAGATCCATTTGGGTTTCGATCTTGTTGCGAATGTCGTTGACGACAAACTGGAATCTGGAAGTCAACAGATCAGTGTGGGTTCGCCGGAATTTATCCAGGCTAAGACCGATGGTCATTGCTATACCTGCCATCAAAATAGCAACAAGCATGACGGATATGCGCGATGTCACGCCGAATTTCATAATTTAGCGAACCAGTTGGTAAATCGTGGAAAAACTTCTGTTCCGAAATTCCCGTTGGCGTGAAATTATATCACTGTATCAACGGCTTGCTCTTTGTTGAATATTACACGAAATTGTGGTCGTATAACGACAGTAGTCTCATACTTGATTTGTGCAAATAGCGATTTTTCGTTAGTGATTCTACGACCTCAAATTTACTGTACAATCGATTAGAATGCCTTCAAATTGTTGCAGTGCAAGAATCATCAGAACATGATCGAAATTGCATCATCTTTGGAAGAGAATGCAGAATTCATCTGAATCTTCGAGACGATTGAATATTACTGATAAGTTATTGTTAAAATGTTAATATTAATAGAAAAAACTCGAAAGTTATCATTTTATTACCGGAATTAAATTTCTATATTGAAAAAAATTCACCATCAGGGCTTGACAAACTTGAATTAGATGATATATTGCACTGCAACATGATCATTTTTGTAACCTGATTCGGAGAATCGAAACATGCAGATCAATTATTCAGAGTTTGCCAATGAAGCATTCAGTGTGAATTCAAAACTGATAAACAAATCAGTGGAGCTTGGAGTCGAATCGGCTCAGCAGATTATTCAGGGCACTTCCGAAAGAACCGGAGAGTGGTTCAAAATCAAGAATTTTGACGACTTTGTTGAAACGCAAGAAAACTGGAATGCGTTTGCGGTCGGTCAGATTCAAACTTCAACCCGTTCAGCGATTGAACTGGGTACAGAAGCGTACAACGCCTATCTGAATCTTTGGAAAAAATACAGCCAGGTTGCTGTCGAGGAAGCTGTCGCAGCGACCAAGGCCCCTGTCGCAGAAAAGAAAGCCTAAGACTCAGACGCTGTTTTCAAGATTTTCATAACTTAACTCCTCTTTCTCTATTGGTAGGGTCTGCCATTGCAATTATGGCAGACCATTTTTTTTAACACAGTCTCGGCGGGACAACCACATAGTCCCAGGACTGTCCCGTCACTTCACGGCGATGATTGATGTCATTCCGGTTTCCTGATGTTCAAATACGTGACAATGAAACATCCACAATCCCGGGTTGTCAGCTACGAAAGCGATTTGTGCGCTTTTTTGTGGTTGGACAAGGACGGTGTCCCTGATTGATCCGGGAGGTTCTTGACTGCCTTCATTTTGAACAATCTCGAAACTGTGTCCGTGTAGATGAATCGGGTGTTCCCAAGCGGAGCGGTTTACAAGGTCAAATACGTATGATTTTCCAAGTTCAAGTGAGAGTAGCGGAGGCTGATTGTGAGGGTCTGAATAGATGAGTCCGTTGGTTGCCCATAGTTTCCCCAGTCCAGCCAAGTCTCGGATACCCTTGAACTCTCCGTCCAGATAAGCACCGGAAAGACCGCCCATCGCACCGCCTTCGAATATGATCTGATGTCGCTCTGCGTTGGTGATATCCGGTTGAGCAACGGGATTGGGTAAAAGGCGGGATGGAGGTGATTTTTCAGAATCTGAGACGATTATGTTGTTGCTTCGAACCAGATGCATCAGTTCGTAGGCGAAATTTTCGCCGTAAGAGTTATCTATGACCAGGGAGGACTCGCCCGCATTTCCCGTAATGTCCATTATCAGGTCAGCTCTTTGTCCTACTCCCAGAACGATCGGACCTTCGTCGAGAGTATACGGGTCGATTGGATGTCCATCCAAGGCAATGACCCAGGGATTGAGCTCATTGAAGACAACTGCGAAAGTGCGTGCATTGGCTACGTTGACAAGCCGCAGGCGAATTCTTTCACCCGGATGAACCTGAAATTTATCGTGAATACTTCCATTTACGGTAACGACGTTACCAATTCTTCCATTATGGCTTGCATCCCTTAAATTCTTATCGAATGCAACTATCTGCGCCTCATTGTCAAGACGCCAATCATCCAGCACCCATACCACGTCGCGATCAACCTCGGGTGGATTTTTTTCGTCGACAACCAGCACACCGCGAAGCCCTTTGCCGACTTGCTCTGAACTATTGATGTGCGGATGGTACCAAAACGTACCGGCATCATGAAGATCAAACTCGTACTGAAATGATTCGCCGGGACTGATCGGTGTTTGACTGAGAATCGGCACACCATCCATACTCACAGGCACCCGTAGTCCGTGCCAATGTATAGTAGTCGGTTCATCAAGTTTGTTCTCGACTTCCAGTCTCAGTCTGTCGCCTTGCATGAATCGAAGTAGCGGGCCGGGAACTTGCTGATTGTAAGCAGAAACTTTGGTTCGTGGACCAAAACCAGCCACGAGGTCAGTTTCTGTATGCGCTGCGATCAACTTTTGACTACGAGGAGCTGCTGAGATCAGTTTCGGTACCGTCATAGACCCCGCGGCAAGCATTGAAATCTGCATGAACTCCCGTCGGGTTAGATTACTCGTATGTTTAGTCAATTTCTCCACAATTACGATACGTCATGTTCAGGCTATACTCAGCCATCAGATTCTTTTATTCTTCATTTATCGAAAATCCAAACTGATTATAGTGTGGTTGATTCGGTTAATCACTAAGTCCGAAATAAGTCCCTGAATTAGGTGAACAAATGCGCGATAGGGTGCGCTTACACAAAGGATATACACACTTCGTGATTCGGTGATATTCATTCTACTAATTATTTTTCATTTCCGTTTCGACTATCGCCACATATAAATCGCAACCGTCTATATCATGTCAATTACAGTAAAATTTTCTGCCAATGGATTCATGGAGTAATTGAATCGTGACGATATATGATGAGAACCTGGACAAGAATCCGGCAAATTTCCACCCGCTCACACCGCTGAGTTTCCTGCAAAGGTCCGCGCGTGTCTTCCCCGATAAGGCAGCAGTCATCCATGGTGAATTGACTATAACGTATCGCGAACTGTACTCCAGGTGCAGACGGTTGGGCAGCGCACTGAATCGACGAGGAATCGGAATCGGTGATACTGTTGCTGTCATGTGCCCCAATACACCGGCCATGCTCGAACTGCATTACGGCGTACCGATGTGCGGTGCCGTGCTTAATGCACTGAATTATCGACTCGACCCCGCGACGATCGCATTCATACTTGAACACGGCGAAGCCAAGATACTGTTCACTGACCGCGAGTTTTCAGACACAATAAAGGAAGCACTGAAACTGCTCGGGTCGAAAATCGCTGTCATCGATATCGATGATTCCCTCGGAGAAGGCGGCGAGTTTCTCGGAGAGAAGGAATATGAATCACTGCTGGAGGAAGGAGATCCGGAATTCGAGTGGTTTGTACCGGACGATGAGTGGCAGGCGATCTGTCTCAACTATACATCGGGTACCACCGGCAATCCAAAAGGCGTGGTATTCCACCACCGGGGAGCCTATATCAACGCACTCGGCAATTCGCTGGTTTTCCAGCTCGACAGCTCAAGTATCTATCTGTGGACATTGCCGATGTTCCACTGCAACGGCTGGACATTCACTTGGGGTGTGACTGCAGTTTCAGGGACCCATGTCTGCTTGCGCAAAGTTGATCCGAAATTCATATTCCCGTCAATTCGCGATAATCGAGTCACACATATGTGTGGCGCTCCGATCGTATTGAACATGTTGGTTCACGCACCTTCGGAATTGAAGGTGCGATTTGGGCAAACTGTCGAAGTTGCCACAGGTGGGGCTGCTCCGCCGAGTCAGGTCATTACGGAAATGGAGAAGATGGGATTTCGGGTCACCCATCTATACGGATTGACCGAGACCTATGGCCCGGCAACCGTCTGTGCCTGGCAGTCTGATTGGGATAGCTACGAGCTTGAGAAGCGCGCTCAGTTTATGGCGCGCCAGGGTGTTCACTATCCGACATTGGAAGAAGTGGCGGTGATCGACCCTGAGACCATGCAGGCAGTTCCACACGATGGTGAGACGATGGGCGAGTTGATGGTACGCGGCAACACGGTCATGCGCGGATACCTGAAGAATTCTCAGGCTTCGCAGGAGGCTTTCGCAGGCGGGTGGTATCACACCGGAGATCTGGGTGTCACGCACGAAGACGGATATATCGAGGTAAGGGACCGCTCCAAAGATATCATCATATCGGGTGGCGAGAACATCTCGAGTCTGGAAGTGGAGGATGTACTCTATCGGCATCCCGGAATTATGGAAGCGGCGGTTGTGGCCAAGCCTGACGATAAGTGGGGTGAAACCCCCTGTGCCTTTGTTACAGCAGCACCCGGACACGAAGACCAATTGACAAAAGAAGATGTGATTTCCTGGTGTCGGGAAAATATGGCACGCTATAAAGTTCCAAGTTCCGTCGTGTTCGGACCCTTGCCGAAAACTTCGACCGGCAAGATACAGAAGTTCGTACTGCGTGACCAAGTCAAGTCGCTATAACCTGCGAATCCCATCTTCACTGGACAATCCGGTTATTTGGAGTGCAGATCACGAGATAGTAATTGACGAGTACCCTATCCAATGCAAAAAATTCTATTTTTATTTCCAGGGCAAGGCGCACAATACCCAGGAATCGGTAAAGATCTGATTTCGGAATTCCCGCTCGCAGCTGGAATTTATGATCAGGCCAGTTCAATCTTGGGATACGACATGGTCGCGCTGTGTAATGATGAGGCCAGCGGAGATATCAATCTGACCAAATACACACAGCCGGTGTTGCTTACCCACTCATTTGCCTGTATGGAGGTGTTTCTGCACGAAACAGGTTACAGGTATAGACCAAGTTTTTCCTGCGGTCACAGTTTGGGGGAATATGGTGCGTTGATCGCTGCAGAGACATTGGACTTTGAGTCGGCACTGAAATTGGTATCAGCACGCGGAGAATGTATGGGCAAGCATGGGGGAGGTGAAATGCTTGCGCTTCCTCTGTCGGAGGATCAGCTGACTCCCTTGTTGGAATCCGGTCCCTGCGAGATTGCCGCATGTAATCTCCCGGAACAGACCGTAGTTGGCGGATGGCCGCAAGAACTTGATCAGTTGATCGTTCAGATCGAAGAGACGTTCCCCGGTAAACCCACGACCCGCTTGAAAACAGAAGGTGCCTTTCATACCTCACATATGTTTCCGGCGGCAGAGGAGTTTCAGAAACATTTGAACGAAGCTACACTAGGAAATCCCACGATTCCAGTTGCCTCCAATGTCACAGGAACATTTCACGATTCGGAGTCCGACTCGATCAAACGCAATCTGTATCTGCAGCTTTTCAAGCCGGTCCGATGGCACAGTAATCTGATGACGATTGCCGAGCAGGGGATCGATGCTGTGATTGAGTTTGGTGGCGGACTCGGAGGCGGCAACGATCCGGCGGAAAAAAGACCGAATCTGGCTGGAACAGTGACGCGCTCGTATCGACGACTCTCACCGCGGCCCGTGTATCATTCAGTCATCAACCTGAAGACGTTGCGCGATACGATTGAAAATTTTGGGGACTATGGAGAATAGTTGGTAGCAATGGGAAAATGTAAAGGTTGGTCGATAACCGCGCAAGCCTTATCGACCAACCTTTAAACTACTATACGATATGTAGTCAGGTACGATTTTGAGTATGAATAATCTTACTATCAATTGGGTTGGACTGTATTCGGCCAGAATCTGATTTAGTCCAAGAATGGAATGGTTTAGGGTCCTCAACTGGTTTTCTAATGTAAGGTTCAATTCGGCGAAGAGTTTCTTCAAAATTTTTCTTTGCCCCTTCAATCTTATCTTGCTGTTTAGGATCAATTTCTTGCGACATGGAAAGATTCCTTGATAGTTTCAATGCTTTTACAATCGATGTTAGAAACACACCACTCGATTCGACAGTATAACTGACAAATTAGTTTCCATTCTTCGGAATTTATATCAATGTTTTCAATATTTAATCCACATGATTTTGCTTCTTCTTGGTAAATTGGACGACCGTGTGATATTGTTCCAGCATCTGGGTTGAGGAAACCATCTATTTTTTTCTTAATTTTGTCCTCAGTAAGATTTCGCATCATGTTGCGTTTTAAATTTTTTACAGATATATCTTCTGCCAAATGAATAAAAGAACGATATTGGGTAATTTCGCGGTCATCATAGTGCGTCAATTGCTGTAAATATGGTTCTATTGGGCCTGAAGTAGTTGCAATTTCAGAAAGTAGCTTTTCGTACCCCGCCACTAGATTGTGAGCCGTAAATGTCTTAGGAATTCCGTTTTCTGATTTGAATATTTGCGGATCCACGGGTCCCAATTCAGAAGCACTACTCATCATGATTTTACTTGCACCCATACTAATTATGGTTGCAGCGGATTTCGCCTTGCCCGGGATCAATACCCAGTAGTCACCTGTCCCACTATATGCGCAACATGTATTTACTATTCTTTCAGCAGTTAATCCATCACCTCCCGGGGAGTTAATCATCAAAATTAGTCCCTTTGAGCAATCACTGTTTTGAAGAATGCTTTGCAAAATGTCGCAATCTTCATCAGATATATCTATAGGGTAACTATAGGGTAATTGAAACTCGTGAAAAATGTGACTAAAGTCTTGCCCCCGAATTTCTTCTGTATAGATTTAAACAAATGTGCTCGACTGGATGGAGTCTGATTAACCTCAGATAGTATGTTGCTGTACGTACTTGACATCATTAACTTTCATTGTCCATTTTTACCGTCCGCTTAATTTCACAGAATTCCGTGCTATTTCCGAAAGATGCGTCAAATCAATATTTTCCAAACTATCCTTCCTCACAGGTAGCGGGGTCTACACTGTGACGTGAATCGGAGGATGTTCGAGTATTTTGTCTTACTTGGATTATAGAATAACCGCTAATGCTACATTGTTCAGTTAGATTGCAACTGAACTAGAGACATGAATTCTACGCCAAATATTCAAGGTTTCTGATACCAAACAGCAAACAAAAATCTATCACAACCCTACTGTGACTATCAAACCTGCTCTATTTCGATCAGAGTTCCGCAAAAATCTTTTGGGTGCAGAAAAAGCACAGGTTTGCCGTGGGCTCCAATTTTGGGTTCGCCACCCCCCAGTGCCCGCATGCCTTGTCGAATCAGTTCGTCTCTGGCATCAAGAATATCGTCAACCTCGTAGCACAGATGATGAACACCACCTGCCGTATTTCTTTCGAGAAATCGCGCAATCGGTGATTCCGCTCCCAAAGGTTCCAGCAATTCGATCTTGGTATTGGGCAGGTTTACGAATACCGTCGTGACACCATGCTCTGGCAGGGGTAACGGCTTGGACACTTCAGCACCCAACACCGTGTGGTAGGTTTTTGTGGCCTGCTCCAAATCCGGAACAGCGATCGCCACGTGATTGAGTCTGCCGATCATTCATCCTCTCCAAATTCAACTATTGGCTGATCCGAAGCCAGGCTGTCACCGATTTTAGCCATTACTTTGACAATGACACCATCGCGCTCGGCACGCAGTGCGTTTTCCATTTTCATCGCTTCAACCACGGCTACGATTTCCCCTGTCTTGACCATTTGGCCAACCTCGACGGCGATTTCAACCAGCAATCCGGGCATAGGGGACTTCAGATATGGCGAGACTCTCGCGCTCTTTTTCTGAATCATATATTGGTCGTATTTTGCAGCCGCAGGCGTCAATACCCGTAGCAGGGATCGGAAACCGAAATGGTCAATCTGATACGCAATCCCTCTGCGTGTTACCTGTATGCAAGATCCGATTCCATTCAGAGTGTAATAGAAGTGGCTTTGCATGGGTAACCAGTTGTGCTGGATCTCGCATGACTCACCGTTGCCATCAGTCAACCGATGACCTGATTCGGTTTCTTCAATCGTGAGTTCGATTTCCTCGTTCGATGTCGTTACAACCCAGTCGGTCGCAGCTGTCCAGTTGCGCGTGTTCAATTGCCCCCCGAGCGTTGCCGAACGCAGCTCATCACAATAGTGCATGATGGTTGCGATCATTGCTGCAACCTTGATACTGTCGCTGTCCGCGGACTCGCAGTCATAGCCATCCGGGAACTGCTGTTCGATCATTCTGGTATTCATGTCACCTTTCAGCACCGCTTCGTCTCGCGCAAGCCTTTGCAGAAATGGCAGGTTACTTGTGACACCCGTAATCTGATATTCATCCAATGAATTTGCCATCAGATCGAAAGCCTCGGCCCGCGTATCCGCATGCGTAATCAGCTTGGCGATCATTGGGTCATAGTAGACCGAAACTTCACCACCTTCCACCACGCCTGTATCAATACGTACCGAAGCGGATTGCTCGGGTGGGCGACAGCGGATCAGTCGACCTGTCGAAGGCAGAAAGTTTCGTGCCGGATCTTCAGCGTAGATTCGCGATTCAACCGCCCAGCCCGTCGCATTGATGTCGCTTTGAGTCAATCCAAGATCATCACCGGCTGCTACCCGAATCATGCACTCTACCAAGTCGATTCCGGTGACAAATTCGGTTACCGGATGTTCAACCTGCAATCGAGTGTTCATTTCCAGAAAATAGAAATTCTGTTCGATATCGACGACGAACTCTACAGTCCCCGCTGAGACATAGTTCACAGCCTTCGCCAAAGCCACTGCCTGACTGGTGATATCTTGTCTAGTTTCATCGTTCAGAAAAGGAGATGGAGCTTCCTCGATCACTTTCTGATGCCGGCGCTGCAGCGAACACTCTCTTTCACCCAGATGAATTGTATTACCGTGCTGATCGGCAATCACCTGAACCTCGATGTGTCTGGGGTTCTCAATGAACTTCTCTACAAACACCCGGTCGTCACCGAAGTGTGTTTTCGCCTCACTCTGAGAGCGTACGAATCCCTCCCGGCATTCGTCGTCATTGTATGCGAGGCGCATTCCTTTCCCACCACCAGCCGAGGTCGGTTTGAGCATGACCGGATAACCAATCTTCCGAGCAAGTTCAACTGCGTGCTCCGGGTTCTGAATAACATCATCAAAACCCGGAATTGTGTTGACGCCTGCCTGCCGCGCAATTTGCTTTGACTCGATTTTGTCGCTCATGGCCCTGATCGCGTCCGCGCCTGGTCCGATAAAGACGATGCCTGCCTCATTCAATCTATGCGAGAAATTGGGATCTTCCGAAAGAAAGCCATAACCTGGATGGACAGCCTGCGCTTTGCTTGTCTTGCAGGCATCAATGATTGCATCGATATTCAGATAACTTTGCGCGGCGACTGCAGGTCCAATACGTATTGCCTCATCAGCTGTCTCGACATGTAGCGCATTGCGGTCAGCATCCGAATACACAGCGACAGTCCCGATACCGAGCCGTTTAGCGGTACGCATCACCCGACAGGCGATTTCACCTCGATTCGCGATAAGGATTTTCTTGAACATTTGCAGACAGGAACTTGGCTACAGTGGGATATTGCCGTGCTTGCGCCAGGGATTGTCCACTTTCTTGTATTTGAGCATTTCCAGAGACTGGCATATACGTCCGCGCGTTCGTCTGGGCAAAATGACGTTATCGACGAATCCACGACTGGCTGCGATAAACGGGTTGGCGAACTTTGCCTGATACTCGTCTACTCTGGCTGCGATCTTTTCCTGATCGTTCATCTCACTTCGAAAGATGATTTCAACCGCTCCCTTGCTTCCCATTACCGCAATTTCAGCGCTTGGCCAGGCGAAATTGACGTCGCCGCGCAGATGTTTGGAACTCATGACATCGTACGCACCGCCATACGCCTTTCGGGTGATGACCGTGACTTTCGGTATGGTGGCCTCAGCATAGGCGTAGAGGAGTTTCGCCCCATGTTTGATGATGCCTCCATGCTCCTGAGCTGAGCCCGGCATGAAGCCCGGTACATCGACCAAGGTAACAATCGGGATACCGAAGGCATCGCAGAATCGGACAAATCGGGCCGCCTTGATGGAAGAAAGTATATCCAGACAGCCTGCCAGGACCAGAGGTTGGTTGGCGACGATACCGACCGTTGATCCCTCCATGCGAGCGAATCCGATCACGATGTTCTTCGCATGGTCCGGCTTGAGTTCGAAAAAGTCCTCATCGTCTACAATATTCACGATCAGTTCTTTCACGTCATAAGGTTGATTGGGGTCATCCGGTACCAATGTATCCAAAGAGGGCTCTTCCCGGTAACGGTCATCATTGGTGGTTCGGACAGGAACCTCACTACGATTGTTGACCGGAAGGAAATCAAAGAACCGACGCAGTATGAGACATGCCTCAATGTCGTTCTCAAATGCACCGTCTGCGACACCAGATTGTTCGGTGTGGGCGACTGAACCACCGAGTTGTTCAGCCGAAATATCTTCATGAGTGACTGTACGGGCGACATCGGGACCCGTGACAAACATGTAGGAACTGTCTCGAACCATGAAGATGAAGTCGGTGATCGCCGGCGAATAGACGGCTCCGCCGGCACATGGTCCCATAATCAGTGAAATCTGCGGAATGACCCCGGATGCCATAACGTTGCGCTGAAATATATCGCCGTACCCGCCGAGCGAAGCGACACCCTCCTGGATACGCGCACCGCCGGAATCATTGATGCCGATCACAGGCGCACCGACTTTCATCGCCTGATCCATCACTTTGCCGATTTTCTCGGCATGCGCTTCCGACAGTGAACCGCCATACACGGTGAAATCCTGGCTGAACACAAATACAAGGCGCCCGTGAATCGTGCCGAATCCGGTCACGACACCATCGCCGGGGATCTTGGAATCCGCCATACCAAAATCCGAGCATCGGTGTTCGACAAACATATCCCATTCCTGGAAACTGTCCTTGTCAAGCAGAAGATCAATACGCTCGCGAGCGGTCAGGCGACCTTTGGCATGCTGTGTGTCTATGCGCTTCTGACCACCACCCAGACGCGCTGCCTGGCGTTTTTCTTCCAATTTATTGATGATGTCCTGCATGTTTTCTTCCTGCCAGATCAGACTCCGATTGACTCTGCCGTTGCCTCCAAACTGTTCTCGATCATCCGAAGTACGTCGGGAATGGTGTCCAGTATTCGAGTTCCGGGCCCGTAGACAGCGGATACCCCAGCGTTCTCAAGAAAGCGGACGTCTTTCGGTGGCACCACACCACCGCAGATCACGATAACGTTGTCCGCACCTTCATTTTTCAATCCATCAATAATTTCGGGAACCAGTGTTTTGTGACCGCCAGCCTGGGTGGATATTCCTACCAGATGCACATCATTGTCGACAGCCTGTCGGACAATTTCAGCAGGTGTCTGAAACAAGGCCCCAATGTCGACCTCAAACCCGAAATCCGCATAGGCGGTCGCAATCACCTTGGCGCCACGATCATGTCCGTCCTGACCAACTTTGGCAATCAGTGCCCGCGGTCTGCGCCGGTGCTCTTTCACGAATGCGTTCACTTTCCGGCGGATTTCATCCACCTCCTCTGAGTCTCTGACCTCCGTGCTGTACACTCCGGCAATCGCCTGGGGAATGGCGCGGTGCTGTCCGTAAATTTCTCGAAGCGTTTCGGTAATCTCACCGACAGTGGCGCGTTGACGTGCGGCCTCAACCGAGTGATGCAGCAAACCCCATTGTCCCGCTTGAGCACACTCCTTGAGTTTTTCGAGGGCGGTAGAACAGCGTTTCTCATCGCGTTGTGCCCGTACACGATTGATTCTTTCAATCTGAGATTCACGCACTACTCGATTGTCAACTTCAAGCACATCAACCTCGTCTTTGGAGTCAGCTACAAACCGGTTAACTCCGACAATCACTTCCTCTGAAGTGTCGAGACGCGCCTGGCGCCTGGCGGCGGATTCCTCGATTCTCCTCTTGGGCATACCGGCTTCCACTGCCTTGGTCATGCCACCGTAGGCTTCGACTTCGTCAATCAATTTTCGGGCTTCGCTGATCATTGATGCGGTAAGACTCTCGACATAGTAGGATCCGGCAAGCGGATCGACGACATTGGCGAGCCCTGATTCTTCCCGCAGTATGAGCTGGGTGTTTCGGGCTATCGAGGCGGAAAACTCACTTGGCAGAGCCAGTGCCTCATCGAACGAATTGGTATGCAGAGACTGCGTTCCACCGAGAATGGCTGCCAGCGCCTCGACCGTTGTACGGACAATGTTGTTGTATGGTGATTGACTGGTCAGGCTGACCCCGGATGTCTGACAATGTGTTCTCAGCATCAATGAGGCAGGTTTCGAGGGTGAGAACAGGGTCTGCATCAGATCGGCCCAAAGGTATCTTGCAGCCCGCAGTTTGGCAACTTCCATGAAAAGGTTCATGCCGATGCAGAAGAAGAATGACAGTCTCGGTGCGAAGTCATCCACTGCCATGCCGGTCGAAAGGGCAGCGCGCACATATTCGATTCCATCTGCAATGGTGTAAGCCAGTTCCTGAACACAAGTCGCGCCGGCTTCCTGCATGTGGTATCCGGAAATTGAGATCGGATTGAATCGTGGTATTTCGTCTGTCGTGTAACGAATGATGTCCGCAACGATACGCATGGATTGCTCTGGCGGGTAGATATAGGTGTTCCGTACCATGAATTCCTTGAGAATGTCGTTTTGCAGCGTACCCGACAACTGCGAATGTGCCACCCCTTGCTCCTCGCCGGTCACGATAAACGTTGCCAGTACCGGCAACACTGCGCCATTCATGGTCATCGAGACGGATATACGTTCCAGTGGAATTTCATCGAACAGGATTTTCATGTCCTCGACACTGTCGATAGCTACACCGGCCTTGCCGACATCGCCAACCACCCGTTCGTGGTCGGAGTCATAGCCGCGATGGGTGGGCAGATCAAAAGCAACTGACAATCCCGTTTGTCCGGCTTTCAGGTTGTCGCGGAAGAATCGATTCGATTCCTCTGCCGTGGAAAATCCGGCGTACTGACGTACTGTCCAAGGCCGTCCGGCATACATGGTTGCCCGGGGTCCCCTGACATACGGCGGTAGACCGGGCAATGTCGCCATGTGTTCGAGATCAGCCAGGTCCTCTGTGGTATAGACCGGTTTGACTTCAATGCCTTCCGGGGTGTGCCAGTTCAGTTCTTCAGGATCGCGATCTTTCAGTTCGCGTCGGGCGAGCCTGTTCCAATCATCCAATGAGTGTTTCTTGAATGTCACTGTGCTTTCCGGTCCTGCGACATTTGTGAAGTCAAACTGTAAGCATGGTCACGCTTTCGGGTAACCGACGGACTGCAGTGATTCGGTGATTTCATCAAGAATGACCGGGTCGTCGATTGTTGCCGGCAGCTGCCAGGGTTCTCCATCGGCGATTTTCTGCATGGTTCCGCGCAGGATCTTGCCGGAGCGTGTTTTCGGCAGACGCATCACCACCAAAGCTTCCTTGAACGCTGCGACAGGTCCGATTTCGTTGCGTACCAACTGTACACACTCCTTGACGATATCGCCATGGTCTCGCTGACAGCCGGCATTGAGCACCAGAAATCCCAGCGGCAGTTGGCCTTTCAGTGCGTCCGCCACACCGGTAACCGCACACTCGGCCACATCGGGATGGGAGGTGAGCACCTCTTCCATGGCACCGGTCGACAGCCGGTGTCCGGCAACGTTGATGATGTCATCGGTTCGAGACATCACGTATACATAGCCGTCCTCATCAATGTATCCCGCGTCCGCAGTCTTGTAGTAACCCGGGAAGTCGGCGAGGTAGGCGTCGAAAAATCGCTGTTTCGCATTCCATAGGGTTGGAAAACTGCCAGGCGGCAAAGGCAGTTTGACGACGAGTGAGCCGATTTCGCCGGGTGCTACTTCCTGATTGGTGTCGTCCAGTGCCTTGAGGTCCCATCCGGGAACCGGAACAGAGGGTGACCCCTCTTTGACCGGCAACTGTTCGATACCGACACAGTTGGCGCAGATCGCCCAACCGGTTTCAGTCTGCCACCAGTGATCGATGACCGGAACATGAAGTTTATTCTGTGCCCAACGCAGGGTGTCCGGATCTGTTCGCTCACCAGCCAGAAACAACGTCCGAAAATGGGACATGTCGTATTTTTCAAGATAGGATCCATTTGGATCCTCTTTCTTGATCGCCCTGAACGCAGTCGGTGCGGTAAATAGCGCAGATACTTTATGTTGAGAGATGACGCGCCAGAAAACACCAGGATCCGGAGTGCCCACGGGTTTGCCCTCGTACAAAATCGCGGTGTTGCCGGCGAAGAGTGGGGCATAAACAATATAGGAGTGGCCGACAACCCAACCGACATCGGAGGCAGCCCAGAACACTTCGCCCGGGTCGACACCATAGATATTCTTCATTGACCATTTAAGCGAGACGATGTGTCCGCCATTGTCGCGCACCACGCCTTTGGGTTGTCCTGTGGTGCCGGACGTATAGATGATGTAGAGCGGGTCGGTTGCCATGACCGGAACGCAGTCGACCGAGGTGGCAGTTTTCATCACGTCGTTCCAGTCGTGATCACGTCCTTCAATCATTCGGGCTTCAGCCTGTGGTCGCTGCAGAACGATACAGGCCGATGGTTTATGGGATGACAGTTCAATGGCCTTGTCGACCAGGGGCTTGTACTCGACGACGCGACCGGGTTCGAGCCCACACGATGCGGTGATGATCGCGACTGGCTTGGCGTCGTCAATACGCACAGCGAGCTCGTTGGAGGCAAAGCCTCCAAAGACGACGGAGTGGACAGCACCGATACGCGCACAGGCAAGCATTGCGATTGCGGTTTCGGGTACCATTGGCATGTAAATGACGACACGAGAACCCTTTTCAACTCCAAGCTCTCTCAGCACTCCCGCCAAACGTGCGGTCTCATCCAGAATTTCCTGATAGGTGAGGTGGCGGATTTCTCCGGTCATCGCAGAGTCATAAATGATCGCGTTCTGACTGCCGCGCCCTTCGTTGACGTGCAGATCAAGGGCGTTATAGCAGGTATTGACTTGCGCACCGGTAAACCAGCGGTAATATGGTTTGTCCGAATCATCGAGAACCTTGTCCCAGGTTTTGTACCAGTGCACATCATTCGCGACTTCACCCCAGAATTCGTTAGGTGACGCGAGAGATCGCTCAAATTCTTGTCGGTATCTGCTCATGCGATTGTTCCAAATTTAGTTTGATCGGGTTGAAAGTTTCGGTGTCCTAAAATCCGTGAAACTTTAGAATTATCTCCAATAAAATAACGTAGAAACTGAATACCTGTCAAACTTTGTCTGACAGCATTCAGATTTACCTCAATTCAAAAAGACAAGGAGCACCACACAAATGGCATATGAGCACATTATTACTGAAACGCGCGGAAAAGTTGGATTAATTACGTTGAACCGCCCCAAAGTGCTGAACGCGCTGTCTTCGGAGGTAATGGACGAGTTAGGCGCTGCTATCGACGCGTATGAAAAGGATTCGGACATCGGTGCCATTGTCATAACAGGTAATGAAAAGGCATTCGCCGCGGGAGCGGATATCAGCCAGATGAAAGACAATACATTTGCGGATGCTTACATGGGAAACTTCATCAGTCGCAACTGGGAGCGGGTTACCGAATGTCGCAAACCGGTTATCGCTGCGGTTGCCGGCTATGCGCTCGGTGGTGGGTGTGAGCTGGCGATGATGTGTGATTTCATCGTTGCCGGTGACAATGCGCAATTCGGTCAGCCTGAAATTTTGTTGGGCATCATTCCGGGAGCCGGTGGAACCCAGCGCCTGACAAGAGCGGTGGGGAAATCCAAGGCGATGGATATGTGTTTGACCGGTCGGCGGATGGACGCCGAGGAAGCGGAGCGTTCGGGGTTGGTTTCACGCGTATTTCCTGTCGATGAATTGGTCGACAAGACGGTGGAGATCGCGCAGGGAATCGCCGAGTTTTCCCAGGTCGCCGCAAGCATGGTTACGGAGACAGTTGATCGCGCTTATGAGCTGACTCTGAGTGAAGGGGTTCTGTTTGAGCGTCGGGCATTCCATTCCATGTTTTCCACGAATGACCAGAAGGAAGGCATGGCAGCATTCGTGGAGAAAAGAAAACCGACTTGGCAAAACAGCTGATCGTGGTCAGATGTGAACGGCAAGGAAGCAAACTGCATTCGGCAGTGGTAGTGGGTGTAGACAGTCATCACCGATTGGGTTGGCCTGCGTTGGTGTATTCAGTTGCGATAGCATTCTGGTTGGGCAATCAGATTCCCTAGAGAAATGATCGAAAGCGAATTAGACCACAAATAAATCAGACTCTGTGAGAACAAGCCTCGATTCACCCCAGGACCTCTTCCACTCCTCCTATTATTAATGCAGTAACTGGTTGGATAATTTCGCTACCACACCTGTAAGATTAGTGCTTCCGACTACTTCGTTTTCAGCATCACAGTCATTCGGCGTAGTCGATACCCGTATTCTGGTTTGAACTTGACTGGGACTCTGATTAATGAGTAAGAGAAAAAGAAAGGCACAGTACAAGTTTTGAAATTCCCTTAGACCAATCATATCCATTCTGTTATTGTTGGCTTGTCAAAAAGAGTTTAAATACCCCTTGTGCAGGGCAACGATCCAATGAGAATTCGATTCAATCCGTTTCTTCTGGCACCTACCTACGTCTCAAGTTTTGATTACCGAAGTTGGTTGCAAAAGATTGAGCCATTCTCGCTTTCAGCCGACTATATGGAAGACTGGCAACGATTGAAGGTGATTCTTGAGTCAATGGAACGCACTGAAATTCTAAGTGCGACGGAGGACTATTTACACTCCGTTCATCGCACTAAATTTTGTCGTTTTCGTGATTACTTGGAATTTCGTCTAAACTTAGAAGAGAATTTGATTCATGTCTGCAGTTATTCTCGCTTTTGTATCTTGTGGGACATAAATACTAAAAGAAGACGCATCAATTCAATTCGTCGTCGATTTCAAAATGCACAGTAATTGCGTGATGGGTCGACTTCTGAAATGAGTGCTGACGATGAATTCGAAGCCGTCATCCCTCAAGCGCGTGCGATCGACTTCGTTGAACATACGACGACCGACCGCCTTATGGTGTCGACATGAATTCTACCCCATAATCTCAAATGTTTGAATCGGACTGTGAAATTCAAAGTGGCACTGCGCACAGGTCCGTATATCACTGATAACCCCCCCCCCCCGGTAGAGTTTCTTGGCGAGAAATTGCTGAGATGATTTCCGAATGCTCAGGGCATGGAGAAGAACGCGATTTCCGAGATCAATTTCATAAACACACTAGAAGGAACATTTTGATGGAACGGGAAGAAGAAAGAAAATTTGTCATTGAACTCCTCAAGGAGGGGAACAACGATGCAACCATTCGCAAGATTAACGCAAACTTTCCTCAACTCGGAGATAAAGAAAATACTGATAAATTCAAGGATATCGTCAAAAAACTAATTTACAAGGACCAACCTAGATACGACATGTATGCCAATGGTGAACCCAAATTGATATTGCAAAAGTATCCCCAGAGAGGAACCACTGTAATAGAGCTAAAGATTCGAGTAAGGGAATGGTAAGAAAAGGATTTACCCTTTATATTGATGCTTTACAATGCAGAAAGATCAGCAGTCCGAATAGTACTTTGGAAAGACGACTTTTCCAATGAGCAATATAAAAAAACCTTAGAAAAATTCCGTGAATCCTCTGGTAAGATTGTGGGAGAATATCCAAAGATTTATGATGGATATTTAAATGGAAATTTTCATGCTGTACTGACCTGTGACCAGGGCTATGAAGAAAGGGCAATGATTGATGCAAGAATTTTCCAGGACAATTACTGGGTGGAAGTCGAAGAAAAACTAAGACGTCAGCTTGACAAGTTGTTGCTTGGCATTGAACGGTTTGAAATATAAAGACAGATTTAATGATGGGCAGTGCTTCTTTATCGCCAATAATGGCCAGACTACGCAACAGTTAGCCTCAAAAATTAGTCTAGACCAGGACTAACCTACGACATCCAGCATCGTTATACCTGTAACCGCTTTTTTTGGGACGGTATGACCCTAATGTTTGGGAATGGATCAATGAAAATTTGAACGTCAATGGAAAATTACAATAATATGCAGAGCAAGGTAGTGTTTAAGCCGAAGTTCCAGAGCATCAGGCCGGTATGTAACTGATTATAAAAATCTTATCGGTCAAGTGGGTGTTACGCTACTGGGTACACCTTCACCAGCTCCATGGCACGCTTCTGGATCGGTGAGGCTTCACTCGTCAGCGCCACGAGCGGCGCGTCAGGCAGTTGGTTGAACCGACACTGATTGCGACACCGGGTACCCAGCTCGTCGATCAGGGTGGCGAAGCTGTGCGCTTTCAGTCCGTCTTCGGTCCGGTGAGTGGCTTTCTTGCGTTTCAGTGCGGCGGACGCCTCGGGCGGCGCCACCGGATTGTGTCTCGGATCCGGCTGCTCCTCGTGATACAGCACGGGCCTGAGGGCCTCAAGCAGATGCCACTGCACATAGCAGGCAAGCATGCACAGGAAAAGATGCGCACGCACCCGGTCCTCGGTGCGATGGCGGATCGGGCGGATCTGAAGATCGACACTTTTCAGGTTGCGGAAGACCCGCTCGACCTTGCCCAGGCTCTTGTAGCCGCGCACCACATCCGATGCCGGAAGCTGATCCGCATCCTGGCTGGTACGCAGGACATACAGCCCGTCCAGGGCCTGCTCCCGTTCGATCGAACCGGTATTGCGCGAGAACTCGAAGTGACCGTCCCGGATCACATACTCGAAATGCTTGGCCATCCTGAAACGGTTGTCGACCCGGCCGACCCTGTGGGCGATCTCCTGCTCGGTGAGCGGCTTGCGGGTGCGCCGCGCAACCTCGCGCTGTATTTTCATCAGTGCCTGTTCGGTGCTGTCGAGCAGCTCCCCGCGCTGCTGTGCCCGACGCTCCTGCAGGAACGGATTGAAGCACACCACCAGCCGCTCACCGGGATAGCCCGGTGATCGGATCTCGGCCAGGTCGAAGCGATCGAACAGACCCGGCCGCACACTGCCCTCGTCCACCAGCGCCCGCAGCGCGTCATGGCCGAGCGCCGAGATCCAGCCGATGCCCGGATGATCCCTCAGCATGTCGATCTGTGTCTGCGTCAGCATGCCGCGGTCGCCGACCAGCACCAGGTTTTCCAGATCGTGCAGCCGCCGCAGCTTCTCGATCTGGTCGGCCACCGTCCGGGTGTCCCCGGTGTTGCCCGCATAGGCCTGCATCGCCAGCGGCCGCCCGTCGCCGTCCGCCAGGATGCCGTAGACCACGATCGGCCGCCCGCGCTTGCCGTCGCGGCTGTAACCGAAACGCATCAGCGGACAGGTGGCGCCCTCGTAGTAACTGCTTGAGACATCGTAGAGCACCGGTGCATGCTCACCCAGATGACGCCGCACCAGTCGCCCCTCGATGGCGCCCTGGCGCTCATGCAGCCAGTCCATGGCCTGGTAGAGAGCGTTCTCATCGAAGTCGCCCAGCCCGAGCTCGTCGGCCAGCGTGGTCTGCGACAGCTGACGCACGGTGGCGAGTTTCGACTGCGGTCTGACGATACGCTGGGCGATCATGGCGACAATGAGTCTTCTCTGGGCACTGTCACGTGTCGCAATCAACCGCGGCAGTCCGAGGCGGCGGATCATCTCCAGGATCAGTTCGATGTGGCCGTGCGGCGTGGACGACTCGATGGTGAAGGCCTCATCCGGATGCACCAGGGGTTCGTTCCTGAGCACCTGTCTGAGCCGCTGGATTTTCTCCGGCGGCCAGTCGGAGAGGTTGTCGAGGGTGCGTTTGCAGACGCGGCCGTCTTTGCGGAAGGATTTTCGCAGCAGGATGGCCGGCGGCGAGTTGCGGTTCGGTACGATGTCGATATACATGGCTACATATTATAGCATGCAGACCGTACCGGATGCTTTATTTTATTGTTTTATTGATATTCATCTGAACACTTACATGGCTACACAAAAACATCCGTTTCCGATCGGCTTGGGAAACAAACTGAATCATATCAATGACTTGAAGGGAGGAAAGCGGAAAGTTGCTGAAAATATCGCTGGAACTTCGGTTTAAGAAGTTTGTAGTTTATTGAGATTATTCTAAGAGTAATTAGTGTCTGCCAAAAAACTACCCAAACCATACATCAGAATGCGGAAAATGTTTGGATCCGATGACCGATCTAGCTGTGGCCGCTGCGAAACTCCGGATTTTGCGGCTCTCGGACACGACCGGCGACAGATGGGCGAAAAACAGGCGCGGGGATGCGTTCCGGGTGCTTTTCACAGAGTTTCGGAGACGGGTGGAATGAAGTCAGGCAGCGCGCAGGCGATGGCGGGTGCGTTTCGCAAGCTTGCGGTCGCGCTTGTGCAGCAGTCTGCCCAGACGCTTGGTGTTGGCGGTCAGCACCGACAGGGCCACGGTACGCTCGAAGCCGCGGCGTCCATGTGTGCGCACCCGGTCCAGCCCGCAGTGCTCAAGGTGGTTGATCGCCGACTCCACCGCCGGATGCTGCTTCCGGGCCGTCGCAAACGACTCCTCGGCCTCGCGCCCGAGCTCCGCCTCACTGAGTTTTCCCTTCTTCGGCAACACGTTGAGGTCCAGCATCTCGTCGAGCCGCACCCGGTTGTCCGCACTGTGATAGTTGCGGTCGAAACTGCAGGCGACAAACTCGGGGAAACGCGACTGCACCTGTTCGACCACCGGTACCGCGACATCGACATCGTGGCTGTCCCACATCACCTCATGATGCACGATGAACTGATACTGGTCCTCGACCACGGTCACCGGCACCCCCAGCTCGACCGGCACCCCGGCCTTGCCCTTGCTGATCCATTTCGTATGCGGCTCGAAAATGCTGTGCACCTTCTCGCCCGCCGGAATCTTCTCGCCCTGCAGCAGGCGCCGCCGGACCAGGTCAACCTGGTGCCTCGCATGCCCCAGAAAATGATCGATCGCCGCAATCTCATGCACCCTGACCGACGGATGCGACAGCAGCTGTTCCAATGTCGCCTCGGCCCGCCCGATCAGCATCTCGCAGCACTCCAGGTAGTCGGCCACCTTCTGCGGGTTGTCCTTTTGCTGTTTCGACTTGCAGACACTGTTGTAAAGCCTCTTCACCGAACGCTTCCAGTGCTTGTGCTGGCGCCAGCCCGGCAACCCACAGCGCCTGGCCGCCCGCGATACCTCGCGAATCAGACAGCGTACCGAGTCCCACAGCAGACCGACATCGGTCGGATAGTGAACATCGGTCTCAACCACGAACGAGTCAGCGCGCCCGCACAATGGCGCGCCAGGCTTTTTTCCGGCCACCCCATGTCCGCTTCGCACCACCACCTCGCCGACCCGAGACAGCAGCTGCGGTGTCAGCCGCGAGACATTGCCGATCACCGTCTGCAGCTCGAAACGGGTGTCGTCATGCCAGGTGCCGAGACCCAGCATCCGGCGTACATCCATATGACTGTTGGCCAGGTTCACCAGCCGGTCGAAATCGCAGTTCAGCCCCTCCTTGAGCACCCCCAGCACCAGAATCTTCCACAGATCCATGCCCGGCCGACCGGTACCCGGGTCCACATCCGCACACACATGCGACTGCAGCAGCGAGAACACCTCCGCGCGACACCGGTCATCGGTATAGATATGCTGCAGACCGCGCAGCACCACCGGAATGTCGTCGCGGTCCTTCGGGTTGAACCGAATCGAGCCGATCGGCATCTCACCGAACTGATTCTGCTGATTTTCCGTCTTGCGCATGGGGTGTCACCTCGAAGATTTTACGGATCGGGGGCATCTGGCGGCGAAAATCGCCGTTTCGCCCCTTTATTTTACCGGAACCGAACAATCTTCGCCTGAGAAAAACGCATGATTGTTTATAATTATCAATACGTTATACAGTTTTTTGACAGACACTAATTAAGTGCAGTGATCTGATTATGACTGATTCGAAACGAAGAGCACCGACTCAAGGTCAAGCAAACTTCGCTAAAAATACGATCTGGACCGGCGACAATCTTCACATTATGCGGGGCATGAATTCGGATTGTATCGACCTTATTTATCTTGACCCGCCATTCAACAGTAACCGCACTTATGAGGCACCAATAGGCTCAAAAGCAGCTGGTGCATCATTCAAAGATGCTTGGACTTTGAGTGATGTGGATGTTTACGAACATGGTGAGTTGGCTGATCGTAATCCTGCGGCTTATTCTGTAATCGAAGCGGCGCGACAGGCACATGGTAAGTCCATGCAGTCTTATTTGATTATGATGGCTGTGCGACTGCTGGAAATGAAACGAATCCTGAAAGAGACGGGCTCAATCTACTTGCATTGTGACCCGACTGCCAGCCACTATCTGAAACTACTTATGGATGGTATTTTCGAGCATGCGAATTTCAAAAATGAGATTATTTGGAAGCGCACATCCGGCCACAGTGATTCAAAGACCATGGGATCAGTACACGATGTAATCCTGCACCACACAGCATCCCGTGTTGTCAAATACAATGTGCAATACACTGCCTATAGCGATGACTATGTGAAACGAAGGTATAAGCACCAAGACCCTGACAGCAGGCGGTACATGGATGGAGATTTAACCGCGAAAGGGTTACAAAGTGGAGGTTATGTATACGAGTATAAGGGTATTACAGCAGAATGGCGCGTACCATTAGAGCGCATGAAGGTATTGGATGCTGAAAACAGGCTCTATTTCACTAGTCGTGGAGGGATCAGGATAAAACGCTACCTAGATGAAATGAAGGGCGTTCCGATCAATGATGTTTGGACGGATATCGATCCTATAAACGCTCGGGCGCGCGAGCGAACTGGCTATCCAACCCAAAAACCTCTCGCCCTACTCGAGCGGATTATCAAAGCATCCAGCAATCCCGGCGATCTTGTACTGGATCCATTCTGCGGATGTGCCACCACATTGGTTGCTGCTGACCGGTTAGGCCGTCAGTGGGCAGGTATCGACCTTTCGCCATTGGCTATTAAATTGGTGAACGAGCGAATCGCCGAAGATCGCGGTTTATTTGGTGGAGCCAACGCGTTAGAAGTACCGCCGGTGCGCACCGATTTGGGTGAACTGCCAAACTATCGCTCACACCGTCATCGGCTGTATGGCGAGCAAGAAGGTGTGTGCGCGGGATGTGATACTCACTTCCCGTTTCGCGTCATGGATGTGGACCATATTTTGCCCCGATCTCGCGGTGGGACAGATCATCCCGAAAATCTTCAGCTACTTTGTTCCGGTTGTAATCGGAGCAAAGGTGGAAGAACAATGTCTGAATGGAAATTGATTAGATGAAAATTACAATCAAACGAGTACTTTGATACGAGGTGACGGGGAAATCCTGAAAATCCGTGCAAAACGAAAAGCGAGTGCTCAGGCCCACGGAAACAGTTCAGCCGAAGCGGATTGACACAATCTCTACATTCCCCAGATCGTCACCGATTTCTCGCCGGTAATCTCTTCCCGCCTGAACACTTTCTGCTTCCAGGTACGCTTCTCCGAACGGTCGAAAATCACCAGATGACCGTCGTCAGTTCCGCATCGGTCCATATACTCGCCGATCTGTACCAAGCCTTTAGCAATCACACTATCCAGTCCCTTCCGGCGTGGCTTGCACTCGATCACGGTTTTCTGCCTGACCTCACCCGCATGCCAGACAACCAGGAGATCGATGCGCTTGCGTCCCGAGCCGTACTCCCTCTGTATTCTTCCGTTTACATTGACGATGCGTTGCAGAAACGCCTGTAATAACAGTTGCGGCCAAGCCTCCTGGTAGTCGAACCGCCGCACCCAGTGCTCCGAGTGCTCGCGGAAGAATTCCTGAAACGATTCCATTAGCCGGTCCATTACAAGTCTGCCATCCTCCACGAACCACGCGGTCTCGTAGGGAATAGACTCGTCGGCCGAGTTGATCAGTTCGCGCGGGATGATCTCGCGGTAGATCGGGTTGGCGATCTGAATCGGCCGACTTTCGCGGATCAGCCCGAGGTCGCGCACATACTGGATATCTTCGGTTCCAAATGCATCTGCCTCCGATTCACCGCTTACAATCGGCTCGATCACCCGCTTCACACGAACCTCGCGCAGTTTGTCGGCCAGCTGGTCCAGATGCGTGTCGCGGCGCCGGATCAGCACCTCCCTGGACTCGATGATGTCGTCATGCCCGATCTGACGGCCCCGCTCGCTGACCGCCTCGCAGGCTTCATTCGCCAATGCGTTGACCAGCCAGGGCTGCCCCGGGTCGATTCCCATACCTCCAGCAGTGCTTCCTCGCTCCATCGCTGTCCGGTCTCCTCGGTATGTTGCAATAGCAAAGATGTTGTCTGTGACTCATTGAAATCACCCAGTCGCAACGACTTAGCCTTGATGTTGAAGGCACTGCCACCGGTTATGATCTCATCATCTCTACCTGATCGGATACGATAGTCTCGAACATCGCGTACGCCACACAGTACCACGCTCTGTGGAAATTTCTCAGGACGATGCAGGTAACCGGCCCGCAACTGGCGCAACACCGAGATCAGCATGTCGCTGACCAATGCGTCGATTTCGTCAATCATCAGGATTAATGGTCGCGAATCGGCCACCGACCACTGTGTCAACACTTTGCGAAGTGCTCCATACTCTCCTGTCGAATCCAGAATTTCCAGCCAGACATCTCGAACAAAAAGATCGTTCAGGTTGTACTCGGCCTCATCGCTCAGGGCAGACAGGATTTCCCGCAAACCAGTGCGGACATTCTCGCGTGCGACCTGTGCGGGTTCGACGTTGATGTAGGCGGCGCGGTAACGTCCGGTCGAGTTCAGCTCGTCGCGCAAAGCGATCAGCGAGGAGGTCTTGCCGGTTTGTCGCGGCGCATGCAGGACGAAATAGTGCTTTTGTTCTATCAGCTGAAATACTTCTGAACGGTCAAGACGCTCCAGCGGAGGGATGGAGTAGTGTTCACCCGTCTTGACAGGGCCTGCGGTATTGATAGAATCTCATGGAATCCGATTATACCAGCGTAGTTGACTGGGTTGCCTTTCATGGTGTGTCGTGCAGATTCATGCAGGAATACACCGACGAATTCGTCTTCAGATCAAACTGTCAGAGGTGGGAAGCATAGATTCCGGTGGGACTGCAAGCCATTATTGAGTAGCCGATCGGTTACTTTCAGAATCAGGCCCAGGAAGCCTTGATTGGCACTCTCATGCTACCGATGCTCTCGACTACGCACTCCAAAACATCACCGGCTGAAACTGGTCCGACTCCTTCCGGTGTGCCCGACATGATCACGTCGCCCGGATAAAGCGTGTAAAAGGACGACGCAAAAGAGATCAATTTACGAGTCGAATAGATCATCTGGCTCGTATTTGATTGTTGTTTGGTTTTTCCGTTTACTGAAAGCGATATTTCCAGATTGTCCGGATTTTCGATTTCGTTCGAAGTCACAATCCAGGGGCCAAGAACGGAATGTGAATCAGCGGCCTTGCGCAGGCTGCGGTCCTCAGTCCCGCGAATCGTCATATCAAGTCCGATAGTGTAACCGGCCACGAATTTCAACGCATCCGCCTCGCTTACATTGCGACATGTCTCTCCGATAACGATGGCAAGTTCGACTTCATGGTCGGTGCGACGGGCTTCGAATCCAGCCTTACACCTTCGTCAGGGCCGACCGGAACAGGAGATTTCAGAAACAGCCCGTAGGTTTCTATGTCCTTTACACCGCCGGAAGGACTGATATCCTTGTCTGCATTGACCTCCTCCTGATGCAGGCGGTAGTTGACCGGTGCACCGATAATTTTTGAAGGGCGCGCTACCGGACTGTTCAGATTGATATCACGCAGCGAGAGTGTTTCGGCGGATCTCCGCAACTTGTGGAATTCATTGATCAAACCTGCGAGGTTGGCAATGATCAGGTCACCGGGAGGCTGCGGCCAGGTCGGTGTCTTGATCGTGTTCAGCGCCTCGCTGACGTCCTGGACATTGCGACCTTCAACAACGCCGATGTGATTTTCATTGAAGCGACAAATTTTCATGAATAGTCCCACACAACGCATCATGTTCAATTCGATAGCGTCGGTTCCAACTAGTTTAAATCACAAATTGAACTGGTTACGAAGTTTCTTTAGGTAAACGGTGAAATTGAGTTGGTTCCCCGTTCATTGATTTTCATTCTGGTCTGTTGAATTGCTGCTTGATTGCCAGTCTTTTCATCACATCAAGGGTATGGCGGTTCAGGGTGGGCAGTAAGAAGTCGTTTCGGTGTGGTTGCAATTACCTTCGCAATTTTTTGTGAACTTGCCAAAAAAAATATTTGACACGCATTCGGAATGTGGTATAAACCACCATTACGTGCCATTTTGTGCCTAAAAATCCCAAATAAATATGAACATACTCAACATGCACTATCGCAATCAAATGCAGTGTTACCGCATTTCTGAAGGTCGGTCTGGCCTGGGATGATCCTATGTATTCCGAATTTTCCGGTTTTAAGGAAGTAACAGTTGATGGAAAGGGCAGGGTTGTAATACCCAAGATCTTTCACGAGGGTATCCTCGGGGAAAGCGGGAGTAAATTGTCCGTCTCCATGGATGTCAGACAGCAATGCATTGTGATTGTGACAAAGTCTCGCTGGGAGCAGCAGCGCGAGGAATTGACATCAAACAAGTCTGTCAACGAGCAGGTCAAACGGTTCAAGTTGGGGACACGCGAAGAGGTTGAGATGGATTCCACCGGACGGATACTCATTCCAAA
Source organism: Arenicellales bacterium (assembly GCA_963666625.1). Taxonomy (GTDB): domain Bacteria; phylum Pseudomonadota; class Gammaproteobacteria; order Arenicellales; family JAJDZL01; genus JAJDZL01. Next base: position 2,491,921 of record OY762925.1, read on the forward strand.
AGCATTGCGAACACTGGCGAAGATTGAGCGTGAGTGTCTGATTTCCGGTGTTGGGACCAAACTCGAATTGTGGGACATGAATGTGTTCGCCTCCTACTACGAAACTGTTCGTGAACAATCGAACGATCAGGCAAACATGGATTCAGAAAAGCGTATGTCTGCGAGCGAAACGATCGAGGCTCTGGACCTTTAGATTATACAGTATGCAAGCTTCCGAAGGAGAGATGACCCATCGAGATCACATTCCGGTTCTTCTGCCGCAAGTGATTGACGCACTTTCGGTAAGCCTGAATCGGAATGGCATTTTCGTTGATGCCACCTATGGAAGAGGTGGTCACAGCGAGGCAATTCTTGATGTGCTGAATTCGAAAGGCAGGCTGTTTGTTCTTGATCGTGACCCGTCCGCGGTTGACGAAGCCAAAAGAAGGCATCAGCATGACCATCGGGTTACAGTCATTCATGCCAATTTCTCGGAAATTTCGACAGAGCTTCGAAGTCGGTTGCCCGAGATCAAGGTCGACGGAATCCTCGCGGACCTCGGTGTATCTTCACCGCAACTGGATGAACCACACCGAGGTTTCAGTTTCTTGAATGACGGCCCGCTGGATCTGCGCATGAATCAGACTGATGGGATTTCGGCATCCGTGTGGCTGAGTACTGTCTCTGAACGGGAATTGTCGCACGTATTGAAAACTCTGGGAGATGAACGGTTCGCCAGGCGGATTGCTCGCAAAATCATTGAATCCCGCAAGTCAAATCCGCTCCGCTCCACCGGCCAGCTTTCGAAACTTGTCGCCGATTGCGTCCCGGCAACGGAACCACAAAAGCATCCGGCTACCAGGACATTTTTGGCAGTTCGAATGTACTTGAATCGGGAAATTGAGGAGCTGGAGAGTTTTCTACCGAAATGCCTGGAACTGCTCAAACAAGGAGGGCGGCTTGTATTGATCAGTTTTCAATCTGCTGAGCATCGGATCATCAAACGATTCCTCAAAGAAGAGTCAATCGGCTCGCCAGGACCGAGAGAAATACCTTTTCGTCAGAGCGAGTTTCGACCAACCGTCAGGATGATCGGAAAACCGACTGTTGCCGACGACAACGAAGTCAGAATCAATCGCCGGGCGCGCAGTGCAGTCATGCGCGTGGCGGAACGAATTATGGTGTGAATCCATGCAGATAGTTAAAAACCTGTTGATATGTATCTGTCTGTTTTCAGCGATCGCTGTGATCTGGGTGCGTCATGAGAACAGGGTGCAGATTATTGAATTGCATGATATCTATGAGCAGCGAGACAACCTCAATATCGAGTGGCAGAAACTGAAGATCGAACTGGCGGCCATGTCGCGCCACGATCAGCTGGCAAACTGGGCTAGTGCAAGTCACAGCATGTTTCCGGCAAACGAACATTCAGTGATTTTCCTGAATTCACAGTCTGTGTCAACCGGTGACCGGGAATAGTCCAGATGAACGAAAGACGCCATCTCATCACCAATCGTGATCTGGTCCTGCTCGCATTGTTCATACTGGGATTTGCGCTGCTCGCCGCCCGCGCCGCCTATCTTCAGGTCTTTTTCTCTGCTGACCTGCGGGCGGCTGGCAGTGAACGACACGTCCGCAACGAGCTGATCAACCCCAATCGCGGCGTGATAACGGATCGCAATGGAGAGACTCTGGCACTCAGTACTGCGGTTGACTCGGCATGGGCTGATCCTGGAATACTTATCCATCATCCCGAGCGTTTGGAAGAGCTGGCCGTGGCTCTGGATCTTTCCGAGCCTTGGATCGAAGAGAATCTGAAAAATTACGCAAGTCAGGATAGGCAGTTCATGTACCTTCGTCGACACCTGACTTCTCAGCTTTCCACGCAAGTTACCGAACTTGATATTCCCGGTGTCTCATTGATGCGGGAATACCGACGATTTTATCCGCACGGTCCGATTACAGCCGGTCTGCTGGGTTTCACGAACATCGATGACCAAGGCTTTGAGGGAATCGAGTTGATTCGGGACTCCCAACTCAAAGGCAGACCAGGCACAAAGCGAGTTATCAAGGACAGACGTGGACGAACAGTCGAATCCCTCCATGTGACGCGGGTTGAGGACGGACTCGACCTGCGCCTGAGCATAGATGCAAGGATTCAGCAGTTGGTCTACAGAGAGCTACTGGCGGTGCTCACCAAAGAACGCGCGGCGCTCGCTACGAGTGTTGTCGTTCATATCCCCACAGGTGAAATCCTGGCGATCGCGACTGCGCCAAGCTTCAATCCCAACCTGATCAGCGACAGGAAAGTGCCGCGCAATCAGGCAGTCAGCGACGTATTTGAACCAGGGAGCATCGCCAAACCTTTTTTAGTGGCCAAAGCCCTGATGCAGGGAATCGTCACACCGGAAACTGTGATCGACACTTCGCCCGGCCACATGCGTATCGGTGGATATACCGTCGAGGATATCAGAAACTTCGGACCGTTATCGGTTGAGGATATCCTGATGAAGTCCAGCAACATTGGAGTGACCAGGATCGGACTGCAGCTTGATCCGAACGAAATGATGAATTTCTATAAGGAAGTCGGTTTCGGCAAGCGTACCGATAGCGGCCTGCCGGGAGAGATTGGTGGCATAGTGCCGGTGCGTGACCGTTGGTACACGAGCGAGCGGGCCACACTGTCCTACGGATACGGATTCGCTGTTACCGCGTTGCAGATTGTCCAGGCCTATGCCGCAATCGCCAATGAAGGCATGTTGGTTCCGGTGGTCATTTTCCCAGATGATCAGCGGGCGGAACCGCGGCGTGTCATACCGCGGGATGTCGCAGTGGAAATGGTACGGATGCTTGAACGGGTTGTGACACCGACGGGCACATCCCGGCGCGCTCAGATTCCACTGTATCGAGTGGCCGGCAAAACAGCAACAGTCCAGAAGCTGATTGACGGTGAATACAGCAGTAACCAGCATCTATCGATGTTTGTCGGATTCGCACCTGCATCAAAACCGGAATTGGCGGCCGTGGTGATCGTCGATGACCCGAAAGGCAAGTCGCATTACGGCGGTGTTGTGGCGGCACCGGTGTTTCGCAAGATAATTTCGTCTGCATTGCGGATTCTGAATGTGCCGCCCGATGACCTTGAGAAGATTGCGGTCAAAGTCGCGACAGCAAAAGAGAAAGTACGCTCATGAGTGCGGTATCGGCAAATGAAAGTTCCGGAAAGAGGCTGAGCTGTCTTCTGAGCGGTCTGCGCGACATTGGTCAGGTCGACGATATCCTCATTGACAATCTTTGCCTGGATAGTCGCAAGGCGAGTTCGGGAAGTCTGTTTTTCGCGGTGCCAGGCACACGGCAGGATGGTCGTAACCACATTGGACAGGCGATGCAAGCCGGAGCCAGTGCAGTACTGTATGAAACGGAAGGTTGGACATTTGATAATGTTGATGAGGGTCGGATTTTCGGTGTCAGTAATCTTCGCCGACATATCGGACCCGTGGCGGACATTTTCTATGACGAGCCTTCCTCAAAGATGCATGTTGTGGGTATTACAGGTACCAATGGCAAGTCGACCTGTGCAATGCTCACCGCTCAATCCCTGAAACGATTGGGCAGCAGTTGCGGAGTGATGGGTACACTGGGCAACGGATTTCCAGAAAATCTCAGACAAGGTTCGCTCACAACGCCCGATCCGATTTCGCTTCAGAGGGATTTGGCGCTATTTGTTCAGCAAGATGCGCAGTACTTGTGTCTGGAAGTCTCATCACATTCTCTGGATCAGGCGAGGAACGAAGGTGTGCGCTTCGGCACCGTCGTGTTCACAAATATCACTCGGGATCATCTGGACTATCACCGAACTGACGAAAACTACCGCGCCAGCAAGTCAAAATTGTTTACCGAATCATCTGCATCGTGTGCGGTATTGAATGTTGATGACGTCTTTGGACGGTCGCTGGTCGATATGTCCACGGCTGATCGCATCGTGACCTACGGTTCAGGTGACGCTGACATAAAACTCGTGGATTGTGCCGCCGACATAAATGGCGTGTCGTTGAGCATCCGAATCGAAGAGCAGATGATTGATGTACGCAGTGAGCTGCTCGGACGAATCAATGCCACCAATATCCTGACTGTCGCCGCAGTATTGCACGCACTTGAATTCGATGCCGAAGAAATTGGACGTGGTCTGACAGGTCTTAAGTCAGTACCCGGACGTATGGAGCGAATCCCCGGAAATGAGAGACAACCGGCGGTGTTCGTTGACTACGCGCACACGCCAGACGGATTGGAAAACGCATTGGTCAGCTTGCGAGAATTGACCCGAGGCCGGTTGTGGTGTGTTTTTGGGTGTGGTGGAGACCGCGACGATGAAAAACGGCCGATGATGGGTGCGATTGCCGAGCGCAACGCGGATGAGACTGTAGTTACCGATGACAATCCGCGCGATGAAAGTCCCGAGGAAATAGTCAGACGGATCATGGAAGGCATGTCTTCAAGGCCCGAAGTCATTCACGAACGAAGCGACGCGATCCGCTATGCAATCGAACGGGCGGAACCACAGGATACTGTGCTGATCGCCGGCAAGGGACATGAGACAACGCAGACCTATCGCCACGAAATACGATCCTTCAGCGACAGGAAGTTTGCCGCTGAGCTGCTGAGGAGTGTGGCATGATGGACATGCAAGTTGTCGCGCAAGCCGTTAACGGTACTCAATTCGGGGAGAATTCATTGATTCACGATGTCAGCACCGACTCACGGACCATTACGAATGGTTGCCTTTTTGTCGCCTTGCGAGGCGAGACGTTTGATGGGCATCAGTTTGTGCGCGATGCGGTAAAGTCAGGTGCAGCCGGTGCGTTGGTCGATCAGTCCATGGACATCGCCGTCCCGCAGGTGGTGGTTGACGATACCGAAATCGCGCTTGGACGGCTGGCCGCCAAGTGGCGCGGTCGTTTCGATTCGCCGCTGATCGCTGTTACAGGATCGAACGGCAAGACGACAGTGAAAGAAATGATAGGCACAATCTTGGGTGAAGAAGCGCCTACGTTGGTTTCACAAGGTAACTACAACAATACCGTTGGATTGCCCCTATCTCTGCTCCGATTCAGGGATACTCACAAATTCGCGGTCGTTGAGATCGGAATGAATCAAATTGGGGAGATCAGAAATCTGTCCCAGATTGCGCAACCTGACATTGCGGTGATCACCAACGCCGGTTCGGCGCATCTTGAATTTCTCCACTCGGTCCGGCAAGTCGCGATCGAAAAGGGGAGCCTGATGAGTGGACTGAAAGCGGATGGTGTCGCAGTGCTGAATCGAAACGACGATCAGTATGAATACTGGAAGGCCCAGGCCGACGGACGACGAGTGATCTCGTTCGGACTCACCGAGGATTCGAATGTCTACGCGCAGTTCAAGCCTCTGGAATTCGGTTCCGAACTGCAACTGACGACAGAACTCGGTGACATTGAAGCAGAACTGAAACTTGCCGGTGTACACAATGTTGTCAACGCGTCGGCAGCGGTTGCTGCTGCAATTGGTGCCGGAGTGAGTCCGGAAAAAATTGCAGTCGGACTCGAAAAGATGCAAGCGGTTTCCGGCAGGTTGCAGTTGAGAAAACACCGTGCAGGCGGTAGCCTTGTGGACGACACCTACAATGCCAATCCCGATTCAATGGCGGCTGCAATGAAGGTGTTGGGAGATTTCACTGGCGATCGGCGTCTGGTTATTGGCGACATGTTTGAGTTGGGCACGAATGCCGAGGAATTTCATCGGGAAATCGGCGCGCAGGCGCGAGCGGCGGGTATCGGAAGACTCTATGCGTTGGGGGAACTTGCCCAGAGCGCGGCTAAGGAATTTGGACGCGGTGCCAGGCACTACGGAAATCAGCGAGACCTGATCAAGGATCTGACCCGGAATTTGGATTCGTCAACTGTCATTCTAGTCAAGGGATCGAGGGGCATGAGAATGGAGCATGTTGCGAATGCCCTATGTTCTGAGGATTCGGCATGCTGACGTATTTTTTCCTTTCAATGGCAGGTGAATATACCTGGCTGAATATCTTTCGGTACGTCACATTTCGTGGGGTTCTCGCGGTGCTGACCGCCTTGGGCCTAGGTGTGGTTGTATTCCCCTATGCGATTCAGAAACTCAGACAGTATTCGATCGGCGAGGTGACGAGGGATGATGATGTGCCGATGCATTCCGACAAGGGTGGTACTCCAACCATGGGCGGCGTCATCATCATCGTTTCGGTATGTATCGCAGTCCTGCTGTGGGCGGATCTGAGCGTACGTTTTGTATGGATTGCACTATTGGGAACGCTGGGCTTCGGTCTGATCGGTTTTATCGACGATTGGGTCAAGCTGAAGAGCGTTGCGAATGGTACAAGACGCGGTCTCAGCGTCCGAGTCAAGTTGTTGATGCAAATCGTGATTGCGGCCGTTGTTGCATTGTCCTTCTATATGAGCGCGACATCGCCGACCGAAACGGCGTATATCGTTCCGATAATTAAGGACATTTCGCTTGATTTCGGAATTTGGTTCATACCGCTGACGATGCTCGTCATCGTAGCTACGAGCAACGCTACGAATCTCACAGACGGCCTGGACGGTCTCGCGATTCTACCAATTGTCATGGTTGCCGGCGGACTGGGTGTATTCAGCTATGCAACCGGTCATTCGGTGTTTTCAGGTTATCTTGCGATTCCGTTCATCGAGGGAGCGGGTGAGTTGGCGATTTTTTGCGCATCAATCGTAGGTGGCGGTCTGGCGTTTCTGGCGTTCAACTGTCATCCCGCGCAGGTTTTCATGGGTGATGTCGGAGCACTCGCTCTGGGAACGGCCATTGCAATCGTTGCGGTGGCAGTCAGACAGGAAGTGATTCTTTTCGTAATGGGAGGGCTGTTCGTGCTGGAAGCCGTGTCAGTTATCACACAGGTTATTTCATTCAAGCTGTTCGGTCGCCGAATCTGGCTTATGTCGCCCCTACATCATCATCTGGAACTCAAGCAGTGGCCTGAGACCCGGATCACTGTCCGTCTCTGGATAGTCTCGTTTGTGCTGGTTTTGACCGGACTGGCAACGCTAAAAATCAGATAAGGAGGGAAGGTCATGTGGACAACGCAAAACACAGAAAATAATTCAGTACCGAATGCTGTTGTCGTCGGATTGGGAAAGAACAGCATCTCCTGTGCAGCCTATCTGATCGATGAAGGCTGGGATGTGGAGATGCTTGATGTGAAGCCACACCCGCAACTGGAAAGACTTGTCGAATCGGAATTGCCCGGTATCATGATCCATACGGAAGTCGATCCTCATCCTTTCATGAATGCCGAGTTGGTCGTAATGACGCGTGCGATGACAGGGCTCTACTCAGAAGTGGTGGATCTCGCCAGCAATTATGGCTGTCGTACGATGACCAGCTTGGAACTGTTCTTTGAATGCTCGAACAAGCCGATTGTGACGATTGTCGGTAATAACGGTAAGAGTACGGTTCTCGCGCTGGTGGACGCGATTGCAAATTGTCAGGGACAGGCCACCTGCATCGATGCCAAAAACGGCTATCCGTTTCTGGACCTGCTGGATGCCAATCAACCGGACGCTTACATTCTGGAACTTTCTTCCCAACAACTGGCCCAGGTGCAATCTGTCGGTCCAGACATTGTTGCGATTCTGAACCAAACCGAAGATCAGGCGACTGACAACGGCACCGCACCGTCCACTGAGGTCATGACAAGGGTCGCGAGCAATGCCAGAATGTCGATTGTGAATCGTGACGATCCGGTGATATCCCGCATGGGCGTCGGTGGTGCAGGTATCGAATTCGGCCGCAGCATACCAAAACGTGATTCGGATTATGGAATCTTGACGGTGGGGACATCTCGGTGGATCGCAAAAGGTACAGAGAAGCTGATCAATCTTGATCACTGCGAGTTGCAAGGAAGTCACAATGAACTCAATATTCTGGCGGCGTGCGCGGTTGCCGATGCGGTCGGTTATACGGTATCAGCAGCGCGCTCCACGATAAAGAAATTCAAAGGATTGCCATACAGCTGTGAAGACGAAGGGCGGAGGAATGGAATCCGCTGGGTGAATGATGCGAGATCGACAAACGTAGATTCCACAATCGCCGCAATTGAAAACTCAAAAGAGCATGTAGTGCTGATTGCAGGTGGTCTGAGTCAAGGTGACGATTTCTCCAAAATCACCAGGAAGGTTAACGGAAAGCTGAGAGGCTGCGTGCTTTTTGGTCGTGACGGCTGGAAGCTCGATCAGTCATTTGATGGTGTCAAGAAAAAGGAACTGGTTGAAAGCATCGATGATGCGATTACCGCGGCTGAGCAGATCGCTAGCGAAGGTGATTGTGTCGTGTTCTCTCCCGGTTGCGTAAGCCACGATATGTTTTCGGATTACGAACAGCGCGGCGAAACTTTCAGTCAGGCTCTGAAAACTCACTTCGATGACAGCGGTACAAACACAATATAGAGAGAAAGCGCCCAATCGCAGCGCGTTGTTCTTCGACCCCACGCTGCTGATTGTCTACCTGCTTCTGGTTACGCTGGGTATTGTCACTGCCTATTCGGCGACAATTGCCCAGGCGTTTGACGCGGGTGACACGTTCATGTACTTGAGGAAGAATTTCGTCAATGCGCTCTTTGCACTGACCGCGATGCTGGTTGCATCTCTGATTCCGATTCGCTTCTGGCAGAAAACCGCACCGCTACTGTTACTTGGTGGAATCATATTGCTAGCTTTGGTTTTCGTTCCGTCGCTCGGAGTTGAAATCAACGGAAGTCATCGATGGATCCGTGTCGCCAACTTTAATTTTCAGCCATCGGAGTTTGCTGAGTTGGCGTTCATCATGTTCGCAGCCGATTTCATTTCTTCACGTCGTAGTCTATTGAATTCCACATTTCGCGACATACTCCCGATATTTTTCGTGTTCTCGATTTTCGCAGTACTGCTTTTGCTTGAACCGGATTTCGGCAGTACGGTTGTTCTCGGCACGACCTTGGTTTGCCTGCTGTTTCTGAACGGGATGCGGTTTGTACATCTGGCAATGACCATGGGTGCGGGATTATTTGCTGTGACGATTCTTGTCGTTCTGGAACCATATCGTTTGACGCGGCTTTTTTCGTTCATGAATCCGTTCGATGATCCATTCAATACAGGTTTCCAACTCACACAGTCTCTGATTGCCTTCGGAAGGGGAGAACTGTTTGGTGTAGGGATCGGCAACAGTGTGCAAAAACTATTCTATCTACCTTACGCAGGGTCAGATTTTCTGCTGGCGATCATTGCCGAGGAACTTGGATTTGTAGGCATATTTGCCGTGATCTTACTATTCGTGTTACTCATCTGGCGGATATTCCACATCAGTTGGCTGGCGGGTGCGAACGGTGAGCGTTTTGCGATGGTACTGTGTCAGGGCATCGCGGTACTGATTGCTGTGTCAGCAATGATCAACATGGGTGTGAACATGGGAGTTTTGCCGACAAAAGGACTCACTTTACCGTTTATGAGTGAAGGAGGAACAAGCCTGATCGCCTATTCAGCCGCAATCGGGATTATCTTCGCGGTCGAGCGCCACACGCGGCAGGTGTCGGAACAATGAATACCGTGATCATCATGGCAGGAGGGACCGGCGGGCACATATATCCGGCACTAGCGGTCGGGACAGCGCTTAGGGAACGCGGCGTCAAGGTTTGCTGGATGGGTGTACAAGATGGTCTGGAATCTCGTCTCGCCCGCGATGAGGGGTTTGAGTTCGATCCGGTCAGGACACGTGGCGTATGGGGTAAAGGAATCGCTCGCTGGCTGACGATGCCGCTTTGGCTGTCGGTCGCTATCCTGCAGTGCATCAGCATCATTTTGCGTCGGAGACCGGATGCGCTTTTGGGAATGGGAGGCTATGTTTGCGGTCCGGGTGGTCTGGCAGGATGGCTCCTTCGACGGCCCCTGGTCATTCATGAGTCGAATTTCATTCCGGGGTTCACCAATCGGGTACTCGCCTTTCTTGCGACTCGCATTTTGACCGGATTCGAGAATACAAAATTGGCAGGCAAGCCAATCTGGGTCGGGACCCCGATTCGCGAGAATATCATCAAGACAGGAAATTGTCGCGATCTGTCCGATCTCGGAGGGGTTCGTCCGTTGAATCTTCTGGTCATCGGAGGCAGTCAAGGCGCGAAAGCTTTGAATGAGGCACTCCCAGAAGCACTGGCCAGTCTTCCTGATGGCCTCATGCCGAATATCAGACACCAGTCCGGTGCTGGGCGAGGAACCGACACTGTACAGCACTATCATTCCCGCGGAATCGATGCCGAAGTGACTGAATACATTGATGATATGTCGGAGGCCTACCAATGGGCCGATGTCATCGTCGCGCGCGCCGGTGCCATGTCGCTTGCGGAGATTTCGGCCGTTGGTCTGGCTGCGATACTCGTGCCTTTCCCATTTGCGGCACGGGATCATCAACGGGTTAATGCACAAATTTTCGAAAACCAGGACAGCGCTCTGCTATGCATTGAGGGCGAGCACTTCAATCAGTGTCTGGTTGAGCATCTCAAAACAATTCTGAGTGATCGCGGACTGATACGGCAAATGTCGCTACGGATTAGAAAAATGGCGAAAACGGATTCGACCGAACTGGTCGTCAAAAACTGCATTGAAGTCATGCAATCATGAGCCAACAGAAATGAATGGATCAAGTTTACTGGATATACCCATGCACGGACTAAAAGGAGAATTACGACAGGAGGAGCCGATGAGCCGGCATACCAGCTGGCGCACTGGCGGTCGTGCAAGCTTGTTCTACACGCCGAAAGGTAAAGACGATCTCGGAGAATTTTTAAAGCGGGTACCGGACGATACTGAAATCGCATGGTGCGGCCTGGGCAGCAACATGCTGGTGCGAGACGGTGGGTTCCCCGGTATCGTGATTTCCACCCTGAAAGGGTTGAACTCGTTGCACAGGATGGGAGAGACAGAGGTGTATGCAGAAGCGGGGGTGCCGGGGGCGAAACTTGCAAAGTATTCGGTGAAGAATTCGCTTTGTAATGCGGAATTCATGGTAGGAATTCCGGGAACTGTCGGTGGGGCTCTTGCGATGAATGCGGGATGCTTCGGATCGGAAACCTGGGAAATCGTCGGTCACGTCGACACGATCAACCGAAACGGTGAGCAGAAACGAAAGAATCGCGATGAGTTTGATTGGGGATATCGGTTCGTTGAGAAAGATGGTGAGGAATGGTTTACCGGTGCGCGGTTCAATCTCACGCCATGCGACAGCAGTCAGGGTAGGGAGAATATCAGAAGGTTGCTGAAAACTCGATCGGAGACACAGCCGATTCAGACAGCGAATGCCGGTTCTGTGTTCAGAAATCCGCCCGGCGACTATGCGGCGCGCTTGATTGAGACTGCGGGGCTCAAGAGTTTCCGGATCGGTCAGGCTGGTATATCCGGAGTGCATGCGAATTTTATTGAGAATAAAGGTGATGCCACCGCAAGCGATATTGAGAATCTGATTGACCATGCGGTCGAAGAGGTTGAGAAGGTTCACGGGGTTCGACTTGAGCTTGAAGTCAAAATTATCGGCAGATTAATTTCGGACGGGTAGTAAATATGCAGAATCAACGGTATCAAGACGTTACACAGCATGTTCGCCCGAGCAGCGCGTCCGGAAGTGATTCGGCACGGGGCAGGGGTGTCATCGTGGTGTCAATTCTGGCAGTCGTGCTGTTTGCCGGAGCGGTCTTCGGACTGGGTCTGGACTATCTCCTGCATCCTCAGCGATTTCCGTTGAAACATATCAATGTTGAGGGAGAGCTGGTCAATACACATCCCAGCCAGATTCAGAAGGCGATCGCGCAAGTCATTTCTTCCAGTAATATCCTGCGGGTGGACGTGTCAAAGGCTGTTGCCGCCGCGCAGGCACTACCTTGGGTGGAGAACGCCAGGATCAGTCGAAAATGGCCGGACACACTAGAAGTGCGTGTGAACGAAAGGGTCATCAGCGCACGCTGGAACGCCGACAAATGGCTGGATCAGGCGGGAGTTGTGGTGACATTGCCAAATCATACGGACGAAAGTCTTCCCCAGCTGCGGGGTGCGATTGGGTCCGAGAAGGAAGTGCTGAAGAAGTATCGGAAATTCGAGAAGAATGTCCGTAAATATGGACTGGAAGTCATGGAACTTTCAAGGTCGGAAAGAGGCAGTTGGGATGCTCATCTGCGGGCTGTCAGAGATGGTGGGGATAAAAAGGCTTTGGTGGATGATCAGGAAGCAGACCTTGGAACAATCAAGGTGATCCTCGGCCGCAATCATCCGGCGAATAGAGTTGAGCGGTTCGGGCGGTTGTATTCGGAATTGTTTCACAATGTTGCGGATCAGATTTCGGTGGTGGATATGCGGTATCCGGACGGTGTATCGGTGCGCTGGGTGGATAAGAAACCTCGATTGAACGGGGTCATCAAATTGAAAAGTTCTTAACGGAGAGACAAATAAATGGCAAGCAACAAAATTTCTGAGAATCAACTTTTGGTAGGCTTGGATGTTGGTACGTCCAAGGTCGCTGTCATTGTATGCGAGGTGTCTCCAGCTGGAGAGATTGAGATTATCGGAGTGGCCGAGCAGCCCGCACTTGGGATGCATAGAGGCATGGTGTCCAACATTGACCTCATGGTTCAGTCAATCGAGCAGGCGATCAAGGAAGCTGAGATGATGGCAGCCTGTCAGATCGTGGGGGTATTCGCTGGAATAACCGGTGGACATATCCGCAGTTACAACTCCAGCGGTGTGGTTGCAGTGAGAGGCGGCGAAGTGACCCAGGATGATGTATCCCGAGTCATCGAGGCGGCACAAGCGGTCAGAATCTCCAGTGATGAAAAAATTCTCCATGTTCTGCCGCAGGCATTCAGAATCGATGATCAGGACGGAATCCGGGATCCAATCGGACTATGCGGTGTTCGACTCGAAGCGAATGTTCATGTCGTAACGGGAAACGTCAGCGCGGTACAGAACATCCTCAAGTGCATCAAGTTATGCGAGCTCGAAGTCGATCAGATCATTTTGGACCACATCGCGTCAGGCCAGTCGGTGCTGACAGAAGATGAGACGGAACTGGGTGTCGGGTTGCTTGACATTGGTGAGGGGACGATGGATCTCGCGGTTTACTGTGAAGGGGCAATACAGCACTCGGTTGCTTTTCCGATGGCGGGGTCGCAGATCACGAAAGACATTGCCGTGACTTTGCACACGCCTACACTGTCAGCCAAGAAAATCAAGCACCGATACGGTAGTGCTGTGGCGAATACAGTTGATGGTGACCAATTGATTGAATTGCCCGGTATCGGCGATCAGCCGGCGCGTACCATTCAGCAAAAGTATCTTGCGGAAGTGATTGAAGCTCGAATGGAAGAGATGTTTCATCTGGTTCTCAGCAATCTGAGCCAGACAAACTACATGAACATGCTCAGATCCGGCTTGGTCCTGACCGGTGGCGGCTCAAAGCTGGATGACGTGTTGCCATTGGCGGAAAGAATTTTCAATATGCCGATACGGCTCGGAGTTCCGCGCTATACGGGAACGCTCAGTGAGGTTGTGAGACATCCTATGTTTGCAACTGGTCTGGGTCTTTGCCAGTTTGGTTACTACAACCGAGAGGTATTCGGCCTGTCGGCAAGTGACGATTCAGACCGTCGCTCGGGCGTTACATCAAGGCTACTGGACCGGGTTCGGAAAATTTACACGCGTCCGGAATCTGAATGGATTTCGGGTCAGCAGCCGGAGGGGCGCTTGAAGGGATGGTTTCAGCAAGGCGAATATTGACTGACGCTGTGATTCTATTTCCTGTACTGGATTGATGGGGGAATTCAGAACAATGAAGAATGAGTTACCTGACAAATCTGTTTCGCGAAGAGATGGCAATGTCGACAAGCATCGAATAAAGGAGGAGTCGGTTACTGCACATTCGGAAGAAAACTATGGGAATGAATCCGTCGAAGATTGGGAAAGACAAGCCGGTGACAGAGATTCAGGCAGATCAGATGTCCGATATCGTCCTCGAACGAGATATCCGCGACGGAGACTCACTGGCAATTCGAGGAATCGAAGGCAAGATCACGATGAATCTCGTGATCTGCCATTGCGGCAACGGATGAAGATCTATCGGAATCGTCGCCCATCAAAGTAATTTGAATTGGGCGATGTTGAACAACGAAATGAAGTTGAATGGGTAATGAGGGAGAAATTTAAGTGAATGGGAAAGGTTGGAAGATTATGAGGCAGTTGGATTTGGAGCGACTGTCGGGGAACACTCAATAGCGGAGGTAAAAGTGTTATGACAAGTTTTGTTACACCAAACATGTTCGAAAAGCGGTTTTTTCCGCAACATGATGATGCCTACAATCAACGTGCGATAATCAAGGTTATCGGAGTTGGCGGTGGCGGAAGCAACGCAGTCGAGCATATGATTAATGAGTCCATTGACGGAGTTGAGTTTTTCGTTGCCAATACAGATGCGCAAGCGTTGGCGAAATTGAAAAGTCCTCAACGTATCCAGATTGGACGGGAACTGACTAAAGGCCTGGGTGCTGGTTCCAATCCGGAAGTTGGACGTGAAGCGGCGCTGGAAGACAGAGATGCTTTAGTCGATAATCTCAAAGACGCGGATATGATTTTCGTGACTGCAGGGCTCGGTGGCGGTACCGGCACTGGTGCGGCACCAGTCATTGCTTCTGCGATCAAGGAGGCGATTCCGAACGTGGTAGTCGTTGCGGTTGTGACTACACCATTCGTGTTTGAGGGCACTAGAAGAATGAAGTGCGCGAAAAACGGTCTGGTAGAGCTCAAGTCGGCAGTCGATTCTTTGATCACAATTCCGAATGAGAAGCTTCTATCGAACACATCTACGATGAAAAACGCTTATGGCGAAGCAAACAATGTGTTGTTGAATGCTGTCAAGGGAATAGCTGACCTGGTCATGCAGACTGGATTTATCAACGTAGACTTCGCGGATGTTCGTACGGTCATGTCTGAAGCTGGCCAAGCTGTTATGGGTACAGGTAGTGCAACTGGTGAAAACAGAGCGGCGAAAGCCGTGCTAAAGGCGATCGAGAATCCGCTGCTTGAAGAAATCGATGTCGCTGATGCGAAGGGAATTCTGGTGAATGTCACCTCGAATTCGGAGATGACACCACAGGAATTTGCAGAAATAGGTCAGGTGATCAATGACGTCGCATCCGACGATGCAGAAATTATCATGGGTCAACTATACGACGATGAAGTCGGTGATGAAATCCGGGTGACAATTGTTGCGACAGGACTGGGTGAAGAAGATCGACAACCGAAAAAGGCGGATGTTCAGCCTGAGTCCCAGATCAATGGCTTGCCACCGATGTTTGTCGGAACTGAGATTGGTGAAACCGCAATTCAAGATGATAACAAAGACGAGCCGGCGGTCTTGCGAAGCAGATTCGGTGCAGGGTTTCAGCCAGCATACGAATTTGGTAACGGACATGCATCGAAAAGCTGATTTTCGATGCATTTCGTTTATTCTTTGAATGAAGCGAGGGACTTCTGTAACGAGCTGTTGCGAGCTGATAGTAGGCTACGATGAGAATTCTATCTTTTTTGTTACGATTCATCGGTCGCTCCAGCCAGAACTGTGAGTCTGTCTCTCGGCTGAATTCGATGCTTTATTGATTTCGGCGAGGGCGCAACCTAATTCAATATGAACGATTGAATTGATTGCGATCCCGTATATAATTCGTTGCAAATTTGTATACAATGTCCCGTGTTTCCAAAGTTAGCGGAAATCAACAACATACAAAGACAAACAATGTACGACAATCACTTGTTGCGAGTTTCTATGTACGCTAATTTCTTTTTTACTTAATTTAGATATACGAATGGTTAAACAAAGAACACTTACAAACGTCATCACTGGAACTGGCGTCGGATTACATACAGGCGTGAAAGTTTGTCTGACTCTCAATCCAGCCCCTGCAAATACCGGCGTGATTTTCAGAAGGGTGGATCTAGACGGCGTTGTTGAGATTCCGGCACGAGTTGAAAATGTATCGAATACCAAAATGTCGACCACGATCGAAAGCAACGGAGCATCGGTGTCTACAGTAGAACATCTGATGTCTGCATTCGCTGGTTTGGGTGTTGACAATGTCTATGTCGACGTCACCGCGGGCGAGGTTCCGATTATGGACGGCAGTGCACATCCGTTTGTATTTTTGATGGAATCGGCGGGTCTGGAAAACCAGAATGCACCCAAGAAATTTATCCGGGTGAAGAAGAAGGTAATGGTAAAAGAAAAAGACATGTGGGCTAAGTTCGAACCTCACGATGGATTCAAGATCTCGTTCACGATTGATTTTGAACAACCGGTTATGAAAAATTCCAACCAGACTGTCAATATTGATTTTGCCGGTACTTCATACAAGAACAGCCTATCAAGAGCCCGTACATTCGGATTCATGTCTGATTTGGAAACTTTGCACGAGGCTGGTTTGGCTCAGGGTGCGAGTTACCACAACGCAATTGTCATGAATGACTTCCACGTACTCAATGAAGATCAGTTGCGCTATAAAGACGAATGTGTTCGTCATAAGGCACTGGACGCAGTTGGCGATATTTACCTTCTTGGTCATTCCGTAATCGGAGCGTTTTCTGCTTACAAATCCGGCCATTACCTGAACAATCTATTGTTGCAGGAGTTACAGGCAAACGAATCTGCTTGGGAACTGGTTGAATTTGACGATTATGAAGAGGTTCCAGCTACGTTCGTCCGGCCCGCGTTGGGCACCACCTGATATACGTATCGCCTATCGACCCTTTAACGGCTGATTTCGTGTCTGCCTGTCATCCGACCGCACGGTAGACACTCCGACACTATCGAGAATTATTCCTCCAGACGATCTCGACTTTGACTTAGCCGCAGGAAAATTTCCTTCGCTTCGGAATTTTTCGACTGTGCAGCCAATCGCACAAATAACTTCCGCATTCTCGGTGTAATCGTACGAGCGTACCGTTTCTTGTTCTTCGGTGTCGGTATTTTGGGAGATTTCTGCACTCGAATTCGGATGCTCATCTCTGTCAGTTTTTCGTAACCGATGTCGCGTAGAATCTGCAAAATAGTGTTTTGCTGATTGATCAGTTCATGTGCCCATGTCGAGGAGTTGACCGACACGTGAAGAATGTTGTCCTCGACTCTCAGCTCATTGGTGTTGTCGAATATCGATGCTCCAGCGGCTGATTTCCAATCTTTATAAATTTCAGTACTCTTGAAATTCGGAGGTTTCTTGAGGAGCGCGCTCTCCTCGAGAATTCTGTATAGGTTTTTGTAGTTGGGTTTTTCCACTGAGACCAATTGAGTAACTTAAGAAGAAACAGTCTGAATTTTTGCAGCCTGCCTATTGTTCCACTTCGACTTCTATAGGTGGAATCAATCCGGATTTTTGACTCAATTCATAAATTTCAGGCTCTTCCAGGTGAAGATTCGGATCAAATTCTTCAACATTCGGAGCATCAGCTTTAGTTGGTGTTCTTCTGAGTCCCCTGAGATGATAGTAGAAGAGTTGTGATGAAGGGGCATAATGAATTCCGAATATTCTCTTTGGCTTTTCATTCAATCCCACAATCTTCGCAGTCAAGAGTCTATCGTTTGAGATCGCGTAGGTCAAGTGATCCTTCCAGGACAATCCGAGGATTTCAGATTTTGAGAATTTTCCAATAGCAACATGTACAGAGTTGTACTTGACCCGATCATATCTATAGATGTACTTGGTTTTGCCGGAAGGCTGAATTCCTTGGTTACGTCTGCGAAATGATTGATGCCAAACTCTGGCGAGCTCAGGAATATTTTTTGATCTTGGTTGCTGTCTTGGAATCCAACTCTCTCTCATCCGAATGGAACTGACTTGTTCATCGTTAAAGGTTGAGTTGAGGTATTCAAGCAGGTTCTGCCCGGATTTATTGACTAGAAATTCATCCAGATCTATGTTAATACAGTAACCGCTTCGGACTGCAAATCTCATCCTACAGTGATTCATCGCTCCCCGTTGCGCGAATTTATCCGGTGATCGTCCATATTCGAATGGCCATTCAACAAATACGATTCTCATGTCAACATCCAGTTCTTTCAGGTTTCGCATGATACGTTGCTTGTCCGAGCTTCCATTGTCATACAGTATAAGGCGCTGAATATTGTGGAGATTCTTATGCCATCTGACCCAATCTTGAATCCATTCAATATGATTGTTCTGTTGAATAGTTGATATCGTAAGTTTGTTACTCAAACCGCATATTCGCGAGTTCACACTTCGTGTGGTATCTATCTCCAAATCAACACTGAACACGGAAAATTGAAAGGTCAGGATTGTTGAGCAGTCCTGAACCTCGTCAGGCGCTTCTACCTCGAGTATGCAAATGGTTTTCGTTTCTGTCAGCTGAAACGATAGTTTCTTTTCGTTGCACCATATTCGCAAAGGTAAGAGGCTTTTTTTCAGATTAAGCAGTTTGGGTCCAATCCCAACAAATTTGTTCTCTGAATGGTGATAGAACACATCATAGAAAACTGTTAGGCGATCGAATGATCGTCCTTCCAGTTCGCGTTCAGAAAGATTGGCGTTGCGAGGATGAAGTTTTCGTGTAATGTTCAGGCTTTCGGGAATACGGATACTGGATACCGAATAGACTTCAAACGCTGAGGACTTGCTTTGGTTGGTTGTCATAGGAAAGTCGACAAAAGGTATCCAATCTGAAGTCAATTGTGGATGCAATTCAAGATTATTTACGAGTGATTTTGATTCAGACCGAACCTTACCGGGTAATTTGGGGCAATGTGAGCGAGTCTGCTGTATCTCGGTGCTCATACAGAACCAACATATAATATAGCAGTTTGAATTTGCGCGATTTTGAGCCATATTTTCTTTCCAGTACGACTGATTAACCTGATTCGTATGGTCTATTGAATTGGGGTTGATAAGTGATCAGCACGGAAATTTCGGTCCAAGTGTCGGGTAAAGATTCCAAACCTTCAAGCTGTTCACGAATGCTATGCCAAACAATGTGATAACGATCAAGTGGGGACACCTATATGGCCCTCACTACGTCAATCGGCTATATAGCGGGGTGCGTCGAAACTTGACCGGAGATTTCCGATTCGTTTGCTTTACGGATGATTCGGAAAATCTGCGAGCGGAAATTGAGACATATCCCATTCCAGACGTAATCAATCCTCAAGCGCTGTCGAATTTTGCAAACGGCAGAAAACAGCAGTTGTTCCAAAGCGGAATCGGTGATCTTGAAGGTCCGTGTCTATTCTTTGATCTTGATGTAATCATCGTGGATTCGATCGATTGTTTTTTTGAGTATAGACCAGGCGATTTTTGCATCTGCAAGGAGTGGTTGCCGCCTCATCAGGTACTCAAGTACAAAATCAAGGGTCGACAGTTCGGCGGAAATTCGTCAGTATTCAGATTTGAAGCCAATTCCATGCAATTCGTCATCGACATGATGAACGAGGATGTCAGCTATCCTCAGCAGTTCAGACTGGAACAACGCTGGCTATCGCATGTGTTGAAGGATCACATGGTGTGGTGGCCAAATGAGTGGGTTTCGAGTTTCAAGCATCGTCGACCCGTCTATCCATTGAGCTTTATTTTTCCACCGGTCCTCCCGCAAGGCTCACGAGTCGTGGTCTTTAACGGTCCTCTGAAACAGTCTCACGCAATTAATGGGAATTACGAACTTTCTCCTCGGAGGGTTTGCCGTCCGGCTTCTTGGGCGGCTGAGCATTGGATTGACTAGTCAATGGGCTTCCTGCAAAGAATCGTGTTTGCAGAAGTTGGCGCATCCAGATAATTTTCTTTGTCTATCAGTTGGGTGGACTATTCTGAAATCGAAAGTTTGAGATGGCTCTCGATGACAGACAAAAACAGCTCTGAGAATTGCTCCAGTTTAACAGCGCCGACACCGTCGATTCTTGCAAATTCTTCCTTGGTGCGCGGGCATTCCCGCGCCATATCGATCAGCGAACGGTCGTGGAATACAACGAATGCTGGAACACCTCGTTTTTTGGCTAATTCCAACCGCAGTTTCTTGAGTTCTTCGAGCAGTCTGGATTGGTTCTCAGTCAGTTCATGACCTGTTGCGTGTTTGCGCAGCTCAGAAGCTTGTTCCACTGAACGTGAAAGACTGCTCAGTGTGTCCCGCCGGTAGTGGAATTCATGCTCACCCCGCAACAGCCCCCATCCCTTGTCGGAGATCGTGAGCCCACCGTAACCATTGATATCGAGTCTTATGAAGCCAGTTGCCAGCATTTGACGGACTATTGAGTGCCACTCTTTTTTGCTGATTGACTCACCTACACCGAAGGTCGGCAACAAGTGGTGACCCGAACGTTTGATCTTTTCTGTTTCCGTTCCACGTAGGATATCTATCACATGTGCGGCACCAAATCGTTGACCGGAGCGATAGATCGCAGACAGGATTTTGGCTGCCTCTTCGACACCGTCAATCCGGTCCATTGGATTAAGACACACATCACAATTACCGCAATGCTCAATTCGTTCTCCAAAGTATTCCAGAAGCGTCACACGGCGGCATGCCGGTGCTTCACAGTAGCTGAGTAGCGCGTCAAGCCGTTTATGCTGACGACGTCTGCGATCGTCACCGGCACCTTCGTCCTCGATGAACTGCCGTCGCATTCTGATGTCGGCCAACCCATAAAGCATGTGTGCTACCGCTGTGTTGCCATCTCGTCCAGCGCGACCAATCTCTTGGTAGTACGCCTCCATGCTGCCGGGCAGGTCGGTGTGAAAAACGTAGCGTACGTCAGCTTTGTCAATTCCCATTCCAAAGGCAATAGTGGCGACAATGACGACTCCGGGTTCGGTCATGAATGTATTCTGATGTGAATCACGGACTGCTTTTTCCATACCCGCGTGATAGGGAAGCGCCTTTACACCCCGGGTCGACAAGAGATCGGCAGTCTCTTCAGTTTTAGTTCGGGACAAGCAGTAGATGATTCCGCTCTCACCTTTGTGGGACTCAACAAATTTGATCAACTGATGTTTCCAGTTTTGCTTGATTTCCACGTGCAAGCGAATATTAGGACGGTCAAATCCAAGTACAAATTGCGCTACATTACCGCCGAACAATCGGTCGGCAATGTCCATACGGGTAACCTCGTCGGCAGTAGCGGTCAATGCGGCGATTGGAATACCTGGAAACAGTGATTGCAAACGACAGAGATCTTCGTATTCCGGACGAAATGCAGGTCCCCATTGCGAGATGCAGTGAGCTTCATCAACCACAAACATTGTGATCGGGAGTCGTTCAAGCGCATTGAGCATACGCTCGGACATCAATCGTTCTGGAGCCATGTAGAGGAGATGGCTTTCACCTGCGACAGCACGACGCCATGCGGCAATGTTCTCGTCGGAGTCGTTGGCAGAATTGATACTATCGGCGGCGATTCCGTTGAGTCTTAGGGCGGTAACCTG
Source organism: Arenicellales bacterium (assembly GCA_963666625.1). Classification (GTDB taxonomy): domain Bacteria; phylum Pseudomonadota; class Gammaproteobacteria; order Arenicellales; family JAJDZL01; genus JAJDZL01. The sequence continues at coordinate 2,513,423 of OY762925.1, forward strand.
GTCTTGCATCAATGAGATGAGCGGCGATACCACAACAGTAAGTCCTCCTGTGACCAGGGCTGGGACCTGAAAGCAGAGGGACTTGCCTGAGCCAGTCGGCATCACAACGAGCACATTGTTTCTGTCCAGCAGGGTATCAATGATCGATTTCTGACCCGGACGAAATTCCGCAAATCCGAATACATTCTGAAGAATTTGATGTGCGGAAACGGTTGGTGGCTCAGATTCGTCAATCAACATAGGCTTTGTGCGTCTCCTGACAATGGAATTCAAAGGTTTGGGATTAGATATCAAGCATCGGGTGATGCATTTTTTCAATTTCGTCGCGCGTTTTGGGTCCCGTTTATAAAGCAGTGCATCCTGCTTTCCGACATTGACAGAGTTCTATACATGTCAATTTTCTTTTTCCATTAAGTCGTAGAGCTTCTTTCTGTCAGGCAATATTGCATCAATTCCAGGTCCACATTCCTTCGTATACAAATTCAATTGATTAGGTTCTTTTTGGGAGTTAACTGCATCCAGGTAATCGCGCACAGCACATTCAATCAGCTTGGTAAGGGGAATCCTCATTTTCAGAGCATATTATTTTGCAGCTTGAATCAACTCGGAGTTTAGATATAAAGTCGTTTTCATCAGAGCAAATATGGAATGATGACAAAAATCTGTCAATCTGTCGTATCGGGCTTTAGGATAATTATAGATTTGACGGACCTTTGAGTCGCAATTTCAGTTTCTCTTCAGTCATATTACGATCCTAAAGATTTTTTCGATGAATCTCGAACCACTCAACATCGGTCAAATTCTCAGTGCTCAGGCACGCATGCAGCCAGGCAAGGTTGCGGCACAGGATTTGTCGCGAAAGATGAACTACAGGCAGTGGAACGAACGAGCCTGCAAATTAGCGAATGCGCTAATGAAACTTGGTCTTGCACAGGGAGATCGTGTCGCGGTACTCGCGTACAACAGAGTCGAGTGGGCGGAGATTTACGCAGCAACTGCGAAATCGGGTTTAGTCACTGTACCCATCAACTTTCGGTTAAGCGGTGCCGAGGCGCTTTACATTCTGGAAGACTGTGGTGCCAGTGCGCTGATTGTTGAAGAGCCGCTGATTCCAGTTGTAGAAAGCATACGCGACTGGATATCTGTACCTGACAGGTGTTTTGTCGCGATCAGTGAAAGTTGTCAGATTTCCGGTTGGCAAGAATATGAACAATTGTTGCTTGGAGGCATTTCATCGGAACCGGACATTGTGGTTAACGCGGAAGATCCTTGGTGCTTGATGTATACCTCGGGTACGACTGGAAATCCCAAAGGGGCGATTCGCGGACACCGCGGTATGGCGATGATGGCAATGATGACGGCAATTGAACTACGACTAAACCGCGATGACAACGCACTACTCGTGATGCCGATGTTTCACGCCAATTCATTGAATTTTTTTACTGCATTCACATACTGTGGCGGCACGGTATCGATATTCTCCCGCAAGAGTTTCGACCCGGAGTTGTGTCTGCGTACCTTTGCCAGCACAGGTGCGACCTTTTCGTCAATGGTTCCGACGCACTACACGATGCTGCTCGATGTTCCCCACTCAGTACGCAAACTCACCGATTTCGAGCGGGTCAATAAACTGATGATCTCCTCAGCCCCGGCCCGAGCGGAAACGAAACGGGCGATTATGGAAATGTTCGTCAACTCAGGACTATATGAACTCTATGGATCGACCGAAGCGGGGTGGGTTACGATGCTTCATCCGCACGAGCAGTTCGATAAATTGGGTACTGTGGGGCGAGAGGTAGTCGGGTCCGCGCCGATACGACTACTCGACGAACGCGCAATTGAAGTTCCCGACGGTCGCCCCGGGGAACTGTTTTCCTCAAGCCCTTACACATTCGACGGATACTGGAATCTGCCTGAAAAAACGGTTCAAGCACTTCGCGGTGATTATGTGACTGTTGGTGATATCGCAGTTCGCGATAGTGATGGATTTATCCGTCTCATTGACCGAAAGAATAATCTCATCATTTCTGGCGGGGAGAATATCTATTCCTCAGAGGTGGAGACCTCGCTGGCCGATCATCCTGAGGTTCGGGAAGTGGCTGTAGTCGGTCGCCCCGACCCGAAATGGGGAGAGCGAGTCTGTGCAGTCATTGTTCCTAAACTCGGATCCCGGGTGAAAAAGAACGACCTTTTCATCTGGGCAAATGGCCAACTCGCTCCCTACAAGCGCCCGCGCGAAATCGTATTTCTGACAGATGATGAAATGCCTAGAAATGCGACGGGGAAAATCCTGCATCGAACCTTGAGAGAAATGCTCAATTCACACCATAATTCAAGAGATTGAATGCTTTTTCTGCCAAAGTCAATTGTTCTGAATACTCGCGAAGACTGAATTGATGACTCATTCCAAACCAGATAGTAGCCAACGACAAGATTCAAACCGCGACGAATACAGCGTAGCGTCGTGGATTGCCAAGACACTTCGTGCATGCGGCATCGACCAGGTGTACGGGTTGCAGGGCGGACACATCCAGCCGCTTTGGGATCACATCGCGCGTTGCGGCATTCAAATCATTGATGTTCGCGATGAACGCTCTGCAGTTCACATGGCCCATGCTCACTCTGAACTGACTGGACAACTGGGAGTCGCACTGGCAACCGCCGGGCCAGGGGTGACCAATACCGTTACCGCAGTTGCAAATGCTTCCTTATCCCGAGTACCGGTTCTGCTGATTGGTGGATGCACCTCCAGGTTGCAAGCCAATATGGGTGCTCTCCAGGAAATCCCCCACACCGAGATCATGCGTCCTATCGCACGCTTCGCACGAACTGCCAGGATCGCAGATCAGGCTCTGCGCGAGCTTGATGAGGCCATTGCACGGGCAAACGGTGACTCGGGGGAACCCGGGCCCGTTTATATTGAGTTTCCCACTGATGTTCTGCGCGAGTCAGTGAGCAAAGACTTGATGCTTGAAGATTGGGTTGAACCCCGAGCTCCGCGACGTCCGCCACCGGAACCTGATCGAATTGCTGAAGCAGTAAAGACCATTCGAAATTCGAAATGCCCGCTGGTGATCAGCGGGCGTGGCGCCCGCAATGCCGCCACTGAACTAACTCGCTTTCTTGATACTATTGATGCGCTATATCTGGACACACAGGAAAGTCGAGGACTCGTACCGCCTACGCATCCATCTGTTGTCGGGTCAGTACGTGCGGCTGCAATGTCTCAAGCAGACCTCATAATTACATTGGGCCGTAAACTTGACTACCAACTTGGATACGGGTCGCCGGCCGTCTTTCCTAAAGCACGGCTGTTACGAGTTGCGGACAATGCTGGCGAGTTGATTGATAACCGGCGAGGTTTTCCGGAAGTGTTGGCAGATGTCGGTCTCGCACTTGATGCGATCACCGAAGCACTCGGTGATAATGTTGGTTCTCGGGATAGTGATTGGCTTGTCTCACTTCGTGACAAACATCGAGAGCGTATTGCTCGTAGCCAGGAAAATCGTCCGCAGCTACGCGGTGCAGATGGCAAGATACACCCGATGGCAATATTCGAGGCCATTCGGGAAGTGGCAGATTCTGACTATATCGGAATCGCGGACGGTGGAGACCTTTTAAGTTTCGCCCGTATAGGGTTGCAGTCGCGAACGTATATGGATGCGGGGGTGTTTGGCTGTCTTGGCGTTGGTGTGCCATTTGCAGTCGCGGCAGCCCTGATCTATCCACATCGACAGATTATCTCGGTGAATGGTGATGGAGCCTTTGGCATCAACGCGATGGAAATTGACACCGCTGTGCGCCACAATGCAAAGGCAGTATTTATTGTTTCCAACAATGCAGCCTGGAATATTGAGCGAGTCGATCAGGACATCAACTATGGTGGCCGAATTGTTGGTACCTTACTCAACCACTGTGACTACGCTGCCATGGCTCGCGGATTGGGTGCCTACGGTGAGCGGGTTGAAGATCCGGCTGATTTGACAGGTGCCATTGCCTGCGCGCTTGAGAACGCACCAGCTGTCATTGATGTTGTCACGTCCCAGGAAGCGATCTCTTCTGATTCCCATAAAGGACTTGGATTTGTACCGGATTATCACGCGCTGCTGGCATGGGATGAGGCTGAGAGGCGCCGCCGATAAAGATAGACCGGTTCATCAAAATTTGTTGAGTTTCAGACGGAACAAGATTTGTTCAGAATCCAGTGATAATTTTTTTGAATGTAGGAGTGGTATATCGCCTCAGGCGAACGGGAAATCGCGGGACTGATTGTCACGGGTAAGCGAGTATTTGGAATTTCATTTCGCAGAATTCAATCGATCGATGCAAGTATTTCAGGAACCATGCGGAGAGTCAATGCGACGATCGTAAGGGTTGGATTTGCTGTGGATGATGTCGGAAATGCACCTGATCCCATGATGAAAAGATTCCGATGATCGTGGCTGCGTCCAAGCGAATCAACGACAGATGATTTGGAGTCAGCCCCCATACGACAAGTCCCCATCAGATGCCCCGCACCTTGAAATTCATCTTTATGCTGAACTTGTGTTGCATTCATTTTGCCAAAAATCTCGTTATGCATGATTCGTGCCTTCGACAATGCGTCCAGCGTGTATTTGCCAACCTTGTAGTGAATTCTGGGCAGTGCCACGCCATGCCGATCAAAATCGGTTGGATCAAGTGTTATTCGGTTCCGGCTGTCGGGCAATTGTTCGCCCATGGACGCCAACTGCAGTTCCCTGGATGCATGATCACTGAATTTTTGCCGCAATTCCTTACCTCGAAAACCTTGCTTGGCCAAATTCTGAGCGAGTGTCTGAATTCCACCGGTCGGCCAGCTCCAGCCATCAGCACTGACCTGGGTCCGAATTGAAGAAATCGTGCTTCGTTGCGGACCGTCCCGTAAATTTTCAATGCCGGCAGTTGATATGGGTCCTCGATAAGGCCAAACCGGTTGTTCGGCCAATGCCCAGCTCAACTGCACCGGGTGGTCCATAAGGTTTCTTCCGACTTGGTTTGAGCTGTTGGCTACACCGTTGGGAAACTGGGAGGATCTGGAATTCAGTAGCAGACGAGGGGTTTCTATCGCGTTCGCCGCGAGAACGTACAGATTTCCGGTAGCGATTCCTTCTGAACCATCTGGACGACGAAATGAAATACTGGAAATTCTGTGATTCGAGTCTGATTCAATGACTGTTGCTATTGTTTCTTCATAGACTGCAACACCGTTTCTTTCGGCGCGTGAGAGATGAACAGTTGCGTCGTACTTGGCTCCAACCGGACAGATCGGAATGCAGCTGGCGCTCCCACAGCATGCGGGTCGATTGTCATAAACCACCGAATTTCTTGCCTGTGGTGTCGATTCAACCTGATATCGAGTGCCGTCCAATGCGTGGATATAGGATTTGTCCAGATATGACAGCGAAATGGCTTCCATGGGAAAATCACCAGAACGCGGGGAACCTTGATCATGACTTGAATCACCTGCGACGGCGAGTTCTTTTTCCGCTTTGACGTAGAACGATTCAAGCTCATCGTATCCGATCGGCCAATCAATGGCTTGGCCATATTCGCTTTTCATTCGGAAATCATTAGGGACGAACCGCACTGTTGTACCGAGCCAATGCCATGAAGTTCCTCCAACGACTTTCAGATAGGTGCTTTTAAAGGGGTCAGGACCAGCTTGTCGATACCAGATTGCTGGATTATGTGCAAGAGGGAACTCAACTTCGTCCGAAGTCACGTAAGGGCTTTCCGGCACCTTGATCAATGCTTTTCGGAATGTTTCAACTGCTTTACCTCGGTTAACTCGAGGTCCGGCTTCCAGAATTGCGACCTTGACGCCTTTCGCTGCGAGTTTCTCCGCAATGATCGACCCAACAAAACCCGACCCGACTATAACAACTTGTGCCTCGATTCTATTCATAAAATTTTTTTCAGAAATTCCCTGATCAGCCGTCGGGTGCCGACGGCGGCAGACTCCAGTCATTCGGAACCGATACGCAAACTGATTTGGGAGACGCAAACCAAGCACTTTTCCACATCAATGCGTCTATATACGTATCAACGGAATAATTACCGTCTATGGAAATTACACCGGCGTACCAAAACGTAACAATCACTTCGACTAGTTCGTCGTCAATCGGTACCGATGGTGCATCAAGTGCCGAAGTTAGATGCGGATTGTAGTTCGAATTCAACAACAGACTGAGTAATGTATTGGCTCGGTCTGAATTGAGATCAGAAATTGGGGATCCGGTTATATCGGATGAAAGTTGGAGGAACTTCTCGTAGTCAGCGGCATTGGCGGCAGTAAAAATTCCATCCGAAATGGTTAATACCGGTACCGACGCGACAACCGCGATGAATTCGCGGCGTGACAGGTAAGGTGGATGTTCTGATGGTGTCACGACTGAAAAAAGTTATTCGATACCAAGTATATTTTCAATGAAGAAATCGTACACTGTCAATTTACATTCAAGCTTTGAAAGAACTCTCGGATGACTTTGTACCCAAATAGCGATTGAGCATTTTTTCACCAAGCAAAAGCAGTGTATTTCGTCAATAAAATTTATGTCGATGAACTCCTAAGTAAGATTCGAATTCTATATGTATCAGGCATTTTCTTGTGTACGCTGATGTTGATGTCAGCTGCAGATGTCAAGGCTGAAACTTGGCGGGGATTGATTGTCGCTCAGGAATATAGATGTACTCCTTACGATTCAACGGATTATCACTATTCACAATCGGTTGAATTAAAAATAATTGATTCAATCGGGAAAATCTACAGCCCCTATACTGGAGTTTGCTTCTCCGATCGCCAACAAACAGACATCGAACATATCGTTGCCCGTTCGGAAGCTCATGACAGCGGGATGTGTTCGGCTGATAAAGAGACAAAGTCACGGTTCGCTAAGGACATGCTGAATCTGACTTTGGCCAGTCCACAACTCAATCGCACACAAAAAAGCACGAAAGATGCCGCGGAGTGGGTGCCAGAATTGAATCAGTGCTGGTTCGCCGCTAGAGTAGTTGCGGTCAAGCGAAAGTACAATCTGACGGTGGACAGAAGGGAAGCCATAGCACTTGAAAACATTCTTTCCAGCTGTGATTCCACCAAGTTGATCGTAGGTGCATGCCGATCTGTTGTATCCTCCACACGCTCATCAAATACCACTGGCAGTGCGGGTGATGTCAATGACGCATTGGCGAAGTGGGACGACAACCGAAATGGAAGGATAACCTGTAAAGAAGCCAGAAAACACGGAATCGCGCCTGTCGCAAGGGGACACCCAGCTTATCGATTCATGAATGATCGCGATGGCGATGGTGTTGTTTGCGAATAGGGTGTTGCGTCGTCATTGATTCAGGAGTACACCGAATTGAGACCAGCTAGACAGGTATCAATTGAGTCCAGCCATAATTGTCTTCGATCTCTCCGCGCTGAATACCGACGATCGAGCTATAAAGTTTACGACTCAGTTCACCGGCTTGCCCACTGTTGATTTCATGGAGCGTCCCTCGATAGCCAATGCTGCCGACCGCAGTGATGACCGCTGCTGTTCCGCACCCGAATGCCTCGTGAAGCGTATCGGTCCTGACTCCCTCGATGATCTCATCGATATCAACAAGTCTTTCTTCGCATTCGATGCCCATGTCACTGACCAATTGCAACACACTGTCACGCGTCACACCGGGCAGAATCGTGCCTCGCAGTTCCGGGGTGACCAACTTGTTGTTCAAAAAGAAACAGATATTCATCTGTCCAACTTCTTCAATGTATTTGTGATCGACGCCGTCAAGCCATAGAATTTGCGCATATCCGTTTTCGCGTCCCTCCTTTGAGGCGAGAAATGTAGCCGCATAGTTGCCTCCGGCTTTTGCAAAACCAGTTCCTCCCTGAATCGCGCGTGTGTATTTTTCCTCGGCCTTGAGAGACACCGCCGGAAAATCTCCACCAAAATACCCACCGACGGGAGACAGAATGACAAGATAACGATATCGGTCTGCTGGCCTCACGTCCAGTTGTGGCTCATCTGCAAACATTATCGGACGAATATAAAGTGCCTGTTTCTCACCAGGTGGTACCCATGGGTGGTCCAGACGAATGAGTTCTTTGATGGAATTGATAAATGTATGCTGGTCGACGAGAGGCATGCACATTCTTTCACAGGAAGCACTCAAGCGTCGGTGATTCATCTCAGGTCTGAATATTCGAATTTCACCATCAATTCCCCGATAAGCTTTCATCCCTTCAAAAATCGCCTGTCCATAGTGCAATGAAGCCGAAACCGGATTGACTTCAATCAATCCGAAAGGTTCGATTCGATGATTTCGCCACTCACCATCGATGTATTCCATCGCGAACATGTGGTCGCTGAAAAGCGAACCAAACGTTATTTTGGTGAAATCAACTTCGTTAATTCGACTCCGCTTGACTTTACGAATTTGCATTGAATGAGGTAACTCGCCCCCTTGAGAATTACACTTCCAAGCCCGAACTGTTTTCGACTGATTGAATCATTCTGATGTTGAAGACTGATATTTCAAGGCAATGGGAATAAAGTGCTCATAGGAATAGTCTGACACCTTGGACTCTCAGAATCAAGGGCAAAGAGTTGCACCCTTTGCATCGGATTATGTTCGATTTCAATCCGTCGAAGTGATATCAGAGCAGTTTGACTAACGCGACGATCAGACTGCCCTGAGCGATCAGCGCACCGAGCATCCATTTGAGAAGATCGGATTTCACCCTCTCGATCTCTGCCTTGGTCTCCTGGCGCAGTGCCTCGATATTTGCGTTGACCATCTCGATTTCGGACTTCGTCTCCAGACGCAACTTCTCGATTTCGGATTTCGTCTCCTCGATGTCGGACTTGGTCGCAAGGTTGGTGTTGAGAAGGGCAACCTGCTCGTCCGCCAGAATCTCAGCCTGTTGCTCGCTGAAACCATTCTCAGTCAGACGCTTGACATAGCGATGTGTATCAAAGGCAATAGCTTCACTCATGGAGTCGATTATATACGTATTCCTGTACCGTTTGCGCGCGCGGGTGCGGTTAAAAGCGAACCCCAGCCCCAATTTATTTGCTATTCAGGATAATATCACACGGATATCAGATGGCTCTGTTTTCCAAACTCACGATATGGAATCTGTACGACTTGGAATAGGTTGGATGCCATGAGAGTTGGACTTAGCTGGAGAGTTCGACAGGGTCAAAAAAATTTTAGACTTAGGGTGAGATTGAGCAATTAGACCCCATAGCGAATGACTTCACCCATTCCGCCATGGCTCACGTCCCCGATGAACCGATATCGGGGGTTCCCCAGTTTATCGTATAGATCTAATGATTCTCCAATCTCATTTAAATATCTTTGGATCAATGGCAGATATCCGTTACCTTCGAACTGTCGCCCGATAAATCTATCGTTTGGCAAATCTGAATTTTCAGTACAAATTATTGAGCCTCGTTTCATCTGAACGCCCAAATTGCTACCAACACCACCCAATAGCATGACAGTTCCGGCAATCATTGAAGAGCAGGCGCCTTCGCCGGCATTTCCATGAACGACGATTAGGCCTCGTCGCATGCGATCGGCCAATCGTTTGCCGGCGTTTCCATACACGATCACACAACCTTCATTCATAGCGAATTTGCTTCCCGGTAACCCGCAAGCCAAATAGTCTCCACAGTTACCGCGAATACGGATCAATCCACCGCGCATAGAATTCGCACAAAAGTCGCCAGCGTCACCTGTAATCGTGATGACACCTCCCAACATGTGAAAACCTGTCAATGCTCCGGCATCCCCCAAAATTTGAATGGATCCATACCTCATCCCATTTCCGATGCGTTCGAAAGTCGAGCGAGTAGCGTCGAACACGATTTGTTCGGAATTGTCGCCAGATACTAAGAATAGATCTCCGACAGATACTGCATCGCTCCCATTTTGAATCTCAATCCGCTCAATCTCGCTGATCTTCATTCCGCTGAGATTATCGGGTCTGAGCGGGGTCAAATCGACAGGTCTCGTTATTTCGATAGTTGGTGAAAATGTCAGTGGCTTCATGTCAGCAGTTTGTTCAAATGAAAGTGATGTTTACCTAATTTGCCGCCAAAATTCGATGCCGTGATTTCAATGACGCCTTCTTGGCGTCCGTCCATACAGGCGGCAGAAATTCCTTCCCGCATCGCTCTGGCAACTGCTTCATGTGTCAGACCGTCAATAACAATTTCAAGAACTGCCTGCGATTCGTCCGGTAAGTCTGATTGGACAAGCCCGCGCAGAGTAGGGCAGTAAGCGTCGTTCGTCGATGCTGTCATGAATTTGTACTTGGACCCCACTTTGGATCCGGATCGCACAACACCGCCAGGGAACGGTGTGATCACATCCGGAAGTTGTGCGATCGCTGCAACTGCACGTTCAGCGGCAGAAAGCGCGCCTTTGATGTTCGTGGCGACAATCAGGAAGTTACCGCCCGCAATGGCATCAACCCGGTAAGTGACATCCTCGCATATGAACTCTCCATCCATTACCGGAATTCGCCAATATCGACGGTTCCCCAATTTTTTTGAAATCTGGTAACCATCACCGAAGTAGCGAATCGCCTTGCCGATTGCGACGGTTTCTCCCTGATCAATGCCAGAGAAAACTGCGCTGGTCGGTGATGTAAGAATGCATTGTCCGATCCTGTTCTGAAGCTGATTTTCGAGTTCGGTTCCTGAGACAGCAAAAAACAACAGCGAAACACCGGGCCGTCCGTCTGGTGTTTCTGAAGCACTCAGATTCCTTTCGATTCCGGCTTCAACCTTACATGCTATGACGGATGTAGCGAAGCCAGTGGCCGCAATGGCAGCGTGCTTTACCCATTTCTCGTCACGAGCTGTAACGAGTAGCCGGGCGGCCTTGATGGGGAAAGCCTCGGCGAAGGTGTCATTGATGGTTACGCCGTTCAGTTCCATGTATGCTGCACTACCTGTGAGCCGATGGCGTTTGCCATCTCATCATCGCTGATGCTGAAATTCGATAATCGCATGCTGCCACTATGTTCAAAATATCGTGCCAGTTCGCGCTTGATGTTTTTGTCATATTCGAGATGGGCTTTGTGTGAACGACCGGCAACTACATGCCTGATTCTGCCTTCATGTACAACTGTCTTTCCATCCTTTATTACTCTGACGGGATTGGCGAATACGGTTTCCCAATTGTCGTTCTGACGGTAAAGTACTATGTCAGCATTTGCTCCCGGTCCCAGATGCCCGCGGTCTTGCAGGCCGAGTGATCTTGCCGGACCCGCGCGGGTGATAATCGCTATTTCATAAAGCGAGTACTCCCGTGCCATTTCATCGACGCAACTCATGCGTGCAGCCGATTGATTGATGGTTGAAAGAGCATGATTGCGGTAGCATTTGTCCATCAACAGTCGAATCAGGTGCGGGTAGGTTGTGAATGACGCACCGTTAGGATGATCGGTCGTCAGAAACACCTGCCAAGGATTATCAATCGCGAGGAACAGTTCCAGGCCAACCGCCCATTGAAGCGCGTTGACGTAGCTCTTTGAGCGGTAGCGGAACGGCACTACGCCGCAACCGGCTTCACATTCAATGTCCATGAATGTGGATTTCCTCGGATGCGCATGATTTCGGTTTGTGAATTGATGCATCGTATCAGCGGAGATTGTGACAGTCTGGCCAAACATCACATGCCCGACATCAACCGATATTTGCGGGTTTTGCCTTATGACCTCTGCGATTTCTGACGCCGCTGACGAAAATCTCTGTTTACCTTCGGTGCCGTAGCTGTGAAACTGTACATGTGCGAGGTGGAGCGGCAAACCGTCTGCTGCCTTGACTGTACTGATTGTCGAGGCAAAATTTCCCGGAACGCCCAGATTGCTCGTATGTACATGAAGAGGGTGCTGCAGTTTGATGTCATGCAGCGCTTCTGCAAGTGTCCTGACAATCTCACCGGGTGTCACTCTATAGTGTTGGTGAGGTTCGTCCACGTCAAGTGCCCGTTGGTTGAACTTGAAAGCACTGATCCCTCCGGGATTGACCACTTTGACCCCGATGCATTGTGTGGCATCCACCATGAACGCGATGTAGTCGCGGATTTTCGCGATTTCGGTGCCATTTGCCATCAGCCTGAGGAAATACTCATCGTTACCCAATACCAGGTAGCCTCCGGTATCAAGCAGTGGCGTATCCGCCATTTCCAGGTGTGCCTGTCTGGCATTGGAGGCAACAATCGCCGGTTCGAAGCACATGGTGTAACCCAGCTTCGCGTATTCATATCCTGTAATGAAGGTTGACGGTACAGCACGGCCTGACCCGGATCTGAGGAATCCATCATCCACGACTGGATGGGTATCACATTCTTCGGTCATCATCATACGTGCAATGTTGACCTTGCCACCCCCAATATGGGTATGAATATCGATACCGCCGGACATGATGAATAGGCCGTTGGCATCGATGGTTTCGTCGATCTTTGTATCGTTCAGCGGTTTGTCTACGATCTTGCCATCATCAAAATAAAGATCCTGCACTACACCATCGATACCGTTGGTCGGGTCGTAGATTGTTCCGCCTTTGATTCGAGTCAGCATTGGCCTGATTCCAGTTCGCTCAGAATTGATGTCAGAACATCGGCAGCAGATGGAAGTAAGGAGTGAACCGAGCGCTGGACATGCATCGCTACAACCTGATCGGTTCTGAAAAGATGTCCATCATGGTGGACACCGGGTATTCCAACCGGGATGAACAGCTGGGACTTAGACGGTCTTGTATGAGAGATTGCGATTACATCTGCATTCGACTCGGGAAATTGCGTTTGATCATCGAGTCCGCCAACCCACAGAACAAGATCGACATCATGTCTCCTTTGTAGCGACTCAAACGAATGATATTGTGGAAAATAGTCGGGTTCGCCGGTACGGAAACTTAGCGGGAGTGGCTTGCCAAATTGCCAGGTCGCAACCTGATTCACTGTCGGGCGAGATGCAGATCCGGAAACTGCCAGTCCGGCACAGCGGCTTTTTACATTCAAAGTTTCGATCAGTTGATTGATTGAATCTATCGCGATATCGCCAAGAGGAAAATTGAAGTCCGATTCTGACCAAATAAATACCGGGTAATTTGCTTTGGCGATCATTTCCGTCAACCGATTGATTTGCTCATCCGAGATAAATCCAGGATTGGTGGTCCGTCGTTTTTTCTGCACCCGAAGCCTGATAGCATCTGCCAACATTCCATACTGTTCACGGTTACATTTGAACGACATAGAACCCTTTGGTCCACAGTTATCACCAGTGCCAACCGCTACGAACGATACTTTTCGGGTAGAACCATCATCACCCACGTGCTGAGACTGAAGCATATTCAGTATTCGCGGACATTCTGAAACAGGGCCGCGACCGAACATTACAATTAGGTCAGCGCGATTGCGGATTTCCGATAAAGTTGTAAAGTAGCCGCCGGAACGTTGAATACGAGATACCTGTGAGTGGTTGCCCTCGCCGTCACACTGCATGATCACAGCGAACTTGCGTTCAGCAAGTTTCAAAGCAGCCCGGCTACCGGCAACATCGGTGTACATCCCGGTAATCACCAGTGCCTTTGACTTGGAAATCATTTCCGCGGCAGTTTGAATCGCTTCTGCGAGATCGACTGAGTATCCGTCAACATCACACTTGTCATGTGACGGATTGACAATGCCAGAATATCTGGCTTGTGCGATTCTGCAGCCGTTGACTTCAAATGAGTGATTGGCTGAGTCTAATTCGACAGTGATGTCATCACACAGTAGCGCGCAGAATGGACAAATCGCTTCGTTTCGGCATTTCGAAGCAGTGGCAGACATCTCGATGTGAAGAATACAATAAAAATAAAGTCGTCCAACTGGGAACGCATGCGTCGACAGCACAGAGTTGGAATGAGTTTCCGCTGTCCTTCTGCGCCGCTTGCAATCAACCATACCACGGCGTTCCAGTAGTCAGCTAGGTCGAACCGATCAATAGAATTATATACGGGATGTACCGATTATCTATATATTATCAATCTGTTATGACCGCGAAAAGAATTTTCAAAATTAGAAATCGATGGGTTCGGAACGGAATGTTATGGTTTCCTATTACGAGTTTTAGATCACTTGATTGTCTCGAAGTGATTGTCTGAAATGCGGAAGGTTACCATAACCGCACCAGCTCGCCTGCACTTGGGGTTTGTCGGACTGGATGGCAGCTCGGCCTCCAAGTTTGGAGCACTGGGTGTGGCAATTGAACATCCTGCGGTCACAGTCAAGGCGGAAAAATCATCAAGGTGGCAGGTATCGGGTCCCATGCAGGATAAAGTACGGCGATATATTGATAAACTCGTCGCTGAGTTTGAATTCGAACAACCTCTCCATATAGATATTGTCCATACCATTCCCTCACACGTCGGACTGGGCTCCGGAACACAGCTGGCCCTGGCAGTCGGTACCGCCTGTATCCGGTTGAATGACATTTCAATCTCGATTGCCAGGCTGTCTCATCTGCTGCGCCGTGGCGGGCGTTCAGGAATTGGAACAGCAGCGTTTACACATGGTGGATTTCTTGTTGACAGAGAAGCCTCGACGAAAGGCGAGGTGCGCGCGATCGCAAGACGACTGGAGTTTCCAGAAAGTTGGTGCATCCTGTTGGTCTTTGATGCCGGGTATCAGGGAGCGCACGGTGACTTCGAGTCCGAAGCGTTCCGGAAACTGGGTGGATTTTCAGATTCGTTGACCGAAAAATTGCAGCGAACCCTGCTTGATCAGGTGCAGCCTGCATTGGAACGTGGGAACCTTGCCGAATTCGGTAAGGGGATTACGACCATCCAACGAAATGTAGGGGACTTTTTCAGTCCATTTCAAGGTGGCAGATTCCTGAGCCCGGAGGTTGCTGAAGTGTTGGTTGAAGCGGAAAACTTCGGTGCGACCGGTATTGGCCAGAGTTCCTGGGGCCCAACCGGATTTGTTATATTGGAGAATGAAAAGAGCGCGGTGGGATTGCGGAGTCAATTGCTGGAATCCCGACCAGACCGCAAAATTCGACTCGGAATCTGTAAGGCTCGCAATGAAGGCGCGCAGATTCAGATTCAATGAAATTTCCGCGTAGGATAACAACAGCCTGAAGCGGGTGAGAGAGCCATGGCCAGACCGAAAATACTGCACATGATCACATCGGGTCGCAATGTCAGTGCATTTGATGCAAATATGGCAGCCGATGCCGGATATGAGATCATCATTCCACACACCGAAATGACGGCTGATGATGTATCTGAATTGGTTCAGGATGCGATTTTTTCAAGACCACCCAAGAACGCTGCAGCGACCGGATTGTTTATCGGAGGTTATGACGTGAATTTAGCTGCAGATATGCTGCGAATTGCCAGAAAATCAACTGTACCGCCTTTTGAGTTATCCGTATTCGCAGACCCGAATGGAGCATTTACAACTTCCGGGGCGTTGATTGCAATCATCGAAAAGAATCTTCACGAGAAAGATATAAAGGGACTTGAAGATCGTACAGTAAAAATATTCGGTGGCGGACCTGTCGGTTTGTGCGCTGCTGTCCTGGCTTCGGACCGTGGTGCGAATGCAAGCCTGGTGAGATTGACGCCGAATGCCAGGTCTGACGCTGTCACAAGGTTTACCGCACGTTACGATAAAGAGATCCCATGCGAATCTGCCATTGACGATACTGAACGTCAAGATGCGGTGTCAAACGCGGAGGTGATCATTTGTACAGCGAAAGCAGGCGTTCAGGTTTTGAACAAATCAATGCTCGAACAAGCCGAAAACCTGTTGGTCGCGGCTGACGTCAATGCAGTACCACCGTCGGGAATTGAGGGGGTAGGAGTCACGGATAATGGTAGTCAAGTTGCGACATCTTGGGGATCTTTCGCAGCTGTCGGTGCGTTGGGAATCGGTGGATTGAAGTACAAAGTCCAGAATCACCTGTTCAAACGGATGCTCACATCTGAGGACGCGGTAGCCATTGATTTGCCTGAAGCATTTGATGAAGCTTTGAAGCATGTCGGATGATCGTCTCTGTGTCATCATTGGTCTGTCTGTCAGACCATTGGTGGTGTCGGCGGTGAAGGCGAGTATCGGTGTCTATGCGATAGATTGCTTCGCTGATCTGGATGTCAATGCAAATTCGATCAAATCCGAGATTGCTGTGTGGGATGAGATCGGACTCGAAGCCAAGTCGCTGCTCGAGGCAATTGAAAAGTGTGACCCGGAAATTCAGCTCCCAGTAATTTATGGTAGTGGATTGGAACACACGCCGAGTGTCCTTGATCAAATTTCAAGGAATCGACGCCTGCTCGGGAACTCAGCACAGGCAGTCAAAAGGATATGCGATCCTGAGATATTCTTTGCTGGACTCACTATGCTCGGTGTTCCACATCCAGCTACTCAGTTTAATCCGCCAGTTGACGACAATTCCTGGCTGGTCAAAACGAACGGCGGTAGCGGAGGGACACACATCGAACGCTACTCGGACCAGAGGTCTGCCAGTGAGTATTACTTTCAGCGACGTGTACAGGGGAAGATAATATCGGCAACAGTTCTCGCCAGTGACCATAGCAATCAGATTGTGGGATTTTCCGAACAGTGGTGTAGCGAAGTCGATGAAGACAGGCCATTCACCTATGGAGGAGCGGTATCGATTGATAGCCAGCAGATATCGAATAGTAATTTAATTCCAATAAAACAACATATTAACGACGTAGTATCACATTTCAGTCTAAGAGGTTTGTTGTCCTTTGATATGATTATTGATGGCGATAGCTGGTATCTTCTGGAAGTAAATCCGCGGCCCGGCTTTACCTTCGAGCTTCACGAAGGCAGCGATTCTTTCATTGAAGCACACTGGAATGTTTTCGACGCGAAGCATACGGAAGTACGATCAATATCGCTTGACGGAATTTTTCGCGCGCACTACGTTGTTTATGCATTTGACAATATCCGTATTCCTAAAGACTGGAAGTGGCCGGAGTGGGTTACTGATCAGAATCGACCGGATGTCAGAGTTTCCAAGTGGGAACCGATTTGTACGGTGAACGCAGAATGTTCGTCTTCAGAATCAGCAAAACAGATGGTGATTGAACGGCACCAAGCAATGACTGAGATCACCACCAACTGGGTTGAATAAACCAGACAATGATCAATTCAGGTAAAGATTGGCCGAGTCTCAACGAACTGGCTGCGCCACTGGTGCAAGCCCTTGTTGAGGACGCGAATTCTCTGGAACTTTCGGTCGACAGGCGATCGAACGGCGCGACTGTAGTCGATGCCGGGATCAATTGTCCCGGTAGCTACGAGGCAGGCCGTCGAATCGCAGAAATTGGAATGGCAGGTCTGGGTGAGGTTACTTTCGCATTACCGCGAACTGTTTTGAACGACTGTCCTGATGTTCGTGTGCAGAGTGATTCGCCTGTACTTGGCTGTCTGGGAAGCCAATATGCCGGGTGGAGCCTTGAATACAAGAATCCCAGTTTTCAGGCATTGGGATCAGGGCCTGCGCGGGCATTGGCGACAGTCGAATCCCTTTTCGAACACATCGGTTACAGGGACCGGTTCGACCGGGCCTGCCTTGTGATCGAGACATCGCATTTCCCACCTGATGGGATGATCGAATATATAGCGAACAAGTGTGGAGTCAGTTCGGAAAAACTTACGATCATACTGACACCGACTGGCAGTCTTGCCGGAGTAACGCAAATTGCGGCAAGAGTCGTGGAAGTCGCGATGCATAAGGCTCATGAAATTGAATTCGACATCAATACTGTGGTGAGAGGAGAGGGAACCGCAATTGTAGTGCCGCCATGTACGGATTTTTTGACTGCGATGGGAAGGACTAACGACAGCATTTTGTACGGAGGCGAAGTTACGCTTGAAGTGAACTGCGACTCTGAGAGCGCTGACTTTCTTGCACAGAATCTACCGAGTTGCAATTCATCTGATTACGGAACTCCGTTTTCGGAAATTTTCAAGAACTACAACTACGACTTCTATCAGATTGATCCCATGTTATTCAGCCCAGCCAAAGTGTCGGTTCACAATATAGCGACAGACGAGTGGTATTACTCAGGAAGTATCAATCGGGATTTGCTGGAACAGTCATTTCGGATAGGATCGTGAGTGATCGGGTCGTCATTTTCACCAATGCCAATGGCTGGCACGAAAGAGAACTGGTCGATGCCTTTCGCAACATCGGAGTTGAGCCATTTCTCGCCTCGCTGGCCAATTGCTCATTTACGGCTTCAGTCGAATTCGGTGGTATTAGGATACCTGGATTTCAAGGTGAGCTGCCTTCCGCAGCATTTGTCAGGGGAATTGCAGCGGGCAGTTTCGAGCAGGTTACGTTACGACTGGGATTTCTGCACGCGCTGTCGCAAATGTCAGTCCGGGTGGTTAATTCAGCCAAGGTGATTGAACGAACGGTTGACAAGTCGATGACGAGTCATCTGCTGATTCGGAACGATGTCGCGACTGTTCCGGCGTGGACCTGTGAAAACAAAGAGCATGCGCTTGAACTGGTAAGAGATTCGGTGAGATGGAATCGCAAACTGGTTCTCAAACCGCTTTTCGGTTCACGCGGCCGAGGGTTGGAGCTTATCGAGAAAGAATCTGATCTTCCTGATGAAGAAACAGTCAACGGAGTCTACTACTTGCAGGAGTTTGTGCCGAGTGACGATAACTACTGGCGGGATTGGCGCGTCATGGTAGTCGATGGTGACCCGATCTGCGCGATGGAGCGCCGATCGGAAATTTGGGTGACCAATCGAGCGCGAGGGGGGGAATGTCTACCGGCGAAATTACCGGATGAAGCGCTCAGTCTTGCCGCTCAGGCAGCAGCAGCGGTTGAAGCAGACTATGCGGGAGTCGATATGATTTACACGCATCGTGCTGGTTGGCAGGTAATAGAGATTAACGGTGTTCCTGCCTGGCGTGGCTTACAAGAAGTCTCTGATACGGAAATTGCGCGAGCGTTTGCTGAACTGGTTACAAGAAAGCAATTATCTAGCCCAACGTGTATTTGACAAGTACAATGTCGTGCTAAATTCCCAAGAATTCAAAGTTCGAATTCATAGCAATCAAATTGTCCGCCTGCGATCGATGGAGAGTATCGCGAGAATCCGAGGAATTCGATGAGATGGGCAATATTGTGGGTGGCGTACCGAGTAGGGTTGGATGGATGGTTCAATCACGCAATGAGACTTCAAGACACCGCTAAGTTTTGATTTACTTGGAGACTTCTTTCATATGAGCGACAAATGGCGTGCCTGAGATTCGAGCGATAACCCTTGACCTGGACAATACGCTTTGGAATATTTTCCCTACAATTGAAAGGGCCGAAGCGAACAGTTATTCGTTGCTCAAACAGATCTATCCGAGAGTGGCTGAACGGTATTCGATTGAAGATGTGCGAGATTTGCGCGAGGAACTGTTCGAGAGTTTGCCGCATATTCGGCATGACTTCACGGAACTTCGACGTCAGGTCTATATTCACATGTTGCAGGCGTGCGGCTATAGTCTTGATGGAGTAGATGATCTGATTGAGCGGTTTCTGCATGACAGAAATCAGTTGACCTTGTATCCGGATTCGCTGCCAGCTCTGAACAGTCTATACGACAAGTATCCTTTGGTTTCCCTGTCGGACGGCAATTCAGACTTGGAGAAAGTAGGTATCCGGGATTTTTTTGTCGGCTGCGTATACGCGGCTGACGTCGGATTTCTGAAACCGCATTACGCTGGTTTTCTCAGGGCCTGCGAGATTGCCAATTCCAAGCCGGAGGAAACCTTGCATATCGGCGACCATCCTGAATCAGATATAGATGGCGCAAAGAACGCTGGATTGCGGACTATGTGGATGCGCAGAAACGGTGAGAAGTGGGAGAAGGATTACGAACCCGACTTCATAGTCACATCTATGGCAGAGGTTGTCGAAATTCTATGTTGAACTGCAGTTGCCAGACGATGTAGGGCGAAAAGAAGGGAATTCGAGGCTTGTTGATAACAAGCTCAATTCAAGTTTAACGGTTTCTCGACTTTGGAGCCAGTGCGTCCTGAAGCCCGTCGCCGAGAAAATTGAACGAGATCACCGTCAGGAAAATCATTACTCCAGGAAAGAACGCCAAAGTCGGCGCCTCCCAGATCAATTCCTGCGCGTTGGTCAACATATTTCCCCAGCTTGGTGTTGGTGGATTTATGCCAAGACCGAGAAAGCTGAGAATTGATTCAAACAGAATGATATTACCAACCGACAGCGTAGTCGCCACGATTATCGGCGATGCCAGGCCCGGAAGAATGTGAACCAGTACAATCCGACGTCCACGAACACCCATCGCCGTAGCGGCCTGTACGTAAGGCTGTTCTCGAAGTGTCAGTACTGAACCCCTTACCAGCCTTGCCACTCCAGTCCATCCCACCAAGCTGACAATAACAATTATTTTGTATAGACCGATATCACTGTGATAGGCAATCTGAGCGGGGATGCCCAGTTTCTCAAGATCGATGGCGGCAAGAACAATGAGAAGGGGTAGCAGGGGCAGTGCGATCACACTGTCCGTGGCGCGCATCAGAAAGTTGTCGACCCATCCGCCTCGGTATCCCGCTACCAAACCGATGGCAGTGCCAATTATTGCGCTGAAAATTGCAGCGGTGAAACCCACAATCAAGGAAATTCTGCCACCATATGCGAGCCTTACAAGTAGATCGCGTCCTAAATCATCAGTTCCGAGCGGATGTTCGAGGGAAAAAGGCTGGAAGCGGGCAAACAAGTCAATTGCTGACATTTGGGTGTTAAGAAGTATTTCAAATAGCGGAGCAGATAGAGTAAAGCCAATCAGGACGATCAGAATTACAAAGCTGATCATCGCCAGTCGGTGACGCAGAAGATTTCGGATAAATCTAGATTGGACGTTCATCGGCTTTCTGTGTGATACGAAATTCTCGGATCCAATGCAGCGTAGGCGATGTCAGCGAGAAAGTTCGCGGTCAGTGTTACGCAGGTTACCATCAGTAATCCGACAAGTGCGAGGTTGTAGTCACTGCCGAGCACCGCATCAAACAGTAGCTTGCCCATGCCCGGGTAACCGAACATGAACTCGGTAATCAGTGCACCTGAAAAAAATGCTCCGACATCCAAAGAGATGATGGTGACAACGGGGATCATGGAATTACGCAATGCGTGATTTTTGATGACCTGTCTCTCTGTCAATCCTTTTGAGAATGCGGTTCGAATGTAATCCTGTTGCATCGAATCGTGCAAAGATGCCCTTACATATCGAGTTACGCCGCCGATACTCACCATAGCAAGTGTAATAACTGGGAGAATCAGCCCTTTTGCTCGTTCAACGAATCCAACCTCGCCCAAGGGTAGGGCATTGGCAGGTAGCCAACCCAGAATTACCGAGAAAAGCAAAATCAGCATCAGAGCCAGCCAGAATGGCGGAACAGAAATGCCAGCGAAGCAGATCATATTGATCGAGTAGTCTGTGAGACTGTGAATGCGTCTTGCAGCGAGAAGCCCTGCAGGTATGGCTATTGCGATAGAGACCAACAGCGCGAGTCCCATTAACACAAGTGTGTATTGAAGTGCGTTCCACAAAACAATCAATACCGGTTTTGCGTACAATCGGCTGTAACCGAATTCGCCCTGTAATGCAGCTATCAGCCAGTTCGCATATCGCTGATAAAGTGGTTCATCAAGTCCATATATCGCCTTGATTCGAGCTGCGTCCTCAGCCGTGAGTCGAGGGTCGGCGCTGATCAGCAAGTCGACTGGGTCGCCAGGCATCAAGCCGAGTAGCATATAGCAGACAAATGACATCAACAGAACGACTGAAGCTGTCTGAATCAACCTGGATAAAAGGAAATGAACCATGGTTCAAGTGTGATGCAAAACTCGACTGGTGAACATGCGGACATTCCAATTTTAATTGGATTCCGCGAATTTTTACTTGGTATCCAGTACATGTATGACTGGCAGAAACGTATTGAAGATTAATTAATTTTGCTGCGATTGAGGCAAAACCGCACCGTGCACTCGTTTGGTATAATGACTATCATCTTCAGTGTTATGATTCTTCATTAAAAACCAAGATAAAGTTTCGGTTAAATCAGTCCTGCTGATTGAATTTGCGGGAATCAGGCAGATAATTCAATATCCGCGCGCCGGTGTAGCTCAGTCGGCAGAGCAGCTGATTCGTAATCAGCAGGTCGGAGGTTCAATTCCTCTCACCGGCACCAGCATATTACATTGTTGGCAGGTGTCGTAATAGTGTCGGTAAATTTCCAGATTTTGCCGAATCGAATCAACACATCCGAATAGTTCACGCATAGCGGCAGTTGATAGCGACACAAATTGGTGTCAACCGACATGGAAACGACTCCATTTTATCTGAATAAACATTCACAAGGACTCGGTCGCTGAAGCGCAGATTCAATGTGAATGGTTATTTAGTCAACAATTCGGGGTTTGAACTGTAACGAAAACCATCAGTCACACATTCAACAGGTATTCCAGAATCTGATCGACGCTCTCATCGGGGGTGAAATGCGTCACATATTTTCCTTCAGGGCCCATCAGATAAATGTATGAGCTGTGGTCAACATTGTAATTTCCGTCTGCATCGGCCGCATCGTAGCTGAAATAACTTCCGTAGGAATTGACGATATCAACCAGATCGTCGTACTTCCCGGTCATTCCTTCAAACCTTTCATGGAAGTGCGAAATGTAGTTGCCGATGATTTCGGGGGTATCTCGTCCAGGATCGAGAGAAATGAAAATCGGTGTGATTTTTTCTGCGAAATCCGGGTTTGTTTTTTCGAGTTTTCTCAAAAGTACAGTCATGTCGTTTAGAGTGACAGGACAGGTCGCTGGACAGTGTGTAAAGCCAAAGTAGATGAACATATAGTTTCCGCGAAAATATTCACTCGAGATTGTTTCTCCGGTATGTCGAGTCAATTCGAACGGACTGCCTATTTCAACTTCTGTTTCTTCTTCTGCGACCACAAAGTGACCGACAGTATATCCAACGATCAAGAAAGCGATCGCGCAGACTGAGAACAAACCAACTAATCTAATTTTTCCACTCATAACTCAATACTCAGATTGTGTATATATCAGTGTTCCAGACAAGTTCTTATTCACAAGTCATTGCGTGGATTGGCGGTTCGTCACCTAAATTCCGAACCGATACCTGAACTTCAATCACTCCCGAATGCATGAATTCCAATCTCAGCGGAATCGTCATTTCAGATTCCAACGGCTTGTTTAAACCCATCAACATGATATGTAGTCCGTGAGGTTTCATTAGGAGCGGTGAATCCCGACTGACTGTAAGGTTGTCTGCGGGTGTCATTTTCATATTGCCATCCTCAAAAACGATATCGTGAATATCCACTTTACTGGCTGCAGTTGACGATACATCGAGCAACGTATCTGTCGCATCGTTGCGTACTGAGATCACCATATAAGCAGCACCGATGAGTCTGCCGAGAGAATCGTAAGCCCAGGGGGACGCAACACAAATCGATTCGTTACTGAATATTTTCGTTGTGCTTTCATTCGGACCAGACTCGACAGCAAATGAAAATTGTGGGAACAAAATGAAAAACGCTGCGAACCATTTCAACCAAGAATTCGGTTCAGTCTTTAGCGATATGTTCAATCGAGGCGTGCGCTCGCGATATACATTGAGAACGCTTCGCACCAAACGACCACGTTGTCGTACACGTCTGTGTTCAGATCAGGAGGCAGTTCGAAACTCTGGGGACCGGAAAAATTCTTTAACTTTGAGATTTCAACTGCATTGGACTTGATTCTCTTGAAATCGTCGCGGTTGTCAACAAATTTCTTGGTCATATAGATTCGATAATCCGGTCCGGGTGCAAGCCTCACGTCGTCTTCAAATACCAAATTTCCCGAAGACAAACGAATTCTGCCTTCACCCCAGTGAAGCGGGTCGGAACCAGGGCTATCTCTGTCAAACTCGCCGGTTGGATCTGTTTCGGCGAAAACTTGTACCGTTTCAGATTGCTCTCTTTCTCCGAGCATTTCGACAAGAATCGGGAGAGTGTAGACGCCCAGTGCGAATCCTACTGCTGTACCCAGCAACAACCCCACAAAGGCTCCCCATAACCATCTCTTCATTGCTGACAACCAGTGTTGTTATTTCAAGGAATTAAATTATATACGTAAATTTTCTTCACAAAATCAATGAGATTGTTGTGGGTTCCACACTTCTGAATTTCAAGCAACCGAGGTTTCTACGTCGCCTTGAATAATCTGGTCGAATGAGATTTGTGACTGAGCCGCTTCCGCCAACAGCCATTTTCGAAATGCAGCAATTCTTGGTTGTGCCAAAATCTTATGCGGACAGACAAAAAAGTATGACACAGGAGACCTACTATACACGTCGAAGAGTTTTACCAGGCGATTGGACTTTAGGTCGTCGTCAACATGAGCACTACGCGCCAGTGCAATGCCCTGGTTGTCAATCGCAGCCTGAATTGACATGCTGGTGTCCGGAAATCTTGACCCTCTTGGCAATGACTTGACAATGATCCCGGCATCCCTGAACCAGTCTCTCCAACGAGGACAGATATCGAACGAATGTCGATAAAGTAACGGGTAGTGTATCAGGTCAGCAGGATTTTCAGGTGGTTTTACTCGTTTGAAAAATTCAGGACTGCCGACTGGAAATACATACTCATGAAGCAACGGGTCAACATGCAGGTCTGGCCAGTCACCGTATCCCAGGCGAATGGCGACATCGACTTCATCGGTGGCAAAATTCACAATGTCGTCGGTCGTCGAAATCCAGATGCTGATATCGGGGTAGAGCTCCTTGAAATTCCCAAGCTTGGGTACCAGCCATTTCACTGCCAACGACTGCACAAGACTGACGCGAATGGAAGTGCGGGTTTCTGTGTTGGTAATTTCGTTCAGGACACGTTTCATATTGTCAAGAAAATCCCGTACGACAGGTACGATGAGTTGGCCTTCTTTCGTAATGATGAGACGTCTGCCTTGTCGTTCAAACAGTTTGAAATCCCAAAGATCTTCAATATGTCTAATCTGATGACTTACTGCACTTTGAGTAATATTCAACTCTTCCGCCGCTTTGGTGAAACTGAGGTGTCGGGATGAGGCTTCGAACGCTCGAAGTGCCGCGATTGGGGGGAGATGATTAATCATTTTGATTTACAAACATGTATAAAATTAATATATCATAAATATATTATGTAAGAAAATACACAAATAAATATTTAATTTCAGTATTATACATAAAAATAATTAATTATAATATATGAGTATATATTCATGTGTATATGAATATATATATTACAAGACGTTATCAAGTCAAACTAGAATATTGCAATAGTTCTAAGTTACGCACAGTTTTGGTTTCCGTACTGTGGCTGTAAATTCGAACCACATGGATGGACTTGTGAGCAAGGACGCTCTTTTTCACACAGTCTCTACGTGAATCCTCTTTTTTAGTGTTTGACGAGACACACAATCCGTCAAACACTTTTTTTTGACTGTTCATCTGGCCTACCCCAACTCTCCAAAACAATTCGTCGATTGATAAAATGCGCCGGTCTATTGTGTAATAATCCTGTAGTCTGAGCGGATGAACGTACAGTTCGTCGAAAAACAAAGAGTATTGACTGAATTCACGGAAATTACGCAATGAATCTATATTCGCTATTGCAAAATCGGGCGCATTCAAACAAACCTGTTCGCGTAGGCATCGTCGGTGCGGGCAAATTCGCCACGATGTTCATGTCTCAAATCATACGAACACCAGGCATGATGCTGGTTGCCGTATGTGACCTGAACCTCGAACGCGCCCGAAACAATCTCCATACTGTCGGTTTTTCCGAGCAGGATGTTCGTAAGACGTTGATCACGGAAGATGTAACCAAGCTAATTGAAAGCACTGATGTCGATGTTGTAGTTGAATCCACTGGAGACCCAATTGTCGGTGCCCGACACGCGTTGATGTGTATCGACCGCGGAATCGACATCGTCATGGTCAATGTGGAAGCAGACGTACTCGTAGGTGCTGAACTGGCGAAGAAAGCAAAAGAGAAAGATGTCATATATTCTCTCGCCTATGGTGACCAGCCAGCATTGATCGTTGAGCAGGTGGATACTGTACGGTCGATGGGACTGGAAGTAGTTTGTGCCGGAAAAGGTACCAAATACCTCCCGTCGTACCACCAATCGACACCGGATACCGTGTGGGACTACTATGGCCTCACCAAAGAAGATGCCGAAAAAGGTGGAATGAACAGCAAAATGTTCAATTCATTTCTAGATGGAACAAAGTCAGCCATAGAAATGACTGCTGTGGCGAACGCGACGGGCCTGAAACCGCCGAACGACGGTCTGTCTTTCCCTGCATGTTCTGTAGACGAACTGGGCTCGATACTCAGACCGGAATTCGACGGAGGGATATTGCCCCAAAAAGGTATGGTGGAAGTAATCTCGTCGCTGAACCGGGATGGTTCTCAAGTGGATCGCGATCTGCGATGGGGGGTGTATGTGGTCTTTGAAGCCGGAACCGCGTATGTCGAGCGATGCTTTCGCGAATATGGTCTGTTGACAGATTCCACGGGCAAATACTCTGCGCTTTATCGGCCCTATCATCTTATCGGGCTTGAACTGGGTGTCAGCGTTGCTTCGGTGGCTCTGCGTCGCGAATCTACCGGATGCCCTATTAAGTTTGCTGCCGATGTTGTTTCAGTTGCCAAGCGTGATTTAGGTGTTGGCGAAATATTGGATGGTGAGGGCGGAAGTACGGTCTGGGGGAAAATTCTGCCGGCCGAGTCTTCATTGGACCTAAAGGCTCTACCGATCGGATTTGCGTCTAGTCTAACGCTATGCAATCCGGTACCTGAAGGTAGCGTGGTGACATGGAACGATGTGAGGATGGATGAGTCTAACGATATACATCGACTCAGAAGCGAGATGGAAAGAGATTTTTCTGCATCGCTACCGTATTAGTACATTACCGTGCGTCAATAGTCGCTTCAGGGGTTCACAGTTAAAACAATCCAAACCAATGGTTCGCATTCATCGTGTAATTTTTCTTCCGAATATATGAAGGCTTAATGTTGCGTTTTCTATAATCAATGTGTTAGACGAACAGGCAAACTCACATTCTCCATGAAGAAATTTTTTAAAGCACCCATCTTAAATTCTCCTTACGTGTCTCCATCTCAGCACTGGGAACTAGACCATTGCCGTCGTCCCACCGGAAATATCGTTAATTCCAGACGAAAGGCAATGTACGTAACTCCTGTCCCAATGGCCCAAGAAATAAATCAGACACAGCCCGGACTGTTTGATGAAAGTTTGCAAGACTTCGATCCGATGCCGATCATTAACGAAATTCGAAATCGAGTTGAGGATTGGAGAAAACTGCCAGTAGAACAATGCGGAGTAACACCGTTTACGGCTCGACTTTTGCACCATTGGCGGCACCACGAATTTCAAAATCAGCGACCGTTCTTCTGCCAAATTGAGGCTGCTGAAACTGCTATTTGGATTACTGAGGTAGTGGGTGAACCAACAAGTAAAGCTAAGTCGCATATAGACATACTTAAACATCTAAGAGGAGTGAATGACCAGGCTAACCCAGACCTGTACAGAATCGCCCTCAAACTCGCAACGGGTGCCGGCAAAACGACTGTTATGGCCATGCTGATTGCCTGGCAAACGGTAAATGCAGTGCGAATGCCGACAAAATCTGGATTTACACAGGGGTTTTTGGTTGTAGCTCCTGGTATAACAATCCGTGACCGTCTTTCGGTACTCGAACCTACCCATCCTGACAACTATTACAAAAGTCATGATTTGGTGCCGAGTGAGATGTTGCCAGATATTGCCAAGGCAAAAGTTTTCATTACGAACTTCCACGCATTCAAACGACGCGAGAAAGTAAAACTGAGTGCTGGAAGCAAAGCGCTCCTAACAGGACACGGATCGGAAATATCAACATTGGAAACAGAGGGACAAATGTTAAAACGAGTTTGTCCCGAACTGATATCAATGAAGAATGTAATGGTCATCAATGATGAAGCACATCATTGTTACCGCACCAAATCGAGCCGCTTCGAGGAAAGTAAGAAGAATTACGAAGAGCGGGATGAAGCAAACAAAAACTCCGAAAAGGCGCATTTATGGATTTCCGGCATTGAATCGCTAAAACGCAATGTAAATATTCGCACTGTAATTGATCTTTCAGCCACTCCTTTTTTTCTAAGTGGATCGGGTTATCGAGAGGGTACACTTTTCCCTTGGACTATTAGTGATTTTTCTCTTCTTGATGCGATTGAGTGTGGGATCGTCAAATTGCCTCGTGTACCTGTTTCGGACAACACCGCGGAGAGCGAAATGCCACGTTTTCGAGATCTTTGGAGTTACGTTGGCACTCAGTTGCCGAGAAAGGGTAGAAAGAAATCTGGTGCGTTAGATCCTTCAAGTTTGCCGTCCGATCTGGAAAACGCGCTTACTACCTTATATGGTCACTACGAACAGACATTTGATGCCTGGAAATCCGCAGGAATAGATTTGCCTCCCGTATTCATCGTTGTATGTAGCAATACAGCGACATCTGAGTTGGTATATCGTTATATCGCTGGCTATAAACCAGACGACAATTCCAAACCACAAATCCCCGGCCGCCTTTCTCTGTTCAGTAACTACTTTAGAGATGGAAGTCGCAAGTCGCGTCCGCGGACATTGCTGATTGACAGTGAGCAAATTGAATCGGGCGGTGAATTGGATGATCAATTTCTAGAGGCATCCAAGGACGAGATTGAACGCTTCAAATGGGAACTTAGACAACGTAAAGGCGACCTTGCGGCCGGTTTGAATTTGTCCAATGAAGACCTGCTCCGAGAAGTGATGAATACTGTTGGTAGAGAGAATCGCCTCGGTGCAAGCATACGCTGTGTTGTATCGGTTTCAATGCTCTCGGAAGGGTGGGATGCAAATACGGTCACCCACATTCTTGGCATCAGGGCATTCGGAACTCAATTGCTCTGTGAGCAGGTTGTCGGTCGCGCGCTTCGTCGTCAATCTTACGAGTTGGCAGAAAATGGTAAATTTGAGGTGGAGTACGCGGATGTGTTTGGCATTCCTTTCGATTTTGCAGCGGAGCCGGTTGTGGCTCCACCTCGACCCCCAAGAGCACGTGAGCATGTGCATGCGATACGACCAGACCGCGATCACTTGAGAATCGAATTCCCGAGAGTCCAGGGCTATGCTTATGAGCTTGGTGCCGAGAGATTGATAGCAAAATTCGATGACAATGCTATATTGCAATTGACTCCAGAGATGGTTGGCCCGACTATCACCAAAAACCAAGGGATCATCGGTGAAAACATCGAATTGACACCATATCACCTTGAGTGTACGCGAGAGGCATCAATTGCGTTTCACCTTGCGACATGGCTACTGAAAAAGCATTTTTTGGATGCTCAGTATGTTCCGAAACTACACCTTTTTGACGACCTCCTGCGTATTGCCAGAGAGTGGTTGAATGAAGGCTATTTGATATGTGATAAGGGCACCCAGCCATCGCAAGTACTCTATTCCGCGATTGCAGATGATGCCAGTACGAAGATTGCAAATTCAATTTATAGTGAGAACGGCAAACCTCGAATTCGAGCCATATTGGACTCGTATAATCCACGCGGAACCACAGAAGAAGTGGATTTCTTTACTTCGAAGACTAATATTTGGTACACAGACGCAAATCGATGTCACGTCAACATTGCTGTTTGCGATAGTAGCTGGGAACGAAACTTCTGCGATATTTTAGATAGCCATCCAAGAGTACTCCGCTACGTCAAGAATCACGGTCTAGGCTTTAGGGTGCCTTTCCAGAATAAAGGGTGGTCACACCATTATTTTCCTGACTTTATCGTAGTTTTTGACAGTCACGACGGAAGTTACCGACATGTGGTAGTTGAGATTAAGGGGGAGCAGACTGAGGATTCCGCACGCAAGGCAGAGGTCATGCAAAATCAGTGGATTCCCAGTGTCAATCAGATCGGGGATTTCGGAAAGTGGGGTTTCTTGGAGATTACCGACATCAATACCATGAAACAGGAATTCGATGAGTATATTAGTGAATTTTCATATGAATGGCCAACCGACTTCAAATCCATGCTGGAAGTTGCTCCGCTAGAAGGTGTTGACCTTGACCGTCCCAGGGATTTTGGCAGGGAAGTTGACCTCTGATGTACCTACTGGATACAAATGTCATTTCCGAGATACGCAAAAAAGACAGATGCAATACTCAGGTCGCCAATTGGCACAAAAATGTGGGAACTTCTGAACTTTTTCTTAGCGTTTTGGTAATGGGTGAAATCCGAAAGGGTGTGGAAACGTTGCGTAAAAGCGATCCACTTCAAGCACAGCATTTGGAACGTTGGTTGGAGCGTCTTCAAATTGACTTTGGAGATCAAATCCTAGGTGTAGACACTAAAGTCGCTGATGAATGGGGGAGAATGATTACCATGCGCTCGGTTCCTGTCATCGATTGCTATTTGGCTGCCTCAGCAAAAGTGCATAAGATGACGTTGGTAACGAGAAATGTGTCTGATGTCGCCGGTCTCGGTGCTGACGTGTTCAATCCATTTGAATACTCACTCTAACCCATACGAGTGAAATTAATGGCCAACAAAAGAAACAAAATCAAACATCTGAAGAAAATCGGCTCATTCAAGCACGAGGAAGAGTCTCGGATAAATATCCCGACTTCGGAACTTGAGCCCTTGTTATCTGATGCGGACAAATCTCCTATACAGAAGGTGTATGAACGTAGAAATCGCGATCTTGATCCGCAATTAGTATGGCAAGGTAAGGACGAGCAAGACGAGACAGGCCTCCACGTACAGGCACCGCCTCTTTTCATTCAGGAAAAGGTGCATCCAAAAGTGTTGATTGAAGATTTAAGGAGGGACTCGGATGCGAGAGCAAAAGAAAATAGTGATTTACCGCCCGACCTATTCGCAGATTTCAATGGCCTGACAAGCTTAGAAGCAAAGACTGAGTTTTACCAGCATGAACAGAATTGGTCAAATCGGATGATTCTAGGCGACTCTTTGCAGGTCATGGTGAGCCTTGCTCATCGGGAATGCTTGCGCGGCAAGGTGCAGTGTATCTATATCGACCCTCCCTATGGAATCAAGTTCAACTCAAATTTTCAGTGGTCTACCACTAGTCGTACTGTACAGGATGGTAAGAGGGAACACATTACTCGTGAACCTGAGCAAGTTAAGGCATTTCGCGATACCTGGCAGGATGGAATTCACTCATACCTTACGTATTTGCGAGATAGACTGACGGTTGCGCGAGACTTGCTGACAGATAGCGGCAGCATTTTTGTACAGATTGGAGACGAAAATGTGCATCGGGTTCGCGTATTGATGGATGAAATCTTTGGAGAAGATAATTTCCTTAACTTGATCACATGCCGCGTCAGTAGCGGCACAACGCGAGACCGTTCTCTGAAAAGCATTTCTGACTATTTGATTTGGTATGGAAAGGACTCAAGTCACACCAAATTCAGGCGACTGTTGCAAGAGCGTGAACTTGATACAAATACTTACAATCGTATAGAGGAAGAAATTGGTCTTAGAAGATCGATGACAATAGATGAAAAGCGAAAACCGTCTTCGATTCCTGTTGGGTCAAGAGCGTTTAGTACATTGCCATTACATTCGATGAACGCGGGAGATAACAGTCCTCGATCATGCTTTGGATCCACGTGGCGAATACCACAAACTTCTCATTGGCGGTATTCGCCACGTGGATTCCAACGCCTGCTCGTTGCTGACCGAGTTAACCCAGAGCACACGGTGCTGAGATCTGTCTACTATCATGACGATTATCCGGCAGCCGAATTACACAGTACTTGGAGCGACACAGGCCCCGAACAAGTCAAGAAATATGTAGTACAAACTTCAGTAAAAATTATTCAGCGTTGTATTTTGATGACTACTGATCCAGGCGATCTGGTTTTGGATCCAACTTGTGGTGCGGGGACTACCGCTTATGTTGCCGAACAGTGGGGGCGTCGATGGATCACTATAGACACATCTCGCGTCGCGCTTGCACTAGCCCGTGCGCGCATAATGGGAGGAAATTTTCCATTCTATCTGTTAGTCGACAGCCGAGACGGCCAAATCAAGGAAGCTGAGATCAACCGCGTAGTACCTTCAGAAGAACCAACATTTGGACGGGTTAACCGCGGCTTCGTCTATCAACGAGTACCGCATATTACCCTGAAGTCTATTGCAAAAAACGAAGAGATCGACGTAATCTACAACGAGTTTCAAGCCGAGGTTGAATCTGCATTAGCAGAACTCAACCGCACTCTATCCGGTCACAAAATTCCGTTTCCAGTTAAATTAGGCGGTCGTAAAGGAAGCGTTATTGAATTCAATTCGACCGACAAAAACATATTACTTCCAAATGGAGAGAATGCACCCGTATCAGCGTTACTTGAGTGGGAAGTTCCTCGTGAAGCTCCCGAGGACTGGCCTTCAGATGCGAGTGAAGCTCTTAAGCAATTTTGGGAAGCACGTAAAGAACGTCAATACCGAATCGATACCTGCATAAGAGCTCAGGCAGAGTTTGAATTCCTCTATGACAGAGCGTATGAGGACAAAAAGAAAGTACGCGTTGCTGGTCCATTTACAGTTGAATCCCTAACACCGCACCGCTCAGTCGATGCAACATCCTCAGAGCCTCGCAAGGATGGTGAACAGGCTGTTAGAGATGCTAGTGAATACAGACTAAAATCGACACCGGCAATTCCGGTTCAGGATTTCAGTGCAATTATTCTAGAACAACTCAGATCAGCTGGGGTGCAACAAGCCGATAAGCGAAGCAAAATCGAATTTACATTGCTTCAAGGCTGGCCGGGTAACCTGATCTGCGCGGAAGGTAACTACGAAGAGGGTGGTCAGCAACGGCGAGCTGGCATTCTAATCGGCCCTGAACATGGAACTTTAGGCAGAGAAGATCTGGTAGGTGCGGCACGCGAAGCCGCCGAATCTGGGTTTGATATTCTTATCGCCTGCGCCTTTAACTACGACGCTCAGACTACCGAAGTGAATAAACTGGGAAAACTGCCAGTCTTGAAAGCACGGATGAATGCAGATCTTCACATGTCAACTGATTTGAAAAAATCCAAAAGTGCAAACCTGTTCGTAGTTTTTGGCGAGCCTGACATCGAAGTCCTCAATGCTACGGATAATCAATTACAGATTAAGGTTCGCGGTATCGACATTTTTGATCCGCGTTCAGGAGAGGTGCGGTCTTCAGAACCCGATGAGCTCGCGTGTTGGTTTATAGACACAAACTACAACATGGAGAGCTTTTTCGTTCGACATGCCTATTTTCTTGGTGCCAGCGATCCGTATAAAAACTTGAAACAGACACTTAAAGCAGAAATCGATGACGAGGCTTGGGCGAGTCTGTGCTCGGACATCTCACGGCCGTTTGATAAACCGGTAACGGGGCGTATAGCTGTTAAAGCCATAAACCACTTAGGTGATGAGGTTATGAAAGTTATTCAGGTTCCGTAGCCTGAATTACCAACAGAGGTGATTTGTTGACTTGAGCTTGTGACAACAAAGATTCTGGCCGATTTGCTGTCACTATTGTCATAGTTCATTTCATAGTCTCAATTCCAGCTAAAGTGTTCTCATATTGCAGTTTTGGTTGAGGTTTTTATGGGAGTTTGGACTCGTACGGGATACGAGGTACAAAATTGATTTTCAAAACATGCAGAGCGTGTAAAGTTGGAACTTCGGAGAAATGTTTACTTCTTGAATACGAAACACCTTCATGTTTCGTGTTCATTGGAAATTCGTTTGAATACCACTCGTTGTGCTGGGTGGGTATGTTCCAAATCTGACGCATGAATCTGCACCAGATCTCCGACATTTAGATCTTGCTCTTCAAGTCGGCCCAGGCATAAATTGCTCGCTCCTTCCATCTGAATCAAGGCAAACGCGACGCTATTTCCATTAGCATCTTTTCCGGTGCTGAACTCAATTATTTCCCCTGTTCCGTTGAGTTCAATCCAATCGGTTTTTGACTGGTCATCGTCACAGATTATTCTCGGAGGGAATTTCACTGTCCCACACGCGGGGCAGTTGGATGCCAGTGCGCGGGCCTCGACCAACGCATCGAAATATGGTTTCAAAGCGCCGAGCGAATAAGTGTAATCCAGTTCTACTTTCAGCGAAAAGTAATTGGAGGCTTCCGTCATAATTGGAAATCCTCGGATTTCAGCCGGCCAGACGAGCGTTCGCAACTCTTGAAGCGGGCGATCTTTTCAAATTAGCGAACACAAATTTCGAGATACCAACAAGCTTGTCCAGATCGACACCGGTTCTCACACCCATTCCATCCAGCATATAAACGACATCCTCTGAAGCGACATTACCACTTGCGCCTTTCGCATAGGGGCAGCCACCCAGCCCGCCTACTGAACTGTCAACGATGGATACACCACATTCAAGTGCGGTGAGAATATTTGGCAGTGCCTGTCCATAGGTGTCATGAAAATGGACAGCTGTTGATTTGAGTGACACCGACTTTCCCAACTCCAACAGCAAATTTTTTGTACCCGTTACCGTACCGATTCCGATCGTGTCACCCAACGACACCTCATAACACCCCAAATCAAACAATCGTTCTACCACCGGTATTACTTTATCCTCTGTAATGCGCCCCTCATAGGGGCAACCCAGCACACATGAAACGTAACCCCGTACGGGGATTTTGTTCTGATTCGCGCATTCGACAACCGGTTTGAAGCGTTCGAATGATTCGTCGATTGAACAGTTGGTGTTTTTCTGCGAGAAGGATTCCGAAGCTGCTGAGAATACTGCGATTCTATCCACATTCGCTTCGATCGCTGCATTCATACCGATCATATTCGGTACCAGTGCAATCAGCGGTATATCAATCGACCTTTGAACCTTATCCAATACCTGATGGGTGTCGGCCATTTGTGGCACCCACTTCGGCGATACAAAACTTCCCACTTCCAAGGCGCCAAAACCACATTCAGCGAGCCGTTCGACCAGTTCAACCCGAAAGTTCACAGACATCGGGACAGGCTCATTCTGCAATCCGTCACGGGGGCCGACCTCTACCAGACTGACTTCGACATGTGTGTTCATTTCAAGTTCTCATCCAAATCCGTCGACGAAGAATCTAAAGACTCCACCACAACGCATACCGCTCCTTCATCCACCTGATCATTTTCTTCAAAATTGACCGCTGAGACCATGCCTTCGACAGGGCTTGAAATATGGTGTTCCATTTTCATCGCTTCAATGACGATCAGGTTTTGTCCGGGTTTGACACTTTCCCCTTTTTCAACCATTACTCTGACAACACGACCCGGTAACGGTGCGGCAAGCGAACCTTCGCGTGCAGTGGGTGCATTCCTGATCGAAATTTTATCGGTGACCGCAAATTCGTATCGCGCAGTGTTGTTGAAGGCGATTACAGAGTCACCCGATCGGACAACGGTGATATTCCAATCAACTCCATTTAGATTGGCGCCGGCCATGCCGCCGTGAACCTCTACATCGCGACAGAAAAAAATCTGCGACCCACAGTCAACTGACAGTACATCCCTTTGGTTTCGGATAGTGACATTGGTGACACCATCGTCATTTTCAAAACTCCAGGTCCTTTCGCGTACCGAATTCAAACGCCAGCCTCTATTCAGATGCCACGGTGATAGGGAAGCATCACGCTTCTTTGATTCAACGCCTCGACTCTCCCACATCGACCCTCTATACAGGTGCAGTGCGATCAGAACTGGAATCTCATCTGGAATCTGCGCAGTCGCTGGCAGCAGATCGTCCAGGTTGTTTTCGACAAATCTGACATCGATTGTTCCGTCGCGGAATGAGTTGTGCTGTAACAGGTTGGAAAGAAATTCCAGATTCGTATCCAATCCGCCGATCAGTATTTCGTTCAACGTAGCGGTCATCAGATCAATTGCGCCGCGCCGATCAGGTCTGCAACTGACAATTTTGGCGATTAGCGGGTCGTAATGCCTGTCTACATTGTCCCCATCACGCACACCGGTGTGAACCTGTACATCGTCGGATGTTGGGTACATCGACATGTAGGTAATTTTTCCGGGTGATGGCAAAAAATTCTTTGACGGATTTTCCGCGTACAGACGAACTTCGACTGCGTGACCGAGTGGTTGATTGTGTCTTGTAAACGACGACAGCGCTTCGCCTGCTGCGATCCGCAACTGCCATTCGACCAAGTCGGTCCCGGTGACTTGTTCTGTGACTGGATGCTCCACCTGAAGGCGGGTATTCATTTCCATGAAATAGAACAGATTTCCATCCAGCAGAAACTCTACCGTGCCGACATTGTGATAATCGAGTGATTTAGATATGGCAACGGCGGCCTCATACATTTCTGATCGCACATCGGGCGCAATATTCGGAGCAGGGGCTTCCTCGATGATTTTCTGGTATCGTCGTTGGGCTGAGCACTCTCGATCAAACAGATGAACGACATCTCCATGTTTGTCTCCTGCGATCTGCACCTCGATGTGCCTTGCATTTTCAAGAAACTTTTCGATGATCATCAGGTCATCGTCAAATGCTTCCTTGGCCTCGGACTTCGCGGACTGAAGAATTTCATCGAACTGATCCTCACTGTGGACAATACGCATTCCTCTGCCCCCACCACCTGCTGAGGATTTGAGTAACACCGGGAACCCGATATTACGGGCAGCTTCAATCATGCTGTCAAGATGCTGGCTCGAGTCCCGATAGCCCGTCAAAACAGGTACGTCTGCCTTTACCGCAATCGCAGCGGCGGCCGATTTAGATGCCATGACGCGGATTGTGCTGGAAGCGGGACCTATAAATTCAATGGACTCATTCTCGCAGAGTTCTGCGAGCACGCTGTTTTCCGATAGGAATCCATATCCCGGGTGAATGGCGTCCGCGCCTACTTCGCGCGCTGTCTCGATGATTCTTTCGGCATTCAGGTAACTTTCCGACGGCCTCGCGCCACCGATATAAACAGCCTCGTCCGCAAGCGTCACATGCAGGGCGCCGAGGTCAGCATCCGAATAAACAGCCACGACCTTGATGCCAAGTTTGCGTGCGGTCTTCGTGATGCGACACGCAATCTCGCCGCGATTTGCGATGAGAAGTTTGCCGAACAAGTGATCAGTGCTCGCTGCGCCAGGATGGCAGGCGCTTTTCAAGGAACGCGGCCGTTCCTTCGCGACCTTCATCGGATGCTCGCACCCGTGCGATCATCCGAGCAGTCTGTCTGCGAATTTCAGGGTTTATGTGGTTCGCCACAACATTCTGCAATTGTGCCTTGGCGATTTCCTGCGCGCCAGGCGCGCTTTGGAGAAGTTCATTCGTAATGGTCTGCTCAAGCACAGACAGGTCAGTGGCGTCGCAACATTCGTGAATCAAGCCCAGATGTCTGGCGGCGGGTGCATCGAAACGCTCACCTGACAGAAAATACCTTCTGGCATTGCGGGCACCGATGGCTTCCACAACATAAGGGCTTATGACCGATGGAATCAATCCAATCTTGACTTCGGAAAGACTGAAGACTGTGTCATCGGAAGCAATAGCGATATCACAGCAGGTAACCAAACCGACACCTCCACCAAATACTGCGCCATGCACATGAGCGAGTGTCGGTTTGGGGAATCGATAGAGTTTGTCCATCATGTCGGACATCAGACTGGCATCCTCATAATTTTGGTCTTCGTCATAGTCGGCCATCCGACGCATCCAATTGATGTCCGCCCCGGCGCAGAAACTTTTGCCATTACCGCGAACAACAACCATCCGCACCTGCGGACTGGATTCCAGCGAAAGCAGTGCTTCTGTAATTTCCGCGATCATTACTTCATTGAACGCATTGTGGACTTCCGGCCTGTTCAGCGTCAAAGAACAGATGCCGTTGTCACCAATCGAGAGATCGATGGTTTGATGTTTGCTGGCAGGTGCAGAGTGATTCATACCGTCCACCTCACATTCTGAAGATTCCGAATTGAGTTTCCTGCTCAGGTGCGTTGTAAGCCGCCGAAATACCGAGTGCCAAAACCATCCTGGTGTCGGCAGGATCAATGATGCCATCATCCCAGAGACGAGCGCTCGAATAATAAGGACGGCCCTGGGTCTCGTATTGTTCGAGAATGGAGTTCTTGAATTTTTTCTGCTCGTCTTCGGTCCAAGAATCGTTTTTCATGCTGTCGATTTTGACTTGCGTAAGGACATTTCCGGCCTGTTCGCCACCCATGACTGATATACGTGCGTTGGGCCATAGCCAAAGAAATCTCGGACTGTATGCGCGGCCACACATGGCGTAGTTTCCAGCGCCGAAACTGCCACCGATGATCACAGTGAATTTGGGCACCTTGGCGCAGGCAACCGCTGTCACCATTTTGGCGCCGTCTTTGGCGATTCCACCCGCTTCATATTTCTGACCAACCATGAATCCTGCAATATTCTGTAGAAACACCAAAGGAATGTTGCGCTGGCAGCATAGTTCAATGAAATGTGCCGCCTTGAGTGCGGACTCGGAATAAAGAATTCCGTTGTTGGCGATTATGCCGACCGGATATCCCATGAGATGCGCGAATCCGCAGACCAAGGTGTCACCGTACAGTTTTTTAAATTCATGGAACTCACTGCCGTCGACCAGGCGAGCAATGATCTCCCGCACATCGTAACTTTGGCGGAGGTCGGTTGGAATTATTCCGTATATTTCGTTTGTATCATAAAGGGGGTCTTCGGAATTCTGAAGTCGTGCAGAAGTGGATTTTGTTCGATTCAGATTACGCACGATGTCCCTGACAATTGAAAGAGCATGCTGATCATCGTTTGCATAGTGGTCGGTGATTCCGGATTGACGAGAATGTACATCCGCGCCACCAAGATCTTCCGCTGATACTGTTTCACCCGTCGCGGCCTTGACCAGCGGAGGTCCACCCAGAAAAATGGTTCCCTGCTCGCGAACAATGACGGATTCATCACACATGGACGGCACGTAGGCACCACCCGCGGTACAAGAGCCCATAACAGAAGCGATCTGAGGTATACCTGCGGCCGACAAATTTGCCTGATTATAGAAAATACGCCCGAAATGCTCCCGGTCGGGGAAGACATCGTCCTGCAAAGGAAGAAAAGCACCTCCCGAATCGACAAGATAAATGCAAGGCAGATGATTCTCGGATGCAATCTCCTGTGCACGCAGGTGTTTTTTGACGGTAGTCGGGTAGTAGGTTCCGCCTTTTACCGTTGCATCGTTCGCGAAAATCATCACTTCCTGTCCGGATACCGATCCGATTCCAGTTACGATACCTGCTGACGGAACGTCTCCACCGTACATTT
This sequence comes from Arenicellales bacterium, assembly GCA_963666625.1. GTDB lineage: Bacteria > Pseudomonadota > Gammaproteobacteria > Arenicellales > JAJDZL01 > JAJDZL01. The sequence goes on from OY762925.1 coordinate 2,552,909, forward strand.
CGCAAGCTGCATATGGTGCGATTTCCAGAAATGGCGAACCTTTGTCCAGAAGCAATTGGATTCGATCTCTGGCAAGAAGTTTGCCACGGGCGGTGTGTCTGTTCCGAGCGCTCTCACTTCCGCCTGACTTGATCGCATCAAGTACTGAGTCTAGCTCCGCGACAAGACCGGTCATCCTCTCTTTTCGGTCTTGGAAGTCGGAACTATCGGTGTTGACTTGCGACTCAATGACAGCCATGACTATGAGAGTGCGCTCCCTGAAGGTTGATTACCAGCCGCCTGTCTTGATCCATGCTTCAAGAAGTCCCATACGATCATGACCCCAGAATTGCTCATCATCAACCACAAAAAATGGGGACCCGAAAATTTCTCGCTCCACCGCACCGTCTGTCGCATCTCGAACCGCTTGTTTGACCGATATATCTTCAAGTGCCGCGCCCAGCTCATCTGAATCGATCCCCAGACCGCTGGCGATTGAGATAACAACATCCGGTTTCGAAATCATTTCATCGCGGATGAAATAGGCACGAAAAAAAGCATGCGCCAACTCTTTTGCCTTTTCCCTGTCGCTTCTTTCCAACCAGTAATAGGCTCTGCAGGCGGCAACAGTAGCGATCGGGAAGGTTGACGGTTGGTTGAATTCAATGCTCTCGAAGCGTGCGAAACGGCTTAAATCTCTTTTACTGTAATCCCTGAGCATTGGAATATGCACCAGAGGTTTACGCTCGGTGATTTTCATTACAGCACCCATCAGGTACGGGCGCCACACAATCTTGCAGTTGCAACGATCTGCAAGATCCTCGATTTTCTCACTGGAAAGGTATCCGTAAGGAGAGGAAAAATCGAAATAGAAGTCTACAGTCTTTGTCATCTTGAATTCCAACCCGTGGTTTGTTGATCACTTATTTATGGGCGAACCACACCGATTGCGGTAGCTTCTCCGCCTCCGATACACAAGGACGCAACACCGCGCTTGAGGTCATACTTTTCCATCGCTGCTATCAGAGTGACCAGGATGCGGGCACCGGAAGCGCCGACCGGATGTCCGAGCGCGCAGGCACCTCCGTGAACATTCACGCGGTCGTGTGACAGCCCCAGACTGTGCATCGCTGCCATGGTCACGACGGCGAACGCCTCATTGATTTCAAATAGGTCGATGTCGTCAACTGACCAGTTGAGTTTTTCACGCAGGCGATTGATAGCACCGATTGGAGCAGTCGGGAACAGATTCGGTTCCGCCGCGTAGGACGCGTGGCCGACCAGATTTGCAATTACCCTTGTTCCACGTCTTTCCGCTTCTGCCCGGGACATGAGAATCACACTGGCGCCACCATCGGAAATCGAACTTGAATTGGCGGCGGTCACCGTTCCATCTTTTCGAAATGCGGGTCTCAAGAACGGGATCTTCTCAGTGTTGGTTGTTTCAGGCTGTTCATCTGTCGAAACAACATACTGACTCTTGCGGGTCTTTACCTCAACCGCTGCGACTTCCCGCCCAAATGTACCGTTTTCGGTTGCTTTCTGAGCGCGAGTGAGGGACTCAATGGCGAAATTGTCCTGAGCTTCCCGACTGAACTGATAGGATTCTGCACAGTCTTCCGCGAACGCTCCCATCAAAGAGCCTTTCTGATAGGCGTCTTCCAGTCCGTCTGTAAACATGTGGTCCATCAATTGCCCATGCCCCATTCTCAATCCATCCCTGGCTTTCGGCAGGAGATACGGTGCGTTCGTCATACTCTCCATGCCACCCGCGGCAACAACCGAGTTGGTTCCCGCTACAATCGAATCGTAGCCGAGCATCACAGTCTTCATGCCGGAACCGCACATTTTGTTGACAGTCGTACAACCGACGGATTTTGGAATGCCTGCGGCCAGTGCTGCCTGACGGGCGGGAGCCTGGCCCATTCCTGCTGGCAGCACACAACCCATGAGCACTTCATCGACATCTGAGCCATGGATGTCCGCGTCGTCGAGAGCCGCCCGAATTGAGCTGCAACCGAGTTCCGGTGCGGATTTTGCAGCGAGGCGACCCTGAAATCCGCCGATCGGAGTTCGGGCCATCCCGGTTAGGACTACTGAGGAAGCTTGCATAGGTCAGTCTCCTGTAAATTCCAGTTTATTGCGTTTCTGTAAAAAGTTCACGTCCGATCAGCATACGACGGATTTCGCTTGTACCGGCGCCAATTTCGTAAAGCTTGGCGTCCCTGAGCAGACGTCCGGTCGGTGTTTCGTTCACGTAACCCATGCCGCCCATGGCCTGAATCGCCTCAAGCGCGCACCAGGTTGCCTTTTCCGCGGTATAGAGAATGACAGCAGCGGCATCCTTGCGTGTCGTCTCACCTCTGTCACATGCCTTCGCAACGGCGTAGGCGTAAGCGCGCGATGCGTTCAATGCAGAGTACATATCAGCCAGTTTACCCTGGATGAGCTGAAATTCGCCGATGGCTTTTCCGAACTGCCTGCGTTCATGAATGTAAGGGACGACGACGTCAAGACATGCCTGCATGATGCCAAGCGGGCCGCCTGCAAGTACGACCCTTTCGTAATCCAGGCCACTCATCAGCACCTCGACGCCACTGCCGACGTTGCCCAATACGTTTTCTGACGGGACCGGGCAGTTCTCAAAGATCAACTCACCGGTATTCGAACCGCGCATACCCAGCTTGTCCAGTTTCTGTCCGGTGGAAAATCCTTCGAATTGCCTTTCGATGATGAAGGCTGTGATGCCTCTTGATCCAGCTTCCGGCGATGTTTTTGCGTATACCACCAGTACGTCAGCATCAGGCCCGTTGGTAATCCACATTTTGCTGCCGTTCAGGATGTAGTGGCTGTTTCTGGCTTCTGCCCGCAGTTTCATACTGACGACATCGGATCCTGCATTCGGTTCCGACATCGCCAAGGCCCCGACATGGTCACCGCTGATCAATCCGGGCAGATACTTCCGTTTTTGCGCGTCGGTACCATTTCTGCGAATCTGGTTGACCGCCAGGTTCGAGTGTGCTCCATAGGAAAGACCAACAGACGCTGAAGCCCGGCTTATTTCCTCCACCGCGATGACATGTTCAAGATAGCCCATACCCGCTCCACCGAATTCCTCCTCAACCGTAATGCCCAGCAGTCCGATATCACCCATCTTTTTCCACAATTCAGATGGAAATTCGTTTGACTGGTCAATGTCGGCTGCTCGCGGTTGGATCTCATGGGCTGCGAACTCGCGGACACTCTCCCGGAGCATATCTGCGATCTCACCCAGACCAAAATTCAGTGTTGAATATGCACTGCTCATCACGAATCATCCTGACTGTGGGATACAAATTGCGGTCTGTTGCATGATTGCACACAGTTTCCGATTTTCACCTGAATGGGAGAACACATCAATGTTCGATACGGTCAAGGTTTTTCCAGCTTTGATTACTGTTGCTTCTGCAGAAAGCCTATCACCTGAAGCCGGTGCAACCAGGTTGATTTTGAATTCCACGGTCAGGATTCGGCTACCGGCGGGCATCAGCGTCAAAGCTGCGTATCCACCTGCAGAGTCAGCGATCGTACTGGTTGCCCCTGCGTGAAAGAACCCGTCTTGCTGCGTCAGGTTCTCGTTGAAAGGCAATTCGATTATACAGCGTCCGGGTTCAATATTGACAATCGACGCCCCCAACAGGCGCATGATTCCCTGACTCGCGAAACTCTGTCTTGCCTTGCTTTCGTAATTGGGATCAAGAACTTTAAATGGTTTTGTGACTTTGTCGGACATTTGTCTGTTTCGCTAGATTCGCATATTTCTCAATATATCCTATAAAAATTCTGTCGATTTAGGGCCGCGAGCCACTGTGGGTTTCAAAACGATGCGATCGGCATTTCACGCTATGGGTTGAAGTCAAGGAATCTGGAATTCATGTCCTCTACGCTGGTGTTGGGACATGAATTTCTACCTCATACGTATAGCGTAGCACTGAGCACCCGATATGCAATGCCGCGACCATTGAGAATGAGCAATAAAGGTGCACTTTGAAAAATGATTCTTTGTATGAGTGTGTGGGGTTCGATCCTGGGTACCGCTGTATTTCCAGTAGGAAAAATTTCAAAGGTAGGCTGGTAACGGTATTGTACAATCCTTATAAATCATAGTGAAGAGTTCGAGCATGAACAACCTCAAATTTCCGATTGGAATTGCGGATTTTCAAGCGATCCGCAACCGCGGATACTACTATGTCGACAAGACTCCCCACATTGAAAGAATGATTGAGCAGGGTCAGTATTTCTTTCTTTCGCGGCCGCGACGATTCGGCAAGAGTTTATTACTGGACACTATGCTGGAGTTGTTCGAAGGAAACGAGCCGCTGTTCCGGGGGCTTCACATCCATGACCGCTGGGACTGGTCAATAAAATATCCGGTGGTGCGTTTGAGTTTCGGTGCCGGTTACAACGAGCCCGGGGATTTGGAATCGGATGTCATGACTCAGCTTGAATTCCTGGAATCTGCAAATGGTTTGGAGTCCGCTTTTACATCAGAGGGTCGCACCGCAATGTCTCGGTTGTGGCGGCTTTTACATCATCTGCATGTAAACACTGGACAGCAGGTGGTGGTGCTGGTGGACGAGTACGATAAGCCGATCTTGGATGCGATAGACAAGCCGGAACTGGCAGTGCACAATCGAGATTATCTGCGCGGGTTCTATGGGGTGATCAAGGACTGTGTGAAACAGGTCCGCTTCGTATTCATTACCGGGATTACCATGTTCAGCAAAGTAAGCCTTTTCTCGGCACTAAATAATCTGAACAACATCAGCCTTGATCCGCGTCACGCGGCAATATGTGGCTACACAGAGACTGATCTTGACACGGTGTTCGCACAAGAGCTGGGAGGTCTTGATCGCAATGAAATTCGCCGATGGTACAACGGCTACAGCTGGGGCGGGGAGGACAAAGTCTACAATCCCTACGACATCCTGCATCTGCTTGATACGCGCGAATTCGATGCGCACTGGTTTACGACCGGTCTGCCGACATTCTTGTACAAAGTGATGATGGACCGACAGTTCACACCTCTGAGCGTGGAGAACTTAAAGGTGAAAAAAAACTTTGTGTCCAAGTTTGATGTCTATGACATCAGTGCCGAGGCGCTGATGTTTCAAACTGGCTATCTGACCATCACCGGAGAGCAGGGTAGCGGCACAAAGACGGTTTACACGTTGGACTATCCGAACATCGAAATTCGCGAGAGCTTGAACGATGGTTTTTTAGGATTTGTATCTGATCGGCCTGTTGAAACTACGACGCAAGCCGAGCGAATGGGAGGTCTTCTGGTCGTCAACGACTTCGAGGGTTTCAGCGACGCGTTGCGCACAATTTTGTCCGGTATTCCGTATCATTGGCACGGTTCCGACGGATATTGGCGAAAGGAAGCGTGGTATGCGTCGGTATTGTATGCCTGCCTGGTCTCCACCGGCTACGATGTCCGTGCAGAGGAGTCGACGAGTCGCGGTCGTTCGGACCTGGTGCTACTGAACGGTGCACAGGTATTTGTGTTTGAGCTCAAGATGCTTTCAGAAGGTCGAGACCCTGAACGAATGGCGGCGGATGCGATCCTTCAGATAAGAGAACGAGGCTACGCGGACAAACACAGAGAAGGAGCTGACGCAGTTCACCTGATCGGTGTCGTGTTCAGTGCTCAGACTCGAAATCTGGTATCGATGAAAGTCGAAAGCGACTGAACGGCGCATTGCAACGAATAGACTGCGCACTCGGCACAAATTACGTTCCAAGAAGCCGTTCAAAGTCTGAAAGCATGAACTCTTGGAGGAAAGGATTACCGATTCTGATGCAACGCAAACCAATTGAGCCGACGGATGCCAGTATCTTCGACATCAACTGGCCGATTCGTCGCATGTTGCAACACTGCCAACACTTCACTTCCAGCCCGATTGGTATAAATCGTTCCATTGTTGCCAAAATCGCATCAAGAACTACATTCGCACCTGATTGGGAGCGATACAAATGGCACTCCGAGCATATAAGAATTGTTGCGTAACTGCTTCAAATTGTCCGAGTTAGTTACGCATAGGGAAATATCATAGTCATGAATTTTTCTATCAGACCCGCTATTTCAATTTGGTCCAATACTCGTGTAATCCATACCACTGTAATAAAAATTGTTACTGCTGGTTGGTATTGCTCATCACGAGAGTAAATCCAAAGCCCTCTCCCATAATTCGCGAACCAATCTATCGGCGGGAATTGGCTTTGTCAAGAAACCCGACTGGCCGGCCCAAGCCTGAATTTTGTCCAGATTGTTGTCTCGACGGCCAGCAGCGGTCAATTGTTTGGTGAGTGCTCGTTGTATTGGATAAGGTCGGGGATTCGGTGCATCTGATGCAGCGGCAGCTTCGGCGTAGGCAGTCGCGATCGATCTCCCCAGTCTTCCGGTAAATGATCGAGTGAGCATTGTAGAATCAGGAGTTGAATTTCCAATTTCGTCGGCCCAACTTGTCGGAATCCCGGCTTCCGGACATCGCAGAAAACCAGTTCCAATCTGGACTGCGGATGCGCCGAGAACAAGTGCCGACACAATGCCTCTGGAATCGGCAATACCGCCAGTCGCAACAACAGGTAAATTAACCGAATTTACAATAGCCGGAATGAGAGAAAATAAGCCAGCGAGTGATCGTTCTGCGTCATCAGCATGGAAAGTGCCCCTGTGTCCACCGGCTTCCATTCCCTGAGCGACAATCACATCAGCACCTTTTCTTTCAGCTTCGACCGCTTCTTGCACTGTAGTCGCGGTGGCAAACCAGATAATTCCCCGTGACTTGATTTGTGTGATGAATTCATCCGGATAAACTCCCATAATGCTTGAGATCACACGCGGGTTTGCTTCAAGCATAGCATCACATTGTGCATCAAAATCAGGTGCGGCAGTGTCGACGCCATCAGGTTGGTCCTCACCACTGAATTGACTCAGAAAGTCTCGGACCCTTTGCTCCTCTTGCATGTTGCGGATCGGTTCAGGGTCAGGAATCCAATTGTTGAGCTGGTATGGACCGTCACTGGCTGCTGTGAAGGTTATGCTCCATTCTACAATCTGTTGCGGACTCATCAGGAGAACTCCACAAGCACCAAGACCACCTGCGTTGGCTACACTGATCGAGAGTCCAGGTGGGCAGGCTCCCGCCATCGGTGCCAGCAGGACCGGTAGTTTGGTTCCCAGATAGTCGCAGAAATTATCAACTCGTCGAAAGAGTAATTGCTTAGTCGTCATGTTATTCCTTTTCCATGCATTATGTAGCGGTATCGAATTTTACATTTATATTTGAATCTCAATTACTCCGACGTACCTTGGAGGTTCGATATGAAGACTAGTCGGAATCATACTCCAATCACTCCGATAACACATGCGAACCAAGCAGTATCTAGCGATAGCGAGTAGAGCTAATTTCATTTCGTACGTATATCCTTGAATATTTACCACATTGTGGACAATATTCAAGGATGATTCCTCGATATGTCACCAGAGACCTAGAATCTGCACACAAGCGACCGCTGGCCGTTTTGTTGGTTGATCCGCATGAGGTTGGGGAAACCATATTGGCTTTTGATGTCAGCAATTGGAATGACGCATTGTATCTGGATTTGGAAGATATAAACGATCGCGTCAAACTATCTGACCCAACATCCTTTCTGGAAAATCACGAAGACAAGTTGGTTGTACTCGATGAAATCTATCGAACACAGGTATTAGCAGAAGATGACTTTGTGATTGAATTCAGTGACCGTACGATCTGGGTGATTGAGACCAAGCGTTCGAAGTCTTCAAGACCGAGATCGGCTACCATGCTGCCTGCGACGATATAGAGCCAGCACGCTGTCTGATTCTGCACGGCGGGGATGATTAAACTCCGATTTCGCACAAAGTCCGTGCTGTCGCATTTCGTCAGTTGGCTGAAGAGATCGCTGACTCCCGATAACCATGAATTCGGTGCATTTTTGGATATTGCGAATAGCTTGTCAAAAAAACTAAACTTCTGGGGTTCTGATTACAGATATAGAGCATCAGTTCCCGAGGATTCGATAGCAAAATTGGTTCCGGACAATTCCGCTTCTCGACAGCTGCGTATTGCCAACAATATAATTGCCAACATATTTGTTGGGAAAATTGTGATGCTAAAAAAGGTGGAAGCAACTGGGTTGACGGAGACCGATTCTTCGATCGCGAGACTGAACTCGAAATTCTCGAAGAGCGTGTGCGGGATGGTACACACACGCTACTGACCGCGCAAAGACGTATGGGCAAGACGAGTCTTGTGCGGGAACTGTTGCGGCGTTTAGATGAGACTAACGATTTCGATGTGATATTTGTGGATTTGGAAGCAGCTATGGACCTAGCAGACATGGTCGCAGAGCTAGGTACTCAGGTCAAGTCGGTACGAAGAGCTTGGGACTGGATAAAAGCAAACTTCGCAAATGTACTTAAGGAAGTTGCCACTCAGATCGAAGAGCTTTCGGTTTCGGAACTGAGGGTAAAACTACGCGCTGGGATTGACGCGGGGAATTGGTCACATAAAGGAGATACAGTTTTCTCGGCTTTGGCTGACAACGAGCGGCGTGTCGTACTTGCGCTCGACGAACTGCCAATCCTAGTCAACCGGTTACTCAAGGATGAAAAAGGTCGAATCACGCCAGAAGGCAAGAGGAATACGGACGCGTTCCTTAGTTGGCTACGAAGAAACGGACAGGATCATAGAGGGCGGGTTTCGATAATCATATCTGGCAGTGTGGGGCTTGAGCCGCTTTTGGAGCAGGCCGGTCTCAGTGCTCATGCTAACATTTTTTCCACCTTTGACTTGAAGCCTTGGAACGAAAATACCGCGGCTCACTGTTTGGGCGAACTCGCCAACACCTACAATGTCGTTCTCTCCCTTGATGTTCGTCAGTACATGTGCAGTCGATTGCGATGCTGCATCCCTCATCATGTACAGATGTTCTTTGACAGGCTTCACGATCATCTGCGGCGTGAAAGCCGACAAGATGCATCCGTTGAGGATGTGAAGTGGGTGTATATGCATGAGATGTTGGGTGTTCGAGGCCAGATTGATCTACAACACTATGAAAGTCGTCTTGAAACGATCCTTGGGAAGACAGGCTATCCAATTGCCCTAGAAATTCTGACACATACTGCTACACAGGGTTACCTAGACGACGATATCGTGCGTCAATACGAGATGTATTTCCCAGTCCAGGATGGTGTTTCCTCGGTCGAATATGTGTTGCATGTGCTGCTCCAGGACGGCTACCTTGAACGGTGGGAGGACGGTGTCAGTCGATTCGTTTCAAACCTTCTCGAAGACTGGTGGCGAAGTCGTTACGGCCACAACTACGTTTCAGTCGTTAAGTCTAAACAGCCAGATAGCGGAGCTGAGCAATGACGGTGACCATCAGAAAGTACAACCCGGGTTTTCTCTCCGATGAGGAACTGGTTGGTTCTTTTTGCGTAAGACTGGATTTGTTCGAATCCATGGTCGAGTGTCTTCGCGAATGCACAGGTAATGCGAATACACATCAGATTGTCATCGGTCCGCGCGGTAGTGGTAAAACGAGTCTGCTTTTACGTGTGGCGGCGGAGATACGCCGAAATGAAAGCCTCTCATCGCGCTTCTTTCCCGTCGTGTTTGCAGAGGAAAGCTATGAGGTTTCGTCCGCCGGAGAGTTCTGGCTTGAATGTTTGTCTCGATTGGCGGACCAGGCGTCTGTCAAGCCAAACGAACCCGATCTCAAGCGTTCCTATGAGGAATTGCGACGTGTTCCAGACGATCAAATGCTGGGGGATCGATGCTTGGGTCTTATTCAGGATTTTGCAGATCGGGAGGGCAAGCGTCTTGTACTGATCGTTGAGAACCTAAATATGATGTTCGCAGACTTCGTAGACAAAGATACTGGATGGCGGCTGAGGCAGCCACTTCAGACCGAGCGTCGGATCATCCTACTTGCGAGTGCGACTACCCGGTTCGATGAAATCGATAGTCCTGACTGCGCTTTCTACGATCTGTTCCGTGAGTTGACTTTGCGTCCGCTTGAGCCGGATGAGTGCGAGGTGCTTTGGAAGACTATCTCCGACCGGGATTGTCAGCCTGAAACAATAAGGGCTTTGCGGATTCTCACCGGTGGTAGCCCGCGGTTACTGACCATCGTAGCCCGCTTCGGAGCAAATCTGTCGTTTCGCGACTTGATGATTGATCTTCTCGATCTGGTTGACGACCACACCGAGTACTTCAAAAGCCATCTCGACTCGCTTCCTGCACAAGAGCGGCGGGTCTATCTTACACTTGTGGATCTATGGAAACCGGCGACCGCACGCGAGATTGCGGAGCGGGCTCGGTCGGATACGAGCAAATGCAGTGCTCAACTTGCACGGTTGGCTGATCGAGGTGTTGTGGAAGTGATTGGCGGGAGTACACGCCGTAAGCAGTACTACATTACAGAACGTCTCTACAACATCTATTATCTGATGCGCCGCTCCCGTGGGTCAGCACCTCTGGTAGAAGCATTGATCCAGTTTATGGAGGCGTATTATTCGCCTTCGGAACTGAAGGATTTCGTAATCCGTACTGTGCAGGATGCTATGGGTCTCGATAATGATGCTAATGGAATGCATCAAATTGCTTTAGGTCGACTGCTTAAATCTCCGTTCCTTTCTGAGTATCGTCAGGAGTTGAGCACACTTGTAATGTCAAATCCTGCATTTGCTCGTAATGATATGAATGTTGTAAAGGAGTTGGTCAATAAGGCAGCTGCGATCGCTGGCAAAGGGCAGGAGTCGGACGAAATAGCCCTGTGGGACGAGGTGATTCAGCGGTTGGAGTCTAGTAGTGCAGAGGAAGATCTCGAAATATTTGCAGCCGCGCTTGTTTTCAAGGGCATAGCACTCGAGAAACTAAACAGAATGGATGAAGCAATTAAAGTATGGGATGATATCGTTCGCTGTAACGAAATGAGCGAGGTACCCAACTTCACCGATACCGCTGTTGTTCTAGCAATTGCTATGAAAGCGGTGGGGCTCCACGAGCGAGGCCAGCTGGAGGAAGCACTGGTTGTATCGGACGAATTTGCTCGGCGCTTCGAGTCTTCAGCTTCGCTGAAAATTCGTGACGCGGTCGCCTTCATTCTCGTCAATAAAGGCGAAATACTCGTCGAATTGAACCAAACGGAAGAGGCACTTTCGGTCTGGAAGGACGTCGTTCGCCGTTTTGCTTCAAGCGATACCAAGTTCGCTCAAATTTCGGTTGCAATGTCTCTACTCTATAGGGGTAGGCTTCTTGTTGATCTGAACCTACCTAAAGAATCCCTTGAAGTCATAGATGAAGTCATCAGACGGTTTGAGTCAATAGAGACGGAGTTACCGGTGCAAGCTGTGCTCTTTGAAGCTCTTCTGCACAAGGGTAGGGCCCTTACCCAATTAAACCGGCTACCTGAGGCGATTGCAGCGTACGATGAGATACTGAATTGCAACAACGTTGATGCCACTTTGGAGTCAGAAACAACGGTTGCAATGGCATTGCTCGCGAAAGGCGAGGGGCTGGTCAAGCTGAGCCGTATGGAGGCAGCTTTGACTGTTTGGGATGATGTCGAGCGGCGATTCGGAATGAGCGACAACCCCAATTTGTGTGAGGCGGTTAAAATGGCACAACTGGGAATCGCCGGGTTGCACTTCGAGATGGGACAAGGTGATGCATCCGTCGCTGCGGCGAGTCGTCTCTTTGAAACGAAAATTTCAGTGCCGCCGTGGATCGGGTGTCAGGGTCGCTTCGCCCGGGCACGTGCTTTTCTCCTTAAAGGTGATAAGGCGTCAAGCATGCGAGATATCGAGACAGCGTTGTCGATTCTCCCGGATCTCGAATTTCTACCGAAAATGGTCATCTATATCATGTGCGATCTGGCTGTCGAACTCGGTTCGGCGCAATTGCGCGAGCTCATCTTAGCGTCACCTGCATCAAATCTGCTTCTTCCTCTGACAACGGCGCTGGAAAGAGATCTTGGACTTGAAACGCGGGTGGCGAAGGAAGTAGAGGAAGTAGTAAAAGATATCCAACGGGATTTGGATAAGCGAAGGAAGGAAATGTGCAGTCGAGGTGATTGAGGAGGTTCCGCCCGACATTGATTGAAACGATTGTTTTCTTGCTTTCTGGATGAAATTGAAAGCCGATTTCAGTTGCTCGCGCGCTAATCTGTTAAAATAAAGTGTGACTGACTAATCGGGGCAATTGCCGGATTTCAGTCAGTGCCGGAGCGAATCTGACAGGAAGTGGATTTGTTTTTTAAACCTGCAAAATCCTTGAACTCAAGGATGTCAGGCCTTTGCATATTTAAGACTACAGACCAGACACAGTCATGGCGATAACCGCTGAAAAAATCAGACTTGTTCACGACTCGGATGAAAGAGAAATCCCTCTGAGATTTGTGACCGCGACGAGCCTGTTCGACGGTCATGACGCCTCGATCAATGTTATCCGTCGAATCTTGCAGGCTTCAGGTGCTGAAGTTGTCCATCTAGGACACAATCGTTCTGTCATGGAAATCGTCTCTACCGCGATTCAGGAGGATGCCGACGGCATCGCGGTCAGTTCCTATCAGGGCGGGCATATCGAATATTTCAAGTACATCATCGATATGCTTAAGGAATTCGGTCGTGAGGACATCAAGGTGTTCGGTGGTGGTGGCGGTGTCATTGTTCCAGATGAAATACGAGAATTGCATGACTACGGCGTCGCGCGAATATATTCCCCCGGCGACGGTCAGCAAATCGGCCTGCAGGGTATGATCGACGACATGATCGAAAAGTGTCGGAGTGATTCAGTCGTATCCCACCAGCTTGCCGCGGACAACCTGAATAAAGGTAACTCCAAAGACCTCGCATTGCTGATCAGCGCCATTGAGAGCGGTAACCCAGATGCGAGTGCCTATTTGAACGCAAATCACTTGCAAGCGGGTGCCCCACGGGTCCTCGGAATCACAGGTACTGGCGGGTCGGGCAAATCGTCGCTTACCGATGAGCTGGTACAGAGATTCCGACTGTATTCCGAAGCTGACACCCGAATTGCCATTCTTGCAGTTGATCCGACCCGCAAAAAGACCGGCGGCGCACTGCTTGGTGATCGCATCCGGTTGAATGCCATAGACACCTCGCAGGTGTTTGTTCGCTCACTCGCCACCCGCAATGCAGGAGGCGGAATCCCCTCATTTCTGAGCGACGTGATCAAGGCCTGTTCAATCTGGGGCTTTAATCTGATAATCGTCGAAACACCCGGAATCGGGCAGGGCGATACTTCAGTCGTTCCCTATGTCGATAAGACCATTTATGTAATGACGCCGGAATACGGTTCTGCGAGCCAGCTGGAAAAGATTGACATGCTTGACTTCGCGGATCTGGTAGTCATCAATAAATTTGATGCTAAGGGTGCGCAGGACTCATATAGAGATGTCTGCAAGCAGGTGCAGCGAAACCGGGAGGCTTTCGACCAGCCAGCGGACTCAATGCCGGTTTACGGAACAATCTCCTCAAGATTCAGTGACGACGGAGTGACAGCTCTTTTTCAGAAGATCGTCGAATTGTTGGCGGTGCCGAAAAACAACAATTCTTTCCCCGCAGAACTGACGTCCAAAGTCTCATCCGATCAGCAGAGCATCATTCCTCCTGCCCGAATCGGATATCTGGGTGAAATCGCTTCAACCGTCCGGGATTACCACAAGAAAGTGGATTCACTTTCGCAGCTCGCACGTGAAATTCAACAGTTACGAGCGTCTGAACAAATGCTCAAAGATGCAGACTTCGGTGATTCGTCAACATTGGCACATCTCGCAGACGAACGCGAAGCGTTGCTGGATAGCGACGCGGCCAATTTGATCAAACAATGGCCGCAACGTGTCAATGCCATGAGAGCACAGATGGAGGATTCGGGTTCCACAGGAACATCGGAATTCGTTTCCGAAACCATATCCGGAACAAGAGTTCCGAAGATTTCTCTGCCTCGCTTTCATGATCATGGCGACCTTCTCAAGTGGCTTATGCTGGAGAATTTGCCTGGTCACTATCCTTACACCGGTGGCGTGTTTTCGTTCAAGCGTAAGGACGAAGATCCAACGCGTATGTTTGCGGGCGAAGGCGGACCACATAAGACCAATCGACGTTTCAAGCTGCTGTCCGAACATTCCGAAGCGAAACGATTGTCAACCGCATTCGATTCGGTTTCCCTGTACGGATTTGACCCGGATGAGCGTCCCGACATTCATGGAAAAGTCGGTAATTCCGGTGTGTCGATCGCGACACTGGACGACATGAAGGTGTTATACAGCGGGTTTGATCTTTGCAGCCGTCGAACCTCAGTTTCAATGACCATCAACGGTCCAGCCTCGACTTATCTGGCGATGCTGCTCAATACAGCCATCGACCAGCAGGTTGATGTTTTTGAATCCGAGCATGGTCGCAAACCTGACAATGAGGAATATGAGTCAATCAGGGCAAACGCACTGAGGAGCGTTCGGGGAACGGTTCAGGCCGATATACTCAAAGAGGATCAGGGTCAGAATACCTGTATTTTCTCGACTGAATTCAGCCTCAAGGTGATGGGCGACATTCAGGAATACTTCATCGCCAACGAAGTCCGTAATTTTTATTCGGTGTCCATATCCGGATACCACATCGCAGAAGCGGGTGCCAACCCGATCTCCCAGCTTGCATTCACACTCGCCAACGCGTTTACCTACGTGGAAATGTATCTGGCACGAGGGATGCATATTGATGACTTCGCATCAAATCTTTCATTTTTCTTTTCGAATGGAATGGATGCGGAGTACACGGTTATGGGACGAGTTGCACGAAGGATATGGGCGGTGACGATGAAGGAGAAATACGGTGCCAATACAAAAAGCCAGAGACTGAAATACCACATCCAGACCTCCGGCAGATCACTTCATGCACAGGAGATCGATTTCAACGATATCCGGACTACATTACAGGCACTGATTGCCGTCTACGACAACTGTAACAGTCTGCACACGAATGCCTACGACGAGGCGATAACCACACCGACAGAGGAATCTGTACGGCGGGCGATGGCGATACAGTTGATCATCAACAAGGAATGGGGTCTGGCACAGAATGACAATCCCAATCAGGGCAGTTTCATTGTAGAGGAGCTGACTGATCTTGTAGAAGAAACGGTGCTTTCTGAATTCGAGTCGATATCACAGCGCGGCGGTGTATTGGGTGCGATGGAAACGGGTTATCAGCGAGGATGTATCCAGGATCAGTCGCTGTATTACGAGCGGCTGAAGCACGACGGCAGTTTGCCGATTGTCGGTGTGAACATGTTTCTGAATCCTGATGCACAGCAACAGCAGGAAACCGAATTGGCTCGGTCAACCGAAGAGGAGAAACGCTCGCAGTTGGAACGATTGAGGGATTTCCATGATCGCCACCGCAACGAATCACCTGACGCACTGGCATCGTTACAGGCAGCAGTTCTGGAGAACCGCAATGTGTTCGCCGAACTCATGTCCGCGGTTCGTAGTTGTTCTGTCGGTCAGATAACATCAGCTTTGTTTGAAGTTGGAGGCAAATATCGGCGGAACATGTAGAAGACCGCCGAATAATTTGCTTTCAATCACCTATATCTTCCCATCTCTGCCGGGATCTCATTGTCTTGCATTCATTGTTTGATCTTCGTGGACAGGTGATCGCGGTTGCTGGAGCGGCCGGCGCTTTCGGATCGACGATTTCACAGGAACTTATCCGGCAAGGCTGCAGTCTTACCATATTTGACAAGAACGCGGATGGTCTGCAAATACTCGCATCCAAGTTAGATCCAGACAAAGTGTGTTCTCGGGTAGTTGATGTCACCGAAGAAGCCGCATGCCAATCTGCGTTGCAGGATACATTTGAACGATGGGAGCGACTGGACGGGTTCATCAATTGTGTGGGTCTGTTCGAAATAATCGCCGCCACTGATATGCCTGAGAAGATCTTTTCCCGAATCATCGAAACCAACTTGAATGCGGCATTCCTGATGTGTCGGACCGCAGCGAAAATCATGATCCCTCAAAAACGGGGGCGCATCGTCAATATCGCGTCAGTTTCCGACAGCATCTCGAATCCGGGATATGCCGCCTATGCCGCCAGCAAGGCTGCGCTGACGCACCTGACCCGAGTTTTGGCAGTGGAGTGGGCCGAGCACTCCATAACAGTCAATGCCATAAGCCCCGCGATTTGCGATACCCCGCTGACCCATTCGTTTTTGGAGCAGGGCAACAATCGCGAAAATGCTCAGTCCAGAATCCCCATGGGGCGTTTGTTTGAACCCGAAGACATTCTCGGAACGGTAATTTTGCTGTTATCTCAGTCCGGTTCATTTATCTCGGGACAGGCGATTCATATTGATGGTGGACGAACCATCTCGTAACGTTTTCATATAGAGGGAGACTATCAGTGAGCGATACCGAGCAAGTAATGCCGAGAATGCGACTGAATGTTGCGATTTTGTCGATGTGTCAGGCGTGTATGTTTACCGCCAATGCAACCCTTATCGCTTCCGCGGCGCTGATCGGTGTCATGCTTGCGCCTCACCCGTTGATGGGAACGGTGCCGGTCGCAATGCTGTTTTTGTTCGGTATGGGTTTCGCCATGCCAGCATCGTTGTTTATGAAACGTGTGGGTCGAAGAAACGGCTTCATGATTGGCCTTTTGTTTGGAATTGCCGGTGCGATCGTCTCGGGCTTCGCAATCATTTCACATAGTTTCTGGGTATTTTCGGCAGGTATCGCCTTGATTGGGGTGGCCAATGCCTTTGGTGCTTTCTATCGTTTTGCGGCCGCTGATGTATCGACCGAATCCTATAGAAGTCGCGCGATTTCGTACGTTCTGGCAGGAAGCGTTGTCGCAGCATTCATCGGACCCAACATGACGAATCTGACGAAAGATGCATTCAGTGATGCATTGTTCGCCGGTTCGTACATGGCGTTGGCCGCGGTTTATCTTTTGTCATTCACTTTGGTTTCCTTTCTAAAAGTGCCCGTAACCGATGCCGATGAGCAGAAATCCAAAGGACGATCGCTGCGGGAAATTGCTGCGCAACCGGTCTTTATACTGGCGGTTGTCAGCGCGACTGTCGGTTATGGTGTCATGAATCTGTTGATGACCTCTACACCGTTGGCAATGGAAGTCAGAGGTATCGGGTTCGGTTATACGGCACAAGTCATACAGTGGCACATATTTGCGATGTTCGCACCGTCTTTCTTTACCGGACATCTAGTTCGAAGGTTTGGAGACCTGAACATAATTTTTGCCGGTTTGGTGGCACTTGTCGCAAGTGTCGGTATTGTCTACATTATTGGTGACTCGTTTATCGGTTTTTGCATTTCGCTGGTGCTGTTGGGCATTGGTTGGAATTTCACCTTTCTTGGCGGTACAACATTGCTGACCAAGACCTATAGACCTAGTGAGAAAGCCATAGTTCAGGGATTCAATGATCTGTGTGTGTTTTCGACTGTCACTCTGACCGCTCTGATGTCTGGAGTCCTACATCATCTTTGGGGTTGGTTTGCACTGAGCAGCGGGGCAGTGGTACCAATTTTAATGGTCGCGATATTTGTACTGTGGATCCAGAAAAAGGGTCACTATCCCTTGCCCGAAAGTAATGTCTGAAAATTGAGCGTCAATACAACCTGAACAGTGCACTGTGGTCCAATTCGCCTTCTCCGCGTCGGATCAGGTCCTCGTAAAGATCCCGGCAAAGTGCGGTGGATGGTAATTGGGTTTCGTTGGTTTGCGCGAATTTCAGAGCTTGTACCAAATCTTTATGTTGTGTAGTGACTTTTCCACCAGGTGCATAACTCTCATCAATCATTCTCCTCCCATGCAACTGCAAAATTCTCGAATCCGCAAAACCACCACCGAGTGCCTGCCAGACTCGATCAAGGTCGGCACCACCGTCTCGGGCAAGTGCGAAAGCCTCTGCAACAGCACCGATAGTCAGACCGACGATGATCTGGTTCGCGGCCTTTGCGATCTGTCCGGACCCAACATCTCCGACATGTACCACCCGACGTCCCAATACGTCAAATATCGCACGGGTACGCTGCATATCGGCTTCAGATGCTCCAACCATGATTGAGAGTTGCGCGTTGACTGCGCCGATTTCTCCACCGGATACCGGTGCATCGACATATCGGATTCCAACGGTTTCCAGGCGCTGTGCGAACTCTCTCGTTGCGGTAACTTCGGTTGTTCCCATATCGATCACCGTACAATCAGAGTTTCGTGACTCGATGATGCCATTTTGTCCGAACAGTACATCATTGACAGCCGCGGTATCGGAAACCATGCATATAACGAATTGCGATTTCGCAGTACGGGCCGGAGAGTCGGCTGCCTCAAATCCCTCATTCACCAATTCATCGACAGAAGATTGACTGCGATTGAATACAGTAACCAGGGCACCTGCATTTCTCAGATTGCGGGCCATCGGTTTCCCCATGAGTCCGAGACCGATAAATCCAATCTTTGTTGAAGTCAAAGGCTTCATTGAAGTCTCCATGTTTTGTATGACAAATTCATTTACGGATATATTTTCCATCCTCCGTAGAATTTTAGGAAGTATTCAGTGTTGAGATTCACTCAATTTGCCCGGCAGGGGAACGCACGTCGAGGACAGTTGAAACTGAATCATGGTGTTGTTGAGACACCTGTTTTCATGCCAGTCGGGACATTCGGCGCCGTCAAAACGATAGAACCTCGCGATCTGGAGTCGCTGGACACAAGAATCCTGCTTGGGAACACCTTCCATCTCATGCTAAGACCGGGCGCGGACGTCATTGAGTTGCATGGTGGTTTGCATCGTTTTATGGGTTGGAACCGACCGATTCTGACTGATTCCGGTGGTTTTCAGGTTTTCAGCCTTGCTAAATTACGTCGCATGGACGAGTCCGGTGTTTTATTCCGCTCACCATTCGACGGGAGTGAAGTATTTCTGGGACCGGAAGAGTCGATCCGAATGCAGCGAACATTGAATTCCGACATCGCCATGATCTTCGATGACTGTACACCGTACCCGGCTACCGAGGAGGAAGCGCGTTCCTCAATGCAAAGGTCGCTAATCTGGGCAGAAAGGTCGAAGCAGGCTTTCGAGGGCTCGAGTAATGCGCTTTTCGGGATCATTCAAGGAGGTATGTATCCGGAGCTTCGCGCGCTGTCCTTGACAAATTTGCTAGGAATTGGATTTGACGGGTATGCAATAGGTGGATTGTCGGTCGGGGAGCCAAAGCAACAGATGGATGAGATGTTGAAGATTGTTGCGCCGCAAATGCCTGAGGAATGTCCAAGGTATCTGATGGGAGTCGGCACACCAGAGGACATTGTGCACGGGGTGAAATGCGGAGTTGATATGTTTGACTGCGTGTTGCCAACCAGAAATGCTCGGAATGGATGGCTGTATACGTCTGATGGAGTTGTAAAAATCCGGAACAAAAAGTATCGGGACGACATGCGCCCGGTGGATGAGGGTTGCGATTGTCCGTGCTGTAAAAACTTCACCCGATCCTATCTGCGCCACCTCTATCGTGTGAATGAACCACTATGCGCTCGGTTGTGTACATTGCACAATCTACAATATTTTCTGAATCTGATGAAACGAATTCGGTCAGCGATTGAGCAGCAGACTTTCGATCAGTTGTGTCTCGAATTTCGCGTGTGACAATCGAATGGATAAATTTCCCGAAAGTTACCGGCTCCGACACCAGGAACAGGTATATTTGAGCAATACCCTTCAATAGACGAAAGTCAATGTAATTTTCTCAATAAATACAGCCAGTAACTTGTATAAGCGTTTGCCTGAATTCGCATACTCGACTTGGCTGTGTCTTCGGATCAGATACAAACCAGCTTTCAAATCCAGGAAGTGAACATCGGCTTTCGAACAGTTGCTCAAATGTATAATTAAGCCGTTGTGAATTCCCGCTTCCGGCTCACTAGACACAATCTTCGGAAAGAAGTGCCGGGTGTGAGAAATATTCGTACTCAAATCGCTTTGCAGTTGTCGGACGCAAAGCGATTTATGATAACATTGTCAGATTGAACAAAATTACACATCATTGGTGAAAATTTATGGATTTCTTTATTTCCAGTGCACTGGCACAGTCAGGAGAATCGGCCGGTGGCGGTCTCGTCAGCCTGATTCCGTTGGTACTGATATTCGTTTTGTTCTATTTCTTGCTGATACGCCCTCAGCAGAAGAAAACAAAACAGCATAAAGCAATGATCGGAGCACTTGAAGCTGGAGATGAAGTTGCTACGAATGGCGGATTGATGGGCCGGGTCACCCAGGTCGACGAGTACACGGTAGCATTGAATATCGCTCAGAATGTCACCGTAAGAGTACAGCGCGTAGCAATAGCCCAGTTGCTGCCTCCGGGAGCGTACCCCGAACCGGATAAGCCGAAAAAGACAAAGAAAAGAAAGTCTTCCGAACCCACGGACAGCGAAGAATAGATGAATCAGAATCCCTGGTGGCGGTATCTGTTGATTGGGGCCGTACTGCTACCCGGTTTTTTTTACGCGTTTCCTAATCTGTTCGGAGATGATCCGGGCGTACAGATTCGTGCTGCCCGGACAACTGCTGTCACACCTTTCATACTTGATCGAGTGGAACAGGTTCTATCTCGAGAGGAGATTACGCCTCTCGGAATTATTTCTGATGAAAAAGGCGTCCGCGTTCGATTCGACGACTCTGAGACCCAGATCAGGGCGAGAGATGCACTGCAGGATGCTTTAGGTAATCAATACACGATCGCGTTGACACTTGTACCCTCTTCACCGGCGTGGATGAATACCTTGGGTGCGGCACCGATGTATCTTGGACTTGATCTTCGAGGCGGTGTGCACTTCCTGATGGAAGTCGATTTGGACAGTGCTGTCTCCAGGGCGGAGGAACGCTATGTAGATACACTTCGCAGAACACTTCGCGAGGCGAAAGTTCGTTACGCGTATGTTCGTCGCGACGAGCAGGCAAGCGGTGTCGAAGTCAAGTTTCGCGATACCGAGCAACGTGATCAGGCGACCGACGTCATTGATGATGAGTTGCCGGAACTCGTGATGAATGAATTTGAACGAGACGGCGAGCCATATCTTTCAGTAACTCTGAGTGAAACCGAATCCGAAGAGCTTAGACGTTTTGCCTTGGAACAGAATATGGTTGCCCTTCGAAATCGGATTGACGAACTCGGTGTGGCTGAACCCGTTGTACAGCGTCAGGGAGACGCTCGAATTGTGATCCAGTTGCCGGGAGTGCAGGATACTGCGCGTGCCAAGCGGATTCTTGGACGCACCGCGACACTCGAAATTCGGATGGTCGATGAGGAGCACGACGTATCGTCCGCACTGGAGGGGGCTGTCCCGCCGGGTTCGCGGCTATACAACATGCGAGACGGCAGTCCCATTCTGCTGAAGAAATCGCTGATCTATTCGGGCGACAACATTGTTGATGCGGCCGCGAGTCTCGATACTTTGACGGGCGGACCGATTGTCAGCATCACGTTGGATTCACGGGGGGCTGCGATCAATCAGCGTGTTACCGGTGAGAATATCGGTAAGCGGATGGGCGTGGTGTATGTCGAATCACGTTCCGAGGCAAAGCGTGATGACGCCGGTAATCTGGTTATGGATGAGCTGGGGAATCCGGTACGCGTCAAGTCTCTTATTGAGGAGGTGATCACGGCACCGGTGATTCGCGACCAGCTTGGGAGAAGGTTTCAGATCGAAGGGCTGGAGAGTGTTACTGAAGCAAGAGATCTGGCACTGTTGCTCAGGGCAGGGGCACTCGCTGCGCCGGTTGATATCATCGAGGAGCGTACTGTCGGTCCGAGTCTGGGACAGGAAAATATACTGCAGGGCCTGCAGTCGGTACTGATCGGGTTCGTACTGGTTCTGATTTTCATGGTTGTCTATTACCGCCTGTTCGGCCTTGTGGCGAATCTTGCCCTGGCCCTGAATCTTGTACTGATTGTTGCGGTACTGTCAGCCCTTCAGGCGACACTGACATTACCCGGTGTCGCGGGAATTGTGCTGACTGTCGGTATCGCTGTCGACTCCAACGTCCTTATTTTTGAGCGAATCAGAGAGGAACTGAGGAATCGAAATTCTCCTCAAGCGAGTATTCAAGCGGGCTATGAGAAAGCGTTCTCCACGATTGTGGACGCGAACATCACCACCTTGATCGCAGCTATAGTCCTGTTCAACTTTGGAACCGGACCGATCAAGGGATTTGCGGTCACCTTGAGCATCGGAATCGTTACCTCGATGTTTACAGCGATTCTGGGAACGCGAACAGTAATCAACCTGATGTACGGCCGCCGCCGCCGAATCGCTGAATTGGCGATATAGGAAGTCCGACCAATGGAATTTCTGAAAAAAGATCTGAAAATCGATTTTCTCGGACATCGTCGGAATGCCGCAATTTTATCGGCTGTGCTGATAATCGCCGGATTGGCATCCATATTTGTCCAGGGAATAAATTGGGGTTTGGATTTCACTGGTGGAACCTTGGTCGAGGTACGTTACGGAGAACAAGTCAGCGTTGATGAAATACGTCAACAGCTGGCCGACAGCGATATCCCTGATACAACAGTCCAGTACTTCGGGACCAGTAGAGACGTGATGATTCGACTGCCGTCCAAGAATGTGGAAGGCACTGCCGCTGAACTCAGCACGCGAATTGTCGAGGCGCTACGCGCGCCATATGGAGAGACATTGACCGAATCAACCACAGGTGGTCTGCAAAATTGCCAGCGAACGGACAATTCCGTTGGAGAATGTTTTGTCCAGATGCGTCGGGTGGAGTTCGTGGGCCCGAAAGTCGGCGAAGAGCTGACGGAGCAGGGTGGTCTGGCGATGCTGTATGCCCTGATCGGAATACTGATCTATGTTGCCTGGCGCTTTGAGTGGCGCTTTGCCATTGGGTCTGTGGTAGCGCTCGTTCATGATGTATTCATTACAGTCGGCATGTTCTCGATCTTTCAGATTGAGTTCACACTGGCCGTTTTGGCAGCAGTTCTCGCGGTGATCGGTTACTCGCTGAATGACACCATTGTAGTTTTCGACCGTATTCGGGAAAACTTCCGCAGGAGTCGCCAGGGAACCTCAATTGAAATCATGAACCGGTCGATAAACCAGACGCTTCGCCGAACAATATTGACATCTTTCACGACTTTACTGGTGGTGCTGACTCTACTAATTTTCGGAGGCGAGGTGATTCGAGGATTCTCATTTGCCCTGCTGGTCGGCGTGATCGTGGGTACATACTCCTCAATTTTTATTGCGAGCCCCGCTGTACTCGCACTGAAAATAACGCGCGAGGACATGGCGATAACTCAAGAGACATAACTCCGATAAGGATTACGGCAAGACGACTCTCGACTTCCAGGAATGTCGCCAGTAAACACCCATTCGAGTCGATATATCAGCGAACATTAACGGTGAATTGAAGGGTGACGGGTGATGTCTGAGTTTTCCAATGAGGACCATCACTTCATTGAGCGTGCCCTTGAGTTGGCAGCAGTGCCAGTTTCGGCACCACATCCAAATCCCAGGGTAGGCTGCGTGATCGTTCAGGGTGATCGGGTAGTCGGAGAAGGTTATCACAGTCGGGCCGGACTTGCCCATGCGGAAGTCAATGCATTGGACGCTTGTGGCGGTCTTGCCCGAGATGGTGTGATGTATGTAACACTTGAGCCCTGCAACATAGAAGGCAGAACACCGCCATGCGTCGATAGGGTGATTCAATCCGGAGTCAGAAGAGTCGTAGCGTGCTCAAAAGATCCCAATCCTTCGGTCAGTGGCAGGGGGATTCAGATGCTACGCGATGCGGGTATCATCACCCAGGTCGGACTCAAGGAGGACAAGGCTCGGAAAATCAACCGCGGTTTTTTCTCTCGACATGAGCGAGGCATGGTCTGGACGACTGCAAAGGTTGCCTCCACGCTTGATGGCCGAATCGCGACAGCGACCGGTGAGAGTGCATGGATTACCGGTGAGGCTTCACGTCAGGATGTACAACTGTTGAGGGCACAGGCCAGTGCAATCCTTACGGGAATCGGGACTGTTCGTACAGACAATCCACGATTGAACTGCCGGGCTCCCGGTGCGACCATCAATCCAACCCGGGTGGTTGTTGACAGTAATCTTGCGACATCGCCAGATTCCAGGCTGTTTGAGGTTGAAGGCGATGTAATCATCGCAACGAAAAGTGGAGTGGTTTCGGAAAACCGGTCCGAGCTTGAGGAGTCGGCACAGATTATCGAATTGCAATCCGGGCGAGATGGCATAGACTGCGAGGAATTATTGGAATATTTGACACGGTGCGAATTCAATGAAATTTTGGTCGAAGCGGGTTCGAAGTTGGTGGGGTCCTTACTTAAAGATCGCTTGATTGACGAAGTGATACTCTACATGGCACCCTCCTTTATCGGAAACGAAGGGAAAGGTATCGCTGAACTCCCTGAAATCACCCGGCTATCTGATCGACTTCAGGCGAAGTTTACTGAGGTCAAACGAATCGGTGAAGACCTCAGGATCACGATCGAACCGGACCGCTCAGGATAGCGGAATAAAATCTAAATTTCTTTTGTATGTAATGTTTACGGGAATTGTTGAATCTGTTGGTGAGATCAAAGCTATAGATCAATCGGAAGAAGGCATTCGTTTTTCGATCGATACCAAGCTTGATAAACCGGAAAAATTAAGATTGGGTGACAGTGTGGCTGTTGACGGTGCCTGTTTGACTGTGACTGAACGACACGGGCGTGACATCGACGTATTCGTGTCCAACCGATCATTGATCGATACGAGATTTTCCGCCGTTCAAGTGGGTGAAAACGTCAACATAGAGACACCACTGACTCTGAGTGATCCTCTTGGAGGACATCTTGTCACCGGTCATGTTGATGGACTGGCCAAATGTGTCAGTCGCATCTCTTCAGGCGCTTCAGTGTTAATTGAATTCAGTCTCGATCAGAAACTTGAAATCAATCAATTCATCGCGCCACAAGGTTCAGTTGCACTTGATGGTGTGAGTCTTACGGTCAAGGATGTTGCAGATATAACGGGGGCAACAGTTTTTACTGTCAATATCATTCCCCATACTCTGGAGATGACGACACTGAACGTGATTGCAGTTGACGATTTTGTACATATCGAAGTTGACATGCTTGCCCGATATGCCGGGCGGATCACTGATTATTTGGGGGTGAAGTGAGAATAAGATTTCAGAACTTATTGAACTGTCAGTCCTCGTTTAATGTTTGGCTTCAGGCTAAAAGGAGAATCGGTTAGAGATCTCGAATATTTTACTTGGCTGTTTGACTCAACCCCGCTTCAAGTTCCGTCGTTGGACTTTCCGAATAACCTGAGTCCGGTACTGATCTATGAAGTACATTCCGCAACCACAATTTACTCAAATCAAAACTGATTGCGTCAAACGGTGGCAGTGAAACTATCGCATGATTGAACAATTTGTCAATCAGCACCCAATCGTTGTTGCGCAAGACGAACGCCTCCAGAGAACGTTCGTCGGGATCCACAAACCAGAGATAGCCCACGCCAGCCGAGGCGTAGAATGCCTTCTTATCACCAAGATCAAGTTCTCGTGTCGATGGCGAAAGTGCCTCACACACCCAATCTGGAGCCAGCCTGCAGTATGCCCCGGTTGGAGGTTCAGGCATTCGTTCACGACGCCAACCCGCGATGTCAGGCACAACGATGTTCTTACCCAGATGAAGCTCAGGTTCGTAGAAAATCCGCCAGCCGCCGGGGCCTCCTACACCTTCATCGAAAGCTGAGCCGACAATTATCATAAGTTTCGAACTCGCTCTGGTATGAGGCATTGCCGGTCTCGGGTTCATGTATAGTGTGCCGTCAACAATTTCCGCCACCATGTTAGGCGGCGCATCCAGCACATCCTGATAGGTTACCCGGCAAGAATTTTTTGATGATTGTACGGTATGGGAACCTTTCATCGAGTTTTCCTGATTTTAGTTTATTGGTATTTGACGATTCAATCCACACTGCTATCAAATCGCATACTATGTTTCCAGTAAGCATTCAGCGATTTGCCTCCTGCAACAGTTCAAATTCGGCAACAAACCAGTGACAGTAACCCCATTTCCAGAAATAGTTGAATAGTTGATCTTCAGTCAATATACCGCCAGGCCAAATGGAAGCACCAATTGAGAATTTATCTGTCAGCTAGACCTGACTCCGCTTCAAGTTACGCCGACAATCTCTCCGCTGAAGTTGATTCCGGTATGGATCTATGAAGTACATTAGGCGACCACAATTCACTCAGATCAAAACTGATTGCGTCAAACGGTGGCAGCGAAACTATCGCATGATCGAGCAGTTTGTCAATCAGCACCCAATCGTTGTTGCGTAAGACGAACGCCTCCAAAGAACGTTCGTCGGGATCCACAAACCAGAGATAGCCCACGCCAGCACGGGCGTAGACTGCCTTCTTATCACCAAGATCAAGTTTTCGTGTCGATGGCGAAAGTACCTCACACACCCAATCCGGAGCCAACGTGCAGTATGCCCCGGTTGGAGGTTCAGGCATTCGTTCACGACGCCATCCAGCGATGTCAGGCACTACGATATGCTTACCCAAATGAAGCTCAGGTTCGTAGAAAATCCACCAGCCGCCGGGACCTCCCTGACCTCGTCTGAATGGTGGAAAAATTGTACCGAAAAGCTCCGAGCTGGCTTTGGTATGAGGCATTGCCGGTCTCGGGTTCATGTATAGTGTGCCGTCAACAATTTCCGCTACCATGTGAGGCGGTGCATCCAGCACATCCTGATAGGTCGCCTGGGAAGAATTTTTTGATGTTTGTACGGTGTGGGAACTTTTCATCGAGTTTTCCCGCTTGAATGACGTGATTTTCTGATTTTAGCATACTGGTGTTTGACGATTGAATCCATACTACTGTCAAATCGCAAACTACGTTTCTGGTAAGCATTCAGCGAATTGCAACCTACGACAGTCCAAATTCGGCAACAAACGAGTGAAAGTGACCCCATTTCCAGATATTGTTGACGAGCAGATCTTCAGTCAAAGTACCGCCTTAGGCCAAATGGAAGCATCAATTGAGAATTTATCTGGCAGCTAGACCTGACTCCGCTTCAAGTTACGGCGACAATCTTTCCGCTGACATTGATTCCGATATGGATCTATGAAGTACATTGGGCGACCACAATTCACCCAAATCAATGCTGATCGCGTCAAACGGCGGCAGCGAAACTGTCGCATAATCGAACAGTTTGTCAATAAGCATCCATTCTCCTTTGTGCAAGACGAGTGCTTCCAATGAACGCTCGTCGGGGTCAACGAACCAGAGGTAGCTCACACCAGCCCTTGCGTAGACTATCTTCTTGTCGCCCAGGTCAATCTTACGAGTCGATGGCGAAAGTGCCTCGCATACCCAATCGGGTGCCAATGTACAGTATGCCCCGGTTGGACGTTCAGGCATTCGCTCTCGACGCCAGCCTGCGATGTCAGGCACAACGATATCCTTACCCAGATGAAGTTCAGGTTCAAAGATGATCCACCAGCCACCGGGACCTCCCCGGCCGTATCTGAAAGCTGGACTGATAATTCCGAAAAGATCCGAACTGGCTGTGGCATGAGGCATCGCCGGTCTCGGGTTCGTGTATAACGTACCATCGATAACTTCAGCAACCATGTTGGACGGCGCATCCAGCACATCCTGATAGGTCGCGCGGGTTGAATTTTTAGTAGCCGTTTCGGTGTGGGGATTTTTCATCGTGTTTGCTTGCTTGACTGTCGTAGTGTCCTGATTTTAGTTTATCGGTAAATTAGGAATCAATCCACTTCATTGTCAAATCATACCCTGCAACCTGATCAATGTTCATTAATTTCAAGCCTGTATAAATTCTACTTACGCTTCTATTACCGAAATAATCAGATTTCCCGCCCTGAGAGCGATCCGATCTACCTCTCATTTCAGCCTACATCAATTGACTGGTGCTGTAACAGTCTCAGGGAAAGTTAAACTGAGCAAAGCAGCTTGTGAGTATCGAAAAAATGCTTATAAACTATAATTCAGCACACTTATCCACCTAGGTGAAAACATGAACAGTGTTGTCGAGCCAATCCCGTTTCCGGGCAAAGGTATCTCTGGAATCAGTTCAATCGAATCGATCCTTCGGGATTTTCGTGAGGGTAAGATGGTTATCCTGGTCGACGATGAATCGCGTGAGAATGAAGGCGATCTTCTGATCGCGGCAGAACATGTAGCCGCAGATCATATCAATTTCATGGCCACTCATGGTCGCGGGTTGATTTGCCTTTCGCTGTCCGAACAGCGATGTCGACAACTTAACCTGTCTCCAATGGTAAGGGAAAACACATCGCCATATTCCACAGCGTTTACAGTTTCTATAGAAGCGGCAAGAAATGTTTCCACTGGAATTTCCGCCGCCGATCGCGCAACCACCGTGCAGGCCGCGGTGCATCCGGATGCATCTCCTTTAGATATTGTTACACCCGGACATATTTTCCCGATCATTGCGGAACCAGGGGGCGTACTCACGCGTGCCGGTCATACAGAAGCTGGAAGTGATTTGGCGAAATTAAGCGGTTTGGAACCGGCAAGTGTTCTGTGTGAGATTTTAAATCCCGATGGTACCATGGCGCGGTTGAGTCAGCTCATAGAGTTCGGCGAAAACCATGGAATCAGGATTGGTACCATTGCCGACCTGATTCGATATCGGCTTGAGACGGAATCCACGATCAGCCGCGAATATGAATCCACATTGATGACTGAATTCGGTGAGGTGAAGGCGATTTCGTATAAAGACGAGGTGCGCGGCAATACCCATCTGGCACTCGTCTACGGAGATATCAGCGCAGATGTGCCCACGATGTTGCGTGTCCATGTATTCACAGGAATGATCGAGGTGTTGGATGCGATAACTTCCGGCGGTCATTCGTGGTCAGTGCGCAGAGCGCTTCGCAGTATCGTTGAATCCGGCTCAGGGGCGATCATCATCTTGAATTATCAGCACGAGTTCGGAGAAATTACCGAAAACATTCAGGAACGACAACAGGAGTCGGAAGACGCCGGTGGCAACAGTGACATCAGAATAATCGGGGTCGGGAGTCAGATTGCAGTCGATCTCGGTTTCGGAAAGCTTCGAGTATTGGGTCATCCCATGAAGCTGCACGGACTTTCTGGTTTTGGTCTGCAAATCGTTGAATATCTTCCGCCTACCGGTTGAAGGTTTGTTACGATGGATAACGGCGAGCAGAAGTCCAACAACACTTCTGGACGATCCTTCGGCATCGTTGTCAGCGAATATTACCCTGAAATTTCAGATAGGCTTCTATCGGGTGCGCTTGAAATATTGAAGCTGCATTCGATTAAGTCTGATGTTTACCGGGTAGGCGGTGCATGGGAAGTACCTTTCGTCACGCGGGTGAAGGCGAAGTCGGGCGGTTATCAGGGTATGATCGCACTGGGCTGTGTCATACGCGGAGAGACATCCCATTACGACCATCTGTGTGACCACAGTGCTCGTGCGCTCATGGATATCAGTATGGAATTTATGATACCGATTGGTTTTGGAATTCTAACCGTCGAAAATGAACAACAGGCTGTTGCTCGCTCACAGCTCGGTCCGAGCGCTCGCAATAAAGGTGCAGAAGCGGCGGAGGCGGTGATCTCGGCCTTAGACGCGGTATCCTCTGGTATGACTTCGAACCCCTGAGGGGTTTCCGCTTATGACAGTTTCAGCCCGACACTACGCACGATTGGGTGCTGTGCAATTCCTATACGCTTGGAATTTCCAAAAGCAGTCGCTGAGCGGCGCAGAAGATCAGGTTCTCATTGATTCGGATGTGCTGTTGCACGGCGACATGAAGTATCTGCAAAAACTACTGAAATCGATTCCACCGAGAATTCCGGAGATTGACGCAGCCGTGTCCAAAGTGATTGATCGAAAAATTGAGACAATTGACCCGGTTGAGTTGTCAATTCTTCGGCTTGGGGTGTACGAACTTCTCGCGGAGCCCGACATTCCCAAGAAAGTGATTGCCAATGAGTGTATCGAACTTTCGAAAGATTTTGGCAATCCGGGTAGTTACAAATTTATCAATGGAACACTGGACAAGCTGGCATTTGGAAATTCCTCACCTCTACACTCAAGTCGAGAGAATGACAGAGATTTGGCTCTTGGAGAATTTGAGCTGATTGACAAATATTTTTCAAGACCTGATGCTGAGTTCGAAAACGTTATCCAGGGAATAGGCGATGACAGTGCGGTTGTCAGAATTCCCACAGACAAACAGTTGGTCATTTCGACAGACACTTTGTTGGAGAATGTTCACTTTTCAAGCGAAACCGCGCCGATAGATATTGGTTATAAGTCACTGGCAGTTTCTCTGAGTGACCTTGCCGCGATGGGGGCAAAACCCGAATTTGCCATGCTGAACCTTTCAGTTCCAAAGGCTGATGACCATTGGCTGAAACAGTTCAGCAGCGGATTTTATGAGATCGCCGATCAATTCAACGTTGCGCTGATCGGTGGTGATACCGTAAATGGTCCTCTAGGTATT
Source organism: Arenicellales bacterium (assembly GCA_963666625.1). Classification (GTDB taxonomy): domain Bacteria; phylum Pseudomonadota; class Gammaproteobacteria; order Arenicellales; family JAJDZL01; genus JAJDZL01. The sequence continues at coordinate 2,583,565 of OY762925.1, forward strand.
ACGGTTACAGCATTTGGCAGTGTCGATGAAGGAGAATGTGTATTGCGTTCCGGAGCTCAGCCGGGCGATGGTATCTATGTGACAGGTACATTGGGAGACGCAGCGTTAGGATTGCTGCTTGCCGGCGGTAGTCTTGACGTGTCAGACAAAAATGCCAAATATCTTCTGCAGCGACTCAATCGTCCGTCCCCCCGGGTTGAAGTGGCATTGAGCTTGCGCAAGCATGCAACATCCGCGATAGATATTTCAGACGGTCTGGTTGCCGACTTGACGCATGTGATTGAGCAAAGTGGCGTCGGCGCGGAAATCGAGCTTGAGTGCGTGCCAATTTCCAATGCCTATAGACTAGTTTTAAAAGAAATTGGGTGGGATCATGCGCTTTCAGGTGGTGACGATTATGAGCTTTGCGTTACTGTGCCGGAAAATTCCGAAGCCCATATAGCAAATCTGAAGTGGATTGATGGGGTCAAGCTAACCCGAGTCGGAACCATTACCGAGAGCTCCGGTCTGGTCTTCAGGGATTCGCGGCAGGAAATTTACCACCCGGAACACTCTGGTTACTCCCATTTCTGATCAAACATCCGCCTGTGAAGCGCGATCTAGTAAATGAAGTCTTTACCAATCCGGTGTACCTGACCGCTTGTGGATTCGGTGCGGGTCTGATACCGAAAGCGCCGGGTACGGTTGGCACACTGGTTGCGATACCAATCATAGTTGCCATGTCATGGCTGGCTATATCGGTACAGTGGGTAGTGCTTGCAGCAATGTTTCTGGTAGGTTGCTGGGTTTGTCATGTGGTTGCGGAATCGCTAGGGGACAACGACCCCGGTGTAATCGTCTGGGATGAGATCGTCGGATTCTGTTTCGCCATGATATTGATCCCTACGAGTCTGATGACGATCGCGGTCGGGTTTGTGATTTTTCGAATGTTGGATATTCTCAAACCATGGCCGATTTCGTGGCTTGAAAAAAAACTTTCTGGCGGATTTGGAATCATGATCGATGATGTCATCGCCGGTTTGGTGTGCAATGTCTGTCTGCAGGCTTTGATTCACTTCGACTATCTTTGAAAGTTCTGACCTCAGTCTCTTCTGACTGATTTGCCGATCTCGATATTCATCCTCGGAGGGGAATTGAATTCGCGCTGGAGACACGCTTTCGAGAGACCAGCAAATTCTCTTAAAGTACGACTTAAAAGAGTAAAATAAACATAGCTTGAGCTCTAATCCACATTGGTCAATTCATGAAAATTGGTTACAAAGAACTCCTTGACAGGGCGATGTCTGAAGTCGAGACATTGTCGGTGGAAGATGCGATTGCCTTGCACGACAAAGGCAAAGCGCAATTCGTAGATTTAAGAGATATACGAGAACTCAAGCACGAAGGTAAAATTCCGGGTACCTACCATATGCCCAGAGGCATGCTTGAGTTTTGGATTGATCCTGACAGTCCCTATTTCAAGAAGTTATTTTCACAGGATACCCGATTTGTTTTCTACTGCAAGTCGGGGTGGAGGTCGGCACTTGCAACACAAACCGCACAAAAAATGGGGCTCGGTGGTGTCTGCCATATCGGAGGTGGATTTGATGCCTGGAGAGAATCCGGAGCTCAAATAGAGAAACTTGACGATTGAGAATAGCCCCGAATGCAATCCGTATCCCGGCACGATGGAAAATCCAAGTTCGAATAGACAGGTTACAGACAGATGAAATTAAGTCCAATCACTGCCGGAGTGGTTTTTACCGCATTGTTTTCGCTAAACGTATTCGCGGATGAACAACTCGAACAGGCACGAGATGCAATTCTTGGAATTATCGGAGGACAGACCACACTCGACAGTTTGACAGAATCTCCGATACAGGGAGTTTATGAGGCGGTAATCGCCAATAGTATTTACTATGTTTTTGTTAAGGACAACCACTTGATCGTAGGAGATGCTTTCAACCTTGCTACCGGTGAAAGCCTGAGTGACCAAAAGCAAAATTTAGCCATCGTCAGTCTCGTGGAGAGGACACCGGTTGAAGACATGGTAGTTTTTGCTGCTGAAGGTGAGACCAAGCGACACCTGACTGTGTTCACAGATATCGACTGTGGTTATTGTCGCCGACTGCATCGGGAAGTTCCCCAGCTGAATGCAGCCGGTTTGGAGGTCAGATACATGGCATACCCCAGAGCCGGTATCGCTTCTTCAAGCTACGACAAGATTGTCACGGTGTGGTGTGACAGCGATCCTCAGTCAGCCATGACTGCATCCAAAAATGGCGAACATTTGCCGAAAGCAACTTGCGACAATCCTGTTGCCGGTCAGTTTGTTGCCGGAGATGCGGCGGGCATTAGTGGAACACCGACACTGGTCGTGGATGACGGAACGGTGATTGGTGGATATTTACCGGCTAAAAACCTGTTAGATCGAATTGGATTGAACGAGTAACTGAAATCGACAGCAGTTGGGTGTCTATAAGCGCCGGCAGTTCAACTGACATTTTGTATTTTTCATTCTTGATCCTCTGGCGGTCAATTCTATTTGGCATCGTTACCAGTACTTGGTTGAGTTCTGGTTGATCGACACCATATATAACAGCATCGCTTGGGAAAGCGGACAAAAGTTTCTGAATACGCACTGGAAGGTAAAGACATGGACGAGAATAGGGAGAAAATACTAAACGCGACACTGAGCCAGATTCGTCGGCAGTTCGGTCAAGGATCAATAATGAGGCTTGGTGATGATGAAATAGATAGAAATATAAAGGTTATTCCGACCGGTTCGCTTGGTCTGGACTTGATTCTGGGTGTTGGTGGTCTGCCGCGGGGACGGGTGGTCGAGATTTACGGACCTGAAGCCTCCGGAAAGACTACATTGACACTGTCGGTGGTTGCGCAGGCACAGAAAAATGGAGGCACTGCAGCGTTTATCGATGCCGAACATGCATTGAACACTTCTCACGCATCGATGCTCGGTGTGAATGTTGATGATCTACTGGTTTCCCAACCGAACAATGGTGAGGAAGCCCTGGAAATCGCGGATCAACTGGTACGATCAGCCGCTATCGATGTGGTTGTGGTGGATTCGGTTGCAGCACTGACACCGCGGGCTGAGCTTGATGGTGAGATGGGGGATTCTTTCATGGGACTCCACGCGCGTCTTATGTCCCAGGCACTGAGAAAACTCACCGGAAGCATCAATAAATCGAATACCCTGGTCATCTTCATCAACCAAATCAGAATGAAGATCGGTCAGATCTACGGAAGTCCGGAAGTCACGACAGGAGGTAACGCGCTTAAATTCTATTCTTCGGTAAGATTGGACATCCGCAGAATTGGCGCGATAAAAAAGGGTGATGAGGTGATCGGCAGCCAGACTCGGATCAAGTTGGTTAAGAACAAGGTTGCACCGCCTTTCAAGCAGTGTGAGTTCGATATGCTTTTCAATCATGGTATTTCCAAGGAAGGCGAACTGATTGATCTTGGAGTAGCGCATGGCATTGTTGAGCGCGCCGGCGCATGGTATAGTTTCGGCGATACCCGAATTGGCCAAGGTCGCGATAATACCCGTATTTTCTTGATGGAAAATAGCGACATTGCCGAAGAAATTGAATCAAGAATTCGCGAGAAAGTCGGAATCGATTCGAAGACAAAAGAAACTGTCGAGTGACAGTCGGCGATGGAATGTCGGATCTGGAGAAAGTTCGATTGCAGGCAGTCAGGTTTTTGGCAAGACGCGAATATTGCGAAAAGGAACTTACGAAAAAGCTGACGAGCCGGGGAGCCAGTCTGGAATCAGCGCGACAGGCGGTCGGTGAGCTTAAAGACCGTAATATGATCAACGACGCTAGATTCGCACAAGCACTGGTTCGAGTGCGGATGTCGAGAGGATATGGACCGATCAAGATTAAGGATGAACTCAGACAAAAAGGGGTGTCATCAGATTTGATTGAATCAAGCTTGGATTTCGATAGTGAGGTCTGGCGAGATCAGATTGTGAGGGTACTCGATCGAAAATATAAGGATGTGCCATCTTCAGACTATTCTGAGTGGGCCAAACGAGCGAGGTTTCTCCAGTCCCGAGGGTATTCGACATCCCAGATCCGGGAATCCCTGGGAGATTTCACCGAGTCGAATTGAGCAAATGTCAGTACGCAATGAAGACGATTGAACTTAGAAAGCTGTTTCTGCAGTATTTTCAGGAACGGGGCCATGAGATTGTTCCGAGCAGTCCGTTGGTTCCCGGGAATGATCCTACTCTGCTGTTCACCAACTCCGGAATGGTGCAATTCAAGGATGTATTCCTCGGTACAGACAAGCGTCCTTATAGTCGTGCAGTGACCGCGCAGCGATGTGTTCGCGCAGGCGGAAAACACAATGATCTCGAAAACGTCGGTTATACCGCCAGGCATCATACATTCTTTGAGATGCTGGGCAACTTCAGTTTCGGGGACTATTTCAAGCGTGATGCGATTCACTTTGCCTGGAATTTGCTGACGGGTGATATAGGTTTGCCGAAAGATCGGCTCTGGGTGACTGTCTATGTTGACGATGACGAAGCTGCCGATGTATGGCAGAATGAAATCGGAGTTCCTTCAGAAAGATTCAGACGTATTGCCACATCGGATAATTTCTGGGCGATGGGAGATACCGGACCTTGCGGGCCGTGCTCCGAAATCTTTTACGATCATGGCCCTGAAATCGAAGGCGGGCCTCCAGGTTCGCCTGAACAGGATGGAGACCGATACGTCGAACTTTGGAATCTGGTCTTCATGCAATATGAACGGCTTCCTGACGGATCGCTGAAGCCGTTGCCACGACCTTCAGTCGACACTGGAATGGGGCTTGAAAGAATTGCAACAGTTCTGCAGAAAGTCTACAGCAACTACGACATTGATCTTTTTCGAGCACTGATTGAACACGCAGCTCAAGTCGTCGGAACGAAAGAGCTAGAAAGTAAATCTCTGAGGGTTATCGCCGATCACATCCGTTCCGCGGCTTTCTTGATCACTGACGGTGTGACACCGTCCAACGAGGGACGAGGTTACGTACTCCGAAGAATTGTCCGTCGTGCGATTCGACACGGTTACCAGTTAGGATGCAAGCGTCCGTTTATGCATGATCTGACACCGTCTCTGGTTGATCAGATGGGAGACGCCTATCCGGAACTTCGCCACGCACAGTCAAAAGTCGAAAGGGTGCTTCTCAGAGAAGGCGAGCGATTTGCCAGAACACTGGATCAGGGGTTGAAAATTCTAGATCGTGAAATCGATGCGCTTTCAGGTTCTGAGCTGCCGGGTGAAGTTGCATTCCGTCTCTATGACACGTACGGATTTCCTCTGGACCTCACTGCAGATTACCTCAGAGAACAGAATCTTACAGTGGATTCCGATGGTTTTGAACGATCGATGCAAGAACAGCGTGAGCGCGCAAAGTCCGCCAGTAATTTTAGAACTATTTCCCTTGACGAATACAATCGCAGGCTCGATGTGGATGTTGAATTTTGTGGGTACGATACATTAATTTGTGAAAGTGTGATTGCAAAGATTGTGAATAAATTTACGTTGGTAGACGTAGATGTGGTTGAAGAAAACGAAGAAGCAACTCTGGTACTCAACACCACACCTTTTTATGCTGAGAGCGGTGGACAGATTGGTGACACAGGTGTAATCCAGTCCAACGGTAGTTCATTTCGCGTTGAAGATACGCAGTATCTGTCGAAGGGTGTGATTGGTCATGTCGGCAGGGTTGTGAAAGGATGTTTTACGACCGATGACCGGGTAACCGCGCAAGTCGATTCCGATAACCGAATTTCAACCATGAAGAATCACTCGGCCACCCATCTGCTCCATGCTGCGCTTCAAGATATTCTAGGAACCCATGTTCAGCAGAAAGGATCATTGGTGGCACCTGATCGACTGCGATTCGATTTTTCACACGACAGTGCGGTGTCTGATGATGAGATTCGTCGAATTGAAATTCAGGTTAACAAGCACGTCCGAGAGAACTGGTTGGTTTCGAGTCAGGTCATGGATCTGGAAGAAGCCAAAGCTAGAGGTGCGGCGGCTTTGTTCGGCGAAAAATATGACTCGGAAGTCAGGGTGATCGAGATGGGAGACTACTCTTTGGAACTCTGTGGAGGCACACATGTCGAGCGAACAGGTGACATTGGGCTGTTTAAGATTATCCATGAGTCGAGCATTGCCTCCGGAATTCGTAGAATCGAAGCTTTGACAGGATCAATGGCCGTGGAGCGAATGCAAACGGAAAGCCAGAAGCTCTCAGAAATTGCAAGGAAGTTGAACATCGGGTTGAACGATGTTGAAGACAAACTGGCTCAGATTATGACTAGCAACCGAGCATTTGAGCGGCAGGTTTCGGAACTGAAAACACAACTTGCCACAGGTGGCGGGTCAGACTCATCACTTCCAATCATGACTGTAGATGGCGTGAATCTTATTGTCACCAGGCAGGATGGGATTGAACCCAAAAATTTGCGGAATATTCTTTTTCGCATCCAGGATAACTTGGGATCTGGAGTGGTTGTTCTCGGTTCTGTCAAGGAAGGCAAGGCTACCCTGCTATGCTCTGTTTCAAAAGATCTGACAGATCGAGTCAATGCAGGACATATCATTGCCAAGATTTCTCCCCTGGTTGATGGGAAGGGTGGAGGAAAATCGCATTTGGCTCAAGGTGGCGGTTCCCGAGGGGACAACATCGACCAAGCGCTTGAAGCTGTTCCTCAAGTGATCGCGTAACCATCTCTTCTCGAAAATTAAGTTCCCTGCAACCTTACCTGTATATTCATGAGCGTTGAATCGTGTCTATAGTCGTTGAAAAATTTGGTGGTACTTCGGTCGGCAGTATTGAAAGAATCAATAAAGTAGCCCAGAGAGTTGCCAGAACAAAATCTGAGGGTTTCGATGTTGTTGTGGTATTGTCTGCCATGGCCGGTGACACCAATCGCCTAATCAACCTAGCGACCCAGATTCATCCGAACCCGGATCCTCGGGAACTCGATATGGCGATGTCTACCGGAGAGCAGATCACTATCGCGCTTCTCAGTATGGCGTTGAATCGCGATGGTCGTAAAGCGAAATCCTATACCGGAAGCCAGATTCCGATCATCACGGATAAAGTCCATGGTAAGGCAAGGGTACAAAGAATAAATTCCGAAAGGATACTGAAAGACCTAAACGAAGGTTATGTCATTGTAATTGCTGGATTTCAGGGTGTTACCGAGTGTGGCGAGATTACCACACTCGGTCGCGGCGGGTCGGACACGACTGCTGTTGCACTCGCGGCAGCGTTGGAGGCGACCGAATGTCGGATTTATACCGATGTCGATGGTGTGATGACTGCAGACCCTCGCATTGTCCCTGGTGCAAAAATTCTCGAGCGAATTACTGCAGAAGAAATGCTGGAACTGTCGAGTTCAGGGGCAAAGGTGTTGCAGATTCGTGCAGTTGAATTCGCATACAAATATGGGGTTGACTTGCGTGTACTGTCGTCGTTCCACGATGTTCCTGGTACGCTCATCTCATCAAAGGAGACAAATATGGAGCAACCAAAGATTACAGGAATTGCGTACAACATCAATGAGGCGAAAATCACAATCAGGGGGGTTCCTGATCGTCCGGGAATCGCTTCCAAGGTGTTCGGTCCGATAGCCGAGGCACACATCAATGTTGATATGATTATTCAGAACGTGGGTACTGATAACAACACCGATTTGACATTTACAGTTGACCGGAGCGAACACCAGAATAGCCTGGCGCTGGTGGAGAAAATCATGCCGGACATCGGAGCGCAGGAACTTGTATCCAATGGTGATATTGCAAAAATATCACTTGTAGGTGTAGGAATGCGCTCTCATACTGGTATTGCCACAACAATGTTTACCACGCTGGCTGCAGAAGGAATAAACATTCAGATGATTTCTACTTCTGAAATCAAGATTTCAGTCATCGTTGACGAAAAATATGTGGAATTGGGTGTAAGAGCTCTCCATAGTGCTTTCGGTCTTGACGATGCGAATGTTCCCAGGCGCGAAACTGCACCACAACAGGCACTTGAGTCCTGATTGAATTTACAATCGACCATGACTTCTAATGCTGATATAAGTGATAATTGGATCAGATTGAAATTCTATAATGAAGCGGTCTTTTCGATATGTAAAGGTAGCAAAATTGACCTCGTCTGATAAGCCGGGATTTCAGATACTACCGACAGACGCGATACAGGTAGAAAAAGAAAAATTATTTTGTGGAGGATAAATTAGCTGTGTTGATATTGACAAGGAGAGTAGGCGAATCAGTAAAAATTGATGAAAGCATCACAGTTTCAGTTTTAGGAATAAAAGGAAACCAAATACGATTGGGAGTCGATGCTCCGAAAAGTGTGTCAGTGCATCGCGAAGAGATTTATCAGAAGATGAAAGCTCAGAAACAGAGTGATACCTAATATTCTTTTCGGGCTGATTCACTCTGAACTGAGAAGTCGCAAGGTTTTTTGTGCTTGCCCTTGGAGAGGTGGCCGAGCGGTTGAAGGCGCTCCCCTGCTAAGGGAGTATGGGCAGCCCCCATCGAGGGTTCGAATCCCTCCCTCTCCGCCAATGGTTGGTTTATTAGAAATGGGTGGTTGCCAAATCGGGATATGCGCGCCCGTAGCTCAGCTGGATAGAGTACCAGACTACGAATCTGGGAGTCGGGGGTTCGAATCCCTCCGGGCGCGCCACACGGTAGGCGAGGTACGTGCCGATGGCGCAATTGCCCGATCTGATTGCCATTTGCCATAGGCCATGTTTTAGGTTTTTTCAGACATTGGCGGTGTTCTCAACATACATGGACAAGTTTTGGAATCTGGTTCGGCGAACTCGGCAAATAGGAACTGGTCGATTCACTGTGTTTATTTTCTCTGGAACGAGTATCACCAGGATTGTAAATTGCAGGTTGAAATAAAGCGAAACAACAGGGAAACTAGAATTCAGAGGTGAGAGTTACTATTTGGTTAACCACTAGCATGGCACCGTCTTGGGAATCGTTCATGGTATCAATTCCCATTTTGGCCAAGTCTCAAGAATAAACTCATGGAAGTGACCGCTACGACTACGAGGACAAAGACCATATCAAATTGCTTGAGCTTATGAAGCAGGCGCAGTGTGAGGTGATGATTTCCAGATTCAGCTCGAAATTTATGTCGTCACCTTGTGTAATGGGAACAGTATTGCGTCGCAGTTGATGAACTGGGTTGATGTGGTGACGGAGAAATTCTGGTTTTATTTCACCTCCGCTCGAATGCGCTGGACTCGATACACAGGAAGGGAATCCAGTTCCGAGTCGGTACCAATGTTCGAATGATTCTGAAAAGGTCAGTCAAACGGTGGTTGGTGTGGTGTATATTGCTGTTATTGCTGATTTTTACAGGTCCTGTGTATCTGCTGGTTATCGGTGAATTTATGGGCAAGCACTGGTCGCAAGCATCAACGGGGTCGGCTCATATCGCGCCTCATCCCTTGGAGGCGAATGAAGCAATAGCTCAGGTCTATGCTGCCCGTACGTGGGGTGCGCGCGGAGCAGTCAGCGTACATACCTGGATTTCTGTCAAGCCTTCGAACGCCTCTGCTTACACTGTTTATCAAAAGATCGGCTGGCGATTGCGCTACGGTAATTCCGCCATGTCGGTTCGAGAGGACATCCCAGATCGATTCTGGTATGGAAACAAACCGTGGCTGATCGCTGATATAAGAGGCGGGAATGTTGACACAGTCATCGAGAAAATTCATCGGACGGCGATGGAATATCCCTATGCAAATGAGTATCGACTCTGGCCTGGTCCGAACAGCAACTCCTTCACTGCCTGGGTGTTAAGAAGAGTTCCCGAATTGAGAGCGGATTTACCGCCGACCGCAATCGGCAAAGATTGGCTGGGGCAAGGCCGCTTGGTGGCGTCAGTTCCGAGCGGAAGCGGCATTCAGGTCTCACTGTATGGATTGTTGGGTGTTGCCATTGGTATCGAAGAAGGATTGGAATTCAATTTCTTTGGGGCACACTTCGGTTTGGACCCACTGGACCTTTCTTTGCGGTTGCCAGGTTTTGGTAATTTATCTATTCACGGATTCAACTGACGTGCCAATGTTCAACAGATATCCGACAAACACGACTGTCGGATCGCTCCATTTTTGTATTGTCAGCAACTATGTGTCCGACGGATTGATGTAAAATTTGAAAAAGATGCCGCTCACGATTGAATAAATCTTGAAACAGTGGTAATCAGGCAGTCTTATCACTTACCGTTGATCGATAGTTCGTTGTGTGTGGTCGATTTAACATTCTAACCGACGTTGATACACTTCTGACGGCGTTTGAAATATTGAGAGAACGCTCAGCGCTATCGACATATGAGCCGCAATACAATATCAGCCCGTCACCCAAGAACAAGTCTATAGATCTTTCGAGTGATCTTCTGACTAGAATCCCTATTATTCGATTGGACCAGCATGGTGAAAGAATCTTTCGAAACGCAATCTGGCCTTTGGTGCCGGTATGGTCAAGAGGCATGATTCCCAAATATTCGACTGCAAATGCGCGCTCGGAAACAATGACCAGCGCGGCGAGCTACCGTTCTGCCTGGAGAAATAGTCGTAGGTGCTTGATTCCAGCAACTGGGTTTTATGAATGGCAGGTAGTCGGGAATGATGGACCGAAGCAACCTTGGCATATTCAGCACAAAACCCAGACTATTATGAGTTTGGCAGGATTATGGGAACAGGGCTACACAGATGATGGTGAAGTATATGAGTCGTGCACGATTGTCACAACGGAAGCAAATGAATTAATGGCTGAAATTCATAATACAAACAAGCGGATGCCTGTAATAGTCGATCCCGAAGACAGAGAAGTCTGGTTGTCCGAAGATCATGATGCTGCGAGACAGCTTACCCGGACGTATGATGATGGTAATCTTCAGGCTGATCCAATTTCGATGCGGGTCAACAATCCGCGATATTCGGATCCTGACTGCATTGAGCGTGTAGAGATACTAAATTAAGCCAGCTCCAGTTTTTACCTGATTTTGCCAGATTTTTTCTCTATTTCTGCCTCCACTCCACTCCAATCATTCGGTTGTCAGAGGCCGAATGTATATCAACGTTTGCTTTGAAGTTGAGATCCAAAAAGAACCGCAAGTCTGGCTTTTCAAAAAAGTTACTCGTTGTATCGGGTACCGTTGACTTTGTCAATAATCGAAACGTCAGAGTGCGAACTGCAGATGGAGATACCTATATGGCCGAGCTCGGTCGATTCACCAGTTTACTGCCAACAGACACGGTAGACATCGAAGTAGTGCCTGCCCGCGGTAATAAACCACGAACTTCGCGGATTGTTGACGCAGAGTGGACTCCTTACTATCAGATTGTCGCTTTGGTTCGAAAGAGCAGAATCAGAGGTAAATACGGTTATTTGCTTTTCCCGGTTGGAGTCGGCTTGGACAATTCGATTGAAGTGTCTGACGACGAAACCAAGGCGCGACATGGGGATTATGTCATCGCAACGGTTGAACGGTTCTCCAATCAACCGAATTCATTCAAGTTAATCGAAATACAGAAACGACTCAATGGTGTTCGTGAACTCGCAAACGCTGTTGCGATGTCTCGGTTTGGGCTACGCAGGGAATGGTCGGCCGTGGTGCGTTCCGAGGTCGGGGATTTGCGGGACGATATTCATGAAGAGCACCTAGCGATGCGCGATGATCTGCGAAATATTCCGTTCGTTACAATTGATCCTGCGACAGCCAAAGATCATGATGACGCAGTGTTCTGCGAAAGACTGGACGACAACAAATTCAGGTTGATGGTTGCGATAGCCGATGTCTCCCAATATGTTTTGCCGAACACCCAGCTGGATTCAGAAGCGCAAAGTCGGGGAACTTCGATTTACTTGGCAGAAGATGTAGTCCCCATGCTTCCGGAATTGCTCTCAAACGACATTTGCTCACTGAAGTCTGAAAAAGATCGTCTTGCACTAGTCTGCGATATGACTGTCAGTTCAGATGGTATCGTCACCGACTATGAATTTAAAGATGCAGTAGTAAACTCCCGAGTGAGTTTGAGTTACGATGCTGTTGAAGAAAAGATGCATGGCAATGAACTATCTCAGGCTGTCAGCTCCAATCTTGAGTGCCTGTTTGAAGTACATCGGTGCTTTCAAAGAGCGAGAACTGAACGAGGGACTTTGGAGGTAGATCTGCCCGAATCTGTGTTGAATATTTCAGATTCCGGTGAGCTGGAATCAATCGGTAAAACTAAGAGAGTCGCGTCTCACAGTATTATCGAAGAGGCAATGTTGGCGGCGAACGTCTGTGCTGCGGAAATGATTGATAAACATTATTCCGGGAATGGCATGTTCAGAGTCCATGATGAACCAACGAAACGAGATATCGAGGAACTGAACGGAATCCTGGATGACTTCGGAGTTAAATTACCAGTAGACAGAAAGACCAAGATATCCGATTATCACAAAATCAGAAATAAACTGGTTCAACAACAAAACACATTCACAGCACTTCAGACACACATTTTGAGAAGTCTCTCGACAGCTGTCTACTCTGTAGCCTGCGGACCTCATTTTGCTTTGAGTTACCCGAAATATACTCACTTCACATCCCCGATTCGACGGTATCCGGATATTATTGTCCACCGTCTAATCAAAGGGATAATACAAAGGTCCAAAGATTCAGCTGACAAATCGAAATTGGATCGTTGTGCGACACAGTGCTCCTATCTCGAAAGACGTGCCGATGCGTGCGTGTGGGAATCTGAAAAATGGTTGAAAGCGGATTTCATGAGGTATCGAGTTGACGAAATCTATGACGGCATAATCGTTGACATCAGATCCTTCGGGATTTTCGTCCAGTTGGATGAACCTTACGTAAGCGGGATGATTCCAACCTACAAACTAGGTGTCGAATATTTCTACTACGACAATGTAAGAAGGCAATTGATCGGTGAGCATTCTAGAACAATCTATAGAATTGGTATGCCTCTACAGGTTCGAGTGGAAGATGCCGATCCAGAGAATGGGTTTATTGATTTCGAACTTTCAGAAAGTGTTTGGAAAGAAGTAGATCGGTCTAGGCGACGAAGAAAAAAGCGGTGAAAATCTTGCCTTGACGGTTAAATCGTATATGCAGAATGGAGTTCAAATAAAAACGGAAAATTTATCAGTCTTTGCGGATCTTGGGAAAGATGCCAAGTTCGAGTCACGATGGAAAGTTGGTGGGTGAGAGAATTTCTCGAGTGATATGATCGAATTCAATCGCCGTAGTGGATCATAGCTGCCTCCCCATCGTCATTGATATCTTCAATTGCAGTTTCAACTTCCGCAATTGCGTCTTTCAGTTGTGATGTAATCGTTTGCCTGTCGTCGGTGAATGGTATGTTGGCGATCAAGTTTTGCAGTTTGCCCATCGAAAGCCAGGCCTTATGTCTCGCCCACTCGGTAAACAGTACATGGTGCGGGTCAACCAGCGACAAGTCCTTAAACCGACAGACATCGTTGATGTCGCAGTTCAAGGGAACATAACCGTTAACCAGTGTAATGCGTTCCGCCCGCTGAGTGAGTTTGGTCGCGCGGTGAACAACCATGTTGCCGTGCAAGACAATAGCATAGCCTGCACCTGGAAATTCAGGCGTGATCGCCCGTTTTTCTGGAATTGGTTCGTTGCGATCCGCATATTTCTGCGCTTCTTGGCGCGTTCCCATGAAATACTGGAATTCACCGCCTTGCAATTGTTTCGGATCAGACAACATCAGTACATAATCCAGCCCAAGCGTATCATGGTGCCACTTGTCCACCGAACGGCTCAGATCATCCGGTGCGTAATTCAGATGACCAAGATGCAGGGGCATGGTGTGAGGTGCAACCGGCGTTTCAAAAATTTCGCTAAGAAATTCGGTTACCTCTGTACAGAGACAAAAGTCGCGCAGAAATTCAGATTGATAGACTCCCCCTCGAACCATGTTCTCGATGCGCTCGCAATTGACTGAATATTTCTTCAATCGGCGTGCGGTTTCGAGCATCGCCTCAACGCCTTCATCAGACAAGATTCGGATGGCACTGGATACAGCGAACGCAGTTGCACATTCCTCAATTTCATCTGCCTGGTAACCGAGGTCTCTCAGATTGAGAATGGTTTCGGGCGGTTCCAGTTGCAAGTGTCGATTCGGATCAAACCTGGTTGTCTCGCGTTGGTAGCGATAGCCAACGGGCAATCGCTTCGGAAATTCAAGTGGGGTAATCGATTGATTCATGCCTCAAACATCAGTAGTGATACCTCTACAGTGATGTCAAGATTATATATATCCAATTTACGGAAGTAGATAGGGGATTTGGTGTTTGAAAGCCGGTTAGACCAACGGTTCCGGGACAGGTCAGAAAAACTTCTCCCTGAAAACTGCTGATCTGAGGGGTAAGGCCTGATTCCGTACTTATTTTCGAGAATCGAATTCCTGTAATGCGCGGCCGGCAGGCTGGAATATTCGCATCCAGGCTCCAGATTCACACCGAGTCAGTCGGACGGGCACCTCGGACCGGTGATATTCGCGCCCCCGGGTGGCTGGCATCCACGGCCGGGTGAGAAGAATCGTTACAGCATATATCCATCGTCTTATTCATTTCGTTCAATTCATTGGGTGATGCAGCATCCGTGGACTACGGTAGAAAAGCATCTTTACTATTACAAACTTGTCTCATTCATTTTCGTTTGAATGAGATTTATGTTATTTGAACGAACGCCGTAATTTGATGCGAGATTCCTCCATTCGCTGAGAGCAGACTTGGTTTGGTCAATCACGGTATCTATAAACGAACGAGAAAATTTTGATTCGACTCCGAGTTTAATCAAATCTGAAATTCCGATATTTTGACCTTTACCCAATACCATCGTACTTTGTTCGCCATTTGGCCCTGCGGAAAATGTCAAATCGTAAGCCGGTGTAAGTTTCCAATCCCCTGTCGAGTCCATCAGAAAGCTGAAGTTCTTTGAATGATCGTTGCGGTTGTGTGACAGCACGTTGAACACGGCCAGTCGGAACATTTTCTCCGCTTCACGGATATCTTTTGTTAGTACCATCGTGAGTTCAATCAGGTCTTCGTAGTCAAGCGACGGTATTCGAAAATGTGAATGCAGCAGCCCGCAGACACTATGGCTATGGATACGTTTGCCGAGATTCCGGTCGAAGCGCTCTGTTGCGAAGTAACCCGGATTGGTTTGCGATGGAAACAGATGTACATTTTGAATCTCAATGCCTGCCTCGATAGCCATCCGCGCATAAACATATTCGATTACACCCGCATCCGGCCCGTCTGTAGAATTTGGGAATTTAACCAGCCATGGATCATAATCGCCTCCCAAGCGCTGTGTTCCATGGACAACTCTCTTTTTGCAATTGTCGACACCTATCATGGCTTTGGGACGAGCACCGGCGGATGACCCGTTCAAAGAGATTAGCTTCTCGATGACCTCACTGAATTCACCTTCAAGAACTTGTTCTACAGCAATTGCAAGCGAATCCAAATTCAATTCGTCTTGCGCTGCATATTCAGTTTCGCCAGGGGTATAGACTAACGCGCCCATACCTGACTCTCCAACATAACTTAAACGGTCAAGCGCGGATAGCTGTTGCGGTAAGACTCCCAACGAGCGCATTTTTCTATCAACTAGCAAACGTCCCCATCCATCGGGCAGGCTGTCATAAAACACGCCAAGCAGTCCGTCAAATAGATTCGAATTGAACATCTTTAGACCGGGAGATAATGGACACTTGAATGGAGAGATTTCATAACCTCGCTCAAGAAACTCAAGATCATATTCGAAATAAATTTTGTTTTGTCTTGACGCTAATCGTCCCACGGACAAAACCATGTCACCTAAAGACAATTCGACCTTGATTTCGCTTACAGATTGAAAACTCACGTGCGCCAGCCTCGTTTTCGCCGTTTCGGCTGTGATGTGTTCAGAACCTCATCGATGGACGAATAAGTTTCCTCTGGTAGTTTGATAGCATTGACAACCGCTTCCAGCGAGTCCAGAACCATCAAAATCTTGAGAAAGGACTCCAGTGAAATTGAGCCTTGTTGTTCAAACCGGCGGAGTGTATGGACGCTTATTCCCGCCCGAAGCGCCAACCCTTTCTGGGTCAAGCCTTGGGCTACCCGCCGTTCCAATATGTGCGTACGCAATTCCTTCTGCGCACGAGAGACACTCATAAATAGCATAATATGAATACTTATTAGTAGAAATTTTTTATAAGTAATAAGATATTAGTAATTATAAAGAATGGAAGCTTGAAAGACAAGAAGACAGCGGTCTCAATTCAGATTCGTTCGATATGTTTTTGCGATACGCCTGATGTCTTCTGGGTCCACTCCGGCTTCTTTCGCGAAACTAGGCCAGTCCCTGACTACGGAAATCACGTCGGCGATTACGCGGTGAGCTCTGACTGTCTTGATTCCTGACGACCCGGCGAATCGCAACAAATCCCGCAATTCGAAATTGTTGAATTTGCCAACGATGCTCATCTGGTGGTCTCTCGTCCAGATGCCTGAAGGATTGAAGGCATAAACCATGTCGTATGCAGGTGACAGGCGCCACATTCCGGATTGGTCCATTAGGAATGCAATGTTCTTGACGTGGTCCTCCTGATTGCGAGCTACAATGTTGAATATTGTGCGACGAAACTGTTGCTCCACAACGGAATTCCCGAGCTTGAATTCGCGGATCGTCTGGATTACTTGCTCATATGCATATGTCTTTGGTTGGTTGAAATCGAAATGTCGTAACGCTCCGAGTGATTGCATGTGGATTTTACGTCCGTTTGTGTCGCGATCGAAACGCCGGGTCATAAAGCAGCTTCTGCCGCCTTTGTGATGCAATCGACAGTCTGCCATTTCGATATCAGCTTGCCGAGAGTTTCAATCTGCATCAATCATTTTCCCTGCAGTCCCGTCACTGGATTGCGAAAATCGCACTAAAACCGATTCGAGAGATACAAATCGTCATACTGAAAGGCGGATTCATTAAAATTGTGATTTTCCGAGCCAATTGTCCGATTTCAATGATTAAAAATATAGAGACTGGCCGAACAGGATGAATCCAACGACCTCCGTCACCCACCTTCGCACCACTGAGTTTGTACCACTCGTTGCGTTGCTGATGTCGCTGGTTGCACTTTCCGTTGACGCCATGTTGCCAGCTCTTCCGGCAATCGGGCACGATTTGGGTGTGCAACGCCCAAATGACACACAGTTTGTCATAACGGCGCTGTTCATAGGACTTGGCATCGGGCAGTTCTTTTTTGGACCACTTTCTGATGCTATTGGACGAAGACGGGCGATTTTTGCGGGGTTAACCGTCTTTATTGTCGGTTGCCTCGCCAGCGTGTTCGCTACTTCTTTCGAGATGATGATTGCCGGGCGCGTTCTGCAGGGAATCGGCGCATCAGGCCCGCGAATTGTAACGATGGCCCTAGTGAGGGATCAATACAGTGGTATACAGATGGCACGGATTTTGTCGTTCATCATGGCAGTATTCATTCTTATCCCCGCGATCGCTCCATTACTCGGCCAAACAATCATGTGGCTTGGTGGCTGGCGTTCAATTTTTGCAACATTTCTTGTTGTTGCCACCACTGCCCTTTTTTGGTTCTGGTTGCGCCAACCAGAAACGCTTAGTCCTGCTCATCGCAGACCTTTATCCCCGAGGCTCATTGGCGAGGCAATAGGTGACATTCTTAGAATTCGTACCACACTAGCTTACACTTTTGCAATCGGGTTGATATTCTCACCATTTGTCGCATTTTTGAGTTCGGCACAACAAATTTTTCAAGAAGCGTATGCAACCGGTAGTTATTTCCCACTTTATTTTTGCGTGCTGGCGCTCGCTATCGGATTTGGCTCTTTGGCCAATGACAAATTGCTTTTACGTTATGGGATGCACCAAATTGTCAATTCAGCCGCCTATATGGCCACGATTGCGTCATTTATCGCACTAGCTGCACTTTTTGCATTTGAAGGACTCCCACCATTGTGGCTGTTTATGACATATATGCTGCCAGTATTCGTTTGCATGGGTGCTATGTTTGGTAATCTCAATGCACTCGCGATGCAACCACTTGGACATATCGCAGGTGTCGGAGCAGCTCTGATTGCATCAGTCGCCACGTTCATTTCCGTATCATTCGGAACCGCCATAGGACAGGCTTTCGATGGGACTATCTATTTTCAGGTCGGAAGTTTCGCATTGTTCGGACTATTGACGATCGTCGCTATTCGTTGGGCTATTCGTCCCAGTTCCAATTCTCCGCCATTCAAAAATGTAACATAATCAACCGAATTTTTTTTCTCGTTTCCTGTACACTTCATTTGAATTGTAACTGGGTGTAGTGGAACAGACAAAAAAATTAAGTTCAGACTTACATCTATTCACGACGTAATACTCCAAACTAAAAAATGCGAAAGGTATTCGGAATTCACAATGCGTTTTCCATGATCCGGTATAAAGCCCGAGAGATCGCATCGGTTGATTTGAGCGAGAGCCGGAATGACAGACGTATCCGACAAATCGAGAAACTTGCGATAGAGCAAGGTATACCAGTTCGACGCGTGGCAAGTGAAATCCTGAACGCAGATGCCGAAGGCAATCGACATCAAGGGGTGATATTGACCTGTCATTCAGCCGCTATACGGCCATCTACCAACTTGCCGAATTGGTTCAACTCTTTGAAAAGTCAGTCCTTACTGGTTGTTCTGGACAGTGTCACTGATCCCAGAAATCTTGGAGCCTGTATAAGAAGCGCGAATTCAGCTGGTGCTGATGGGGTCATTGTGAGTCGTTCACGCGGCAGCCCGCTTACAGCGACCGTTTCCCATACTGCTGCCGGTGCGGCGGAAGTCACACCTATCTATCAGGCATCCAATCTAGCGCGCGACCTTGAGAGTCTGAAAAAATTGGGAATTTGGGTGATCGGGCTTGATACCGATGCTTCCGATCATATTTTCAAGATCGACCTCACAGACCCCTGTGCTCTTGTATTCGGTGCGGAGGAAAAGGGGTTGAGGGCAGAAACCAAGAAAAAGTGTGATTTACTGGTTTCAATTCCTATGATGGGCGATGTTCAGAGTGTCAATGTTTCAGTGGCTGTGGGAATAGCGAGTTTTGAAGCCGCAAGACAAAGAATGCGTTCAGAAGTAGATGAATGAAATCTTGAAATTGATTACACCACCCTGGGCGTTTTCTTCACGCTAGCGTTCCAGTGCAGCTGCTTCCGGCACCTGCAGTACAGCCAAAGCAATGTGAGTCAACCGCAATTCGATCCTTCTCAATTTCCTCGGCTCGCAGATCCCAAAGATACCTGGGCTTCTGCCAACCTGCGTGTATATCGAGCATCTGATTGAAATCACAGTCGAATATTCTTCCCAACCAGTCAACGCTGACAATATGCCTGCACATCAATCCGTCTACCGTATCCGGATTAAAGTTTTCCATGAGCAGATCGAGGTAATTTTCGTAATCTCCGGTTCGTTCCAGATAGTGACGAAATCGGCTTATCGGTAAATTGGTGATGGTAAACAAATTATCGAAGCAGATTCCGAAATCTTCGGCAAGACGTTCTTTATACGTCGCCTGTAATTCAGATTGCAGCGGCGGCAGCCTTCCACCGTTCGGATTGTAGACGAGATCCAATGACAGTTCCGGTTCGCTACCGTAGCCAAGTTTATTTAGTAGTTGCAGCGCGCGTATGCTGTCCCGAAAAACACCCTTTCCGCGCTGGGCTTCCAGATTTTCTTTCGAGTAGCACGGCAAGGAGCAGATCAAGGCAACTTTGTGAGCCGCATACCATTCGGCGAGCGATTCCTGACCCGGCTCAAACAGGACGGTTAGATTGCAGCGCGATATTACCTTCGCTCCGTTGTCCAGACAGGATTCAGCAAACTTGCGGAAATTTGGATTGAGTTCCGGGGCCCCTCCCGTGATGTCCACCGTCTTGATATCGTATCTCGCACACCAATCGATAATTTTTTCCATTGTTGCCCAAGCCATGATTTCCGTCCGTTTCGGGCCGGCATCGACGTGACAATGATTGCACGCCTGATTGCACAGTTTCCCTAAATTGACTTGTAAGTCCCTGATTTGGGTTCTTCTGAGTTGACCGATCCCCTCTCTTGTCAATAGAGAACTGAAGCTGAAGCGGGAGGAGTCGAATCCATCGGTAACACCCGTGTAGCGATCATCTAGAACAATTGCTGGAATTGTCGACATCAAGAATCCCTAGCGTTATGACCGAGGAAACGTCTTCGAATGAAGTAGTCAATTGAAATCTTCCCTGGTCCTCGTAACAACAGAACCAGCAACATTATTCCCCAAACCTGATGCTGAACGATTCCTACCACATTCAATACCGAATACGAAACAGCTACGACAAAGTTAACAACAAATAATATGCCGGCTGCCGCTCTGCCTGCGATTCCAAAAACAAGCAGTATTGGCAGCACGAGTTCCGCGGCGATTACCAGGTATGCAGCAAGTTCAAATGGAATAATCGGTATAGCGTACTCATATTCAAACAAATACATGGTTGAACTGAGATTCGATACCTTATTCAAACCGGATTTCCAAAACACATTGGCAACCCAAATTCGCAGAACAAGATCTCCGATGGGGGCGGCACAATCAAGCAGGCACAAGATTCGACCGCAGAAAATTCTGGTCGGAGAATCTTCAAACATGGCTTTCGGGTATCTTTCTTGCACCAGAGCAAACATTGGTTGTCTATCGAAATATCAGAAACAGCTCAGGTGGAGAATATATTGTGAAGCCCAGTTTCGAGATTATTGGCAGATTCGCTGTCGATTATATAGGCTAATACAGAACCCAATATACAGTTCTTCTTGTACTTCTCCAAAGAGTGAAGCTCTTGTCCTTAAAGATATCGAAACCGGGAAGGAAAATGACAAGACTGTTACAGAAGGCTCCCAAAAATCAGATTTAGCTTGTCTTTTGCTCACCAAAGTTTTTCATGGTATTGAAATTCGATGCGCTTGGTAAGTCTGCTGTCTGCATAACAACGGTGTGTCGATTAACGCCCGGTGTATGAAGTTTGGAGAGGGCAACTCCCGATCAATCAATTCAGTTCCTGCATGTGTCAAGTTTCAGCTGTCCACTGGGTTATCTTCGCCACTGTCGCTGAGTCTTTCCGAGAGCAGTGTCATTAACCTGGCGTCCTCGTCGAGTTCAAGTTCTTCATCGGTTGATTCAATAAGAACCTCAAACAGGGCGGACATCATTTCATGCTGAACTTCATGCTTGTCGCCGGTTCGGGTTACCCATCTATCGTAAATCGACCGAATTCCACTTGGCGAGTTGTTGCTGATCATTTCAACGACAATGGAGTGCAGGCCGATGTGTGCAAATGGGTCGGGCTCATCAGCATCGAATTCATGATTTTCAAATGTCTCGCGATTCGATAGTACGCTATGCGTCTCCGGGTGCATGTCGATAATTCTCTCGATTTGTTTCTCCATGGAGCTTAGGGGATTATCGCCCTGAATCTTTTCCCAAAGGTCGAATAAGAATGCTCTTTGTTCGGAATCAGCCAACATTGTTCAATCTCCCTATATGGTTATTCGGAGTCTGTAAATGAAAATCGATCAGTGTACTCACATAGGTCGAAAATCAGACATGTGCCACAAGAAGGCTTTCTAGCGGTGCAGACATACCGCCCATGTAGGATCAGCCAGTGATGCGCATCGACCAGGAATTCTTTGGGAACGACTTTCAGGAGCTTCTGTTCGACTTGGTCAACGTTTTTCCCGGGTGCGATTCCAATCCTATTGGAAATACGAAAAATGTGAGTATCGACTGCGATTGTCGGTTGTCCGAACGCGGTATTGAGAATGACGTTCGCCGTTTTACGACCGACACCGGGAAGCGCTTCCAATTCCTCTCTGGACTCGGGAACTTCTCCGTCGTGCTTTTCTAGCAGAATCTCGGAAATCCGAATCAGGTTTTTTGCCTTACTGTTGAAAAGTCCAATTGTCCTGATTAGTTCCGTAACCCGGTCAATTCCCAGAGCGAAAAGAGATTGTGCATCGGGTGCATTTTCGAACAGTTGTTCGGTCGCGGCGTTGACTGATTTGTCAGTCGCCTGAGCAGAAAGGACGACCGCGATAAGCAATTGGAAGGTGGTTGAAAAGTTAAGTTCTGTCGTCGGCTTCGGATTGGCGTCGCGAAATCGGGTAAAAATTTCCCGCCGTTTGATCGAGTTCATTTGATTTTTCTGGTGGATTGTAAACGTGCCGCTTTCTTATTGGCCTGCTTCCATCTTCTGGAACGTTCCCGATTGACCGCGTCTCGGATCTGTGACTTGAGATCTGAATAATGTTCTGAATCAACAGCTACCTGATCACCACGATTGACGCGTTCAAAATGCCGTTGTGCAAGAGTTCTCCACTGGGCGACTTCATCGTCACGGAAATCTTTCCAGTAACCGATATCGCATCGGGTATCACAATCAACCATCCTGATACAGTCAACAGGGCAGTGATCGAGACACAGTCCACAACCACTGCAGCATTCTTCGATGACTGTATGCATATGTTTTGCGGTTCCAACAATCGCGTCGAGCGGGCAGGGAGGAATGCAGAGCGTACAACCGATGCAGATGTCCTCCACGACTCTGGCGACTTTACGACCTGAGTATGGTTCGCAGTCTTCGGCAAGTGTCCCCGGAATAGCCTTGTCTGTCAGTCTCGCGAGTGCACTGAGAGTCTCGGCACCGCCAGGTGGACAACGGTTAATATCTGCTTTTCCTTCAGCAATTGCGTGCGCATAATCCAGACAGCGAGGGTAGCCACACATCGTACATTGAGTCTGTGGCAGACAACGATCAATCTCGTCAAGCGTTGTCGGTGAAGTCGTGCATACGGATTCCAAATTCAATTGACTCTCTGTCCTGGTCCAACTTCGTCCCCAGGGTCAATCAACCACAGCCCATCATCATCTCCAGCTGCCAGGAGCATCCCTTCCGATGTGCCAAACTTCATTTTGCGAGGTGCGAGATTTGCCACAATCACCACCTTGCGACCGACAAGTGATTCAGGATCATAGAATCCTTTGATTCCGGCAAATATCTGTCTGGTTTCAGTGCCGATATCGACTTTGAGCTTTATGAGTTTGTTGGAGTCTTCGACGTCTTCAGCTTCGAGAATCTTTGCCGTACGGAGATCGACTTTTGCAAATTCATCAATAGATATGACATTATTGTTTTCGGTCGTATCAGCGGGGTCGGGTTCGGCACTCGCCGAGACTATCGCATCAACATCCTTTTTCTGAATTCTCTGCATCAGGTGAACATATCCGGAAATTTCATGATCCAACAAAGGTGATTCAATGCGTTCCCACTGATCAACCGGATCATTGAGAAATTCTCCGACCCGTTGAGCCAGTTGCGGTACCACCGGTGCCAGATAATGAATCAGCACTCTGAACATATTGAGTCCCTGGGTGCAGACGTTCTGCAGTTTCTCGCGTTGTGTCGGATCTTTGACGAGCACCCACGGCTTCTGGTCATTGACGTATTGATTGGCAATATCAGCCAGTGCCATGATCTCTCTCATCGCCTTGCTGAGCTGCCGACCCTCGAAGGCCTCTGTAATCGTTCCGCGTGCATCAGTCAGCACTCGATAGAGTTCCACATCATCAAGTTGTGGACTGAGGCTGCCATTGAAATTCTTTGTGATAAAACCTGCGCAGCGGCTTGCGATATTGACAACCTTTCCGACCAGGTCCGAATTAATCCGTTGAATGAAGTCCTCAAGATTCAGATCAATATCTTCAATCCGATCATTGAGCTTAGCCGCGTAGTAGTATCGAATGTATTCCGGGTCCAGATAATCCAGATATGTGCGCGCCGTGATGAATGTTCCTCTGGATTTCGACATTTTCGTACCGTTGACCGTAAGGAATCCGTGCGTATAGACATTGGTTGGTTTCCGAAATCCAGCACCGTGCAGCATGGCCGGCCAAAACAGGGTATGGAAATACAGAATGTCTTTGCCGATAAAGTTGTAAAGTTCGGTTTCCTTGTCGTCTCTCCAGAATGCGTCGAAGTCGATACCTTCGCGATCGCACAGATTCTTGAAACTGGCGATGTAGCCGATCGGCGCGTCCAGCCAGACATAGAAATATTTTTCTTTCTCATCCGGAATTTCAAAACCGAAGTACGGTGCATCGCGGGAAATATCCCAGTCATTCAAACCGGCCTCAAACCATTCCTTGAGCTTATTCTGTGCCTCAGTTTGAGAGATCTCTTCGGCAATCCACTTTTGCAGCATATCCGTGAAGTCACTTAGACGCACAAACAGATGTTCGGATTGGCGAACCTCGGGTGGTTGGCCGGATAGCACGGAAACCGGGTTTTTCAGATCAGAGGGTGTGTACGTCGCTCCACAGTTCTCGCAGCTGTCGCCGTATTGGTCCGGTGTGCCGCAGCGCGGGCAATCGCCCTTCACAAATCGGTCAGGAAGGAACAGGCCCTCTTGCGCATCGTATGCCTGACTGATTGTTCTTCGACGAATATGTCCGCCATCCCGCAGCTTGAGGTACACATACCGCGAAAAATACCGGTTCTCATCAGAGTGTGTGGAATGGTAATTGTCGAAACTGATATTGAAATCCGAAAAGTCAGCTTCATGTT
Source organism: Arenicellales bacterium (assembly GCA_963666625.1). GTDB lineage: Bacteria > Pseudomonadota > Gammaproteobacteria > Arenicellales > JAJDZL01 > JAJDZL01. The sequence continues at coordinate 2,608,298 of OY762925.1, forward strand.
CTTTCTTGTAGTGTGCAATTAGCTCTTCCGGTTGGATTTTCTCCTCTCTGGCTTTCAGCATGATCGGAGTTCCATGAGCGTCATCTGCACAAACAAAGTAGCACTCATTGCCGTTCATACGCTGGAAGCGAACCCATATATCGGTCTGAATATGCTCCACCATATGCCCGAGATGGATCGGCCCATTGGCGTAGGGAAGTGCAGTCGTTACCAAGATTCTTCTTTGCATTTCTATCTGCTGGAAAACGGATTCCAATCGGTTCGTCGACAGTTGGCGGTATGCTACAATAACCGTATACCGACCCGATATAAAAGTTGTTCGCTGTAGCCGGGAACAGCGGATATTATTGTATATTCTAATCGTTTGCGTGAGACAGCAAAAAAATCCGCTGTCCGCTCAGTATTGGTGCTGACTTGCCCGAATTGAAATTTTATGCACACTACGACTAAAGTTGAAATCGAATCAGTCCTTTCGAAGATAAATGACCCGCATACCGGGACGTCTTTGACTTCGGACAAGAAAATCAAGGGAGTTTCAGTTGAGAATGGCGCGGTGCGTATTGATGTGGCATTGGGTTATCCCGCGAAGAGTTGGCACGAATCGTTGAGTTCTGCGATCAAAAATGAAGTTGTGGGAATGTCCGGCGTTTCTCAAGTCGATGTGGAGTTCAATACCAAGATTTTCTCACATACTGTCCAAGACGGTGTTTCACCGATATCAGGCATCAAGAATATGATTGCGGTGGGATCAGGAAAAGGCGGTGTCGGCAAGTCGACTGTATCCGTGAATCTCGCTCTGGCACTTTCTGCAGAAGGCGCCCGAGTCGGAATACTGGACGCAGATATCTACGGCCCAAGTCAGCCTCGAATGCTTGGTGTTACCGGAAAGGCTCAGACCAAGGACGGAAAAATGATGCAGCCGGTTTACAGCTATCATATTCAAGCCATGTCAATCGGGTTTCTGATCGATGAGGAAAGTCCGATGATCTGGCGAGGCCCGATGGTGACGCAAGCGCTGGAACAGTTGCTGAAACAGACGGCTTGGGATGAGTTGGACTACCTGATCATTGACCTGCCACCGGGAACCGGTGATACGCAACTGACGCTGGCACAGCGTGTGCCTGTAAGCGGTGCGGTCATTGTCACCACTCCTCAGGATATCGCATTGCTTGATGCGCGCAAGGCATATCGCATGTTTGAGAAAGTCAAGATTGAAGTGCTTGGCATCGTCGAGAACATGAGTGTTCACATTTGCAGTCAATGCGGACATCAGGAGCATATATTCGGTCAGGGCGGAGGCGAACGTATGGCGAGCGACTACGGAATCAGCTATCTGGGCGGGGTTCCGCTGGATGGTCAGATTCGCAGCGATGCAGACGGCGGAAAACCGACCGTGGTGAGTGACCCGGATGGCGACGTGTCACGAAAGTACAGAGAAATCGCACGGACCATGGCTGCCCGGCTCTCCGCAAAGAAAAAAGACTTTACGAGCGATTTCCCGTCCATCGTGATTCAAAATACCTGACGTTCGAAGAATAGTTTGTCCATCAAGTCAGACAATTGGATCCGCCGAATGGCAATACAGCACGGTATGATTGATCCTTACGTACCGGATCAAGTCAGCAGTGTTGATGGAAACCGTGTCATCTCTTTCGGAACTTCGAGTTACGGCTATGACATCCGCTGTTCTAATGAATTCAAGATATTCACAAACATCAATACTGCGATCGTCGACCCAAAAGAGTTTTCGGAGGATAGTTTTGTGGATGTCGAATCCGAAATCTGCATCATTCCGCCAAACTCATTTGCACTTGCCCGAACAGTGGAGTATTTCAGAATTCCCCGTTCAGTGCTGACTGTCTGCCTTGGCAAATCAACCTATGCGCGCTGTGGTGTGATTGTCAATGTCACACCATTTGAACCGGAGTGGGAGGGGTATGCCACTCTTGAGTTTTCCAACACGACACCTCTGCCAGCAAAGATTTACGCCAATGAAGGAGTGGCTCAGGTGATTTTCTTTGAAGCTGATGAGCCTTGCGAAACTTCCTATAAGGATCGCGATGGTAAATATCAGGGGCAGGTCGGAGTAACCCTACCTGTGACCTGATATAACCTGGTCCAGACCCAGCTTTCCAAGAGCATTTCCGAATCCATCGCATCAGTTGATCGTCTTCGCAGACGAAGAACTGAACTAGGAACCATTTGTTCACACAGATGAATTTGACTGAGTGGCCTACACCACGATACAACCCAAAAAATCTGGTGATAAGCTGATTCTGACGATGAAAACGATTCTGAATTTACAGGTCAATTGGTCTCAAGGAATTAAAAATCATCAGTCAGACGTAGAACATAGCCTCATACTTCCGTCTTGCAGGCAAACACCGTCGCCATGGAGAAGAGCCAAGATCCGGATGAAATTAAGTGAGCAACCCTGAGGCTTGCAATCGAGTGTAGATGGTGTCTGAATTTTTGAAAGTCTACCGGTAGCGATACTTGGAATTTTTATTTAAGCGTAACCCTTTGGGAAGACGAACTGTACAATGTTAACTTCGTAAAAACAATAAGTTACTTATTTAAGCGTAACCCTCTTTTACCTCAGTTTCTCTAAGCTGAAGCGGATTATTGTGGAATTGTTCATATTTCTCCGACATCGCGTTCGCATAACGCAGAATATGCAAAAGACACCAACCATAACCACAGGCGATCGAATTGTTGCGTGGATCAGTTAAACTTTGCATCTGAGTATAATTGTCCTACCACTATTTGATCTTCAAAAACTGTAAATGACTTGCAAAAATGCCGACGACACCGGAACAAATAGACATCTGGTGTAAGTGTTCTTCTGAACACGAAACACTTGAGTTCAAAGAGGCAAAGATGCAGTTTGCCAATGATATGCTCTATAAATACTGTGTTGGGACCGCAAATGAAGGTGGTGGAAAACTTGTCTTGGGAATTTCAGATCAGCCACCAAGAAAGGTCGTAGGTACAACCGCCTTTCCTAACCCGGTAAAAGTAAAGGAAAAGCTTTTCCGAGCCATTAATTTTCGTGTCGACATTGAAGAAGTTCCGCATCCCAACGGCCGAATACTAGTTTTCCATATTCCTTCCCGGCCTCAGGGGACTGCCTATCACCTGAAAGGGGTCTATTTGATGCGAGTTGGACAAGAACTCAAACCCATGAGTGAAGATAGGTTGCGTCAAATTTTTACTGAGGGACAACCAAACTGGCTGAACGAAACATCAAAATACGGTTTGAGTAGCGAAGAAGTCATGAATCTTCTAGACACTCCGAAATACTTTGAGTTGCTAAAACTACCTTATCCAATGAATCAAGAAGGCGTGATAAACAGATTAGTAGATGATCGTTTTATTGTTCGTGAAGGGGCAGGTTTTTCAATTCCGAGGCTGAGTGCCCTAGTGTTAGCGAAGCAGTTAGAGGATTTCCCCCAACTAACCCCAAGTTCCAGCCGATTTCGGCCTGAAATGGTATGTTAACAGTTGATTTTAAACAACTTTCGATCAATTTTTTTGTGTCCTTTCCTGCCCATGTAACAGTATCGTATTATGCAAGATTGATCTTTCATGCATTAAACACCTGACCTATAATACAAGTCATGTATGTTGAAACCGTCAAGAACCGCAACTCGCCGCCCGCCATCCTGGTGAGGGAATCCTACTGGGAAGACGGAAAAACCAAGAAGAGAACCCTCGCCAACCTGTCGAAACTGCCGCCGTCGGTGATCGCGGTGGTCCGCGCCGAACTCAAAAAGGCATCCGGCGCCATGCCCGAGAACTTCGACATCGTGCGCACTGTCCCCCATGGCCACGTCGCCGCAGTGCTCGGCACCATCCGCAATCTCGGCCTGGACAAGATGATCGCCGCCAAACCGTCGCCGAGGCGACAGCTGTGTCTGGCCATGATCGCCGCCCGCATCATCGACCCGCGTTCGAAACTCGCCACCTGCCGCGGCCTTTCCCAGGCGACGGTGACCGACACCCTGGGCGAGTGTCTGGGGGTGACCGATGCCGATGCCAATGCGCTGTATGACGCCATGGACTGGCTGGAGGAGCGTCAGGACCGGATCGAGCGAAAGCTGGCTGCCAGACATCTGGCGGAGGGTTCGCTGGTGATGTATGACCTGACCTCGACCTGGGTGTGCGGGGAGCATTGCGAGCTGGCCGAATACGGGCACTCGCGGGACCGGAAAAAGGGTACGAAGCAGATCGGGTTCGGTCTGCTGTGCGATATCGAGGGGCGGCCGGTGGCGATCGAGGCGTTTGCCGGCAACACGTCCGATCCGGACACGGTGATCGCGCAGGTGAACACACTGAAGCGGCGCTTCGGACTGTCGGAGATTGTGATGGTCGGCGACCGCGGCATGCTGACGGCGACGCGCATCGAGGCGGATCTCAGACCGGCGCAGTATGACTGGATCACCACGCTGAAGTCGGGTGCCATCCGAAAGCTGGTGGACGACGGAGCGCTGCAGCCGAGCCTGTTCGACGAGCGTGACCTGGGGGAGATCCGCTGTGAGGCGCTGTATCCCGGCGAGCGGCTGGTGGTGTGCCGCAATCCGCTGCTGGCGGAGAAAAGGAAAAACCGGCGCTCGGAGCTGTTGCAGGCGACCGAGGTTCTGCTGGACGGCATTGTGGAGGCCACCGGACGGCCGAAGTACCGGCTGAAAAAACTCGACGCCATTCATCGGCGGGTGACGCGGGCGCTTGACAAGTACAGGATGGGCAAGCACTTCGAGGTCGAGGTTGATGTCGGGTCATTCCGCTGGCGCAGAAATCAGGCGAGCATCGAGCGGGAGGCGGCGCTGGACGGTTTCTACGTGATCCGCACCAGTGTCGCCGAGGACCGGCTGGATACCGCTTCGGTGGTGGACAGCTACAAGCGACTGTCCAGGGTGGAGCGGGCGTTCCGCAGCATGAAGACAGTGGACCTGAAGGTACGGCCGATCCATCACCGTCGGGAACATCGGGTGCGGGCTCATCTGTTGCTGTGCATGCTGGCCTACCATGTCGAGTTCGAGATGCGGAAGAGACTGGCACCGCTGCTGTTCGACGATGAGCAGCCGCATCAGCTGACGGTCACACCGGCCAGGAAATCACCGTCCGCCCGCCGCAAGGCGAGGACCGGACTCACCGACCGGGGCGAGCCGGTGCACAGCTTCCAGACGCTGATAAAAGACCTGGCAACGGTGGGGCGCAACCGGATCCGGCCGCTGAAGATGAAAAAGGCCGAATACTGGATGGTCACCCAGCCCACCGGTTATCAGCAAAAAGCGTTCGATCTTCTCGGTGTGACCGTGAAAATCATCTGATCCTGCCCAGTAGCGGGAAACCCGATTTTCTGAAATTATCAGTCAGAACAGGCACCTATGCTGACTTGGCCGCTGGAACTTCGGACTAACGCGCAAATCACCAAGAGTTATTGCGTATTCAGGGAATTCAAAACTAAAGCCTCGTCTAGACGAGACCATAACCAGTGGTTACGCTGTTGGATTTCAGAGTCTGGTTAGATTTGTGATGTCTCAATTACCCCAGAATGAAGTAATTGAGGCGGCAATTCGCAATGAAGTTAAACTTGTTTCAGAAATTGCGATTCGTGAGTTGGTAGCGAATGCACTCATCCATCAAGACTTTACAATCGGCGGTACATTGATGGTAGTTGAAATCTATTCAGACCGGGTGGAGATATCCAATCCAGGCGAGCCAATCGTTCCGGTGGAACGGTTCATTGATGAATACCGGTCTAGAAACGAGGAACTTGTCAAAATAATGTGACGGTTAGGTATATGTGAAGAAAGGAGCAGTGGAATCGACAAAGTGATTAATGAGGTTGAATTCTTTCAATTGCCCGCCCCGTTCTTTCGAAAGACATACGGTCGTACCATAGTTACAATTTATGGTCATAAGAAATTTGAACAAATGGACCGCAACGATCGGATAAGAGCTTGTTATCAGCACAGTGCATTGAAATGGACCAAGTCAGAGGGAATGACTAATCGATCACTTCGTGAGCGCTTTGGACTACCAGAAAGCAAAAACGTAGTTGTCTCTCAGGTTATTGCAGCTACTATAGAGGAAGGCTTAATTAAGCCGGATAAGCGAGTGGGCACATCCCGCAAGTTTGCTCGCTATTTACCGTTCTGGGCATAAGTAGATAGTAGTCGGATACGAAAATATTGCCAGAAGGGATACTAGAGAGATTTTATTTAATAGGTAACATTTATCAGGCGGCAATTAGTTATAGTTTATCAATAAAAACAATTATTTACTTATTTAAGCGTTTGCCTTAACTAGCTATGAGTTAACAATTGTCGCTACATTTCCAGTTTCATATGACTTGAATGTCGGATCCACGTCAACGAGCATTGACGATCTAGATTACTACTTCGTCGGACTACCGGAATGAGGAAGTACTTCCATTTATTAGGCGAACACCGTCACCATGGGAAGGAGCCAGATCTTGATGAACATAAGTGGGCAATCCTCAGGCTTGCAATTGGGTGCGCACGGTGTCTGAAATTTCGAAAGGTTACCGGTAAAGCCACCAGGAAATTTTTATTTAAGTACAACCCTTTCCAAGAACGAATTGGATACTGCTTTGTTAGTAAAAACAATAAGTTACTTATTTAAGCGTAACCCTCTTTTACCTCAGTTTCTCCAAGCTGAAGCGGATTCTTGTGGAATAGTTCACATTTCTCTGGCATCGCGTTCACACACACAGAATACGCAAATGACCGCAACCCTTTCCGCAGGCAATTGAATTGCCGCGGACCAGCCGCCAGTACCATCTGAGTATAATTGACCGATGATTACCTGAATAGTTACAAAGCCACAGAAAAATCCGAAGTACAAGTCAAGTATTTTGATTCACTTCTTTAGACTGGTTCAGGCAATCGACACTACATGGCGTAACAAAGGGCAGAACTGATGTCGGGTAACTCATTCGGTACAATTTTCACACTGACGACTTTTGGGGAGAGTCATGGACCGGCGATTGGATGCATCGTCGATGGTTGTCCACCAGGAATGGAGCTGTCCGAAACCGACATTCAACTGGAACTGGATCGCCGAAAGCCAGGTACTTCAAGATTCACCACTCAGCGGCGAGAATCTGATCAGGTTGAAATTCTTTCTGGAATTTTTGAGAACAAGACCACTGGAACTCCGATTGGTCTGATTATTCGCAATACGGAGCAACGATCTCGGGATTATTCGAAAATTAAAGACCGCTACCGCCCCGGGCACGCCGACTACACTTACGCCCGTAAATTTGGAATACGCGACCATCGCGGTGGAGGACGATCTTCGGCCCGGGAAACCGCACTGCGAGTGGCGGCGGGTGCGATCGCGAAGAAATATCTACGGGAACGCTACGGCGTAACTATTCGTGGCTGTGTGTCAGCCATCGGAACCATAAATCCGGAGTCTCATGATTGGGGTGACGTAGAGCAAAATCCGTTTTTCTGGCCATGTCAGAGACAGGTTCCACAGCTGGAGAGGTATATCGATCAGCTTCGCAAGCAGGGAAATTCGGTAGGGGCGTGTATTCTGGCTGAGGCGAATGGAGTTCCAACAGGTTGGGGGGAGCCACTCTACGCACGTCTTGATGCCGAAATTGCTGGTGCCATGATGGGAATCAATGCGGTAAAGGGTGTAGAAATTGGTGCCGGATTTTCCAGTGTGTCCATGACTGGGTCCGAATACAGGGACGAGATGACAACGGCTGGATTCCGCTCGAACAATGCCGGAGGTGTCGCAGGTGGGATTTCCACCGGGCAGCCCATAGTGGTTTCGGTCGCGTTCAAACCGACCTCAAGTATTATTATTCCGGGGGCCACGGTGAATCGCGAAGGTGAGAATGTCGAGGTTTCTGTCACTGGACGGCATGACCCCTGCGTCGGGTTGCGAGCCGCACCTATTGTCGAGGCAATGCTGGCACTGGTACTTATGGATATGGCACTCAGACATCGCGCCCAGAATGCAGATGTTGTCCCGGATGCTCCAGACATTCCCGGAGTTATCACTGACTCCGACAGCGAATCTGTCGCTACAGAGAGTTCAGCAACTTTTGAAGCGTCTGGCGAAGACTGATTGAAGTTGCGTCATACGCAGATCAGGACTCTTTGCCGTACTGCAGCCAGCGTTGCTGCCATCATGTTCGTCCCGATCAACTTTGTGATCGGAATTCAACCAGGTGAGTGAATTGTCCAAACATCGTTCAGACAACGGCACCAGTTATTTGCGGGTTCGTGGTGCCCGACAGAACAATCTGAAAGATATCAGCCTTGATATACCACTCAAGGAGCTGACAGTGATCACCGGCGTGAGTGGCTCTGGCAAGTCCTCATTGGCCTTTGACACAATCTACGCGGAAGGCCAGAGACGGTATGTAGAGACATTTTCGCCCTACGCCCGCCAGTTTCTGGACCGGATGGACCGACCGCGTGTTGAATCGATTGACGGCGTGCCACCGGCAGTTGCCATTGATCAAGTGAATCCTGTTCGTTCCACGCGTTCGACAGTCGGCACGATGACCGAATTGACAGATCATCTCAAGCTGTTGTTTTCGCGAGTCGCTTCATTGTTTTGCTCCAGTTGCGGTACCTTGATCAGCGAACAGAGTCCTGGGGAAATTGCGGATTCAATCATGTCCAAATGGTCAGTGCCGCGTCAGGATTCGTTCTTGATCCAGGTTCTGTTTCCCATCAATGTTCCAAAGGAGCTCTCAACTGAGTATGCCGCTGAGCACCTTGCGCGTCAGGGTTACACACGAATCGCCAGTCGGGCTGGAAAAATCGTATTTGTCGTTCAGGACCGATTGAATTGCGCAGAAAAGAACCGCTCGCGCTTGATTGAGTCCATCGAATCGGCACTCGACAGGGGTGCCGGAACGCTGTTCGTACAGCAACTGAATGAGGACCGAGAAGGTGTGGGTAGATTGCAAGAGTATTCGAGCAGCTTACGCTGCGCGACCTGCGATATCAACTACGGTGAACCGGTTTCAAATCTTTTTTCCTTCAATTCTCCAGTTGGTGCCTGTGAGACCTGTCGCGGTTTCGGACGCACTATGGGAATTGACTACGAGCAGGTGATCCCGGATCGTTCGTTGACGCTGCGACAAGGTGCCATCAAGGTTTTCCGTTCGCCTGTCTACAGCGAGAGTTATCGTGACATTCTCCGTTATGCCGAGTCAAGTGGGATACCACTGGATGTGGCTTGGAAAGATTTAAGCGAGGACGAACGCAACTGGGTGCTGGAAGGAGAGGGCAACTGGTACAGCGGCAAGTGGTACGGAGTCAAGAAATTTTTCAGATGGCTGGAAGGACGCAGACACAGCATGCATGTCCGCGTTTTTCTGTCTAAGTACAGGATCTACACAGAATGCCCGGACTGCTGCGGTGCGCAGCTCAAACCTGCGGCGATGAATTGGCGAGTCGGAAAACACTTGGAGGTTCGACGGGATAACAGGAGAATCAGACATCCGAATCACACCATGTCGGATGATCAGTTTCTGAGCATGCCAGGGTTGTCGATTCATGAAATCGTATCGCTTCCAATCACTTCTTGTCTTGAATTCTTTCGCAGAGTGGAATTTTCCACTGACGTGGACGAAGCTGCAGATATGCTGCTCGATGAAATCCGTGCACGTTTACAGTATCTGAATGATGTCGGTTTGGGATACCTGAGTTTGAACCGTCAATCGCGAACACTCAGTGGCGGTGAGGTTCAAAGGATAAATCTTACGACCGCACTTGGCACGACATTGGTCAATACACTATTTGTGCTGGATGAACCGACTATTGGTTTGCATTCGCGGGATGTCAGCAGAGTGGTGAATGTCCTTCATCGCTTACGTCAGGCAGGTAATACTCTGCTTGTGGTGGAACATGAAGAACAGGTGATACGCGCAGCCGGACAGGTTTTGGACATCGGCCCCGGCCCCGGTGAGAGAGGTGGTACAGTCGTACATTTCGGTTCGCTTGATGAGTTGATGGAAAGCCGCGAATCTGTCACTGCCAGGTGCTTGAAATATGGCGACTATCTGCCCGCCCGATTGATGACCACATCACCGGAATCGAACCGGGAAATCGTGATCAGAGGTGCGCGGCAACACAATCTCAAATGTATCGACGTTACGATTCCATTGAACAAGATGGTTTGTGTGACTGGAGTCAGCGGTTCTGGTAAATCGACTCTGGTCGAAGAGGTGCTGTTTCGCGGAATACTCCGAAGTCAGGGGAAATCAACCCAGCTACCCGGTCGATTCCGTGAGCTGACAGGTATTGATCAGCTAACTGATGTTGTGATGGTTTCGCAAGCGCAGATCGGGAAGACAACGCGATCGAATCCGGTCAGCTACGTCGGTGCGCTGACCGCAATTCGGGAGTTGCTGGCGCAGGAACCACTGGCTGTCAGCAGAGGCTACACGGCTGGATACTTCAGTTTCAACTCGGATCTTGGGCGTTGTTCGACATGCAGAGGTACCGGATTTGAACATATTGAAATGCAGTTTCTGAGTGATGTCTATCTTCGCTGTCCCGACTGTGACGGAACTCGATTCCGTTCTGAAATCTGTGACGTGCGGGTAAAACCGATTTTGAAGGCAGAGAAAGATGACTCGGATTCGCCCAAATCGATCGTCGAGATTTTGGAGATGACAGTCGCTGAAGCAATTCAATTCTTTCACGACAACAAGAAAATATGCAATGCCTTGTCACCACTGGTGGATGTCGGATTGGAATACCTGAAACTTGGTCAACCAATTCCTACATTGAGCGGTGGAGAGGCTCAGAGGCTCAAACTGGCGGCCCATGTGGCGAAAAGCAGTCGCCGTATTCGAAATCAGGGGCACATACTGTTTCTGTTTGATGAGCCGACGACTGGATTGCATTTTACTGATGTCTCCAGACTTGTCACTTCGTTGAAAAAGTTGATTGACGGTGGAAACTCAGTCATTGTGATCGAACACAACCTTGATTTGATTTCGTGTGCCGACTGGGTTATCGATCTTGGACCTGAAGGTGGTGATTTTGGTGGCCAGCTTATCGCTGAGGGTGAACCTCAAGATCTTGCCCAAAGAGGCAAGACTTCAACGGAAATCGCGTTGAACTCCCATCTCGCGAGACATAAGCAGCAAGTTCCGACTGTCGAATACCGCGGCGCTGAATCCGAAAAAATTGACAATGGTGGCATAGGCATTCGGAACGCTCGTGAGCGTAACCTGAAAGAGATCAGTTTGTCTATTCCATATAATTCGTTTACCGTCATAACCGGACTCAGTGGCAGTGGCAAGAGTACCGTTGCATTCGATATTCTCTTTGCTGAAGGACAGAAGAGGTATCTGGAAACCATCAACGCCTACGCGAGGCAGTTTGTGCAACCGGCTACGCGTGCCGATTTCGATGCGGTCACCGGAATCCCACCGACTGTTGCTATCGAACAAAGGACGAGTCGTGGCGGTCGGCGAAGTACAGTCGCGACACTGACTGAGATCTATCACTACATCAGACTGCTTTTTGTCCGATTTGGTGTTCAGCATTGCCCTGACTGTGATGTCGCGGTTGAATCTCAGTCGGTGGAGACGATCATACAGCAGATTCAGTCGCGATTTGAAGCGAGTCGTGTCAGTGTTCTCGCACCCTTGGTGGTATCCAGGAAGGGATACTATACAGATCTCGCAAAATGGGCGAATCGGAAGGGTGTATCGCATCTCCTCGTCGACGGAGAGCTTCTATCGACTGACAAATGGCCGCGCCTTGATCGGTATCGTGAACATGACATCGACATGCCCATCAGCACCCTGACTGTTTCAGGCTCGGACAGCCGAGAACTACGCGCTGCCATCACAAACGCTTTGGATGTGAGCGACGGACACTTTCGAATCGCGACACCACCGCCCTCGTCAGAGGTGAAAGCACTGGAACTGATTTCATACTCGACTACACGGTCCTGTTCACGTTGCGCACGATCCTTTGAAGAACTTGACCCAAGACTATTTTCATATAACTCAAGGCAAGGATGGTGTCACTCATGTCTTGGAACAGGATTGGAACTCCAAGACTACGATGCGAACGATGAGTCAGTTCCGGAACCGGAGAATTCGGATACAGAATGCAGTACATGTCAAGGCAAGCGTCTCAATCCCGTTGCTCTTGCCGTGAAATTCAAAGAGATGACAATCGATCAGATTGGTGATCTTTCGATATCCGCGGCTCGTTCAGTACTGGCGAAATTGGATTTGTCCGAAAGGGAGAAGTATGCTGCCGCTGATATTCTTTCGGAACTCAATACCAGATTGGAGTTTTTGGAATCTGTCGGTCTTTCCTATCTCGCGCTCAGTCGCTCAGCGCCAACTTTGAGTGGAGGTGAAGCACAACGGATACGACTAGCGGCTCAACTGGGATCAAGTCTATGTGGAGCCTGCTATGTGTTGGATGAACCCACTATCGGTTTGCATTCACGCGACAACAAGCGACTGCTTACAGCATTGAAGTCGTTGCGAGACAAGGGAAACACGATTGTCGTAGTGGAGCACGATGAGGAAACCATTATCTGCGCCGATCACATCATTGATCTCGGTCCTGGAGGTGGAATTCGCGGTGGATCGGTGGTTGCGACGGGTCCGTTGTCAAAGATCGTACGAAATTCCAATTCGATTACCGGAAATATGATTCGAAATCCACTTGAGCATCCGATGGTGAGATCAAGACCCGTACCTGATCACGATAATTCCATCAAGATTATTGGTGCGGTCAAGAATAACTTGAGGAAGGCGAATGTATCAGTTCCACTTGAGTCCCTTGTTTGTGTGACCGGGGTGAGCGGGAGCGGAAAGAGTACGTTGGTTCGTGATGTTCTGCATTCAAATCTGGCTGACGTTGTATCTCGACATCGGAAGAATCCTGACGGGCACGTCTGGGATGGATGTGAAGAGATTACGGGTTGGGACAGTGTCGGTAGGGTTTTGGAGGTCGATCAAACTCCAATCGGAAAGACTCCACGATCATGCCCGGCTACCTACGTCAACGTCTGGCAAACCATACGGAAAATATTCTCCGAAACCACTGAAGCCCGACTTCGCGGTTATGAACCGAGCAGATTCTCGTTCAATGTCGAGGGAGGCAGATGTGAGACTTGTGGAGGGCAGGGGGTAAAGAAAATCGAAATGAACTTTCTCCCGGATGTTCGCATGGAATGCGAAAGTTGCTCCGGTGATAGATTCAATTCAGAAACACTTGCAGTTCGCTATCGGGATAAATCAATCGGTGATGTTCTCAACATGAGTATGGAAGAAGCTCAAGAGTTTTTCTCGTCAATACCTTCACTCTCCCGCGTGTTTGGATTGCTGGTTGACATAGGACTGGGTTATCTCACGCTCGGTCAACAAAGTCCCACCCTGAGCGGTGGAGAGGCTCAACGGATCAAACTTGTTTCCGAGCTGTCAAAGGCACTACCAAGGGGATTCGATAGAGAAATCAACGAAAAAACCAATAGAAACAGCACATTGTATATTCTTGATGAGCCGACCGTAGGACTCCACACGGCAGATGTAGGTAAGCTGATTAAGGTGATTCATTCGTTGGTTGATGCCGGAAACACCGTTGCGATCATCGAGCACAATCTCGATGTTATTGCGGAAGCCGATTGGATCATTGACTTAGGACCGGAAGGTGGTGATTTTGGCGGTCGAGTTGTCACCCAAGGCAGGCTATCTCGCGTTCTCCGGTCGAAGCGGTCTCATACCGCACATGCGCTCAGAGACAAACTCAAGCCTCGCGATCCTATCAAAGCCGAATGAGATTTGATTGGTGATATACAAGTAATTGCCAACTATGTTGAATTGGAATCATGCTATAGGTAAATCTTCAGCCGCAGACGTGTTGATTTCTGTCGACTCGAAGTCTTTTCCCGCAACCAGCGTTGCCAAAAGCAGACGTGCTTTGGAAAGCTGCTCCTCCCCTAGTTCTGTGTACTGTGCGTGACTGGCAGAACGAAAGAAATCGACCGCAGAACTAATCTCCTCTACAGCCTTGTCAGCGATTTCGATATCCCCGGTCATTTCTGCACATTCGCGTCGGGCCACACCTAGATTTGCCAATGTGAATGCCCAGGTCATCGGGGCTTTATCGCGAGTCCACTCAGTCAAGGATTTTTCGTATGATTCAACAGCCCTTTGCATAATCTCAGAATTCTCTTCCCGCTGTGCAAGTTTTTGCAACGCGGCACCGAGGTTGTTGTGTGTCTTGGCCCAATCGTTGGGCACCAGTTCGCGACTACGTTCCGCAAGTGCGCTGTTGTACGCTGCGACGGCTTGTTTCAGGGTGCCAGGACCTCGACGATGCTCTCCGAGATTGCGAAGCGCAGTACCGAGATTATCCATTGTCGTTGCCCAATCCAGGGGCATTTCAGCCCGAGTCCAGACCCGAAGCACGGCTTTATAGGACTCCACTGACCTTTTCAGTATTTTCGGGTCGTTTTGGTTGCGGCCAAGCGATTGTTGCACTGCTGCCAGATTATTCATTGTGGACGCCCAGTCATGCGCGCACAACACTTCGCTTTGCTTGGTAAGCGCATGTTCGAATGCCTCGATAGATTGCTTCAGCAGAGTGTCATCTGAAGAGCGTTGTCCCAATGAGCCCAGTGCATTTCCCAGACCGTTCTGTACGCTTGCCCACTGCATCGGGGCTATATCAGAATCGGTAAGCTTCAACGCTTCACTAAATGCATTGATGGCTTCTTCAAGATAGCGTGTACCCTTGCGACGCTGTCCAATCATGCCAAGAACAGTCCCCAGGGTCGCAAAGCTTGCAGCCAATTGCAGCGAGGCTCCGGATTCTTTTGCCAGCGGTATAGTCTTGGTGTTCAGTAATTCGATCGATGCCTGGAGGGATGCGTCATCGTCGAAATCCCTTCCCTGGTTCGTCAGAAACTTCGCCTGCAGATGCATGAGATGCCATTTCTGACTGGTTCCAAGTTGATGAATTTCAGCACCTTGCCGGCAAAGCTCCGCTGCCAATTGATGGTCTTGCATTGATGCTGCAATAAGCGACCGGCACTCGATCACCGTCGCAAGTGTAAGTGGCCCACTTGTTGCTGCAGGTTGCTCTAATTCTTTGAGTCGCGATGCGAATTCGTACATAGAATCGAATTCACCTCTTTCCAGAGCTAGTTTTAGAGTTTTAGCAGCCCCCGCGATAGTACTTTTTATTGTTGGGTCGCTGGAAAGCAAATCCAATTTATCTCGGGCTTCAGAAAGCCGCATACCTCCGTTCCGCAGCATATCGGAGAGACGAGATGGATGGACTTCTGAAGTAATGCAGACGCGGAGTGCTGGATTCATTACTTGAATTAAATCAGCACTTTCAGGCGACAACTGATGTTCAGTGAGTTTTTGCGATTTGGCTCCGTCCATAACGGTCGACAAGATATGTATTCTCTCGAAAAAGCACTATAGCAGCCAACATCGAGGCGAGAGTGCGGAATCGCCTGTCGAAAGCATCAATGCAGAATCGGACCCGAACCGAAATACAGAATGAAATCAGTCAGAATTTGACAGCGTTTGGCAGTGGGGTGCACGACAATTTTGTTTATTTTACGTGATTTTCAGCCGCTGTCTGTGTGTGCGGCCCGACGTTCCCAGAAATCATCAAACCGATTGCTTTCAATACTGCATCGCAACGCGATGATTGCATTGGCGCCTTCGACACTCCAAAACATGCCGGACTGCTTCAGACGCTGTCCGATAACGCTTTTGCAGCCCGCCTCGACCACCCCCGAGCCGACACACAGTTCCATCTGCCGGAATCTGTCATACTGCATGCGCGCCTCATTATTGCAGATATACTGAATGCATTTGCGCACCGCCTCATGATGCTCCGCGTGGCACCGCAACGCACTTTTCACCGTCTCGATGTCGCCCCGCTCAAGTTCGTCGCAGCGATTGTCCGCCCACTGTCCGGCCAGGTCCGAATCGGCACCGAAAATCACCTTGGCCACATCCCACAGATGCTCCTTGGCGTGAAACAGGTCCAGAATCTCGATCCGCTCGGCAAACAGTTCACCCGCGAGGTTCCAGATCCACGCGGCCCCATCTCCGATGATCACCACCCGGCGGCCCGGCTGATACATGTCGCGGCGTCTCGCCTCGCGCTCCACACGCCGGGCAAACACCGATGGCAGGGCATCTCGGTCACCGCTGGCGGCACTCTCAATCGCCGCATTGTAACTGACCGAACCCTCATCGCGCATCGGCAGGCCCTTTTTGTTTTTCGACTGTGCGGTCCACACCGCAACTGCCTTGACCTCCCGGGTTCTCGCCGAACCGTCAGCCTGTTTACCCTTGCGGCCGTCACATTCCCCGGACCGCATCGGGATGCCGGTTCCGTCAATGCCGGCATAGATTGTCCGCGCCCCGCAGGGCTCGACCTCGATCACCTGTCGCTCATCGTCCGAGATCTCGCGTCCCATAGCTTCCGCCACCCGTTCCACCCGCTTTGCGTTCAGGCGCACCTCGGCCAGTTCCCGCAACAGTTCACTGCTTCGCTCAAAGCTCAGCTGCCCGGCGGTCAGACCCGTCATGCGTCTCACCGTCGGCGACACCGAACCATCCAGACCCAGCTGCCGGTCCCGGGGACAGAACCCCGACCCGCAACCTGCACAGACATAGTAGGCCCGATCAAGCCTCACAATGTCCAGGGCGGTGACGAAGTCCTTCCTGCGCCGCCCGGCATAATGCGCCTCGCCGCCGCACGGACACGGAATCGTCCGCTCCTCGCTGTCCGAGGTGTCGGCGTTGAGATGCCTCTCCAGCAGGGTCGCAACCAGTTGCAGTGCGGTCGACTTCAGCGACTTCTCGACAATCTCAAAGTCCACGGCGGCCGACGGCTGCAGTGTAAGCAGCCGTTCCAGCTCATCCGCCAGTTCATTCACGACACGGCGCCCGAGCGCCTTGCGGCTTTCTGCGCAGCCCCCTTTTTTGCCGCCTGTGCGGCCTTCGCCTTCAACTGACAGATGCGGTCGCTGACCTCGACCAGCTCGTCGGTCAGTTCCCGGAATCGCTGATACTCCTCCAGTTGTGCCTGTGTCTGTTCCACCGCGGCGGCCGGAATATGGTGACTCACACTGCGGCCCCGGTGTTTGCGTGACAGTTGCCACACCGGATGTCCGGGCGACTGTGGTTCGGCGCAGTGACAGTAACTGCGGCCGCACCGGCGATTGAGCTCATACAGGTTGCCCGGACGGAAGTCGCCGATAGCGGCGAGTTGTCCCAGCAACCCGTTACGTCTTCGCTGCAGTTCATGCAATGAGGTGTCGGCAGTCATGGATGATTTTCCTCCAAATCGAATACTTGAAGTAATTATATACTGTAAGTATTCGGGGAAACCCTCGCTGTGATCATGCCTCACTGGATTTTCATATGAAATTGTCGTGCACCCTTTGGCAGTGGGGTCGTTATCTGCGAATGTTCAGTCTACGATATGGTAAACCGGGGCCTTCTCCATGCTCCATTCGCCCGATTCGGGGTCACGTCGAGAAAGGGTTAGCGCATGCCAATTATCATCATCCAACTTCATGAAATCGCCGCGATAGTAGTATCCGGGCCAACGAGTTTCTTCTCGGAACAGGGTGTGACGGACCACTGATTCGGAGGCAATTACGCGATGTGCCAATTCCCATGCCCGTTGCAGTTGGTGCAAGTCTTCAGCACCGATGTGATTGAGATCCTCTTGCAGGGTATGGAGCAAGTGCAGACCGCGAAGCAAAAGCGGCTCGTTGGTCATATAGTTGTTACTGATGCCACCCGCGTATTCATCCATGATCTTTTCCAGTCGCTGTAACCCATGAATTGGCAGGATATAGCTTGGAGAAACCGTACCTCCAACTATTTCGTTGCGACCGATTGAGAAATTTTCAAGCGGTTTGTAAATGACGGATTTCAGGTCGTTGTATTGTTTTTCCGAAATTTTTATTTGGTCATTGGCGTGGTCGCGAATAAATCTAACGGCTGCCTTAGCTGCCAACCGACCTTCTGTGAAGGAACCTGAAGAAAACGCATGTGCGGTACCGCCGAGTGCATCGCCGGCACCAAACAATCCGTCAACAGTCATCATTCGGTTGTAGCCCCAGTAATATTCGTCGGGTGAGACATCTTCCGGCCCACTGGCCCATGCGCCCGAACAGGTCGCATGAGAACCCATGACATAGGGCTCCGAAGTAGTCAGTTCCGGATTGATGTACTTAGGGTCGATATCCTGGGATGCCCAGACAACCGCCTGTCCGACCGTCATTCCCAGAAAATTCTCCCAACCGATGACTTCCTTGTGTGGGTCTTGAAACGCTTCCTTGGTCACCATATGGATCGGGCCTCTGCCCGCTTTCATTTCCTCAATAAAAGCGTGATTTCTGAGACATGTCGGTGTCGGGTGATGGTCAATATACTCACCCACGAGTTGTTTGGTATGTTCGTACCACTTCGACTCGTATTCTTCACCGTATGCATTCTGGGTATAGGTTTTCAGGTGCAGGAAGTATGCACCAACAGGACCATACCCATCCTTGAAACGGCACAGCACAATGCGATTTTCCATCTGTGTCATTTTCGCACCGACCATTATTGGCAGAGCATAGGCGGAGGCTGAACTCCAGGGAGCATACCAGGTTCTGCCCATTCCCTCGCCGACAGAGCGCGGTTTGAAGATATGCGATGCGCCGCCTGCGCCGACGATCACCGCCTTGGCGCGAAATACATAGAAGTCACCTGTGCGCACGTTGAAACCAACCGCTCCACCGATTCTGTTCGGCCGGCTTTCGTCAGCCAAAAGGTGGGTCACCATTATGCGATTGTAGATTTCATCTGCAGATTTGCGGGCCGCTTCAGCTACGATCGGTTTGTAGCTCTCGCCATGAATCATGATCTGCCATTTTCCCTCGCGCTGATAGCGATCGGTTTCCGGATCTCGCATCAGTGGCAAACCCCATTCCTCGAATTTATGTACGGTCGAGTCGACGTGTCGGGCCATATCGTAGGCAAGGTCTTCTCTTACCATTCCCATGAGATCATTACGTGCGTAACGTACATGATCTTCGGGCTGATTCTCATCCCACTGCATGCCCATGTAGCAGTTAATGGCATACAAACCCTGAGCTACCGCACCGGAGCGATCAATATTGGCTTTTTCCGCAACGACGATCTTTAGGTCACGCCCCCAATAGCGGGCTTCGTAGGCGGCACCGGTGCCGCCCATCCCACCGCCGACAACAAGAATGTCGCAGTCTACAAATTTAGTTTTGATCCTCATTAATAGTAGACCCCTTGTTTGAATTTTTCCTTGTCGATGGTCGGCAATCCTGTTTCAATGTTCAAAGCATTTGGCTCGTAACATAGCAACTGTGACTCAAGCGCTTCCTGTGTGGGCACTTCAAGGTCCGCGAGACGTGGGATTTTCTCACCCCAGGGCTCGGTTGTGATCGGGGAGACGAAATTTTTCTCCCGACCGTCTCGAAATTTGATACGCCAGGAAATTGTACCTTTCTCTTCTTCTCTCAATACCCGAACACTGTGTCCAAGCGGTGCGAAGTCCGCATAGCCTCTGCAGTCAATGGCATTTTGGGGACATGCCTTCACACAAGAGTAGCACTCCCAACACATGTTTGGCTCGATATTCATCGCACGCCTATATGTCTTGTCAATGTGCATGATGTCCGATGGGCAGATGTCAACGCAGTGGCCACAGCCATCACAACGCGTCATATATACAAATGTTGGCATAGTTTTCGCTCGTCAGATTGTTGGGTTAATTACTAATTTGGTAGAGCCGTAACGGCTGCAAAAATTCGATTATGCCTAGTAGTGGTGCGGCATATCTCTTTTTATACCGAGACCGAACTTGGCAGGGGTATCCGCCGGTGGTGGCAGATTGCTCCGCGAACCATCAGCATCAGCCAGACGTTTTTGAAATGCGGCTGCCGGCTTAAAGAACATGTGGGCAAACTTGGACCACGGCACACCGCCAAACAGTACAACGGTAGAGGCAATAAACAACAGGAAAAACAGAGTGGCGAGAAAGCCTGCGTCTATGCTCAGAAAGAAGGACCAAATCAAGGCGAAAGTTGTGCAAGCCAGCAGTGAAACCACGAAAAGGTCCGCTGGCATAAATCGAAATCGGGAATGGCCTTCCGCAGCGACATCGGCTCGAATAAAGAACCAGAACCAATACCCGCCGATACAAACCATAAATGCTCCGAGGTGCCATAGCATTGGGTATACAGCAGGTGTGCCTGTACCAGGCTCACTGTATCCGAAAATCATGACGGCGGTGGCCAACAGGAACAGAATAAACCCGTACATGGTCAGAAGGTGAGCGATTCGGCGTCGGTGATTGCAAAATTCGCCCGAAGCGAGTACGTCACGAGCTGCAGTCGCACATGCGATCTTGATTTTTTCACCTCCACCCACATCACGAGTGCTGTCAGATTTCGATTTCTTCATGTTTTCAAAGAAATACTTCGCGCTCTTTTTATGGATGACATCAAAGATCGTACCGACCAAAACGAAGATGACCATAATGACAACAAACGTCTTCATTGCTACAGGTGGAATAATCGAAGCAATTTCGTGAAAAGGGTTGTTAGTCAGCATGATGCGCAATCTCTCCTCTATATGTTACACAAGCGGATTCAGGCCGTTGATGTCGGCTTATTTTAAGTGAAATACAGTGGTGTTGCAAACAGTAAACAGGCGTTGTCAGCAATATCCGAAAGTCACGGGGTGATTGGTCAACAGTGTTGCTTGAAATGAAAGAACTGAAAGGATGATACTCTCAAGTTCTTCCCGCGATCACCAATACAGGCATGGGAGGCACAGATAATTCGATTGCGTTTGAATCAGTCATTTTAGAACCGACAACGCGCCGTCGGTTCGGTGTGGCGAGAGACCGACTGAACCGTCAGGTGCTCTCGATTACTTCAATCGCCTGATTCCGACGCGAAGTGCCCAATGGTCGATGCAAAATGGCTGAATTCAGAGCAAATATTCGTGAGGCTGTTGGCTATCAGTCAACTGCTGTGTGGCAGCGATTTTTGTCAAGGGCTAGGTTGCAGACTGAAAGGGCGTGAGTCTGCCTAATGTCCAGTCATTTGACTAATGTCGGGAAAAATTGTTTCAGCCTGATGTGCGCATCCCCGGTCGTGAACTGCCAGTATACCCTCACCGGCAGATGATCCTGGTCCACCTGCCTCCTCCTCACTTACCTCCCGCATCACTGCGCCTGCTGCTGTCCACGCCCCTTATCCGCGACCAGTCGCAGATGTCGCGGCACCGCCCGTCGCACGACACCATTCGCGCCATAATCGCCGCACGGCCTGAACCCCATGGGCGGCCGGGTCCACTCGAACACGCCGTCCGACACGTCAATCAGGTGAATGCCCGACTGCCACACCAGCTCACGCTGGTCCTTGTCGATCTCAACCACCGCAAGAATCGGATATACCTCCCTTGACTCGAACTCGGGATTTTCAATGCGAAAATGCCTGACCAGCCGCCACACCTGATCCAGATGCTCAGGCTCAAACTTGCTCTTGACCTCCACTATATAGGCCGCACCGGTGCCGTTGCGGGCGATACCCCAGCCATCCAGCTGCAGGTTTCCGCGCTCGTACGACTCCATGTAGTCGGCATCGAAATACTCGTCCAGTACCCGCCGGACAGAGGGTTCCGCAAGCGCCTCGGTGTAGCTTCCGAACTTGTTGTTGTGTCCGCCGATCTGCTTGCCGTGCTCTTTCGCTGTCGCGGCCAGCTTCGTAGCCGTCGCATTCACCTTCGCAATTTCTTTACTGAGTTCCTTCCATTTCTTATCGAACTTCCTACGCCTTTTGGCAGCACGCTTATCGGACTGCTTTCGCCACTCTTCCGATTCCGCTCGCATTTTTGCGATACGCTTATCAGACTCCTTCCATCTCTCTTCGCGTTCCTCCTGCATTTTGACGACACGCTGATTGATCCGCTCGGTCTCCTCGCGTATCTTCTGAATCCTTTCCTCAGTCGTCATGTTTTCCTGTTCCGGCAATTTCGCCACCTCGCATGTCAAGTTGATCTTCCCGTCGGCAATGGCCAGTCAAAGGTCTGATGACCGGCCCGGGCTCCATGATACTACGATACGGCGAATTGATCCGGTAGGATTGCCCGACAGCCGTCCACCTGAACAGTGACTGGA
This sequence comes from Arenicellales bacterium, assembly GCA_963666625.1. GTDB lineage: Bacteria > Pseudomonadota > Gammaproteobacteria > Arenicellales > JAJDZL01 > JAJDZL01. The sequence goes on from OY762925.1 coordinate 2,630,530, forward strand.
ATGCTCAATTGGATGTCCTTGCCGCCCGACAGTAAGACCGGGATCGCCTGTGCGCTCTTCACGCGGTCGAACCCTTGCGCGACACGGGCCAAATGACGATGCACTAGATATTTCTTCGCAGGTCGTGTTGGCGTTGAGAGATGTAATTTTTCATGGCGATTTCAGCACGGTCTGGATCGCGCTGAGCGATTGCTTCGGCTACGTCTCGAGTCATTATCTCATGTGCCTCCGCTATTGAATGCCAGGTTCCAATTTTTTCGGAAAGGTAAAACCATAGCCTCAAGTGCAAATTGAAAATTTTCGGTACGGTTTCCGCGATGAATGAGTTTCCGCAGGCCGTACAGAGAACACGGTAGAATTCTCTGTCGTGGTGAACATATGAATCAATATCATTTCGATTCGTGGCATCGACGAGTAGTTTATGGATTTCCAACAATTCATCCGTCTGGGTTTGAGTCGCTCGGGCTGCTGCTAGACGACAGGCTCTTCCATCAATCAGACTTCTGAATTCATAGATTTCCTGAACATTCGAATATGTGATTTCCGAAACAAACATTCCGCGATTGAGTCGACGAACTGCCAGACCCTCAATCGCCAATCTCTGCAATGCCTCTCGAATCGGAGTTCGGCCGATATTGAGTTCTTCCATAAGGGATTTCTCAGCAAGCACCGAACCAGGTTGTAAATCCAACCTGGTGATTCGTGTTACCAACTCATCATAGGCTTTGTCGGCCAATGAAGCCGGAGGGTTAGAATTTCTTGTATTCACGCGTTTGCAGTTGCGATAGTCTGGCCTAAATTAGGTTCCAATTGCTGTCCGTCGAGTCCCTCACCGATCACTACCATGCGGTAATTGTCTCGTGATACCGACTCCGAAATATCAAGATTACCGGCGGCGTATTGTATCAACACAGGTCGTTCGTCCAGCAACATATACCCCTTCATCCGCCAGACTCTTTCGGGCAACTCGTCACAAAACTGCTCGAATTCATGTTTTGACAGGTCATTGCGAGGTTGGAATACGAGCGAAGACATTGATTCGTGCGCATGCTCATGATTGTGATCGTGAGAATGCGAATGTTCGTGAGTGTCGTGATTTGCGATTTGTTGGGTCGTGCGCTCAGAAAAAATCAGACTGGAATCAACATCACAATGCTCGGTAAATCTGATTTCGGCTTCGTCGTTCAGCGACCTTACCTGGCGGGCTACGTTGTCAAGCCCCTCGGCCGTGCCCAGATCGATCTTGTTCAAGATAACAATATCGGCGTTGATCACTTGCGATTCGTAGAATTCTCCGAGCATTGAACGGATTTTCTCGAAATTAGCGGAGTCGACGACAGTGACGATTGGCGCGACCTCAAATTTGCCTCTGACCGACGGGTCCTCCAGATCGTCCAGCATGTCATCCGGGTCAGCCACTCCGGTGGCCTCGACGACGATCCGTCTCGCACCTTTTTCATGTGCCAACTCTTCAATTGCGTTGAGCAAAGACCCTCTAAGCGTGCAGCAGATGCATCCGGACGCAAGTTCGATTGTATCGATTGATTTGCCTTGCAAGATCTCACCGTCAATTCCGACGGCACCAAATTCGTTCACGACAACCGCGGTCGGTATGTCCGAATTGGCTGTATCCAGCAGGTTTCTTACCAGCGTTGTTTTACCGGCACCAAGGAACCCGAAAAGCAGGTAGATTCGAGGTATGCTCGCCAAGACTTACTCACAAGCAGCGTGAAATTCATTGATTTTGAATTATACCGCTTGTTTTATCCGCTGTAGTTTTCGTTTGCGGCTGCTTGATTTGGATGGGGAAGGGAAGGGCTCGCCCTTGAATGCCATTGAATCCATAAAGATGTCCTGAAAGTCCGGTCTAGCGGCGAGAGCCACATGCTCAATCTGTTTTGTAATCTCGGAAGTCTTGAGGCGTTCGATCTCTGACAGCAATGCCATCTGAGCGCCAAGCAAGGCAGCATTTCCAACGTAAGATATTTGCTTGTGTTCAAGGTTCGGCAACAGCCTGATCGTTTTCGCGCTCTCGATATTGACGTAGTTACCGAAGCCACCGCATAACATCAGCTCGGTAATCTCTTCGTCTGACACATCCATGACCGACTGTAGCATGCGAATTCCGGAATAGATGGCACTCTTCGCCAATTGCAATTGCCTCACGTCTGCCTGGGTTACCGCAATGTTATGGTTTCTTCCCGAATCGTCCTCCCAGATCAGCACAAATTCGACTTCGCGATTACTTCCCCGGGTCAGCCTGCAGCGGATCTTCTGTGGCAATTGTTCCAGGTCATGCTTGCGTAATTTTCCATTACTGTCCATAACTGCGCTTTCAATCATTTTCGCAGCTGCGTCGATCAGACCGGAACCGCAGATGCCAATTGCCGGAACATCGCCGATAACTGAGCATTCAAAATCATCTCTCGCTTCGACTTTTTCAATTGCACCCATCGCACCACGCATACCGTCACGGATTTGAGCCCCTTCAAGCGCGGGCCCGGCTGGAGCGGAGCACGCAGTCAGTCGATCTTTTGATCCCATGACGACCTCACCGTTTGTTCCGATGTCAACCAGTGTGCGAATTTCATCGCTTTCGTGAATTCGGGTGGATAGGATACAGCCCACTGTATCGGCACCGACAAAACCGGCGATGATCGGTAACATACAGATTTGGGCATTGGGCGCACCTTTCAACGGCAAATCAGTCGCCGGTAATACGACGTTGTCTCGCACGACCGGTGCATAGGGTGCAAGTCCGACATAAGAAACATCGATACCGAGAAAGATGTGATGCATGCAAGTGTTCCCTACCACGACAATCTTGTAGATATGCCGTGGGTCGATTTTTGCTTCCCGACTGCATTGTCGAACGTAGTTATTGACCTGATTGAGGACCTTTGCACGCAATGTTGACAATTTCTTCTGGTCGAACTGTGCGTAGGCGATGCGTGACATAAGGTCGCCACCATAGACAGCCTGAGTATTGACGCCGCCGGCGGAGGCGAGTTGCTCTCCTGTCTGCAAGTCCAAAAGTGTACCAACCACACTTGTTGTACCGATATCGAATGCCATACCGTAAATTTGGTCGCTGGTATCGCCGGCCTCAACGTCAATAATTTTTCCATTGAAGGTTGTGACGGTGATATTTCCTCGGTCCTTGCGAAGCATCTGCGGAATTTCACGGATCACATCCAGCGGAACCGACTCGTCAGAGAGATCAGACATCACTGAAACAATCTCCTCGACGTCGGAAGTCTGGTGGTGTTCCTCGACCGGGGCATTTGCCTTGACGATCGTCTTAATTACGCCGCAGTCAAGATGAAGGTGCGAGTTGTCGTAGTCCGAATCTGCGGATTCGAGAATCTGGTGACCTTCTTCCGCTTTGGGTGGCATCGGAAGTATGATGGTATCTCCGAGCATCCTGGTTTGACAGGAGAGTCGAAACCCTTCATGAACTTCGTCGTGCCCCAGCTGAACGGTATCCTGGACAGTGGGAGGTGGCGTATCGCCTTTTAGAATCTTAACCCGGCAACTTCTGCACCGTCCTCGTGAGCCGCAGGTCGCATCAATCTCGATGCCGGCTGCTCGCGCAGCATCTAGTATCGTCAGGTCACGTTCAACTTGAACCGTTCGTTGTGTAACGTTGTCGGCGTTGGTAAAGGTGACTGAGATCTTATCCAGCATCTGAATTCCACGCGACGCGTGGTTGCTCTACCAGCCGCAGTGCCAAACGAACCGCATCGACCGCATCTTTACCCCATCCATCGGCGCCACATTCTTCCGCCCAATCCGGCGTGGTCGGTGCGCCGCCAATCAGAATTTTCACTTTATCGCGATCTCCCGCGTTCTGAAATTCTTCAATGGTCACTTTCTGATAGTATACGGTTGTCGAAAGCAGCGCGGAGAATCCGACCAGATCAGCGTTTTCCTCACGCGCAGTCTGAATGAACCGGTCAGGATGAACATCAGTACCAAGGTTGATGACTCGGAAACCTGCATTTTCAAGCATGATGGTCACAATCGACTGTCCGATATCGTGCATATCTCCGAGTACCGTTCCGATTACAAAAGTACCGACCGGCTTTTCTGCGTTGGCAGCGAGGAGCGGGCGTATCAGTGCCAAACCTGCCTTCATTGCTCGAGCGGTAATCAGCATTTCCGGTATGAAAATGACCTGGGCGCTGAAACGGTCGGCTTGCAGGTTGAAGCCCGGAAACAATCCATCGTCCAGAATCACTCTGGGGTCAATGTCCGCTTCTATAGCCTCTTGTACCCTGGAATCAGTGTAAACATGGTCGCCGTACTCAACTGCGTCCCAGAGTGTTTCCCACTCCCAGTTTTCAGGTGCCCGGGATTCCCAGCCTTCGGGAATCTGAAGTACCGGATCGTCCAGTTCCATTTCGTCAAACATCGGTCAATCTTCCAGTATCAGTTCAGTGGGTATTTTCCATAGGTTCCAAAATCGCGTTGCGCTTCCAGCATCGTAAAGATATTCTGGATTGGCACGTCAGCGAGAATATAGTGTGACGGCGAGAAAATATAGCCACCGCCGCTGGCCAAGTTCTTCATCACTTCGCATACTCCGTTTCGCACAGCTTCGACCTGTCCCCGAGGTAACAGTCGTTGTACGTCGAAGCCACCAATAAATGCGATGTCATCTCCGTACTTTTTCTTGAGCTCAGCCTGATGTTTGTTACCACCTGTGGGCTGCATCAGTCCTGACAGATCAACACCGAGTTCAATCATGTCACCGATTATGGGTGAATAGTCACCGCATGAATGCAGCTTGATGTGTATGTCTTTGTTTGACTTGCGAAATTCTTTGAACATGTAGTCGAATCTCGGTTTTGCCAGTTCACGCCATTGAAGAGGTGAGATCATCATTGACTGCTGCGCACCGACGTCGTCACCGACTCTGATCATGTCAATTCCCAATTCAATGACGTTCTTGCCCAGTTGCGTGTAGTACTCGGTCAAGCCGTCCAAAACGCCAGCGATCAGCTCAGGCTGGTCGAACAGCATGAGGAAGAAGTTCTGTGTTCCAACCACATGTGCATAGGCGGCCTCTATCAGGGTAGAAGACAGATCGACGATGATGTAGTAGTCTTTCTGATATTTTTCAAGCAGACTCTTGATGGGATCGATCAGCTCCGGATCAGCGGGGTCAGGCCACGTGTAGTTTTTGAGTTCCTCCATCGAAGTGATCGGATGATGATTCGGGAAGTTTTCCGGCACAACTTTTGCCGGCCCCCAGAATTCCTGTGTCTTCATGAATTCCAGATGTTCGTCCTCAGTTCGTCCTTTGAGTCCGCTCTTACCGTATCCGACACCGAAATGGTTGAACCATGTCTCGCCGATTTTAATAGGGCGGTGTGAGAACTGTGCGTTGATTCCGATCTGGTAGATGATTGCGTCGTTTCCCAAACGTAGTTCAAGTTCGGGGTTATGTTTCATGCCGGTACCGGTTTTGGTGATACCGTAGACGCGTGCAATTTTTTCTTTCGCTTCGCTCTTCATGCGGTACAGCAGTGGAACCCGATCCACCTTCTCGTGTCGTACAGCTCGGGCAAAACGTTCTCGAGGCAGTAATTCTTTCATTTTCGCAGTCCTAAAATCTGGTAGATTTTCTTTTCTGGTTCACTATTGGATATAAGGGGAATCAGTTACGAACTCACACTGGCAGGTTTTCTCTGAACTCTTTTCACTGGTTTGTTCAGACCACGGATGTATCTGAGATATTTCACAGAAAATTCATCTTTTGCGGTCAGAGAATTTGCAGCGAAGAGGAAATCGTTGAACGGTTTGACTGGATTCATGATGGGATCGATCATCAATGAGTCACAACCGGACAGAATTGACAGCGTCACAAAAGCGTGATTGAGAATCTTGCGTTGTGGAAGTCCGAATGAAACATTGCTGTGTCCGCCGAAAATATGGACTGACGGGTAGCGTTTTCTCAGTTCGCTGACTGCGTCAAGATAATGATTCCCGAAATCGGGACCCGCTCCGATCGGAAATACCAATGGATCAAGGAAACGATCCTCCATGGCAATCCCGCCCTCGTCCATCATTTGCATGCATTGCTCGAGATTGTTTATCCGTTCTTCGGCATTTTGTGGCATACCGCGATTTCCGCTGGCGTTCGCAAACAGTATGGCGTTTTTTTCCCGCGCCATATCGACCAGTACCTGTCGGCCGTCTTCCAGGTTGAATGAGTTGATTGCGGGTCTGCTGATTGTGCCATCGTGCGCTTCCAATCCCGCATAGATTGTATTTGAATCAGATGAATCGATAGACACGACGGATGATGTTATGGATTGTGCTGTTCGAACGAGCCATTTCATCCACTCGAATCGCTCTTCCGGGTAAACCGACATCTCATCGACACAGAGATCGATGATGTGGGCACCATTTGCCTCCTGCGATTTGATTGCCCAATTGATGTAGTCCATATCTTTTTGGCGGCAGGCTTCAGCGATGTGAGGGATTGCGAACAGCTTCTGCTCATTGGGGTCTTCCGGCAGGGATGCGGTGACATCCAGTCGGGCAGGGGAGCCATCCAGCTGGACATACGAAATGAACCACTTTTCGTCCTCGCGAAGTACGCGCGGACTGGACGCCTTGATTTTCCTTGTCGCGTTGAAATTTTCGCCAATGATTACAAGGCCGTCATTTTTTAGTTTCATTGACGCGTTCTCAAGTTTGTGATGGTTGTCGTGGAATCAGCCCAAACATTCCAGATCTCGACATTTTTGGCAGCATGGCTGAGCTCTCCAAAAGTTTGACTGCAATTTCGGTATCTGAAAACATCGCAAATAGCGGTTGCTGATCATGAAGTTCCCACTGAATCTGCTGTCCATTGACAGGATACGAGTAGCCCGGTCCTAGTCGTCGGGAGATACGCATGTTCTGCTCGGTTGCCCATTTACGCAATTTGAGAACGAATTGCTTTGTCGCATCCTCAACTCCGAGCCAAGCCGCGGATTCAAGAAACAATGCCTCAACCAGTTTTTCCTCATTCATCCATTCAATCGTCTGATGGTCAATCTGCTCTCCGACCGTCAGTGCGAATACTACCACTCGGGTAGACTCACCCAGATATTGTCCGAAAATCGGGCTTTTCAGATAAATACCGTTTTCGAGCTGCAATCCCACTGAGTCAACGCGTTCGATTTCTGCCATCCGGTAACTTACTTCAGGCGACGCGTTCTCCACAAATGCCTTCACAGCTATGGAAGCCAATTCCCGGATCACTCGCCTGACACCCTCGGGATTCTTGTAACCCTGGATGCGCAGAACGGAATCTATTTTCGGCTCTGAAGCAGTCAGGCTTATGGTCTGAGTAGTTCCGCAGGCTAGACTCATCATTTTCCTTAAACTAAATATATCACAAATATATTATTTGGATATTTCAAGTCAGCATTAATTTGTATCCGACCTGAGTATCACCAGCTCATCGAATTCGGTGAAGAATATGATCAGCTTTGGTCCAAGATTCCGAACCGAATTCAGGCCGCATTTATTCTATCGTTATCCGCGATGTCCTGCTCAATCCGATCAATCCACTCAATGGATTTTCTCAGTCCACCGAGCGGGTAGATGTGTAATTTTTCGATCCTGGATGTTGGGTTCTGTCTCAGGTATTCTGCCAGATCATTCAGCAGAATCTCGGGCTTGAGGCTGGTGAGCATTTTTGAAGCACTTCGTGCCTGTTTCTTGAGAAACAACATGGAAGCGCCGATCCCGCAGGCTTTAGCGTGCTTGAGCAGGGTGCCGACAGTCGCTACGCCGGGAATCCCGATGTGAAGCGGTAGATCAATACCTGCGTCAAGCAGTCTCGTTTCCCACTCGATGACCGGCTTGGCTTCAAAGCAGAACTGCGTGACAACGTACATGCTGGCATCGGTCCTGAGTGCAAACGCCTGCTTCCACTGCAATGCGGATTCGATCTGCTGATCGGACATGTCCGGTGAGCCTTCGGGGTGACCGGCGACACCGATCGTGCGAATGCCCATCTTATCGAATAGTCCTGTTTCCAGAAGCTGCATGGAATTTTCGAATTCACCGACTCCTCTGGCAGCACCGCCCGCGATGACCAGAACATGGTTACCGTCGCAGTTTTCTCGGAAGCGAATCAGTCCGTCTTGGAGTTTCTTGGCATCAGGAATCTGTCGGGCGACGATATGTGGAACGGGGACAAACCCTTCCGATTTAAGACGTTCACATACTGTCATCGTGTCGTCTATGGTTGATCCAGGTAACGTGGTTACATAGACTTCTGTTCCGGGTGAAAGGATCAACCGATAGTCAGGTATTTTCGCGGCACTTCCGGGAGTTGTTTCGACCGAATACCCGCGCAATAGGCGCGAGAGTGCTGAAAAATTCGAATTTGTCAACGGGATTTTACCGACAGCAGGATCAGGATTCAGATCAGGGACTGTCCCATTCGAAATAAATGACCGCATCGTGAAAGTCATTAATTTGGGTCTCACTGGAAGACAGGATTCGGAAACCGAATTCGGAATCTCCCTGCCATTCATTGTCGAGCATTATTCGACTGCCAACCCAGTGGTCTGCATATTGGTGTCCAATCATCACATAAAGTTTTTCTGTAACGACTGTGACACCACCATCCGGTCCAAATCTTGTGTTCATTGGCCGCGGTGTCTTCCAGTCAGCAATAACATTGCATTCGTCTGCATTCAGTGAATCCATCATGACCACCCGCTGGATTGGCCAGGCGAAAGAATTTCCGGAGATTCTTACGGGTTGGTTGGGAAGTGTACAGGCGACGATCAGCAGATGTTCACCTTGGTATTTGAATTTATCGCAAATTGTCGATTTGGCGGCTATTGCCGTTGCACCATAGTCTTCCACCGATTGTTCGGAGATTTCCGGTGCTTTCCAATCGAGATCTTTCAACGCATAACGGTCGAATTCGGGAACAGGGAATCGTTTTGCCCACATGGTGAATCAGTTCGGGTTAGATGAATCTTGTTTATGATGAGTCAATACAGATTTTACTATCAATTGTCAATTTCACACACTTTCAAGTCCGAAATTTCCAAGCCGTGATTTTACATTATATTTCCAGAGATTCGAATGAATTGCAACCCCACCATTTGCGAATACAGGATTTTTACTTGATCGGGTCAGAACCGAAGCATAACAGAAGCACTTCTGCAGCAGTTGACGCCTCGATCGGGGTGAAGTCAGAATTTCTGGTACTGCGTCGGTGGCATCCCTTGACCGAAGCTCTAGCACCTCGTACCTCGAATTCGACGCTTAGGTGACGAGCGATTTGATGTCCAGAATGACACATCACTTTTTTGTCCATGTCAATTCCAATATCCTTCATTTGATCACTCTCGGTAAGTGGATGAGGGATATTCGCGAAACAACTGCCGCTTAAGCTGCAACATCAATACGAACTTACTGAAACGGATTGCGGGACAGTATCTACGGTCGCCGAATGGTTCAGGAAAAGGCAGATTATCTATCGACGAAAAACCAGTCAGCTGCATGATCTCAGACTACCAGAGTAGCCCACAACAGGAGGTAAATTGAGAATGTAATATACTATTGAGTAGCCTAATCAAGGATTGGTGGGGTTGCCCAATAGGTGAAATCTTGTTGGGTTGCACCCATTAAGGCGACAAAGTGTTTCTGATTGTTGCCTTCTCTAGGTCTGAATAAAGGTCTAGGATTAGGGATGAAATATGGTAATGGATTACCACCAACATCGTATTCCGTGTCGCCACCTCATTTGGTCGCGCGGCACTGTCACTCGCGTTCACCGCCGCAATCCACGCCGCGTACTTGGTGCCGCTAGTCACACCGTTGAAAGCAGCGGAGTCATTATTGAAGGGGCTCTGGCGGGTTTCTTTCTCCGTCTGTGCCTCAGATTTTCAACGCACCGTGTAGCAGATTGCACCTCACTCAGAGCTGCAATTTGGGGATTGTGTACTTGGGCCGCGTCTGTCAGAAGTCAGACTACCTTTGATCGTTGCCATCTCGCCGCCCAGACAGACAGCTGTGGTTGCTGTGAATCCCATTCCGATACCCATCTTGTCCCAGATACCTACGTCCAAGCACAGGTGGGACAGCAAGTTCTGCGACACCGTGTGGCTGACGTCAATGGTATTTTTCCGCTGACTGACGATACTGGTTTCACACTACGTTTGGTTGCGAAACACACTCGTAGCTGTACCCCCCCCCATCACCGTACCCAATGTCGTTATGCAGGTGCTAATCCAGACTATCTGGAAGAATGGATCGATCTTAACCCACCCCACCACCAACTCTCATACCGCTCTCCAGACCTATCGCATTCGTTATCGGAAAAAGAGTACTTGCACCTGGTTCGATGATGAAGCCGATACCTATCTTCAATATGTACGCGTCGGAGGCACTCATGCCCAAATTCGGCGCTCACACTGCCATTCGACCGGGGCTCGCCCCATCGTTCGAGCTCGGAGTCTTACCTTTGAAAAGGGTGATAACAACACGGGGGATGTCTCCAAGCGTTTCGGACCGTTAGCAGCAGTATGAAACGTACGACTTTCATACTGGGCTATCTGCCGATACTGTTGTTTGCCGTAATCTCGACGGACATCATGGCTCAGAATCTGTCGGCGGGTATCTGCAAGCGTACCGAACAAGTTCAGACTGCGATTATCGCAGAGGTGTCCGGTAAGACAGACTGCGCAACTATCACGACCACGGATCTGGCGGGAATTACAGGTACCTTGAACCTCAAAAGCAAGTCAATCACTTCCTTGAAGGCTGGCGACTTCGACGGTCTGACTAATCTGAGTAAGTTGATTCTGCGTAGCAACAGTATGAGCATTCTACCCGAGGGTGTGTTTGATCAATTGAGTAGTCTGATCGAACTGGATCTGTATGGGAATGGGTTGGGTAGTCTACCCGAGAATGTATTCGACCAGCTGACCAGCTTGAGTATTTTGGATCTAAACGAAAATAGTTTGAGCAGTCTGCCCGCGGGAGTGTTCGACCAATTGAGTAGTCTAACCCAACTGAGACTGTATAGAAATGGGTTGAGTAGTCTGCCCGCGGATGTATTCGACCAGCTGACCAGCTTGAGGATTTTGAATCTAAACAACAATCGTTTGAGCAGTCTGCTCCCTGGCGTATTCGACTCGTTGACCAACTTGATAGCATTGGGTCTGCGTTTCAACAAGCTTAGTAGCTTGCCCGAAGGAATATTTGACCAACTGAATAATCTGACGGGGTTGGTTCTGGCCGGCAATCAGTTGCACAGCCTATCCAACGATGTTTTCGACGGACTGATTGGTATGACGGAACTACATATGGGCTACAACGATCTGACCAGCCTGCCCGAGCAATTGTTCGACAATACAAAAAATCTGATATTCATAGATCTGAGTGGTAACAATCTGAACACTCTACCAGCGTTCATATTCGACGGCCTGACTAAACTTAAGCGAGTAGTTCTGCGCAGCAACAGTCTGATCAGTCTGTCAGCCGGTATATTCGACGATTTAGCCAGCCTGCAAGTAGTGGTTTTAACTAAAAACAAGGACCTGAGTTGCCTGCCCCGCATTCCTTCCACCGTGAAGCTTTTGTGGCTGGACAAGCACCGGAGTGCCTATGTCGCCTGTGAAGACGGGGCACCGGCCGTAAAGGTGAGCGACATAACGGCGACGACAGCCAAGCTTACGCTCTCCGGGCATGCACTCGCGTGGTCATACAGGTTTCATAAAGGTACATGCATAGATGTTAATGCCAAGACGAGCGAAGTGATTTTTCATGACCTAACGCCAGGTAGCGACTACTTCGTTACAGTCTCCAACGCAGTCGGTTGCCCCGTAAATGGCAACCCCAACCCAATCATCGATCAAGTTACTTTCACGGCGCTTCTGAGAAAAGTCGAGGATGTCTCAGCAGAAATGAAGCAGATAGTGCTTTCAGTCGACTGGACTTTACAGAGTGACATAACCGGCTACCATGTGCAGTGGAAGATAGGATCCCAGAATTGGTCGTCCGACCGCCAATTGAGTGTAACAAGCAATTCAGCGATGATTACAATCCTAGAAGATCACACCGAATGTACCGTGCGCGTCCGCTCGTACCAAAGGGGTTACAATAGTAGAATCAAGTACGGTGAATGGTCGAACGAAGTATCGTCCTTGCATGTTGCCGAGCTCACTGAGGAAGAAGCTGTCAAATCAGCGGTTGAGGACAGCTTGGCAGCGTTTGGTCGGGGAATTCTGTCGAGCATTGACGCGGGACTGGGGTCACGGTTGCGCAGGGAGTTTGGCGAGGGAATGAGGATAGGCGGATATTCGGTACCTTTCGGCGAAAACAGAACAAAGGATGAGTACCCCGAGCACCAATACACCCGCCAACATGACAGGGAACCCCGGGTGGCGTCTCTTGATTGGCTGGAAGGTACATCCTTTGCTTTAGCACTGAGTGACAGCGAAACCGAAGCGAGTGCAGGTGAGGTTCCGGGATGGCAGTTTTGGGGCTATGGCGACATCCAGTCGTTCCAGGCGGAGCGTTCGTCGATAGACGGCGAGCTACGCACGGCCTATATCGGAATCGACACCGGACAGTCCGACAGTGGGCTGTTTGGAGTAGCCCTTTCAAACAGCCGCGGAAGAACCGACTATAACCACGATACTGGATCGGGGCAGTTGCGAACATCGTTAACCAGCATTTATCCGTATCTGCGATTGCGGACCGGGGACAACAGTACATTGTGGGCGATTTTGGGTTTGGGTAGTGGCCGAATCGAGAATCAGGCTACCGGATTGAGTTCGGTTGAAAGGGGTGATCTGTCGATGTACATGTTCGCGGGTGGTGGGCGCTATGATCTGAATTCAGATTCAAGTGGAATCGACTTGGCGTTACTGAGTGATGCCGCAATCTTGCGTCTGAATACTGAGACCGATTCGCCACAGGACGCGCTCGACGATGTATCGGCTTCGGTGAGAAGAATTCGATTCGGTCTGGAGGCTTCGTATGAGATTCCCATGGAGAGGGGTGTGCTGTCACCATTCGGTCATTTGAGTGCCCGCTATGACGGTGGAGACGGTGAGACGGGTAGTGGTGTCGAGATCGCTGGTGGCCTGCACTATCGCTATGATCGGTTGTCATTTGAGATGGGTGGTCGCGCATTCCGGATGGGTGGCGGGAGCCATAGACAATATGGATGGGGCATGGGGCTTGAGTTGAAGCCGCGTGAGTTCGGCGAAGGGATTTCGTTTTCCCTTTCACCGAAGTGGGGAGAGTCCCGACGAACTTCGTTGCAATCGATGTGGAGTAGTCCGCACACTCTTTCAGTCCAGGACGCTGTTGGGGAAGCGAACCGTAACACCGAACTGAGCACGAAGATCCGCTATGGTTTGCGATGGCCGTCGACGGCGGCTCTTGTAACACCCTACGTAGCATACGATAGTCTGGCATCGGGTGGAAGTCGTACAAACCTCGGTGTTGACCTACGCCTGAAGTCGCCGTCAAGCAGTCTCAAGTTCGATTTGAGGGGTGAGTTTGAACAATCACAGGGCCGGGAGGACAGCGCGGGCATTTACCTGGATGTGGTACTCCGGTTCTGAGCTTCACAATCCCAGTTACAGAGGAATAGTGTGCCTTACAAGACGGTTTTGACTTTATCGGGAAGCCAAGGCTCAGAAAATTAATATATAAATAGGTTACATTTTCACTCCTGTTGATGGGGTTTCAGTCGCAATTCTTGACAAATATCACTCGTGTCCCGTTAACGAGAAGAAATTTTCCGGTGGCGTTTACCGAAACACTCTGGCGAGAGCCAACGAAAAGCGTGACTGGCACATCCATGCCGACCATGCCCAGCATCTGATCGACCTGGCACGTCACCTTTACAGTGCCGAAGACAGCGAGTTGAACCTTCAGGAAACCGTCTATGCACTGGATTCGTCGACCATCGACCTTTGTCTTTCGCTGTTTGCGTGGGCACCGTTCCTCAAGACCAAGGCCGGCATCAAGATGCTTACGCGGCTGGAACATCAGGGCAACATCCCATCGCTCATCGAGATCACCGATGCTAGGCTCAATGACGTGAACATGCGCGCCAAAGTCGAACACCAGGTACCACCGACAGTATTCCCATGCCAGCGATCGGGGGCAGGGAGTAATCTATAACCAGAGCGGTGTGCTGACCGGCAAGAAAAGCGCAAAACGCTACCCGGATCAACTAAGACGCATAAAATACATCGACCGAGAACTGGACAAGCCCCTGATCTTCCTGACCAACAACACGTACCTGCCGGCACTGACGGTCGCACAGTTGTACAAGAACAGGTGGAGCTCTTTGTTTCGCTGGATCAAGCAGCACCTGAGGATCCAGTCGTTCTATGGTACCAGCGAGAAAGCTGTCAAGACCCAGAACTGGATCGGTGTTTCGGTTTACGTGCTGCTGGCGATCATCAAAAAACGGCTGAATCTGGATGCCAGTCTCTACACTATTCGTAGCATCTGTATACCACGCTGTTTGAGAACATGTCGCTGAATCAACTGCTTACAGACTACGGATACAAAACCGAAGATGTCAGTCCGCTTAAGCTTTTGATTTTATAAGACTTCTAAGCAGGATGCCAGTGATTTTTTTCAGGAATCTAGTTGAATCTCGATTGCGTCATGTGCGATTTCTGGGTATTCGGTTGAAAAGATGGATAACGAAGCATGAAAGAGGCAGTTTTGCAGCGATGAATGCGTCAGTCTCGGAGATGTCGGACACTTCAGCGCTGCGTTGGTGTCGTCCCTTGGACGGAACTGAGTCGCCAAATTGAAACGTCGAGCTATGCATACATCGGAGGAGACATCATAAAAACCGACTCGATCCTTGGTAGTGCAGCGGGTACTGGATATCCAGTCGATCAAAGTACCACAGCGATCAAATGTCGAAGTGGAATTTTTCTCATATTAACTGTTCTAATCTGTAAGAATTGGTGCTTGAATTGGTAGCTATGGATCCGGTAAGCACTGAGCCAGTCGCCTAATGCGTTTTGAAATCTCATCTTCAGGGAGATAGACACGGTCATCATTTTGGAGCAAGAGCAACTTGTCATGCAGCTCCTGATGCGGTACAAGACCGTGGGCTTCCAACTCGTCTACTATCCAAAGTACGCCGTGGACTGTAACCCCTTCGCTCTCAGCGACTTTCCGTAATTTACTATCGCCCGACAAAAGAATACTGTTCTCAATTTCCTGCGACAGCACTAGTGCAAAACAATCGTTGAGCTTGAGCTCCGCATGCTGATAGTAGTAGTGGCTAGCACGATCAACGAGATTTCCAGAGAC
The DNA here is from genome assembly GCA_963666625.1 of Arenicellales bacterium. Taxonomy (GTDB): domain Bacteria; phylum Pseudomonadota; class Gammaproteobacteria; order Arenicellales; family JAJDZL01; genus JAJDZL01. Next base: position 2,645,857 of record OY762925.1, read on the forward strand.
CGGTTGAAGCTCAAGTCCCAATTCAAGTAGCATGTCTTTCTCGGGCAGGCTAATTGACAGCCATTCATCCATGAACAGCGAAAAAGGCATGACAAATTTATATGGAAGCCGCAATGCATTTACCAGTAGATCAACCCTATGCAAGTGAATCATGCAGTTCGTGTCACTTATCAACATTCGCATTGCGCTGAAAAGGCCCTTTGAGCTTTTGTTCGATTTCTGCCAAAGAAACTTGCAGCAATTCGCAAGCTTTTCCTTCGTCAATTATTTTTTCCGCACAAGCCCAGTAGCACAACCTCTCGAAGCGTTGCGGGATTTCATGCTTCCCTTCTTCTCCGGCGATTTCTAGCGGTTCAGGTTCAAATTTCCGCCAGTTGCTCGCAAAGGTCTGGAACGCGTATGCCAGTGTAGATTGATTAATGACATCAGCCTGTTTGAGCCGGACGAGAAGCATCGCCGCGCTAACACCGTACAAGCGCTTCATCTGGATCAGTTCCTGATACCCGAAAGCTTTTCTACGTCTACCGATTTTGCGTAGAAGATGATCACGCGGAACCAAAAAAGCACCTGCAAAGACATTTGATGCTTTCTCATAATTGACCGGTGATGTATCGTCGATCAATCTATGTGCGAGTTCGTGCGCGAGAGTGAATCTCCGCCTTTCTAAGGTGTGTTGCCCATTTACAACGATGACCGGAAGCAAATTTTCTTGCCGTGTTCTGCGAACAACGCATGTGAGGCCTGAAACACCGGTTGGAAGAGAAGTCATGAGTACCCTGATACCTCGTTCTTCCAGCAATGATGTCACATTCTTGATCGGATCAATTCCAAGCATCCATTCTAGTCGGATATCCTGAGCCAAGACTTCTCCTTCTTCCTCTATCCCGAGAAACCGGTCGCCAGACATGGGTGTCTTCCAGGTAGCGCTATCAAGATCCAGAATCTCTTCGATAGCAAGCTGACGCTGAAGTCTGTCGATGACAATCGCTTCGACAGCCGCTCGATCCTTTACACCCGTACCATGGAGTTTTCGATACTCAATGGTTTCAAGTTGGTCAATCTGTTGGCTAAGCAAATATTGCAGTGTGACATCAAGTACTTTCGTAAATTGAACCAGCACATCGGAACTCGGCGTCATTACATCGCGCTCATACATACTGATCGCTTGTGCGGTTGGAGCACCACCTAGAGCCTCCGAGAGTCCGCGCAACGTATATCCAGATTTTTTTCTAGCGAGTCGCAATCGTTCTCCAAACATTGGACTTCCCTCCGTTGTTCTTTACAATTTTTAATTATATACTTATTTTGTAAAGTAATACCTGGGCTGGTCAACAGGTTCGGGAATTGAATCGAGATATCTGAAAATGAAAAGAAATCTGCATGTAGTTTTACACAAAAAGGGTTGGGCAGTGCGCGGTGCTGGGAGCAAGCGCGCCACATCGGTTCATCCAACTCAGAAGGAAGCCATCGATGCTGCACGTAAGAACGCCCAAAATCTTGGAGTCGAGTTATTTATTCACGGTCGCGACGGCCGAATTCGAAAGCGTGCTTCGCACAGGAACGATCCGTTTCCTCCTAGGGATTTAAAATAGGTCGCGATGTGGAAGGAATAGTCATCGTGCGCGGCCGTGAAGATCTGGCGGCAATTATCGGATAATCGCACAGAACGTTTGTGCGTCGGCAACATCATTCTTGTTCGTCTTCACAAAAGACTTGACATACTGTGCCGGCATCATGCGAACCTCATGACGCTAACCGATCAGAATCCGAGTCAAGTGGTGTGCGTCACCACAGATCTCAAGACCAATCAAACACACCGCCGTCAATGATTCGAACAATGTGAACTCCCCGATGCGCGTGAAGCGACGGTTGAACACGGCCTCACCGCTTCGTCAACCGCATGAATCTGAATGAAATTCTTGGCTAAATCCACATGGACTGCCCGAACTTCTTGTATATTGTTCGTTATGGGTGCCTCGTTGAAACTGATTTGACTGGATGATTCCAGCCCGGTACGATGATGCCTTTATTTTTTAACAATGGGGTATCCATTTCATTAATCACGCAAACATCATCATGATGTGAATTGAAATTACCCGGAACAGACTTTAACGAGGTTGATCATGGCAAAAGTGACGATACTGTACTGGAAGGACATCCCATCGGTTGTTGAGGCTCGGGACGACCAAGGAGTCCATAAGGAACTTCTAAGTGAACGGTTTCAGGAATTGATCGACCTTGTCGCGATGAAATTGAAGCTTGCAGGAACTGACGAATATCTGATGCAGTGGTCGAAAGGTCGCCCATATGAAGTTGAGGGCAGTGCGCACGATGCTGCAGTTTCAGTCAAAGACGATTTTGAGGCTCGTTATAAAGAAATTCGTAAAGAAGAATTGTCCAAGGCAGTTGGCTAGTTCGGATGGTTGTTTACCAAGATTGCGCGAAAGTCGTTGATATTGGTTAGAGTCGGACCCGTTTCGACTAGATCACCCAACTGACTGAAGAATCCATAGGAATCATTATTCTCCAAAAATTGGTGCGGATCCAGTCCTGCACTTTTAGCCCTAGATAGTGTGGTTGCGTCGATGACAGCACCGGCATTGGATTCTGTTCCATCGATGCCGTCGGTATCGCAGGCAATGGCATGAACAGAAGCTTCTCCTTGCAGTTCGACTGCAAGCGCGAGAGCGAACTGTGTATTCGGACCACCTTTGCCATTACCTGTCACTGTAACGGTCGTCTCGCCACCAGACAGCACTACAAAGGCGTTGCGGTCTGGATTTTCTCTTATCTTTTTCCGGACAATATCAGCATGGTATTTGGCCGCAAGGTTTGAATCTCCGACAATCGAGTCACCGATAACGATCGCATCACAATTGCCTGATGTGGCGAGTTCTGCGCTAGCGGATAATCCTGACTTAGGACGAGCAATGACTTCAACAATGGAATCTTTGAATATTGGATCGCCGGGCTTTGGTGTTTCGAGTTCACCAGAGTTTAGCTTTTCAGTCAATTCGTTCGGTATTGGAACGTTGTACTTCTTCATAATCTGAAGCACGTCGATGCATGTTGTCGGGTCAGGTGTGGTTGGTCCGGAACCAATGGTGGAAGGGTCGTCACCGACAACATCTGAAATGCAAAATGTAATTGACTTTGCGGGATGGATCATCCGCATCAACCGTCCGCCTTTAACGGCCGAAAGATGTTTTCGGACCGTGTTCATTTCGTGAATATCGGCACCGCTCATCAATAAATTCTGCGTAATGTTCTTTTTGTCATGCAGACTGATGCTGTGATGAGGGAGCGTCAGCAGTGCGGAAGCACCACCAGATATAAGACAGACAACCGATACATCAGAATCGACTTGTGCCAACGAACTTACAATTCGTCGTGCAGCTGCCATCCCTTGCTCATCCGGAAGCGGATGGGATGCCTCGACTACCTCGATTCTAGCGCATTCGACGCTGTGTCCGTAGCGGGTGATGACCGTACCCGTCAGTTCACCAGAAAAATTGTCTTCAAGCGCTCGGGCCATTGCGCCTGCCGCCTTGCCGGCACCGATTGTGTGAATTCGTCTGGCTTGCAATGCTGTAATGTGAGGGGGCAGGCAATACTGCGCTGAGGACACTTGCACAGCCCGCGAGAAAAGGTCGATTAGAAATTTTCTTGGGTTGTTGATCATTGCGACTAGAATATATAACCAATTGATATTATTGTATAAAGCAAATCATTTTTTTCGGAATCACAATCAGTTAGAAACAACTCTTATACAATTGATCAAATTATCCGATAACTATACAAGACTGATTTGTGACGTTTATCCCAAAAGCGACAAGCTTGAATAGTTGATTGAAAGTCTCATACCCTGCAAATCGCAATGAAATTGAACGAATCACCAGTTATTGTAGTCGGGGGAGGAATTGGTGGACTCGCTGCAGCGATAGGGTTGGCACAGAAAGGAATTTCCTCGGTCGTACTGGAAAAGACACCCCAGCTAGGTGAGATTGGTGCTGGCATCCAGCTTGGTCCAAACGCGTTTCACGCGTTTGACTATCTGGGTGTCGGAGACGCCGCCCGCGATATGGCGGTATATATAGATGATTTGCTGTTGATGGATGCATTGACAGGCGACCGGATCACCCGAATTCCACTTCGGGAAGCGTTTCGCCGCCGCTTCCGCAATCCGTACGCTGTAGTTCATCGAAGTGATTTGCATGATGTGTTGCTCAATGCCTGTAAAGATAACGATCTCGTTGAGATTCGTGCCAGTTCCGGTGTTGAACGATATGAGCAGGACACTGCTTCAGTTACCGCTATTCTAGAGTCTGGAGAGCAAGTGAATGGAAGGGGGCTGATCGGCGCTGATGGATTGTGGTCGACCGTAAGACTACAAGTTGTGGGTGATGGTGCGCCGCGGGTATCGGGACATACAACCTATCGCTCTGTAATCCCGACAGAAAAAATGCCAGATGAAATTCGATGGAATGCGGCAACACTTTGGGCGGGGCCAAAATGCCACATCGTGCACTATCCCCTGAAGGGCGGCGATGCCTATAACCTGGTGGTAACCTACCACAATGATGCGCCTGAGCCGGTTGCAGGGAAACCAGTCAGTCATGATGAGGTCCGGCAAGGGTTTGAGCATATTGCGCCAATTGCCCGACAGATCATTGATCGCGGAGTTGAATGGAAACTGTGGGTGCTGTGTGATCGCGAACCGGTATTGAACTGGGTGGACGGGAGAGTGTGTCTGCTCGGAGATGCCGCGCACCCAATGCTCCAATACTTTGCGCAAGGGGCGTGCATGGCGATGGAAGACGCTGTATGCTTGGCGGCTGAAATGGATACCCATCATGCAGAAATTGAGAATGCTTTTACGGCATATAACAAACGAAGGGTCTTGCGTACCACGCGCGTGCAACTTCAGTCCCGTGCAATCGGTGATTACATCTATCATCCAAGTGGGGCGCATGCAGCACTTCGGAATGCAGTCATGTCAGCTCGAACTCCGGAGGATTGGTACGATCAGATTGACTGGCTTTATGGCTCAACGGGGCTTGAAGGCGCCGTTTCTTCAGAAACCCGACGAGTCGGATAATGCCAACAAATAGTTGGTTGAACCGACCAAACCAACTGCGACAGCTACAGAGAGATCACTTGCTTTTTTGTCGATACAAATGAGAGTAAATACAGATGACTAATTGGGACATGTGTCCAGCTGTTGAGCGGACATCGGAAAAAGTCAGCGGTGCTTGGGTGTTTGCAGGCACAAGAGTACCATTGTTCACGCTTTATGAAATTTGGCCGGTGGGGTTACTATAGGTGAGTTTATCGAGTTATTTCTTGCATCCATGAGGAACAAGTTCGCACTGTACTCGAATACCAAGCGAAGGCACTGAGACAGGTTGACGCATTTTGAAGTTGCTTTTCACCCTGTCTGCGCATTATCTACAGCGACTTTGTCTACCAAAAATAATCTGTGAATTCGTTTTTAATTGCGGATGCATTCAATTGTTGAAACATCGTCGAAATATAATCGATGAAAAAGTAATTCTACCGATGTCATAGTTCGAGGTATATGAAGCCGTGTCAGCTGTTCTGGCTGCAAATCAGAAAAATCGTCAGATTTTCCACCAGAAAACTTCGTCCAGAAAAATTAATCATTGAACTGATTTTGAGCTTGTAAACTTACTAAAGATTTTTCCTTATTTTGTGGAGCGTGGAATTGGTGAAACTGATCATAACAAGACATGCTAAATCCAGTTGGGAATTTCCCAATCTGGTTGATCATGATCGTCCTCTGACGAAACGTGGCCGGCGATCTTCAGATGCAATTGGAATCTGGCTTTCTAGGAATGGCCACGTACCAGAAACCGTCTTGAGTTCCACTTCCGTCAGAACGCGGGAAACTTGGGACCGGATGGCTAAGTGTTTTGCGACACCGATCACGGTTCGATTTGAATCGGATTTATATCACGGAGGGTTGAGATCAATTCTCTCTCTATTGGCGACGGTCGATACCAGTTCGGTGCTCGTTTTGGGGCACAATCCCGGAATCGGACATTTTGCGGAATCCATCCTGCGATCATTGCCGACACATGCCGATTTTCTGCGATATCCGACGGCAGCTACACTTGTTTGTGAAATTCAATCGGATGAATTCGGGCAAGTACAACTTGGATCAGGTGAACTGGTTGATTTTGTTGTCCCGCGGGATCTGGAATAATTGATCGATCTACACGTTTAGCTTCAAGATTTTGCCCACCGTTGTCGCAATTTCAAATCGCAATAATCAGTTGAGTGCGATAACTCCTGCTATTCGTCGCGGTCTTATCGTCAGTCAATTGATGTACGGAAATACGCGAAAGGCAATTCGTCGAAATTCAGAATCAGAGCACAAGGCTAGATCAACGTCATTTGACCAATGTCGGGTAAGAGTTCGACCGCGTGAAGAGCGCGCAAACGTTAGTGAATTGTGATTCGTTCGCTGCGGACAGGTGATCTCGATCTGCCTGTCCGATGGCGAGGACATCCAATTAGGCAATCCGGTCACTGTTCAGGCGGACGACTGGCGGGCAATCCGACCGGATCAATTCGCCGTATCGTAGTATCATGGAAACCGGGCCGGTCATCAGGCTTTTGACTGGATATTGCCGACGGGAAATCAACTTGACATGCGAGGTGCCGAAGATGCCGGAACAGGAAGATCTGACAACTGAGGAGAGGATTCAGAAGATACGTGAGGAGACCGAGCGGATCAATCAGCGTGCTGCTGAAATGCGTGCGGAGACAGAAGAGATTCGGAAGCAATCCGAAGAGATCCGGAAGCAGTCGGAAGAGATCCGAAAGCGATCCGATAAGCGTGCCGCAAAAATGCGTAGGGAGTCCGATAAGATTCGTAAGGAGTCTGAAGAGAACTGGAAGGAAATCAGGAAAGAAATTGCGAAGGTGAATGCGTCGGCTGCGAAGCTGACCGAGAAGACGAAAGAACACGGCAAGCAGATCGGCGGATACGGCAACCGGCTCGGAAGCTATACCGAAGCGCTTGCGGAACCCTCCATCCGGCGGATACTGGATGAGTATTTCGATGCCGACTACATGGAGGCGTACGAGAGCAGAAGCATGCAGCTGGATGGCTGGGCGGTCGCCCGAAACGGCACCGGTGCGGCCTATATAGTGGAGATCAAGAGCAGGTTCGCGCCTGAGCATCTGGATCAGGTGTGGGAGTTGGTGAGGGTGTTTCGCGCGGTCAAGCGTGAGTTCGAGTCAAGTCCGGTGTATCCGATTCTTGCGGTGGTGAATATCGACCGGGAGCAGCGGGAGCTGGTGTGGGAGTCGGGCATTCACCTGATTGACGTGTCGGATGGTGTGTTCGAGTGGACAAGGCCGCCCATGGGGTTCAGGCCGTGCGGCGATCATGGTGCGAATGGTGTCGCGCGACGGGCGGTGCCGCGGCATCTGCGACTGGTTGCGGACAGCAACAGGCGCGGTGATGCAGGCGGTCCGTGAGGAGGTGGCAGGCGGACCGGGATCGTCTGCAGGTGAGGATAGACTGGCGATTCACGACCGGGGATGCGCGCATCAGGCTGAAACGACTTTACCTGACATCAGTCGAATGACCGGACATTAATTACTAGATATGTCAGACTATTTTGCTCCTTTGAAGGAAATTCAATTCACCCTGAATCATGTTGCAGGACTTGACAGGATACTGGAACTCGATTCTTTCAGAGATCTTGACAATGATCTGGTTTCGGCGATTTTGGATGAATCCTCAAAGTTCACCTCCGAGGTGTTGGCCCCACTGAACCGTATCGGCGATGAGCACGGATCGGTGTGCAGCGACGGTGACGTCACTACGCCTCCGGGCTGGAAGGAAGCGTATCAGCAATTTATCGCAAACGGTTGGAATGGATTGGCCTTTGACCCAACGCACGGTGGACAGGGGCTACCCTGGCTGGTTGCCACCGCAGTCCAGGAAATGTGGCATTCTGCCAACATGTCGTTCGGACTTTGTCCACTGTTGACACAAGGTGCAATTCGCGCACTCGAATTGCATGGTTCAGAAGAACAGCAGGCTATCTACATGGGACGTTTGGTTTCAGGGGAGTGGGCCGGCACGATGAATCTTACCGAATCGCACGCTGGCTCTGACTTGGCGGCGATCCGTACACGCGCGGTTGCTGAAGGAGACCACTATCGATTGACCGGGCAGAAAATTTTCATAACCTACGGCGAGCACGACCTGACGGAGAACATCATTCATTTCGTACTCGGGAGATGTACGGATTCACCAGACGGTGTAAAGGGGATTTCACTGTTCATTGTTCCAAAGTTTCTAGTAAACGAAGACGGTTCACTTGGTGAGAGAAACGATCTGCGCTGTGTGTCTCTGGAGCACAAATTGGGTATTCACGCGAGTCCGACCGCAGTCATGTCGTACGGTGACAATAATGGTGCCGTAGGCTACTTGATTGGTGATAAAAACAAAGGACTTGAGTACATGTTCACAATGATGAATCTCGCACGACATGCCGTTGGAGTGGAAGGGCTTGCGGTTGCCGAGCGGGCATATCAGCAAGCACGGGATTATGCCGGTCAGAGAGTGCAGGGCAGTGTCATTGGAGGATCCAAGGAACGGGTTCCTATCATACGTCATCCGGATGTTCGACGCATGCTCCTGACCATGAAATCACTGGTTCAGGCGATGCGGTGTTTGGCGTACTACACATCTGGAGTGTTCGATCTTTCTCAAGCCCATCCTGAGGCGGAATCAAGAGCAGAATATGCTGCGGACCTTGGATTGCTGATCCCACTTGTCAAGGGATGGTGCGCGGAAATGGGTAATGAGGTGGCATACATTGGAGTACAGGTTCACGGTGGGATGGGCTTTATTGAGGAAACAGGTGCAGCCCAACATCTACGGGATGCGCGCATTACACCCATCTATGAAGGAACGACGGGAATTCAGGCCAATGATCTGATTGGACGGAAAATTTTACGCGACGAAAACGGTCACGTACTCCGATTCATGGCGAAAATCCAGGATTCCTTGAAAGAAGTGTCTGCTCAGGGTGATTCTGTAGCGGAAATCTGTCAAGCCGCGGAAGCTGGACTTGAAGAGTTGAGAAGAGTGACTGACTGGGTACTGGAATCAGGCGCGAAAGATGTAAGTCTGCCAGCTGCGGCAAGCGTCGGTTATTTGCATGTCCTGTCCCTGACGGTTGCCGGTTGGTTGATGGCGGTCTACGCAGCAGAAGCTTCCGAAGTACTGGATGCTGGAGACGGAGATCAGAGTGAACTCTCAGCAAGACTTGTGACTGCCAAGTTTTTTGCAACACACATCATGCCTCGCCTCAAGGCGCACGCTGACGGCGTGGTTAATTCCTCTGCTTGGGTATTGGCGCTGAGCGAAGATCAGATTTAGACAGCTGACCCAGTTACGCCAGTTTCAGTCCGTTGTCGACTGGACGTTCTGGTTGTGCCAGAACAACTGAGCCATCTTTCTGAGTAAATCCAGTCAGTAGAAACTGAGACATCATCGGACCGATCTGTTTGGGTGGAAAATTGACAACCCCAATGATATTCCGACCAATCAAATCCTCGGCCGTATAAAGGTCAGTAACCTGCGCGCTGCATTTTCGAATTCCGATTTCTTCTCCAAAGTCAGCCGTGATCTTGTAAGCGGGCTTTCTTGCTTCCGGGAAATCCTGTACCTCGATTATGGTGCCGGTTCGCAGTTCTACCTGCTCGAAGTCATTCCAACTTATTTGTTTCACGATTTACTCCTTGCGTAACTTGCAATTGAATTCTCCCCCTCTCGCACATAGTTTTGGTTTACGTAATTCCAGCGAGATGCCAACTCATTTTCCCAGTTCACAGGAAGACATTTCACCGAAATGACTGCTCCCTTAATGTAGCCCTGTTGTCCAAGGATTGACTACTTTGGCACCGGTATTGCGAAAGTCTTTTTCGTTGCGTGTTACTACTATGCAATCACATCGAATGGCTGTTGCGGCGAGCATAGCGTCGGGAAGATGGCTGTCGAGCGGTTCGCCCCGATGACGTTTTTCTTCCATAACACGTGCACAGATTTTGGCATCGGTAACAGTCCAGTCGAAGATCCGGTCTTCAAATATATGATCAAGTAACTTTTGAAATTGTTCAGCGACATTGCTGCGACGCTTCCCAGGGTCCAATAGACCAATGCCGTTCAGAATCTCCCAAATAGTGATTGCAGCGATTCCGATCCCCTCTGATGCAATCTCGTCAAGAACTCCAGCAACACGGGGATTAGCCCTTATTTCTCATTATATAGTTGAAAAGATGCGGGAAAAGCTGTATAACTGGTTGATATTGCAAAATAAAAGCAACCGGAGAGCAGTTCCCGCATGAACACACATTGTAACCCATCGAAAATCGTCTGTCCAATCCCCGACAATGCCCGGCCGGGTCGTATCGAAGTCGATTTCTCCGGCGGTGAGATCACCTCCGACGGCGGTGTCGTGCTGACCTCCGCCATCGCCGAGCGGCTGAATCTATTCGGCCGCGTGGCCGACTGCTTCGACGACTTCAGGAGTCCGAAACACATCGTGCATTCGCTGTCGACACTGGTCGGGCAGCGCATCCTGGCACTGGTTCAGGGTTATGAGGACCTCAACGATCACGATCATTTGCGCAAGGACAGTCTTTTCGGTGCATCGCTGGGCTGCGTGGAGGCGAAGCGTTCGGACTGCGAGGCACTGGCCGGAAAGAGCACGCTCAACCGGCTGGAACTGTCGGCGGCCGGTTGCGATGTCAAAAAGCACCGCAAGGTGCAGGTTGACTTCGCGCGGCTCGACCGGCTGCTGGTGGATCTTTTCGTCGAATACCGGGGTGCGGCGCCGGATCGGATCGTGCTCGACATCGATGCCACCGACTTCGAGCTGCACGGCGGCCAGGAACACCGGTTTTACCACGGCTACTACCGCGAGTACTGCTACATGCCGCTGCTGGTGCTATGTGACGACTTTCCGGTGATGGTGCGTCTGAGAAGCGCCGCCGGTGACGCCGCCGCCGGAGTGGAGGATCTGCTCGAACAGGTGGTCTCGCAGTTGCGCGGACACTGGCCGGACACGCACATCACGGTGCGCACCGACAGCGGATTGTGCCGCGACCAGATTCTGTGCTGGTGCGAGCGGACACCGGAGGTCGACTATGTGATCGGCATCGCGAAAAACAACCGGCTCAACGAGGAGAGCATCGTCGCCCGCAACCTGGCGGCGCTGGAGTGCGGACTCACCGGCGAGGCGACACGCCGGTTCTGTGAGTTCGAGTATCGCACACTGGATAAGTGGAGCCGCAAGCGGCGGGTCATCTGCAAGGCCGAGGCATTGCCGGAACACTGTGACGAGTCGCAGGGGCACTTCGTGTGCAAGGACAATGCGCGCTACATCGTCACCTCGCTGGATACCGACGGCCATCCGGGGCGGCAGCTGTACGAGCAGTTCTACTGCCAGAGGGGCGATGCCGAGAACCGGTTGCGGGAGGTGAAGGTGGATCTGTTCGCCAGACGCTGCTCAAGCAACCTGTTCGACGCCAACGCCCTGCGGCTTTATCTGAGCGCGATCGCGCAGGTGCTGTTCATTCACCTTCGCCGCCGCCTTGAGGGCACCTCGCTGGCGAACTGCCAGCCGGCAACCATCCGTCTGAAACTGCTGAAGATCGGCGGCCAGGTGAAACGTTCGGCACGCCGCATCCACGTCGCCCTGTCGAGCGCCTTCGCACATCAGGCCGTGTTCTTCCATGCCTGGCGGAACATCGCTCCAACCTGACGACTGATCATCGTCACCGGTCGTCCAACCGCACGTTGTCCGCACATCGTGCGGTGCGCGGCTGTACCGATTCCGGCGAATCGCCGTGTTGCGTGCCGCAAATGACGCCACCTGACCGGATCCCTTCGGAAATCGGTGGCACCTGACCCCAAGCCGCCCGGATCAGCTGAAAATATCGATCCGCAAGTAGTACTATGAGAAATAGGGGTTAGGGTTCGGACGCATCATTTCGGAAATAACATACGTGTCTAGAAGCCATAACACTGGTACTGTCATGTTTTATCCTCATCGAAAAATGCAATCGGTTTGTAGCCATAGCGTTCTGATAGCGGCAGTTCAACCCCGTGTTCCGGCCCAAAATATTGTCGGAAAGCTTCTGACGGTTTAAGTTTATTCTGCGAACGCCGACGCGATTCGTTGATCAATCGGCGCACAAACTCCTCCATAGAGATGCCTCTATTTGCTGCTTCCTGCTTGATCCATGACTTATCGCCCGGATTTAACTTTCGAACTATGATGGCGGAACCCATTGGAATACTCCCAGTTCAGATTGGTGCGTTTAATTTTGAAATAATCTATAGAATATCATATTGATAACATAACATGCTATCAAAAGTAAGAGTGAGAGATGGGCGCATTAGCCATTTTCGCGTCCGAACGCGCCTGATTCGTCGGTATACCTGATAATATGAGGTGTGAAAATCTCCGATTCGAGCTGTCCGATCGACACGACGTTTAGTCTGAATATGGTTTTTCTGTTACGTTGGCATTCGCCTTGTCAATTACACTTCACACAGACTGAGAGTTCCTTACCCCGAATGAACCAATATCAGGGAACAGCATTGAATGGATTCGGTTTCAAGACCAAAGAGTGGAAATCGGAGTTGCCCACATCTGGTCGCCGAATGGCAAGGTCTGGTTGTGGTCATACAGTACTAATCCTGTCACAAACCTGTCCCCGCACGCCGCCGCAAGATGTCGCATTCCAGAAAAATCTTTTGAGGATATTGTCGCACCTGCTTTGATCTCAATTCCGACAACTTGACCGCGCCTGTCTTCCATCACGATATCAACTTCATTGCCCACCCTGTCTCGAAAGTGGGAAAAGCTGTACTGTTCTGTTGTCCAAGTCGATAGCTTTAGCAATTCACTGAATACAAAACTTTCAAGCAAAGGCCCGAATTCTGTTCGTCGGATGTCAAAATGTTCTCACGAAATTCCTCTAATAGCAGCAAGTAGCCCAGAATCAAGAAAATGGAGTTTAGGCTTTTTAATCAAACACTTCAATTTATTCGAATGCCAAGGTTTGAGCGTACGAACAATAAATAGACTTTCAAGGATGCTCACATATTTTTGCGTAGTCAAACGATTCAATTCCAGAATTGACGAGAGATTGGAGTAATTCATGAGTTGTCCGGAATTCTCTGCGAGAGCGTCCAACATAGATCGCATCTTATCCAATTGCTCAACTTGTGCGATGTGACTGACATCACCGTGAATAAGGAAATCAACATAATCCAAGTGCCATTCCTGTCGATCCGATGTAGAGTCCTCTATCACTTCAGGGTAACCACCTGTGAGTACAAATTCGACAAGCTCTTTTCCGACAACCGCGTCCTTGGTGATTGGTTTTTTGACCGGTAAATACCCGGTCTAGAAAGGTTGATTGACTATTCCGCAACTCTGCTTGGGCTAAAGGCAGCAATCGGATAATCTTCGCACGACCTGCCAATTTCTCAGCGAGTTCCGGTAGTGCCAGCAAATTGGCGGATGTTGTAAATAGATAACGGCCAGGACGTGTGTCGGAATCTACCGTCAGTTTTATCGGCAGGATGAGACCGGGGGCGCGGTGAACCTCGTCGATTACCGCTCGCGCATGGTCGCGCACTATTCGAATTGGATCATCAATAGCTGATTGGAGAATAGATGGGTCATCAAGAGAAATAAACGGGATTTCGTCACTTGCAATTTGTTGCGCTAGCGTAGTTTTGCCCGATTGACGTGGACCACTAATCAGGACAATCCTCCTCGTTTTCATCGCGTTGCGCACACGATGTTTAATATAGCGAGGGTACATGACTTTTCCAAATTTTTGATAATTTGAGTATAACGGTCTTGACTATTTGCATACTGCGATATTTCTTTGTTGGAGGTAAATCTACAGACTTCAAGGCGTTGAATAGGTTAGCGAACGATGAATAGTCGCGGAAATCTGAACCGGAAGAGTGCACTCTGAGAGATTAACAGTCGGGATCGAACCTATGACGGATGTCCGCGCAACAGGTGACAGATTCTGCCCGCGTCAACACCACCTGCCGTGTCAGACTCACTAGCAACTAACAGTTCCGTCCATGACCGGCCTCAAGATAGACGAGGCTATTTGATTGTGCCCAGGCGGTAAATCCCAATATCAAGTGGAATCTCAAAGTAAAAAATCTTCCATTAGTTGCTCCTCGATTACTACATATAATTGTCTGCTCAAATTTAGAACCACAACCGATCACCAATGACCGACGAAATCATTCAAACTGTCGAAGAACTTGTCAGACGTTCACGTCTCGCGATGTCTGAGCTTGAAGACGCCGATCAGCGACGTGTCGACGAAATTGTAACTGCGGTCGCATGGGCGATCTACGAGGATGGCAATGCTGCTGAGTTGGCGAACATGGCGGTCGAAGACACCAAACTCGGAAATGCTGACGACAAGTTCATCAAGAACAAACGCAAGACATTCGGGACTTTGAGGGACCTGATGCGAGTGCGTACCGTCGGAATCATTGAAGAAGATCCGGCAAGAGGGCTCGTCAAGTATGCCAAACCTGTCGGTGTGGTCGCTGCGGTAACCCCGTCAACAAATCCTGCCGCGACACCTGCAAACAAATGTATGATGGCTGTCAAATGTCGAAACGGGGTTATTGTGGCACCTTCTCCTGCCGGTTGGAATACAACCAATAGAACCGTTGAACTGATCAGAGATCAATTGAAACTTATCAAAGCACCACCTGATCTCGTACAGATACTGCCCAAGCCTGTCAGTCGAGAGGTGACCCAGGCGCTGATGAAGGCCGCCGATCTTGTCGTGGTTACCGGGTCGCAGAACAATGTCCGCAGTGCCTACTCGAGTGGCACGCCGGCAATCGGCGTCGGCGTCGGTAATGTGCCGGTTATCGTCGACTCGTGTGCGGATCTCCACCGCGCTGCGGAGCGAATCAGGATGTCAAAGACGTTTGACAACGGGACTTCGTGTTCGTCGGAAAATTCGGTGATCGTCCTTGAATCAGTCTATCAAGACATGATGAAAGCGTTTCAGCGGGAAGGTGGCTATATTGTCACTCGAGAAGAAAAAGAGCGTATTCAAGGGATGCTCTGGTCGGTGGATGGCGTTATGAATCGGGAACTGATTGCGAAAGATATTGATGTTCTTGTCAGTTACTTTGGTTTGAGCGAGGCACCGCCCGACACAAGGTTCATCATAGTAGAGGAACATGGAATCGGTG
Source organism: Arenicellales bacterium (assembly GCA_963666625.1). GTDB lineage: Bacteria > Pseudomonadota > Gammaproteobacteria > Arenicellales > JAJDZL01 > JAJDZL01. The sequence continues at coordinate 2,661,167 of OY762925.1, forward strand.
CCGACTATCCGCTCTCGGGCGAGAAGCTCTCACTTGTGTTAACCTGCTATCGTGCTCAGGATTTTGGTGAAGCGAAGAACAAGGTCAGAGACATTCTGAATTATCAGGGCGCCGGTCACTCCTGTGGAATTCACACGTCAGACTTGGGCCATGCGCGTAAGCTGGCTGAAGAATTGGACGTCGTTCGGGTTCTGGTCAATCAGGCACATACATTCGGTAACGGCGGTGGGTTCACCAGCGGATTGAATTTTACGTTGAGTATGGGATGTGGCACCTGGGGTGGTAACAGTATCACCGAAAATCTGAACTACCGCCATTTTCTCAACATCACACACCTCTCTACGGAAATTCCAGAAGACAAGCCGAGTGAAGAGAGTCTTTTCGGAGATTTTCTGAGAAATCACCATCCTGAATATTGTCCTTGAGGCTATCACGATGGCAGATACTTTTCGATCACTGATTGTTCGATGTGCGAAGGCGTATGCCTCGCGGGTTTATTTGGTTGATCCCGACAGCGATATCACCATGACCTACGGCCAGCTGCGGAATCATTGCCAGGAATTTGGTCGAATGATGTGGCATGCCGGATTCACTAAATCCACCAAGGTCGGGTTTATGCTGGACAACGGGTATTGGACATCGGTAGTTTTTCTAGGGGCGATGTATTCCGGACATGTCATAGTTCCGCTTAATGTGGTTGCAAGCCGTCGGAACCTGCTCTTTGCCCTGACAAACGCAGGTGTTGAGGTTGTGTTTGTCAGCGAAAGATATCGATCGTTGCTGGATTCATTGCTCGATGAATTGGATCAAGATATCCAGATTGTAGATGTGGACATGTCAACCGGGTTTGAGATGCCAACAACCAATCCGGACTCAGAAAATTATCGCATCCATCGAATCACCCACGAGTCTGCAGCAATGATTCTCCATACATCGGGAACGGTCGGACTACCCAAGGGTGCGGTGCTGAAGCATTCAAACCTGATTGCGGGTGGCGACAATGTCAAGAAAGCCCATTGGCTTTCACTTGATGACATTGCATACTGTGTTTTACCTCTTTATCACATCAATGGCCAGGTTGTTACCGCAATAGCACCGATTATCAGCGGATCTCGCGTTGTCATGCCAAGAAAATTCAGTGTTTCAAAATTTTGGGTGCACATCGAAAAATTCAAATGTACATGGGTTAGTTTGGTTCCAACGATGGCCAAATATATTCTGGATGACGTGAAGAACAACAAGAACGATACGCAATTGAAGGCTCAGCTGACATCCTTGAGGTTCGCACGTTCCGCGTCTTCATCCATGCCGTCGGGAATGCATGCAGATTTTGAAGATACATTTGGAATTCCAATGATTGAGACTATGGGTCTCACTGAAACAGCCGCTCCCATTCTCGCAAATCCAATGCCTTCGGGTGTCAGGAAACCCGGGTCGGTTGGTCGCCCGTGTGGAACTGAGGTGAAAATAATTGACAACGAACAGAACGCACTCGGTAATCTTGAAGTCGGTGAAATTGTCGTGCGAGGTGACAATGTGTTCTCTGAGTATTTCAACGCGCCTTACGATACCCTGACTTCATTTACCTTTGATGGATGGTTCAGAACAGGCGATCTTGGCTATCACGATCAAGATGACTATTTCTTTGTTACCGGACGAATCAAGGAGTTGATTATCAAAGGCGGAGAGAATATATCCCCCCGGGAGATCGACGACGTGCTCTATCACCACGAATCCGTAAAGGAAGCAGGGGCATTTGGGTTACCTGACGATACTTATGGTCAGGTCGTCGCTGTCGGAGTGGTTCTCAAGGAGGACAGGACATGTACCGAAGAGGAACTGATAGAGTTCTGCAGGGCAGAACTTGGAGATTTCCGATGTCCAAGTAAGATATTTTTCACTGATGACCTGCCCAAAGGTCCATCGGGTAAGATTCAGAGACTGGAATTTGCCAAAACAGTCAGTGAGAATCCGGAAATATTTTTGGTTGACTGAGGCCGACAACAATTTGCACGGGAAAAATGCGCTTGTAATGGGCGCAACGAGTGGCATTGGGCTCGCAGTCGCAAAAAGAATCGCGGCGAATGGGTGTAATCTCGCAATCAGTGGCTTGGGTGAACCGGATCAGATACAACAGCTGCTGACAGACATTCGTAAAGAATCAGGCGCGGAAGCGGTTTACTGCGATGCTGACCTACGTGATTCCGGCAACATCTACAGGGCAGTCGATGAATTGATTGCCGAAATAGGTGACATAGATATTCTGATTAACAGTGCCGGAGTCCAGCATGTCGCGGCAGTTGAGGAATTTCCGGTAGAAAAGTGGGACGAGATACTAGCAGTCAATCTGTCAGCTGTTTTTCATGCCACCAAAGCGGTTCTGCCCGGGATGTTGCGCGGTGGTTGGGGGCGGATCGTGAATATCTGTTCCACACATGGACTGGTAGGAAGTTCAAAAAAATCCGCTTATGTCGCGGCAAAGCATGGTGTGGTCGGATTGACCAAAGTCGTCGCGCTTGAGCATGCACAACAAAAGATTACCTGCAACGCAGTTTGCCCGGGATTTGTCGATACTGACTTGGTCAGAAGCCAGATTCGCGATATCGCGGCGAAAGGGAATCTCACTTATGAAGATGCGCGGGAGGAGTTTGTTGCCAGCAAGCACCCAAGCCGACGTTTTATCAGTACGGATGAGATTTCGTCGATCGTCCTTTATCTTTGCTCGGAAGCCAGTGCCGGTATAACTGGGGCAGCAATACCGGTTGACGCCGGTTGGACAGCACAATAAATCTCGGTCGAAATAACTTTCCGTTATATTCTGAATCGAACGAATCCGCCGCAGGTACGAGTCATAGCATGTACGAGCTCATCGATCTGATTATTTCGGCAAGGGTAGACTGGAGCTAGTTTTTAATGCAATCCTATATCCTGAGCATTGATCAGGGAACGACTAGTTCGCGAGCTGTCCTGATAGATCAGAACGGAAGCATGCTGCACGCCGAACAGAAGGAATTTACACAGTACTTTCCAAATGACGGGTGGGTGGAACATGATCCAAAAGAGATATGGGAGACTACTTTAGACGTCAGTCGAAAAGTTTTGGATTACGCCGCAAGCCTGCAAGGTAATGTTGCCGCGATAGGCATCACCAATCAGCGAGAAACCAGTATCGTCTGGGATCGCACGACTGGCGAGCCTGTCTACAACGCGATTGTGTGGCAAGACCGTCGGACAGCGAATTTCTGCGCATCGCTGAAGCAGGATGGACTGACTCCCAGTATCCAGCAAAAGACAGGTCTGTTACTGGACCCGTATTTTTCGGCGACGAAATTCGCATGGATTCTCGACAATATCTCTGGTTTGCGTGAGCGGGCTGAACGCGGCGAATTGGCATTCGGCACAATCGACAGTTTTCTGATCTGGCATCTGACAGCCGGAAATTCCCATGTAACGGATGCGACCAATGCGTCGAGGACGATGTTGTTTGACATCCGACACCAAAGGTGGGATCAAGAGTTGCTTGAACTGTTCTCTTTACCCGAGCATTGTCTGCCACAGGTTTTGGATTGTGCCAGTGACTTTGGTGTAACCGATAAAAACGTGCTGGGTGAGATGCTGCCTATATGCGGTGTTGCAGGGGATCAGCAAGCCGCACTGATCGGACAAGCCTGCTTTGAGCCCGGAATGGTGAAAAGCACCTATGGGACAGGGTGCTTTTTGGTGATCAATACCGGTTCAGAACTGATCCGTTCCGAGCATCAGATGCTTTCGACGATTGGCTATCGTCTCGGTGGTGAGATCTGCTATGCGATGGAGGGTTCAATATTTATCGCGGGTGCCGCCATGCAATGGTTGCGGGATGAGTTGGAATTGATCGATGATGCGGCGAACTCAGCGGAATTCGCAGCTTCACTGGACGATAACTGTGGTGTATATCTCGTGCCTGCTCTGACCGGTTTGGGGGCTCCACACTGGTTGCCGGATGCCCGCGGTGCGATCTTCGGCTTGACGAGAGATACGGGAAAGGCACAGATCGTGCGTGCTGCGCTTGAATCGGTTGCCTATCAGACGGCTGATCTGTTAGGTGCGATGCAAACTGATATCAGTAGATTTGAACGGTTGCGAGTTGACGGTGGGATGGCTCGAAACGACTGGTTCTGTCAATTCCTTAGCAATGTCTTGAACCTGCCGGTTGACCGACCTTCGAACACGGAAACAACGGTTCTTGGCGCGGCCTATCTGGCGGGGATCCAAATAGGAATGTTCCCATCACTGGATGCGATATCAGATAACTGGAGTTCGGATAGGAGATTCGAGGCTACGATGGATTCGTGTCAGCGCGATGGACTTTTGGCGAGTTGGCAAAAAGCCGTCAGAATGGTAGCAGAATTTGCCGGGAACTGAGTCCTACGAAATCGGACCTGTCGAAGGAAATTCTACAACGCTCGCGAATTCGAAACAAAGAGCCGAGCACAGAATGACCGAAAGATTGAGCTTTCGGATTTGCAGATTTTAATGTTCGATTTGAGAGGGCGGATCTGTATTCGTTTTTTATCTCGAAGTTATGAATTTTGGTACAAGTGGCATCCCTTTTTTAATCAAAGTGCGTATTTCCGTTAAGTCTTCTAAAAAAGATTTTCGTCTAACTGTAAGATAGCGCCAACAACTAAATTGGGACCGAAAACTCGTTTCAGAAATCAAGCATTCTGCGGTGCTTAAATATTCTAGAGCATTGTCATTAGAACCTACTACCCAGTATGAGATTGCTAAACACTGGAAATCAGCTGGAATCTGGATTTTTGGAGGTTCAATACTATACAGATCAATTACGCGCTGAAACAAGTCCCTATCTGCACTTCCATTTTTGCCCCACATTGCCATTGCGTAATTTACTTCTGGAAAATCTTGAATTCCGGAATCTGTCGATATATCTTCAAGAATCTGAAGTGCCTCATGGAATTTTCCCAGCCCCAGATATGCTGAAGTCAAACGACACATTGCGACGACGCGTTGCTGATCAATTATGTCGTCAGACTCGATTACATCCTTGAAGAGCGATATCGCGACTATTAATTCACTCTGTGTGCTATCTAATTCGCATGCCAGCCAAAATTTGCTTGATGCGGAAAGAGACGATATTAGTGGCGAATTGACAATCTCACTATAGTTGGACCCTCCTGTATTTAAATATCGCAATATTGCTTCGCGCTCCACACCTAGAGAAGCCCTTTCAAACTGTAGAACTCTCCTTACATCCTTAAACGCACTGACCAAATCCTGATTGGATTCAAATATTCTGGAACGACTGATATAGGCTTCCGGTTTCTCGTACCCCTCTTCGATTGCTCGTGAAATCAGTTCTAACGCTGATTTGAAGTCATGGCGAGATTCTTTGAGCTTACCCAATTGAAACAATACGTCGGCATTAGAGGAATGTTCTCGTTCAATTTTGACTAACATCGCCTCTTGCATATAAATTGAATCCCTTTCCCGCGGTCCAAATGCATCCTTTATGTATTCCAATGCACCATCCTCGTCTCTCCAATTTCTCAAAATAATTTCGCGAACAATTTGTTTATATTCGCCAGTAAGCCTGCTTCCGGGACGGTCGATCGCAAAAACCATCTGATTCAGTAGGGAAAGACTGTCGTAACGATGCACAATCAACGGCTCACTGGAAAACCCCAATTGACTTTGAAACTCGGCAATCTTCTTTTCCAGAATTTCATCATCGTCATCCAAATCGGGCACATTGGACATTACAAAATGAAGGTCAATATTCCTTTCATGGGCACTCGCCGCTTCACTTCGAATATCCGCGACTATATCCGCTAGTCCTCGAAGATTCTGTTCATTTGGAAAGAAGAGCACCACGACAGCATCTGGGAGTTGGCGCGTGCAAACTCCACCCGTGTCGGTATAACCGGTACGTGAATCAATTAAAACATAGTCAGGTCTTAGAACTTGATTCCATTGTTCTTTGAGGTCTTCAATTAACAAATATCCGTCATATCTTTCGTATAACTCGTCCCAATTAACATGGTTGTACTTCATTGAATTGGGGCCGCTTCCACTAGACGGCATAATCCAAAGTTTTCCTCCTGCATCGCCAACAGAAGGACATTCTGCGACAAATTTAGCTACATCCGGTGCGGACCCTTCATTCAAGTACTGAAATACAAAATCATTTAAACCGTAGACATCCTTTTTTGGTTTAAAAATACTGAATGTATCCAGGCCAGGTGCCTCGATATCAAAATCCACTACAAGCACATTGCGCCCTTTCATAGCGAGAAGTGCAGCTGCGTTAGCCAGTGCCATCGTGCGACCGACACCACCTTTGAACGAATAAAAAGTCGTTATATACATAAGGTCATGCGGCTCTACGCAATTGGAATTCTTTTCGTCTTTCCCATAGCTGACTGGTTATAACAATAGCGCGAAACTGATCTTTGTTTGATTTTCCAGATTGTAAATTCAGTTCTGAATTGACTATCGTCTCCAGTCGCCGCATGATTGCCGGGTCTTTTAGCAGACGCAAGTATCGGTCGTTAGCGTGATTTTGAATCGACAATCCATTTTCCCAACGATTTAACGATGCCGCACCGAGCCCAGTAACTTCAGAAAATTTTGTCCTCGTATCGCTGCATTTTGTTCTGATAAGTCGTATCTCATTCGGAGTCAGAACACCAAAATGCTGGCAAATTGCTTCATGTTTGATTCGTTCTCCCTCATGATCAAGAAAGTCAATATCACAAGCGTCACAACGCCGTACCGGTATTTCAACACTCAATTCTGCTACTGTGTCACCTGATCCGTAGTCAAATGTATAGGGAGTTAATACAGTCTTGATATTTGATTTGCCGCACAGTGGACAGTTCAAATTGGATTTAACCGCTTCTGGTCTGGGTCTCGATTTTTTTAAATTCATAGTTCAATTTCAGTTAGGGTTAGAGTAATGGAAACTTCGCCCGAATATTTGCCCGGGTCCCAATTGAAGTTTTACATAAAGCGGAGGTTGATCATCTTCGATTTCAATCAACATTACATATCCTGTTTTTCCTTGAGGCTTTTCCAAAATGATGGTCTCAACTGGATGTCCGCTTTCAAGTTTGTTCGCAATCAACTCCCATGCAGATGAATCTGTGAAGTGACTATCAAGTTGGCTGTTCGGATTTCGAACCTGCTCTGGTTGCCACCTGGTTGGCCGTGTTGTTTTGAAATCTGACGCACGAGTACGACTACTTCGAGCTAAAACAATCATTTGATGTCGGATATCTCCAGAAATAGTCATACTTCCATTTATACTCTAAATTGTATCTATCATATGATGTTATTTCAATAATTTGTGTTATGGTTTTTCGTAGACCAAATTTGCCAACACACAATGGTGCTAACGTAGTTGAAGCGCACCTTTAGGTACTATGCAAACTCTACCCCAAGCACCACACTACCTAACTTGCAACGGACCAAAGGCCGTTATCGGGCCAAGGATTGGAATCTCATGACTCCTATTGATATTTTGGGCCAGTCTTGGGAGGAAATGTTGTCAGTACCTCGCTGACGGATATCACTGGCCTAAACTGCCTCGGTGGTTTGGACGAGCGAGCGATCGAGAACGTCTTCCACCTCAGGTATCTTCTGGAAGATTTGATTTCTCACCCGTCAATATGGGGAATGAGGTTACCGAATGGTAGCATCGTCTTAAACCTTTTTCTTTCAACTGGTCTGTTCCAGATAGGAGAGAAGCGTAATGGTACTGACCTCCAATCGAAGGTTTGCCGATTACGGGAAAGTCGCTGAAATCTTGATTATCTCAAGCGGCTATTTGGTTAGGATATGTTCTAAGACTGGGCAACCTGTTGGATCTGTTCCCAAGCGGATTCTATGTGCCGCATCTGCGTGCGCATGGCACCGGGCACGAAGCGAATGACATATTGATCATTCAGCACAGTATGAGTCAGAAATAACTTTCCGGAATCGTTGAGAGCGTTGAGGATCTGTTGGCTTTTTTCGTTTCCACTGCGATGCCGGAAGCAGACAAAATTCAAGGATGTCGGCTGAAACAATTCAAATTCATCACTTGCCTCAATCCAGCCGGTAAATTGTTCAGCAAGCTTGACATGTGATCTGATATGCGCTCGCAGTCCCTCAACTCCGTAGTGGTGCATCACGCACCACAGCTTAAGTGAACGGAATCGTCGTCCGAGTGAAATTTGCCAACCACTGTAATCGAATACAGTACCCGCAGATGATTCCTTATTGCGCAAATATTCCGGCGTAAACGTCAATGCGCTGACCAGATCGTCTTTGTCTGCGACATAGAAAAGATCGCAATCAAAGTTGGTGAGTAGCCATTTATGTGGGTTGAAGCAGTAGCTGTTCACATTCTCCAATCCATCGAACATGTAGCGGTATTCCGGACACACTGCCGCACTGCCGGAGTAGGCTGCGTCCACATGCATCCAGATTTTGTAATGATTGGCAAGTTGTGCTACATCTGGAATCGGGTCGATCGCCAATGATGATGTAGTACCAATCGTCGCGCAGACAAATGTGGGAATCCTGTTTTGTGATAAGTCTTCTTCAATAGTCTGGGCAAGATGGTCAATATCCATTCTGAACTTTTCGTCGACCCTGATCTTGCGTACCTGGTCATTTCGGAACCCCGCAATCTTAAGACCTTTCTCCCCTGAAGAATGAGTCTGATCGGTGACGTAAGCCGTGAGGTCGGAGAGTGAGGCATCAGGATTGGCGTTCAGAGCTTTTTCTCTTGCCGCAATTGCAGCGCATAATGTGGCTGAGGATGCCGACTCCTGAATCACACCTCCGCCGGACTGGCTTGAATGAAAGTGTCTTGGCAGGTCACAGATTTCGACCATCCAGTCAAGGACGAGAGTTTCAATTTCAGTACAGGCAGGACTCGTAATCCAGAGCATCCCCTGAACTCCGAATCCGGACGACAGCAAGTCTCCCAAAATTGATGGTCCAGAAGCATGCGAAGGGAAATAAGCGTAAAACGAAGGTGACTGCCAATGCGTGAGTCCCGGAATGATGATGGATTTGATTTCCTCCAAGACTTCATCGTAGGGTCTTCCGCTCACAGGAGGATGCTCGGGAAAACTTCGATATATATCTCCCGGACTGACTTGAGAGCGAACCGGGTACGATTCGATATTTTCCATGTAGTCCGCAACGAGGTCGATTGTCTGGTATCCCAGTTGGCGGAACTGGTCTGGAGTCAAGTGGTTGACATCCGATTTCTTTTCATTCATACAGAAACTATTTGGCTAATCGAGAGGTTGTATGTTTGCAGCGCTCACACTCGACGATTTCCACCTTTCCGGATGTTCCAAATCCGAATTTGACCTCAATGACACGGTACTCGTGCAATCCCAATTTACACAAGATCTTGCCGACTTGATCGGGAACATTCATTTGTCCATTGTAATTCGCTTGATGTCAGTGCGTGCGAAGCGATTATGGCACAGGATTCATTCGGTGAATACAGACACAGTCATGTGTGCTACATATTGGGATAGTTGGGTCCGCCGCCACCTTCGGGAACGACCCAGTTGATATTCTGGGTCATGTCCTTGATGTCACAAGTTTTGCAGTGGACACAATTCTGTGCGTTGATTACGAGCTTCGGGCTGTCATCTTCTGTGACTATCTCATATACCCCGGCAGGGCAGTAACGTTGTTCGGGTGCATCATAATCTTTGAGGTTCACCGATATGGGAACTGAATCATCTTTCAATGTCAGGTGTACCGGCTGGTTTTCCTCATGGTTCGTGTTGGACAGATATACAGACGAATTTCGGTCAAAACTGACGATGCCATCGGGTTTAGGGTATTCGATCGGGGTGCATTCGGATGCTTTTTTCAACGACTTATGATCGTCGTGGTGACGCAATGTCCAAGGCGCCCGTCCGCGCAGCAGGTAGGTATCAATTCCAGAGTAGAAAAAGCCCGGCCACTTCCCGAGTCTGAAACTGGGGCGGATGTTGCGTGCGAGATACAGTTCCTTCCACAACCAGCTTGATTTGAGTGCATCGCTATAGCCTGTCAGTTCACCTTGCGAGTCCGATGCGAGGTGTTCGTATGCGGCTTCAGCCGCTGTCATACCGGATTTCATCGCAGTGTGGGTGCCCTTGATCTTGGGCGTGTTGAGGAACCCCGCACAGTCTCCGATAAGTGCACCGCCTGGGAATGTCAGTTTCGGAATGGCCTGAAATCCCCCTTCAACCAATGCGCGGGCACCGTAGGCGACTCTACGTCCATTTTCAAAAATATTCTTGATGGCACGGTGATGCTTGAATCGCTGAAATTCTTCGAACGGGCTCAGATAGGGGTTTTCGTAGTCAAGTCCCACGACGAACCCTGTCGCCACCTGATTGTTTTCGAGGTGATACATGAACGATCCGCCATAGGTTGAACTGTCCAGCGGCCAACCGATGCTGTGCCAGACATATCCCTCATCGTGGACGCTGCTGTCCACTTCCCACAACTCTTTGATTCCAATTCCGAAAGTCTGCGGCTGGGCGTCTTTGCGAAGTTGATAACGTTCATACAGTGTTTTCGTCAGAGAACCCCTGCATCCTTCCGCAAACAGTGTCAGTCGGGCGTGAAGTTCCGCCCCGGGAGCATAGTTTGCTGTTGCCTGTCCGTCCTTTCCAACGCCCATGTCTCCGGTAGCGACGCCCATGACGCGGTCTGCGTCATAGAGAACTTCCGAGGCGGCGTATCCTGGAAAAATGTCGACGCCGATCGCTTCCGCCTGTTCTGCCAACCATCGACACAGGTTCCCCAATGAGATGATGTAGTTGCCGTGATTGTTCATCTGAGGCGGTGTCGGCAGTGTGATGGCTGAGTTTTTGGTGAGCATCACGAATTTATCCTTGGTCACCGGACAGTTTAAAGGTGCGCCATTTTCTTTCCAGTCGGGTAGAAGCTCGTTCAACGCAGTTGGTTGCAGAACCGCTCCGGATAGGATGTGTGCGCCGACTTCGGAGCCTTTTTCCAGTATGCAGACACTGAGGTCGTGCCCTTTTTCCATACACAATTGCCGCAGTCTTATTCCGGCAGCAAGGCCTGAGGGGCCGGCGCCGACAATTACAACGTCATATTCGAGTGAGTCGCGCTCTTGGGTCATGAGTTAATTCTCTGATGTTGTCGATTTGATTTGAATGCAGGATTTACTGCCGGTAGACTTCCACCCAAATTTCGGTAGGATTTCCGCTGTTACATGGATTGTTTACCTGTGGACAGTTTGAAATTATCGAGAGTACGTCGGTTTCCGCCTGCAGGGTAACATAATCTCCGGCGACGGATTTTCCAATTTCGAATACAGATTCTTCGGTATGTCCGTCTTCATAAACCGGAACCGAACAGAAGAAATTGATGTTTGGAACAATATCTCGCCAGCCCAGCCCATAATGTGAAAGCGCACCGAGAAAATTTTCCCGACAACCAGGTACGTCCGCAACGCCGTACAGCATCTGATTGCTCCAGGAAGAACAGCACCCGGCTATCGTATCGTGCCCGCCCGGTGTTGAATCCTCAACCAAAGTGAACAGAGGATTGGCATAGTCGGAGTAGAGGATAGAACCTTTTGAAATATGGATGCTTTGTGCGGCCTTGATGGTATTTGGTGCATGATATCTTTCTTCGAGGTTGTTCGCGTTATAACAAAGAAAATCAACACCTTGCTGCCCTTGTATATCAACGATCCTCAGAAAACTCCCTTCCTCGAGTACTCCGTGCCAATAATTTCCAGGCTGGACAGTATCGCTTTCAGCAAGGCTTTGATCTAACTTTGGAATCACGTTCGGATTGCTCACTTTGACATGCTGTTTCAGTCATAGAATTTGAGGAGACACAAAAAAAAGTATACACAAATTTTTGGTATTTCCGTTTACGATATGACGCGAAGTACAACGATCGTAATGGTGGTTAGGTTCAAGCAGTGCGCTGCTTCGGATAGCCGCAGCCAGAACTGGAGCACAAGCGTCAGTGTATTAATTGGCTTGGCTAATTTTCCGTTAGAGGGCTCAAACGCAATTTTCGTTCATCTCAGAGAGGATTTTCAATTTGCGAATGTGAGGATGACTACACAGACGCTCAATCTATCAGCCCTGAATAGGGGCTACTACCAATGTGAATCTACTTAGCGCTTATAGCAAGATTTCCGGTCAATGTACTACCGTTCCAAACTAAACTCCCGATTGACAGTGTCTGCTAAACGGTAAACGCTCAAGAAATCATAACTTCGACCAAATTTTGGCACCCAGTATCTACCGTGTGCCAACCAGTGCCGATACTTAAATACATCACGTATTTCTCCTATCAAAGCAACAGGTACATCAGCGTGTATTTTCCACAATTCCAGAATTTCGTCTTCTAAAGAGACTCTTCTATCTTTTTTCTTATACAGTTTTCTAAATTCACGAGAAAGTTGATCCTTCATTTTTTGATCACAACGTTTAAAGTAATCAACACGAAACGACGCTTCAATCGCTACTAATAGAACCATTGCCATTGCTGATTCGGTTTCACTTTTTCGATGTTGCCTTTCTACCAAGATTTCCTCATCCGAATACAAAGAGAAGCGACTTTCATAATCAGGATTCTTTTTCGAGTAATAAAGAACAATTGAATTTTCCAAGACGGTATTGTGAAGTGCAATCTCTTCAAAGTCCAGTCGATCGGAAGATAACGAAATGCGTTTAGCCATCCGCTAGTTCCATAATTGCCTCTTGAAACGATTCTTTAACAAAATGAGTCACAGCTATATTCGGAGGGGGTGAAGTAACAATGTACCATCCATCCCTATCTACACTGCTGTCACGTAGAAACCCTTTTTCCAGTAGAACAATCTTTATGGAACCCCTCTGACCTATCAGATCGACCCGACCGTTTGCACCAATTGTCTGCATGCTGATTGGTTTAGCTACAACTTTTCCGGTACCTATATTAAAGGTTAATTGTTCTGCTTCATAACTCTCAAAATTTGACTCACTTACTGTGACCCAATCTCGTTGGTGCTTGATCTTTCCAGAATATATATATTTTTTCAAAAATTTTTCCATATCGGAATACAATTTCTTTAGTTCATCCTGCCAGGCTTCAAGTCTCTGAGGCCAATCGATTTCATTTTTCAATTTCAACTCTTCTGCGCGAGAGACTTGTTCTTTGACGAACTCATCAAAAGTTTTTACAGCCATAATGCGTTCCTAACCTTGTGAATTGTGGGTGAACCATTTGTAACACTAATTTTAATACCAATTCTGATGGAAGTTCGATTGTGCTTGAATAATAATGGCAACGAATCAAACACTGATAAATTACAGAATCGCACCTCTCAAGACAAACCGGTTTGGATAGGTCGAAATACCGAGCCGGTACAGAAACCGCTCATTTGCATAATGATCATGGTCGACTGGACATCTTTGTTGGAAGCGTTTGCCAGTCGAACAAGTTGGCTCCTGGCGTGCAACTCAGTATCGTGTTTACCTGATTCCGTCATACGACAGCTTCGAGATACGGTCGCATCACATTGGCTACTCGGTTCAATTCTGCATACCGCCAGATTTCGTCAACCGAAGTTTCTCGGTCGTACAGACATTCCTTCATTGCTTCAATCGCAACATCGATCCCTACCTTGTTGCGATGCTTGAAACAATCGGCAACTGTCTTGGCCGGAACTGTAACCGTCACACAAACCCATTCAATTGTGTGACGCTCGGTACCCTCGGAAAGTGCTTCTACACCTGTACGAATGACCCGCAACAACACGGGCAGTCTCGAAGGGGATCCTTTTGCCGTGTTTTACAAACTATGTCGCGAGATTGCACCGGTGGCGAGGGATACGCGGGCTTTGCCGCAATTCCCGCGACATAATTTTTTACTTTCAAAGATTGGACAGAAAGTTCATCTAGCCCTTGTTGCGCTGCCGCGATGGTGGATTTGAAATACCGACTTCACAAAGCTCCATCGCTTTCATTTTCAGATCTACCTCGGCGTAGATGTTGGTCGTGTCAAGGTGCTCGTGTCCAAGCCATGCCTTGATCGTATAGAGGTCGACACCGAATTGAAGCTAACGAGTTTGATGCCAGTCACTTTGAAGTCTCGAATATTGCGCGTCGCTACCGTCATACCGCGAGAACGTGGAATCGCAGCAATTTGAATGTCTACAATCGGTATCGCAAACCCAGAGGCACGATGTATTGTTGCCAATTCCGCGTAACTTCGAGCTGCCTCACTGTCAAACGGCAGCACGCGATTATCGAACGCTACGCAAAGTAAATTTTCAATTTTCGAAAACAGCCTATCACGCCGTCGTCCCAAGGGTAGAATAGCCGCACCAAATCGCAACTCGGCTTCGCTGACTGCTGAAAAGTTCAGACTTTCCACGGGTTGAATGTCAGCCCACTTCTTAACGGCTGGGTTCGGGGATATGCGGATCAACTCGGACACCACATTGGTATCAACAAGTATTGAAATGTTCGCAAAATTAGTCGAATGAAGGAGGTTCGCGCCCCAGTGCATTGTCATTTGACCGATGTCGGGTAAGGGTTCGACCGCTTGAAGAGCGCACAAGCGTTGGTGAATTGCGGTTCTGTCGCTGCGCACAGGTGACCCCGGTCTGCCTGTCGGGCGACAGGGACATCCAATTGAGCATTCCGGTCACTGTTCAGGCGGACGGCTGATGGGCAATCCGACCGGATCAATTCGCCGTATCATAGTATCATGGAGATCGGACCAGTCATCAGACTTTTGACTGGATATTGCCGACGGGAAATCAACTTGACATGCGAGGTGCCGAAGATGCCGGAACAGGAAGATCTGACAACTGAGGAGAGGATTCAGAAGATACGTGAGGAGACCGAGCGGATCAATCAGCGTGCCGCTGAAATGCGTGCGGAGACAGAAGAGATCCGGAAGCAATCCGAAGAGAAGTGGAAGAAACTCAGTAAAGAAATTGCGAAGGTGAATGCGACGGCTGCGAAGCTGACCGAGAAGACGAAAGAACACGGCAAGCAGATCGGCGGATACGGCAACCGGCTCGGAAGCTACACCGAGGCGCTTGCGGAACCCTCCATCCGGCGGATACTGGACGAGCATTTCGATGCCGACTACATGGAGTCGTACGACAGCAGAAGCATGCAGCTGGATGGCTGGGCGGTCGCCCGCAACGGCTCCGGTGCGGCCTATATAGTGGAGATCAAGAGCAGGTTCTCGCCCGAGCATCTGGATCAGGTGTGGGAGCTGGTGAGGGTGTTTCGCGCGGTCAAGCGTGAGTTCGAGTCAAGTCCGGTGTATCCGATTCTTGCGGTGGTCAATATCGACCGGGAGCAGCGTGAGCTGGTGTGGGAGTCGGGCATTCACCTGATTGACGTGTCGGATGGTGTGTTCGAGTGGACAAGGCCGCCCATGGGGTTCAGGCCGTGCGGCGATCATGGTGCGAATGGTGTCGTGCGACGGGCGGTGCCGCGACATCTGCGACTGGTTGCGGACAGCAACAGGCGCGGTGATGCAGGCGGTCCGTGAGGAGGTGGCAGGCGGACCGGGATCGTCTGCAGGTGAGGATAGACTGGCGATTCACGACCGGGGATGTGCGCATCAGGCTGGAACGACTTTACCCGACTTTAGTCGATTGACCGGGCACTGGTTCACGCGGCGGCAACTGTAGGTCTACACGATCATTCGGTCCGAAGATTGACCGTACAACTTCCCCTAGATTCCGAGATGTTGAATTTTCACTTACTGCGTCTCTTAGGATTAATCTCGCTTCTTCTTCCATGGACCGACGGTTCTCAGCAGCACGCACCCGCAGACGTGTCTTTACATCGTCATCAAGTTTGCGAATCGTAATACTTGCCATGGTTATATCCGTCAGAATTAGTAGTGAGTGCGTTGATTTCAACGAAACTATTATCCTACACAGTTACTTGGCACGTCGTTCGGATATTCGCAAGGATAGCACAACAAGAGTTAAGCGAGCTGAATCAGGCAAACGGTTTCCAGACATCGTGAAAAGCCCTGAGTTTCATATTGAAACATAAAATCGTTGCCGAGTGCCCCATTCGACTGCACTTCACTTGAAGACAAAATTTGTGAGCACCCGCCACCGACAGTCCAACCCTTGTTCTCTGGAATGTCCCAGGCCCGGCGAGTGTCGAGGCTGATTTTGAAAATGAAAGAACAATTGAATTTTCCGAGTCGAAATTGTGTAGTGCTGTCTGTTTAAAATGAAGTCGATCGGAAAAAATGAAAAGCTTTATTAACCGAACAGCCTTTTCAGTAACGAGAGCATGCGAGGCTGTTGATAAATTTCATGTGCATTAATTACTTTTGCAACCTTTAATGTAATTCCATCTTTGAGAATGACTCCTTCTTATTTCAGCATGTCACAACCTGAACTTAAAGCAATGAATTTATTAGAGATTTTTTACTTTACTCGAAATGCCTCGTTACGATATACATGCATTTTCCATTGACTTTCTGTTTAAACTAACGCATTTTGATATGACATTTGAATTGAGGAATATCGATGAAGATTGAGGGAATGGCAGCTTTGGTGACAGGTGCGGCATCTGGAATGGGAGAGGCAACAGCGCGGCTTCTTGCAGAACGTGGTGCGAATGTCAGTCTGCTTGATGTTGATGGTGACAGAATAAACAGAGTCGCTGGAGACTGTGGTGGTTTGGCCATACAGTGTGATGTAACGGATGCGGACAGCATGGTTAACGCTGTTTCAGTGGCGAGTGAGTCTCACGGTGTGGCACGTATCCTCATCAATTGTGCGGGAATCGCCCCCGCCAAGCGGATTGTCGGAAGAGACGGCGCAATGCCGCTTGAGGACTTCAAGCGGGTAATCGATGTCAATCTGATCGGAACATTCAATGCCATGCGTCTGATGGCGACTGCGGTACGCAATGAACCGGTGCTGGATGAAGTCGGCGAACGTGGTGTGATTGTCAATGTTGCTTCGGTTTCAGCATTTGAAGGTCAGATCGGACAGGCGGCATACAGTTCCTCGAAAGGTGCGATCGTCGCATTGACGATACAGGCAGCGAGGGAACTCGCAAGTGCCGGAATCCGAGTGATGACAATTGCACCGGGAATGATCGCCACACCGTTATTGCTCGGCATGCCTGACGAAGTTCAGCAGAGTCTGGCCAATCAGGTTCCGTTTCCCAAGCGACTCGGTGACCCTCAGGAATTTGCTCGACTGGTCGAGCACATACTGCGAAACCAGTTGCTGAACGGCGAGGTGATCAGGCTGGACGGTGCAATCCGAATGCAACCGCGCTGAGGACTGACTTCGAATGCGTTCGAGATTATTTCGAAATGATTAATTTTCAGATTCTAGACCATATCAACTCGCACAAAGAAGACGCTCCAAACGGTGGAGATATAAATTTTGCATAAAATTATTAGTTGTATTTATATGTCTGTAATTGGAAATTAGTTTAGAATGGTAGGCATACCAATAACGATGAAACTGCTAAGTTACCAGTAATTCATCTTGGGATTCACGAATTGAAAAGAGGATAAATGAAGTTCCAACAGTCGGAGTTCCACCAGTTTGACATTTTGAGTCCTAAGCTGTCAGAGTTTAGTCTCCTGCGATCCTGCAACCTCTTTCGGAGACTAAAGCGTCAATGCCTGCCTTTAATTTTTACAGTGATAATTGCTGTTCCCAGTATGCCAGCGTGGGCGCAGAATTCGGATGAAGACAGCAATTTTGAAGTAAACATCGACACGAACATCTCACATGGCCTCACCTACCGGCTGAAGGAACGTGACCGACTGCTGATCGACTCTGATCCAAATGGTGACGATGGCAACCTCAACTTTGACAAGGGTTTGATCAGTTCAGTGACAAAGGTAACTACAGAAATCGATGTGGAAAATGAAGATTTTGGATTGTTTACGAGATTTACAGGTTTCTTCGATTTCAAGACTGAAGATGGCGTCCTGAAACGTACCAGACTTTCACCCAAAGCTAGGAAGTTGGTTGGTTCGGGGGCCAAGTTGCTGGACTTTTATGGGTACAAAGATTTCGAGTATGGAGATGTTTTTGGCGATTTCCGTGTTGGCAATCTGGTTTTAAATTGGGGAGAAAGCACATTCGTCCAAAATGGCGTCAATGTCATCAACCCAGTTGATGTAAGTCGCTTGCGAACACCGGGTTCGCAAATTCGCGAGGCCCTAGTTCCTGTTCCGCTGGTGGCGGTCTCGGTTGCTCCGACTGACAAGTTATCCCTGGAATCCTTTGTTCAGTTGAAATGGAAAAAAACAGAAATCGACCCGGTTGGTACTTTTTTTTCGACCAATGACTATGTTGGAGAAGGTGGCGAATACGTGGAGTTAGATTTGAGAGGATTCGGTATTCCATTGCCTCCGGATGATCAGGACAATTGGCTTCGGGTCAAACGCGGTCCTGATAGGAAAGCGAGAAATTCCGGACAATATGGAATTGCGTTGCGTTATCTGTCCGAGGTCTTAAATAATGCCGAGTTTGGCTTTTTCTTCACACGTTACCATAGTCGTCGTCCAATCGTGAGTGCGAGATCTGGAACGGCTACGAGTTTGGTGGATGGGGCTACGGAGGGCGGTACCATAGCGACAAAGGCGCCAGATGCTGTGATAGCAGTTGTCACAGCGATTGCTAATAACACATCGCCACAGGATATCGCTACAGCAATTGGTACACACGTTAACACGAATTTTACTACCCTCTATGGCATTGAAAAGACGCAATTGATCAGACAGTTGACCGGCACGGCGTTACAGTTAAAATCGGCTGGAGCCGAACCGCAGACGCAAGTGACTGCTCTCACAAATTATTTCAAAGGTTTCGCGGCGCAAATAGGGATAGATCGTTACGTAAAGGACGCACATTATTTTGTGGAATACCCGGAAGAGATTAATGTGTTTGGTGTCAGCTTCAATACTTTACTTGGGAATACCGGGTGGGCTTTGCAGGGTGAGATTTCTCACCATACCGATGCGCCACTGCAACGAGAGGACACACACGTAATTGCAGAAGGCCTCAGGCCAATTAATAATGTTTTAAATTTTCAAAGCCGGGTTCCGCGGGAGTGTGCGGAATTGAATGCGACAGAATGTACCGGTGTTATTGCACAGTCACTTGGTGCCACCGGCGTTCCGGTAGTAGGCGGCATCCGACGGGATGTGAGCCAGATTCAAGTCACCGGCACCAAGACATTCGGGTCGGTATTAAGCGCAGATAGCGGCGTATTCCTGATTGAAGCCGCCCTCACAAACATACACAAAATGCCGGATTCAGCGATAACCCCACTGGATGGACCCGGTGGCAGCTATGGAACGGCTTCATCATGGGGTTATCGGGCAGTCACCAAATTGGATTACTTCAACGCTGTCGGTGCTTTCAATTTGCATCCATATATTCAGTTCCAGCACGACGTGAACGGAACGACACCAAATCCGATCAGTAACTTTGTGGAGGATGCCAAAACTTTCACTCTCGGTGTCGGTGCCAACTATTTGCAGGAATGGGAAGCGAATCTGAGTTACACACGACATTTCGGCGCAGGTGAGCGCAATACGTTGAGAGACAGAGATTTTCTTGAGTTCAGTCTCAGTTATTCATTCTAAGATGAGCTGAGAAGGGTTGTTTGAATGAGAAATTTAGCGATTTTCTTTAAGTTGGGTGCGCTTGCAATCGTAAGCATTTCCAATATTGCAGCAGTTACTGTTGAGGAGGCTTCCCGACTCGGAACCGATCTGACTCCGGTTGGTGCCGAAAAAAGCGGCAATGCAGACGGTTCCATACCTGAATGGACGGGCGGCATTACCCAACCGCCCGCAGGATATCAGACCGGTCAGCACCACATTGACCCATTCGCTGATGATCAAATTCTGTTTGTCATTGATTCAAGCAATGTCGATCAATATCAGGACAAGCTCTCTGTCGGGCATCAGCATTTGCTCCGGGCATACAGCTCATATTCGATGCCGATCTATCCGACCAGACGAAGCGCGTCGTTACCTCAGCGAATCTATGATGCAACAAGCCAAATCTCGGTAACCGCGGAACTGGTCGATGACGGCAACGGCGTTGCCGGAGCGGTAATCGGCATTCCATTTCCCATCCCAAAGAACGGGTTGGAAGCGATATGGAATCATTTGCTGCGTTATCGAGGCGAAACCCTTCAGCGAACCTTCGCACAGGCGGCAGTGACGAGAAAGGGCGACTATACGGTGTTCAAGCTCCGAGACCAGGCTATTTTTAACTATGCATTGGAAGGGATGACGGAAGATCGGCTAGACAATACCATGGTATTTTACAAACAGGAAGCTCTGGCACCTCCCAGGCTCGCTGGTGGAATCATTTTGGCCCATGAGACACTGAATCGAGTTGCTGAACCGCGTCGAGCGTGGGTTTACAACCCTGGTCAACGCCGAGTACGGCGTGCGCCTGATGTCGGTTATGACACACCGGCTTCAAGCGCGGACAATCTACGCACGTACGATCAGTTCGACATGTTCAATGGTGCTGTCAACCGATACAACTGGGAGCTTGTCGGCAAGCGTGAAATCTATGTGCCTTACAACAGCTACAGACTGCAAAGCGATTCAATATCATTCAGCGATATTCTCACACCATTGCATCCGAATCCGGAACACACCCGTTATGAGCTGCATCGCGTCTGGGTGGTTGAAGCGACACTTAAGGAAGATGCAACACACGTCTACAAACGCCGAACATTCTACATCGACGAGGATTCGTGGCAGATACTGATTGTTGATCTATATGACACCAGGGATCAGATCTGGCGAGCGTCTGAAGGACACCCCATAAATTACTACGATATCCCTTTGTTCTGGACCGCTCTGGTCGTTCACCACGATTTGCAGGCGGGGCGTTACGTTGCCAACAATCTTGGCAACGAATACGAGCCGGTTCAATTCGGAGTTGATCTCTCAACTAAGGAATTCACACCTGCTGCGTTGCGCCGGGAGGGCAAGCGCTAGTATTAGGTCTACCTGCGGAGAAAAGTGGTTAGATTATCCATCTGCCAACTGCGCGGTAAGCGTCCTAAGAACCCTTTTGTTGCGGTTGAGCGTTGAGATTGACGCATACCTGAAATAAACTTGTCGGTTTGGTGAATCGAATCTATATGATGTGATGAATTCTAAAGTAAACGGCTTGTCGATACACTGTTGCCTTAGTGTGATCTCAGTTTTACTGGTCTGCTCAATGCTGACGCAGACAGCGGTAGCCTGCCCGCAATGGTCCGTCGAAGCTCCACTTGCAAAACAATCCCTGCTGTTGGACGGCGCGTCCGTTGATTCCACATACATCGCGGTGGGAGAACGCGGGCACATTCTCATATCAACTGACTCAGGTGTAACCTGGACGCAAAGCAAAGTTCCAACCTGTAGTCTGCTGACCGCGGTCTACATGCACGACGACCAACTGGCATGGGTAGTCGGTCACGATGCAGTCATTTTGCGCACTGAAGATGGAGGCGGTAGTTGGAAAGTCGTTCATCAAGCGCCCGAAAACGAGCAACCGCTTCTGGATGTCTGGTTTCGCAACTCTCAAGAAGGTATCGCGGTGGGGGCATACGGCTACTATCTGGAAACCGATAACGGTGGTGATACTTGGAATCAGCGTTACATATCGGAAGAGGATGACTATCATCTCAATGCGATAACCCCCGCGGGTGACAATACTTTGTATATCGCCGCGGAAGCAGGGAACATCTATCGTTCAGATGACATCGGTGTGAGCTGGTACAAGTTGGAATCGCCTTATGTTGGTTCATGGTTTGCCATCCATGCAACCAACGAGAATGAAGTGATTCTGGCCGGACTCAGGGGGAACCTGTATCGCTCACTCGACGGCGGAGCGAATTGGGAACAATCTCCGACGGACACCCGTGCAATGCTAACCGACATAGTTGAGCTTCCATCCAATCAGTTGTTGATAACAGGGCTTGAAGGTGTATTACTGGTCAGCGACAGCTTTGGAAATAATGTTTCCGATAGCAGCCTGGTGACGCGAAGCGGAATTTCAACTGTACTGCCGACTGTGGAAGGAATTTTGATCTTGCTCGGAGAATTTGGTATTCGACATCTACAGGGAGTTTACTGATCGTTCCGATCATTTTGAATTGAGAAATGGCGAATCACTCAAAATGGGCATCTCGTTTTTCAGATAAACTCGAACAGTTTCTATTCTCATTCAGAATCGTAATACTGTCCCTGTTTGCCTTGGCGACGGCCGTCATGGCAACCTTTGCGTCGCAGTTGCATGTGGATGCAAGTTTCTCAAAAATGATTCCTCTGAAACATCCCTACATGCAGACTTTCGTCAAATACAGGGATGAGTTCGGTAATGCTGATCGCATTGCAATAGCGTTGATTGCAAAAGACGACAACATGTTCAGTGCCGAATTTTTCACCACGCTGCGTCAAATGACGGATGCGGTTTTTTTCATTCCAGGCGTTGATCGTTCACAGGTTTATTCTCTGGTTACACCGAATGTTCGTTATACAGAAATAGTTGAGGATGGGTTAATCGGAGGGAATGTTGTTCCCAGTAATCTTGAATTGAATCAAGAAGGTTTTGAGTTGGTGCGTGAAAATGCGATCAAGGCCGGAATTGTCGGAAGCCTCGTTGCTACTGATTTCAGCGGTGCGCTGATCAGCGCTAGACTTCAAGAATTCCACCCCGATACAGGAGAACGGCTTGATTACTTTGATGTAGCTGCCGAACTTGAGAAAATCCGGGCTTCTGCGGAAGCAGAATCCGATGTAAACGTCCACATCATAGGATTTCCGACATTGGTTAATGAGATCAGAAATGGCGCTACGAACGTGGCGCTGTTTTTTGGAATCGCATTCTTGATAACCGGAGTATTCCTATATCTTTATACCCATTCAATTTGGCTTGTTGTAATTCCATTGGTTTGCTCACTTGTTGCAGTTGTGTGGCAGTTGGGAGCAATGACTGCGTTGGGATATGGGATCGATCCGATGTCTTTGCTGGTACCGTTTCTGATATTTGCTATCGGAGTCAGTCACGGAGTTCAAATGATCAGTTCCCTCCGTGATAAGGTGTCACATGGTGATACGTCACTTCAGGCGGCACGTTCCACTTTTCGTCGTTTGTTGCTGCCTAGTTCGGTCGCGCTGGTTTCAGATACCATCGGATTCCTGACAATCGCACTCATTGAAGTCCAAGTCATTCAGGAAATCGCCATCGCCGCAAGTCTTGGTGTCGCGTCGATCATCCTCACGAACTTGATCTTGCTGCCAATTACGCTCTCTTTTCTGGATGAGAAAGCAGTGAACTCCAATTATGTCGCTCAATTGGAGAATTTCCTGAAGCCGATATGGAATCTATTGTCTCGCTTCGCACATCGATCACCGGCGGCAGTAGTCATTGTTTTGACTTTGGTGCTGCTTCTGGCAGCTTTTCCGTTTGCCACTCGCGTAAAGATCGGCGATCAGCACGCGGGCGTTCCGGAGTTGCGTTCGAATTCTGTCTATAACGTTGATACTGCCCAGATCATCAGTCGCTTTGATGCCGGACTCGACTCATTGTCCGTGATTACGGAAACACAGCCGGAGGGATGCACAGAATGGGAGATCATGCAAACCCTGAATCGCTTCGAGTGGCATATGCAAAATGTGGAGGGCGTGAAGTCAGTTCAGGGAATGGCCGGTGTCGCTCGGAAAGTTACTGCTGGGTTGAATGAAGGAAGCCTCAAATGGCAGGCGCTTTCCAGAAACAGCTACATATTGGCGCAATCGGTTTCTTTTGTACCGACGACAAGCGGTTTGTTGAATAGCAATTGCAGTGTGATGCCTGTCATTGTCTACACTACTGACCACAAAGCTTCCACGATTGAGCGAATTGTTGATGCCGTTTGGGCATTTCAAGAGGACAATCAAACAGGCGATATTAGATTTTTACTTGCAGCCGGTAATGTTGGAGTGATGGCGGCTACCAATGAGGAAGTGAAGGCATCGCAGTTTCCGATTCTGGGCTATGTGTTTTTGGCGGTTGCGGTGTTGTGTCTAATTTCATTTCGTTCATTGGCTGCGACGGTTTGCATCATTGTTCCACTTTCCGTTGTTTCTGTATTTGCGTATGCGCTGATGGCACATTTGGAAATTGGACTGAAAATCTCGACACTTCCTGTTGTGGCACTCGGGGTAGGTATCGGAGTCGATTATGGAATTTACATATACGGACGCGTACGCTCTCATCTCGAGCGGGGACTTTCATTCGCAGAAGCTTACGAACGGACACTCGCAACAACCGGCGTGGGTGTCGCTTTTACTGGTCTTACATTGGCTGCAGGTGTAGTTACATGGATTTTCGCACCGTTGGCATTTCAGGCTGATATGGGAATAATGCTCACGTTCATGTTTTTTGTCAACATGTTGGGCGCGATCGTTTTGTTGCCTGCGCTAGGTGCTTGGCTGATTCGTGGCAGGCTCTCTAAAAACGCGAGAAATTTGTCTGATTCATTTCCAATCAATTAGCTCATATGAGTTTTCTAAAGGAGGAGTTTTCCGTCCTGCCAACTCAGTTTGAAAAGTGATCTTGACATTTGCGAATTTCAATTGTCTCTAAGCGGTTTGGATGTCCAAAAAGTGACAGACTGCATCGTGACATACGATGTCAGCTTCGTGATTCGTAAACTCAATTTCACAATCGCAGCATGTGTGTATCGGAATTACAGTGCGCAGTTTAGGTGCTGAATCTCCAGAACCATATGGAAAAGAGAACTCTTCCATTCGTGTCCCGACATTATTAGACCCGCACAACGCGCAGTCAGTCCCACTTGAATTTGAATTTATTGAATCACTTGATTGTTGCATGACTACACCTAACTTCATTGATCTTCATAGTGGAAATTACGTCCTGTCCAAATTGTGCGTTAGACATTAACGAGCGGGGTGATTCCATTATATTTGAGAAAAATATTGTGGTTTGCTACCCGTTCTGTCTCGATCTCTGAAGGTTAGGGTCGAACAGTTCGGAGTCCGATCATGTGCACCTAAAGGCTGCAAACATTCGTTTATCAAATCCCTGATACCATTAAGTCACTACTGAAATTTGGATTCTCTGTGTTTGGATTGGGACTTTGCGACTTTTCATCATCAAATAGTGCAAGAAAAAGTGAGTTATAATTCAAGTGTTTGGTGCGTACACTTCCAATGTGAGGTCAGTACCTTCAACTTTATCGGAGACGTGTTCTACCTATGGAAAAGCATCAGCTGAATTTGCCTGAAGAACTAATTCTGATGCTGCTGAATGAGCAGACCGGTTACTTTCACCAGGTATCCGGCTGGACATTGAACTGCGCTGTCATTGGAGCCGTACTCGCTGATCTTTCCCTGCAGTTGCGAATAGATACGGACATGGAGTCGCTTCAGCTGCTGGACTCAAAAAAAACCGGCAACCCGTCTTTGGACATTTGTCTGAATGAAATCGCTAAAGAACCCGAAAATAAAAGCACTCGCTACTGGATCGAACGACTCGCCATCTATGCAGAGGATATTGTCGATTCTACTCTGGAGCGGTTAGTCGAATTAGAAATTCTGCAGTATCATGACGGCGATTTTTGGACATTGTCTCCCGTAAATTGGCATGCGGACAAGTCTGGCAACAATCGAGATGATACAGCGAAACAGTTTGTCAGATCCCGAATCAGTGAGACAATTTTCACCGATACCATTCCTCTTCCTAGAGATATCATCATCATAAGCCTCGTCAATACATGCGATCTTTTTGGTTTCATGTTTGAGATAGATGAGGACACGGAAAAGAGAATAGAGCAAATCTGTCAGATGGAACTGATCGGTCGTGTTATATCTGCAGCGGTTCAAGAAACGATCGCAAACCCTTTGCTTCGAAAATCCCACCTCACAAAAAAGATACCGTACGCTTCTGTAATCAGAATTGGATTGAATCGAAACTTTTGGAAAGGAAATCTACCGGCTCTGTTTGCAAATCTGGCAGAGAAATATGGTCCGGTGTTCCGAATTCGTACGGTTTTCGGAAAACCTATGACCTTTATGGTTGGTGCCGAAATCAATCACTGGGTACATCGGAAAGGGCGTAGGTACCTGACATCCAGAAATTTCTACCTTGATATACAGGGAGAATATGGCGGTGCCGGACTGCTGCCCACTCTTGATGGAGCGGATCACTTTAAATTGCGTAAAGTCCTGCAACCTCCATACTCGGGCAAGAGACTCGAGAGTGAGTTGGATACTCTCTACAGTCTTATTCGTAATCACTTGAAGACTTGGAAAGCGGGAACTGAAATACAGCCGTACTCTGCTTCACGACTTTTGTTGAATTCGCAAATCATGCCACTAGTGATGAGTACGGAAACCAACGACATTTTTCCCACGCTGATAAAGTGGAAAGACCGCATTCTTACCGTCCACTTCATTATGCGCCTGCCCAAATTTCTTGCTCGGATTGCACTGAACACTCCGACTATGAAGCGTGGATTGGAAGCTGTTGATGCTGCAGTGAAACGGATTCAGCAAAATCATACGCCTGCACAGCGTGCTGGTTGCCCTAGGGACTTCGCTGATGAGACTCTTGGTCTTCACGCCAGCGACCCGCAATTCATGCCCGAGGCAAACTTGAGGTTCATGCTCACTTCACCGATGCTCCCAAGTCTGTACCTCGGTGACCAATTGGGCTGTACGATTTACGCTTTGCTAGCGAACCCGGAAATCCACGCTAAAATCAAAAGTGAAGCGGATGCCCTGTTTGCCAATGGTGACCCAAAGATTGAGGACTTCACTGAAGAAGCTACCGACGTGACACGCCGCTTCATCATGGAGTGTCAGCGAATGTACCCGGTAGTCCATATGATTCCCCGCAACGTCGCTAATTCATGTGTAGTTGAAGGAATTGAGTTACCTGTCGGAGAGCTCGTTTTTATCGCACATTGCGCTTCACACTACTTGGAAGACGTTTTCCCGAAACCGCACAAATTCGACATTGATCGCTATCTCCCACCACGCGACGAGCACCGCAGTCCCGGATTTGCTCCGTATGGTTTAGGTACCCACACATGTCTCGGCATGCACTTCATGAAACTGCAATTGCTTGTCAATGTTCTGATGATTTCACGATACCTTAAGCTTGAATTGACCAATCCAAACTTCAAGTTCAGATTCAATGCCTTTCCTTCGTTATCGGTCAGCAAGAAATTGAAAATTCGTGTCATCGAACATCTGCACGATTTGTCTGAAGAAGCATTTAGCTCCAACGGCGAAGTAAAATTTCAAAATAAAATGTCAGAAATCTACGGTTCGGAACCACTCCCGACCACGCAAAAACATTCAGAAGAAGAAACCTTGGTTTAATGGGTATCGAGGAGAGTTCAGGCACTTTCCTGAAGTGAGTCGCTCGGCACAACTATTCTGATAAGTGCTGTTGACCGAGACACAATGGATGAGTACGGGTGTTCTAGAGAGAACTTTCCATGAGAAGCTCGTTGTGACTACGTTTTGAAGGCTCACGTGTCCATTGAATTTTACTCGCGGCAACGCGACGGTCTTTACCCTGAAACTGCCCGGCGGTTGTGCAGTGTTGAGGTGTTGAACCGATAGCCAGAAAGCACATCAGATCGTTTTAAATTTCTCTTTAATTCCTGAATTACGTTTGGGTCATTTAAAATAACTGTAATGTCGAAGCTGAATTTAATGGAGTGACTACGGACTAGTACAAACCCAGGCTTCGACTTTCAGGAAGAATTTTGTCACACTTCGCATTGGAGAAAACATGAGTTCCCAGCAAAAATTTCGATTGCCACTGACTCCCGATAAACTTTCAGATTCCAGTTCTCTTTCGGATCTCCAACCCGATGAAGTTAATACTGTGGTTAATGAATACACTGGGATTTACGATGATGGCGAGGGTCGCAGAAGAGAAGAATATAAATCACTCATCAATCACTACTATGATCTGATAACTGATTTTTACGAGTTCGGCTGGGGCGCATCCTTTCACTTTGCACCTCGTCGGCGGGGCGAAAGTTTCAAGGAGTCATTGATAAGACATGAGCAATTTCTTGCTGACAAATTGTCGCTTAAGCCGGGTATGCATATTCTTGATGTGGGATGTGGTGTTGGAGGACCAATGGGCACGATGGCTCGTTACAGTGGTGCAAATTTTGTCGGACTCAACATCAACGCGTACCAGATCGAGCGCGCGAAAACACACACGCAGGATGTTGAATCGCTGTGTCGCTTCATTAAAGGCGATTACATGCAGATACCAGAACCTGACAACAGTTACGATGGCGCCTACGCGATCGAATCGATGCCCCATGCCCCAGACAAGGTGGCTGCGTTCAAGGAAACTTTCCGCGTACTTCGCCCAGGGGCTTGTTTTACTGGCTACGACTGGTGTCTGACTGAGATTTTCGACCCCGAGAACGCAGAACACCAACGAATCAAGATCGATATCGAAAGAGGGGATGCACTGCCTGAAATTGCAACCACTTTGGAGGTCTGTGAGGCACTGTCAGCCGCCGGATTTGAAGTGGTTGAATCGCGCGATGTAGCCTTGGATTCTGATCCAGAGACACCCTGGTACCGCGCATTGCAGGGACGAGATTTCACCTTGTCCAGCATTCCGCGTACGCCGCTGGGAAGAGCCATGACCAACCTGACTTTGAGAGTGGGAGAGAAAATCCGGGTATTTCCGAAAGGATCCAGGCAAGTCAGCACAATTTTGAATACGGCAGCTGACGCACTGGTTGAAGGCGGCGAGACTGGAATTTTCACCCCAATGTTTTACTTTCTGGCGCGTAAGCCCGAGCACTCCGGCACTTGAATCAGACGCCAAATTCCGTGGTTTCTGCTGTAACGGCCGCGTAATTCGTCAGTTGTTGCCGTTTATTTTGCCTTCTCTCGTAAAGGCCCAGTGCGTGCAGGGGGAAATACTGTCGATATAAAACGTAGTCCAACAACGCGGTGCGGAAAAAGACTCCAGCCATGTCCTGTTTAGGCCATGTTCCATCTGTATTTTGAGTGCGGAGCAAATACTGAACACCTCGTGAAATCGCAATCCAGTTTGAATCTCCGGCTTCAAGAAGCGCAATCAGGGCCCATGCCGTCTGGATCACCTGACTTTCTTCGTGAGCTACGTATTTGCCACTCAGACTACCGCTGTGGTGTTCACCCCATCCACCATCGGGACGTTGACGATTCAGCAGCCACTGACAAGCTAACCGTAAAGCCGGATCACCGGGTGGTGCCTGCGCAGCAAGCAGACCCCTGATTCCGAACAAAGTGCCATAGATGTACTGAATCCCCCACACACCACGCCACGAGCCGTCGCTTTCCTGGGTTCGACGAAGCCAGGCATCAGCCTTTGAAATAGAACCCATCACCGATTCGTCGACTAGTTCCGGAAAAAGCTGTTTGCAGGCAGCAAATGCAGCAAGGCAAGACGCAGTACATTCAACAAAAGAATGTTCAGTCATTGATTCACCGAACATTTCCGCCGGATTCAACCACTCCAACCCAATGCGGGAGCGCTGCGATTCGTAGCTGCCAAATCCGCCATTGCGGTTTTGGCCGCGCAGCATAAACTGGATTGCATCACGGAGAACGGTCGGATTTGTTACCTCATCTTGAGCGGAAATCATCCCGAGCACGGCCTCTGCCGTGCAGTCAGTGACCGGCCAGCCATGCCATCCTCCGGCAAAACACCATCCACCCTTGGGATCGTTTCGGTAAGCTTGACGAAAACCTTCAAAACTATGATCGACCTGTTGCTGACGCAAGAACTCCGCACCGCGCAGCAGAGCATCCTTGACCCTGCCATCACTGGATACCGTCGACAATGCCTGCAAGCTAAATCCGCTATCCCAAGAGGCGCTCCTTGCACCTGTAACTCGTGTGCCGCCTTCCTCGTCTTCCCAAATCCAACCATCCATTTGCGCGAGTGCCTGCTCGAAGTCGGGATCGTTTGGATTCGATAACCAGACAGCAACAATATTAAGTATGCCGCTCACTGGAGAAATGCTTGTATGACTCGTGGTCTGCAGCTCCCATTTGATACGTTGAATCAAGTCCTCCGTACACCGACCTCGCAGTCCTTTCATGTGAAAACGGTCGACAATTCGGGTCAATGTATATCCAGCTCGAAGCCACACACTTGGACGTGCGAAAAGATCAGCAGACCGCAGGAGATTTCGACTTCTGGAGAAATTCACATTTTCGAAACCCTGGGGATAGAGCTCTTGTCGCAGAGCCGAGATTACAGGGTTTACCGGCACCTGATACTGTTTTGAAAATATTGCTGCCATCGCCATGTAGATCATTCTCGTGTGGCAATACCAGTTCGACGGATGTAACGAAATCCAGCGAGGAATTTTCCATATTTCGGGAATCACTGGATTCATACCCTGCCATTGGTAAAGATTGAGAAGCGCCAGCCAAAATTTCCCCCAACTCGGTATACTGAGCACATTCTCCGCTTGTATGAATCTTCTAGCCGGCTCAACCAAGGGATCATCAGGCTTGATGTCCAACAATCTCGCTGAGATATAGACCAGGGTCGTAACAAACAGGTTAGGCTGTGCATGTTCGTGCATCCCCCACAGCCTGTCTTGCAATCGCGTCACCTCGAACTGCCGCAGAACAAGACGTCGTCGCTCAGGTGAGAGCGTTCGCCCGATGACATGATGCAGCAACACATACTGTGCGGTGAGCATGGGACACCAAACCATCTCTCCTTCCCAGGAGCCGTCCTCAGCCTGAAGATTCAAGAGGTGTTCCGTTGCACTTTGCAATGCGGGTTTGACATTGATTTCATCAACTTCACGCGAATATTGGCGTATTGAATAATCCACTTCCGGTGGCATGGACACTAAAAATGTACGGGACAAAAGTTCGCGGGATCGTTCGTCTCTGACCCCGCCGGTCCGCCTTAACCTGTTCTGTTCTTGAGCTCCGCGTACCAACCAGATCATACGTTTGGTGAGTGAGAGAACAATGTCGCGTAACCGGTGACGGGCGAATCTATCGTACGAGTTTAGCAAACGCTCGCCAAAGATCCTGAGAATAACGAATGAAAATGAAACGCCGAGATGAACCACTGATGTATCTTCACATGCCAGCAGATCGACGGTTCGGTCGCGGGCTGTTGGATTTGTCCGCCACTTGCGATAGACCGCATGTCTAAGCGCCACTGCCTCAATACGGTAATCGGCA
The DNA here is from genome assembly GCA_963666625.1 of Arenicellales bacterium. Taxonomy (GTDB): domain Bacteria; phylum Pseudomonadota; class Gammaproteobacteria; order Arenicellales; family JAJDZL01; genus JAJDZL01. The sequence goes on from OY762925.1 coordinate 2,692,439, forward strand.
AAAACCTCATACAGTCCCATGGCAAGAAATTCCGGAGCGCGGGTCTGTCGGTAGCGATCGGATTTGAATTTATCAAAACCTTGATCTTCGGCCAGGGAAAGAGCGTCGCCAAAACCGAGAGTCATACCTGTAGCGGTGATTGGATGGTAGTGCCCGGCCGCATCACCAATGAGAATTCGTTCAGGATTTCCATAATTGATTCTCGGTTTCAGTTCGTTTGCTGCGACATTGAAGTTCCCGCTGCGTAATGCCTCAACGTATCTTTCACGGATTATTTCCGGTAACAACTGGGTATATGACTCCAAAATAAGTCCGACTCGGTCCTTGGGTACCCAATGATCCAGCGGGACATCGGCAATGACTCGGATACGTCTTTCTGCCAATTGGTAGATGAGAATCGGACCAGGTCCGCCAAGTAACAGGTGTCCATATCCCTTTAACGGCAAATCCACGCCTTCTACGACCGTTCCCACCATCCGCGAGCATGTTTCCAATTTGGTTGACAATCCCAGCGATTTACGTACGACAGAGGCGCGGCCATCTGCACCGATAATTCGATCTGCAGTCACGCTTCTTTCATCTCTATGAACGGTATATTTGACTTCGCCGTGTTCGATTGCACGGACTCGCGCTGGTACTATGAAGTCGACATTCGGTTCGTTTTGCACCGCTTCATGAAGGCGCGAGACTAGGGTAGAGTGCTCCAAGGCCAATCCGCGGGATTCGTTCAAGTACGGAAGCATAATCGGATCAGAGCTGTCCTCTGGAAACACGACAAAACCTTTACCGGCTACACATTGCAACGGTGAATTGAAGTGAATGCCGAGATCCTGCAATATCCGTACAGCGGGTGGATGCAACCACTCGCCTGCCAACCGATTGGAAGCTTTCGGATTTGCTTCGAGAAGGGTCACCCGGGCACCTTTACGCGCATGTGCGATCGCACACACACTTCCCACAGGGCCACCACCAACGATGGCTAAATCGTAGCGCCGAGACTTGGCATTACTCATAAAAAAGGCTTGCCTGAGACCGGCGCGTGTAGCGCATCCGGCAGGGTTCTTGCGGTCCTGTTACCCAGCTTCCGTAGTTAGGATCAGGAATTTTTCCGTCAAGATAGAAGTCGAAGCGATCAAGCAGTACAGTCCAGATCGCTTTTAGTTGCAAGTATGCAAAATTCTTGCCCATGCACATGTGTTTTCCACCACCGAATCCAATCAGTGTGTAGTGGTGTTGCTTGTCCTCGCTGGCGGGAGGCGCAAAGCGCTCTGGAGAAAACTCATCCGGACCTGAAAACAAATGCGGCACTCTATGGGCCACTGCCGGAGACACCATGGCCAACGTACCTGCGGGTATGTGATAGCCCCGATAATTCAACGGCCTGAGCACTTTGCGAATCAGGATGATCAGCGGTGGATGCATCCGCTCGTTTTCGCGGATTGCATGTTCCAGAACGACCTGTTTCTTGAGCTTGTCGAGTTCCATTTTCCCGCAGTCGCTGTAGACTTCCTGCATCTCTTGTCTTATTCGCGTCAGATAAGGTGGCGCGTTCATCAGTTCAAGACCCGTCCAGGTGGCGAGAACAGCGCTGGTGTGCTGACCTGCGAATAACACTGTCAGTAAAATACCGGTAATTTCGTCATCGGTCAGGGCTCGGCCATCCTTGTAACTGGCATCCATAAGCGACTGCATGAAATCATCGTATTGCTTCCCTGTTCGGCGACGCTCGGCCATGATTGAAGCGAAAATCCCTGCCAACTGCTTTCGGGCCTTGTCGCGTCTTCGATGCGGTTTGATCGGGAGTTTTGGCAGGAAAAATCCTATTGTATTGATACCGTTTTGCAGTTCGTGGTAAGCTTCGGCAAACCCTGTGTCAACTTGATTTCGTACATCTTCGCAAATGAGACAGCGACTGGCGATCTTCACGGTAAGCTCGTTCAATTCGTGCGATAGATCAATCTCTCCGCTGTCACCCATCTCGTCAGCGAACTGACTGGCCTCTTTGTACATCAGGCGAGCGAACCGGCGCATTGAGGCATCGCGCAACGCCGGGAACAGAAATCCCAACTGCTCAGAAAAAATTTCGGGAGCCACATCGTAGGCGACACCGCGACCGAATATAGGCACTGTGAATTGATAGCAAGCTTTTGCGTTCAGGTCCTCCTCCGGTGTCCTGAAGTAAAAGTCATGGGCTTCCGGACCGGTAAACAGAACGAAATTCTTGGGGCCAAGTCGAAATTGTACAAGCTCGCCCTGTTCGTGCCAGCCGCGACTGAGCATTGCGACCGGGTCTTTTATAAACTCCGGCAGGTGGCCGAGTAAAGGCCACTTGCCGGTCATTTCGGGGACGGCTTTGGCTTCAGGCATTGAGCCGTTTGTAGCTGACTCAGTCGCTGAATTGTGATTTTGTCTGGCCAAAATTCCGTTTCCTAATATACGAAAGGCAGCATTGAATAGCGGACGCGTTGCGTGTAACGCTCCCATAGCTCACCATATTTCGCCCTGCAGCGACGTTCATCGCGTATAGACCGATGACACAGCAGGCATGCCAGCCACGCGGGCAAGAGATAAGGTATCCATGAATCGAATCCAGTCGTCAGTGTAAACGAGAGGTAAATGCAGATTTCTCCGGTGTAATTGAGGTGCCTTCCAAGACCCCAGAATCCGGAGACCAGCAGACGTCCGTCCAGAGATTGAGCAGGCCGACCCCAAATCTTGATGTTGGGATCGCGTTTGAACCGGTGTTTTTGCTGGTTGGCACCGCGGAAGAGCCAGAAACCAAAGACAAACAGCAAAACAAGCAACGCAACTACGATGGGTGGCATGGGCTCTGTAGCGTGAACCAGCCACCACCCGGCGATGCAATAAAAATACGGTACCAGCACATAGTCGCCCCAGACCAACATCCAGCCGAATCGTTCGCTGACCATGTCCCAGGTGTGGATCATTCCGTATTCAAACTGAAAATAGTTGAACACATAAATCCAGGTGAACAGCTGATAGAGCACCATGGCCTCGGTCAACATACCGTAAGTTTCGTATTGCACAGCGGCAAAGGATGCGTTGAACAGTGCCAGACCGATAAGGGAAGGGCGGTAGCTGAAAAGCTTAAGGTCAACTCCACACCATGCAGGACTGGCCTCCAGTCCGTAGAAAAATCCTCGCATGCGTCCAGATGTCGGATTCCTTTTTCGCACGCCTTGGAAAAACAGCCACCCGGAAATTGCAAAGGCGAAGATGTTTGCCACTACGAACAGAGCGGCAAAATGGTGATACAGCGCGGAAAGTGAGAACCAACCAAAGATCTGGCCAAGAAGCGCTACTGCTGCGGTGAGCAAGAAAAGAGCGAAACCGTTCAGCTTATAGGTACGTGTTTTGCCCTCAGCATCCGGTCCCGAAATTTGGCGTCCGGGTACAAGAATAGATCCAAGAAACAGAGCCGCGATGAAAGCCAAGAACAGCGCGGCTACTGCGAGCAAGCTATCAACCGGCGGCACGAGAGAGAACATCTGCAGATCAGGCACTATCGTGGATGACTTCAATCTCGGGGTGTCGACGTGCCAGATATTCCTCCCATTTGCGTACCGTGACCTTCTGAAACGCTCTTACAACCGGATTGAACTCCATGGGAGGTGCGTCCCAATGCGCCTCGTAGCCCTCCTGTTCCGCTTCGACCGCCTCTTTGTCCTGGGTCAGTAATGGACTAATGAGCAGACGATTGGCAATCTTCATGACCGTAGTCATGGCAAATCGAGGAATCCTTACCGGCAACAATGGAATCTTGAGCGATTTGAAGTAGAACAGAAAGAATACCCGGGTGGTGCGTTCGTCAATCGGCAGAACAAACAGCCAGTGCTTGATTTCGTCATCAGTGTTCGACCACTGATAGGGGTACTCGAAGCACAGATCCATACGATTGGTGTCGAGTCGCTTGTGATCGACAAACCGCCCTGAAATACGACCGCGCCCGACGTGGGTATCGTAGGAAAGATGAACATTGTCGCCAACGATCTCGCATTTCGTGAGGTTCGCGCCTTCGAAGGGACGGTATTTGCGATGCAGGTGCGCATGCGTGAAGTCGCTCACGTTATCAATAATCATCGAGTGGTGAGCGGACCAGGTAAAAACAATAGGCACACATGCCCACCGGTCGGGTCCCTCAAGTTCGGGAATATCAGGAATGTCACGCTGTTGCGCCATTTCCGGATCACCGGGAAACACCCAGACCAATCCGTAACGCACTTTGACCGGATAACTTCGGATCGAAGGCTTTATCTTCTGTCGCTCCGAGCGTTTGGAGGTTATGTCTGCCCGGCATCCACTCTGATCATACGCCCAACCATGATAGGCGCATACCAGATTACAACCTTTCACACTCCCTATGGAGAGCTTGATCTGACGATGTGCGCAACGGTTTTCAAGGGCATACAGCTCGCCATTAGCCGCTCGGTAGAGTGCAATGGACTCATTCCAGAACATGACCTCGATCACCTGCTCTTTTTTGATTCTGTGTTCCTCTTCAACTGCGTACCAATAATTCGGGTCCATACCGGCAGCCCGAACTTTTTGCCGCAAGTTTCCTGCGTCCTCGAAACTCGGGGGCGGTGTTTGTTGAGGGATCATACGGAACCTCCTTCGGAAGTGACTTGCACGTGCGGACTTGCGACGGGCTCCTCTGCCTTTGGCATCGTGACTGCACGCGGTTGTTTAGCTTCGGGATTTTCAATTGTACCGCGACTGTGGTGGAACGCGTACGCCTCATGCACAGCGTCGCGGATACTGGTTGGCTGAAAGCCGAGTTCTCGCTTTGCCTTTTCGGTGTTGGCGTGGCGGCGTAGTTTAAGCAGGCGGATCGCTCCTGGCGTAAACCGCTGGTTGAATTTTGGGTGCCACTTGCTGAGATAAAAGCTCGCAACTTCCGAAAATGCATACATCAAAGGGGTCGGTATTCGCCGAGCCGGCGACTTCACCCCGGAAACCTCCTCGAAAAATTGCAGCATTTCCGAGATGGTTTTGTATTCGCTGGCGAAGATGTACTTTTCACCGGTTTTTCCATGCTGCATACACAGAAGGTGTCCTTCCACGATGTCCCGTGCCGCGACGTAGGCGAATCCACCTTCAACATAGGCGCGAAGTTTTCCGTTGGTATAGTCGCATAAGCTTCTGCCCAATCGTGAGGGGAGGTAGTCGTTGCCTCCCACCATTGCACAGCAGGTCGCGACCATGACTTCCTGCCCGGTCGCTGCCGCACGCCAACACTCAAGTTCGACCAGCGATTTGCTTCGCTCGTAAGGCATCGTGCGTACCATCGGGTAGAACTGCATTGTCTCATCACTCGGAGCTGACGGATTGTCCAAATTGTAGCCAACCGCACTGAACGAGCCTGTTACAACGACTCGACCAGCTTCGACTTCCCGTGCTGCTTGCAATACATTGCGGGTACCCACCACGTTACACTCGTAAATTTCACGTCGAAGGGCGCGATTGCCATCGATGGTGGAGATTTTGGCGGCGACATGGTACACCCCCTGACAGCCTTCGATTGCCCGTCGCGTAGACTCCAGATCCCGGATGTCACCGTAGACACGCTCTACATCGAGACCGACCAAGGCTTCGTTGTTGTCCTCGTATCTCAGCAGCACCCGAACTCGAACACCTTCGTCCAGCAGGCGACGTACGAGATTGGCGCCGACATGCCCAGCGGAACCAGTCAAAAAAACAGGTGGTACCGATGAATCCGAAGATTTTTTCAGCGCATCAATCATAATTGGCTGTCTTCGCGGCAGGCATTGCCGAGTAACTTGAATCCGAAAATGTAATCAGAATCAATGCGGGTAATTTTGATCGTGTGCGGTTTTCGAGTCAAATTGCCAGTCTCATCAATGAGTAACCTGCATCTGGAATTCGCTGACCGTTGATTCTGAAACACTGCCAAGAACTGTATCGCCTTCCGTTGGCCGCCCTAATGGAGTCAATGAGAAAATGACAAAAATTTCCGTATCAGACCGAGCGCGTTGTCTTCTTCCATGCATTTTGTTCTATTGGGATTATACAGTTTGATACAAATACGCTCAAATGCGTAACCTGAATCCCTGAATCAAGACATTTGTGAGATTCAGCGGTTCATTTCGTTCAAACCAAGTAACTTGGAAAGGATTTGTCCTGAAAACAAATATCACTCAAGTTGAAAGATCAGTGCAAAAAGTTCGATAAACTCTTCTTGGCGGTGAGTTGTAAAATAAACTTCTGGCAATCCGTTCGATTAATTCTAATAGTCGTGGTGTAATCTTGATTTCACTTCATTGCGATTTAGAAGATATTCTACGATTGCGTTGTGAAGGAAGCTAAGAAATGGCAAGTCGCCAATTGAAAATCGGCGTAAATTAGAGATTGACATCTAGAAAGATATAACATTGAGTGGTATATGACAGTTACGACTCCTATGCGCTGCAGCGTCCCCATCTAGAAAGATATAACATTGAGTGGTATATGACAGTTACGACTCCTAACCTACCAAAATCAATTCAAGCTGCGCTAGAACTTCCGGGCGGTGCGAGATTTTATCGTTGTGCTTTACAAGTAAATCCTTTTGAATATCTAATTCGGCATAAAAAACCGAGCATTTTCACGTCGGAAGCTGACTACAATCAGGCGATTATAGACAAATGTCTTGAACTGGAAATCGAGGTAATAGGAGTTACCGATCATTATCGCGTACAGGGTTCTTTAAATCTATTGAGAAAAGCGCGAGACGCTGGCATTTATGCCTTTGGAGGCTTTGAAGCAGTAACGAAGGATGGCGTTCATTTCCTTTGCTTATTTGATGCCGATAAGGACAAATCTTTGGAAAGATTCATCGGCGATTGCGGAATTCACGGTACGAACCAAAAATCACCACCAGGGCAACTGGATTCTGGTGAGCTACTGGAGAAGTCTAAATCTTGGGGTGCAGTTTGCATTGCAGCGCACGTAACCACCAACGGTGGACTACTCACCAAACTTTCAGGACAAACACGGGTTAACGTCTGGAGATCACCCGATTTACTCGCCTGTGCTATTCCAAGGTCCGTCAATGATGTTCCCGAAGAGGGATATAGGCAAATATTGATGAATAAAGATTCGGAGCACAAACGCCAGCGCGCTGTGGCGATCGTCAATGCACTAGATGTATTCGACCCTAGTGATTTGGATAAGGATGGTGCTTCCTGCTTCATTAAAATGTCGAATGTTTCGGTTGAGGCTTTTCGACAAGCATTCCTTGATTCGGAGTCGCGTATCCGATTGAGTAGTGACCCGGAACCGAAAGCTCATGTTGAACTAATGGCTATGAGTTGGGAAGGCGGATTTTTACGGGATACCGCTATTCGCTTTAACAGCAATTTAAATGCAGTAGTAGGAGGACGCGGTACAGGAAAATCTACACTTATCGAAAGTATTCGGTATGTGCTTACTTTAGACCCGATTACTGATGACGCCAAAAAAGCGCATGAAGGAGTAGTCCGTAATGTTCTGAGAGCCGGAACGAAATTATCATTGTTGGTTCGGTCTCATAATCCAACACAACAAGACTACTTGATTGAGCGCTCGGTACCCAATCCACCAATTGTCAAAGATGCTTTAGGTGAGGTACTATCTATATCGCCGCAAGACGTTATTTCTGGTGTGGAAGTATATGGTCAACACGAGATTTCCGAACTTACCAAAAGCCCCGAGAAGCTCACAGTACTCCTAAAGCGATTTGTGGACAATGATCCATCAATGAACGATCGTAAAGTGGAGTTAATTTTAGAGCTAGAGAAATCTCGAAAACGGATTGCAGAAATGCAAAGCGAAATTGAATCGCTTGAAGATAGATTATCAATATTACCAGCTCTCGAAGAAACCGAAAAGCGCTTCAAGCAGTCTGGGCTGGAAAATCGGCTCAAAGAAAAAAGCCTTGTTGTCAAGGAAGAGCATTTGTTCTCAGAACTCAATGAACGCTTGAAGCTGTATAAGGGGATAAATGAAAATCTTTCCGAGAACCTCCCAATTGATACGGCATTTGTATCTAAAAAAGCACTTTCAGGTTTGCCAAACTCCGAATTGTTGATGGAGATAGAGGGAGTTCTCGATTCTCTAAGCACCCAACTCAACGCTGTAAGTGATCAGTATGCTAGGGCACTGTCTGACGCTGACAAAGCAATAAATTTCGTCGAAACGCGGTGGCAAAGACAACGAGAAGAGATTGAAGAAAATTATGAAGAACTTCTGCGAGAACTACAAGAAACTGAATTTGATGGTACTGAGTTTATTCAACTCCGTAAGCGAATTGAAAAACTACTACCGCTAAAGGAGGCAACAAGAAAACTCAAGAACAATTTAACGACTTATAAAGGGCACCGTACCAAACTAATTCACGAATGGGAAGAGTATAAAGCCAAAGAATTCCGCCAAATTGAGAGGGCAGCTAGGAAGGCATCAATCCAGCTTAGAGAAAGAGTTCGAATCAAAGTCACAATGGCGGGAGATCGTCGTCCGTTAGAACGATTACTAAGAGAAGTTGGAGGAAACCTCGCAGCAGCTCTCGAACGTCTTCGTGAACTAGATCAACTGTCCTTACTCGAGTTTGTAGCATGTTGTCGAGAAGGCAAAGATTCGCTAATGAAAAAATACGGCTTTCCATCTGGCGCGGCAGAACGAATCGCAGCCGCTGAAATTGATTTTTTCATGAGAATTCAGGAGCTAGAACTCCCAGCAACAACTCAAATTGAATTAAACACAGCAGCAGAAGGCGCACCAGCCTCATGGCAGACGCTGGAAGCGCTATCGACTGGACAGAAAGCAACTGCGATCCTGCTATTATTATTGCAGGAATCGGAAGCACCGCTAGTGGTTGACCAGCCCGAAGATGACCTCGACAACCGATTTATTACTGAAAGCGTAGTGCCAATAATGCGGCAAGGGAAACAGCAAAGGCAATTCGTTTTTTCGACTCACAATGCGAATATTCCTGTGCTCGGTGATGCTGAACAAATATTTGGACTAGATGCTTCTGGCGAAGCTGAAGAAGGTCAAGCAAAAATTAGCCGCAATCATATGGGATCAATCGATTCTCTACCTGTGCGAGAATTAGTTGAAGAAATATTGGAAGGCGGCAAAGACGCCTTTGAGATGCGCCGCTCAAAATATGGGTTCTAATCATGGTTTCAGATATAGAGCTTCTAGAGATTATCAATAATGGTGAAAATTCTGGTGTCGAATTTAAGCGTGATGACCTAGCGAATCACCAACTTGCGAAAGTACTCGTTGCGCTTTCTAATCTTGAGGGTGGAATGGTATTGTTGGGTGTAGAAGACGATGGGACAGTTAGTGGACTGACGAGAGATCGTCTAGAAGAATGGGTGATGAACACGTGCAGGGATAAGATAAGACCAGGAATCATTCCATATTTTGAGACAATCAAGAATTTCGAACCAAACAAGGATGTGGCAATGGTACGAGTATCACGTGGAGTAGACGTGTACAGTCAGTGGCACAATAACAGGCATACCTATTTCATTCGGGTAGGCTCAGAAAGTAGAGAACCATCACCAGAAGAACTAAGTCGACTATTTCAGCAACGAGGTACGTTACGAGCTGATTTGCGGCCAATCTTCGGAACAAAATTGGAACATTTAGACCTTCGGCGACTCAAGGACTATTTTTATCGAATTCGCCAGCAGCGTGTTCCTGAGGACGACGACCTTTCTGAATGGCATAAGTTACTGATCAACACCGAAATTATGGTAGACGACGGAGTGTCTCTTTCGGGGTTGCTACTCTTTGGTAAGTTTCCGAAGCGCTTTCTTCCACAAGCAGGTGTTGACGCAGCGGCTTTTTCAGGAATGGAAAAGGATTATTCGATAAAAGAACGTTTATCGATAATCGGTCCAATGGTACCGCTTGGAGACCAAGTAGGTAATGTACTTGAGACGGGAGTAGTCGATCAAGCTTTGGAGTTCGTCAGACGTAATACACCTGTGAATGGATATATTGATCGTAGTGGACGTCGAGTGGAGCGTCCGGCATACCCTAATGAAGCTGTTCGTGAAGCGTTGGTTAATGCTCTAATTCACCGAGATTATCTCTTGGCGAATGCGGACATCGAATTGGCAATTTATCAAGATCGATTGGAAATTATTTCGCCCGGCAGGCTCCCAAATGGTGTTACTCCTGAACGTATGCGCGTGGGAATCAGGGCCACGCGAAATCAACTTCTTAAGGATGTAATGCGAGATTATGCGTACCTAGAACACATGGGTATGGGTGTGCCCCGAAAAATTGTTCACGGTATGCAAGAACACAATAATACTGAGCCTGAATTGGTTGAAGACGGTGAACGATTCATCGTACGATTGTTTTCCTGAAAATTGAATTTTAGCGATATGAATCTAGAATCTTACATAGAGCTCACCATGCGTCGTCGGTGGCTGACGATTCTGCTTTCAGTGATTGTTTTGTTTAGCCTCTCAGCAGGTCTTCGGCAGATTACTCTTGTAGATGTCGATGTTCGGAATCACTTTGGCAAAGATAACCCACATATCGTCGCGCTTGAAGAACTTGAACTTACCTACGCTCTGTCTGATGTCGCTCTAATTGCCGTCGCGCCGAAGAACGGCACAATCTTCAATCAAGAAACCCTTGTTGCCATCGAGGAGCTGACCGAGGAACTTTGGCTGACTCCTTATGCCACCCGTGTCGATTCGATCTCAAACTATTCGCACAGTGAAGGGTTTGAGGACGAGTTGAATGTTGAACCGCTTTTTGAAGACGCCAGTGCCCTGAATGATGCTGATATTGAACGAATCAAGGAAATAGCGCTCGGTACCGAAGAAGTTGCCGGACGTTTAACTTCCCTTGATGGACGCGTTGCCGGATTGGTTGTCAGTATCATTCTTCCCGAAGACCGGGAAGCGGGGAAACTGGAGGTTACCGACTTCCTGCATGAAACCGCTGTGGCGGCAAGGGCAAAATATTCTGACTTAGACTACCACCTCACCGGCGAACTCATTCTCAACCGCGCCATGCGCGACGCAATTGATGACGATACGGGCATCCTCGCCCCAATCGCGCTTGGAGCCATGCTGCTCTTGTCTTTGATCCTGATACGATCAATTTGGGGAACGCTCGCGATTTTGGTGATGCTGATTGCAGTCCTTCCATCTTCATTGGGCTTTGCCGGATGGGCCGGTCTGAGGCTGTTCGGAGAGAGCGGCGCGGCACTGTTTGTATTGATGGCGGTTACTGTCGCGCATTCCGTGCACATCATCGAGGGAATGGCCGCGGGTATGCGGCAGGGGATGGACCGTAAACAGGCGGCCGTTCATACCATGCGTATGAATATTTGGCCGGTTTTTCTTACTTCATTTACAACTGCAATCGGTTTCCTGAGCCTTAATTTCGCATCGATGCCACCGTTCAAGGTTATGGGAAATGTCGTGGCGTTCGGTTCCATGTGCGCTTTCGCCTATTCGGTGACGCTCTTGCCTGCGTTATTGTCGGTCATGCCAATTCGATTCCGTGCAAAGCCTGACAACAAGTCAGATTTTTTTGAAAGTCTTGCGCGGTTTGTGATCTCTAATCGCATGGTCCTGTTGTGCTCGTTCGTGGTCGTCACAGTTGTGCTCGTTGCCGGCATTTTTCGGATCGATCTCAGGGAGAACTGGCTCGAGCTTCTTGATGAGAGTTACGAGTTTCGACAATCTGTCGATTTCCTGGACCAGAATTTCGAAGGTGTGGAAACGTATGAGTATTCACTCGACTCCAAAATTGAGGATGGTGTGACGAATGTCGAATTCCTGAATAACGTCGAAGCGTTTGCGCAATGGTATCGGACACAACCTGAAGTCGCCCATGTTTTCGCTGTTTCGGATGTCATGAAGCGCCTGAACAAGAATCTGCATGGCGACAACCCCGAGTTCTACACTCTTCCGGACAATTCCGACCTTGCCGCACAGTATCTACTGCTGTACGAGTTTTCCTTGCCGGTCGGTCGTGACCTAAACAATCTTATCGATCATGATCGCGCCAAAACACGCGTAACGGTCGCACTGCGCAGTCTGTCGAGCAGGGAAAAGATTGATCTGGATGATCGCGCTCGCGCGTGGCTGCAGAAAAACGCACCTGAACTGGAAACCGCAGCCACCGGTGTCTCTGTTGTTGGAGCGCGTTCGATTCAGAGAAATATAGAAGGTATGCTGATTGGTACTGCAGTCGCGATGACAATCGTCTCGTTGCTGCTGTTCGTTGTCTTTCGGAGCATCCGCCTCGGCCTGGTCAGTCTCATACCCAATTTCGTTCCAGCGGCCATGGCGATGGGGCTATGGGGACATGTTGTAGGAGAGGTTGGCGTTGCGGCATCCGTTGTCACCGCAATCGCATTCGGCATCATTGTGGACGATACGATCCACTTGATGACCAAATACGCGCGAGCCAGGAAAGAAGGGCGTTTGCCATCTGAATCCATTGAATACGCCATTCGTACGGTGGGCAAGGCGCTATTGACGACCACTGTGGTATTCGGATTGGGATTCATGGTGTTCGGAGCATCGGGATTGTCGGCCAACCAGGTGCTCGGTCTGCTGGTCGGAATTACGGTGGTCATTGCTCTGCTGGCTGATCTGCTGTTCCTTCCCCCGTTGTTGCTGGCACTTGATGAGACCAAGGAAACGGCTGCGCAGATCAAGAAAAGACTGAGCGAGTCGAGTGTATAGATTCTAATAGTATTACTGTCGGGTGAAGCAAGAGTCCGACACTTTACAAATTTCGATGGTATTTCTTTGTGGATAGGAATGTAAGATGAGAAGATTTTCGGTAAGTTGATTAGTACAAAATTACCGGAATTATTCGGAAATGCAGAGTTAAGCTCAGTCATAACAGAATTGCAGTGAAACGAATTGAATTTTATGTCGTTTTGCTTTGACGATAAAGGTACCTCCCCGATGACAAGAGTGCTCTCTCCGGACACAGGGTAGTTGGGGAAGTCGCTTTAGAAAATTGCCCCACCATTTGCTTAAGCCACCTTATTTTGGATAAATGTCCAGAAGTTCGATTCTAATGGCTGGCTTTATTCGATCGAACCAAGAATTATCATCTGATTCCCATTTCCAAAAAATTGCCCAGCAACAGTTGTTGCTGCCTATGCTTATGGCATCGCTCGCAATCATGCGTTCATCGATGGTAAAAAACGCACCGCTTTGTTAGTCTGCCGTCTTTTTCTCACTCCCAATGCTGATATGTTAGTGTGTAAAGTTTGGCTAGATCGGGAGAGATCCAAGTCCTTGTGGGATTTCAAGTGTAAATCTGCGTATATGTTATTATGTGGAGACGAGTTCTGGATTTCTGCCAAATCAAAGAGTTTATGTGATTCGGGTTGATGTCTCGTTCGTAGTGCCGAATTCCAGTTAACTTGAATGTTCACCAATAGGAAAATACAGTGACACAATTGATTAGCCTGAGGACAATGCTTGTGTTGTCCGGAATTTTTCTTGCAATTTTATTCTGGGTGACTGAGTCGCACTCAGACAGTGAGTCCGGCAGCCCTGAGGAGATTGGACTAAAGATCGCGGCAGATGCCCGAGAGCGCCAGAAGGGGTTCGGCAATTTCACCGCCAGCCTGACCATGATTCTGCGCAATAAACAAGGTAAGGAAAAACAGCGCGGAGTTCGAATTAAAGTCATCGAAGTTGAGAATGATGGTGATCGAACCCTGTTCGTGTTTGATCTTCCACGCGATGTCAAGGGGACTGCTTTCCTGGTGCACTCCCATAAGGTGGAAGCGGATCAGCAATGGCTTTATCTGCCCGCCCTGAAACGGGTCAAGACCATCAATTCCTCGAAACAGTCCGGTTCATTCATGGGGAGCGAATTTTCCTATGAGGACATGGGTACCGTCGAAGTCGAGAAATTCACTCACAGGTATCTGCGAGATGAGCCCTGCGGAGAATTCGAATGTGTTGTTCTGGAACGCATTCCGAAAAGCGAGGATTCCGGGTACGGCCGTCAAGTGGTTTGGTACGATCGAGAGGAACTTCGAACCATGCAGGTTCACTACTTCGATCGCAGGGACAAGCATATCAAGACGATGGTTGTGGAAGGCTACAAGCAATATCTCGATCAATTTTGGCGAGGCAGCGAGATTACGATGACCAATCATCGGTCAGGTAAAAGTACTGTGTTGCTCTGGTCGGACTATGAGTTTGGTACCGACCTCGATACTGGAGATTTTACGAAGACGGCACTCAGACGAGCGCGGTAGGGCATTGCATGTCGTGAATGAATCGCGTTATCGGGTTAACGAATTAGAGCCGTCTATTTAGTCAGGTGACTTAGTGTACGTTCAAGCAATCTGGCCAAACATCGACTGATTGAGACCACAATCTGGCATTGTTGTTGGAAATAAATACTTGTAATTCGGTTTCCATAAGAATTGCTGTCCCAGGTACATTGCTCGCGACATTCGAGCAGGTTTCGGTCGAACCAGACTAAAATCATATATGTCACTTTGAAAATGTCTATCCGTGTCGACTTACCGGTTTTCAATTTCTAACCGCCGTTATCTACATTCAGTCTTACAAACTTCTACGAAGGCTTCATAATTTTCGTAGGCCGTAACCTCGGGATTGACGACATTGTTACCAGTCTTTTTGAAATCCTAAATGTTACGCGTCGCTACAATCAAGCCGCCAGAGTGCGCAATCGCAACAGCGTTACCGACGAAACAGCACGCATCTGCCATATCTGGATGGATTTGACCGCCACACTGCTAAACAACAACATACGGTCCCTGAACGCTACTCGAAACATATTTTTCGATCTTCGAGAGCAGGCCATCCCGCTGCTGGCCTGGTGGGGAATGGTACGGTAAGTTTACAATCCACTTTGGACCTAAGTGATATCCATTAAACTTGCAGTGCATGAATTTCGATTTATAGTGCAAATTTTTTGCGGTGAAGCAGCGACATGGAGTTTGGACAATTGTGTACAATGTCTTTATCAATGCCTGTATTTGACATTGAAAATTGCAGACTCGTAGCAACTGTTTCTGTCCAATCGTTGATAGTTGATTGCGAAGCGATTCCACAAAGTGACTGCTAAGCAATAGATAGAGCAGTTTCACGGTTTTCGGCAGGGTAATGTGCAGTTTGCCCAAATTCGAAACGGGTGTCACCGGTACCGTCCGCACATTCCATGGCAGATGACTTCCGACAACGACAAAGTCAGACATAGAGTTGTCGTGGAATTGGAAATAGATCAGATTTCATCCAATGTGGTTTTCATACCGGTGAGCGACAGGTGCAGATCAGATTCACCAGGAGAATTCTATGAGAAATGACAAAGCGATAGAAGATGAAATCAGAGAATACAGAGAGCAGTTCGAAAAGAACATGGCTTCGATTACCGCCAAACAAGATAAGGCTCAGGACGAGCTGGCGAAATTGCGCGCCCTTCACGAAGAGATAGCAGCGGAGCAGAAGAAGAACGAAGAGTTGCATAAGGAGATAGCCAAGCAGCAGAAGGAGACAGACAAGCAGTTGAAGAGGAACGCCAAGCAGCTGAGCGAGTTGAACGGCAACTGGGGCAGGTTTGTGGAGTCGTTGGTCGAGGGTGACCTGGTCGGTCTGCTAAACCGGCGCGGGATCGAAGTCAACTATACCCTGTCCCGTCTGAATGCGTCTTATGCCTTGGGCGACGGCAGGCACCGGGAAAAGGAGTTCGATATCGTGGCGGTGAACGGCGAGGAGGTGGTTGTGGTGGAAGTCAAGACCACGCTGAGATCGAACGACGTGAAAAGATTTGTCAGTGCGATGAGGGATATCGCCCGGTATGTTCCGGATTACGGTTCGAAGACGGTGTATGGTGCGGTGGCGTATATACGTTGTGAGTCGAAGACCGACAAATATGCCGTGCGGCAGGGTCTGTATGTGATCCGGGCGACCGGTGACAGTGCCAGTATTGTGAATGCCGAGGATTTCAAGCCGGTGCCGTTCACCAATGTATTCTCTCGACGGCTCCAAGGCCATCTCAGGGTAGTGCCCGACTGCTAATCATCTGTTGACGGACGATTCCAACGTACATGAAAGTGTCAATTGAAGAATCGATTCAGTGACTTATCTTGATTTGATCCAAATTCATTTGAGGTAAGCAAGAATTGATACTTGGGCTTGGATTTGAACACTGAATGGCAAATTGTTACAGATTTCCTCGAACACTATCCCTGAATTAGGTATTTATCGTGTGTAGGTGTGTGGTAGGTATTGCCTGTTCATCTGATATATCGCAGGAATTGTCAGATTACTGTACTCGGACTCACTGAGTATCCACTACCAGCGAATAATTAGCCTAAGTTCGAATTCTTTCTGTCTGCACTGCTATTTCAGTTAGCGAAAGTCAAATGGTGCTGTTTACGGATGAAATACAGTGATCGAAATTCATGTAACAGGCGATAGTCGTTTGACTTCTATTCGATCGGCATTCACCAATGCTTGGGCAAAATCATAACTGGCTTGGAGCTTATACCAAGTTTCCGCACCACCACCAAATGCTTTGTCAAATCGGATCGCCATCTGAGGCGATATTCCAGCCCGACCATTCACAATATCGGAAAGTTGTTTTCGGCTGATGCCTAGTTGACGCGCCGCTTCTGAAACGCTGAGCCCTAGGGGTTATAAACAATCATGTCGCACAGACAGGCCAGGATGAGGTGGATTCTTCATCGGCATTACATATTCCTCCCAATCGTAGTCGAATCAATCACATTTTGAACGCTAAGACTAAAATCGTAACACAACTCGCTAATTTTTGAATTTTTGATCACCCAAGCATATTCGCCACTTCGCGGTGATCGAAACTGTTTGCGATTACCGCGAAGTTTGCAAGTAGCATCCATTACAGTTCAGGAATTGACAATTCTAACTGTCTACATCAATTATCCGCTAACTCATGCAAACGATACTAGGACTTTTTCAACAAGGGTTATAACTTCCGACTCCAGCGCGAAATTACTTTGCTTTAGTCGTCTTCAGAGGACTAAATATTGCATGTTGTTGATTGTTGTAAATTCACTGGCCATACGTTCTACCCGCCGTCGTGTTGTCCGTGTAGACTCTCAAGTTGGCTGATCCGATATCATAGGATTCAATGTTACCATAAGTTTAATTATATGAATAATAATACACTTGTAATGAATAAAACAGTATATATTCAAACTAGTAATTAGTTTAATTTAGTGCTATATTTAACATTATGAAGCATCAAAAACGAAGTATGCTAAACCACCTACATCGGTTACTGCCTGAAGGACTATTGGCAGATTCGGCGTGGTTTACCGCTGCCGGCTATCCAAGCTCGCTACGTAGCCGATACGTGGAGAGTGGTTGGTTGCAACCAATTACGCGAGGCGTGTTTCGGCGTCCTCTACACCGACCTGGCTTTCCTGATACTACTGTACCTTTGCGTTGGCAGCAAGTTGTCGTATCCATTCAATCAATTCTGAAGCAACCAATCGTAGTTGGCGGACGTACCGCACTGGAACTTGAAGGACTTGCCCACTATATTTCAAGTACCGGACCGATGGTGATTCATCTTTACGGAGACGAACAAGCACCAAGCTGGCTTCATAAGCTTCCAATGGAAACCTCTTTTGTGTTCCACAATGCCAGAAAGCTATTTCGTACGGAGCCGATATTCGGTGGAATTGAAGATCTTAAGTCCGTAATGGACGGTAGTGGGCCGTCGCAACTCTCAACACTTCACGGCAGTCTAACTTGGATGCGCTTTGGTTACGAAGAGTGGCCGATGGTCATTTCGACGCGCGAACGCGCTATCCTCGAGTTGTTGGACGAGCTTCCTTACAAAGAGGCGTTCCATCAAGCCGACATGCTGATGGAAGGCCTTATCAACATCAGCCCAAGGCGCATGAACCATCTTTTGCGGGAATGTCGCAGCGTTAAGGTCAAGCGCTTGTTTATGTGGTTTGCCGATCGTCATGGACACGCGTGGTTCAAACACGTTGACCGAATGGGAATTGATCTCGGTAGCGGTAAGCGGATGTTGTTCAAGGACGGTAAACTAGATTCGAAGTATCTGATAACAGTTCCGGAAGATCTTGATGAGCATGGTTGAGTAATATAGATGGTAGTTTGTCTGCAACCGCTTTATGGCGATTTTTACCCAGTTTAGTTGAGTTTATCGAACTAAGTATCATTAAACCAAAAACTTTGATGCTGGAATGGATAGCTCGGAACTGATATCCGACCACGCGATTCACCCGCGAACAGTCCGGAAAAGTCAATTTTGAGTCCCGCTTCGTACGCTACCGAAACCGCATCAACAAATCCACGCGCAGTATGCTGTGAGTCCACAGTTGAATTTTTAGCACTTGACAGCACTATCGGTGGGTTGGTATTCGCTCCTGATTCAGTATCACCTTTGGCAGGCTTCGGCCAGGAGTTGACTATTGACTGAATGAAGTTTGCATCTGCACCGATATCAACGATCGCACTCGCTCCCAATTTTGCCAGAGTTTCGACACATCGATCAACGGCTACAGGTTCACGTACCGTCCTGTTCCAGTAATCAGCTTCAAGAGTTTCATCCTGACCCAATGTGCGACCGGTTATTTGATTCAACATTGTGAGTGAAGGCGATGCTGGTACGATATTTCCCAGTGTGGCTTCCAAATTGTTTGGATCTGAGATGGTTCGGTTCGATTCGAGAAGGGCCCCGCTCCTGGCCGCAAAGTGCAATCCCTGTTCCAGAGTTAGAACACCAGCGGCATGTGCTGATGCAATATCTCCGGATCGGGTTCCGAAAACCACATCTGGCCGAACACCAACGCTTGTCCAAAGTGCCGTCAATGCACATTGAAGTGCATAGACTGCGGGCAGTGACCACGCAGGATTTTCCAAGTCTTTGGAATCGCCGTGCATGAAATCCAATAACGACTCGCGTCTTTCTCTTTGAATTATTCCATCGCAGTAGTCCAACACCGACCGCACTACAGGTTCGGAATCGTATAGTTCCTTACCCATATCGCCCCAATTGTCACCCGCACCGCTATAGACAAATGCGATTGTATGTTGCGCCATTGGATTCATGATTCGATTGGATTGTGCAAGTGAAGCTAAATCTTTTCTGAGTGACGTGAATTCGTCAAACACAATTCCGGCACGGTGCTCAAAATGACTTCGCCCAATACTCGCTGTCCACACCATATCCGCCATAGCAGACTGCGCCTTATCGTCGGACGATAAACTGTACGAGTGTTCGTCGAGCCAGCTGATGTATCGGGTTGCCAATTCGTGAAGTGCGCCTTCCGTTTTCCCGGAGAGCGGTAGAATGCGCGACTTGCGCAGAGTCAGTTCATCTACAGTGGATGACTCAGAAACCGATTCCGGCAGGGAAACCGCGATAGGTTGTGCAAAACCCACTGGAGAATGACTCGCCTTGCCAACCGATGAACCGTTTTCAGGCGCACTGTACCCTTCCACTATCATGTGTGCGTTCGTCCCGGTCAGGGAAAAAGCACTAACCCCGGCTCTCGGTGGACGGTCGGAAGCAGACGGCCATGGAATCATCTCCGAAGCAACGCGTACTGCAGCCTTGTCCCAATCAACATTTGGATTCGGGGTTTCAAAATTCCTTTGCTTTGGTATCACACCGTTCTCAAAAGCCAACAACACCTTCATAAGCCCTGCGACTCCTGCTGCGGACTCCGTGTGTCCGATGTTCGCCTTAACGGTGCCAAGCAATAGTGGACGTCCAACCTCACGCCCATTCCCGTATGCTTCCGATACCGCCTGCACCTCGATCGAATCACCCATGTTCGAGCCGTTTGCATGCGCTTCAAGGTAATCAACCTCTGAAGCGGCAATATTTGCGCGAGACAGTGCTTCCTCAATGACACGTTGCTGAACTGGTCCGTTGGGAAGCATCATTCCTCCGCTGGTGCCATTTTGCTTTACCGCTGATCCGCGAATGACTCCCCAGATTCTGTCTCCGTCTGCCTCGGCATCGTTCAGACGTTTCAGGACAACTACTCCGCAACCTTCGCCTCGTACATAACCATCGCCGACCGCATCGAACGACCAGCATCTTCCCGTAGGCGACAACATCCCGATTTCATTCATCCGGCTGGTGTATTCGGATGAAAGTATGACATTCACACCGCCTGCCAGAGCCAAGTCTGTTTCGCCGTGCTGTAGCCCGGCGACGGCATTGTGTATTGAAACCAAAGACGAGGCGCAGGCAAGTTCCACCGGAATTGCAGGACCTTCCATACCGAACATATAGGAAACTCGACCCACTGCTGTGCCTATTGCGTTGCCATAGTAGCTGGACTGCCCGCCAAGTCTCATTAGATCGTTGTATTCACTGTTGGAAATACCGAAATACACACCGCTATGGCTGTCCCTGAGACTCGCAGGGTCAATGCCAGCATCCTCAAGGGCGTGCCAACTGGTTTCCAATAACAGTCGTTGTTGCGGGTCTAAGTCGCGCGCCTCTATGGGTGGAATGTTGAAAAATTTCGCATCAAACTGATCCAGACCGTCAACGAATCCACCGATGCGATGCAGCGGATCCTGCGCACCCGGGTCTCCCAAGGCACCTTCCCAAGGACCGACATCACGTCGTCCATCCGAAATTGCATTTTCTCCTGTCGCCAGCTGATGCCAGAAAGCGGCTAAATTTGGTGCTTCAGGAAAACGGCACGCCATTCCCACGACCGCGATGCCATCGCTCTCGCCGCGATGCGTCTTCGGTTTGACTTTTGCTGGTCTTGTCGATTGAACCTGCGTTGTTTCGACCGGTAGAGTCGGCTCTGTTTTAAAGAGGTCGATATTGTCCAACTCAGCAGTCAGATGACCGGCCAGGGCGGAGATGTTCGGATAGTCGAATATTACCGTGTTTGAAGCCTTATATTTGTCTGCGAATGCTTGGTTCAGTCGATTCCTCAACTGTACGGCCATCAGGGAATCCATGCCAAGATCGAAGAAACTGGTTGTTGCCGATGGTGTAGACGAGAGTCTGAGCACGGCCTGCAGTTCCTCCTGCACGAATGATTCCAGCACCTTTATCCGCTCGATTGCAGAAGTTTCCTGAAGCTTGGTTAACAGCCCTGTGGATATCGTCGGTTTGGCAGATTCTTCCTCCTTGGTCTTTTTTGCTGACAAAAGTGTTTCGAAGAACGCAGGAGACGTGTCAAACTCATTTGCAATGAATGACCAGTCTGCCTGAGTGACAGTTGGGGCGGTCAGGTCCTGTCTGACAATCCAGTCAAATGCCTCCATCCCTTGCTCAGGTGTGAGCCATCCGGCGCCACTGTAAGCGAGTTGGCGTTCAATCCGCTCCCGTTGCTCGGCTGCTTCTCCGACACTCGACCAGGCACCCCAGGCAATGGCTTGTCCGACGAGGCCCAGACTTCGTCTATGTGCGGCAAGCTGGTCCAGAAAGGCGTTGGCAGCAGCATGATTGGTTTGGCCAGAATTGCCTACGACACCGGTTACGCTCGAAAAAAGAATGAAGAATTCAAGATTCTTGTTTCGAGTGGCTTGATGCAGATGCCATGCTCCCAGTACCTTGGGCCACAGGACCTGCTCGAACCTTTCCCAGGTCTGGTTCTCGATAACACCATCGGATAGAACGCCTACGCTGTGGATAATGCCGCCGATAGGGGGCAGCTCGGTGTCAATCCGGTTGAGCATATTGTCAACAGCAGCGGCACTCGTAATGTCCGCCACTTCAACCCGAACATTCACTCCACCTTCCTTTAACTCTTTTATAGTCTGCTCAGCGGCGGGGTCAGGGTTACGTCGACCGTTGAGAACGATTGTGCCGGCGCCAAATTCGGCCAGCCAACGGGCGACCAGGCATCCAATTCCTCCCATGCCACCCGTCACGATGTATGTGCGGTCCTGTCGAAACTGATGGCGGGTAGACGGTGGCATTCTGAGTACGAATTTGCCGATATGGCGGGCATCCCGCATCACCTCCATCGCCTCTCGGATTTCGGACAGAGGCCATACAGTGTGCGGTAGCGGCTTTAACTCCTTCGCTGACAGACGTTTGATAACTCTGGAAAGAAACTTTCCTGCGAAGGCGGGGTTTTGCTCTTTGAGTTCGTCAACATTCAGGATCGAATAGACGACATCGGGACGTACGCCCGACATCTGTCTTTCGCTGAGGATATTTCGCTTGGCTATTTCAACAAAACGCCCGTTAGAGCCCAGACTGGAGAGGCTTGCCTCGACAAACCCTTCTCCGGTAAGGCTGTTCAATACCACGTCTACACCCTTACCTCCGGTAACGCTTAGAATCTCCTCTCCGAATTTGGTTTGTCGGCTATCGAATACATGCTTTATACCCAAAGAGCGGAGATATTCGCGCTTGGAATCGCTGGCGGTGGTAAAGATTTCCGCACCGATGGCCTGAGCCAGCTGAATGGCTGCAAGGCCAACGCCGCCGGCACCAGCATGAATCAGAACACGCTCACCGGACTTGAGTTCGGCAAGCTCAAACGCGATTTCCGCGGTGACAAAACAGATGGGCATCGTCGCGAGTGCTGGTCCGGAATATCCGGCAGGAACGCGCGATACCAAATCTGACCTGACTGTTATCTCCGGGGCAAATGAGCCAAAACCCATCCCGACCACAGCGTCGCCAATGGATAATTCTCCAATGTCTTGGGCTGTTTCAAGCACTCGGCCGTAGAATTCACGCCCGATCTCCTGATCATACGCGACAGTACCCATGCTGATCAGCACATCAGCAAAGTTGAGCCCAGCCGCCTCAACTGCGACTCGTACTTCTCCGGGTTCGAGACTGCGACCGGTCTGCGGTTTCGTACGAAGCTTCGTCAGACCGGAATCCGGGTCATCGGAACCAATCACCCATTCCGAATCTTCCGGAAAAACCAGTTTTTTGTCGTTGATATTGTTACGTACCAGGCGAGCGACCAATCGCGAGCCCCCTCGATATGCGATGTGCGTCTCGGAATCGGAATTTAGGAGCTCATCAGCGAGGTATGCAGTCGCACTTTGGGATGGATCGAGATCAATCATTCTGGGTTGCAGATGTGGAGCTTCCAAAGAGACGACTTTTCCAAATCCCCACAAGCCGGCACCGGCAAGCTCTCCGAATACACTATCAAGGAAATCCTGCCTCAGTAATTGTGCTCCTCGCGTAACGAACCAAACACCTTCGGTTGGAGTCAAACTGCTGTCGATTACGCCCTGGACGAGAGCCAGTGCGGTTGACATGGCGTGAGTTACATCATCCGACATTTCCTGTCTGGTGGCGTTCGCGCCGTGTCCATCCAAAGCCGCAAGATGCACAACCCCTTTTAGCGCTATGTCTTTGGGCAACTCCGACAACAGACTTCGCCATGATTCCCGTTGTGTTGGTTCCACGACCGAAACCATCACATTGGAGTCTTCCACCCCGGCATGTAAATCGGATTCAGCACTGTTCGTGAGAACCACTGTCTGATTGCGGGAACCCAGTTCGGCAGCCAACTCCGTCGCGACACCGTTTTCGTCTGCAACAACCAACCAGGTACCCGGTGACTGCGCTACTCCGGTCGGTCCCTGTGCAATAACTACGCTTGAACCCACGGACTGGTTTGAATCAGGATCTTCAGGTCCGACGAATTGGACTTCGGAAAATCCAGAATCCTCCAACGCTTGACGCCATGCAGATGGAGAGGCCAGAGCATGTTCGGAGCGGTAGGAATCTGCAAAACGCCACCATCCGTCCAGTAGACCGAAGGTCAGGTCCTGCCAGGACCGGCGTTGCAAGCCTTCCAAGGCAACCAGCTGCCCTGAATCTGCAAGAAGGTTTCGACAGTGAGCAAGCGTCTCCCCGAGATCACGGGTTGCATGCAAAACATTTGCCGCAATTACGAGGTCGTAACCGTGAAGACTGAAGCCTTGGGATTCGGGAGGCTCTTCAATGTTTAAGGTACTGTATTGAAGGTTTGCACCGAATTTAGACAAACGTGATTCGGCCTCAGCAAAGAATCCTGCAGAGATATCCGTGAAGGCATATTCGACTCGGTCCAGGGGCAGGGCAGGGAGAATAGCCGATGTCGCCGATCCGGTTCCCGCGCCAACCTCGACAACTCGCAGCCGCCGATCATTCGGAAGATCATGTACAGCAGCGACAACGGCATCTTTCAGCATCAGGTTTGCAGCACGGGATGCCGGAGCATTCAGATACAGGTCTGCTGCGCTCGGGCCGTCGTCACTGAACAAAAGAGGCAACGGGTCTGTAATCCCCAGCAATACTTCTGCCAGAGCTGAACCACATCGACCTAAAAGGTGAAGTTCAGTCGTCCCGTGAGGATATTTGGCAACGAGTTGCTCAAAAAAGGATTCCGGGTTGGTCAGGGACTTGTCCATAACTGAATCTCCAACCCCGATTTCAACCATGAATCCGTCTGATTCTTTGGAAGACTTCAGAATACCCGGTATTGTCAGCATGTCCAATAGCCGATTGAACAGACGTTGATGGCTGTCGACTATCTTCAACTGAAGGCGAAGCTGCTCAGGTTGAACTGCGGTGCCTGATTCCCGTTTCCATCCCAACTGTTCCAGCGCTGTCAGGGCGTACGCCTGAGACAAGTGCTCTTGGTCTTTGAGGAATTCAACCCGGTCCGACTTCTTGACACCTTCATCTGACAGATAATCAGTAAGCGGACGCAGCCGGTTCGCTACAGCTGATGGGTTTTCCAGAAAATACGCAGCAGGGGTATTGTTGCGGATAGGTTGCTCTTTCCAGTCAACTTCGTAAATAAGGTGTTCATGTGCCTTTCTCGTTGGAAGCAGCGCAGCTTGAGTTGCACGCTTGGACATATAGCCTTCCAATCTGCCGATTAGGTTACCGTCCGTGGTATATAAATTTGCGTCTCCGGTAACAATTTCGGGCCGCAATTTCGAAGCCTCATCCGTCAAGCTGCTTGAGGAAGATTCACGCAAGACTGCGTGACACACAATCCGTTCCGGTATGGGATTCACCAGATAAAGTCGTTCCCAGCCAAATGGTACGTAAACGGCGCCTTGTCCGATCCCGGCCTGATGGCGGGCGATCGCCAACACCTGAAAACAACCATCCAGAAGCAGGGGATGCAATTCCATGCCGTTCGCATCCACGAACTCCGGTAAAACAAGTTCGCCCAGCGCTTCCCCCGATTTGCTCCAGAGCGCAGCGATTGTATGGTATGACGGGCCGAGATGAATATCACCGGAGTATCTTGCCTGGTAGAACTGCTGTGGGCTCTGAGAAATGAGGTTGGAACGTATTTCACTCAAGTCAATGGGCGCCATCGTCTCAAAGTCTGAATCTTCCTCTGAAACCAACTTGCCTGCTGCATGAAAAGTCCAGCTCTCCTCGCTGTCATACCCTTTGCTGTAGATCTCGAAATGACGTTCTGCGGTGTCTGATGGAGCATCTGAGACAAACTGCAATTTTCGGCCCGCGTCATTGGTTTCAGGTTCTTTGTCTTCATGCTCGAAGATCAAGGGGCTATGTATCTGCATGTCATCTACGATCGCCAGGTCATTCCCATTCAGGAAACACGAAGATACTGCCATAGCGCCATATGTTGCGCCAGGCGCGACGATGCGGTCGTACACCAGGTGGTCAGTCAACCAGGCGGGCTCCGACGGATACATCTCCGATTCGTAGACTAAAGTGCCACGCGGTAACTCATGCTTGGCGCCGAGCAGCGGGTGACCTACTGTTTGTCGACGACGATTCGAGATCTGCACCCAATGCCGGTCGCGTTGGAACGGATAGCTTGGAAGTGAGATGCGCCGCCGAATTTCACCGTCAAACAAGCCATTGAAATTGACATCCAGTCCGGCTTCGTATGCGCTTGCGACCGCTTCGACAAATCCACCGCTGGTGTCTGTCGTCGGTTCCTCACCTTCTCGCGCCGGACGCTGTAAACTGTGAATGACTGCTGGGGTTCCGGTAGCTGACGATTCGGGCCATATCATTGATACGACGGGTCCCAGTACCGCCTGTGGACCGATTTCCACGACAGCATCGACTCCTAGATCAGCCAGTGTCTCCACTGAGCTTCGGAAGGCTACCGGTTCTCTGGCGTGCCGTCGCCAGTAGCTCGCATCCATACGTTCATTTTCATCCAGCACCTGACCGGATACATTGCTTATCAGGGGTAAAGATGCCGGAGGTGGCGTGGGAGAAATTGTTTCAAGTGCGGATTCAAGATCATCCAGAGCTGGTTCCACCAAAGCACTGTGATAGGCCGGGCTTCGCTTTAGTCGAACCACCTTGATTTCCTCGCGTTCAAAAATAGTTTGAACTGCCTCCAAATCCTTGGACGGGCCGCTTATGACTTGTTGCAATCCATTATCTACCGCAATGCTGACACCCACATCGTCCGACGTAGCATTGTATTCGGCAACTACCGCTGCAACTCGAGCGGCCGGAGCGAATATTGCCGCCATGGCACCGTCGCTGCGTGTGTCACCCATCAATTCACCGCGTACCGCTGCGTACCGCAGCCCTTCTTCCAAAGTGAATACGCCGGCTGCTTGTGCAGCAGCGATCTCTCCCAAGCTGTGTCCGATCACCACATCGGGTTTGACGCCAACACTTTTCCAAAGCGCCACTAAAGCACATTCCAATGAATAAATGGCTGGCTGAGTCCAACTCGGCTCATCCAGCAGATCATCCAAACCGTGATGCGCAAACATCACTTCCAGCAATGAGACGCCACGGGCTTCATATAGCATCTGGCTGCATTGTTCAAGTACCTTTCTGAATACAGGCTCTGTTTCGTACAGACCTTTGCCCATACCCACCCATTGGCTGGCCTGGCCTGTGAAAACAAACGCCACTTTATTTGCCGGACGGTGGACTGGACCATCGTACTGTTCTTTGCCATTAGATACAGTTTCCAGACTTTCTATCAGACCAGCAACGTCATGGAACACGACCCCAGCGCGATTTTGGAAATGGCTCCTTCCGACCGAAGCTGTCCAGACCATGTCCGATAGAATCGAATTGGATGCGGTTGACCCATAGGCGATCTCCTCTTTGCGTTCGTCCAACCATGACAGGTAACGTGACGCTGAATCGCGAAGGGCTTTTTCAGATTTTCCTGACAGAGGAAGGAACCGTGTCTCTCGCTCTCTCGGATTGTTTTCCAGTATAGGAGTTCCAGAGACAGGTACGGCAGCGCCTACAGGGTTGATCAAACCATAGTGTTTGGAATCTTTATTGGGGCTTTCATAACCCTGCACCAGAACGTGGGCATTGGTACCGGACCAACCGAAGGAATTTACCCCTGCCAGCGGAAGTTTGTCTGCCTGCTTAGGCCAGGCCATCATTTCGTCAGTCACGCGCACAGGTAGTCGATCCCAATCGAGGTTCGGATTCGGATCCTTGAAGTTCAAATGTCTCGGGATCACACCGTAACGCATCGACAGCACGGTTTTGATCAATCCAGCGATACCTGCGGCGGCTCCCAAATGACCGATGTTTGTCTTGACGGATCCGATGAGCAAGGGGTATCTGTCTTCGCGTCCTCGGCCGTATACAGCCGCCGCTGCGTTCACTTCAATGGGGTCTCCAACCACTGTGCCGGTGCCGTGCGTTTCCAAGTAATCTGTCTCAGAGGGAACAAGACTTGCACACGCGAGTGCATCTTCCATGGCACGTTCCTGGGACGGTCCGCTGGGCACTGTCAAGCCCTGGCTTGCACCATCCTGATTGACCGAAGAGCCTCGAATGACTGCCCATATCCGGTCCCCATCATTTTGTGCTTCGCTTAGGCGTTTGAGAACCACCAATCCGCAACCTTCGCCACAGACGAAACCATCAGCCGATGCATCAAACGTCTTGCACTGTCCCTGCGGGGACAGCATTCCCGCGTTGGCTCGCAACTCGAGTGGGCGTCCGGAAAGAAAGATATGAACGCCTCCGGCAAGGGCAAGGTCAGTGTCATTGCGCTGCAAGCCGCCCACAGCCTGATGTATAGCGACCAGGGAGGATGAGCAGGCTGTATCGATCGCCATGTTTGGCCCCTCCAGTCCAAGTGCGAAAGAGACTCGACCTATGGCAGTGTTCAGGGCGGTACCGGTTACCGCGTAAAGTCCTCCTGCGGGCTCAGCAGTCTCAGGGCTGTCAATCACTACATCGCGGTAATCGTTGTTGCTGATGCCAGCATATACCCCGGTGCGACTGCCTCTCAGGCTTTCAGGGTCGATCGCTGCATCCTCAAGAGCTTGCCAGCTTGTTTCCAGCATCAGGCGTTGCTGGGGATCTAGCATCTGCGCTTCCATGGGAGACATGCGGAAAAATTCCGCATCGAAAAAGTCTATGTCTTCGACAAATGCACCGAAGCGTACAGCGTCGTTTTTAGAATCGAAAGTGGGGAATTGTCGACCGGAACGCCCGATGATGGAACCTGGCGGGCCCTCAACGACTAAATTCTTACCTGCTTCAAGCAACTGCCAGAATTCGGAAATATCAAGCGCGCCAGGGAAACGACAGGCCATACCAATGATGGCAATTGGTTCCATGGGCAAACTACTCTCCCGATTCTGGATTAAAGCGTCGGTATGCGAAACCTCGGATTCGGAAAATTCTTCGACGCTGTTCAAGTCTAAACCAATATTTTTTTCCATCTCAAATGAGCAACCGAAAATTAAATATAACTTCAAGAAATTCAGATTAGCGTATTAAGAACCGAACGGGTTGAATTTCTGTTCATATTGTACCATTGGCTTGGCACTTCCCTAATCCGACATGAATCGTTTTCATAGAAAACAAGACTTCGTAATAAGAAGGAGTTGACAAATCCAAACACTCAACTCGTTGTCCCGTAAGACGTCGATAGCCAGCACACGTAAAAATCCTGTTGCGGACTATAAGACTTGGGACCTGACCAAACGGCTGGGTCAGAGCGGAAAAGGCCACGACGGGATGCAGGCATACTTGAGGATGAGTAAACATTTCGAATCAAGCCACGCCTGAAGCAGTTTATGAGCTATAGACTGTTGTAGGTCATTTGTTTGATATAGCGGCTCCCACTTGCCTACTATCGAATTGCAGCCCACTACAGTTTTGAAGAAGCTTCACTTTGAACGTGACTCGTACCGTGAAGTTTCTGGCGATAATTTGGAGTAGCCTAATTGTCTATCGCGTCCCATTCAATGCAAATTCGACGATTCTGGCTTGTCAAAAGTGCGATCTTTTGTAAATCTAAGAGAGGGATTTAGGATGTCGGAAAGCTGGTCAGATCAACTGTTTTGGAACGGATCACAGATATTGCCTCTCCCCCAGAATACAGCTGATTTGAGGGGAGTACAGCCTTTTGCCCAAGTAATTTTCGAGAATTTGATCCCAGCAATGAGCAGCCGGTAGATCAAAAAAATCGCATTCAGGCTCTGGATTTGCGCCAAATCGGTTGGGCGGGTACATCGGATCGAAGATTTCCACACCCCTGGGCGGTTGGAATTCACGGTTGGGTGAGAAATATCGCAACAGCATCGAGTCCATCTTCTTCAGTCTCCCAGTGGGTAGTTTGACCCTTCAAGAACTGATAAACTAAAATCTCTTCAATACATTTAGTGGTACTTAAGACACGATGAAAAGTTCCCGCAACGTGACGACCTCAAATGATTCAACCCGGGCGACCTATCGGGATGTGCTGGATGCGCCACCTCACATGGTGGCGGAAGTTATCGATGGCAAACTATACTTGAAACGGCACCGCCTCATGCATTCGCCAGTTCAATTCTCCTGATCATTATCGGTTAACCTTTCTGGCGAGTCCGGGGAGTTCCCGGCGACTGGTGGATTTTCCATGAACCTGAACTTCATCCGGGGAAGAACATCATCGTGCCCGACTTGGCAGGTTGGCGTCGTGAACGAATGCCTGAACTGCCACAAGAAGCTTACTTTACAGTGGTGCCGGACTGGGTGTGTGAGGTGCATTCACCATCTACGCGAAAGCAAGATCTGGACAGCAAGAAAGTAATCTACGCCCGGTCGGGAGTGAGTTGTCTCTGGCTTGTGGACCCTGATGTGCGTTCATTGGAGGGATTCGTATTGCGTGACAGAGAGTGGGTGCTGATTGACAGGCTGTTTGACTACGAATCAGTATCGCTACCGCCATTTGACGCGATCAGTTTTGATCTGGGTGAGTTATGGGCATCGAAATTGTTTCACAGGTCGGTACCAGATTCAGGAACAGTGGACATAGCAGCGGTTGAACTTGGAGCGGAGTTGGCTCAAACAGCCAAGTAAAAATTTTTCGATTTCTCAAATGATTAAATCCGATTAGCCTGTAACCATTGATTCAATCCAGGATCAAACGTTGAGCATGGTCTGAAATCGGGTTCTCGCTTTTGTTTGCTACCAACTTTGAGTTGTTGACGGACAGCCGAGTAACATGCGCTCACTGATCCGTTCGACTGCGCTGTCCGATCCGGGAATGGCATCCCTTCGAATCCATTTGTTGATCGCGATGCCGCCGCGAGGGTTCAGCATGTCCAGAAACCGGTAGCGTTACCGCAATCTGGAAAATGCTGCATCCGGGCCGCAAATTCACCGTAGTCTGGAGAATTGGAACGGTGACTCCCGCGCCCGGGCGGTCCGACGACCGGAGAGTCGAGCATGAAAATCGCTACAACGCAAACACCTCTAGAATCTGCCTATGCCGATTTCAGGATGTAATTGCTATAATCTTAGATGATGTATAAAGCCTGCGATGAATGCAGTATTGATCGATAAAATTGCACACATGATACGGAAAAATGCTTTTGGTCCAGCGTGCGGTTACACACATCGTATGGCAGGCAGACCGAATCAAGATTTATGCGGACGGATGAATCCACACCCCGGAGCTTGGGCGTTGGTTCGCTTTTCTGCCGTTGCGATCAAGTTTGAGTCGATTGACGATGGTGTCTGGCAATTCGTGATTTTTCGGGCACATAGTTTTGGATTTAGAATTGGCGTGGTGATGAGTCAATGAACAAAGTTGCGTTAGAAGTGTCGGGTGAATCGTCGTCACGACATCTATTCGACAACGACTTTTCTGTCAGCCGCGAGCAAAAAGAGCAATTCCAGCGCGATGGGTTTGTCAAGTTAGACGGATTCCTAAACAGTGCTGTAGTTGATATGTTGCTTGACCGAATCGAGTTTGAACTGGCGCGCGACACTTCCGAAGCCCTAAGCGTTGATGCACAGTTCAGCCGCGCGAAATACGACTTCGTCGGTGACAAGATAAGCGTGTACGAGTTGCTTGAGCGCCCATACGTGCAACAGGCATTGACGGGATTGACAGAGCGCGACCTGTTTCTTACGTTCGAATTGTCATTCGAACTTGAGAGGAACGTAAATAAGGGATTTCCATGGCATGTCGGCGTGCAGAGTTTCGGTTATCAGTTCCTTGAACAGTTCGGGTGTACGTTATGGGCACCGCTTCATCCCGTGGATACTAGCAAACAGCGCGGTGGCCTGGCTTGTGTTCCTCAGCATGTCATATCAGGTGAGTTTGCGTACGACGCAGATATAGCAATCGTCGAGGTGGTACGAGCGAGGGAACGAGCAGGGAAAAAAACGGGTGTGAAGGAATTTTTTGAATTACGTAAGGGGATTCTTAACTCTCCTTGTATGGCCGAACTGCTGGAGGTGCACGAAGTGGAGTACGACTTTGAACCTGGCGATGTACTCCTATTCAACAAATCAGTCATACACCGCAGCATCATGCTCGGGGAAGGGGATTTGCCGTCCCGCGCGGCCCACGTGATGCGTTTGGTCGATGCAGGTTCACGCTACGACCTGAATCGGGCGAAGACTCTTGAGTTTCCCGCTGAGCGGTACGGGAAAGGGTTCTTCCCCTTCAAGCCGCTAACACGCCAACATATCGAAATTGCTGAAGCTGGTGCTGAAAACGACGACTTGCTTTCGGAATGCGCGTACTTCAAAGACAAGGAACGCAGAATGATCCGCCGGGTACACGCTGACAGTTGATACTGTTGTATGTGATCGAGTTTCAACACTGTTGACGTTGCCAACTCACCACTATATTTGGAATATGGTGACTCCGAACTAATCTGCGGTTTGTCAGGCTGTCGATACAAAGGTTTCATTTGCTCAAAACTGTTCTCTCTGTATCGAAAACTATCCCGATACTAGTGCGGCGCAGTCTACAAACCGCCGTTGTTAAGCCGAAAACCAGTTGCTGTCCGGTTGGCATAGCCAACCGGAGTAGGGACTGGAATCGAGTATCCAAACTGAACAGAGTTTGAAATCATCCAAATGCCATCTTTACAGAATAGCGCCGATTATGTGGACATTGGCGAAATCCTGCGACAATGTAAGATTACCTCCAGCCAAACGACTTGGACGGGATAATCGCAGTTTCGACCGAGCAAACTTACTCGACTTTCCAACCGACGATTAATCAGCCACCAGAAACAGTAAAGTAACCCCGATGTCAGCAATTCTCATTTTAGACTGATTGTCACAGAAAGATTTGTCTGAATTTTGGTCAAGAAATAAAATAATTTATAAAAACAATTGGTTAGGGTTTTTATCGTGGGGAGGTTTGTGGTATGAACACATTCCGCGGATTCCATACCCGACAATCTGATTGATGAACTGCGGTCCATCTTCGAGACTTTGCCCGACCCCCGTACCGGGACAAACTGCCAGTTCCGGTTCGCCGACATCGTGACGGTGGCATTTGGCGCATTCTTCATACAGTGCCCTTGGTTCCTGGACCACCGGCGCCGATTCCTGGGAGCACCCAACCGTCATGTATGACAGAATCGGTTCGGTGTCGCGCACATCCCCACCGACAACCACATCCGCAAGAAACTCGATTACATCGACTGCCGGCTGCTGTATACAGCGTTCGACATGGCACTCTGGAAACTGGTTGAATATCAGGCATTTGGCGGGTTCATCAGGCTAGATGACCGCATCTTCATCGCCCTTGACGGCTAGCAGTTCCATCACTCGAAAAAGATCCAATGTCCGCAGTCCAGTACCCGATACCATGGAAATCTTTCAATCCTTTTTCTTTCACAGCTCAGAGTGCCTTGACATCAGCACAAGCATATAATGAGAGTTGCTGATGAACACAACCACTACAATGAGAATTGTTGCACTGATGTGGAATTCTCTTGTAATACAATTAGCGATTCAAAATCATTATCAACTTAACTATCGATTAGATTAGGAGATTATTACTATGGCAAGTATCGAAGATCGCGTTGCTGCCCTCGCTGAAAATCATCTGGGAATTTCTGACCGGGCAATGCTGGATGCTAATTTGGGCGAGTTAGCCATAACCTCTATTAACGCTGTCAACTTCATGAAGAAAGTCAATGAGGAGTTTGGCACCGAAGTTACTGGCGAACAAGCTGCAGATATGACTTCCTTAAGGGACCTGATCAATCATCTAGAAGGTTAGTGCACGCTACTTTCCGGTTTTAGTTACTAGACATCCTCATCAAATTCTTCGGTTTCAGGAAATTATTCCCTTACAGATTGATTTGCATATATTGGCCAGGGTTCTTGGTCTCTGCAATCGAGAGCCAAGTACGGAAAATTTGGCAATTTTGATCGAGTAATTTCCTATGACTGGTGAAATTGTCGATTATTTGTTTCGAACTTATTTGGAAGGCGACGATGTAACAGTCTTACATGTCGATTTGACGCCTCACAAGGAACGCGAGGCGTATGCATATCAGTGGCTGGACAAAGAAGAGCGATATCGTTGGGATCGATTTCGATTCGATCGGCCAAAACGAGAGTTTGCACTGTGTCGCGCAGTTTTGCGACTCGGAATATGTAAAAGAATTGGTTGCAGGAACGATCAATTGGCATTTGGTTTTACCAAATATGGAAAACCGTTTGGGTTGGTAGATGGTAAACCTGCACCGATCAAGTTCAATATCAGTCATGGTGGGAAGCACGGTCTGATTGCCTACACCCGACACGGAAGACTTGGGGTGGATGTTGAAGAACGTACCGAGAGACTGGACCTGGACGGACTTAGCGAGACTGTCTTCGGTCCAGATGAACAGGCCGAATTTGCATTGACACACGGTGAGCAAAGGATCCACATGTTTTTTTCTCTGTGGACGCTCAAGGAGGCGATGATTAAGGCACTCGGTCTGGGTTTTTCTCAAGACCCGTCCAAATTCCAGATTCCATCAAGTATGCGGTCTGGCGCAAGGGAAAGCTTATTCCGATTTCCAAAAATGCCAGATACCATTTGGAAGCTGGGAAATTTGAGCAACTCTGATTTTGCCGCTGCAATCGTTCACGAATTGAATCCTGCTACTGACAGGCTGTGAAAGCGAACTGCCTGGACAGACGTTTTGGCGAAATCCTTAAGCCGTTTGCTCATTTTGACCGTCTTTGAAACACGCACATCAGTTCCATGACTGCAGCAGAAAAAGTCTGGGAGATACCGAAACCACATTCTATTCAAAATGTGGTCATGGACGATGGTACAGTGATAGTCTTACGCCGTCACGGGAATCCTTCGGGTCCAAGAATTGTTTTAAGTCATGGCAATGGACTGGCAATCGATCTCTACTACCCATTTTGGTCACTGTTCGCTGACGACTGTGACCTTATCGTTTACGACCTCAGAAATCATGGCTGGAACTCTGTCGGTTCACAACAGCGGCATCATATTCCGTCTTTTGTCGACGACCACGACTGTATTTTGGAAGCGATAGATCGCTATTATGGAAAGAAAACTAAAATAGGAATTTTTCATTCCGTATCGGCTTTGGCGACACTTCTATCTCCCAACTGCGGTAGTGAGTTTGTCGCGCGTGTACTATTTGACCCGCCCGTTTGCAAGCCTAATGATTACCTTGAAGAATTCGATGTGACAATCAGGCGGTTCACTGAATTGATCCTACAGCGTGCAAATCGGTTTGACTCCATAGAGGAATATGCTGATTTTCTTCGATTCGTCCCCTCTCTTGGTCGAACCAAGCCCGGAGTGGTGGGCCTGTTCGCCAAAACCACACTTCGCAAATCCTCGGTGGGGGAGAGTTACGAACTTCGATGCCCTCGCGAATATGAAGCACAGATAATGAGTTATGCCAAAGCTTTCGCTGTCTACGTCGATTTGGAAACAATTAGTTGCCCAACGAAAGTCATTGGAGCAGACCCGACAATGCCGAATTCGTTCTTGCCGACGTTTGATTTGAGTCACGTTCTAACTTTGGATTATGATTTCCTGCCGGATGCGTCGCATTTGCTCCAGTTAGAACAGCCGGAAACATGTGCATCAATGGTACGGGAGTTTCTAGAGCATCATGATTGCATGAACTCATAATCTTTGTTTTGAAGAAGATGCACTCTAGCTTATCGAATCGTCTTGAAGGATTACCTATAGGAGCCGGAAACTTGTTCCGCTGATGGCTATGTGGGAGTGTTCAAGCGAGATCGAGAAGTATAAGATTTGAATGTCGTTGCTCGACTCCCGTTCGGCAACATGACATGAGATTCAGTAAAGTTCTGGTTTTCGTAAATTAGCAAATCGCTCAACTGCTGCATGGACCTTCTCTATCAAGCCGACGAAAAACCGTCGAAAACACTTGCACTGGGACTCGGATTACAGCTGACCACCCTTAGTGTCTCTGCCACGATTCTGATTACCACATTGGTAATGCGCGCTAGCGGACAAAGCGAATCCTATCTTGCATGGGCTGTTTTCGCCGCTGTGGTGATAGGAGGCGCATGTTCCATACTGCAGACATGCCGATTTGGTCGAATTGGCATGGGTCATATACTCATGATGGGCAGTTCAGGAGTTTTCATCGCGGTCGCTATTCAGGTGCTTACAGAACGCGGTCCCGGCATGTTCGCCACCCTCGTCGTCGCTGCGGCGATTTTCCAGTTTCTCATATCCCACAAGCTTGCTTTGTTTAGGCGAATATTCACGCCTACCGTGTCGGGTACGGTGCTCATGCTGATTCCCGTTTCGGTGATGCCTCCGATCTTCAAGTTACTGGAGGATTTCCCACAAGACGGTTCGACTTTCGGTGCTGCCGTGAGCGCATTGTTGACTGTATTGATAATTGGCGGAATCACACTCAAGTCAAAAGATGCTTTGCGCCTCTGGGCACCGGTTATCGGTGTGATCGTGGGTTCGCTCGTTGCCGCCGCCTTTGGCCTCTATGACACAGGGCGCGTTTTGGAAGCCGCATGGATTGGCTGGCCTGAAGTTCAATGGCCGGGATTGAGCCTTGAATTTGACACTTTTTTCTGGGCATTGCTTCCAGCATTTCTGCTGGCTGCCATGATCAGCATAATCCGGACAATAAGCGGTGCGGTCGCAATTCAGAGCGTTTCCTGGCACCAGCCTAGAGCGGTTGATTTTCGTGCGGTGCAAGGTGCGGTTGCAACCGATGGCTTGAGCAACCTGCTCTCTGGAATTGCGGGAACGATGCCGAACACCTCCTATACGACCGGCGCATCACTCGCCCAAATTACAGGGGTCGCTGCCCGAAGTGTAGGATTTGCAGCAGGTGCGATGTTCATGGTGCTGGCATTTCTTCCCAAGGCGCTCGCAGTAGTTCTCGCGATACCGGGACCTGTATTCGCAGCTTTTCTTTTCGTCATGATTGCGATGCTGTTCATGATTGGCATTCAGATGGTGATTCAAGAAGGGATTGACTATCGCAAGACTCTTATTGTCGGTATGGCATTTTGGGCCGGTGTCGGATTTCAGAACGGTTTGATTTTTCCCGAATTTTTCTCCAACTTTGCATATGGCGTATTAAATGATGGCATGACAGCGGGTGCAATTGTGGCGATCGTCATCACCTTGTTCATGAGGGTCACTGAACCCCGTCCCCGCCAGACAGAGGTCGTGCTTGAATTATCGTCTCTACCTGATCTCACAAAGTTTGTCAAGGATTTCGCGACTGCAAACAACTGGGATGAATCCATGATCAACCGCCTGACTGCGGTCGTTGAGGAGACTGCATTGACACTACTCCGTGGAAAAGACGATGAGACACAGAGTGATTCCAGACGCTTGAATCTGGTGGTGCGCAAAAAAGCTGATGCCGCATTATTGGAGTTCACTGCTGGCAGCGGTGAAGGTGATGGAAACTTTCAGGATAGGATTGCTTTACTTGGAGAGCAGGTTGAAGAGGCACGGTTCGAAAACGAAATGTCGATGCGTATTTTGCGCGAATACGCTGCTTCAGTTCATCATCAACAATACCATGATATCGAAGTCGTAACTGTCCGAGTCAATACCTAGACAAGGTAATTTTCTATTCGGACGTAGTCAAGTTCAAAACCAATTAGCCATTCATTCGATACGTACATTGATTTTTCATCCTTAGTCGTACGATCAACTGATCGCCAATCGTTCAGCGCATTTTTTCTATGTTGCGTATACCATCGAAGACATAGATGGGTTGGGATATCGATTGCATCGGTTCATCAGTGACCGAAACCAACTTTGTGCGATTGATGCTACCGCTGACACGCGATCTAAACTACCGATAACAAATTCAGAAAGTAGGCAACAAATCGAGAAAGTACTACTGTTTGATTTGCTACAATTTAATGAATTAGAATTCAGCCAGAACCATATAGAAGGTTAAGCCCACAATGAAGCAATCGCAGGCCGTTGAATCATTAACAGAAACATCTAGTGCGACCTATCAGGACGTACTGGACGCACCGCCTCACATGGTCGCGGAGATTATTGACGGTAAGCTATACACCCACCCCAGACCAGCGCCGCCTCACGCCATAGCCAGTTCAAGACTTGGGAATCGTCTTGGTCCACCTTTTGATTTCGGTGATGGCGGA
This sequence comes from Arenicellales bacterium, assembly GCA_963666625.1. Taxonomy (GTDB): domain Bacteria; phylum Pseudomonadota; class Gammaproteobacteria; order Arenicellales; family JAJDZL01; genus JAJDZL01. Next base: position 2,730,299 of record OY762925.1, read on the forward strand.
CCTGGTGGCTGGTGGATTATTGACGAGCCGGAACTCCATTTTGGAGACGATATATTGGTGCCAGACATCGCAGGATGGCGACGCGAGCGAATGCCTGATCCTCCGACTACCGCTTACTTCAAGCTGGCTCCAGACTGGATATGCGAAATACTTTCCCCATCGACTCGAGATTTTGACCTCAACAGCAAGCTTCCGATTTACGCCCGCGAGGGTGTTAGCTATCTTTGGTTGGTAGACCCAGAAATACTAACGCTTGAGGCATACAAGTTGCACAACATTGAGTGGATGTTGATTGACAGTCTGTTCGACGATGCGCCTGTTTCGTTGCCGCCTTTTGATGCAATCAGTTTCAGTCTCAGTGATTTGTGGCCAGCGCGTACGATTCACAAAAAGCCGCCTGGAAATTTACCAGCAGAATCAGAGCCAGAGTTGATTGGCACATCAAGGTGATATTTTTTATTCGAGCAGCGTTGGGTCTCGAATTCAAGCATTGTTGCACGGTGAAGAAATCGCACAGAATTGCGTGATGCAAATGCAATCTCGCCGACGATTGACATCGATTACGTCTCAGATGCTTTCGAGACGCTTCATCTCAGATTGCTCAAACAGGTTGCGGTCCGTGAGATAGTCCAACAATAGATCCATCGAATCCAAACCCCAGAACAGTTCTCCGTCGGCGACCAGTGTCGGAACACCAAACACACTGTTCTCAATCGCTTTTTCTGTATTGGCGATCAACGCCTGTTTGACTGTTGGATCACCAATTGAATCTTCTGCATCCGGCACGCCGACTTCATTCCAGATGGCTAGTCGGCCTGCATCCGTTGCCGGATCATGTTCTGTCGTCCAAATCGCTCGATAAATTCGTGTGATCAGCTCTTCGTCATTGCCCCTGGCGATGGTCAGGCGCAGGTAGGGAAGTGGAATGAATGGATGGGTGTCGGGAATTCTGAAAGGTATGCCCAACCGCTCCGCCAGCCATGTGCAGTGGCGATAGGTAAAGATTTTCTTACCTTCAATTTCGACTGGACCGAGGCTTCCCCAGTGTTTGAGAAAGCCAGCAAACAAAACCGGGATATAGTTGACCGACGTACTTTCCGGTAGCCGGTGAAGCTGTTCGTGAAGCAGATATGAGAACGGAGAAACGTAATCGAAATAGCAGTCTACAGTGGTCATAGCTGATCCGCTCATGAATTGGCGCGCTCTCGCAGGATGAACTTCTGAATCTTCCCGGTCGATGTTTTCGGGAGTTCGCCAAAGACAACCTTCTTGGGCGACTTATATCGTGCCATGTTGTTCTTGCAATGTTCAATGAGCTCTTCTTCTGTAGGTTGCGGCGAATAATTTGAATTTAGAAGTACAAAAGCACAGGGAACCTCGCCCCATTTTTCATCAGTCTGCGCAACGACAGCCGCTTCCATTACCGCCGGATGTCGGAAAAGGACATCTTCGATTTCGATGGATGATATGTTCTCTCCACCCGAAATTATGATGTCCTTCGAACGATCCTTGAGCTGAATATAGTTGTCAGGATGCATGACACCCAGATCGCCGGAATGAAACCAACCATCAGCGAACGCCTGCGTTGTCGCCTCGGGGTTCTTCAGGTAGCCTTTCATCACAATATTGCCACGAAACATGGCTTCACCCAGATGCTCGCCGTCAGCGGTGACATCGATCATTGACTCCGGATCCTTGATTTCCAAGCCTTGGAGTGCGGTATAAGGCACTCCTTGGCGGGATTTTAGAGTTGCCTGCTGCATGGGACCCAACGCATTCCATTCGTCATTCCACTCGCATACCACCGATGGCCCATAAGTTTCTGTCAGGCCGTAGACGTGAGTCATGTGAAATCCCGATTGTTCCATCTTTTCCAGTACAGATGCCGGTGGTGGAGCGGCCGCTGTCATGACTTCAACCTTATGGTTAAACTTTCTGCGTTCCGAGCTGTTTGCATTGATCACCAAACTTAAAACAATCGGAGCGCCGCAGAAATGAGAGACTTCGTCGTCGGCAATCGCGTTGTAGATTGCGGCCGCCTCTACCTTGCGCAGGCATACATTGGTGCCGCCCAGCATGGCGATGGTCCATGGAAAACACCAACCGTTACAATGAAACATCGGCAATGTCCAAAGATATGTCGGGTGCGGGCGCATTTTCCAGTTCAGCGCATTGCTGAGCGAATTCAGATAGGCTCCCCGATAGTGATAGACTACGCCCTTGGGGTTTCCGGTCGTACCGGACGTATAATTCAACGCAATGGCATCCCACTCATCCACAGGATGTTCGGGTAGTGGGTGAATTTCTTCTTGACTTATGAAGGTCTCATAATCCATACTTCCGAGCAATGATTCATGTTGCACTGCATCATCCAATATGTCAATGACCTTAATATCTCGATTTACCTTACCGAGAGCGGTGTCCATCACTTTTGAATACTCTACGTCCACAAAGACGACCTCGGTCTCCGCATGGTCGAGAATGAAAGCGATGGTCTCGGCATCCAATCGCACATTGATGGTATTGAGTACCGCTCCGGTCATCGGTACACCAAAGTGTGCCTCATACATTGCCGGAACATTGGGTGCCATGATCGATACGGTACTCGATGGTTTGACTCCGCAGCCAATCAAGGCAGATGCCAGTCTGCGACAGCGAGCGTAGGTCTGCGACCATGTGTAGCGGATTTCCTGATGAATCACGGAGGTGTAATCCGGATAGATCTGCGCGCTTCGTTTCAGAAACCCAAGTGGTGATAGAGGGACGAAGTTCGCGCTATTGCGATCAAGATCTGTTTCGTATGGATTGGATTTGGAATTCACGAATCTTGATTCACGGTAATAATTGACTGATTTCAATAATCTCCTGATTGACCGACATTATATTGAAACAGTTTTACCACCTCATTATTAACACAAAGGTTTGATAATTCAATTAGTTAAAGGATTAAATTATGACTGATAACCAAACTCACGATGAACTTCACGGTTATTTTTTCGAAGATCTCGAAATTGGTATGACCGATGTGTACGGCAAGACACTGACTGATGCAGATGTGCTGATGTTCACTGGTGTATCGGGAGATACAAATCCTTTGCATCAGAATCGTGAATTCGCGCAGCGGACGCAATTTGGTGAGCCCATAGTACACGGTATGCTCACAGCGAGTCTGATTTCGACGCTTATCGGAACAAAACTTCCCGGCCCTGGGTGTATCTACATGGATCAGAGCCTGAAATTCACCGTGCCGGTGCGGGTCGGTGATACCGTGGTTGCCCGGGTGGAAGTTGTTGAACTGGATGAAGAGCGTCCTTATGCAATCCTTGATACCCTCTGTACCGTAGACGGTACCGTAGTACTGAAAGGACAGGCCAAAGTGAAAGTGCCCCAAAAAGCGAATGGCTCTGCGACCTAGCGAAGTCGAAAGGACTGATTCCAAGTAGAGTATGTAATTGAATAAATATTGCAGCGCAACACGAGAAATTGAGATGCAGGAATTGGAAACTGAGCCAGGTGCAGTGTCACAGGATCATTTAACTCTGTTGACAGAACTGAATCGACAGTACGCACGCATCACCAGCACCATGATGTCCGAAAACGACCATTCGGATGTTGTCGCTTATTCATTGTCGATTGCAACATTATTTGCCAAAGCGGCATTCGGTAACGCACTTGATTCAGAAAAACTGATCAAGACGCAGACTGATGCCATGAATAAATTTGCATCGCTGGCGCAATACACCGTCGAAAAGATGAACGACGGTTCGCCAGAACCGGTTGTCGTTCCGTCCACCGAAGACTCGAGATTCCGATCGCAGCAGTGGACGGAGGATTTGTGGTTCGATGTGATGAAACAGTCATATCTGATTGGGTCGGAATATATGCAGGGGCTATTCGGCACAAACGAATTCCTGAGCCGACAGGAAAACAACAAGTTGGAATTTTACCTGCGTCAGTGGACTGATTCTCTCGCGCCGACTAACTTTGCCTTCACAAATCCCGATGTGTTGGAAGAAGCCAGAAAGACTGAAGGACACAGTCTGTTGCAGGGACTGGAGAACTTTGCCAATGATATTGAGGCTGGCCGTGGTGTGAAAATGGTCGAATCAGAAGCTTTCGAGCTGGGTCGCAATATCGCTGCCACACCCGGAAAAGTTGTTGCGCGAAACAGACTTGCGGAATTGATTCAATACTCGCCGACGACAGAGCAGGTGTATTCGAGACCTGTCATGATTGTTCCGCCCTGGATCAACAAGTACTACATTTTGGATTTGTCCGAGAGAAATTCATTGATCCGTTGGCTCGTCGCGCAAGGGTACACGGTATTTGTCATTTCCTGGATCAATCCGGATGAGTCCTATCGTCAGACCGGCTACGACGACTATGTTGATTGCGGTCCGCTCTGGGCGTCGGAAATCATTCAATCTATCACAAAAGAAGAGAAAATCAACGCAATCGGTTACTGTCTGGGCGGAACCTTACTCGCTTCCACACTCGGTTATCTAGAAACCGAGGAAGATCAGCCAAACTTTATTTCCAGCGCTACATTCCTCACCACCATGATCGATTTTGCCGAACCGGGGGATCTGGGTGTTTTTGTAGACGAAGCAAGTGTCTCCCAGCTTGAGAAGACAATGAATGAAAAGGGATATCTGGACGGCAAATCCATGGCATCGACTTTCAACATGATGCGCTCGAATGACTTGATCTGGCACTTTGTCATCAACAACTATTTACTGGGTAAAAGTCCCGGCAGTTTCGATTTGCTCTATTGGAATTCTGACTCGACGCGTATGCCCGCGGAAATGCACAGCTACTATCTGAGGAAGATGTATCTCGAGAATTTATTGGGCCAACCGAACGGAATGAGCATACTGGGCAGTCCGATCGATCTTTCGAAAGTGACGACTCCGACATTTTTCGCGTCAACTGAATTGGATCACATCGCACCTTGGCGCTCAACATATAGCGGAGCCAGGCTCTTTTCCGGAAAATCCAGATTTCTGCTGGGGGAGTCAGGACATATTGCCGGGATCATCAATCCGCCGACGAAGAAGAAATACGGTTACCGGACCAGTGCCAAACCCCTTCCAGAGACTCCGGATCAATGGTTGGAACAGGCGCGTTACCGCAAAGGGTCCTGGTGGCCGGAGTGGGAGAAATGGATACGGCGATACAGCGGTGATCAGACAAAAGCTCGTCAGCCCGGCAACGATCAGTACCAGCCCCTCGCCGAAGCTCCCGGTGACTATGTAAAAATGTGAGGTGTTGTTTGAGGATCAGCGCCAGGAGGGTTTTCTTTTCTCGATGAATGCATCAATACCTTCAGTTGCCGATGGAAATTCCAGGTTACAGGCCATCCGCTCACTGGCAATTGAGTAGGCAGATTCAAGCCCCTGATCAAGTTGTTCATAAAACAGGCGTTTACCGAGCGCAATCACTTCCCGCGGTTTTTCAGCAATACTGCGGGCGAAATCCATCGTGGCTTCCTGGAGCGTTTCGGGCTCAGCAGTCCGATTGACCAATCCTTTTTCTACCGCCTGTGCCGCATCAATGAACTCACCGGTCAGTAACATCTCAAACGCGTTCTTTCGTGACACATTTCGACTCAGTGCCACACCGGGTGTGGAGCAGAAGAGGCCAAGATTGATGCCTGAAACAGCGAATCGCGCTTGTGTTGAAGCAATTGCCAGATCACAGTTCGCCACCAGTTGGCAACCGGCGGCGGTAGCAATTCCTTGAACGCTGGCGATGACCGGTTGAGGAATTTGAGTCATAGTCAACATCATGCGACTGCACTTTGCGAACAGTTCCCGTGAAAATTTGTCATTGTCGTGTTTCCGAATTTCCTTCAGATCATGTCCCGCACAGAAAGCCCGGCCTTTGGCTGCCAGTATGACAACCCGAATGGATTCATCCTGCGCGATGCTGTCCAAAGTATCCTGAATGTGTGTCAGCATTTTCCAGGACAGAGGGTTGTATTGGTCTGGTTTGTTGAGCGTGATTGTGGCAACCGAGTCGGTGTCGGTACGGTAAAGCATCGGCGCGTCGATGGATTGCGATGTAGAGACAGCCATGATGTGATTTAATTTGTAAGAAGATTCAGGTATTTTACAGTTCAGCCATCAGTTAGACAAATTCATGTCCAAGTTTACCCTCAAGGAATTCAATGAGATTGCCCGAGACCAGTTACCGCTCGTAGAAACGCTCGGGTTTGTCGTCGAGAGATTGGATCAGGGGGAATGTGTTGTCCGGGCAGTGTTCAAGGATGACTATCTGCGTCCGGGCGGTACGGTTTCAGGTCCGATCATGATGGCGCTGGCTGATTTTGCGATGTGGGGTGCGATCATGAGCAAGGCGGAACGGGTTCAGATGGCGCTGACCACAAATCTCAATATCAATTTTCTGTTGCGTCCGGAACCGGGCGACATTGTTGCGGTAGCAAAACTCATGAAACTCGGCAAACGGCTTGCTGTCGGGTCGGTCGAACTCTTTGGCAATGAGCGAAACGATCTTGTGGCCCACGTGACATGCACGTATTCTCTGCCACCTTCCACAATCCATAAGGGAGAAGTCTGATGAACAATCAATTTTCCAATATCAAAGCCTGTGTGTTTGATGCGTACGGAACTTTGTTCGACGTGCACTCAGCTGCTGCCCAACATAGTCATAAACTCGGAGAACTTGAGCAATCGGTATCGGAGATGTGGCGCTCCAAGCAACTTCAGTACACCTGGCTGCGAAGCCTGATGGATGACTACGATGAATTCTGGATAGTCACCGGGGATGCTTTGGACTACGCGCTTGCCGCACATGGAGTGGAAGACGACGAATTACGGACAAATCTGATGAACGCATATCTTCAGCTGAGTTGTTTCGAGGAGGTGACCAGAGTTCTGAAAGCCCTGAAAAATAGCGGTATGAAAACTGCAATTCTTTCCAACGGTTCCCCGAATATGCTTGATCCGGTCGTAGCCAATTCGGGTGTGGCGAGCTACATCGACGCATGCATTTCGGTCGATGAGGCGAAAATCTTCAAACCAGCTGCCGTTGTGTATCAGCTCGCCTGTGATCATCTGGGTGTCAGCGCCTGCGAAATCAGTTTTCAGTCGTCGAACTGCTGGGACGCTATAGGAGCGGCACACTTCGGATTTCAGGTAGTCTGGTGCAACCGCTACGGTCAGCAGCTGGACAGGTTGCCCGCCCGCCCGCAAGCGGAGGTCAAAAACCTTGATGCGCTACCGACATTGGTTGGAGTGGCGTAGTATCAATTCAACTGGGAAGTTTGCGTCTGCATCGCTCACTGTTTTCGAACCGCGCAAGCACTGCACTGGAGATCTTCCATAAGGTCGAATTCCAAGTTCGGGTACATACGCCAATGTTGTGGCGGTGAATAGCCATCGCGCCAGATTCCGACTTGTTTCTTTTCGGCATCCTGCTCCTGTGTTACGTATTCCAGATTGTCGACAACGGTTATTGCCCAGCCTTCCGACACCAGCTGTTCGGCGATATCGAACTGTGAATTCGAGCAACGAACCAATGGCGCGTTCTCAGATTCTTCCAAGCGGATGCATGAGAAGGGAGCACTCTTGAAAATTGAAGCAAGTCGCAAAGTTGCAGAAGCGCCGCATGGCCATTGCTTTTCGCTGGGTTCGCACTTGTCTGTAGAGGTCGGGATAGCAATTCCGAACAAAATCAATTTCTGACCGTTGACTTCGATTGCATTGTTGTGAAGAATTCGGACAGTTGGGGAGTTATCTGCAGACGGTGCGGTTATTGACAGCATTGCCAGAAACACTGCGGTGAACAACGATAGGCTGCGTTTTTTAAAATTGTGATTCATAGAATTGATCTGAGCCGATTCTCTGAAAATTCTAATCGAAACCGGGTCCGACGATCGTGGAAAATGATTACAACTCGTCAGATAAAGAACCGTAAACTGGCTAGTATGGAAATTAGTTGTTTGAACAACAGGTGTTACCACAAACCGTAGTCCGTGAACGATGCTTGAAACATTCACACTAGTCGAATTCGGAATATTCGCTGCAATCGCCTTGTTCGCGGGTTTTGTTCACGGCGCGATCGGCTTGGGATTTCCGCTACTGTCAACCGCTATCCTGTCCACGTTCATAGATCTTCGTGCGGCGATATTGATTACGCTGTTACCGACAGTAACCGTGAATTTGATCAGCATCGCCAGAGGTGGTAATTGGAGCGTCAGTCTGGGAAGGTACTGGCCACTTGCGGTCTGGTGTCTGATCGGATCAATCATCGGGGCTTATGTAATCGTGGTCAATGATCCTACGCCGTACAAGTTGCTGCTTGCATTGCTGATCTTTCTGTATATCATTCTCGAGCGGGTTAGGCACGAAATTCTGGGTAGCGTTCGCAAATATCCGAAAACATCCAATCTAGGATTTGGCCTGATTGCAGGGTTTTCTGCCGGTTCAACCAACACAATGGTTCCGATCTTGATCATCTACTCGCTTGAGGCGGGCTGGGCGAAGACGGTGATGGTTCAGGTTTTCAATATGTGTTTCTTCTCAGGAAAAGCAGCACAACTTGCGGTTTTTTCTGCGGCTGGCACCTTCAATTTCAGTATTGCGCTCTATACTCTCCCGTTGGCGGCGATAGCGGCGGTCGGACTGTTTCTCGGCCATATCCTTCATGACAGGATCAACCTGATTCTATTTCGAAAAATAATCAAGATAGTTCTGTTGTTGCTGGGATTGATACTTTCGGTTCAGGTCATGAGTGTCTATCTATAAATGCTTATCGAGGTGCTGCCTCAAACCGTCAAGACATGTGTAAGTTGCATTCGTCACCATGATTCCAAAATTTGTCTCGAATGTAAAGAATTTGTGTCCTCAAGGGACCTGGTTGAAACGTATAATCCGCATGCTGTTTTTTATTGTTGGAAGTGTTCAAAAAGAAGCGACGTAACGAGAAATCGAGGAAGAATAATGCCAGAGAAGAAGAACGACAATCAATCCACAGGAGTCCTGGTGACTGAAGAGCAAATTTCGAGTACGCTTGCGGAGATTGTCCAGATCAATAAAGACTCCGTTGCCGCGTCTGCCGCGGATTTCGCCGAGATCAGGAAAATTTCGAAGAAAACGGAGGCGACTCTTTCGGAGATTGCGGACATGCAGAGGGAAGCCAGGGCGACGGCGCAGGTGGAATGGGCCGAGATCCGGAAGATTTCGAAGAAAACGGAGGCGACTCTTTCGGAGATTGCGGACATGCAGAGGGAAGCCAGGGCGACAGCGCAAGTGGAATGGGCCGAGATCCGGGAGATTTCGAAGAAGACAGAGGTGACTCTTTCGGAGGTTGCGGACATGCAGAGGGAAGCCAGGGCGACAGCGCAAGTGGAATGGGCTGAGATCCGGGAGATTTCGAAGAAGACAGAGGCGACTCTTTCGGAGATTGCAGACATGCAAAGGGAAGCGAAGGTGGAATGGGCTGAGATCCGGGAGCTTTCAAGGAAAAATGAGATCGCTATCGCCGAGTTAGCGAGGTTTTCCAAAAATTTGGGGAAGGAGGTTGGCGGCAATGCCGACAAGTTTGGTAGCTACACTGAATCACTTGCCGTGCCTTCGATCAAGCGCATATTGAATGAACATTTTGATGCTAAATACGAAGGAGGATTCAATATCACACCCGGCGAGGGTTCGCCGGGACCGTTGGAGGTCGATGCCTGGGGTGTGGCGAGAAACGGCGTGGATGCGGTGTATCTGGTGGAGATCAAGAGCAAGTTCAAGCCCCGTCACATCCGTCAGATATGGCGGCTGGTGGAACTGTTTCGCCATCACATGAGTCAGTACCACCAATATTCGGTGTTTCCGATTCTGGCTGTGGTGGAGGTGAGCGAGGCGCATCGTCGGCAGATTTGGGAGCAGGGAATTCATGTTATTGATGTGGCTGACGGTGTATTCAGCCTGAGTCGACCGCCAAAGGAGTTTCAAGCAAACGGAGATCACGGGTTGAAGGTGCATCGTCGGGCATTGCCGCCCATCCGTCTGGTGTGGGATGCCGAATCTGCCTGATGAATTTTTATCCAGGTAGAGACCTGGAAGTTTTCACAGCGCGGTAAGTCTGGAATAGTGGCGCGATTGATGAGCTGGAAACTCGAATCGTTTCAGGTATGAATCATCATACTTCGGATCAATGTTCACCGCCAGTCAAGAAGTTTCTCCGGTATCTTGTGGACGTGAATGTCCAATAAGATGAATGCGACATAAAACTCGAGAACCAAGTTCACGTACTCACGACACTCGGCCTCAGAGTTTTCTTGATTAGGCTATCAAGCGGTCTCGCTCATTCAATCGATTGCAAAGAGAATGTACAATAACCTGACGACGGTTATCTGAAGCAGGTTTGAAGGCTCTGATTGGAGGATTTTCGAATTCCCTGACTAATGCTTGTCTCAGATATGTAGCCTACAGGCAATTGGGATACTCAACGCAACAAACAATATTCCAGAGGTGATAAACGATGCAGCATGACTCGTTGGACCGTGCGCGACTTCAATTTCCAGTAACTCGGAGGCGGATTCTTCAAGCTGGGTTGGCAGTATTTCTCCCACACTCTGCTTTAGCGGGATTGGACAGCAATCCAGATGTGGTCATAGTCGGCGCAGGTGCCGCTGGCATCGCGGCGGCGCATTCACTGCTTAAACACAATAGGAAAGTTGCAATTCTTGAAAGTAGAGGACGCGTCGGGGGACGCGTGTACACCGATACATCAACTTTTAACGCTCCATATGATATCGGAGCGCACTGGTTGCACAATGGCAGGGGTAATCCCTATAACTTTCTCGCCCGAAATTTCGGCTTTGATATTGAGTCTATGCCTGAAATTTACCGTCTGTTCGCTGCTGACCGGGAAGTAGGGGACAACGAAGTTGAGAGGGTTTTCGAAATTTACGACGAATTGGAAAGAGCAATTGGGCGACGCGCCGACGAGGGTCATGATATATCCGTGAGTGCGGCGACCGAACACATTGCTGGTCGATGGAGCGATACCGCGAAATTCGTCTTGGGACCTTGGGACATGGGCAAGGACCTTAAAGACTTTTCTACTGTTGACTGGTGGGAGTCGGGGGGAGGTGATGAGGATTTTGTGTGCCGACAGGGATTCGGAGCTGTGGTCGAGCGCTATGCCCGCGATCTCAACATTTCTCTGAATACTGAAGTAAAAGGAATTGATTGGAGTGGTGGAGACATTCTTGTGGATACTACAAATGGAATGCTGAGAACAAAAGCCGTTATTTTGACTGTTTCCACTGGGGTGTTGGCTTCGGGTTCGATTAAATTTACACCTCAGCTGCCGTTGGACAAACAGGAATCGTTCCACTCCATCTCTATGGGAATGTACGACCATATTGCGCTTCAGTTCTCCGAAGATATATTTGGCATGGGAAGAGATGGTTACCTGCTTTTTGAAATCGGATATGATGGTAGGGGATTTGGCACCATGACAAACGCTTCCGATACGGGAATCGCCTACTGTGATGTCGGTGGAGATTGGGCGCGCGAGCTGTTGGACCGCACTGTCGACGAAAAAGTTGACTATGTACTGGGAGAAATGGAACGAATGCTGGGTAGTTCAGTCAGACGAACTTTCGTGAAGGGAACAGCGACCGCTTGGGGTAATGACAGATGGTCCTTGGGATCGTACGCGTCAGCCAAGCCGGGCGCCTACATGATGCGAGAGGTTCTTCGCCGACCGGTTGCCGAGCGGATATTCTTTGCTGGTGAGGCATGTCACCGGACTATTTGGGCAACAGTTGATGGTGCGCATCAGTCCGGACAAGAAACGGCCGGAGTCGTTTCACGAATGTTCGCCCGATAATTTCTTCATATCGGACAGATTATTTCGCCCAGTCTTTTCGTCAATCTGGGATTCTCATCGTAATCGATCGTCAGACTTAGGCCTTGTTCACTCAGAGCGGATTCGAGAACGAAAGCAAGAGCAACCGAACTGTAAAACCGCTGACTACGCCATCTGAAGTACTATGTATTAGTAGTTGTGCGGTTAAAATATAACCAAGGTGCAATAATTTGTATTCACGGCCATCTGTTTACCTCCTTTTCAATCTCCTGAACCTGTTCGATGAGTGCTTCAAAATTTGGAGCACTATTATTCATAAATCCTGTTTCGCGCATCTCTTGGTAGTCAGATTGCAGGCCTAGTAGGTTGGATTTTTCAGGAACTAAACGAAGGTTACCGGCTAAACAATTGTCATAGTGACAGTAACTGGCATTGTAGAAAAGTTTCTTGTGCTTGACGACATCCTCCAAAAGAGAGCGATCTCCGATAGCTATTCGGCCGATTTCATGCTTACCAAAGCATGCGATATCATACCAATGCCTTGACAACCTATACGGGTTGCTAGATAAGCGATCTCTGTTGCACTCGGTATGTATCAGAGTGGCTTTCTCCCAGAAAGTTCGTGATGGGGAGAGAACCGTTACATTTGCAACAGGGTAATCTATTTCGGTACTAAAAGAGGCAATGTCGGGTCTAATAGTGTGTAACTCATTAGGATCGATAACGTTGCGTCCCCCAAACTCCAGAAGAATTTCTTTTGAAAAGTAGCTTTCTTGATCTTCTATCTCCGATGGATAACTTATCCATACTTTCTCACCACTGTCTTCAGTTCGAATCTTGTGCTGATTGTTAGTAGCGAGCAAATTTGACGCTTTTTCAAGGGTTGGTATAACCACATCGTGAGTATAGTTCTTAACAAAAATCCTCAAGCGATTACTGAACTTTTTGATTTTGTTTTTACTGATATCTGTTGCGAAAGGATCAAAATCGTCATTGAATGATCGGTAATCAAGAGTGATATCTATATCTTCCGAAAATCGATCGATTATTCCGTAAACTTTTGAAAGGGATGTGCCACCCTTAAATGCCATTGGGTGGTGATCAGGAATGGAGAAGAGTACCTGTAAAACCCAACAGAGCCAAATGTCTTTTTCAAGTATTGAAGCCCGCAGTCCGTACTCGACAGCCGCTGACAGAAGAATTTCCCTTTTATCGTTTGATTCTAATGATAGATAAGGTTCAATCATAAGCTGTATCTCCAACGAATTCGTTTAGTGCTGTTGCCATCCACGCAGGTAGATTGCCGGCCCTTAGTTTTTCAAATTCTTCTGAACTAAGGTTCGACCGGATCTTGGAGATCACCTCCGCGTTCGTGTTCTGCTTACCAAGAAACCAAAGGGCAGCAAGTGCGAAGCCTATCTTCTTACCTGCAAATTGAAGTCGCCGCTGACTCGATGTATGGATAAATTTGACAGAGAGGTTACCAATTTTGATCGTACGACTTGAGCCACTCGTAAGAAATACAGGTACTAGGGGTACCTGAGTACTGAGCTTGAAGCGCCATGCGGCTTCACCACCGTGCACCTGGATAGTTTCATGGTTATTTTTAGCTATAGTCTTTACTACTTCAATAACTTCCGGCATAACCTCCCCGACGAAGCGGTTTTTCTTAGGGCGAACAAATACACCACGGGCAACGCGCTTGATTTCACCTTCCGCAACCATGCGAGATAGAGTTCGAGCGACAGTTCCACGCGAGCCATACTTCAGAAAGCGCGAGATTGTAAACGGCTTGCCTTTTGGCAGTTTCCGAAGATTGTTTCGTATAGCTTTTGCAGTAGTCATCAGATAGTCCTATTTTGTCTGAAATTATAGTAGTTTTATAGACAAAATAAAGAGAGATTTCTTGTTGCTATTGTCCGGAGAGTTTTGTGAGGAGCGAAGCAGCCGCTTGGGGAACGACCGAAGGTTTTTGAAATCGTACGCGTCAGCCAAACCGGGTACTTGCGTGATGTTGCAGAATTTTCGCCGATCGAATACTCTTTGCCAGCGAGGCATGTTGCCGGACTATTTGGTGTACTAGTTGATGGTACGCATCAGTCCGGACAAGAAACAGCAAGAGTCGTTTTCCGAATTCTCGCCCGATGGATTCTTCATATCGGACAGACAATCTCACCCAGTCTTTTCGTCAATCGGGGATTTTCATCGTAATCGATCGGAACCACGACCAGGCTCGGACCTTGTTCGCCCAAGACGGATTCGAGAACAGATGCAAGAGCGGCCGAACTGTCTACCCGATGACCTTGCCACCCAAATGATTCTGCGAGTTTCAGCCAGTCTGGATTGCCAAAACTCAGGTCTGTATGTCTGCCGAATTCGTTGGTTTGCTTCCAGGCGATCAGTCCATACGCGTTGTCTTCCCAAACCATCACAACAATATCGGAATTGAGTCTTTTCGCAGTTTCCATTTCCTGTACATTCATCATGAATCCGGCATCGCCGCATATGGCAAGAATATGTCGCTCAGGATGCACCAGGTCAGCAGCGATGGCACCCGGCAATGCAAATCCCATTGAACAGAACCCATTTGGGATCAGGCAGGTGTTCGGTTCATGGCAATGGAAATGTCTGGCAATCCACATCTTATGTGCGCCAACATCTGAAAGAAGAATATCGGAGGCTCCCAAAGCCTGGCGAACATCCCACAATACTTTCTGAGGTTTGATTCTACCTTTGCCGTCATCGTTCTAAATTCAGCGAAATCATTCGCCATGGCGGTTCGGGTAGCGGCTTGCTGAGCCAGATCAAAATCAAGTGAATCAGTCGCATCAACTCGCGAATTGAGCATCCACAGTGTGTGGGCAAGGTCGCCAACAACCTCAACTGCAGGTCGGTAGTGGTCGTCGATTTCAGCTGGAAGGAAATCGACGTGAAGAATTGTCTTGTCTTGATCGGGATTCCACAAATGAGGGTGGTACTCAACCATGTCATAACCAAGTGTAATGATCAGGTCTGACGCGTCCAGCGCACACGCAACGAGGTCTTTCGCGCCTAGGCCGATGGTGTACAGGCAGTATTCTGCATCCATGTCGACGCACCCTTTAGCCATGAACGTGCTGATCGCACCGATTCCTGTCTTTTCGCAGAACAGGCGTAACTGCTTTGAGGCCCTGCGTCGAATACAACCATTTCCCGCTAGAATAATCGGTCGCTTGGCATTGCGTATCAGTTCGAAAGCTTGATTCACAATCACGTCGTCCGGTACCGCCCTTCGCAGTTTTTTAGGAGCGAGTGGTTTGGAGGTTGCATCCATTTTTGCGATGTCCTCCGGCAGTTCAATCAGCGTTGCACCGGGTTTTTCAACGAGAGCGGTGCGAACAGCCTTACGGACTACTTCGGGGATATTGTTTGGATGGTGAATTTGCTGAGCCCATTTGGTGACCGGTCGATACATGGAAACGACATCCATGATTTGGTGGGATTCCTTATGGAGTCTCGTGGAGGCACCTTGTCCGGTCAGAACCAACATCGGCGCGCGATCCATGTTTCCATCGGCAACACCGGTGATTAGATTCGTCGCTCCGGGTCCCAGTGTGCCGAGACAACCCGCCACGCGACCTGTCAGTCGTCCGTAAGCTTCGGCCATGAACGCCGCCCCCTGTTCGTGACGACAGAGAATGAATTGAATTTTGTCTGACGACTCCAGGGATAGCATGAAGTCGGCGTTTTCCTCACCCGGCACGCCGAAGATGTATTCCACACCTTCCTCTTCAAGACATTCGACAAATAGATCTGATGCTTTCATGGGATTTTGAGTATGTAAGTGTAGGGCTTCATGTAGGTTATATCAATTTGTCAGTTGCGGTTGGTGTCGTAACACAGTAATCCGGTTGCCAAGTTTCGACAGCGAAGCGCAGTTTTTCGAATGCCAGCCCCAAAGCACATTATCATTGGGTTGGTTGGCATTCGAACGCGAGCAATGCGGTTGCTTTCAGTCAAATTTATCAGGATGTAGTTTGATTGGTAAATATTGAGGATCGGTTTCATATCAGGATAATTCCGACGGGATGAAATATGACGGATAGTCAAAGCAAAATTCGATTTTTACACACATCTGATTGGCAGGTCGGAAAGGTGTTTCGCTTCGTCGATGAGTCAGTCATGGGACTGCTCCAGGAAGCTCGTTTAAGTGCAATTACACGTCTGGGCAGAATTGCGCGAGAAAATGAGATTCATCACATTTTGGTTGCAGGTGACATTTATGATCTGGAGCATTCCTCACAAAGACTGTTAAATCAACCTATCGAACGAATGCGCGTATTTGACGGTATCACATGGCATCTATTACCCGGAAACCATGACCCTCAACGCTCCAATGGTCTGTGGGACCGACTACGCAAAGTTGGATTGCCCCCAAACATCCGAGTCTATTCCGAACCAAAGCCGCAATTCGTAGACGATTTGCCGATGGTAATTCTGCCGGCTCCGCTTTTTCACAAGAGAATCTTGAGCGATCCGACTGAATACATGGATGATGTGGATTCGTCTTTGGATATTGCTCGAATCGGCCTTGCTCACGGTTCGGTGACGAAATTCGGAACATCTTCGGATAGCGTGATCAATTACATTGATCTGAAACGACTCAAATCAGCCAATTTGAGTTATCTCGCACTTGGAGACTGGCACGGTCAGAAGCAAATCGATTCGAAGTGCTGGTACAGCGGTACACCAGAAATCGATTCATTCAGTGTTGTCAACGGCGGTAAGGCCCTGATTGTAGAAATTGATTCTCCGAGGGCGCTACCGAGCGTGACTCCAGTTGACACAGGGAGCTTTGAATGGTTCAATTTGACGGACCGACTGGCTAGTCGAGAAGATATCGACCGACTTGAGCTCAAAATTCGTAATCTAGGTAACGAACTGAGTCGATTTCTGATTCGATTGAAGGTGGAAGGTGCGTTGTCACTCGAAGATCAGGAATACTTTCAGGCGCATATTGTTGATAGAGCGTCTGCCGCTCTTTGTTTCCTCGAGGTCAATCAAGATGAGTTGCTTGCGATGCCGACTGAAGAAGATCTTGACCAGATCGATGTCGGAGGGTTTGTCAGGAATGCCGCGGAGCGATTGAGAAGTCTTGCAGAATACGGAAACGAGTCAGAAAAGGGATTGGCTCGCGAGGCATTGCAACGCCTCTACCTAGAGTTGAAGAAGACGGAGCACGACTATTCATGATAATTCGCTCCATTTCTGTCAATCAGTTCAGGAAATTTGATCAACCGACAACAATTGAAGGTCTTACGGAGGGAATCAATGTTGTTGCCGGTCCCAATGAAATGGGCAAATCGACGTTGCTGGCTGCACTGAGAGCGGCTTTTTTTGAGAAACATCGATCGAATACAAAAACAATCCGTACGTTTCAGCACAATCGAAATCAGGCTGCGCCGGTAGTCAGTGTGAAATTCGAACTTGACGGCAAGGACTTCTCGATTCAAAAGCGGTTTATAAAGAAACCGTATGCGAATCTTCACTTATCTGACGGTCGCCTGATTGAGGGGGATGCAGCCGAAGAGGAGCTTCTGAAGCTTCTGAACCACAGCAGCGGTTCAAAAGTAACGAGTGTTTCCGACACTCCCGGAATGTGGAACGTATTCTGGGTGGAGCAGGGCAGGTCATTCACCGCGATCGATCTTTCTGACGACGAACGCTCAAGTCTTCAGATCGCTTTGGAATTGGAAGTTGGCGAGGTGCTCGGTGGCAGACGCGGTCGTGAATTGCCCAAACGCTTTGAAATACAGCGCAGTAAGCATGTCACAGCAACGGGTCGCCCGACAGGCCAATACAAACAAGTTATCGAGCAGGTTGAAGAACTGAATGCGGAGGTTGCGTCCTTGAACGAGAATCAACAGGAGTTGTCAACGCATCTGGACAGTCTTGAATCCGCCGAGCGCAGATTGGCTGAAATTACGTCCAAAAACGAAGATGACTCGGATCGCGAGAAACTGAGCGAAGCCGGAGAGCGACTGAGACATCTCGACGGTATCAGTGAAAAGCGACTTCTGGTTCAAACAGAGATTGAAAGAATGGTTATCGATCTCGAACGTCTGCAGCGCGATGCTGGGGAACTGGAAAGACTGGTGAATGCTATTGAGACAGAAGAACGTTCTATTCGATCAGTTCAGGACCGGTTGACTGTGCTCCGCGATAGGATGTCTACTGCTCGCCAAAGTCGTGGTCTGTTGCAAGATGAAGCCAATCAGCTTAGATCGGAAACTTCCGAACTCGAGACTCAATTGGACGAGGCGCAAAGAATACAATCGGCTGTACAACTGTCCAAACAGCTGAATGATTTGGAAAATCGCCTACAAGAATTTCGGGACGCTGAAATTCGAATTCGGACGTATCAGCGTAAATTAGCCGAGATACTCGTAACTGAAATTTCGATAGCAAATATCCGGACTGCTGCGAATGATTTGGCGGTTGCCGATGCAAATATCAGTGCCAGTTCGACTCGTGTCAGGTTTGATATGAACCCGGACGCATACCAAGATGTCACCGTTGATGGCGATACTTTGCCGTCGGAACAACATGAAATTGAAACTATCGATAATATAGCCGTCGAAATTCCCCGACGTGGGACAATTGTCGTGATGCCGGCGACCGAAAATCAGACCAGCCTGATTGCGGTTCGACAAAAAGCAAGCTCGCGGCTCACCGATGAGTTGAGAGAAGTAGGAGCAGATTCTGTCGAGCATGCGGAAAAAATGCATGTTCGACGCCAGGCCCTGCTTCAGTCGGTGGAATCAGCGCAAGAAGACCTCGAACGATTTGCAAGGACTTCGGCGATTGACTCTAAAGATACGTTAGAGTACGAAAATCAGATTACTGATACCAGGGCTAGGTTGACCGCGGATCTCAAATCTCTGAAAGTCGATGAAATTTCTGAAATTACCATCGAACTAACGTCAATCAATGAGATTCAGGATCGTGTGGCGGAGACAAAAGAGAGTTTGCGGCGTGTCGAGGAACGAATTGAGAGCGCTCGAGAGTCCAGAGAAGAACTGACGATTGAGCTGACCAGACTGGAAACCGAAGAGCGAAATCACCTTATTCAGAAAAGCAGTTTGGAAACACAGTTGACAATCGCACGGGAGCAGGCCTCTGAATCCGGATTGGCGGATCTGATATTACGCGCACAAAAAGGGATCGCTGAACGAACGGAGTTGCTTGATGAACTTGACAGTGAGTTCAATGAAGATGAGCGAGACATGGTAGCCGCACGAATCCAAAGGCTTGAGAAATCGATCAGAAACAGGGAAGAGCGACGGGTGAGTCTCAAAATCGAAATCGCCCGTCTGGGTGCAACCATTGAAAGCATGGAAGGTGTTGGAGTTCAGGAGAAAATTCGACTGACGGTTAACGAGTTGGACAGGGTCTCAGTCGAAAAAGATCGAATGGAGCGAGAAGTGGCGGTACTGGACCTGCTTCTGGCAACGTTGACAGAAGCCGAAGAAGAGGCGCGTGAAATGTTTCTGTCACCGGTCCTGAAGAGAATTCGTCCCTATCTGTTCACACTTTTTCCAGCTGCAGAACTGAAGATGGATGAGCATTTCAATATCATTGATGTTATTCGAGGACAGGGATATGGGGAATCGTTCCCGTCACTGAGCATGGGTACCCAGGAGCAGATTGCCGTACTGACCCGTATCGCATTTGCGGAGATGTTGGCGGACAAAGGCTATCCAGCCGTCATCGTTCTTGACGATGCCTTGGTGTTCTCCGATGATACGCGTATAGACTTGATGTTTGACATTCTGAATGCAGCATCAAGAAACATACAAATCATCATACTGACCTGTCGGCAGAAACTCTTTGAGGGATTCAGTGAGACGCTGCATGTTTTGAAATCGGCCGATGCGGAAGAATTGCGGTCTGCGTGATCCGATGATGGTTAAATTCGAGGGATTTGCGATGTCGAAAGTCCAGTGAGGCCAAAGGTTTCGGGATAGGTCAAAAACTTCACCCAAGTACACAGTTGATTTGAGAGGGAAGCAGCCTGATTCGGGAGTGATTTCCGCGATATTCATCCAAGCCGAATGCAGTTGACAAACTGAAGAATTCCCTTTCGGGCTATAAGTTCACGCAGGAGTTTTCCACGCTAACCAATTTATAAAGAAATCTCCAATACCTGCATGAATTTACCAGCAGGACGGACTTAATTCGTTCGGATTTAGTATATATGCGGCCATGAGCACAGATTGCTGACAGTCTGCGAAGCCGATTCGAGTGGCGAGATCACGGTTCGAGTCGCAAAAAAGAAGAAGATTCCAAAATAGGACCGGTTGATGAAACAGCATCTCAGACTTGGCTTCAAGCGATTTGCCGGTCGCGGTCTTCGTTACATCGTTGAGTATCGGGGTCACCGGATAGCGCCTCAGGGGTGGCCGACCATTATCCTCACGATAGCGGATCGCTACCGATTGTACTGCTGGCAGCGCGAACAGTAGTGTAGCGTTTGCACCTTATTACGAGCAACATCCGTTTTGCGATGCTCCATGAGACAGGTCGGTTTCCGAATCTCGGCTCTCACGTTGTGAAACTGATCTCAAAGCGCATCAGCGATGACTGGGAAGCGGCTTATGGTCACGGACTGGTGCTGACTATCCGGCAAAGCCAGTTCGAATCGGTGTTGCGGGCGTTGTGTCATTTCAATCTGCACCGCAAAGAGACTTTCGCCGCACTGCTCTCGCCGCCGTGAAACTGCACTGAAGTATCCGATTCTGTAAGCTGACACAGACGCAACAATCAGCCTACGGATCCGCTTGTCTATAAATGGGTGTGGATCCCCATTGAGCCGCGTATGGTGCCGATGCAGATTAAAATTTGTCGGCTCCGTCCGGTAATGAGCATGATACTGGGAGTGAAACCAGTTTTCCTGATCGCCGTAAGTCAGGTATTTTCGCCCGTAACCAATAGCGTGGGAAACACCTACGACTCAAGCCAGGGCGGCTAATCTCATGATACAATTGATCGAGTCTGAAATGACTTCCACTGAAATAAGCCGTACAACTGAGCACTCGCAGGTTCGTAAAGTCAAGCTGCCAATTCTGTAAACCATACAAGCCGTGATTTGGGTTGCGACGGGATTTGTTTCGTCCGATTCGGTGATACTACTGATGACAAGATAGCCGTCGCTGGTAGCCGACATCAAATCCGTTTCAAAAGTTCAACACCGTTCCTTTCACTCTAGCGAACAGCAATCGCCTCCAAATCTGCTTCTGTATTTATGAAGACACTCACGATTTTGGTGATGATGGTCGTTCCGGAATTACGATGGAACCGCATTCTGACACCACCAATTGATCATCCGCTATTACTTGGGCTACCTTGCTCAGCCCGACAGCACAACTGTCGCGGATGCGACAATTTTGAATAACAGTGAATAATGTATTGTACGGATGTTTCAGCTACCTGTGTAAGTGACCCATTGTCTCCATTAGTTGTTTTGCTCCACTACTGTCTCAACGTTTTATCGAGTAAATTCAATTGGATAGGAAGCACGTCCGGTTCACTTGTGCAATCGGGTTTGCAAATGGTTGATTCAATGGATCTTTCTCAAACAAGGTCGGACTAAATGTCTGTATGTTTGTGTAGACAGTGGGCTCCGATCGCAACTGTTTTATGATGATCGCACATATATGTATATCGAAATTGCAATGGCTCGATAATCGGTAAGTTGAAATCATCTTCTGTAGCGTTCAAACCTCTGACACCCTAAATCAGGCATATATTCCAGCATTATCAATTAGTTATAATAGTTTGTAATTCGAACGTTGGGACAGCAGTGGTTTTGCTCCGCAATTAGTGGAGTCGATATGTGAGAGAAAATTTACAGCCCAAGCCCAAGTAGCAAGAAGATGGCATGAAGATCGAATTTTACTACCCGCCACATCGCTATCAACCGACTTCAATAAAAGCGAGTAAATAGTTCCCCTTTTGTCAATTTTGGATTGTTTCCTGATGTTTTCTTAGAATCGATAAAACCTCTCGTGAATTTTCGTTGGTTGCGATGTCCATCGCTGTTTTTCCGTCATTAGTCTGCGCACTGAAATCGGCACCGCGATCAAGTAGCTCCGCTGCAACGTCCGGGCCACTTCCCGCTACACTCCAATGCAAAGGTGTCCAGCCTTCAAGATCTTTCGTATTGATGTCAGCACCACGCTCAATCATCATGACCATGACCTCTAGCGCGTTTCGCTCCGCACTGGCGTGCAGGGGTGTATAGCCATATCTGTCTTTTGCCTCCATATTCGCACCACGCTCTATCAGTACGATTGAAACCGCCAGTGCATTTTCGAATGCACTGTTATGCAGAGGTGTCCAGCCATATCCGTCTTTCGCTCCGATATCAGCCCCTCTCCCTATCAGCACGACCGCAACCTCCGAAGCATCATTCATCGCTGCAATGTGCAGCGGTTCGTAACCTACACGAACGATATCCGTCACAACTCCTTGATCACCCAGCAATTTCTGTAGTCGCTCACTCAAAGGTTTCTCATCGGATTCCAGCCGAGCACTGAAGTTCGCACCGGCATCGATCAGTGTTCTGGCAAGATTCGGCAGGTTCAGTGCGGCGGCGTAGTGCAGGTCTGTCCACCCGTTCTCATCCGTCTCAGACGGGGAAGGTTCGCGCCCCAGAATTTCGCGTAAGTTTGTCGGATCCGGACCGGGTGACATTACCGAAGAAATTCGGTCAAGCACAAAAGCCGACGTAATAACAGAAAGATTGCCTTCTAGAATAACCTGAACCTGCGCAGACCCGGCTGAATAACGGTCTTCTATCTCTTTCAGCATATCGTAGGTCGCCTGAAGCAGTGCCTGCCGTTCATGTACTGTTTCTGCATTCTCAGCTGCATATAAATGATTTGCGACATCTACTTGAAGCTGGCGTACCTCGTCGTTAAAGACAGTATCAGACATCAACAGCGAGAAAACAAAAGCGAGAAACCGCAACTTCATGAATCGTTGCATATCAGACAGTCCTGTTTATTGTGGCTGAAATCGCTGGTTAAAACAATTCGGTTATCCATTCCAATAGAACAGACCAGATTTCAGGAGCCATATCAGATACCTCACTTGAAAATATTCCTGTCACTCCTTCGTCCTCACCGCGGTCTTGGGTCAGTTCCTGAATCGACAGCTTGCCATCGCCGTCGTAATCATACGAAGCGATCAAATTGTCAGCAATGTACGGGCCAAGAGTCGATGCGGTGAGCTGGATGATAAACATATCTTCCAAAGGTACGAACGCAACCGATCGTTCGGATGTTAGCAACCGGTAGCCGATAAAAAAGCTCGTCGCGCGTAACAATCGACTGATCTCAGCTTGAGAAACAGCACCGTCGCCACTTATGTCGATCATGTTTGAAATAACTTCCAGACAATGTCTACCGGCTCTGTCTTTCCCTTTGCAATGTGCGTCGAACCGATCGAGATGCTTGAAGATGGCTACCGCTTCGGCGAACATGACCGACAGGCGCCCGGAGAGAACATCGCACTGCCTGAGCCCGTCAAGGGATGGCAGGACTATATCGCTGTTCTGGTTTTCCATGATCAGAACAATGTTCCCGGCATTCCATTCCGCCTCCGCAAGTGCCACTTTCGTCTTGGTTTCCTTGCTTTCGACCAATATGGCGGAACTTGAATTAACTTGGACAGTTATGCCTTCGCCTTCACAGTCCGACACACTCCAAATTCCGATAGCGAACTCTGGAATCGGTTCGGCCCCAGATGGCGAAATGGACACCCCGAATATCAGGCAACCCGTCACGAATGAACACATTTTTTTCACCATTTATCTCTCCCGGCATCAGTCGTCATAAATTTGCCACCAAGAAGTCGAATATGATGTGAAACCACCACTACTGGTTCCATCCCCAAAACGGTTGCCCAGGGTATTATTCACCCGAGAACTGACGATGAAATTTAACGGAAAAACGATCACCATATAGAATTGTAACATGATCAAAAAGACTCAGTTTGTCAATTCGATTTTGTTCAATTCCTCGTGTCCATAGCCAATTGGCGACATTTAGAGTGGATGATCGAAACAGTCCACTAAAGTACGCGTGATTCTATTGTTGAATTTTCAGCGAACAGTCGAGACGGTCACGAAAATAAATGCGATTGAGTCGAAACTCAACAAATCGAATCAAGAATCAGATCGGCCGTCCTCGAGTTGGGCCAGGTGCCAGGGTTTTCATCAGGTGTCCCTTAACGTCTGCCGCTTCAACATCCAGGTCTTTTGGAAATGGAAGATCAATCTCGATCTCGGTCAAGTTTCCTCTCATGACTTCGCAGCCGTGCCCGAGGCCAAATCTGACAGCAACTTTGTCATTGCGGAGTTCGTAAACGGCGAACGAGGTCGCCAGAAACAAGAAACTCACTTCGCATCCGCCGTCAGCGTGATCAATCAGACTTTGGAGGTCCGTCGGGTCGCTCCCTGCAAGTGCTTTGTTAATCAGTTCGTGCTTCTTCAGAGCCGTCACAACGTGTGTATCCGGTACAAGCTGCCGAATATCGACTTCAGCCCCGGTATTCAGGTCGATCGTTTGGAAACGCACTATGTTGCCAGGATGCGCGTTTCCCTGACAATACCACCCGTGATGTGTCTCGAACGAGACAATCGATCCGACCACCGAGAGCACACCGCCTATGATCTCATTGTAGTCGCACTCGTTGAGTGGGTCAGGTTGCGTGTACAGAATTACACGTTCCGAAGGAGGTGTCATCCGCCGTGCCACACCGTTCGAGTCATCCCAATGAATCTGCCAGCCATCAGACTCAAGTATTGTCGATTGGATACTGCTGCTTTCTATGGGTACGGTTTGAGCTGTCGTTTGCAACGCTGCGGCTGTGCCTCCGTCGGTCGTTGGAAAATCGGTCGCCAAGCTGGTTCCTCTAAAGGCCGTGGAGCCGTCTCCGACCCCGCCGCATCCTGTCACTAGGGATGCAATCGATAGAGCGACGACAACCGAATAAAAGCGAATTGTTTCAGTTTTCAAGAACATGAATTTATACTTCTCATAAGGTAGTGTTTTGGATGATTCTGAGTTATTGCAATAGGTTGCGCTGAGGAACCAACTTACTGTTCCGCGAGTGCATTCGGTAACCGTATCCCCCATGCCGAAACGGAAATCGCAACCAGAGGGAGCAAAACGATCGGAAAGTTCCAGCAGTGCATTCTATTTTTCGCCAGATGATGCCTCTTGACTGACTCCGTCCAGCTTGGGCTGACTAGTACCATTACGACTTAGCTCTTCGCTCTCGTTTAACCTTGTCTTGGACATGCCGCCATTACCAGATCTTCGCTGTACTAACGCGCTGTCCGAATTCGTAAATTTGGTGCGATGAAAACTGCGATAGAATTTACGCGCGATTGGAAATAGCGCAATAGCAGAGAGGGAAAGTCCAACAACTGCAACTACTGCAAGTCCGGAGTCAAAAAAAGCAAAGCTTGCAAGACTGGCAGTAAACAGTAACAACATCAAGCCAACCGAAGCCATCATCAGGGCCGCAATCCAGCTAAACCACCCTTTTTTCCACGACCGAGAAAACAACATGATCAGCAATTTAACCAGTAAATCCATTTTATATTTTTGCGCTGTTGGTTCTGCGAATACAGGCTGAAACGGTTTTCATTATAAACCTGAATATTCGATAAAATTCTGCTGCGATAGCACCAAAACCTCAATTGGAAATTTGGGCGATTCGATGCAATTCGTTGTTAGCGAGAAAGGGGTTGAACATCTGCAACCAAGCCTGCTGTTTGGTAAACAATTGGAAAGTTTGGCTTGACGGAAAGGTCGTATATTGAAACAAAACGGTGTATTCATTTCCAACGATTTATGACGGCAAAACACTCGGCTATATGCTCTTCGATACCAACCTTAGATTACTTTTCAGAAGTAAGGAGATCAATACGGTAAATTCTGACTTGAATAAGTCTGTTTGTGCTATCAATATCTTTTGACAACAAATCAACTTTAAATTTGTTTCCACATACCCAACAAGAACAAGCACTTGGTTCTCCCGTTGAAGACGCTAGCCGACACATTGGATTGATTGCAATGTTATTGGAGTGCTTAGTATGGCATGGGTTCGGTGGTCGCGATTGAAGGTAAGGATGTGCGTGGCTTATAGAAACGGATTGATGGCGTCAGACCCCAAGCTGGTCGGCGCGGGGACAGTCGATGGGAGGTGTTAATCAGTCAACGTCAGGTCGGGCGCAGTTGCAACGAGATTCCGGCGGTTCGACAACCGGCGCGGGTCTCAACTTGCTTGGCGGGAAGGTTGCCATGGATGTGTGTCTAGTGCCAATCAAAGTGAGAAATGGGGAATCGTTCAAAAAAGAAGCGAGGGTGCAGTACAAACGAAGTTTTACAACGGTCGGGGAAAACCTCTCATTTGAAATTTCCTATTGAACGCATGCTGACAATCCGGGTATGCTGCTTTTTTCAATCTAGAATTCAGTACGCCGGGAACACATATCATCAATACACAAAAGAAGAAACTCATGAAACACAGACAAACCCTTTCGATGGGCTTTTTTTAGGAGTTAACGGGAGATAATTCTCAAGATCAATGATCGTACATTAGGCATTGAGAGCTTCACATCTCCGCCTTCAAGAATTTCGCTGCTTAATCGAATTGTCGTCGACCCATACATATCGTCTTGTCCAGCATCTTCGTCGTAGACCGATATCCACAATTCATCGTCTGGATATACTTCTTGTATGGCCTCAAATCCAAAATCCAATATGAATCCCGATGTCGTAATGGTTCTCGTCTTTCCGGTAATCTCATTCCACAGGCTTCTAATCTCTTGAGTCGTTACTCTGAGAATTGTCGATAGGCGTGCTTTGGTTTCCTCTAACTCCTGCATCCTCTCCTCCTCCTGGGTATTGAGAGGGGGACCGGGTACAACTTCGCTGGCAGACTTCAATTCCAGTAGGAAATTCAATTCATCACAATCCCGGCATTCCTGACAATGCAATCGTTCGTCATAGCGAGAACAGTCGTTGCACACATCTTCTTTTATTATTTTTTCACATCTTTCTCCGAGCACGCTGTAGAGATCGGCTAATCTTTGAATCCGATTCTGAGATAAAGGTTTGCCCGGAGTTATCTCGCTTTCGTGCTTTTTATTGACAAGCGGCTCTAGCTCCTTTGCAACGACCTTCATCTGTTCGCTAGCTGTAGCGTGCTTCTCATTTGCGAGATCAATCGCGCGAAGAATCACTTGATCCTGCCGCTGCACTCGCACAAAAATGTCGGGAGCGGACAGAAAATCGTTTCCCGCATGATTAAGCAAAACGGTTCGGCCGATGCCTACAAAATATCTTTTGTCTGAAACCGTGCCGGTGATATTCGGTTTCGATTGATCTTCGTTCACCTGAGAGGCCGATTCAACCGACATTGGCTTCAGTGCTGGCACCGAGGCATCGCGCGAAGGTGGTGCGGCACTCTCGCTTACTGGCAGTGCGGCGGTTGGCATGATAACGGAAGACGCACTGCGGTCAAGATAGAAATCATCAGTGACACAACCGGACAGACTGAACGACATCAGTAGCCCTAGGACAATCGGAAAGACGAACAATCGAATGGTTGGATAGCAGCAACTATTTGAGACCCAAGGTGACATAGGGCTAAATTTTACATCGTCTGAGACTTTTCGGTTGGAGATAAGATCCAGCCTCCGAAGCACCGAATACATCAGCGAGGGTGAGCGGTCGTACAAAATGGAACCCCTAAGTAATTTAACGAGAACTTAGGGTGGGATTAAACCCATGACGGGAGAGAGAAATTTTCACATTTTCTGCGCGAGTGAAAAGTATTCTGGTGTATGGTTACGCAGGAAAACCGTCATCATCCTTACTCTGATTTGGTAAGAGACAATGGACACTGAATCTATGCTTTCCCCTGCCGAAATACAACATTTTCATGAACACGGTTACCTGATCCGGAAGTCTGCCGTGGAAGAAGGTCTGCTCGGCGGGCTGGACGAAGAGTTTGATCAATGGATGGAGCTTTGTAGAAAGCATGATACGAATTTTGGCACTACGGTTGATGGCAAAGCCAGATTTGATTTGGAGGCCGGACATACCCGAGACAACCCAAAGTTACGGCGAGTAGCAAATCCAGCCGATATATCGGAAAAGTTTCAAAAGGTATTGTGGGACAGTCCGGTTATCGAGATGGTCGCTGACTTGATCGGCCCGAACTTAAAATTTCATCACTGCAAGCTGAATACCAAGTTTCCAGGTATGGAAACAGTTGTTTACTACCACCAGGATCATTCATTCGACCCTCATACGAATGATGACATGCTCGCTATATTGGTGATGCTGGACGATTCGACTTTGGAAAACGGCTGTTTGCGAATTGTTCCAGGATCTCACAAAGATCGCTATTCTCATTTCAAGGACGGAAAATTTGTTGGAGCAATTGATGAGAAGCATAACGAACAATTTGATCGGGAATCAGTTCCGATCACTGCCAATCGTGGCGATGTCTGTTTCATGCACTGCTGGGCGGTGCACGGTTCGCAATCCAATAAATCCAATATCGCCCGCAGGCTGTTGATCAGCGAATACACCGCCGCAGATTCATACCCGCTATTGTCGCCCGCCTTGCCTTCAAAATTTACCGGTAAGCTAATTAGGGGAGAAGCCAGTCGGAAAGCCCGTTTGCGTGAGGACGAAATCGAAATTCGAACAGCTTATACGCATGATTCGTTTTTCGGTGTTCAGGGGCAGCCATCCGCTACCTAGTCGCGGAAATCGGGATGACGTTTTCAATTGTCGCATTTGATCGAGAAAGCGGGGCGGTTGGTGTTGCGATAACGACTTCAAGTATTGCTGTCGGCAGTCGATGTCCGTGGGTTCGTGCGGGTGCGGGTGCGGTTGCGACACAGAACATTACTGACCCCGCCTTGGGAAATGCGATTCTGGACCTGATCCAGTCTGGTGCCGATTCTCAAACAGCACTTGATGCGACTGTCAACGTGAGTTCGAACATAAACTATCGTCAACTGACAGTCGTTGACACAGGTGGAAGAGTCGCACACTTCACAGGTGAGCACATATTGGGGACAAATGCAGTAGTGACTGGCGAAGATTGCATCGCCGCGGGTAATCTTCTCGCGAACAAATCAGTTCCTCAAGCGATGGTATCGAAATTTTGTAGTCGAAAAAGCGGTCAAAATCTCGCCGAATCACTCATTGTTTCGTTGCTTGCCGGAATTGATGCCGGAGGTGAAGAGGGGCCAGTCCACTCAGCTGCGGTTTTAGTTGCCTGCCGGCATCAGTGGCCAGAAGTGGACCTCAGAGTGGATTGGGATGATTCCGACCCGGTTGGGAAACTGTTTGATTTATGGGTGGCCTATCGGCCACAGCGCGAGGACTATCTTCTGCGAGCGGTTTCACCGAGTGCGGCGCCATCATATGGTGTTCCGGGCGATTTGTAATTTCTGTCACTGTACGTAACGATGCCGGAAAAGCTTGTATTGAATATTTTGGATGTATGAATTATGGACCCAGGAATGATAATTGCTGACATAAACCTGTCGAGTATTGTTACGCTATTGGTTGCAATCATCGCGTTGGTCACCGTTTTCAAGGGAATTCGGGTTGTACCTCAGTCAGAAGTGCATTTGGTGGAACGTTTCGGGAAATACCGACGCACTCTCGATGCCGGATTGAACCTGATTGTTCCGTTTGTTGACGTCATCAGGCACCGGATAAGTATTCTGGAGCGACAGTTATCCGAGTTTGACATATCTGTGATCACCAAAGACAACGTCGAGGTCATTCTTGAATCGACCGTTTTCTTCCGTGTGACAGACGCAGCGAGTTCGGTTTACCGCATCAGAAATGAAGAACTGGCCATTGAGACAGCGGCAACCTCTATTGTCCGTTCAGCTGCGGGCAAACTGGATCTCGACCACCTTCAGTCAAGTCGCGAATCGATGAATCTAGAGATTGCTGAGAATTTACGTGAGGCCGCTGAAGTTTGGGGCATTGAGATTACAAGAACCGAAATTGTCGATATCAGAGTTGATGAGCAGACTAAAGAAGCGCAACGAAAGCAGTTGAATGCGGAGCGTGAACGCCGAGCGGCCGTCGCTGAAGCGGAAGGGAAAAAACGTGCAATTGAGTTGGAAGCCGATGCGCAGCTTTATCAGGCACAGAAAGAAGCCGAAGCTGTCAAGGTCCAGGCTGATGCCGACGCTTATTCAGTTCGCGTGAAGGCTCAAGCGGATGCCGATCAGACGAGACTGATCGCGGAAGCGATTGCTGACAACGGACAGCCTGCGATCGATTTCGAGGTTCTCAAACGACAGGTACAGGCGCTGGGTGAACTTGCATCTTCTTCCAATACCAAAACCGTAGTGGTCCCGTCTGATGTGACAAGAACTTTGGGATCGCTTGAAGTCGTAATAGATCGGCTGACTGATCGGTAGGATTGCTGACGAATGTTTGAGATCGAAACGTTGGTGTTTGTAACTGAGATCTGGGTGATTCTTGCGATTGTCCTGATGCTCGCGGATCTGTTTCTAGGTCTGAATTACATTCTGTTGCCCGTTGGAATTGCCTGTCTGATCATTGCCGGGCTAGTGTTTCTCAAGAACAACGGTTTATTACCGGACTTCATCACTTTGGAGACTTGGCACCATGTGGGTTTCTGGTTTGCCGGATTGTCTGTCGCGTCAGTGTCGATATTGAAATTTTACGCACGAGCCGGTGTGAAAGACGACGAGGACATCAATAAATATTAGTGTGTTTTGTCTGGTTCCCCTGCCCAGAGTCAATTCATGTTGGTAAGACTGTCGATTAATCACGCCAAGAAGAAGGGTTGGTCAAGGTAATTATTCCTGAAAATTAATCCCGAAACTGGGCTTCGTTCCAGATTACAACGTGTACGCCGATTCACCTCCGCTTCTTGCATCTGTTGTTTTATGAATTTTCTTAATGACAAATGCCATATTCATTATTTTGAACAATCGGTAGATTATGTTTAGAATATGATTTCTTAAACTTAAAAATGAAGAATTTACCAAAGGAGTAAGAAAAATGAAATATAGAACAATAGTTCAATGTCTTGTAACAGCATCATTCGGCGTTTTCCTGCTCACGACGAACGCAAATGCTGACAAACTAGACGACATTCTTTCGGATGGCAAAGTCCGATGCGGAATCATGTTGGATGTACCACCAGTAGGAATGCGGGACAATGACAACAATCCGGTTGGCTATGATGTGGAATTCTGCAAAGACATGGCCGCTGCATTGGGAGTTGAGGCTGTGATCGTCGAAACACCGGCACCAGACCGAATTCCGGCGATTCTCTCAGGCCGGGTCGATATCAGTATCGCTTCGGCAACCAATTCGTTGGAACGTGCGAAGTCAGTCGCTTTCTCCATCCCTTATCAGATTTGGGAAGTAGGGGTTGCAGTTGCCGCAGACAACACGGATATCAACTCCTATGACGATCTGAAAGGGAAAACTGTCGGAACGGTTCGTGGCACGACGCCGGAAGTCGCATTTCTGAACGATATGGAAATGTTCGGTGAAGGCACGAGTCACATCGCTTATGGTTCCAATGCGGAACAGTTTCTAGCACTCTCGCAGGGCAAAGTCGATGCGATCATCGAAGCCACCGCTATTTTCGGTGAGTATGTAAAGGGACCTGGAAAAGGCGTTATCCGAATCTGCTGTACGGTTCCGACAGCTCCTTCGGATTGGACCGGACTGATGGTCAACCGCCAACACCAAGGCTTG
Organism: Arenicellales bacterium; assembly: GCA_963666625.1. GTDB lineage: Bacteria > Pseudomonadota > Gammaproteobacteria > Arenicellales > JAJDZL01 > JAJDZL01. The sequence continues at coordinate 2,761,969 of OY762925.1, forward strand.
CTTAACTGGGTTAACCTGTTTGTTTGGCATCAGTGGAAGAACGGTCGTACCGACGAGCTTTATCAGCAGTGGTTCGGCTTTCCAGCCCCCAACATGGACTACCCTGGAGTTCATGCTTACTGATTCAATGCTGAAAAATTGATGACGAATGCAGGATCATGGCTGCAACTGTTTGTTTTTGATCCTGCATTCGCTTTCCTCGGGTATGTTCGTACATGCTCTTTGAATATACCTTTCAATGGAGGGTAGTCTGGAAGCACTGGCCTGAGCTGGTGCAAGGCGGAATACTGACCCTCCAGATTACCATCCTGTCCATTGTTCTTGGATTGGCGATTGCCTCTGTTCTCGCAACCTTCCAAGACTCGAAATTTCAGACTGCGAGAGGCATCGCATCGACTTGGATAGCACTTGCCCGCAACACCCCGGCGTTGCTCCAAATCTATATGGCGTATTTCGGTTTGGGGGCATTCGGGATTCATCTGTCACCCTACGCGGCCGTATTAGGCGCAATCACATTCAACAATGCCGGATACCTTACCGAGATTCTGCGAGGTGGATTCAACTCGATCCCGGCTTCACAAAAATTTGCTGCGCAGGGTCTTGGTCTTTCCAAAAATCAGGCCTATGTATACGTCGTACTTCCGCAAGTTCTGCAAGCGGTGTTTTTGCCCATCATGAATCAGGTCATCTGGGCGATGCTGGGAACCTCGCTCGGCATGGTCATCGGGTTGCAGGAGCTGACCGGGATGACTACGTTTTTACAGTCGCAGACATTTCGACCCTTTGAATTCTACTTCATTGCGGCGTGCCTCTATTTGGTCATTGCAAAACTTGCGACTGTTCTGGCGCAACTGGTTGCCGCGTACTGGTTCAAGGGAAAGGCGACGCGATGATCTACACATTCACCACCAATGATTTCTGGTTTATGGTGCAAGGTGCCGGAATTACCTTTGTATTGACGATCGCTTCTGGATTTTTGGGCACTGTCATGGGCTTTCTCATTGGCTGGGCGCGTACAGCTCCAAATTTTTTGATCTATCACCTGCTTGGTGCGTACATCGACGTAATCCGATCAGTACCTTTGATTATTCAGTTCGTTCTCTTCAACAGCTTTATGGCGATACTCGGTTATCCGTTGAATCCTTTCATTTCGGGACTCATTACCTTGTCAATCTATATTTCCGGATATGTTGCCGAAGTCGTCAAGGCGGGAATCGAGTCAACTCCCCGTGTGACTAGATTGGCGGCGCGCGGTCTGGGGATGACTTATTTTCAGGATTTTTATAACATCGTACTGCCGATTGGAGTTCGTACCGTTTTTCCGGCATGGACGGGTCTGATGTTGGGACTGATGAAAGATACATCGCTGATTGCTGTACTAGGTGCGACACCACCCGAGCTTTTACGAGCCTCGCAGATCATTATCAATCGAATACAGGAGCCGTTGATGATTCTGCTGGGAGCAGGTGCGTTTTACTTCGTCATGTGTTATGCAATTACAGTATTCGCCAAACGATACGAACAGGGCTGGGAACAGAAAAAGGAAATTGCCTAATGATTGAAATTAGAGATGTCCACAAATCATTTGGAAAACTTGAGGTACTGAAAGGTATTGACCTTGACGTGGAAAAAGGAGAGGTCGTATGCTTGATTGGAGCCAGCGGTTCGGGGAAATCGACTCTCCTCCTTTGCATCAACGCGCTTGAGCGCATTGACCGCGGAAAAATTTTCGTTGATGACATTGATGTTCACTCTCCGCAAACCAATCAGGACCATCTGCGTAGAAAGCTGGGAATAATTTTTCAGCAATTCAACGCGTTTCCTCATTTGACCGCCTTGAACAATGTATCTCTCGCACCACGAAAAGTTCTCAAAATGACAACAAAGGAGGCCCAAGAGCTTGCGGTTCAGCATCTCGAAAGAGTCGGCTTGGGCGACAAAGTCGATCAGTATCCGGCCCAATTGTCGGGTGGTCAGCAGCAACGACTGGCAATCGCACGAGCGTTGGCGATGAGTCCTGACTATCTGCTGTTGGACGAAGTAACTTCAGCCCTTGATCCCGAGCTTGTCGGTGAGGTGCTGGATACGCTGAGGATGCTCGCAAAAGATGGTATGACCATGATTGCGGTAACCCATGAAATGCCCTTCGCACGAGAAGTCGCGGACCGCGTGGCATTTTTTCACGAGGGTGTCATTCATGAGGTTGGGACAGCAAAGGACCTGATCAACAGCCCGAAAAAGAAACGAACGCAGGAATTTCTCGGCAACATTCTCTAATCGCGTGGGAGGAATTAGTTGAATTCTAGAATGTAACGAGATCCACTGCTCGCGCGCGCATTCACGAATGTCACCCACACTCTCGAACTGCAGAGTCGTCCCACAAATTAAATTTGACGATACTACGAGAAGATCATGTTTGTTCGCACCATCGCATGTGTTTTTGCTGAGTGTCATACGAGTATCGGCTGAACTGACGCGATGGTATTTCGCGTATGCTCCTTTTCGGTAACAGTTCGACAAATGAAATGCTTTCAATTGTACGCAACCAAAATTATCAATTGGACGACTAAATGTAAAATGCGTTTTCATTAGGACAAAACTTCTTGATGATGCACCGGTAAATATTGAGAATGAATTCAGCCAAATTTTGGATACCTACAATTTCATTTCTCATTTGAATTCAAACTTCATCAGAAAAATTCGAATTTAGAAATTCCCCGAAATACAAATAGACGAATTGCATTCCATGGGCACTCATATGTTGGCGAATCGGAAAATTTGGATGGATCAGATCAATCAGGCCTAGTCTAGGCGGCGAATTGTTTGGCTCTCTGGAGTCCGACGTGTAGGAAAGACAACACTGGCACAGATGTTGCCGGAAATTCAATTCATGAATTGCCATCTGTCCGACTCGCTCGATGCGATCCTGAATTATTTTGGAGCAATATTAAGCCGGATTCAGCAATAGTATAGGATGAGGTGCATCGGTTGGAAGATCCCAGTCTGCTGCTAAAGATCGCATCGGACGAATGCCCTAATCTGAAAATTCTAGCTATGGGATCATCAACACTCGCAGCAACGAAGAAATTTCGAGACTCACTCACCGGTCGTAAAGAACAATTGTATTTACCACCAGTATTGTGGGATGAGACCACGAACTGGATTTCGCATCCCAATCTTGATCATCGCCTGTTGCGCGGAGGACTCCCCGAATCACTGATAGGACAAGACTTGATGCCATCATTCTTCTCGGAATGGCTGGATAGTTTCTTTGCCCGCGACATTATGGAATTGTTCAATGTTAGAAATCGAAGAGGGTTTCTGACTTTATTTCGACTCCTTTTGCGTCGGAGTTGGGGACAGGTTGACTACACTCAACTGGCCAAGCTCAGCGAACTGAGTCGAATAACAGTAAAGACATACATCGATTCACTTCAATTTACCAACGCCATCCATCTGTTACCTCCTTTTTCCGGCGGCGGTAAACGAGAAATTACGAGTCGTCCGAAGTGCTATGGGTTTGATACCGGATTTGTATGCCGTGAAAAAGGGTGGACTCAGTTACGCCCAGAGGACAGAGGCATACTATGGGAGCATCTGGCGCTGGACACATTATTATCTCGTTTCGATACATCAACGATTCACTACTGGCGAGATAAGTCTCGGCGTGAGATTGATTTTGTAATTCGTAGAAATTCGGAGAATTTAGATGTCTATGAGTGCAATATCAGCCCGGTTGAATTCAGCGGGGTGGCTGTCGAAGTGTTTCGAAACAAGTATCCAAACGGCGAAAACTACATTGTAGCCCCGCATGTTAAAAGTCCATATCAAATTAGTAGACGAGATGTCGCATTTACGGTATGCGGTACGAGTATGATTGGAAAGGAATTGATAAAGTCATATAGTCCAAGGACCTTGCGGAATTCGGCGATCGAAGGCATGATGGGGAGACAGGTAATCTTAAGTCGATACTTGCGTTCAAATCTCACTTGGCCTCATCTTCTGGACCAGACAGCCTGGATGTCATTCCCGAGTAATATGCAGTTATGTTTTCAATATCTTTGTCACTCAGATCTCTAGCAAGCTCGTTCATGATGAGGTGCTGACGAGCACCTGACCTGTAGTCTTCAAGCGCTTTGATCAGGTAGTCTTGGTATTGACCTGAAATTATTGGTGTATTTTCACCGTGTACGATATTTCCTTTCCTGTGGCAGGTCAGGCATGACTGCGATTTCTTTCTGCCCTCCACTGGGTCGCCAACAGCAAAACCTTCAATCGGAGCGAAACTGAAAATCAACGCGCCAAACAGAAACCAAGTGAATATTTGAAATTTCTTTTCAATGCAAGAATAAAAGCGATTACTTACAAGTTTAGGCAAAGGTCAAACCATGAGCTTTCGAAAAAGTTTCTCTGCGCGAAGAATTTGCACTCCGCAAGAAGATGAGGCAACCCAATCCTTTTCAGTATTTGGATTGCCTGCAATAGTTCATACTGAATGTCGCCAAGTAACAAATATCGGCGGTTCAGCTATTCAGCAGGTTTTTGTTGGATTTTCTTTCTTGAACCCCAGCAACTGGAACTTACTGGCCGACAATATCGTCATACATGCCGCCTAACACACCCATAATTGTGTCATGCTCTTCTTGGCCGACGCCGGATGACAGCATGGCTTTTGACATCTGCTCGGCAAGTGCTCCAAATTCTGCGTCCGTAATGTCCATACCCTTATGAGCGTCCAGCATACTTTTCCCGGAATAGGTGCACGGACCGCCAGTTGCTTCACAAACCTGTTCGATCAATAGTCTCTTCAGGTTCTCGAGGTCTGTATTTGCGAAACGAGCGTTGATTCTGTCATCCCCGCCCACATTGGCAAGGAAAGCGTCCGTCACAGTGGTAATTCCCTCAGTTCCGCCAATCTTCTCATAGAGAGTTTTTTCTTCTGCAGAAATATTGATAGATGAGGTTGCAAAGAACAAAAAAGAAGCAAGTGAAATGATGCCAAGCATAAATTTATTGAGATTATTCATTTTTCTCTCCTTTGGGTTTTTAGCTGATAACTACTGATTTAGACGATCAGATTACGCAGATAAATGCGCATCCAATCAATGTGTCATATTCTGATTTTATTGAAGCCTCTCAAATGCGATAATACCATGAATTGGCGTCGAAACCAAAGTCGTTTGGCTCGCTGTTCCAACTATATTTTCGTACTACATAGTCACTTCGATTTTGATCGAATTCATGAGTTTTATGCTGCTTTTCGCTGCGACCTGATCTGACAACACAATCTAGATCAATTCGGGGTTAGGGATTGGTATCCAATTAGACACGCGCAGGGAAAGCTGAATGAGTAAATTCCAATTTACTATGAAACCGTGCTTTGTCCGATGAGCTCAAGACATTCTTCGTGAATCTTTTCGTTGGATGTTGCCAGAATCTTGTTACCTGATTTGATATTGATTGGATTCCCCTCCCAATCGGTAACCACACCACCAGCACCGGTCACGACAGGAATCAGTGCCATCATGTCATAGGGTTTCATATCTGATTCAATAACGACATCGATGTGTCCTGACGCAAGTAGTCCATAAGCATAGCAGTCGGCACCGAATCGTCTCTTTCGTGCTTTCGCGGTAACCCGGTTGAATACTTCCTGTTCTTCATCGGTAAACATATCGATCGAAGTTGCGAAAACTGCCGCTTCCGCTAGGAATCCATCTGCATTGGTTTTGCAGGTCTCACCTTGAAATGTTGTTTCAAATCCGCTTGCCCCTACCCAGCGTTGTTGCATGGCGGGCGATTCAATGATACCCAGAATCGGTTTGAGATTGCATGTCAGGGCAATCAGCACACCGAAAGTGGGAAGTCCGAAGACGAACGGTTCGGTGCCGTCGATGGGGTCAACGCACCACTTGAGGAAAGTGTCTTCAGAGTCGCCGAGCTCCTCCCCGTAGAAACCATGATCCGGATATGTCGCCGTAATTTTTTCTCTTATGAATTTTTCGATACTCAGGTCTGCTTCCGTGACGAAGGTGCGATCGGATTTGACCCATCTTTGATTTTCCTTCCGATGGTAGCGCAAAGCAATTTTTCGGGCTCCATCAGCCAAAATCTGGGCGAAATCCATCATTTCAGCTAACTGTGACTTGTCTGGTATGGAGGTATCCGTCATGAGCAAACCCGAGAGATTCCAGTACAAATATAATCCACGTTGTTTTGAAACGGTCGCATACGAAGATCAAACCGCGCATTGTACGCTGAATCAATAGTCAAATTTATGGGGATATCCCGTTGAATAAAACCGTACCCGCACTGTTTACTCCGATCTCATTTCGTCAGCTCGAACTGAAAAACCGTATCATGGTCTCCCCCATGTGCCAATATTCTTCGATAGATGGTTGCATGTCCGATTGGCATATGATGCATCTGGGCCAGTTTTCCATCAGTGGCGCCGGTCTTATGTTCGCGGAGATGACAAATGTAGAGGCGCGAGGCAGAATCAGCCCGTATTGTGTTGGTCTTTACTGCGATGAGAACGAAAAGGCATTGCAAAAGGTAGTCGAATTCTGCTCAAATTACGGGAGTGTTCCCATTGGTGTACAACTTGCCCATGCAGGCAGAAAAGCATCGACTGCGCCACCTTGGCTGGGCCGACACTACATGCCGCCTGATCAAGGTGGCTGGCAACCGACAGGCCCTTCGGCAGTTGCTGCGGACGAAACAGCGCGGAAACCCGATGCACTATCCCAATCGGAAATTACAGCATTGATTGAGGCCTTCGCCAATTCGGCCAAACGCGCACAGCGAATCGGTTTTGAGGCAATCGAGTTGCATGCTGCTCACGGATACCTTCTTCATCAGTTTCTATCACCCATTTCAAACCTAAGAAATGATTGTTACGGCGGATCCTTGCAAAACCGTATGAGTTTTCCACTGAGTGTATTTGAATCTGTACGTGACGTCTGGCCGGAAGAAAAGCCTATCGGTGTGAGAGTTTCTGCGACCGATTGGGTTGAAGGCGGTTGGAGTGTTGACGACACAGTTGAATTCGCCAAGGAATTGAAAGCGCTTGGCTGCGATTGGATTGATGTATCAAGTGGGGGGATCTCACTCCATCAGGACATCACCACAGGACCGGGTTATCAGGTTCATCTGTCGCGTGCCGTTCGGGAGCGGGCGGGAATTGCGACGATTGCGGTGGGTCTGATTACCGATCCGGAACATGCCAATTCAATCATTGCGAATGGTGACGCGGATATCGTCGCGCTGGCAAGAGGAATGCTCTACAATCCGCGCTGGCCATGGCATGCCGCGGATCGATTGGGAGTGGACATCGGGTATCCGAACCAATACCTGAGATGTAAACCTGCCGTGAATCAGTGAGACATCAGATTGCACTATAGAAAACACATCTTTTGTTGTGTCAACGAACGAGCGGCGGATCACCCGAGAAGCTGCTGCAAGGCACGTGGCTCTGTCGAATTGCGCGAATATATGAAAAAGCGCGCAAAGGAACTCGGCATTGATGATGTGCGTGTCAACAATTCCGGTTGTCTGGAGCGTTGTGAGCTTGGTCCCACGATGGTCATCTATCCCGAAGGTGTCTGGTACCACTACGAAAGTGAATCAGATATAGATGAGATCCTTGACAATCATATAAAGCAAGATCAACCGGTCAGGAGACTGATGCTGCGAGATGGGCAGAAATTTCCTGATTCAGTCGGTTTTCTGCGACTGAATCTGAGAGTGTCGGACGTAGAACCAACTACCGAAGATACACTGAAAATTCAGTTGGAACATGAGCAGGGCAGGGAGCTTCCGGGGTTCACAGCCGGAGCGCACATCGACCTGATTGTCGGGGCAGGTGATGAACGGCGATCGTATTCAATGATCAATGATCCTTCCGAACGGCATCGTTATGTGATCGGAGTGCTGAAAGACAGCAATAGCCGCGGCGGTTCAAAATGGATACATGAAAGCATCCGCGTCGGAGACAGCATCGAGTCCGGTTATCCGAAGAATAACTTCAACCTGGTTGAATCCGCACCCTATCATCTGTTGATCGCCGGCGGTATCGGTGTCGCGCCGATCATCAGCATGTGCCATCGACTCAATTCAATCGGCGCGGAGTATGAGGTTCATTATTGCGAACGCAATGTGCGCGAGGCTGCATTCATTGATGAGATACGGAAAGTCTGTAAAGAACGTCTGTCAGTTCACTACGACGGGGGCAATCCGGAGCAGGGCATTCAATTGAATGACATACTGACAGAACGCCCGGATGGAGCGCATTTATATATATGTGGTCCCAATGGATTGATGGAAGACGCGAAAGCGGCAGCCAATGCCTGGCCTGATGATTCGGTCCATACTGAAAAATTTCGTCAGACGGTGTCAGGCGACTGGGTAAACAATGAGTTTGAGGTAGTGTTGGCCCGGCATCAGACAACAATCAAGGTGACGCAGGATCAAAGCATACTTGAGGCACTGCGCGCGCAAAATATCACAACCGATTTTTCGTGTACCGAAGGATTGTGCGGAACCTGCCGTACCAAAGTCTTGTTTGGTAAAGTGGAGCATCGGGATTCAGTATTGACAGACGCCGAGAAATCGAAAGAGAATCAGATGATGGTGTGTATATCCCGTGCGGCTGCGGGAGAAGAGCGGCTGATACTCGATATATAGAAGCCTGAGGAACTGATGAGAAGCTTGGAAGGAAAAACTGTACTGGTCACCGGAGGCGGGTCTGGCATCGGGCATACGATTGCACATACATTCGAAGATGCGGGTGCGTTTGTATGGGTCTGTGACATAGATGCCGGCAGAATTGATGAATTGAATGAAGGCTACCGCAATATCAGTGGCCTTGTCGCAGATGCGGGGTCAGAGAAAGATGTTGAGAATCTTTTTAAGTCGGTTTTGGATGAGACGGATGGCAAGCTGGATATCCTTATCAACAATGCCGGGATATCCGGTCCTAACGGACCGTTGGAAACATTACAGTTACAGGCATGGCAGGAAACTTTGCGTATTAATCTGATCAGCGCGTTTTTGTGCTGTCGTCAGGCTTTGCCGGTGATGAAAGAACAGCGCAGTGGATCAATTATCAACTTGTCCTCTACCGCCGGCACCCATGGGTATCCTTTGCGTTCGCCGTATGCATCCGCGAAGTGGGGTATCATTGGGTTGACCAAGTCACTTGCGATGGAAGTCGGAGGATACGGAATACGGGTGAATGCCATCTGTCCAGGCCCCGTATCAGGTGCGCGAATGGATCGTGTAATCGACGATGAGGCCAAAACCAGAGGAATGGATTCGAGCAAGGTTCGCGAGCAGTTCACAAGTCAGATTTCCCTGAGGTGCTTTGTTGAGGCTGCGGATATCGCGCAGATGGCTCTTTTTGTCTGTTCTGAACAAGGTGCGAGGATCAGTGGTCAGGCGTTGTCAGTAGATGGACACACTGAATCGCTTTCGCTGATAGATTGAATTACGCGGGTTGGAAGAACCGCCAAATTCGTCGTACTGACAGGAATTTGATTTTTCTTTTTCTGCTGAAATTCGAAACAAATCAAATTTAGTCATAGACTTGAAGCACAGGCTTTGATAAATTAAGCACATTGTCGCCGACCATCTTTCTGATTTCGTTGATTGACAAAAATTGAGAATAAACCAAATCAACGCATGGAATACTTGGTAGGCTGATGTAAAATTGAACAAAATTTTTTGGAGATTTGGAGTTAAATTATGAGAAAATCCTTTGGAAAACTACTGTTGGCAGTATTCGCTTCGGTTGCGAGCGGTTTCGGAATGCTAGCGGCTACGCCAGTCAGTGCAGACGGCCACGGCAATTACCCCGAGCGTCCGATCACGGTGATCTGCTGCTATGGTAAAGGCGGTGGTTCTGATCAGGCAGTTGACGCGATTGTAGGTCCGGCTGCCAAAATCATGAATGCCAAGATCAATAAGATCAACATTACAGGCGGCGGTGGCTTGAACTGCCTACCGGAATTCCTGCAAGCCCCGGCCGATGGATATACCCTTCTGCAGCACATTGATACGCTGACCTCCCGTTATGTTGAAGGTCGAATCGACCTCAACGCGGTAACGGATCTTGAGGGACTGGTTATCATGAATGTTGCGCCGACGATGCTTTTCATCAATGGTGATGACGACCGTTTCCAGACCGACGGTGTTCCGGATTTCGATAAATTGGTCGAATATGCGAAACAGGAAGAAGGAAAGCTGACTGTGTCGAACATCAACATTCCGATGGAACTGATCAGCATGGCTGTCGTTGAGAATCATTTCGGTTTCAAGGCACGACAGGTACTCACTGGTAAGTCAGGAGAGCGTTTCGGTGCGGTGATCGGTGGTCAGTTGGATGTCCTGATGGAGCAGCCTGGAGACGTGTCAAAGTATGTGGAAGCTGGGAACCTCAAGCCAATTCTGGCACTATGGCCGACTCGCTTCGAGAACTTTCCGGACACCAAGGCAACCGGGCAGGACTACGGGCTTGATTGGGAACCGCTGTTGCGATTCCGAGGCATGTTCACCAAAAAAGGAACACCACCGGAGATCGTTGACTACCTGGCCAAGGTCTTTGCCGAAGCTTATCAGTCTGAAGAGCATCAGAACTTTGTCAAACGCAAGAGTCTTGACATCGTGGATTCCTTCAGAAGCCGAGAAGATACTAACAATATCCTTAACGAGTCACTGGGAATTTACGTAGACGCGTCCCGTGAACTGGGTCTCCCTGTCCGAGAAGGCTTGTAAGGCATAAAGAGGTTATCCTCGCGAAATTGAAGAACCGTCGGCGGTTGTCGATGAGAATCGAAACTGCCGACGGCTTCTTTTTGTTTTAACTGTAGAGAAATTCACGTGACTAATCCAGAAGTCGCGGCTCGTAGCAGGTGGACTTATCTACTTGAAGCAGGCGGCTGGCTTTTATTTATTCTTCTGGCGTTCATATATACCTTTGACTTCGACGGTCCTCTTCCAGTCTATGATTGGGGACCGGCCCACTGGCCGAGGGTTATCCTGCTTTGCATGTTTGGAGCGTCTCTGAGACTGTTGTATCGCGATTGGCGCCAGAGTGGATTGCCATCCCGACCGGTAAACCAGGCATCCGATGATGACGAATCCGAACCGCTTGAAACTTCAGTTAAAGTTCGAATGGTTTTAATTTTCGTGGTGCCCGTTCTATATACATTCCTGATGCACAGAATGGGTTTCTTGCTGATCACCCCATTTTTTCTTTTTGGGTATATGTGGTTGATGGGTGTACGCAGAATCAGAACGCTGATTATCTTGACGATTTGTATTTACTCTGCGCTAGTACTGATTTTCGTAAAACTGATTTTCACGTATCTGCCTCCGGGTGCTGGCATATTTAATACGTTGAACGGAAAGTTCCTTGGATTGTTGATGTAATGGAAAATTTCCTGATCGGAACTGAGCAGCTGTTCACCGACCCGATCGGTATCGTCATATTTGTTGTCGGTTTGATCGGTGGTTTGGTTTTCGGTGCGGTGCCGGGACTGAGCCTGTTGACACTTGCGGCAGTCCTATTGCCGTTCACGGCGTACATGTCTTCAACCCATGCGATCATGTTATACGGAGTCATATACGTTTCCGGAGTCTATGGAGGTGCGGTGACGGCGATCCTGTTCAATATCCCAGGATCAGTCGAAAATGCTCCAACTGCCTTTGACGGTTATCCGATGACCCAACAGGGTCATTCTGGTAAAGCGATCGGGTATGCTGTTACCTGCTCAGCCTTCGGCGGTACGCTGGCCGCGATAGCGATGATGGCGTTCACCGGTCCTGTTGCTGATTTTGCGATCCGAAATTTCGGACCGGTAGAAATATTTGCGTTGGTGTTTTTTGGTTTGGCGGTCGTCGCTGGAATCGGTACCAATTCAATTGCCAAGGGTTGGCTTTCTTTGCTGATCGGTCTTTTGATCGGCTCGATTGGAAGCGATCCGGTCGGTGGTATTCCTCGGTTCAATTTTGGAACATTGTATTTGCATGGCGGGGTTCATTTCATTCCGTTGATACTTGGATTCTTCGCAGTTGCCGAAGTCTTCGTTCAGGGGCTTAAGCTCGCCCGTGGTGAATACGCAGCACCTAAGGTGTCGGTTTCATACCCGACGTTCTATGAATTCTGGAAGATGAAGTTCGTTGTGGTGAGATCGGCAATCATCGGTTTTTTCTGTGGTGTACTGCCTGGAATCGGAGCGACACTCGCGGCATTCATGTCATATAACGAAGCCGTTCGCTGGTCGAAAAATCCAGAAAATTTCGGAAAAGGCGAGCCAGTGGGCGTTGTTGCACCGGAGACCGCAAACAATGCCGCCACAGGTGCCGCGATGATTCCGCTTCTTGCGTTGGGACTGCCGGGTGGCGCACTCACAGCGATGATGATCGGTGTCTTCAATCTTCATGATATGGATGTTGGTCCCCTGATCATGATTGAAGCACATGATCTCGTGTGGGTACTGTTCGCCTCGATGTTCTGGGCAAGTCTTGCAATCCTTCTGGTCGGTGTAGTTGAGGCGAAAGGAATTGTTAATCTTCTCAGAATCCCATTTCCGATTCTTGCACCAGCGATTCTGGTTTTTGCAACCATCGGTGCTTTCGCACTGCGTGGCAATATTCTTGACGTCTATACCATGTTTGTTGCGGGAATCGCAGGTTTCCTTATGCGCCGCGGCGATTACTCGATTCCGGCTTTGGTGATGGGTGTCATACTTGGGCAGATTGGTGAGGATACATTCTCCCGATCGATGGTACTTTTGGACTACAACGTTTTTGCATTATTTACCAAGCCAATCAGCGGTGTTCTCGTAGCCGCCGGCATCATTACCATTGTGATGAACATCGTCCGCCACCGAGAATTGTTTGGTAAATACTACGCTGAATTCAAAGACGAGAACGCATGATATTGCAATCTCAGTTCCAAGTTGCGCGAGGTTGGGGTATCACTTTTGATGAGGTGCTGATGTGAATCATTCTGAACTGCGAGTCAATGGCGATAGACTTTGGAATTCGCTGATGCGGATGGCAGAAATTGGTGCCACTCCCAAAGGTGGAGTCTGTCGTCTGGCGCTTACCGATTTGGACCTGGAGAGCAGGGACCTTCTATCAGAGTGGTGCCATTCCGAAGGCTGTGATCGTAAAATCGACCCGATGGGGAATCTGTTTTTCCGTAGGCCCGGGAAATCGTCCGACCAACGAGCCGTCGGAGCTGGCAGTCATCTTGATTCCCAACCGACCGGCGGCAAATTTGACGGTGCCTACGGTGTGTTGGCTGCGCTTGAAGTCATTCGAACAATGAACGATGCGCAAGTCAGTACGCAACTGCCGGTTGAGTTGGTGGTATGGACCAATGAAGAAGGATCGAGATTCCCGCCAGCAATGATTGGCTCGGCAATTTATGCCGGTGTATTCGATCTTGAGTACGGACACAGCCGATCCGATCTGGATGGACGGACGATGGGTGAGGAGCTCGAACGGATCGGGTACCTCGGTAGCTCGCTTCCGGATGATCATCAGTTCTCCGCGTTTTTTGAAGCCCATATTGAGCAGGGGCCGATTCTGGAGGAAATGAATCTCCCGATCGGAGTGGTTACAGGAGTCCAGGGTGTCAACTGGTACGATGTCACAATCGTCGGTGAAGAGACACATGCAGGTCCGACGCCGATGGAGAATCGAAAGGATGCTCTCCGAGGCGCTTCCGAATTGCTTCCGCAAATTTATCGAATAGCGACAGATTCAGGATTTGATGCGCGAATCACACTGGGCGAGTTTCGAATCTATCCGGGTTCCCGAAATACCGTCCCGTCTCGTGTTGAATTTTCCATCGACTTCCGACATCCGAATTTGCAGGAGTTCGACAGACTGGACCAGAAAATCAAAGATACTGTGAATCAATTTGGAAAGGACTCTGAGTTGCAGGCGGAAATCGATCACATCTGGCGGTCTCCGCCCATTGAGTTTGATCCGAATTGTATTGATGTTGTTCGAAACAGTGCCAGCAACTGTGGCTACGGATTCAATGAGATGGTCAGTGGTGCCGGGCACGATTCGGTCTATATCTCCGGTGTGGCACCGACATCCATGATTTTCATTCCGTGTGATGGCGGAGTCAGTCACAACGAATTTGAAAATACTTCAAAGGAACAGGCCGAAGCGGGCGCGAACGTCTTGCTTCACAGTATCCTTGCCCGCGCCGGCATTTCTGGATGACTCACCGGGTCGACGTACTTGGTATAGGCAACGCGATCGTCGACATTCTTTGTCTGGCACAGGATTCTGATTTACAAGACATGAGTCTTGACAAGGGCATGATGACCCTTGTTGACGACGAAACTGTCCGACAGCTGAAAGAAACGGCTACCGTCGACTCGATGCAGTCCGGTGGATCTGTCGCCAATTCAATTGCGCATTTATCTGCTCTAGGTGGGCGCGGTCAGTTCATCGGCAAGATCGCAAATGATCATGTCGGCGATAAATTCCGCCGGGAGATGGATGAGCTGGAAATCAAATTCCAATCATCGCCTGTGGATTCGCGTACATCGACAGGGTGCTGTTATATATTTGTAACACCGGACGCACAAAGGACCATGTGCACTTACCTTGGTGCCAGCGGTCTTTTGACACCTGACGATTTAGACTCAGATGCGGTATCACAGGCATCTGTTGTTCTGATTGAAGGCTATTTGTGGGATTTGCCGGATTCGGTTGATTTGATGTTTGAGACGGTTCGTGTCGCCAACCGTTCCCAGACTCTGGTTGCACTGTCTCTCTCCGACCCGATGCTCGTTGGGCGGCATCGCGATCGTCTGCAGAATTTTGTCCGTGACCATACCGACATACTTTTTTCTAATGAGTTGGAAGCACAAAGTTTATGTGAGTCAGACTGTTGGGAAGTCACGAAGAATTCTGTGACCAGTTTTGTTGATCACGCGGTTATCACGCGAGGCGATCAAGGTTCGGTAGCTTCGGTAGTTGGGACAACTTACACCCGTCCGGCGGACCCGGTTTCGAGAGTTGTGGATACAACCGGAGCCGGGGATGCATACGCAGCCGGCTACCTGTATGGACTTACCCGAAATTGGTCAGTCGAGCGTTGTATGGACCTGGCATCTGAAGTCGCTGCGGGAACGATATCCCATATGGGAGGCCGCCTGGGAGGTTCTACCTGATACTTCCCCTCCCTGACGGTGCACTATCATTGATCAGCCGTTCGGGAATGCTAAATCAAACCCATCATGGTATCTGCGTCACTGACCTCAAGTTTTCCCGGACCTTCCCGATTCAGGGCAGTGACCACTGCGTTTTCAACAATCATTGCATAACGGTCTGAACGTACCCCCAATCCCCTGTCGGTCAGGTCAAGCTCGATTCCAACGGCAGCTGTAAATTTGCCGCTTCCGTCAGCCAGCATTAGAATATTGTCAGCATTCGATACTTCACCCCAAGCACCCATTACAAAGACATCATTGACGGAAAGACAAGCAATGGTGTCTATACCTTTCGCCTTGATCGCGTCAGCATTCACGACGTAGCCGGGAAGGTGAGCTTTGGAGCAGGTGGGTGTATAAGCTCCGGGCACCGCAAACATAAGGACTTTCTTACCGTCAAATATTTCTGATGTGCTGATCTCTGCAGGACCATCGTCAGTCATATGATATAGGGTAACGTCTGGAATTCTGTCACCAACAGCAATCGTCATAGCAATTTCCTCCATAGGAGCTCCAGTAACTCATAATATCCATCATTCAGATGGCAGTTCATGTTCATATATATTTTATCAGTGCCAGGCGATCCAAGATTGAAGAATGCATTCGGTGGAAAAGTCTTCCAACCGAATCTTGAATCCATCTCTATTCAGTTACAATTGACACGAACCAACTATAGTGCTGGACATATCCAATGAAAGTCGCATGAACAAACCGAACCTAGCAACAGCCACTGAACTTGAGGAACTCATCAAGAAGTATCCGAACATAGAGTTTGTAGACGCGATATTTGCGGACCTCAATGGTTACATTCGAGGCAAGAGGTTTCCACTTGATGAGGCCGCCAAAATTTACTCTTCCGGTGTTCAGATTCCGGATAGTTCTTTCTTTCTAGATCCGCACGGAGATTCCGGCGACCCTTGCGGTCGCGGTTTTTCCGATGGCGATCCTGATAGCACACTGAAGCCAGTGCCGGGAACCGCCTGTTACGTACCTTGGGGTACGGGTAATGGCGCACAGGTGCTGGTTGAGCTGTACAACGACGATGGTTCATCGAACCACGCGGACCCCCGACGACTGGCTGCACGGGCGCTGGAAATGTTTGACAGTCTGGGATACAGTCTGCGCATCGCGTTTGAACTTGAATTCTATCTGTTAGATGAAAAGTTGGATGATTACGGTAGACCTAGATTCCCGGGCATGATTGGCGGAGATGGAGGTGAGATACCGACTCAAGTCTATTCGCTAAACGATTTGGACCAGCAACATGTTTTTCTGGCTGGTGTGCAGGATGCCTGTCGTATTCAGGGTATTCCCGCGTCGACAACAACATCGGAATATTCCCCATATCAATATGAAATCAATCTGAAATATACTGACAATCCGTTATCCGCTGCAGATCATTGCGCACTTTTGCGGCGTGTTGTCAAAGAGATCGCTTCCAAGGTCGGCATGAAAGCGACCTTTATGCCGAAACCATTCTTTGACTACAGTGGCAGTGGCATGCATGTCCACTTGAGTATGACAGACGAATCTGGAAACAATGTATTTCGTGGAGAAGACGAGTACGGGAGTTCCCTGATGAAGCACGCCATTGGTGGGTTGCTGGATTCAATGTCGGATGCGTTCACGATATTCGCACCAGGAAGGAATTCCTTTCGGCGTTTTGTACCGGATATGTTTGTACCGGTCAACAAGACGTGGGGCTACAACAACCGTTCTGTTGCCATTCGAATACCTGGTGGCCCCGACCACGCCCGTCGGTTGGAGCACCGAATCGCCGGTGCAGAAGCAAATCCCTATCTTGTACTGACTGCGATATTGGGCGGTATCAATCACGGTATTACCAATAGTATCGATCCAGGTGAGGCAAGATCCTTTGTCAATGTAAGCGGAGAGGTAGATGAGTCACTGCCTCTGGAGTGGGATAAATCCATAACAGTGTTTGAGCAGTCAGAGTTCGCGGAACGCTATTTCGGGCGAGAATATGTCGACATTTATTGCGCGGTGAAGCGAGATGAGGCGATCAAGTTCCGGGAATACATCACCGATCGGGACTATCAATTCTATCTGTAACCCATTCGACTGTTTCCATGGTCGTATCTCATACTGAATCCTATTACGCGGACAGTGCTGTCGGTATGGAGGACTATCCGCAGATATCTGGCAAAGAGAATTGTGACGTGTGTGTCATTGGAGGTGGCTTCACCGGTATTTCCACAGCTCTGAATCTCACTGAAAACGGCTTCGATGTCGTTTTGCTGGAAGCCAATCGAATCGGTTGGGGAGCGTCAGGCAGGAATGGTGGTCAGATGGGTACAGGCTTCAATTGGTCGCAAGCCGAACTGGAAAATGAATTCGGTGACGAATCTGCATGCGCCTTATGGAACCTAAGTGAATTGGCCAAGAAGGAGGTGATTGGTCGAATCGAAAAGCATCAGATTCCGTGTGATTTCAAACATGGTGTGATGGCTGCAGCATTCACAAAGAGAGCGGTAAAGACATATCGGGAAAATGTGAGTCACCTTCGCGAGAATTACAACCATAATTCCATTCGATTTGTCGAGAGAGACGAAATTGGGGATTTGCTTGGTACAGATAAGTATTGGGCAGGTATGCTGGATACCAGTTCCGGGCATCTGCACCCACTCAACTTAGCCATCGGACTCGCCGCTGCAGCATCAGAAGCCAAAGTGCGAATTTACGAAAACTCGCCTGTCGTTTCGTATAGGAGAAGAACAGGCAACACTACAGTGACTACGGCACATAGTGCAGTCATTCATGCAAGAATAGTTGTATTCGCATGCAATGCCTATATCGGAAACATTTCTCGCAAGATCAGTAGGACGATTATGCCTTTCGTCAGTTGCATTGTAGCCACTGAACCTCTGGCCGAGGAAGTGACGCATTCGATCAATCGTGAGGATATCGCGGTGCACGACTCGCGATTTTGCCTTGATTACTATCGACTTTCGCCCGACCGCAGGCTGTTGTTTGGCGGAGCGGAGAAATACATACCCGCAGTTACCGGCAAAATCGAGCGCGCGGTTCGACCTAGAATTGCCCACATCTATCCTAACTTGAAAGATGTCAGAATTGATTATGCGTGGGGTGGAAAAATAGCCGTAACAAGAAACAGGCTGCCGTCAGTCGGTCGAATAGATGGAGACATATACTATGCACAAGGATTTTCCGGTCATGGCGTGGCACTGACGAGTATTGTCGGCAAAGTGATGGCCGAGATGATTTCCGGGACGGCTGAGCAGTTTGATTTATTCGCCTCCATCCCTCATAAATCCTTTCCCGGTGGACACTATCTACGTTGGCCGGCACATATTTTGACGATGTTGAGTCTGAGTACGATAGATCGTCTAAATTCAAGGCTCGGAGGCATCAGATAGCACCTTGGGAATGTCAGTAAAATTGAATTCGACAATGAGTTTTGGAAAACCACCAGGTATGTCGTGCTCTGGAATTCACCGCGGTGAATGAGTATATTGGCTTAAGACGGGTTAAAGTCCAAAGAAAAATCTATTTCCAATAGTCGGTATCACCAAGCAATCCTGATAATTTCTGAGGAGGATTAAAGTGTCAAGTGCAGTTGAGACCGTTGCAGATCTCGGTGCGATAGAAGAGTTGCAGAGTAAATTCGGTGAACGCATTGTCACCTCTCGGAGTGCGTGTCATGAGTTCGGTTCGGACGAGTCGTTCCATGGGAGTTATCCGCCAGATGCGGTCTTCGCCCCTCGTTCAACACAAGAGGTCGCAGAAGTCGTCAAGATCTGTGCACGACATAATTTTCCAGTCATTCCTTATGGAACAGGCACCAGTTTGGAAGGCCACATATGCGCGCTCTATGGTGGAATCTGCCTGAA
This sequence comes from Arenicellales bacterium, assembly GCA_963666625.1. Lineage (GTDB taxonomy): Bacteria > Pseudomonadota > Gammaproteobacteria > Arenicellales > JAJDZL01 > JAJDZL01. Next base: position 2,781,086 of record OY762925.1, read on the forward strand.
TATGATTGAGATGAATGAAGTGTTGCAAGTCAATGCGGAGGATCTTGATGTTGTTGTCCAGCCAGGCGTCACGCGCAAACAACTGAACCATCATCTCAAGGACAATGGACTGTTTTTCCCGATCGATCCCGGAGCGGATGCTTCGTTGGGAGGTATGACTGCCACTCGCGCATCGGGAACAAATGCCGTACGATACGGCACAATGCGCGAGAACGTACTTTCACTCACGGTAGTGATGGCTGATGGAAAAATCATCAATACCGCCAGACGCTCACGCAAATCCGCGGCCGGATACGATTTAACACACCTGATGGTGGGCTCCGAGGGAACGCTCGGTATCATCACCGAGATTACGCTGCGAGTTTACGGAATTCCAGAGAAGATTTCATCTGCTGTAGTCGCATTTTCCGATTTGGGTCGGGCTGTGGATGCAGTGATCATGACCATACAGTTGGGCATTCCCATCGCGCGAATCGAATTGTTGGACGATTCGATGATGGAGGCGTTGAATAGCTACTCCAAAATGAACCACCCGGAAGAACATACGTTGTTTTTGGAGTTTCACGGCACCGAGAATTCTGTACAGGAACAGGTGGAGATGGTGCAGATGATCTGTGAAGAGCACGGAGGCGGTCACTTCAACTGGACGGTTCTCGCAGAGGAAAGAAATCGTTTGTGGCAGGCGAGGCACGATGCAGCGTACGCTGCAAAATCAATGAGGCCCAACGCGCAAATCTGGGCTACTGATGTTTGCGTTCCGATCTCTCGACTCGCAGAATGCATTACAGAAACCAAGAATGATATTGTGGATTCAAATCTACAGGCGCCAATTGTCGGACATGTCGGTGATGGTAATTTTCATTTGGTGTTGCTGGTTGATCATAATGACCCAGAGGAAGAGGCTCGAGCACAGGCTCTGCATGAACGGATGGTGATGCGAGCCCTGGAGATGGACGGCACATGCACCGGAGAGCACGGGATCGGTTACGGTAAACTGGATTTTCTGGTTGCCGAACATGGTGAGGCTGTCAGTGTGATGCGTACCATCAAGAAATCGCTGGATCCGGACAACATTCTGAATCCAGGGAAAATTGTCCGTGTATAACCGATAGACAGATTTGATTGGACTACATTCGGTTCCAGAATCGCAGAGACTTGCGAAACTTAGGAAATTTTCGTTCAATCAGAATTTCTAGATCGGTATAAATTCGTTGGAAACTTCTGGTAGCGGAATTCTCGCCCAAGCATTCATGGTACGCTAGGAGTGTGCAACAACAGCTGGGCGAGGCCGTTCGCAAATTGCTATTTTTTCTGTAGTAGGCGAATGTGGGGAATCGGACCTTCCCCTATGGTTCTGTTTCGTGGAATCTTCCGTGGTTATGCTTCCGCAGCTTTGCTTTCAGACTTTGATACGGAGTTAGCGTTACTATAAGTTTCTTCCGAATCTTCGTCAATAACTTGAAGCAAACCTTGGGAGACGAACAGACGTAGGGTGTTATTGACAGTTGCACGGGACACAGGAGGCCAGGGACCATTCACAGCGCGGTAAATCTCTTCCGCAGACATCTTTTTATCTTTTTCGTCTAGGATAACCCGAGCGATACGAAGCCGCTGTTGTGTCGGCATGATTTTGTGCTCACGCAAGTAGGCATCAAATTCAATATTCGTCATCATGATCCTATCCACCCTCGTTTTGTCAACTTAACTCACACAGTGAAAAAAGAGTTACAATTTTATCACAAATCACTGGCAGAACTGAACAATTCTGGGTGAAATGTATCACGATGAGGGATTTACCTGCTGTAGGCGTAAGAGGACGCAAAAGATCGCCCCCAAATCAATTGAATTTTCAATATTATCCTGTTTAGGACGTCTATTAATTGATAGATTGAACGATTTATACGGTGGTTGGATAAGTTGATAGGCCAAAAACAAGTAGTAGGAAACGTAACGTACTGAAAAAGCGTATTCGATGGTACCTTATCCACCATTATCACAACTGTAATAAATGAATTAAATTCTTCTCTGATATGAACAAATTGGCACCGAAAGACGGAAATGTTGATCAACTTATGATCGCTTTCGCGTCGATTGCCGCAAACGGATTAATTCTCTGTATTGGCGAATCCACGCTTAAGTTCTGCGATTCGATACTTAAAGGTATGGACGCGATGACTCGTTTGGTCGTCAATCTGCCTGACGAGTGTTCACCTACAGACGCAGAAAACAAGCTGGCAATGGATTTGAGGGTCGCCGTACATCGTCAGACTCCAGAAGAGTTCTTAGAGGACATCAGTCAACATTCCCTAAATCTGATTATTTTATGCGGTGCGGAGATTTCGCCGACGGTGGTTGGTCAACTTTCTATGATGTTACCTGCCGGTGGCTGTGTACTCGTGCCACAAAGGGGAATATCTCCAACTGGCGAGCAACTGAAGGAATTCTCCGACTTCCATCAGGCAGATGTCGGTGATTGTCTGCTCTTCGTCAAAAAACCGTATCAGCAGGAAAAGATACGCCGAGGCGGACGTCGTGCCAGACTGGAGGAAATATGAGCGATAAACAAATCTCAGACATCAGGTTCATCTGTACCCATAACCTGCAATGGTGTCAGTAATTGAATTAAACGATAGGCTGCTAAAAGCGTCTTTTGATCTCACAGAACTTGAAGGTGGCTGTCTTTGGACTAAAGAGGAGTTTGTCCCGCCTGCAGTAGCAGAAAGATGTCTGAAGAAGTTGCGTGAGGAAACGGTATGGATACAGCCAACAATAAATTTGGGCGCAAAAGTAGTCAACTCTCCCCGCCTTTCAGCTTGGTATGGCGACCCGAACGCTGTGTATACGTATTCCGGGTTGAGAAATTTACCAATACCGTGGACTGAAACTCTTTCTAAACTGCGCGATTCTCTGGAAGACTTGACAGGAATCCGCTTCAACAGTGTTTTGTTGAATCTTTACAGAAGCGGCTCCGACAGTATGGGATGGCACAGTGACAACGAGCCGGAATTGGGCAATCAGCCTACAATTGCTTCGATCAGTTTAGGCGAGAAGCGAAAGTTTCTGATGAAACACAAAAAACTTGCCTGTCGTTGGGAAAAATTGCTTACGCATGGTTCAGCTCTGATCATGGCAGGTCAAACGCAGCATTATTGGCGACACTCCATACCAAAGACCAAAACATACCAGGGAGAAAGAATCAATCTGACCTTTCGGCGAATTGTGACGGCCGAAAATTCGGGGTGACGCGACTCAGACGCTACCAGCTATTTCTGAGTTCACGCAGTTTCAGGAATACAGTTTTACGGTCTGGGTTATCCGGCAGGTCAGGAAAGCTATCGCGAAGTCGCTCAATGACAGTGGGACTGCTCAATCGAAAGAACGTATTGAATGTCTTCTCCATCTCAAGCGTCGTTACAAGCGCATCGTCCGGGTCCTGATTCTCTATCTGCCTCAGAAGATCATCCGCTATGCGATTATCGGGTTCGCGGTCGAGCGTGAATGCGAGATTATTGGCTATATAGTCATGGCCAGGGTATACCTTCGTATCGGCAGGTAGTTTGTCGAGTTGGCTTGCAAATGTCTCATATAGTTCATGGGGGTGTCCTCCATTGTGACAATTACCCGCGCCAGCATTGAAGAGGGTATCGCCGCAGAATAGTGCAGGGGGGTCGCTGTGAGAGAGGAGACAGATGTGGCTCATGGTATGGCCGGGCGTATCCATTGCCTCAAGTTCAACCTTACCGATTCGAATAACATCGCCCGCGCCGACACCGCGATCGATTCCGCGAATTTTGTCTTTGGCATTTTTATGGGCGATCAACCGGGCACCGGTCGCCTTGATCATCATATCGTTGCCACCGGTATGATCGTGATGCTCATGTGTGTTCAAGACCGCCGTAATCACCCAGCCGCGATCCTTGGCTCTGGATAGACACTTTTCGTGATCCAGCGGATCTATCGCGATGGCTTCGCCTGACTCTCCACAAGCGATCAGGTAATTGAAATTTCGGTAGGCATTATTTGTCCAAATCTGTTCAACGATCATTTTTCATTCCTCAATCTTTGGCTTTTTTCGATTTTGTGCGTCTCGGGCTGGGTTGGTGATGTGCTCCACATCATTCATATCGTCACCCGAAATTCTATATGCCTGACCGAATCCCTTGACATACACCGCTCGTACAGGTTGAAAGATATAGAGATTAAAGTCAGCGAGCTGCACCAAAGTGTCGACTATGGCACCAAAGCGTTCCCGGTATTTTGGTAGCCAACTAGCGAACTCATTACTTTTTCGATCATGGAGTTTGGCTTTGCAGGTGATTACAACCCGTTCTCTGGCAAAAAGATTCGGGGAATCCTTTTCGCTTGTGATTACCATGGCTGATACGCTGTTGTTGCTTGCAATATTATGCGTGTGTTCTGCGAGGCTGCTTAGAAACACACCAAACGACAGATTGCCCATGTAAGTATAAGGTGCATAGCTTACTGAGGGTACCCCTTCAGCCGACACTGTCGCCAACTCGACTGACAAATGGCGTTCTATCAGTTCATCGACTTCACTACGAATCTGTTCGTTTTGGGCGGGCATCCTACACCTCTTTTCCCATAACCTCAAAGCCAACTTCCAAGTCCGCAATCAAGTCGTCAGTGTCTTCCAGTCCGACATGCATACGAAGCGCCGGACCTTCGGTTTCCCATTTTGTTGCTGTTCTGTAATCACTCGGGTCAAACGGTATCAGCAGACTCTCAAAGCCGCCCCAGCTGTATCCTATACCGAACAGTTTCGTGTTGTCGACTAACGCTGCTACTGCAGAAGTTGGGACAGGATTCAGAATTAACGCGAACAACCCACTTGCACCCGAAAAGTCTCGTTTCCAAATGTTGTATCCAGCATCTCCGGGTAGTGCCGGATGAATCATCCTCGCGACTTCCGGGCGTTCTGAAAGCCATTTAGCAACAATCATTCCTGATTCGTAGTGCTGGCGTAAACGAGTGGGCATGGTACGCAATCCGCGTAACCCCAAAAACATCGTATCCGGTCCGGCACATTGTCCGCTGAGACGTACACTATCCCGAATGGTGTAGTAGTGTTCATCCGTCGTTGTGATTATGCCCAGCATTGCATCAGAGTGTCCGGTGATGTATTTCGTTGCCGCGTGAATCGAAACATCCACCCCCAATTCGAACGGTTTCAGATAGATTGGTGTTGCCCACGTGTTGTCCAGCAGGGTCACTATTCCGTGTTCCTTGGCAACTGATGTGATTGCTGGAATATCCTGAATTTCGAAAGTCTGGGAACCTGGTGACTCCAGAAATATGATTTTGGTTTCCGGGCGAATCAATTCTGAGATTCTGTCGCCTATCAGAGGGTCGTAGTAGGTCGTTTCCACTCCGTATCGCTTTAACACAATATCACAGAATGACCGAGTCGGTTTATAGACACTGTCTGTAACCAAAATATGATCGCCACTGCCAGTGAACGCCATGATTGAACTGGTAATTGCAGCAAGCCCGGAAGATGTTGTAATTCCTCCATACGCTCCTTCCAATTCTGCTACCGATTGTTCCAGTGCAAAACTCAAAGGAGTGCCATATCTGCCGTAAGCAATCTGGTTCATTTTGCTGCGATTTGCATGAGAAATTTCCAAGTCCTCGCAAGTGTCGAACAAAACAGTTGAACCGTGATAAACCGGCAGGTTGACAAACCCTTGGCTGAACTTCGGGTCTCTACCTAAGTGTGCAGCCAATGTGTCAGGAGACGAGTGTCGTAATTTTTTCATCTAGACTTTCGATTTTGGTAGAGTTTTCTAAAACTTGATCGTTTCTGGGTTCCATTGACGTTGAAGTACTGACGTGCCAGCAAATGCCGTTGTAAACCTCTATTCACGTTTAACTTCAAACTTCGACCGACAGTCGAAAATTCACATCAAAATATTGAAAAGTGGGCTTCAGTTGGGTTTCGGTCGACACCGTTGATCGGGAGGATGTCCTGAGGGCATGCTGAGAATGCCATGATGCAGTCCATCGTTGCGCGAAACTGTATGTAATCACCGGGCTTTGAAACCGGTGCTTCCCACGATAGATTACCTGAGGGAGTCCACGGGATGTTCATGAATAGATTCATTGGACTGGGAACTTCCGGTGCGTCATACCCGATCTCTTTCATCGCGTTGATCATGTTGTCAGAGCAGTTGTCGTGATATTCGGTACAACCCAGCAGTTTGTACCGGTGATTGTCACAGGCCGCCATCAATAGATCATGAATACCGCCCGAAGTGTCCTCTTCCACATCTAGTATTGCACGTCGCTTGTTTGTATAAAGAGAGTCACCTGGTTTGAACTTCATATTCATCAAGGTTGGACGCGTGTGTTCGTTCGACTGGAATTCATTCAGATCTTCCAGATTGAATGCCCAGGTATCAACAACCTGATTACCATGGGTATTGATGACCCTTATGGATTGCCCTCGCTTTGCAATCGCGGCTTTCCCGCTTCGGGCTGGAATGGCGATAATCTCCGTCATGTCTAATACTCTTTGTTTCGTATCATTCAGTAATGAATTGTCAAAGTTTTTGTCAATATAATTGTAATAGATAATCGATAGTGCAGTGTACAGTCGTGAGCGATTGTTGTATCTGAATTCCTGTTTATGAATGACCGAGCTTTCGGAAATCTGATTAAAATGAATTTCGGATTATCATATAGATAAATTTTGAACTTAAAGTAAATTATGTCCTTTTTCAACGAACTAAGCAGACTGATTCCGGAAATTGTCGTAAGCCTTATGGCTTGCATCATTCTGGTCGTTGATCAAACTCGACTTGAGCGTATAAAGAATCTCCCTTTCATCCTGACGCTGCTCACATTGCTGGTGGTGTGTGTGCTGACTGGTTCGCAGGTCTATCGGGACAGTGCAATTGTGATCGAGGGAATGTTTGCAGACGATTCCTTTGCCAACCTGACGAAATTCATGATCTGCCTGCTTGGAGTGGCGGTCTTCGTCTATTCGAAATCATATTCCCAACAGCGGGATATCGCGAAAAGCGAATATTACGTATTGGGGCTGTTCGGTATTCTGGGCATGATGATCATGTCTTCGGCAGATCACCTTTTGGTGCTCTATCTTGGACTTGAACTGATGTCGCTTTGTCTCTATGCAATGATCGCGTTTCAAAGAGATTCGGCACTGGCTACCGAAGCGGCCATGAAATATTTCGTTCTCGGAGCAATTGGTTCAGGTTCGCTGCTTTACGGTCTTTCGATTCTCTACGGTTTGACCGGTTCGTTGGACATTTCAACCATACATGCGACGTTGGTGGATTCGACTGAACAGAATCTGCCTTTGATTTTCGCTCTCGTATTCGTTGTGACAGCCATCGCGTTCAAACTTGGTGCTGCACCTTTTCATATGTGGGTGCCCGATGTATACCATGGTGCGCCAACCGCAACTACGGTCTATCTTGGGTCAATGCCGAAGATCGCCGCTTTCGCAATGCTAATGCGTCTTTTGATAGGTGGATTGGACAGCCTTGCACCGGTCTGGCAGGATATGTTCATCATTATTGCGTTGCTATCCATTGCAGTTGGTAATCTGATCGCGATCGCACAGAGCAACCTAAAACGCATGCTTGCATATTCGACCATCGCTCACATGGGATTCATGCTTCTTGGCATACTCAGTGGCAGCCAGGAAGGATACACAGCTTCGCTGTTTTATGTGCTGGTGTATGCCGTTATGAGCCTTGGCGCGTTTGGCGTCATTGTCATATCAGCCAGCAAGGGTGAAGAGTCTGATTTGATAAAGGATTACAGTGGGTTGAATGGTCGTGACCCTTGGATGGCTTTCTGGCTTTTGCTATTGATGTTTTCGCTCGCCGGTGTTCCGCCGACAGTTGGATTCTATGCAAAACTCGCAGTCATTCAAGCACTGGTTGACGCGAATCTTGTCTGGGTGGCTGTCATCGCTGTACTGCTCGCGGTTGTTGGTGCATTCTATTATTTGCGCGTAATCAAGGTCGTCTATTTCGACGACATCAGTGAACAGCCTATAGATTTTGACAGGACTACACATACACGGATATTGCTAGGATTCAATGCGATAGTTCTGGTGGCGATTCTACCTTGGGTAGGTAGCGCGATCGCAATATGTCAGCAGGCAATTTTGAGTCTTGGCTGACTGTCGCGGGTATAGTCTAATACGGGACAATGGCTTCGTTAAATTAACAGTCGCCAAATAAAAAGTCTGTATAATTTCTACGTGATAATGTTGCGGGGTAGAGCAACTTGGAAGCTCGTCGGGCTCATAACCCGGAGGTTGCTGGTTCAAATCCGGCCCCCGCAACCAAATTAACCGATATACCTGAGACAAGGGTGTCGGTTTTGTTATTTCTGGCTGTAGCTATCAGCCAAACGATAAATTCTTGAGAAACAACTCGGAGTTTCTTCCATAACACCGGACTCAGACAAAAGCGAAAATAACTGAATCAAATCTTTTCGTAAATAGCCCAGAAATCGCTGAATAAAAGGAGCCGTATCAGCGGGCCACATCCGTTGCAATGTGACTAGCGAGTTGTGTAAAGAAGGTGCGCAACCCTGTAATTTCACTTAACTCAAAATACCCTCCAGTCTCGTATGTCGAGCGTGGTGACATTGGAACGAAAACTGCTGTGTAGAGTTGTTCTTGCATCAGAATTCTATACAGAATGTTATCGAAACGTACAGGATGTGCCTTCAAACTCGAGGAATTTCGGGAAATATGGGGACACATCCTTGATAGGGTTGCGCGAACCGTCTGCACCCTCAACGAGAATCAACCAAGTACCGATGCGCGTCAAGGCATCAATCCGGCGAATTCCTGCGTCTTGGAGCAAATCGTCGATACAATACGACGAAACCTGAGGGGCAGGGATAGTGATTGCCGGAAATACATTTCGAAATCAATGGCATCCCGTACCCGAGTCATTCGAAAGTAACATTAGGTCGGGTTCGTCTTCTGTTGCAGAACACCGTTGAGAAGGTTACGGCCGAAGTATAAAACTTGATTAGTAACTGATCGTTGAATGGTTCAATCCAACTATGTCCCTCCCACTCGAAACTCTCTATGATTTTATAGGATCACTCAGCTAGTGCTCAATTTGAAGTGACTCGCCTTTTGACTGAAGTCACACACGGTCGCCAATCATCACTTTGATTACACACCCAGAGAAATTGACTTTTTGGAATTCGACACACAACCGCTCAACGTCCCGGTACTAACCCAACAACTGTCAACGACTTGTCCTTACTGTTCAATTAGGTCCACGATGCTCTGGGGCACCTGATTCATAAACATCGAATCATGCCCGCCGCCGTCGACCGCTATTACTTTCGCTCCTCTCGATTTTAGTAAGTCGACCTCGACCTTCTCCAAGCTTCCCGTTCGAGTGTCCCTCGTTCCGTACGCGAATATCACCTTGCTGAGATCTGTACCCGAAAGCAATTTGGTGTAGCGGTGCCTTGCCATAATACCTTGGAACACCTGTCCGAATATATCCGACCGGGTCACGGGAACATGATCGGTCTGCTTTGTTGACTTTGTACCATTGGAGTCGTATTCGAATCCAATAACACCGCCTGGATTGCTGTCAAGGTATGCCAGCCGGTTATCGATAAGTGCTTTCTCCATGTCAAGTCGGCCGGCCATGATGACATAGCGGTCGGCCGCACCGGGACCCTTCAAGGCTAGATAGCGAGTCAGGCAAAACGCACCGAAGGAGTGGCCAAATACAACAACCTTCTTATTCTGGGACTTGAAATGTCGAATTACCCTGTCGAGGATCTCTACGCTGACATCCAATTCCGCTTGGATACGTTCGAAGTCGGTCAGGCGCTCGTCCGTGAAGAGATTCGGGTTTAGCGTCTGTGCCTGATGTACTTTGACGAGTATGCGCTGGTCATTTCCGGGAAACTCGTCCATGGGGTTATCATCAGGGATACCGATCGACTTCCGCGGCCCACCCTGCCAGTATAGCCAGACTTCATTTGCGTCCGAAGCTCCGTCTTCTATTGTCACAAATAGTTCGGTCACGTTGGCCGGCAACGTAGTGAAAGGAATAATCGCAGTCCGTCTCGTCACAATAATCTTGGAGCGTTCAACCGGTGCGATGAGGTTACCGCCGTCCTTCATCGAACAAGATCGCCGTGCTACGCCAGTGCCAAACTGCATCGTAATGCTGAACAGAAACTCTGTTTCGTCAGTCTCGGAGTCGTGCCCAATATCGAATCCAAACCGCTTGCAGTCGATCCGGTAGCTGGCTCCGGCTGTTAGGATGAACCTGTTATCTTTTGCCGAACTCGATGTGCCAGCTGTTTCGCCACCCGAGTCGATCTCAAAAAATGCGCGTCCCTTGAAATTCCAATGGTCGTTGAGTGCGAACCGATAGTAGAGTTCCGCGCCACCTATAGCTTCTTCGGTGATGGGCACGATACCGTCCCTCCAAGTCGCTTTGCCTGACAAGGGGATATACCAGTTAACACCGATGAGGTCTCGCCCAGTCTGGAAGTCCGCTCCAATGCTAGCTCGCGCGTGTTGTCTCGTCGGTCCCGACCCTCGGATCCAGTTCCGGTCGTAGAATGCGTTCAGCCCAGTGATTCCACCGGAAGCTATGAAACGGTAGGCAGTCCCAATGGACGCGCCGTACAGTCGCCTATTGCCGGATTGTTGGGACAAGACAGCCCCCGGTTGGACAAAAAGGACGCTCCGGTCGTCACTTCCCGTGTGGATGGGTATTACACCGTCCACCTCCAAATACGCGATCCCACTTTGCTCTTTGTTTCCAATGGTACCCTTGATTTCAAAACTGGGTTCTATTTCACCCCCGCCATCATTTGCCTTTGCGGGGGAAGTTGCCAAGATGAGAAAAACCGTGACAGCCGCCGCCACCAATCGTACTTTCATCTCGCTCGCGGTGATCTTGGCGTTGCACAGGGTACATCCGACTAATTTGACCAGACAATTCTTTTCTTGTTGTCCGTGTGAATTTCTAGACTTCATGCACTACTATTTGAAGAGGTTGTACAGTACTAAATTTGAGTTGCTATTAATCAAGCTCTGATATATAGAGACGGAAAAACCATTTTCAGGGCTTGCAATTGTGTAGATAAATTCACAAATTGAGGGGATTATAGGCAGGGGTACCGACGTATTGGACTATGTGAGGGGGGATATGAGAATTTCTCAATTCGGCTTTTCTTTCATCAGAAAATTAGTCGATTTTCAATTGAAAAATAAATAAAAACGTATCACCAAAACACTTGTAACTTGTACTTTCTGTCGATTCGTGGCCTTGTCAATTCTGCTGTTTAATATGAATCTGAGCGTGTTGAGCTTCAATACTCTGAGCGATCAGGAGTATGTGCTCTGACGAAAGATCCGAATGCTCAACTCTACCAGACTTCACTTTTTCAACATTTAGTCGGTGCTCGTCGAGTCCAACTTTTAACCGAATGGTGCGACTTGCTTGATAGCATCATCCAACCGTGTCGTCCTCACTTACCGCCTTGAGGTAGGTGGTCCGAACTGGCTGTGCTTTCCTGATCCGGATGTATTTGCACCACTTGAAGTCCACCGGGCATGAACTGAAACACATAATGAATAACTTGGAAATTTACGCTAGAATTGGCGTTTACCTCTTGCACTCAATTGAGTCACCGTGTAGGTGTTTCCATCTCTATACAATTCTCGTCGATCGAAATCGCGTGTTGATCATTTCTTCCATATAAAGATAAATATTCATTTTCCAACTATCACTCACTCTATGAGGCCATTTCAATTCCAGTGTCTCACATAAATAGCAACTCTCCAATTTTCCGCTGACACCTAGGTTTAAGATTTCAAAGTCGGTGAACTGCTAGTCAGTTTGTAGTGTAGAATATTCAAAGCTTTCTACCTTTGGAATGTCACTCCACGTAATCTGTTGAGCGGATTTTAGGGTTTGGTATGGCGTTGTTTTTACAAGGTTTTTCCATTTTTCGAAGAATTCAGTTCGCATAGTCAAGTTGATGATCGAAAACGAAGAAATTTTTGATGTAGTAAATGACCGGGATCAGGTGATTGACCGCCTTCCAAGATCAGAAGTACATGCTCGAAATCTTCTGCATCGCTCAGTTCATGCGCTGGTAGTTGACAGAAATCAGCGTGTTTTTCTCCAGCATCGAAGTGATGATCGAGACTGCGACCCAAGCCTTTGGGACTCTTCTGTAGGCGGGCATTTGCAGTCTGGGGAAGAATATGATCAAGCGATAATTCGTGAAGCCCGGGAAGAACTGGGTATCGAACTTGAAGTTACGCCACCAAGACTGTTCAAGTTGCAGGCCAGCCAAGACACAGCCTATGAATTCTGCTGGGTATATCAGGTGTACGATGACGGGCCGTTCAAAATAGATCCCAATGAGGCGACGGAAGGAAGATGGTTTTCAAGGCAGGAAATTGATGAGTGGATTGCCAATGAGCCGGAAACGATCACCAGCAGCTTTCGATTGATTTGGAAAAACTACATGGAAATTGGGTTTGCCGATGACTAAGCCACTTATCGGCGTTACCAGTTACGTTCGCAACGAAGACAACAGATTCACCATCCCCGCAAGATATGTTGAGTCGGTGGAACGGGCTCACGGCATTCCTGCAGTTTTGACGCCTACGACAATGTCACCCGATGAAATCGTCGATAAATTAGATGGCTTTGTTTTGACCGGTGGTGCAGATGTTGACCCTTACGAATACGGCGGCCGGAATGATGAATCTATTTATGGTGTCAATCTGGAAAGAGATCAGTATGAGCTTGCAATAGCGCGTGCACTAATTGAGCAGTCGGTGCCACTGTTGGCGATCTGTAGGGGTATCCAAGTGCTCAATGTCGCACTGGGCGGCACTCTGGTCGAACACATTCCCATTGAATACGGAGAATCTGTGATTCACAGAGATGAGCGAGTCGATCATGTCCTTCACTCCGTTTCGATTGATCCCGAATCAGCCTTGGCGAGTATCATCGGCGAGACAGAAATACAATGTCCTTCTTATCACCATCAGAGTGTCAGAGATTTGGCACCGGATTTTAAAGTCTGCGCCAGATCGGACGATGGGGTGATCGAAGCGATTGAGTCGGATCGATATCCGAAAGTGATTGCAGTTCAATGGCATCCAGAATACTCCGCGGACTCAGATACGAGCCAGCAACGGTTGTTTGACAAACTAATCGAGTGGGCAGGTAACTGAATACCGGGCTGGTACCTTGGTTTTGTCTGGTTATAGTCATTTTCTTACAAATTTCCACGCTGCTATCAATCCGAATAACGCAAAGGGAAGACTGGCAAGAAAGATCCACCGGGCTACCGAGTCAACCGTCTCATTGGCAACATTCATCTCCAATCCGACAACATTCGCCACTATACCAATATAGGCAGCCCCAATCGCATACCCAAGCCTATGGATGGTTGGGATTGCTGCAGAAGCCCGTTCACGATCTTCACGATCGGCCAGGGTTAGCATCCGGCGAAGAATGCTGGTCCAAGCGACACCAAATCCAGCTCCTTCGAAAAGAGCAAGCAATGCCAGCAGATACACTGGCCCGTCAACGATGGCGTAAACAAATCCTGCAATGCTTAGAGTCAGTACCGACATACCCAACATGATGGCGCGGGTATCCTGGGAAATTGATATTCCGGAAACCGCCATTGCCCCAAGACTCCAACCCACGGCGGTACAAGCGACTACATATCCTGCTGTAAGAATAGGTATCTGGTGTATATGGATCATGAACAGAGGCCCATAGACAGTGACTACCATTGTCGAAATCGCGAAACAGAGGATCATGGTCAAGCCCGCACCCACCTTGTTCTGAAACCCAATTGGCCTCTTGGGTAGAAGACGGTTTACCCGACTTGCGGTATCCATTCGAAGGAACCACCCAAGAAAGCCAATCCCTGACAACACAAGAATAGGTGTCTTGCCAATTGATGGATCGATACCTGCAGCGGCAATCAGTAAAACACCAAACGATAAAACGGAAAGTCTGCGTATTGGGAAACCGTGGGTTACTTCGGCAATCTCACGTTCCGATTGTTCCGAGACATGCAATCGAATCCAAATTGACAATACTACGGCCATGATTGCGAAGAACCAGAAGGCACTTTGCCAGGAAAGTTGCTGCGCGAACAATGCACCTATCAACGGTCCCAGAAACGCTGAGGCACCCCATATTGCAGACACTGCAGCCATCACCCTTGGCATAAGGTGAGCTGGGAAAAGTGCACCGATTGCGATAAAAGAAATGGCGATTAGCCCGCCGCCGCCAATGCCTTGCAGCAATCGCCCAAGCAAGAGAACCGGCATAAAGTGTGCCAATGCGCATATTAGGCTACCTAATGCAAACAGCAACGCGGCATAACTCATGGGATTGCGCAGTTGATAGCGGTAAACCACAAGCCCGCTACCTGCACCCACAAGGATAGACCCAATTTCGTAGAGCGCAAAGGTCCACGGAATTAACGAAACACCACCAATTTCCTCGATGATGATCGGCACCAGCGTCGACATGACTGTTACCATCGATGCATGAAGCCAGACTGAAAGGCAAACCAACACTAATGGCCTTCGGTGTTCTTTGCCTAGAACGTCCTTCCATCGAGAGTTGACAGTATGTGAGCCGGGATTGGTATTCATGCGCTTGAATCACACCTCAATGACATCGGATCGAAAGACCTTTAATAGTAATAGCAGAATTGCGCCGATTGACGGTTTGCAGGTGTAATCTGACCCAATGGCGCTCGCGTGGTTGCGGTTGACCAATTCGCGGTTCAAATTTAGCTACGCAGCGTGTGCAGTTCCCGCAATGCCCAAGCAACCCGAGCGGACATCCAGATTCTGACGGGATTTGCAATTCTAGATGCCTTGGCGTATCGCGAATCGGTGAGTTGGCGAATTCTTGCTCAAAACTCCACCAATCTGCAACAGGCAATTTCAGAAAAAATAGTAATATCGAAATGGATCAGTCAAGTGAATCAATCCCTTTCGATTGATGGCGGTCAGCCGTGAAAACGAGTTAACCGACTGATACTGCACTTTTGGATTCTTGATGTGCTAGCCGTACTTCTTCAGCGATGATCTGCAAACCCCTGTCGACAATTTCTGGGCGACCGGCGTAGCTGATTCGAATGCACTCATGGCGGTGAGTCCACTCGCCCTCGAGTCCCGGAAAGAAAAAGTTACCGGGAACAACATAAACATCCCTCTTTTTCAGTCTTGCATACAGCTCATCGTCTGAGATCGGCAGGCCAGGGAACCAGAGCCAGACAAAAAACGCACCTTCAGGTTCATGCAACATATAGGGCAGATCTGCAAAGTGGGTCCGTATCGATGCGACGGTAATACTCAATGCGTTCTGATAGTATGGGCGTATGATCTCGCGGCTTAGCTCAAGGATCTTTCCACTCTCTACAGATTTGAGAGCCAGAAAGGACCCAAAATTTCCACTGGCGAGTGTCATGATCGCGTTTGCACAGGTAAACAGCTCAATCAACTCCGGTTTGGCGATGATGATCCCGGTACGAGTGCCAGGCAAACCCAGTTTTGAAAGACTCAGAATCAGTATGACATTCTCATTCCAATCAACCGTAGCATCACGGAACACAATGGAAGGGAAGGGCAGTCCATAGGCACCGTCAACGATAAGCGGAATATCATGCTTGTTCGCAAGTGCCATCAATTGACTCACCTCGTCGTCGGTAACCACATTGCCTGTCGGATTGGTCGGTCTCGAAATGCAAATGGATGAAATCTCGTCGGAAATCTCGATATTTGCAAAATCAATTTCATACTTGAATGTCTGATCCGAAGTTGTCACGATGTTCGGTCGAATGGAACGAAATCTTGTTTCTGCCTCATCAGCCTCGTTGTATCCGATGTATTCTGGTGTCATGGGCAGCAGAATCTGCTTTGGCTCTGCATCGGGATACTTACCGGACAGCAGGCGAAATATGACTGTGAATGCCATCTGACTTCCATTCGATACCGCGATATTCTCCGGTCCGATGTCCCAGCCGAAATTTGCTTTCAGTAACTCTGCCAGCGCGGCGACGAATCTATTCGAACCTTGCGGTCCCGCGTAGTCGCCGATTAGGTGTTCAAATACGTTGGGACCCTGCAGGATCTGCTCCATCTGATCATGAAAATATTTTTCGATCTCAGGTATATGAGCGGGATTTCCGCCACCGAGCATATACAGCGGACGATCAGCGGCGATTGTAGGCGCATTGCCCAGATCTTTCATCAGGTTAATGATGCCGACTTCGTTGTATATCCTATCTGCCCAAGACGATAGTTTCATGATGTCTGCTGATTTTTGGTGAGAGGTGTGATGTCGAGCCAAATTAAGCTCAGCTGGCCCGATTTTGATAAACGATCAAATCCGCTAGAATATTGAGCGCCTCATCCCGAAAGGTATCTTCAATCAATTCGGTAGGCACTGCTTCCTCGCTCAGCTCGGTCACGGTATCCCAGCCCATTGAAATACGGAGGTTATTCAGAGTTCGGAGGTCGATCTCGCGTTCGCTCTTGAGTACTGATTCGCGCTTTTCTTTATTCAGGTAAATTTTCGGTTGGTCGAACCTTCGTTGACTGTTTCGCTCTCGTTTCACAAGGTATTCGACGACCGGATTCATCTCGGTGCGTAGCTTACTGCGAGAATTCAGATTTGGGACCAAACCACGAATTTTGGAAGCGTTCTGCCATTCCACGAATGGTTTGGCGCGTTTGATTTTGCTACCTGGAGTAGAGTTCTCGTATGACCGTTCACCTGCATTCTGAGCAAATTCGTTTGTCGCGAACGGAATATCCGGCACGACTCCGTGATAGTGCGTGCTTTCCCCATTGACGCGGTAAAACTTGGCGGTTGAAAGCTTCAATGTTCCGGCATTTTCTGTTCTGGCGACTCTGTCGAGTGGCCAGATTGTCTGCAGCATGCCTTTGCCGAATGTAGTTTCTCCGACTATCACTCCTCGACCGTAATCCTGCACCGCTCCCGCAAAAATTTCTGATCCGGAAGCACTTTGTCTGTCAACCAGAACAACCAGCGGGCCGTCATAGGTGATTTTTCCGGTCGAATCGAATCGGACCTCTAGCTCACCGTCTGTGGATTTGACTTGAACAACTGGACCTGATTCGATAAACAGACTGGTGAGATCAACTGCTTCGCTCAGAGCGCCACCGCCATTGCCCCGAAGGTCCATCAAAATTCCGTCCACCTGCTGATCGTTCAGTTGCTCCAACAGCAAAGCGACATCCTTTGCGGAGCTTCGTACCGATTCCTGACTGTCATCCGGGAAAAGTGATGCGTAGAAAGCTGGCAATTCGATGACTCCCAACTGAAGCAGTTGGTTGTCTTCCACAATTTCCACGGTCGATTTCCGGGCCATCTGGTCCTCAATCTTGACCTTATCGCGGATGATCGTGATTTCCACCGGCAGTGAACCAGTAAGCGCTTCCTGAGGAATAATTTTCAAAGTTACGTATGTACCCTTGCGACCGCGAATCAGATCAACGACGTTACTCAACCGCCAGCCGACGATGTCATGAAATTCATCGTTTTCACCCTTTACTCCGATAATACGATCACCTTTTTTGATCAGATTGCTGCGTTCTGCCGGGCCGCCGGTTATCAAAGAGTGAACAACGGTGAAATCATTCTCTAGCACCAGGACTGCACCGATCCCTTCGATTTGCTGCGAGAGGGTGATCTCCAGATCTTCCGTGCTGTTCGAGGAGAAATACGCAGAGTATGGATCAAGTTCGCGGAGGTAAGCGTTGAGAAACAGTTCTGTTACATCATCCGCCCTATATTGAGAGACGTTGTTCAGGCGTCTGTCATACCGTGATTCCAGAATGTCACGGAATGTTTCCGTGTTACCTTCGAGCATGAGCGTCAGTATGTCATCCTTGACCAGACGCTTCCACAACCAGTTCTGGTCTTCGTTGTTCTTGGGCCACTCGGCGTCGGATCGATCATTGGCCAGTTCATCTGTCAGGTTGAAGTCAAAATTGTAGTCCAATATGGATGAAGCGTATGCCATTCGCTCATTGACTCGTTCCCGATAACGCTCGAATATCTTGAAAACCTCATCAAGATCGCCTCCAATCAGAAAGTCATCAAAATAGAGCTCGTACTGTCGAAACTCATCGACATCGGATTGACGCAGGAATACTTTCTTGGGGTCTAAGGTTGCCAGATAGCTGTCAAGAATATCTGGGGATACCCGGTTGTCTATTTTCGGATGATGGTAATGGAGCCCTTGAGCCATCTTTGCAGTGGCGATGGATGCGATCGCATGGTAATCAACAGGAGTCAGCGAGTCGGTCTGCGCGGACGCTGTATCCGTCTCAACCAATTGAAAGAACGCAATGTAAGCAAGATAGCCGGTTAGCAGCCCTGCGAGTGTGATTTTCCCCGCGAGTTTCCTATATCTGGCGATTCCAGTCTGCCACTTGACGCGGGTAGAGCTATCCATGATTGAATTCGGGGTTCTTTGCCGATTGTTCAGATGCAAGTCTTCCGACGTTGTTCAACTCACGATCGCGGATTCCAAATTCCTCCAGGACCTTGATCGTGGATATGACATAGTCGAGGTTCGGACCTCTTTGTCCGGACGCGCTGGCTACGATACCTGCTATCTGATCCGGCGTGAGATTCCGTACATACGACGGATGCTGACGTTTCACGACAAATACGATGGCGTTTACACAACGCCCATCGTCCAGATTGACCGTCCGTATGAATGGATCGTAGGCATCGTTGAGCATTTCACGGTCCTGAAGATAACTGGCGATCTCTCGCTGACGGTCAACTTCCAACTGATAACACATACCTGTGCATGACCCACCGCGGTCGAGGCCGAACACCAGCCCCGGTCTCGCATCTGTTCCGCGATAGCGAACCGACCGAAGGCAGAGGGAACGATGGTAGCCGTATATTTTCCCGCGCCTGGCTTCAGCGTACGGAAATCCCGGGTTCCACATCAATGAACCATAGCCGAACACCCAAAGATTGTTCTTGGGCAGACTCAATCGTTCATAGATCGACTGATCAGCTGACACCAATCGTTCCCGAAATACTGCGTTCATACAGATCCTCAAAATAATCCTGTGTCATCTGGACTGGATTAGTCGATGTCGACGGATCAATCATGGCCATCTTGGAAAATTGCGTGACATTCGCATCTGACACACCGAGTTCGGAAAGCGTATGTGGAATCCCGATTCTATCTCGCAACTCCAAAACCCAGAGAATGACTGATTCAGGTGACGGGTCCGGTAGATCAAGATAGCGCGCCAGTGCCGTTAGTCGATCATCGATTGCATGGGTGTTGAATTCGAGCACATAGGGCATGACAACTGCGTTGGTTGTACCATGATGGGTGCCTAGAATCGAACCGCAAGGGTGGCTGAGGCTGTGCATCGCTCCAAGACCTTTCTGAAAGGCAGTGGCACCCATGGAGGATGCGACCTGCATTTGCGATCTTGCCTCCAGATTCTCACCATCGCGGCAGGCAGGCTCCAGCCAGTCTCTGATCAGGCGCATTCCCTCGACAGCAATACCTTGAGCGAGTGGATGATAAACGGGACTACAGTACGCCTCTAGGTTGTGCGACAATGCGTCCATCCCGACGCCGGCGGTCAGCAGGGCAGGTAGCCCGACAGTGACTTCGGGGTCAAGGATGACGCAAACCGGTAGCATTTTGGGATGGAAAATGATTTTTTTGGTCTGGTCTGAGCCATCTGTAATGACTGAGGCACGGCCGACCTCTGAGCCTGTACCGGAAGTGGTGGGAATCGCGATCGTCGGGACGATTGCGTCGGCATTCGCGCGTGTATACCAATCTTCGCGATCCTCGAAATCCCATATAGGACGGGTCTGTCCGATCATCAATGCGATCGCTTTGCCGACATCCAGTGCGCTTCCGCCACCGAGTGCAATCACACCGTCGTGATGGCCTGATTTGAATGCCTGGACTCCCTGCTCGACATTACTTTCGATAGGGTTGGGTTGCAAGTCCGAAAAAATCGAGCAGTTTTCCAGTTTCGAACTGCATAACTCAAAAATTTGCTGCACCATCGGCAGGTCAGCCAGTCCTGGATCGGTAACCAGCAATGGGCTGTTGATTCCAAATTCCAGGCAGATATCGGAAATCTCCTCGATTCTTCCCTGTCCGAACCGCATCGCGGTAGGGTAGTTCCAATTGTTGGTGTGGGAACTGGCTCGATAGGTCATGTGTTTAACTGTATAGGAGATGTTTAAAGCATAAAGAAATAAATTATCGCTAATTTGCTACCGAATATTATAAAAATTTGAAGTCTGATCAGACAGGGTTGATTGATAGGCCGGAGATTTTCAATTTCCAAAATTTCAGACAATATCAGTATCATTGTGTTGCAATCCGATAAACCGAAGAGTTGCTCTGAGTCGTGCACATACACATAAATCCCGTAGGTGGAATTGCAGGCGACATGTTCATCGCTGCCGTGCTTGATCTTGCACCTGAACTTGAAACGCCAATGCTCGCAATGCTGCGTCGTCTGAACTTATCGGATGATGTCAATATTGATGTGGAGACACATCGCGATTCGGTGATGGTTGGGAGGAAATTCAAAGTCAATGAATCGTGTTCAAATCATTACCATACCGGGTACCGTGAGATTCAAAATCATATCGAAAGCGCAGAAATACCTGAGAATGCACGAGCACTCTCGCATCGAATCCTTGATTTTGTCGCTGAAGCGGAAGCCGCTGTACACGGTACTGATATAGACAATGTGCTTCTGCATGAAGTAGGGTCCGTGGATTCACTGGTTGATATCGTCTGTTGCGGATACTTGATTGATGCACTCGGTGATGTCAGCTGGTCTTGCGACCCTCTTCCTTCCGGGAGTGGCTTTGTTTCAACTTCGCACGGAGATTTGCCGTTGCCGGTACCTGCAGTCGCACAACTCCTGACAGGCTACCCACTGTTCGACGATGGTCGTAAAGGAGAGCGGGTAACGCCTACAGGCGCAGCAATTTTGAGAGTGATTGATCCCGAATTCAATGAGCGCAGGGCCACGATGACACTCAGTCGTACCGGAATCGGATTTGGTTCAGCATCGTTTGAAGGCATCAGTAATGTGGTTAGACTTCTCTCATATACCTCGGACGAAGGTGAATGGCAAGATGAGAGAATTTCTGTGCTTGAATTTGAGGTTGATGATCAATCTCCAGAAGACCTTGCAATTGGATTGGACAGAATACGTGCTTGTGAAGGTGTATTGGATATATTGCAGATTCCTGCCTTTGGCAAGAAAGGGAGGATGACCGCACATATTCAGGTATTGGGCAGGGCTGGATATATCGAGAAGATTGCGTCCTGTTGCCTTTCTGAAACGGCAACTTTGGGAGTTCGGTATCAGATGGTCGACAGAAAGGTAACGGCACGGCATGCTCACGATCATCAGCAGGATGGCAAACAGACTCCGACTAAAATTGCAAGGCGGCCGGATGGTTCAGAGACAGCGAAAGTGGAAGCTGATTTTCTTTCCGAAGTCGGAGATTACGCAACGCGAAAGAGAGTCAGACAGCAGGTTGAAAACGAAGTCGAGAATCGACAAAACAAGGCAGATTGAAGTTATGGATTCTCAATCAAACCAAATATCCATGCATTCGACAGAGTTGAAACTGAGACAGTTGCAGTCATTGCTCCAGTCGATTGATTCGTTTGTCATTGCTGTCAGCGGTGGTATCGACAGTATGCTGTTGTCTGTTGTTGCCGGTCGCATGGACAACGTCAACGCACGTATGGTTCATGCAGTATCGCCAGCGGTTCCTGAACTCGCCACCAATAGGGTGCGAGGTTACGCCCATAACGAGAACTGGAAACTCATGGTCTGTGATGCCGGTGAATTCAGCGATGAACGATATATGAACAATCCTGTAGACCGTTGTTTCTATTGTAAGTTCAACCTTTATCAGTATATCGACAGTCAAGTTGACGCGCAGATTCTGTCGGGTACCAATCAGGATGACCTTGATGACTTTCGACCTGGCCTTAAGGCTGCTGCTCAGTATACCGTCCGTCATCCATATGTCGAAGTTGGAATAGACAAGGCAACAATCAGAAACATAGCGCGATTTTTGAATCTAAATGATCTTTCCGAACTTCCAGCTTCTCCGTGTCTTTCCAGTAGGGTGGAAACTGGAATTCGGATTGATGGCGATTGGCTGAAGGCGATTGATGTGATCGAACGAAGAATTCGTAACTCGCAGAAAATCGATACAGTCCGATGTCGAATTCGTCGGGAAGGTATTGTAGTTGAATTGGCCGCGAACACGCTGTCGAGTCTTGACCATCTCCAACTTCGTGAGATTGAAACGATGGTGCAGACTGCACTCCCAGATAAATTGGGGAATCACCCTATACGCTTCAAGGAATACCGAATGGGCAGCGCATTCGTACAAGTGAATTGATGACTGTTTCTTCAGATTTTCAACCTGACGACGAACGCTCGAGCCGAACCGGCTTGGATGAGGCAGTCTACTGCGAATCCAAGAGAATTGAGCAGATTGAGCGAATCGTATTGCATGCGACGCATAGAGGTCGGTCACAATTACTCACCAGACTGAGTCCGGAACAATTTTCCGCACTCGACGGTGAAATCAGGAAAGTCGTTGATTATGAAGAGATTTCTTGTACTGGAATTGTCGGCGACTGTCCGGTATCGAGCGAATCGGATGAAATTGCAGTAGTGGCGGCAGGAACTTCCGACATCAGTGTGGCTCGCGAAGTGGTACGGACACTTACATATCACGGTAGAGGTTGTTCAGAATTCTACGATGTAGGGGTGGCGGGACTGTGGCGGATCATGAGTATTGAGGATCAGTTACGTCGGATGTCGATCGTCATTGTAGTGGCCGGGATGGATGCGGCGCTACCAACTGTGGTTGCCGGTTTGACACCTTCGTCAATCATTGCCGTTCCGACATCAGTCGGGTACGGCGTGGCGGAAGGCGGACGCTCTGCACTTGAAACGATACTTTCCAGTTGTTCTCCCGGAGTTGTGACTGTCAATATTGACAATGGATACGGAGCAGCATGTGCGGCGATAAGAATCATGAACCAATTGAAATCCTAACCGATATTGATCAATATGAAAAGAGTTGAAACTGATTTCGGTGCGAAGAAAATCAAGATTGACGTACCCGACGATGCGAAAGTAATCGAATTTGAGAATCCAAAATTTCTGTCTGATCCTGTTTCTCGAACCAAGCAAGCCCTGAAAAGTCCAGTCGGGTCCCCGCCGTTGACAGAATTGGCAAAGCCCGGCATGACTGTTGCAATCGGATTTGATGATCCAACCCGTCCGCCACTGCCTTGGCAGACGATCATGCCGGTCGTGATTGATGAATTGATCGGGTGTGGTGTCGGAGAAAAGGATATCTCTTTGATTTGTGCGAATGGAGCCCATCGTAAATGGGATCCCCAAGAATTGAAGCGATTTCTTGGCGATCATCTATACGACCGGTTCTGGCCAGGCGGGCAAATCATCAATCACGACTGTCAGGACCGCAATGAGTTGAGCTATCTGGGTCGAACAGAACGCGGGGCCTATGTAGAGCACAACAGGCGTTTCGTCGAGGCAGACCTTTCAATTTATGTGGGTACAGTGTCGGCGACATATGTTGGTGGTTACTCTGGTACCGGCGCGGTGACAGGACTTGCTTCGGCTGAGAGTCTGGCATCGCATCACGCCCATCGATTCTGGCACTCGTCTGAATCGACGACAGGCGATCACCGCACGATGATGTACCGCGGTATGAAAGCGGAAGTTCATGACCACATGGAAAGAGCTATGGACAAGCGGGTGTTTTACGTAAATTCGGTTGTAGGTGTCGGTGGAAAGATAGCCGGTATGTTTGCCGGTTATTCGCCGGAAGTCGAGACACCTTGTTGGGAACTGGCCGATACTTTCAATCTGTATCCTTCTCCGCAGGCCGATATCATGGTGGTTGGATTGAGCAATTGGTTTGCCTACGGCGAAGCTGACAACACATTGATTGCAGCCATCGGCTGTCTGAACCCTCCGAGAATCTGGCTTAACAGGCCGGTTCTTCGAGAAGGTGGTGTAGTGATTGGATTGAATCCGTCAAAAGGGCAGATCGATCCAACCATGTATCCATCTTATCAGGAGGTGATTGATCTTTATGATCGGCACCATGACATCAGTGAACTGCAACAGTACGAGTTGGAGATCAGTTCCAGGTCTCAATACCTTGATCTATATCGAAACGGAAGTTCATATCACCCCAGACACCCGTTCTGGCTGCTGTATATCGGGCACTACACTTTACAAAGGGCGTCAGCAGTAATCATGGCGGGAACCGAGAACCCGGGGGCGTTTCGCAAACTCGGTATTACGCCTGCGAGAGACTTCGATCATGCGTGGAAAATCGCTACAAAAATTACCGGTGATGGTCCGATCACAGTCGTTGCGCCTACTTTCTGGACCAGACGTCAGTTCAAATTTGATGTCAAAGGGTAAGAATCGGGCGTGACAATTTGTGGCTGAACTTTCCACTAAATAGATTGAGTGCAAAATTCTTAAATTTTGAGTCTAATTTTCAATTCATGATGAAAATCGGCGTTGAACTGGTACATAATCGATGTTTTAAGGCAACGCGTCGCGACCTTGAATCATCATCAGATCGCTTGGGCACTCTCTGTATCAACCTACATAAAATTTTGTTCAGTACGATGAAATAACCAAATCGCATCAGAAGTCACTAATTTGCGATGTCTAATTTCGGATTCTGAGATTTGAAAATGAAGCAACATACAGGTGAATACACCACAAATTTCTTTGTGGAAATCGGGTCGTTATTTGAACTTTTCAATTAGCTCTCTTATAAAACCAAGTATGCCAACACTCACTAAAATTATTGCCACTGCTGTTATTCCACTGTAACCGAGAAATGCACCGACCGACATACTAATTATCGATATCAAAAAGCCTAAATTCTGACCTCTCTTTTGTATTGAAATATTCCCTTTCAGTGCTGTGTTTTCCCAATCAATGCGATGGTCTTGTTCTTTCTCAGCCATTCGCAAAATACGGTCGGCACTCCCAGCAACTATTTTCTCGTAGCTCTCAAGCATAGATGGCGGTGGGAGCGGACCAGAAAAACTGAATGCTTCTATTATTGAATTTCGCGACTCTTCCGGTAATGCTTGGAGAGTCTTCGGATCCTCCAAGATTGCCTTCAATACGCGCCGAATTTCGGAAGAATCGGCCTCAGTAGATTCGGATTTGGAAGGCTCTTTTTCTGTAATTCCTTTCTCAGAGCCTAATTGGTCATTTTGATCAGCTTTCTTCATGCACTCCTAGTCGATCAAATTTACCCATAGACCTGTACATATCCTGACCGATTCGCGCTAAATCATGGTTTCGAGCATCCTTCGGATAACGGATTAAATTGAAAGTGGGTTTGACAGCACCACCACTACCGAGCGTATAAAAAAAAGTCCGCCAAAATAATTCTTGCTCTTCGCGAGCAAAAATATCCTTTGTTCGGATAGTCAATACAGTATAGTCGTGCGCCATTCTGTCATCTCCCATTTTCAGATACAAGCACTCATTTCAACTCGATATTGTAATCTGCATCGTTAAGAAAATTGAAAGATTTTTGAAATACAGATTCGTGTTGCAGTGTCGGCATATATGGTGACTAAAATCACCAAAAATGCTGAGTTTCAAAACTAGTCTCCTACTAATGAAAGATTGTGCAGAATTTAGTGAATTTACTTGGTTCTGGTTTCGCCAGTTTAGTCATTCAGACATCCTGTACGATTTGACGCTTCCGGGTTGACAGAGTCCATCCTACCATCAGAATCAGCAATATCAGGAACGCGATGAGTTCGAATAGTCGTTCATTGATAAGATATGAAAATCCGATTGCGGTGACGGCAAGGTATCCCCATCTCTCGGTCCAAGTCAGATCGCGGAAAAAGTATCCGTAACACACAACAGACGAAGTCCATTGCAGACAGAGTATGAGCAACACCGGCGGAAGGACTTCCCAGGTCACATTTGGAAATGACAGGAGTTCGGGGTGATATATGAACCCGTACGGTATGATGAATGTTGTCAGCATCAGTTTCATACCGTCTTTGGCGGTTCCGAGGAATGTGCCGCCTGAGAGTTTTGCTGCAGCCAACGCGCTGACTGCTACCGGTGGAGTCAGCGTAGAAAACACCGCGAAGTAGAACACAAAGAAGTGTGCGAGGATGGCCTCGATTCCTCCCTGCTGGAGGAATGGCACCAAAGTCAGGGAGACAACAACATAGGCGACCGGCGTCGGCAGTCCCATGCCCAGAAATAAAGAGACAACCATGGTTCCAACCAACAGGAGAATCTTGCTGTCTGGGAGTACCTGAACCAGAACGATAGCGAGTCTGTTTGACAGATTGGTTGTGAGGAATGTCTGAGCCAGTGGTCCGATCGCTACAAGCAGTAGCGACAGCAATGTGACAATGACCAGACCATCCAGGAATGCATCGTACATTTCCCGCATTTTTGGTCGATACCTTCCTTGGAATACACACAATCCCAAAGCTAATGCAATGCCCACAATTCCAGCTATGGCCGGTGAGTAATACCCGACCAGAAGTACCACAACGGCGGTAAAGGATGCAAGAAATGTCGGCAACATACGCCAGATCGCCTTGTAGTCGATCTGATCTTGCATCTTTTCCAATCTCTCGCTCTGGGCACAGGTTATAACGCCGAACGTGGTACCGGACAGAAACAGCAATGCCGGAATCAGCGCTGCCAGCGCGACTTCGATATAGGGTACGTTCAAAAAGAGAGCAATAATGAATCCCGCGAGGCCAAGTATGGGGGGCATGATCTGGCCGGAAGTCGACGCGACGGCCTCGATGGCACCTGCCATATCTTTTCGATACCCGTGACTTTTCATCATTGGGATCGTGAGCCGGCCGGTCAGTACCACATTGGACACAGCCTGTCCCATGACCGAAGCGACAATTCCGCTGCCAATGATTGCTGGAAATGCCGCGCCCCCCTGTACGTGTCGACCCGTGACTTTACCGATCTCAATGACCATTTTCAGCATTCCCACTCCGAGCAGGATGGCGGCAAAAATTACCAGGAAATAGAGCTTGTCCGCTGCCAGTCTGGCCAGCCAGAACATGCCTTCGCTGACACCGAGTCCAAGATAGTGAATGACGAACCCGACATCGTATTCGGGGAGTTTCAGAATCGGGTAGGGCACCAGATAACCGAAGAAAAAATACAGGATTATGATGACGATCAGTGAAGTCAGCAACCAGCCCCAATGCAGGAAATTCAGCATCATCACCCCGACAATGAACAGAATGCCGATCGTGATGTCGAACGTTTCAAAAAAAGGATGAATCGCATCAAGGCGAAGTGCGTGAAATCGAACATAACCCGAGCCGCCAACGGCGAGAACTGTAGCGACTGCCGCGATTCCCAGTCTTATTCGCCAAATATTGTCAATCGATCCGGCAATGAACTGATCGATCAGTTCGTTGAAAGCGTGCAAGGATGCCATGCACATGACCAGAAACACAAAAGTCGCATAGAAGACCTTTGAATTGCTGATCAATCCGAATACGGAAACTCCGATGTAGAGAGTCAGTGCAGCGCCGATTATCAGAAACGTCGTGGTCAGTGCAGACCTAAGTCGTCGGGCGCGGGTCATGAAAGAAGGTCCTGCCGTACAGTATGTCGGCGTTCGGCGAATTCAATGGTTCGCCGTCTGAAGCTCGTTCAGCGTCAAACGGCGAACCTGATTGAATACTCGGTTGAATTACATCTCAGGATATGTGACAGGAACGAAATTCTTTCGCTTGTCCCAAATTCCCAGATCCTTGTATGCTCGGACGGCACCAGGATGTGTATTTTCTTCAGACAATCCGTCAACCATCATGTCTTCTGTCAATACTTTCCACAGCGCGTTGAGTTGGCTCATTTCTTCCAAGTGTGTGTGCGTTGCCATCACGTAGTCATACGCAAGCTGTTCCGGAAATTCCGGGTGCACAGCTTTGTATCCCCGGTTGAATCCAGAGAGAAAATCCTCATCCTGATGTGGCAGGGTACCTGCCTTGATGGTCATTCCAAGCCAGGTCGTTCCGAATTTCTCGTTCATCTTGTCAATCGCCCACTGATCCATCGGAATGTAGTGCAACTTCTTTCCGGACGCTTCAAGTTTTCTGAGCGGGCCGCTCAGAATGTGAAACGCCTGTGACGGATCAGTACCGTATCCGGTTACACAGACATCGGTCGTACCATCGATCAGCTGCTGAGTCAAACCACCCGGATTCAATAGACGAATATCGGTATTAGAGCGATCTATGCCGTAGGCGTGTTTCAGAAACAGCCTTGGATAGACACCCCAATCACTCTGTCCCTTGAGACCGACGGAAACTCTTTTGCCCATCATATCAGGTATTGTTTTGATTTCCGGATCGGTCGTAACAAAGAATTTCCCTTGTGACCAGTAGGCTTCGCCATGCAGCAACTGAAACTTGATCGGAATGGGATCCGGCAAGTATTCCGCCACATCTTCGGTTCCACCATGCAACGCCAGTTGGATGATTGTGTCTTCGGTTCCGAAAACGGTATGCTTCCACCGACGTTTCTCGGTCATGGCTCTAACGTTGTACATATAGCCTGGGGTTTCCTGCGCAGCGATGAACAGGTTGCCTCCACTACGAGCGACGACGTTACCGAATATGGTGTTTCCTTCCATGACACCACAGCCAAACGGGCATGTCAGAATGGAAACAAAATCTTGCGCCTTGGCGGTGTGCACCGTCACGGTGCTGGACACCAATAAAGCCAGTGCTAGTGCGCATTTAACAATATTTTTCATATTTGCTCCTCCAATTGAACTAGTTAAACGTTTCTTAGACTTGTAAATCAGCAATCAAAGTATTTCCCACTACGGACCGATCAGAAACAACTGCTGATTGAATTCAACGAGACTGCCATCTTCTACGAAAATCGATACGACGGTTCCGTCTACCGTACTCTCTATGGTTGTATAAAGCTTCATCACTTCGATGAGGCAAAGCGGGTCGCCTGCTTTGACGGCTGAACCTTGTTCAACGAAGGGTTCTGATTCCGGGTCAGGTCGGCGGTAGAATGTCCCGACCATTGGAGCCCGAATGATTGTATGATCAGCGGGAGTTTCTACTTGTTCGGGTGCCTGCTGAGCTGATTCTGGACTTCCGGATTGCGGTGTTGCAGGTGCAGCCTGTTGTTCGCTCGTTTCAGGTAGCAAGACAGGATCTGCTGTCACACGGTAGCTTTGCGGGCTTTGAGCGCCGACATTCCTCTTACGTACAGCCAAACGAAACCCTTCGACCTCAATTTCGATCTGTTCCGCATCGGATTCATCAATCGATTTGAGAATTTCAGCGATATCTTGGTAACTCAAACTCACGGGCTTCTTTCTCGACTAAGTCTAAGCCGCCATAGGGCGACAGAAAAATTTTTAGATGAATATATTGATTCTTTATTCATATTGTTGTATTCAATCGTATATATCAAATATATATTCTATTTGCAAATTGGCCGGGTTATAAACAAATTACGGTTGATTCTTCAAAAATTTGCAACAGCTTCGCCGGTTTATGAAACGGTATTCGGTGCTCAATACGCTATACTTTTGCGAAAAATCAGATTAGGGTGTTGATTGATGGGCAACTTTATTTTTACCACTGATAGAATTTCAAATTTATTGGAATGAATATGGAACGGATACTGATCGCAAATCGTGGTGAAATCGCTTTACGGGTAGTTCAAGCCTGCCGGAATCTGGGCATTGCGAGTGTTGCTGTCTATACCGACGCTGACCGGAAATCTTTACATGTATTGCAGGCTGACGACAGTATCAAAATCGGTCCAAACGCAGCCAACCTCAGTTATCTGAATCAGAATGCTTTGGTACACGCAGCGGTCACCACAGGTTGTCAAGCTATACATCCCGGTTATGGATTTCTTTCGGAAAATCCTCAATTCGTGGAGATGTGTGAGCAAGAGGGTTTGATCTTCATCGGTCCTACCTCCGATTCGATTCGGCGTATGGGAAACAAGTCACAAGCGCGAGCCGAAGCGGTTAAACTCAATATTGACGTCGTACCCGGTTCTGAATCATCTTTCACCGACTCTCGACAGGCGGTCGGCATCGCGCAAGAAATTGGGTTTCCAGTACTGATTAAAGCCCGTGGCGGTGGAGGAGGACGAGGAATGAGAATTGTTCGTGAAAAGGAACAGTTTGTTTCGGAATTCACGCAGGCATCAGCGGAGGCGCAGTCCGCTTTCGGCGACGGCGAACTGTATCTGGAAAATTACCTGACTGGAATTCGTCACGTGGAAGTGCAGATACTGGCCGACAACCATGGAAATGTAGTCGCTCTGGGCGAGCGAGACTGCACAGTTCAAAGGAGACATCAGAAACTTGTCGAGGAGTCTCCCTGTAGTGTAATGAGCGATAGTATGCGCGAAAGTTTGCATGACTGCGCAGTGCGCCTTGGGAAATCGATCGGGTATCGAGGGGCTGGAACTGTAGAGTTTGTACTGACCGAAGATTTGGACCAATACTATTTTATTGAGATGAATACACGCATCCAGGTCGAGCATCCGGTAACTGAACAGCTTTTTGGGCTGGACCTGGTCGAGACTCAGATTCGAGTGGCTGCAGGGGAGCCATTATCGAACATTGTTCCACAACTGCCAATTCAGGGACATGCTATTGAGTTTCGAATCAATGCAGAGAACTGGCGGAACGGTTTTCGACCATCACCCGGCACGATTAACCACTGGGAGTCACCGGCTGGGGCGGGCGTACGCGTAGATACCCATGCTTATGAGTCGTTTCAAATCAGTCCATTTTATGATTCGATGATTGCAAAACTAGTTGTCCACGGACACAATCGCGATCACGCACTGAGCCGCGCCAAGCAGGCATTGGAGAATTTTCAGATCGAGGGAGTCTCAACCACGATCGGATTCCATCAGAAATTGTTACAGCACACCGATTTCAAAACAGGTAACATTTCCACTAAATGGGTAGAAGATTCATTTCTTCCGGAGAACAACTCGGATGGCACGTAAAGTAAATCTTATAGACCTGACGATGCGTGATGCACACCAATGTCTGTGGGCGACACGTATGACAACCGCGATGATGAAAGACATTGCTCCGATTCTTGATCGTTCAGGATTTGAAGCACTGGATCTGGTCGGTGGTGCGGTATTTGACGTCTGCGTCCGTTATCTGCGCGAAGATCCTTGGGAGCGGATGCGCATTCTAAGCAGCTGGGTCAAGGAAACGCCGCTCATTATTCATACACGCGGCCAAAGTCTATTTACTTTTGAGTTCTTTGCAGATGACGTTGTTGAGTTGTCAGCTGAGCGATTCGCCGCGAACGGTATGCGATACCACACGCCCTACGATGCCATCAATGACATCCGGAATCTTGAAATTCCTATTCGCGCAGCCAAACAGCATGGATTACATACGATCGGAGGACTGGTCTATACCGTCAGTCCTGTCCACACCGATGATTTCTACGCAAAGAAGGCGAAGGAGTTGATCAAGCTGGACGTTGACGGCGTATATATCAAAGATCCAAGTGGCCTCTTGCGACCGGACCGAGTTCCGACTCTGGTTCCTGCTTTGAAGAATGCGATAGGGGACCTGCCGCTCCAACTGCACTCCCATTGCCTGTCTGGGCTTGCGCCATACACTGCGCTGCTTGCGGTGGATTACGGTGTCGATGTGGTGCACACAGCAACGTCAACCTTGGCGAACGGAGCTTCCCATCCGCCGACGGAGCTGTTCGTACGCAATTGCAGGCGTAGAGGTTATGAGGTCGATGTGAACCTGGAACAGGTCGAAGAAGTCGCCGACAGACTGGCTTACCTTGCAAAGACTGAAAACAAGCCAGTCGGAGAAGTCGCGGAATATGATGAATTCCACTATCACCATCAGATGCCAGGTGGAATGATTTCGAATTTACGCTATCAGTTGGGTACACTCGGAATTGAGGACCGGCTGCAGGAAATTCTGGAGGAAGCCGGGCATGTGAGAGCCGATCTTGGCTATCCGATCATTGTCAGCCCATTCGCCCAATACATCATCACTCAGTCGGTATTGAATGTAATGGGTCGAGATCGCGGGAACGATCGCTATGATGCGGTTCCGGATGAAGTGCGGCTTTATGTGCAGGGCGGGTATGGTGAGGTTGTCGGTGAAATCGACCCCAACCTTTATGACAAAATCACACGGGGCGCGGAACCGATACGAGTACGTCCCGGAGCGCAGGTTCCACCCGCTTTGGAGCGCTTGCGCAGAACAAGGGGGCCTTTCGCGTCGGACGATGATCTTCTTCTGGCCGCGTTCTATGCCGATAAAGAATATTCAGCATTGAAAGGCGAGGGTCCGATCCGTCTGGATTCGACATCCGTTGCCAGCTCACCATTGACGACGCTGATCAAGGAACTGGCTTCGCGTCCGTCCATTCGCTCATTCAGTCTCAAGGCGAAAACAGCCTGAAGAATCCAAAGGAGAGGTAATTATGTCCGAACCCTGTATTATCACTGTTGCAATCACTGGAGCAGTTCCCAGAAAAGAGGATAATCCCGCGGTACCGGTAACACCACCGGAGCAGATCGAGTCGACACACGAAGCATTTGAGGCTGGTGCGTCCTTGGTGCACATTCATGTTCGTAACGAAGATCAGTCGCCGGGGTCGGACCCGGAGAAGTTTGCGGAAATTCAGGAAGGTGTGATGAAACACTGCCCCGGAATGATCATCCAATTTTCTACCGGTGGTCGCGGCAGAGAGCTCAGCCAGCGCGGTGCGATGTTGGGACTTCGACCCGACATGGCTTCGCTCGCGACAGGTTCAGTCAACTTTCCTACATCGATTTATGAGAACCCGCCTTCATTCGTTGACGAACTGGCATCGACAATGTTGCAGTATGACATCAAACCAGAGATTGAGATTTTCGATGTCGCAATGCTGTATAACGCGGCTTCACTGGTCAAGAGGGATCTCCTTGCAACGCCTGCACATGTGCAGTTTGTTCTCGGCATACCGAATGCGTTGCCGGCTCGTCGAAGTTTGCTCGAATTCCTGATTTCGGAGCTGAATGATGTTTTGCCAGGAGCAACCTGGACTGCGGCCGGTATCGCCCGGCATCAGTATACGGTCAACGAATGGTGCCTGGAACTTGGCGGACACTGTCGGACCGGCCTGGAAGACAATATCAAGTATGATCGGGATCGGCTGGCCACCAGCAATGCCGAATTGGTTACAAAGATAGTTGATATCGCCGGTAAATTCGGACGACGTCCGGCAACACCGGAGGAGGCCAGACAGATTCTGGGCCTAAGAATGGCCGCTTGAATAAAGATTGTTTCACTGACAAGCCGTAGACCTAGCGATCAGTCAGCGAACACCCCCAACAAAAGGACTAAGCATGTACGATTTGTATTATTGGACGACGCCTAACGGACATAAGGTAACCATGTTCTTTGAAGAGGCTGGTGTCGACTACGAGGTCATCCCTGTAAACATCGGTAAAGGTGAACAATTTGCGGCGGACTTTCTGAAGATTTCTCCAAATAATCGAATTCCGGCACTGATTGATCGCGAGCCAGGAGCTGGTAAAGAAGCGATATCCCTATTCGAATCAGGCGCCATGCTGCTTTATCTCGCGGAAAAGCATGGTGTGTTCATCCCGTCACAAACCGAAGGGCGATCCAATGTCCTGCAGTGGCTGTTCTGGCAGATGGCGAACCTGGGCCCGATGGCCGGTCAGAATCATCACTTTGTGACCTATCTTGACGAAGAGATTCCATATGCGGTCAAGCGTTATGTTGGAGAGGTGTCGCGACTCTATGCGATTCTGGACAAGCAGTTAATGGACAACGAATTTATCTGCGGGCAGGAGTATACGATCGCTGATATGGCCAGCTATCCGTGGATTGTGCCGCACAAACGGCAAAGACAGCATCTTGAGGAGTTTGAGAATCTCAGCCGGTGGTTTGAACAAATACGCAATCGTCCAGCGACTGTTCGGGCTTATGAAGTTGCCAAACAGGTGAATCCGAACCCACAAAAGATGACGGAAGAAGAAAAGAAAATCCTGTTCGGGCAGGACGCCGATACGTTGCGTAAATTGCAAGACACCTGATTACTTGAAGCGATGTGGAACAGCAAATATTGGATCACATAAGAGTCTGTTTCAACCAGCCTGGCATCGGACAGAAATCAGTAATCAAGCAAGCTCAGGGAGTCGACACAAATAGGGAATTCGTTTTGTATGCTTTTCAATTTCCTACACGCTCGACTCTGCATGATTGCAGATAGTTCTAAATAACTGATTTCACACCTATATTTATAATCAATTCGATTAATTTGTATTTTGGGAAAGTGATTCCCAATTTGCAAAAAGGATTTTCGTTCATTGTAGGAACAGATAATCAAAGTACTGACTTCGGTACCGATAGTCGAATCGTCAAAAACAGCACTCTCGCGCAATATTGAAATCCGTCGATTCTGATTCTCCGCAGATAATCGAAATCGACTTTTATTGTAGTTTCGGAATATAAATCCCAAACTACAAAAATGTTGGTTCCTAGACTATTACAAAACCGAGTTGCAAATGCACTGGCAATTGTGCCGGTGATCGCGATCTTGGGGCCGAGACAAGTCGGCAAAACAACACTTGCACAAGAGATTGCCAGCCGATTTCTGGAAAAGGAAACGTCTTATTTGGACTTGGAGCGTGAGTCCGACCTCGCCAAACTCAAAGATCCAGAAGATTATCTTGTTAGTTTCAACAACAAGCTGCTAATCATTGACGAAGTCCAACGAATAACAGACCTATTTACTACATTGCGTAGCCTGATTGATGAGAGAATACGCAACGGAGAAAGAGGCGGACACTTCATTTTACTAAGTTCGGCATCCAGGGATTTGATTCAGCATTCAACTGAAACATTGGCTGGGCGAGTACGGTATTTAGAACTAAGCCCTTTTTCAATTCCCGAAATCAATCAGTTCAACCCGAAACAGTTTGATATCAGCGAACTCTGGTTGAGAGGTGGCTTCCCTGGCAGTTTTCTGGCACCGAACGATAATGAAAGCTGGGACTGGCGAACAGATTTCATCTCTTCCTATGTTGAACGCGATATTCCAATTATGGAGCCAAGGATATCTAGTGAGAGAATGCGGCGAGTTTGGAGCATGCTCGCTCATATGAATGGTCAGCAAGTCAACTTCTCAAGTTTGGGTAAAAGCCTAGAGACCGACCACAAAACAATTCGTTCCTATATTGATCTGCTCTCGGACTTTTACATGGTTAGACAACTGACTCCCTGGTCCGGGAACACTAAAAAACGATTGGTTAAGTCGCCCAAGGTATATCTGCGCGACAGTGGCATTCTTCATCACCTCTTGAATGTTTCAGACAAAGAAACGTTATTGGGGCATCCCGGTCTTGGAGCGAGTTGGGAAGGGTTTGTCGTTGAGAACATTGTTACGAATCTGCCCAACACATGGCGGTTCAGCTACTACAGAACTTCCACTGGAACGGAAATTGATCTGGTAATGGAGGGCCCGAGAGATTCAACAGTAGCTGTTGAAATCAAACGCTCATCTTCACCAAGAGTTTCTGCGGAGTTTCACTCTGCTTGCAAAGATATCAAAGCAACTCGAAAACTGGTGATTTACTCTGGTAGTGACAGATTTTCAATGGGCAACGACACGGAAGCTGTTGGAATAACACGATTCCTCTCCGATTTTGTTCAATAGAACGGATTAATTGCCGAAACAGGTTGCTGACATCCAAAGTAGCGATTGAATAAAGGTTAACTGCTTCTACTTTCTTCCCTCTTTCTCATAAGAAGCAAAATGAGTTTGACTCTTTACATATTCTGTCTTTTGTGTAATTTATCAATCTCATAAACCGGGTCGTTTTGAAAATGCCGCCAGTGAATATAACAATTGACAGAATGAACGAAAACTTTGTATCGGGATCAATGTCACCACAGTTATGATTGCCTCTGAGAAGAGCGTCAAACTTTTTTTGTTTCTCCGGTGATATATGTCACGGACTCCGGGTGTTTTGCGCGCTTTGTATGCCTGTCATTGGGGAGTGGAAGCCATGCTCACTCGATTGAGCGGACGGAAGCATTGTAGATGATTGCAAGCACATTCACGACTTTGCCCTCAAAATTTCAATAATATTTTCTTTGTACGGGAAAATTGGGGCAAAATAAAGACGGTTTATTCATCTCAAATCGAATTGAAACTCATGAATCAATACAGATACCTCCCAAACCTGCAGTTTGGTTCCATACTTGATCAGTCCAATTCAGAAGATATCAAGAAAATTATCGATCAGCTGAATATTCCAAAATCTGAAATACCTAGCAGAAAGGCCGATAGGATCAAGTTGCTGGTGAATATGCTCTCCAGGGAAAGGTTGCAACAGGAATGGAAACAGCTCAACCAGAACGCAAAGCACGCTGTCAGCGAGACATTGTACGGCACTGGTGGATATATGGATCATGAAAAATTTAAAGCCAAATACGGAAAAGATGCATACAACTCTCTCTTTGAAGAGAGTAGATACAGTGAGTTTATGATACAGAAGCCTCTGAAACTTTTTCTATACCCGCCTTATCGCAATGCTCATCGTTCCTATGTCATCCCCTTGGAACTTCAGAGTCGCCTTCGCACGTTTGTACCTGAGCCGATCGATCAGCCGATTCAGACGCAGTCGGACTTGCCCGATACGTTTGAATTTCTCGTAGAATCCGGATGGGGCAAGTCAAAGAAATACGAAAAAACTCAGAAAGAACTCACAAGACGGGATACGGAGTACGATGCTTTGCTTGAATTGAAGTCGGTAATGCAGTTGGCGAGCCTGGGTAAATTGGGGGTATCGCCCAAGACCCGGAAACCGACGGCAGCATCGGTTAAGCAGATTGGCAACATATTGAGTGGTGGGGATTTTTATGACGAATCAGGTCAGACCTTCAGGAGTTATGAGCAGCAGATAGGTCCCATCCGAGCTTATGCGTGGCTGTGGTTGTTGCAGGCTGCAAAACTAATTCAGCAGCGCGGGAATAAAGTCGAGCTGACCAAGGCCGGGCATTCGGCATTGAATAAATCAGCAAGCGATGTCATACGTTCCGTTTGGCGAAGTTGGGTAAAAAATTCGATATTGGATGAGTTCAATCGCATTGACGATATCAAGGGACAGACCGGAAAAGCCAAACGGTCGATGACGAATCCAGCGGGACGCCGCAAGGTGATTGAGGCCGCCCTTAAACTGTGTCCGATAGGTGAGTGGATTGAATTTGATGAATTTTCTCGGTATATGCGGGCTACTGATCATATATTCGAGGTTACTCGGGATGCCTGGTCTTTGTACATTACGGACGCAAATTACGGTTCACTTGGATATAACGAAGTATGGGAAATCATTGAAGCCCGATATATTCTGTGCTTGCTTTTCGAGTACGCCGCCACTCTCGGACTGGTTGATGTGGCATACATGCATCCAAGAGATTTTAGAGACGGAGAGCTTAGTGACCTTTGGGGTACGGATGAATTGTATTTCTTGAGTCGCTATGATGGTCTTGTGTATTTTCGATTGAATAATCTGGGCGCATTCTGCCTGGGTTTGCGGAATGATTATGAGCCGAAAGAACGTGAAATAAAAGGTTCGCTCTCTGTCATGCCCAATCGAACCGTACAACTGTCAGATGACTTTCCTCAGGACGGAAAGATATTCATGCAGGCTTTCGCATCGTTTCAATCTGAAAATCTGTGTCAGCTGGAATTGGACAGAATATTGACAGCATTGGAATCAGGGCGAACAATTTCAGAATTACAGGGCTTTCTTGAGGCAAGAGACGAACAGATGCTTCCTGAGCGCATCATCGGCTTTTTCCGACAGGTCGAAAGACAGAGCAAGGCTATCAGGTTGCAGGGAACAGCCTTGGTTTTCGAGTGTGTGGATGAGGAATTCACTTCCAAACTGATCGCCGACAAGCAGGTGGGGAAATATTGTGAATTTGCCGGAAAGAACAGATTCACCGTAAAGGTCGAATTTGAGGAAAGGTTTCGTAAAGCCTTACGAAAAATTGGATACATAATTTCCAATGATTGATTGACAATTTCACGAAACGCTAACTCAGCTGGCAGTATCAATTCGCTCAGATAGCGGCGGAAAACCACCGAGTCTCACTTGTATCTGAACCTACACATCCTATGGATACAGTTGTAGCTAGAATTGACAGTATGGTCAGGTGCATTGTCGGTCGGCGTCAGAAAGTAGCCTATTCAGGATAGATTTAATGAGTGTTTGGTGCTCAAAATGTTTGAAGGAAACGCGTATGCAAACATGATGTACGATCTGTGTACCGCCAAGAAAGCGTTTGTCAAATTTGCTAAGACAGGATTTCGCTTGACGGTTCAGTTGGAAACACCAATCGGTATGAAATTGACGATTATCCCTTGACTTTAAATTTTCTGGTTTGAAGAAAATCTATTATTTTTTGTACTGCATCTATGGCCGATAATTCGGTTGTATCGATGTGCAATTCAGGGTTTTGAGGAACGTCATAGCGAGAATCAATACCTGTGAATTGTTTGATTTGCCCCAATCGCGCTTGCGCATAGTGTCCTTTGGGATCGCGTTGTATGCAGACTTCAAGTGGCGCGTCGATGAAAGTTTCAACAAAATTTGCATCACTCAATTTATCTCTCGCGCTCTGGCGGTCCGATTCAAACGGTGAGATGAGAGATACGACAACAGTTAGTCCAGACTCAATAATCAGTTGGGAAACTTCGATAACGCGTCGTATGTTTTCTATCCGGTCGTCATCGCTGAATCCCAAATCCGTATTTAGACCACTACGAACCTCATCTCCGTCCAGCAGGACAGTACAGATATTCTGCTCTCTAAGTCTTTCAACCAGTAGTTTTGCGATTGTCGTTTTTCCCGCACCCGGAAGTCCGGTAAACCAGAATATTATCGGCTTTTGTTTGTCTGAGCCGTTGAATTCGTTGTTGTGAAAGTTCATACGAGAGCATTATATTGATTCATATAGACATGTTTCGTTCAGGAAATACGGACACGAAATCCGCAATTTTTTTTTTCGTTCAGACTGAAAAATGCACAGAATCGATCCTGCCAATTTGTTCCGGACGGAAGTTTCCAATATTTCTCAATTTGAAGACGCATTTGCGCACTATTGAACCTCAAAATCCCATATTCCGTATCAGTTTACCTTCCATTTCGCCCATTCGGACGATACCGCCGTCGTCGGCGTCAGACACCTCAGTCGCCTCATGTTGTGGCGAATATTGCTTAGGCCGATCCTGGTCCTCGTCATTGCCACCCCGCAATGCAAATGATTTTCTCGGTATCTGATTGGTAATCGACCTGAATACA
Source organism: Arenicellales bacterium (assembly GCA_963666625.1). Lineage (GTDB taxonomy): Bacteria > Pseudomonadota > Gammaproteobacteria > Arenicellales > JAJDZL01 > JAJDZL01. The sequence goes on from OY762925.1 coordinate 2,820,666, forward strand.
TTCTTCGCCCGGCAGTACCTTCTCAAGCACCTGACTGTTTGTGTGTTTTACAGCGGTCAACAACCCATTCATCAATGAACTTCATCTCCTGTCCCGTCAAGATGTGATTCTTAAAGTTGCAACAGTTCTGGTTGTGCTTCGTTACCCAGTGTATGAGGCACTGACTCAGATGCAAGTGAAATATCCGGGTACCAACCCAGATTTGGTTTATGATGTGGTTGATCGCAACAATTGAAATATTGACAATGTAAGTTACTCCGAAATCAATATTTCTAACCAATTTATTGAATAAAATGACTTGGTGATTCATTGTTTCCCATGCATTTGTTCAATCCCCTCAACCGTTGGGAAGGAATTCTGATTTGACAGACATCCATCACATAGCGTATCAGGTCGTCAAATCAGTAGTTGATTACTACCCATGATCGCAATATTTTTTATCAAAGAGTGGCAGGCGCAGCACGGCATGTTCACCTGGAGTCAGTGATGAGGCACCGCAAGCTTCCAATCGGGATTCAGGACTTCCGAGCGATTCGTGAGGATAACTGCTACTATGTTGACAAGACATCACTGATTCACTCACTGGTAAGCGAAGGAAGGTTCTATTTCCTGTCCCGTCCGCGCCGGTTCGGCAAGAGTCTGCTTGTGGATACGATAAAGTTGCTGTTCGAGGGACATGAGCAACTGTTTGAGGGACTAGCCATTCACGAGCAATGGAACTGGTCAATGAAACACCCGGTTGTGCGTCTGAGCTTTGATGCGAAATACAACGAACCCGGAGACGTTGATCGAGACGTTCTCAATCAGTTGGCATGGATTGCGGAGCTATCGCAAATTGATCTGTCCTCCGTAACTCAGTCTGGCACCGGTCAGTTACGGGACCTACTACGTCGATTGCATCACAAGACGGGCAACACCGTTGTTGTCCTTGTTGACGAATACGACAAACCGATTTTGGATGTGTTGGATAATCCGGAAATGGCGAAAGCGAACCGCGATTACCTGCGGGGCTTATACGGTGTTATCAAAGGCAGTGCTGAAAATGTTCGGTTTGTATTTGTTACCGGCATCAGCATGTTCTCCAAGGTAAGCTTGTTTTCGGGGTTGAACAATCTCGAGGATATTAGCCTGAATCCTCGCTATGCCACCATATGTGGCTACACAGACGAAGATATTGACAATGTTTTCGCGCCCGAAATTATTGGACTTGAACGAGAGAATATCCGCTACTGGTACAACGGCTACAACTGGCGGGGTGAAGAAAGAGTCTACAATCCTTTTGGTGTCTTGCTGATGTTCAAAGGCCGGAGTTTCGAACCCCATTGGTTTCGTACCAGCTCTCCGACATTTCTGTTCCAGCTGCTGGTGGAAAAAGAAGTGAGCCTGATTGAACTCGAGAATCTGGTTGCGGGTCAGGAGCTGGTTTCAAAGTTTGATATTGATGACATAAGTGTGGAGGCACTATTGTTTCAGACCGGTTACCTCACAATTGCCGAAGAAGTACAGGAAAGCTTCAAGACTTTCTTTCGACTGGAGTATCCAAATTTCGAGGTGCGACAAAGCCTGAATGACGAACTGATGGGATATTTGGGCAAACCATCAAAGCAGGTATTTGACCAAAGTCATGAGTTCTGCACTTTGTTGAAGGCGAACAAGTTTTCGGAGTTTGGTGAGAGGTTGCGGGTGTTTCTGTCGGGAATCCCGTATCCGTGGCACAGCAGTGTAGGCCGCTATGAGGCGTGGTATGCAGGGATGCTGTATTCGTGTTTTCGAACGATTGACATCGATCTTCGAGTGGAGGAAAGTTCAAGCCACGGCCGATCCGACATGGTGGTGTTTCACGGTGGTCAGGTGTTTGTGATGGAGTTCAAGGTGGTTGAGGATGAAAGTGCTGTTCAGGCCGCAATGGAAGAGGCACTCGAACAGATGCGGGAGCGAGGCTATGGTGACAAGTACCAGGACCGCAGGGAACCTGTACACTTGCTGGGCTTGGTATTTGGCAGGGGTGAGAGAACCCTTCTTAAAATCCAATCGGAGCATGCCTGAGGTTTGAATCAATCGTCGATTGTCCCGAAGCGGGCCACGACTGACTGAATAACTGATGAGGAAATATGCGGTATTCAGGTTAGTTATAGTTTAGGCATCGGGTGAAAAACCGCCCGGTATTTCGTCACACGATCTCGCATAAGAATTAGGAATTACACATTGAAGCCTGTATTCATCCCTCTCCGATTCAACCCGTTTCGGTAGGGAAATACCCTGGAATCGCATGATCAGCCACAGCCGGCTCAAGACTTCGACCAAGGCGGGAAGCCCGGTTTGTGAGGCGAAAATCTGCTTCGGTGTGATACAGTCTTGATCAGCCCTGTCCTGATGTTGTCACGTTTCACCTTCCGGGCGAAGCATTGAAGATTGTTGGACCCTAAACTGGCGGTTTTTTCTCATTTTCGACATCTCTAACGCGATCTGAATGTAGTTTCTTCGAAAGGTCGGGCGCGATTGTCGCGATCGTATCATATCCGGTGCTATCGTTACTCATCCGATATCTCCAATTCGTCTGGTTGGAATTTTCCGGTTGATTCCCTGCTCGGCATAAATGTTCGCACATAAGCCGAAGGGGTATATTTATCAAAAAACAATCGTATTATTGATTTAAAATTAGTGAATGTGCTTAAAGCCGGAGGCATGGAAGGTCCGGTGAACACCGAAACACTTGGCACTGCAACAGTCTAAGTGTTGACTCTTCAGGTTAGAAGTGAATTCAATTTTGAGCAGTCCTGCGAAGGTTGATCGCAATGCCGGAACCGAAAATTCGAGGCAATCTCAATTTCCGGTAGCCATTGTCGGATACAGTCACCGCATGCCTGGCGGTATCCGGACAGATGACGATTTCTGGAAGCTCCTCAGCGAGCGCGAGATCGTTCAAGAGCCGATCACTGATCGCTACGGCAAGGGATACAGCCCAATCGGCGACTTCACCGGCCCGGGACGAGTGGCCAGCCCCTACGAAGGACTTATACGCGACCATCAGGAGAGGATGTTCGATCACAGTCTCTTCGGTATGTCCCACAACGAAATGATGGCAACGGACCCCCAATTGCGAATGTTGCTTTCATGCGCTTGGGAAAGCGTCGAGCATTCAGGTTGGAATCTACATTCTTTGCGCAACAGCTCGACGGGTGTCTTTATCGGAGGACAGGTCCCATCTGTCGCTAATTGGCGGCCGTTGCGAGGTGTTAACGAGTTTTCCGTGACCAGCATCAGTCTGGCGATGCTGGCTAACCGTATCTCTTATCACTTCAATCTTATGGGTCCGTCAATAACCTATTGCACAGCCTGTTCGGCGAGCCTGAGTGCTTTGCACTCGGCGTTAAACTCACTTCGATGTGGCGATTGCGAACAGGCTCTCGTTGGGTCCGTCAATTATCTCGGAGGCGCCAGACTCAGCATCGCATTTAATGCGCTGGGTGTGATCAGCCCCGATGGTAAGTGCCATTCCTTCGATGCTGATGCCAACGGGTACATGCGCTCGGAAGGAGCATTTGTCTTTGCGATCAAGCCGTTGGAGAAGGCTGAGCGGGACGGTGACCACATTCATGCCGTCATCGAGGCGACTGCTGTAAATGCCGCTGGTACCGCCGACGGCAGCAACGGCCTTGCCCAAGGGCGCTATATCACAGCACCTACCAGTCATGCTCAAGCTGAGTTGATGCGTACCGCACGTGCGCGTGCAGGCCGGTCGCCGAGAGAGATTGATTATGTCGAAGCCCACGCGACGGGAACCGTGGTAGGGGACCGCTTTGAGGGAAATGCAATTTCGGAAGCGTTTGAATCCGCCAGTCGGAAATCTCCGCTTAGGATTTCGAGCGTCAAAAGCAATGTGGGCCACATGGAAGCTGCAGCATTTCATTGTGGACTGCTAAAGGTGTTACTGATGATACAACGGCGGACATTTGCGCCGACCTCCAAGACATTTTTGGTACCCAATCCGGAGATCGACTTCGACAGCTGTCCTATGCAGGTGCAAACCACCTGCGAACCCTTTCCAGAGAACCCCGTCACTATTGGCATCAATTCATTCGGTTTCGGCGGTGCCAACGGACACTGCGTGGTCAGTGAATACCGTCCTTCTCTATCTCGAATTTGGTCAATACCTGTGAGTCAAGACACAGGCTTCATGATCCCACTGTCAGCACGTACCCAAAGTGCTTTGACGCAAAGTGCACAGCAATTGCTGGCCAAAGTCAGTGAAAGCGAGATCGACCTCTACACCTTGGCTGGGAATCTGAGCCGCCGCCGCACCCATTTCGCTGCGCGCACGTCATTCGCGGTACACAATCGGGAAGACCTGATTGAAGCGCTGGAGTCGTTTGTCGCAGATACCGTGCCAATCGCCACAGTCGAGGAAGGAGAGAAGCGAGTGGCGATGGTGTTTTCGGGACAAGGCACACAGTGGCACGGTTGTGGTCGGGCACTCTATGATGCCGATCCGGTTTTTCGTCGTGCCATCGATGCCGTCGAGGACCTCTGGCTCGAGCACACTGAGGTTTCGCTGCGGGATGCTTGCTTCTCAGCTTCGCAAGAGGAACTCAATGAAGTTCGCCTTGCTCAACCCGTTATCTTCATGATTCAGTGCGCGCTGGTCGAATTGTTCAAGACCTGGGGTGTCTATCCTGACTGTGTCGTGGGACACAGTTCAGGTGAGGTCGCGGCGGCCTACGCTAGCGGGGCATTGTCGTTGGCCGATGCAACCCGACTGGTGTTCCATCGCGCTACTCTGCAACAACGCAGGGCGGGGTCGGGCAGGATGCTGGCAATCGGGCTTGATCGTACCGGTGTGAAAGATATGCTGGACGAGCTGGGTGTTTCAGTCGGCACTGCGAATCATGGTGTGTCGGGAGTTGAGATCGCCTGCGAGAATGCGCCTGCAAACACTGTTATTTGCGGACGGCAGATCGATCTGGAGTCAGTAATTGCAGAACTCAACTCGCGTCAACTGCAGAACGTGTTGTTGCCGGGCAACATCGCCTTCCATTCCAGCGCTATGGACTCAATTAAGGATGATGCGCTGTCGTCACTCGCATTCCTTGACGATCTTTTATTCGATCCAGACGTACCCTTTATCTCCTCAGTGACTGGCGAGCCAACATCGCAGCTGGACAGCGCGTATTGGTGGGCGAACATTCGCCAGCCGGTTTTGTTCTCTGCGGCAATGGATACCATCCAACGGGAATACCAACCCGATGTTGTATTGGAAGTCGCACCACACAGTGTGTTGCAGCCTATCATCGCGCAGTGTCTGGAAGACAACATTCGAGCACCGCTATGCGTTCCGACGCTAATGAGAAATTCCGATGTCCACTTGGGTTTCTTGTCATCTCTCGGCGCTCTGTTTCGGGCAGGTGTCGCCCTGAATTTCACCGCCCAGTATCCTCGGCCTCAACCTGTCACGCATCTGCTCCCTGGTCATCCAAGGGAAGAGAAGACGGCGATGGACCTCATGTGTGACAACGAGATGTTCGTCAGGCAAGGCGAATATTCGCACGGTCCACTTGTGGGACACAGGGTGCCCGCTGAACACCTGCTTTTCGAAGCGCGGCTGTCGGAGAAAGACTTCCCTTGGTTGACTGATCACCGCGTCCACCATGCGCCGATTATGCCCGCGGCGGGATACATCGAGCTGGTTCTGGAAGCACTGGAGGGTAGTCCGGTCCATTTTGAAGAGATCGAATTCCTCCAACCCTGCCCAATTCCCAAGACAGCGGTCCGCCTGCAAACATCCCTCAATTCAGTAGTAGGTGAACCTGACGAATTCGTGTTCACTATCTCTTCACGATCCTTTGAGATCGATTCGGAGAATACAGTCCACTGCCAAGGCAAAGTGCGCCGAACCAGCGAGTCAATCGTGGAAGAAGCTGCGGCTTCGCTCAGCGATTTTGATACCTCGGGTATTAACCTCGTTCCTTTGATGAGCGGTATACAATTCTATGAGCATGTGGAGGCAGTACTCGGTGACGCATTCCACTACGGACCTAATTTTCAGACGATTCAGGGAATAGAGGCGGATATCGCTGAACGAGTCTTCAGGTTCGATATCGCTGTCAACGAGGCCTTGTGGGCTTCGGGCCAGGCTGAAGGCTTCGTGTTCTTCCCAGCCCTTCTCGACGGCGGATTGCAGATCTTCCTGCATTATTTGATGCGCAAGTCCGATCTTTTCGCCATTCCACAACGTGCTCGCAATTTGACGTACCTGCGATCGCCCACATCACCACTGATTACCTGTGTCGTTGGAGGAGGCATCGACGATTTGTCGGGGACTGACGAACGGGGTCAGTTCACCATTCCGCTAGGGGAGATATCCCTTGGAAGCATCGCCTTTTACGACAGCGTTACCGGATCGCTAATCGCCCATATTGGCCAGTACTGCTCATTCAACAGCAATCCGAGATGGAACGATTTGCCGCGTAACAAACACTTTGTTTCTTGGCAGCCCAAGTTCATTCCTTGCGATAAATCTCTGATCGAGTTGCTGCCGGAAGGTGAGATTAAACCCGCTGCACTGTTAGCGGCGCTTGAATTTCCAAGATCAGGCGTGCGCTATGTTTGTCATGCAATCGAATTCACAGGCAGTTTGGAACCCGAACAGACGATTCTTGCCGAATGCAGCGATTACCTTTCTGATAGCGACACACAGACTGAATTCTGGCTCGTCTCCGACGACGAGGAACGCGCAAGAGCACATTACCAGGCTTTCCACAGTTATGACGCTGCGTTACGTTTCGTTTGTCTTGATCCGGACGAGGAACCAACACTCGATAACGGTTTATTGCGCGAGTCTGCGGCTGAAGTTCTGTTCTTACACGATCATGACGGTGCGCCCTGTCCGGAGAAATGGGCAATGTTACGCCGTATAGTGGTTGCAGGTGGCCTGGCGTTCATCTCCCATGAAGAAGGTGTTATCGTCACGCCTGATGCCGGATGGACTCTGGTCCGAAAAGGAAGCCGTATGACTTTACTACAGGCATCCCGAACCATTTCAGGCGGCACCGAGGCTGCGTTGCGTAAAGACTCTAGGTGGGTGCTAGGAGATGGAGAAAGTCTAGCGATGGACTGGGTAGCTGTACTGGATTCGCCTGAGACGACACACCTGATCCCGGAGAAATACTCGACCGCGGACAATCTGCACATGCTTGAAACTTGGCCACACGCGTCGGAACTCAGAGCTATTGATTTCTTTTGTGGTGACGATCTGGACGATCCGACTGGGGAGCGCGTTGTCGCACAATTGGTCTCTTTCATCCAGACGCTGGTGCATTACAGAATTGAACACGCGAGCGAGCAATGCCGGTTCACCGTTGTGACGCAGAAAGCTGCCTATGAGCCCGAGAACCCACGCGGGTGTGGCCTATGGGGTGCGGTACGAAGCATAGCGGCCGAGGTTGGTGAGGAAGCGAAGATTGATTTCCGTCTCGTCGACGTGGGTGAACCGGAGGATTTGGATACCCTGGCCTGGCTGATGCGGCACGATCTTCGTGAGCGCGAACTGGCTATCCGGTCGCACCGCTTGTGGGTGCCTCGCATCGTAAGCTTGCGAGATCGATTTTCGCCACTGCCTGAAGACGAAGAGGCTACTTACCGGCTGACGCTGGAAAACCCTGGCCAGATTGCTGGCTTACAACTGAAAACCTGTGAATTACCGGTACTCGGGCCTTCCGATGTCGAGATCGATGTGAAGGCGACGGGATTGAACTTCCGCGATGTCATGGTTACGCTGGGGCTGCTTCCAGTTATGGCCTATGAGCGTTCGGCGATGGGGCGCGAAGTTGGTATGGAGGGTAGTGGAGTGGTCACACGCATTGGTATTGATGTCGAGCATTGTCGTATCGGTGACGAGGTGATCTTCACTCACGGCGGTTGCATAGCCAACCAAGTCAATGTCCATCAGCACCGAGTTTTCAGGAAGCCCGACCACTTGAGCATGGCATCAGCGGCATCGATACTGTCAGTCTACGTGACTGCCTATTATGCGCTTATCCACTTGGCGCGCCTACAGAAGGGTCAGCGCGTGCTGATCCACTCGGCAATGGGTGGTGTCGGTCAGGCTGCAATCGCACTCTCGAAATACTTAGGGGCCGAGATTTACGCCACCGCCGGTGACGAGAACAAGCGCGAACAATTGATCGCACTAGGCGCAACTGCAGTGTTCGATTCGCACAGCTATGACTGGTACGAAGGCCTGATGTCGGCGACCGACGGTGAAGGAGTCGATGTGACGCTAAATTCCTTGGCGGGTCGCCACATAGAACTATGCCTGCGGTCGCTGCGGCCATCCGGCTGGCATTGCGAGATCGGCAAGGTTGATGTCTACGCGGACAACAATCTCGGTATGCGTATATTCCGCAAGAACCTGCGCTTTGCGGCCATCGATATGGATCGGCTGATGATGGACGAACCGCATCTTTCACGCGATCTGTCCTGTGCTTGTCTGGAGTTGATTGAAAAGGGCGCGGTACCGCCCTTGCCGACTACAGTCTTTCCCTATGGAGAATACGCCAAGGCTTTACGTATGATGACCGCTGGCCAGCACCAAGGAAAACTTGTCCTGAATGCGCCTGAGGTGCCCACCAATTCGGAGCTTCCGATTGCAGATACACGACCATTTCTTAATCCCCATGCCACTTATCTCGTGACTGGAGGGTTGGGCGGATTTGGGTTACGGGTGCTGTCATATTTGGTCGCTTCCGGCGCTCGCCATCTCACGTTGATGGACCGAGATCCCAAGCGCCGTCGCAGTGTCGATTGGGTTCGGCGTTCAACCACCCTGAACAACATGAAAAAAGAGGTCGATATCGATATTGTCCCGGGCGACGTGTCGCGGGAAGAGGATGTCCAGCGTTGTGTTGCGCAGTTGAAGAAGCCGCTGAAGGGTGTCTTCCACCTCGCTGGGACGTTGGACGACCGCCTTCTGGCCGATACCTCCGTCGAATCAGTGACGCGGGTTTTCGCGCCTAAAGCACATGGTGCACTCCATCTTCATCGCGCAACGGCAGGGCTCGCGCTAGACCACTTCGTGATGTTTTCGTCGATTTCCGCTCAGTTTGGCAATTTCGGACAAATCAACTACAGTGCTGCCAATGCATTCGTGGACGGATTGGTCGCCTGGAGGCGTCGGAATGGATTGCCTGGACTCTCTTACAGCATAGCCGCTGTAGCGGAGGTTGGTATGGCCAACCGGAACATCCATCTCCTGCGTATGATGCGAGCGGTGGGCACTCCGCCTGTAAGTAGTGATTCAGCGGTTGGCAACTTGGACTACGCTCTGCGTTCATCAGCAGTTGAAGATCATCTGATGACGATACTGTTCACTAGACCGCCATGGACTTTCAACTCGTCTGATTACATGCGCACCGGACGTCTGATGAACAACCAAGATGCCTTCGAGATCGACGCAGGTGGTCAGATTACCGAGGAAACAGTGGTTATGCAGATCGCCGAAAAGGTTACCGAACTGTGCGGCCACGAGGAAGGGAGCGTGGAAATTGTGGAACCCTTGTCCAGTTACGGACTCACTTCTATCTCAGTCGCTGAGCTCGGAACCTTCATCCAAACTGAGTTCAACTATCAAGTAAGTGCGCTGGAACTGATGACCACCGCCTCTTGCTTCTCACTGGCGCGTGCGATTGTGCATGGAGAGGAGGACAGTGATGAGGATCCGTCCGAAATAGACGCGGGTGTCGTCGGGGAAGCCTCGCAAGCAGTCGAATACCGGGTGCGTCGCGTGCCGTCGGCATTCGCCAACGCGTTCCAAGATCATTTTCCGAAGCGCTCGGACATCGAGTCGGGATACGAGGCAGTCCACGAGTTCTGAGACGACCGTCAAAGGAGAATACCGTTATGCCGAATGCGCTTTTAATTTATCCGGAACACCCACCGACCTATTGGGGAATGACGGCAGCCCTCGAAATCATCGGGAAAAAGGCTGCCTTTCCACCCCTCGGTCTACTCACTATAGCCGCCATTTTTCCGCCGAAATATGACCTTCGGCTAGTCGACCTTAACGTAGCTCCCTTGCAAGATTCGGATCTCGAGTGGGCAGACATCGCGTTCACGTCAACCATGATCGTGCAAAAGGTGTCCCTACAGATTGTCATCGATCGATGCAATCGAGCTGGTGTTCCGGTGGTGTCAGGTGGCCCTCACCCCACCACATATCACGAGGAGATTAAAGGCGTGAACCATTTTGTTTTGGACGAGGTTGAGGAATACTTCCCAAAATTTCTAGAAGACCTGGAAAGTGGTACCGCCAAGGCAATATACCGAGAACCGCGAAAACCTGACATCACCCGGACTCCGTTGCCACGTTTCGACTTGATCAACATGAATGACTACCACTCGATCGGTTTGCAGTTTTCCCGGGGTTGTCCATTCGACTGCGAATTTTGCGACATCACCAAGTTATACGGTCGGGTGGCGCGAACCAAGACACCGTCGCAGATGGTGGAAGAGTTCGAACTTCTCTACAGTTTAGGTTGGCGGGGTCCGGTATTTCTGGTCGATGACAACTTCATTGGCAACAAGCGAGAAGCAATGAAACTCCTGCCAGTGCTCGGCGAATGGCAAAAGGAGCGCGGCTACCCCTTCTCTCTGAGCACGGAAGCGAGCGTAAATCTCGCCCGCTTGGAGGCGTTGATGGATGCAATGGTTGGGGCTGGTTTCGACACAGTTTTTCTCGGTATCGAGTCCCCTAACCCAGAAGCTTTGATCAAGACCAAGAAACCGCAGAATGTCAGCAAGCGAGAAGAAAACTACCTCTTCAACTCGGTGCGCAGGATCCAGAAGAAGGGAATGCAGGTGCAGGGCGGGTTCATCCTGGGACTAGATAGCGACGATGAAGGCGTGTTCGATGCCCAAATCGATTTTATTCAGGGAACCGGCATCCCTGCGGCGCCGATTTACCTTTTAGGCGCACTGAAAGGAACAGATATGTACCGCCGTTTTGAGGCGGAGAATCGTCTTCTGGATGTTCCCCTCGGAACCAGTTCAATGACACTCAATTTTCGGCCCGAGATGGACCCGGACGTTTTACTTGACGGCTACCGACGCGTCACCACAACACTCTACGACCCCACCTTGGAGAACTATTTCCAGCGGTGCCTGACATTGATCAAGCACCTAAAGCCGGTACCCCATTTGTCGAAACCGAAAACCAAGACCGCGATCTATATGGATATCATGGGTCTACGTCGCTGCCTTTCGGAAGAACAGGTGCCGACTTATCTCCAGTTCATCGCGGAAGTCTCCAAACATTACCCGCGTATGCTTGTCAAAGCGATTGAACTGGCTGTCCAAGGGTACCATTTCGAAAAGTTTACCCGTCAGCAGGTAGCGATCCACGACTTCAAGCAGGAGTTGAAAGCGGAACTCTCGCTGTTCAAGAAAGCGCGGCCACGGAGCCAGCGAGAAATTCAGAACCGCAAGCTGGAGATGTTTGCGCGAATAGAGGCGCGTTACGCATCCTTTCCTGGTGAGTATCGCTACACCGGCGACGGTATAGACGATGCTCTGGAAGATTTCCATCAGTCTGCAACCGAAAGATTGAAACATGTCGGCTAGGTATTGATATAGATGAATTTCGCGGGGCCCGTTTCATCAAATAATGAGAGCGTAGACGAAGTTGCGACTCATGGCAGGGGTAATCCTGCCTTGACCGGTGTGTTGCCACCGCAATGTCGACAGGATATAACCACCTTGCGCCATTTCGTCCGTGAGACCATCACCTACCCGCCACCGACCGACGCGGTGTCTCCCACTGCCTTTCGAGAGGTGTTTCTGACCGGAGCCACCGGTTTCATCGGTCGCTACCTCCTGCACGGCCTTCTGCAGCAGAATCGAGAGTTGATCGTGCATTGCTTAGTTAGGGCTGACAGCATTGAAGAAGGTGAAATGCGATTGCAAACTGTTCTTCAGAAAACCGATTTGTGGGAAGAGATTGATAGACATAGAATTCGCGTCGTTATTGGTGATATTACCAAGCATCACCTCGGACTGACTGATGAGGATTTTACTGACCTTTGTCAACGTCTTGACGCGGTCTATCATTTTGCCGCGACTCTGTCGCTCGCAGCCACCTATAAGCAACTGCGTCGAAACAATGTGTTCAGTATACGCAACATTATTGAATTGAGTTTGAAGACACGTTTCAAACACGTATTCTTTGCCTCGACTCTAGGTATATTTCCCGAATATTTTTGTTCGTTCGGACGTGAATTTGAGACCTGCCAAATAGAGGATGAGTCACAACCGGACATCGAATTGATGAAACGTCATTTTCCGCTCGGATTGATCGGGTACCCTTGGAGCAAACTGGTCTCGGAACAGGCTTTGTTATTTGCCCACGCTGCAGGTATGCCGCTTGCCATTTTTCGGTTGCCGATAACCGGAATCGCAACAAGTGGTTACATCAATCCTACGGATATTCTTGCGAGATTGAGTGCTGCAGCAGTGCAGGTCGAAATGGCACCACCCGGTGTCGGAACGCGAAAACCAAGCGACCCTGTTGATATTCTGGCTGATATTTGCAGCGGAATTTCGATGAATCCTGTGAGACAGCACCTCATCTATCACTGTTGCGAACCTGAACCGGGTCTCTATGATCTTGATTCTGCCGATATGGGTGTTCAGCTGAAAGAGGGGTCTTACCCGGAATTCAAACAGGCTTGTCTGGCACACGGAGAAAATTCGCCGCTAGATGGTCACTGGATACTGCTTGATCATTTTGCCAGGTACTGGTTTTACGATCGCGAACCGAGAAGATTGTCTCAGATAGACGATCAGGCAATTCGGAATGACTATCCCAGACTTATTCACTGGCCAAAAGTTCTAACCAAGGTCTTACGTGCATGGGATTGGATGACCAACCCTGACAACAATTGGCCCTACTCACTGCCAGATGTCAGACTGGATTACGATCTATTGGTTGAACGTGCCAGATTGTACGCCGAATCAATGGATGTGCAATTTCAGGATACATACCCGGATTGGATGTTGCAGGGACTGCAGCATTCCGTTGAATCCCTTAATTCCCAAAAGGTAAAGTGGCGAGCATCCAGGCGCGGTCTGGCAGTCTTTCAAATTAGTAGATATCTGCGAGAAAACGCGGAACTTGCTCGCGAGCGATATTTGCATCCAGAAATAGAAAACGAGCAAATCTCAAAGCCGGTTTTCATTCTTGGAATAAATCGCACAGGTACTACATTTTTGCATCGACTACTGTCTCGTGACCCGCAATTTTGGGCATTGCGAACCTATGAACTGTATTCTTCCGTAATTCCTGATGCAAATTATGCATCAGTTGCAGGCACCCTGGACGACACACGGCGAATTTTCGTGCAGGACTATTTTGAAGCTACAAATCTTAAGGAGAATTTTGCGGGAATACATCCCTATGATGTAGATGAACCGGAAGAAGATATTAAATTACTTGCTCTTGCATTCGCATCCTGGACCTCCAACATAATCCGGCCCTCATCACGATACAATGACTGGTTGGAAAATTCTGGTTCTAAGTATGCTTACTCCCATCATCGTCGAGTATTGCAGCACTTCAATTGGCAACGGCGAATGATCGAGTCGGTAGAGACCGATAGGCAGTGGTTGCTCAAGATGCCCTTTCACCTGATGGAACTCGATAATTTAATCAAATCTTACCCGGATGCCTGTTTTATACAAACCCACCGCACACCTTCCGAATTCATGGGGTCATGGATGAGTCTCGTAGAGAAAATTCGTTTGCGGATTTTCGAGCCACAATCACGATTCGATCTGGGTATAGAACAGCTGAATCTGATGAGCGACATGATGAATCGAGCGATTGATTTTCGTACCCGTCATCCTGACCTGGAGAACAGATGGGTTGATATCAACTATTCCGATTTTGTTCGGAATCCAATGAATATTGTCTCGGAAATTTATAAAAGGTTTGATTGGTCAATGGAACCGAACGCACTCGATAGGATGAACAATTGGCGAAAACAGCAGGATGAACGAAGAAAGCATGAAGTCCGCCACCAATATGATCTCGCAGACTATGGATTGACACCGACAATGGTTGATCGAGCTTTTGAAAATTACCTGAGCTTCGTCAAACAACTTGATTTTTGATCACGTCGTCGGGATTTTCGGATTTGAGATTTTGATGAATATCGAGGTTTACGAATGATGTCAGCATATGAGTGATTTTGTTGATCGAGAACGGGCGCGGATTGGTAGCTATTCTTTGGTTTTTGGTTTAGATTCGTTTGAATTGACATTCTGTTCGTAAACAAATAGCGCCATTGCCTCGAATCCATCTTAAAGCTCAACTATTTTGATGCATGAAATGCCGGTCACAGACAAATACTTCGCTCCAGAGAAAAGGTTATTATTTTGTAATGACTGTGAATGGTTAAGGTGTACTACCATATAATCTACATATCACATCATAATAATTCGATAGCAAATCCCTTGTAATTCTAACGATTGGTTAATCTATGGCTGAACAAGAAAGTAATCCCCCGAATCAAAGCAAGAATAACCGAGTGTTGGGATACCTCCAACTGATCCTTGTGATCGGTATTGTTGTTGTTGCACTGATACTGGCAAGAGCTCCCGCTAGAATCGAACGTGATATCGTATCCGTTGACGAAGTCGAAACTGGTCCGCCGCGTACCGTAAGCGTGATGAAACAGCCGCAAACACAACAAATCACCTTACAGGTCAAAAAAACAGGAAATGTCACTCTAGACGACCGCGTGGTTGTGAGAACCGAAGCACGAGGCCGAATCGCTTGGGTTTCGAAAAACTTCCGAAATGGTGGAACGATTGCGGCCAATGAGGTTTTCGTCAGAATTGATCCTTCTGAGTACCAATTACGCGTCGATGAAGCACATGCATTGTTGCAGATTGCAAAACAGAAACGGGAATCGGTAGCGAACGACACGGAGAAAGATACATCTAGAATTGATGCACGTATTCGATTGCTGGAAACGCGTTTAAGGATGGCACAACTGAATCTGGGGAAAACCCAAATTTCCCTGCCATATGAAATTCGCGTGATTGGCTCAGACGTAGAAGTTGGAGAATTGGTAGGACCCCATGAGTATGCAGGTGCAGATGCATCGATTTTAGGAAGAGGCTATCGACTAGAGGCTTTGCAAGTCAGCGCTCCGATCGAAACACATTTGCTGGAGGATTTGGACCCAGCTGTAGGCAGGGGTGCGACAATAACAGTTGGTGGCAAAGCATATGATGCACAAATCGAACGCATATCCACCGTCGTAGCACCAGACACCCGTCTGATCAGGGTATATTTTCGATTTGATGAAAGCATTCCGAAAGAGGATTTACCGCTTCCCGGAATGTTTGCAGAAATTTCGCTTGATGGCCCGAGTTACGACGACGTCTATGTCTTGCCGATGGGTGTCATGGATTCTGATAGAAAAGTTTGGGTGATTCAGGACGGTGTTGTAGACGTTCGCTCGCCAGATACGGTTGCGATCACCGATGAAAACTGGGTTGTCGAGCCATTTGACACAGCCGACGGGCTTGTAATCGGTTTATATCCGGGTTTGTCGAAAGGTGAGGCGGTAACTGTGAACAAATTGCAGTAAGTTTCAAACTGGATTTTCGATTGCGATTGAGACGACTTTTGCCACCCGATGAGATTCTGTGTTGTCTATACCTCGCCAGGACGACTAAGAGTCAATCATGATGGCAGCAATATCCGAATTCGGGAGACAATGTGAGTAAAGGATTGATCGCCTATTTCGCCGAGAATAGGGTTGCGGCACATCTGCTTATGATGTTTATCATCATCGGTGGACTTTATACCGCGAATCAGCTACCGGTACAAAATGTGCCGAAATTGGACCTTCGAACAATCACAGTCATAATTCCTTCCCCAGGTTCTACACCGAAAGAGATTGAAGAGGATATCAATCGTCGCGTCGAGGAGAGTGTTCTCGGGCTTAGCGGTGTCGACCGAGTTATCTCTGAAGCTAAACAAGGATTCGGAAAAATTACCATCCAGCTTGAGACCTTTGCTGATCCGGATGTTGTTCTCAATGACGTTACCAACTCTATCGACGCAATCAATCGTTTCCCTCCTCCAAGTGCCGAAAAGCCTGAAATAACACTGATAAAACGTAAAGTTGACGTATTGACTCTCGCGATTTCATCGGAATTGGCAACGGAAAATGAGTTGCGAATAGCCGCTGAGGAAGTGCAGCATGAACTCCTGGAACTACCGGAAATCTCTCAGCAAGTGGAATTGAAAGGCATAAGAGATCGCGAAATTACTATTGAGTTAAATGATGAAGAGTTGCGGCGTTACAACTTGTCGTTTGCAGAAATCGCAAGCAAAATCAACCGTGACTCGATCAATCTTTCGTTTGGAGAATTGAATACCGATTCCGGCGCTATTGTTCTTCACAGTATTTCAAAACGTACTACAGGCGAAGAATTTGAGAATATCCCGATCATTAAGAAACTGAACGGATCAGTCATTACACTTGGTCAAATCGCAACTGTTACAGATGGTTTCGCTGATTACGAAATTCATTCGGAATTGAGCGGAATCCCTACCGTATTTGCGAATGTTACTGCGGAAGAGAGTCAGTCGATCGACGAAATAAGGGAGAGTGTTCTGTCATGGCTGGCGAAAAAGTCATTTCCAGAACATATTAAGGTAGCGATTTGGAACGATCGGGCAGGTTTCACTCTTGAGCAAATGGGACGACATATATCGAACAGTCTGATCGGACTCGTTATTGTATTCATCTGTCTAGTCGCGATCTTTGATCTTCGACTCGCTACCTGGATTACCGTCGGAATTCCGTTGTCCTTCATTGGTGCACTATTACTTTTCCCGACGATTGACTTGACGGTCAATCTAAGTACGGTTTTTGCGTTTTTTCTGATGATCGGAATTGTTGTCGATGATGCTGTCGTGGTTGGTGAGAACATTGCGGTCAGACGACAAAGCGATAAGAACGCTCTCGAGGCCGCGATATCCGGCGCGAAGGAAGTAGCGTGGCCGATTACGATTGGTGCGATCACAACAGTCATTGCGTTCATTCCGTTTCTGTTTATCACTGCTGAGCGCTATCAGATTCTAAATGCTGTTCCATATGTCGTATTTCTTGTTCTACTGGTTTCGCTGGTTGAGGCATTGTTCATTTTGCCAGCCCATCTTTCCAAGGAAAAACCCTGGAGCCGCTCACCGCTTCGCGATTTACAGGCCCGCGTCAGACTATCGCTGGACAACTTTCGATCACGAGTGATCGCTCCTATCGTTTCGCTGTGTGTTCGTCACACTGTTTTGACTCCGATTGTTAGTGCCATTGTCGTAATCGTATCATTCCTGCTCATCGGTTCAGATGCAGTACGCGTCATATTGATCGACCAATCGCGTTACGTCTCCGGAAACATTGCAGCTGAAATTAAGATGCCGGTTGGTACGCATTTTGCCGATACTTTGGTCGAGGCAAAACGAATTGCCAGAGCGGCCGAACTGACAGATGAACAGTTTGAAGGTGATCCGATCAAGTCAATCAGCATAGTTGTCGGAGTACCGATCAAATCGGTCCAAAGTATTGGTAGACATAGCGATCAATCTTCGGGCAATAGTCATATCGCATCGGTTCATGTAAATTTGAATGATCCACCGCTTCGAAAATTTTCCGTTCCGGAATTCGAACGCACATGGCGTGAGAATATCGGGCTCACTCCTCCCATCGAGCGACTTGAGTTTCAATCATCCACATTTCCTTTGATTTTCAATGTTGCTTACTCACTACGACATTCAGATCGAGAAGTATTGAAATCTGCCACAGCCGATTTCAGGGAAATGCTTGAAACCGAACCCGGCATTTACGGTCTGACAGACAATATGAGTTTAGGCAAGCGTCACATCAAAGTCGATTTGAATCCGGAAGGCGTGCTGGCCGGGATAACACCCGCTGGTTTAGGAGCACAATTGCGCGCAAGCTTCCATGGTTTGGAAGTTCAACGGATCCAAAGAAAACGTGATGAGATTAAAGTCGTAATTCGTTACCCTCAAGACCAAAGAGATAATTTGAGTGCGTTTACAACTGAAAGAATTCGTACTTCGTCTGGTCGAGAGACTCCTCTGTCAGAAATTGCAGAAATCAGCGAAACGCGGGAACTGGCCATTTTGAACCGAATTAACGGGGAGAATGCAGCCTTCGTCCAAGGCTTCGCCGATGTCGCCACCGTGGCTCCGATCAAGTTGAGAAGAAAAATCTCAGACACATACATAACGAATTTGCTTGAAAAGTATCCGGACTTGACAGTCAAGATCGATGGAGGAATTCGCAACGAAATCAAGATGTTCAAGGTGTTGGCCATTGTAGTACCCCTGGCACTGCTT
Organism: Arenicellales bacterium; assembly: GCA_963666625.1. Taxonomy (GTDB): domain Bacteria; phylum Pseudomonadota; class Gammaproteobacteria; order Arenicellales; family JAJDZL01; genus JAJDZL01. The sequence continues at coordinate 2,839,093 of OY762925.1, forward strand.
GCAATGTATGCATTGGTTGCGGCCTTCTTGCGAAGCTACTGGAAACCCCTTATTGTTGTATTTGGTATCCCTATCGCGCTTTCCGGTTCCATATTCAGTCACTGGATACTCGGCTGGGACTTCACAACCATGTCAATCTTCGGTGTTGTCGGGGTGTCGGGCGTGATCGTGAATGACGCGCTTGTTTTGCTCGACAGATACAACACAATGCGGAAGGCCAATCCCGATGTTGCGGCCATCGCTATCGCATCAGGAGCAATGCATCATCGATTTCGGGCGGTGTTTTTGACTAGTCTAACCACAATTCTTGGCTTATCTCCACTTCTCTATGAGCGCAGTGAAGCACTGTTGAATATGGTACCATTCGTTGTCAGCATGATAGGTGGGCTGATATTTGCAGGTCTATTCACGCTGTTCATTTTGCCGACTCTTGTGATGTTGATTGAAGGGAGAAGAGAGTAGTCGAGCACCAGATGCTGTATCTGAACGGGTGTAGAGTTGCCTACCATCGCACAGCATTGAAATGTCTGGAAGAGTTCTTGGCTTGCATGCTTCGTGAGAGTTGCAAATGAGCCTGTATGGCAGCTGGTTTACAAGTCAACCATCAAATCGTATTCCGAATCAGTTTGCCGATAAAACTAGCGATCAACCTTAGATTTTCACATTTCCAAAGCAGCTCCAAATCAAACTGACGAAAACACCTGTTTCGAGTCGCGAGTTGAATCTTGTGCTTTCTTGGAGAGTCGCTTGTCATCGGTTAGCCACCCAAAAAGTATGAGAATCAAGTAATAATTGCGCGACTTCTTTCAGTCTTCATTCACTCCAAGCAGACAGTTCTTCATCCGGAAGTTGGTCAAAGAAAGAGTCGTCCGCCTTGAATTTTTTTTCAACTTGCCAGGTTGTCGTTTCGTAATTTGCGGAGCATAGGGGATCAATCGTGCGATTGGTATTCCATAACGAGTGATGATCACCTCATCATATACATCTAAGGTAGTCAATATTCTTGACAAGTGAGTTTTAGCATAGTGAACACTAAATGTTGTCATATCAAATTTCCTAAACATAGATGAATTTAGTAAACATTGTATATGCCAGTCAGGACTTGCCGCGTACAATCAAAAATTGATGCGACATATAAACCAAGACACCGAATTGAGGTAAATGAGTATATTAAAACCTGCAAATTTGCAACGGTATGAACCGGAGAACTATATGTCGAGTACCTCGATCGTACGTATAAGCGTAGACGAAAGTATCGAAAAGGAAGCTACAGAAGTTTTGGCCGACGCAGGTGTAACAGTCTCCGATGCTTTTCGACTATTGTTGATTCGAATCGCAAAAGAAAAAAAGGTTGTGTTTGATCCCCTCATTCCAAATGCAGAAACAATTGCCGCCATGAATGACGCGAGAGAAGGTAAAGTAAAGAGTTTTAACAGCGTTGAGGAATTAATTGAAGATATGAATGCGCCAGATTGATCGGACGACCCGGTTCAAGCGCGAATATAGGCGAGAACTTAGGGGCAAATATAAATCAGTAGTCGAAGTTCGTCTGGAAGAAATCGTGAAGAACTTGGCTAATGACATCCCGCTCGACCAGAGATATCGCGATCACCCGTTAAGCGGTAACTGGCGTGATCATCGGGATAGTCACTTGGCTCAAATTTAGTGTTGATCTACAGACTGGAGGGTAAAGAGAGTCTGCAATTGGTACGCCTAGTGTATAGTCATTTGACCAATGTCGGTAAGGTTTTGTCAGTGTGAAGCGCGCACCAGCGGTTGTGAATTGCGGTTCTGTCGTTGCGGACAGTCGATCCCGGTCCGACTGCCCGGCGACAGGAATCTCCAATTGGGCAATCCGACCCGATCAATTCGCCGTATCGTAGTATCATGGAGACCGGACCGGTCATCAGACATTTGACTGGATTTTGCCGACGGGGAAATCAACTTGACATGCGAGGTGCCGAAGATGCCGGAACAGGAGAATCTGACGACTGAGGAAAGGATTCAGAAGATACGCGAGGAGACCGAGCGGATCAATCAGCGTGTCGTCAAAATGCAAGAGGAACGCGAAGAAAGGTGGAAGCGGTCCGATAAGAAATGGAAGAAACTCGGTAAAAAGATTGCGAAGGTGAATGCGACGGCTACGAAGCTGGCCGCGACGGCGAAAGAGCACGGCAAGCAGATCGGCGGACACAACAACAAGTTCGGAAGCTACACCGAGGCGCTTGCGGAACCCTCCGTCCGGCGGGTACTGGACGAGCATTTCGATGCCGACTACATGGAGTCGTACGAGCGTGGAAACCTGCAGCTGGATGGCTGGGGTATCGCCCGCAACGGCACCGGAGCGGCCTATATAGTGGAGGTCAAAAGCAAGTTTGAGCCTGAGCATCTGGATCAGGTGTGGCGGCTTGTCAGGCATTTTCGCATTGAAAAGCCCGAGTTCGAGTCCAGGGAGGTGTATCCGATTCTGGCGGTGGTGGAGATCGACAAGGACCAGCGTGAGCTGGTGTGGGAGTCGGGCATTCACCTGATTGATGTGTCGGACGGTGTGTTCGAGTGGACCCGGCCGCCCATGGGGTTCATGCCGTGCGGCGACCATGGTGCGAATGGTGTCGTGCGACGGGCGTTGCCGCGGCATCTGCGACTGGTTGCGGACAGCAGGCGCAGTGATGCAGGAGGTCAGTGAGAAGGTGTCGGCCTGGCAGGTGGACTGGGATCGTCTGCAGGTGAGGATGGACTGGCAGTTCACGATCGGTGATGCGCGCGTCAGGCTGAAACGACTTTACGACATTAGTCGAATGACCGGACACTAGGGTCCCATAGCACGCTAGGATTGTAATTCTGGTAGAGAATAGTGGGGGTCTGAGAGGAAATAATCGGACTTTCGCTGAACAAACAATTTACACTAATTTCCTCTGAGTTTCATTGCCAATATAAGTAACGATATCCAGCTACGGAACTCTTTGAGAATCTTAAATTATTAAGAGATATATCCTGTCGGAGTCAAGAGATTGTTAAGGGTAGTTTCGACAATTGACTGTTAGAGGCGATGCAAAATGCGGTTAAGGGACCACTTGAGGGTCTGACTGTCATAGATTTCACTACGCTTGCACCGGGTCCGCTTGCATCCCTGATGTTGTCCAACGCCGGTGCGGAAGTTATAAAAGTCGAACGTCCGGGCATCGGTGATGAGATGCGCATTTACAGGGACGCGTTCGGCGACAACGGCGTGACTTTCGCACTATTGAATGCCGGTAAGAAGAGCATTACCGCTGACCTCAAGGACTCCATCTCTTTGAACGAAATTAAAGTTTTGATAAATCGATGCGATGTAGTGCTTGAGCAGTTCAGACCAGGCGTGATGTCAAGATTGGGGTTGGGGTACGATGATTTGTCAGTGGACAATCCAGGTTTGATTTATTGCTCCATCACTGGATTTGGTCAAACCGGTCCCAAAGCATCCGTTGCCGCTCACGACCTCAACTATGTCGCAGACACTGGCATGCTCGCTATCGGTGATGCCAGTTCCGGTAAGCCAGCGATTCCACAACTGCTGGCAGCAGATCTGGCGGCAGGTTCATATCCGGCTGTGATGAACATTCTCCTGGCACTTCAACAGCGGGCACGTACTGGAAAAGGGTGCTATATCGATGTATCGATGACAGATTGCCTGTTTCCCCTGATGTTCTGGTGTCTGGGACTAGGATGGGGAACAGGCGATTGGCCTCAGAACGGTAATCAACTATTGACAGGCGGCTCGCCGCGCTACCAGGTTTACACCACCGCTGATGGTCGTTACCTCGCGGTGGCGGCACTTGAGGAGCGATTCTGGAATGAGTTTTGCAGGATTATCGGCTTCGACAAAGGTTCTATCGATGAGAATTCACAGCCTCAAAAGGTGACAGCGGCCATCGAAAGAATCATTCAGGAGGAGAGTTCCACCCACTGGAAAGAGGCATTCGAAAATAAAGATGCCTGCGCGGTAATTGCGAGCACGCTGGAGGAGGCGGTCGGGGATGCACACTATATTGCCCGTGGAGTATTTGACAGAAAGATACGAACCGGTGAGGGTGACATCGTCAGTGCCTTGCCGATGCCTTTCGTTGACGGTTTGATGGATAGCGCATCGATAGAGAAAACAGTGCCGAAACTTGGCGAACACAACGAGTTGCACGGTATCGGCTGAAATGAGACCGGTAAAAAAGTTTGGTGTGATCGGTGCTGGATTGATTGGATCAGGTTGGATTTCCCGCTGCAGCGCGAGAAACATCGACGTATTGGTCTACGACCCGAGCCCAGATGGTGAGGAGTCAGCGATGGCCCATGTCGATAATGCATGGTTCGCGCTTGAGAAACTTGGATTTGACCGAAGCAGGTCTGGCGATGTAAGTTTTAGCGATGATTTGGAAAAAGTAGCGGCAACTTGTGATTTCATTCAGGAAAGTGCGCCAGAAAATCTGGAACTGAAAATTCGGTTGCACAAACAACTGGATGCAATCGCTCCGCCGGATGCAGTCATCGCATCCAGCTCATCGGGATTGTTGCCGTCGGAAATTCAGGCAGACCTATCGCACCCCGACAGGATCTTGATAGGACATCCGTTCAATCCTGTATACATTCTGCCTTTGGTTGAAATCGTAAAAGGAAAGAATACTTCGGAGCATTGCGCAAACGAAGCTGCGGAGTTTTATCGCTCAATGGGCATGTATCCTCTGATGGTTCGCAAGGAAATTGAGGGTTATGTTTCGGATCGGATTCAGGAAGCGGTTTGGCGGGAGGCGTTGCATATGGTCGCCGATGGAGTTGCTTCCACACAGGATATTGACGACGCGATCGTTTATGGTCCGGGCTTGAGATGGGCAATTATGGGTGTTTGTCTGACATTCCATCTCGCTGGCGGAGATCAGGGAATGAGACATATGCTCGAGCAATTCGGCCCCGCTCTGAAGTTACCGTGGACTCACATGGAAGCACCGGAGTTGACAGATCAACTCGTAGACAGGATGGTATCTGGAACGCAGACACAAGCAGGAAACCGGTCGATTCGAGATCTGGAACTGTTACGTGATAATTGCCTGATTGAGATTCTGGAAGTCTTGAGCCGATATGAATTTGCCGCGGGCAACACTCCTTTCAAAGCCGATACCGTCGGACTTTCTTGAACAGTCCAAACAAAACAAATCTTCAGCGATTACTTCATCCCCGTCATGTCGCCATGATCGGAGGTGAGCAGGTTCGCCGTGCCATAATTCAGTGTGACCGTCTTGGGTACAGTGGCGAAATTTGGCCGGTGAATCCAAAGAGAAAGCAAATTGAATCGCGTGATTGTTATCCGTCTTTGCAGGATTTACCGCAAACTCCCGATGCTGCGTTTGTCGCCATTCCCAATGACGTGACTGTAGATGCGGTTGAACATCTTTCGTCAATTGGTGCGGGTGGCGTAGTGTGCTATGCCTCCGGGTTTGCAGAAGTTGGGAAGGACGGAGAACTTCTGCAACGTCGATTGGAGAGCGTCGCAGACGGGATGCCCCTTATCGGCCCGAATTGTTACGGTCTTCTTAACTTTCAGGATGGCGTGGCACTGTGGCCGGACGAGCAGGGTGGTAAACGGTGTAAGCGGGGTGTCGCGATCATCAGCCAGAGCGGGAATATATCCATCAATCTTACGATGCAGCGACGAGGGGTACCTATTGCCTTCCTGATTTCAACCGGAAATATGGCAGGCTTAAAGACACACGATTACATCAATGTGATGCTGGAGAACCCGGATGTTACTGCTATCGGACTATATCTTGAACAGATACCGGATGCCGAAGCATTGTCTGAAGCTGCGATTCGTGCGCTGGAGCGCAATATTCCGATTGTTGTTTTGCAATCAGGTTTCTCTACTGTCGGGGCCAGAGTAACATTGACTCACTCCCATTCAATGTCAGGTGACAAAAAACTCAGCAGGGCTTTTTACAAGAAATTTGGAATGATTCAGGTTTACAGCATTCCTCAGTTTCTCGAAACCCTGAAATTCGTATCCGTTCTATCCCCCGTTGTCGACAGGACGATTGCCTCGATCAGCTGTTCAGGCGGTGAAGCAGCTCTGGTAGCTGATCTGGCAGAATCTTTTGGGTTGGAGTTTCCCAGACTTACATCGGCCCAGCAAAGTCAGTTGTATGGAGTGCTGGGTGATCGAGTAGTCATTTCGAATCCCCTGGATTACCACACGTACATCTGGGGAAATCAGGATGCTCAGAAAAAATGTTTCCAAGCGGTGTTTGAAGGGAGTCAAGCGACGAACATTAAAGTATTTGATTACCCCGAACCGGGAATATGCGATACGACTGAATGGGATTTTGCGGTTCAGGCGATCATTGATGCCAAGAAAGTAACCGATGCCCGTGTCGCAGTCGTCGCAACGATGCACGAGAATTTCCCTGCAATTGTTCAACAGAAACTGATCGATAACGGTATTGCACCGATGCTTGGGATGCACGAATGCGTTCAAGTCATATCTGATTGCATTAAATTCGCATCGGTGCGAGAGAACTTGCGATCTTTGAAACCACTGATGCCGACTGACAGTGGCAACTCAGTTACTCTAAGTGAATTTGAAGCCAAGCAACTGTTGCGAGAACGTGGAATCAATATTGTTCGGGGTCAGCTTGCATCGGACTTTAGTGAAGCTGCTTACATTGCTCGCAACTTTTCCTATCCGGTCGTTGCAAAGGCATGTTCTGCAGATATCGTGCACAAAACGGATTCTGGAGGCGTATTTGTTAACATTCAATCAGATGAAAGTCTGAATGACGCAATTGTTTCACTAAATCAGATCAGCAATCAATTTCTCATTGAGGAAATGGCCTCCGAGCCTTCCTTGGAAGTCCTGGTCGGTATACGGAAAGACAAGCATTTTGGCCGAATCATGATTATTGGCCAAGGAGGAAAACTAACCGAGCTCATTGATGATGCAGCAGTTGTATTTTTTCCCATACAACCGGAGGATATACGACAAGCGTTGACCCAATTGAAGATCGGCAGGTTATTTTCGGGGTATCGGGATGAACATCTCGAATTGGATATGGTCGTTTCAGCATTGATTCGGATAGCAGATTTTGCCGCTGATGAATCCAATCGGATAAATGAACTCGAAATTAATCCGCTATTTGTTTATCCGAAGAATCAAGATGCTCTCGTAATTGATGCGGTGATTCGAAGATACGAGTGAGTCAAGCAAGACTTTGAATGAACACTCTGATGATTTCAGACAGTCGGGCCAAATTGTTTACGGAATGATATGTCGTGACACTCACAAATTCGGAACAGCACGAGTTGACGTAGCCGACATTAGTCGATTGGCTGGACACATCTAGGGGGTTAGATTTTGTAATGCAGAGCTAAGCAGAATGGAATATTTTCCAGAATAAGAAGCGTGTTATCTGTAATTGAATTGCCATAAAAAACGGGGAGGGCATTAAGAAAACAATCTCCCCCGATTCGACGGGCTAGTGGTGGAACGGTATACACTGGACACTGACACTGTCCCGGCTTCAACTGGACAAATCAGTTGGGCTTGCGAGTTCGAATCCCGACTGGCCTACGTCCAGTCAACCAACTAATCTCTCTCATCGATTCAGATCTTATACAAAAAGTTAACATGAAGTAAAAAATTTATATTTTGAAAGTAACCGCTTACCGATCATCTGCTCCGCAGGCATCCCACGCCCCGTTTCAGTTTTTCGACAGCATTCACAGGCCACAGATGTCCGGCTCCGGAATCTCACCGGAAACGAACATTCCGCTGTTTCGGATAATGTCTGTGGTTCCTCTCATCTTCCAATGAGACCAGGTCTGATATACTCATGTTCAGCGCACAAACAATGTCTATGGACTGAGTCATGGGTGAAAGACAGAAAGTTGATGAGCGCAAGTTCATTCCGACCGGAATTCAAAGTTTCCGCACGCTCCGCGAAGGCAACGGCTACTACGTTGACAAGACTTCCCTGATCCATCAATTGACGGGCGGTCTGGAGAGCCACTATTTCCTTTCCCGTCCGCGCCGTTTCGGCAAGAGTCTTCTGGTCGACACCCTGCATGAGCTTTTCGCAGGCGAGGAGGACCTGTTCCGCGGGCTTGCGATCCACGACAGCTGGGACTGGTCGGTCCGGCATCCTGTCGTGCGGCTGAGTTTTGACGGTCAGTACAACAGTCCCGAAGAGATTGATCAGCACATTCATGGCAAGTTGAAACGGATTGCGGATGATGCCGGTATTGAGACAGGTGAGACCGGCATCAATGCATCACATCATTTGGAAGCGCTGATTCATCGTTTGCATCAGAGCGCCGGTCAGCAGGTGGTGGTACTGGTCGATGAGTATGACAAGCCGATCCTGGATGTCTTGGACAACCCTGAGCTGGCGAGGGCGAACCGGGACTACCTCCGGGGGTTCTACGGCATCATCAAGGGCTGTGCCCGACATGTCAGGTTTGTGTTTGTCACCGGCATCACGATGTTCTCGAAGGTCAGCCTGTTCTCCGGGCTGAACAATCTTGAGGACATCTCCCTGGATCCCCGCTATGCGTCGATCTGCGGATTCACCGATGACGAGCTTGACACGGTGTTCGCGCCTGAGCTCGAGGGATTGGACCGCGAGGAGATCCGTCGCTGGTACAACGGCTACAACTGGCTGGGCGGGCACCGGCTCTACAATCCTTGGGACATTCTGTTTCTTTTGAAGAGCAGGCAATTTGAAGCCCATTGGTTCAGGAGCGGGACGCCGACCTATCTGTACCGTCTGATCAGGGAGAGGAATTATCCGCTGATGGAGTTTGACGGTGGAACGGTCACCAAGGAGCAGCTGGTCCAGTTTGATGTCGGGGACATCGATCTTCGCGCGCTGATGTTCCAGTCGGGGTATCTGACGGTGGGAGAACAGCAGCGTGTCGGCCCGGATACGATCTACACCCTGGAGTATCCGAACCTTGAGGTGAGTGTGAGATTCAACGCGGGTCTTCTGGCTTATGTGGGGTGCGATGCGGAGGCCGTGAGTCGTGACGCAAACGCTGTGCTGGGCTGTCTGGAGTCGAAAGATTTCGGCGGGCTGGCCGAGCGGTTGCGAGCTGTGTATGCGGCGATTCCGCACGACTGGTACCGCAAAAGCGGCAAAGCCGAATCGGAGAGTCACTATCTCATTGTGCTGCAGACGTACCTGCTGGCGGTGGGAGCGGATGTTCAGAGGGAGGTGGCGTCGAACCGGGGCAAGGCGGACCTGGTGGTCACGCATGCCGGCGAGGTGTATGTGATCGAGGCGAAGCTGGTCGGGGGCAGGCACGGGCACAGGATCGACAGGGCACTTGATGCGGCGATGCGGCAGATGAGAGATCGCGGCTACGGGGATCAGTATCGCGGCCAAGGTGGCGAGGTTCATCTGGTTACCATGGTGTTCGGTGGTGAGGAGCGCAATCTCTTGGACTTGCGCGCAGAGTCTGCCCGGGAGCTGCCTGAATCCGGGGCTGAGGGAGACAGTCCGGTCTGGCGACGATTACGGAATGTCGTGGCCTGGAGATGATCGATTGAACACACCCGGTGATTTGGAAGGGTTGGAATAGTCGCCCGCATCGACCGGCATTGAACGATCTGAAATGATCATCATGCCCAATCGCGAATCCCCAAAATGTTGTCCGCGTGGTCAGAGGCGAGCAATTATAGAAAATTTATATTTGGAAATCGGAAAGCCGCTTTTATTTTCGCGAAGCGACCATTTTCACACAATCTTATGCACCGACTTATCTCCGCACGTTACCTGACCCGAACATCGAATTGTCGTGATTGCATTACCGCGGAACTTGACTTGAACAGAAAATGGATTGCAACACTGCTGAAAGAAAATTGTGAATCACTTGACAGCGAATCAGCGTTTTCACCTGGTAAGAGTTCCACTTTAACTGGAATCATTATTCATTTTCGTTGGAAAAGCCACCGTCACCGTGTTCTATTTTCCTTTACTCAGCGTTAAGATAACTGTTAATTCCAATGAACCACAGTTTCTGTTGTGATTGTCGCGAAGGCGACGTGCCGTCGATACGATGATGTCAAATTTATCTTGAGAGACAAATATTTTTATTTTTAGTGAGGAGTTATTCAGGGAATGAGTGAAAGGGTTTTAACTGCAAAGAACAATTCAATCTTGGAGATTACGATCAATCGACCCAAGGCGAATGCGATTGATCTTGAAACCAGTCGCACGATGGGTGAGATTCTATGCGAATTTCGAGATGACCCGGGATTGAAAGTCGCGATTATCACTGGTGCCGGTGACAGGTTTTTTTCTGCCGGATGGGATCTCAAGGAAGTCGCGGAAGGAAACGCGGGGTTTGATGATGATTATGGACCCGGAGGATTCGCTGGAATAACGGAACTGCACGATCTTGACAAGCCTGTGATCAGTGCTGTCAACGGTTACGCGGTTGGTGGTGGCTTTGAGATTGCGTTGTCGTCGGACATGATCATCGCAGCTGAGCATGCGCAGTTCTTTCTTCCCGAAATTAAGGTCGGCGTAGTTGCTGACGCCGCTTCGTTTCGCTTACCGAGACAGATTCCGAGGGCGATTGCGGTTGAGATGTTGCTGACCGGAAGGCGAATGTCTGCGCAGGAAGCACATGAATGGGGACTTGTCAATCAGGTTGTCAGCCAGGATCAGTTGATGCAGTCGGCGCGTGAACTAGCTTCTGTTATCGCCGAAGGTGCGCCGTTGGTAGTCGCAGCCGTCAAGGAAATTCTTCGCAAAACTGAGGATGTCAGCATCGAGGAGTGTTACCGGATGCTGCATGAAGGTGAATTCGAAAGCTATCAGAGAATGATGGCATCCGAGGATGCCATGGAAGGGCCAAAATCATTCGCCGAAAAACGCGATGCCAACTGGAAGGGGGAGTAAAGTAGCTGTTGTCGGAAAATCGGCATTTCCGGTCAGAATTTAATTTTTTCCGATTTATTCGCGACCCGATAACCGTCCTTTATTGTTCGCACCAATTCGATACAAAAATTTGAGCCAATGGCAGTCAATCTTTCCAGTGTCGATATTGTAGGAGGTGGACCGGCAGGACTCTGTGCGGCGATTCTTCTTCGCAGATATTTCCCACATTTGAGTGTGCGCGTGACAGAACAGAATCAGGAGGGGGCTACATTTGGATTTGGGGTCGTGTTTTCAGATAGAGCGCTGGACTTTATGGAGCACGACGGTCCGGAGGTTCATGGTCTGATTCTTCCTGAAATGCAGAGTTGGCGAAATATGACGCTCAATCTGCCGGAAGGGCAGATTACGCTTGATGGAGTGGGATTTACAGCTGTTGGACGATTGAGATTGCTCGAAATTCTGAGTGCACAGGCGAGAGCCTTGGGTGCTGAAATTCGATACGGCAGAGCGGTCACTTCACTGAGTGAACTAGATGGAGATCTGATAATTGGCGCAGATGGACTGAATTCGGTGGTTCGACAAGCTGATCATGAAGTTTATCAACCAGAAATTAAATATGCGAACAACTATTTTGCATGGTTTGGGACTGCAGTGCGCTTTGAAACATTGACTCAAACATTCATTGAAAGCGATCATGGTCCATTGAATGCCCATCACTACAGATACGAAAACTCCATGAGCACTTTTATTGTCGAATGTGGCGCCCGCACCTACGAGTCTTACGGCTTCCACAAGATCGGTGAGATCGAAAGTGCTCAGATTTGCTCCGAGCTTTTCACACATGTTCTCGGAGGAGCTTCACTGGTAACCAACAAGTCTGTCTGGCGCCGGTTTCCCAAACTTTGGTGCGACCGATGGTATTCAAAAAATCGGGTTCTGATTGGAGATGCGGCTCATACGGCACACTTTTCGATAGGCTCTGGAACCCGTCTGGCAATGGAAGACGTGATCGCGCTGGTCCGCATGCTCGATTCAAATGAGACAGTTGAAAATGCGCTGGCCGCGTACGATGAGAATCGACGTGCGATAGTGAATAAAATTGTTGTGGCCGCCAACGCGTCGGCGAATTGGTACGATCAATTTGGTAGGAAAATGGCGCAGTCACCGAATGAGTTTGCGCTCGACTACTTGATGCGGTCCGGACGCATGAGCAAAAAGCGTTTGCGTTCTTTAGCACCGGAATTCATGAAACAGTACGAGTCAGACTGAGGTGACTACGCCGGGGTCTGTACTGTTTCCGGAATCAGCAAGAAACAGATTCTATATCGATGGAACCCATGCGTTGTGTTGGCAGTATCGCACGCCGGTCTATTCTGAATCTGCCCCATAGATTTCGGCTAGTTGTCGAGTTTCAGCCAGAAACTCTTCTCGTAAAGAAGACGGCTCCAATACCTCCACTTGACTGCCGAAGGCTGCCAACCACCAACGTAGTTGTGTAGTGTCGGCAACCGTAGCCTCCAACAGGATCTGTCCATCTGCCTGTTCTGTCGCGCGGTGATCATGCGAGAGATTGCACTCGGTGAGATGCGCGCCGGCTTCGGAATCAAATCTCGCGCGAAGCGCAATGGTTTGATTGCTTAACGGATAGGCAAATGAACTGTAGTCATTCAAATATCTATTTAGGTCGAAATCCGCCAACTCCTCCATTGGTTCACTTAGCACACGCACTTCGCTCATTCGATGGAGTACATAATGTCGGACATCCTCATAATTTTCAGCTGTAGCGACCAGATAGGTCATGCTGGTGCGAACGACAACACCCAGCGGATTGAGAACAAAAATTCGTAGATGTTTCTTGTGCTTGCCGCGATACAGTAGTTTTAGTTTTCTCTTTTTCAATACTGCTCGGAAGACAGCATCCCGCACCTCTTCGGAAACTGCCGGCGATTTCAATGTCAGTCCTGTCTGTACGATAGCTACTCGGTCGGAGAAGTTATTTAATTCAGTATTGCCGAGAACTTCGTCAGCTTGCTTGAAGTATTTTTCCAGCAGATTCAGAGTTTCCGGTGGAATGATCGGTCGCAGGTATTCGTCCGCAAGACGCAATGCAAATGCCGTTTGTTCACTCATCGCCGGAATTTGTGTGAGGGCATTTTTGTCGATCCAGAACCAATAATGGGTACGATTGCGCGTGACATAGTCGATTGGATACGCGCGACTGATTTGCAGTAGGCTACGTTGAACCGAACGGACATCGACAGCATAATCGGGGTTTATGTCTCTTAACTCTTTCTGGATTTGAAGCGCGCTTTTGCTCCGGGGATGAACCGGGATAGCCTGAAGGGTCGCGATGAAACGCATCGTTGTTTCTACAGATTTACGCATATCAATTTTGTCTCGTTACAGAGAAACTATGAAAATCAAAAATGACAAAGATATTCATTCAGTTCCCAATGCTATATCTAAGCACAAATATTATGTTCTTCCCGGACAACAATTTTACGCGTTGATACACAAATAAAATACAGGAGATTATCAACAATGAAGCGCTTCACAGTATGTCATGATGGTGAAATCTGAATTGATATACCGGTTGCCGAAATATTGGGATGTCTCTATCCTTGAAGATCGACAGATTTCGAGGTATCGGCAAATCCGAACGGTTTGGTACTGCCGGGTTTGATTTCACATTCGGCTATGAGCATGGCTACCAGCGATTCGCTATCAGACAATTTTCCCAGCACTTCAGCCTTACGTCGTACAACCTCGAAGTCTGCGGGAGTCAGCATGTCAAGTGCGGCCAAGTTTTGCGGTGGCGTGAGTTTGAACCATTTACGGAATGCTGTAGCAACCTGTTCCGGTCGCATGTAATCGAAAGTCACTTTAAAAGTAAAGCGACGAAGCGTAGCGGCATCCAGTAAATCCGCATGGTTTGTCGTACAGGCGAATGGCAGTGGATGCGATTCCATCCAGGTTAGCATCTCGTTGACTTGGGTGATTTCCCAGCTGCGAACCGCACGACTGCGGTCGACCAGTAGAGAATCGGCTTCGTCGAAAACTAAAAACGCCTCTTCGAATATGGCTTTGTCAAATGCTTTGGCGATATTGCGTTCTGTTTGCCCGACAAACATATCGAACAGGTCAGACGCTCGACGAAGATGCACTTCCATTCCGATTTGTCTGGCAAGGTAGCGCACGAAGGCACTCTTGCCAGTTCCAGGAGGCCCCTGCAAACACAGCGAAAACCGCCGAGTTCCGCTTTTCACCAAGTTTTCCGTCATTGTAATGAGGTCAACATCAGCATTTGCCAGATGCAGGTCAAAATCCTGATTACTCAGCGCCCGCGGGTTGTCGCAACCAAGAACCTTGGATAGACTTTTCATGCTGCGGCGAACCAGTTCGATATCGCCACCGCCAAGCTCTCCGGCCAATGCGGCACCTTCAACTACACCGGGTGTAGCCGCAAATTGTTCAGCAATTGACAATGCATCGTCGTCGCTGATTTCCATTCCGTGACGTGTCAGCTGGCCTGTCAAGATGTCGGCGCGGGTACGTGTTGGCGGTAATTGGAATTCGACCGCGAGCACCATACGCCGTACAATCGGATCATCCAGGAATCCGGCTTCGTTCACTATCCAAATTGTCGGTACAGGTGCGTTTTCAAGCAGGCGATTCAGATACACTTTTGAACCACCTGAACGACGTGACTGCGCAAACAATCCAAACAGTCCTTTACTCATACCATAATCCGAAGTGAGTACATCCTCCATTTCATCGAGCATCAGAAGGGCGTTACGATCATCTTTCAGCAGATTCTGGGAGAGGCGCAGTTCCGAGAGTCTCTCGTTTCTGGTCGGCTCATTTCCACGATCATCACTTTCGCCGATACTAAATAGTGACATTCCCAAACGTTGCGCCAAAACCTTGCAGAAGCTGGTTTTTCCAGCACCGGCGGGACCGTAGAGGAGGATATTGACACCTTTGGTACCACGTTCCATCGCACCTCTCATAATCGATTCGACATCGTCTCGTTTCTGTCGCAGGTAATCATAATCAGACCATTTCAGGTCCGTTGTCTCTGACTTTCCCAAAAGCAGTTCTCGTACGTCAGCAACTTCGTCTGTGTTCCATCTCAGACGACTTAAACGGTCAGCAATATTGACTTCTCCATCATCTTCGTCAATAGTCAGAAGACCGGAACTGACAAGAGGGAGGTTCCAACGCAACCGTCGTTTATAACTCTTTATTGACATGCCGAGTGCATGAGGAATGAGATTATTATCCAGATTGATCTCATAGTAACTGCGTCGACGAGGTGGATCTTTCTGCAACGAGCAAATGAAATCTTCAACACCTGAGTGCTCTATAAACTGGAATGCTTCCAGTATCTGGGTATCTTCATCACTCAGTTCCATTAATCTGCCAAGTTCACGAATTCGCAGTGCCATTGCGTCAAATGGGATTTTTTCGGTTACCCTTTTCAAGTCTTCCAACAATTCCTTGAGCTTGCGCCAGCCATATTTGTTGGATAGTTCTACCGGAAGCGACGCAAAGTAATGTTTGGTGGCATTACATTCTCGAATTTCTGAGAATGAACTACCTGAGGCTACTTCTTCCAGCAACTGGTTTGCCTGATTTGAAGGAAAGCTGGTGTGCTTCGCGATGTTGGCCGCATATGAAATAAGCAGCCGGTGTTCATATTTCAAGGTCATGGTTATCGTCTAAATTCAGTCTTGTGATTCGAAATTTGACACAGGATAACTGCCAAACACGACAATTTACGTCGCAATGAGAAAATAATTTGTCTTTTAGCAGTCGGTCGACCATAGAAACTTATCTGATTCGGAAGACTGCCTTGAATCAATTAGTGCCTTGTCCGGAGCAGTAGCTGAATTCTATGGTCGGGAGAACCGGTTCATCAGTGTTCTTAGGGCACCTTATAATGATGGGAGGTCAGTCAGTCCTCTCTATAGTTGGAAATTAGGACCGCAATCCATCTCTCTTAAACCGAACGCCAAGAATTGAACTCTTTCGACTCGAACAAACAAATTGAAACCGAGATTCTCGATCCAGTGGCGGACGACGTTCCTGGCGCTCGGGAAATTGGTTTCGTTCGGTCCGAGCACACAAACTGTTCGTCGATTCTCTGGGATAACCTGGAACGAAACCCCAGCAAACTCGCATTAGTCGGTTCAATCGGGGAACTGACCTATAGCGAACTCATTGCCGTTTCTTCGATGTGGGGAAATGCTTTCAATGCGGCTGGATTGGAGCGAAATGATCGGATTGTATGCTTTTTGGACGATACACCGGTGTATCCTGCAGTTTTCTTTGGTGCGGTTCGCGCCGGATTCGTACCGGTACTGCTGAATACGCAAACCAACTCTGAAACACTGAACTACTATTTGAAGGATAGCGAAGCCAGACTCGCAGTCACCGAGGCGTCACTGGCCAATCAATTCACAAATGAAGTGCTTGACGGTGCGTGTATCGAACAGATTATTACGGTGAATGGTGATAGTGGATGTGATCGCTCTGCTGAGCTTGAAGAATTCCTGAAAGACCAACCGACCCAGCTGGCTTGTGCCGATACTAACCCTGATGACATGGCATTCTGGATGTATTCGTCTGGTACTACAGGGCAGCCTAAAGGTATCGTTCACTTGCACCATGATATGGCGTATACACACCAGTCGTTCGGGTTGGATGTATTGAAACTTTCACCTGATGACATCTGCTTTTCAGTCCCTAAAATTTTCTTTGCTTACGGATTTGGAAATTCCCTCACGTTTCCTTTTTCGATTGGTGCCACAACTTTGTTGATGCCCGGACGACCAACATCTGACATGGTCCTGGAAACGATCGAAAACTTTCGGCCGACTGTGTTCTTCGGGTTACCAACCCTCTACAATCTTCTGTGCCGGGATAAATCAATCGGTACCAGAGATCTCAGTTCCATACGGCAATCAGTATCCGCTGCCGAAACCCTTTCTGAGGAAGTCTACAGTACATGGCGCGGGCTGACAGGACATGGAATTACGGAAGGACTGGGTTCGACGGAACTGTTGCACATCTATCTTTCCAATCGACATGATGATCACCGAGTCGGTGCGGCCGGCGGTCGCGTTGCGGGCTATGAAATCAAACTGATATCACCGGACGGCGATGAAGTAGGAGTAGGGGAGGAGGGTATCATGCTGGTGCGCGGTCATTCATCCACTCCCGGTTATTGGTGTCAGACCGAAAAAACAAAGGAGACAATTCGCGGTGACTGGATATACACAGGCGACCGCTTTCTGGAAAAGGATGGCTTTTACTATTTTCAAGGTCGGGCGGACGATCTTGTCAAGATTTCGGGACAGTGGGTATGGCCGCTTGAGGTTGAGCGTTGTTTGAATGAGCATCCTGATGTGCACGAATCGGCAGTCATGGCTGAGGAGTTGCCAGATAAGCGTATGACTCTGCGAGCTGTGATTTGTCTGAAAGACGGAATATCCGCTGACGACGACGAAACCAAGTTATTGCAAGAATATATCCGCAATCAGCTGATGCCATTCAAGTATCCACGCATCGTCGAGTATCGAAACGAACTTCCGAAAACCGGAACCGGGAAAATTGATCGCCAGGCTTTGTTGCAGGAACGCTGAACATTGGAGCGGTCAACTTCTGAAAAATGATGAATCAAAATTCAAGAAATCGCTATAGCCTATTGATTTAATATTAAAAGTTTTGTATAAGTAATCAGTTCGTAGTCCGTGCAATAATCTTCAACTATTAATCCGGTTGTGGGATATGATTCACTTTGACGTGACGAGCAAAGGATTAGTCTAGAAATATGAAATTGGTAGAAAACGCAATTGCCCCGAAAAGTTCTCTTGTTGTAGAACCATACCCTTATCAGCAGAAGCTGTCCAGAAAGGAGTATGAGTCCAAAAAGGCCGAGCTGCAGGTTGAACTGGTCAAGGCGCAAAACTGGATCAAGAACGATAAAAAGAAAGTTGTAATTCTGTTTGAAGGACGAGACGCCGCTGGAAAAGGAGGAACAATAAAGCGATTCATGGAGCATCTCAATCCACGAATCGCCAGAGTTGTGGCATTACCCAAACCCGGTGAGAAGGAACGGGGTCAGTGGTTTTTCCAAAGATATATTCGGCATCTGCCAACCAGCGGTGAAATGGTGATGTTTGACCGGTCCTGGTACAACAGGGCAGGGGTTGAACGGGTGATGAATTTCTGCAGCCGACTCGAATATCTGGAGTTTATGCGACAGGCACCTGCACTGGAAAGAATGCTGGTTGACAGCGGCATTCACCTGTTCAAATATTGGTTTTCGGTGAGTCGGGAAGAACAGCGCCGTCGATTCGACGCACGTAGGAACAGCCCCCTGAAGCGCTGGAAACTAAGCCCGATCGACAACGAGTCCCTCAACCTGTGGGCAGAATACACCGAAGCGAAAGAAACAATGTTCTTTTATACCGATACCAGGGATGCACCATGGACGGTGGTCAGGTCAGACGACAAGAGAAGAGCAAGGCTCAACTGTATGCGGCATTTCCTCTCCAGTTTTGACTACCCTGACAAAAACAAAGAGATAGTTGTGCCCGCTGACCCTCAGATTGTCGGACTGGCGCGCGACATTTTCGTTACCCAACCATCCTCAAGCGAGAAAGTTGATACGGATGCGACTGAATCGCATCCGGAATGAATAGCATTCAAACGCTGTAGAGTCGACCGAATTCGGGTCGCCGGTCGTTGATTCCCGCAAGTCTCAGGCAATGCCACGCCATGGCGTGGTTGCTTGAAGTTGCGGGTTTTCCAGTTGCCTGCTCAATGGCATTGACTACAGGCGCTATCCGAAGATTGGTGCACGACACGAACACCAGATCTACGTCTTCAATCTGACCCAGTTCTACAGCCGCGTTACGGATTGACTCGGTGGAGATTCTTGCTGCTTTATTGTCGTCTTCTTCGTTGAATGACCCGAACGCCACCACATTGAAGCCCTTACTTTCGATGTACGCAGCAACCGCGTCATTGACATCCTCGCGATAAGGTGTCAATACTGCAAGATTCTTCGCACCCAAAGCCTCGAATGCTGCAAATGCAGCGGTAATCGGTGTGGTGCACTTCACTTCCGGACGTTTTTCTCGAATCCGCTCGAATACCCGTTCTTCCCCGATCACCATCGAAGCCGAAGTACATCCGTAAGCAACCACATCCAGAGGCACGTCTTTGAGGATGACTTCCGTACACTCAGGTATTCGATGCTCCATGTCAGCAAGCGTTTCGGGAGTGATCGTGGCTGAATTCCGAATCCGACTTTCGTAGAATGCGACACCTTCGATGTCAAGAAAGTCGCGGAATTCGTGCTCAATCGTTTGGTCGGTGCCGAGAACTATAACACCGATCGCCGCACGTTCTGCTATACCACCGTCGAGCTCGAAGGGAATGTAGTTACGAATCACTCTCGTTGACGGGTTGACTGCCTGCACTGCTTCCATCTATCTATCCTACCTGGACTTGTTGCGTCCGTTTGTCTACTGTATATCATTGCACAGCAATTCTGTGCGTTCTTTCAGATTATGACATTTCTTCACGTCGTATCAAAGGTGCCGCTACTCCGGTCGAAAATGTTCGGTGTCGATTTCCGGATTTTCACCCATGATCAGATCAGCGGCAATCTTCGCCGAGCCGCAAGACATGGTCCAACCCATATGCCCCTGACCTGAATTGACGAACAAATTGTCGAATTTCGCGTAGCCGATATAAGGCGTTCCCTGAGGTGTCATCGGTCGGAAACAGGTTCGGTACACGGGTTCGTCATAGATTGCTGCATGAGAGAGTAATTCCTTTACGGTATTCATCATAGGCGCGAAGTCTTTAGGCCTGTGCCTGAGATTGTAACCGGCAAATTCCGCTGTAGCTGTCGCTCTGACCGACTGTCCAATTGGCGAACAGGCCACCAGATTATCTTCGTCAACAGTTCCGATCGTTAGATTGGTATGTTCTTGATTTGCCGGCAGAGTCAGGGAGTACCCTTTGACGGGGTAAATCGGGAGGTTGATTCCAATCGGCCTCAGAACGATCGGTGTGTATGCGCCAAGACAGACAATGAAAAGATCGGCTTCAATTTCACTATTCGATGTCACTACACTGCGCACCCGCGTTCTGTCAGTCACAATGGACTTCACTTTCGTATCCAATAGAAAATCCACACCTTTTGACTCGCATATGCGGGCCAATTGTCGGCAAAAAATCTGGGAGTTTCCGGTTTCACATGTCGGACTGTAGATTGCGCCGGCAATTTTGTCATGTGCATGTTGGAACGCAGGCTCCAGGTCAACGACTTCGTCCTTATTTAAAACTTCCAGTTGTTGACCGTTGTTCTGAAGAATCTTGGAATGCTCCACGCCAGCACGAAAAGTTGTTTCTCTACGATAGACGTACAACAGACCTTTGGCAATCCTGTCAAATTGAAGATCGTTCTCATTATTGACAATTCCCAGTCTTTTTTGCGAGTAAACACAAAGATTATGTTTTTGGATCGTATTTCGAATTGCATCTGCGTTGTTGCACTGTTTGAGAAACAGTGCGGTCCACCGCCAGAATTGCATATCAAATCGAAATCTGAATCGAAACGCCTGGTCGTTGCGATAGATCGACTTCAGCAGTATTGCGGGTACTTTGGGAGAAGCCCAGGCAAAAGCATGCCCCGGCGCGATCATCGCAGCATTGACACCACTGGCTTCCGATGCAGGTTCAGGGTTGGCGTCGACAACAGTGACCTGAAAATCTTTGTTGCGGGATAGTTCGTATGCGGTTGTTACTCCGATAAGTCCAGCACCCAAAACCGCGATCCGCATTTCTGAAATCGCCCCGGCCGATCTGAAAGTATAAAATCAGGTCGGTTATTTTGCCGCAATGATGCCAATTTCGACATTGAATTGCGGTGCTGCCAAAGCAGACTCAACACAGGCTCTGGCAGGGGCATTGCCCGGCGAGACCCAAGCATCCCAGATCGAGTTCATTTCATCAAAATTATTAATATCAGTGAGCCATATGGTTGCCGAAAGCAGTTTCGACTTATCCGTTCCTGCTTGAGATAAGAGGCTATCGATTCGCTTCAATACATCTTTCGTCTGGTCTGCAACACTTGCACCAGGCGCGTCGAACGCAACCTGACCTGCCAGATAGACTATATCGCCATGGATTACAATCTGGCTCATTCGCTGACCTGTTTCCATTCTTTCAATCATAAGTTCCTACTCCTTGTGAAGTTTGTATTTGGATTGAATCGCTCATTGTATATCTGTGCAATCATTGGATTGTTGGTAACTGTGGAAAGAAGTTTAGAAGGCACCTTTATTTTCCCTGAATATTGAGCATTTCTAAGAGATTTAGAAAAATAGCGAAAATTGCTGGACATAGGCGTGTTCAGCAGGTTATTTGTGTACGGATTCAAATCTAATGTCGAGTCATTCGACTGATGTCGGGTAAAGTCGCTTGAGCCTGATGTGTACCTCCCGATCATGAACCGCCAGTCTATCCTCACCTGCAGATGATCCCGGTCCACCTGCTACCTCCTCACTGACCTCCTGCACCGCCGTGCTTGTTGCTGTCCGCAACCAGTCGCAGATGCCGTGGTACCGCCCTTCGCACGACACCATTCGCACCATGATCGCCGCACGGACTGAACCCCATGGGCGGCCGGGTCCACTCGAACACACCTTCCGACACGTCAATCAGGTGAATGCCCGACTTCCACACTAGCTCACGCTGGTCCTTGTCGATCTCCACTACCGCAAGAATCGGATACACCTCCCTTGACTCGAACTCGGGCTTTTCAATGCGAAACATCCTGACCAGTCGCCACACCTGATCCAGATGCTCAGGCTCAAACTTGCTCTTGACCTCCACCACATAGGCCGCACCGGTGCCGTTGCGGGCGACACCCCAGCCATCCAGCTGCAGGTTTCCGCGCTCGTACGACTCCATGTAGTCGGCATCGAAATACTCGTCCAGAATCCGCCGGATGGAGGGTTCCGCAAGTGCCTCGGTGTAGCTTCCGAACTTGTTGTTGTGTCCGCCGATCTGCTTGCCGTGTTCTTTCGCCGTCGCGGCCAGCTTCGTAGCCGCCGCATTCACCTTCGCAATTTCTTTCCTGAGTTCCTTCCATCTCTTTTCCGACTGCTTCCGGATCTTTTCGGATTGCTTCCGAATCTCTTCCGTTTCCGCACGCGTTTCAGCGGCACGCTGATTGATCCGCTCGGTCTCCTCGCGTATCTTCTGAATCCTTTCCTCAGTCGTCAGGTTCTCCTGTTCCGGCATCTTCGCCACCTCAAATCTCAGGTTGATCTGCCCATCGGCAATATCCAGTCAAAGTTTCAATGACCGGTCCGGTCTCCATGATACTACGATACTGCGAATTGATCCGGTCGGATGGCCCGCCAGCCGTCCGCCTGAACAGTGACCTGAATACTCAATTGGATGTCCCTGTCGTCAGACAGGAAGAAGACCACTTTGTGGACTCAGGACTGAAGCGATGAGTGTGGACAGTTTGGATTTCGTCGTCCGGCTGTCGGACCGGGATCGCCTGTGCGCAGCGACCAGAACCACAATTCACCAACGCTTGTGCATTCTTCACGCGGTCGAACCCTTACCCGACATCGGTCAAATGACGATACACAAGGGCGCGAACCTCCGTCATTCGACCAAATTTGCAAACATGTCAATACTTGTTGATACCAATGTGGTGCCCGGGTTGATTCGCATATCCCCGAACCCAGCCGTAAAGAAGCGGGCTGACATTCAATCTGTGGAAAGTCTGTACTTTTCAGCGGTCGGCGAAGTCGAGTTGCGATTTGGTGCGGCTGTTCTACCCTTGGGACGACGGCGTGATAGGCTGATTTTTAAAAATTGAAAATTTAATTTGCGAAGCGTTCGATAATCGCATGCTGCCGTTTGACAATAAGGGGCAGCTCGAAGTTACGCGGATTTGGCGGCAACATATCGTGCCTCTGGGATTGTGATACCGATTGTAGACATTCAAATTGCTGCCATTGCACGTTCTCGCAGTATGACGGTAGCGACGCGTAATATTCGAGACTTCAAGGAGACTGGCATCAAGCCCTCTTTCTTGTAAGCGGTCTGGACTTCAGTGTAGATAGTCAGTTACGAAGTATTAGTCCTGTTGCGAACAAGCACAATCAGATTTGGATTAGTGTGCTTGTTGAGGATGTACCGGATCAATGAGTTTGTCTTTCCACAACCGCTTCAAAATTTCTCCATAACTCTTGTAGTAAAAGTTTCCGTTTCGCCTCAGAATTTCTTCTCTTCGCTGATTGAAAATTTCTGGAATCATTCTCCAGGGCAGTCCGGGGTTTTCGTGATGCACCCAGTGGTAGTTGTTGTTCAGATAAAGCAGCCTTGTCAGAAAAGAACCCTCGACGACAAGACTTCTTTCGTCTTCTGCAGGTGACCATCTGTGCTCTGTATAAGACCGAAATAAAATCAACGATATGCCAGGATAAACAAAACAGAGTAAGAATTTCCAAACCGGTAAACCTGAGAGTTGCACGAACATCAAAATACCAGCACACCAGGCAGCGTGAATCAACCAGATTCGTAAGCGCTGAGTGTCACCGGCAAAAATGCATCTCAATTCACTCTTCCATAGATGGAAAAGTGATATGAAAGGTCCGATTAACAATCGACCGGCAAGGGTGAAGTTGAATCGGTAGAGCCATTTGCGAAATCGCCCCATACTGTCGAATTGCTCACGGGTGAGGTATATGGATTCGGGATCGGTTTCGACATCGGTCAGCACTTCGACGCGATGGTGCTCAAGATGGGTGTCTCGGTAGGTTGGGTACGGGAAGTACAAAGTTAAAGGCGGATACGCCAACAATGTATTGAACCATTTATACCGGGTCGGATAGCCATGGACTGCAAGATGCTGAAAACCACCGTGCAAGGCGCTTACGTAACCACCCAATATAAAGAGCGCTACAAGAGGAAAGGATTCGCCATACACCACCAGTGTCAACCAGCCAGCATAGATTCCTATCCCCAAAGAGATGTCTAAGGTGACCGAGTCCTTGCTCATGTTTACAGACAATCAGATGTTGGAATCACGCAGAATTCGATAGGTTGACTACCAAACAAGAGTCTAAATTGAATCGCTTGAAAGGATAAAACTAGCTCTTCAACCGATTCCCGGTAGATTGAACAAACTTTTACATTGCTCGACTAAATTTTCGGTTCGGGTATCAATTTTGTTTATTGTCCACTCGGTTTCTGATTTTAAGTCATTGTTCAAACCCAATTCATTCCGATAGCCGATGTATAGACCTTTATCGTCTTTTCGGTCTCGCTTCCTTTCAAAGCTCATATTCGAAAGCTGTGGATTGTATCTTGTGATTGTTAAATTCCCTAATTTATGAACGTACAGCTCTTGATATCGAACAGCATCTGTAGGTTCACCGTCTGCAATCATATTAATCCAATCACTCGGAATATTTTCACCTTGCGGGAAGATATGTTCTATTGTCCAGACGTAATTGTTATTCTTTTGCATCCATAAGTCTTTGTAATTTTCGTCGTTAATATAGAGTTCTTCTTCTAATGTACATAAGATAAATCGCGCAACCGCGTAGTTGTCGAAATAGATTGAACCACTGAGCTTGTTATGAAATTCTTCATCTGGAGCTAACATTGACGTCAACTGTTTACGAATAAATTCAAAAATCGATTCCTGAGGGTTTTCCAAATCATTAGCGATTTGCATAAAAATTCTATCTAGATCGCGCGTCGGTGGTGTGTCAGTCAAATGGCGTCGTACAAAGAATTTAACTAGATAATCTACAATTTCTGATAATTCGTTATCAGAAATCTGTAAGTTTTGCTTGTTTTCAAACAAATAAAGCAACAAAGCATACGAAGGAGCCGCCTGAATTCTTTCCAGCATAACAAGCTTTTTCTTTAATTCATCGTCAATATCTTCGTTTTCGGTGGGCGATAAAATTATCGAATAGTTCTTTCCTGCATTTACTAGATGATCAAATATTAATTGAACGTCATGGCTGATTAGTTTTTCATAGATCGGTAAAATTTTTTTACGAGTAGCTATGTTTTCATTCACCACATTTTGGTAGCGGGGTTTGAAAACATTGTAGAACTGACGTAGAAATCGCTCCTGAACTCGAAAGTCATTTTGCAAATTTTCGAGTAATCTACTCCACTGTCGATAATTGACATTTAAGTCGAGATTCTGTCTGTCAATTTGTGCTAGCAGAGTGTTCTTTATTACATCAACAATCGTTAATGGAAGTCCTCGGTTGTTTAGCGAATTAAATAAGGTGTATGCGTCAGCCCAATTTGCAACTTGAATTTTTACAATACACGTAGCTTCCAGCTTTCTTAGCAATTCTATGATTTGGTTTATGTTCAGACATAGGATTCTATTTCGAAAATACTCAAAAGTCTGAGAAATTCGTCGGTTACCAAAGTTATTAAGAACTTCATCAACCTGAATTAAGCCGAAATTGGAAAGTACAGTAAAGTAATCAGTTTGATTGCCGTTTTGATTTTGTGGAATAACTCTCGACTCGTTAGCGGATGATAGAACAATTCTACGTTTCAGTGTTTCAAGTTCATAAAACGAATTTGTAAAATCTTCCTGTATGTTGGTTAGAACTTTATAAATTGCGGCGAGCAGCAAGGATAGTGATATCAATCGCTGTTGACCATCAACCACTTCTTGATATTGAACAGGTGCGTGCGGGTCAGGTGTACTATGAATACAAATTAGTAAGCCTAGAAAATAACCTCTATCATTCTCGTCAATGTCATCAAATAGCTTTTCCCGCTCGTATTTTCCCCACGCATATTCCCTTTGGTACGGAGGGACTTTGAACACTATACCCTTGTCAGGATTAAATACGTCTGAAAGATTAGATTGGCTTACGTCAGTAATCATCTCAATATTAACATACCGTTATTTCAGGTGCTAATTTGCAAGTCATTCCGGGTGCGATTGAAAGTGAAGCACTGAATCCCTGTAAGTTTCAGGCGGCCTACCGGGTGACTTCTTCTCAACGGCCATCTCACCTTCGGTGCGCAAGGTATAGTCGCAGAGCGAGTTTGCGGTTGATGAGCGCAACACACCACCGGAGATCTCCGCATGTTTGAGACTTGTCTGGGACATCCAGGTGGTCAATACATTTGACTGATAATTTCAAATTTTGCTTCACTTCCAATCGCACCCAGTCATTCCGAGGCTTAGAAGTTGATGCAATTCTATTCGAGTGGACAACTCTGGAGGAAAAAGGCGTTTTGTGCGCCTGAGACCAGCGAAATCGGTCGAAAGTAAATATATTCAAACACGACAGATGCATGATGAGAAAATTAAACATACTTGAATTTTTAATTACCTGATAACGCGTCCTTTTTGTCGGAATTTGCCATAGTCTACCGTACTTCTTTTCACATAGTTGACTGATTTCAAACCGACGATTCAGATGCCTCTCATTTCTGTCCGTCGCTGAGCCACTCATTGAACCAGCGTTCCCTGACCTTTTCCGTACGCGAGTACCACTCACTGGCAATCCGAATTACATTCTTGGAGGTAGACGATGTTGATCTTGGCATATAGGTCAGCATGGATACATTGGATTTCTCATGCAGTCCTATTCGTCTAATTGAGGAACTCCGAGTGGGGCTGTAAGGAATCCGGTTTGAGAAATCAGCCATCTTCTGCGTGCCTGTGACGTACCTGAGAAATTTTTTAGCTGCTTCTTGATTGGGTGAGTCACGTAGTATGCCCCAAACTCCAAACTCCAACAGCTGCCCGTCCTGAATGACAGATATCGCAGCGTCATGGTTCATCGTCGCTTCAAAAAATCGCCCGTTGTAACCGGATGCCATGACGACCGTTCCATCCCCGAGCAGTTGCGCGGGTTCAGAACCACTCTCCCACCAAACGATGTGGTCACGAATCTGGTTCATGCGGCGTGTGACCAGGTTCAGTCCTCGTTCCGAACTGAGCAGTTCATAAATCTGTTGAGGAGGAATACCATAGGAGAGCATTGCCCACTCCAACACGGCTCGTGGATGGCGTTGAAGGGCACGTTTACCCGGAAATCGTTCGATATCGAAAAAGTCGGCGATAGAATTTGGCTTTTCCTCCATAAACGCACGCTCATCATAAGCTACAACAGTCGCATACTCAATGTGCGCGATGCCACAGTCAAGCCATGCATCTTCCATAAAGTCCTCTTCAGCGGGTGTGCCGTCTGCAGCAGGATCAAGCATAGAGCTTTCAAAATTGATAAGAATTTTTTTGTCGCATGCAAAATGTGCATCGGATTCGACGAGATCCACAACGTCAAACTCAGGGTTGTTTTTCTGGTCTCGACGTTGCAACGGTTCAATTCCGCCCACATATTGACGTAATTTCACGTCAATACCAGTTTCCTTTCTGAACGGTTCGATCAGTGCGACAAGCTGCGCTTTTTCGTACGCACCACCCCATGATGTGATGGTCAGCGTCTGGTCTTGCTGCGCAACTGCGAACCCGGAAAACCATAGCGCAATGACAATTGTAAATGTTCTATAGAGATTCATTTTCCTCTTGCCGAAGACGTTGAATTGTCGCCAGATATGAACGTATGACATCATAGTCCCACACCACACCGAGCAGTTTCCGGTCAGTCGACGACACAACTGGTGCGATATCGGCGGTGAATGTTTTGAAATCCTCGACGGCTTCGCGCATATTTGTCAATTCTGTGAATACCAGTGGATTATGCTCAATTGCATCGTTGATCGAACATTCGGGAGTATAGTTATCCAAAGCCTTGACCTGAACAATGCCGACAAAAACTCCGCTTTCGTCGGTTACGATACCCTCATCGTACCAACTTTTAGCCAGTTTCTCTTTGACCGATGCCACTGTTTCATGCGGATGCAGACGTAGGAAATTTTCGTGCATCAAATCGGTCACTTTCTGATAGACGGTCAACGCATTGATTCGTCCCAGAGAGAGGTCGAATCCTCGCTGATGCAATTGAATGTCAAAGAATGAACGGCCGAAAATTCGGTACGAGATGAGATTAGAGAATACGACCGCGACCATCACTGCGATTGCAAGATCGTAGTTACGTGTCAGTTCGAAAACAATGAGAATGGTTGTCAGGGGTGCCCCGATGATAGGACTCGTTGCCGCCATCATTCCGCAGACCGCATAAGGAATAATCCCTGAGTGGCCTATCGCAGTGAAGTCATCGAGAATACCACCGCAGAGTGCACCGAACAAAATTCCGATCAGCAGTATTGGGCTGAAAACACCGCCGACGAAACCGAATCCCAGGCAAATGGACGTCAATACGATTTTCGCTATGATAAGCACCGTCAACTCACTTAGCTCGAATGCATGATCAATGGTTGCGAATCGAAGGCTCGTACTACCGATACCCAGTACATCGGGTATCCAGATTGCGACCAGGCCGAGAATTATTCCGGCAATCATCGGACGGAACTGAATCGGAATATTGGTGCGTTTGATCAAATCGTTACAAGTCAGAATACCTTTTGCATAGACGATAGCCAGTAAGGCACTCAATACACCGATGATTGCGAAAAATACAAATTCGTAGCCGAACTGAACACCCTCAAACTCCACCAGAAACAGAGCAGGGCGGTTGAACATGACGTTGGCAACGACATAACCCACAGCAGCGGCTACAGCCGTCGGCGCAAAAACCTGAATTGAATAGTGCCTGAGTATCACTTCGTGAGCGAAAACCAATCCTGCGATCGGAGCATTGAACGCGACAGAGATAGCCGCTGCCACTCCACTTGCAATACTGATCGCTTGCAGATTGCGAATTTCAAAATTCAGTTTGGCGGCGACGGCGCCGATGATGGTACCCAAATAGACCAGAGGCCCGTATTGACCCGCTGATGCACCGGTTCCCAATGACAGGATTGCTGCCAGTGTAGACATCAATCCATCTTTGGTGGATTCACCGGCACTACGGGTCTGCACCATCCAAATCGAATCAGAAGGACCGAGGCCGCGTCGAATTCTCACCATGTAACGCAATATCAACCCGACCGCGAGTCCGCCGAGCGTCGGAACCAGTACCGTAGCAACATTCAGAAACAGCGTGTTTTCTGAATGCTGGATTCGTGCGCTTGGTGATATGAGTAGATTACGATTCAGCCAGAGGACAGCTTCGACGAAGGAGAGCGCCAAAAGGGAAACGACAGCGCCGATCGCGGAACCCAACGCGGCAAGAATGACAATCCTCAGAATGATCGTCTTGATATCGTCCTTGTTGAAAGTGACCATCGCCACGATAATCTGGCTCGAATATGGTGAGTGTCGGGCGATTCAGAGGATTTCCAGAACTCGCTCCGGCGGACGTCCGATCGCAGCCTTATCTCCACTCACGACTACAGGGCGTTCTATCAGGATTGGATGCTCGATCATTTTTTCGATCAGCTGTTCATCTGTCAATTCGGGATTATCAAGATTTTCTGACTTGTAGATTGACTCCCCTGTACGAATCAAATCTCTGGGTCTCATGTCCAGTGCGTCAAGAATCTTCCTTAATGATTCGGCAGATGGAGGTGTCTTGAGGTACTCGATGATTGTAGGGTCGTAATTTTTACTCTGCAACAGGCTCAGAGTAAGCCTGGATTTCGAGCATCTGGGATTGTGGTAAATCGTTACGTCCATGAAATAATCCGATTTGCGTTGGAGTTGCTTTCGAATCGAAGCAATTGTGCGGTTTGAATACTTGAAGTATTTTAACTTGTTTTCACGAGTAAATTCTTTGTCAACAGTTGAGGAAATTGCGGGATAAACTGGGAACGAGCGATATTTTTGCAGGAATTAACTTATATCGGATAGGCAGAATAGAGAATAATCAAAATTCAAAATCGGCTAATGCCTTTCGGTCACGCTGCCTAAAAATTGCATGTAACTCTGGAGTATAAGCGACGAAGATTGTGTTTATGGTCGGAATTACCGTGAGTTCGAAATTTAAGAAACTCTACAAATTCTCGACGGAATTTCACGGAATCAGATTCTGATAATCGCAGTCTCCTGCTTCTATGAGTCCGATCAAATAAGTAAAAGCCCCATTTGCGTCTACCCCGAAGAAAAAAGTTTGTAGCAACAAGCGCTACGCGTTTTTTTTCGATTTGACAAGTAACGATTCAAACAATTCCGAAGCTATCTCTGTCAAATCTTCCTGGTATCCGGTTTGAGGTCTGTACAGCGCACTGAGAATCAGGCAAGAATCCCTGACACCAGCCTAACCGCGTACAGGTCGAATGGACGACTATGAATTTCTAGGACTTCATCATGATTTAATTTCAGAATAGAGTCACTTAGAGAGCAACTCTAGCAATTCGTCATTTTGCTCAATAGACGTTTCCAAATGCGACCTGATCTCGACCCTGACTCGTTTGCGCGCTATATACTCGCGAATCGCTTCGGTCAGCAAGTCGGAAATATTTCGATGCTGCTCTTTAGCAAGTGTTTTCAGATCTTTCCAGATGACCTCGTCAACTTTTGAACTGATCTTGATTGTTTGCATAAATTGACAGATTATTAATCAAAAACTTGCCAAATCAATTTCTGTCAAATTCAAAAGTTCACCTTGAGCATAGCTATTGACTTCATCCTTACGATCAAGTGATGAATACTTTGATTACTAGTGTAACCGTTCCGGCAAGAATCACAGTGATCATGACTTCAAGCGGTGCAAGCCGGTTCTTCATACTTGCAATTTCCTCCGCAGCTGCGCGAGCTATTTCCTTCGAAGCTCCGGCGTCGATCAGTGCATCGTAAGTTTTAGAAAGCATAATTGCCATGGCGCGAAGTATATCAGATGTGTATCTGAACTAAGACGTGATCAGCAATGGTTCTCAAATGGAAACCTCTTGAGAAAATTCGGCGTTATTTCAAAACCGTTATTGAACAGGGCTTTTTCTGATTTTGAGCGTCTCAAATGCGATTCTGAGGAACACTGTGAGGAATACGCACATATTAAATTACGGATAAAATAGGCTGGTACGAAAGCAACTGTCTGGGGATAAAGTGTACCAGTCAAATCAATCCTATTCTGTCATTCCAACCGAGACAATGCGCAGACATGGTGGGAAGATTCTTGCCGATCAGTTGGCTGCTCAGGGAACTGAAGCGGTATTCTGCGTCGCCGGGGAGTCATTCCTGCCCGCGCTGGACGGGTTGTACGATCACAGCAGCATCCGGACTGTCACTTGCAGGCACGAAAGTGGAGCGGCAATCATGGCAGAGGCGTGGGGTAAGATGACCAGTAGTCCGGCCGTGGCTTTTGTCACTCGTGGACCGGGGGCGACCAATGCCTGTCTCGGTGTGCACATCGCTTACCAAGATTCGACCCCCATGGTTCTGATGATAGGACAGGTACAGCGCAGCTATTCAGACCGGGAGGCGTTTCAGGAAGTCGATTTTCGAACAATGTTCCGCCCTTTGGCGAAATGGGTGGCGCAGGTCGAGGACACCTCGAGAATTCCCGAGTATATCAGTCGTGCGTGGCACACCGCGATGTCAGGCCGCCCAGGCCCTGTTGTGCTGATTTTCCCCGAAGATGTGCTGTTCACTGAGCAACAGGTAGCCGATATTCCTGCGGCGGTGCCGAATGAGGCACAGGCACCGGAAAACTCCGCCGAACTTGTCGCGACGTTTCTGGAATCAGCAAAGCGTCCGCTGGTTATCGTTGGAGGAGGGGGATGGAGCGAGACTTGCCGAATTCAGCTGACCGAATTCATCGAGCAAAACAATCTGCCCGTTGTTGCGGAGTTTCGATGTCAGGACTACATCAACAACCGGCATCCGAACTATATCGGTGATCTTGGTATCAGTACAGGCCCAGGACTTGTCGAGATGATGCGAAAGTGTGACCACATCCTATGCATTGGAGCACGTCTTGGGGAATTGCCGACACAGAAGTATTCTTTGGTTGAGTCGCCCCTACCGAGAGCGAAATTGTTTCATGTGCATGCAGACATTGACGAACTGGGCAAAGTCTATTATCCGAGTGTCGCTGTCAATTCATCATCCATGTCATTCCTTGAACGGTTGCAGAAACTCACTATCAGAAATCGTGACCAATGGTGCGATTGGACTGAACGCGGTCGTCGTAATTTCGTTGATCATTCAACCCATCTTCCGGAGAGTGCAGTTACTCTGAACGAGCAGGCGATCAGGTGGCTGAGGGATTATCTTCCTCACGACGCGATAATCGCCAGCGGGTCAGGCATCAGCAGTGGTGTACTTCACCGATACTATTACTACGGCGCAATGTATCGAACGCAGCTGGCGCCAGCGACGGGTTCAACAGCGTGCCCGCCGCCATCGCAGCGTGCCCGCCGCCAAAATGTGCGCACCGGAAAGAAAGGTGGTTTGCGTCGCTGGCGATGGTTGTTTCTTGATGACAAGTCAGGAGTTGGCGACCGCAGCAATGCTGGAACTCGATATTACATTTGTTGTAATCAACAACGGGGTTCTTGGAACCATTCGCAAACACCAGGAAGCCCATTATCCGGGGCGTGTAGTGGCCACCGACCTGCTTAATCCGGACTTTTCCACCTACGCGCAGAGTTTTGGTGCACGAGGTTATGTTGCAACGACACATGATGAATTCGTCCAAGCCTTTGAAGCGGCTGATTCCGACGGTGAAATGTCGCTGGTCGATCTCAGAATCGATCGAGACAAATACGTGAATTCGATGACGGGGTAATCACTTGCCGCCAATGAATACTCATGTGAATTCCCTATTTGACCTGTCTGGAAAAACCGCATTGGTTACAGGTGCTTCAAGCGGCATCGGAAATCACTTCTCGCACACTCTGGCAGCGGCCGGCGCTCAGGTGATACTTACAGCACGAAGAACCATACAGCTGCAAAAGGCAGTCACCGAAATCCAAGCCAATGGCGGTAGTGCAAGTTGGTTACAATTGGACGTGACCGATCGAGCAAGTGTCGAAACTGCGTTTTCAGATGCAATGGCGCGATGTACACGAATTGATATCGTGATCAACAACGCGGGTATAGCTTCGGGCGGAAATGCATTGGATGTGACCGAGCAGCACTGGGATGAAGTGATTTCCACCAATCTGAAAGGTGCGTGGTTGGTCGCACAGCAGGCGGGACGCTGCATGTCGGAAGATGGAAAGGGTGGGTCGCTGATCAATATAGCGTCCATACTTGGTATACGTGTAATGGGTGGTGTCGCACCCTATGCAGCAGCCAAAGCCGGATTGGATCATCTGACTAGGGCTTTGGCTTACGAATGGGCACGATACGATATTCGCGTGAATGCCATCGCGCCCGGTTATGTGGAAACGGATATCAATCGCGACTATTTGAACTCCCCTATGGGTGACAAGGCTCGCAAACGAATTCCACAGAAACGATTTGGCCAGCCAGAACACCTGGATGGGGCGATGTTGCTTTTGGCATCGGACGCATCATCATATATGACAGGCAGTACGATTGTTGTAGATGGAGGACATCTGCAGTCTTCAATGTAGAGAGTGAATAGCAACAATGGATTTTGAAATAAGCGATGAGGTCAAGGATTACCAGCAAAGAATCCGACACTTCGTAAACACACACATCATTCCAGTCGAATCGATCCCCGATGCCTATGACGAAGGTGAGAATATCGCGGATAAGTATTTTCTGCCTCTGCGCGAAAAGGCCAGAAGTGAGGGACTCTGGTGTCTGCAGATGCCAAAAGCTTTGGGTGGCGGTGGGCTGTCGACGGTGGGTATGGCTGCCTGCTATGAGGAAATGGGTCGTTCGATATTCGGACCTGTTGTATTCAATAGCGCAGCACCTGATGATGGCAATATGATCGTTCTTGAGCGTTTGGGTACACCAGCTCAAAAGGAGCGCTGGCTGCAGCCGATTATCGACGGCGAGGTGCGCTCAGCGCTTGCAATGACCGAGCCCGCGCCGGGCTCAGGATCAGATCCATTGGGAATGATGCTGACTACGGCTACCAAATCCGGTGACAAATGGCGGATACATGGACACAAGTGGTTCATTACCGGTGCCGGAGTCGCTCAACATTTCATTCTGTTGGCGCGTACGTCTGACCATCCTCGCAAGGGACTGACCGCATTTATGTTTGACCGCGACGACCCGGGTTGGGAACTGATTCGGCGGGTACCGATCATGGGTCCCGAAGAGCACGGTGGACATTGCGAACTGAAATTCGACGGACTCGAGATTCCCGATGAGAACAGACTGCTGGAAGTCGGTGACGGTATGAAAGTCGTTCAGATGCGGTTGGGAACGGCCAGACTCACACATTGCATGCGATGGTTGGGACTATGTCGTCGGGCACTGGAAATCGCCGGTGAGTATGCCAGCGACCGCAAGGCATTCGGTAAACTGCTGACCGAACATGAAGGTGTGCAATGGATGTTGGGCGAAGCTGCGAGCAAGGTGCACATTGGCCGACTATTGACAATGCATGCGGCATGGAAGCTGGCACAGGGAGACTACGCTCGCAAGGAAGTCTCAATAGCAAAGGTCATTGTCGCTGACACGCTTCATGATGTGGTCGACACTGCGATTCAGATGCTGGGTGCGAAAGGCTATTCGAAGGACACAATTCTACAATGGATGTATCGATACCAACGCCAGTCTCGACTGGTAGATGGCGCCTCTGAAGTACATAAGATGGTGTTGTCGAAATTCTATATGAACGAAGGGGATGACTTCTTTCGATGGGGAGTATGATGGCAACAATGGACTAGTTGCCAAATTGGGACGATGTTGGAAAACGTATCCTTAGACGATAAGTACAAAAAGGATTCCGGGCGGATTTTCGTAACCGGAATTCAGACTCTGGTTCGGCTGCCGATGCTTCAGTCTGACCGCGATTCCGCTACTGGTCTCAATACCGCAGGTTACATTTCCGGGTACCGGGGCTCACCACTCGGCGCGCTGGATATGCAGCTGTGGCAGGCGAAGTCGTTTCTGGAGCCCCACAATATCATTTTCCAGCCCGGAATCAACGAGGATCTCGCCGCGACAGCAATTTGGGGGACCCAACAGGCGGAACTCGACGGTGCAGGTCTGTATGACGGTGTTTTTTGTATCTGGTATGGCAAGGGACCCGGAGTAGATCGTTCCGGCGATGCGCTGCGGCATGCCAATCTGGCAGGTACATCCAAATACGGTGGAGTTTTGGTTGCCATGGGTGACGATCATGCATGCGAATCGTCGACCACCGCACATCAAAGCGAATTCGCGCTCGTCGATGCGATGATTCCGATCCTCAATCCGTCCAGCGTGCAGGATATTTTGGATTTCGGTCTTTACGGTTGGGCGCTTTCCCGTTATTCAGGGTGTTGGGTTGGATTGAAATGTGTTCACGATACGGTGGAGGCAACTGCGTCAATTGATCTGAACAAAGATCGAATTGGCTTTGCCACTCCTCACGACATTATTCTCCCACCCGGTGGCTTGAACATCAGGTGGCCGGATACACCTCTGCAGCAGGAACAGCGCCTTCACGAATACAAACTGCCTGCAGTCCAGGCTTTTTGGCGGGCGAACAGCCTGGACAGAATCGTGATGGACTCAGCACATGCCAAGGTGGGGATCGTAACAACCGGAAAGTCATATTCTGATGTTCGCAGGGCACTGAAAGAGCTGAACATCGATTCGAATGAAGCAGCGAGACTGGGCATTCGTCTTTACAAGATTGCATTGAGCTGGCCACTGGAACGACAGGGTCTATCAAAATTTGCCGAAGGCTTGAAAAAGATCATCGTAGTCGAGGAAAAGCGTGGGTTGATTGAGGATCAGATAAAAACTGCCCTCTATGGACGTACCAATGCACCTGAGGTGGTGGGCAAATTGGATGGGGAAGGTCGTTCACTTCTTCCGTCGACTGCCAGACTCAATGCGATGCAGATTGCCGAGGTGATTGGCCGGCAGGTGTTCATGCACATTCCGTCGGAAGATCTCAGTCGATCGACTGAAGTTGTCTCATCCAGAATTGAACAAGAGCCCGACTTGGCGCCTATTCAACGCGTGCCGTACTTCTGTGCCGGCTGTCCACACAATACCTCGACCAAAGTTCCCGAAGGTAGCATCGCACTTGCCGGGATTGGATGTCATTACATGGCGCAGTGGATGGATCGTTCCACTGCAAGATTCACGCAAATGGGCGGGGAAGGCGCCAGTTGGATAGGAGAGAGCCGATTCAGCAAGCGCAAGCATGTTTTTCAGAATGTCGGGGATGGCACCTATCTGCACTCGGGGCTTCTTGCAATTCGAGCCGCGGTTGCCTCGAAAACCACGATGACCTTCAAGCTGCTCTACAACGACGCAGTGGCAATGACGGGTGGTCAGCCTTTCGATGGCCCGCTGACTGTCGCGCAGATCGCCAATCAGTTGCTGGCGGAAGGTGTGAACCATGTGGCTGTAGTCACTGATGATGTTGACAGCTGTCGTTCCAGAAGTCGATTGCCTGACGGTGTCGGAGTGAGCGATCGCGGCGAGCTGGATCAGATCCAGAGACAATTCAGGGACTATTCCGGCGTGAGTGCCATCATTTACGATCAGACTTGTGCGGCGGAAAAACGCAGGCGAAGAAAACGCGGTGAGTATCCGGACCCACCAAAAAGGGTATTTATCAACACCGAAGTTTGCGAGGGGTGCGGTGATTGTGGAGTCCAGTCCAATTGTGTAGCGATTGTGCCGCACGAAACCGGGTTCGGTCGCAAGCGAAGAATTGATCAGTCTGCATGTAACAAGGATTACTCCTGTGTCGAAGGGTTCTGTCCGAGTTTCGTTACCATTCACGGTGGGCAGCCGCGGAAGCCTACCGCAATGGAAAGTTCGCATTCATTTGACCCTGCGGAATTGCCGTCGCCCGTCATTCCAGAGATCGAAGGGGAATACTGCATAGTTGTGACAGGTGTGGGAGGAACTGGCGTGATTACTGTCGGTGCAATCCTGGGGATGGCCGCACATTTGGCTGAACTTGGATGTTCCGTGCTTGACATGACCGGATTGGCCCAGAAAGGGGGATCCGTTGTCAGCAATCTGGTGATTGCAAATCGTCCGGAAGAAATTTCTTCCACGCATGTCGCAAACGGCGGTGCCAATCTGATTCTTGGGGGTGATCTGGTGGTCTCCGCGAGTGAGAAAGTATTGATGACAGCTGAACAGGGCTACACCACTGCGGTAATCAACGACTATCAGATGATGCCGGGTGAATTCACCAGAATCAGTGATCTGGAATTTCCGGGTACGACACTTAAACGAAATATCGAGAAGGCCGTCGGAAGCGAAAATGCTGTATTTTTCAATGCCAACCAATACGCCGATCGACTGTTTGGCGATACGATCGCAGCGAATATGATGATGGTCGGTGTCGCTTTGCAGAGGGGTTGGATTCCGATTCCCGTGGAGGCGGTGGAGAAGGCAATCGAGCTCAACGGCCGATCGGTTGAGATGAACAAGCTCGCACTTCATCGCGGCAGGCATCTGGCAGCGAGAGAAGATGACCTGAATCGTGAGATCGGAAATTTGAAAAATGAGTTCGAATTGACGGCAGAGCCGGTTGAACTGTCGTTAGAAGATCTGGTCAGACATCGGTCTGAATCGTTGATCAAATATCAGGATGAAGCGTATGCGAATCGCTATAGCAAACTGGTAAAGGCTGCATGTGATGCGGAGAAAATACGTACACCCGGAATGAATGGATTTGCTCTGGCCGTCGGACGATATTACTACAAACTGCTCGCGTACAAGGATGAGTATGAGGTGGCGCGCCTTTTTACCGATGGAACATTCAGAGAACAACTTGAAACCAGTTTTGAGGGCGAATATAAAATTGAATTCCATATGGCACCTCCACTGCTGACAAGAAAGAGCAATTTTACAGGTCTACCTACCAAGTTGTCATTCGGCCCCTGGTTGGAAGGATTACTTGCGTTCATATCGCGTATGCGGTTCTTGAGGGGAACACCGTTTGATCCCTTCGGAAGATCAGAGGATCGAAAGATGGAGCGAAGGTTGATCTCAGATTATGAGGATGTCGTGCAAGAGCTGATCCGGTCCATTGATGTTGAAAATCATCAGATCGCTGTGGAATTGGCAAGTTTCCCCGAATTGATCCGAGGTTATGGCCACATCAAGAAGCAACATGTCGAGGCATCACAGAGTCGAATCGAAGAGCTGTTGAGTGCTTTACGAAGTGACGAGACAAGGCCTGAAGCAGCCTGAATATTGTCAGGGAGACAAGCATGAAAACGAGCAGAACGAAAACTGAATTTGTCTGGCAGGATCCTTTCCTGCTGGAAGAGCAGTTGGACGAATCGGAGCGAATGATTCAGGATACTGTGAGGCGATACGCACAGGATGCGCTGATGCCACGAATTGTGGAAGCGAATCGCAACGAAATTTTTGATCGCGCTATCGCTTCCGAAATGGGTGAGCTGGGGTTATTGGGTTCTACCATTGATGGCTATGGCTGTGCCGGACTCAGTTATGTCAGTTACGGGTTGATTACAAGAGAAATCGAGCGTGTGGATAGTAGTTATCGTTCCTTTCTGAGTGTGCAGTCCTCTCTGGTAATGTATCCAATCCACAGGTTTGGGAGCGATTCACAACGTCAACGGTTTCTGCCGGATTTGGCAAGCGGACGAATCATCGGTTGTTTTGGACTAACAGAACCGGATCATGGGTCGGACCCCGGCAGTATGACGACTAAAGCTCGTCGAATAGAGGGTGGTTTCATGCTGAATGGGGAGAAAACATGGATATCGAATGCTCCGATTGCGGATCTCCTTTTGGTTTGGGCGAAAGACGACGAAGGCGTTATAAGGGGCTTCCTGCTGGAGCGGGACACTTCAGGTCTGGAGACGCCCACGATCGAAGGGAAATTCTCACTTCGCGCATCGTCAACGGGTAGCATAGTAATGAATCAGGTGTTCGTGCCTGATGAAATGGTATTGCCGGATGCAATCGGTCTAAAAGCCCCATTTGCGTGTCTGACGATGGCGCGTTACGGAATCAGTTGGGGAGCGCTCGGGGCTGCTGAGTTCTGTTGGCATGCGGCACTTGAGTATTCGATGGCCCGCAAGCAGTTTGGACGGCCTATCGGTGCGACCCAGTTGATTCAGAAAAAGCTGGCAGACATGCAAACCGAAATTTCATTGGCGATTCAGGGTTGCCTGCGTGCCGGGCGACTTATGGAACAGGGAAGGGCACCACACGAGCTGATCAGTCTGCTTAAACGAAATAGTGCCGGCAAGGCGCTGCAGATTGCGCGTGAAGCCAGGGATATTCACGGTGGTAACGGTGTGTGTGATGAGTTTCACGTCATACGCCACAGCATGAATCTTGAGGCTGTCAACACTTACGAGGGCACACATGACATTCATGCATTGATTCTTGGTAAATCCCAGACCGGAATTCCTGCATTCAACTAATCGACAGGTGAATACATGATTGCAAAAATTCGAGACAAGAGACTTTTTCGTAACCAGTGTTACGTCAATGGTGAATGGGTAGATGCTGATAGCGGCGACACCATCACCGTCACAAATCCCGCTACAGGAGGTGTTATCGGTTCTGTTCCCAGGATGGGTGAAACAGAAACCGCAAGAGCGATAGACGCTGCGGAAACTGCATTTCAATTGTGGCGCTCAACCACAGCCAAGGAACGCGCTGTGAAGTTGCGCAGATTGACCGATCTGATGATGGACAATCAAGAGGATCTGGCAAGCCTGATGACGATAGAACAGGGGAAACCGATGACGGAATCACGCGGTGAGGTGGCATACGCGGCATCGTTTTTCGAGTGGTTTGCGGAAGAAGGCAAACGTATGTATGGCGATGTCATTCCCAGTCATCTGCCAGACCGCCGAATCGTTGTGATCAAGGAGCCGGTTGGTGTGTGCGCGGCGATCACGCCGTGGAATTTCCCGTCCGCGATGATTACAAGAAAAGCGGGTCCAGCTCTCGCAGCCGGTTGCACAATCGTGATCAAACCTGCCAGTGCAACACCATATTCCGCCTTCGCTCTTTGTGAATTGGCTGAACGGGCCGGGATACCACCGGGCGTGATCAATGTGATTACCGGATCTTCTTCTGCGATAGGCGCGGAACTGACATCGAACGAAAAAGTGAGGAAACTGACCTTTACCGGATCAACTGAGATCGGAAAGAAACTGATGGAGCAGTGTGCGGGTACTGTCAAGAAAATTTCCTTGGAATTGGGTGGTAACGCACCGTTCATTGTGTTTGAGGATGCCGACATCGATGCGGCGGTCGTCGGCGCGATGCAATCGAAGTATCGAAATTCCGGGCAAACCTGTGTATGCGCAAATCGAGTACTTGTGCATGATCAGGTATATGATGAATTCTCAGAAAAATTGAGTGCCGCGGTGAACGGCATGAAAGTCGGAGACGGATTTGGCGAGGGTGTCGAACAGGGACCATTGATTGATATTGCCGCGGTGGAAAAGGTGGAGGCGCATATAACGGATGCAGTTGGAAAAGGAGCTTTGGTTGCCGCCGGTGGCGCGCGTCATGCTCTGGGCGGTACATTTTTTCAACCGACGGTACTGACCAATGTCAAAGTTGGCATGGATGTTGCGAATGAAGAGACATTCGGCCCAGTCGCGCCGCTATTTCGATTCAACAATGATGAGGAAGCGATAGCGATGGCAAACGATACCGAATTTGGACTTGCAGCCTATCTGTACAGTCGGGACATCGGAAGGATCTGGAAAATTTCGGAGTCGCTGGAATATGGAATTGTCGGTATCAATACCGGAATCATCTCGACCGAGGTTGCACCGTTCGGAGGCATGAAGGAATCCGGAATCGGGCGCGAAGGATCGAAGTATGGACTGGACGAGTTTGTCGAAATCAAATACTTGTGCATGGCTGGCATATAGCCTCGTTCACTCGCCGACAGTTGTAATTTGAAACATGGCTGTTGGATGGTTCGACATTCTGAATCGTATTGATCGGGTGGAGACGCGCGAACGGAATTCAAGCGAGAATTTGAGTCGTCACGGTTTCGTGCTCGATTTTAGAGGCTCTCAAGGCCACAGAGCATTTTCGGCGAGTGCTTGGAGCAACTGATCCATGGACCATACGTCGATTCCATCTTCGGTTCGAAAAGATCTTTTACCCCCGTAGACGAGCACCCGTCGAATCAGTCCGCGGAGTTCCGCTATTGCGCGTAAACCCGATAGCATTCCGGTGTAATAGCGAGACTGGGACTTGACTTCGATCGCCATCAGATCATTGCCCCGGCGGAGTACGAAGTCGACTTCGTTGCGGTTTGCCGGGTGCGGTGCCCAGTAGTACACATCATCGAACAACTCATCCTCCTCAGCGTGAGCCCGCAAAAGATGCAGTACCCAACCTTCAAGAAGCGCGCCGCGCTCTTCAGGCGCAATCGGTCCGTGCAACTTCTTTACTGCACGGACCAGACCTGAATCGACCCAGTAGAGTTTGGGATGGTGGCGTTCGCGCACTCGGAGTCGCGGCTGGAATGCATGGAGGCGAAACGTGAGCAATGTATCCTCAAGGATGTCCAGATATCCCTGCACTGTGGTTCGTGCGACGCCGCAGTCACGCGCGATTCCGGAAATATTGACGACTTGACCGTGGTACAGTGCAGCGATCGGCAGGAATCGCGCGAATCCTGGGAGATTTCGGACCAACCCTTCGGCCCGGACCTCTTCGCGAAGGTAATACCGGACGTAGGTCTCAAGCCCGGGGCGTCGGTCAGCCGCGGCCCAGATCAAGGAGATAGTTCCTATTTCAAGGACTGCATTGAGATCAAAGTCATTGTCGAGCTCGGTTGCAGTCAGGGGATGCATGGTTTTGTGCAGCGCGCGGCCAGCGAGCAAGTTTACACCTGATGCCTTGAGTTTTCGCGCGCTCGACCCTAACAGAGCGAAGTTGAGATGTCGATTCTCGATGTGCCGGTGCACTTCATTGAGGAGATTTGGAAGACGCTGGATTTCGTCAATCACGATCCAGCTGTTTGGTGCCGCTGACTGGAGATCGGCGGCGAAGAGGGACGGGTCGGCAAGGTAGTCCTGGTAACGGGCTTCGTCGAGCAGGTCGATGTACGGCACATCGGGGAAATGGTGACGCACCCAGGTGCTTTTGCCTACACCGCGGACGCCTAGCAGAAAGAAGCTCCGCCCCGGTGGCTGGCTTAGTCGTGAGTAGAACTTTTTTAACATATTGTCGTCATAAATCGACGATAAATGATGATATTCTATCAATTTTGCATCGATGCGTCAACGACGTGATCGCAGGACTACTGAATTGAATTGGTGGTTCGCGTGCTCCTGTAGCAGGCACAGGCGTACGGAACTGGATGGACTCTTCAGAATTTCAATGTCTGCCTTGATATGGTGATAAATCCGAACAGTAGGATTCACTGCCAAGAAACGCATAGCTGATGAGAGACTTAGACAAATATTCGCTCTGGATTTAAATTTGAAATTGCCGATATTAAACTGTGCCGACGGATATACGAATTTAGAACATGACTATTGAATGGCTTGAAATTGTGGGTCGAATTGAATCGGGCGAAAACGCACGAACAGAATTCAAGCGCGGATTTGACCGTTCAGCTTTCAGTAGAACACTCTGTGCTTTTGCCAATGGTGACAGCGGTCTTCTCGTACTGGGAGTAGATGACTCACAGAACATCGTAGGTGTGGAGGAGAACACCGAAAAAGTGCAGGAAAAACTGACGAGTATTCTGCAAAACAGCTGTGGAAGGCCAATATCCGCCGAATGCGATCGATTTAAATCGGACGAAGGTGGGTACATTGGGTTGAAGTGCGCGGTCGCCAGCGCAGCGGTCAGCCGTTCAACTATGATGGTCGATTCTAGATTCGACGCGGGCGTAGCAGTGTAGCACCATCACCTTCTGAACTTCAGGAACTTTCAAATACATTTGGCCTTGTTCTTACAGAGCAGCAAGTTATTCTGTCAGCCACGACAAGCGATATTGATCTCGCCGCATTTCGTTCATTTATGCGAAAACAGGGCAGGTCAGTTGAGGAAGATTCGCTTCTTGATATTGAAACCGATCTCAAAAACGCTTCAGTATGCAGCATCCAAGACAATGTACTGACTCCGACTCTTTACGGTTTGATGGTATTTGGGCGAGACCCCCAGTCCCATCCGTATGCTACAAGTCTGTTTGTTCAATTCGCTGCCTATGACGGGACGGACAGAGCGGCTGACGTCTTGAGCGTGGGCGAGGGAAAAGGATGCCTGGAGGATCAGGTAATGCGCTCTATCGGCTGGTTTCGGAGCCTCGGGCGACAAGAGAATTTCCGTGGCTTGCGCCGAGAGGATAATCCACTTATTCCGGAAGAGGTGCTTCGAGAGGCAGTCGTTAACGCCGTCATTCACCGCGACTATGCACTGACTGGAACGCAGGTGCTGCTTGAAGTGTTTAGCGACCGGATCGACGTGACGAGTCCCGGAACACTCCCAAATCATATGACTGTCGAGCATGCGCGTTCCGGTGGTGCTGCGCGTTCGCGAAACGAAATGATGGCCAACGCAATTGTAGTCACCGGACTGATGGAACGAAGAGGGCGAGGCTGGCTGCTCATGCGGAAATTGATGTGGGAAATCAATGGGACGGAACCGGCCCTTGTCAATGACGAGTCCGGCCGCTTTGTTCGCGTGACTTTTCAGCTTGACCTTGACACATCGGGCTGAATTGAAGAGCAACGGCGATGCTGAATCATCTATGCCGGGAGTATCCATTGTTGCGTTTTCAGATACCAGTGAAGGGGAGGTTTCAATTTCCGCACGCGGCATCTGAGTGTGTCTACAGGTGTGTTGGAACGGTCACGATATAAGGGTTCTGCGCAGGTTTTACTGGAGACTTGGGGGGCATGCGAAGAATTTAGTCAAGTGCAAACCTGTAATTGGAAGGTATACTCGAAATTGGAATCAAGTGACATCATCTGGCTTTCAGAATGCCACTTCTCGGCAAATACCCGTACGGGTGCCAACACGGTTAGTTGAAGAATTGGATAAGACAGCGAGAAATCTTCGGCGCAGTCGGGCAGACATCATTCGCCGCCTGGCGATTGAACACTATCGTGAAGAATACGACGATCTTGTTGTCGCTGTTGAACGGATCCGCGATTCGAACGACAAAGTACTAGATTGGGACCACGTCCGACGTGACATTCTCGGTTAAGACTGAGAATTGTACTGTTAGAGAGCTTGAGCGAGTCCCAGAGCAGGATCGAAACTGGATAGTGGTTGCCATTGACCGTCTGTCAGACAATCCGAATCCTGGTGCATTGCTGAAGGGTGGATTCCGGAGGCTGTAACGGTTTCGCATAGGCGACTATCGCGCAATATGGTCAAGTACAATATGAAGAGCTTGTCGTGTTGGATGTTCGTGTCGTTCATCGCCGTGATGCCTGTAGATGAGCAATCAG
Source organism: Arenicellales bacterium (assembly GCA_963666625.1). Taxonomy (GTDB): domain Bacteria; phylum Pseudomonadota; class Gammaproteobacteria; order Arenicellales; family JAJDZL01; genus JAJDZL01. The sequence continues at coordinate 2,883,534 of OY762925.1, forward strand.
AATGTCGGAAGAATCACGAACATCTCGGAGTTGCTTGAGTACGGGATAGTCTGTATCCATACCGGAATCATCTCGACCGAAGTTACACCGTTCGAAGGTATGAAAGAATCTGTTATCAGACGCGAAGGATTAAAGTATGGATTGGATAAGTTTGTCGAAATCAAGTTATTGTGCTTAGCTGGCTTTTAGCCTCATTCACTGATTCTCACTCTAAAATGCGGGAGCCTTTATCACTCAATTTATCAGTCGCCCCGTTCGAGCTGTTCTCATCATGGATGGATGATGCGATCAACAGCGGGATGATTGAACCCTTCGCAATGACGCTGGCCACAATCGGAGCGAATGGTCGGCCTTCGGCGCGCCAGGTATTGCTGAAAGGTTACGGCGAGTCAGGGTTCGAGTTCTATACAAATTATGATAGTCGCAAGTCGAAGGAGTTGCAGGGCAATCCATATGCCAGTCTTGTATTGTGGTGGGACAAACTCTATCGGCAGGTGCGGATTGAAGGAAGTGTCAAAAAACTATCCGAGCATAAGTCCGATGAGTACTTTGCGACGCGGCCACGGGGCAGCCAGATCAGTGCTTGGGCCTCACCGCAAAGTGAGGTGATCGAAAGCTTTGAGGCACTGGAAAGCTGTGTTGTTGAATTCGAGCAAAGATTCGCGGGTAGTGCGGTGCCAAGGCCGCCTGGATGGGGTGGTTATAGGCTAATTCCGGATCACATCGAATTCTGGCAGGGGCGTACCGACCGCCTGCATCAGCGGTTGAATTTTCGGAATCTGTCGGGCAAGTGGATGAGTGAATGGCTTGGTCCTTGATTTCTCATGTCAGATAAGAAGATGTCACTGCAGTCACGATTCAAATAGATCGATAGAATACGGACAATCCATAATTTGTGGAATCACATTTCTATTGAGTTACAATGAAAACAGCGAATAAAACCCATCTGTTGGAATCAGATGAAGAAATAATTTTGTGTTCAAATAAAGGAGTAAAGTTGTGTTGAAAAGTTTTTGTTCGAAATACAGATCAGTCTTAGCTGTATTTTTCGCTATGTCTTTTCTATGCGTTGCGAATGCAAACGCTGAAGGTGTGCTCAAAGTTTACAACTGGGCCGAGTATATTGGCGAGGAGACAATCTCAAATTTTGAGAAGGAATATGGAATCGAGGTAACCTACGATAACTATGATTCCGTTGAGACGGTTGACGCCAAGCTGTTGGCTGGGAGTACGGGATATGACGTGATCAGCCACTCAAGTTCTGCTGTTGCGCGACTTCTTCCCGCTGGTGTCATTCAAAGTTTGGATGTTTCCAGACTGCCCAATATGAAACATATCAGTCAAAAAGTATTGGATCAGATTGCCAAGCACTGGGACCCAAATAACGAATACATCGTGCCTTATATGTGGGGTACACACGGTGTCACGTACAACGAAGAATTGGTACGCGAAGTATTTCCAGATGCGCCTATAGGATCGATGGACTTGATTTTCGATCCTGCAAATATGGAAAAACTCGCACAGTGTGGTGTCGCTTTCCTTGATTCTCCAACTGATATAGTCTCCATGGCGCTTGCCCATCTTGGATTGGATCCGGGTTCATCCAAAAAGGCAGACTTCGAAGCGGCAGAAGAGCTATTGCTGAGTATCAGGCCCTATATCAAGACTTTCGATAACTATGCTTACATCAGAATGCCGGAGAAAGAATTCTGTGTGGCGGTAACCTGGGGACCGGACGGTCTGTTTGCCCAAGCTGCTGCCGAAGAGTCGGGCCAGGATATCGAGTTGAAGTTTTACGCGCCGCCAGGCGAAGGTAAAGCAAACATTTGGGTTGATGGCTGGGTGGTGCCATCGGATGCTGAAAACCTGGACAATGCGTATCTGTTTCTGGACTACATGATGCGACCCGAAGTTGCCGCTGGCGACAGCAATTACACCTGGTATGCATCTGCCAATGAATCGGCGAAGGAATTGATTGATCCAGTCATTACAGGAAGTGAGGCGGTTTATCCTTCGGACGAAGCAGTCGCCATGATGTATCCACTGAAAGTCTTGAAGCCAAAAATCGAGCGAGTTCGAACCCGGGTTTGGACCAACTTCAAAACTGGCAACTGACAAAACATTCGATTGAACTGACGTATTCGCACTGATCGATGAAACCACGGATATTCGAATTTTCATAGATTGGTGCGAATAATTTTCCGGTCAGTCGCCAATTAGAGTAACGACACACTATCGCTGAAAAATGAATCAAACGACTGACACCAGCAAACTATTCGAAAACCAACCATGGCTCGACCCCGATGCGGAGCCATTTGTCAAGATTCGGGCGTTGACCAAGACATTTGGTTCGTTTACAGCCGTTTCCGCTGTAGACCTGGATATATACGAAGGCGAGCTGTTTTCTTTGTTGGGAGGCTCGGGCTGCGGTAAATCCACATTGTTGAGGATGATGGCCGGTTTTGAAGAGCCATCCTCTGGAACTATCTCGATTGATGGAGTTGATATGGCAAACATTCCGCCATATCAACGACCGGTCAACATGATGTTCCAGTCCTACGCGTTGTTCCCGCATATGACAGTCGAACAGAACGTGGGATATGGTCTGAAACAGGATCGTGTCGCGAAAGACGAGATCGCCGAGCGAGTTGCTGAAATCTTGACCATAGTCGAGTTGACACCGTTCAGCAAGAGAAAACCACATCAGTTGTCGGGGGGACAGCGTCAGCGGGTTGCATTGGCGCGAGCGCTGGTCAAAAAGCCAAAGGTACTTCTGTTAGACGAGCCTTTGGGTGCATTGGACAAACGATTGCGGGAGCAAACCCAGTTTGAACTGATGAACATTCAGGACCGGTTGGGAATTACGTTTATCGTGGTCACCCATGATCAGGAAGAGGCCATGACGCTTTCAACACGGATTGCGGTCATGGATCAGGGGCAGTTTTCGCAGATCGGCACGCCGACGGACATTTACGAATATCCGCAGTCACGATTCGTAGCAAACTTCATCGGCAGTGCGAATATGTTTGAAGGCCGCGTTGTCGAAAATGGAGACAATCATGTAATCGTAAAGTCTTCGCATGGTGATGTTTCGTTCTACATCGACCATAGTTCCGAAGTTCGGGAGAATATTGGCGTGTCAATTGCTCTGCGACCCGAAAAAATTACACTATCCCGAGACATGCCGGAAACAATCGATGAATACAACACGGTGAAGGGTATTGTTGACGATATAGGTTATCTGGGCAATTTTTCAATCTACAAAATTCTTCTGGAGAATGACAAGATCATCGAGATAACCCATCCGAATCAATCAAGACCCAGGGATGCAAGGCATCTTGCGGAGTGGGATGATGAAGTCTTACTCAGTTGGGCTCCCTCAAGCCCGATATTGCTGACCAAATGAGAACATCTCAAATTATGTTCTGTTGACAATGAGGTAGAAAAAGGTTGCTTAGCAGATTCCGAGGATTTTTCGAGTCAGCGAAAGCGTGGCAGTCCGCAATTGTGGCAGTACCGTATTTCTGGCTGCTGATTTTCTTCTTGATTCCGTTTTTTCTCGTACTGAAAATCAGTCTCGCGGAATACATCGTCGCCAGCCCGCCATTTTCGAAACTGATCCAGTTCGGCGAAGAGGGGCAGATGTATATCACCCTGATTTTCGACAATTTCGTGTATCTGTGGGAGGATGACCTATATTACAAGACCTATCTGAATTCCTTGAGAATTTCGATAATTTCCACAATGTTGTGTCTGTTGATTGGCTACCCCATCGCTTACGGCATAGCCCGTTCGTCACCTACAGTGAAGAAAATCCTATTGCTGATGGTGATACTTCCTTTTTGGACGTCTTTTCTGTTGAGAGTGTATGCCTGGATTGGTTTATTGGCGGATCAGGGAACAATCAACGATCTGCTGATTGGATTGGGGATAATCGATCAGCCGATCAAAATGCTTTACACGGATTTCGCTGTATTTGTGGGTATTGTGTATACCTATGTACCTTTCATGATATTACCGCTTTTCGCCAGCATCGAAAAGTTGGATCTGACTGTCCATGAGGCGGCGGCGGATCTCGGTGCAAGACCGTTCACTATCTTTCGTACCATAACCGTACCCCTTACGATGCCTGGCATAATCGCTGGTTCGTTGCTCGTGTTCATCCCGGCAACCGGTGAGTTTGTGATTCCGGACCTGCTAGGCGGCGGAAACGTATTGATGATCGGCAGGGTGCTTTACGGCGAGTTCAACCTGAATCAGGACTGGCCGGTTGCGTCAACAGTTGCGATAGTTCTGTTGCTGTTGTTGGTGATTCCGATGATGCTCTATCAGCACTATCAGGCGAAGGAAGCGGAAGCAGAGTGATCGGGCCATGAACGCGAGAAAAACGCCATTTATCTTTTCGATGCTGTGTCTGGGATTCGCATTCTTGTATATCCCGATGTTTCTGCTGATCTTCTATTCCTTCAATGCCTCACGATTTGTTCCGGTCTGGGGTGGATTCTCAATCAAGTGGTATATCACACTCTTTCAGAGTGAGGAAGTGTGGAATGCAGTGCTCCTGAGTCTTGAAATTGCCATCATGAACGCGACGTTCGCGACACTCCTGGGCGCTATGGCCGGGATTGCCATGGCACGTATCAGAAAATTTCGAGGGAGAGTTCTTTTCTCTGGAATGATTTCCGCGCCTTTGGTCATGCCCGAAGTGATCACGGGGCTGTCTTTATTGCTGCTGTTCATCACCATGAGTGAATTGATCGGCTGGCCGACGAGGGGAATCACCACAATTACGATTGCACATATAACCTTCTCACTGGCTTATGTCGCGGTCATCGTTCAGTCCCGGCTTGTCGGTGTTGACGAATCGCTGGAAGAAGCGGCGCAGGACTTGGGTGCAAAACCCTATCGGGTACTGATTGACGTGACAATTCCTCTCATCGCGCCGGCATTGGTCGCAGGTTGGCTCTTGGCGTTCACACTATCATTGGATGATCTGGTCATTGCCAGTTTCGTATCGGGCCCCGGTGCGAACACATTACCCATGTTGATTTACTCTCGTGTAAAACTAGGACTTAAACCGGATGTCAACGCACTGGCCACAATCATCATCGTAATCGTGACCATCGGCGTGGTAATTGCAGGTTTGATTCTATCTCGACAGGAGAAGCAGCGATTGCTTGATCAGCAGATGGCTGATGCCGAAAAATATGACTTCGGTGAATCTATGAGGTAACGGTAACTGCCTCGTTGAGTTGCTTCACTCTTCCAGAGCCGGGCTGTTGGGCCAGTTTTGCTACTGGAAGCTGGTTCTGAATAATATAGTGGAAATCTCCGACGCCGGTCTCGGCGGTTTCGGACAGATTCCACCTCGGAAAAACTGAAGAATTCAGTCCTTCCTGAATCGTGTTCATGTAAGCACGGTCCTCATAATCTGTCGTTTTATTGATCCTTCGATTCAGATAGCGTAATGTAGAAACCTCTCTCCTCTCATCTGGCAGGGCGTACATCCGCGACATTACTTTCGTATTCGTAAGATCAATGGGCATTGACATGTAGATCTCCATCATGTCCGGATAGAGCGCAAATACCAGATTCGGAAAGACTCCGAAATACATCCACAGGTCCTTTTTGTCTTCCGGTAAATGCGGGAATTCGGGCATCAGCTTTCGATAGTGTTTCACACTCCACAAATTACCGAATTCCGAGTTGAATTTGCCGTAGGAAACGGGAATGTCCTCAACGGTGGTGTCGATGTAGTGTTGACCATATAGCTGATGGAGTGTCGGATGTCCAATTGGAACGTGATAGCCTTCATTGTCGATGTCGTGGAATACTTTCCAATTGACAGGATAAACCAACTCTTCGGCCTTTTCGTAGGGTTTTACATTTTCCAGTTGATAATGGCTGACTTCGTCTTCAATCGGCAAAAGCATCTCTTTGAGGGATTGTCCTCCCGACACGAATCGAATGAAAATGAACCCATTCCAAATTTCTACGTCAAGCGGTACCAACCCGTGTTTTTCGGGGTCAATATAAGGAAATCCTTCCTTTCCTGGTATGAAGATGAGATTGCCATCAAGATCATAGCGCCAACCGTGGAAAGGACAGACAAGTGCACGAGGACATCGTCCTTCACCTTCGAGTATTTTTGAGCCACGGTGTCTGCAGATATTGTGAAACGCATTAATTGTTCCGTTATTGCTTCGAATGATCAATGCCTTTTCGTTAAACCCTTCAAAAGTAAGGTAATCTCCTGTATTCGGCATATCGGACACATGTCCAACCAGCATCCAATTCGGCTTGAACAACCGTTCAATTTCCAGTTCCAGAAATTCCTCGTTTTTGTACGTCCAAGGCGGGAGAAGATCAACGGTATCTACTGGAATCGTCGAATCAGATGTAGATTCCGAGCCGTGCGCGACGCAACTGATGAATCTCTTACAGGTATCCACTGCTTGTTTTCTGTCGAATTTTCCGTTGTTATGCAAAGCCTGTTGCCATAGCGAATCGACCATTCCCTGGAGTGCCAGTGCCAGTGCCTTGATATCCGCTTTTTCTGTAGATGAGTTGTTCAGAAGTTCGGCGAAACACTCGCGGATCAACTTATCTTCTCGCTGGTCACTTGCCCCACATATCTCCCGATATTCGTCGCGTGCCTGGCTCTCGCTCCAAAAAGCATACCAAACGGCGACTTTCTCTTTAACGAATATACTCGAATTGAAACTGGCTTCAATGTATGCGTGGAGTTTCTCCAACGGCGACTTCGCTCGGTTAAGACTGTCGTCCATGATCGCAATGTATTCCTCATTGAGAAATCCGAGCGTGTCGATCAGAAGTTGCTTCTTGGATGTGAAATGAAAGTTCACGATGCCGGGCGACAGCCCGGCGTTGGCCGCGACCTTTGCTACAGTCGCACCAGAAAGACCGCTTTCTGAAATGGTTTGAATCGTTGCAATAATCAGTTGTTCGCGACGACTGTCCGAATTGTTCCTGACATGTTTGTTCTGGGATAGCATGACCTGTTCCTACTATTGAATTTATACAATCATTCAAAATTGTTAAACGATTATATAAAATTCTCTACGGAATTGAAAGAAGTCATTCGCGGATATTCCCTTCACTGAAGTCGTGAATTTTCTGAATCGAAACTGAAGGTGACGAGAAAGGCTGAAGTTTGGTGGTCAATCTGCTTGTAGGGTTACTCCCGGTCTTCGTGCACCTTCAACCCTCTTCAGACGACCGGATTGGACATCATAAATGTAGCCATGAATAGAGATCGCCTTTGATACAAGTGGATGGCTTGCGATCAGTTCTACATCGGATCTCACGCTATCGTCCAAGTCCGTGATGGTCAGCCATTCGGTTGTCGAACCGCGTTCTGATCCAAATTCGGTTGATTCGTTTGTCCATTTTTTGTTTTTCTTTACAGCTGGTTCCAAACTTTCCGCGAACAGATCACCGATTTCTCGGTCTGTGACACCGGCCATTCCACACTGCGTATGTTGAATTACAAACCAGTCACTGGTACCGAAAAACTTATAGGAAACCAGCAATGATCGGATTGCGTCATCACTCGCTCGTCCACCAGCATTTCGGATGACGTGAGCATCACCGAGATTGAAACCCGTAATTTCAAGAGGACCGATTCGAACATCCATGCAGGTGAGGATAGCGACCTTCTTTTGCGGTGAACCGGCTAGCGAACTCTTGTCGCCAAAATTCCTGGCATACGATGCGTTAGCACGTAACACATGGTCATTGATTTTGTGCCTTGAACTCACTTTCAGTCAGATTTACAGTGTTGCGATTCCTAACCTTGATTAAACGAAACGGATGATACAAACCATACCTGCGAGGGGAATCAACTTCATCGGAAATTTCTTTTTCTTCGACCGAGATACAGATCAACGAGCAATGAACTGTTTACGCACCGTTCGATGATTTCAAGTTTGCATGTACCGAATTCAATGCTGATTCGAGTGCATCAAACAGATCATTGATCTGCCGCTCAGTGATAATTAATGGTGGACAGATTCCGACGGTATCACCCGACGGCAACGCCCGAAGAATCAATCCGTTTTCCAGACATTGCTGGTACACCTGAAAAGCTACTTTCATTTCAGGGTCGAAGGGTTGCTTTGTGTCTTTGTCGGCAACAATTTCCACTGCACCGATCAGCCCTCGACCGCGAGCTTCTCCAACCAGCGGATGTGACCCAAGCTCCCGCAATCGTTTCTGGAATGGAACCATGACATCTCGAACATGCGCGAGTATGTTACGCTCTTCGTAGATCTTGAGAGTTTCCAACGCTACTGCGGCACCCACCGGGTGCCCTGTGTAAGTGAAACCAGTTCCAAAAACACCGAGCCGCGCACTGGCTTCTGCAATCGTCTGGTAGATAGGCTCCGAAATCATCGTTGCACCGATTGGAATATATGCCGAAGAAATTTGTTTGGCACAAGTAACGATGTCGGGAACAATATCGTAGGTATCGCATCCCCACGGATTGCCGGTTCTGCCGAATCCATTAATCACTTCATCCGCGATTAGTAATACATCATATTTTTCCAGAACTTTCTGAATTTTCTGGAAGTAGGTATTCGGAGGCGGAATGACACCACCGGCACCCATGACCGGTTCTGCTATCAGGGCGGCGACTGTATCTGGACCCTCAGCGAGAATCAGTTCTTCCAATTCCCGAGCGCGTCGACTTGCGAATTCCTCTTCTGACTCGTCTTCTTCACCGAAGCGATAGTAGTGCGGTGTTCCAGTTTGCTTGAATCGCTCGAGTGGCGCATCAAATGCTTCCTGAATTGTCGGGATTGCGGTAAGGCTGGTACCGACGATCGTTACACCATGGTAGCCTTTTTCTCTGGAGATGATTTTCTTCTTCTCAGGTCGTCCCAAAGCGTTGTTGTAATACCAGGTAATTTTGACAGCCGAGTCGACGGCTTCAGAGCCTGATGTTACGAAATATGCTTTTGACATGGACTGCGGAGCGATGGAAAGTAACTTGTCAGCGAGTTCCGCAACAACCGGTGCCGTCCTTCCTGCGAAACTATGGTTGTAGGGCAGGGTTTGCAGCTGCTTGGTTGCGGCATCAACAAGTCTCTGTTCGCTGAATCCCAAAGACGTGCACCAAAGTCCGGCCAACCCTTCGATGAATTTCTTGCCATGCTCGTCCCATATGTAGATTCCTTCACCTCGAACGTAGGTTTTCGGTCCGATTTGTTCATGTTGGAGAAGATTTGTATATGGGTGTAGATTCGATCCAATATCCTTTTCGGCAATCGATTTTTGCCTGGTTTGGATGTTTTCTGTTGCTATTTGTGCCATTTTTTATTCCTGTATTTCAATTGGGGATTTGCATTATACGTCTAGACATTTGAATCCGGGAATGAGCCCTTTCGTTTCTCAATGAATGCAAGCAGTTCCTGGTCAACCAAAGGATCCAAATCCGGAGCCTGGTAGTCTTCCAGCATCTGTTTCCACAGTTTGTTCGCCCGCTGCGAAGCCCTCAACGAACCGTCCGCTTCCCACTGTTCAAAACTGTTATTGTCCGCGATAGTCGACCGGTAGAATGCGCTTTCAAAATTACGTTGCGTGTGTTCGCATCCTAGGAAGTGGCTTCCGGGGCCTACTTCGCGGATAGCATCCAGTGCCTGACCGTTTTCTGAAGTATCGACACCGCTGAGAAACTCCTGAATCATGGCCGCTTGGTCTGCGTCCATGACAAATTTTTCGTAACCCATTACAAGCCCGCCCTCGAGCCAGCCGGCAGTATGCAGCATAAAGTTGACTCCGGCGAGCATCGCAGTCTGCAAGGTGTTGGCTGACTCATATGCCGCCTGGGCGTCCGGAATTTTTGAGGCGCATAATCCACCGCCGCTTCGAAAAGGTACATTCAGTCTACGCGCCAGGGCCGCGCAGAGATACAGAACCTTGGACGGCTCCGGTGTGCCGAATGTCGGCGCACCCGATTGCATTGAAATTGAGCTGCTGAATGTTCCAAAAATTACCGGCGCGCCTGGCCGCACCAGCTGCGCAAAAGCCATTCCTGCCATTGCTTCAGCAAGAATCTGGGTGCAAGTGCCCACGATAGCTACTGGAGACATGGCTCCCGACAGAATAAAAGGGGAGATCACCGTACCCTGAAAGTTTTTCGCGTAGACCTTGAGGGCTGACAACATGGTGTCGTCGAAAGTCATCGGTGAATTGACATTGATCAGCGACAGAATACAGGTGTTGTTCTCGACAAAATCAGACCCGAAAACGACTTTTGCCATATCAACCGTATCTTGTGCACGCTCGCTACTCGTAACAGAACCCATGAACGGTTTATCGCTGTATTTCAAATGACTGTAGACCATGTCGAAATGACGCTTGTTGACGGGTAGGTCCACCGGTTCGCAGACTGTGCCACCCGAATGATGAAGAGATGGCGAAAGATACGTGAGTTTGACAAAATTCCTAAAGTCCTCAATATTCGCATATCTGCGCCCTTCGTCGAGACTACGTACGAAGGGTGGTCCATAAGCCGGTGCCAAGACTGAAGTATCTTTTGCGATACGAATTGTCCGCTTCTTGTTTCTTGCGTGCTGGATAAATTCCGATGGGGCATTCGCTTGGATTATCTCCCGGAGCATTCCCCGTTCAAATCGTACACGTTCACCGTCAATGGAGGCGCCGGCATTTTTCCAGATTTCGATTGCTTCCGGATCGTCGCGAAACTCAATTCCGATCTCTTCCAGGATCAGGTCTGCATTATTTTCAATCAATTCCAGCGTTTCAACCGGTGCCACCTCGTAATATGGAACTCTGCGCTCTATATAGGCAACAATTTCGGTTTGTACACTTGATCTTTCAGCGATTCGCGCGGCTCGACCGCGTGATCTTGATCTTCGTCGTTCACTCATAACAATCCTTGTTCAGATTTAGGGATTGGATCAATCGTTGTTTGTTTGACAGGGCGAGGAAACCTGATGGACCGGCGGTAGGGAAATACATCTTCCAGCACACCGTCACGGATCAACTGTTGCTTTCCGCGCCAAAATTCGACTGTCATCAGATCTCCGTGCGCCGCACGGAAGTGCTTGTTGATCACGGGATTTAACAGGAAGTACTTCTCGAACTCCTCCGGAAACACATCATCCTCACCGACGGAAAACCAGGGTGTGGTTGACATTTCATCGTCGGCATTCCGTGCCGGCGGAATTTTACGAAATTTCAGTTCGCTCAGGTAGCGAATTTCGTCATAGTCATAGAAAACGACTCGGTTGTTTCTGGTCACACCGAAATTTTTCAGAAGCATGTCGCCCGGAAAGATGTTAGCTGCGGCCATTTCCTTGATTGCATCGCCATATCCTCTGGCAAAATAGAGAGCCTCCTCTTCTTTTTTGATATCCTGCAGCAATAGATTGAGCGGCATCATCCGATGTTCGATATAAACATGCTTGAGTACCACCATTTCACTGTCGACGATGATGGATCTCGCACATGTTTCCTGCAGGATGTCCAACAGCTCGTCACTGAATCTGCTTTTTGGCAACGCGACATCAGAATATTCAAGTGTATCCGCCAGACGTCCAACCCGGTCGTGCTGTTTTACCAGGTGATATTTTTCGATCACTGTCGAACGCGACAATTTCTTGGGAGGTTCGAACGCATCCTTGATCAGTTTGAAAACATAGCGATAGGACGGCAGTGTGAATACCATCATCACCATGCCGCGGATGCCAGGTGCTTCAATGAACTTGTCGTGTGAATGTTGCAAATGGTGCAGGAAGTCCCTGTAGAATGCAGTCTTGCCTTGTTTGTGAAAGCCAATAGCGGAGTACAGGTCGGCCTTGCTTTTCTCTGGCAGAATATTCATCAGGAATCTGACGGTTGCCGATGGTACCTGCGTCTCAACCATGAAATAAGCCCTCGAAAAACCGAAAACCGCGTCCAGGTCGGCGGAGTCAAGTAACAGTGCATCAACGTAAAGCGCACCTTCCTCGTTATTCAGTATCGGTACGATGAATGGTGTTGTTCGATAGTCATTGATTACGCGTCCGATCAGGTAAGCCGCCTTGTTTCTGAAAAATAAAGAGCTCAAAACATCGATCTGGTAATTCAGGGCGATTGATCTTTGTTCTCTTGGAAGAACTCTGCCTAGATGTCGAAGAATATTCCGGACATCGCGGGTCAGGTTTTCGTAGGGACGATTGAAGTTGAGCCCGGTCAATATGTCAGCAATGGTGTTTCGCAGACCGCGACTGGATGGGTAGTATGATCGATATATCGGTTTACCGGCCTGCAGGTATTCCTTGGAAACTGAAGAGCGAACAAATATATGGGTGTTCTTATAGTAGCGACGGTCGAACAGCTTGCAGAACACTGAGTTGTAGAAACTTTCGGCAAGTTCAGGCTGTCGATGTTCCAGCAGAAGGTGAATGTAGCGAATTTTCACTTCTTCCCAAAGCGGCTCATCAAGCTCGTCTATTCCCAGTTCTGACCTTATGGTGGCAATCGTTTCCTGGATACGTTTGTCATAGAAATGTATTCGTCGTCTGGCAGCTTCTCGTACCTCGCGCCAAGCGGCGTTCTCGAATCGTTCCTGGGCACCGGAGGTGATTTCCTGAAAGAGTGTGAAGTGACGTTCAAATCCTTTCAGAATGGTTCGTGCCAGTTTTTTCGCGCGTTTCGACCGTCCGGATTCGCGTTCTGGAGCAGCAGCTGGCCTTTTACCCCGAATATCGGGAAATAATTCAATCGGTTTGGCAGATTTCGGCATCGAAAAAATTTACTTGAATTGAAGAGCCACTGTTGGTTGGCTTGCGAAAAAATTGGGCGAAATCACACGAATAAAATCGGAAAAACAACTGGGAATATTGTAAATTAGGTAAAGTTTTAAAATGCTCTGTTTTCTATTGTTGTCCAAATCTTATCAGACCAATTAAATTACTGAATTTTGGAATTAAAATCAAATAGTTAACCGGAGAAAATTGTGCGTTAATGGATGAAGTGAGCAAAATATGGAAAGTTATGCAAGAGTAGTTGTAATCGGTGGGGGCGTCGTCGGTGTGAGTACGCTGTATCACCTCGCAAAGAAAGGTTGGAATGATGTCGTGCTGTGCGAGCGTACTGAACTGACTGCGGGGTCGACCTGGCATGCGGCGGGTCTGTTACCACTATTCAATATGAGTTATGCGGTAGGGCAGTTGCACAAGTATTCCGTGGATCTCTACAAGACTCTGGAAGAGGAAACCGGTCAGGATGTTGGGTTTCATGTTACCGGAAATCTGCGTCTGGCTTGTACACGAGACCGAATGGATGAGTACAAGAAATATTGTGGGACAGCAAACACCATCGAAGTTCCGTTTGAACTCATCACACCCTCAGAAGTCAAGGATCTTTGGCCGCTGATCAATCCCGACGGTCTGGTTGGCGCTTTGTATCACCCCGATGACGGGCACATTGCACCCGTCGACTTGACCAATGCGCTGGCGAAAGGTGCACGTGAACGCGGTGCCAAAATCTACCAGCAGACTGAGGTGACGGGTTTGAACCGCACACCTGGAGGCGAATGGAAGGTTTCGACCTCGAAAGGTGAAATCACCTGTGAGCATATTGTCTGTGCGACAGGTAATTACTCGCAGACTTTCAGTCGGTTGCTTGGAATTTTGATTCCCGCGATTCCGGTTCAACATCAATACATCGTAACCGATGTGGTGGAAGAGTTGAAAGCGTATCGCGAAAGCGGGGGTAGGGAACTTGCCGTACTTCGCGAGTCTGATGCATCCTATTATCTGCGCGAGGAAAGAATGGGTTACATTTTGGGACCGTACGAGAAAGGCGCGCCGGCGGTTTTCGCAGATGGAGTGCCATCGACTTTTGAAAAAGACCTGTTTCCAGGTGATCTCGACCGTCTCATGCCGCATGTCGAGGCTGCAATCAATCGAGTTCCTTCATTTGAGACTGCAGGTATCAAAGATATCGTCAACGGACCCATATCCTATACCCCGGATGGCAGTCCTCTTGTCGGGCCGGCGTGGGATCTTCCCAACGTCTGGCTGAATGAAGGTCATAGTTTTGGTGTTACAGCAGCCGGCGGTGCAGGATGGCAACTGGCGGAGTGGATGGTTGAGGGCGAACCGACAATTGACCTGCTAGCCGTCGACCCACGCAGATACGGTGATTATGCACGCGGTCCATATCTTGTGACCAAGAATGAAGAGGCATATGAGAATGTGTTCACGATTCACTACCCGGACGAGGAGCGTCCCGCGTGTCGACCGGCCAAAACTAGCCCGATTCATGACCGACTGGCCGCACTGGGTGCGGTTTGGGGACAGCGATATGGCTGGGAACGGCCGAACTGGTTTGCTCCTGAGGGAGTCGAAGCTGTGGATGATTGGAGTTTTCGACGTTCAAAATATTTTGAACACGTCGGCAATGAACACAACAATATCAGGAACAATGTCGGCATCATTGACATCACAAGCTTTTCAAAGTTTCAAGTATCCGGTGAAGGGGCGGAAGACTATCTGGATGGTCTATTCGCGAGAAGGCTTCCGAAAAAGGCAGGAAGAATTCAACTGTGTCACGCGCTCACAAAGTACGGTGGTGTGAGAAGCGAGTTTACGGTCACCAAGAATGCTGATGGTTCATATTATCTGGTGAGTTCTGGAGCGGCAGAACGATTTGACTACAGTTTCCTGCAGAAACATTTGCCTGCCGACAACTCTGTACGCTTGGATAATCTTACGACTTCTCATGGCACTTTGGTGGTGGCAGGGCCAAATTCGCGAAAGGTATTGGAAAAACTGACTGACGCGAATTTGTCCAACGATGCCTTTCCGTGGCTGACTGCACAGCACATCTATGTCGGACTGGCACCGCTGAGAGCGATGCGGGTGAATTTTGTCGGCGAGCTGGGCTGGGAACTCCATCATCCTATCGAATATCAGCGGCACATATTTGAGCAGTTGATGGATGCCGGTGCTGAGTTCGATATCGGCCAATGTGGAATGCGGGCGATGGACTCGCTTCGGATCGAGAAGTCTTACCGTATGTGGGGGCAGGACCTGACCCGGGAATACACCATCCTCGAAGCCGGGCTTGGAATATTCGCTCATATGGACAAGGGTGATTTCGTCGGCCGCGACGCTTTGCAGAATCAGCTGGATAACGGTGTTCCCCAGGAATTTGTGACCGTCGCAGTAGAAGGAGTCACCGATGCGGACCCGCTGGGTAATGAGCCGCTTTGGGACGGTGAGAAGATGATCGGAAGGGCAACAGCGGGATCGTATGGTCACTTTCTCCAACAAAGTCTAGCGATCGGCTATGTACAGACCGGATATGGAGACGTTGGAACCAAATTGGAGATTGAAATTCTTGGAAATCGCTATAATTGTTCCGTTGTTGAAAACTCGCCTCACGATCCCAGTAACGTGCGGCTCAGATCATAGCTAAATCTAGCAAATAGTTTCTTTTTCTCACCGAGGAGCGGTATGAAGGTAATTGTTCCTGTTAAGCGCGTAATCGACGCCAACATCAAAGTCAGAGTACGAATGGACGGCTCTGGTGTTGAATTGAATAACGTCAAAATGTCCATGAATCCATTCTGCGAAATTGCTGTGGAAGAATCGATCAGATTGAAAGAGGCAGGTAAGGCAGAGGAAGTCATCGTAGTAGCGGCGGGACCGCAGCAAAGCCAGGAAACACTCAGAAATGGCTTGGCTATGGGAGCCGATCGTGGGATTCTGATTCAGACTGATGTTGATCTGGAGCCACTCGCAGTTGCCAAACTGTTGAAGACCGTTGTTGAGCGAGAAGAACCCGGCATTGTGTTGATGGGTAAGCAGGCAGTGGACAACGATAACAATCAGACCGGTCAGATGCTCTCGGCCATGTTGAATTGGTCACTCGGTACTTTCGTATCGAAGATAGATGTCGAGGATGATGGTTTCAATGTCGTTCGCGAGGTGGATGGTGGTCTCGAAACGGTGCGATTATCTCGACCTTCAGTCATAACGGTTGACCTGAGACTGAACGAACCTCGCTATGCTTCATTACCGAACATCATGAAGGCGCGTAAAAAGGAAATTGAGGTTCTGACGCCTGATGATCTTGGTGTTGATGTGACACCTAGGGTGAATGTTTTAGAAGTGACTGAACCACCCGCAAGGGATGCCGGAGTGCGTGTTCAAAGCGCAGAGGAATTGATTGACAAACTGAAAAATGAAGCGAAGGTGCTGTAATGAGCGTATTGGTACTGATTGAACACGATAACAGCGAAGTCAAAGCGTCGACTCTGAATACAGTCACAGCTGCCACGCAGCTTGGCAGTGACGTGCATGGGCTTGTCGTAGGGAATGATTGTGCTGATGTCGTTGGCGCAGCCGCGAAAATTAGTGGGATTGCCAAGATACTGTCGGTTGACTCGTCGGAGTACCAATATGGTTTGGTTGAGAATGTCGCACCGGTTGTCAGGGAGATCGCATCTGGATATTCACATGTTCTGGCACCAGCGTCGACATTCGGCAAGAATCTCCTGCCGAGAGTTGCAGCCATGCTGGATGTTCAGCAGGTTTCCGATATCAGCGAAATAGTCTCCGAAGATACATTCATCAGGCCGATATATGCCGGAAACGCCTTGGCCAGGGTGCAATCGACTGATTCGGTGAAACTGATCACGATTCGTACAACCACTTTCGATGCGGCTGTCGAAGACAGCGGATCATCGGCGCCGGTTGAGGAGTTATCTGCCAAAGGCGATGAACAATTGTCAAGTTTTGTTAAGCATGACCTGACACGAAGCGAACGCCCTGAACTGACAACTGCGAGTATCGTTATATCGGGTGGTCGTGGAATGCAGAGCGGAGAAAATTTCAGCATGCTTGAACGGGTGGCGGACAAACTTGGAGCTGCTGTTGGAGCTTCACGAGCGGCGGTTGATGCCGGTTACGTACCGAATGATTATCAGGTTGGTCAAACCGGGAAAGTCGTCGCGCCTGACCTGTATCTGGCCGTTGGTATATCCGGAGCGATTCAACATCTTGCCGGTATGAAGGACTCGAAAATTATTGTTGCAATCAACAAGGACGAAGAGGCACCGATATTTCAGGTTGCCGATTTTGGCTGGGTCGCGGACCTGTTTACCGCAATTCCAGAGTTGGAAAGTGCGCTGGAATAGGGACCTGCCTGCTGTGACTCCATTGGTAATTTGGATTCAACTAATTCATTAATTGGATTAATTTGCCGAGTTAAAACAATAAGTTTCAGTGCTCACACACACTTTATCGAGCCGAGATTTAAATTTGAGTCTGGGCAATTGTTATGACCAAGGATCGCCCGAATCCAGAAAAAATCTAGTCAATTTTATTGATCGGGGAAACTCGACGACTACAAACACCAGTTTGTACGCCATTCGGCGGGCGAGTATGTGGCAGTTGATGTGCATATCAACGGCATTGAGTCGTTCTGGTCGATGCTCAAGCGTGCACACAAGGAAACCTATCACAAGATTAGCGCCAAGTACCTTGGCCGGTATGTGGGTGAGTTTGCAGGACGTCAAAAAAACCGTGAATTTGACACAACCGATCAGATGGCGGCCATAGTGGCGGGGTTCGTCGGGTGCCGATTGATGAATCGGGATTTGAGAAGAGACGAGGATGGCCGATTGCACTGGTGTGAAGTGCTCCGGCACAAGCGAAGACGGCGCGGCCGCAATTAGCCTAGAACAGCATTTGCGTGCCAAGCGATTGGCTCGTCGGGTGTTGGCGACATCGCCGATGAAGATTGGCAGACGCGACGAAAGACTCGATGGCAAAGTGCCGCGCAAAACAAATTAAATCCAAAAATGGGTAAATTTTGGGAAAATATTCCACTGGTTTAGTCAAATTTATTCCCTTAAGCTACATACTTCAATTTATCAGAATTGCCATAGCTTGTAGACCTTCGCCATAACTCGATAGTTCATGGACAGGTTCCTCATGCTTTTCCTTCTTGCATTGCACTCATCGTCATTACCTGGCCAGGTTGGCAGCTGTGACGGAGGGGAATTAACATCAAGCTGCAGTCGCATACACTCCCCGTCCACCGCCATAGTAGGAATCGAAAACGTGCTGGTACACGTTTTCGACCTTTTGCTGAAACAGCTCCTGTGAGAAATTCTCTGGCAAACCCTCGTCCAGTACATCCTCGATGCTAATTCTCACGGCAGCACGGGGTCGCTGGAACTTGCGCCAGTCCAAAACCAGCTTTTCACGCTTCAACACCTCCAACAGATGCTTTACCGCTTTCTTTACCTGCTTGGTCTCTTTGTCGGAAAGATCAAGTCGAGGCTTGGTCAGGATGTCGAACAATGCCAGCTCTTCTTCCGATAGTTGCTCCGCGACACTTCGCTTCTCCTCATCATTCAGGCTTTCAGCGAAATCCAGCAGCCGCTGAAAAAACTCGTCGATATTCAGACTCCCGGCGTTATATTCGTCGATCATCTTCTGGAACCGCTCCAGATAATCCATGCGGGTGCGGTTGAGACGCAGCATCCGCTTCAATTTGCCGTGCACCTGACCCTTGAGTTTTTCCGCCTCCGTGCGCTTCTTGCCTTTGGTGAATCGCTCCTTCAACGTCTCAAAATCGATCTGTGCCAGATCGATCAAGTGCTCCTCAGCATCACCCATTACTCCATAGGCCACTGACGTTTCCCGGATAACATATCCCTCGGTGTCGATGGACGCATCCAGCAGTTCCTCCACCTGGCCCATTACCTCGGAAATGTTAGTTGGAGGAGTAAGTGCCCGAATCTTCTTTGCCAGCACATCAAACAGCAGGCACTGCGCAGCGAACGCCATGCCTTCGCTGTCTGGCAGTATGGCCTTGTAGAGCCTCCAGATCATCGCGGTCAGCGTCAAATACCGCTTTTTGCTGTCGTCATTGACAATCAGAGCCTCCACCGCATCGTCCAGCAGCTTGATCTTCTCGAAGTCGCTGGTTGCTGCTATAGTATCCAGATCAACGCCCATTCCTGCGCAGAACTTCTCCATCTCGGCAATCGACTGCCGTAACAAGGCAACAAGCGCCGACTTGTCTTGGACTGGAGAATCGCCACCAGCACCTTTCTCGGCCCCATAGATCGCCAGTGCCTTTTCAAGGTTGCGGAACACTCCGACGTAATCGACGATGAGACCGTTGACCTTTTCCTTGAACACTCGATTGGCCCTAGCGATGGACTGCATCAAGGTATGGTTGCGCATTGGTTTGTCGAGGTAGAGCGTGGAGCAGGAAGGCGCATCAAAACCGGTTAGCCACATGGCGCAGACAAAAACAATGCGGAACGGGTCGTCCGGGTCTTTAAACTTGTTCTCTAGATCTTCGCTCACCATGCGTTTGCGGTGCGGCACAATATCCAGTCCCTTGGCTTTCATCTCTCCGATCTCGTTCTGTGAAGATGAAACTACCACCGCCATATCGGTGGATTCCATGAACTGGAGCCGTTCCTTGATGACTTGACGCTTCTCGTCGCCGATTGCCTTGGTCATCTCGTCCTTTAGACGTGACATCTCCGCAGTCCAGTGCGCCTGCACCTTGTCGTACATGCGCACCGCCGTGGCCTTATCGATGCTAATCACCATCGCCTTGCCTAGGAATCCACGCCCGGTGAAATGGCGCATCAGGTCCTTGGCAATGGTCTCCAGCCGCTCCTCCCGCGTGATCAGGTGATACTGGCGGGCGAACTCCCGCTCCAGCTTTTTCTCCTGACCCTCGTCCAGCTCCGCCTCTTCCAGCAGGCGCTCCATATCCTCGTTGAGATTCTCATTGGTAAGCTGCAACTCTGGTATGCGGTTTTCGTAGTAGAGCGGAACGGTCGCACCGTCTTTTACCGACTGGCGAAAGTCATATACGCTCACATAGTCGCCGAAGACTTCACGCGTCTTCTCCTCACCAATGATCAGTGGCGTGCCGGTGAAGGCGATAAACGAGGCATAGGGCAAGGCAGTACGCATGTTCAGCGCCAAGGTATCGTATTGGCTGCGATGCGCTTCGTCGGTGATAACGACGATGTCGGAGCGCTCCGACATCACCGGATGCTCCTCGCCCCGTTCGGTGCGAAACTTGTGGATCAGAGTGAATACGTAGCGGTGGTCTTCCGTCAAAAGCTGTCGTAGATGGCGGCTTGAAGTGGCTTGCGCATCCTGCCCGGTCACTGCCCCGCTCGCTGCAAAGTACTTGTAAATTTGGTGATCCAGCTCCTGCCGGTCGGTGATGATGACGAAGGTCCAGTTGCCGGGAATCTTGCGCAATACCTTCTGCGCGAAACAGATCATCGACACGCTCTTACCGCTTCCCTGGGTATGCCAGAACACGCCCAACCTGCCAGCACGGTTCTCGATACCCCGTAGCGCCTCGATAGCGTTACTCACTCCCAGGTACTGGTGATTCTTGCTCAGCAGTTTGATTAACCCTCCCTGTACCTCCATGAACAGGGTAAAGTTCTCCACCAAATCCAGCAGCCGTGCCTTGTCGCAGGTGCCCCGGATCATGGTTTCCAGCGAAACTATCCCTTCTTCGCCCTCGCTATTGATCTTCTTCCACTCGGCGAAGTGCTCCCAGCTTGCTGTCATGCTGCCGATACGGCTACGGCTGCCATTGGAAAGCACGATGAGGGCGTTGTACCAAAAGAGTTGCGGAATCGTGTTCTTGTAGTCGCTAAGGTTGTCGGTGTAGGCTGTCTCCAGCCGAGCATGGGTCGCCTTCAGCTCAATGAACACCAGCGGAATGCCGTTGACGAAGCCCACCAAGTCAGCCCGCTTGGTGCCCATCTCCCCGGTTACCCAGAACTGGCTGACCAGTAGAAAATCGTTGCTGGCGGGTGTCTTCCAGTCGATAAGCCTGACCGACTCCTCAGTCTCGCCCTCGCCGTCAGAGGCGGGATTCTTCACCTGCACGCCGTTCTTCAGCAACAAATAGACATCGCGGTTGGCTTGCGCCGGGGCCATTGCGCTACGGTCACGGATCAACTCCTCAATGGCTTGGTCGAAAGCTATCGCTGGTAGATCGGGATTCAGTCGCTCCAGTACCGGCCGCAACCGCCCCTCCAGCACTACTTCGGATTTCGCTTCCCGCCCCAAAGGGCTGTTGCCCGCCTGATCGAATTCATGTAAGCCGTTGATCGTTTCCCATTCCATCTCCGCGATTAACTCGATGGTGGGTTTTTCGACCAGTACGCCTTCGGAGTAGTCGGACATCCGTTTCCCCGTCTATCTTCGGTTTTTCACGCCGCGAACCCCAAGACAAAACGCGCCCGCTCATGACGCAGCATTTCGAATGGCGTCATCACCTTTACGCCCAGCCCGACACAAACATTGGGGATTTTTACCTTGTTGGGCGTATCCGCGGGTTTCTCGTGGGTGACCACCACCAAACCGTGTGCCAGCGCATGGGATACCAGCCAGTAGTCCGCCACTTGTAAGAAGTTGTTCACTGCCGCGGGGGTGTAGCCGTTTACCATCACCCACTGACTGACTTGAGTCATTCCTTTCAGGGCTTCGGATCTGGTTTGAGAAACAGATGTTTGCCGGGTCCTTCAGCCCACCTGGTCAATGCATCGTCACCCGCTGAGATTTCATCCCCTACTTTTTCGATACTGAACACCTTCCGCTGCGCATTGCCCAAGATCAGCCAGTCCCAGAACGCGGGACAGAAATCCAAGCTGTAGTGAAGATTGTTCGCCGCCATAAAGACATTGGCATCCAGTAAATATTTCATCCGTGTAGTCCCAACCGCTGCGCCTCCTCATAGAAGGTGGCGGTTTTCTTGATGCCCAGCATTCTGAATGCATCGGTAAACTGGGTTTGCCCCTCCAGCGTACTAGCTACAAGCGCTTTTACAAACCGCTTTCCGGTTCTGGCGGATAGGGTGTTGTAAAAATCACCGCCACTGCTCTTCCGGGCAGACAACACCTTCACGCGCTCAAGCTCCGCGCGATAAGTTACCCAAAGCATCTCCTTGTCAAACACCCCCAGATCGAACAAACGGCGGACGATGACCAGCGTGCTGACCTTGAATTGGTGGGCGAGGCGTTGCATCTCTTCATACAGCTCATTCTCTGGATCGTAAACCGGACGCAATTGTTCGAGCGGAACCAGCAATTCCGCCGCCACCGCGTTGCACCAGCGCTCGATTTGCTTATCCGGCTGAGTCGCAGCCTGGGTGTCGGATACGCCACTCTCTCCCAGCCACAGATGGGCCAGCTCATGAGCTAGGGTAAACATCTGCGCCGCCTTGGAATCCTTGCCGTTGATAAAGATCAGCGGTGCAATTGGATCAGCCAAAGCAAATCCGCGAAACTCCTCCACATTCAAGGGACGATGGGTATTACTGCCCACCACGCCGCTCACCATTACCAATATCCCGGCCTGTTCGACTTGAGAGATGAAGCGGCGCAGAGCGTCGATCCAAGTCGGCAACTGCTGCCGCTCGGCAAGATCGAAACCAATGGTCTGGGCGATCCCGGCTGCTACCCCGGGCACCTTGTCCGCCACCGAGGCGGAACGAAAAAAAGTAACCGCCTCCACGCCATGCAGGCGTTGGTAGTCCCGATACCAGGCTTGGCGTTGCTGGCAGAGGTAGATGATATCCAAAAGATCGGCGCTCGGGCGGGACAACCGTGCCTCGGGTAGCGTGCGAAAGTCTGGAATCGGCAATGGCTCTTCGGGTGGTTGCGGCAGAAATAGCAGACCGATAGCGGTATGGGTTGTGTTTGCAAAGGCTTCCAGTTGCTTCAAGGTGGGCGCAAGCTCGCCCTCTAGCCAGTCGTTCAGTTTCGGAAACTTTTCTACGAGCGCATCAGCGCTTACATCGGCGCGCTCGAGTGCCCAGTGGAGCAGATCGGGATTGACCGGAACCCGGGTGCTCATTACGCCTCCCTGATGTCGATGTGCAACTCCGAGACGTCCAACTCACCGGAGATGAGTTTGGGGAGGAGAATGTTGCGAGTTTGGCGGAGAGTAACATTTCGCAATTGACAGTTCTCGATCTGCTCAAACATCGAGAAAACGATTCTATGAAACTCATTCACCATATGATCCATAGGACAAACTATTTGTAATGACTCGAATTTTCCCTTGCTTAGGTTGGACATCGTTGCACCAGTTGCTGCGAAATTGTGAATCGTCTCTTCTAAATCGAGTAACGCGAAATACAGAAACTCCCTGTATACATCTGAAGATAGAACAATGGAATTGATCTGTTGATTCGTCTGAGATGTTTGGCCGAGAATGGAGACTATGCCAACAGTCCCGATACAACTGACAGATATCGTCCCACCCGGGAGAGTTTTGTTGGATTGAGATGCTGCGCCTAAATTAGAAAGACACTCTGCTGTATTATGCACAAAGATAGTACCATGCATATCTGGTGTTTTTACAAAAGGTAAATCTGAACCATAGTAGTCAAACCTCTTCTTGCTGGGAGTTTTCCCAGTAATCACCTCACCAAAGTTTTTGACTAATTTGACTTCCCACCCCTCCGGAATCTTCCCCAGCGAGGAATCGATCATACGCACCTGCTCATGACCAGGAAAGCGGAACTTGACGAACCACTCGCGGTAGAGGTTCTGGGCCATCTCCTCCAGTATCTTGATGCGCCGCAGATTGTTCTCGATCAGGTCGTCGTAGGCCGAGAGGATGGTGGCGATCTTTTGTTGGGATTCGATGACATGAACCCCCACTTCAATTTCGTTAAGGTGATTACGATTAAGAGTGGGTACACCTGCCCCAGAGTTATAGCGTTCAAGACCAAGGGTTTGCAAGTGATAGTAAACGTACCGTGGATTATTTCCCTTAAAAGCTTTAACCCATAGCGTGGTATTCAGCGGCCAAAATGGCTGCTCAATAAAGAGAACTTGACCACAAGCGATCCGCTTCGGCCAGTCACAACACCAGGAGTTTGCACCTTGAATTCGTCATGAAATCCCTGGACTGATGTTGATGCAACAACAGGGAAAGTACCATTCCTTCGTTTCTTCTTTGGAAGATCAAACCCTCTTTGGAGAGTGATGAACTCCTTGAACTTGATCATATGAATCGACTTCACTTCATATCCTATTCATCACAGCAGTGATATTGTCCGCAATCCGTTCTTCCAATTCCCGCGCCTCGTTGTTCAGTACCTCCAGTTCCTCATTCAATTCCTCCAACCGCTCGAAAAAGTCGAAGTCATCTTCCTGCCGTGCTGCCACACCCACATAACGGCCAGGATTGAGGCTCCAGCCTTGGACCTCGATCTCCTCGATGGTCGCCACCCTGCACAGACCGGACACATCCTGATAATCGCTGCCCGGAAATTTTTCAGTCAGCATCCCGGCACTGTCGTGCCGAGCCTCTGGCTCTTCGCCCCGGTAAAGCCGCACGATGTTGGCGAGGAACTCGATCTGTTGCGGCTCGAAGTCACGGTGTGCGCGGTCGATCTGGTGGTAGATGTGGCGTGCGTCGATGAACAGTACGGAATCCTCACGCCCGGTACCGCGCTTGCCTCGGTCGAGGAACCAGAGGGTACAGGGTAGCGTGACGGTGTAGAAAAAGTTGGAACCAACGGCCACCATTACATCGACCGCATTAGCCTTGATGAGCTGTTTGCGGATCTCCAGCTCCGAGGCGCTAGCATCGGACGCGGAGTTGGCCATTACGAAACCGGCTCGACCGGTCGCGCACAAGGAGCTGTAGAAGTTCTGAATCCACAAGTAGTTTGCGTTGTCCACGCGAGGCATGCCGAAGGGGAAGCGCGGGTCATCCTTGAGGCGTTCCTTGTCCACCCGGTCCACATTGAAGGGCGGATTGGCCATCACGAAGTCGAATTTGCCGGGGCTATTGTGCAGGTCTTCGTAATAAGTATTGCCTTGGCGAATGTCCCCGGCGAGGCCATGCACCGCGAGGTTCATTTTGCCCAGACGCACCGTCTCGGCAATCCGCTCCTGTCCGTAAACGCTGATCTCGGCGGCAGTATTCTTCTTGTGCTTCTGCACAAAGCGGGCGGACTGCACGAACATGCCGCCGGAACCGCAAGCCGGATCGAAGATGCGCCCATGGAAAGGTTCGATGATTTCAACGATTAGCTTGACTATGCTGGTGGGCGTGTAGAACTCGCCGCCCTTTTGTCCCTCGGTCATAGCGAACTTGCTAAGGAAGTATTCATAGATCTTGCCGAAGGCGTCACCCTCAATGTCCATGGGTATTGATCCCATCAACTTGAGAAGTTCCACCAGAGTGGCATTCTCTAACCGATTGTAGGTCTTGGGCAGTACGTCCTTGAGGTCGGGATTGTCCGCCTCAATGGCCCGCATAGCGTTGTTGATCGCTTGGCCGATATTCTCGCCCTCGGGCAGTTTGAGCAGGTTGCCGAATCGCGCCACCTCGGGTAGGTAGAGCACGCCCATAGCCTGATACCGCTCCTTGCCGCCCGTGCTACGACGGCCACTGCCCTGCTCGCCGATCTGCTTTTCAGCCTCGGCGAACTTCACGTCTGCATAGCGAAGAAAGATCATTCCCAGCACCGGGATGGAGTATTCCGACGCCCTTAGCTTGGAGTTGGCCCGCAACTCGTCGGCAGCGTCCCAGAGACGGTTTTCGAGTTGGTTGCTGTTTGCACTCATGGTCTTTTTCGTATGATAACTTCTCGACCGGCCTACCCGTTTTTGGTTCCAGTACCCGTCTCCGCGATACGCGCACCCGCTCAGCGGTGCTCCGCAGTCCCTCCTTGACTTCTGGATGAACGTGAATAGTCAGGGTCGTCGATTTGGTCTCCGCCATCGGTGAACATCACTGGACCATTATATTGTCTCAGTAAGTCAACAAGAATGAAGACCTAACATCTCCTAACGTGTGGCAGATTGCACTGATGTGAAGCGCTCCAGCACTGCTGAAGACGGTGCGACCGCTATTAGCCTGAAACAGCATTTGCGTGCCAAGCGACCGAATCGTCGGATGTTGTCAGCACCGCCGATGAAGGCTCACAGGCGCGACGAAAGATCCGATAGCAAAGTGCCGAACAGAGCAAAATAATTCCATAAATAGGTAATTATTAGGAAAATAATCCATTGGTTTAGTAAAGTATATAAACTCCTTTTTTAACTTACGAATTCTCTGTAAGGAGAATCTGAAATCAGAACTGGGCAGTTTCTGTAGAATCAACCATTGCGACAGTGGATGCTTCTTTACCCCCGGCCGTCGCCTCGTTGATCGCATCAAAGTAACTGACTCCGACTTCATGCTGATGGCGGGTTGCTGAGAATCCAAACTCCTCGGCGGCGAATTCCGCCTGCTGCAAATCGGAGTATCCCTGCATCCCTCGTTGAATATATTTCCTGGCAATATCAAAGCTTGAATAGTTGACACTGTGAAAACTTGCCAACGTAACAAACTGGTATCTGTATCCCATCTCAGCAATATCGTTTTGAAAACTCGCGAGTTCATCCGGCCCTAAATGTTTCGACCAGTTGAATGACGGAGAACAGTTATATGCCAGCATCTTTCCTGGAAATTCCGCATGAACACCGTCCGCAAATTTTTTCGCATCATCAAGATTCGGTGTCGAAGTTTCCATCCAGATCAAGTCAGCATATGGCGCATACGCCAGGCCGCGAGCGATACACATATCAATTCCGCCGGTAATTCTGAAGAATCCTTCTGCGGTACGTTCACCGGTAATATACGGATGGTCGCGTTCGTCAACATCCGACAGCAGTAATCTTGCTGCTTCGGCATCTGTTCTTGCGATAATGACAGTTGGTACACCCATCACATCCGCTGCCAAGCGGGCAGAGGTCAAATTGCGAATCCCCTGTTGTGTCGACAGAAGTACCTTTCCACCGAGATGTCCACACTTCTTTTCTGAAGACAGTTGATCTTCATAGTGAATGCCCGCGGCACCGGCTTTGATCATCGCCTTGGTTAGTTCGAAAACATTCAGTGGACCGCCAAAACCTGCTTCTGCATCGGCAACAATTGGCATGAACCAGTCGATATCGGTGGTTTGTTGCCCGCTCAGTTGCTCCAAGGTTTGGATTTGGTCCTGTCGAATAAATGCGTTGTTGATTCGCTCAATTACTTGCGGTACGGAACTGGCGGGATAGAGTGATTGATCCGGATAGGTCTGCCCGGCGTTGTTCGCATCAGCTGCCACTTGCCAGCCGGAAAGATAAATCGATTTGAGTCCGGCTCTGACTTGCTGGACCGCCTGACAACCTGTATAGGCACCCAGCGAAGCAACAAACTTATCATTTTGCAGGAAATTCCAGAGCTTTTCGGAACCCATTTCAGCGAGTGTATGCCTGATGCATACAGAACCACGTAATCTCTCTACCTCGGTCCAGTCATAATCTCGTTTGATTCCATCCCAGCGATTTGGCGCGTAGTGGGGTGTTGGAAATTCTTTCAAGTCTTCTGTCGGGTCGACGTGCCACTTGTATTTACCGTTGGGTAGTTGGCTCATTACCTGTGCTCCATTTATTCAAATTACCACAATAAAACAACAACAAAGCCACTTAACGTGGCTACAAAACTAAAATTATATATTGCTTCGGCTCATGTCATGAACGAATTTCCGCGCTGAAATCTCGAATAATTAATTCGTTGACAATCATCGATCCGAAAACATTGGTTTACCCGCACTGACCGCTCAATCTGGACTGCCAAATCCACCACCGCCCGGAGTTTCAATCACGAAGATATCGTCGACTTTCATTTCGGTTCTGTCCGTAGAGTTCATGGACTCGATGTTGCCATTTGACCTGATGACATAGTTTCTACCGGTCTGACCGGGAGAGCCGCCGTTTGCCCCATATGGAGGAACCCTTCTGTGTCCTGAGAGAATTGCGGCTGTCATCGGTTCTAGGAATCGAAGTTTACGAATGGTTCCATTACCACCTCGGTGTCTACCTTGGCCGCCGCTTCCTTTACGAATTGAAAAACTCTCAAGCCTTATCGGAAATCTCCATTCCAAAATTTCAGGGTCCGTCAGTTTCGCATTCGTCATATGCGTATGAACGGCGTCGCAGCCATCAAAGTCCGATCCTGCTCCTGACCCGCCACAGATTGTTTCGTAATATTGATAGGTGTCGTTACCAAACGTGAAGTTGTTCATTGTCCCTTGTGCCGCTGCCATTACGCCGAGCGCACCATACAGAGTGTCTGTAATGTACTGGGAGGTTTCAACGTTACCTGCTACAACCGCGGCCGGGTAAACCGGTTTCAGCATACAACCGTCCGGAATGACAATCTTGATTGGCTTCAGGCATCCCTCGTTCATCGGAATGATGTCGTCGACCAGGGTACGAAAGACATACATAACCGCAGCCCTTGCCACCGAAGAAGGTGCATTGAAGTTGCTCGAAAGCTGAGCGGATGTTCCAGTGAAATCGACAACTGCAGTCTGTTCTTCATTGTCGATTGATATTTCTACAGCAATCACACTCCCGTCATCCATCTCATACTTGAATTTACCGTTTCGAAGAACTTTGAGTACCTTTTTCACGGCTCCTTCCGCGTTGTCCTGGACATGCTGCATGTATGCGATCACAACATTCAAACCAAAGTGATTCACCATGTTCTTTAGTTCCTGCACACCTTTTTCGTTTGCTGCAATCTGTGCGCGAATATCTGCGAGATTCTGTTCAACATTTCGCACTGGATATTGTGCGCCTTCCAAAATGGCCCTAAGGTTGGATTCCAACAATTCGCCTTCCCGCATCAGTTGAACATCATCCAGCAACACACCTTCTTCCTCAATGACATGACTGTCAGGTGGCATTGAACCCGGGGTAATTCCACCGACGTCGGCATGATGACCTCTTGATGCGACATAAAACAGAATTGTGCCTTTCGTCTGCTCAAACACTGGTGTAACCACTGTAATGTCCGGCAGGTGAGTTCCTCCGTTGTATGGGTTGTTCAGAATGAACGCGTCTCCGGGTTTCATCGTTGCAATCCGATTGCGAATGATGATCTTCACGGATTCACTCATCGAGCCCAGATGCACAGGCATATGAGGTGCATTTGCAACGAGATCACCCTGGGTATCAAAGATTGCGCAGGAGAAATCAAGTCGTTCCTTGATGTTGACCGAATAGGCAGAATTTTCCAATGAGGCCCCCATCTGTTCGGCGATCGACATGAAAAGGTTGTTGAACACTTCCAACATTACTGGATCAGCGTCCGTTCCGATGACAGTTTTGCGAGGTCGAGGAGCAATTCGTCTTAGAATGAGGTGATTGAATTGGGTAACTTCCAAGTTCCAGTCAAGCTCCACGACGGTTGTTCCTGTTGATTCAATGATGATCGCCGGACCTACAATCTCATCACCTGGTTGAAGTGTCTCCCGGAGATAAACCTTGGCCTCGCGAAACTTGCCGGACAAATACATCTGCGAGATACCGACCGGTTCAAGACCTGATTGCCTTTCGTTACCGATGGATCCTGATTCCTCATGTACATCCGAACGTCCAATGGCTTCAACGGAAATTGCCTCAACAACAATCGGTTTCTCCGGCATGATGAATCCGAATCTTTGTCGGTGTTTGTCCTCAAACTCACGTCGAATCGTATCACTGTCATTTCCATCGACCGATATGGCGGAGTCGGTGCCATCATATCGAACGTGAATTCTCTTCTGTATATCGATGTTGCTGTCGATAACCTGTTGGTCTCGTACATCCTGCCTGGATTTGTTCGCCAGTTTTGCGTAGCGATCATCAAGAGACTGAATCAGGTTTGTTGAGAGCACACCTTCGACTGCCTCCTCATACATTGTTCGAACGTCGGCGAGGCCGATTCCATATGCGGACATCACACCCGCGTATGGGTGAATGAACACTGTTTCCACGCCGAGTGCATCAGCAACAAGGCAAGCGTGCTGGCCACCGGCACCACCAAAACTGCACAGGGTGTATTCGGTGATGTCGTAACCGCGCTGGACGGATATCTTCTTGATTGCGTTTGCCATGTTGTCGATGGCAATGTTCAGAAATCCTTCTGCAACACCATGTGCGGAACGATCATCTCCTGTAGACTGCCGAATGGATTCAGCCAATTCCTCAAATTTGTGATTGACTGCTTCGGTGTCGAGTGGTTGATCGCCGGTCGGTCCGAATATTCTTGGAAAATAGTCGGGTTGCAGCTTACCCAGTATCAGATTGCAGTCGGTGATTGTGAGAGGTCCGTCACGACGATAACAGGCGGGACCCGGATTCGCGCCAGCTGACTCGGGACCGACACGATATTTCAAACCATCAAATTTGAGAATCGAGCCGCCGCCGGCAGCGACGGTGTGAATTCGCATAATCGGCGAACGGATTCGCACACCTGCTACATGTGTATCGTATGCGCGTTCATATTCGCCGGCGTAGTGCGAGACATCAGTGGAAGTTCCTCCCATATCAAACGAGATGATCTTGTCAAATCCAGCGATTTTACTGGTCTCAACTGCGCCAACGATTCCACCTGCGGGTCCGGAAAGAATGCTGTCCTTGCCTTGAAACCTATATGCATCGGTAAGTCCGCCGTTTGACTGCATGAACATCAGCCGAACACCGTTCAGGTGACTGGCAACCTGTTCAACATAGCGGCGAAGGACAGGTGAAAGATAGGCGTCTACGACCGTGGTGTCGCCGCGGCCGATCATTTTCATCAGTGGACTGGTTTCGTGTGAGGTCGAGATTTGCGTATAGCCGATCTCTCTTGCAATTTCCGCGATGATTTTTTCGTGTCCATGGAACCGATACCCATGCAGGAATACGATCGCACATGAGCGAATTCCTTCGTTGAAAACATTTTGCATTTCTGTGTATGCTGCATCGTAGTCTATCTCTTTGAGCACATCGCCTTCGGCACCGTGCCGTTGGTCGATTTCGATCACTTTCTCATAGAGCAGGTGAGGTAGTCTGATATGCCTGGAGAACAGATCGGGCCGAGTCTGGTAACCAATTCGAAGTGCGTCACGGAAACCTTTCGTAATAATGAGCACGCATGGGGTACCGGTGCGTTCCAGTAGGGCATTGGTGGCAACCGTAGTACCCATTTTCACGACACTGATCCGGTCCGAACCGAGGTTTTTCCGGTCCGATTTCAGAATGTCTCGAATACCCTGGATTGCAGCGTCGTTGTATTGTTCGGGATTATCCGATAGTAATTTGTGAGTGACGATCTGGTCTTTGGGGTCGCTGGCGACAATGTCGGTAAACGTGCCACCGCGATCAATCCAGAACTGCCATCGTTTGGAATCGTTTGTCTGCACTGGAATACGGAATCAGATTGTTGGACTTGGATTGCCGAAATTGTGAAAAGGATACCTCATCGGAATTTATCAGGCATCATAGTGCCACACTGGTTGTTTTCGGCATCATAGTGCCACTCTAGCTTAGACCAGTCGATCGACAACGAGGTATCCACAGTGAACAATATACAAAAAGTTCGAGAAGTTGATGTGGGTTTGACCAACTATTTGATTTGAACTCGTAAGGTCCACTAAGCGGGTAAGACAGTGTTCATCCATCACTTCACATGCATCGGGCACTGATATTCAGTGAGTCTCTGACGACGCTGACCGTTGGTATCCGGAACAACATAGATTTTCTGCAATTTATTGCTGTTCAAATTGCTTGAGAGTTCCAACAATTCCGAAATCAATTGGGATACATTCAAGGCTCGCGCAATACGACACACTTGAACCACTTGGCATTCCACAGATTCTGGGCTAGCCGAAATTACTTTAGACTAAAGGGCGGGTAGCGATCAGTAACAAGCCATATTGAATAGGCATAAACCCGGATAAAAAATCGATATGACCCAACAACAAAATCAAAAAGCGGCCTGGGATATTTCCCAGTTATCAATATTGCAAACCAAGCAATAATTGTCGCCAGGATAATTCCAATACTAAGGAAACCTATCATGATGTAGTGTGGAATCGCAAGTGCCCATTTGACTAGTGGCAACCATCGGTTCAATTCATTCTCAACATCTGGAAAGTCAACTCTCAAATGATAGGTCTGTTCTTCATCGGTTGATGGGTATTGGTCGGTCAACAGCGTGAAATAAGCCCACAATCTCCCGGCAAATTTGTTCATTGCGTATACAAATTCGAACCACCAACGCGGGTATTTCTTTCTCAGGACAATCATGAACATTGTTCCGAGAAACAAGCTGAGGAACACATTGCCGGTAATTTGTCCAATCAAATTGGATACATGCCAGTATTCGTCATTGGGACATGCAGTGCAAAAGTTCGGGAGAAATCCAACTGGTTCATATGGCAAGCCCATGGTGCCGGATACTAAAGCGAAAAGCAGATAGATGGGGATTACTAGAATCAGTCGAAATAATGTTGCCAGTCGGCTTGATCGTTCGGGATAGTCGATGTGCAGTCTAGCGGGGTAGTCTTCATTTGCCATTTTAGTGCTCCGAATATTTGAAATCCTTAATGGGTATTGCGTACAAGCGTTCAGGCAATTTTAGCGCGTCTGCAAACAAACGTAATTTGTACGAAAAGCCATTCAATAAAGAACCGTAATCTAACGCCTCAATGCTTGTGAAATCGTAGGATTTGTTTTTATTAACTCACTGTAGAATCAGTCAGTTCACCACTTAATTTACCCCAAACTTGCAACCATGCTGAGAATTCTGATTGAGTCACTTTGGCCAGAACGTATTTTCTTGGTTGTCTAGCTATTCTATCTGCGTTGAATAAGCTATCGAGTTGAGCATATTTCCACCCCGCTTTAGCGGCATATCTCGATTAACGAGAAACTAGACGTTGCTAATAATGCGTGAAATCGACAATTGCGCAACAAAAAAACTTTTTCATGTAACTAAAATGAAAAATATTGGATTTTATCTTGCGCGAAAATCGTTTCATGACATTTTCACGCAATAACGTGAACTACAGAGTGAAGTGAAGACCTCTAACGTCTTGTTGATGCAAGATCCGGAACTTTTGCTTGTATTCGCTGGCGGTTATCGGAAGCTGGATAATTCATTTCCTACTACAACGCGTACAATAATTTGTAATCATAGTCGAGCTACTGCTGACGTGTGTGAATTCAGTCGATAGCGGATGGAAAATCTCAAAATGAATGAGAATTTGAAAATTGATCTGGTGAGCGGACTAATACTTGGTGTCAGACTGGTCGATTCACCAAATTTTGACGATCGGCCGAAAGATGTTGAACCGGAAGTGATCATCATCCATTCCATCAGTCTACCTCCCGGACAATATGGTGGTACTGAAGTCAAAGATCTGTTCTGTAACCAATTGGATTGTGGAGCACACCCGTATTTTCACGACCTTGAGGGTTTGCGCGTGTCGGCACATTTTCTGATCCGGCGAGACGGCGAGATGATCCAGTTTGTATCGCTCAATAAACGTGCATGGCATGCGGGTATCTCTTCCTGTCTCGGTCGTGTAAACGTCAATGACTTTTCCATCGGCATTGAACTTGAAGGCTGCGATGAGGATATATTCGAGGATAGTCAGTACGAATCTCTCAATGTGCTGATTGGTTTGCTCTTGCAACATTTCCCCGACATGGGATACAGCAAGATATTCGGTCATTCGGACATCGCACCTGACCGGAAAACGGATCCGGGTCCGAAATTCGATTGGTCAAGGATTGGAGTGACCAATTGAACGGTTTGACAGACTGGTTGACTTAACCCTGATACGTTAAATCATGGAAATATTTGGAAAGGACTATCACTCAACTCGCAAAAAATTAGGAGTCAATTAATGGATAAGGAACTATTTGAGAAAGGACTGGCAAAGCGGAAGGCCACTCTCGGTGCTGAATATGTAGAGAGGAATCTGACAGCAGCCGACGAATTCAACCGGCCGTTTCAGGAAGCGATGACACAATGGTGCTGGGGATTTGGCTGGGGAGACGAAGCCATTGATGCGAAAACCAGGTCCATGATGAACCTTGCCATGATTGGAGCACTGGGCAAGATGCATGAATGGGAACTTCACTGTCGAGGTGCGTTGACCAATGGTGTGACTACAGAACAGATTCGGGCGATCATTCATGTAGTCGCAATTTACTGTGGAGTTCCACAAGCTTTGGAATGTTTTCGGGTCGCACGAAAAGTGCTGGAAGAATCTGGTAGGTTATGACTATTGATAGGATGGAGATGCCTTGAAACAAAATCCTATCGATTTGTGATGGCATCAATCGGCCTTTTTGAATTTTTTCTTGGTTCTATCGTGATCCCATAGTACATCAGCATCCCCACCTTTGAGGTTGATGTAACGAGCGGCAACAAACAGCAGGTCCGAAAGCCGGTTCACGTATTGCCTTGAGAATTGGGAGATCTCCTCTTCTTTCGCGAGCGTGTGCAAACGTCGTTCAACCCGTCTACAGACCGTTCTCGCGACGTGACAGTGTGCTGCCGCCGGAACACCTCCAGGTAGTATGAAGTCTTTAAGCGACGAGAGTTCGCCGTTGAATTCATCCAAGTGGTTTTCCAGAAATTTAACGTTCTCGGCGGTTACCAATGCGTCGAA
Organism: Arenicellales bacterium; assembly: GCA_963666625.1. Classification (GTDB taxonomy): domain Bacteria; phylum Pseudomonadota; class Gammaproteobacteria; order Arenicellales; family JAJDZL01; genus JAJDZL01. The sequence goes on from OY762925.1 coordinate 2,918,067, forward strand.
ACCGGGAACTGCAAGTTCTCCGCCGATATCCAGCAGCGTATGCTGTACTCTGTTTAAGCAACTGCGAACATTTTCGGGCAATTCGTTCGCCAATGTCACTCCGATGACGCTGTTCAACTCATCCAGTTGGCCGATCGCCTCAATTCGGTTGGAATCTTTTACGACACGGCTTCCATCTCCGAGCCCGGTCGTTCCATCGTCACCTGTTCTGGTATAGATTTTCGAAAGTCGGTGTCCCACAGTTATATTCCTGAAATGCTGGTATCGTCATAGTGGGGAGTCGATATAGACTTCAAGCAAGTTTTTCTTTTTTTTGATTGGGGTAAAACAAAAATACCAAGGTCCTAATCGGCTACAAACTGGTCCTAGACATCAGAATTCTTTATCTGACTGTCTGGCTCGGCTCATCCTGATAAGTCGCCGCGGTTGAATTCTTTACGGATGTTGTGTTGAGGGAACTTTTCATCAGTTTCAATACGCGACGAGCAATTTGATCTCATTGTAGTTTATCGGAGTTTGATGAATCAAACTACACCACCGACAAGTCGCTCACTTCAGCCAATCGGTATGCAGCCATATAAAGACTGCACCAATTGCCGGTGAGCAATGCTTTCGTTTGGCCCAAATATACATGCTGTTCTTACCTCGGCTCATATTGACCCGCAGGTAGACCACTGATCGATTCAAGTGTCTGTTTATGTTAGTCTTTCACAGCTTCCGTCTTGTGGTATAAATTTCTAAAGTAGATCAGACCTGCTCTCAACAACGTTCATAATAATTGGTAGTAGCTTATTCACGATCGCGTCTCACCGAATCTTTTTTTACTAAACGTTAGGTTTACGCGTTTAATTTCACAATTTTTCGGTTCAGACACCACTTAACGGATCATGATCAACTATTTTCGACTCCAAATGGAGTCGTTGTATTGACAACAATCCCTGCCTATTCCATAATTTCATTTTTACAGCTGCGCGTTACCAGACAACGTGTAAATGTCAAAATTCTCACCTGAATTCGTATTCATCCTGCACCAAACGACACATCAGGCAAGAGACTAAAATGTCCGAGAGTCACATTGAGCAATTTGTTCTTTCGCTGGGATTGTTTCACTGCATTCCATTGGAGTCGATAATGCATAATCTACGGGTCATCTTGAACTGACATGGCGCAGTAGGAAAAAGATTCAAACGACCGGATTGAATCCAGATTAGTTGGAGAACGTATAAATGATAAAAGGTAGCATTTGCGCAATCGTCACACCCATGCATCTAGATGGTTCTGTAGATTTGGAATCGCTATCCAAACTGATCGAACATCACATTGAATCGGGTACCGACGCAATCGTTTCTGTTGGCACCACAGGCGAATCTGCCACCCTGACTCATGAAGAACACCAGCTCGTATTTGAGAAGACGATCAGTTGCGTGGCCGGTCGAATTCCGGTAATCGCCGGTACTGGGTCAAACAGTACGGCCGAAGCCTTGGAGCTGACAACCGCGGCAAAGGAGCTTGGGGCTGACGCATGTCTGCTTGTTGTTCCGTATTACAACAAACCGACCCAGGAAGGGATGTATCAGCATTTCAAGCTTATTGCGGAATCCGTTGACATCCCACAAATTCTCTATAACGTGCCTGGTCGGACTTCAGCAGACCTGCACAATAGTACAGCTGTCCGTCTCAGCCATATTGATAATATCATCGGCATCAAGGATGCCACGGCAGATATAGAGCGTGGCGTCAGATTGATGGAAGATTCCGCTGATGGATTTGTTTCATATTCCGGGGAGGATTCTGCTTCGATGGATCTTATGCTCGCGGGAGGGAAGGGAACGATTTCCGTCACCGCGAATGTCGCTCCAAAACTGATGCATGAAATGTGTACCGCGGCGGTTGCCGGAAATGAGTCGCTTGCAAATGAACTGAATGACAAGCTGATACCGATTCACGAGGCGTTGTTTTTCGAGTCAAATCCGATACCGGCCAAGTGGGTAGTGTCACAACAGGGCTTCATCGAAAACGGAATCAGATTACCTTTGATTCCATTGTCGGATGACGCCCAGCCTAGAGTACGAGCGGCTATGGAAACTGTCGGTGTGCTTTAACTTTCCAGTGGACCATCAAAATTTATACTAAGGAGTGTATATGGAACGCGGCGAACTGCTTTACTCAGGTAAGGCCAAATCAATTTTCCGAACTGCCAACAAGCATCAACTGCTGATGGAGTTCAGAGATGATACTTCTGCCTTTGACGGTAGAAAGACTGAAGCACTCAATCGCAAGGGACAGGTAAACAATTATTTCAATGCGTTCATCATGGAGAATCTCGAGAGTGCTGGAATCAGCACACATTTCGATTCGCTTGTGGGTGATACGCAATCCTTGGTAAAGAATCTGGACATGATTCCTGTTGAGTGTGTCGTCCGTAACATTACGACCGGATCGATATGCAGACGACTCGGAGTGGAAGAGAATATAGAACTTGAAACGCCGACGTTCGAGTTTTTTCTCAAGAATGACGAGCTGCACGACCCGATGATCAATGAGTACCACATTCGTTCTTTCGGCTGGGCTGAAGATGACGAAATTGACAAGATGGTCGACCACACTCTCAAAACCAATGCGATCCTCTCACCATTGTTTCGAAAAGCCGGAATCATACTGGTAGACTTCAAACTCGAATTCGGACGGTTTAACGGTGACATAGTGCTCGGAGACGAATTCACACCGGACGGATGTCGCCTATGGGATTCCGAAACGCGTGAAAAATTGGACAAGGACCGCTTTCGTCAGGATTTGGGTGATGTGGTTGAATCGTACGAGATTGCGGCCAGCCGTCTTGGAGTTTCAATTCCTAGTTAGTCTTCGGGTTTCGATGTTTGTCGGTCTGGTGCGAGACCTATTTGTAAAAGGTTCTCCAGTTACTGATCTGAAGCTTCGATAGATGCCATGAGAGATTGCGATGACGCTTCTTCGGCGTCTGAAGTTCTTTGTATCAAAGGACAAAGAGCGCAGTCAGAGTTCGAAATCCAGCAGCTTCGATCGAGCATAGTTCAGTACCTGCCTGAACTGATATCACTCGACGCGCACTTCTGCTATTTCGTTTCGGTCGCGTCACCACTTTCACATGAAGAAACTTCGCGCTTGATTGAGCTGGTCGATGGCGAGAGAAATACGTCGTTTGATCCCATCAAAGTTGACTCAGTGCTGGTAACACCGAGATTCGGAACAATATCTGCCTGGTCTTCAAAGGCTACAGACATCATTCACAGAAGCGGAATCAGTAAGCTGAATCGAATTGAAAGGGCGACATACTGGATACTCGGATGCTCTTTAGAACCGAGCGAAGAACAAAAAATATCGACTTATCCACTTCTCCACGATCGAATGGTTGAGTCGGTGGTTTCTGATCGAAGTGAACTGGGTCTTATTTTTCGCCAATACCCCCGACGACCGCTTCAGAAATTCAAAATTGATTCGTTTGAAAGGGACGACTTGGAAGTTGCAAACAGTGAGCTTGGACTTGCTCTTACAAAACCTGAATTATCATACATAAGAGATTGGTATAAAAAGGAAAAAAGAATACCAACAGATGCTGAATTGATGATGTTCTCACAGGTTAACTCAGAACATTGTCGCCATAAGATCTTTAACGCTCGTTGGACTATCGAAGAGCGGGAATTTCCGGAGTCAATGTTTTCGATGATTCGACGAACACATCAAATGCATCCTTCCGGAACACTCGTTGCATACGAGGACAATTCAGCCGTGATTGAAGGACATCTGTCAACAAAGTTTGCACCGTCTGGTGATAATGGCAGATACCAATACAGTGCTGAGCCCGCTCACATCATATTCAAAGCCGAAACACACAATCATCCCACAGCAATATCACCATTTCCGGGAGCTGCGACCGGAGCTGGCGGTGAAATTCGAGATGAGGGTGCGACTGGTCGAGGTGGGAAGCCAAAAGCTGGATTATGTGGGTTTTCGGTATCACATCTTCGGATACCCGAGTTTCAGCAACCTTGGGAAGGAACTGAAAGATCTCCAGACAGAATTTCATCCCCACTGAGAATCATGCTGGAAGCGCCGATCGGTGCGGCATCATTCAACAATGAATTTGGACGTCCGAATATTGGCGGATATTTTCGAACGTTTGAGACATCAAATCGCGAACAGAATACTTGGTATGGCTACCATAAACCGATCATGTTCGCTGGCGGGATCGGGAACATCCGCCCGTCGCTCATCGAGAAGAAAGAAATCTCAGCAGGCGACCTCCTGGTTGTCATTGGAGGCCCAGCCATGCTGATTGGTCTTGGAGGAGGTGCCGCTTCGAGCCTGGGACAGGGAACTTCAGGGGAGGATCTTGATTTCGCTTCAGTACAAAGGAGCAATCCGGAAATGCAGCGCCGATGTCAGGAAGTGATTGATCGTTGTTGTGAACTTGGCGAAGATAATCCAATTCTTTCCATTCATGATGTCGGTGCGGGCGGACTCTCGAACGCGATACCGGAAATAGTTCATGCGTCAAATCTCGGAGGGACGATATATCTGGATGACATTCCCAGTGACGACCCGGGAATGAGTCCTATGGAAATATGGTGCAATGAGTCTCAGGAGCGTTATGTCCTGGCCGTATCGCAAAAAAGACTCACAACACTGACCACTATTTGTGAGCGGGAACATTGTCCACTTTCAGTAATCGGTGTGGCTACTGAAGAACGAACACTCCGGGTAGTCAATTCCAAATCGGACACTGCATCGGACGACCTGCCGGTCAATGTCGACATGGATTTCCTGATGAAAGGATTCCTGAAAATTCATCGTCAGGATCAAAGAACGGGACACACTTTATCTGAGGCAAATACAGGGCAGCTGAGCGATTTTTCCGAATGCGTGGAACGTGTTTTACGATTTCCGAGTGTTGGAGACAAGACATTTCTCATCACCATCGGTGATAGAACTGTTAGCGGGTTAATTCATAGAGACCAAATGGTCGGACCATGGCAGGTGCCGGTTGCAGATGCGTCAGTTACGATTTCAGGATATGACACCAGCAGTGGCGAGGCGATGGCTATCGGGGAGCGATCACCAATCGCTGTAATTGATGCAGCGGCGAGTGCACGTATGGCAATGGGAGAAGCTCTGACGAACCTGAGTTCGGTATCGGTTGGTTCCCTAAAAAAAGTAAGAATGTCTGCGAACTGGATGGCTGCTGCCAGTATTGAAGGGCAGGGGAGCGCACTATATGAATCGGTTCGCAGTGTGGCCCTGGACATGTGTCGAACGCTTGAAATTTCAATACCCGTCGGTAAGGACTCGATGTCAATGCAGACTGAATGGATCGATGATGGCGGATTGACAACGAATGTTGTCTCGCCGATATCACTTGTGGCGACAGCGTTCGCGGCGGTTCCAGATGTCAGGACTTGTGTTACTCCACAATTGAACGATATGCCGGAAACAGTATTACTGCTGGTGGACTTGGGAGCAGGTCGGAACCGAATGGGGATGTCTGCTCTACACCAGACACAAAATCAAATTGACCATCGCGTTCCAGATGTTGATGAGCCAACTCATCTCAAATCTTTTTTCGAGGTCATTGGCTACTTGATTGATGAAGGTCAACTACTCGCATACCACGACCGATCGGACGGTGGCCTGTTCGCGACTTTGTGCGAAATGGCATTCGCGAGCAGAACAGGGCTCGATATCCATGTTGATAAGTCGGTTGATGCAGTCGAATTCTTTTTCAACGAAGAGCTGGGTGCTGTCCTTCAAATTGAAAGAATTAACCTTAAAAATATTTTAGAAATATTTGATAAAAAAGAAATTAAATATCTGGTATCGGATATTGGGACATTAAGAGAAGATGACTTGATTGCAATTCGTGTCAATGAAAAATTGGTTTTTAGCCAAGAGAGGAAGAAACTACATAGAACTTGGTCTGAGTTGAGCTGGCGAATGCAATCTTTGCGCGATAACTCAAAATGTGCTACACAGGAATATGATCGGATTCTTGATGATGCAGACCCAGGTTTGTGTCAGAACTTGCCTGACGCATATGAAGAATTCTGCGATTTCCAGAATCCACAATTCCGTACCGATTTTGATGATCAAATGAAAGTTCGAGCTGTAAGCGTGTCATTCAAACCTCGGGTAGCAGTGCTGCGGGAGCAAGGTGTAAATGGACACATCGAGATGGCGGCAGCTTTCGATCGCGCCGGCTTTGAATCTTATGATGTCGTTATGGCTGATTTGGAAAATTGCGGAGTGCGATTGGATTCGTTTGACGGAATTGTCATGGGTGGTGGATTTTCTTTCGGTGATGTCTTGGGAGCCGGTAAAGGTTGGGCCAGTTCCATTCTTTACAGTAGCAGATTGAGGGATATGTTTGAAGAATTCTTCTCTGACGAGAGAAAGTTCGCTCTGGGCGTATGTAATGGATGTCAGGTAATGGCAGAACTGACTGCAATCATACCCGGATCAGAAAATTGGCCTAAGTTCCTCAGGAATGAGTCGCAGCAGTTTGAAGCCAGGCTTGTGATGGTGGAAATGACGGAGAGTAATTCGATACTGACATCTGGGCTTCAGGGAAATTGCTTTCCTGTCGCGGTAGCGCATGGTGAGGGAAGAGCGACTTTTGACAATCCAGAACACGCTGAAAACTTGAAATCCAATAACCAGATTTGTCTGCGCTACGCCAACAATCGCAAAGAAGTGACGAACGTATACCCTTACAATCCCAATGGGTCAGAATTTTCGATTGCAGGCGTGACAAACTTGGACGGAAGAATTACGGCGATGATGCCCCATCCGGAACGAGTATTCAGAACAATTCAGTATTCGTGGGCACCGGAGAATTGGGGAGAAAACAGTCCTTGGTTGAATCTATTCCGCAACGCCAAAAAATGGTTGCAGTAGATTTTCTCTGGATTTCTTCGGATCAGAGTGAATCCAATCAACTTAACGAGTGAAAATCCCCGACTACACTGGACCGCTCATGGTCTGTTTGAGAGTCGGTGAATGCAGTGACAAAAAAATATTTGCGTGACAGAGTGCTCATAAGCATGCAATAGTCAAGAACAGGTTCGTACTCCATGTCGACATTGCCTAGAGATTTTGGTGTAAATGGTTGCTGATTGTGCTGAAATTTTCTAATGTAGTAGTTTGTGAACTTGAATTTGTTGTATGAGTTCGGATTCATGTTATGTTACAATCGGCGATTTGGGTTAATTCTTCCTAGTCCGCGATTTAGGAACCCACTTTTTTTATCGCAATCAATTTTCGTGTGAGGATATGAAATGAAAGATAGTATGAGTCGACGTCGATTTCTGAAAGGCTCGGCACTAGCCGCTACTGCGACGGCAGGTACACTTGCTGCCCCTGCTGTAGTGAAGGCTCAGCCAACAGTTCTGAAAATGCAAGCTGCATGGGGTGGTGGTATTTTCTTGGAGAATGCTCAATCCTATGTAGACCGCGTGAATGCTATGGCTGGTGATGCGTTGCAAATCGAACTGCTTCCCGTTAATTCAGTGGTCAAGACAAGCCAAATGCAAGACGCAGTACATCGAGGTGTTCTTGATGCCGCGCATTACGTGCCTGCATATTGGTATTCAAAATCTGCAGTTGCTTCACTGTTTGGCACCGGTCCTTGTTTCGGATGGTCCAGTCAGGAAGTACTAGGCTGGGTGCACTACGGTGGCGGACAGGAATTGTTCAACGAACTGATGGAAAAACTTGGACTTAATCTGGTTAGTTTTTTCAATAGTCCGATGCCTGCGCAACCATTAGGTTGGTTCAAAGAGGAGATTACTGATTCCAGCCAAATGAAAGGTCTCAAATATCGAACCGTCGGCCTTGCGGCAGATGTGCTACTTGAAATGGGGATGTCCGTGGTTCAGTTGCCAGGTGGTGAAATTCAGCCAGCCCTGAAGTCAGGCCTCATTGACGCTGCAGAGTTCAACAATCCAACCTCTGACAGGGATTTCGGAATGCAGGATGTTTCAAAACACTATCACTTGGCGAGTTTCCATCAATCTCAGGAGTTCTTTGAGTGCACTTTCAACAAGCAAAAATACGACGGTCTTGCAGATGAGCAAAGAGCGATTCTACAGTATGCATCTGAAGCGGAGAATTCCAACTTCTACTGGCACAATACCCGACGTTACGCAACTGACCTGGTGCGATTGCAGACTGAGAGTGGGGTGAACGTTTACCGAACGCCTGATTCTGTCATGTCGGATCAGCTTGTCGCTTGGGATGTGGTAATTGATCGCCTCTCTGCTGAAGACCCGTTCTTCGCAAAGGTAATCGAATCACAGAAAACGTATGCGAAAGAAGTGATGAATTATCTGAATCTGAATCAACCCGACTATAAGCTCGCTTATACACACCACTACGGGTAATTCACTGAATTCATCAAAGTATGTGGCGGGGGTCGTTCACTAGACCCCCGCCATTGTTTCATTCCAAAAAATTGTGAGGAATGATTTGGTTTCCTTTATACACAGCATAGAGAACATCAGTGTCTGGGTGGGCAGAGCCTTCGGGTGGTGTATTCTCATACTCACGTTTTCAGTGTCCTATGAGGTGTTTGTCCGTTATGTCCTGAACGCGCCGACAGTTTGGGCATTTGACATGATGGTGCAAATGTATGGGGCATTGTTCCTCATGGCTGGAGCTTATGCATTAGCGCAGGACAGTCATGTTCGCGGTGATGTTGTATATCGGTTATTTCCGGTTAGGCTTCAGGCCACTATTGACTTCATTCTTTACATTTTGTTTTTCTTTCCGGGCATGCTCGCTTTGTTCTGGTTTGGTGCGGAAATTGCTGCCGATTCATGGAGATACAAGGAAGTCAGTTGGAATAGTCCTGCTCGGATACAAATCTACTACTTCAAGACACTCATTCCGGTGGCGGGTGGACTTCTCATAATTCAAGGTATCGCCGAAATCCTTCGATGTTGGAAAGCCATGCGAAGCGGCGAGTGGCTCGAACGAGTGGATGACATCAAAGAAACTGAAAAGTTACTGACCTAGATTTTCGGTAAATGATGGATCATTTTTCATCCATCATTGTTTAATTTTCAGCCTGCAATATCAACTCTAAATGACAAATCCAGAAGTCGCGATCATGATGCTCGGACTATTTATAGTCCTGGTAATGCTCGGATTTCCGATCGCTTTCACACTCATCGCCATGGGTGTCGGATTTGGCTATTACGCTTACCATCAAGCTGGGTCTGTACAGGTTATCGCAGATGCGTTCAACAATCAGATCTTCTACCTTCTGAACCAGAATACTTACTCCGTCATGGAGAACGATACCCTTGTGGCAATACCCTTATTCCTATTTATGGGATACGTTGTGGAGAGGGCGAATATCGTCAACAGACTCTTTTCATCTCTTCAATTGGCTGCACGAAATCTTCCTGGTTCAATGGCAATTGCCGCGTTGATTACCTGCACCGTATTTTCAACCGCAAGTGGGATTGTAGGCGCAGTAGTCACCTTGATGGGATTGCTGGCTTTCCCTGCAATGGCGAAAGCCAGCTACCGAAAGGATTTCAGTGCTGGTGTGATCTGTGCAGGTGGGACACTTGGAATCTTAATCCCACCATCAATCATGCTGATTGTCTATGCGGCAATCGCTGAACTGTCACCGCTTCGACTCTACGCCGCGGCTGTGTTTCCGGGATTGCTTCTGGCTGGCCTATACATCATATACGTATTGATCAGAGCATATGCCAATCCACAGATTGCGCCGAGACCGGATTACGACGATAGCGTATCCCGAACTGAAATATACATCCAGCTATTGGTGTCATTCGTCCCGCTTACCGTTTTGATCATGTTGGTTCTGGGATCAATCTTGGGTGGTTTGGCTACACCTGCTGAAGCCGCGGCAATGGGTGCATTGGGCGGTCTTGTACTGGCTCTTGCTTATCGATCGCTGACCTGGCAGAAAGTCAAGGAATCGGTATTCTTAACTGCGAAAGCAACTGCTATGGTTTGTTGGATGTTCGTAGGTTCCTGGACATTTGCATCCGTTTTTTCCTACCTAGGCGGTCATGACATTATTGAGCATTGGGTTCTCGCCTTGAATCTTCAGCCATGGCAGTTTCTGATACTCGTTCAGCTGATCATTTTTCTGCTGGGGTGGCCACTTGAATGGTCGGAAATACTAATCATTTTTGTACCGATATTTTTACCAATGCTGGATACGTTTGATGTCAATCCATATTTTTTCGCAATGCTAGTGGCGTTGAATTTGCAAACCTCGTTCCTGACGCCGCCAATGGCAATGTCGGCATACTACCTGAAAGGAGTGCTAAAAAAGGATATCGAACTCGTCGAAATTTTCAAGGGAATATTGCCTTATCTCGCAATCGTCATTTTTGCTATGTTTCTCATGTATATGTTTCCAAAGCTTGCACTTTGGTTCCCCGATTATCTATTTGGTCCTTATATTCCCTGATCACTTTCGGTGCTCTTGTTGACGAGCATGCACAACAATACAAGGACAGCAAGGCAGTATATCGACCTGATGCTTGGGGGTGTGATGTCTTCCAAACATCTCATTCAGCACTACCTCGATACAATTGATCAAACGGATGGTGATATCAAAGCCTGGGCCAGCATTGACCGAAGCAACGCGATTGGTCAGGCTCGAAGCATGGATCAACTGCGTAAAAAAGGAATGCCAACCGGACTCTTGCACGGCATACCTGTCGGTATAAAAGATATATTCGATACATTCGACTATCCGACAGAAATGAATTGCAAAGCGTTCGCTAACAGGCGGCCAGACAGGGATTCAGCAGTAGTAGAGCGACTAAGGGAAGCGGGTGCAGTCATTTTAGGTAAGACTGTGACCGCTGAATTGGCGTATATGCAGCCTCCGGACACACGCAATCCCAGAAATACTGAATATAGCCCCGGTGGATCGTCCAGCGGTTCAGCTGCGGCTGTCGCTGCCGGTCAGGTTCCACTTGCCATTGGAAGCCAGACACATGGTTCAGTCATCAGACCAGCATCCTATTGCGGTGTATTTGGTTACAAACCTACCAGAGGTGTAATCTCGAGAAGAGGGGCTTTAAAGACCTCCTTTAACTTGGATCAGGTGGGGATGTTCGCGCTTGATCTGGGAGATTTGGCACTATTAGGAAATGTGCTTGGCGGATACGACCCTGCAGATGAATTGTGCTATCTGCGCCCGCGACCTGACACACTGCGAGGATACCGGTCTGAACCTCCGATTGAACCTGTATTCGCTTGGTTCGATTTACCGTATGCATCTCAATATTCACAAGCGTTGTCTGCTGGAATTGAAGAAATTATCGATTGTCTTGGCGAACAGATCGATCGAATACCTGCACCTCGCTCTTTTGTTGGACTAATCGAGAGCCTGCGCATCATTTACGGTTACGAGCTTAATCGCTCTCTTGATGAGTTGGGTGTGTTGGGTTCAGAATTCTTAAGCCAAACCATTCGGGTTTCCATTAGCGAAAACAGACAAATTTCCAACGAGCAGTACAGTGATGCGATGGAGGCGATGCATGCATCAGTAGAATGGTTTGAGAATTTTTTCAACGACTACGATGCGATACTGACACCTGCAGCTCCTGGCATAGCGCCAAAATTCGGTGAAGGAACCGGGGACCCATGTTGTTCGACCATATGGAATCTTGCCGGTCTGCCGTGTATTTCAATGCCAGTACTGGTAGGAGAAGACGACATGCCGATCGGACTTCAGTTGGTAGGAGCGGCTGAGCAAGAAGATCGATTGTTCAGGACGGCACGCTGGTTGCTCCAATACTTATCCGAACAAGCTTAGGTTTGGGAATTACAGCTGCAAAGCACAAAGACAACCTGCAGTCACCGCAAAGTAGCCTGTCCCCCGATTTCATTGTGCTGTTGGCCGATATCGTTTCAATGTCTAAAAGATGGATGCTCCACGAGCAATAAGCAGATACTGAACATCACTTCGTGGCGTGGCGAATTTCAACGGCGTGTTGAAATTATGGTCTCTCGCTTCAAGGTTCGCACCGTTAGAGATGAGAATGTCTGCAACTTCCACTGCATTCTTCTTGGCCGCGTCGTGTAACGGAGTTCCTCCTGTTCGATCCCGAGCTTCGAGATCTGCACCGTTGGAAATTAGTAAATTTGCCATCTTGGACGCATTGACCTGAGCCGAATAGTGTAATGGTGTCTTTCCTGACCAGTCACTGCGATCAATCTCAGCGCCATAGGTGATGAGTATCCTCGCGGCTTCCGTGCCATCGATCGAGCTCGCGTAGTGCAAAGGTGTCGCTCCATAGGAACGGTCCGGTTTGTCGACAATCATTCCCTCCCCAATCAATGCTTCAGCAAGGGCAGGTAGATTTAGAACCGCTGCCCAGTGCAAATCGGTACGTCCGTACTCATCCACCGCGCGTACAGACGGTTTACGCCCCATTTTCACTTCGAATTCCGCGCTCGCGTTTTCCAACGCTGATTTCGTTCCCGAGTTTTCACCCTGCAGAACGCCAAATAGCAAAGTGCTGATGTCTACCGGACGGGTTTGGCTGGGCTGGTCGGCGAATTGATTCTGATCTTGCACTGCAGAAGTAGCAGGATTTTTTGCGGTCAGTAACTGGATAAGTTCATTGTTCTCAGATTCGTATGCTAACGACAAAGCCGTCGTTCCATCGAGTGCATGCACCTGTACACTTGCGCCGACCTCAATCAAATATTTGGCTGTCGACAAGTTTCCGTTATTCACCGCATGCATGAGTGCTGTCCAACCGCGCTCATCGGTTACGTTGATGTCGATGCCTGATTTCAGCGCATGGTCCAATCCGATATCGAAGCCAATGCTCGCAAAATGGAAAAGTATGCTGCCGCGCGTATCCGACCCGCTTATTTGCTCACTTGGCGAGATTGGGGCGCGATTTCGCATCATTTCCAGTGTTGCCAAGGTCAATGAATCTGTTTCTGGTAATCCAGCATCTCTCAAAAATGAGCGGAACGCCGAACCTGTTTTGGGTCCCCAGATGCCGTCCGCTGTGCCGGGGTGATAGCCCATTCGTGCCAGCAACGTCTGAGCCTCGCGAATTACATCTCGCGACAATGGCTCATTTTCTGCTGTAGTTGCCTTCTGAGTGGACAGTGACGGTGCTTCCGGCTCGGTATCGGTTACAGATGGCTGCTCTGCAACTACGCTGGGTTTCCATTCTCTAGCAAGTTTTCTCGCCTCGGCCCGCTCTTGTGCAGACATTTCACCGGTTAGTGCATCGCGCAGAATGACAGCATTCAGATTCCCGCGACTGGCGGCCAAATTAAACCACTTGTACGCTTCAACGTAATCCTGCAATACCCCCAGACCTTGTTGATAGGCTCTGCCCATTGCCAGCATTGCCTTGGCATCTTCTTTGTCTGCCGCTTTTTTCCAGATTGCAACCGCCTCAGGGTAGCGCTCTGCGTCCCAGGCCTGCACACCTTGCTCATAGTCGGCGGATGCAGTTGGAGCAAACAGAATCGTGGCGGCCAGTACTCCTGCAAAGAACACAGATTTTGCGAGCTGAGGTTGAAATTGCACACGCAAGCTTTGAAGTCCGCAAGCTGAACTTTTTGAATTGTTACATCTTCCAAATGAACGACGTGTGCAGATGTCTGAAGTTTGGAATTTGAATCTTGAAGTTCGCTGAGATTGGTTCTGAAACATTATGAGCCGCCCCGAAAGTGAATTTTTTTGTTGTCGAGTAAACGAACACACTTTGCTACGATTGTAGTTCAAGAGTCTGCGTGTTCTCAAATACTCGCATCTTGAATTTGATGATCACACGGGAAACGGCTGGTACTTTGAATTGATCGACGACCGTCAGGTTCCTGCGAATTTTCGATCTGCCCATTCTTCACCTGTCTGAATTTCACTGGCGAAACTGTAGAAATTTCTGTCATTCATGTAGTAATGCATATAATGCAGTTGGTTTCAACTCAACCAAGTTTTAGGACGACACAATTGCTTTCCAAGCCCACCAAGATTATCACTGGATTATTCGGTTTGCTTGTCGTAGTCGTATTTGTGACCGGACTGTCTTACAGCATATCTACAGGATTCGCAGGATTCTGGGGTGGGTTGCCGTTTGCCATCATAATTGCATTCATACTTCCAATGGCGGCGTACGACTATTGGGATGAATGTATCCGCACAAAGAGCAACAGTACTGATTCAGGAAATTGACTCCTGATCAATTGAATTTCTTCGCCTTGTTGTGAACAAAAACAATCCGGTTCTCTGGATTACAAGAAAGCTTTCGGCTAATACTGAAGCCAGGGCTGTACGGGATTACAACACAATCTTGGAATCCGAAGATGAGCCTGCGTCCAAGGATCGAATCATTGAGATGAGTGCCAAAGTGGACGCGATTCTGCCTTGCCATTCAGAGATATTCAACCGCGAGGTTGTCGGCCAGTTGGGAGATCGGCTGAAAATCATCGCAAATCATTCAGTCGGTGTAGACCACTGTAATCTGGAAGCATTGGCCGAACGCGGTATTGTTGTTACCAATACTCCGGATGTGCTTTCAGATGCGACCGCTGAAATAGCAATTCTACTGATGCTGGGAGCGGCAAGACATGCAGTTGAAGGTGACGCAGTCGTGAGAAATCAACAATGGAACAGCTGGAGTCCGTCGTTCATGGTCGGACATCAGGTAACCGGAAAACGAATTGGTATTGTGGGTATGGGAAGAGTCGGGCAAGTTGTTGCCAGGCGCGCTGCCGGTTTTGACATGCAAGTTCACTATCACAATCGTAATCGTCTAGATCCTGGACTTGAAAGAGGAGCTGTGTTCCACGAAAACCTTGACGCTCTACTTGAAGTTTCAGACGTGCTGTCACTACATTGCCCTGCGACACCGCAAACCAGAAAACTGATGAATCAAAAAACATTTTCGATGTTGCCGGATAACGCTATTTTTGTAAACTGTGCACGGGGTGCTCTAGTCGATGAAGACGCATTGCTTGATGCAATTGAATCCCGCAAGCTCGCGGCGGCGGGGCTGGATTGCTTTGAGGTTGAACCCGGTGGCAATCAGAAGTTTTCAGCTCATCAGAACATTTTCATGTTGCCACATATCGGCAGTGCCACATCGGAAACTCGTGATGCGATGGGGTATCGTGCGCTGGATAACTTGGATGCATTCTTTCGGGGAGAAGAACCAAGGGACAGACTGGTCTGAGTATTCAATTTCGGAATTCTGACCAACTGACAGGTGGGAATCCCTGTTAGCGAGCTGAGTCAACTCATTACAACCTGAAGCGTGAAATCTCACTGGAATTCTGTCAGATAGGACTTGCGAATGTTCCTATAAACTGTTGGAACTGACATTCTGACTGAACGTCAAATTACATTCCGTAATACTTCGATAACATCGTACAGATTTGGAACGACGGCGTAGGCGAGTTCTTCGCTGGTTGCCGTTGATGCAGCAGTACTTGGAACCATGATCGGCACCATGCCTGCTGCCTTTGCTCCAATGATTCCAGCGTGCGCATCTTCAATAACAACACATTCGCAGGGTTCTACGCCGATTTGTTCGGCGGCAATCAAAAAGATGTCAGGTGCGGGTTTGCCATTGACTGCGCGATCACCCGTAATGACGTCATCAATCACACCCAGCAAGCCCGACTTGTTCAATTTCCAATCTGCCTGCTCCTGTATGGTTGACGTCGCAATCGCCAATTTCAGCTCGCGTTGCCGTAAAAATTCGAGTAATTCAGGTACTCCTGGCATTACTTGAACACCGTTGGAGCGCATCTCTCCATAGTAGATCGCAGAAGACCGTTCCATGTAAGTGTCCATGTCAATTCGGCCATTGGTCAATGTTGAAATCTCCTTGCGCGCGTCCAACACTGAATATCCGACAATTTTTTGATAGAGAGTTTCGGGAATCTCAAACCCAAATTCGTATGCTGCTCGCAACCAGGCCATTCTGGAAATGGATTCGGTGTCGATCAAAACACCGTCAAGATCAAGAATTACTCCAGAAATCTTCATACTGTGACAGGCTTCTTGCTTTCTGACATTTCGGTCAGTTTGGCCTCAATCTGCTCAATTTGCTGCAACCACCACATTTCGGCGAACAGTCCGTTGAGTTTCAAGAGTTCTTCATGAGTACCTTGTTCGACAATTTCACCATTATCAAGAACTAGGATCCTATCGGCGTCTGCGATTGTTGACAGACGATGTGCAATCACCAGAGTTGTGCGGTTTTTGGCAACAACGTCCAATGCGTTTTGGATAAAGCGCTCTGATTTGGAATCCAGTGAGGACGTTGCTTCATCCAACACCAGGATAGGTGGATTTTTCAATATTGTTCTGGCGATTGAAACACGTTGTTTTTCTCCACCCGAGAGTTTCAATCCGCGCTCGCCGACAATTGTGTCTAGTTTTTCAGGTAATGAATCAATGAACTCTTTCAGATTGGCCTGTTCCACTGCGTTTTCGAATTCCGACGAGCTGCAACGAGGATTTCCATAAAGAATGTTGTATTCGATTGAATCATTGAAAAGCACGGTGTCCTGTGGAACGATACCGATTGAAGCATGGAGGGATTCAAGAGTCACATCACGAATATCCTGTCCGTCAATTAGCACACGTCCGTTGTCAGTATCGTAAAATCGAAACAGCAGGCGGACGAGTGTGGATTTTCCAGAACCGCTTTTACCCACAACGGCGATTTTTTGACCCGAAGGGATCTCAATATCGACATTTTTGAGAATGACGCGGTCAGACTTATACCCAAAACCGACATTTTCAAATCGAATGGCCGCACCATTGGTGATCAGATCCGGTGCATCGTCTGGTACCGGGATGATATCTTCGACATCCAGTAGATTGAACATTCTCTCCATATCAGTAAGTGCGTGATTGATTTCCCGAAAAGTTGTACCGAGAAAGCGCAATGGCATGTACATCTGCATCAGGAAAGCATTCAGCATGATGAAGTCCCCCAGTGTCAGAACACCGGCGACAATTCCTTCCGCTGCGAGCATCAGCAGAACAATCATTCCAGTGGCGATGATCAGTCCCTGGCCAATATTCAGAAGTGCCAAGGTCTGCTCACTGATGACTGATTGTTTTTCCCACTCTTTGAGATGAAAGTCAAAACGGTTGGCTTCGTGTTTTTCGTTGCCGAAGTATTTGACGGTTTCGTAGTTCAGGAGGGCATCAACGCTTGATGAGTTCGCTTTGGATTCCGCGGCATTCATACGAACACGGAACTTGGTGCGCCATCGTGTGACGTAGTACGTGAATATGAAGTAGACAGCGATTGTACCGCCCGTAATCAGGACAAACTTAGCCTCAAAATTGACTGCCAGAAATATACAGATCACCAATATTTCAAACATCGTCGGCACAATGCTGAAGACGATGTACCACAACAGATAGTTGATGCCTCTGGTACCTCGTTCGATGTCCCGCGATATGCCGCCGGTCTCGCGATCCTGGTGGAAAGAATGCGATAGATTATGTAAGTGTCGGAATACTTTGAGACCTACGTTGCGGACTGCCCGCTGGGAAGCGCGCGAGAACAGGGCATTTCGGAGTTCTTCAAATAAGGTACTCGACAACCCGAGCAACCCGTACGTAAGAATCAGCGAAACCGGGACGATCAATATCAGGTCCGGATTCAAAGAGGTGTCGAACCAGTCAACAATCTTCTTGATTGTGATCGGAACCATGACGATGGCGACTTTTGCGAGAATCAGAAATAAAAATGCAATTCCGATTCGCCACCTGAATTCCCACAGATAGCCAGCGAGGGTTCCCAGAGTTTTCCAGACGTCACGTTTGCCATCTGGCTCGGTTTTTGCCATCAGATCAATATCCATCGGCAGACTCGACGAATTTTAGATTCGATTATCGAAAGAGGTGTAAATCAGAAGGGTTAGCTCCTGACAGTACGTGGCGAATACTTCTTCCAGACCCGAATTCCCAGTAGGATCGCTAGAGTGACGCCATAGATCACAGGCTCAGTGATATCAGCTTTCACGGAAAGGTAAAAATGCAAGATACCAAGAATTCCGATCAAGTAGATCAACTTGTGCAATTTGGCCCATCGTCGTCCGCCAACCCACCGGACCATTCGATTTGTGGATGTTGCGGCGAGCAGCGTCATCATGGTAAAAGCTGCCGAACCAAAAAGTATGTAATACCGTTCAATGATGTCTTCAATTATCTGTCTTATGTCAAAGAAATTGACGATCACCAACCAGGTCAGAAAATGCAGGAGAATGTAGAAAAAGGAAAACACCCCCAGCATCCGACGTACCAGTACCAGTTGATTGATGCCTGTCAAAATTCGAAGCGGTGTGATCGCCAGAGTGATCAGTAACAATCGGAGTCCCCACTCACCGGTTACTTCGGTGATGTCTTCGACGGGATCCGCACTTATATTCCCGGTGAACATGTCATAAACCAGCAAGCTGATGGGAATCAGACACAGTACAAAAATAACTGGTTTAGTCCGTCGAATTCTGGATGTCCAAATTTTTGAAGAGGTTTTAGTCATATCATCGACAAAAAATTTCGCGATTCCCAGAGTCATCTAGAAATCGCGATTCAGACTGATCTTTCAGACATTCAGAAATTGACTGAAAGATCCATACCACTATACAGGCTAGCAACCTGTTCGGAATATCCATTGAACATTAAGGTTGGTTGTCTACCAAACAGCGTACCAACCCGTCGTTCCGAAGCCTGACTCCAACGCGGATGATCTACATTCGGATTTACGTTTGCATAGAATCCATACTCATTCGGTGCTTGCGCCTGCCATGTATTGACCGGTTGCTGTTCCATGAATTCGAGAGACACAATAGATTTGATCCCCTTGAATCCATACTTCCAGGGAACAACCAATCTGATCGGTGCACCATTTTGGTTGGGCATATGCTGGCCGTACAGACCCACTGCAAAAATTGCCAATGGATTCATGGCTTCATCAATTCGCAATCCCTCGCGATATGGCCAATCCAAAACGCTACCGAATAATCCGGGTCGCTGTCCGTCCATCTCTTCCGGTCTTACCAATGTCAGCATCTCGACGTATTTGGCTTTAGATGTTGGTCTGTGGATTTTCAGAAAATCTCCCAGAGGAAAGCCAACCCATGGGATTACCATTGACCAAGCCTCAACACACCGATGCCTGTAAATTCTTTCTTCCAGAGGAAACTGTTTGAGAATGTCTTCTATGTCCCAGTCACGCGGAGCCTCACATTCACCCGACACCGACAGGCTCCAAGGACGCGTGGTTAACTTATGTGCGAGTTTCGACGGGCTTCTCTTATCGGTTCCAAATTCATAGAAATTGTTGTATGACGTTACATCCTTGAAACTCGTAAGATCTTCGTCGGTTGAGGAAAACGGGCTGTCCAAAAGTTTTTCAAACTTTTCCATCGCTTGCACCTCTTCGGGTTGTACAGCCAACAAGGATGCTGTACCTCCAATTGCAAGTGCAGCAGTTGTTTTAAGGAAAGCGCGTCTATTCCTATAGACGCTGAGCGGTGTAATTTCGCTCGTCGGAATATCGGGTTTACGTCGAATCAGTACCATTTTTCAAACTCACATCTATTGTGCGTGATATATCTATTGGTCGGTTACAACCTTTCAAATGCAGCGGCGATGCCCTGACCGCCACCGATACACATGGATACGATGGCATATCTGCCACCAGTGCGTTTCAACTCATGCAATGCCTTTACAGTCAGAATGCATCCCGTAGCACCAATAGGATGTCCGAGTGAAATCCCGCTTCCATTCGGATTGGTTCTGTCGGAGGGCAAGTTAAGGTCCTTCATGACCGCGAGTGCCTGGACGGCAAACGCCTCGTTGAGCTCAATAACATCGACATTGTCGAGATCCAGTCCGGTTCGGTCGAGCAGTTTTCGGATGGCAGGGACAGGTCCTATTCCCATGTATTCAGGTTCAACACCGGAGTGGGTATAGTCAAGCAGTCTTGCGATAGGATCGTGCCCCGCTCTTTCCGCGGCACCTGCCTCCATCATTACAATCGCGGCAGCTGCATCGTTTATCCCTGAAGCGTTGCCTGCGGTAACCGAGCCTTCCTTTTTAAAAACCGGACGCATTTTAGCGAGTCCATCCATACTGCAATCGGGACGGACATGCTCATCTGTCGCAAATTCGGTTGTTTCTCGACGTGACTTTATCTCGATGGGGACAATTTGTTCATCGAATCTGCCTTCGTCATGTGCTCGTGCCGCTCTCGAATGGCTTTCAACAGCCAGGGCATCCTGCTCATCTCTGTTGATTTTCCACTTTTCTGCGATGTTCTCTGCTGTCACACCCATGTGGCAGTCATGGAACGGGTCACTCAAAGCGCCTACCATGATGTCGACAAACTGAGCATGTCCCATACGCTGGCCCCAGCGCATTCCTGTTGCCCAGTAGGGTGCGCCACTCATCGACTCGGCACCGCCTGCGATGACTGTATCGGCGTCACCAAGCTGTACGATCTGAGCAGCATTCACGATTGCCTGCAATCCGCTCCCACAGAGACGATTTACGGTCAGGGCAGGAGTTTCAATCGGTAACCCGCCCTCCAGGGCAGCGTATCTTGAAATATACATGTCGCGCTTGTCAGAGTGGAGTACATTACCTATCACGCAATGGCCGACTGAGTTCGGGTCGATACCTGTTTTATCCAGAGCGCCGCGCACCGCAATCGCCCCCAATTCACATGCTGAAAAAGATTTCAATGATCCACCGTAATCACCGATGCCAGTTCTTACACCATCCAGTACGACTACTTCGTTACCTTTCATTTGATTCCCTTTATTTCATTACATCAGTTAAATAATTAAATTAGTTCAAGTATTTCTCAAGGTAGTTTCGAAAACAAGATAGTTCGTCGCATCCAAGCCGATGGAACGATATGTTTCTTGCGCTGGCTTATTGTCTTTTTCAACATAGAGCCTTATTCCACAGACATTGGGATGATCTGAGGCAAGGTTCATAGTGAAACTCCATAATTTTTTGAAAATGCCTTTCCGACGAAAGTCAGATCGAACGTAGACACTTTGCAACCACCATTGTACACCGTTACGCCAGTCGCTCCATTCATAAGTAACCATCAGGCAGCCGACGATATCTCCCAAATGAGTAGCGACCACGTAGAATCCAAGCCCGGAATCCTCGAACACCGCTTTCACGCCGTCCGATACCGTTTTCGGAGTGAGCTGAACCTGTTCGGTTTCCCAAGCCATTTTACGGGTAAATTCGGCGATCGTCGCCGCGTCTCGGGTTTCGGCGAGTCTCACTTCGACGGGAATGATTAACGGTTCATCCATAGAGGTCTTATTGATTAAGCCAACAGTTTAATTCGGGATGAGCATTGGTGGCAGGGAATTTTACACTGATTTTGGGCCTGTTCAACCTACGGCTGACAATTTTAACGCCGATTCTGAAATGTCTACACTATCCGATTTTGAATTGAATCTCTGATGTGAGTTCGTCGAATTTCCTATCGTCTATTTGGTAAGAACAGTACGACTTCCATCCCACACAAAAAACAGGAATGAAATCTTCAAAAAACCAATGTATGGCATGGTTCGTCAATGCTGATCCTTTCGAGTGAGACCAACAAAATTTCGGTGGCTATATGGATGTGAAATAACTATTGACTTACTGTACTATTTTGAACAACTACCCGGATACACGCGAGCCTATCCGGCGGACTTGTCTGTATGACAGACACGAAAGACGAAAGGACTAGACAGCAGAATCGATTGTTAAAGTGAATTACGCGAGCAAGATCATGAGGCGCGCTGGTATGTCGGGTTTTGTTAGAGTGACTGGGATAACTGGTTACCTGATGGTTGTCGGTGTGAAAACGACGTCATAAACACGTACAGGAATTGAATTTACATCCCCCAGACAGTCACAGATTTGCCTTTCTCTGTTTCATACCGCCTGAACATCTTCTCTTCCCAGGACCGCTTCTCCGACGGATCGAATATCAACAGGTGCCCCTCGTCGGTCCCGCATCGGTCCATGTAATCGCGTGTCTGAACCAGTCCATCAGCCACAACACCGTCCAGTCCGTTTCGTCGCCGCTTGCACTCGACAACGATCTTCTGATGAGCCTTCCCGGTCTGCCAAACGATCAGCAGATCGATTCGCCTTCGCCCCAAGCCGAACTCCCTCTCAATCCTTCCACCGGCGTTCACAATGCGTTGCAGAAACGCCTGCAACAGCAGCTGCGGCCATGCCTCCTGATAGTCGAA
Organism: Arenicellales bacterium; assembly: GCA_963666625.1. Classification (GTDB taxonomy): domain Bacteria; phylum Pseudomonadota; class Gammaproteobacteria; order Arenicellales; family JAJDZL01; genus JAJDZL01. The sequence goes on from OY762925.1 coordinate 2,940,366, forward strand.
TCGCCGAATCCAGTGCTCCGAGTGCTCGCGGAAGAATTCCTGAAACGATTCGAACAGCCGATCCATCACCAGCTGGCCATCCTCTACGAACCATACTGTCTCGTATGGAATGACCTTGTCCGCTGAAGTGATCAGCTCGCGCGGAATGATTTCGCGGTAGATCGGGTTCGCGACCTCTATCTGCTGTTCCACCCGGACCAGCCCGAGATCGCACACATACTGCACATCGTCGGTCTTGAAAACTGACGCATCCAACTCGCCGATCAAAAGCGGTTCGATCACCCGCTTCACGCGATCCTCGCGAAGCTTGTCGGCCAGTTGGTCCAGATGCGTGTCGCGGCGCCGGATCAGCGCCTCCCTTGATTCAATGATGTCGTCATGACCAATTTTTCGGCCCCGGTCTCTGACTGTCTCGCAAACCTCATTTGCCAGGGCGTTGACCAGCCATGGCTGTCCCCTGGTCGACTCCCATACTTCCTGTAGTGCGTCTTTGCTCCAACGTTGGCCGGTCTCGTCGGTATGCTGCAAAAGCAGAGACTTCGTTTCCGACTCGTCGAAATCTCCGAGCCGTAACGACTTCGCCTTGATGTTGAACGCGCTTCCTCCAGTGATGATCTGATCTTCCCTGGTCGAGCGGATCCGGTAGTCGCGCACATCGCGCACGCCGCAGAGTATCACGCTCTGTGGAAAGTTCTTGGGTCGTTGCGGGAAACCGGCCCGAAGCTGGCGCAGCACCGAGATCAGCATGTCGCCGATTAGCGCGTCGATCTCGTCAATCATTAGAATCAGTGGACGCGAATCCGCCGCCGACCATTGCCTCAACACCTCGCGAAGTGCTATGTATGCTCCGGAAGCATCCAGGACCTGTTGCCATATCCCACCAACGAACGGGTCGTTAAGACTGTCTTGCGCTTCGCCGCTCATGGTGGTTAGGATAGTCTGCATTCCTGCCCGTACATCGTCACCGACTACCTGAGCGGGTTCCACATTCACATAGACGGCGCGGTAGTACCCGGTCGAGTTTAGCTCGTCCTGCAACGCGACCAGTGCGGAGGTCTTGCCGGTCTGACGCGGCGCCTGCAGGACGAAATAACGTTCTTGTTCAATAAGTGCTAGAATCTCCGGAAGATTAAATCGATCCAGAGGCGGTATGTGGTAGTTCTTATCGGACTTTATCGGTCCTGCGGTGTTGAAGAATTTCATAAGGTTTGATTATACAGCCAGCCGTTCATTCTCTAATTCGTCGGAGAGACTTTTTTGCACGCTCGTGCAATTTTGCTGACTTGTAATCTTCCAATCTTCAACACTTGTGACAAATCGATAGTCAGGTGTATTTCTGATTTTTGACAAGTTTCGCAGATTGGTAATTTTCACGCGCAAATAATCTCGGATCAAAGGCTCCGGAGACAAATCTGAAATGTCCGACACCACATCAGTTCGCATTTGCTGCGTACTCACTCGAAGTCTAAGCGAACCAGTAATTATAATGGCGTTGAAATTATTCCGAATTCTTGGTTGATTAACTGATTCCAATGTATATCTTTTTGGTTATCGTGGATATGTCGTGATCAGCTAGAATTTCGGTTCACGAGAAAACTCATAATTAGGAAAAGTTCATGGGCTCAAATTCAGATACAAAGGGTGTGAAAACTGCATTTCTCGGACTTGGTGTGATGGGATATCCGATGGCCGGCCATCTGGCAGCAAATGGGTATGAGGTATGTGTTTTTAACAGAACGACAAGCAAATCGGAGCAATGGGTCAATGAGCATTCCGGCTGTAGGTCTACAACACCAGCTGCTGCCGTGCAGGATGCGGATTACGTTTTTGCCTGTGTTGGCAATGACAACGACATTGAGGAAATCTGCTGTGGCGAGAATGGTGCCTTTTCCGGAATGAAATCAGGTTCGGTTTTCGTTGACCACACTACCGCATCGGCGCGCATCGCAAAAAAGCTTGCGCAGGTCGCAACCGAATCTGGACTTCATTTCATTGATGCGCCGGTTTCAGGCGGTCAGGCGGGGGCGGAAAATGGGATTCTGACCATTATGGCAGGTGGAGACAGTACTGTTTTTGATTCGGTCGCTCCGGTAATGCAAAGCTACGGAAGGGCGGTGACATTGATGGGCCCGGTGGGTTGCGGACAGCTGACCAAGATGGTGAATCAGATTTCCATCGCAGGACTGGTACAGGGATTGTCCGAAGCGCTGAACTTCGCAACGAAAGTGGGACTGGATGAGAAATTGGTACTGGATGTGATCTCCAAAGGCGCAGCACAGTCGTGGCAGATGGAAAATCGCGGCGCGACGATGGTCGATGATCAATTCGATTTTGGGTTCGCGGTTGACTGGATGCGCAAGGATCTGGCAATCTGCCTCGGGGAGGCAGATAAAGCCGGCGCGAGACTACCGGTTACCGCCTTGGTAGACCAGTTCTATGCAGAGATACAGGCCATGGGCGGAAACCGATGGGATACCTCAAGCCTGATCCGACTTTTGCGAAACCCATAAAGGCACAATGTAGTGAGGAGTGCTGCCAAATTGTAATGAACTGAAGAGGCAGTTGTTCCTTTTCTAATTCCAATCAGGAAACCACGTCTTTGTCTTTTTCTTCTTTCACTTTCTGATTGCCGTTTCCGTTCTTTAAGATTGCCTCCCCGACCCGAACAATCCGGCTGAATTTTTTCTTTTCCGGGGCTTCCTTCACTTTCATTCGCCAGATTACGTGCGCGGCATAGAGCAACAGAATTGTCGCGGTGTATATGAACAATAAATGAAATCCAAGCAAGTCAATTGCTATAGCGCCAACTACCGGTCCGATAATTGAGCCGGTGCTGAACGCAGTCAGCATTCCGGCCGCAGCATAGAGCAATTTGGTTCTGTCGATACAGTCGTTCATGTAGGCGAGCGCAATCGGATAGATCGTAAAGGAAAACGCCCCAAACAATGCCGCGCAAATCAAGAATGCAACTAAATTCACCTCCGCTGTAAAGATTATTGCAACTGAAATCAAGCCGCTTATAAAACACATGATCGCAATCAGCTTGCGACGATCAAAATGATCTGACAATCGGCCGACTGGCCACTGTAGCAGTCCGCCACTGAAGATAACCACTGCCATAAAGTATGCGATGGTAGTCGATGTCATGCCCAATCCCTGAACATAGACCGGTCCAAGACCATATACAGCCGCAGTTGTCATTCCACAGCAAAAGGCACCCGTCACGGCGGTGGGTGAATAACCGTAGATTTCACGAAACTTGAAGGATTGTCTGGCCTTAACTTCCGGTGCCGGCAGCCTCGTCATCAGTACCGGTGCAAGTGAAAGCATATAACCGATGGCGGCAATCGAGAACAATTGAAAACCGGAAGCATCCGCAAATGGAATGAACAGCTGACCGGTTCCTGCCGCCAGAAAGTGCGTGATCATATACATCGACAGCACCTGTCCCCTCGTAGTTCGCGTCGCTTGGGCATTGAGCCAGCTTTCAGTGACCATGACAAGTCCGGCGATGCAAAATCCGGTACCGAGCCGGATTACCATCCACGCATAGGGGTCAACTACCAGCGCATGAAGCAGCGCGCAGACGGCACCGTATCCGGCGAACACCGCATAGGCTCGGCCGTGACCACTTCGGGCAACCACGATGCTACTGAACTTCGCACCGAAGAATAGCCCGAGAAAGTATGCCGCGCTGATACATCCAATAAGTATGATCGGAAATTCTGCCTGTTGCGCGCGAAGTGAGAGCAGAGTCATCAGTAATGCATTGCCACTGAATAGAAATGCGTAGCTGATCAGCAAAGAGGATATTGCAGCTAATGTGCCAAACAACGTTTCAATCTCCAAAACAATCGTGCAATCAAACCGCAAACCTGGCCCGTTCTGATACGCTGAATTAGGTTTAGCATCACCGATATCATGATTCAAGTGAAACTTTTGTGGAAAGCGTCAGTATGATCGGCGACTTCGACAGAATTGTCGGTTTGATCAATGAACAATATGTGGGCACGAGCATCAAACTCAATCGCGATGCGAAATTTGAGATAATGAATTACATGGAAAGATTCGGGGATTTGATCGGGGAATGATGAGGCTCATCGCAAAGGAAATACACTTTACCACCAGCTGATCACATCCGCCAAGATTACCATTCCACTCTCCATGATGTGCGAACATGCAAATTATATTTTATATGTCGAAAATTCAGCATCAGACTCATCAATATTTATACAACTGAATGGAGTCTATCAAACTAATAGACGATGACAGGTTCAGAATAATTTTGACGCGCGGAGGTGTAAGGTTTGGGTGATATTGAACAGTCTGGTTGGAATTTTCACCCACAGGTACAGAGGTGGTTTGAAACCACTTATGACAGTGCCACAGACTGTCAGATATCGGCTTGGCGGGCGATACAGAACCACCGCGATGTCATTGTCGCCGCTCCCACCGGCTCGGGCAAGACTCTCGCCGCATTTCTGGCAGTCATCGACGAACTCGTTCGACTCGGTGTTGATCAGGGTGATGTTCCGGCTGGAACTCACGTAGTCTACGTTTCTCCACTGAAAGCGCTCTCATACGATATTGAGAGAAATCTTGAAGCGCCGTTGGCAGGGATAAGACAGTGCCTTGCGAAGTCCGGTTGTGGAGATGTTCACATTCGAAGCGGCGTTCGTACCGGCGACACGACACAGTCGGAACGCCAGAAAATGGCAAGGAATCCTCCACATATTCTGGTCACCACACCGGAATCGCTATATCTGCTCCTGACTTCCGAGTCTGGTAGAAAGATGCTCGGTTCGGTTCGGCGACTGATTATTGACGAAATCCATTCGCTGGTCAGCAATAAACGAGGTGCGCACCTATCGCTTTCTGTCGCCAGACTTGAAGCAATGCTGGCAACACCGCCGGTGAAGATTGGTCTGTCCGCCACACAGAAGCCGATCGATCGCGTTGCTTCCTACCTGACTGGGAAAGAACAACACGACTGTGTAATCGTAGATTCGGGTCACATACGCAAATGGGACCTTAAAATCGAAGTTCCATCGTATCCGCTGGAATCCGTGATGTCTACCGAAAGTTGGCAGGAAACCTATCGGAAAATTGCAGAATTGGTGGAACAACACCGAACAACGCTGATTTTCGTCAACACACGTCGTCATGTGGAACGCGCAAGTCGGCATCTCGCGGAATTGATCGGGAAAGAACATGTCGGGTCGCACCATGGCAGTCTGTCGAAAGAGCATCGATTTGATGCCGAACAGAAATTGAAAAGCGGTTCATTGAAAGTACTCATTGCAACCGCTTCACTTGAGATGGGAATTGATATCGGTGATATCGACTTGGTATGTCAGATCTCCTCACCTCGGTCAATTGCGGTTTTTTTACAGAGAATCGGTCGCTCCGGTCATACATTGGGGAAAACTCCGAAGGGGGTATTGTTTCCGACAACGAGAGACGAGCTTGTCGAATGTGCCGCGCTTTTCAAAGCTGTGAACGATGGTGAGCTGGAAGCTCTCGAAGTCTGCCACAGTTCGCTTGACGCATTGGCGCAGCAGATTGTGGCGGAAGTCAGCGCACGTGACTGGAATATTGATGATCTCTACCAGTGCATTTTGACAGCGTACCCGTATCGAAACATTACGCTGGACCGATTCCACGAAATTTTACAGATGCTCTCGGAAGGATTCTCACTTCGACGGGGAAGGCGAGGGGCCTACATTTATCTCGACGCGGTCAATCGGGTTGTACGCGCACGAGCCGGTGCGCGAATCGCTGCCGCGACCAATGCCGGTGTCATTCCCGATCAATTTGATTACGATGTAATCTTGGAACCGGAAGATATCCGAATCGGTACTGTCAACGAAGATTTCGCATTTGAAAGTCTTGTTGGAGATATTTTTCAACTCGGGAATATGTCTTATCGTGTGCGGCGTGTCGAAAAAGGATTCGTTCGGGTTGAGGATGCTCGTGGACAACCACCAAACATTCCGTTTTGGCTGGGAGAAGGCAGAGGGCGTAGTACCGAGTTGAGCAGGGCGGTGTCAGACCTACGCGAATACGTGTGCAAATGCTTGAACGAAAAGGACCCGGAAGAGGTTGTCAGTCTGATTCGGGCCAACTGCCGGACCGATTCGTATGTCTCTGCACAAATCGTCGAATACCTGGCAGCATCAAAGAAGGCGCTCGGTGTCATTCCGACCCAGAAGACGATTGTCTTTGAACGTTTCTTTGATGAGATGAATGATTGGCATCTGGTGGTTCACAGCGTATTTGGTTCCAGATTGAACCGTGCCTGGGGTCTGGCCTTGCGTAAGCGTTTCTGCGTCCGCTTCAACTTCGAGTTGCAGGCTGCCGCACTGGAGGATAATTTTGTACTGTCGCTCGGTCCAACCCACAGTTTTGCACTGGAAGAGGTGAAAGGATATGTAAAACGATCGACCGCCGCTACGGTGGTCAGGCAGGCTGTTCTTGGAGCACCCATGTTCGGTGTGCGATGGCGTTGGGCTGCAAGTGTCGCGCTTGCCGTACTCCGTTTCCGAAACGGGAAAAAGGTTCCGCCACCCTTTCAGAGAAACGATTCCGAGGATCTGTTGTCAGTGGTTTTTCCAGATCAACTTGCATGTCAGGAGAATATTGTCGGTCCGGTAGAAATTCCCGACCACCCTCTGGTCAATCAAACCCTGATGGATTGCACTCACGAACTGATGGACTTGGATGGGTTGGAATCATTACTGGACAAGATTGAGAGCGGCCAAATTTCGGTTGTATGCCGTGACCTGAGTGAACCTTCTCCGCTTGCGCAGGAAGTGTTGACAGCGAAACCATACGCATTCCTCGATGATGCACCCGCTGAAGAACGAAGAACGCTCGCTGTGCAATCCCGTCGTTACCTGAGCTCGGCCGATGTAACCGAGTATGACATGCTGGATGTGGAAGTGATTGAGCGTTTGTGCAAACAAGCGTGGCCTAATCCAGCCAGTACGGAACAGTTACATGATGCATTGGTGAGTTTAGGCTATATGCATGCGAGTGAGGTGTTTCCGAAAACCGAATCTCGTCTGGATGAATTTTCCGAAAATCTCTGGCAGTCGTTCTTTGAGCAACTGGTTGCTGACAAGAGGGCGACAAGACTGACGACATCCAGTGGTGATGAACTTTGGGTTGCTGCAGAAAGACTGGGCGAGGTGAAACTTTTGCACCCGGAATCGCAGATAACACCACAAATCGAGTCAGCAAGCATCGTCAGTAAAACAGTAGTCGATGGCGATGAAGCACTTGTTTCCCTGATTCGCGGGAGGATGGAGATAGTGGGACCGACAACCACCTCGGAAGTTGCAAGGACGATCGATCTTCCAGTTGGCATCGTTGAGACTGCATTGATCAGACTTGAGTCTGAAGGCAGTGTGATGAAAGGTAAATTCCGGAAGGGTTGTGAACAATCACAATGGTGTGAGCGACACTTTTTATCACGTATTCATAAATCAACAATTTCAGGATTGAGAAAACAAATTAAGCCAATCAATTCAGAACAATATATTCGTTATTTGACTCGATGGTTAAGGTTGAGTGATGACTCAATGGGAGAGGGTCCCGACGCTCTTGGACAAGTGCTTGAACTGATGGAAGGATATGAGGCGACAGTCGGGACCTGGGAATCTGAATTGCTGCCCGCCCGAATATTCGGGTATACGCCTGAACTGCTTGATTTTCTAAGTGCGTCCGGTAGTATTGTCTGGACACGCCTGTCAGTTTCCCACTTGAGTAAAGCGAATTTAGACGATCCAAAGAAACCGATTCGATATGGCAGTTCAATCAAGTCAATTCCGCTCACATTTCTTCAGCGAAACCGTTTGAAGAACTGGAACGTGTTGACCGGTAACCGCAACCAAGCGACACCGGTACTTTCGGGTTTTGCCCAACAAGTTCAGGCGGCTCTACAGGAGCACGGGCCAATGTTCTATTCTGAACTTCTCGAAGAGATCAGGCAAATGCCCGGTCATCTGGAAGAGGGACTGGTCGAACTATTTGCGACAGGGATAGCGACATGCGATCACTATGGGGGAGTTCGAGCTCTACTCATTCCGCAGGATGAAAGACGGCATCGAGCGCGATTCAAGCATTCATTCAGTTCCGGCGTGCAAGTTTCAGGTCGTTGGTCTTTACTGTTTGGTGCAACATCCAAGCCAGCCGTCAACACAACCCAATTGGAAGCAAATCAATATGCGGCTGCAGTATTGTTGAGGCGATACGGTGTTGTATTCCGTGCCTTATTGGCTAAAGAAGGAAGATTTTTCCCTGCATGGAGTGTTCTGAGAACAATATACAGGCAGATGGAAGATCGAGGAGAAATTCGCGGCGGCAGGTTTGTCGGCAATGTAGCTGGTGAGCAATTTGCTTTACCTGAAGCCATAGATGTTCTGCGGAGTGTCAGAAATCGCGAGTCTGATGGAAAGTCGTTGACCATTCATGCTTCTGACCCATTGAATATGACAGGAATTCTGGAATCCGATCAGAGGATATCCGCGCACACCGCCACCTATCTGGTGTATCGGGACGGTCAGCTGATTACTATAGCTGGAAGTGGCGGTTCGAGAGTTCCGACTGCTACCTCTTAGTCAGCCGCACTCGACCAGGTAAAGTTTACTCAGTCGGTGTGAAGAGTTGAGAATCCATATCGGCGTAGAATGCAGCCAAGTCTTCGATGTCCTTGTCACTCAGACTCATCGAAAAACCGCTCATAACTGGATTGTTTCGGGCACCGGACCTGTAACTCTTCATCGCCTGAATCAGGTAATCTTCATATTGTCCCGAGATGATGGGAGTTCCTACACCCTGCACGGTGTTACCCTTTCCATGACATGTAAGACAGAGTTCAGCTTTCGACTCACCTGCCTTAGGGTCACCTGCCCAGACAGAAGAGGGCACAATGGCGATCGACAATGCTGCAGAGATAAGAATAAGCTGGAAACTGTTGATTGTCTTTCTCATCGTATTCACTCTTTTACCAGTTGTGAAAAATATGTGGCGATGTCAGTGATATCGTTATCGGTCAGCTGAGCAATCTGTGCATGCATTGTTTCGTGTTTCCGGTTTCCATCACGATAAGCCTTTAGGGCAACAGCCAGATAGTCGGCTTTTTGTCCGCCTAGCTTCGGTACGGTATAGCCCGGATAGGCGTTTCGGTATCCAGGCGAAGAATGGCAGCCTGTACAGGTAAAGGATTTTTCCCGACCAGCTTCGGCATCGCCTTCCGCTTGTACTGTCATGGCAGTAGCAAGACAGGCCAGACCTATCAGAATCCGTATAGACAGTCTCATAACGAGTTGATCTCCCAAAATGTAAGCACTCAATTATTTCTCAATCTGCAAAAAGTGAAAATTATAGCGATAAATTCAATAAGAAATTATGCAATGAGGGGCATCCCCGCTGTAAACGTTTGATGTGAAGGCTCATATCCGACAACAGTAAAGGCAGGTATTTTGTGTAATGCTCTGATACTATCGGCGGTAGCATTGGTACCAGGCTCGGGCAGACTAAAAACGGGACATTCGAAAAATTCGCCTAAACGTGGAGACATGTCTCCAGGTTGTTCCGATTGAAAATTTGTTCTCCTGCCGTTAAGTTGGTTCAAAAAAAATTCACAGATGTGTCGACAAGATCAAACGCGTTTTACCGAAGCTTGTCCGGACAGGTTCATCATTCAGATTTTTGCTTTGTACATCGTTCCAGGTAAACTACACTTCTGGTTCAAAGTTGTCAGGCAATATATTAGGGACCGAAAGCTGTGCACAGCTCGCCTTGAGCGGTGAGCCCGGTATTTTGTCTTCCTCAATATTCGCTACCTATGGAAAGCAACCAGTTACGAACACTAGCAACCGGTTTTCGAGCAACCGAATTCGGGAAGTAAAGCAAATAATAGGATTCAATAAGTTTTGTAGAATTTTTCCAAGGTTGAATCAGCCGTCCAGTAGATATCTCATTTTCAATCAATGGTAGAAAGCCCAACGCAATGCCCTGACCCTCAAGCGCGGCTTGCAATTGCACATTGGCATCTTCGAAAACGATTCCGGTCAATTTTTCGGGCGGGCGGATTCCCATCGCCTCTAGCCACAAATTCCAGGCACTATGATCACGATGATGTAAAAGAGGAAACTTCAGAATTTCCGATGGGTCTAGTATTTTATTTTTTGCAAACTCGGCGAAAGGCGCATAAACCGGTGACACATGGATGCTGAGTAAAGGTTCGGCGATAAAATTTTGCCAGTTATCCTTGCCCCATGCGACAGCCATATCGCAGTTTGTCATTTGCTGATGTATGGGAAGAGGTGAATGATGGAGTCGTAAATCGATATCTGGATTTTGCTTCCAAAACAATCCCAGTTTTGGTGCTAACCATCGGGAACCGAAAATCGGTCCGGTGCCTAGCGTGACTGTATACCGTGCGTGATAGCTTTGGAGTTTTCGAACTGCTGTGTCGATCGATTGAAATGCCGGTGTTAAAGTTTGGAACAATTCTTCCCCTTCTGCTGTCAAGGTTACTTTTCGTACCTTGCGGTTGAACAATGTGTGCCCCAAGCTCTTTTCCAGAGACCTCACCTGATGACTGATCGCAGTGGCTGAAAGATTTAGTTCAGCAGCGGCCATTTTGAAACTCATATGTCGTGCTGCTGCTTCAAACCCACGCAGAGCTACCAATGATATTGACATTTTATAAATGAGAAAATTTCATCTGATAAATGATTTTATCTCGTTTGTAATGGATTGTAGAATTTGATTAAATGACTATAGATGAATTAATTTGGATTCTCTATTGGCAATGGAACAGCCGAAGCATTCAGCGCGACGCGGCCGCAATGCACGGGCGAAAGAGAGACAAGCCCAAGCATTTTCCACTGATTCGAAATGGATCGGGGTTAGTGGCGGTCAGTATGAACCCCTAGAAATCAGCGATATCAACGACATTCACGAAACTGTTCTTGATCTTCTAGAAACCCTTGGTTTGTCAGATGCGCCCCAGTGCATGATCAACATCATAACCGCCCATGGCGGTACCTATACCGATCAGGGTAGATTACTATTCCCCCGCCCGTTAGTAGACAAGGCGATTGCCGGTATCCAACGCGATGTTGTCTTGTGGTCACGAAGGGGCGGATATCATCTGAGCCTTTCGGGTACAAAAGTGCATGTTGGAACAGGTGGAGCGGCACCTCGTATCCAGGATATCAATACACACACTTATCGCGACGCCACAATTCTGGATTTATACAACATGGCGCGTATAGTGGATTTGCAGGAACACATTCACTTCTTCAGTCGGCCGGTTGTCGGAACCGACGCGCCCAATTCGTTTGACCTCGATGTGAACACGTTATACGCATGCCTGGCAGGAACTTCCAAGCATATCTGCATGAGTGTCACCTTGCCTGAGCACGTAAAGACGATTGCCGAAATTTGTTACACTGTCGCGGGAAGCGAAAAAAATTTTCGTCAACAGCCCTTCTTGACGGTTATGGCAACCCACGTGGTGCCTCCTATGCGTTTTGCCACTGAATCCTGCGAAATTGTAGAACAAGCAGTGCGTTATGGTTTTCCGGTGCAATTGATTTCAGCTGGACAAATGGGAGCTACAAGTCCAGTCACACTAGCAGGTTCTATCGTACAGGCGGTGGCGGAATCCCTGGCGGGAACCACCTTTGCCTGGCTTGTTGACCCAAATGCCACTATCATCTTTGCTCCTAAGCCCTTGGTTTCTGATTTGCGTAGTGGTGCGATGTGCGGCGGAGGAGGGGAACAGGCTGTAGTGATGGCAGCAGCTGCGCAAATGGGACGCCATTACGGTTTGCCGGTCGCCTGTATTGCCGGGTATTCGGACTCCAAAGTGCATGATGCACAAGCTGGCTATGAAAAAAATCTTTCGGTAACGCTCGCAGCGCACGCAGGATGCAATATGATCTCTCACGCCTGCGGTACGCTAGCCAGCATGCTGGGAAGTTCGCTTGAAAGCTACGTTATCGATAACGATATGCTAGGCGGGGTTCTGCGTAGTGTCCATGGAGTGGAAGTCAACCGCGAAACGATGGCGGCTAATGCCATTCGCGATGTGGTTACCAGTGAAGGGCATTATCTAGGTCATGTGCAGACGCTGGAACGGATGGAATCTGACTACGTTTATCCTCAGGTGGCAGACCGGCAGACACCGGACGAATGGGAATTGGATGGGTCTTTAGATATTTTGGAAAGGGCGAGAGCGAAGGTACGCGAAATTCTCAGCATCCCCCGTCCGGCTTATCTGACCCCGGACATCGACGCTACACTACGCAGGCAGTTCAACATTTTACTCCCGGCACTGGCGACGGGGGATGCCTCCAACGGAGAATAAAATGCATCCGCTCCCTAAATCTCTCCCGTCTCCGACGTTACTTGTCGATGGGAAACGCAAGCCTGCCAGTGACGGCACATATTTTGAAACTATTGATCCGTCAACCGGCGAAATTCTTGGCGAGATCCCGGCAGGAAACGCGGCAGATATCAATGATGCCGTGAATGCCGCAAAGGCTGCTCTGGACGGTCCATGGAAAAATATGGACCCAAAAGAGCGAGGAAAGTGTCTGTTTTCAATTGCTGAACGAATTCGCGCGAGTTCAGATGAACTCAGTATGCTTGAATGCTTGGATTCCGGCAAGCCGATTTCCAGCGCGAGACAAAGCGTCATTCGTACAGCGGACTATTTTGTCTATTACGGGTCCTTATGCGACAAGTTGCATGGAGACACCATTCCACGCGGTCGAAAGCGGCTTAGTTTTACGCAATTGGAACCCGTCGGCATTACCGGTCACATCACACCTTGGAACATGCCGACGAGCGGCACTGCTCGGGGCCTGGCTCCGGCACTGGCTTGTGGAAACACCGCAGTGATAAAGCCAGCCGAACAAGCTCCGTTGTCAGCGCTGTTTCTTGGACAGATCATGCTGGACGCCGGGTTGCCTGCTGGCGTGTGCAATGTGGTCACCGGTTTCGGAGAAACAGCAGGTGCTGCTTTGGCTGCCCATAACTTGGTAGACCACATCACCTTTACCGGTTCGGTAGCAGCGGGAAAGTCTGTGATGCGATCCGCCTCAGATCACGTGGCCGGGGTTACTCTTGAAATGGGCGGAAAATCGCCCATTGTTGTCTTGGCCGATGCTGACCTCGAACGGGCAGCCAAAGATATCCTCAGAGAACTGCAGACTAATGCCGGACAGATATGCTCTGCGGGTACGCGACTTGTGATAGATCGAACTGTTCATGATGAAGTCAGGGACCAACTCGTTGTCGGTGCTGAATCCATTTCAATCGGACGCGCAATTGACGATCCCCAAATGGGCCCCTTGATTTCAAAGGATCGGAGAGATCGGGTTGAAGGGTTTGTTGAAGAAGCTCGCCAATCCGGTCTGGCGATTGTAACCGGCGGGTCCAGAGCCGAAGTTCCTGGGTACGGCGGTGGATACTATTACAGGCCTACAATAGTTGACAATGTTCCTGTTGACAGCAGGCTGGCGCAAAATGAGGTCTTTGGCCCAGTACTGTCCATCCAGCCTGTTGATTGCATTGAAGAAGCAATCTCGGTAGCGAACAGCACACGTTACGGATTGGCTGCGGCGGTCTATAGTCGTGATTTGGCGAATGCACTGAAGTTGTCGCGGGACATTGTAGCTGGTCAGGTCTTCATAAACGAGTATCACTCGGCAGGGGATACAGTACCGTTCGGTGGGTTCAGGGACAGCGGCATCGGTCGGGAGAAGGGGTTCGCGGCACTCGCAAACTATTCGGCCGTCAAATCGATCACCGCACGGGTTGAGTGGTAGCACTTTTGCCCCTCGAAATGATCGAAGCCCGCTTTCCAAGCCTGTTTTCTGAAATCAGCATTGGTCCCGTCAGGGTGCCGAATCGAATTGTATCGACCGGGCATCATACCTACCTTGCACATGAGCACCCTTCCGAAGAATTGATTGCCTATCATGAGGCACGAGCGAAGGGCGGTGTCGGTTTGATTGTCACCGAGATAATTGCAATTCATGACACGGCCATGTTCTCCGAGCAATTGCTGATGGCACTGGACCAAAAATGTGTTTCTCAGTTTCGCAAGTTAGCCGACAGGGTGCATGTCCACGGTACAAGGCTGTTTGGTCAGTTGTTTCATCCGGGTCGGGAGATGTTGAGATCTTCAAACGGATTGATTCCGCAAGCCTATGCCCCTTCCTCTGTTCCAAATGAACGTTTTCATGTCATGCCGCGTCCGATGTCGGAGCGTCTGATAGGCGAGGTGATAGCCGGATATGCCAATGCTGCAGGCTTTCTTGCTCAAGCAAAATACGATGGTGTGGAGATTGTTGCGAGTCATGGCTATCTGCCTGCCCAGTTTCTAAACCCTTTCGTTAATCTGCGTGATGATTTCTATGGCGGCGATTACGAACGTAGGCTGAACTTCATTCGGGAAGTTATCCGCGGGATCCGGCTTGCCGCGCCTGACCTTGCGGTTGGCATACGTATTTCAGCAGATGAGATGGACGATTATGGGCTCAGCGGTGAACTGGTTTTGAAGATATGCTCATCTATTTCGGACGAGATCGATTATTTCAGTTTAGTTGCGGGGACATCGGCTTCACTGGGCGGCTCTGTGCATGTTGTCCCGCCGATGGGTGTTACCAGTGATTACATCGTTCAGTACTCCGAGAAAATTCGTCGCATCACGGACAAGCCAGTAATTGCGACCGGCCGCGTTAACCAGCCGCAAATCGCGGAAGCGATTGTTGCTAACGGTCAAGCGGATTTGTGCGGGATGACTCGCGCACTGATCTGCGATGCCGAATTGCCAAACAAAGCCATGGCCGGGCAACTTGAAGCCATACGTGCCTGTATAGCATGCAACCAGTCCTGTATCGGGCGGGCGCATAAGGGATTGGGTATTTCATGTATACAAAATCCGGTATCTGGTAGAGAAACCGTCTATGGAGATGCAGCTCCCGTAGATAGTCCCAGAAATGTAATCGTCGTCGGAGGGGGACCAGGCGGTATGAAAGCAGCTATAACAGCAGCTGCCAGAGGGCACCGCGTCAGCCTGCACGAATCTGCTGTCCGATTGGGAGGTCAGGCCCTGCTTGCCCACAGATTACCCGGTAGGGAAGAGTTTGGAAGCCTGATTACCAACCTTGAGTACGAAATTGAACACAGTGGTGTGAATGTGTATACAAATTCAACGTTAACCGCGGATGGTATTTGTGAACAAGCACCTGACGCTGTGATTCTTGCCACAGGTGCCAGACCCTATGTACCGGAATTTGAAGGCAAGGGCGATGACCAAGTTGTGACTGCATGGCAGGTGTTGAATGAAGAGGTGGTGATTGGTGCAGCCGTAGTCATTGCTGACTGGCGTGCAGATTGGGTGGGTGTTGGGCTCGCCGAGCGACTGGCTTTATCCGGGTCCGCGGTTACTCTCTGTACAAATGCTGCAATGGCAGGTGAATCTTTGCAGATATATACGCGGAATCATTACGTCGGCCGACTACACAGACTCGGCGTTACAATACGAACTCATGCACGTTTCTTTGGTGTGGAAGGTAACTCAGTATTTTTTCAGGATACATTGACACGAGATCCCATTGTGATCGATGAAGTTGATACCGTGGTGCTGTCCTTGGGCCACAGTGCTGTCAATGTTCTTGGCGACGAACTGCTCAATGAAACATTTTCCGTTGTTTCCGTGGGAGATTGTGTTACTCCGCGAACCGCAGAAGAAGCGATTTATGAAGGCTTTGTCGCAGGAAATCAGATTTAGATCAATATGACGACTGTATCTGGCGGGGATGCTGTCTATCGTATCTTGAAAGATACGGGAATTAAGACCGTATTCGGATTACTTGGCGGTTCCATGCTGGAACTGTTTGACGCGATACACAGACGCGCTGGCATCACTTACGTAGGTGCTCGGGATGAGCGGGCTGCTGGACATATGGCCGACGCTTACGCCCGAGTCAACGGAGGACCTGGAATCGCTCTCGGCGCGCAGGCCGGACCGGGCGTGACCAATCTGGTTACTGCCGTTGCGCAGGCCCATCTGGCCTATTCACCCTTGGTGGTTATTGCTGGTGCGATCAGTCGAGGTGACCTCTCCAAGGACACATTCCAGGAGGTCGACCAAGTCGCACTATTTAAGCCCATATGTAAAAGTTCCTTGCTGGTTACCGATTCCGAACGTTTACCCGCCATGCTCATGGACGCGATGTGTTTGTCAATGAGTGGGCGTCGTGGTCCGGTGGTGTTGCATGTGCCACGCGATTTGTTCGCCGCGCCTATCACCGAACCGAATTTCGGCGCGCTTAGCATTGCTCGTCCGGGTGGTCCTTCACTTTCAGATACGGAATCCATTATTCAGTATCTCAAAGAATCTTATCGTCCAGTAATTGTTGCCGGTGGTGGCCTGAAGTGGGCGAATGGTACACGGGCACTTCGCTTGATGTGTGATCGCCTTCAGATACCAGTTGTCGCGTCGACAGGGCATGCGGATGTGATGCCTCATGGACATCCACTGTTTGCAGGTCAAGGCGGACCTCGCGGCAACCGTGTTGCCAGCAAACTAATGCGGGATGCAGACCTAATGCTGGTGATTGGATCCCGACTTGCTTTTAACTCGACTTTCCACAGCTATGAATACGTTTCAGATACTGCAAAAATTATTCAGATCGATATTGAAGGAAGTGCCATTGGCCGTTATTTTCCAATTGAGCTCGGTATTCAGGCTGATGCCAAGTTGAGCGTTGAAGCGATTCTGAGTTTGGCAGATGAACTTGACTGTTCAGTCTGGTCGGCATGGTGTAAATCGTTCCAATCGGACCTTGCCCAACTGCTGGCAGAGCGGGACGCAGAAGCGACTGATCAATCGCTGCCCTTGCATCCGCGTCGCGTCTTGGGTGAAATCCGGACTGCATTGCCTGAAGACGCCATTGTGACCCTGGATACTGGAAATGTCTGTCTGCAGGCCGCCGACCGTCTGGCACACTATCAATCACCGGCTTTAGTGACACCACTGGATTTCGGTTTAGTCGGCTTCGGCTATGCGGCTGCACTGGGTGCCCAAGCGGCGGCTCCGTCGCGTCCGGTGATTTCCATCATGGGTGATGGCGGATTCGGATTCACCATGGCGGAACTGACTACGGCAATTAGCTACGATTTGCCCGTGATCGCCATAGTTCTAGACAATGGTGCATGGGGTGCGGAAAAAGCGTACCAGCAAGAGTATTTTGGTGGCCGCCTGATCGGGGCCGGTATTCACAACCCACCCTACGACGAATATGCAAGGATATGCGGGGCTAGAGGGTTCCGGGTCGAAAAGCCCGGTGAACTCAGTGAGGCACTGAAAGCGGCATTGACAGAGCGTATTCCAGCCGTCATTCACGTCAAAACAGACCCCACTCAGCTGAGCACACTTCGCAAAGATCTATTCCGGCCCGTTTCCAAGGTGTCGGAATGAGCGACTATGACGTTATTGTTGTAGGTGCGGGAAATGCCGCGTTTTGTGCTGCTCATGCGGCTCGGGAGTGCGGCGCGTCTGTTCTGATACTTGAGCGGGCGCCAGAAGAGCTGAACGGTGGCAACAGTCGTTTTACCGCCGGAGCTATGCGGTTTGCCTATGATGGACCCGAAGACATTCGAGCCCTGTGTCCCGACTTGACCAATGAACAGGTTGCGATAACTGATTTTGGATCCTACACTACGGAGCAATTCTATGATGACATGTTCCGTATAACCGGATACCGCACTGATCCAGACTTGTGTGAACAACTGGTTATGAATTCTCAGGACACGATGAAATGGATGTCTGAAAAGGGGATTCGGTTCATGCCTATCTATGGGAGACAGGCGTTCAAGATTGATGGGCGGTTTAGGTTTTGGGGTGGCTTGACACTTGAGACCTGGGGCGGTGGTCCGGGTTTGGTGAACCGCCATACCGAGTTGGCATTACGTGCAGGCATCGAGATAAGGTACAGGACTCGAGTACGAGAGTTGCTATCTGATGGGTGTAAGATTAGAGGAGTTCGGGCTTATGCGAATGGTGAACTCTACAATATCACCGCAAAGTCTGTGGTCCTGGCTTGTGGCGGGTTCGAATCCAATACAGAATGGCGAACTCGTTATCTGGGACCTGGCTGGGAGATGGCAAAGGTTCGAGGTACTGCATTCAATACAGGAGATGGTATTCGTATGGCTTTACAGGTTGGAGCCTTGCCTCACGGAAATTGGTCTGGATGTCACGCAGTGGGCTGGGACTACAATGCACCGCAGTTTGGTGACCTGAGCGTCGGTGATGGATTCCAGAAGCATTCCTATCCATTTGGAATCATGGTCAATGCCTATGGGCAACGATTTGTCGATGAAGGAGCAGATTTTCGGAACTACACATACGCCAAATATGGTCGAGTTATATTGGATCAACCAGATCAGTTTGCCTGGCAGGTTTTTGACCAGAAGGTAATGCATTTGCTTCGCGATGAATACCGGATCAAGCAGGTATCCAAGGTATCAGCCCCTACGCTGGAACTGCTGGCCGAGAAAATGGAGGGGGTGGATAATGCGGGATTTCTGGCCGAGATAGAGCAGTATAACGATTCAGTCAATACTGATATTCCTTTCAATCCCAATATAAAGGATGGTCGCTGCACCGTCCGGCTTGATGTGCCGAAATCCAACTGGGCCAATACCATTTCTGATGGCCCGTTTGAGGCCTATCACGTTACATGCGGGATCACGTTTACATTTGGCGGACTATGTATAGACCCACACACAAGTCAGGTAGTCAACGATGATCAGGAACTTTTACCTGGCCTCTATGCCGCCGGAGAACTTGTCGGTGGTTTGTTCTATTTCAATTATCCCGGAGGTACTGGCCTTATGTCAGGTGCGGTATTCGGACGACAAGCGGGAATCAACGCGGCGTTGTGACAACAGTTTTTTCAAGTAGTCAATTGAAGCGGATGGCTCCGATTTACAGCAGTCGCGGCCAAGTAGCATATTGCGATTTCCATAGAATGATTTGAGAAGCATATCCTCGGAAGTTCGCCGTCTCCTCATTTCACACTGTCTGATTCGGAGTTGAAACTTGGCAATTTACGATTTCTGCATTGTTCATATTCACCGGCATATCTTTATTTTGAACCTGTTTCATTCTATCGTTACTTTGGGTATCTACAGTGCTGGGGCCAAAGTTCGACATAAGCGGTATTTCCTAAACAGTCCCCAGATTGATGGAATTTCATTGAATTATCACGCAACTGGGATGCAGTTGTTCAAAGGGTGATTGATAGTATTTGCCGTGATCTCATCGGTAATTTCCAACTATCTCATTCTGGAAGCAGGAGTAATTTTTGCATTAATTTTCTTTTGGGTTGCTTTGGATACTGAACAGGTCCGTGAGATTGAATGCTCGGGCTACGTTACGGCGAAGTGTCCGTTTAGCTTGGCTCGGTACGTAGTGGACGGCGTTCACAGTGACGCGGCTTGTGATTCTGTTAAAAGCGTTCAGTTTCGTCTCAATTCTGCAGCGGCTGATATCCAGCAGTTTTCAGCGACTGAAGCCAAAACTCGCACACACTAGTTGTTACCCAAGCTCGACTCGATCGTCCACGACAGCGAAGACAACCGCAGGGCCGTGGAGAACGTCCTCAGACCGCAATCTGTGTCAGAATGCAGGCACCTCGCACCCGTGTCCAATTATCTGAAATAGGGATTCCAGAGTTTTGTTTCGCTGAAACATCAACTTATATTTTTTGCTTCTGGAAGTTCAGTTTAGCCAAATTGAAACGATAAGGCTGGTTTGATTTTGACCCTATATCGACTTCAGCAGACGTTCTTCATCATCAATCAGCACGACCTTACTTGGCACTTGACTACCCCAGCGCCAGAAAACATGTTGTAGTCATCATCTTCGGCTCCGTGTGCAAAACTCTGAAAGCACATGCCGGCGTACCCGGCCTCAATCAAGCGATCAGCTAAGCGCTGTGACGCAGGGATTTTGCCAGCCAGCATGCCCAGTTCCCAGTTCGGGCACAATAGGTCGTCTATTTTTACTCCATGCGCATCTCGATGTGATAAGTCCAGCGTATCGAAGACCGGTTCCGAATCGAATTCATAGGTACACTACATAGTCGGTTGCAGAGGTCTTCCTAATGAGTAGGATTCTCTTATAGCTGTGATAGGTGACAGCGACGTATAAAGCGCAGGGACCCCGATGCGATTGAAGCGTCCCCCATAGAGGCGCGCACCTTCTCCCGAAGTTGGGTTCCAAGTCCACGTGGGTCATGTGCTCGATACACGAGTCCGCGCAAGCGCATCTGTAGGCCGGCGAATCAGGAGTAACCGCCAGCCATGATACGGTTGAGATAGGCGTGAACATTATCTGCCTTACCTTCTCGTACTAGTTGATCAGGAGTCATTCCACCGAAGCTTGGCAATGGTTCGGCGCGAAACCAAGCATAAGCCGCTAGGTCGGAACCTGTGTGATTTGAAACCCGGTGGAGAATTTCAAGCATTTGGCGCAATCTTGTCTGTGTTTTATTCGCTCGGATACGGTTAATGCGCGAAAACGCATCTTGACCCAACCCTAGTGTATGGGCAATCTCGCGCTTGGTCGTACACAACGCTTTAGCTACAAGCGCAGGCGAAAATATCTGATCTTCTACGAATTCCTGAAAATCCATAGCAAAACTCAAGATTAATTACGTGAATTCGCGTGACAATAACTGATATATCCAGAATATCAAGAAAAACTTGTCGATTTATCATGGCGAGTTTGTTCTCTTCAATAATGTCATAAGTATCAGAATTAACGTCCGATACTGAACTTTTACCGCTGTTTCCGCTACGCTATAGTCATTTTCGGGAGTGTCGGAAAAGTCAATCACGATCCATTCACGCTGTATCTGCCGCAATCTAGCGGTGGCGAACAGGCACGGTCTGATGATCTTATGGAACGGTATCATCTGCCAAGATGCACTACACCGCCGCCGCACCGACTGGCTGAGGCTAATCGAGTCCAACTCACGTATCCTGTGACTTCGCCCGGACACCATTACCGTTCCAGTCGCAATCGACAAAATTTTGCCGGGCGGCGTCAAGTTATAATCGTAGCGACATTGAAATCAGCTCGAGGATAACTACTTGATCGAATCACAAGACAATGCTTTGTTTCGGAATCAACAAACTCAGCCCGAACCAACCCCACCCGATTCATCTGAAACGGGGGATTCGAAAAATTTGGAATTCCGTCCTATTGAATTCACCGGTACTGCCGGCGAATACTGGGGAATCTTTATTACGAACCTGCTTCTTTCAATAGTTACTTTGGGAATCTATAGTGCTTGGGCTAAGGTAAGACGTAAGAGGTACTTCCTCAACAGCACACAGATCGATGGATTTGCACTGAATTATCACGCAACTGGGATGCAGTTGTTCAAAGGGCGATTGATCGCGTTCGCCGTGATCGTGATCTCATCAATACTATCCAACTACTTTATTTTGGAAGCGGGAATCATTGTTGCAGTCTTTTTTCTGTTTGTGATTCCTTGGGTTCTGAACCGGTCAATGAGATTCAATGCTCGGGTTACCTCATGGCGGAACGTCCGCTTCAACTGGCAGGGGACCTATTGGAAATCATTCGTAGTGGTGTGGCTCGCGGTACCATTTATGATCCTTAGTTTCGGATTGTTGACACCTTTGATTTCACGTCTAGTCTATCAATACTATGTTGGAAGATATTCTTTTGGAGTGACTTCATTTGAGGAAGATATGGCGGTGGCACCCTTTGTGAAAGCATTTCTGTCTACAGTTGCAATTATGATCATAGCGGGACTGATCGGGGTGGTTATGTTGAATGCCATCTTCATTGATTCGCATTCGGGAGGTTTAGAAATTCTCGTGATCGGAGGGGAAGCAGTAATTCTGATTGCCGTATATATCTGGTACCGAACGATGTGTCGCAACATCGTGGTGCGGTCAATGGAACTCGGTGACGCAGTCAGATTTAATTCTAGCCTGAAGCCCTACATGGTGGTATGGATCCAACTATCAAATTTCTTCGTCAGCGTCGTGTCTTTGGGGTTATTGATACCGTGGGCTCAAGTTCGAATTTACCGATACCTATGCAACAACACAAGTTATGCTTTTATAAGGAGTGCAGACGAATTCATTGACGAGGAACAGAGAAAGATGAGTTCGTTCGGCGAAGAATTCGCAGAACTTGAAGGTGTGGACTTTTCCATTTAGTTGATCATGAAGATCGATGGTCATTACTTCGAGCCGCAGTCGTCTCGAAGTCATCATGCGCGAATGTCTGTCAGAAGCAGCGGAATTCGTATCGAGTTTGAGGACGGGCGTCGTACTGGAATTTTGGAAATAAACCACATTCAGGGAAATCATGATATCAATTTCAGTGGTGGCGCTTACTTCAGAGCAAACGAAAAGCTCCCGTCCGACTTTATTAACCGATTCCAGAATTCGATACAGAGAAAAATTTCCTGGCTGGAAAAATTTACCTTTTCCCGAGCCGTGGTTATGCTGTTGTTGCTGGTCGTGGCGGTGGTTACTTTTCGACTGGCATTTGAATCGATTGAGTCCGTGGCAGTCAGTGTCTTTCCTGTTGATTGGGAGGAACGGGTCGGTCAGCACGCCTATGAGGACGTAAGATTCATAGCGTTTTCAGACAGCAAGTTACCAGCAGAGTTTCAAAGAGAGATTCGTGAAAGCGCGCGTCAACTGATCGACGCAGCCGGGTTGCGCAGACAACCGGAAATTTTCTTTCATAGTTCCGAAATGATCGGGCCCAACGCGCTGGCTTTCCCGGGTGGTCCTATCGTAGTGACGGATGAATTGGTCGAGCTATTGTCGGATCCAGAAGAAATATTGGCAGTGATCGCTCATGAACTGGCTCATATCGAACTGCGCCATTCGCTCCAGAGTGTAATCGATGTGGTAGGATTTTCAATTCTAGCTATTCTACTTTTTGGTGCAGATGAAGGCGTGATTGAGGAAATGGCTACAATTGCAGCCGGAGTGATCACTTTAGAGGGCAGAAGGAATCATGAACAGGAAGCAGACCTTGCCGCAATCGAATATCTCTCAGCGAGCGGCAAGGATCCAAGAAAAATGTTGGATATGTTCACAAAGTTATCTGCCTATTTTTGCGCTGATGCAGGAGGTGATTCGATGATTGATTGCGACTCAGATAGTCTCAGCTGGCTTTCTACGCATCCGTCAGATGCTGATCGAATAGCCTATCTCAAGGCAGCAATTCGTAATCAATAGCAAGCCAAACACCAACTTGTACAGAGATCGGACAGTCGATTGTAGGTTCGGTCAGATACAATGGTTGAACTAATTTGTTGAATGATGTGCGTCCAATCAGAATCGTCGGCGATTTATTTTCAGGTTGATTTTTGCGAATTGCTTACGAAATTAATGAGTGGTTAAATTCTGATATTGCTGAAGTGAAGTTTGGCTATGCTGGAATTGTCACAACCTGTCAAGTCCCTTCAACCCTGTTCCAGTAAATTCAATTTTTCGATTCCTAGAAAATGGCTCAGACTGGTGGTAATTTAATTTCTCGGGCTGTCGACCGTCCAATTGCCGTTGTGGCATTGGTGTTGATGGTCGTTCTTTTTGGGATCGTCGCCTTGCAGACCATCCCCATTCAGCTCGCTCCCGATGTAAATAGACCGGTCATTACCGTGACGACTTACTGGCCGGGTGCCGCTCCGGCTGAAGTTGAAAGAGAAATACTGAATCCACAAGAAACGGAACTTGCCGGACTGGAAAACCTCAGCGACATTACCGGTAATGCTCAATCAGGCCGCGCCCGCATTACCATGGAGTTTGATGTCGCTACGGATATGGACAAGGCATTGCTACTGGTGTCCAACCGTTTGGACAGGGTTACTTCTTATCCCGACGAAGCTGCATCCCCACAGTTGAGCACCGCTGGCAGCGAGGACAATGCTATAGCTTGGTTCACTGTTATCCGCGAGCCGGGCAATGACCGTCCGATTCATGAATTCGGCCAGTTTGTGGAGGATTTTATCAAGGAGCGAATTGCGCGTGTGCCAGGTGTGGGTGAAGTGTCCGTATTCGGTGGCAGTGATCCGGAATTTCAGATTACGGTTCTACCGGAAAGACTCGCTAGACTGAAGTTGACTGTCGGAGAGCTTATGAGCTCCCTTCGCAGTGCCAACGTGTCGCTTACGGTCGGAGATATTAACGAGGGGAAACGGCGTTACATTGTCCGTTCCGAGGGGGAACTGAATACGACCGAATCAATTCGTAAATTGGTCATTCGTTCCAATGCGGATAAGCAGCTTGCTCCATCAGGACGAATTCGATTGGGTGATATTGCCGACGTCAGTTTAGCTTACAAAGATCCCACGGCAATCATTCGAGTATTGGGAGAGCCGGCAATTCCCTTCAATGCAACCCGCGAGGTTGGGGCAAACGTAATCGAAACAATGGAACACATCAGACAAGCGATTGACGAATTGAATCGAACGGTGATGCCCGACAGCGGACTGATACTGCGCCAAGTCTATGATGAGACGGTGTATATCAATTCGTCCATTGATCTGGTTCAGCAGAATATCTGGATTGGAGGATTCCTCGCAGCGCTTGTGATGCTATTGTTTCTAAGGTCTTTGCGTGCAACACTGGCCGTTTCGATTGCGATACCTGTTTCGATTATCGGCGCATTTGTTGCAATGGCAGCGTTAGGGCGATCAATAAACGTCGTTTCATTGGCTGGACTCGCTTTTGCCGTAGGTATGGTGGTTGATGCCGCGATCGTGATTCTCGAAAACATCTATCGAATACGGGAAGAGGGAAAATCATCCAGAGAGGCCGCGGTCGAGGGGGCCAAACAGGTTTGGGGAGCCGTACTGGTTTCAGCTGTTACAACAGTTATGGTATTCATTCCTGTTTTGGTTTCGCAGTTGGAAATAGGACAGCTGTTCAGGGATATTGCGGTAGCTATTTCTGTTGCAGTTTTGCTGTCATTAATGGTATCCGTTACGGTCATCCCAACATTGGCAAACAAGCTGCTCGGATTCTCGAATACCGAAACGGGTACGATTTCACGTCGCCGGATTCCCGTTGTCGATGATGTTTCCGGTTCGCTTGTCAGGTTAATCCTGTGGTTCACTTCCAATCTGATTCGGCGCCGCAGCATCGCATTTGCGTGGGTTTCATTGGTGACATTGGGAGCATTCCTGTTTGTATTGAAGTTTCTTCCTAATTTGGAATACCTGCCGGAAGGAAACAACAATCTGATATTTGGTCTGATTGTCCCACCTCCCGGATACAACCTCAAGACGATGACTGAGATTGCGGGGAATATTGAAGATGCCATTCGTCCGCATTGGGTTTCAGATTCTGATGTTGAGGCAGAGCCTGATTCGCCGCCGAAAATCGAACGGTTCTTCTTTGTTTCGACGCGGTCGACCATGTTTGTCGGCGCGATATCCAACGACCCGGAACGCGTGTCAGAATTGATACCGGTCATGCAGGTCCCGGTTTTCAAGGAGCCTGGCACCTATGGGTTTATGAGTCAGCCGTCAATATTCGGACGAGGCATTGGGGCAGGGCGGAAAATTGATCTGGATGTATCCGGAGCCACTCTGGATGAGATACTGGTTACAGCGGGTAAGGCAGCAGGTCGAATTCTTGAGATCATGCCTCGATCTGAAGGTCATCAATTCCGTCCGAATCCAGGTTTGGAACTTGGGGTGCCAGAGGTTCGGATCATTCCAGACCGTCTTCGTTTGGCGGATAACGGTCTGTCAGCTTTGGAACTCAGTCTTGCAGTCGACGCGTTCAATGATGGATTGAAAGTGGATGAAACAATGTATGGCGGACGTGCAATGGATATCACTTTACGGGGATTGACAGGTTCGCTGGTTGAAACTCAGAATATTGAGAATATTCCTGTCGTTACACCTCAGGGCAGAATCATCCCGGTCGGTTCATTAGCCGAAGTGGACATTACGGCAGGTCCCACAGCGATCAGGCATCGCGAGCGATTGCGGACGATAACACTGGAAATCCGTCCGGCGCCTGATCTGACGATGGAAGAAGCGATTGAACGGGTCCGTTCGCAAGTAATCGAACCATTGAAAGAAGAAGGGGTGCCGCCAAGCGTTCGATTCCGAATTTCGGGGACTGCGGATTCACTGAATACGACGTGGAACGCAATGGTTTGGCAGTTACTGATTGCGCTGATCATCGTGTACTTGGTTATGGCAATCCTTTTCGAGAGTTTTGTCTATCCTCTGATTATTCTGCTGTCGGTACCTGTCGCTGCTGCCGGCGGTGTAGCGGGTCTCGCGGTGTTGAATCTATTCGTCCATCAGCCACTCGATATGCTCACACTCCTTGGATTTGTGATTTTGATTGGAATTGTAGTGAACAACGCGATCTTGCTTGTCCATCAGTCCATATATTTCTTGAGATACTACAACATGGACGACAACAGCGTGATCATGACGGCGACGCAATATCGAATTCGACCAATATTCATGTCCACTCTGACCAGTATTTTCGGCATGTTACCACTTGTATTGTTCCCAGGGGCAGGTTCAGAGCTGTATCGCGGGCTTGGCTCTGTCGTTGTCGGGGGTTTATCGATGTCGGCAATTCTGACTCTATTCATGGTTCCCCCGCTCACAGCGATTTTAGTGGTGCCACTGGAAAATCGCCGTAAAGCTAAAAGGAACCGATTGGGTGTGTTCGTATCGCGAGAAATGGATGCTGCCAACTAATGGATGATTGCTCCCAAGGGTTGAATTCAGGAGCAATGACAGGCAAAACTTGGATGTGAATAAACCGAATTACGGCGTTGTGTTCTGGGTGTCAGGCTGAGGCTCGTCATCAGGTGTTGAGTCTGACTTCGGTGCCGAGGTTGATTCCTCAGTGCCGCTTTCTTCCAAAGTGAATGCGTTCCAAAATTGGCCAATTTCGTCCCATTTTGTCCAAATTGCGAACGAAGCAATAATTATTGAAGCGATTACCATTGCCCTGACCACGATGGCGAACCATCGGGTATTTGAAAATGTCGCACCGGCTGGTGTTGGAATTGCAGTATTCAATTGGTCATCTTCGCTTTCGACGATTCCCAATTCAGGATCATTTCTGATCAACTCATTGGGGTTCAGATTTACAAGTTTCGCATAAGATCTGACATAGCCAGTCGCGTACGCTACGCCATACAATTGGTCATAATCACAATTTTCGATTGCGATAATAATGTTTTCAGTCAGTTTCAGTGATTCAGCGACATCAAGGGTACTCAGATTCATTCGTTCTCTTGCCGCGGTTAGTTGTTCACCAGTGTTGGCAGGAGCGACGATGAGTGGTTCCGAAGGTTCCGGAATCATGTTGTCGAACGAAAATAGTTGATTCCGATCCTTTTCCATCGAATAACCCGGTATTCCTATTCCTGTGTGCAGATATCGGACAATTAACTTGGCTATATGTTCCTATCGGTCGTCAGCCGACTACATAAGCACCAGTTCCGACTGCGATTAGCACATCGTCATTGTTATGCAGTTCCATACGCGTAACCGCTACTTTATTGCCTGTCCGGAGAACAAATCCACTTGCGATGAATTTGGAACCGAATCCTGGACGAAGATAGTCTACGCGAATGTCAATCGTTCCCATTTTCGAAAATTGCTCAATCTTTGCGTCAGTGGTTTTGATATCGCGTCGATTGACGACATCAACGAACGCAACAATTCCACCGATCACATCAAGTAGGCACGAAATCACACCACCGTGTAGATTGCCTCGAACAAAATTTCCGACGAATTTGTCCTGCATGTCGACAGATAATTTCGGTTCGCCCATTTCAAGGTTGATCACCTTGATACCAAGCGATTTGTGATAGGGAACCGACTCCTCGAAAATTTCCTGTAGGACATTCCAAGACGATTGGACAGCGTCGTTCTTTTTCATTTGCGAATGTCTGGCGGGATTATGTATAAACGATCAATCTACTCGAAATTTGAAATATCGGAGTTGCTGTATGCGATATCTTTCTACCATGGCAAATTATAACACTTGGGCAAATTCACGGATTTTCGAACTGTGCGCCAACCTGAACGATTATGAGTATCGCTTGGATAGAAATTCGTTCTTTGGGTCGATACATCACACGTTGAATCACATCCTTCTTGTTGATATTTTATGGATGGCACGTCTTAAGGGTGAAGAACCGTATGGGATCGATTCGCTGAATCAAACTCTCTACGACGATTTTAATCAACTACGTGCGGAGAGAATCAGACAAGATCAAAAACTGACCGAATTTATCGTGGGCATTGACAGTTCAGAGCTGTCGAGAACTTTAAAATTTCGCCGAATGGACGGTAGGGATTGTGAGGGCACGGTAGAAGATTTTATCGCCACTCTCTTCAATCATCAGACACATCATAGAGGCCAGATACATACGATGCTGACGCAGTCTGGGATATCCAATTCAGACATGCCAGATCTGGATGTCGTTGACTATCTTGCGACAGTGCATTGATCAGTCTTTCAAACCATCGTCGATAGAGAAATAAGACTGTGCGTGTTCCTATATACTATTTTGCTGCGAAAGTGGGGCGGTAGCTCAGTCGGGAGAGCGTAGCGTTCGCAATGCTAAGGTCGGGAGTTCGATTCTCCTCCGCTCCACCAGTTGAAACAACAGTTTGTACGTCCTTCCCTAATTGAAGAGTCAAAATGGATACAGACCAGCATCTTTTCGATAATCTCACAGAAGGTCTGAAATTCGAGCGAATAATCGAAATCGGTGAAGATCGTGTGATTACCTTTATGGGTGATGATCTTCGAGTCTATGAGACTCCATCTATGATCGCGGATATGGAGTATGCCTGCCGGGATCTATTGCATGAACATTTGCCGATAGATTGGGATTCGGTTGGAGTCGTAGTTGACATTGAACATCTGGCGGCTACACCTATGCGGGAATCAGTGACAGTAACAGTCGAAATTGTCAAGATCACCAACCGCAAGGTACGTTTCAGATGTGAGGTTTACGATGCGCTTGAAATCGTGGGCAAAGGCTATCACGAGCGTTTCATTATCAATGTAACGAAACACCGTCGGCGAGTTGCCGAAAAGCGAGCAAAGATGCAGCAGTAGAACTGTTGCTTTCTATTTCAGATTGCGTCAATTACAGTTCTATCAGTTTACGATCGTAACTTTCTGACCCGGTGACAGCCGCTCGTTCCCTCGGACTACCGCCACCTCGCCGTTACTCAGTCCCGAAGTTACTTCGAATCGGCCGGCTGAGGCGCGGCCGATGCTGATTGGACGAGGCACTGCCGCATCGTTTTCAACGATGTAAACGATATGTTGTCCTTGTTGGGTGACAATTGCGTCCTTGTGAATCGTAAGCACTTGATCCTGGCCGGAAATCGGGACCTGAATGATCACATTTTGATTGATAGCCAACTGGTCGCCAAACTGGCTCTGGTCAAATGTAAATTGAACTGCCCTGGTACGCGTGCTGACATGTTCCTCAGGAATAAAGGCGCGTAGAGTTGCCTCAAATGCAGTGCCATTGTCGAATTCTGCTGACAGGACATCACCGACTTTGAGAGAGTCAATAAATCGGTATGGAATGTAAGCCTCGATTTCCAAATCGTGGTCGCCAACGATCCGGACAATCTGTTGACCGACTCGAACATACTGACCGAGATCTATGTTGCGCTCGACGATGACACCCGAATAAGGTGCGTATATTTCAGTAAGCGAGAGATTGTAGTCGGAAATCTCCAGTTCCCTTTGAATCTGACTGGTCGCCGCCTTGGCCTCTCCGAGTGCATGCTCTGCAATTTTTAGTTTTAGAACCGAATCCTCATATTGCGCCTCTGTGGTCGCGGCAGAATGACGCAATTGACGGAATCGGTCTTCTTGCTGTCGAGCGAGTTCCAATTCAGTCGATTTACGGCTGGTTGCCCACGTTGACATTTCGATTCGCGCCTCGACTGCCGCCTTTTGCAGTTCCAGCAAGGATGCATCCAATGTGGCGATCAGATCACCTTCATTGACTCGATCACCTACATCCACCTCTATGGAGTGCACCGGAGCGTTAATCGCGACATGAACCGGACCAGATTGTCTCGAAACCAGTTCGCCGAATACAGATACTGTTTCAGCGATGGATTCGGATTTAACCTGGTCAACTGCCACGGGTGTTCCAGCACTCTGAGAATTCGATAATCCAGGTGCGAGAAAGAATGCAGTTGAGACAAGGGTTAAACTTGCTCTTTTTAAGTGAGTATTTCTGAACATAACTTCGATCGGAATGGCTTGAGTTTCTGTTGATTCGTAAATTTAGTCGTAGAATTGTGAGTTGAATTCTACTTGACAACAATAATACCGCTATTGATAACCAAATTTGAAATTTTCTGAAATTCTTGAGTAGGTCTCTGAAATCGTTATTGGTTATAACCCTCTACAATCAACAATTTAGAGGTTGTTGTCTGTTCTCGGAGTTTCTTGGCGGGCGCGTATTCATCTGAGGCCCACCATTTTTTTGCCTGTTCAACGCTGTCGAATTCAATGATTACCAGTCTTTCCGGGTTCCACTCACCTTCGACGGTTTCCCAGTTACCGCCACGAACAAGATATCTACCTCCATAGTTTTCCAGTGTCGGTGGTACCATCCCTGCATATTCAGCAAAACCTTCTGGATCGTGAATACTGACTTGCACAACTACATATCCTGCCATGATCAATTCTCTCCAAGTAAATTAGATTGTATCCTTCTACATTTTTCTGTTGTTGGCACAGAATTTTCCCTGCAACCAAAACTGCGTCGGACGAGTCCCGACGAATTGTGTATATATTATGCTCCGAATGATAGGCTTCAGGAACCATTGTGTCGAACAACTGGAGACAAAGGATCTTTTATCGAATGTCCATTGAATTTTCCAAACCGCAGAAAACAACACTATGCTAGACGTCATAACGATTGAACCGACAAATCCCCCGATACTTTCGGTCATCTGGCTGCATGGGCTGGGAGCAGACGGACATGACTTTGAACCGGTCGTGCCGCACTTGAATATACCTGATTCCTATCCCGTACGTTTTGTGTTTCCACATGCTCCGATCCAGTCTGTCACCGTCAACATGGGCATGAAAATGCGAGCGTGGTATGACATTGTGAATCCGGTTATCGGAATGGGGTCGGAAGATGATGTCGGGATAAGACGGTCGGGCAAAGAGGTAGAAGCACTGATCGAACAGGAAATTTCAAAGGGTATGGAATCGAATCAAGTGGTTCTTGCCGGATTTTCTCAAGGTGGTGCTATCGCGCTGTTCACAGCTTTACGGTATCCCGAAAGGCTGTCAGGCGTATTGGCAATATCCACCTATCTCCCGCTGCCGGATACCCTTAATACTGAACGACAAGTGACCAATTCGGACAT
The DNA here is from genome assembly GCA_963666625.1 of Arenicellales bacterium. Lineage (GTDB taxonomy): Bacteria > Pseudomonadota > Gammaproteobacteria > Arenicellales > JAJDZL01 > JAJDZL01. Next base: position 2,971,880 of record OY762925.1, read on the forward strand.
CCCGATATTATCGTTGCATGGTGACTTCGACCCGGTAATCTCACCTATGATTGCAGAACAATCAAGGCAGAAACTAAGAGAATTGGGCTACTGTGTGGAATCAAGGAATTATCCGATTCCGCATTCTCTGTCAGCGGATCAGATCACCGACATTGGAAACTGGCTCACACAACGCTGTCAGTTCACATAGCAGAATACTGGCAACTCGTACGTAAACGGATTACAGTTTCTCGGCATCGGGATTAGACGGGATCGTCTTCGAGATAGTTTCGCAAGCGTCTAATCTGCATTTTAGGGCCAGTGAGATGGGGATTGATTTCCAGCGCTTTCTCGAACGCTTCCATCGCGCTTTTCGGATAGTTCAGTGAGAGAAAGATCAATCCCAGTCCTGCGGTCGCGCCGAAGTGTCGAGGTTCAAGCAACAGCGTCTGGCGTACATCTTCCGCAGACTTTTCGTATTGGTGAAGAAAGTATAGGACAGTCGCGCGCTTGTTCCAACCTTCGGCGAAATTCGGTGCTTTTACGATGATTTTGTCAAATATCTTTTCGGCTTGACGAAGTCGGCCCGATGACATCGCCCGAATGCCGGCGGACATCAATTCGCCGACTTCCTTGTCGGAAGGGTATTCGCGCCAAATTTCCCATATTTGATCAGTGATTGCATCTCCGGCTGCCTGATCAGACACAATCAGTAATTGCTCAAACAATTCGTCCAGTCTTGGGTCAGTCTGGTCCGCATGTGCCGGAACGACCAAACAGCCGATTATGAGTATCGTTAGCCAGGGACAGGCAGGTTTCAGGCAGCTTGAAATTGTGCGCGACTTCATTCGCAATTTACCCAATCAGTCATTTTGCCGAATGTGAATGCCAATTCGAACTTTGCAGTAGGTGATATGGATTTTAGCGGATATTTCAAAATAAAACCTATATATCCAATTGAAATTTGTATTCTGGCAATTGAGCGTCGTTCGATTAGCGACTAGAAGGGTCGAGATTATCTATCTCGTTCTGAAGCGAGTGGCTAGTTTATTTATCATGTGCTATTTCAATATCTACCTATAATGAACTGCTCAAATTACTTGGCTGAATAGTTATGAATGCAGACATCAACAATAATTCCGTGATCGAGTGTCGCGGTCTTTGGAAGATTTTCGGTTCTCGCGCTCAGGATGCCATGCAGGCTGTCATACAGCACGGTCTTTCAAAAGACGAGATTCGCGATCAGTTCGGTGCAGTGGTCGGAGTACAGGATGCCAGTTTCGAGGTGGCTGAAGGCGAAATTTTTTGCATTATGGGGTTATCCGGATCTGGCAAGTCAACTTTGATACGGCACGTCAATCGACTGATAGAGCCAACATACGGTGAAGTGCTGATAGAAGGGCAGGATATCAACTCTTTGAACGAAACTGATTTGAGGGCCTTACGGTCGACTAAGATTGGCATGGTTTTTCAGAACATGGCACTGATGCCTCACCGAACCGTACGGGACAATGTTGCGTTCGCACAGGAAGTTCGCGGAGTGAACAAAGACGAGCGCTACGAAACGGCAGAGAGAGCGATTGCGACCGTCGAACTTGCCGGTTGGGAGGATCGCTATCCAGATGAATTGTCGGGTGGTATGCAACAAAGGGTTGGTCTGGCGCGCGCAATTGCAGCCGATCCACACATTTTGCTGATGGATGAACCGTTTTCGGCACTTGATCCTTTGATTCGCCGGCAATTGCAAGATCAGTTCATGGAACTGGCTGAGGAAATGCGCAAGACGACGCTGTTCATCACACATGATCTGGATGAAGCTATTCGAATCGGTGACCGTATCGCAATCATGAAAGATGGGGCACTGGTTCAGATTGGCACACCCGAAGAAATTGTCACAGATCCGGTCGATGACTACGTAAAGGATTTCGTCGCTGGCATCTCGAAACTCGAGTTGGTAACGGCGAGTAGAGTGATGCAATCTGTAGAGGAGTATGAAGCTGCTAACGGAAAATTTGAAATCAGCGAGTGTCCCGTAGCAGCTCCAGCTGATAATCTAGATGCACTGGTCAACATGTCCGTAGACACGAATCATCCGATTATTGTTTCATCGGACGATCAGATTGTCGGAATTGTAACAAAGCGAGCTTTGTTGCGGGGCATACAAGGTCGGCTGTACGAGACAGAAGCTGATTCTGCGTCAGCATCAGGAGACTGAGTCATGGCTGAAGAAAAAGAATTTCAAGTTCTAAACCCATTTCTGAGCATTGACTTGGGCATCGCCGATTGGGCTGACGGTATCAAAGCCTGGGCTAGTGCCAATAGAGATATGGTTCAGCCGATCAAATGGTTTGTAAACGATCTGATTGTCACCATCGAAGGAGTCATGCAAGCCATTCCTCCTGTCGCCATGTTGGGCATCATTTTCTTGATCGCGTGGCAGGCCGCAGGGATTCGCATGGCTGCTTTTATTTCAGTATGTCTGATTCTACTTGGGCTCAGCGACCCTAATGCATGGAGTCTGTCCATGACTACTTTAGCGATTGTTGCTACATCGGTAGTTCTATGCGTGATCTTTGGACTGCCTCTTGGTCTATTGGCCGGAAAGAGCGACCGTTTTGAAATGGCTATTCGGCCGGTACTCGATACTATGCAGACGATTCCAGCATTTGTTTATCTGGTACCCGTTGTCATGTTGATCGGCATAGGAAACGTTTCGGGTGTAATCGTTACGATCGTGTTTGCTTTGCCACCGATCATTCGATTGACATCACTTGGTATAAGACAGGTTAACGCAAGTGTCGTAGAAGCCGCACGCGCTTTTGGGGCTTCACCGAGGCAAATTCTTCTTAAGGTTGAGCTACCCCTAGCAACCCCCTCGATAATGGCCGGATTGAACCAGACAATCATGATGGCTTTATCCGTCGTGGTTATCGCTTCATTGATCGCGGTAAAGGGACTGGGTAACGAAGTATTGCGAGCAATGGGACGCCTTGATGCTGGTAAGGCGATCGTCGGAGGTTTCGGAATTGTGGTACTTGCCATCGTTCTTGACCGAATTACACAAGGTCTTGGACGGTCGGGACGTGAACGGGGGCATCGTCATTGGTGGGAGGGTGGTCCAGTTGGTTGGATAGTAAAATTTGGCAAAAAATTTAAGTCAAAACACATCACACCTGATTAAAATATCCAATAACTTAATTTGAGTTTTGCCGATTCTTCCCGACGGCAAACGCAAAGTCTGAATCAATCGGGAAAATAGGAGTATTTTAAGTGTTTAACTTGAAAAATTTTATTTTGGGTGTGATGGCAGTCTTGATGGTGGCTATCGGTGCGAATACGGTTTCAGCAGACTCCATGCCGGGAAAAGGTGTGACTGTTCAACCAATTGAAGGGACGAACGATGAGGAAAAATTTCAGCACCAGATCGTCTATCGAGCACTGGAGCAACTCGGTTACGAAATTGCTGATCCACTAGAGGTCGAATACCAGACTATCCACCTTGCTCTTGGAACCGGTGATGGTGATTTCACCGCTGTTCATTGGGACCCGCTACATTTGGTGTTCTTCAATGAATCGGGTGGAGAAGAGAAGATGACCAAGTTTGGCGATTTTATCGCAGGAGCTCTGCAGGGATATCTCGTCGATAAGGCTTCTTATGAAGCTGGAGTGACCAATCTCGGCGATCTGAAAGATCCTGAAGTTGCCAAGAGATTTGACGCCGACGGAAACGGGACGGCCGATCTTGCCGGATGCGCTCCAGGCTGGGGTTGCGAGCGAGTCATCGAGCATCATCTTACTGAATATGGCCTTCGAGATACTGTCACACACAACCAAGGTGCGTATAACGCGATAATTGCCGAAACCATTGCGTTAGAGCAGGCTGGTAAACCGATCGTGTATTACACGTGGACACCGTATTGGGTATCTGGAGTACTGGTACCCGGCGATAATGTGGAGTGGATAGCGGTTCCATACTCATCCTTACCAGACGGCCGAGTTGCTAACACAGAGTTTATGGGCAAGGACCATGGTTTCGAAGTCAACACTCTTCGGATAGTCGCCAACAACGACTTCCTGAGTGCCAATCCAGCAGCTGCAAAGCTGTTTGAACTTGCGGAAATCGACATCAATACTGTCTCTGCGCAAAACAAAAGAATGACAGATGGCGAAGATTCTCTCGACGACATTGCTCGACATGTTGACGAATGGATCAGTGCCAATCAGGCAACTTTTGACAGTTGGGTAGCTGAAGCTAGAGCTGCAGGAGGCTGAGTAATCGCACTTTATGGGGAGAGTGGGTATCCACTCTCCCCATAAGTTTTTTCGGGGTGTTGTCGCACCGAGGAATCTTCGATCACACCGGCAGACCGATAAGTTCAGGAATCCTGCCCAGCCACAGAAGGTTTCGCCAATCAAGCCAATCAAGATGATATTCGCATGAGGAACGCAGCGGATGAATCAACACCAGACTAACGATGGATTGCTAAATCAGCGAGTTGGCCGTTCTCGTAGAAAAAGAATCCGTAAAGACGTGCGCGAGCCAATGCTTCCGGCACTTGAATACGGTATCCCTCGAATTGAGCCGCTGTCGGAAGAGCAGATTGCACGGATTCATACTGCTTCAATGGAAATTCTTGAGAATGTCGGTGTTGTATTTCGTGACCCTGTCGCAGTCGCTGACTGGAAACGTGCCGGTGCCGAAATTCGGGATGGCGATCGGATTCATCTTGATCGGGACATGGTAACCGAGCTAATTAGTACTATTCCTTCTGAAATCACTTTTTACGCACGCGACCCGCAAAAGAACATCAGGATTGGCGATAAGAGCGCAATGCTAATACCCATGGCAGGCGCACCATACCTTAGAGATCTCGAAGATAGACGACGGGCGCCGACGCTTGAAGATCTGGCCATGTTTCATAAATTGGCTCATATGGCGCCCACACTGCATTCAACATGCCACCATATTGTGGAGCCGATGGATCATGTTGTTGCGCACCGTCACCTGAGAATCACATATTCGTCCATGAAATACTCTGACAAGACTTTCATGGGAATGACAACTTCAGAACGAAACGCGGAAGACGTTCTGGACATGTGCGAGATACTATTCGGTAAAGATTTTCTGGAGACGCATCCTGTCGTAATCGGCAATTGCAATGGCAATTCTCCGTTACTTTGGGATCAGACCATGCTTGGTGCGATGCGTGCGTTCAATCGACGAAATCAACCGATACTGTGTTCACCGTTTGTGTTGGGAGGGGCGAACACACCCGCATCAACCGCCGCAGCGGTCGCGCAATTAAATGCTGAGGCATTATCAGCACTCGCCTATACGCAGGTGGTGCGAAAAGGGTGTCCGGCGATATATGGACATTATCTTTCCACAGTCTCCATGCAATCAGGTGCACCAATGGCGGGAACGCCGGAAATCAGCTTGATGAATTTCATGATAGGGCAGCTCGCCAGACATTACAACATACCGTGGCGTACTTCCAATACATTGGGAGGGGCTAAGACTTTCGATGCCCAGGCCGGTTACGAAAGCGCGTCGACTATGATGGCGGTGCTACTGTCGGGTGCTCACTACATATGGCATTCGGCGGGCTGGAATGAAGCCGGCATGCACTGCTCAGTGGCGAAATTCATCGTTGACGTTGAACAGTGTGCTATGGGTTACCGCATGGCACAGGGAATTGATTGGAGTGACTTTGATGAAGCGATAAGTGCTGTTTCCGACATCGGACCGGGAGGTCACTACCTGGGACACCCCCATACACTGCAACGGTTTCAGGATGCATTTTTCATGCCGAAATTGTTTGACAATTCGACTTTCGAGCAATGGTATGCGAACGGTGCGGTAGAGGTTACCGAGCGAGCTTTGAAAGTAGCTCGCGAAATGCTCAAGGCTTATGAGGAGCCGAAACTTGAAGCTTCCGTCAATGAGGCTTTAGTGGACTTCATTGCCCGACGGGAGCGAGAAATCCCAGCAGTCGATGAACTGAATCAGCGATACTGACGAGCTACTGCGCTCGTCGGCGTGGTTAAAGATTTCTGCTTCAACACTCGACAGGTTTGTAAAGCACCTGATTAATGTGCCTATCAACGAATTGATGAAGTTTGCAAGACACTGATATTTATCGTATTCACAATTCGGAGATACTACATGGATGAACGGGCAATTGCTATCTTCGCCCAACTCGGAAGAGGTGGCGAAGTCGTCCAAACGGTATTTGCCAACATCGCAATCTCACGAAAATAACGCTCAGAATCGGTGTTGTCGTAAAGCCGCACGACATCGGACTGAGAGATAGCGAGCGGCAGATTATCCTGGGATCGCTTATATCGTCGTCGGACATCGGCCTCTGGTACGTCATGTCCCCCAAAATTGACACGGTTCCGGATGCGATGAACTGATAGATTTGGCGAATCCAAGCACACGTAGTGCAACTCGATACAAAATCCAGCTTTTCGAGCAGCCTTCATATGGCGGAGAACTCCTGACCCGGAAAGCGTGGTTTCCAATAGATGGGGGCGATTGGCGTTAAGAGCCGCTTGTCTTCTCTTCAGCGCATAACGCGCTGCTTCAGTAACAGATGCCGAGGAAATTGCCCGTGCAATTGCGTCAGGATCAATAATGTCAAAATGGCTTAGCCAAATGTTACGCGTCAGGGTGGACTTTCCGCTCCCGTTTGGACCGGCCACTACGAGAAGGTCGGGCATGCCTGAAAGTGGTGGCTAACCTACTCAGTTGTACTCTTGGGCGGTTTACGGATAATCCGGATTCCTTCCTTGGTCCGTGCAGTGTAGGCTCCGTCCGCACGAATTCCGTACAGAGTACCTCCGGCTTCAACCTGCGCGTCCAGATACGCCTTGATTTCGTCGCGCCAATTCTCCGGCCGACCTGGCATATTTGGAATTTGTTCCGTCTCGATAATTTTTTGCGTGTTTTTCATTTGGGTTCGATTGCCACAATATTATTGTGCTTATTTTACGAATTATATACATTAAATCGAGCGCACCAAAAAGTGATGAACCCACTTATGATGTTGATAGTTCGGTGAATCGCTGAGAGTTACTGCATAACGCAAGGCATTGACTGGAGTGACTTCGATGAAAAAAATGACTGCGGTAAAAGGCTTTGGATCGAGTTTTACAAGTTGATATTATTTGATAATTCACATTAGAGCAATGATACTTGAACGCTATTGTGAGGAAGATACTGAGCGTACTGCGTATATGGCTCGCGACATACTTATGCATATATTGGGCAAAACTTAAAGATTAGGCCTAAGAGGCTCTAGAGGATTTCACTGCTCATAGGAGCGGGATGTCGCAGCGGTAGTTAAACTGAAACATCGATACTATCAGTAGTTCTCACCCTTCGGTACAGTTTTTTATTGCATTCAATACCTGAAAGTTGAGTGATTCATCACACCGGTGTGAAATTATCTGCTGTCGCAGGATCGGCAAATATGGTTACGCGCAAGCGCAGTCTCCCCGCGATTCTGACGTAACCCTATGCGTATACCCCGACATAACGCGCCCGCAACGCAGCACGGGTCCTTGAAAGTCGCTTCGGTCTGCATTTAGATACGAACCCAAAATGCCGGTTGCGAGTTTCGTCGCTACGAACCTGACCACGGTTTCGATCTTGTCCAAATCCTGTTCACTCGGTAACTGGCCCAATTTCCTTAAGAAATTCGGCGAGACGCGTACTTGATCTTGTAATTCATGCTCAAGGTCTCATGCATCAGTTGACCAGCCGGTCAAAACATATCAGATTTCTATGCTATGTTGTTGATGCTGTTTCAGAAAAGCTATTCACGTCGGAAAACCAACTCAGAGCAAGCCTTGACGATTTCAGTACAAGCAGACTCTATGGCCTCTTCTGAAGCGGCAGTGGAAATACGAAAATGAGGAGACAAACCAAACGCAACACCCGGCACAGTGGAAATTCCGTGACATTCCAGCAGCCATGAGCAAAAACCAACATCGTCAGCAATAGTTTGTCCGCTGGGTGTCTCAGCACCAATGACTCCAGAACAATCGGAATAGACATAAAAAGCCCCATCCGGAACGATCGATGTGATTCTTTCTGCAGCAGTGAGACCGGTAATTACGATATCTCGACGCTGTTGGTAACTCGCCGACCTTTCAGCAATAAATTCCTTCGGTCCTGTCAACGCAGCAACAGCGGCAGCTTGTGAAATTGAGCTTGCGTGTGTTGTACTATGACTTTGAACTGCATTGATGTTGTCAATCAGGTACTTGGGTCCGGCACAGTAACCGAGTCTCCAACCCGTCATTGCAAAAATCTTGGATACACCATTGACTATAACCGTTCTTTCGCGAAGCTGTGGTGCGACATTCAATATCGATGTAAACTGATTCTCATCAAACATAAAGTGCTCGTATATATCATCGCTAAGGATATGGACATCAGGATTCTCTTCCAACACTTGCGCCAATTCTTTCAGTTGTTCGGGCCGAAAAACACCGCCCGCAGGATTGCTTGGAGAGTTGAGGATAAGCCATTTCGTTCTGCTCCCGATCGCTCTTTCCAGTTGTTCCGCAGTTATTAGAAATCTTTGAGCCGGAGAACATTCCACAACAACTGGAATGCCTTGGCACATTTCGACTATATCAAGATACGATGACCAGTATGGCGAAGGGATGATTACTTCGTCTCCAGGAGACAGCGAAGCCATCATAGTATTGAAAATGGCCTGTTTGGCACCCCCTGACACCGAGATTTCATTGACAGAATAAGTGAGGAAATTTTCATCCATAAATTTTGCGACAATTGCCTCACGCAATCTTGGTTCACCGGCAACGACTGTATATTTGGTTATGTTGTTTCTTATTGCCTCAATTGCAGATTCTTTGATGTGTGCAGGTGTTTCAAAATCAGGTTCCCCGATTCCAAGGTCAATAATTGGCCGTCCTGTCGAGGCGATCTGACGTGCTTTATGGACTAACCCCATAATCACGGAAGGGTTTATCAATTCTAGCCTTTGAGCCTTCAGTTTAGCCATGTTGTATTAGTCAATCAGATTCTGAGGGTATGAATTGGAACTTTGAAATTGTCGGCTGAATGTATCTGTCTTGGTCGAATGTCGCATATTACGTATCCAAGATAGGAATGCAAATTGCGAAGCTGACTGTGGATCCGCTTGATGTTCAATGAATAGGAAAAACGTTACGCCGATACAAGTTCCGTGGAACGAGAACGGCGTGACCGTAGTTAAATGGTACACCGTGAAAATTGCACAGTCGCGCCAAATGTTTCCCCGAACAATTCAGCAGATGGGTTGCGGTCGCAAATATCACCGCCATTTCTTGAATTGCGGTATCCAGTGTCATATATGCCCCTCGCAAACCGACGACCGCACCAACTTTTGGATCATATTGATACAGTTGTTGATAGAGCCGCGAAACAGATCGGTTCGGTTTGGGATTTGAGGTGGGTGTGACTTGATTACTTTCCCGGAACATGTAAATCATTGAAGGTGAGTGATAGTTTCTTTTGAATTTTCCAACCAGAAAGATCGACGACAATATTGAAAATATAGATCCAAATAGTGGCGATAAATGGATTTTTCAGCGACGACTATGCTAGATTCGACCGTCATAGGACTTACGATCAATTATTGCGGCAATAATTGTAAATGTTTCAAATTCCAGGGCCTTCGTCAACGCTTTTCGCAACTCGTCCTTATTTCGAACTGTAAATCCGTTTCCACCAAACGACTTACCTATGGTTGCAAAATCATACCAATCGAAATCTACCGCGGTATTTTCCATACCACGCTTTCTTTGCTTCATTTCAATCAGAGAGAGACTGGCATCAACAAAAACTACAAAAATTGTGTTCAGTTTCAGTTCATGTGCAGTAGACAGCTCACCCAAAACCATCAGCATGCCTGCATCACCACTGAACGACAAAACAGGACGATATGGGTTTACCAGATTTGCGCCAATTGCCAATGGTATTGAGCAACCCATTGTGCATAGACCTGAAGATTGCAAAAATGTGTGCGGTTCGTGGCACTTCCACATCTGAGAAAGCAATATTCTATGCGCTCCTGAATCAGCGGTTATCAGCACGTTCTCAGGCATTGCCGCTTGACATTCAGAAATTATCATGGCGGGACCCCAACCGCTGCCCACTGAGAAGCTGTTGTTCAATTCATTCTTGGCTTTAGAAATTTCATCATGTGACCATGTATTGCGCGGGGAGACATTTTGACCAAGCAACTTAAGCGTTGGTCCGATTCCCGCGACAAAACTCATGGTCGATTGATGCATGTAATGACGATTATGCTCTGCTGAAATGTCAATAACGTTCGTTACGTTTGGGTCCCATATTTCTCTCCAGCCAGAGCGCATCTCGATCGGGTCATAGCCCGCACAAATAATCAGATCCGAACTCTGAACCAAAGGAATCAGTGTTTGATCAGCTAGGGGTGATAAACCAGCTCCGCCCAGTGACAAGGCGTGGTACTCGGAAACCAGACCCTTACCCTTGTAGGTTGTAATGATTGGAACATTAAATTGTTCACAGAATGATCGTATATCCAGATATGCGTTTTCCGCAACCGCATCAAGTCCTGCAATCATAATTGGACGTTTTGCTTCTGCAAGCCACGACCGTGCCTTGGCTACCTGATCATTTTCAACTGGAGCAACTGGTGCGGCTGGTACTCTGCGTCGATAGCGAGAAGGTTGCGAAGGCTCATCTGCAACACTGATGGGAACATCAATATGTACTGGTCCAGATCTCCCTTCCGTCGCAATTGCGACAGCTTTGTCGATAATGATGTCAGCTCCTTGACCGGTTAGACAGAAGGTTTCTTTCGTAATCGGACGAAAAACTGATTGGTGATCGAGAACTTGGTGCGTGTATGTCAAGGATTCCACTTCATCAATACGTCCGGTCAATACTATCATTGGAACTCGGTCTTGCAGAGCGTTTGTTACAACATTAACGCCGTTTACTGCTCCTGGACCAACGGTAGCAACCAAAACAGCTGGTGAACCAGTTACATGCATGACACCTTCGGCCATGAATCCAGCACTATTTTCGTGCTTCGCAAGAATGAATTGGATCCCCGCTTGTTGAAGAGCATCCACAATAGTCAGCACTTCTCCGCCGGGAATCCCGAAAGCGTATCTGCAACCTGCCTCATGCAGACGGTTCGCAACCAAGTCAGCCGCTCGTTTTAATCGAGTGTTTTCCATCATCAGTTTTCGAAAATTCATGTTTGTTCGACTGAACCAGTTGTGAATACCCGTCACGAGTCTGCGGTGCTTTGATTCCCAACAGTCTGCTCCCGACCTGGGTTTTCAATATTTGTGCGGTTCCACCTCCGATAGTGAACATCCGTACATCACGGAACATGCGTTCAAGAGGTTCTTGGTCACCGTAGCCTCTGGCACCGAACATTTGCAGGGAATCGCTTACTACTTTGAGTGCCATTTCAGAAGCGAACATCTTGGCGCGGGCAGCATACAGAACATCAGGAAAACTACTGCCGTCCGCACCGGTAGATTTTGCGGCTTCGTAGAGCAATAGTCGTGAAGCATGTATACGAGCGTCCATCTCGGCGACCATCCATTGCAATCCTTGGAATTCAGCCAGCGGACGCCCGAACTGATGTCTATCTACAAGGTAACGCTTTGCGTGGTCCAAGGCACCAGCGGCGACACCCATCGAGATCGTTCCGGCCCCCACACGCTGACTGTTGTAAGCATTCATAAGGTCGGAAAATCCTCGTCGCAGACCAGATGGGGACTGTAATAGAAACATCTCGTCAACTTCAAGTTCGTTAAAATGCAGTTCGGCCTCAGGCATGCCGCGCAGACCAAGCGTATTCTCTCTTCGAACAACGGTAAAACCCTCAGGCTCGATACCGTTTTTCGGATCATACAGAACGATAAACCCTCCAATTCCCAGTTCGCTATCATTCTTGTCAAGTACTTTGGCAAAAATCAGATACAGCTTCGACAACCCTCCACCTGTAATCCAGTGCTTGACACCGTTGATCATGTATTTGGAACCGGTTTTTCGAGCAATGGTTCGCATTTCAGTAGCGGCACTACCAGCCTCGGGTTCAGTTATACAAATCGCTGGTTTGTCACCAGCCAGTACAAGAGGCGCACAGTAATTCTTCTGCGCGTCGGTGCCATAAGCCATGATCGCGCTAATCCCTCCCATATTTGACTCCACAACAACGCGCGCGGTGAGAGTGCAGGCGCGTGCGATTTCCTCAACCACTAAAACAGTGTCATAGTATGAGGCCGATTGACCGCCGTATGCAGCGGGAATTGTCATTCCCATCAATCCTGCTTCCACAAGGTCCTTTACGTTTTCCCAACAGTATTCTCTGGATCTGTCCCAAATCGCTGCCTTGGGGGCAAATTTAGCAGCCAGTTCCTTGGCGGTCAACCTGTAATGTTCCGATCGATTAAAAGACTTCATCAAATTTCATAGTTGATTAATCATTTCGTGGAAGAATTATCCGCACAAATATAGATAACTCATTCAGTGCACTGCTGCAAACATGATGCTCTCTTCCGTAACGTCAGTCGGTGAGAATTCTTCAACAATCCGTCCCTGACGACAAACGAGAATGCGGTCGGATATTTTCCTCACTTCTGGTAAATAAGAAGTAATCACCACAACCGCTATGCCACTGTCGGCTAGATCTTCGATCAACTTGTGAATTTCAGCAATTGAACCAACATCAACGCCTCGTGTGGGCTCATCGAAAATGATCAGTCTTGGTCTTTGGACAAGTGATTTTCCAATGACAGTTTTCTGTTGGTTACCACCCGAAAGCTCTACGACTTTTGCATCTTGATTTATTGCCTTGATCATTAGTTTTTTGTTCCAAGTTTGAGTCAAGTTTTGTATTTCTCGTAAACTTACCGTCATCCTTTTGTGTAGCTTTGATGCCAAGAAACCGGCATAAAAGTTTTCGCCAACTGACATCGTGTCAAAAAAGCCTTCGGCTTTTCTGTCCTCGGTCACATATACAATCCCATCCTTGACTGCTTGACTGGGAACTCTGTAACGAACAAGTTTATGTTCCAGTTCAATCTTTCCGCCGCGTGCAAAATCGCGTTTATAAATCCCGGATATTACCTTTACGACTTCAGTACGTCCGGATCCAACCAACCCAAAAATCGTAGTAATCTGTCTGGCGAAAATTGAAAATGAATTGTTTTTCACCAAGTTCCCCATTGAAAGATCCTGAATGCTCAGGATTTTCTCCCCTGGTGGCCGGATTTTTTCACTCTCTTTAGACTGATAGATGGTATAGGAAAGATCACGACCGACCATCGCTTGCACTACTTTTTTGCGATTGAGGTTTTCAATCGTGTCAGTCAATATCTTTTCACCGTCGCGCAAGATCGTAATGCGATCGCTGATTTGAAGTGATTCTTCCAATGCGTGTGAAATAAATATGACTGATACTCCACCATTGCGCAACCGTTTGATCAATGAGAATAAATGCTGCTTTTCTTCCGGTGTAAGCGAGGCCGTCGGTTCATCAAAAATCAGGATCTTTGCATTCAATCGTACGGCTCTGGCAATTTCCAGCATTTGTCTTTGTGCTGCTCCCAGCGACATCACAAGTGTAGTGGGATTGACTGTAAAATTCAGCGATTGGAGGAATTGTTGAGCGGAAATATTGATTCCACGGAGTCGATTCAAGAATCTTTCGTTGCCGAGATAAAGGTTTTGAGCAACAGTCATCGAGGGCACCAGACTGGTCTCCTGAAATACCATGGCGATACCCATATTCAAAGCTTCTGAAGGATTTCTAAACTTAACCTTTTTATTCTTGAAATACATTTCACCACTTGACGGCTCTACAACACCTGCCATAATTTTGGTCAAGGTGGATTTTCCCGCGCCGTTCTCGCCTAAAATGGAATGCAATTCACTTTCCTTAAGTTCAAAGTCAACATTCGCCAATGCCTTGGCACCACGATAATCCTTTGAAATATTCATCATTTGAAATACGGTCTCCATTCGTTGAACCTCAACAATCGTTTGAAACTTCGAGAATGCAATCTCCGCCTTTAGAAGTGACGAATGTAGAGCATTGGACTTCACATCCACTTGTTATGCCGTGCCTATTGGAATTCGAGCGGCTATGAAAGCTAGCTTCGGGGCTATGGTTCGGGCCTAAGCGGACCAGCAGTCCATAGGACAGACTGGGTGCCCAAGGTTTATGGATGTTCATGGTTTTTACGCCACCCTGCTGCAATGGCTCCAAGAAATTTTCTCCAGTCTTAAGTTGTGGAGCAATCCAATACTTTTGATCTACCGCCTCAATCATCTTCCGACGAAATTCATCTTCCTTCAGCACGAACTCGATTAACCTGTTTCGAGCCGCAAACAAACATAGCATGGTTTTCCCTCTGCTTGTCGGGAAGAGTCTTGCAGGATAGCCCTGAAGATCACTCAGAACTGTTTCAACTGGAGCGCTTCCATCAAGTGAAATGCCTAGAATTCGATGACGCCAGCATTCAGACACCAAGATCTTTCGCGCCTTGTGCAACACGACAATTCCATAGGGAAATCCTAGTCCTGAACTTATGCAATTTTGGCTGCCGTTCGTCAGATCCAAAATCCAAACAGAACCGCTACTACCAGCCCGCATCAAATCGAGATTCATTTTCGAGGGCTTAACGTGCTCTGAACCCTGACACACCAATAATCGATTTTCATCAATGAATCCAAGTGCCGTAGGGCACTTTAATTCCTGATCGCCGATGTATGGAAACTCTATGTGATTTCCCGATCTTTGGACAAAAATTTTTCCATTGTCCAGTCCTATCGCGAGGCAATCAGCTGGTCCGGCTGCAATGCTGGAGATTTCCTCGTCAAATTGACTTAATAACTCAGGTTTGGCATTTTTGCTGAATAAATTGAGTTTCAATAAATGACTGCCAGAAGAAAACCAAAGCTCACCATTGACATTGATGGCGTTGTCAGGCTGATGAACTTCGGTCACTATCGCCGCTTCATCAAGCAGATTATTGGGGCGCAGGTAACCGTCCATCGGTGGGATTGTTATTGCTTTTGGCCTTATACAATCCAGGAGCCGGTCGTAGACTTCATCGAAAATCAAGCGTTGTCACCCCAGTAGGAAGAAATACCGGTCCAATTTGCATCAGCACCTTGTAACTTCAGTCTACCAATACGATTGTTCAAAATTCCGCCGATATATAGGTACCCCTTATGCTCCCTCATCGATGTCACCATCGGATGATTTTTGCCACCCAGATCGCCAAGGGTTTCAATGATGTTTCCATTTTCATCAAATTTGACAACACCGCCGGTATTAATATTTGGAAACAACCAATCATCCTTTGGAAGACGGCGAGTCATCCGCCGTCGGGTTGCAGGGCGCTTCAGCATAAGATCGAATGTAGGCGTTCGCATTCCCAACCAAGCCATCCAAAAATTGCCGTCTGATGCGCGGTTAATATTATCAGGATATCCGGGCATGTCACGTATTACACACTCCATCTTGCCTTCTTTGATCCCTCGATACCAGAATCGGTTTACCCGGCATTCCCAGGATTCGGCAAAAAAGAATGATTCCCCATCATTTGCCATGCATACACCATTCGGATAACTGAGCCCGCGTAACAGTGTCTTCGTTTTACCTGTCTTCGGGTCATAAACCAAGACTCTGCCTGTCGGTCGATTCTCAACGCTATCAGTTGCCCACTCATGTGCATCGTATCGTGTCGTAGAATCGGTGAAATAGATGTTACCATCAGAACCAATGTCCAAGTCGTTGGGGTCGCGTAATCTGGCATCGTCAACAACTGATAGATAGGACCGAGTTGTTTCAGCTGACAGTTGCGTTATCGTCCCGTCTTGTGCAACAGAATAAAGCCCCATGGCACCGACGCAAATATTGAGAGATTTATCTTTACCGAAAGCCAGTCCCAGAGGGAATCCACCGATGTGAACGTAAATTTCCGATTCTTTGTATTCAGGCGCAAAGAAACGCATAATATCGCCGTGGCGAGTACCACAATACAGATGGTCGTGTTCATCCAAAATGACATCTTCCGGACCTTCAATTTCTCCCGCTCCGATTAATTCTGTATCCGAAAGTTTGGAGTTCAGAGCATAGGGTGTTCCACTTTCGGGTAAAGCGGATAACGCCGGGTTCATGGACGTATACACTGGTGCAACATATACCTTGTCCAAGACCTTGTGCCTGTTTCTCAACCATCGGATATCAAGGATAACGGCAAAAGCGAGCATCAGACCCAGAACCATCTGATTGGTGCCACTGTGATATCCCATTCGTATAAGGCTGTTATTGATCGTAAGCACGATCAGACCGCCCAGCATCCCCTTCACGATTGATCCTCGACCTCCGCCTAGACTTATCCCGCCTACGACACATGCCGTAAGCACCAGAATTTCGAGCCCAATGCCCGTACCGGGTCCTGTTCCATTCAGACGTGCGCCGAAGAGAAAGCCTGCGATACCACAACTGGCACCAGATATGACATAAGTCAAGCAAACTACTTTTTTTACATTGATACCGGTATTGAATGCTGAGCGTCTTGAGCCACCGATAGCACTGATATGCCAGCCGGGGCGCGATCGACTGATGAAAACATGTGCGCTAACCAATACGACTGCGGTAAAGAGCAAACTTACAGGTATCTGTCCGACAGACCCGTCACCGATAAAATCCCACAGGGGCGAATCTACATACGTCAGTTGTATCGGAGTGCCGAGCTGGTCCAATAATATGTCGTAAATTGCGCGACCGATGACAAAAGTTATCAATGTGGTCAAAAACGCTCGCAGTTTCAGATAACCGATTAACAGCCCATTGAGCAGTCCGAAAGTAGCGCCTATCAGTACTGACACCGCAAACGCTGCCGGAATTGGCCATTGCAGTAGGTTGACGACAGCCACCGCCAGCAAAGCACAGATTGCGTAAATTGAACCGACACTTAAGTCTATGCCTCCCGCTATCATGACGATTGATACGCCACAAACGATAATCAGGAATTCTCCGAGTTGCCTTCCGGAATCACTCATACTCTGAGGCGAAAGGAAACCTGGAATCAGATTAGCCAAGACTGCAATCGTGAGCAGAAGAAACAGCAATGGAACCACATTATCTGCCCAACGTTTGGTGAGCAGTTCTCCCAGAATGTGGTCCGGTACGTAGTTGTATCTAGCCTTGCTTATCGCTTCGTAAATTTTCATCTCGTACCATAAATACAGTGCACCCAGCGCCGCTTGCGACGCTGGGTGCAGAATTATTACCGCTTACCAGGTTGTTTTGGCAGCATTGCGCTGCAAGCTCCAACAGTAACCGGGATAAATATCGTCTTTTGTGGTAATTGTTTCGTCAGTATAGTTGAAAGTTACCATTTCTCCAGCTGGTACTCCGCTTTGCAGTAGAAACTTTATAACCGCATTTACCGCTGCGGATTGTTTCGGTATCTCTGTAGAAACGATAGCGTCGATCGTCCCATCATTGAGCATCTTGCAATCGACTTCTTCACCACCCCCAGTGGTGATGAGTGCAATTTCACCAGTTTTTCCAGCAGCCCGAATTGCGGCAGCGGTTCCGGTTGCGGTGCCGTCCCAAAAATCAATGATCGCGCACATATCCGGGTGCTGCTGAAGCATGGTGGTAGTCACCGCCTGCGCCTTTGTGGCATCCCAACCTGAATAAGGTTTAGATGCAATGGTAAGGTGATCATGCTTTGACACAATGTTCATAATGCCGTTGTACTGATCTATGCTTGACGCATTGACTTGTTCTCCCTGAATCAAGCCTATCTTCCCGCTTGTACCTTCTCCACAGAAGTTCAATGCCGCAGTCGCTTCGAGTTCACCCAGAGTCTCCCAGTTACTGCCGATAAACGCTTCGGTATTGTAAGCACTGCGATTGTCAATTTGGATTACGTAAATGCCCGCCTTTTGCGCTCGCTTGTAAAGCTTCACATAAGACCGAAGGTCAGGATTGTGAACAATTATGATGTCAGGTTTGCTGGCGATAACATCTGTCAACGCTTGCGCTCCAGCCTCGACACTCCAATTCGGGTCTCGTGTTTCAAATATCCCGCCCCATGAATTGACTTCCTTGCCGATATAGTAGTTCCAACCTTGCGCCAAATCGAATCCCATGGCCATCGGCATGAGAACTACGCGCTTTCCCTCCAAAGCCTTGCGTGCCAGTTCGGGTCCCGGGTCAACTTGGGCGAACGTAGTGGATGAGAAGATTAATGTCGTAACGACAGCAAGTAATCTCAATAATTTTTTATAGCTAAACATTTTTACCTCCATGTAAAAAATTAACAGTTTCTATGTTGTTTAAACTTTAGATATCTCCCTGCTTTTCGGTTTGTTCATCTCGTTGATTTATGGAAGTGTCAATAATGATCACACCTAACAGAATCAATGCTTTAATCAAATTTTGATGCGTATCTTCCAAATCGAGTATTGTCATTCCATTAAGCAAAATGCCTATCAGCAGAGCGCCAAATATGACGTTTCGTATCCCGCCTTTGCCACCACTTAGTCCAATTCCTCCCAGCACTACAATCAGAATGACATCGTATAGAAGTGTTGAATTGACAATTCTGGTATTCATACTGAGCAGGGTTCCGGCAACGATTGCGCCAGCCACAGCAGAAAATAGAGCTGAAAGAATGTACTGAAGAATAATCATCGGTCTGACTGGAACTCCGATGTTTCTAGCCGCCAAATTGTTGTCACCCATAAAGTACGTATATCGCCCATACTTGGTATAACGCAAAAACAACATTGCAACGAAACAGACCCCGGCGAAAACAAATACTTCCATTGGCACACCAGCAAACTTTATGGTTCCCAAATCAAGTACTGAAATATATTCGTCAGAAATATATGCCACATCTTGCCCCATTAGTTGCGACCGGCCAAACCCGTATACGAACAGTCCCATTGCCAGAGTTGTAAAAATGGGTGGCACTTCCGCGTAGGCAATAAGAAACCCGGATATGGCTCCGACGAGTAGAACCAACCCCAGTACAATTACGAAACTTGACCACATCGGCACTCCGGCATTCAAAAGTTCAATGAAATAGGCTGCCGATATTGCTAGAATCGATACAACGGAAAGATCAACACCGCGGCCGATGATGACGATGCCCATGCCCACACCGAGAATGCCAAGAACCGAAACATTTCTAACAAGTCCTATAAGATTGGATGTGGAAAAGAAACCGGTCAGAAAGATAGAAAAAATTACGAAAGTTGTGATTGCCACTAAAACGACAACTTTTTCCTGAGTGAATTTAATACTTGAGAAAGCGTTCATCGCACTGACGGCTTTTCGACCATATTCGCTCGGTACGGTTTAGCGCAGGTTGCGATACAGATTGGACATAATTCTGTCAGAATTGTGTATATGCAATTGGATTTCAAGCTGCTAACAGATATTCAGCCCTGGAATTCGCTCGGTCGGCATGAGCTGTTTTGCCAAGACCCTTGTGGGCCCGAGCAACTGCACGCCAATTTTGTACGGAATTGGGCTTCAACGCAGCTCTCTCGTTGGCCAGTGCCAGAGCCAAGTCAAATTCCCCAGCTCTCAGTGCCGCTTCAAGTAAAGTCCATCCGATAACGTCACGCTGCGCAAAACTACCACCGAGTCGATGAGTTCTATAACGTATTGGCAGCAAACGAGCAGTACAGGTGGCATAATTCTCGTTGGCAAAATCCAAGATTGCCAAACAGAATGGCAAGCCCATTTCACGGCTCATTGCCACGTTCGCGTCCGATGCGCTTTCTATGTATCTCTCGTTGGCTGAAAGCAGGTCGTTTTGTGCGCTCGAACGGCCATCTGATACAAATGCCATCATCGCATGCACATCGTTGAATGCATACAGCGTATCCTGTGCGGCCGGCTCCCATTTGTCAGCTAGGTGTGACCATCTGCTTCCCACATCTATATTCAACAGATTGAGTCGCCAAAGCAACGCCGCGGCATCCAGTTCTTCATATTTGTCACCGCTTTTGCCTTCAGAACTGATACTGTTATCATAAATTTTCAAGACCTGGTCTGTTTGCTCAAGATCAAGGTGAAAAAGTGAAGTGTGCCACCACAGATGATTTGCGAAGTTCGAGGTGCCCCAGCGCTCGACGTGGTCCATCATAAATCGTATACCCCCAGACTGACGTCCACGCATTTCCATGACATGACATACCGCATGTACCGCGTACGGGTTGTCAGGACGCAATCCGAGTGATTGTCTACCGATTTCTTCGGCATGAGTAAAATCCCGATTTTCTTCCAATCCGAATGCATAAAATCCCAGAACAAACTCATACCCTGGCATTGATTCGTCCCACAGATTAAAAACCCGGGCGACGACATCGCGTTGTCCTACAACGTCACCAAGTAGAACATTTGTAAAATGAATAAGCGCCAGTGCAAATATGTCGTATGGATATTTTGTAAGTACATGTTCCCATGTCTGTACTGCTGCAAAAAAATCACCTTTCAACCAACTTTCCGCTGCTGCCAGATGTCCCTTCTCGCGATCGTTCAGCGTGCTATTGAGTTTCCGTGCTTCATTGACTGAATTTACTAGTTCGTCATAAATTCGAGTTTCCATAGCCTGCGTCAACCAACCCGCTCGAAAAAGCCAGCCCATGGCAAAGCCCGGATGCTCTGCAAGCACCTTGTCAATTACAGCGATCGGATCATGACGAAAAGACAGCGCACATTCTAGAGCGGTATTGAAACCTTCCACAGCATCAATGTCATGGTATGAGAAATATGTTTTTATGCAATCCCTGTTAATCATAATCTCTAAACAATTTGTGCCAAAAAATCAATACAGCGTAATATTAACATATGAAAATACTCACCAAAACGAATATTTAATATTTCTTACATGAGTTTTTTTCAAGTTAATCTACTGAATGAGGATCTTTAGCAATGCGGAAAGTTGGGGCGACAAATCTGACCTGGCGTGTACAAGTGCACCTATGTGTCGATGAAAAACCGGGGTCCCAAATGGAACTGTTCTCAAACGAGGAGGGAATGGACGTGCACCATTGCATACAGGTACGATGGACACACCAAGACCGGCACTGACTAATGAAGAAATTGCGTCAAGCGCATCAATTTCCATATTAGCGGATACCTTGATTTTTCGACGGTTAAGTTCCTGCTCAATACTTCTTCCTGCCCAAGTCTTTCGGTTGAACCAGATAAATGGATTTGAAGTAAGGAGATCTACATCCGTTTCCCCTTGGGTGTGAATCGGCGCGATAACAACGAAGGGTTCTTTTGCAATATCGTGCCAAACCAATCCTTGATGCACAATACCCGATTTTGTGCAGACAGCTATATCTAATTCGTCGCGTAGCAATTTGTCGGCCAATTCAGCAGAACCACCGCTCCTAACGTCCAACTGCAGATGTGGATGTTCTCTTCGAAGAGAGCTGAGGACCGCTGGCATAAAACTTGAAAGACTGGTATATACCGCACCTACCGTCAGCTTCCCCCTTACCAAGTGATCGGTTGTTGTGCGTTTCGCCTCATCCAGCAATTCAATTATCGTCTGACTCTGTTTGGCCAATACCTGACCTCTAGCTGTCGGAATAGGGGGGCGACTGGACCGGTCAAACAGGCAAACTCCCAGCTCGTTTTCCAGCGATTTAATCTGCAAACTTACAGCGGACTGCGAAAGTCCGAGTTCTTCTCCGGCCGTAACGAAAGAACCAGTCTTTACGACTGTACATAAAGTTCTCAGGTGACGTATATCCATTTCAACTATAGGGCACCACAATTTACCCCGAATTTTGAGTTTCCCATAGTGGCGGACATTGAATTATGAAGATTCCTACACGTATGGACCGCATTATTCGAATATTCTGTTTTTCGGATACGCAATTGCGCAATACCCAGCCTGAAATACCTCCTCATCCGAGCATCATCGTCCTCGATTTTTCTCATTCGAGCAAAATCCGCCTTATGTCCCCGATACACGAAAAATGCAAGGGACTTCCTGACATCAATCAATTTAACGTGTTTGCATTTTCGCATTATCGGGAATGAAATCAGCACTACTGGCCCTGAGGTGGAATAAAACCGACTGTTATGCCGCTATGGCAACCATGCGCGATTTACGTCGACCAGTATGGAGGCCGGGTATTGGTTGTGGCTATTGGATCGGACGGTTTGGAGATTTTCGCGTGCTCGGCAAGCCGAGTCGATTTGACTAAATCCATAGCACCGAATCCACCTGCCTCTTCGTCGACAACGCTATGTAGCGCCAGATGATCTTCGAACTCCATCCCAAATTTGCGAATACTATGCACCGCGGTGATACACGATGCAAGGCCGCTTTTCATGGCGACTGCCCCTCGCCTCCAAATACAGCCATGCTCTATTAGCGCACCAAACGGTTCCCGTTGCCAAGTTGACGAATCACCGACAGGGACGGCATCAATGTGTCCACACAGAATCAGGCTTTTTTCATCGGTACCTTGCCACTCGCCTGTCACGTTGGGGCGGTCGGGAAAAACATCCCAGCTTTCAGTGGCGAAGTCGTTTTCCACCAACGCAGTACGAACCAATTTCTGTGCATCGGATTCTCGATTCAAAGCTTCATCTGCTTGGAATTTCAGATTGACGGTAGGAATTTTAACCAAACACTGTTTCAATTCAATGACATAGTCCGACTCTATATCAATCTGCACCCAAACGCTTTCGACAATGTTCTTCATTTTCTTTATCCTCGCAGTTCTTCGAGTTGTTCCTGAGTGGTCAACTGCCGACAGTACCCCTTGATCGCGGAGAGCGAACGATCATGGCGTTCCTGACTATAGGTCGTGCAGGCATCGGTGATCAGGGTGACCAGATAGCCGAGGTCACATGCGTCGCGAACTGCGCTTTCCACGCACTGATCCGTCACGAGTCCGCTGATGACAATCTGGCGCACCCCAAGATTACGCAGAATGTAATCAATGTTGGTGGAGATAAAGACCGACGACGAGGTTTTCGGCAACCAGATCTCGTCGTCATCAGGCTGAAGCTGGTCGATTACACGACCGTCCCACGATCCCTTGGGATTATGAAACCCAGTGATCTTGTAATCGAGGCTGCGGTCACGTCCGTCTTTTGTCAGACTCTCAATTGTCGTATACATAACCTCAATTCCAGCGTGCCGAAACGATTCTTGCAATTTCTGCATATTGGGAATGACATGATTTTCGAGCCGGTCGAAAAAATACCGATACTTTCTATCGATTTCTGACTGCGACAGGCATCTATACTCCGAGCCGTCACGATGGGCACTGAAATTCTGCACATCGATGAATAGCAATACTGAATGGGCAGACGAAAGTGCAACTTCCCTGGTTAAATTCATTGGTTCTCCTTTTCGAGAAATTGGTCAATTGATCGGGATAACAATAAAGCCCAAGATCGACACGATTCGTACGAATAGAGATGATCGTTTCGGATTTCGATCAGACTGTGAGCCAAACCTCGTCGCTCGCCATGATAGGGAACAAACCAATCGTTGTCATCCGTGATGACATATGGTTCGTTCATCCCTATTGTGGTTGTGGGTTCGAAATGCCTTACGGCGTCAGCCAACTTCTGAGATGTCGCGGCATCTTTTCGAAATATAAAAGCCAAATCCCAAGGTCGCTGCTCGTAGTTGAAGAACGGCGTGAAACTGTGGATCGAAAAAACGCCGATTCGGCGATGCCGATCCAAGACTTCTGAAATTGTATCGTGAAAAGGAACGTATATCTCTTCTATACGTTGCCTGCGATCTTCAGAAGCCAAGTTATGATTGCCAGGGATATCGATGCCTGCACTTCTGTAGGGAATGGCGTCTTCGGCGCAAATCGGCCGGTTACAGTCGATTACAAGTCGGCTGTAGGGTTGCATGACAAGGGGAGCACTGAGAAATTCAGCCATCTGCATGGCAACATGCTTCGCACCAATGTCATAAGCGATATGACGGTGCATATCTGCCTTCGATATACCGAGGTTTCCAAGTTCCATAGGTATTGACTGCCCCGCATGCTCGCAGACTAAGACAACTGGACTCTTGCTGAATTCGTTAACCAACTCCAGCGGGCGGGGATCATCCTCCCATAGTAATGTTTTCTTTTGCTCTTTTCCTAAAAATAGCATCCTACGCGACCGACAAAACCGAAAGATCCACGCAATTTGTGTTTATTTGATATGCATCTATACTTAACTCAGGATAGGGTTCATCGGTCTGGTGCCGATGGCGGCTTGCGGAAGTCGTACAAAATTCTGCTGTCCACCACCGATGGTTGAACAGGTCGACGAAAGTGTCTGCGTTATCCTGCATGTATTGGTGCGATATGCCATGAAAGGTTTCGAGCAGAAGTCTTTTCAGACTGCTGATTACCACAGGCATTTTCGGCAGCCAGCTGTTGGTCTCATCGGCGGCGTATTTAAGAGTCCATTTGAGCTTAATGATCGCTTGCTGTTTCAAATTAAAATTTCTTTGTGAATTCAAGAATTTATGTAGGATATTATTCTATTTTCTGCATTATGTTCCGACTTAGTGCAAAGTCATACTGTCTAAACCTCCGCAAAATAAAAACCACCCTGGCTTTGACACAAGGTTGAATTAGGCTTTTGGTTGTAATATCCTGAATATCTCAAACTGTCACATTGACAAAAAAATACACCAAAATCTGGCTGATTGACAACCAACTGCATCTGAACAACTGGACTTGTCAAGGCTAATCCTATAGCCACTAATTCGTCGTCCCTGACTTCGCCAGATTTTGGTGCTTTCGGAAAATACCATGTTAAATAATATATCATAATTGATACAATAGTATAAATTGATTAGATTATTTCATAATTTAAACTGATAGTAAAACGAAACTCGTCGAAAATTCACATGCAAAAATTAGCCATTCAGACCTGCAATTCTTTTAATTTTGACTGAAGCGTTTGGCCCGTTAAATGCTAACCAAGTTAGTTCAAATCTGAATATCTGCTTCGAGATGTCTTTGAGTCTACAGATTAAAGAGAAGTCGAAAGACTTTACGAAATCAGAACGAAAAATCGCGACTGTACTCTTGTCCGACTATCCGTTCGCGGGACTTGAAACAATCCATGCGCTGGCGGAAAGAGCGCATGTTTCAGCACCGACAATTACTCGATTTGTGCAGAAATTCAACTGTAACGGCTATCAGGAATTTCAACGGGTGCTGATATCTGAACTGAAGGAAGGGCAGCAGTCTCCGATCGATCTTCACCGCCGTTTGATGCCGATTGATGACGGATTTCTGCAGACATTTGTGAAACGGACATCGGAAGTCTATACGCGAGTTGGTGAGGTTATCACCGATGATCAGTTCAAACGCATTAGCCGCATGCTGGCAGATAAGAAACGAAAAAACTTCCATATAGGAGGACGAATTTCTGATGCAATTTCGCAATACCTGTCCCGTCATCTGAGACAAATCAGGCATCACGTCTGTCATCTACCCTCCGACTCCGAAGTTTGGCCCGAATATTTGTTGCGTATTCGCAGCCGTGATATTGTCGTGATGATAGATTTTCGGCGTTACGAGCCTCGACTTTTGGCCTTCGCCGAACGAGCCGAGGGAGAGCGTGGCGCACAGATTATTTTAATCACCGATAAGTGGCTTTCGCCTATCGCCCGCCATGCAAAAGAGATCATCGCGTTACCTATTCAATCCGGTACAGCCTGGGACACGTATTGCGGAGCTCTTGGTTTGATTGAAGCATTGATCACTTATATCGGCGAGCAAGATTGGGAAGCGACACAACAACGCATCAGCAATTGGGACAAATTGCGCTTGAAAAACTAAGCAATGAAACGCGAACCTTTGATCATTGCTGCTACGAGTGACATCGCGGGCAAATTTCGTGGGAAGGCATTTCCGTTAAGTCAGTTCGAGAAGCGGTTAAAGCGCGGCATAGGTTGGACGCCGACTAATGTTCAAATTACCTGCTTTGATTCTATTTCTGATAGTCCCTATGGCGCGTTGGGCGATTTGGTTTTGATTCCAGACCCTGAAACTCGGGTTGATATTGAGTTTGACGACGGGTTACCGAAAGAGCGTTTTGTTTTAGGAGATATTCATGAAACTGATGGAACACCTTGGGAATGCTGTACTCGCTCAATTTTGAAATCCGCGCTGGATCGTCTTCAAGATGTTGCCGGTTTGCGTATATTCGGTGCTTTCGAGCACGAGTTCCATTTCGTCACCGGAAAATGTCCGCTTGGCAGTGCTTACACAACAGCTGGATTTCGTGCTGAACGTCAGTTCGGAGAGGTGCTTGTTTCTGCAATAGAGCAAGCCAAGCTCGCACCAGACACCTTTATGAAAGAATATGGTATCAATCAGTACGAAGTCACTGTCGGGCCAGTATTGGGTGTTAGGATCGCTGATCACGCAGCGATTCTTCGAGAACTCGTTCACATCGTCGCGGAACGCTTGCAACTGAATGCGAGTTTCACACCATTACGACATCCTGACAGTGTAGGCAATGGTGTTCATATTCACCTGAGTATCCGCAACGAGGAAAGCATACCAGTGACATATGATTCAACCAGCCCTCACGGACTCAGTCCGATTGCTGGACAGTTCGTCGCTGGTGTATTGAAATACCTTGATCGAATTGTCGCTCTAACTGCACCGAGTGTTGTTTCCTACAAGAGACTGATACCACATCGCTGGAGTGCGTCATTTAACAATTTAGGATATCGCGATCGCGAAGCTTCGGTTCGCATTTGCCCGGTATCCGATCTAAGTGATGTCGAAATGTCTGAGCAGTTCAATTTTGAATTTCGTGCCGCCGATGCTGCTGCTAGCCCTTATCTGGCACTTGCAGCAATAGTTCATTCCGGTGTGCAGGGAATTCAAGAGGGTCTCGATTACCCAGAGGTCACCGAAGAAGATTTGTCTTTGTTATCGCCGAACGACCTTGCAGGTCGTGGATTAACCCGTCTGCCACAATCGCTTGAAACGGCGCTTGCGAACTTCGAAAAAGACAGGATTGTAACCGATTGGTTTCCGCGGGACTTTGTTGAAATCTATGTCAAGCACAAACAGGGCGAAATAGCCTACCTGGCAGATAGCACCGAGGCTGAAATCTGCGACGCTTACGAAGCAGTCTATTGATTCACGCGGAGAATTTCGAATGGCTAAAGCTCTTCAGTTGAAAACTGCTCCTTCTGACCTTGCAATGGTTCCGTTCGTCAGTGTTGAAAATATGATGCAAATTGTCAATTCTATCGGTATGGAAGCAACCTTGTATGAACTCGTTTCGTATATTGAGGAAGATTTTTGCCGTTGGGAGCAATTTGACAAGGCACCTCGTATAGCCAGTTATTCCGAAGATGGAGTCATCGAGTTGATGCCGACATGCGATGGCTCGATTTACGGTTTCAAGTATGTCAATGGACATCCCAACAACGCGGGCAAGGGTTATCAAACTGTTACCGCGTTTGGATTGCTTGCGGATTTGTCGAGTGGCTATCCCGTTTTGTTATCTGAAATGACTATATTGACAGCTTTGCGCACAGTTGCAACATCGGCGATGGCAGCCAAATACTTAGCACCGACAGGTTCAAATACTATGGCGATCATCGGTAACGGCGCACAATGTGAATTTCAGGCGATGGCATTTAAAGCGATACTAGGGGTCGATACGGTTAGGCTCTATGATGTGGATGTTGCTGTCACCGCCAAAGCAATTCGCAATCTTGCCGGCCGGGATGTTCGAGTCATTTCTTGCAATTCTGCACAGGAAGCAGTTGCCGGAGCGCAAATCATCACTACATGTTGCGCTGGCAGGCAAAATGACTGTCGATATGGTCGACAAAGGCGTTCATATAAACGCAATCGGAGGCGATTGTCCCTGTAAAACCGAGTTACATCGCGACATCCTGTTGAGATCTGACATATTTGTCGAATTCACTCCACAAACCAGGATTGAAGGGGAAATCCAGCAATTGGACAAAGATCATGTTGTAACCGAAATCTGGCAGGTGATTGACGGCAGCGTTGCAGGTCGAATTTCCGACAAGCAAATCACGCTGTTTGACAGTGTCGGATTTGCAATCGAAGATTTTTCTGTATTGCGCTTCATCCGCAGCCAACTCCTGCAAACAGGTCAATATGCAAACTTGGACATGCTTGCAGATCCCGACGACCCACGTGACCTGTTCGGCATGATTATGCGTTCCGCATAGGAAAAATATCTTCGGGAATCTCACCGGGTGTATGCGAGGTGGGGTATAAGTATTCAGACGAAATGGCTTTGAAGGATTCATGAGTCCAGTAGCACCTGCCCGAGTATTCCGTCAACCTCTTCAAATAGAATAAACCAGTGTTCATTTCGATTCACTCGGGGCAGTGCTCGTCTATTTTTATCTTCAGTATTCTCCGAAACTTTGGGCGGGTAGCCGCATATTAGCGATGGGACAACTTAGACTTGAATGTTCACTGGCGAAATATAGGTTCAATTGAGTTGTCATTATCATCCGAGGGGGATTGTCGGCTGCTCCACTACAATCCTTTGATGTTTGATGCCATATACTATTGTCTCGTTACAGAAAATATACCAAGAAGAATCGTCCGGTGCAGTATTTCACCACGAAATATAATTAAAAAATCCACCTTGAGAATTGAATAAAAACTTGACTTGATTTTATGAATTTCAGAGTAAAATACGCCGAATTCTTTTCATCTATTGAGATTAGAATTCAGTTGTTTTATTCGGACTAGTTTTGTCCACAATCTCCACTCGCAATTGGTCCGCAAGTTATGGAAAACATAGATGATATTGATCTTTCAGCACTGTCTGATGATGAACTGGTTGAGCAGATGCACGATGACCTGTATGACGGGTTGAAAGAGGAAATCGAAGAGGGAACTCAGATCTTATTGAGCAGGGGATGGGAGCCATATGCAGTGCTTCAGGATGCCCTTGTTGAAGGGATGCGAATTGTTGGCATTGACTTCCGCGACGGAATACTTTTCGTGCCGGAAGTTCTTATGTCAGCGAACGCCATGAAAGGCGGGATGGCAATTCTGCGTCCACTTCTGGCAGAAACCGGTGCGCCTACCATTGGAAAGATGGTTATCGGGACCGTCAAGGGCGACATACACGACATCGGTAAGAATCTCGTGGCGATGATGCTCGAAGGTGCAGGATTCGAAGTAATCAATCTAGGGATAAATAATCCCGTGGAAAATTATCTTTCCGCTCTTGAGGAACATAAGCCGGAACTTCTCGGGATGTCGGCATTGCTGACTACGACAATGCCATATATGAAAGTTGTCATTGACACTTTAGTCGAGCAAGGTATCCGGGATGACTATATAGTAGTCGTTGGCGGTGCTCCTTTGAATGAAGAATTCGGAAATGCTATCGGGGCGAATGCATACTGTCGTGATGCAGCAGTTGCTGTTGAAACCTGCAAGGAATTGGTGGCTGAGCTGCGGGCAGCGAGTTAACCACGATATCTTTTCTACTCTTCCTCATTCCCTCCATTCAACCAACCTTAATGAACTGATTTATGACCGAAACCGTTCTATCTTCTCCGACCAGGACGGTCGTGATTGGATATGAAAAACCATTTTGTGTAATTGGCGAGCGAATCAACCCGACAGGCAGGAAGCTTCTTGCGGCGGAAATGGCTCTCGGTGACTACAGTCGAGTTGAGGCGGATGCCTTGGCGCAAATTCAGGCCGGGGCGCATATGCTGGATGTCAATGCAGGTATTCCTCTGGCGGACGAACCTAAGATTCTGGCCGAAGTGGTTCAGCTTGTTCAGTCGCTGACTGATGTACCTCTTGTTTTGGATTCTTCCATTGTCGCTGCATTGGAATCTGCACTGTCAGTGTACCAGGGACGCCCGCTGGTGAATTCGGTGACCGGAGAGGAAGAGCGATTGGAAACAGTTCTGCCTTTGGTCAAGAAGTATGACGCTGCAGTGGTCGCGATTTCCAACGACGAAACCGGCATATCGGAAGATCCTAACGTACGTTATGAGGTGGCAAGGAAAATCGTCGAAAGGGCGGAAGACTATGGAATTGCCCGTTGCGACGTGGTTGTCGACCCGCTAGTCATGCCGATCGGTGCCATCGGTCTGGCTGGTCGACAGGTGTTCGATATCGTGCACAGGTTGCGTACGGAACTGAAAGTCAACACAACATGTGGTGCTTCCAATATCAGTTTCGGATTGCCAAACCGTCAGGGTTTGAATGCGGCGTTCCTGACGATGGCCATAGGTGCTGGAATGACCTCGGCAATTACCAGTCCGTTACATCCGGAAATTATGAGTGCCATCATGGCTGCCAACGTGATGATGGGCACCGACCGCGAATGCCGAGCGTGGATTTCTAAATTCCGCGAACCGGTTAGCGATCTGGACGGTGGAGAGCGAGCTGGTCGTCGAAACCGGGCTCGAAGACGAAGGGCAGTACACTAGTCGTTGTGTTGAGTTGTCTTCAACTGGCAGTTGGAACACCTGACTGAATAGCTTCGGGAATTGAATTTCAATTTCATGGGCGGCTTGGGATGACTCAGAATACTGATTCCATGGTAGTTTTTACCCCGTCCGGGCGACGGGGTAGGTTCCTGAAAGGTACAACAATCCTTCAGGCTGCACGCTCATTGGGCGTGGACTTGGACTCGGTCTGCGGCGGCCGAGCAATGTGTGGGCGCTGTCAGATCGAGCTAAGTACCGGGACATTCGCTAAGCATGGCGTTGAGTCGCGACACGAACACCTGAGTTCATTGAGCGAAGTTGAGACGGAGTACGCCAAATCTCACGAGTTTCTTGATGGACGCAGACTGGGGTGTTCCGTCAAAATACTGGGGGATGTTGTCATTGATGTCCCTCCCGAAAGCCAAGTTCATCGGCAGGTTGTCAGAAAACGCGCCGAGGTCCACGCAATCAATCTGAATCCTGTCGTTCGTATGTACTACGTTGAAGTACAGGAACCGAACATGCACGATCCGTCGGGCGACTTGCAGCGTTTGAAAGATGCTCTTGAGTTTGACTGGAGGCTGGAGAATCTTTCCTGCGATCTGAGGCAGATTCAACAGTTACAGAATGCTTTGCGAGAGGGTGAGTGGAAGGTTACCGCCGCGGTACATGATGGATCACAGATAGTGGCGGTTTGGCCGGGTTTCAGGGATCAGGCCTATGGATTGGCGATTGACGTGGGTTCAACCACGATCGCCGCACATCTGTGCGAACTGTCAAGCGGAGAGGTCGTTGAGTCCGCAGGAATCATGAATCCTCAGATCCGGTTCGGTGAGGATTTGATGAGCCGGGTGTCATATCTGATGATGAATCCCGGGCACGAGAAGGAAATGACTCAGGAAGTGCGTCGTGCCATCCAGAAATTGGCTGAAAATGTCGCCGAATCCCATGGCATCGATGTGGAGGACATTCTCGATCTGGTCTTTGTCGGAAATCCTGTGATGCAGCATCTCCTTTTGGGGATCAGTCCAATTGAACTTGGTGGCGCACCGTTCGCCCTGGCGACCGATGAGTCCGTAAGTATCTGGGCGAATGAGCTCGATCTTTCCCTTCATCCAAATGCGCGCGCATTCATTCTGCCATGTATTGCCGGACATGTTGGTGCCGATGCTGCAGGTATGGTACTGTCGGAACAGCCGTACCTCAGTCAGGAAAACATGCTTCTTGTTGACGTTGGAACCAATGCGGAGATCATACTGGGTAACCGCAACCGAATGGTCGCGGCATCTAGCCCTACCGGGCCGGCGTTCGAAGGCGCGCAGATCAGCAGTGGTCAACGTGCCGCACCGGGTGCGATAGAACGATTGCGAATCGACAAAGAAAGCCTGGTTCCAAAGTTCAAAGTCATCGGTTGTGATCTTTGGTCGATTGAAGAGGGATTTGAAGACGGAATCAAGGAATTCGGAGTAACCGGAATTTGCGGTTCGGGAATCATAGAGGCTATCGCTGAGATGTATCTGGCTGGAATAATCGATTCCGATGGAGTGATTCAAGGTAATCTTTCCGACCGAAGTGAGAGAATCATCGCAGATGGACGGACATTCTCTTATGTGATTCAGGCCACGGCACCGAGAGTTGTTGTTACCCAGAATGATGTCCGAGCGATTCAGTTGGCAAAGGCAGCACTGTATGCAGGGATACGCTTGCTTATGGACCGTCTTGGTCTGGAGGAAGTTGATGCGATACGACTGGCTGGTGCCTTCGGAAGTCATGTCGATGTCAAGTATGCAATGGTCCTGGGTATGATTCCGGACTGCGAACTGAGTCAGGTAACCTCTGCTGGAAACGCTGCGGGTACTGGCGCAAGAATTGCTTTGCTGGACCGTAACTCCCGAAGCGAAATACGTCAGGTCGTACGTAATATCGAGAAAGTGGAGACGGCGGTGGAACCAAGCTTTCAAGCTTACTTTGTTGACGCAATGGCAATTCCACATAAGTCAGTAACATTCCATCATTTAAGTAAAGTTGTGGATTTGCCGAAAACAGATACTCTTTCGAGAGATCAATCAAGTCAGCGTCGCAGAAGACGACGAGCTGCTGGCCGGGCAGGCTGATGACAGCGGATTTGATTATCACCGGTGGTCGGGTCATTGACGGTACCGGTGACAATTCGAGGATTGCTGATGTAGTCGTCGACAAAGGCCGAATTACAGGTGTCGGTGAATTCGCAAATATTGAAGCAGCCAGATCGCTGAACGCTGATGGAAAGTGTGTTGCTCCGGGATTCATTGATGCACACACTCATGATGACCGCGTGCTTCTTTCCTCACCGGATATGTCGTGCAAAATCAGCCAGGGTGTGACGACAGTCGTGACAGGAAATTGTGGTGTCAGCCTGGCACCTCTCGCGAACGTCGATCCGCCACCACCGTTGAATCTTTTGGGTGACAGGGAATGGTATCGGTTCGGTACCACTGCCGCTTATGTCAATGAGTTGCAAGAAAAACCAGCCGCAATCAACTCCATGATGCTTGTCGGGCATTCTACGTTACGAATTGCTACGATGGATCGATTGGATCGTCCTGCAACAAAGCGGGAGATTCTGAAGATGGAGAAATTGGTCGATGCGGCGATGGAGCAGGGCGCGAGCGGTTTCAGTACCGGCCTTGAGTATCCGCCCTCAATTCGAGCCTCTGAAGAGGAAGTCATTGCCTTGGCTAAACGCGCTTCCATAGCCGGGGGCATCTATACCACCCACATGCGCAACGAAAGCGATGATGTGCATCTTTCAATTGATGAGACGGTACGCGTTGCCCAGGAAGCGGACATCAGTACAGTAATTTCCCACCATAAGACCTGTGGAAAGAACAATTTTGGCAGAACCTGCGAAACACTGCCCCAGATCGAGGCGGCAAAAAAATTCGTTCGCCTCAATTTCGATGTTTATCCCTATATCGCCAGTTCCACTTCTCTGCTTCCACAGTATTTGGGTAAATCCGAGCGGGTGCTGATTACATGGTCTGATCCGTATCCGGAATGCAGCGGAAAGGAATTGAGTCAAATCTGTGAAGACTGGAATATCAGCACAGAGGAAGCAGTCGATATGATTTCTCCAGCGGGTGCGATTTATTTCCAAATGGACGAGGAGGATCTTCAACGAGTATTGAAGTTTCCAGGATCAATGATCGGCTCCGATGGATTGCCCAGCGACCGGTTTCCACATCCTCGTCTTTGGGGAACATTTCCTCGAGTATTGGGTCACTATAGCAGAGAACTCGGGCTATTTTCGCTGGAAGAAGCGGTTGCACGGATGACTGGTAACACGTCGGATACTTTTGGAATTACCGATCGGGGTTACATTAGAGAAGGGTTGTCTGCGGACATTGTAGTGTTTGACCCGGAAACAGTCATTGACAAAGCAAGCTTCGACGATCCAATTCGGCCAGCAACGGGAATCGAATCGGTTTTTGTCAATGGTGAACTTGTCTACGAAGACTATCAGTGGACTGGGAAACGGCCTGGTGTACTTCTATCGCGCGCCGCCTGACAGATTTTCTTGAATTTCTAAAGACTCAGCGTAAAGTGTTGACCTGACCGGAGACTGAAACGGTAATTTGGGATTCGATGAAAATCTTTTGTCCTCCCAAACCATTGATGATGTTGTCATTGCGTTTGGTTTCTATGCGCGCTTTTACCGGATTGATCGAAACTGCGCGAATTCGAGCAAGATTTTCAAGTTCGTTAGTCGCCACTTCTGCAGCCTCGTCAAGATCGGAAAAGTCCTGAATACCGTTCGGTGTGTGTATACGGTACACTCCATCTGCAGGCGATGTGATCAGTCCTGAAACCCGTTGGGAAACACTACCTGCAGCCGCACCCACAGCGTTTCCTACTTCTGAGTGTTCCGGTATGTCGTAAGAGAGATTCAGGCGCGAAGCCGCCTCGGGATAGATTGGCAGCGCCGGTGCGCCTACCACCGCCAATCTTCCAGCAATGGACAATTCTACGTTCACCAGTCCAGGGTCAGATTTCGAAATTGCTTTTGCCAATAGGTACTCACCAACATCAACGTGATTGAGTTGTGCGGATTCCGAACGAATTGCAGCCCGAACCAGCACTTGGCATGATTTTTGAATCACAGCGTCGATTACTTCCTCACAGAACTGTTCCTGACTGTCCCAATTCGGCTCCATGCCACTGACAAACCCTCTCGTCCAAAGTTGGGCGGCAAGCGTTGCCCCGTCAATCGACCATCGATTCATCTTGCCCAGAACATGCAAAGCGTCAGTCGGTGTGAACGCACACATTTGGGCTAAATCCAAGACTCTAAGTCGGTTGAATGCACGTAGCATTCGACCATCCCGGAAAAGTTCTTCACAACTGATGGGTCCTTCTTCCATCAATTCCCATAACTTCTTGTCAATTCTGTTGAGATTCTGAACATCTACAGTTGATCGGCGGCGAGTCAGAAAGCATCCTTGATATTCTTGTGGTTTGCGTTTTAGCTGTGCTTTCAGAATTTCTACCACTTCAGGATATTGGTAGCTGAGAGAAGAGATCGGCATGGCGCGATTCGGGCCTATATCGACTGAATTTGTGAATGAGACCAGACTATCTCCACCCAAGCCCACCGTAAAAACATCAACGGCTTCAACAAACGTCTTGAATTCGCCAATATTTGCACCTTTAGGGTCAATTCTCGGTTCGCCGCCAGAAAGAATCGCGATATCAGTTGTCGTGCCCCCGATGTCCGAGACAATTGACACATCGCCACGGGATAGTCGGCTGGCACCTACGATACTGGCTGCTGGACCGGATAACACGGTTTCCACTGGGCGGACTTTAGCAACGTCGGCACTGATCATTGAACCGTCTCCCTTGACAACCATGAGGGGAGCGACGACATTGTGGTCTTCGAGTTCCTT
This sequence comes from Arenicellales bacterium, assembly GCA_963666625.1. Lineage (GTDB taxonomy): Bacteria > Pseudomonadota > Gammaproteobacteria > Arenicellales > JAJDZL01 > JAJDZL01. The sequence continues at coordinate 3,007,321 of OY762925.1, forward strand.
GGAAACGGTTTGAACCAGCTCAGTGATCGGTGCGATCAGTCGCGCGTTCAAGACGGCGGTTGTCGCACGACGCGGCGCGTCGAGATTCGCTGTCAGTTCATGGGTACAAGTGACCGGTCTGTCCGACAGTTGCAAAATCAGGTTCCGAATTGCGATCTCATGCGCATTGTTCCGCACCGAGAACATACCTGCGACCGCAAATGCAGAGACTGACTTTGCGTATTTCCTTATCGCGGTTTCCGCCTGTTGCAGATCGATCGGTTCTGATTCATCGCCGTGGGCGGTATGTCCGCCGCTCAGAAACACTGCCGGGTCCCCGCGTAAGGCTGTATTTAGTTTTGCACGGTTTAGGGATTCTGGTTTGTGTCCGATCAACAATAGACAGACTGAGCCCCCGCGTCCCTCCACGATGGAATTCGTAGCCAAGGTAGTTGAAATCGCAGTAACCTGGACATATTCTGAGAGCGGCAGTTCATCCGTGTCTATACGATTGATCGCTTCGCGGATTCCGATCGATAAGTCGTAGTGTGTCGTAAGTGTTTTAGCGGTTCGAACGACACCGCTATCATTGTCATATAGGACAGCGTCTGTATAAGTCCCACCTGTGTCGATTCCTAGGCGCATAACTTGTCAATCAGACCGATCAAACAGTCGAAAAGAATCTATTGGTGACCTGAGCGTCAGATCTCAGTTAACGCGATGGAATCTTCCGACCAATAGAGGAATCCTGATCGGTACGTCAGAAACAAGTCCAACTTCAGTTGGCTACAGCCAATCGGCTTAGTCAGTTCCATTGACTCTGACGACGATGCGTCCAACAATCGATCCATCCATGAACTGGTCGAACGAAGCGGGAAGGTTATCAAATTCAACCACCTCTTTCACAATCAGATTCATATCCGCAGGTTTCAGGTCCGAGCACATTCGCTCCCATGCGTTATCTCGAACTTCCCTTGGCATCTCAAGCGAGTTGATGCCCAGCAGGGAAACCCCTCTTAGGATAAACGGCATCACAGTCGTTTTGAGTCCGACTCCACCGGCAAGCCCAACTGAACCGATATTGCCCCAAGGCTTGACGGTTCTGGTCAGCCAACCCAGAATATCGCCACCGACGTTGTCAACCGCACCACCCCATTGCGCTCTCTCCAGAGGTCGATCACCCATATCCAAGCTGTGTCGATCAATCAGTTCGCCGGCTCCTAGCTGTCGAAGATATTGCTCATGCTGTTTCTTTCCTGAGAGTGCGATGACATCGTAACCCAAGCCGGAAAACATACTGATCGCGAAACTCCCGACCCCTCCGGTCGCACCGGTGACTACAATCGGTCCGCGTTCGGGAATTTGTCCGTTATCTTCCATTCGAATGACTGCGATCGCTGCAGTGAATCCGGCGGTGCCAAATGCCATCGCATCATATTCTGAGAGCCCCGATGGCATCGGCACAACACAATCACCCGGAACTCTAGCGTATTCAGAGTAGCCACCGTCGTGAATCTCAGACAGCCCACAACCCACCACGAGTACAGAATCGCCTTCCTTGTAGCGCGAATCATTCGAGGCAGCAACTTTTCCTGCCAAGTCGATTCCACCATTGAGCGGGTACTTCCGCAAAATCCGCCCCTTCCCAGTCGCAGCAAGGGCATCTTTGAAATTGATCGTGGAATAACTCGTTTTGATTACGACATCGCCCTCAGTCAGGTCGTCAAGCGACATATTCGTGAAATTCGCAGATATGGATTTATCTTCGCCTTGGCTGATACGGTAACTGCGGAATGTATCCATTTTGTTCTCCTTAGGTATGTAGGGATTTAGTCCGAATACTTGGTGCAAAGAAAATTTCGAATCAAGTTCGACGGTTTCAAATCTAATTCACAATCTTCAAAGCACGCAGTATTTTATAGCACTTCGAATTTGTAACGCGAGCAACCATTCTTCGACTTCGTTGGTCAAGTTCTTTCGCAATTTTTAAACATAATCTGTCCCGCATCCGCAACTTGTCACAATGTGTTCGCTGACGTATATCGGGCTTTGGAGGCGGTAAAATCTCCAATGAAAATGCCTTGATGAAATTAACTCCCCTCACTTGCAAACGACAACTAACAGTGGATGTTGGGTAATATCGAGGAAAAATTTTTCATCAAGCAAGAGGAGCTCAACTATGAACAGGTGCAAGGATACTACAATCGGACTGGATTTAGCGTAGAACATGTTTTACGGTGTTGCAGAGGGAAATTATTCACGATTGACTCGCGATCAACAGTCATTGTAAGTGAGCCTATTTTCATGATATATCTTCAAGACTCAATGAAAGCGCGAATATAGGCTATCATTTTGCTTGATATGCGAGCCGACACCGAGTGCGGAAATTACACCGCCAGCGTCAGCCAGGCTTCGTGGGTGCTCCTTGGGGGTTTCGCAGTGATCCGTGATTTGCGGTCAGAAATCGAGTTGCATGCCAAGACGAAAAGCGATGCCTTTGGCATCGGCGCCGTCCGCCTCGATGGCCGCGCCGAATGATGTTCTGCCGCTCTGCCAGTCGGCGGCAAGTCCGAATCGCAATCGGGTATCAGGGGCATTGGATAGCACCTGCTGACCGGAAACGCTGACCGCGTTGGAACCGTTGGTCGGAGTCTCGACTCCCAGTGAACCGCGCAGGTTCACGGTCCGGCTGTCCGCACTCGGCTGCCACTTGGTCCTCGCGTCAACACCGACACCCAGAAAGAGCTCCTGACCGTCCACCAGCGAGACACGTGCCGGAACGGCGTCAGTGACATCATTGAACTGCATCGACCGGCCGTCGAGCCAGGAGCGCACGGTGTACGAGGTCTCGTCTGCGGTCTCGAACCGACGGCCCACCTCGGCCCGGTAGCCGAGCCCCCAGACATCCAGGTCGTCCAGAAAAACACCGCTGATCGGAGATGACAGCCTCACCTTGTAGCGGCTCGCCGACAAGTGACCTCTGACATAGAAACCGTCTGCACCTTCCCGGATCACCCCCGCCGCGACACCGATACCGCTGGAGTTAACTGTTCCATCACCAACCGATGACTTGACATCGACCTTATTTTCAACTACCCGTCCCGAAACGGTACCCATGAACGGCCCGATAGCACCGATATCGGCACCGACCTCCACCGAATATAGCTCGGAATCATATCGAGTGCCGACGCTTCCCGTCCGCTTGGCGTTCGAAACGATCGTGCTGTCCGCACTCAGCCACAGCTCTGACCCCTGGTTACGCAACCGTTCGCTCTCCTGAAACCCTCCTTCCGACCGCATCAATATTGCCGGCAACGCTTCGTAGATGGCGGCCCGTGCGGCCAGTGTTTGGACAAAATCTGCTGCTGAAAAGTCCCGGTCCTGTGGCCCGCTCAACGTTTCCGTCGTCCAAGTGTCGGACGATCGGTCCGTCACATTCACACCTTCTTTGCGAATCCTCACGTTCCAGAGACCGTAGTACGGTACGATTGTTCCGGTCACACCTTTCTTCTTGTCGTGTATGACAACACCATTGAGCGCGATCGTTGTTCCGCCGCCATCGTTGATAATCCAGTTGTCTCCCAAGACTTCGGACATCGGTTTGCCTTCGGGGAAGAAGTCGACTCGCAAGTTGTTGGTTGTTGTGTCCGAGTTTGGATCTGTAACTGTGTCCGTAGCCCGTTTGCGGGCGGCATGGACTGCGACCTTGGAGGCGGAGCTGATGCTGCCCGATAAAATGACCTTTCCCCCACCCACCAGATATATGCCCGCCGAGTCACTGTCGCCACCTGTCACCGTACCGTTTACGACAACAGTCTGCTGCCGGTAGCCATCCGTTCCGACTGAGGCGATCTCATCCATTTTTGTCGGGTCTGGTTCAGTACTCGGGTCTTTTATGAATGTTCCGACTTGGATGCCGTGTGACTTGTTCGCACTGACCGTTGCACCGTCATCGACAAGAATCCGGATTTTCCTGGCCCCGCTGTACGAGTGACCGGCATACACCGCTGGAGATTTTACATCCTCTGTCAGGATGGACGTGCCATCCAGCAGTCGGATATCGAGATCACCTTTGTGTTCATGCAGAGCATAAATCGCATGACTTTCCTCCCCTTTTGTGACGAACGTGGAATCGCGGCTTCGGATTTTCAGATCGCCTATGGTAGATTGTCTGGCATATATAACGCTGGAATTGTCACCTTTGGTTTCAAATTCCACTCCTTCAACGTCAATGTCAAGATCTCCTATTTGTATTGGGCTCACTTCCACCCATTCCCAGTTTCCAGAACAATCCGAGAGCTCTTCTACAGTACAGAACCAATAACTACTGTGGGCAGCCAGCAAGCGCGCCCAGATTGCTCTACTGTCATCTTTTTCTGTTTTGATCGAACCACCTTTAATATTAATGATAACATCGCCATGACCAGATAGCTTTTGAGCGAGAATTCCATGACTTTTTGTTCCTGTTGTTTTGATATCGGTATCGGTGCTGTTAATTTTCAGATAGCCGAAGGAATAAAGTGAGGCGGATATTGCATCGGAAATTGTATTATTAGTGCCATTAGAAACAATATTCACTCTTTCAAGATCGATTTCAATATTTCCTTTTTCATGTACGAAATCAGCAATGATTTTATACTTGTCTGCCAAATCGGGAATTTCAATAGTTCCTACATCGGGATGTTTGAACGATTTGTTTTCAATCGGAAAAAATACGTAGGTACTAGAGGGATTATTACCGCGAATCGCTAATATTCCCCAACTAAATTCTCCACTTGTAGTGATCGAACCGCCTTTCATGCGAATGTCAATGTCGCCATCACCGCTTTGCCGTCCCGTATTTATGCCGGCATTAGTACTGCCGCCACTTTCGGTAATGTCATGATCGGTCAGATCGACGATAATATGTTTTTCGTCGGTTGTCGATGTATCTTCGCAATGGATGGCATCTCCACTGTTCGTCGGATTACCTGAGGGATCAGGGCATGGGCGATGGGCACTGTGCGCACTGAATATCACGAATTGCATCAGGAATAACAGAATCCAGACACAACCGCCGTTTGGCTTGCTAGAGATTAAAGGTGGTGTGGGGGGGGGTGGAAGGTTTTTTTGAATTGACTTAGATTCGCTGGTTGACTGAAATTTACACGTCAAGGTTACCCGACAACCTTGCTGTGACGTTAATAAGGGCACGTCTATTTATTCACCATTAATGATACAGCCTGAGACGGGGAGAGTGAAGGCGACTCGGATTCGCGATTTCCGGTTCGATATGAGATAATGTGGATTCATTGGTAAGTCATTCATTTTACGGATTAATTGCAGGGTATTTGAGATGGAGAGACGGCATCTGTTCGAGCGTGAGATGCAGCAGCGGGCGCTGGAGGAATTTGATGGTCTGGCGCGTATCAGGGCGCTGGTGGACTGGGAGGTGTTTGTACCGGTGCTTGAGGAGATTTTCGGTGTCTCCCATGGCGGTCCGGGGCGGCCGGCCTGGGACCCGCTGGTGATGTTCCGCTCGATCCTGCTGGGTGTGATGCACTCGCTGAGTGACCACAACCTGCAGTTCATGCTGCTGGACCGGCGCACCTTCAAGCAGTTTGCGGGACTTCAGAGCGATGACCAGGTGCCGGATCAGAAGACCCTGTGGAAGTACCGCGACCTGCTGAGCCGGTCGGGCCGGATTGACGAGCTGTTCGAACTTTTCAAGGCGCAGCTGCGCTCGCATGGCTACGAGCTGACCAGCGGACAGATTGTGGACTCGTCGATTGTCGAGGTGCCGCGTCAGCGCAACAGCCGCGAGGACAACCGGACGGTGAAGTCCGGCGAGGTGCCGGAGTCCTGGCAGGACAATCCGAACAGGCTGTGCCAGAAGGACACCGATGCGCGCTGGACAAAAAAGCGCAACCAGAACCACTATGGCTACAAGAACCACATCTCGGCGGACCGGGAGACGAAGTTCATTGACGAATGGGAGGTGACGGCGGCGAGCACGCACGACTCGCAGGTGTTCGTTGAGCTGTTGCCGGAACGGCCCACGGGCGATTGTCAGGTATGGGCCGACAGTGCCTACCGTTCGGAGGATACGTTGAGGAAGTTGCGGAAGCGGGGTTACAAGCCCCGCATCAACCACAAGGGCACGCGTGCGAAGGCTTTGAGCGACCGTCAGGATGAGGTCAATCGGGTGTATTCGAAAGTGCGTTGCCGGGTGGAGCATGTGTTCGGTTCGATGACCAATGAGATGCCGGAGCGGTACATGCGCTGTATCGGGAAGACGAGGGCGCGGACCTGGATCGGGTTGCGCAACCTTTGCTACAACATGAGACGGCTGAGCTATCTGCAGCCGTCGTTGTCGGCGGCGTAGGGGAAGCTGTGTCCGAATGGTCGGAATTCAGGGCGATGAGGCTCGGATCAGGGGGTTTTCAGGCCGGATATTGCGCAAAATCGCCTTCGGAGCGGGAAATTTTCGGAAAATGCGGTTCGGAAGCATGGAAATTTTCAAAGATCAGCATCGGACACTCAGGGACTCTCAATATTCAAGGTTAATAGAGGTGCCCATAAGTCTATACCTTTCTTGAATAGGCAATAGTACTTTGCAAGCAGGTCGGATACGATCGAGCAATCGGACTTTTGTATCCGAGAGTGATCTCGAGAACAACCGGAGTTCTTCCATGAACTTTGGTCAGCATTCATAAAGTTCTTCCTTGAACTTTAGTAAGCATTCTTGTACCGATAAGGTGCGGCTGTATGCAACGCCTAAAACATCAGCACGCTACCGGTTATGGGACGGCTTCTATAATACATGATTGAGGTGTGCTGACTCAAAAACTTTTTACCGGATACGAAAAATTGTTGTATATTTTTGCGACTTTTTTATTTTTCAGTTGACTTAATATGACGGTAAACAATGAGTTTCACACAATATGCACAAGCAACAATCCGGCTACAGAGGAGCGAACTGGCAGTTCCAGGATCGCGGCCGGAATTCTTCGAAAAGGCAGCGGAATCCAACGCTGATTTCATCTTTCTCGATTGTGAGGACGCTGTTATTCCAGATGATAAGGAACGCGCACGTCACAACATCATCCAAGCACTGAATGAAATTGACTGGAAGGGCAAGACAATGTCTGTTCGGATCAATGGATTGGATACGCACTATATGTACCGTGACGTGGTGGATATTGTCGAGCAAGCAGGGAATTGCCTCGATACGATTCTGGTTCCGAAAGTCGGTCATCCGTCGGATGTATACATGGTTGACTGCTTGCTCACCCAGATCGAGACAGCAAGGCAACTGAAAAGGAAAATCGGCATAGAGTGTCTAATTGAAACCGCATTGGGAGGTGCCAATGTGATGTCTATTGCACAATCAAGTGCGAGACTCGAGGCATTGCATTTTGGAGTGGCCGACTATGCGGCGAGCATGCGTGCGCGAACAGTGAATATCGGAGGGCTAAACCCGGATTATCAGTGTGATGGAGCATTAGGTGATCAGTGGCACGCTGCGCTGGTAAATATGGTGACCGCATGTCGTGCGTATGGGCTTCGGGCGATTGATGGACCCTATGGAGACTTTAGCGACCCCAACGGATATCGCGACGCCGCGAAGCGCGTTGCTGCTTTGGGTTATGAGGGTAAATGGGCAATTCATCCGAGTCAGATTGATCTGGCTAATGAAATCATGTCGCCTCCGGAACAGGAAGTGCACCGAGCCAAGTGTGTTCTGAAAGCGTTGGAGGAAGCTGCGAAGGCTGGCAGAGGTGCCGCCGAGTATGATGGAAAGATGATTGATGCGGCATCCGAAAGAATGGCAAGAAACATCGTAGCGCAGGCTGAACTCATTGCCAATAAGTCCTGACAGACTGCTTGACGGTTCAAGGGTCGTCAATTGGTTAATGAAAGTTTATAAAACAGGGAGTTACATCAGAAATGGATATTCACGAATATCAGGCAAAGGAAATTCTATCGGGTTTCGGAATTCCGGTCCCTAGAGGAGGCGTTGCCTACAGTCCCGAACAGGCAGTCTATCGCGCCAATGAGATTGGCGGAGAGAAATGGCTGGTCAAGGCACAGATTCATTCAGGTGCGCGCGGCAAGGCAGGTGGAATCAAGTTTTGCCACAATGGCGAGGAAATCTGGAATGCTTCGGAAAGTTTGTTGGGTCAGCGACTGGTTACCCACCAAACCGGAAGCCAAGGCAAGCTCGTATATCGCCTCTATGTCGAGGAGGCTTTTGAGATTGAACATGAGTATTACATCGGTTTTGTTTTGGACCGACAGAAAGAGCGAATTGCAATTGTCGCGTCATCCCAAGGTGGTATGGAGATCGAAGAGATAGCCTCAGTTGATCCGAAGTCAATTGTCAGGGCTACAGTTGAGCCTGCCGTTGGAATGCAACCATTCCAAGCACGGGATATAGCCTTTGCGTTGGGAATTGACAGGCGACTGACCAGTCAGGTTGTTACCACACTGCTTGGATGTTATGACGCACTCGTCAATCTCGATGCCATGATGGTCGAGATCAACCCTCTTGCTGTAACTAAAGAAGGTGCACTGGTTGCTCTGGACGCAAAAATGGGATTCGATGACAATGCTCTTTTCAGAAGACCGAGCATTTCAGAATTGAGAGATAAATCCCAAGAAGACATTCGTGAGATGCGGGCGGCCGACCGCGGTTTGAATTATGTTGGCCTTGATGGAAATATCGGTTGCATTATCAATGGTGCCGGACTGGCGATGGCAACTATGGACATTATCAAGCATGCCGGTGGTGAGCCTGCCAATTTTCTGGATATTGGTGGGGGTGCAACACCGGAACGCGTTGCCAAAGCAATTCATTTGGTTTTGTCCGACAGTAAAGTCGAGACGGTTGTCGTCAATATATTTGCGGGAATCAATCGGTGTGATTGGGTTGCCGAAGGTATTGTCCAAGCTGTCAGCAATCTCGAATTGGACATTCCGTTGGTGATCAGATTGTCAGGGACAAACGCTGACAAGGGGCGTGAAATATTACTGAAAAGTGGACTTGACTTCTATATCGCGGACACGTTGAAAGAAGTCGCGAAAAAAGCGGTTGATGCATGGAAGAAACACCGAGAGAGCATGGAGGCAGAATAATGGCGATTTTGATCGACAGGGATACAGCTGTAATCGTCCAGGGATTTACCGGACAGACCGGTACATTCCACTCGATGGAAATGATTGAGTATGGAACGAATATTGTCGGCGGTGTTACGCCGGGAAAAGGCGGAACCACAAATTTGAATAGACCAGTGTTTGACACCATGCGCGAAGCTGTACACGCGACAGGTGCAACGGCAAGCATTTCGTTCATCCCACCGCCATTTGCAGCAGACGGCATCATGGAAGCAGCTGATGCAGGAATCAAGTATTGTGTTTGTATTTCTGATGGCATACCAGCTCACGACATGATTCGTGTGAAGCGCTATATGCGTCGTTACAGAGCGAAGGACAAAATGATCCTGACCGGGCCAAATTGCGCAGGTACAATCAGTCCCGGTAAATCAATGTTGGGAATCATGCCTTCGCACATCTACAGGGAAGGCATCGTTGGAATAATTGGAAGGTCTGGAACATTGGGATACGAAGCAGCTTCGCAGTTGAAAGCCCATGGTATCGGAGTCTCGACCAGTGTGGGCATAGGCGGTGATCCGATTAACGGTAGTTCCTTTCGGGATCATCTCGAGCGATTTGAAGAAGATCCGCAAACCAAGCTGGTCGTGATTATTGGCGAAATTGGCGGACCTCAGGAAACAGAGGCTGCTGCTTTTTTTCGTGACCATATGAAAACCCCCGTTGTCGGATACATTGCAGGTCTGACAGCGCCCAAAGGGCGACGTATGGGACACGCTGGTGCAATCATCTCAGCCTTTGGAGAAAGTGCCGCGGAAAAAGTTGAGATTCTCACGGAATGTGGAGTCAAAGTTGTACCCAGTCCGGCGGAATTTGCTGAGACAATTTCAGCGGAATTGGAGAAACTTTAAATTTTGCGGCGATTTCAATTGTGCAGTGAACAATCTTCAAGATGCTGGAATTGATGCTTGTTGTGTTTTCCTTGAGCTAACCAATATAGAGTAAGGCTAGCAAAAAAAATTTAATTCAATGCAAGGATGTTTAACTTCTGAAATTTCGGACGTTGCAGAGGTGCTGTGAGCTGCTGGAAGAACAGTTGGTGCCGTGTACGGATAGCGTCAGGTAGCAGAGATCGTCGATGATCAGCAGCGTGGTTCGGGTGTAAAAACATAGCTTGGACTGATCTATTTGGCGCGCTGCGCCAGTGAGTCGATCAGTTCGGCCAGCGTGCACCGGTACACGCTATTGCCAGCCTTGAACGCACAGATTCCGAGCACACGCAGGCGAGGTAGTTATGTGGAACTCCACATAACCATCTAGCTGGCTCAGTGGGCCCAGTTGCTTCATTTCCAAATGCTTCTTAAATCTGATTCGGATTGTTGTAATTTCGTCGCTCTACTCGATAGGTTCCCCCCATACTTGAAGAACTTCGTTGATCGCATCAATAAATTTGTCAACGAGACTTCCTTTGTTCTCCCATTCAATTATTGTGTCGAGACAGCAATCGTAAGAAAGTTCAAATCCAGGGCTTATGTTCATCTGGTTATATTCGTTTTCTATCACGTCGTTAACTTTCCTCATGTCATCTTCAGTCAGTAGTGGTGGTGGAATCTGTTGCCATTGATTGACAATATTCATAAACCCGTCCGCATTGTGCTGGCCTATTTGGCACTGATTCTCGGCAAAATATTCCCAGTAATCTTCGCATTCTTTATTAGTCTTGGTTTCGCATATAGGCCAAGCACGTGATATTCGGAGATTTGGCACAATTTTCCAACCGTGGTTGCCAAGATCCATGAATTGGTCTTGATTTGCGTTGTTGAAAAAGCGACGAGCCTGTTCAACTTTAACCCCAGGCCACAATCTTACAGTGAGTAGATTCTGCTTCGCAGTAGGCCAAATACATATGTATTCAGCAATAGTGTTTGGTCGGTACAAACAGTTATTCTTCCGCTCAGTCTCATTCACATGCCCCACGATTTCGTTCAGTAGTAGATTTATCCTTCGATCTAATGCTATATCACCGTTACAAAGACGAAATGTTCTGTACGGAGTCAGATTGAGGTTTTTTTTTACCACCGAAACGCTCCACATAAGACAAAAAGTCAACTATTAATTTACGAGCAGTAAAGTTGGAGAAATTTAATTGCATGTATTCAAGTAAACTTTCCAAAAGTCCTGACCACTCCAAAAATACCGGTTGCTTCACGAGTTCGATAGCGTCGATATCTTCTACTGGGTTTTGTGACGGATTCAGTTGCTCATAACAAATATCCTCGCGTGAAGGTTTGTTTTCGATAATCAGAGTTGTTCCGTCCGGATATTCGATCACTCCATCGTATATTGCATTTTCAAGTCTCCATGTAATTTTTATGTCTTGTTGACAATCACTTACGTCATCAGTAATTAGAACTGACACAATGCGAGTTGTTTTAGCCTCATCAAAACGTCCTTTTTGTGTGACCACACTAACTTGACCCAAAGATGAATTGACAATAGCATTGTCTTCACATAACTTAGATTCCACTAGGTTTCGAAAAAACCACTGAAAGAATGGGATAGACTCGATGACACACAAGAAAGCCCAAGTTAATCTGTCTTCGTGATATTTGTTATTGTCATGACGTGCTCTTACAGGGTTAAACAGTTCTGGCATTCTTTTCATCTCCTCTGTTCATTCATCAAATTCGCTTATCGCATACTATGGTAGTAACTTTTTCAATTTTGCCAGTAACAGCCCCCAACAGAATAAATCGGTATAACTCTTGTATTGAAAAATATTCACATTGACTGTGAAAAACGACAATGTACCCCGAAACCAAGAATATGAATAGTGACTTCCGCCAACTACACTTTCGCCCATGTCATCGAGTCAACTCTACAGTAAGCCCCGAATATGACTGGGATCGCCAGACAGAGGAAACAACACCATTGCCGGTGGCAGACAATGGTGGAATTGATTCAAAATTTAACATCATTCATGGCGGACGGGGAGATCGTTTGGCCACCGATCATGGAGGTATTTATGCGGAAGTTTAATCCCTTCAGGTAGGTACCTCCAAAAGAATTTCCACGCGTCAATAATTTATCCTCGTCAATTTCGTACACTCGGTTCTGCGCACCATGAACTGCGAACTAAATCGACAGACTCAAGGATTGTCGAAGAATGACCAAGTAACTTGACTAGGACAGCTTCATCCAATGCCTTTCGTGTTTTGTCGATGTGCGCTTGATTGGCTGGTAAGAAAGACCGCTCTTTGAATTCATTAAAGATATCGTTGCACTTTTCCAGTTGTATGTCCGTTAGGGTGCGAGGGTCTAAGACTACCAATTTATCGTGTTGAGATACTTGTACCATGGAACGTCCTTGATGTTGTCTGGTTCCCATCCACCAAAATGACACTAAACCCAGCGTGGAATTTGCCCATAACACAATAGGAATTTCCCATTCTCTGTTGTTTAGCACAAAATTTGGCCACGCCCTGCCACCTATTGACTTGGCTGGAGTAATGGACATCGCCAGTGATTGTGATTTCAGGGAAAAGTCACAGTTGATGTGTAATTGAGTGGCGTAAGTATTCCAAAGTTCAATCGCTCGTGCATCGCAGTTTGGTCTGACAATACATTGTCGATCCGGTGCTACAACAAGCTGTCGCTCTCGACTGGCATCATGATTCCAAAGAGCCGGATAAAGCGGGGGAGGATCACCTTCGGCCAATAAGACAGGAGGTTTTTCAAATGGACCTCGTGGTTCATCGTCTTTTTCATGTGGTGCTCCACTGATGTCCAAGTGATGCAATCCTCTCTTGCCGATTTCGTGTAAGCTTGTCATGCCAATATCCAAGTAATCCAGCATCCGAGGCAGTTTGATGCGTTTGGTCTCACATATTCCTCTCGATACTGGCACTAATGTCTGGACAGAACTTACACCTGCGCACCCACCTGTATTCAGTGGTGCCAAAGCATAACTGCCAATCGGGTTGGTGTTTGAGCACTTGGAAAACTGAATAAGTCCCCCATCTGATTCAGGTAATTCGTGGATCAATCTTGCAACAGTAGTTGCCTCCAATAGTGATTGAGGACGGCGGTTCAAGTTCACGAATAGAGCATCTTCGGCTTTTTCGTCATCTTCAGATTCTCTTTTTGTTGCGATTATCAGCACTTCTGCCATTCCTGTATCAGCCGAAAACGCCTGACCTTTAACTTCGGAAGTGGCAACCGATATAACGACGACATTCTGATAATTTTCTGCGATCAGTTGTCTGGATTTTCGCCACGCTTCTCCTTGTGTAAATGTGAAAGGAAGAACGAACGCTAAGTGGCCGTCAGGAGCAAGTTTTTCGTGGGCTAGATCTAGAAAGTTCGAGGCTAATCCGGCATTGCCATGACCAGCAATCAGACCATTTTTTCTTTTTGACCGAAGTTCAGAATTAATGCCCTTCAATAGACGTGACATTTCATATTGTTCGGCTCTTGATGTGTCAAAACCCGCAAAAGAAGGTACTGGAATCCCTAATTTTGCAGTGTCATGTGTTGTGGGTCGAGTAAATGGGGGGTTCATTATGATCACATCTAATGAATTCCGACGAACAGTTATTGTTTCGTTTGGATCTTTATCTCGTAACCCTCTGAGTATGCCTCGACCCAGTGAAAACAAAGATTCTGTATCTTGCTCAATCATCAGGTCCAAAGAACCAATTTGTGGAATGTTCTGGTCGTTGAATCCATACGGCATCGTTACAATTTTTGTTCCATCAAATACCACGTTCGGATGAGCATTCGATACAGTTGAGGCTGTCAGGTGGGTAGCCGCTGGCATAATGTCAAATGCCAGTAATGAATTGTTGATCATCGATGAATGAATCATTGCATCGTCGCATCCTCTTCGTCGATGCTGAGAAAGAATGGCATGATACATCGCTCCGATCAGGGTTCCAGTACCGCATGCGAAATCCCCTATCCTCAGATTTTTTACTTCGTCTGCATCCTTCCAATCAATTTTCGTTCGCAATGCAATCAGTTCTGCCAGCAATGCCGCAGATTCGGGGCGGGTGTAGAAAGTAGCAAGAAATTTTCTATCAGAAATCAATCGTTGAAACATGCGGCCTGACAGATCATTCAGACTCGTAGCTCCTATCTCGGCCAGCTCGCTTGCTGTGTCATGCAGGCGATTCAATACCAGGTTGGCTTGTTTATTCGGCAATACATCAAGCAGGTCTGCAGCGATTTTAAAAATTGGCCAATAGTTGACGTTATTTACAATCCATCTCCAACAATCAATAACGCTCTTTTTGTGAAGTCCCGTAGAAACCGAGAGGGAGCTGAGTAGCTGAATGTTCTGCTCGCCTTCCAGTCGTGAATGAAACATTAACGCATTGGCGATGATAGCAATTGCCATACGATCTGTTTGATCTCCCGGAGACTGGTGTAAAAAATTCGCTATGTTTTCGTGAACTTTTTTCTTTGACGATTTGATCAGATTTGCAGCCTGCGATACACCATTTTCCAGGACATCGGTACTTTTCAATATCAGCGATTCTGAAAGAGAAACGACTTCCAAACATTGGCACAGATCATCTATGTCGCCAGTTATCCATCCATCGTCCGGCCATCTTTCGATTTCGTTAAATTCAGTAGTTGAGTAAACGCAAAAAGCGAATTGACATCGTAATATATCGGAGTCAATTGCACTCTGCTCGTATGTTCTGAATTCTTTGGGAATTTCAATGGCAAACACATGCTCGATTTTCTTATTGTTCTCCGCAAGACATTTACCTAGACGAGATACCGCATCTTTTTCGACAGTACGTGCGGGCAGATATTCAAGTTCAAGAATCACCGGCGAGCTGTCTTCAGGAGATAGCAAAATATCAGGTTGATGACTTGGATTTTCTTGCAGAACCTGAGTTTGCTCTACTCGAATTGAAGAACGCCATCGGGTATTCTTCGTTCGGAGTGCCCGACCGAAAGCATCATTGAAAACTGATTCTGTAGTGGAGGCCATTAATGAATGAAATGCTAATTGGCAACGAATAGATTTAAGGTGAATTTTGTCTGAGAAAAGTAGATCGTTGTTCCATAATCGCTCACACTGGAATGCATAAATCAACTGAGCAGTGTTGGTTCGGCATCTTGAGCGTATCTTGTACGGTTGATACAACATTCATCCTTGAGTGTGCTGGAAGTCGGACTAAAAACGATGTTCGGTAGTCGTCACTCTCAAATATAGGCTCCGGCGATCCGTTTCGTCGCATGGCACGGAATATCTTTGGTACACCTGTTGATCTCCCTTCGGCCAGCCCCAATTCTTTGAGAAATTCACCAATACGCCGATTGCGATAGCGCCGATTGACAGCTCGCCCTTTGCGAAGATCTTCCATGCGGACAGACCTGTCAGCACCTGGGTAGCTGACTATTATCATTTCTTCTGGGCTGACACGCACCTCTACAGGTTCTCGAATTTCGTATGAACGGTGGTAGATGGCATTAACCAAGGCTTCTTCTACCGCAGCAATCGGAAAATTCCAGAAGCGCTCCGCTTCAGGCCTTTCCGGGTGTTTGACTACGACCTCCTTTAGATAGTTTCGTTGAATGAAACTAATCGCATCGCGCAGAATGAGCCATATTGGCCCGCGCAATTCTTTTTCTTCAAAGCAGTCTCCACCCGGGCCATCGGGAAACCATACAACATCTATCTGAGTCACAGGAAAGAATCTATGAGGTTGATTATTGTAAAACAGTAGCCCTACGTTCTTTGGAAACATAGCCTCAGGAGGTCCTCCAACGAGGTTCATACGGTGCCCCAGATCACTAATCGAAAGTTGGTCTGATTGCGGCCGGAGTTTACTGCCGACTTCTGAAAGATACTGCTGGATAAGCCAATGGGACAAGTCATCTAGCGATGCTGTCTGGCAATACCGATCATCGAAGGGAACCGTTGCCGCCAGCTCCAGCAACTCATTTTCATCCGAATATTTTGCGCGAACGGTACTGCTTTGTCTGCGAATGTAGTAGGCCCATTCGGAATTTTTATTCGAGAGGTCGACTTTCGCTCTGTAGGGGCGGGTTTCTCCACCGGGCACCCAGAGAACCAGAATGGTATGCTCATCAATGCCATATGTCGCCGTCCGCGGGTGGTAGTTAGGCTGAATCGCAGAGTTTCCGAGATTCGACAGTTCTTTTTGTATTGAATCAATTTTGTTCGGGTTGATACCAGCTGGTGGTAGTGTGGGGCGACCATCTTGTGCCTCCACACCTATGACTACATAACCACCACCGAGATTATGGAGGTCATTGGCAAAAGCACAAATGCTATGCAGTACACTCTTCGGATTCCAACCCTTTTTGTACTCAATTCGCTCACTCTCGATGGAGCGTTTACGCATCAAATTATCAATATTGATGGGAAGTTTGTTGATCATGATATAGTCAATGTACCTTCAGATTGCATCACCTTCAACAGTTTGTGCTATTGTATGAGGCAGGCTGTGCGGTCGTCACGGACCTTTCGTATATCGTTGCAGGTTACACTCAAAATTCCCGGATTCGATTCACACTCGATTGATATTTTTCATTCGGTTGACGTTAAAATCAAGTTCGTCAATTGATTTTTGTCACATCGAACTTGTTATGAGTGAAATCGTTCCGAAATTCTGTGTGTTGATTTTGATTTATATGCGAATAATCAATTCTCACGGTCTTATTCATCAATTTAAACAATAGGATAAACAGTAACTTAAGGGTACTGAGTAGTATGTTGATAAAAATAATTTCTACCGTGCAAACAGCAAATTTCAAGTCAATCAGTAATTACTGCTGGCGGTGATACAACTGGTTTCGTAATCGACCATAGCGATCGATTCGGATGCGGGGCAGGCGGATTGCAGGTAAATACATTTTTGACGTTCGAAGAAAGGTACGTTGGCTGCAAGATGGAATGTCATCGTGTACTTCGGAAAAGACTCAAAATCTTGAATCTGTACTTGTCTAGCACTACAATTTATCTTACATAGCCGTCACGCCTCTTTGCAATGCGTAACCTTGGCGGCTTTTTTGTGCCTGCACTCGTAGGATTCCCAGATGCTGGCCTTATGCGAAATCTCCCCTCAAGTACGAAGAACAACTGCGAAAGCTGAAAGGACGCGGAATGATTATTGAAGTTGATGATATTTCCTATCTCATCTCAAAATCACCATTCGCTTTGCTGGCATTCGTTTCGTAAGAAAACGCGTGACAGGACAAATTCCGACAACTTTAAGAATAGCACTCCTTTCGATGGAGTCCTGTAGTTGTATGAGTTTGATCATCTGTCAGCGGAATTGAATTCAAATTGTTCTTTATAATTTTGAGTTTCATAAATAAACTTCAATCGAAAAAGGAGGTCTTGTGGCAGAGGAAACAATTTTCAGTAAGATTATCAGAAAGGAAATCCCGGCAGATATTGTCTATGAGGATGACTTAGTGCTCGCATTTCGTGATATCGCACCGCAAGCTCCTGTACATTTTCTGATCATACCCAAGAAAGTCATTCCGACAGTGAACGATATCACTGAAGACGATGAGGTGACACTCGGACGATTGTTTTCGGCTGCTGCCAGGCTTGCGAAAGAGCATGATATTGACGAAAGCGGGTATCGTTTGACGGTCAATTGCAATTCTGATGGAAGACAGGAAGTATTTCATCTGCATATGCATTTGATGGGTGGTCGACTGATGCAACGGATGGGATAGGTGTTGTTGACGACCAACCGACCGAATATCACCAATCAGGTATGTTATACAAAAGTTGAAGTAACAGTGTCAGCCGCACTGGCTAGTCAAGGGTAGGGGATGATTCAATCCCGTTTGTGTCGGATGTTTATTCGGTTTGAGTCGTTGTCTCCCCGGCGGGTTCCGGTTTACCTTCCTGCTCAATTTCTCGAACGCGATCATTCTCAAAGTAGATTGTTACTCGCTCCTTAAGTACGATATTTCGCGGATTGCCGACTATTGTCAGGATGTAATCCCATCGGTCCGGATTGAACGTATCAACCACCAAAGGTGTACCTAGAATTGCTTGCACTTGGTCCTTGGTCATACCAGCTTCAACTCTCGCGACATCCTCAACATCCGTTATCTGTCCCTGATGGATGTCCGGGCGATAGACGGCACAGCCGGACAGCACAATCGCACCTGCTAGTGTAACGCAGAATAGGCAATGTAGTTTATTAAAAAATATTCTCATATAATTGAAATATTTAGTTTATTTCTCTTTGTACCGCAATCTCATCACAATCGGTGAATTTGTGGCATTTGATGCAGACTCCCCAGACTTTTTCAGGAAAAATAGATTTGGGAACTATGTGAAAACCCAAGTTCTGGAAAAAACCAGGTACGTAAGTTAGAGCCATGATGCGTGAAAGCCCCAACGTCCTGGCCTTTTCTATGAGAGCCTCTACAAGTGTTCCACCTAACCCTTGATGCGTTGATTCACTGTCAACTACAAGGCTTCGAATTTCGCAAAGCGTTTCGGAGAAGATTTCCAGCGCGGCACATCCCTGAACAGTTCCATTGACTTGCACAACACTGAACTTCATCAGGTTGTCATAGATTTCATCCTTTGAGCGCGGCAGAAGCACACCGGTGGCCATATGAACTTCCATCAAATTGAAAATTCTATCGACATCTGATGCCATGGCATCCCGGATAACGGGTTTATGGAGTAACTCAGCGGCGTGCATCAATTTATTCCCTGCGCGAGCATTTCTTTTGCATGTTCGATGGTACGGTCGGTAATTTTAGCACCACCGAGCATACGGGCGATTTCATTTATGCGTTGATCAAGGTCGAGTAAGTTGACTTCGATAGTCGAAGTGTCTTCTGTTATTTTCGACACGTTGATCTGCTGGTGTCCTTGTGCCGCCACCTGTGGTAAATGAGTGATACAGATGATCTGAACTGATTGTCCGAGTGCTTGCAGCAATTTACCTACACGTTCAGCGACTCTCCCACCGATTCCGACATCCACTTCGTCAAAGACAATTGTCGGAACTTTTGCGACATCAAAAGATGTTACCTGAAGCGCGAGACTCAGTCGGGAAAGCTCACCGCCAGAAGCGACTTCCGAAAGCGTGCCAATGGTTTGTCCCGGATTCGTCGAAACCAAGAATCTCGCGTTCTCGTAACCGAAACTCTCGTATTGCTCCGGGTCGGTTTCAGCAAGTTCGATTTCAAACACACCACCCTCCATTCCCAGATTCTGCATGTGACCGGTGATCAGTTGTTCGAATTGCACTTGCGTCGACTTGCGCCTGTCACTGATCCTTGACGCAATTCTGTGATATTCACGCTTGTACTCCTCGATATTCGAATCGAGTTTTGCGATTTTCTCAAGTCTGTTCTCATAGTTCTCGATTTTTGACCGCAGTACATCCATTGCGGAGGGCAGTTCGTCTGCATCGACATCGTGAACTCGCGCCTGACGCTGAAGTGCTGCCATCCGTTGCTCGATCTCCTCTATGTCACCAGGGTTATGTTCGATACGGTCTGCGAGAGACTGTAGTTCTCGAGCGACGTCATCTATACGGAATTTAGCTTCTTCCAACAATTCAGTGTGAGATTGGATACTGGAATCGAATTCGCCGAGTCTGTGCAGTTGTCGGGTGAATTCGCTCAGTGTTCCGCTCACAGTCGACTCATCAGAGTAGAAAAGACCCAGCGAAATCTCTCCCAGTGTGGACGACAGTTCCTCTGAATGGGAAAGTTGGAGCAACTTTTCCTTTAGTGTCGAAAATTCATCTTTTTCGGGTGTCAGTTGATCCATTATCTCGTACTGGTCGCGCAGAAACTCAAGATGCTGCTCATAGTCCGCTTTAAGTTGCTCGGCTTCCGATCTATCTGATTTTGCCTTGTGAATTTGTTTGGAACTGTCAGCGAGTCCTTTTAAGTCACTCGAGTTGCCGGCAAAGCCGTCAAAAATACTTCTCTGAGTCGTTGCTTTGAGCAACATGTGATGTTCGTGTTGACCATGAATATCAACCAAGGTAGCCCCGAGGTCTCGCAAAGTTTGCAAGGATGCTGAATTACCGTTGACATAGACTCGGGTGGGCCTGACCTTGAAGATTTCCCGATAGATGGTACAGGTCGAACCTGTATATAAGTCATTGGCTTGAAGAAATTCGACAGTTCGGGAGTTGCTTGTTTCAAAATTTACAGTGATTTCCGCCTTTTCACAGCTTTCCCGTACCAATCCGGGATTGGTGCGTGCTCCAAAGGCCAATTTCAGAGAGTCTACAACCAGAGATTTTCCAGCACCTGTTTCACCTGTAATGACGGTCAGACCCTGGTCGAATTCGATTTCGACTTCCGGTATCAAAAGATAATTTTTGATATGAAGAGATTTAAGCATTCGTGAATCAGCCGAATCAAACACCCAGGCCCAGTTTCTGCCTTAATGCGTTATAGAACGTGTGACCGGTAATTCGAATGAAATTCACGGTATGCCGGTCGCGCTGGACTACGATCCGCTCATTGCCAGATAATTCGGCACGGACGTGGCCATCCACTACAAGACTGGCATTGCCAGGTGCTACGTCAACCAAATTTATGTCTATACTGCTGGTATCGCTCAGTACAATCGGTCGGTGTGTCAAGGTATGGGGATTAAGCGGTACCAGTTCCAGAGCGGGTAGTGTCGGATACAGAACCGGGCCGCCTGCGGAAAGGGCATACGCTGTCGATCCCGTCGGAGTAGCAACAATCACGCCGTCAGCGCGTAAATTCGTCATAAAGTTCCCATCAACCGAAATTTCAAAATCAATTAGGCGACCATAGTTTGATTTATGAACGACAATATCGTTCAAGGCGCTGAATTTATTGATTTGTTCACCCGATAGTGTAGTTGTAGCTGTCAACATCATACGAGTTTCGATGGAGTATTGGCCATCGAGTGCCAAATGCATTGATTCCTCGATCTCCTTTACTGCGACATCGGAAAGAAATCCACGTCTTCCGAAGTTGATTCCCAGAACCGGTGCTCTGCAGCCAGCACGCAGTCTTGCAACATTTATGAACGTCCCATCGCCGCCGACAATGATTGCCAGATCTAACTCATCGTCGTCGATTCCCTGATTTTTTTCACTCTCAAGAATCGATGTGAAATATTGTCGATGTATGATGGAATTTGAATCGAGTATGACGGTGATTTTTTCAATGACAGATGTCACAGCATCGTCTTCAAGATTACCGAAAATTCCAATTGTCTCGAATTCAGCCATTTTTCGTTATCAGTTCTTCGAAAATGTCCAAATTAATGGTTTCAATATCCGACAACAATTGCAGATTACAGGGAATTTTCCCAGGTAGACGCATGGACCTACGCCCACTTTGAATCACAATCAATTGCTCAAAAGTGTTTGGTATCGTAGATTGAGACGACCAGTCACCATAAAATTCGTCTCAATTTCCCGAATTTCATGCAATCGGATATATACTTGAATATGGTAGAATTATGCACTCAATTTTACTCTGTAATTACCGAAAAGGATAACAGCGAATCTTTTCCAAGATTGTAAGAAAGATAGGCTATGGGAAACGCTGACTTCAGGCTCGACGAGCGGTCCGAAAACTTGTTGCGTATGTTGATTGCCCGCTTTATTGATGACGGGCAGCCGGTTGGTTCGCGCACGCTCTCCCACGAATCCGGTATGCAGCTGAGTGCGGCAACGATTCGCAATGTCATGGCGGACCTGGAAGACATGGGATTGATACGCGCTCCCCATACTTCGGCGGGACGGATACCGACCGCATTGGGATATCGATTGTTTATCGATACACTCCTGACGGTCCGACCCTTGCGGTCTGCGAAGGAGCAAGAGATCAAGATTCGGCTTAATGAGGAAAGCGATGCGAAGGTACTGATGTCGACGGCATCCAATCTCCTGTCCGATGTGACCCAGTTCGCCGGTATCGTATTCCTACCGAAAGTTTCAGTCGCGAAGTTTCGGCAAATCGAATTTGTCAGTCTGCCCCGAGCGCGTGTACTTGTCATTCTCGTCACAGAAGATGGCCAAGTTCAGAATCGTGTGATCAGTAATGACCGGAATTATTCCTCATCGGAATTGACTGAGGCCGCTAATTTCTTCAATTCAACCTATCGGGGTATGTCCCTCTCTGAAGTCAAGGATCATCTGTTGAAAGAAATGAAGAGCGACAGCGATCAGATCAATCAACTGATGCAGACCGCGATTACGATCGCGAAAAGCATGTTCAGTCAGGAAATGCGCGATGAGGAAGATGTTGTTGTCAGTGGCGAAGAGAATTTGCTTAATGTCCCGGATTTGGCGGCGGTTGAAAAAATCAGGAAAATATTCGAGACCTTTAAAACGCGACATTCGCTACTGAGCCTGCTTGACCAGAGTATCAGGGCGCGCGGTGTGTCCATTTTCATAGGCAGTGAGTCTGGTTATGAAGGTTTGGATGAATGCAGTGTGATTGCCGCGCCTTACGAGGTGGAAGGGCAGAGTCTCGGTGCGATCGGTGTGATTGGACCGACTCGAATGCCGTATGATCGGGTGATTCCAATTGTCGATGTAACAGCGAAAATGTTGGGCAATGCGTTGACGCACTTGACTCACGATTGAAAAATTTTTCAATTTCCCTCTTGAATTTCTGTTTTAAATTCTTATCTCGTTGATCGGTATAACGAGCTAATTGCAATTTATTTTGTACAGGTACAAATATGAAAGATCAGACCAAGCTGGATCAACACGAAAACGGCACCGGAGAAGTCGCGGATGAAACGAATGAGGTGGATCTGGAGGTGCAGAATTCCACCGATAGTGAAAGTGACAACGACTTGAAGGTGGAGACAGAAGAAACCGCGGATTCTGAGCAGCAATCTGAAGAGCTGCCCGCTGAAGAGATGGTTTCTCTATTGATGGACGAAATCAGTCATCTGAAAACGGAACGTGACGAGCAGTTTGAACGCGTTCAACGCGTATCGGCTGAATATTCGAATTATCAGAAACGAATGGAGCAGGAGATTCAGAAAGCTCGGAAATATTCGATTGACCAGTTTGCCCGGGCCATGTTGGATGTGATGGATAGTCTGGATCAGGCTTGCGACATCGAACAGGCGGACGAACTGGATCCGACAGCAGTCGCCATGCGGGAAGGTATGGATCTGACACGCAAGCAACTCCTGAGTGCATTCGAGAGTTTTGGCATTGAGGAAGTCAACCCCGAACGGGGAGTGGCTTTTGATGCGAATTTTCATCAGGCCATGACGATGCATCCCAGTACGGAGATTCCACCGAATCACATCAGTGAGGTCTTTCGGAAGGGTTATCGAATTCATGACAGATTATTGCGGCCGGCGATGGTTATTGTGGCATCCCGACCAGCTGAAGATACCGAATAGTTCGATTTGGGAAATACTTTATTTTTATGGAAATCGACTCCATATTAAGCATTAATTGAAAATATTAAGTTCTATGGGAGCTGAAAATGTCGAAAATAATTGGAATTGATTTGGGCACGACAAATTCCTGTGTATCCGTTTTCGAGAGCGGCGAAACCGCCAAGATTATTGAAAATCAGGAAGGCGATCGAACGACTCCATCCATCGTCGCGTACACCGAGGACGATGAGGTTTTGGTAGGCCAGGCGGCCAAGCGTCAGGCAGTCACCAACCCTCATAACACTTTGTTTGCGGTCAAACGCCTGATCGGGCGCAAATTTGCTGAGGATGTCGTACAGCAGGATCTCGATCTCATGCCTTACAAAATCGTAAAGGCCGGCAATGGCGATGCTTGGGTCAAGGTTGGAGGCAATGAGCTCGCACCACCTGAGGTTGCCGCCAGAATTCTGCAGAAACTGAAGCAGGCTGCTGAGGATTACCTGGGAGCAACAGTCACTGGCGCAGTAATTACTGTACCAGCATACTTTAATGATTCTCAGCGACAGGCAACAAAGGATGCTGGGAAGATTGCCGGGCTTGATGTAAAGCGAATCATCAATGAGCCGACTGCGGCAGCACTCGCATACGGGCTTGACAAGCAGGAAGGTGATCGGAAGATTGCGGTGTACGATCTTGGTGGCGGAACCTTCGATATTTCCATTATCGAAATAGCCGATGTGGATGGTGAGCATCAGTTTGAAGTATTGTCAACCAATGGTGACACTTTCCTCGGCGGCGAAGACTTCGACCGTCGGGTGATTGACTATTTGGCTGATGAGTTCAAGAAAGATCAGGGTATGGACCTGCGCGGTGATCCACTGGCCATGCAAAGATTGAAAGAAGCTGCGGAAAAAGCAAAGATTGAGCTGTCTTCGAGTAGCCAGACAGAAGTGAATCTGCCTTACATCACCGCAGACAATACCGGTCCAAAGCACATGAACTACAAGCTCTCGCGAGCAAAAGTCGAATCTTTGGTCGACGATTTGATCGCAAGAACTGTAGGGCCCTGTAAAACCGCGCTGAAGGATGCAGACGTGTCTGCAAATGAAATCGATCACGTGATCTTGGTCGGCGGACAGACACGGATGCCGAAAGTTCAGGAGACTGTGGCGAAAATCTTTGGCAAGGAGGCTCGAAAGGATGTCAATCCGGACGAGGCGGTGGCAGCAGGCGCTGCGATTCAGGGCGGTGTTCTTGGTGGCGATGTCAAGGATGTTTTACTGCTCGACGTCACGCCGCTCTCGCTGGGTATCGAAACGCTGGGTGGAGTGATGACCAAGCTGATCAAGAAAAACACAACGATTCCTACCAAGGAAACCCAGACTTTTTCGACGGCTGACGATAATCAGATGGCGGTTACAGTCCATGTACTGCAGGGCGAACGCGAAATGGCAAACGGCAACAAGTCTCTTGGGCGATTTGACTTGACCGAAATTCCACCTGCACCGAGAGGTGTTCCTCAAATCGAGGTCATGTTCGATATTGACGCCAATGGCATCATGCATGTGTCAGCCAAGGATAAAGCGACCGGCAAGGAGAACAAGATCGAAATCAAATCCAGCTCGGGGCTTGATGATGCCGAAATCGAGCGCATGGTCCGCGAAGCTGAGGAGCATGCCGATGAAGACCGAGCGATGAGGGAGAAGGTCGACGCGAAGAATCAGGCTGAAGGTTTGATTCATTCCGTTCAAAAGACCCTGACCGAACTCGGAGACAAAGTTGAGGAATCGGAAAAGAGTTCGATCGAATCTGCGATCAGTGATCTGGAGTCAGCTATCGCTTCAGATGCCGATACGACCGAAATCAAGACAAAAGCCGAAGCTCTGGCAACTGCAAGCCATTCGTTGGCTGCGAAGGCATATAGTGATGCGAACGCTCAGACACAGTCCGAATCACCTGAGTCAGGGGACACCGATGGTGTTGTGGACGCTGATTTTGAGGAGGTTGAAGACGATAAACGCGATTGATCGTCCATTCGACCAATCCTGATTTTCGCCTGTGAGCTAGAATGTCAAAGCGCGATTACTACGAAGTTCTCGGTGTACAGCGAGACGCCAGCGACTCGGACATCAAGCGCGCCTATCGGAAGCTGGCGATGAAGTATCACCCTGATCGAAATCAGGATGATTCCAAGACGGCGGAGTCCCAATTCAAAGAAGCCAAAGAAGCCTATGAGGTTCTTTCGAATTCCGATATGCGTGCACGTTATGATCGATTTGGTCATGATGGACTGGAAGGAATGCAGGGGCAGGGATTTTCAGGTGCCGAAGGATTCAGCGATATTTTCGGGGATATATTCAGCGATATTTTCGGTGCCGGTAGACAGAGCAGTCGCCAGGCACAAGGATCAAATCTGAGATACACACTGGATATTGATCTGGAAGACGCAGTTCGAGGTATTGAGACTCAGATCAGTGTTCCGAGAATGGTGCCTTGTGACACTTGTGATGGAAGCGGAGCCAGAAAAGGAACGACACCGACCACTTGCGGCACCTGTGCCGGCCACGGACAGGTGCGGATTCAGCAACTGGGATTTTCGCTGCAGCAAACTTGTCCCAAATGCCATGGGCAAGGCACAATAATCACCGATCCCTGTCATGATTGTGACGGACAGGGACGGGTACACAAGACTACAAGACTTTCTGTGCAGATTCCAGCGGGGATTGACCACGGCAATCAGATCAGATTGGCTGGCAAGGGCGAAGCTGGACGGGGAGGCGTTGTTCCGGGAGATTTGTTCGTACAGATTCGCTTGCGCCCGCATTCGATCTTTGAACGCGATGGTGATGATGTTTACTGTGAGATTCCAATCGGATTCAAAACCGCGGCACTGGGAGGCACTGTCGAAATTCCTACGCTCGGAGGCCGCGCAAATCTGAAGGTAAGACCTGAAACCCAAACCGGAAAAGTGATGCGACTGAGAGGAAAAGGTATACGCAACGTCCGAAACCATCAGGTCGGAGATCAGTACTGCAAACTGATTGTCGAGACACCGGTGAATTTGACGTCAGAGCAGAAGTCGTTGCTGGAGAATTTCGATGAACGGATCTCTAAAGGTGGCGCTCGACACACGCCTGGTTTGAGCAATTGGACACAGCGAATCAAATCATTCTGGGAGAAGATTGCTGCCTGATGCGCTTATGGTGCCGGACGAAGAGTTCGGTTTAGATCAGGTTATTCCCAGAGTTTACTGTAATGCCTGACAGCGCTCAAATTCTCGGCCCGAACGGCCCTTTTAACCGGTTATATGCATGGTTCAAGGTTCGCGCATGCCAACAGGAAATGGCCGAGGAAATTGATTCGGCAATTCTTGGCAAGTCCAATCTTATCGCAGAATCCGGAACTGGAACCGGTAAAACTTTCGGTTACCTGGTACCACCTCTTGCAGCCGGGAAGAAAACGGTCATCTCCACTCGCACGAAGAATCTTCAGGAACAATTATTCCAAAAGGATCTTCCCTGGGTATGCGACGCACTTGAAATCAGTCCCGACATCAGGATGCTTAAAGGCAGAGGTAACTACTTCTGTTTGTATCGACATGACAGGGCTAGTCGGCAAGGTGACCTGTTCGGAAAAGTTGAAAAAATTAATCGGGTCTACGACTGGGTGATGACGGAACGAGAAGATGGCGATATTTCAGAATATCCCTGGTTGCCCCCCGAATACCGGGCAGCGATCACCTCCACCGCGGAGAACTGTATCGGCAATGAATGTGAGTATGCAAAAGACTGCTATGTAAATCGGGCGAGGAATGCCGCGAGAAACGCCGATGTACTGATTGTGAATCACAATCTGCTGTGCCTCAATGTATTTCATGGTGATGATGAATTCGGGCTATTGTCCTCCAAGGATGTTGTGATTGTCGATGAAGCACATCGTTTTCCAGAAATAGCAGCGGAAGCTCTTGGTCTTACAGTTTCGACCGAACGACTGGACCAGCTCTGTAAGAATCTGGAAGAAATCAGCAGGGAACCGTCGGTTAACGCGACATTGATCGAAAATTCTGTAGAGAGCATCCTTCAGCTCGCAGACGAAGCGAACGTTTCATTGTCTGGAACAGCCGGAACTTTCTCATTGACTGACGTTGAAAACAATAGACCATTTATGGCGTGTTATCGCAAGATATGCGATGTGATATCACAAGTCGCGGAAAATCTTGATCCATTCGCCTCACCTTCCGTAGAGAAAATAAAGAATCAAGCTGAGGAGATTCTCGACGATGCGACTGAGTTGTTTGCCAGACAGAGTGACGAAAATGCCAGTTGGTGCGAAAAAAACCAGAAAGGTTTCAAGATTTCCAGAGTGCCTTTCGAACCTGGAAGGCAGTTTGGGGCTCGACTGGATGAATATGACGGCAGTTGGGTATTTACGTCTGCGACTTTGGCGGTGGGTTCCGATTTTTCGCATTTTGGCAGTCGATTAGGTGTAGATGATTCTATCGTCGCTCAGTGGGGGAGTCCATTTGAGTTCGATAAACAGGCACTGGTATATTTTCCACCGAATATGCCTTCGCCAAATAATGAAGGTTTCGACAAGGCAGTCGCAGCACTTGTAAAAGAACTGATGCCGGTCACAGAGGGACGGACATTTGTTTTATTCACAAGCTACCGGTCGATGAGAGCTGTTCACGAAATGCTGGAAGGAGAGCTTGACTACACATTGCTGTGTCAGGGAAGCGACTCAAGTGCAAACCTTCTTGAACGTTTTCGCGATGATGGCAATGCAGTTCTGCTCGGAACATCCAGTTTCTGGGAAGGTGTAGATGTGAAAGGAAAGGCGTTGTCCTGCGTGATCATTGCCAGGTTACCGTTTTCTCCACCTGATGTAGTCATGAAGGCTCGAGAGAGCTTTATGGCTTCCCAAGGCAGAAATATATTCAATGACTGGCAAGTGCCAACCGCCGTATTGACCATGAAACAGGGAGTAGGGCGCCTGATACGAGATGTACAGGACAAAGGTATGCTGGTGATGTGCGATCCGAGAATCAGAAGTCATTCATATGGCGATAAATTTCTGGAAAGTCTACCACCAATGCGGCGCACTGACCGAATTGCTGACGTGAGGAAATTTTTTCATTATGAAAATTCTGGCGATCAGTTGCGCGGATAGGCTACTGTCCGTCTCGCTCAATATCGATGGCGAGATAGTCACAAAACATCAACCGTCAAATCGAGACCAGAATGAGTCCGTATTGGTTCTTGTTGCGAGTTTGCTCTCTGAACGGCAAATAGCGAAAAAGGAGATTGATGCGGTCGCGTATGGAAAAGGCCCTGGCTCCTACACCGGGCTCAGGATTGCCGCAGGTGTCGCTCAGGGCATCGCATATGGTGTCGAAATTCCGGCTATACCGATCTCTAACCTGGCAGCGATTGCACAAGGCCTCTCAGACAAAAAAGCCTTTGTAGCGTTGGATGCGAAGAAGAATAAACTTTTTGTAGGCGCTTATGAGAGAGGCGCCAACGGAATTGTCGAACCAGTCAGCGAAGATGGCTTGTTTGAAATTCAGGACGTGCAACTGAGCGGGAAAAATTGGAAAGGTGCCGGTGACGGTTGGGATTTACGATATCAGGAACTTGAACGGCAATTTGGCGGCCAGATAGACGGCTGGGAAGCGAACAGGCAACCGTGTGCCGAAGAGATTTCTATTCTCGGTATGGAATACTTCCAACGCAATCTGGGTGTCGAACCTTACTTGGCGATTCCAAACTACCTGTCACCCTATTTTACCAATTGATAGGTATCCAGCTATCGGCGATCGCCGGCCGTCTGACGTATCAATTGTTGGGCTGTTCGTATTCTGAAACTTCGATACCTTGTTGTCCGTTGGCATCTGGGTCTGCGATTTTTGGGAACACGCGTGCAACCTCGACCGCGCTGCCTTGTGTCCGCACAGTTTCTATGGGATAGCCGTTGAGAGTGAAACTCATGCCCGGTCGGGGAATATCTTCATAGTGTTTGAGAATCTGGCCATTCAAGGTATTCGGACCATCGGTAGGCAGGTCCCAGTTCATCTTTCGATTTAGATCGCGGACGTTCAACATCGCATTGACCAGGTAGCTGCCCGTACCTTCTTCTTCCTTTATGCCGAAGTTTCCTTCTCTAAGTTGCCATCCGACGATCCCTGCAATTTCATTCATCATTTCATTGATGGTGATCAATCCTATGATTTCACCGTACTCATCCACAACAACGCCCATATCTCTTTCGTCTTCCTGTAACCGGTGGTACTGCTCAAGAAGTCCGGAATTCTCAGGCAGGTATACGGGTTCTTTAAGGTGACTTTCGATGATTTCCTTGGTAATTTGGTTTCTATCGTGTGCCTGAAGGAGTTCTTGGATATCAAGTTCGCCTTTGATATGATCAAATGACTTTTCGAATACGAGTACGCGGCTTTGAGTCTCCGTGAGTATCCTTTCGATGATATCGGTAATTTCGTCGTCGAATTCAATTGCATGAATCTCTGCACGTGGAATCATGATGGAGTCGACTGAGCGATCGCCCAATTCAAGAACTCCGAGCAGGAATTCCATCTGGTCCGGTGCAAAATGGCGTTCCGACACCTTCACAGCTTCGCGCAACTCATCACTGCTAAGCGATTCTGAATCCTGAGTTTGACGGAGTCCCGGTATCAGTTTGATCAATTTCACGACGGAACTCAGCAACCAGACTGCCGGGTAGAACAGTTTCTGAAGAATATCTAGGAAATAAGCAGCGAAGAATGCGATTCGTTCAGGATATACAGCAGCAATGGTTTTTGGCGGAACTTCCGCCAAAACCAAAATAATGATCGTGATTGCTGCAGTCGAAACCGCCACTCCCGCTTCGCCATAGTATTTCCATGCGAGTATCGTAGTTATGGCGACGGCAGCATTGTTTACCAGATTATTGCCAAGTAAAATGGTACTCAGCAATCGATCGGGTTCTCGAATCAGTTTCTGAAGAAGAATGGCGCGTCTATCGTTCTTATTCGCTTTATCCGCAAGTCGATAGCGGTTTAGAGCCATCGTAGCGGTTTCCGATGAAGAGAAAAATGCTGACAGACAGATCAGCAGTAGCAGTGCGGCCAATAATAGGCCGTCAGGTATGTCGTCCAATCGAGTTTTTGATAATATTGCCAGTTGTGTTTAAAGTTTATTGGAATTCACTGGAACTTTTCAAATAATTTCACATTGTATTAACCATGTTTGAGACACTTACAAATAGATTCAGTCAGGCACTAGGTTCTATCCGGGGTCGAAAGGTATTATCGGACAAAGCGATCGACGGGACACTTCGCCAAGTACGACGCTCACTTATTGAAGCTGATGTCGCTTTGCCCGTAACCGTGGAATTCATTAATCACGTAAGGTCGAGAGTAACTGGCCACGAAGTTGCATCAAGTCTGAGCCCTGATCAGACAATCGTAACTATCGTTCACGAAGAACTCGCGCGCGTGATGGGTGGATCGAATGTCCCATTGGAGTCGTCGACAACCGCACCAAGCGTCATATTGGTTGCCGGACTCCAGGGAAGCGGTAAAACAACCACTGTTGCAAAGCTTGCAAGACTTCTTCGCGAGCAAGATGGCAAGAAAGTCATGGTGGGAAGTGTTGATATATATCGACCAGCGGCAATCGATCAGCTTAGAAGGCTGTCAGAAATGGTCGGCGTTGATTTCTTTGAGACCGACGTAAACAGCCAACCAACCGCCATCGCCAAACAGATAGTCACAGACGGTAGGAAAAGTGCACACGACTATGTCATAGTTGACACGGCCGGCCGGTTGCATGTCGACGATATGATGATGGATGAGCTCAAGTCGGTTCATTCAACAATCTCACCATCCGAAACACTGTTTGTTATTGACGCTATGACGGGGCAGGACGCTGTCAATAGTGCGTCTGCCTTCAATGAGGCATTACCGCTGACTGGCGTCGTTGTTACCAAACTTGATAGCGATACTCGGGGTGGTGCCCTGATTTCGGTCAGACATGTAACTGGCAAGCCGGTTAAGTTCATCGGAGTCGGCGAGGGTACAGATGCGCTGGAACGATTCCATCCGGATCGTCTGGCTTCGCGCATCCTCGGTATGGGGGATGTTCTGTCGCTCGTTGAAACGGTTCAGCAGAAATCGGACAAGGAGAAGACGGAGAAACTTGCCAAGAAGATTACTCGCGGCAAACGGTTCGATCTCGAAGATTATCGTGACCAGATGCTGGAAACACAGAAAATGGGTGGAATCTCAAGTCTTATTGAGAAGATGCCCGGATTGTCGTCGAACCAGCTCCCTAAACTGAATCAGCTTGAAGCCGATGTCAAACGGGAAATAGCAATCATCAACTCCATGACACCACATGAGCGCCAGCATCCCGCGGTAATTAGAGGAACCCGTCGCGCACGTATCAGTGCCGGAGCCGGAGTAGAAGCAAGATTCGTGAATCAACTGTTGCGAAAGTATGAAAAGATGCAGAGAATGACGAGAAAGATGAAAGGAGGTAAGTTAAAAGGCAAGAATGTGATGCCAGGAATGGAAGAATTGAAAGGAAGACTGCCTCTGAGGTAGACAGCCCGCGGATTGTGCGGTTATCAGACAACTTGTCGATTGCGATCGATATGAAAGGGTGATCTTCAGTTACTTCCGCCGAATGCTTCCCTTACGACTGATCTCTGGTCTCCATTATCTCGAAGTAGTGCACATTTGAGAATTCGTTTCATTGTGTAGTCCGCGTAACTTCGTTCACAAAACACCGTGTAGTGTTCCGCACCATGGCGAATTATGAATCCTCTAAGCCCGAATATTTCCGTGAAGGTTGCAGAGTCTTCTTCAAATTCGTGAAGATTCAAAGAGGTAATTTGAGATAACACTTCGCGGGTGTCGGGACCCGTTAAGTCGATACCTCGATAGAAATCAGTGACGCAGGTACATTGGACCAACAAACCTTTGGAAAGATTGTCTAAATCAGCAAACAGATTAAGCTCTTGGCTCATGGCTGTCACGATGATGCACCATTTACGACCAACCCGATATACGGTACCCGAATCCCGTCGCAACATCGAATAGGGCGTCTCCGGCAAATTCATACCTAAATCCGTCAAAACCGACTTCATACTTTCGGGTGTACCGCGCACATCCATCAGTGCGACAGTTTCTTTGAATTGAACGGCAACATCAAATCCCACTACTACATCCTCATTTTCTTGCTATCCGAATCGTAGAAAATCGGTTCGGATACGACTGCGGGTATGATTCTTCCGTACGCGTTTATGTAAACCGTTTCATTCAGTCTTTCACGGCCGTTTGCCAATAATCCCAGAGCGATCGTGCGGTCAAGTGTTGGGCTCCAGACACCTGCCGAAACAAACCCTTCGGAGCGTGTCGAATTTCTTGTTGAAACCAGCGGAGCACCTTCTGGTGGCAGTTCACTGGAATCTATGGGCAGAAGGCCGATCAGATGTTGTCGGCTGTCACTCCCGCTACGTCGAATCTGCATCGCTTTGTTTCCAACAAAATCTGATTTTTTCTTGGAAACAATCCAAGCCATACCGAGATCATAAGGATCGACTGTTCCATCCACTTCATGTCCAAGCGAAAGAAATCCCTTTTCGACGCGCAATACATGATTCGCTTCAGAGCCTATCGGGCAGATATCAAAGCGCTCACCAACTTTCATCAAGTGGATCCATAGATCAAGGCCGTATCGCGCTGGAGTATTGATTTCGAAACTAAGTTCACCGGTAAAACTAACTCTGAAAATTCTTACCGGTATACCGGCAAAGACTCCTTCACGCATATACATGAAAGGAAACGACTCAGCAGCGAAATCAATTTCCGATTCGATGCAATCTAACAATGTCCGAGCCAAAGGTCCACATACGGTCGCATTCGCCCATTGGCTGGTTACGGGCGTAATAAGGACATTCAGGTCCGGATGTTCCACATTAATGAAACTGTCCAATCTAGTTTCGAGCAGGTTCCCATTTCCGGTCGCCCCGGACATGAGATATTCCTCGTCACCCAAACGAAATGTCACCCCATCGTCAAAAATTCGACCATCTTCGAAAAGCATGAGACCGTATTTCCCCTTCCGAATTTGCAGGTTTCGGAAGGAGTTGGTGTACATAAGATCCAGTAGAGTTTCAGAATCTGGCCCCTTGATTGCAAACTTTGCAAGGGGAGAACCGTCATAGATTCCGACACCTTCGCGTACCATCCGGCACTCCCTTTGTATAGCCTGGTCCATGGTTTCGCCGGGAAGAGGATAGTAACTCGGACGAACCCAACGCGCACCTGCCTCGAACATTACGGCTCCGGCCGATTTATGCCACTCGGTCATCGGTGTATGGCGGTAGGGCAATACAACATCGTCGTTGCAACTGCCAGCAAATTCGCCGAACTCAATCGGTGTGTATGGTGGTCGAAACGTGGTTGTACCCACATCTTCCATACTCGTTCCCACATGTTTTGCTACTATACCGATCGCGGTTACGTTTGCTGTCTTGCCTTGGTCCAATCCCATACCCGTGGTCGTATAACGCTTCAGATGCTCTATGCTTTCATATCCTTCGCGTAAGGCAAGATACAGGTCATCGACGGTGACGTCCCCGGCGAGATCGACGAATGCCTTACTGCGTCGGTTTCCAAGTGGTACACTCCAGAATTCCTCAATGCCATAGCTCTCGCCGAATCGGTCAACGACCTGAAATTCTGGCAGAACCTGAATAGGGAATCCAAGTGCCGTTGCAGCTGCTTGTCCCGCATTTAAACCGTCTTCGATACTATCGCGAAGGTTGAGGTGACCGCGAGCGGCACCGGCTACAAGCGATTTCTGCAGCGGTTCGGCCGGGACAAAACCATGAATCTGTTCGTTGTATTCAAGACGTCCTCCGGATTGCGAGAACAGATGCACAATTGGATTCCAGCCGCCCGATACACATACAAGATCACAATCCACTTTGCTTTTGACACGTCCAGTCGTTCGAGAATGAATCGCCACTCCGGTTACTCTTTTTTTTCCGTGAGCCTTTTGGATGATACTGTCTGGATAGAATTCAGTTCCTTGTGGCACGATATCCAGAATGCGATCATCGACTCGGTTTCTGACATCAACCACTGCGGCGATCGAAATGCCTGCATGATTCAGATCAGAGACAGTGCGGTATGAAGAATTATTGTTGGAAAATACAACGGCTTTCTGCCCCGGTCTGACCGCATGATTTCGTATATAGGACGAAACTGCTGATGCATGCATCACACCCGGTCGATCGTTATTCTCAAACACGATCGGACGTTCAAACGCTCCGGTTGCAATTATTATTAGTTTGGCCCATACCTTGCGACTGCGTCGAAGTACATTTTCAGGACTTGGGGACCGTTCAGAAATGACTGCGTGATTTCCTTCGAGATATCCCCATACCGTTGCGTTTTGAAGTCGGGTTACATACGGATTGGCATCAAGTTCCTCGACAACCTCGGAAATCCACTCAGTGCCGCTTTTACCGCCGACAGTCGCGGAACTACCCAGCAAACCTCCACCGGGCCACAACATGTCGTCAGCCAGGATTACCCTGGCACCAGCCCGAGAAGCGACGAGGCCAGCAGACAAGCCCGATGGTCCTGCACCGACTATCAGAACATCGCAATGGTCATAGCAGCTCGCGAAAGATCTGGAAGGAATCGAATTTGGGGCGTGACCGAATCCGGCTGCCTTTCTGACAAGCGGCTCAAACAGGTGCCAGTGGGGCCACATAAACGTTTTGTAATAGAAGCCAGCGGGAATTATCGGCGATAGCATCCGAAGGGCAGTTCCGATGTCGACTTCCAGACTGGGCCAGCAATTTACGGAACTTGCAGTCAATCCCTCTGAAAGCGGTATTACGCTGGCAAGCATGTTAGGGGCATCTTCGTCACCGTCAATCTGAACCATCGAGGATACATCAGCATAACCCAAGGCGCAAAAACCGCGACGGCGATGATATTTGAAACTGCGCGAAACGACATCAACTCCATTTGCCATCAGAGCGGATGCGAGCGTATCACCTTCATAGCCGGTGTATTCGCGTCCGTTGAACTGGAAACCAATCGGTTGATTGCGGTCAATGAGAACTCCACTGATAAGCCTGTTTGATTGATTGGACATGAGCTTCGTCAGATCTGTTCTATTTCGTGTGTTACTGTATTTCGTCGCAGTCGAAACCACTCTCCACAGCCTTTGGAGTGGCACCAATCCTCTTCAATCCATCCTCTGGAATTTATTCGATCACAAATGTGTTCCACCCATTGCTGATCGGTCAGCGATGAAGCAAGTGGTCTCGTCGGGCGAGCCTCACCGTTACAGTGAAACTCAGACTCGGAGCGCGAACCGCACCATGGACAATGAATAAGCAGCATGATTAGGAATGACTGTTCAGTGGCAGGTAGGATGTGCGTCAGTGAATGGGGACGGTTGTCCCACTTTCCATCAGAAAGTTCAGTGTGTCGAAACGGTTCAGTCTGTAGCAGGCGGAAAGAGGGTGCGGCTCGTCTTTCGCAACCGTGTGGGCTAATGTCAACCCGCCCGCAGGAATCGCCTTGAAGCCTCCCCACCAGCCGGCACTGACATAAAATCCCTTTATCGGTGTTTTCGAAATTATGGGACTGCCGTCCCGTGCGAATTCCAGAGCGCCTCCCCATTGGCGAAGAAGTTTCAGACGTCGAAAAGTTGGGAAAAGCTCCAGCAGACCTGCCACAGTGCTGTCGAGCACAGCGAGTTTGCCTCCGCGACGAAACGAGATCTGCTGCGCGTCGGTTATTCCTCCAATCACCAGTTCACCTTTGTCGGAGTGACTGAGATAAACCTGTAAATCCGGGCAATTGACTACGACGTCAAGTACCGGTTTAATCGGTTCGGAAACAAAGGCTTGCAGGTTGAATGTCTGTAGTGGTAGACGAGTTCCAGCCATTTCTGCAATGCTTGAATTCTCACCTCCTGCCACAGTCGCAATCTTGTTGGTTTTGATAGCACCATGATCTGTGTCCAATCCGACAATCTCACCATTCTCCGCACGTTGAACTCCGGTGATTGCGATGTTCTGAATGATATCGACACCATACGCGCTCGCCGCGCGTGCATATCCCCAGACAATGGCATCATGTCGGGCGATACCGGCTCTTTCCTGTACCGACCCGCCCAGAATCGGTAGACGACACTCCTTCATGGGAGCTAGTGCTGGAATTCTGCGCCTTACTTCATCTGCACTGAGCAATTTGAATTCCACCCCCTGCAGACTCATGTTCATGGAACGTCGTCGCATATTACGCATGCTGGAATTGGTGAGCAGAATATCAACCTCACTCCTTTGGCTGAACATGATGTTGTAATTCAGGTCGCGACTCAATGTTTCATACAGTTGCACCGACTTGTCAAAAAATCGGATGCTGTCTTCGCGAAGATAGTTGGAACGGATTACCGCGGTGTTTCGGCCGCTATTGCCACCTCCAATCCAATTTTTCTCCAATACCGCAACTTTACGGATTCCGTGGTTTTTGGCGAGATAGTAAGCTGTGGCGAGACCATGTCCTCCGCCACCGACAATTACGACATCATATTCTGGTTTTAGGGGAGGGCTTTGCCAGGCTCGCTTCCAGTTTTGATGGTTATGGAACGCACCTTTGACCAGAGTGCCGAGCGAGTATCGCTGTTTGGGCTTCATAACGGTAGTTCCCGCTGTACGAGCTGACGCAACAGGAATGAAATCAATGTGAAAGAATCTGACTTAGAAAAAGCTCGGAACGATTGCTCTTCGGGTTGGTGAAGAATTGTTCAGGTGGAGCAACCTCAACAATTTCTCCGTGGTCCATGAATACCATTGTGTTCGCGACCTGCTTGGCAAATCCCATTTCGTGTGTGACGACAATCATTGTCATTCCGCCTTCAGCAAGTTCCACCATGATGTCCAAAATTCCAGAAATCATCTCCGGGTCGAGTGCGGACGTCGGTTCGTCAAAAAGCATCATTTCGGGGTCCATGCACAGGGCACGCGCTATTGCTACACGTTGCTGTTGTCCACCGGATAACTGACTGGGATATTTTTGAGCCTGTTCCGGTATTCGAACCTTCTCCAGATACTTCATCGCGGTTTCCGCCGCTTCACTTTTGGATACCTTCAAATTACGTATGGGTCCCAGCATCAGGTTCTGCAATACAGTAATGTGGGGGAACAGGTTAAAATTCTGGAATACCATACCGACCTTGCGGCGGACCGCCAGAATTTTCTTCGGATCGTTGACTACCTGCTCTCCGTCAATCAAAATCTCACCTGCCTCAAACGTTTCAAGCAGATTGATACAACGGATCATCGTTGATTTTCCAGATCCCGATGGACCGCATACCACGACCCGCTCACCTGAGTTCACTTCCAGATTGATGTCCCAAAGGGCACAGAACTGACCGAACCATTTGCCGAGCCCCTTGATCTGAAGAAATTGATTTGCTTCGGAACTATTCATGAAATCTCGGAATAATATAGATGAGTTCCGAAGATAGTCCTAAACTAATTCGGCAATACTCCCTAAAAGGTGGAAATAGTGGACTACCGGAGCGACCGTTACTCAGCGGGTAGGGTGATTGGTGTCGGGGTTCGGAAGAGAAATTTACAAGCATAAGAAAATTCAGTAATTTCAGGTGTGCCCAGCATGCAGCACCGGTTAGATCCGCCATTTAGTTTGTTAATCGACTTTTACAAATCTTGATTTAAACGGAACGCAGCCCATTCATCTTGGCTAAAGGCGACATCAGTGCATATATTGTGTCAAATGGCGAAAGAGACTGACCCATCCAATCCGTTATAAAACAATGTTCCATGTTGAAGAATATCACGCCCAATTAATGCAATGAGACCTTGGGTAGCTAAGTTTGCACCCATCCCGTTTTCAACATTTACCGTTATGGTCGGTAGAATCAACTTCCCGGCAAATAACGGAACGGGATGATTGGTGTGCGAAGCGGATGACATGCTTCCTCTTCCAATTATGACCAGGCCTAAGTCATCTGCAGTCTCTATATCGAAGCA
The DNA here is from genome assembly GCA_963666625.1 of Arenicellales bacterium. Classification (GTDB taxonomy): domain Bacteria; phylum Pseudomonadota; class Gammaproteobacteria; order Arenicellales; family JAJDZL01; genus JAJDZL01. The sequence continues at coordinate 3,045,857 of OY762925.1, forward strand.
ACTAAGACTCGCACCAGAGTCAAACATCACAGTTCCTACTTTGGATTTTATCTCTTCGCCTTGCGCGACTAAAGCTTCTTGTTGCGCATCGGACACGGTAAGTGTGGCTTCCAAAATCGGGCCACGAATCGCAGGTGCTTCTCTTGGTGTTAATTTCCGAATATTACCATTCTTGTCTGTACCAGTACCCGAGATTCGAGTAGTTATTACTGGCATTGAAGTATTCCCAAAGTTAACGCTGGTGCAGTCAAGGTTGGCTCATCATCACCGGACCGTCGAACTAAAAATGGACCTGATCCGAATTTACGTACTCCTTCCGTAACCGCGGCATCGACAGTTGCGAAGTCACCCTCTACTTTTTGACCGTGGATCAACAAGACTCTATTTGGGTACTTCATAAGTAGTTCGTCTCGCATTCGTTCATAGAATTCGGACTCTACCTGTAGAATTTGATCAAATTTTTCCATCTTTCTTTTCCTGCATTTCCGAGTGTCATACAGTTACGCATATATTTTACTGGTTTGTCAATCACAACAAGGACCAATACTTTCAAACTCGAAAGATCAGAAAGTGTCTAACGTACATTCTGTCTTTTTCTGATTTCTTAGGGTTCAATATCTTGCCATCATAAACCGTTGGACACTAACTGCTGAATTTAACGTAAGAAAAAAGTTGCTAATGTTTTTGAATTCCTAATCCTGTACGTTCGAAGCGTTGGAACAATATCGCCAACGGGAAGCACATCATGAAATACAGTGCTGCGGTGAGCATCCATGCCTCGAAAAAATGTGTAGTTGTATTGGATACGTCCTGGGTCAGAAATGTCAGTTCCTGGACAGAAATCAGTGAGACGATACTTGAATCCTTTACGAGAATGATGAATTGACCGGCCAGCGGTGGAAGAATGGTTTTCAATGCCTGTGGAAGTACGACATCACGCAAGACAAAAAACCTCGAAAGTCCGACTGCCCGGGCAGCTTCCCACTGTCCCTTGCCGATCGACTGGATTCCAGCCCGTACGATTTCTGTGATATACGCACCTTCGAAGACTGCCAGGCAGATCAGCCCGGCTAGAAAATTCGTGAAAAGTCCAATCGGTCCGAATAGCGTTTCCAGCACCGCAATCGTAGTTGGCGATGCGGTATACGCGATGTTGTCCAGTCCCAGCAGGGGAATGATCTGGCTGCTGATGAAGAAATAGAATACAAAAATGAATACTACGGGAGGGATGTTACGGATCAGTTCGACATAGAGGCGACTGCCGGCCTTGAGAAACAGACTGTTACTCACTCGGCACAGTCCCATCACAATTCCGATGATGGCGGCGATGATGGTACCCCAAAACGCCAACCTGAGTGTCATCGCGACACCTTTCAAGAAAAGATTGGGTAGGATTTGTCCAGTTACCTCGTCGATTCGAATGAAGTATTCAAATACCAGCCCCCAATTCCACTGATAGACCAAGACGTGTTCGACGCGATAGTAGGTCGCGGCAATGACCACGACCACAATACTGATCACGACTATATCGAGCCATGTCACGCGCTTCGGTTTTTCCAGTACTGGCGGTGGTCGATTTTCGGGCATGGCAATCCTGGTTCAGTTTACAGAAGGCAGAACTTCCCCGAATTGTTGTCGGGGAAGTTCTCTACAGTGCATACGTTTACTGTTCTTCGATTTGGTCTGCCCATGTCTGGGTCGTGAACCAAAAATTGTGTCGTTCTTTCAGCCAGCCATTACTGGTATTCACCAGAATCCAATTGCTGAAAAAGTTCAACGCGTCAGGGTCGCCTTTTCGCAGAGCAAATGCTTCGTCACCGGTCGTGAGATTTTCTTCTGTCGGCATAAACAGCTTTTCAGGGTACCTGCTCATCCAGAATCTCGGCTTCGGTGCACTTGAAATCATCGCGTGGGAATTGCCATTGACAACTTCCTGAAATGCTTGCGCATCGTCATCAAACCTGCTTACGTTAGCTTTCGGAAACATTTTCTGTGCAACGTTACAGGGAGTTGCGCCACGACGACAGGAGATGGTGACATCCGACGAATTGAAATCCGGAACAGAGAATCCATCGGCCAAAGCTTTATTCGCAACCATCTGTTGTCCGGAGTGCGCATAAGGCGCTGTGAAGTTCACGGTCAGGTTACGCCCGGGTGTGATTGACATACCGCCAATGATCACGTCGAATTTCCGAGCGATCAGCGCCGGGATGATTCCGGACCAAGCGGTCGGCACGAATTCGACCTGGACACCCATGTCTTCGGCAACTTTGGTCGCGACATCAATTTCGAACCCAATCAGGTTGCCCTGTTTATCTCGCATTGCCCAAGGTACGAATGTCGACATTCCAACACGAAGAACGCCACGTTTTTTGATCTCCTCCAGTACGCTGTCTGCGGAAAGTTCCTGGGAACTAGCACCAGCCAATCCGGAAAAAGCGATCAATGCTGCAGCCGCAACAGCGGCAAATATTGTTTTAATTTTCATCAATTTCTATCTCCATAGATATGATAGTGAGGTAATGCGTCACCTGCCTCTTGTAGCTCTCGATTCAAGCCAGGAGACAAACAACGAAAGAGACACCGTTACCGCAAGATATATTGCGGCGACAGTGAACCAGATTTCGAAGGCCATGAAGGTCTCCGATATTATGTTCAACCCTTCAGTGGTGAGGTCTGCCACTGCTATGACGCTGACGATCGCAGAATGCTTGATCAGATTGATAATCAGGCCGGTCATCGGCGGAAGTATCAAGGGTATGGATTGGGGGAGTATGATGTAACGGAATCGATCAGTCTGAGTGAAACCCAACGCATTGCTGGCTTCGGTCTGACCTCTTGGAACCGATTGAATTCCAGCACGGATAATCTCCGCAGCAAAAGAGCCCTCAAAAAAACTTAGACAGAGCACACCGGTCCAGAATCGGTCAATACCGATTATTGGGGCGATTATGAAGTAGAACAGGAAAAGCTGGACTAGCAGGGGTGTGTTTCGGATCAGTTCCAGATAGACATTTGCAAGAAGCTTGCCGGAGAATGAATTGGACATTCGCAGAAGTGCTGTAATCAGTCCGACCGCCACGGATAGCACCATGCTGAAAATCGTGATTTCAAAGGTTACGATCAGCCCCTTGATCAGGCGACCATGAATGAATTCGCCGTCGACAATTCGATAGATGAATTGATCGACTCGATACCATTGCCAGTTGTACTGCATCGCCTGGGCACCTTGAAAAATTACCCAACCGACCAAAATGACGAGTATCAGTAACTGTGCGATATCTATCAGAGGAGATTTTCGCGTAAACAACAAGCCCGGTCTCGGTGGTGGGGGCCGGTCATTCTGAATATCCTGTTTTTTTGTGAATATCATATGTAGAATTGAACAATCACGAATTTCGTGTCACACATTGGTCTGTGTATTGGTTCACTGATGAAAATCATTCGATGATAAATCTGCAGCTCCAATAGGCAGCTCGTCTTTTTGTTGATTTCCGAACAGTCTCGCCTGCAGTGCATTACGAAATCTTGATCGGGATTCAGAACTGTGAATAGTTACATAGTCACGAGGATAGGACTCGCCAGGCTTTACATGTAGATTTACGAATACGGGACCTTCAAGTTCAAGAATCTGCTTGATTATGGGCTTGAAATCTGCCATATCGCTGAAAGCGAATGAATGTCTGTAACCGGCGATTCGAGCCAATTCCTCAAAATGCAGAACCTTTGAACCCAGGATTGGGAATTCACCATTCACCTCATATGTCCGATTATGCATGACAAAGTGCACCAGATTATGGGGTGCTGCATGCCCGATTGTGAACAGGCTGCCGAGGTTCATCAACAGACTGCCATCACCGTCAAGTACCACGACCTTTTCGTCTGGCGCTCCCAACGCGATTCCAAGACCGTGGGATGAAGCCTGGCCCATAGCGCCGGTACAAAGATAATTGAGTGGGTGAGGACGAATTTGCATCCAATCGAATATGCCTTGGTACGCACCGACAGTAATGCCATCTGTGTAATGTGCGGCAAGTGCTTTCAAGGCTTCATCTCGTTTTAGCATGGTTAATCGGCTGAGGGATGTTGGGTTATGAGAAAAGCTACGGGTTGCGAGAACTTGTACGCTTGTTCAATCCTGGTGGGAAGTTTTCCGATGGACGCATCGTCATCCAACACATAAGTCGTTAGTTTCATAGCGTCGCAGATAGGCTGCACGATTCGAATTCCAAGGCGAGCCGATTCCGAAGGGTTCCTTACGTCAGATTCCATTCCTTGCAGGCCAACCAGCATCACAATTGGTAGTTGGTATTCGACAGCGATGGCTCGAATGGCGTTGATTGAATCCAGAAAACCCGTATGCTGAATTAACAGTACCGAACGTTGATTGCAATACGATAATCCGGCACATATCGAAACACCTTCGTCTTCCTTGCATACCTGAATCAGTCTGAAATCTGGATTTTCACTGAGTGGCCAAAGCAATCCTGAACAGGTCACTATGTCAGGGAGTGCGACAACTGTTTGCACGTCGGCACTATTCAAAGCGGAGATGATCGACGAGCCCTTAACGGTTGCTGAGATGCTGGCAGTCAATGGTCAAGTGTCCCGGTGCAAGTGTGTTGATGTTCAAAGAACAGCCGTAATGTATTCAAAACGTCTTTCATCTGTTCTGGAAAGCCCAATGTGAATCGCACATAATCTGCGAATGAGTTGGACATTAGACGTCTTGCAAGAATTCCGTGTGAGCGAAGAAAGTCATAAGCATTTTTCGCTGAAAATTCAGGATTCGGGAAACGTGCAAAAACGAAATTGGTTTGGCTTGGAATGACTTCGAGCTGAAGTTGCTTGAGTCCATCCGTAAATTCAGTTCGTACTTTGAGGTTCTGTTCGTATACATTTTGCGAATGCGATCGATCGTTCAGCGCTGCCAATCCCGCGCTGTATGCGACGTTGGAAAGCGGAAACGTCATGCCAATTTTTCTTACCGCATCGGCGACCTCGGGAGTCGCATACATCCATCCCAGGCGTAAGCCGGCCAATCCATGGATTTTTGAAAAGGTTCTTGTCATGACCGTATTCTTTGACTCTTCGATCAGAAATTTTGGATTTTCGAACTTCTGTGCATCGACATATTCCAGATAGGCTGAATCCAATACAAGCAGTACAGTGTCGGGAAGACCGGCATGCAGTCGACGGATTTCACTTCCCGGCAAGTATGTTCCGCTTGGGTTATCTGGATTCGCCAGCATGACAATTCGGGTTTTGTCAGTCACACAGTCCAGGATCTGGTGGATATCAGCAGTGAAATTCTGATCCGCTGCCTTAATCGGTTTGGCGTTCGCCGTATGAGCGAAGTTTGGTATCCTTTGATATCCGTTGACGCTGCAGATCAGTTCGTCGTCCGGTTGAAGAAATGCTTGTGCGATTCTAAGTAGCAGATCGTCAGAGCCATGTCCGCAGACGATTCCTTTCGGATCGATCTTGTGATTCCCGGCGATTTGAAATGTCAGGTCGCGGACCGCATCGCTGGCGTAGCGATACATGGATTCACTTCCTTTCTGAACGGCTGCAATAGCGGACTGACTGGGACCGTACACGCTTTCGTTTGAAGAGATATCAATACGAATGGCGGGCAGGTCATCTGATTTTTCGATGACCATGTGGGGTTTGATTCTGCTGAGGCCAGCGTGCGGTCTTACCCCACCATGTGATTCAGACAGCATCAGGATATTTAAGCGAAATTTCGTGTTTGATGAAGTCGATTCTTCCCGAAATCGAACACTTCTCCGACGATTCGTACACATCCATTACGCTATTCATGACATCCTCAATGTATTTTTTGTCATTCTGAACCGGAGGTAATGACAGAACTGTATCTCCGCCATACGTTCTGAAAGGAGTTTCTCGGGTACCGGTTACCCTGAACACAGACTTGCCATTCGCCACAGCTCGGATATCCTTTCTCAGCCGAGCACGAAGCATGGCTACACCCTTGTCAGTGCTGCCTAGATATTCACGCTTGTGGACATTCATGGGACCTTGGCTTGTCCAGGCATCCCAGTCTCCAGGATTACTTTGGCGTTCGTCATATGAACGATGCGCAGTCTGTCCGTAGAAATCTACAGTCTCCCAGCCGACATTCTCCCGACTTCCCTGACGAAGCACTTCGTCTTTGTCGTTAAAGTGTCGCCAGCCGAATTTACGGCTATTCGTGTCATCAAGAGGAACGACCCACTTTGTGAGACTTGTGCGGCCAAAGATTTTGGGCTTGTCCATCACCTGGAACATTCCACCGTTCTGCGCGAGATTCGGTAGCAGATAATCGTGAAATCGCAGTCGCAGAAGATCTCCTGTCCGGCGGGCATGAGCATAGAGAATACCTTCCGGACGACTTCGGTAGACGACAATCGGTAATTCGGTAAAGTGCTCAAGGCCGGGAAACTGCGGTCCGCTTATCCTGCCGTGCAGGAAAACACTGTGAAACGGATCAATTGCATTTTCGGTCTCCTGCAACCAGTTATTTGGTGAATGAATGGAGTAGGGGACCAGATCATGATCCGGAATCGCCATCGAGTCCATGAATGGAAATTCAGTCATTTCCTCCGGCGGTCCCATATAGGCAAATATCAAACCCTTGTATTCATGAACCGGGTATGCGCCTTGACAGATCTCGTGACGAATTCTGCTGTCTTCCGGTTCACCCGGAGTGTCCAGAATGGTACCATCAACATCGAAGTGCCAGCCGTGATAACAACAGCGTAACCCATGCTCTTCAATGCGACCAAATTCCAAAGATGCCCGTCGATGCGCGCAATGCCTATGCAGCAGTCCGACCTGTCCGCTGAGATCTCGGAAAATGACAAGATCCTCACCAAGGATTCGAATAGCTACCGGGGTTCCGCCGTCCAATTGGGAAGACATCGCGACCGGTTGCCAGAATCGTCTAAGATATTCTCCGCAAGGGGTGGATGGTCCCACATGCAAAAATTCGGAATCAGGATTCAACGGATTTCGAATTGAATAGCCATCGAAGGCTTTTCGCGACCATCGCGTTTCTTGAATTTTATTTTCCATGATGGAGTCTGTTTCGTTAAGTAGTAGCAGGGTATTCAACGCAGCAAGATTGTTGGATATTGTTTCGCCGGATTCATTATAAAGACGGAAGCACTCGGTATAATAAAAATTCCTATCAAGCAGCAGTTCTAATTATGGTTTCATCGTTTGATCATTGGTTTCGTGTCATAAAAATTTTTCGGTTGGTTGTGTATCTACGGTCGCAGGCGGTGTCCTCTAGGGCGGGGCGCCCATCTTTGCGACGGGGCGTTTTGAGGGGCATGCGATCATTGTCAGCAGTGCGTGCCAGTTGTTGAAGTACATGTATTCGGTCAGCATGTCGAGGGTGGCGAAGAAGCGTTTTCTGCGAAAGCATGTGCGATGTGCGCTGTGCCACAGTGCGCACAGCTGGTCGCATGCGCCGTGGAATGCGAATGCGATCAGGTTCAGGGTGAGCAGGGTGTTCGACAGCCCGTCCTCGCCGTGGCCGAAGTTGTGCTCGACGTGGTAGCCCTGGTTCTTGAGCAGGTTGAACGCCTCATTCTCACACTTCCAGCGGGTCCGCCCGCAGGCGACGATCTCGGCGACGTTGTCGCGGTCGGGTCTGATCGAGGTGATGAAGCGGAAGGTGCCGCCCCTGCCTTTGGAGCCGACATTGCGGATGCACAGTTCCACATACCAGACCTGCAGCGGGTCTTTGTTCGCGGTCAGCGGCAGCTGGTGGTCGGTCCAGCGGAAGCGGTATTCCCGGTTCGGCTTTTTCGGTCCCGGGGTTTTCTCGATCACGGTCCTGTCCGGCCAGTCGATGCCATCGAGGTAGCTGAACAGCGTCTTGTGGTCGTCGGTCTTGACGCGGCAGATGAAGTCGCCCCCGGCGGCGAGAAACTTTCCGCACATCGGTTCCTTGGCATAGATGTCATCGCCCAGGTAGATCGGACTGAGGTCTGCGTAGCGCCCGGCATTGTGTTGCATCCAACGGTAGGCGGCCTTGATCTCACAGTCCTGCTTTGTGTCGCCGTCCTGCGGCGAGATGAACTCCGGTCGCAGCGGCACCGCGTAGGGATGGCCCGGTCCGACCATCACCGCCGCCAGCACGCTGTGATAATATTCGGTGAACTCATCCTCCTTGCCGCGGTTCCTCACCCGATGCTGGCACCGGTCGCAGCTGACCTTGCGCGAGTTGTGGAACTCACTGCCGTCCAGTGCGATCAGGGTGTGGCCGCCGAGCGCCTGGAACGGCTTCAGCGCCCGATATTTCCTCAGCTCCTCCAGTGCCAGGTCGAAACCGCCGTAGATGTCGGTGCAGTCGATTCGGTCGAGCTGCTTTCGGATGTGGTTGTCGGTGGGCAGTCTTCGGATGCCGAAAAGGGAGCCGCAGGCGCTCCTGCCCTGTGACTTGTGGAACACCCGCTGGTGGTCCAGGAATGACGACGACTGGATGAAGAACGCGGAAAACGCGCTCATTGCGATGTCATCGAAATCGTATTGTGTGTTTGCGCCGTTGCGCGGGTCATCGACCTCGCCGAACACCCGGCGCAGCGAACCGATCAGCTGCCCGGCCAGCGGCGTGTCCCGCCACACCCTATGCGTCATGGCATACCTCGGCCTCGGCCGCCATCATCTCGGCCAGCACCGCCACCCGCTCCGCATGCGGCATCGCCCGGTAGCGTCGCCCCCAGGTCTGTGCCCGGCGCCGGATGCGCTGGCGGTCGGTGAAGTTCCTGCCGGCATGGCGCGACCAGTGCACCCGGTCGGGCTCGAAGTTGAACCACACCCTTTCGGTGACCACCCCGGCCCGGTTCATCACCTGCAGCGCAATCGTATTCCAGTCGCACAGCATGTCGTCGTAAAGCTCGCAACTGTAGCCGCAGACCATCACCTGACACGGCACCGCCTTCAGGATGCCAAGCAACTCGACATGGTCACTCTCCTCGTAGTCGTGGCGGTAGCGATAACGTCCGGGCGCCTTGCGGGTGGACTTCAGGTACGGCGGATCGGCGAATATCAGCTCGTTGCCGTCATACGCAAACCCGGACAGATACGTATGACAGCAGCCGTGTACCAGCTCCACCGGATAGTCGCAACTGAACCGCTCGACGGCACGGATGTCAAGGTCAATGCCGATGTTGCGCAACGCCCCGGGCTTTCGCCGCATGACGGCACCATTGCCCAGATGCGACTCGATGAAGGTCGCATGCGGCGGCATCAGCGCGATCAGCGGCTGGCACAGCCCGCTCGTCGCCTTGGACCCGAAACACACATTACCCATGAAAAATCACCGTCATGACTGCTGACAGTGATCAATGATAGCGATACAATGCTATGTTGTCAAGCGGCGGAGCGAAAAAAATCACGAAAGGCATCCTGAAAGCGACCTCCCGACCGGAAAACCGCATCGCCCGGACCCGATTCGGAGGTGCCGGCGGGAAAATCCCGGGAACGGTGGGAACACAGATTATGCTTTTACAGCAATGACTTACAAGTCATCAGCAGATAAGTGACTGCAAAATGAGGCTAAAATTAGAACTGCTGCCTATCAAGATCATTTCCGTCTGTAAGCGCTGGTGTAGTAGTAGAATATTGACTGTTGAGGTGATTGAGTCATCATTTTCGTGGATTGCCGGAGTGTTTTTTTCATAATAAATTGAATTTTCAGTCTAGATGAATGAATCCATTCTCCACCCTGCAGATGCCGAGGCACTGAAAAAAGTTCATTCAGTTCGTCCGATGCTGCACGACCACCAGCAGGCACAGGACGTGCTGGACATCGATACCAATGTACTGCTACACGCCGGGCCATCATTTACATCTCCTTCCCTGGTTACCAAGCCAATACTGAACTCAGCGAGCGCAGCACTTGTCTTTGAGGGAGTTGCGCATAATCGTAAAGAGGCTCAACAATCAATTCTGGCGGGCGAGGTCGAGCTGGCACCCGCACAAGACTACGGAGTCGTTGTACCGCTTGCCGGAGTCGTTTCCGCTTCCATGTGGCTACATGAAATTGTTGATATGGCGGGCCAGGCACCTCCGGTATATTCCCCTCTAAATGGTGGAAATGGGCCGGCGATGCGGCTTGGTCAGTACAGCGATGATGTCATCGCTCACTTCCATTGGCTGAACAGTGAGTTGATGGACGCGATTGCATCCGCGCACTCCCAAGATGTCGATCTGATCTCGATTAGTGCTCGTGCTCTGGGAAGAGGGGATGACTGTCATGGAAGAACAATGGCAGGTACCGAAATTCTATTGGATGAATGGCGCCCGAAAATCGAATCAAATCCGACAGCCTATGAGTTTCTTCGTCAAAGTCCTATGTTTTTTCTGAATCTGTGGATGGCGGCATGCAAGTGCATGCTTTCGGGAGCTGCTGATACGCGAGACAGCAGTTTGGTTACCGTTGCCGGCGCGAACGGATTCGAATATGGATTTCAGGTTGCTGGTAGTCCAGGGAAATGGTTTATCGGACCGTCGACTCCGCCAAAGGGGGATATCGGACAATTCCCACCTGATCGAGCACTCGGCGCGATTGGTGACAGTGCTATAGTCGATATCGCCGGTTTCGGTGCAATGGCACTATCGCTCGCACCTGAACAACAGAAATCATTCGAAAAGTTTGTACCTGACGATGTATTTGAACTGCCGGAATTACTTTTGCCGAAAATTCATCGAGAATTCGGTGACCTCAAGATACGTGTGGGTATGAATGCTCGTGCTGTAAACGAATCAGGGAGGACTCCTGTCGTCGCGTTGGGGATTCTAGACAAAGAAGGCGCGGCAGGACGGTTAGGTGGTGGCATATTCCGATATCCTGCCGACGTTTTCAATACGATTTGCAGGCATCTGGACTGAATTGTGACTGCGCTCAATGAACTGTCGCTGAGGACTGTAAGCGATTTGATCAATCGGGCTGAGATCAGTCCGAATGAACTTCTCGCTGATTGTTTTGCGCGCATTCATCTGCGCCACCGCGAAGTATTGGCATTTACGTATTTCGATGAGGACTTGTCAATTTATCAATTGTCTCAGTTGAAGGAGAGCCGACCTGCAAAGCCTCTTAACGGAATTCCAGTCGGAATCAAGGATATTATGGACACCTCTGATTTCCCCACGACGAAGGGTAGTTCAATCTATACCGATTACTATCCTCAACGCGATGCAGCCTGTGTCACGATGTGCAGAAATGCCGGTGGCGTGATTCCTGGAAAGACAGAAACAACTGAGTTTGCATACTTTTCACCCGGTAGAACGCGAAACCCGCATAACCTATCACACACTCCAGGTGGTTCATCCATGGGTTCGGCCGCTGCGGTTGCGGATTTTATGTTGCCACTGGCACTTGGGTCGCAGACAGCAGCATCTGTAATCCGACCTGCCGCATATTGCGGAGTTGTCGGTTACAAGGCCAGTCGCGGAATGTTCAGTTTGGAAGGAGTCTGTGGGTTGGCCCAGAGTCTGGATTCTTTGGGCTTTTTCGTGCGAGAGACAGACGATCTATTGTTGCTTCGCAACGCGTTTTTTGGTGTGACTGACCATGATGAAGAGTCTTCTTCAAATCTTCGAGTCGGTCTGGTAAAAACGGCTCATTGGAATGAGGCGGAACCTTGTCAACGGGAAATCGTCGAATCAGTCGCTGACCGATTGTCGCGTAGCGACTGCGAGGTGGAGGAAATTCAGATAGGACCGTCGGATGGCGCTCTTACCATTGCGCAGGCTACTGTCATGGCTTACGAAGCCAGCCGTTCTCTTGACTATGAATACACAATGTTCGAAGAGCTGTTGAGTCTTGAGATTAAAGATCTGATTGAAACGGGGCAGAGAACGAGTTTCGACGACTACAGGAATGCGCGGGGTTTGGCTGAGGTGTGGCACCGAAAGCTCGGGACAGTATTTGAGGATTTCGATATACTTCTGACTCCAAGCGCTCCCGGTGAGGCGCCTTTCGGGCTTGATGCAACCGGCGATCCAATATTCAGTCGTATGTGGACTCTACTACAGGTTCCGTCCATCAATATACCTGCAGGCATCGGACCAAACAACCTGCCACTGGGCATTCAACTCATCGGTGCGTACAACAAGGATGATCTATTGATCAGCCATGCACAGAAAGTTGCAGACCTACTGTGACCGAGTACGCCAATCCACTACTGGATCGAACCAGATTTTGGACTGACATGGATTTCGTGTCCCCGGGCAAGCGATCAGGAGAATTCAGGTTTAAGTACTCAAACAGCGAACTTGCACTTGGCTATATTCCTATCCCAGTCGCGACCATATTGAACGGAACCGGGCCGACGGTGCTCATGATCGGTGGAGTGCACGGCGATGAATTCGAGGGTCCGGTAGCACTCCTGAATTTTTTCCATGATATCGATCCGAGCGAAGTGAATGGAAGAATCATCTTGCTCCCCGCACTGAACTTTCCGGCTGTCGATTCAGGATCAAGGGTTTCACCGTGGGATAACGGCAATTTGAACAGGGCCTTTCCAGGTGATGCTGACGGCGGTCCGACTGCGATGATTGCGAATCTTGTGGAAACAGCGATTATGCCGGTTTGTGATGTTGTACTGGATCTGCATTCCGGAGGCAAAGCCGCCTGGTTCACACCATGTTCAATGGCAATGCAAAATGCTGACGCAAAACTTACAAAAAGGAATCTTGAACTCGCTGTGGTTTTCGGAACTGATATTGTCTGGCTGATGGGTGAGTTAAACGACAATCGAAGTGTCAATCACGGTGCGCTTCGAAACAATCTCCCAATGATTTCGGTGGAGCTGGGTGGCGGAGGTCAAATCACACCGGAGACTCTGAGAGTAGGAGAACTTGGTGTACGCAACTTTCTTCAATGCCTGGGAGTTCTTGATGGCGAACCGCTGCCAAGAAGCGATCCACCAAAATTTTTGGAGTTCAGGACTCCTTCACAATCAAGTTATGCCCCGCACCGTGGAATATTCGAACCCAATTTCACACCCGGCGACCGCGTCTTTGCCGGCCAGATTGCAGGCTACATCCATCATTTTGAGGATATGTCCAAACTTCCAACCGAAATCAGGTTCCCCGTCGATGGCATCGCTATGGTACGTTGCCATCGGGGACTCGTGGATCACGGGGAACTGCTAGGTATGTTCGGTGTCGAGGTTAATCCTCCGAAGAGGTAATTGAGTCTGTAGGCCGACAGTCACGCGATCAGCGAGCCGGTATCAGCCATGTTTCGGAAATGGCCATAAAAGCGGTACTCATTTCCTTGCCGAAGAATTGCCTTGTAGTTACCGATCCGGAAAGCTGTCTGCCATTGACAGAAATACTCGCATCTTTTGCTTCAAGGAACACGCTGTACATTTCGTGTTCACCCGTTGCCGATGTTTCGGCCGCCACTTCTGCGGCGAACGGCTCTTGAAGTTGACTCCATGTCATTGTTATCTCCAGGTCGTCTCCGGATACCATTGTTTCGATCCATTCCTCCCGAAGGTCACCGCTTGTGTAAGCTTGATCTATGTGTCGGAAAGTCATTGCTTCCAATCCTTTTCGCCCTTTGAAAGAGGGGAACTTGGACATGTAGTCTCGAATCAGGTAGCGTGTCAAATCTTCATTGTTGGTGAGGCATATGTTATTGGCATCTGGTAAGCCCAAGGCGTCGTTCGGTTGTTCCAAGACGATCATCGTTTCCCCGGTTCCGTGTGGAGAGAGATTGACGCGGAAGAATATTCCGAGCGAAGTCCAGTCTCCTGCCGGGTCTTCTTTCAGGTAAATCCCGGGATTGTCTCCCGACCATTCTACTTTTCCAGGGTTTCTAGGGTTTAGTGGATCCATGTTTTTACCTCCAAATCTCGCCGATACTGTTGCAACAGTCTCCGAGTAAATTTATAGGATTCAATTGAAATGGTGGCATCTTCAAATGCATGATCAGTACTGAGAAATTACTTGTTCTTTACGTAATTTGTGATATTTTTGCTGTTCGTCTTCGAAATTGTATCATCAGATAGAATATTACTGCCGTCTGCAACTGAAAGCAAAATCTTGAGTTTCAGAACTTACGTTTGACAACGATCAATTTCATCTTATTGGCGTACGCATTAATTCATATCCCGGTAGGTCGGAACATCTTTTATATGGAAGTCTTGGTGTTTCGCACCTCGGATTGCGAAAGGTAAACAATGGCAATCACAATCAGCACAGAACCGAAAATTGTCCAAATATCTGGAAACTCCTGAAATGCCAGCATCCCGATGATCGCAGCCCAGACGAGTCTCGTACAATTCACCGGAAGAACTACAGTAGCATCATACATCTTTAACGATTTCGTCATACTGAGATGGCCGATTGTCCAACACAATCCAATCAGAATCACTTCTACGGACTGCAGGAATGTCAGGGGCGTCCAAACTGGAATTGCACAAATAGCGGATACCAAGATCGTAATCACGATTGACCACGTCAAAATCACAAAGGGTGTTTCCGTTCGTGCGAGAACTTTTATTACAACCAGTGCCAGACCCCAGAATAGCGAAGACACCAAGACAGAATAAGCTCCCAATGAAGCGTCAATGTATCCGGGCCGCAAAATTGCAATAATTCCAAAAAATGTGACAACAATACTGATCAAACGGTGGAAATTCATAACTTCCCGCAGGAAAACGACCGAAAGGACTACAGCGAAGACAATACCGACAAAGCTGAGAGACGTTGCTTCGACGAGTGGCGTCAACGTTAGTCCAAAGAAATAAATCAAGTTTGCAATCGCGACCAGTAAGCCTCGAAAAACGAGCAGTTGTTTGCGTTGAGATTGGAATAGGCGCTGTATTCTGAACTTTGAAAGAACAGCGAGTGAAAGCAGCCCTACAACATTGCTAATAAAAGTAATCTGAAAACTGTGAATATCCTGCCCGAGGTGTCGCACTAGCGCCTGCATGGTAGCGAGAAACAATGTGGAAGTCGCCATCAGCAGGATTGCGCCTGTGGCCGGTGGAAATCGCTTCACTTGCTCAAATTGAATAGAAGACTGCCGACACGATTCGTGTCAGATTGTTTGCGGGACGAGACTGATCAGTTAATGTTGAATTATTCTGCACTCAAAACCAAAGCATCGGGCGCGTTCCAACATACTTCAACCTGCGTGTCGGGAGCCAGAGGGACTTGATCTGGCCGCTGTTCGACCAAAAATGGCTTGCTTGCGCCAACATCAACAAATACATCCAGCAGATTACCGGAAAAGGTAGAGCTGATGACTTTGCCTGAAATGCAGTTGTCATACCTGTCTTCATGCCCTGACTCGCCAATCACAAGTTTTTCCGGTCGAATACCTACACAGAGAGATTTTGGAATTGCTTCCGCTTCTGTTGTAATTTTTGCGCGAATTTTCAGGTCATCGAGGATATTCAGTTCAGCGGTCTCTCCGGATTTGCTCAACAGTTTCGCATCAAGTAGATTGATTCGTCCGACAAAATCGGCAACAAAGGAACTTTGCGGATAGTTATATATATCCCGCGCTGTACCGACCTGCTCAACTTCTCCGTTTCTCATCACCGCAATTCGATCAGACATATTCATCGCTTCTGTTTGATCGTGGGTGACGAAAACAGTTGTTATCTGCAGCTCCTGTTGTATTCTGCGCAACTCCAACTGCATGGCTTCCCGAAGCTTAAGATCAAGGGCGCCCAGAGGTTCGTCCATAAGCAAAACTCTAGGCGGATATGCAACGGCTCGCGCGACTGAAATTCGCTGTGCCTGTCCGCCGCTCAGTTCCGAGGGATAACGTTCTTCTACACCGGGTAAGCGTACCAGCTCGAGTAGCTCCTCGACTCTGTCATTGATTTTCTCTTTGGGAGTGCGTCTTTCCCTCAGGGGAAAGGCGATATTCTCCTTTATGGTGAGATGTGGGAAAAGGGCATAGTCCTGGAAAACCATGCCTATTTCCCGTTTCTGCGGGGGAAGATTCGTTATGTCCTGATCCCCCAGCAGAATCTGTCCCTGATCCGGATCATTGAATCCGGCAATCAGTCGCAGAGTGGTTGTTTTGCCGCAACCAGAGGGACCGAGGAGGGTGATAAATTCACCCTCCTCAATTTCCAAGCTAATAGTCTTTAGAGCGACTACACTGCCAAATGTCTTGGTGACATTCCGTAGAACAACGCGCTGTGACATTGTTGACGATCAGCAGAACCTATAGCACTACTGCTCTTACTGGGCGATTGCTCTATTCCACTGGTCGGTCCAGTCTGGAATGATGACCTTCGAATAGTCGACTCTCAGTTGATTGGCAACCTTTTCAGGGTCCAACACAATCATTTCCGCTACCAATGGATCATCCGCCATAGCTTCAAAGACACTTAGATTGACGGGAACCAGGCCGGTTTTTATCGCCATTTTCAATTGGTAGTCGGAACTGATGAACTGGTTGATATACCACTGGGCAGCTTCAGCATTCTTGCTGTTTTTCATAACGCCCCACCAACCTTCTGAAGCGACACCGACAAGCTCGTCATTGATACGCGGGTGGACGCTAGTCACATTCTGTCCAGCGAGTTTTTTGGCGCGTAGACACCAGCCTGCATGAACGACGGCTGCAATTATGTCACCGGACTCGAATTGTGCCATCGTTTCCCCGCCACGAGCCCAAAATTTCAGAACATTCATTTCTTTGACAAGCTTCAGACCCGGCTCAATATTGGTTTCGTTGCCGCCTTCAGCAAATGTCACACCGGCCAGACCGGTAAGGCCACCACCAGAATTGATGTCGGGAAACTGAAGTCGCCCGGCAATTTTTGGATGCACGAGGTCACGGTAGCTTGCGGGCACTGGAATTCCTTCTTCTGCAAATTTGTCCTTGTGGTAGCAGATGACTTCCTGGGTTTCCCATGATCCAACCAACCACTCGTTATAGCGGTTTTCTGCCAGGAATTCAGTGTTGGGCATCAGGCTCAAATCCAGTGGATGAAGCACATCGAGTTCGTGATAGTCTTTAACCTGGGCGGCAAGAATTTCCACTACGTCGAACGGAGCTTGGCCACGCGCCGCGACAATCTTTGCGAAATTCGCGGCGGGAGACCCAGTAACGAACTCGACTTTTCCACCTTCTGCCTCAAACTTCGACACGATGTTCTCCACCTGATTGTCTTTCCACAGACCACCCCATGTGCCAACGAGTAGGGTGACACCATCAAATTGACCTGCAAAGGCCGATGATGAAATAAATATCGCGATGAATAAGCCAGTCAAGGCATTTCTAGTTTTTTTAATCATTTCTAACTTCCTCAATTGTTATTTTCCAATCGATACTTCATTTTTGAGTTTTGAGATTAGTATTGTGGATGGGTTCTATCCCGAACTTGCCAAAACCAACCTTGAAGCCGCTACGCTTCTCACTCAAAATCTTCCGATTGTTCATAAAGTTTACAACAAAACCCATTGATAACCATGTAATGTCGAAAAACCACTCGGATAATCATATTCGAGATTTAACGCACAATTAACTATTGTTCCACTTCACTCTCCGCTGGCGGTAGCGGAAATTGTCATGGAAAAATTAGGAGTAGCACTTATTTAATCGATCGTTACTCATTGGCCAAGGTGCAAACATTTCAGTAGCACACACTCGGTTTGGATTGTCGAACTGGCTTGGTTCAATTATCCCACCCCACGAGAACCGCCTACCTTCAAAAGCGTATCGAGTCCTATTACTTTTTGAACAAGCAAAAGCAGGCACAGGCAAATAATGATGACCAAAGTTGCAGAAGCCATCAGGCTCGGTTCGAAATCATTTTCAAGTGCGAAGAATATTTCGACTGGATAGGTAACGAAACCGGGCGCACTAAGGAAAATTGCAACCGGAACATCTGAAAACGAAACCATGAAAGCGTACAACGCACCCGCATAGACACCGGGCATGATCACTGGCAGAGTAACGCGGAAAAAGGCACGCCTTGGTGATGCCCCGTGAATTACAGCGGCTTCCTCCAACCGTGTGTCGAATCTTTGTAGAATCGCGGTAACTGTTCCCACAACATAAGGCGTGGCAATGAATATATGGCCGACTGCAAGACCCAGGAGAGAACCTTGCCAATACAATCCAGTAATATCACCAATCCAGTAGAACAGCTGCAAAAAGGCGATTCCGGTCACAATTGCCGGAATTTGCAGAGGAGCACGAAAAATCGCGCTGATCACCGCTTTGCCCGGAACGTTGCTGCGTACCAGGCCCAGCGCGGCCGGTACGCCCAACAGGCAGCCACACAGTGACGCTACAGTTGCGAGGACAAAACTCAACAACAGTGCTTCGACTTGTCCTTCGGGAATCTGTGTATACCAGTAAAACGACAGAGTATCCGGTGGAAACTTAAAAGAAGCCTCAACGTTTTCTGTCGGACCATTCAGTGATGTACCGATAACAACCAGTATGGGTGATAGGAGAAAAACGTAAGAAAAAGAACAGTAAAGCCCAAAAAAGAATCGACCGATTGATCTTTGAATTCTGTAGCTTGAGATCATCGCAAACATCCTCAAACCACTACGAGATGAGCGGCGCGCAACCGTCGTAGCAGGTAGATGGACAGAATGTTGATCACGATCACCGAAACCAGCAGCACTGCGGCTATCGTCGCTCCCATGGAATACTTTATATCCATCATGACAACCCTTTGAATCATCACCGGCAGCGTGAAGACGCGTCCACCCCCAAGAAGTGCCGCGGAAGTGAATGCCCCCATACACATATTGAAAACCATCAGGAGCATCGCCGTAACGCCAGGCAGCGACAGTGGAAAAATTATGCGGTAGTAGACTCGCCACCGGTTGGCGCCATGAATCTGCGCTGCGGATTCCAGTGAGTTCGGAATTGTTTGAACGATACTGTACAGGAGAAGAACGCCGAATCCGAGCGTAAAATGCATCAACCCGATGACCACGCCGGTTTCGTTACCGAATACTGAAAAAGGCTTGTCAAACACGCCAATGGCAAGCATTGTCCGATTGAAGAGGCCATCAGCGGAAAATATGACGATTAGTCCGTAGACTTTGATCACAATGGTAATGAAGGTTGATACAACAATTCCTGCCAGTAAAACCATGGACCAGCTGGACCGCATTCGTGCAATCAGATAGGCGACCGGGAAACCTAAAATCAAGGTCGCAAGTGCTGCAAGTGCTGAAGTTTTGACAGTGACCCAAAGTATCTTCAGGTAAAAACCATCGGTGAGGAATTGGATATAGTTACCTAGTACCAGCTCGTCACCAACGCGCCCAAGTCCAAGGTCTTCGAAAAAACTTGATCTCAGAAAGACGAACTGTGATGCGGCAACCAGAGTGAAGCCGATAACAAGCGGAGGGATCAGCAGTATCCACCATCTAACCCACATTGAGATGTCTCCACTGTCTGTGGGGATGTCGCCCCAAGCTTGTAATCAAGTACTTCGAATAAAGGTATACACAATGTCCCAAGTCCAATTTTGACTGTCCAGCGACATCAATATGAGACAATACGTGTTTCAATGTGAGAATATTGGCAGTAAGGATTTAGTTGAGAGTATAGCAAACAGTCGTTTCCCAATTGAAATCGGATTCAATTCCAGAATCCGTATGTACAGTATCAGGTCAGCGATTTTCTGGATGTCAGTTAGGCATCTGCATCATCGGTGCCGGAATCATCAAGCGAAGTGGCTGTAGTGCGCGGACCGTGGCGAGTTTGCTGTAGTCTGGTAATTGTTCGTCCAACTCGGATATAAAGCGTAATCGATCATTCACGTACATCCACTGATCATAACAATAATGCCGGAAGATAGTTCAACGCGCCAGATCGCCGTCACGGTAGATGGAACCACCAAAATATTTGGCGATGGCGACGATTCAGTTGTTGCGCTGGAAGATGTCAGCCTAGAGATCAAGGAAAACGAGTTTTTCACGTTGTTGGGGCCTTCGGGCTGCGGCAAGACGACTCTGCTTCGTTTGATCGCGGGATTCGAGCACCCGACGTCCGGTAATATCCTCCTATATGATCAGGACATCACGTTTCTTCCACCGTATCAACGGCCGGTCAATACAGTTTTTCAAAACTATGCTTTGTTTCCCCATATGACAGTAAGTCAGAATGTCAGTTTCGGCCTCGAAATGCTTGGTAAAGCCAAATCTGAGATCAAGGAAACTGTCGATTCTGTGTTGAATCTTGTTCGCATGGAAGAACTTGCAAATCGCAGAACCAGTGAGATTTCTGGCGGTCAGCAACAACGGGTGGCTTTGGCTCGTGCACTGGCGCCGAGACCCAAAGTACTGCTGCTGGATGAGTCCCTGTCCGCATTGGATTACAAACTTCGGCAGGACATGCAGCTTGAATTGAAACGCTTGCAGCACGAAACAGGAATAACATTCATATTTGTCACGCATGATCAAGAAGAGGCGCTGACGATGTCGGACCGTTTGGCAGTCATGAATGAGGGACGGGTGCTTCAGGTAGGCGGTCCGAGCGAAATCTACAATTATCCGAAGGAGCGATTTGTAGCCGAGTTCATCGGTGATTCGAATTTTCTGGAAGCAGATGTAACGTCCTTGAACAAGCAGTTGGCGGGAATTCAATTCTATACCGGCAAAGAATTTTCGGTTCCATCGCTCCCGGACATGCGAGTCGGCGGACATGTCACCGTGGCTGTTCGCCCGGAGCAGGTTACACTCAGCAGCTCACTGGCTGAAGCCACGTTTACCGGGGTGATCAAGAACATGGTCTATCTGGGTACACATACCCATTACATCATCGAGCTTTCGAACGGGTCTGAGTTTACAGCCCATATACAAAACCTACGTGGACATGAAAGACAATTCGAGATGGGTGGTGAAGTCGGGATCACACTTGACCCAGCAACCATGCAGGTACTGAAAGACTGACATGGTCAGGACAGAAACCTCCAATTCGGTTATGGCCTCAGAAGCACATCAGATCGCGATTGAGACATCCCGCAGAGAGAAAATTCGCGGCTATCGTTTACTGAGTGTGCCGGCTCTGATCGTACTGACATTCGGTGCGGCCGGGCCATTATTGATCATGCTCGTTTATTCGTTTCTGAAAGCAGGCCCTTATGGCGGCGTGATCTGGGAGCCGTCCATTGACGGATGGTTTGGTGTTTTTCTGAAAAAAGATATTTTCGATGGAACGATTTCCATTGCCGCCGCACATCTTTCGATTTTGTGGCGCTCAGTCAATTTGTCCATACAGTCCACATTGCTTGCCCTGATTCTGGGGTTTCCGACTGCATATTTCATTGCTACCCGACCGGTTCAAACCCGGAATTTGTGGTTGTTTCTGATCACAATTCCGTTCTGGACAAATTTGCTGATTCGAACGTTCGCAATCATGCAAGTCATTCGTGATCAGGGAATCATCAACAATTTTCTGATCGGCTGGGGATTGATTGATTCCCCGATCGAAATGCTGTATACCGACTTCGCCATTATGCTGGGCATGACTTATGTGTATCTGCCGTTGATGGTACTTCCGCTCTATGCGAGTATAGAAAAACTCGACTTCAGGCTTGTGGAAGCGGCTTATGATCTCTATGCGACTCGGCTGAGGGTGCTTTGGCGGATCATTATTCCATTGGTTCGGCCGGGTATTGTCGCGGGTTCCATCCTGGTATTCATTCCATCTTTGGGAGCATATGTCACTCCCCGGGTCCTGGGTGGCGGCAAACACCTGATGCTGGGCAATCTGATCGAACTGCAGTTCGGCCAGGGGCGAAACTGGCCGTTGGGCGCGGCGCTGTCCATATTCCTGCTATGTGTCGTGATGGGTGCCTTGCTGGTCTACGTGCGCGCGGCTCAAAGAGGGGGTACTGAGCATGTCTGAAACGCAGATTCGGCGTAAAGCATTTGTAGTTCGCAAGCTGCCAGGCTTTCCAACGACAGCAGTCCTGTGTTTCGTACTGCTGTATGCACCGATTGTCGCATTGGTGATTTATTCATTCAATGCCGGTACGAATATCGCCTTATGGGAGGGTTTCTCGCTGAAGTGGTATCACGTTGCCTGGCAGAATGAACAGGTTCAAGAGGTGACGATTCGGTCATTCATACTTGCGAGTGTCGCATCATTTTCTGCCACATTGCTGGCCACACTGGCCGCACTGGGAACCACTCGAACCGAAAACTATCGGGGCAGAACCGCCATCTACGCGCTGATCAATCAGCCGCTGATGGTTCCTGAAATCGTTACAGGTGTCGCACTTTTGATTTTTTTCGCAATCATCAAGACTGTCACCGGGTATCACGGTTTGTTTTACTTGATGCTGGCACATACCGCTTTCTGTATTCCATTCGCGTATTTGCCGATAAGGGCACGACTTGAAGGAATGGACATATCACTGGAGACTGCGGCGCAGGACCTATATGCAACGCCTTGGAAGACATTCC
The DNA here is from genome assembly GCA_963666625.1 of Arenicellales bacterium. Lineage (GTDB taxonomy): Bacteria > Pseudomonadota > Gammaproteobacteria > Arenicellales > JAJDZL01 > JAJDZL01. Next base: position 3,068,294 of record OY762925.1, read on the forward strand.
GGCGAATAACACTGCCTTTGTTATGGCCCGGAATTCTCGCAGGTGCGATGCTTGCGTTCGTTATCTCACTGGACGACGTAGTGATCACGGAACTGGTGAAATCCGCCGGGCAGGATACCTTGCCGACCTATATGCTCGGTCAGTTACGGCGAGGAATTACTCCGGAAGTGAACGCGATTTCCAGCGCGTTGCTTGGAATTTCGATACTGCTGGTGTCGATATTCTACATATTGAGAAACCGCTGACAGTTATGAGCACTGACCGGGTTTTATTTACAATGTTCGACCGGTAACATTACAATTTTGCCGATACAATTATTTCGTTTACTACTGATTTGGGTGGAATACGAAATTAAATTAAATTACCTTGAAAGGAGGATCACGAAATGAGAAAAGTAGTAAAGCAGCTGATGTCTGCAATCGTCGCATTGATGTTTGTCAGCGTTACGCACGCGGCAGGGGAGTTGCATATCTTCAACTGGGGAGATTACACAAATCCTGATTTGATCGCAAAGTTCGAGCAGATGCACGATGTGAAGGTCACAATCACCGATTATGATTCCAACGAGACGGCATTGTCGAAAGTTCGACCTGGCGGACATGGGTTTGATATCGCGGTTCCGACATCATCACACATGCCGATTTGGATTGAGGAAGGTCTGCTCATGCAGACAAATCCGCATGAAATGTCCAATTTTCAGCATGTCGCGGAACAGTGGAAGAATCCGGATTGGGAACCGGGAAGAAAGTACAGTGTACCTTGGACCTGGGGCAGTACCGGAATATCGGTAAATACTGCCATGTACGGTGGAGACATCAACACTTCCGAATTATTTTTCTCGCCTCCGGAAGAGCTTCATGGAAGAATCAATGTTGTCCCTGAAATGAACGATGTCATGAGCATGGCGATCATGTATGAAGGTGGACAGCCCTGTACCACTGACAAGGAAGTATTGAAGAAAGTCCGGGATACTGTTATGGCAGCAAAGGAAACCTGGAAATCCATCGACTATGGAACCAAGGAGAAACTGGTCAGCGGCGATGTTGCGGTATCCATGAACTGGAATGGTTACAGCAAGCGTGCCCGCGAAGAGAATCCTGATATTGCCTATGGATATCCGAAGCAGGGTTATCCTCTGTGGATGGACAACGTCGTAGTTCTTGCTGACGCCAAGAATGTTGAGAACGCGAAACTGTTTCAGAATTTCCTGATGGACCCGGAAAATGCGGCAATGATTTCCGCTTTCGCGCAGTATGCCAATGGAATTGCTGGGTCCGAGGCTTACATGCCGGCTGACCTCGCTACCGCACCGGAAATTGCGATTCCTGCGGAACTTCAGAGCGCGGGTGTCTTCGTTCCGCCATGTCCGCCGGAAGCGCAGCAGCTGTATACGGCCATCTGGACCGAAGTTCAGAAATAACGACCACAAGACACCACAGACCGGAATTGGATCGATTTGATTCAATTCCGGCAACGTGGTGTCTGAAATATAGTTCAACAGATTTATGGAATCTCCAGCAGACCTGTGAGAATGCCAGGTAATAATCATGAAAGTCTATCGTAGCGAAAAACACCTATTGCATTTTCCCAAAGGGGAACTGTACGGCGGCGAACTGGTGCGGCCGTTTGAATGTCCTGAACGATGGGATTATGTCATGGACCGACTATCCGAGAGAGGATATGAAGAATTTTCCGATCCCGGTGAGTTCGATGTCGAACTTGTCCAGAGAGTCCATACCCCCGACTTCCTCGAATTTCTGGAAACCGCATGGAATCTATGGAAAGCGGAGGGCATGAAGGGAGAAGCGATCCCGGCTGTAATGCCGACCAGACGAATGCAGCAAAATCGCGTGCCCAACCACATTGACGGCAAACTCGGGTACTACGCGATGGCTATCGAGACGGCGATCACGTCGGGAACCTGGGAGGCAGCGAAGTCTGCTGCTGCCTGTGCGATTTCAGCGCAGCTGGCTGTTGACACCGATCGGTCTGCCTTTGCACTATGCCGTCCGCCCGGTCATCATGCGGGTAAAGACCTTTATGGCGGCTATTGCTTCATGAACAATGCGGCGATCGCCGTTGAAGGACTCGTTCGCAGCGGTGCCGGACGTGTCGCACTGCTGGATGTGGATTTTCATCACGGCAATGGCAGTCAGGATATTTTCTATGATCGGGACGATGTGCTGTTCTGCTCTCTGCATGGTCAGCCCGAAGACGCGTTTCCACACTTTCTGGGTTATTCAGACGAAGGTGGTTCCGGCAATGGCGAAGGATACAACTGGAACTACCCCATGCCTCCGAATACACAGTTTTCCGTTTGGTTTGACGCGATGCTGGATGCATGTCGCAGAATTGGCCATTTTTCGCCGGACGCGCTGGTGGTTTCACTGGGTGTAGATACGTTCAAGGACGATCCAATCAGTTTCTTCAAGCTGGATAGTGATGACTTCACTCGATATGGCGAAGCGATCGGTCAGCTTGGGCTTCCCACCGTATTTATCATGGAAGGAGGATATGCCGTATCTGAAATTGGGCTGAATACGGTCAACGTTCTCGACGGATTCCTGTCAACTGGCAACTAGTCAAAGACCTGATTTGAAGCAATCAGTTTCGAGATGGGCAATTCCGTGTGATGATGGATTGACAAAGAGGGGGATCCATGGCAATGGAACGATACCTTGATCTTGTGCGCTATCCACTGCATAAACCTGATTGCCATTCAACGCAGTCACTTGTCATGAGTTGTCAGCGCGACTACAACGAGTTGGGAATGTTCAATTTGCCGGGATTGGTGTTGACTGACGCTGTGAAGGCATGCATTGCGGGAATCCGACCGTTGCTTGACACAGACTTTTACATCCACCGTCGAGATCACAATATTTATTTTGATGACGAATTCCGCGAATTGGATTCCGATCATGTGGCACTTTCGAAACTGCACACCGAAAACCGAAAGATTTGTGCCGATCAGTTCACTGACAATCTGATCACTAAAATATATGAATGGCAGCCGTTAATCGATTTCATCGCGACAGTTCTGGAAAAACCGCAGCTGCACACCATGGATGACCCACTTGCACGCATCAACGTCATGGAGTATTCGGCAGGGCAGGTTCTGAACTGGCATTTTGACAGAGCGGAATTCACCACAACCTTACTGTTGCAGAATGCGACGTCCGGCGGGGAGTTTCAATATCGTGCTGATTTGAGAAGTGATGAAGACCCAAACTACGATGGAGTCGGCTTGATGCTGACCGGACAGGATGATCATGTGAAAACCTTGTCACTGTTTCCTGGGACCCTAAACGTATTTCAAGGTCGAAATTCAGCGCACAGAATCACGCCTGTTTCGGGTGCCGAGTCTCGAATTATCGCTGTTTTTGCCTACTATGAGATACCCGGTGCAGCATTCAGCGATGACGAAAGGTTGTACTTCTATGGCAGAGCGGGTTAATGAATCAGGCATGTCAGCAAAAATTCGTCTGTCTGCGAGCGAAATGATATAGTCGTAATATTCGAAAACGGAACAACAAGGCTTGTAACTTTTGAATATAATTCGGCTTTTTTAAGAAAACATTTGGAGATATTCAATTTATGGTCGTAATTCGACTGGCGCGCGGTGGAGCGAAAAAGAGACCTTTCTATTCGATAGTCGTAGCTGACCGACGGCGCGCACCGACAGGAAAATTCATTGAACGTATCGGGTATTTCAATCCGATCGCGAGTGCCAACGAAGAGAGCTTGAAGGTCGATATGGACAGAGTCGACTATTGGTTGGCGAATGGGGCACAATTGTCAGATCGTGTCCGTCAGTTGGTTAAATCAGTAAGAGCCTCAGAAAATTGACTTTGTGGCGAGCGGGAAAGACAGGAATATAGTTGTAGCCCGCATCACAGATGCATTCGGAGTCAAAGGACAGGTCAAGATTCGCACCTTCACTGAAGATTCCCAGACTCTATTGGGATTTACGAATTGGGTCGTGTCCGGTGCAAGACTTGGTGAGCGTTCATTTGAAGTGGACGCAGTCAAATTTCACAGTAGTCATATTATTGCGACATTGCGAGGCTTGACGACGCGAGAGGAGGCACTGGAACTGAAAGGTTCCGAGATATTGATTCCTCTGTCCGCATTGCCTCAGCTTCCCCCGGGAGACTATTACTGGAACGAGTTGATAGGATTGACTGTCGCAAATGCTGATGGTACAGATTTGGGGACTGTCAAGGAAATCATTGAAACTGGTGCGAATGATGTATTGGTGGTGCATGGACAAAAGACTCATTTGATACCTTATCTGGACAGTGTGATTGTGGGTGTGGACCTAGACCAAGGGACCATGCGTGTAGACTGGTTCGAAGAATTCTAGCTCGTAGGTGATCAATGGATGCGGATATCGGTAGTCACTATATTCCCGCAGATGATTCATGCAGTAACCGACTACGGTGTTGTCGGACGTGCAGTTGAGAACGGTCTGGTTCGTATTGAATCGGTTGATCTTCGACAGTTTGGACAAGGAAAGCACAAGCATCTTGACGACAGACCTTTCGGCGGCGGACCCGGGATGGTGATGCTGGCTGAACCGATTGTAGAATGCATTAATCTACTGAAGCAGGAAGCGAAAAACAGTACGCCAGTCATCTATCTCAGTCCGCAAGGTAAGAGAGTGTCTCATCGGGAAATCTGTGAATTCGCCAAATTGCCGGAAATGATACTGTTGTGTGGACGATATGAGGGGATTGACCAACGAGCTTTGGATATAATTGGCGCACAGGAACTGTCCATCGGTGACTACGTTCTATCCGGAGGGGAGTTAGCGGCAATGGTGTTGATTGACGCCGTTGTTCGACAAATTCCGGGTGTGTTGGGCAATGAACAATCCAGTTTGCAGGAATCTTTCACGGATGGTTTGTTGGATTGTATGCACTATACCCGACCGAAAGCGGTGGCTGGGCATGAGGTTCCGGCTGTTTTACTGTCCGGCGACCACGAAGCGATTCGGTATTGGCGATTGAAACAATCAATCGGGCGAACTTGGCTGTTGCGGCCCGATTTGCTGGAAGACCGAAGTCTGAGCGAGGAACAGCAACGGGCATTGGCAGATTTTCAGGAAGAATATGAAAAGGAGCAAACATGATGGCGAACGTAATCGAAACTATTGAAGCAGAACAGTTGCGGAATGACATTCCGGAATTTTCTCCTGGTGATTCCGTTCGGGTGATGATTCTCGTTCGCGAAGGCAATCGGGAACGTCAGCAGGCATTTGAAGGTGTTGTGATCGCCAAGAGAAATCGCGGGCTCAATTCTTCCTTTACCGTCCGAAAGATTTCCTACGGAGAAGGGGTGGAGCGCGTGTTTCAGACTCACAGCCCTTTGATTCACAGCATCGAAGTAAAACGTCGAGGCGCGGTACGCAGGGCCAAATTGTATTATTTGAGAGAGCGTACTGGAAAATCCGCAAGGATCAAAGAAAAAATCAAATAAACAAATTGTTATCGCTTTATATTAAAGCGAATTCTATTGTCAGTCTATTTGCTCCAGTTGAAGATTCGACTTCAAACGCTGGTTTACATTCAGGCGTTTCGTGGTTTTTCACAGATTTGCTCGAACTTCTTACAACTGATCAGATCAGTTCTGTTCGTTGTCGCTTTCAGTCTTATGGCATCGACTGCCAACGCGCAGACTGTGACCGAGGACGATATGGACAGTTTGACTGGTGAGCCGGCAAACACTTCAACAGAGCCCGCCAATCCTACACCCCAAGATTCTGTCAATGGGGCAGTCGGTGAAGACCCATCGATATATGAATCGATTGTTCAATTTCCGGACCGGATTACTCTCGATGAAGTAAGACTGCTGATTGATCAGGGAATGCTCCAGCTGGCTTACTCGTCGTTGCAAAGAGAACGTTCGACCTACGAAAATACGGATGATTGGGTCGAATGGGAAAGCGTATATTTCAATGTTGCCAGAATATTGAATGACTGGAATGGTATCCTGACTCGCTCAAAGGAAATATCAGAAACCATTCCCTATGAGTTTTATACCGAATTGCAGATGCACGCCGTCTATGCAGGTCTTCATCTCGGACAGATAGATGTCGCAAAGCAGAGATTGCGCCATCTGATCTGGGAACTGCCGTACGATCAAGGCAAAATGATTCAATGGCGGGAACTGATGGTGCAGTGTTATCTCGCTGAAGGGGCGATTGACGAGGCACGTGTAGCGATGTCTGTCTATTTTCGCGATTATCGGCCAAGTGCCCCGGAGTGGGAACATCGATATGCCCGAACGCTATTTGTTACAGGCCACCCTCAGGAAGCCCTCAGTCGGATCGCCGCACTGCAGACAAAGGAGAGCAAACTTCTGGTTCTGTATTCCGACTACCTGTCAGGAAATCGTACACCATTGCAGGTAATTCAAGCTGGTTTGGAACTGGAGTCCGAATTCGTCAATCGACCGGAACTTGAATTGGAATTGTGGGCGTTGGTCGAGTCAGCAGCACGCGATGTCAATGATCTCGAGTTGCAGGTTACGGCGATAGAAAACGGCTTGTCAGTGGACTACGACATCGAAGAGAACGCTTCTCGGATCTGGGTAGTAGAACCTGTCACCGAGCAGCGATTGCTGGAGACGTATGCAGAACTGGCGGTATCGGTTGGATATGATTTCAACCTCGTGATCGGAGATGATTTGCGCTGGTTCAGCCTTGGACAGGAATTCGATATAACAGCACCAGTTATTGCAAGAGCGATCTTCGCTTTTCTCGCCGCGCAGACTTCCGATCCCGAAATCTACAAAGCTAGTGTTTTTGACATGGCCGAGAATATGAATTCCAGTGGCTTAGACCACCTGATGGATTCCTTGTTCGTAAGGCTCAAGCACTTTGACATTGCCGCGGTATCGTCTCCCATTCAGACAAAACTGGCCAATCGAGCACTTAGAAGAAAAGACTATGTGACTGCACTGGGCATCATGGTATCTATGGACGAACCTGAAGACCCCGGCGAGTTGGTCATACATATTCTGCGCAGGGCACGTACTGCGGTGGCAGTAAAAGAGCATGAAATCGCATATCAACTCATCGTTCGACTGATTGAAAGTTTGCCTTCTGATGTCGAGCAGGCGACAGTAGATCGTATCATGCATACCATTTTCGATTTGCAAAACAGTGGCATCCATGAATATTCAATTTCGTTGTTTACAGATCTCTACGAAAAAACGACAGATATGCAAACGCAGCGTGAAATCCTTCGCTGGGTATCGGAATCTCTGACTGCTCAGTTCAAGCATGCAGAAGCTTCTGAAATGCTATTACGCTCAGCTCGAATGGGAGGGAAGTGGAACGATAATTGGGGTAAATCTGCTCGTCTGGAAGCTGCAGACCAACTGGTGGTATCGGAATTTTTTGATGATGCAAGAATACTCTATGAAGGACTCAAGGAAGATTCGCTCGACCCAAGAAGTAAAGCTTTAATTATCAATCGACTAAAAAATCTACCGGACTGATTACTGGGCTCCGACATGCCGGATTCAGCGACTACAGACATTTTGCTAGAGGATACACGTTTGATCGATCAGTTCACGGATACGCTCTGGTCGGAATCTGGATTGGCGGAGGCGACGCTTGAAGCTTACATGCTGGACTTGAGAACATTCGCGAAGTGGCAGAATTCCAGCGAAAAATCCCTGTTGGATGCGTCCCGAAGCGATGTCATGGGGTATCTTGCCAGTCGTACAGATTACAGTGCCCGTTCAATATCTCGGCAACTGAGTACATTGAGGCGTTTTTATCGATTTTGTCTGATGGAACAACTTTTGCAATCGTCTCCAACTGAAAATGTGAGCTCGCCATTTCTTGGAAAACCTTTGCCAAAATCGCTGACTGAAGATGAAATAGAGTCGCTGTTGAATGCTCCAGATACCACTACATCTCTAGGCGTAAGGGATAGATCGATGCTGGAGACGCTTTACGGCGCGGGACTGCGGACATCGGAACTGATTAATCTCTCGGTAAACTCGGTGAGCCTTCAAAACGGTTGGGTTCGTCTTACAGGTAAGGGCGCAAAAGAACGACTGGTTCCTCTCGGTGAATACGCTGTGGACTGGCTTGAAACATATCTCAGCAGTCACCGCAGAAATCTGCTGAAGCAAAAGGTCAGTGATGATCTATTCGTAACTGTACGCGGTAAGAAAATGACACGTCAGGCGTTCTGGCTGAATGTTCGGAAGTATTCGACGGCAGCTGGAATAAAAACCGAATTGACACCGCACTCATTGCGTCATTCGTTCGCAACACATCTGTTGAATAATGGAACGGATCTTCGAACAATTCAGCAACTGTTGGGGCACAGCGATCTGTCAACTACCCAGATCTATACTCATATCTCGAAGCAGCGTCTCGCGAATCTGCTCCAACAACATCATCCTAGAGGCTAGTTAAGCGTGCGAGCTAGGATACGTCGATATTTGGGTACCAGATCATTGTCCGGACCTAACATATCAAATGCCTTGATCAGTGTTTTTCTGCCGGCATCGTTATTGAATGATCGGTTTTCCCTGACAATTTCCAGCAATGATTCCAAAGCGGTTTCGATATGACCCTGTACCAGATTGATTACAGCCAGTTGAAATCGGGCGTCCCAATCCTCGGGGTCCTGCTTGATTCGGTCGTACAATTCAGTTTTGGGGGAAGAATTTTCGACGATTTCAACAAATTCGAGCTTCGCGACAATTTGCTTGTATTCGGGCTTGTCAGTCGCATCCTGAATCTTCAAAATGGAATCGCGTGCACTTTGAATATCGTTCTGCCGCAGATAAATATTCGCAAGACGCAGATTCGACTCATCGGAGTCTTCTGATTTAAGCAGTTCAATAGCTTGTGAGTGTTCGCCATGATTCAACAATTCATCAATCCGGTCCGGAACTTCTTCATAATCGGAAATGACATGCTTCGAAAGAAACTGCTTGACGGCGTCTTTGGGTAGGGCACCCATGAAGCCATCGATTACATCGCCATTTTTTACCAGATATACAGTGGGTACGCTACGTATTCCGAACTGTCCCGCAAGCGCCTGATTTTCGTCGATGTTGATTTTAACAAAGTGTAGATTGTCGCCGTACTCGGTGGAAACTTCCTCAAGTATCGGTGTCAGGGTTTTGCAAGGTCCGCACCACGGTGCCCAAAAGTCTACCAGAACAGGTACATTGTTCGATTTTTCGATGACTTCCGCCAAAAAGTTACTGGCATCAACATTAACTGCGCCTGGATCGCGAGCGGAAATCTCATCACCCTGCAATTGAAACATGGAATGTCCTCACGTCAATAGTAGCAATCCTTTGGCGCTCCCTAGGGGAATCGAACCCCTGTTCCCGGCTTGAGAGGCCGATGTCCTGACCGCTAGACGAAGGGAGCGAGTATGAATAGAAAATGGTATCACAAATTATATTGCTGATGTTTATCGCAGCCATCGAAGAATGACCGAACCTCGAATCATTCAACAAATTGAGCATGGAATCATCATCGACCAATTGAGCGATCAAGCGGTTGAGGTTGTTCGCAGACTGAATAGTGCTGGATTCTCTGGCGAACTGGTTGGTGGATGCGTCCGTGACCTGCTGCTCGGGAAGCAGCCGAAAGATTTTGATGTGGCTACGAATGCCACTCCGGAGCAGGTGAAGAATCTGTTTGAAAGAGCTATCGTCATCGGTCGCCGATTTCGCTTGGTTGAAGTACGGATTGCTCGTGAGATCGTGCAGGTCGCAACCTACCGTACCGCTCCGGGCTACTCCGGTCGTTATGGCAGACAACGTAATTTTTCGTCTAAGGGGAAAATTCTCAAAGACAATAATTTCGGAGACATCGAACAGGATGCATTTCGACGCGACCTGACGATCAATTCTCTGTTTCTGAATCCGTCTGATATGACCATATTGGACTATACAGGAGGGTTCGATGATATCCAAGCCGGTATGGTTCGAGTGATCGGAAATCCGACCGAACGGTATCAGGAAGATCCCGTCCGAATTCTCAGAACGATTCGCTTCGCTGCGGCTTTGGATTTCGAAATCGATTCGGAGTCTGCCGAACCCATTCCGTCTCTTTCCAGATTGCTGGTTGACGTATCCAACTCGAGATTGTCAGAGGAGGTCAAGAAGCTGTTTTTCAGTGGAAGTGCGGTCTCGACATTTGGATTGCTGAACGAATTTGGTGTTTTCACTGATCTTTTTCCATGCTATTCGAGAGTTCATGGGTATAGCATGGATGAAAGTACGCTGCAGTGGCTTACTGTGCTGTGCCAGGAGATGGATGTTCGAGTTCAGAACGCAGAACCGTTGAGTTTCTCCTATTCATTGGCAGCCATTTTGTGGCTGCCGTACAGTCGCGCACTGCGCCGGGAAAATACTAGACGCAATGGCAAGAATTTTGAGTCAAAACGACTTGCTCGGGATGTACTGAACCTACAGAATCGAAGCACTTACATCTCAAAAGTCCACAAGCATCATATTCTTGAAATCTGGCAGCTACAGAAAAAATTGCAGCAGGTAAAGCCGGGCACTCAGAGCATTGTCGAAAATCCCAGGTTCAGAGCGGCTGTCCGCTTGCTGGAACATCGGGCAAGATTTGATGAAGTGAGTAGGAAAATGAGCCTGGGTTGGATAAAAATTCGTGACAATCAACCAGTCACCAGGAGAAGACATACCAGACGCAGACATCGATTCAAACCAATGGTCAGAAATTGAAGGAATCCCACTCCACAATCTCATATATCGGAATCGGAAGCAATCTTGACGATCCCCAGAGCCAAGTGCAAGCCGCCATGGACGCTCTTGATGTGCACGAAAACTGCAATGTCATCCGTCGTTCTTCCCTATATACGTCTGAACCTGTGGGTTTTGCGGATCAGCCCGATTTTGTCAACGCCGTATGTGCGCTCTCGACGACACTTGAACCGTATCAATTACTTTGCGAATTGCTGGACATGGAAAGGAAAATTGGCAGAGTTCGCTCACATCTTCCTAATCGACCTCGTCGAATTGATCTTGATCTTTTACTGTATAGTACGCGACAAATCAATTCCCTCAATCTGATCGTTCCACACCCTAGAATGCATGAACGCCGCTTTGTTTTGGAACCACTGGTCGAGATTGCGCCAGACGAAATCATTCCCGGTAAAGGATTAGCCAGAAATATTCTTGAAGAATGCAAAGACCAAGAAGTCGTTAGAATCATGTTGTAGTTCCTCAAATATATTGTTCGATGCCAGTCACGGAGCAATGACTTCCTGATACATGGAGAAGTATCGCATAAAGAGGTTCAGTGAAAGAATCGGAACGGTAGTGGAGTGTTCCAGATTCGTCGGCGGCACCGATGTTTCGGTTCCGCCATCATCAATGGAACAAGATTTTACGATTTCAGACCTATCAATGATTTTGTGGTGTGTCATAATCTCCGAGAGGAAGACATCATTTATCAGATGGGAACAAATGCTGCCCGTATGGTAGGCAGAAGGATAGTGTATAAGGAACTGGTATCCGGTAAAGATAGCAGATTGAATTGAGATTTCATCAATATTGATTGGAGGTCATGATCATGCCAAAAGAATGCAAACACACTCTTGAAGAACGAAAAGCAAAAGCGGAGTTAGACCAGTATGACATATATACATTAAACGATGAGATGGCGAAAAGAATCCAGAAGGCGGAAGAGGAGGGGAACTACACCCCGATTGATGATGTCAAGGCGTTCTTTGATCAGTTTAGATGAATAATGTGCAAATATGCCATCGAGGAAGTCAATCGAAAGGGGACAAGAAAAAACAACAAACAGGTATCATCCGAAGATGGCTTCAAGGATGATATGAAAAATCATAATTACGGAAATACTGTCATAAATGAGATTGAGACGATTATCAGTCTATTCATAGACCGACAGGACTCTGTTCTTCGTTCTAAACACAATGCACACGAACTAACTGGACCATTGACGGGACTTTCATCACTGCATTTGTATCCGGGAGAATACGGTGACAGGGATATTGTGATTCTGTACAAGATACACAGGGACGATCATGTGGTATTACATGGAATCGGTAATCACGAATACGTCTATAGCAAATATCGGAAAAAATGATACATTCTAAACCCCAAAAACAAATTTTGAGAAGTTATGAACAGAAAGTGAAAGCCGAGCTAGACAAATTTGACATCTATACATTAAATAATGCGATGTCTGTCGAAAGAGAGACTTGCACTTGAATCCGGAGTTCAGTATTTGTTACGTCTCAGTAATCAGAATTGGAGATTGAACTGATATGGGGGTTCCGAATTGGAAAAATCGAACCCTGTTTCATGGTGATAATCTTAAATTTCTCCGGGCCATGAACTCTGAATCTGTTCATTTGATCGCGACTGACCCGCCGTTCAACAAGGGACGGGATTTTCATGCTACACCGGACAGTCTTGCATCTGGTGCCTCATTTCAGGATAGATGGTCTTGGGACCGAGATGTCCATCAGGAATGGGTGGATCAGATTACGGATGATTTCCCCAAGGTGATGAATGTGATACAGGGAAGTCGAAGCTCTTATGGCGATGACATGGGAGCGTTCCTATGTTTCATAGCGGTACGTCTGTTGGAGTTGCACAGAATACTTAGAGAGGACGGTAGTATTTATCTGCACTGTGATCCAACAGCCAGCCATTATCTTAAAGCGTTGATGGATGCGATCTTTGGACGAAACAATTTCAGAAATGAAATCGTTTGGCGACGAACAGGTTCGCATAATTCAGCTGACAGATTTGGACCGATTCATGACATCATATTGTTTTATTCCAAACCAGACTACAAGCACACCATACAATTCACGCCTTATTTGCGAGGACATGTATCGGAATATTTCAAAAAAGAAGACAATATTGGGCGATATTGGACGAATTCCATTCATGGTTCAGGTATTCGACATGGAGAAAGCGGGAAATCTTGGCGTGGATATGATCCTACGAAAGTTGGTCGCCATTGGGCTATTCCATCAAAGTTGATTTTAGCTTTTGGCATCGATCCAAGATTACCGCAACACGAAAAACTCGACGCTCTTTATGAACTTGGCCTGATTGATATGCCAGCGCCAAATTCATCGGCATTACCGACCTATCGCCAATATCTGAAAGATAGCCCCGGGCAACCGATGCAGGATTTGTGGGTATACCAACCGTATACAAAAGGTTTTTTGGAGGGAACTGATGAAGAAATCGATAGAGATGTTCGGTGGATTCCAAAGAGAGACAGGGGAGAAAGGACCGGTTACCCAACACAAAAACCTATCGGGCTCTATTCAAGAATCATTTTATCGTCATCAAAAGAGAACGATATAGTCCTTGATCCATTTGAAGGTTGTGCAACTACGCTTGTCGCAGCTGAACGGCTCCGGCGACAATGGGTCGGGATTGATATTTGGAAAAACGCGCAGGATGTAATAGTTGACAGACTCGAAAAGGAAGGACTGACTGCGCCGAAATACACTAGGAGAACCACGGTCAATCATCAAACCTATCTTTTTGCGGAAGATATGCACTTCACATCTGAGTTGCCAGAGAGAACAGATGATGGTGAGGAAGCAGTCCCATTTTTAATACCCACATTCAAACGAGAACTGGAGCCGTGGGAAAAGTTGTCCAGAATTGAAATATTTCAAGCACTCTGTTCAGCGCAAAGTATTCGAGAGGGATATGTTATATGTGCCGGTTGCGGAAGAGAGATGGAGTCACCGTTTATGGAACTTGATCATGTAAAACCACGATCGGGAGGTGGAGAGAATGACATTTCGAACAGAATACTCTTGTGTCGTCCATGCAACGGAATCAATAGTAATGACAAAACTATGCCAGGATTGCACAAGGACAACAACAAATCGGGGTGGATGATGGATTATGTCAAGGCGAAGCGTGCACTGGATCTCGCCAAGTACAAATACCAGGAAATCAGACACGGCACACAAATTCTTGCTTAACGTATTAACTTGCGATTCTACCCGTCTGTTCACTAATATAAGCATTGGTTTATATATGAAAGACAAGCCGGAATAATCTGCCGATGAACCAATTGCCCGGATACGATTTGGGCATTTCTTTATATAAATCTTTGAATGACTCTGATCAAAGTTTACCGGACAACTATCAATATTGATTTAAGCAGCTAGTAACGAGGACGGAATTTATGAACGTATCTGGTCAGCCAACGCGTGTGCTCTCCGGCATGCGACCAACCGGCAGGCTACATCTTGGACACTACCATGGTGTGATTAAACCCTGGGTGCAATTGCAGCACGATCACCAATGCTTCTATTTTGTGGCAGATTGGCACGCATTGACTACCGAGTTTGAGGCAGTCAATGAGAAGAACATGAGGGAAAATGTCTGGGATATGATTATTGACTGGTTGGCATCTGGCGTAGATCCTGAACTGGCTACCATTTTCATTCAATCTCGGGTTCCGGAACACGCAGAGCTTTATCTGCTGCTATCGATGATCAGTCCACTTGGCTGGCTTGAACGCGTTCCGAGTTTTAAAGACCAACAAGAGAAGTTAAAGAATCGAGATCTGTCGACTCATGGTTTTCTTGGCTATCCCGTACTGCAAAGTGCCGATATCCTGATGTATCGGGCATCTTTGGTGCCGGTAGGAGAAGATCAGGTGCCTCATATAGAACTGACTCGCGAGATTGCGCGCAGATTCAACGCGATTTTCGGACGAGAACCGGATTTCCGCGAAAAGGCAGAACAGGCCATTCGGAAACTCGGTAAGAAGTTCGGACGGCGGTACCGGGATTATCAGCAAGCCTATACAGAACGCGGCGATGATTTAGCGCTGTCGAAAGCACATGAACTGTTAGAGAACGTGTCAAATCTCTCGCGAATCGATCGAGACCGACTGATGGGATTTCTTGAAGGCGGTGGACGGCAGATTCTGACAGAGCCCGAGGCCTTTCTTACCGAAGCGTCGAAGGTGCCAGGACTGGACGGGCAGAAAATGTCAAAATCTTATGGAAATGCAATTTACTTGCGAGATGATCGAGACCGTATCAACAAGAATGTCCGTTCAATGCCTACAGACCCTGCGCGCGTACGCCGAAACGATCCCGGCAATCCCGATAAATGTCCGGTTTGGGACCTGCATAAGATTTATACAGATGATTCGACAAAGAAGTGGATTCGCGAAGGTTGTACCACTGCCTCCATTGGTTGTTTGGACTGTAAGGCGCCATTGATTGACTCGCTGTTGCAGGAACAGGACCAGCATGCTGAACGAGCCAAGCCTTACATTGAGGATCAGGGGTTTCTCAAGAGAGTGATCGCCGATGGTTGCGAGCGAGCAGGTGCAGTGGCGGAAGCGACGATGAGCGAGGTTCGTCGTCATGTAGGTACTGCAGGATATCGTTACTAGAATTGGAAAAGGACCCGCAAGCAACTGAGCGGAATGATTCGCTCCCGAAGGAACGAGTAATCCCAACTGATCTATTTATACCTCCTGACGCTCTGGAGGTGATAACACAGGATTTCGAGGGACCGCTTGATTTGTTGCTTTATCTCATACGAAAGAATAGTTTTGATGTTTTGAATATTCCTGTTGCCGAGATTGCTGATCAATATGCGAAATATATTGACTTGATGCAAAAGATTCAGCTGGAACTGGCAGGTGAGTATCTGGCTATGGCGGCGACGCTGGCACAAATCAAATCCAGGTTGCTGCTGCCTCCCAAACAGTCTGAGTCTGATGACGAAGAAGAGATTGACCCTCGTCTCGAATTGGCGTGGCGCCTTCAGCAATACGAAATTTTCAGGAATGTTGCTGAAATTATGAGTGGTAGGCCGAGGGTCGGGCGAGACATATTTTTAGGCCATGCCAAAGGAGTTGTCCGCAATGTCACGCCGTCTTACGAGAGAGTCGATCTGGGTGACTTGATCGAGGCTTTTCAGGGAGTTCTCCAGCTGGCAGACCAGAATGCAGCTATCGTAATGCAAAGAGAGAACCTGTCAGTAAAGGATAAGGTTGAAGAGATCATCGATAGATTGAGAAGTACCAATCAATTGCGATTCGACGAAATTTTTGATAAACGGAAGGGTCGAGCTGGAATGATCGTTGCGTTTCTTGCACTACTCGAACTGATCAACGCCAAGAAAATCTATGCGATGCAAGCTGATGCTGATTCTCCAATTCATATTCGCCTTTATGATTGACGATTCATGGACTTTCAGGAACTGAAAAAAATAATTGAAGCTGCGGTTTTGACATCCGAAGTTCCGGTGTCTCTTGAGCAACTGAGCAGTCTTTTCAATGAGCAGGACAATGCACAGATACTTGACGTCGAGCGTGCATTGCTCGATTTGGAAAGAGATTGTGAGCGTCGTGGTGTGGAACTAAAGAAAATCGGAGGTGGTTACCGTTATCAATCCCGCGAGGAATATGCCGAATGGCTGCGCCGATTGTCGGAAATTCGACCTAGACGATATTCCCGAGCCCTCATGGAAACACTGTCAATCATTGCTTTTCGTCAGCCGGTTACGAGAGGTGATATCGAGAACATCCGCGGAGTATCAGTCTCAACTGAAATTATGCGGACTCTGCTGACCAACGAGTGGATAGAGCAAGCAGGCTACAAGCAGGTACCGGGGCGGCCAGCGTTGTTTAAGACGACTTCGAGGTTTCTGGAATATTTCAACCTCGAGTCGCTTGACGATCTGCCGGCCCTGGATTTGCTGGAAAGACAGGCGTCTTCAGAACCGCCTCCCACCGATAGTGAAGCGAAAGATTGAAGTCGCGAAAATTCTTGCTACTCACTTGAATGGTTGCGGATATGAGCGAGCGAATTCAGAAATTTTTAGCTCGTGAAGGTTTCGGATCCAGAAGAAAAATCGAACAATGGATTCAAGAAGGGCGTGTTCGACACGAAGGTGGTGAATATAAACTGGGCGATCAAGTCGGTTTTGGCGATGTTGTCATTATCGATGGCCAACGTATCCAAGTCAGCGAAAGTCCATCAACGACCCGTGTGATCGCATATCACAAAAAAACAGGTGAAGTCTGCAGTCGGAACGATCCTGCGAATCGTCCGCTTACATTTGACTCACTTCCACCGATTGAACAAGGCCGATGGGTTTCGGTTGGAAGACTTGATATCAATACAACTGGCTTATTGTTGTTCACCAATAACGGTAGTCTTGCGAATTCACTCATGCATCCAAGCAGTCAGATTGAAAGAGAATATCTTTGTCGTGTATTTGGTAATGTTTCCGAACAGGATTTGGTTGCATTGCGAACTGGTGTCAGATCTGGGAGTGACATTCTCTATTTTGACCAGATTGATACGCTAAAAGGGAAAGGAAGCAACCAGTGGTACAGAATCGTTCTGAAGCAGGGCAGAAATCGCGAGATTCGTCGGGCTTGGGAAGCGGTCGGCAATCAGGTCAGCAAGTTGAAAAGAGTTCGATACGGTGGTATTCAGTTGGATGAAGATCTACCTAAGGGAAAGTGGAAGGAACTCGACAAGGAACGGACGTTACAACTGATGCATATTGTGAATTCGCCTCACGACTGTCCTGAAAACGAGAGAAGATAGTCTTGTCTCACATTGTAAAAGAAATTTAGAGTGCTGTATCGGATGTCGGTGATTTCAGCGCTTCTGTCCCAATTTCAATTACGCTCCGCAACTGTCATTTATTAACCTGAAATAGAGGTCTAGCGGGGTAGTGAATACGAAGTTACCGTATTCCTCGGTTTTCTTCGATAATGTGCTTTTGACGTAGAGTATATCTCTGTATTTTCAATAACGATATGTGTGATAGCTGCACTACAGGAAAATTGTCATATGCAGGGACAAGGTTAATTGTTGTGTCATGAGTAGCTTGAAAGTTACCAAACTTACGCCTGTTATCGGTGCTGAAATCGAAGGTGTAGACTTTTCGAGTTCTACAGATGCTGATTTGTGTGATCAGATCTACAAGTTGTTGATGGAACATCAGGTTATCTTCTTTCGCAATCAGACCATGTCTCCAGAAGTTCACGTGGCTCTCGCAAAAAGTTTCGGAAATCTTGATCGACAGCATCCTGCTTATCCGGAATTGGAGAATTTTCCTGAAATCACTGTTCTTGACTTCGGTCCGGATAACCCGCCTGATGTAGATACGTGGCATGCCGATCTGACATTCCGAGAGAACGCTCCATTTGCATCAGTCCTGTATAGCAGACTGATTCCACCATATGGCGGCGATACGATCTGGGTATCGTTGACCGCGGCTTATGATGCGTTGTCCGAAGAATTGAAACAGGAAGTCGAGAACCGACGTGCGATACACGATTTAGGAGACTTTCGAAACGGCATCACGGTTGGCCAACCGAGTGGATATGCTAAAACACTGGTGGATGCACATTTGAATTTTGGCAGTGCTATCCATCCTTTGGTCAAGAATCATCCTGCTACAGGCCAGCGGTTTCTCTATTACAATCCCGCATTAGTTGTGCAATTGGAAGGTGAGACCGCAATCCGATCGCAAAGATTGCTCAATTATCTTTACGATCATGTCATCCAACCGGAGTTTCAGGTCAGGTTTCGCTGGACTGAGAACACTGTTGCCATGTGGGACAATCGTTGCACACTGCACTACGCTCTCGCAGATTACCTACCACATCGCCGGGTTATGCATCGGATTACCATAACCAGAGACCAACGAACAGATTCATAAAAGTTGACATCGCTCAATTGCGGATTGAACGCAAATCTGAGCAACCGCTATTCCACAATATTGACGAAATCTCGGGCACCGTATCTACAACAAAATCCGCTCCCCAGGACATCGGGTCGTCTCCTGGCGGAATGTAGCCGTAAGTCACCGCCAAAGTCTCCACTCCCGCTGCACTGCCAGCCTCGATGTCTCGTACAGAATCTCCAACGAAAAGGCAACTATCCGCCGTCGTATCCGCCAGTTTGCAGGCATGGGTAATCGGTAGGGGATGAGGCTTTCTCTTTGGCAGGGAATCACCACCGATTACACAAGCAACACTGTCAGCAAGGTCAAGTTGATCCACAAGCCTTAAAGTCAGATATTCCGGTTTGTTCGTAACAATACCCCAAAGCATGCCGGAATCGATGCACCGGTTCAGGATGGATCGTATTCCGGGAAATAATCTTGTGTGCACACAGAGATAATTTTCATACAAGTCAAGAAACCGCAATCGAAGTTCTTCGTATCTGCTATCACCCGGCGAACAGCCGAATCCCAATCGAAGTAGGGCAGGCGTCCCGTTGGAAACGTGCGGGCGTAATTTTTCGAAAGGAATAGTTTCTCTGGACTCTTCTTCAAGCAGATAGTTCAATGCATTCGCCATATCCCTTGCCGTGTCAGCAAGGGTACCATCCAAATCAAACAGCGTGAGACGATACTTCTTCAAGATCGTACGCAATGGGCAATGTAGTTGACTTCGACACCTGAGGAGTGTCGAAACGATTGATTCAGTGGGTTGTATTGCAATCCAATGAGTGATTGCATCCTGATCCCGGCAATTCTACACCATTGGTTGAGTTCCGAGGGCCGGATAAAGTTACTGTGCTGATGCGTGCCTCGAGGTAGCGAATTGAGAATGTATTCAGCACCGACAATTCCAATCAACCAGCTTCTAAAGGTCCGATTCAAGGTGGAAAAATACAGGCTTCCACCTGATTTAATCAGCTGACTGCAAGCCTTTATGGTTGAAACTGGGTCGGGAACATGCTCCAGCAATTCCATACAGGTGATGATATCGAACTCGATTTGTTGACTTTTTGCATAGTCTTCGACAGTCGAATGAACATAATTTATGTTAAGGTCACTCTCTCGCAGATGTAATTTCGCTACCTGCAGCGATGCTTCACTAATGTCCAAACCGGTGACGTCAGCGCTTTCCCGTGCAAGTGATTCGGATAGAATTCCTCCGCCACAACCGACATCAAGAATTGTTGTTCCTACAACCGGAGAGTTTTCCAGTATGTATTGAAGCCTCAGGGGGTTTAGCAGATGCAAAGGACGAAACTTTCCCTGTGGGTCCCACCACTGCTCAGCAAGCCTGGAAAACTTATCGACTTCAGCGTTGTCTACATTCGATGAGTTCATGCAATTCTCACTCAGCTATGGAAGTTTAATTTCCATTAGAAATCCGTGATTGCCACTTATCTGCCAATGCCATGCATTCTGAGCTGTCGATCGTTGTCAGTACCCCGGAATTCAATACACGATTACCGCCGACCCATACATCGGTCACCTGGTTGCGTGTAGCGGTGTGAACAATTTGTGCCGTTGGACTGTACAACGGCTTTGACTGTAGGACGTTTAGATCCATTGCTGCTATATCGGCCAGTTTTCCTACCTCAAGACTACCGGTTTCATGGGCGATACCAAGGCATTTCGCCCCATTAATTGTAGACATTCTAAGTGCTTCACTGACAGGAACATTTGCGGGGTTACCGGACAAACCTTTGGCAAGCAAAGCCGCAATTCTAGTTTCTTCAAGCATATTCAAGCTGTTGTTGCTGGCAGTCCCGTCGGTACCGATCGCTACATTGACGTTTTGAGCAAGCAGATCACTGACCCGGCAAAGGCCGCTTCCGAGTTTCAAATTGGATTTCGGACAATGCGCTATGCTGCTACCGGCGTCAGCAAGAATTGCGATTTCCTCGTCCAGCAATTGTGTCGCATGAACAGCAAGAAGTTGCCGATTGACCAAGCCTAGATGCTTCATTCGCTGAAGAGGACGGACGCCATACTGATTCAGCGAGTCCGTCACTTCCTGAGCGGTTTCATGGACATGCATATGTATACCGAGATTGTATGTATCTGCGATATTCATAAGCTTTTCGAAGGTGGGATCTGCCACTGTATATGGCGCATGAGGTGCGAGCATCGTGGTAACAAGATCGGAGTTCTTAAACCTGTGAAACAAAGCCATTCCCTTTTCAAGGTATTCATCGGACGAACTCGCCCAGACTGTAGGAAACTCCAAAGCGATCATACCGAGAGATACCCGCATATTTAATTGTTCTGCAACTTCACCGACTTCATCAGGAAAAAAGTACATGTCATTCATGCAGGTTGTTCCACTCATAATCGCTTCGGCAAAAGCCAAAAGTGCTCCATCCCGGACGAACTCTCGGTTGACCCACTTACCTTCAAGCGGCCATATGTGCTGTTCCAACCATGGTTGGAGGGGCAGATCTTCTGCAACTCCTCGAAACAACGTCATGGAAGCATGGGTATGGGCGTTTACAAGTCCCGGTATCAATGCATGTCCGTTGAGAGCCACGCGCTCGGTTGCCTTGTATTTCAGGCTGACCTCGGGCGTCGGCACAATATCTTTGATCCGACCTGCGACGACTACGATACTGTGATTTTCCAATACCGTGTCTGATTCATCGACAGTAATGACCCAGCTTGAGTCTATGATGGTGTCTGCTCGTAGCATGTCTGGTTCGCTCAATTATTCATGATCCAGCGACCAATTCCAATGTCGGTGCTGACTTCCACCTGTTTGGAATGTCGTGGCTTCTAGATGTGCCTGTATGAAAATTCTCAAGTCGGTGGGTCGACTCTGATTGTCAGGATATCCATATCGTAATATTGCTGGTGGTGGACCGATGAGGCCATATGTCGCAACAGTCTTATCGATATTTCCCGCTCAGTGGAAGTGTCTTCCAACTGTTCGCCTACGAGGGCGATTCTATCCTGCAGATTATGTTCCGCACCACCTGCGATAAATTCCAGAACGGCAGCACCTTCTTCTTTGTGCGCATTCAGCAACAGGCGCTGCGGGGTATCCTTGTCGCTGCTCTCAAGAAGCGTCAACAAGGACTCCTCGCTGACCGATTCAAGGCGAATTGCCATTTTTTCATCCCATCCGCAGTAGGTTGTGAACTTTCCGAGAAATTCTCTGATTTGAGTCAGGGATGAAACATTGAAATCAACCTCGATCTTTTTGCGCTTCGGTTCGATGAGTTCCAGAAACAATGTCATGAGAATCGCAGTCAGACCACCTGCGGTCATGCCATTTTTTAGCATCTGGCCGGTGTACTGCTCCAACAGCTCGGGAAAAATCAGATCTGCCTGACACCCAACTCCGACCCAGTAAGCGACACCCACGACCAATCCCTTTCGATAGTCGATGCCGTCATTGATGATGATTTTCATACCCACGACAAACAGAAGCGCAAGTAGAACCGTCAGGTATGCGGCGGCGACAGGTCCTGGTATGGCCAAAATGACTGCAATCCCTTTGGGAACGAATGCGAGTATGACATAGATCAAACCGAGTGCGACACCGACGGTTCTCGCGCCAACTCCAGTCAGCTCAGTTACCGAGACACTAGTCGAATAGGTTGTGTTGGGAACGGTGCCCGCGATGCCGGACAGGAGGTTGCCCAAGCCGTCCGCATTTACGGCACCCTGCACAATCTTGAAGTCCACTGCCGGAGGTGAGCGTCTGGATACTCGCTGAATCGCGATGGAATCGCCCACTGTTTCGACAGCGCCGATCATCGTGACGAGAATGAACGCCGGGAACAATGTCCAGAACACTGAATTGAAACTGAGATCAAACCCTGGCCAATCTCCACTGGGAAGTCCTATCCAACTCGCACTGGCGACGCTCGCAGTATCATATAGACCGTAATATCCGGAAACGATCGAACCGACGACTACACCAGCTACGGGCGCCCACAATCTCATTACACCCTTGGCCTTCAATGCAATTGCGAGAATTACCGCTATGGTGATGAAAGCACTCATTGGCCCAGCCTCCGCAGCGCTTCCTTCCGGAACATCATCCAGTAAATCGAAGATAATCGGCATCACCGCGACCGGAATCAACATGATCACAAGTCCAGCTACGGGTGGTGTCAGAATCCGTCTGAAAATGGATAGCTTGGCTGCCAGTACAAACTGGAATATCGACGACAGAATCACCAATGTTGCCAGCATCGCCGGGCCGCCTTGAGCAATTGCAGTCACACAAACTGCGATAAACGCGCCTGACGACCCCATAACCAGGACATGACCGGCACCGATCTTGCCGACTCGAACCGCCTGTACAATAGTAGTGATTCCACTGATCGCGACGGCGGCGAATACCGCCCACGACAAGTATGATGCACTTCCACCGCCAGCGTTGACGACAATTGCAGGAGTGAAAACAGTGCCACCGACACAAAGCACAGCGAACTGCAGACCCAGCCCGATAGTCAATGGTATTGGTGGCTTTTCATTGGGTTCGTAGCGAACGCTTGAGTTGATGTTGGTATTTGGGGCAGCCATTGGGTTGGAATTCTGTTGAGTATGATCAGGTGGAGACCATTATATTGGAATCGCTGACTGAAACGCGCGGGCGGTCGCTATTCACGTAGCGTGATTAAAAGCTTGTAGTAATGACGTACAGCCTCCATAAACTCACACGTTGCACACGAGAAACCAAATTTAGCACCTCGCTAGTGAATGCCAGACTCCGAATGTTGTTGGCAATCGATTTCAAACCCAGAAACTACTGCTCGTGCGTCCGGCCAACCAATGCCAGTCAGCACGACCTGCACTACGTATCTTGACATATGAAGTATCCGAAAATCCATTGAATGACTAATACTAGTGTAGTGTCCTAATTATATATTTAATTATATATCCGTTCTGTAGTACAATCAGCATACACCAGACTGGAGGAGGATGTATGCGAGTAGCGGCGGCAATAGAACTATCGGAAAAAGAGAACACGGAGCTGAGACGTCTTTCGTCGTCGCGCAGCATCTCGGTCGGATTTCACCAGCGGGTGCGTATTGTGCTGCTGTCATCCGAGGGAAAGACCAACCAGGAGATTTCCGCTGAGCTGGGGGTGTCCCAACCCACAGTCAGTCAGTGGCGCAATCGGTTTGCGCAGGAAAGGATGGCGGGAATCAGGAAGGAGCGTCCCCGCGGCGGCAATCATGGCGGGAAGGATTCCGGGGAGCAGGAAAAACTGCGTGCGAAGATCATCGAGGCGACGACCCGGACCACGCCTTCGGATGCGACGCACTGGTCGTGTCGCAGCATGGCGAGGGCGATGGGGACCACCCACAGTTTTGTGAACCGGGTGTGGATTGCCAATGGACTGAAGCCGCATCTGATCAGGACATTCAAGCTGAGCAACGATCCGCAGTTTGAAAACAAGCTGGTGGATGTGGTGGGGCTGTATATGGATCCGCCGGACAATGCGGTGGTGTTCAGTTTTGACGAGAAAAGCTCGATCCAGGCGCTGGACCGGACGCAGCCGGGACTGCCGCTGAAAAAGGGACGCTGCGGCACAGTGACCCATGATTACAAGCGTCATGGGACGACTTCGCTGTTCGCGGCGCTGAACATGGCATCGGGGGAGGTGATCGGGCAGACCTATCGCAGACACCGTCATCAGGAGGTGCTGAGGTTTTTCAAGGCAGTGGAGAAGACGGTCGACCGGGAACTTGAGATTCATATCATTCTGGACAATTACAGCACGCACAGGCACAAGGATGTGCTGGAATGGATTGACAGCAAAAAGCGGATTTATCTTCACTTCATACCGACCAGCTCCTCGTGGCTGAATCTGGTCGAGAGGTTTTTCTCGACGCTCACGGAAAAGCAGATACGTCGCGGGGTGTTCACTTCGGTTGCGCATCTGGAGGAATGCCTGAAAGACTATCTGGATACCTACAATGAGAATCCCAGGCCGCTGATATGGACGAAATCCGTGAAAGAGATAACGGATAAAGTGGCAAGAGGTCGAAGCGCCCTTGCTGCGAAAAATAATTGAATATGTATTTAGGACACCACACTAGCATTCCGAAATCCTTGAGTCTCAGCGTTGCCGCTCAAGTGCATTCCAAATTTGACGTTCAGACTGATTACACCGATGGAATACAATAGTCAGTAGTTCGACTACAACGCGTTGACTACCTAATTGTTTCGTTAGAATTGAGACAGGGAGACAGGACAAGTGTTTGCAACAATTTGTCGATTCAGTTAATGTATATCCTTTTTTCACAAATAAAAGTAAAGAGATAGTGATAAAAGTAACGGCTCGGAGGGAATAAAATCTCTGTGTGTTGGGATTAGCTGTAGGGCACGTTTATTTATTCGACGCTAATGATACAGTCTGAGACAGGGTGAGTGAAGTCGACTCGGATTCGCGATTTCGGGTTCGATATGAGATAATATGGATTCATCGGTAAGTCATTCATTTTACGGATTAATTGCAGGGTATTTTGAGATGGAGAGACGACATCTGTTCGAGCGCGAGATGCAGCAGCGGGCGCTGGAGGAGATTTCGGCATCTCGCATGGCGGTCCGGGGCAGCCGGGCTGGGATCCGCTGGTGATGTTCCGTTCGATTCTGCTGGGTGTGATGCACTCGCTGAGTGACCACAACCTGCAGTTCATGCTGCTGGACCGTCGCACCTTCAAGCAGTTTGCGGGACTTCAGAGCGATGACCAGGTGCCGGATCAGAAGACCCTGTGGAAGTACCGCGACCTGCTGAGCCGGTCGGGCCGGATTGACGAGCTGTTCGATCTTTTCAAGGCGCAGCTGCGCTCGCATGGCTACGAGCTGACCAGCGGCCAGATTGTGGACTCGTCGATTGTCGAGGTGCCGCGTCAGCGCAACAGCCGCGAGGACAACCGGACGGTGAAGTCCGGCGAGGTGCCGGAGTCCTGGCAGGACAATCCGAACAGGCTGTGCCAGAAGGACACCGATGCGCGCTGGACGAAAAAGCGCAACCAGAACCACTATGGCTACAAGAACCACATCTCGGCGGACCGGGAGACGAAGTTCATTGACGAATGGGAGGTGACGGCGGCGAGCTAGATTTATGCATACCAATGTCGGTCGCTATTGGTATTCTGTATCAGCTTGCCTCAACCGCGTTGCGGCAGATCGAGCCGAGCAGGTTGAAGAAGAGCTCGTTTTAACGGAGTTGAATAAGTTGTTGACGACCAACGTGAATGGTCTCGTTGATCGAGGTCATTTCGAAGCAGTCCAGGTGGCACCCGGAAGTTCAGCAGATGTTCCGGACGAAGCGTACGGTGTCCGAGCGATTGTGCTTGGCATCACTCATTCACATAACGGTCGCGATGATTCCGATGCAATAATGGAAGCTCGAGAAATTCTAGTGCAGCGAGGAAACCTACCTCGTATCTATCGCAACGTGCTGGTATTCCTAGCTCCGGAGACTCGGCAACTCGAAGGACTAATTGATGCGATGCGAAATGTCCTTGCATGGAAAGGGATTGTGCGTGACACACAACAACTCAAACTAACCCAGAGCGACAGCACTCTTGCGAGAACGAAATTGGATGAAGCTAGTGAGACGGTAAAGTCACGCATTACAGAGGCATGGTGCTACCTTCTGTATCCGAGACAGGATGGACTCATGCTGACATTAAATGGGTGTCGGGCAAGTTTCCTGCACGAGACGGTCTTCTGCAACGAGCAAGCAAGAGACTGGTGGATGAGGAAGGCATTCTACCCGAACTTGGCCCAACAAGACTGGATCGCGATCTCAAGAAATATATCTGGGAAGATAAAAACCATCTTTCACTGAAAGATCTCCGGGAGTATCTCGACCGCTATATCTATTTACCACGACTGAAGGACCGCTCGGTTCTAATAAGAACTGTAACCACAGCGATTGGAGGACTAGTACCCGGCCCATTCGCTTATGCTGAAAGTTGGGACGAAGAGAACTCAGTTTATCGTAGTCTTGCCGTAAAACAAGCCGCTAATATCAATGTGATTATTGACAATGAGAGTCTGATAATTAGAGCAGATGTTGCCGAAGCGCATCTTGCGAAACAGGAAGAGCCCACCGGTGAAATTGAGGGAGAATCCCCAACAAACGACTCGCAAACTAAGAATGGTAATGATGATTCTACGTCCGAAGATGATCAAACCGAAACACAACCGACTCGGTTCTTTGGTTCAGTGACTATTTCGTCGGAGCGCCCGGCCCGGGATATGCACCGTATTGTCGAGGCTATCGTTGAACAACTTACGCACCTTCCCAGAAGTGATGTGACGTTGCGACTCGAAATCGATGCCGATGTTCCGGAAGGTCTGGACAGTGCGAAGGTACGAACGTTAATTGAAAATGCTAATACACTTGGGTTCGACGAGAAAACAATCAAATAGTTGTAGTTGGATACTTGGTTCTCTGTTGGTAACGGTAAATTGCAGTGTAATTTAGATATGAGAACAATCGAAAACCGCCATAATAAAAAGCAACTTTTCAACGTCCGAAATCGCCCTTCCCGATTATCTGCCCACTCGTAATAACCGACTAATGATGGTCGGTGTAAGCCCATGTGGCCAATGTTTCTTTGCGGTTAGTTTTGGAAATGTCCTGAAGTTTTCTGAAAATTTGCTATGCCTATTTCTTTCTTGGAAGTTACCCTCTATAGTTCGGGTACGATAACGTCGCTATATACACCTGACAAGCTATCTTAGGCACTTTAGTGTGTTCGATTCATTGGTTCTGTGTACTACCCTCAACGCATAGCCGTCAGATAAATCGTAATACAGCATTGCTACACGCGGGTCTGAGCACTTGCATCGATGATTGGATATAATCGTCGCGTCGAGTATACGACGTTAGATCGACTCTGAATTCGGGGCTGTTTGGCTAGCCTTACTGCGTCCAAATGTGATAAAATTAGCAGAGAATTATGAAACTCCCCACTCGAATCAGCAGGTGCCTTTTTCTGCGCCTGTTTTCCGAAATTTCGCAATTAGATTAAAAGGTTGACCTGTGTCTGTTATCGCGAAGAAAACCCTAATCGCCGATCTCGAAAACGAGATGCGTCAGTCGTACCTCGATTACGCGATGAGCGTGATTGTGGGACGAGCCTTGCCGGATATTCGCGACGGTCTGAAGCCTGTTCATCGTCGCATTCTGTACGCAATGCATGATCTGAAAAACGACTGGAACAAACCTTACAAGAAGTCAGCTCGGATAACCGGTGATGTAATCGGTAAATATCACCCGCATGGAGATTCAGCGATCTACGACGCAATCGTCAGAATGGCGCAGAATTTTTCCATGCGATATCCGTTGATTGACGGACAGGGAAACTTCGGTTCGGTTGATGGTGATGCCGCGGCAGCCATGCGTTACACCGAAATCCGATTGTCCAGACTGGCACATGAGTTGCTGGCGGATATTGACAAGGATACAGTCGATTTCGGCCCCAACTATGATGAAACCGAATTGCAGCCGCTGGTTCTGCCAACACGCTTGCCAAATCTGCTGCTGAACGGTTCCGAAGGAATCGCGGTTGGTATGGCGACCAAGGTTCCACCGCATAATCTCACGGAGACCATCAATGCTTGTCTCGCATTGATCCAAAATGATAGTTTGACGACAAGCGAGTTAATGACTTACATACCTGGACCCGATTTCCCGACTGCTGGCATCATCAATGGTCAATCCGGGATAGTCCAGGCATACACCACCGGGCGAGGGTCGATCCGGTTGCGCGGCAGGGTCGAAATCGAGCCTATGAAAAAGGCAAACAGGCAGGCTCTGATCATCACTGAACTGCCCTATCAGATATTGAAAGCCCGACTGATTGAGCAAATTGCAGAACTGGTGAAAGCGGGCACGCTTGACGGAATCAGCATGGTTCGCGACGAGTCTGACAAATCCGGAATGCGAGTTGTTGTCGAACTCAAGAGCGGTATCAATCCGGAAGTGGTGGAGAACAACCTGTACAACTTCACCAAGCTCGAATCAACGTACGGCATTAATTTCGTCGCACTTGAACACAACCAGCCGAGAGTGTTCAATCTCAAGGAGTTGCTGAGTGGATTTATCCGGCATCGACGAGAGGTCGTCACGCGTAAACTGGAATTCGAACTGAGAAAGGCACTCGCGCGTGCCCATCTTTTGGAGGGACAGGCGGTTGCACTGTCCAATATTGATGAGATGATCGCCATCATTCGGGAATCGAAAGGTGGCCCGGAAGCCAGAGAAAGATTGATGGAACGACCTTGGAACCCAAGTGTGGTCAAACAATTGATCGCCCAAAACGGTACCGGCGACACAATTGGCAGTTCGGAAACCCCAAGCACCGGTCTTACGCCGGAAGGTTATATGCTCTCTGAGGAGCAGGCCGTCTCTATCCTGCAGATGCGCCTGCAGAATCTGACCGCGCTTGAACAGGATAAGGTGTTCGACGAGTTCAAGGAGATATTGAAGCGGATTGAACGAACCAAAGCGATCCTTGCCTCTCAGGAATTGCTGATGCGAGAGATTTCCGATGAGCTGATTGATTTGCGAGAGCAATACGGCAAGAACGACCAAAGGCGCACAGAGATCATCGAAAACGCGATGGATCTGGACAACGAAGATCTGATTGAACGCGAAGATGTCGTGGTGACAATATCCGAAGCGGGATATGCTAAACAGCAACCGATTTCAGAATATCGGTCGCAGAACCGTGGAGGTAGGGGTAAAACCGCGACCACACATAAATCGGACGATTTTGTCCGTACGATGTTTACCGCAAATACTCACAACATGCTGCTTTGTTTCACTAGCCTCGGAAAAGTATATTGGACTAAAGTCTATCGACTTGAACGCGCTGGACGAACTGCAAAAGGGCGACCTTTGGTTAACGTTTTGCCTGCCTTGGCAGAGAGTGAGCGAGTTACCGCGGTATTGCCGATTCGGGAAGACAACGGTGGCAAGTTCATCATGATGGCTACACGCAAGGGTCGAATAAAAAAGTGCTGTGTAGAGAAGTTTTCACGACCCAGATCGAATGGATTGCGGGCATTGACACTGAAAGAGGGCGATGAACTGGTCAATGTTGAATTCGCAAGCGGGGACAGCGATGTTCTATTGGTCAGTGACGCGGCCCGTCTGGTACGATTCAATGAGAGCGAAATTCGGGCAATGGGTCGCACCGCTGCTGGCGTACGCGGAATTAAGCTGGAATCAGGACAGAGTCTCATTTCGATGCTCTGTATCGAACCCGAAAATCGAAACCAGGTCGCATTGCTCGTCTCGTCTGACGGCATCGGTAAGCGCACGGACATCAGTGAGTTTCCGAGAAAATCTCGAGCTTTGAAAGGTGTGTACGTGCTGCCTGCGTCCAGACGCAAAAAGGTGAAAATGATCGATGTTTTGCTGGTCCGTGATGATGACCACATCATGCTTATTACAGATGGCGGAACTTTGATCAGGACCACCGCAAGTTCAATCTCAAAATATTCGAGAACCGCAGCCGGGGTGCGATTGATCAATCTGCAAGAAAACGAGAATCTTGTTGGTGTTGCGATCGCGTCTGACGAGGAGTCAGATGTTGGAACCGAAGATGATTCAACGACCGAAGTCTCTGACCGGTAATTAATCCTACCTTACTTAAATTGATCATGGATCTGGCATCCTTACGCAAAGAAATTGATGCGATTGATATCGAATTGCAAAATTTGATAACGAAACGCGCACAGTTGGGTATACAGATCGGGAAGATCAAGAGCTTGCAGGAAAATCCACAATATTTTGTGCCTGAAAGGGAGTTCAAGATTCTGAATGATGTCGCTGAGCGAAACAAGAATGGCTTGCTGAGCGACAAGGACATGATTCAGATTTTCAAAGAGATTATCTCTGCGATTCGAGCTTTGGAGGAGCCGACTCGGATTGCCATTCTCGGTCCTGAAGGGACATTCACCCAGGCTGCGGCCCATAGTCATTTCGGTCATGCTTATGATGCAGTCTTTCGGCCAACGATAAATGATGTGTTCGCTGCTGTGGAGCTGGGAAGAGCGATGTATGGAGTTGTTCCGGTTGAAAATTCGATTGAAGGCGTTGTCAACAGTACCTTGGATCGACTTTTCGATTCCCCACTGCAGTTATGCGGTGAGATTGAGCTGCGGGTGGAACATGCTCTGATCAGTCAAACTGACAATTTGATGAACATCAATAGGGTGTTGGCTCACCCTCAGGCATTGGCGCAGTGTCAAAAGTGGCTGAATCGAAATTTGCCGGATGCCGAACTTGTCCAGGTCAGCAGCAATGCAAAAGCGGTAGAGGTTATACGCAATGAAAAGAGGTCGGCAGCGATTGCCAGTGAGACGGCCGCTGAACTTTACGGAGTCAGTATTGTCAAGTCGAATATAGAAGACCATGTCGGCAATACGACACGATTTCTTGTAATCGGTAAAATCGCCGCCGGACCGACCGGACATGACAAAACAAGTATCATGGTGTCAAAGAAAAACGAAGTTGGTTCGTTGGTCGAACTGCTGGAGCCCTTTGCGAGATTGGGTGTGAATATGTCGAAAATCGAATCTCGGCCGAGCGGGAAGGCGATGTGGGAGTATGTGTTCTTCATTGATTTCGAAGGACATGCACAGGATGACAAAATCAAACTACTTTTCGAAGAATTGAAAGAAAAGGCACCTCTGTTCAAATTGCTGGGCTCGTACCCCAGAACTGCTCGTTGATGTCAAACAGTTTCTCTCCCTATGACCTGGTTTCGTCGGGACTGGGTAATCTCAAACCATATGATCCCGGGAAGCCACTCGAAGAGCTTGAGCGGGAATATGGAATTTCCGACGCGGTCAAGGTGGCATCGAACGAGAACGCGCTCGGTGCTTCCCCTAAGGCTGTCAGACTGATCAATACTCATGCGGACAATATCCATCGTTATCCGGATGGTTCCGGGTATGACTTGAAGAAACAGCTGGCTGCCCGTCACAATGTTGGGACAGACCAGATTTGTCTGGGCAATGGCTCGAATGATGTGCTGGATTTGTTGGCTCGCGTCTTTGTCAAACCAGGTCAAGCCGGCGTAATTTCACGTCACGCATTTATTGTCTATTATCTTTCGCTGATCTATACACATGCGGAAATCCGAGTTGTCGAAGCGAAAAACTATGGACATGATATCGAGGCAATGGCGAACGCGGTCGACGAGAACACAGCCATCATATTTATAGCGAATCCAAACAACCCGACTGGCACCTGGACGCATGAGAGTGAGTTGCGACAACTGCTCAGAAAGATTCCATCAGAGGTGATTGTGGTCATTGATGAGGCTTATGCTGAATACATTGAAGAACCGCAATACCCAGATTGTACTCAGTGGTTGCCGGATTATCCGAATCTCGTGGTAACTCGAACGTTTTCCAAGATTTTTGGGTTGGCGGGTTTGCGAATCGGTTATTCGGTTTCATCACCTGAGATCAACGACCTGATGAATCGGGTTCGGCAACCGTTCAATTGCAGCAGCCTGGCTATGGCCGCCGCACTGGCGGCATTGGAGGATGATGACCATACTGAGCGCAGTCGTCAGCTAAATTGCGAACAGATGCAATATTTGCGCAATGGCTTTTCGCGACTGCAGTTGGAAACAATTGAGTCAGTCGGCAATTTTCTCTGCGTTGATGTCAATTGCCCAGCCACGCCTGTCTATGAGAGTTTGCTTAGATGCGGTGTGATTACTCGACCTGTCGGAGGCTACGAAATGCCGAACCATCTGCGAGT
Source organism: Arenicellales bacterium (assembly GCA_963666625.1). Lineage (GTDB taxonomy): Bacteria > Pseudomonadota > Gammaproteobacteria > Arenicellales > JAJDZL01 > JAJDZL01. The sequence goes on from OY762925.1 coordinate 3,100,848, forward strand.
ATCAGTTGGGACTGAGGCTGAAAATGCTCGCGTTATCGACGCTTTTGAACGGTTGAAAGAATCCGTAGTGTTCTGAAGAAATCATGATTGAAATTAATCGGTTGCTAATTATTGGTGTCGGCTTGATCGGAGGTTCGCTGGCTTTGGCGTTGCGCAAGGCCGGTGTAGTCCGCGAAATTGTCGGAGCCGGGCGAAGCGAGAAAAACCTCATAAAGGCTGTCGAACTGGGTGTGATCGATCGCTATTCCCTGAGGTTCGCAGACGAAGTCCCGAAATCCGACATTGTCGTGGTGGCGACGCCGGTGATGTCGATGGATTCGATTTTTAAAACCATTGCAACGACGGACTACCATGAATCGATCATTACTGATGTCGGCAGTGTCAAGAAATTGCTAGTGGATATTTCAGACAAACACTTCGATTCATCGTACACCGGATTTGTGCCTGCGCATCCGATCGCCGGTCGCGAACATTCGGGAGTGGAAGCGGCGTGCGTGGATCTGTTTGAAAACAAGCGAACGATCATCACACCGACTAACAACAGTCGCGAGCAAGCTGTTGAAACAGTTAAAAATATGTGGCTGGCTGCAGGATCTGTTGTCGACGAAATGGATGTGGCATTTCATGATGAGGTCCTATCGGCAAGCAGCCATCTACCACACCTCGCGGCATTTGGACTCGTTCACTATATCGCCAATCATCGGAATAGACAGGAGTGCTTTAAACTGGCAGCGGCCGGGTTTTATGACTTCACCCGAATTGCTTCTTCGGATCCGGTTATGTGGCGTGACATCTGCACTGCCAATGCTGTTCCTCTATTGGAGGAATTGAATGGATACATTGGCGAACTTCAGAAAATATCAGCTTGCATATCTGCCGGGAGCGTTGACGAAATTCAAGAGATATTCAGCAATGCGAAATCTTCCCGCGATGAGAATCTCCGATTGGGACCTCGTTAGCGAGCACGACCTCCATTCAGAATTTTGACAAAATACACAGTAAGTCCAGGCAGGCCGCTAACCGGTACTCTGACAGTGCCTGGCGACAAGTCGATTTCCCACCGAGTCGTTCTTCTCGGTTCCGTTGCTGAAGGTCGGTCCATCATCCAAGATATTCTTCTCAGCGAGGATGTTCAGATGACGATCAACGCATTTCGAGCCTGTGGTATAGACATTCAACAAAATGACTCGCTCGTGACCATTGAAGGCAAGGGGTTGAGAGGATTGCAGAAACCTCATTCCGATATCTATTGCGGTAATTCTGGAACAGCATTGAGATTGCTGGTAGGTTTATTTGCGACACAAAATTTCCCGGTAAGATTCACAGGAGACGAATCTCTCTCCGCCCGCCCGATGCTTCGTGTCGTTGAACCATTGCGACAGATGGGAGCCAATATCGAGCTTTCTGATCAAGATAGTGCACCGGTTACGATTACACCGAGCAACGGGTTGAATTCAATTGTTTGGAAACTACCCGTCGCCAGTGCACAGGTAAAGTCAGCAATACTATTGGCTGGGTTATATGCGGTTGGCAAAACTACTGTGATTGAACCTGAGATGACTCGGAATCATACCGAAAACTTTCTCGACACGTTTGGTTGTCCAGTGGAACACGACTCTGACAAAATTTCAGTGATGGGAGGTTCTCACCTACAAGGCCAGCATATTCAAATTCCTGCGGATTTTTCTTCCGCTGCGTTTTTCATAGTTGCCGCTACAATCACACCAGGCTCGGATATTACCTTGAAGGGTGTCGGAATAAACCCGACCCGAACTGGTCTCCTGGATGTATTGAAGTCAATGGGAGCGAATGTTGAAATCCTGAATAAACGATACGTCGGTTCGGAGGCGATTGCGGAGATTCGCGTTCAATATGCCGACTCGTTAGTAGGTACCGTCGTCAATCCCGACCTGGTTCCCAGAATGATTGACGAAATTCCGATTCTGGCCATTGCAGCAGCCTGTGCCGACGGTGTTACTGTTATATCCGGTTGCGAGGAACTACGCGTAAAGGAAAGCGACCGCATCCGTTCTGTAACTGTCGGACTGGAAAAGATCGGAATCTCTGTCAGTGAACGTTATGACGGTCTGGTGATTCAAGGCGGGAAACATAGCGGAGGGACTGTGGACAGTTTCGGTGATCATAGAATTGCCATGGCTTTCGCTGTCGCGGGATCAGTATCTGAATCTGGTGTTGCAGTGTTGGACTGCGATTGTGTCAACACTTCATTTCCCGATTTTGCGACCTTATCAAAAAAAGTCGGTATGAATCTCCACGTGGACGGAGTCGGGGAATGAAATCATACACGAAGGTCGTCACAATTGACGGTCCTGTTGGTTCGGGAAAAGGTACGGTCGGGCAGAAACTCGCTTTGAATCTTGGGTGGAGGTTTCTTGACAGTGGTGCTCTTTATAGAGTGTGTGCGTTGGTTGCCACCGAAAACTCTCTTGACAGCGGCAGGTCAAACGAGATTCTGGAAATTGTTGGAAGTAGTGATTTCCGGTCTGAGCCGCGCGCAGATGGAGGCGAAGCTTTGGTCTTTCTGAATGATGTGGATGTCAGTGAGCAGATTCGGACACCCGCCATTGCGCAATTGGCTTCTGAATTAGCGGCGAACAAATTGATCCGCAGTGGGTTGATGCCTATTCAGAAAGATTACCTGCAAGAATCCGGCTTGATTGCGGACGGACGAGACATGGGTACTGTAGTTTTTCCAGACGCATTGTTGAAGGTTTATTTGGATGGTAGCCTTGACGCGAGGGCGAAAAGAAAGTACATACAGTTGAAAAATAAAGGAATTTGTGTTAACTTTGATTCCCTCTATAAGGAAATTGGACAGCGTGATGCGCGCGATTCGAGTAGAATTCACGCACCGTTGACAAAACCCGAAGGCGCATTGGTTATTGATACTTCAAACTTGCCACCCGAAGAAGTCGTAATTCGTATACTTAACGAATTGGATACCGTGTGCGGGTCGGGGTTCGAAAGTAAAAAATTTTTTAAAACAATCTGGAGCTGATTTATTAGGTATGGAAGAGACGTTCCCACAACTTTTTGAGGAAAGTATCAAAGATGTTGAAATGCGGGCAGGCGAGATAGTGCTTGCCCAAATTGTTGAGATTGACAAAGAATATGTTCTTGTCAATGCTAAATTGAAATCTGAAGCCGAAATCCCGATTTCACAGTTCAGGGATATGAAAGGAGAAATTAATCTGAAGGTCGGGGATGAAGTGGAAGTCGAGATCGAATCCATTGAAGATGGAAGCGGTCGCACCCGTCTTTCCCGAGACAAGGCTTGTCGGGTTCAAGCATGGGAAAAAATTGAAACAGCGTACGCGGAACAATCTGTGATTCTCGGCGTTATCACAAGTCGGGTGAAAGGTGGCTTTTCCGTTTCGATTGAGAACGTGCGGGCATTTCTTCCAGGATCTCTCTATGGAACCCGCGTATCAGCGGATAATGAGGATTTTGAATTTGAAAAGGAACCTGTAGAGTTCAAGATCATCAAGTTGGACCGAGCCAGAAATAACGTCGTGATTTCTCGGAAGGCTGTGTTGGAAAAAGAACTGTCTGAAGAGCGCGAGGCGCTTTTGGCCAGCCTGGAAGAGGGGCAGATAATTCAGGGTGTCGTCAAGAATCTTACCGACTATGGCGCATTCATCAATCTTGGCGGGATCGATGGGCTGTTGCACATTACAGATCTTGCCTGGAAGCGCGTCAAGCATCCATCTGAAATTTTGACCATAGGAGAGGAAATTTCCGTAAAGGTGCTGAAATGCGACCGCGAACGGTCTCGAATTTCGCTTGGTCTCAAGCAGTTGACAGAAGATCCGTGGCTGAACATCGATCGAAGATACAAATTGGGAGACAAGTTGATCGGTAAAGTTACAAGTCTGACGGATTACGGTGCTTTCGTAGAGATCGAAGACGGTGTTAAAGGACTTGTTCATGTCTCCGAAATGGATTGGACGTCGAAAAATGTCTATCCAGCCAATGTATGTAGCGTTGGTGATGAGATTGAGGTTATGATTCTTTCTGTTGATTTGGAACGCCACAGGATTTCCCTTGGAATCAAGCAGTGCTTGCCGAATCCGTGGGTGGAATTCGCGTCCAAACACGAAAGAGATCAGAGGATAACGGGCCGAATCAAGTCGTTTACGGATTTCGGAATTTTCATATCGCTGGAAAACGGGATAGACGGACTGGTACACAGCAACGATATAACCTGGAGTGGTGATGGTGAAGCGGAAATTCGAAATTACAACAAGGGGGATGAGGTTGAGGTGGTCATACTTACGATTGACGCTGAACGCCAGCGAATATCTTTAGGTATCAAACAAATCCATGAAGACCCATTTAACACTTACGTCGCAGAAAACGGCAAGGGTTCAATTGTGACAGGAACCATTTCAGAATTCGAAGACAAGCGCGTCATTGTCAACCTTGCCGATGGTGTGAATGGGATGATCCGAGACAATGAGCTGGCGAAGAGCAAATACAAGGAAGCGAAATCAGCTATGGAAGTCGGGCAGGAAGTTGAATCGAAAATTCTTAGCATTGACCGAAAGAACAGAAAAATTTCTCTTTCAATCAAAGCGCTGATGATCGAAAGCGAGAATCAGGATTATCAGAACTATGCGAAAGAAGAATCAGGACCTGCGCGAACTTTGAGAGATAAACTCAAGAACGTCTTCACTCCTGTAGAGTGATAATCATTACTTAATAGGTATGCTGCAATGACTAAAAAGGAATTGATCGACTCGTTAGCGTCAATTCACGACGACCTGCACAGAGACGATGTTCGTAGGGCAGTTGATTTGATATTGGAGCGCATAAGCGACGGACTTGCCGAAGGCAAACGTGCTGAATTCCGTGGTTTCGGAAGTCTGCAGTTACGCTATAGGAAACCAAGACGCGGTCGCAACCCGAGAACTGGTGATGCCGTAACCGTGCATGGTAAGTATTTCCCTCGATTCAAAGCAGGCAGAGGGTTGCGAGAACGCGTAAACAAGCCTGTAGAGGGTGTCGACGACTGAACCGAGCAGAAGAATTCCGAAATTTGTCAATTTCTGCGCTTGAATCGATTGGTTTCGAGGTTTGATTGAACAAGATTCTTGTCGCCTTGGTCGCTTTGGTCGCTCTTTTGTTCGGGGTGACTTTCACTATTCGAAATCCCCAGGTGGTGGAACTATCCTACTATTTTGGAATTCAATGGCAAGGTCCACTTTCTTGGTTGGTCATCATCGTCTTCGCACTTGGTGTGCTAATCGGCATTATTGTCAGCTATCTGCTGGTCCTTAAGAGGAAATTCTTATCCACTACCAAACGGTCGAAGCCGTCGGAGACATAAACCGTGGAACCTGAATGGCTGATCTTGTTGCTGCCCATTGCAGCTGCATCAGGATGGTTCGCATCTAATTCGCTTTCGTTCCCATGGCGGAAACGAAACAGAATTCCCTCTATCTATCTCCAGGGTATCAATTATCTGCTCAATGAACAGCATGATAAGGCGATTGAGCTATTTCTCAATATGCTTGAGGTGGACAGTGAAACCATTGAGATTCATATGACACTGGGTAATCTTTATCGCCGCAGAGGGGAAATTGAGCGAGCTACACTCATTCACGAAAACCTCATTGATCGTTCCGATCTAACTGCCGAACAGAAAAAGCACGCGTTCTTTGAATTGGGCCATGATTTCTATACGGCTGGAATCCTTGACAGGGCAGAAAGAATTTTTATCGAACTCACCGACGATAGCAAGTTTGAGGAGCAGGCTTACGAAGCACTTCGAGATATTTACGAGCAGGAAAAGGAATGGGACAAATGTCTTGATGTCACGAATAAACTCAACCGTTCCTCGTCGAAAGACTATTCAGCGCTGATCGCTCAGTACTATTGTGAAAAAGCCGAAGAGGCGATCCGGGAAGGACGCTACGATTTTGCTGAAGAGAACATCAAGGAATCCCTTTCATTCGATCATAACTGCGTACGAGCGATTCTACAGTCGGGGCGAGTCAAGGCAATTCGAGGCGACCACGAATCGGCCATTTCGATTTGGCGGTCGCTTGAACAGAAGAATCCGAAATATGTGCTTGAAACTGTTGACCTGGTAGCCGAAAGTTACAAGGCAATCCATCAGATCAGTGAATTGGCTGAATTTCTCCGAACCACTGCGGAAGCAACATCTGATACAGACTTGGCTGTCGCTTACGTCGATGCATTGGAAGCCCAGGACAAAGATGATCGAGCCGGAGAATACCTGATTGACTGGATCAGAAGCCATCCGTCGTTGCATTGTCTGCACCGATTGATCCTGTTGAAACTTAAGGAATCTGAGGGCAAGAGACCATCCAGTGATTTCATGCTGATTGAAACGTTGATTCGTCGAGAAATGGAATCGGCGAGACATTACGCCTGTCTGAGGTGCGGATATTCAGTGAAGACACTTCATTGGCAGTGTCCCGGATGCAGAGGGTGGAATACGATTATGGCGACCCGACCCACGTCGCTACCCAGTAATAATCGAAAGGAATTGAATGCGCCTATGTGAGGTGGATGGTACTCGATGAGTTCCACGGTTACTGCTATTATCGGGGGATCGGGATCCGGTACTTTACTGCCCGGAATGATCGTTGAGGAACAAATCGAACTGACCACTCCATACGGCAATCCGTCATCTCCGATTGTCCGAGGAGTCTACAAAGGTCAACCGGTTTATGTCCTGTATCGGCACGGGATTTCTCATACCTTACTTCCGCATACGATCAACTATCGCGCCAACATCTGGGCACTTTCAGAACTGGATGTGAATGCAGTCATCGCGATTGCGACGTGTGGAGGAATACGTCGAACCTTGAATCCGGGTTCATTGCTGTTACCGGACCAGTTGATTGACTACACCTGGGGGAGGGAGTCGACTTTCTTTGATGGAACCAATGGACGAGTTGGTCATCTTGAGATGACCAATCCATATTGTTCTCAACTCAGAGAGGTATTGATTCGTGCTGCAAAAAATCTCGACATAGCACTTGCAGACGGTGGAGTCTACGGAATCGCACAAGGACCTCGATTTGAAACGCCAGCTGAGATCAACCGAATGGAGAATGATGGAGTTGATGTGGTTGGAATGACCGGAATGCCTGAAGCAGCATTGGCGGCAGAAAAGTCACTCTGCTATGCAACTGTGAATTTCATTGTGAACCCGGCTGCGGGGCGCGGAGATCACGCAATTGATATGGATCAGATCAAGCTGGCTTGGGAGTCGGGCTACGAGCAACTCAACAAATTGCTAGCCGAAACGCTCGCGATCGCAAATGACTCACACCCCATGAAATCTGATTGTTCGGTCATGTTGATGTAATTTCCAGCCTCGGGTGCTGGCTGCTATATTCACCAATAGGAATCAAATTCTCGATGTCAACTAAATCAATAATTTACAAAATTTTCCTTGAAGGGTTGACGAAAGTAACTTGTCATTTCTGTCTCTATTAGTCTGGTTGGACTCGAATACCTAAAACGATCCAGAAATAACCGATCAACATTGGTGGCAACCCCGCTAATAGGATTGAACAGATCGGGTCCGCGGAGCCTCTGACGCCACTTTGAATCTGAAATTTTCAACGGCTGCCCGGCGGGAAAAGCGAAGTCTTGGTAAGGTGTCCTGCGTGCGAATTTCACCATAGTGCGAGAGCGAATGAGTCTCTCAACGAAAATGTTAAATATATGGCCGCTGCCTGTCTCCGAAACAACATACAATCGGACTTTGTAATACAGCAGGAGTTTATATCTGGCAAATCTTGGTGATCATCTTAGACCCTATGTTTTGACCTGTTCCCCACAGATTATCGGGGTACGCAGATTTAAAATATGCGTATTCTGTGTAACTGACAACAGGAGGAACAGGCATGAGCGATTATACAGTTCACACCGGTGCGGGGATGCGTCCGGGTGAGAGGAAGCCACGGGTGCATGTCGGGCTGGATGTTCACAAGGACACGGTGGCCATCGCCTGGCGGGACTTTGATTCGAATTCGATGACAGTCGAGGATCGCGGCTCGATCCCGAACCGGCCCGGTGCGATCGCCGGGCTGACGGAAGCGTTGTCCGGGGAGTTCGGCGGCTGGCTGCATTGTGTCTACGAGGCGGGTGCCTGTGGCTTTGTGATCTGGCGTCAGCTTCGGGATCTGGGGCTGGACTGTGAGGTGGTGGCGCCGACGCTGATTCCGAAAAAGCCCGGCGAGCGGGTGAAGACCGACCGTCGCGATGCCCGCGAGCTGGCGCGGCTGTCGGTGCTGGGTTATCTGACAGCGGTCTGGGTGCCGGACACTGACCAGGAGGCGATGCGAGATCTGGTGCGGTTGCGGTCGGATCTGAAGGTCAGCATCAAAAAACAGCGCCAGCAGCTCAATCATTTCCTTCTGCGGCTTGGACATCAGTGGTCAAAGACCAAGTGGAACAAGGGGCATCGCGCCTGGATGAGGGACCGCAAGTTCCAGCATCCGGCACAACAGATCGCACTGGTCACCGCCCTGGACACACTCGAGCAACACGAACAGCGTCTTGAGGAGCTGGACCGCGACATTGTCGCCCAGAGCGAGCTGTGGGCCTGGAGTCCGGTGATCCAGTCGTTGCGTGCGTTGCGCGGGGTTGATCATCTCACTGCGGTTACCATAGCGGCCGAGATCGGCGACCTGCGCCGGTTCCCGAGCGCCAGCCAGTTCATGGCCTTCCTCGGCCTGGTGCCCGGCGAGTTCAGCAGCGGCTCACGTCGGCGCACCGGCGCCATCACCAAGACCGGCAACAGTGCGGTGCGACGCATCCTCACCGAAAGCGCCTGGACCTATCGCCACCCGCCGCGCAACACCCGACACCTGCAACGCAAGGCGAGGGAGTCATCCGAATACGCAACAAGGCGGGCCTGGGACGCACAGAAACGGCTGTGCGGCAAATATCTCACAATGTGCCGCAAGGGCAAGAGCCCGAAGACCGTGGTCAGTGCAGTCGCCCGGGAACTGGCAGGGTTCATCTGGGACATCGGCTGCCATGAGCTCAACCGCCTGCCGACCGCAACCGAACAGTAACCGAGAACCGACAGCAGGTGCGAACCTTATGGAAAAACCCTCGTCTATTCTATGTCGGCTCGTCGGCCGGGGGCCGGCGATGATCCACGTCATTAGACCGAGGCAGTTCCGTGACGCAGCAGGGTCATGTGGTAATCAACCCACGCATATCAGTCTGTCAACCCAGTGTCACGACCAGGGCCGCACCTGCCGTCTTTCAGATATGATGATATAGTACAGTGAGGAAGATTGAAACTTACAGGTTAGGGCAGGTCAAAACATATCAGAATGGTGTGCAGAGTGTTGTTGTTGAACCGATTATTTTGTTCGTCAACGGATCCAATCACAAATAACCATAAGCTTGGAAGGCACTTGCATTGACATCCATGCTTGGGCACTTTCTCATATAATTCCTTCCGGAAAAGGAGTGCAGGAATGAATCGGCCACCGAACTCAGCAAGTCTGTCACGCATCGTCGAAAGAACAAAGCGATACGGTGCCATCTCAATTTCTGCGGCCATTCTGGTCGCTACGTCCCTTGCGACCGGAAGTGAGGTGGAGATCCCCTCCACGATCTCGCCCTACGCTGGTCAAGAAAACCGGTTGATTAAAAGCCTGTCGGCTGAAGATCTGGCCGAACTCAGGCGCGGCGGTGGATGGGGGTTTGCCAGGGCAGCCGAACTCAACGGCATGCCAGGTCCCGCCCACCTACTTGAGCTGAAAGACCGGATTCCCCTAACCGCTGACCAGGTAACGACTATTTCCGCCATCTTCAAGGACATGCGCGCGACCGCTATCGCCGAGGCGGAACGCCTCATTTCCCTCGAGGAAGCCCTGGAGACGGGTTTCAGGAAAGGCAGTGTAACCGGCCAGTCTCTGCAGGAGTTGCTGTCGAGAATCGGACAGGCAAGGATGGCGTTGCGCTATGTGCACCTAGCTGCACATCTAAAGACGCATCCATTGCTCACTCATGACCAGATTGCGCGATACAACGTTCTGCGCGGTTATGCTGGAGACCCTTGCGCAAGCCCACCCGAGGGGCATGATGCTAGCATGTGGCGGAAGCACAATGACTGTGATTGACGAGCCACCACGGGTAGGGGCAGCACCGCGCGATAGCTCTCGACACCGCTCACCCAGCTATTTCGGAATCAGCGTCGAAGCTACAACCTCATTACTCATCTCAAAGCCCCGAATCTGACGCTAGATCACAAATCCGCAAGCTTCCGCCTCATAGACAAAATGTAACGTCCCGCCGAAATCCTCAGACAATGCCTCAATCAGCCTAACGACCACAACCGGTCGATTCGGGTTCGTGCTACGATACTTGAACACTTTTGAATCAATATCTAAATCTCGATAAGCAATAGCCACCGACACTCCTACGAATCGGGTCTGGCCCAGCGTGTTTATGCACTATTTAGTCGCTCTTGGTTATTTCTCCTATTGCCAATTCCAGTAAATACGCAAATTTTTAATTGCATATCTCGATAAATTGTGAAGAACAGCTCAAACATAGGGTGTTGAAAGTATTGGTTGTGCGATTAACAGTAGCATTATTGAGTGAATGGAATGGCTAACGTCGGGCGAACCATGTAGAAGATCACCCCAAACTTTGGATGATCAAAATAGTGTAGTTCTCCAATTTGCACTTGACGCCGCTCATTCAGTTTATATTCCGTACCTCTGGAATAAAGAGTGACAGGCTTCGTCAGATAGATCGTTTCCTCAGTAACTGCAAGCGTAGGGCTGTAAGTTGCGTCAATTTCCAGTTGAAGGATCAATTGGACCTCGTATAGGGAAATCTCTCCTGAAAGCAGAAGTTGGGGAGTCAAGGAAATTTCTGGATGTTCGACATCGAGTGACACAGGAACTGTGTGAATTTTCCTGACTGGTTCCTGAACCCAGCTCAGATAGTTCAACAATGTATAGTCTGGATGTTCGTCCAAAATCTTCGCAACATCGGTCAATTCTGTCGACTGCACTGGTCTGGGAGTTTCCGCTGATACTGAATCTGGTTCCATATCCGGTCCGGAAGTCAGATCGATTTCTTCGACTACGATGATTTCGGATGGTTTTAGGAACCATTCGGGATTTTTTGATACACTGTCGGCGTGAGTAAAGACAATGGCTTCAATATGCACGGGTGCTGCCAACGCAGTAGATGAAATCAAGATTGAAGATGTTAGAAAAACAGCGTGCAGTATTCGGGACAAGGTCATTCGTATTTTCTTGATTTCGGTATCAGTACATCTATTTTAAACTTTCATTAACAGGATTGTTAAATCAATCCATAAACCCAGACGGATATAATTCAAACACTCTTGCTTTTTTAATAGATATGGCCATACAGCGAATTCTAAGAATGGGCGATCCTCGATTGTTTCAGGTATCGAGTCCCGTTGCGTCTTCTGAAATCCCCAAACTTGGTGACATCATTGAAGATATGATCGATACCATGAAAGATGCAGATGGGGCTGGGTTGGCGGCGCCACAAATCGGAGTAATGAAAAGGATTGTAATATTTGGTGTCGAACAAAATCCTCGTTATCCTTACGCTGAGCCGGTTCCGTTTACAATTCTGATCAACCCATCTATCACACCATTGAACGATGAGTTTGAACAAGGTTGGGAAGGTTGTCTCAGTGTACCTGGAATGCGAGGATTGGTTGTCAGGCATGCGAACGTACGATATACCGGGTTGAATGAGAAGGGCGAGCAGATCGACCGTACCGTATCCGGATTTCACGCAAGAGTAGTGCAGCATGAATGTGATCATTTGGATGGGATCTTGTATCCGCTTCGTGTTACGGACATGAGAAACTTTGGGTTTGAGGAAGAACTTGCTGCCCAGCCTCTGGACTGCCCACCAACCAAAGAACTTGAGATTGTATGACAATCTTGTTAGTGAATTTAGGAGTTACATACTTTTTGTTTCCGACATTGGTGGCAGGTTGAACTGAAATGACGGTCGCGCGAAATTGGGAACACAATACTATCTTTATCGGAGACAATCTAAAGGTCATGCAGGGAATGAATTCCGGCCTCGTTGATCTGATTTATCTTGACCCTCCATTCAATTCCAATCACGACTATGCCGCGCCCATAGGAAGTGAGGCCGCCGGAGCCGCTTTCAAGGACACTTGGACATTACAGGATGTTGATGAAAAATGGCACGGTTATCTTGCCGACAAGCATCCAGCCCTGCATTCATTCATTGCGTCAGTCGGGGAAATAAATGGTGACTCAATGAAGTCCTATCTGATCTATATGGCGATGCGAATTCTGGAAATGAAGCGTCTGCTGAAACCTGACGGAAGCATTTATCTGCATTGTGACCCTACAGCGAGCCATTACCTGAAGTTGTTGATGGATGCAGTTTTTGGTAAAGCTTCTTACACAAATGAAATAGTTTGGAAGCGGACGAGCGCGCATAGCAGCACCAAAGGTTGGGGGCCAGTTCACGATACGATCCTGTATTACGCCCGTGGTAGGGATTATGTATGGAATAGCGCACACCAAAAATACGACAATGACTATGTGGATAAATTTTATCGGCATAATGATGAGAAAGGGCGTTATAGGATTGGTGATCTCACTGCTTCTGGCCCACGTAACGGAGAATCCGGCATGCCATGGAGGGGGATTGATCCCGGGAACCGACATTGGGCTCCTTCCCGGTCTTTTCCCGGTGGTGAGAGCCTGCCTGATTCGACCCATGCAGCTTTGGATGCTCTGGACCGTATGGGGCGTATCCACTGGCCGGAACGTGGTACCAAACCAGGATTCAAGCGTTACCTGCATGAAATGCCCGGTGTTGCGATACAAGATGTTGTAGCAGACATCCGCCCATTAGCCGCTAAATCCAAGGAAAAAACGAATTATCCTACTCAAAAGCCTCTCGCCCTACTTGAACGGATAATCAAAGCATCTAGCAATCCCGGCGATATCGTTTTTGATCCGTTTTGCGGATGCGCGACTACCTGTATCGCTGCTCAAAGTCTGAACCGAGAATGGATAGGTATTGATATATCTCCGAAAGCGGGCGAATTGATTGAAATAAGAATGAATAAGGAACTCGGTTTGTTCTTTGATGGGACAGTAACAGAAATACCGCCGAAACGTACACAGTCGGACATAACAGAAAACGAGTTGTTTCAGGGCGTGAAACAACCTAAATATCGTGACTACAAATACGAATTGTTTCATGACCAGAAAGAGAAGTGTGCCGGATGCGGCGAGAAAATTCTATTTAAGAATTTTCACATTGATCACATAGTGCCCCGCAGCAAGGGCGGAGGTGATGAAAGAAAAAATCTCCAGTTGCTCTGCGTGAGCTGCAATTCTAGGAAAGGAACCATGGATGATACGGAATTCAAGGAAATGCTTATCAGGGAAGCAGTGGAGTACAGTCGGAGATTGTCCGAGCATCATCGTTTGATTCCGAGTTAGAGATTGGATTGAATATACGCAATTATTTAGGGAGACTGACTTCAGAAGAACGATAAGGACAAATCGGCTGAGCTATTTTCGAAACCGGTAGCGAAAATAGGATATACCGACGAATCAGAGAGGTTGATGCAATGAATTGGGCTGAAGTGAAGTCAAAGGAAGTCATATTCCATTTTCATAGGTGGTAGTTGCTTTTGTTTTTTTTCGCTGCTAGCGGAGAAAAAATTCATCAAGGAGAACCCCATAATTTTTCGCGAGAAGCTGAAACCAGATTCCGCATTGCAATTGCGGTTCGTGTGCAGATGTCGCTAAGTGTTGGAATGTTCCGATACCAGTGAAAGCATATTCATAATGAAGAAGGCTCTTTCAACTCTTTCGTCAGCTGAATTCAGTCTGTGTGTGAATTCAAGCTTGGATTCAGCATCAATTCTCCTGACTGTACCGGGATAATCGCTTATCAGGTCCCTGATTGCAAAGACATTGACGCGATGGTTCCTTCCAAACAAGATGTGCCCGGTTCGTTTCTGTATTCTCAGCCTGACTAGTCCTAAGTCAACAGCTTTCAATTTCAAAGTCTTAACAGCAAAAAGTAAAGTAACTTCCTCCGGTAACCGACCGAATCTGTCTCGCATTTCGGATTTGATCCGGGTGAGTTCGTGCTCGTTTCTTGCCGCTGCAATCTTTCTGTAAAGCACCAGACGATGATTGACATTCTGAATCCAAGTCTCCGGAATAACCGCCGGTATATGAAGGTCGATTTCTACATCATGATTACTTAGTGGGAGGTCACCATCAACAGTGTGTGTCTGATCAGGATCGTTGAGTGCATTTATTGCGTCATTCAGATATCTCGTATAAATTGAGTATCCTATTTCGTTCACGACTCCACTTTGAGCTTCTCCCAACAAGGCACCGGCACCTCTGATTTCCAAATCATGGGTTGCGATGATGTATCCCACCCCAAGCTGGTCAAAGGCTTCGATCGCTTCCAGTCTTCGTCGCGCGTTGCTACGGAGCGATTCGGTACTGGGTACAAGCAAATATGCATAGGCCTGGTGGTGCGATCGGCCGACTCGTCCCCTCAATTGATGCAATTGCGCTAATCCGAATTTATATGCCCGGTCGATAATGATGGTATTTGCCGTTGCAATGTCTATTCCGCTTTCAATGATGGTCGTACATACAAGAAGATCAAATTTACGCATATAGAATTCTTTCATCACTTTGTCCAAGCGGATTTTGGACATTTGACCATGGGCAAAATCAATCCGTGCTTCAGGTACGATTCGACTGATCTCTTCCGTCACACTGCGAATTGTCTTGACATCGTTATAAACGTAGAAAATTTGTCCTCCTCTTCGAAGTTCCCGCATACATGCCTCCCGGACCAGTTCCGGATTCCAGTTTTTGACAAATGTCCGAACGCTGAGTCTGTTGTCAGGTGGCGTGGAAATAATTGAAATATCTCGAATCTTGTTCAATGCCATGCTCAAGGTACGTGGTATCGGAGTTGCCGTTAGGGTAAGGATATCTACATCGGCACGCAGTTTCTTCAATGTTTCCTTTTGACGAACTCCGAATCGGTGTTCCTCATCAATAATCACGAGACCCAGGTTATTGAAGTCGATGTCTGACTGAAGCAAGCGGTGGGTACCGATCACAATGTCAATTTCTCCTTGTTTTAGGTTTTTGACAGTCGCCTGCATCACGGATTTCCGTTGCATATTGGAAAGCAGATGTATCTGAACACCCATGTCCGAAAAGCGATCAAGGAACACATCGTAATGTTGTTGCGCAAGCGGTCTGGTAGGAACAACAACCGCGACCTGAAACCCGTTTGCTACAGCCACCAGAGCAGCGCGCAGGGCAACCTCGGTCTTGCCGAAACCTACATCACCGCAGACAAGTCGGTCCATTGGGCGGTCTGATTGGAGATCGTCCAGAACAGATTCAATCGCCTGCTTCTGGTCGTGCGTTTCAGCATATCGAAATCTGGACACGAATTCCTGATAATCCCGCTTCGGCAAAGGCATGGTGTTGCCTTTCCTGACGTCCCTCAACGATTGGATCGATAGAAGTTCCGCGGCGATATCGAAGGCCTGTTGACGGGCTTTTCGCTTTGACGCATGCCAAGACTTTGAACTCAGCGAGTGAAGTTCCACATCTTCGGAGTTCCCGCCAAGATACCGACTGATGCAGTCGACGTTGTGTACCGAAACATAAAGATTTTCGTCGCCAAGATACTTGATCTGGAGGAATTCGGAAGGATGCTCAGTTACAGACATCGTTACCAGTCCTTGGTAGAGTCCTATACCGTACTGCTCGTGTACGACGGGTTCTCCAATCTTCAATTCCTGCATGGAGTTGATTATGCTTTCGGGATTTCTTCTGCGTTCTATCTGTTTACGGACCTGACCGCGATATCCTAATAATTCGCTGCTTGTCAAAATTCGAAGTCTGTCGTCGGGTATATTCAATCCGATATGAAGGTTTGCCATCGACGTGGCGAATCGATCGGAACTCGTGAGAAAGTCGTTCCAGCTTGTTACCCTTGAGTATTCGAAACCAAGAACTCTGAGTGCAGTTTCTACAATTTCACGTTGGCCGGAATCATCCAAGGTGATCAGGGTTCTTGAATTTGACTGATTCAAGGTATCGGCGAGTAATCTTTCAAAATTCAAGAATTGTTGATTGTGCTCAGCCTTACCAGATAATTGAGTATTGAAAACTCGGTTGGGAGTTATTGAACTGTTATTAATACGCACTTGCTGCAAACTGCTGGTTCGTCTTTGAAGATGCTCAGGTGGACAGAACAGCATATGAGTTGGAATCGGAAGACGTGCCGCATTATTGAGAGCGGATTCAAATCGCTCTTCTGCATATTTCCAAAACTTCTCCACTGAGGTCTCGAAATTCTCCGCGATAAAAAATTTCGCGGACTTCGGAATGTAATCGAAGATCAGCGAGGTTTCGTCAAAAAACAGTGGCAGATAAAACTCGGCACCGTTCGGAGCATTCTGTGAATCTATTTGACGGTAAATCTCATTTTCTCTGGGGTCAGTGTCAAACAATTGTCGAAAGTTCTGTCGAAATCGTTGAATTGATTTTTGATCCGTGGGAATCTCGCTTCCAGGAAGAATTCTGATGCTGTCGACTTTCCTCAAGGACAGTTGATCGTCGATAGAGAATAATCGGAGAGTCTCAATTTCGTTGTCGAAAAGCTCGATTCGCACCGGTTCCTCTGAGCCCATGGGGAAAATATCGACAATCCCTCCGCGATAGGCGAATTCTCCTGGAGACTGAACTTGATCTACGCAATGGTACGAGCAATGAATTAGGTGTTGTCGGAATTTGTCGGTATCAATGGACTGGCCAATGTCCAGAGCCAGCGAATTCGTGGTTATGTATTCAATTGGGAGCAGTTTCTGCATGACATTGTCAGCGGATACAATCAGGATTGCCTGTCCCCAAGAGGGTAACTGATAAAGTAGTCTGATTCGTTCTGACACGATGTCTGGATGTGGACTGAATGTGTCATAGGGTAGACATTCCCATCCCGGGAATAGGTGGATCGGCAGATTTTTCTCTCCTGAACAATAGAAAGTCAACGCTTCTCTGAGATTTTCCGCATCCCGGCTGTTTGCTGTAAGAACCACGGTGGGATGATTGTGCAATTCCGCAAATCTGGCGATTGCAAGCGCGTCTGCGCTTCCATACAACCCTTTCCAGATTTCAAATGAAAGTTGTTCCGGCTCAGATAGCGGATGGAATGGTGAAAATATTGGATATTCCGCCATAGTCAGATTAAACGAAATTCCCAATATGTAAAGAGTGGAGCGGGTTGTATGTAATTGCTGTATAGGGTAGGTCGCTGGATTTGCTGGAATTATCTTTCAGAATAATTGAACGTAACCGAAAGCCAAATCTGTATTCAGAAACCAAAGATCTATTGCAGAATGCAATGAATAGGCACAACGAAAGTGAACCAATATTTTAGCGGAACAACTTCAGGACTTGTCGTTTCTATTATCGTCAGTATCGTCCTGGCGAACTTGGATGTTCGTTTTGCAAAACATTATTTCGCTGTCATCGATAACGGGCTCTTGAATTAAAATAGGCTGTAAATCAACACGTTGGCATAGAGAATTCCAAATGACGGAATTTAGGTTCTGCCCAGCATAGATCCGATATAGAAGAATTTTCTCGGTATCGTATAGTTTAGACAACGCAAGGAGACGAAGTAGCTTGACTAAATATTGGGGCGTTATACCTGCCGCAGGAATCGGGCAGAGAATGAATTCTCAAATACCGAAACAGTTCATGCAATTGGGAGACCGAAAACTGATCGAATGGACTATTCAGGCGCTCGCCGATCATCAAAGTATTGACGGGGTTTACATCGGGCTTACTGCAGACAACCAATACAGCGACTGGGTACTGTCGATACACGAGAAGATTCTCGACGTGTACGAAGGCGGCAGTTCAAGGAGCGAAACAGTCCTGAACGGTATTCGACATATGCTTGGACAAGGTTGTTCAAGCGACGACTGGTTGTTGGTGCATGACAGTAATCGGCCATTTCTGTCACCAAGCGAAATTACTGATCTGATCGAGCAGGTGGGGGATGATGTCAATGGTGGAATACTGAGTCAACCCATATTCGATACGATGAAGCTTGAATCTTCGGGTCGAATCAGCAAAACATTGCCGAGAGGCGAGCTGTTTCGAGCTCAGACACCTCAGATGTTCAAGTTGGGGAAATTAGGTAAGGCACTGGAGGATTCTATTGAATCCGGCATGGAAGTAACGGATGAATCTCAGGCGATGGAAAGGTCAGGGTATCATCCGCGCCTGGTACCTGGCCGTTCAGCCAATATCAAAATAACAACCTCGGAAGATATGAAACTGGCGGAAGCCATGCTGGACCTTGAATGGGTGGATCAATAGCAATTTTTGCCAATGGAGCGCTGAAGTGGATACAAGGGTAGGATTCGGATTCGACGTGCATGAATTTGCAATTGGACGCCCGCTGATTCTGGGTGGTGTGACGATTCCACATGAAGTGGGGCTGTTGGGCCATTCTGATGCGGATGCAGTTCTGCACGCCATAGTTGACGCTATGCTTGGAGCGGCCGGGTTGGGTGATATCGGCGTTCAGTTTCCGGATACTGACCCCGAACATAAGGACAAGGACAGTCGGGTGTTTCTAACATCAGTTTATCGAACCTTAAAGGAGCATGAATTTTCAATCGCAAATGTGGATGTGACAATCGTCACCCAGGCACCGAGAATACGCCCACACGTTGAGCAAATGAAAAGCAATATAGCGACCGATCTTGAAATTGATTCAGGCCGAGTGAACGTCAAAGCAACGACGACGGAAAATTTGGGTTTTATAGGGCGTAAGGAAGGACTTGCGGCGTGGGCGGTTGTGACTCTGGTCAGTGCGACCAGCTAAATTTGCCAATATTTTCGAGGTGGGCAACCAGTCAGCCGAAGCAGGTGAACCTGCTATCTTTTTTTCTTCAGCAAAACGTATTTTGCACCCGACCCGCCATCCGCAGGAATCGCATTGCAGTATGCGAGAACAAATTTGTTGAGTGTCAATAGCTTTTGTGTGTGCAACTTGATTTTGGAGATGCCGTCAGGCGATTGGAGCCCTTTACCGTGAATAATTTTCACACAACGATATCCCGAATTGATTGAATCGCGCAGGAACTTTTCCAAAATCGAATTTGCTTCGACAAAAGTGTAACCTCGTACATTGGTTTCGTTTTCACGCGCGAATTTGCCTTGTTTCAATCGAATATAGTCTCGTCTGGGCAACCCGGATTTACACAGTTCCTCGTCACTTTCCCATTGAATGTTGGAATGATGCGGGTTCTCAGACATTGAGTCTTCTAAAACCTTGGCTTCGTCTGCAAGAGTATGCTCATTACTGGGCAAAGGTTTGGGTGGCGAATGCTCAACTTTTCCACTTGAGTCGATGGGTGTCACACCAAGGGAATTCATTGCAGATTCAAAACTACTGTTTTTGATTTGCATTGTCTCGCCTGAATCCTTGTCAGGATTCCAAGTATTTCTGTGCATCCAAAGCTGCCATGCACCCGGTACCTGCTGAGGTGACGGCTTGTCTGTATACATGATCGCTAACATCACCCGCGGCAAAAATTCCTGGAACGCTGGTTGCTGTTGCATCACCGTTCTGTCCACCGCTGGTGATGATATAGCCGTCTTTCATCTCAATCTGACCGTCAAATAATTCCGTGTTCGGATTGTGCCCGATCGCAATGAATACCCCATGCACGTCAATTTCGTGCTGCTCGCCTGTTTTGACGTGTTCGACTCTCAGCCCTGTCAGTCCCGATTCATCACCGAGCATTTGGTCTACAACATGGTCCCACAATATGTTGATGTTACCGCCCTTGTCGACTGATCGACTCATTAGTCTGTCTGCGAGAATGGCTTCTGCTCGGAGCTTGTCGCGCCGATGAATCAGTGTCACCGATTTCGCAATATTGGACAGATAAAGTGCTTCCTCCACTGCTGTGTTACCGCCGCCAACGACTGCGACGTTTTGGTTTCTGTAAAAGAAACCATCACAAGTTGCGCAGGCGGACACGCCTTTTCCCATATAGCGGGATTCGGATTCCAAGCCGAGATATCGGGCAGACGCTCCGGTAGAAATAATCAATGCATCGCATGAATACTCGCCCCGGTCACCCTTAAGTTGATAGGGTTTAGTACTCAGGTCGACTGAATTGATATGGTCTTCAATGATGTCGGTTTCAAATCTTTCGGCATGACTGAACATTCGGTCCATCAACTCCGGCCCTTGGACGCCATTGTTGTCTCCTGGCCAGTTGTCCACGTCCGTAGTCTTCGATAGTTGCCCGCCTTTCTCTATCCCCGTGATCAGGACCGGCGACAGATTTGACCGAGCCGCATATACTGCGGCCGTATATCCGGCTGGTCCAGAACCAAGAATCAACAGCTTGCAGTGTTTATTGGAGTTTTCTTCCATCATTCATTCAATAGGTAATTTCAGCGTTGACTGTATGTATATAACCATATGTTTTCAATTCGGACAATCGAATTGGAAACCGATTCGGGAAGGAAAGAGTTGAATTGGTTTCTGTCACGTAAATTATAAAACAATCCCGAAACCAATGAGTCTGTTCAGGTGAACCAAGTAGTACAAAATCTACGGAATTCATGTTAATTTGAATCAGATTGAACGGATGGGTTCAGTTGTCTTCACTCGGTCCAGCGGCATTCCACAATGTATATACCGTGCAAACTAAACTATAATTATCATACCAATCCTATGACTTCAGGTTCATCTTTAGTCAAACAGGTGCAAATTTCCATCTAGTCTCTTTTACTCAAGTCAATACAAACTCTGCTGTGATTGGAAAAGGAAAACAGTCTGTCGCGGGTCACAGAACTGAAATTCTCGTTCTTGTGCTGATATGGGCACTCGCAGTAGTCCTTTTTGCCGTATTCTTCACTTACTCCGCTGATGATCCGGGGTGCAATGCGCCACCGAACAACAGCAATATTCTTCCCGACAACGTAAGTCCAAACAATATTGGTGGAATCATCGGCGCCCACATTGCAGATTTAGGGATATTTACGTTTGGATACTTTGTGGCATTCATACCACTTTGTATCGCTCAATTCGGTTGGAATTACACAAGACGGTGGACGAAAAAAGGCGATAACCCGATACTGGTATCAATCCTGTTTTTTATTGGCATAGTCCTCGCTATGGTTGGAGGCTGTGGACTTGAGTATCTATATTTTCCACCGACTACTTCGAATTATTTTTCGGGAGGCATTCTGGGTTTCGAGGTAACTCGTAACGCGGCGATATTCTTAGGCCCGAATTGGAAGCTGATCGCGTTATTGTTCATTGCATTTTTCGTATTGGGTACCGCAGCGGTCGGTATCATTCCTTGGAGTCGCATTCTGAATACAACAGGCAGTCTGTTTTTGGCCACGTGCAAATTTCTGCTTGTTCCAAAAGCGGCTAAAAAGAAGATGAAAGTACTGAAAGAGACTGTTGCGGAACGTTCCGAAGAGCAAGTAATCGAGAAAAAAGAAAAAGTGAAGAAACGGTCACTCAAACGGTTCTCATCTGAAAAATCCGGTGACAGTGCTAGCGAGAAGAAAATAAAGTCCCGGGACAAACCAACCCCTGCCATGGATCGAAAAGCAAAGCGAGTGGAGCCGAAAATCGTACCAATTGATGACGCGGGACTGGTCGACAAAAAACGGGTGCAGCCTCCAGCATTGGGAAGACAAGACGAAGGTAGCTCACCACTTCCGGTCGAAAAGCAAACTCCAGCTCGTTCGGAAAATGCTGAAAAAGCTGAACAGGCCAAACCGGTATTCCCGAAAACTTCTTTGCTGGATCCGTCGAATAAATACAGTAATGCATATTCGGAACAAGAGATCCGCGACATGGGCAGCAAGATCGAAACCATGCTGAATGATTTCAACGTTGTGGTGGAAGTGCGCAAGGCGCATCCAGGACCTGTCATTACGCAGTTCGAGATCGAGCCGGCAGCTGGTACGAAAGCGAGCCAAATTGTTGGTCTTTCCGCTGATCTTGCGAGAACGCTGACCGTACAGAGCGTAAGGGTGGTGGACAACATTCCTGGAAGCTCATATATTGGAATCGAAGTGCCAAACAAGAAGCGGGAAATGGTGCGTCTGATCGATGGTCTGGAATCTGCTGACTACAAGAATTCAGATCATCCGCTGACTCTTATTCTCGGTAAAGACATAAGAGGCGCTACTGTACTGTCCAATCTTGCGGCCATGCCGCATTTGCTGATCGCCGGTACCACCGGTGCAGGAAAGTCGGTCTGTCTGAATGCGATTTTACTGAGCTTTCTTTTCAAGTCGACTCCGGACAACCTCCGACTCATAATGATCGACCCGAAAATGCTTGAATTCTCGATCTATGAGGGAATTCCACATCTTCTGACGCCAGTGATAACCGATATGAATAAAACAGAAAATGCGCTTCGCTGGTGTATCGCAGAGATGGAACGTCGCTTCCGACTGATGGCCGAGCTGGGAGTCCGAAATCTGGACAATTTGAACGACGTGATCCGAAAATCCAAGAAACCGATTCCAAATCCGCTGAATAAAGAACCTGATACGGTTGAAACCCTTAAGCCTCTTCCTTATATCGTTTTCATCATTGATGAACTATCGGATCTCATCATGGTTATGGGAAAGAAAGCGGAGGAACTGATCATCCGTATCGCGCAGAGAGCAAGAGCAGCCGGAATACACTTGATCGTTGCAACCCAACGACCTTCGACTGACGTGATCAGAGGAGTGCTGAAAGCGAATATTCCTACGAGAATCGGGTTTAAGGTGGCATCCAATGCCGATTCCAGAACGATTCTCGACCAGGTAGGTGCGGAGAACCTTCTTGGTTCGGGTGATATGCTGTTTCTGCCTCCTGGCAGTGCTTCGTTGATGCGCGTTCATGGAGCGTTTGTTTCGGATGATGAAGTCAAAAGAGTGGTGGACAGTGTCAAGCATGCCAGCAAGCCGGATTATGACGAGAGTGTAACAGCAGCTATCAGCACTACGGAAGGCGCAGGTGGTTTTGACGGAGCAAGCGTTGCCCAGGGAGAAGAAGATGAGCTCTACAACAAAGCCGTAGATTTTGTGATTCGGTCGAGGCGTCCGACTATATCTTCTGTGCAGAGATTCTTGCGAATAGGCTATAACAGGGCTGCCAGATTGATCGAAACCATGGAGGAGGCCGGCGTGATCGGACCGGTTCAGGCAGGTGGAAAGCGCGAGGTGCTGGTTCCTCCGCCGGAAGATTGATGTGAAACCAATCACAATTAAACTCGTCTATTTTGCGACAGCGATTCTGTTGGGCTTTCCTTGGTATGCTGCCTTTGGTTCTGAATCGACAGAGCGTTTCGATAAATTTTTCAGCCAGACAACTACATACTTTGCGGAATTTCATCAACTTATCCTGGATGAAGGACTGCATGTTGTCGAGGAAACCACAGGATTGATGTGGATGAATCGTCCTGACCGGTTTCGTTGGGAATACTTCGAGCCGTTTGCCCAAACGATCGTTGGAGACGGAACAGATGTCTGGATTTACGATCCCGAACTGCAGCAAACGACTGTTCGCCATTTTTCCGATGTTGTCAATCGTAGCGCGGCGGAAATCTTAGCTGGAATGGATAATGTGGAAGAGTTCTATCATGTTGAGGACAAGGGTGTTCAAGGTGAAATTGCCTGGGTTTTGCTTGAACCCAAAGATGAGGATACCGGAAATTTTCAGTCCATGCATCTAGGCTTCGACAAACGCACCCTAAGTGTTATCCAGATATTGGAAAACCTAGGCAATACCACTAGATTGCAATTCTACGATTCCATAACCAATGAAGAATTCGATAAGGCTACATTTCTATTTGAGGTGCCAGAGGGTGTTGACTTAATCGATGCACGCGAATGAAGCCGCTTAACTGACGTCACACAAGATGGAGTGAAAGAACCGATCGAAAAATCAATCAGTGATCATCCTCAGCTAACGCCTCTTGCCGAACGGATGCGACCTGAAACACTCGAAGACATATTTGGGCAGAATGATCTGCTTGCGTCTGATAGACCGCTGGGAATCGCGATCAGGTCGAAGATCCCCCACTCTTTGGTTTTATGGGGTCCGCCGGGAAGTGGCAAGACGACGCTGGCAAGAATCATTTCCAATTCACTGGATGCACAGTTGCTGACGATCTCCGGGGTCGACAGCGGAATCAAGGAAATCCGAGAAGCAACTAAACGGGGTAAGGAAGCGAAGGCGGAAGGTCGGGCTACAATCTTGTTTGTCGACGAGGTCCATCGGTTCAACAAATCCCAGCAGGATGTGTTTCTTCCTCATGTTGAGCGCGGCGATGTAATTTTCATCGGCGCGACAACCGAAAATCCTGGATTTGAATTGAACAGTTCGCTCCTTTCGAGACTCAAGGTTTATGTTCTCAAACCGTTGCAATCCGATGATATCCGCAAAGTAATCGCAAGGTGCCTGACAATCGGAGCTGATGTGCTACCCAAATCACTTTCACTTTCTGAAGAAGCAATAACGATTTTTTCCGAGTCTGCCGGTGGGGATGCGCGTCGGGCAATCAATTTCATTGAAGTAGCCGCCAGTATTGTTCAAAGCAATGAAGGCGTGACCGTAACCCCATCACTTGCAGCGGAAATCGTCGGTCAACCTACCGCGAGATTCGATAAACGTGGTGATGTGTACTATGAATTGATATCGGCAATGCACAAATCCATTCGAGGCTCAGACCCTGATGCCAGCCTATACTGGTTGGGTAGAATGCTGAAAGGCGGATGTGACCCGCTCTACATTGCCAGACGAATAGTACGGATTGCGAGTGAGGATATCGGAAACGCTGACCCGAACGCGCTCAACATCACACTCAACGCCTGGGATGCCTATCGCCGTCTGGGAACTCCGGAAGGGGAACTGTCCATCGCTCAAGCGGTTATATATCTTGCTTGTTGTCCAAAGAGCAACGCGGTATACAAAGCGTTTGGTGAAGCCTCTAAAGATGCTGACAGATACAACCATGTAGATGTGCCGATGCACTTGCGCAACGCCCCTACTCAATTGATGAAAGAACTTGGTTATGGCGATGGCTATCGATACGCGCATGATGAACCCGATGGAATCGCCGCGGGCGAAAATTATTTTCCTGATGGAATGAAAAACACCACGTATTACCGACCTGTAGAGCGCGGTGTCGAGAAGCGGATCAAGCAATATCTGGAGTCTTTTCGCAAACAGACTCAGTCGGATTGAGAGAAAGCACTGCATGAGAGACTGCGATAGAAGCAAAGCGAGCCGTATTGAAACTCTATAATTTACATTTCAGACTTATCCTGATTCCACAAATTCACATATCCAAAGTTAAACGGATTATCCACCTACACCCAAAGCACCACTATACAGAGCAAACCTAGAGCGCAGAGGATGAAATGCTTGATCAACAACTATTGAGAAACGAGTACAAGTCCATTGGAGAAAGACTGAAACCCAGGGGGTTTGACTTTGACGAATCCGTATTTGAAAGTCTGGAAACACGAAGAAAATCCATTCAGTCAGATACTGAAAGTGCTCGGAACAGAAAGAATCAACTGTCGAAACAAATCGGTAGCGCAAAAGCTTCTGGAGCGGACGTCTCCGATCTGATGGGGCAAGTTGATCGTGTCGGTGCTGAGTTGGATACGTTGGAAGAAAAGTTCACAGAGGTACAGGAAGAGTTTCAGGTTTTTCTGTCAGAAATTCCGAATCTTGCACATGAGTCTGTTCCTGTCGGACAGTCCGAGGATGACAACGAAGAGATCCGAAAAGTAGGGGAACCGCGCTCATTCACGTTTCAGCCAAAAGACCATGTCAGTATCGGTGAACAGCTGGGGATGCTGGATTTTGAACTCGGGGCCACACTCGCAGGTTCTCGTTTTGTGTTGATCAGAAACCAACTCGCGGCATTGCATAGAGCGATATCGCAATTGATGCTTGATGTCCACACGAGAGAGCATGGTTATGAAGAAGTCAATCCACCGTTTATTGTCAATGCAGGCATACTGTATGGGACCGGGCAATTGCCAAAATTTGAGGAGGATCAGTTTCATCTGGAGGATTCCCGAGATTTTTATCTGATTCCGACCGCAGAAGTTCCTTTGACCAATATCGTCAAGGATCGCATTGTTGATCCTTCAGAACTGCCGATGAGGTTTGTCGCACACACGCCATGTTTTCGAAAAGAGGCGGGGTCTTACGGCAAGGACACGCGCGGCATGATACGCCAACATCAGTTTGAGAAAGTTGAATTGGTACATATCGTCAAACCGGATGATTCTTATCTGGCACTTGAAGAACTGACTTCAAATGCAGAAAGAATTCTCAAACTTCTGAAATTGCCATATCGGGTTATCGTTCTTTGTACCGGCGACATGGGATTCGGTGCGGCGAAAACCTACGACATTGAAGTTTGGCTGCCGGGTCAGCGAAAATATCGCGAAATTTCCTCATGCAGCAACTGCGAGGGGTTTCAGGCTCGTAGAATGAAAGCACGCTGGCGAAACCCAGATACTCGCCGACCCGAGCCGGTTCATACCCTGAACGGATCCGGTCTGGCAGTGGGTCGAACATTTATTGCAATCATGGAAAACTACCAGAATGAAGATGGAAGCATAGACATCCCAGAAGTCTTGGTGCCTTATATGGGTGGGACAACGCGAATTGAACCTTGACTCGTCCAATTTCAGGCTTTTGTAACAGTTTAGCGATTTCGATCAGCAGATTTTTGCGGTATGTAGATATCCGTTACAGTCCCTTGGTAGACTTCCGCCGCGAAATTGATTGTTTCCGACAAGGTGGGGTGCGCATGAATGGTGAGTGCCAGATCTTCGGCATCCGATCCAATTTCAATTGCCAACGCTGCTTCAGCGATCAGTTCGCCTGCATTCGGTCCGGAAATTCCAGCACCGATCAGACGCTCAGATTCCGGGTCAAATAGAAGTTTGGTTAATCCTTCGGGTCGCGACATCGACAATGCACGGCCGCTTGCGCGCCATGGAAATACCGACTTCTTGACAGGAAGATTGGATTGTTTTGCCTCTTTCTCGGTTACACCGACCCAGGCAATTTCCGGGTCTGTATAGGCAACGGAAGGAATGACTGAGGTATCGAACCCCGATTTCATTCCTGCAACAACTTCTGCGGCAACCTTGCCCTGATGCGTGGCTCGGTGCGCTAGCATCGGATGTCCGGTAATGTCTCCAATCGCATAAATTCCGTCGACATTGGTTCTTTGTTGCGTATCTACCGGAATGAACCCTCGCTCATCGACCTCAACACCTGCAGCTTTCGCGTTGACTAGTTTGCCATTGGGGATACGTCCGACAGCTGAAAGAATCATATCAAAACTATCGGTAGTTCTACCTTTGCTGTCTTCAAATTCAACAGTCAGCTCTTCTTTGTCTGCGTCGATGGAAGTCACCTTAGTGCCGAGTAGAACATTCTCATACTTTTTTTTCACTCGGGACGAGAGCGGTTTGACGATGTCGGAGTCCGCTTCCGCGATCAGTGAATCCAAGATTTCGACAATCGTCACAGCAGTGCCCAATTCATGATAGACGGTAGCGAGTTCAAGTCCGATAATTCCACCTCCGATAATCAGCATTCGCTTTGGAACCCGCTCAAGAGAGAGCGCGCCTGTAGAGTCCACAATTCGAGGGTCATCAGGCAGAAAGGGCAGGGATGCAGGCCGTGAGCCGGCGGCAATAATCGCATCTCTGAAATGGACTCGGCTGGAGCGTGCCTCATCGACAACATTGATCGTGTCGGGACCTGTGAACTGACCGACTCCGGTGATTACCTCGACACCCCTCTGCTTGGCAAGCGCTGCAAGTCCGCCTGTCAACTGCCCGACCACTTTATCAACCCACTTGCGCAGCTGTCGGTGATTGATTTCCGGCTCGTCAAACAGTACACCGCATTCCTTGATCTCGGCTGCTTCGCAGATGACTTTGGCTACATGAAGCAAAGCTTTTGACGGAATGCAACCGACATTGAGGCAGACACCGCCAAGTTGAGGATAGCGTTCGATCAGAACTGTCTTCTTACCCAGATCAGCGGCTCTGAACGCAGCTGTATAGCCGCCAGGACCAGAACCCAGTACAGCAACATCAGCGTGAAATTCGTGATCGCTTGCATTCAAGTTACGAATACCTAAACCTAGAGTAGAATTCGTCTGGAATCGAATAACAGCTCACAGACAAACTTCACAAAACGTGCCGCTTCGGCACCGTCTATGACCCTATGATCATACGAAAGAGACAATGGAAGCATGGTCTTCCACTTTATTCCGTCGTCGTTTGGAACCGCAACCTGGTGATTTCTACTCACTCCCAATATTGCCACCTCGGGCGGATTGATGATTGGTGTAAAAAAACGCCCTCCGATTCCGCCAAGACTGGAGATGGTAAAACATCCACCCTGAAAATCAGTCGGGGTTAATTTGCCTGTACGTGCTTTTTCGCCAAGGTCCTGCAATGTTCTTGCGATTTCAAGTACGCCGAGCTTTTGAATATCACGAATCACCGGGACTACCAATCCGTTCGGCGTGTCTACTGCAACTCCGATATTGAAATATTTCTTCATGATCAGACTTTGTCGGTCTGAGGAAAGCGACGCGTTGAAGTTCGGGTATTGTTGGAGCGCGTTGATGATCGCCTTACAGATGAACGCAAGAATTGTTACACGAGTGCCGGAAATTTTTTCTTCAGCATCAATAGCTTTTCTGAAGATTTCCAGTTCTGATATATCTGCTTCATCATGATGGGTGACATGCGGGATGTCTAGCCATGATCGATGCAATCTATCCCCGGTAATTCTCTTGATCTTGGAGAGTGTGATTGTTTCAATCGAACCAAATTGGGAAAAATCCACTTCAGGAATCGGTGGCGGTCCGATAAACCCACCGCGGGTATGTGTGAATCCCTCCTGTAGGATGTTCTTGATATAGATTTGTACATCTTCCTTTATGATCCTGCCCTTGGCACCTGTACCTCTTATTTTTGAAAGATCAGCCCCAAGTTCTCGCGCAAAACGTCGAACCGCGGGGCTTGCATGCGCCAGAGTCCCTTTTGCCCGTTCGACAGGAGGTGGTAACACCGGGGGTCTTTTTGGTGCAAAAGGATCGGAACTGACTGTAGTAGGGATACTTTCGTCAATCGATTCAGGAGGAGGCTCTTGCGGTGTTGTCTTGGTCGACTCCAACTCCGGTTCCTCAGGTTCGGGTTCCTGTTCAGTTCCGCTTTCAGATACACCTTTAAGTGTCAGAATTGCATCGCCTTCGGAAATCTTGTCTCCAATTGATACGACAATTTCCGCTACCTCACCTGATTGCGGAGACGGCACATCCATCGTCGCTTTGTCGCTCTCAAGTGTGGTCAGTGAATCTTCGGCGGCAACCGTATCTCCAGATGAGACATGAATTTCTATCACTTCCACTTCGGTAAAATCACCGATGTCGGGCAGTTTTACTGTAACTAGATCGCTCATTTCAGTGACAGAGTGTAGATGGCCGAGATGTAAAGCACGGGTTCAATTGGAAGAATAACTTTACCCGACGCTCAGCCCTGCCCAGAATGTCCGGAATTATGTACAGACTCAGCATACAGATAAAACATGATGTTAATTTAACTCATTGATATTATGGTATTTGAAAAATATCGATGACTGATTGAATCGCATTATCTTCCAAGAGATCATATGTCCCATTGGTTACATGGCCTCTTCTTGCTGGAGGGCGAAAATCGAGGAGTATCCTCCAGACCAGTCCGGTGGAATCTGGCATGATCGATCATCATGATGCGCCCATCGAGCTGATTTACCCCGAACAATGGTCTGATAGTAATTGGACGGAGTTGGAACAGGTGTATATGGCATTGCATCCGCTGAAGAGTAAGCGTTAAGTAGTAGTGGACGACCGACAGATGACCGATTCGGCATTGAAGAATGTAAGGTTCTGCAATTGTGTATGGTGAGCGACCCGGCCGGACCGCTCAGTTCCGCCGCACCGGTCGTATCCAGACTTGATGCATCATTTACGTTGAGACATCCGATCCACTGATCCGATTCGTTGTATTGATCATACAAGTCATGTCTGTGGCTCTTTGGAAGAACCACAAGCGGACCCTGCTCAGGACCGCAGTCATATAGATAGAGCCCTACGGTGAGCGGACTGTAGTTGGTATGTGGCCAGAATTGGATATCCTGATGCCATTTGACTTCCTCACCACCATGTGCCCATTTGAAATTGAGCTTCGAGTGGTGGAACTTAACATCTGGACCGACTAAGTCAGCGACGATATCCGTTATCAAAGAACTTGATGCATATTCCCAGTAGGTTTCGCTTTGGTCGTTTGGACTGGTCAAACGCCGTAATCGGGGATTTTCAGCACTGTGGTCTTTCTCTATGTCCCAAATCGCATCGGAAACCGTTATCGATCGACTGAATTCAATCATTTCGTCGGTGACATTGCGAAGCCTTTCCAGCCAATTTTTCGGAACAACTCTCTCAAGCAGGAGATAGCCATTCTCAAAATAAAAATGCCTCTGTTCGTCACTAAGCGTGTTGGATGGATACTCAATAATTTCGTCAATTCTCATTTACGCACCTTTACCAAGCATTCTCAATTGCCTTGGGAATCTATTGTTTGAATTGCATGCATCAGCTGCCCGACAGTCTCACTTCCTTCGTTTAATTACCGCGATGTCCTGTCAACTGCTGGTCGGGTCAGGCTTCGAAGGATCGATTCCAAATTTTTTGTACATTTTTGCGACATCTGCAGACTTCAGTTGCCCTTCGTCTGAGAGCGCCTTCAATGCGGTAGCGGCGATATGCTCTCGGTTGACCTCAAAGAACCACCGTAACTTTGCACGGGTGTCCGATCGCCCGAACCCGTCTGTACCCAAAACATGGTAATTTCGCGGTACAAATCCCCGAATCTGCTCCGCATAGTTTTGGACGTAGTCTGTCGCAGCAATGACAGGGCCTTTCGTGCTTGCCAGACATTCTTCCACATAGGACACCTTTGGTTTGGATTTCGGATTGAGTCGATTGACACGCGCAACTGATTGGCCTTCTCGTGCCAGTTCGTTGAAACTCGTCACACTCCAAACATCCGCGGCAACGGAAAACTCCGATTCAAGCAGTTCAGCCGCAGCGATTACTTCTCGTAAAATCGTTCCGCTTCCCAATAATTGCACCCGTAATTCGCTGTCATTCGCGGAGTGGATCAATTGATACATTCCCTTGACAATTCCATGTTCCGCTCCTTCGGGCATCGGTGGATGGGAATAGTTCTCATTCATGCATGTGATGTAGTAATAGACGGGTTCAAGTTCGCTGTACATTCTGCGCAGTCCGTCGTGAATGATTACAGCGAGCTCATACACATAGGTCGGGTCGTATGAAACACACGAAGGGACGGTCGATGCGAGAATGTGGCTATGACCATCCTGATGCTGCAGTCCTTCACCAGAAAGTGTAGTGCGTCCTGCAGTACCTCCTATCAGGAAGCCACGGGTTTGTATGTCGGCTGCAGCCCATGCCAAATCACCGCATCGCTGGAATCCGAACATGGAATAGAAAATGAAAAACGGAATCATGTCAAAATCGTGGTTACTTGCGGAAGTGCCTGCCGCGATCCATGAGCACATTGAACCGGCTTCATTGATGCCTTCCTGCAATACCTGCCCGGTCTTGGACTCCCTATAAGACATGAGCTGATCGGAATCTTCCGGCTCGTACAGCTGTCCAAAAGGTGAATAGATACCAAGTTGTCTGAACATGCCTTCCATACCGAAAGTGCGAGATTCATCCGGTACGATCGGCACAATTCGCTGTCCGATTTTCTTGTCTCTGATCAGATTCGTCAAAATACGTACGAATCCCATAGTAGTGGAAATCTCGCGCTCGCCGGTACCTTTCAGTTGTGCATCAAATATTTCCAGCGGTGGAATTTCCAATTTGGTTTGCGGTTGCCTTCTAATCGGCAACGGACCACCCAGCTTACGTCGCTGATCAAGCATGTATTGGATTTCAGGACTGTCCGATGGCGGTCGATAGTACGGTGCAGTTGCCACTTCTTCATCGGTCAGAGGAATTCTGAACCGGTCGCGGAATGATACCAGTGACTCCTCACCGACTTTTTTCTGCTGATGGGTGATGTTCTGACCTTCGCCTGCCTCGCCCATGCCATATCCTTTGACGGTCTTGGCCAGGATGACGGTTGGCTGTCCCGTATGCTGGACTGCTGCCGCGTATGCCGCATAGACCTTGTGCGGGTCGTGTCCGCCACGGTTCAGGCGCCAAATATCCTCGTCGGTCATTTTCGCCACCATGGCAAGCAGTTCTTCTGACTTGCCAAAGAAGTTTTCACGTGTATAGGCACCTCCCTTGGCCTTGAAAGCCTGATATTCCCCATCAACGGCATCTTCCATTCGCCTTCGAAGTGTTCCGTTTGTATCAGCCATCAGCAACGGGTCCCAATACGAGCCCCAAATGAGTTTGATCACATTCCAGCCTGCACCGCGGAATTCACCCTCAAGCTCCTGGATAATCTTGCCGTTCCCGCGCACCGGTCCGTCCAGTCTCTGTAGATTGCAGTTGACCACAAAAATAAGGTTGTCAAGATGCTCTCGACCCGCCAGCGATAAGGCGCCCATTGATTCAGGCTCATCCATCTCGCCATCACCGACAAAAGCCCAGACTTTCCGTCCGGATGTATCATTCAGGCCGCGATTCTCGAGATACTTCATGAATCGCGCCTGATAGATTGCCATGATCGGCCCCAATCCCATGGAAACTGTCGGAAACTGCCAGAATTCAGGCTTTAGGTAAGGATGCGGGTAAGAGGGCAGGCCGGCCCCATCGGCTTCCTGTCTGAACTTCTCAAGATCAGCTTCATCCATACGTCCCTCAAGATATGCGCGTGCATAGATGCCAGGTGCGGAATGCCCCTGAATGAAAATCAGGTCACCTCCGTGCGATTCGCTGGGTGCATGCCAGAAGTGATTGAAGCCTACGTCGTACAGCGTTGCCGACGAAGCGAAGCTGGCGATGTGTCCGCCAAGTTCAGATGATGACTGGTTGGCGCGTACGACAATCGCGAGAGCATTCCATCGGATCAGCGATCGGATTTTCCATTCAAGTTCGTGATTGCCTGTACTGCGCTGCTCGTTCGCAGTTGCGATTGTGTTGACATATGCGGTGGTGGGCTTGTGGGGAATATGAGCACCGGAACGGCGGGCGCTGTCAATCAGTTTTTCAAGCAGGAAATGCGCCCGCTCGTGGCCTTCTCGGTCAATCACGCTGGCCAGTGCATCAAGCCATTCTTGTGTTTCAACGGGATCGACGTCAATCAGTGATTTCGGCTCAGACATACTTGTTCATCCAATTTATCGAATTTATACAAATTTATGGTGACTGAATTCACTAAATTTGAACATCCATGTCGTTAGTCATTTGTATGGCTACTGAAGGGCTGAAGTGCCTGTGCAAGACATTTTCCGGTATGCGATTCACCGGCCAAGCTTACTTGCTCTGGGGTACCGCGAGCTATGATGAAGCCTCCCTCATCACCACCTTCGGGGCCGAGATCGATAATCCAGTCGGCAGATTTGATGACCTCCAGATTATGCTCAATGATGACGATAGTATTACCGCGGTCACGGAGTTCCAGTATAACAGAAAGCAGTTGTTTGATATCTTCGAAGTGCAATCCGGTAGTTGGCTCATCCAACAGATATAGCGTACTTCCAGTATCGCGCTTGGATAGCTCCAGAGACAGTTTGATTCGTTGTGCCTCACCACCAGACAGTGTAGTCGCACTCTGCCCGAGACGAATGTATTCGAGTCCAACGTCTCGCAGCGTCGTCAGTTTGCGCGCAATCGGTGGTACCGCGGAAAATTGTTCCAGTGCTTCTGTGACTGAAAGGTCGAGGACTTCTGCGATGTTCATCCCCTTGTATTCGATTTCGAGTGTTTCGCGATTGTAACGCTTTCCGCCGCAGGATTCGCAACTGACAAACATATCGGGTAGAAAATTCATCTCTACCCGTACTAATCCGCCTCCTCGACAGCTTTCGCAGCGTCCGCCGCGAACATTGAAGGAAAATCGACCTTCCTGATATCCTCGGCTTCGAGCTTCTACGGTACGCGAAAACAATTTCCTGATATGACTGAATAAGCCTGTATAGGTAGCCGGGTTTGAACGCGGCGTACGCCCGATAGGTTGCTGATCGATCCGAATGATCTTGTCAATGTTCTCCAGCCCGGAAATTCCGCTGTGCTTTGCCGCGGACAGCTTTGAACGATAAAGACGCGAAGCGATTGCAGGATAGATTGTTTCGTTGACCAATGTTGATTTGCCCGAACCTGAAACTCCCGTCACGCAAGTGAAGAGTCCCAAAGGTACTTCTACATCGATGTTTTTGAGGTTGTTGCCTTGCGCTCCCCGAATGCCGATAGTCCGCTTGTCGTCAAAAGGCACTCTCCAAAACGGCGTTTCTATTTTTCGCCTACCTGAAAGGTATTGTCCGGTCAGCGACTCCGGGCAGTTTTCAACATCGTCAAGCGTTCCCTGTACCAAGACTTCGCCGCCTTGGGCACCTGCCCTTGGTCCCAGGTCTACGATATAGTCAGCGCTTCTTATCGTAGTCTCATCGTGCTCGACCACGACCAAAGTGTTGCCCAAATTTCGCAAGCGGCTCAGAGTATTCAACAGTTTGGTATTGTCTCGCTCGTGCAGGCCAATCGAAGGTTCGTCAAGAACATATGTGACACCCACCAAACCTGAACCGACCTGAGAAGCCAGTCTGATTCTCTGGAGTTCGCCGCCAGACAGTGTCGATGTTGCTCGATCCAGTGATACATATGTGAGACCGACATCAGCAAGAAACTGCAGTCTTTGAGTGATGTCCCTGACAATACGTTCCGCAACCGGAACGTTCTGCCTGTCGTAGTTCATCTTCTTGAACCGCTCGATGGTGTCGGTAATGTTGAGATGCGTCAGTTCATGGATTGCCATATTGTCGACAAAAACGTTGCGGGGACCCAATGCCAGTCTGGCACCATTACAGGCATTACAGGGTTTGGTCACCTGATATTTGGCAAGCTCATCTTTGATGGTTTCGGACGTGGTTTCTCGATATCGTCGTTCGAAATTCGGAATCACACCTTCAAATGGTCTGAAACTCCGATATACCCGCCCATTTGTACTGGTATACCGCATGGCAATCTTATCCGAGCCACTGCCATGTAAAACGAGGTTTTGCGCCGATTCTGGGAGTCTGGAAAATGGTGTCTCAAGATCGAAACCGTAGTGTTTGGCCAAAGACTCCAGCATGCTGTAGTAGTAGCTGTGTCGGGTACTCCATTCAGCCAAAGCGCCTGATGCGATACTGGACTCCGGTGAAATTACAATTTTTCCAGGATCAAAATTGAACATTTGCCCAAGTCCTTTGCATTCGGTACAGGCTCCGATGGGATTGTTGAATGAGAAAATTCTCGGTTCGAGCTCATCTAAAACATATCCGCAGTAAGGACAACCGAAATTCGCGCTGAAAATAGTGCCATCAGCATCGATAGAGCCATCTTGGTGAATTTTTGCACAAATCGCAAGACCTTCGGAGAGATCAATGGCAGTCTCGACCGAGTCAGTAAGACGTATCCGTGTATTGTCAGACGGAATCAGGCGATCGACAATCACTTCAACGGTGTTTTTTATATTTCGGTCAAGTTTCGGTACGCGCTCGATTTCATAGACATCACCATTGATTCTCAGTCGAACGTACCCCAGTCGCTTCAATTTGGCAATGACCTGTTCATGCTCGCCTTTTTTGTCACGAACAATAGGTGCAATGATTGCAGTTCTGCCATTCTGTCGAAGTGACAGTATCTGATCGACAATCTGGGCGATTGATTTTGCTGAAAGTACGGTGTTGTGTTCCGGACACCTCGGCTCCCCGATTCGGGCATAGAGCAATCGAAGATAGTCATAGATTTCGGTTACTGTGCCAACTGTGGAACGGGGACTGTATCGGGTTGCTTGCTGATGAATACTGATTGCAGGGGATAATCCTTCGATCGAGTCAACATCGGGTTTGTCCTTCAGAGCGAGGAACTGTCTTGCGTAGGCCGAAAGAGATTCCACGTATCGTCTTTGTCCTTCTGCGTAGATCGTGTCGAATGCCAGCGACGACTTGCCCGAACCGGAAAGGCCGGTAACTACATTGAGTTTGTCACGCGGAAGATCGATCGAAATATTCTTCAGGTTATGTGTTCTGGCACCCCTGACTATGATTTTTCCTGACGACATCAGCAATTCCTGTTAAAAAATGCAAAACCTGTTAATATTATCCGCTTTGAACTCGCCAGGCAAAATTATTCCAAGTGCAACAAGAAGGCTTCACAGCATCTGAGAGAAAATCGGTTGCCTCGCTGGCTGCTGTACTGGCTTTGCGGCTCATCGGGCTGTTCATGATTCTGCCGGTGCTGGCGCTGCACGCTAACGATTTTCGCGGTTCAACGCCGATTCTCATCGGCATAGCGCTTGGTATATATGGATTGACTCAGGCACTTTTACAGGTGCCTTTTGGTGCGGCATCGGATCGATGGGGGCGGAAACCGATGCTTGCACTGGGTCTGGTAATTTTTGCGATTGGTAGCATCGTTGCGGCGGAGTCCACCACGATCTACGGAGTAATTGCGGGTAGGGCATTGCAGGGTAGTGGAGCGATCGCGGCCGTTGTTTTGGCGTTTGTCGGTGATCTGACCCGAGAGTCGCAACGTACCAAGGCGATGGCGATCATTGGTGTGTCAATTGGTACCGCTTTCACCCTCGCTCTGATACTGGGACCTTCGCTGAACTATGTCGCCGGATTGCGGGGATTGTTCTGGCTGGCAGCACTCATGGCGATTGTCGGATTGTTTTTGGTGTGGAAAGCTGTGCCCCCGTCAACTGTACTGTCCAAACATGGTTCCTCCGGCTATCTATTTGCAAACCTGAAAACAGCGTTGGCCGATCGGAAACTTTTTCGACTTTACTCGGGTACACTGGCGATTCATGCTGCAATGACATCGCTGTTTTTGGCTTTCCCGATCGAACTTGTTGAGGTTACAGGGCTTGCCCGTACCAGTACATGGAAGGTCTATGCACCGGTTTTCATTCTGTCATTCATAATGATGGTGCCACTGATTCGAATCGGGTCGAAAAATGACCGTTCCCGACCCGTCATGCTTTGTGCGGCATTGTTGCTTGTCATCGCGCTCGCCGGACTAATGGCAGGTTCAGAATCAAGAAGTTTTTTGCTGCTGGTCGGCAGTTTATGGCTGTTTTTTGTTGGCTTCAATACGCTTGAGGCGATCTTTCCTTCCACGACCGTTTCTGCTGCCGATTCCAGTATGAGAGGCATGGTTATGGGTGTGTTCAACACCTGTACATTTACAGGTGCATTTGTAGGTGGCGTTATCGGTGGATTCGCCTACGACGGATTCGGCGCGACAGGTGTTTTTCTGGCGGCAGGAATTGTTATACTGCTATGGATATCGACTGAATGCATGGTTTCGGCCGGAAGCCGATGTTGAAGTTGTTTGAAGTCGAAATTCAAGCTGGGTACAACAATAAGTAATACTTTAAATTCGGAGATGGAATATGACAGGCAGTGTGAATAAAGTAATCATTGTTGGACGTTTAGGCGGAGACCCAGAACAGCGAAGAACACAAAGCGGATTACTGGTTGTCAATTGCAATTTGGCGACCAACGAAAGATTACCAGACCAAGATTCAAACGAGCGTAAGGAAAGGACGGAATGGCATCGAGTTGTGTTTTTCGGTAGGCTTGCTGAAATAGTTGGTCAGTATCTTAGAAAGGGCAGCCAGGTGTATGTGGAGGGTCGACTGCAGACTCGCAAATGGCAGGATTCGCGTACCGGACAGGATCGATACTCGACGGAGATTATTGCTCGGGAGATGGTTATGCTGGATTCAAGAGGCGAAGGAAGAAGTGATAGCTTCGGTGGTTCGCGACCGTCCGAATACGACCAATCCAGTGGTGTTGACAGTGGATCGCTTACTTCTCAACCCATCAGTTCGGGCAGTTCTTCCGACTTTCCGGAAGACCCGGCTGAAGACATACCCTGGTAAGTCTCAGCATTTTTGATACGCTATCTGGATCATTGGGCACCAAGCGCATTTCGGGCGCGTAACTTGGCTGCAATATATTCCGTCTGCGGAATATGGAGTAATCCTTTGATCTTTCGCATCAGGTGTTGCTCGTGCGCATCGAGATGCTGATCACTCAGAACGACTTTCCACATACTCTCGATCAACTTGATTTTTTCTTCCACTGTCCAGTTCTGATTGATAATTTTGGTAATTTCATGCAGGCAGGTTGCATGGTCCAGTTGCTTCTGGGCATCGCGTACAATTTCCTTGATGTTTTCCGGGTTCACCCCCAAGTTGTTGACCAGCGAAAGTTCAATCTGTTCCAGTTCTTTATTGTCGATCTGATTGTCTGCCTGTGCAGCCTCCAGCAACAGGGCAGCCGCCGCGTTAGAAGTCAGTTCAGCGGAATCGCTCTTGGCGATGTCATCCTCGACAGAGAGAAAAGTCTCAAGATTTCTTCTAAGATTTGACAGTATCAATTCGATGTCCGAATCCAAATAAGCTAATTCTTGGATGCAATTTTACAATTTTCAAGGCCCCGGCTTTGTTTTCAAGAGGAGATCGATCCACTGGTGTCCGGACAATACTCGGAGTGCCACTGTCAATCAACTACAGTCGAGTGTATATAATGCCGTCCGATTTCTATTGAAAATGATCAGTCATTCGAATGTCACCGGTAACTTTGTATCCGGTTGATCGAAACAACCAGACCAGACGATCTTTTGCCAGACTGCCTGCATATCAATCACATCTTGTACCTCCGTTATTCCGGCTGAGATTTAAATTCGAAAATGACCAGTCACAGCAATACAGTTGATAGGCTGAAAGTCGGTGTGATTGGTGCCGGTTTCATGGGTGAGCTCCACGCATCGCACTATATGGCGAATGATGCTGTTGAATTGGTTGGAATCGCTGATATCGTCCCTGACAGAGCCCGTGAAATCGCTGAAAAATTCGATTGCGCATGGTATACAAATTCAGAACATCTGGCTGAGAAAGTCGATGCGGTGAGTATCGCGGTACCTTCGACGGCACATTACCGTGTCGCCGAGTTATGTCTAAGCCGAAAAGTACATGTCCTTATCGAAAAACCCCTGGCTTCTTCCCTGAAAGATGCTGAATCCATCGTTAAACTAGCCAATCGTAGTGGGGTGACGTGTATGGTAGGGCATCAGGAGCGATTCAATTCCGCAATTATGGAAGCCTCCAGCTTAGTCGATCAGCCAAAATACGTCGAAGCACATAGACAGGGAAAGTTCGGCGGCCGCGGTGGAGATGTTGATGTGATCAATGATCTGATGATTCACGATATCGACCTTGTGCTTGCATTCGTCAAGGCTCCGGTAGCGAGTGTATCCGCACTTGGAACATCAGTCGTGACACAGCACGTCGACGTCGCCAATGCCCGAATTGAATTTGAGAACGGATCAGTGGCAAATGTAACAGCCTCCAGGGTTGCGGTTGAACGGCAGAGAATTTTCCAAGTCTACACACATCATCAGTATATGGAGCTTGATCTGCTCAACCAGACGATGGTCGTTCGTACAACTAAAGAAAATGATGGAATCAGTGATGAGGCTGTGACGGTCGAATCAAAAGTTGATGTCACTCCGAATATTACCTTGAAAATGGAAATCAATCACTTTGTGGATATTCTTCGTAACGGCGGTACACCGTATGTTACCGTTGAGGATGGATTGTCCGCAATGCAGGTTGCTGAGTTGGTTCGAGCGCAGGTCAATCAGGACTGATGGTATCTAAAGAGAAGATTCCGTATTTCGACCTTACCGGTCAATACACCGCGGTCAGAGAGGAGTGGTTCAAGGAAATTGAACGGTTGGGTCATAGTGGAAATTTTATTTTAGGTGACGCGATTGATCAGTTTGAAACTCGTATGGCTGATTATCTCGGAGTGAAACATGCGGTTTCGGTTTCGAGTGGAACCGATGCCATTTCGCTGGCGTTGAAGGCATTGGGAGTAGGGCCGGGAGACTCTGTCATTGTTCCGGACTTCACCTTTTTTGCGACTGCAGAAGCGGTTTCTCTAATCGGAGCGACACCTGTTTTTGTAGATATTGATCCGATTGATTTCAACATTGATGTGAGTGAAATCGAATCCGCAATACGCACCGATACAAAAGCGATTTTGCCTGTTCATCTCTTCGGTGCACCAGCCAATCTCAGACCGATTCTGGAATTGGCAGCAAAAAAAGGCATCGCAGTCGTTGAGGACACGGCTCAGGCGTTCAGTGCAAGAATCGGTGAACGTTGCGCTGGAAGTATCGGCGATACGGGTTGTTTCAGCTTTTATCCAACCAAGGTGTTAGGCGCTTTCGGAGATGGCGGTCTGGTTACAACCAACGATATTCAGATTGCTGACCAACTGAAACTGTTGCGAAATCATGGTGTGACAGGACCAAATATCCATTCGGTGATTGGAAGCACCAGTCGATTGAATTGCATACAGGCAGCACTGCTGTCGATCAAACTGAATTCGATTGACGAAAAGATCAGATCTCGACGAGAAATTTCGAATATCTATTTCGAACAACTGGAAGGTCTTGATCTGACGTTGCCTCGACAACAGCCCGAAACGACTCATGTGTACAACATCTTTACAATCAGAAGCCGATTGAGGGATGATATTGCGCAAGCCTTGAAGCGTCACAATATCGGATACCAGATCTACTATCCGATGCCATTGCACAGACAGCAACCCTATCAACATCTGGGATATTCGGATACTGATTTTCCTGAATCCATGAGAGCGGCGGACGAAGTGATCTCATTGCCTCTTTATCCCGAAATGCCCCGGTCACATGTTGACCGAATCTGTGCGGTAATTCGCAATGTCGTCGGCTAGACTGATCACACTTATCAGTGTATTTTTCTTGGCGGTTTCTGCGGATGTCTTGGCAGGAAGTGATTGCAAGCTCGCGACACCCCAGTGGTCTGAAATGGATATCCAAACTGTGAAACTGCGGCGCGAAGATGGCGAAGTAATCAGGATACGGTCTCGAATCGCAGATAGTCCCCGAGAAAGAGCTGCCGGATTCCAGCACATCTGTCCTGAAATCATACAGCTGAGTTCGATTCTTTTTGTTTACAAGACCCCCACCAATTCCAGTTTCCACATGTTCAATGTACATGACAGTCTGGATATCGGCTTTTTCGATAAAAATCGCAAACTCATAACAGTTCTGCGGATGACACCACAAAAAATCGGGGATGAATCCGCTAGGACATATGGTATTGGGTCCAAAGAATTCCTGCATGCATTGGAGACAAGAGCAGATTTTTTTGCCGATCATGGTCTGATACCGAACCATACGATTCTTGATTTCCCATAGCATCCAGTCAAACGAAGTACTGGCTGTCAGGTCAGAAGTGACCAGCTCGAGCTTGAATTTAACCTTTTGGAGGAAGTAATGAACACCGTTGTCACTGAGAATTTAGAAGGGGTGTATCGCATCAGTATGAACCGCCCCAAGCAGTTCAATGCATTGAATCGGGATATGCTTAGGGAATTAACGAATGCGATTGATGAGGTGAGAAAGGACTCAAGTGTACGTTGTGTAGTGCTTTGCGGAGAAGGTGCAAGCTTCATGGCGGGTGGAGATATCCTGTATTTCCATGAATTGCGCAACCTTGACCGTGATTCCAAGATTGAAGCATTCAATTCACTCATCTCAGATGTCCACAATCTCGTTGAAAATATGGCGTCATTGCCCGTTCCTGTGATCGCGAGCGTACGCGGTGCCGCCGCCGGGTTTGGCATCAGTCTGGTTGCCGGCAGTGACTTGGCGATCGCATCAACAAATTCATTCTACACCTCTGCCTATAACCTTCTTGGCACTTCTCCAGATGGCGGCAGTACCTATTATTTGCCCAGATCGGTTGGTCTGAAAAAATCCATGGAAATCACATTACTCACCAAACGCTATAGTGCCGAAGAAGCTTTGGAAATGGGGTTGGTCAATATGGTGGTTGAAGATGATGACTTGGAAAACACAACAGCGAAAACAGCCGCTACGATTGTCGGTTCAGCGAGATCAGCAGTTGCAAATGCGAAACACCTGATCCGGCAGTCATTCAACAATGACATGAGTTCACAGTTGAAATTCGAACTGGAAAGTTTCCTTGAATGTATGGTTGAAGATGATTTTTTTGAAGGAGTGGCTGCATTCGTTGAAAAACGTAGGCCAAAATTTTCCCGCTGACATAATTTTCAGGTCAAGCATGGTTAAACGCTTCAAAAATGACTTGTGAATTCGGTCATTGAGAGTAAAATATAAGCACTCCGGCACCACACTAAACTCCTTGCCTTGCCAAAGCCGGTAGTTCAAGGCTGATAATCCGAGAGGAGACTTAAATGCGTCATTACGAGATTGTCGCACTGGTTCATCCCGATCAGAGTGCGCAAATTGAAGAAATTGTCGCCAGATATCGCAAGATTGTTGAAGATTCTGGTGGCAAGATTCATCGTCAAGAAAATTGGGGGCGACGAAAGCTCGCTTACCCGATCAAGAAGAACTACAAAGCTCATTACTTCCTTCTGAATGTTGAATGTGATCCTTCCGTAAAGGACAAAATTGAAAATGATTTCAAATATTATGATTCCATTCTCCGTAGCCTTTGCATAAGACAGGAGAAAGCGATCACGGAACAGTCGGCCATAATGAAAAAATTAATCAAGCAGGAAGAAGAAGAAAGACTGGCAAAGGAACGAGAAGCAGTGGAAATCGAACGCTTGAGAGCTGAAGAAGCTGCCAAGGCAGCCGAAGCAGCCAAGGCAGCCAAGGCGCAGGCTCAGACGGAAAGTAATGAGGCTGTGGCAGAAAATGAAATTACCGATGAGGATAATGCCATCGACGAAAGTGATTCTGAAGCCAACGGAGCGGATGAGGAACAAGCGGAACCTGAAGTGGAATCTGAGGAAAAGGAGGCGACAGCATGAACCGACGCTATCGAAGCCGAAAATACTGCCAGTTCACAGCAGCGGGCATTGAGGAGGTTGACTACAAGGATTTGGATATGCTTGAAGGATTCATCTCGGAATCCGGTAAGATCAATCCAAGCAGAAGTACCGGCACCAAAGCGCGATATCAACGGCAACTCGCCCGCGCAATCAAGCGTGCACGGTATCTGGCCCTGATCGGATATACCGATTCTCATTAGCCGGGGAGGATGCCATGGAAGTAATATTGCTTGAAGCGGTACAAAAACTTGGACAGTTGGGTGATACTGTACAGGTCAAGCCCGGTTATGCCCGCAACTATCTGATCCCCCAGAAAAAGGCTGTAAAAGCCACGGCCGAAGCATTGGCGAAAGTTGAGGAGCGTCGTGCCCAACTGCTTAGAGAGGAGAAGGAACGTCTGGATGTCGCACAAGCCCGTGCGGATGCGGCTGTCAAGACACTTCGCATTTCCAAGCATGTCGTTGATGAGACTGGCAGGCTCTTCGGTTCGGTATCAACCACGGAAATAATTGAAAGAGCCGCAGAGGCAGGTACTGAAATACTCAGGTCTGAAATCAATATGCCAGGCGGATCAATAAAAGAAATCGGAGAACACGTCATCAGTGTCAGAGTTCATCCCGAGGTGAGTTTTGATATCAACCTTGTTGTTGAAGCAGACTCTCTGGAACCGTCGGTCGAGGCTTTGATTGAAGAGGGTGAGGATTCAGATGAGACTGAAGAAATCCTAGCGAACGAAGAATCCGCATCTGAGGACGAGAGCCCGAGCGAGGAGAAAACGGATACGTGACTGCTGATGAAGTCCATCGGAATGTTCCACAGGATTTTAGGACATCGTCAGACTTGTCCAATGTACAGTACTTAAAAACTCCCCCACAACAGATTGACGCCGAGCGTTCCGTGCTCGGCGCAATTTTGATCAGCGACGATCAATTTGAGAAGGTCATCGGGCTTCTCTCAGCCGAAGATTTCTATCAGAGTCGCCACCGCCTGATCTTCAAATCAATGCTCAGCCTATACAAGCAGCGAATTAAGATCGACCTCCTGACAATGAAAGACCTCCTTGAACGGACCAGTGAGCTGGAGGAAATAGGTGGAATCAATTATTTAGCTGAGATAGCCGACGAGACCCCGCATAGCCTCAACGCCGATTCTTACGCTCAAATTGTTCGCGATTGTGCTGTCCTGAGACAATTGCTGAAGAGCTCCGAGGACATTCAAAGAACCGTTTACGAACGCGAAAGCCGATCTGTTGATGAAATCATGAGCAAGGTTCAGCAAATGATTTTCAATCTCGGAAAGAAGTATGACAAGAATGCCGAGATGGTGCACATCAGTGAAACCGCCATGCTCGCCTTCAAGCAGATTGAAAAGCTATACAACGACCCTGACAAGAATAGTATCACTGGAGTGCCATCCGGATTCACTGATCTAGATGATTTGACTGCAGGATTCCAGCAGTCTGATCTGGTA
This sequence comes from Arenicellales bacterium, assembly GCA_963666625.1. Classification (GTDB taxonomy): domain Bacteria; phylum Pseudomonadota; class Gammaproteobacteria; order Arenicellales; family JAJDZL01; genus JAJDZL01. The sequence goes on from OY762925.1 coordinate 3,145,608, forward strand.
ATCATTGCAGGCCGACCCTCGATGGGAAAAACTGCGCTTGCCATGAATATTGCCGAAAACGCTGCAATTCAGGAAAAAATGAAAGTTGCAGTATTCAGTCTGGAAATGCCGGCGATTCACCTGTCAATGCGTTCGTTGTCGTCTCTCAGCAGTGTTGATGCAGCGAAGATCCGTAAAGGTGAGCTAGGCGAAGGTCAGGAAGGTGAGATGTGCTGGGAGCGATTGTCACATGCGCTGAATCTTCTTCACGACGCTCAAATCTATATTGATGCCACTCCTGGTATATCTCCACTTCAGATTTCCGCAATTTCGCGGCGTATGTATCAGGAAACCGGTCTCGATCTTATCATTGTGGATTATCTTCAACTTTTACAGATGAAGGACGAACAGTCGAACCGAGCAACCGAGCTGGCCAATATAACCCGTGAACTGAAATTTCTTGCGAAAGAACTAGAAGTTCCAATCATTGCTCTTTCTCAGTTGAACAGAGAAGTTGAATCGCGTCCCAATAAACGTCCGATCATGGCGGATCTGAGAGAGTCAGGAGCGATAGAACAGGATGCAGACGTAATCATATTTATATACAGGGACGAAGTATACACACCTGATACAAAGGACTACGGGACTGCGGAAATTATCGTTGCGAAACACCGAAATGGAGATACTGGTACGATCAAACTGTGTTTCATGAAAGAATTCACCAAATTTGAAAATCTTTCGGATTCCAATTTTGCTGAATCTGGCCTGGTACATGATATAGCGCATGTCTGATCGATCTTACGGCAGGACTTTCCGTGCGCTTATATGGTTCCATTCGCTTATCTGCCCTCCGTCATAATCTGTCAAGGGTGAGGGATTACTCACCGACTTCAAAAATCATGGGTGTAGTCAAGTCAAACGGCTACGGCCATGGACTTGCGCGTATCGCTAAAGCTCTCCAAAGCGGTGTCAATGCATTTGCGGTGGCAACAGTTGATGAGGCGATCGAACTAAGGGATTCAAATATCGAAAAGCCAGTTTGCGTCCTATCCGGTTTTTGCGAGCCAAATCACATTTCGGTTGTTCAGGCCAAAAAAATTGATTGTGTGATCTATTGTAAAGAACAGATTGAGCTATTACGCGGTATTCGTTCCGGTGATAAATTGTCAATCTGGATCAAAATAGATACAGGTATGAATCGATTGGGGTTCCCGATTCAGGATTTGCCGAATGTTCTTGAAACTGTTGAAGCAATGCCGTTTCTTGAGCTAAAGGGAATCATCTCTCATTTCGCCAGTGCCGACGAATTGGATTCGAATTTTGCGTCAGTGCAAATCGGTCGATTCAAACAGTGCACAGAGGGTATCGATACCGACCTCAGCATCGCCAATTCGGCAGGTATCGTATGTTGGAAAGATAGTCATTTCGACTGGGTGCGTCCTGGGATAATGCTTTACGGAGGCTCTCCGATTGTGGGTATGACTTCCAAGGAACTCGACCTGCAACCTGTTATGGAGTTGTACTCAACGATATTATCTGTGAAACATCTAAGGACCGGCGACTCAGTCGGCTACGGACAGACTTGGACATGTACCGAAGATAGTCGTATCGGAATTGTTGGGTGTGGTTACGGAGACGGATATTTTCGCAGTGCGTCGTCCAAGTCTCAGGTACTGATTGACGGGGTGAGGGCAGATGTAATTGGCAGGGTATCTATGGACATGTTAGCTGTTAATTTAAGTCAGCACCAAAGTGCTGGTGTTGGATCCAGTGTAAAACTGTTTGGCGAGGGATTGCCTGTTGAAGAATTGGCGGACGCTGTCGGCACCATTTCATACGAGATACTCACATCAGTCAATTCTCGTTCGGTTTTGTTCAGGGAGCAATAACTACTACCTCAGTAAATGCAATCTGTAAATATGTTTTCTCGTATATTACAAAGTCAAATTCTTTAACTCTGAACAATGAATCGACACAAGATACAACTTGCTCTTTCTTCTGACTCTGTACTAAATGCAGTTCATCGGTACAATCGAGAATTAGATCGTAACAGTGGCTTGTCCAGTCGTATGTCCTTAGTTCGCTCATGGTACGCTTATATGGAAACCTCCCCGATTGCAAGTTTGAGTTTGCCAATCGATGAACAAAATGGGTTGCGGTCTTATATCCGGCTTCTTTCATTGGGGGACACATCAACCGGTCCCCGAGCCATGATGATTTTCGCGCACAGGCTCCTTATCTATAAATCGGCTTGCATGCCGCCGTAGCACAGTCCAGGCTCTTCCTGCGCAGGCATCGCCCTTTGTGTCATCAGTTCACAGTCTCACCAATGCAATCTCCCCGACCTGTAACCTTATCATCTTCCGCCGTGCCGGTCACCGGGACCGGTACGGCCATATGTTCATTCTGTTGATCATCTCTACGCCGTGATTCTCCGGGGATCGTATTCAACCCCCTTGGCCAATATCACCCAGCTGATGCGGGCCATCTGGTTGGCCACCGCCACCACCGCCTTGTTGTGGTTGCTGCGCCTGGCAACACGTCTGGCCTTTCGGTGAAGCGGATCGTCACTGTCCGGATTACGTGCGGCCGCAAAACACACCGAGCGGGCGCCGTGGATCAGCATCGTGCGAACGTAGCGGTCACCGCACTTGGAGATGCCGCCGGACCTCTCCTGTCCGCCGCTGCTGTGCTGGCGGGGCACCAGCCCCAGCCAGGCGGCGAAGTCGCGCCCGCATCCGAAGTCACCACCCTCACCGGACACCGACACCAGTGCGCTCGCCACAATCGGACCGATGCCCGGTACTGTCTGCAACCGCCTCACCTCATCCATCTGTGAACCCAATGCCTTGATCCGGGAAGTGTAGAACTCCACCTTTTCGCAGACATTGCCCAGCTGCTCAGCCTCATGCGCCAGCATGTGCCGGAACTCGGCACTGACCTGACTCAGATCCAGCCCCGCCTGAAGCGTCGGATCATCACCCAGCACCCGCCGCACCAGATCATCCAGCTTCGATCTTGAGCGCCCGGTCACCAGCCCCCGTTCCGCCAGGTGTGAGCGGATCGTGTTGCAGCACTGCGTGCGGGTGCCGATCGCCTGCTCGCGAAGTCCGTGCAATGTCGTCAGATCCTGCTGCGCCACCGACTTCACCGGCACCGCATGTACCCGCGGCCGCAGCGAGGCCTCGGCGATCGCCACCGAATCGTTGGCATCGGTCTTGTTGTTCACCACATAGGCCCTCACCCACTTCGGCGGTAAAAGCTTCACCGGCAGACCCAGCTCCTCAAGCTTGCGGCCCCAGAAATGCGCGCCGCCGCACGCCTCCATCGCCACACACCGAACCTTCGACGCATCCAGTGCGGAAAACCACTCCAATACCTGGCTGCGTCTCAGTCCGGTCTGATTCACCACCCGCATGTTGCGGTTCAGCTCGGTGCAGTAAAACACGTTCTTTGCCAAATCCAACCCGATCGTTGTGTTATCGTATGTATCCATGTGAACCTCTCACCTCTCGTATGTTGATTACAGTTCATTATTTTAAAGCGAGGGTGGGAGGTTTCCATATCATCTATAAAAGACGACGACGGAAACTGGAAATTTGCACCTTCGAAATTTGTAGGATACGAAGGATTGGATGCTGACACCTATCTGAATCGTGCGAAACATGGACTCGACGGTCGCAAGACCGAGGCTCACTTACGTCAATGGTTCGAAGTGATTGAACCTACGAATAATCTGTATTATTGCTTGAGCTTAAATCTGACGGCTTTTCTGGCACAATTCGACAAGTCTCCTAACAAAAGATCTCGAATAAACGTGGGCAAGTAAGTCAGTGGAGTAGGGGTTAAATATTCACAAATACAAATTTTCAGGTAAATGCAGGCTGTATTGGGTAGTTGTCTCGGGTTCGTCGGGTGAGATCACAGTCAAATATTGTATCGAACAATCTATTCTAGCATTCGGACTTAATAAATTGATTTTATTGATAAAGGTATCAAAGCATCATTAGATGTCAATCTAAATTGAGTCTAAGTAGGAAGTATTGCTTCAGTCTACCCTGAGCAGTTCATTCAACCCGGTCTTACTTCTGGTCTTAGCATCGACCTGCTTAACTATTACTGCGCAATAAAGACTGTATTCGCCGCTCGCGGACGGTAAATTTCCAGATACTACGACAGAACCCGGAGGAACATAACCATAAGTGACTTCTCCAGTCTGTCGATTGTAGATTTTTGTACTCTGACCGATGTAGACTCCCATTGATATGACTGATCCTTCTCCTACGATCACACCTTCGACTATTTCGCTTCGTGCACCGATGAAACAGTTGTCCTCGATAATTGTGGGTGAAGCCTGTAACGGTTCCAGCACACCACCTATACCGACACCGCCCGAAAGATGCACGTTCTTGCCGATCTGTGCGCAGGAACCCACTGTTGCCCACGTGTCGACCATAGTTCCGTCATCCACAAACGCGCCAATGTTGACATAACTTGGCATTAGCACTACGTTGCGTCCGATATGCGAACCGTACCGAACAGTCGCCGGGGGTACGACACGATAACCGCCATCGATGAATCGTTGTTCGTCGTGACCGAAAAATTTTCTTTCTACCTTGTCATAGTAAGTCGCACTTCCGTCTTGCATAACCCAATTGTCATAAACTCTGAAAGAAAGCAAGACGGCCTTCTTCGCCCATTCGTTGACCTGCCACTCGCCATCGCGTTTTTCGGCGACACGCAGTTCACCCGTATCAAGTGCGGCTAAAGATCTGTCAATCGCTTGTCGAATTTCATTCGAGCAAGAATCTGGATTCAGTTCTGCACGATTATCAAAGGCTGTACTGATAATGGATTTCAACGTAGACATAAATGTTCCCTGATTTAATTGAAGCTTTCAGTAATTGTTAACCGAGCAAGCGAATTATCTCTTTTTTCAATTCGTCCTGGATGGTTTCCTCGGATATGGGCTCACCATCACGGTCGACAATGAAAAATACATCTTCTGCTCGCGCGCCGGATGTGGTAATTTTCGCCGAAAGTAGCCTTACCTTGTGAAGCAGGAGTGTCCTCACCACAAGATAGAGCAAACCGGGTCGGTCCTGAGCGGATATTTCCATCATCGTATAGTCACCGCCGGGAGAGTGCGAAAAATGAATTCGGGTTGGAAACGAAATATGACGCGCAACCCGATCCGGTTTGACCGCACTGGGTGAGTGTTGAATCTTTTGTTTGACAATGGCTTGCTCAACAGCTTGTTCGAAAAATTCCAGATTCGCATCGGAGTTCCGGACCGCATGATCACGCACCAATACGACAAATGAAAAAGCGGTTAGACCTGAACGTAGTGGATGGGTTCTCGCTTCCAGTACATTCAGTGAGCAGTGATCAAGTGCGCCAGTGATGATTGTGAACTGTTCGTCTGAATTCGTGGCAAGAACGAAGATTTGTATGACATCAATCGAAGGGTGGGAGCGGAACGCGACAAGTGGCAGGTCGATCAGGCTTGTTTTCGCGGCATGTATCACATGCCATGCAATCGTATCGGCGTCGTAGCTCAAGAAGTAGTCATCGTCTAAATTCGCCCAGAGTCTTGCGGCTCTGTTTCTTAAGGTTCGATCCTTTCCTAAAAGCGCAATGGAATCCGATTTGATCTCTTCGATTTGGGGCTCAACCTCATCGTGCGGAAGCACATTCGTCAACAGTGTTCGGGAAGTCGCAAGGTACAGATGCTCAAGCATTTTCCCTTTCCAGTCGTTCCAGACTTTCGGTCCGGTCCCGCGCATGTCAGCGATCGTCAGTAGGAACAGGTGATCGAGGTGTTCCTGATTGCCGACTTTGACCGCAAATCGGGAAATGACTTCAGGATCATTCAAATCCTCTCTTTGACTTGTAAAGCTCATGGTGAGATGCTGTCGAACCAGCCAGGCGACGAAGTGCGAGTCGTATTCGTCCATTCCAATCCGTTTGCAGAACCGATAACTTTGCACTTCTCCAAGTTCTGAATGGTCGCCACCTTGGCCTTTCGCGATGTCGTGAAACAATGCTGCAATAAACAACCTTTCGGGCTTGATGATTCGTTTCATTGCATCGGCAGCCAGAGGCAGAGATCGGGACGTTGCCGGTTGTCCAAGTTCATAGATGTGCCATACAACATTCAATAGATGCGCATCGACTGTGTACACATGAAACAGGTCGTACTGCAACTGTCCTACAATTCGGTTGAAGTCAGGGATCAGCCTGCCCAACAGGCCAGTATCGTGCATCAAGTCTAGAGTCTGGGGAAGACGCTGGGAATTTCTGAAAATCGACAGTAAATGAGATTTAACCTGAGCAGAATTTCGTAATTGTCTGTTTACAAGAAATTTTTTTGAACGCATCAACCTCAGTGCCGCGGCTCTTATACCGCGGATATCACTATTACACTGAAAACTCACGCATGCCTCTACCAGCAACTCCGGTTTCCTGTCTATCGCTTTTGCATCGGAAAAATCGAGATAGCCGTCAACTGTCCGAAACTTGCTGTTCAGCGACACGATCTTGTGACGCTTGCGGGTGAGTATCGACTCATCGAAATGCTGCAAAAGCATATGATTGATGTGCCTTAATACCTTTACAGTACGGAAATAGGGTTTCATCAGCTTTTCAACAGCTTTGTTGTTGTCGTCGTCCAGAAACCCGAACTTTTCGGCGAGCTTCAGCTGGTTATCGAATAGCAGCCTGTCTTCCCGTCGACCCAGCGTAAGATGAAGTTCATTGCGAAGTTTCCAAAGGTAATTTCGTCCGCGAATCAGTGTCTGAAATTCATCTTCCTGCAGGAAATTTCGCATAACCAGCTCATGCAAGCCGCGACTACCGAAATGACGCATCGTCACCCACGAAACTGTGTGAATATCCCGAAGCCCGCCGGGTCCGTCCTTGATATTGGGCTCAAGATTGTAGGCGGTATCCGAATACTTATGGTGTCTGAGCTCCTGCTCTTTGACTTTTGCCTCGAAAAACTTTCTTGCCGGCCAGATGTTAGATTCCTGAATCTTGTTCTCAAACTGGCGAAACAATGTCTGGGCGCCGGCGCAGTATCTGGATTCAAGCAGGGTTGTCATGACCGTCAAGTCCGCATGTGATTGTTTGATGCAATCATTCACGGTTCTGACGCTGTGTCCCACTTCAAATCCAATATCCCATAGAAACCGGATGAAGGGCTTGATCATCATGTCGTACTGACCACTATTCTTGCGGTCAAGCAAAAGCATGATGTCGATATCCGAATACGGGTTCAGTTCTGCCCGGCCATAACCGCCGACTGCAATCAGACTGATGTGATTGCCCGCATCATTACTGTCGAAAAACTCATTCCACACATTTCGAAGAATTGTGTCGACTGATTGAGTGCGGGAGCTGACAATGCGTTGCGCCGAATATTTTTTTTCATGAATTCGTCTGAGCCGGGCATCGTCCTCGCGTACCAGCTCCCGATACGTTTCAACGAGAGAATTCGAGTCTTTTAACGCAGTACTTGTTTTCATCTACTGTCGGTCAGTGTTGCATTCGAACGCGCTTGTTTCAAAAATGGGCAACTCATATTTACTATGAATTTCAAGGTTTACCAGGTGTCGGATATTGATTGTTGAAGATTCTCACACCTGCGGTCAGCATGTTCCGATATGTCCATGGAGTCATCTGATGACAAATCCGAGCTCGGTGTCGGTCAGTTGCAAATATCTTTTACCAGTTCAAAGTCTGAATCGGTAGTCTCCAAACTTGCACCATGATATTTGGCACATGCAGCAATCAGAACATTTGTTGCTGGTATTGTTACGCCTCTTGATCTTAATTGCCGGGCCATTTCGTAGGCCAATTGCCAAACAGCAGTATTGATGGCAAGTTCCGGAATAGTAGACGCAAATTGATTCAGGATATGAATTTCGCGTTTGCCCCTCGCGCCGTTCCATAGTTCAAGTTGTACGATTAGGCACAGACGAGCCTGTCCGTTTTCCAACGCATCAAGAACACGATTACGAGCAAGTGGATGTCCGTCTGTTCTTAGGAAATGAATCCAACTTGACGTATCGACAAGTATCATGATTGACGGCGTTGTGCCTGGAGCTCAGCGGGAGTGATAACGTTGTCGCAGGTGCCGGCGTAGCGTGCCAGTTTTGCCATACGCATACGACGATTGAAGTCGGAAATTGCAAAGTTGACAGCTTCACGTTTGGTTTTAGCTTGTGTGTATTTCATCACTGCTTCAAGCTCTTTCTCGGGAATATCAACTGTAGTTTTCATGCTTCGAAAAAGGTTTAATATAGAATATTGAAATAATGACTATGGAATTAATTTTTATAAAATTAGAAGCAATTTCACCCTGCAGAGTCAATTCGCCGCGTGAAGTTCTTTTTCAGGATTGAGCCTTGGTAGCTGGTTAATGGCTGCCGCGTTTTTCTGTTGTGCTGTGCTAAGCGCAGTTCGTAGAGTTTCTGAAGATTGATCCAAAACTCTCCAGAGGTCCCCAAAAATACCCCAATCGCAATGCGGTGTCACCAGTAACTGATCGCCGACTGTTGAGAATCTCTGTAATGCGGTTAACTGGAACCCCAATTTCTACGTCTGGAGGACCTGAACTCGCTTCAGTCCACTTGAAACAAATTCTCCACTGATCATTGATTCGAATACTTCATTGACCTTTGCGTTGTCCTTTATGTGCCTTAAGGTAATTGCCGGGCCTATCAAGATCACCAAGATTAACCGCAGCGTCCAATTGGTCCAGTTTGCGCGAAGCTGCTCGTGCAAAACTGGAGAATGCCGCAACGCGCTTACCTTCATAGAAGACTCTCGTCTGCTTGTTTGAAAAACTCACGATCACGTGTTTGGCATGCTCTTACCTGCATTGATAGTGATCAAATTTAATAGGGGAATTATGCATTACGTCAAGCATAATTATGTGTCATGCCCTTATGGTTGTCCAGTCAAGGGCAAAGAGTTGCAATCCCGCGTCGGACAATGATTGATATCAGTCCGTCGGAGTGTGATCAGAGCAGTTAAACCAACGCGACGATCAGACCACCCTGAGCTACCATCGCTCCGAACATCCATTTGAGAAGATCGGATTTCACCCTCTCGATGTCGACCTTGACTTCCAAAATATCCGTCTTGGTCGCAAGGTTGGTGTTGAGAAGCGCGACCTGCTCGTCCGCCAGAACCTCAGCCTGCTGCTCGCTGAAACCATTCTCGGTCAGGCGCTTGACATAGCGATGTGTATCAAAGGCAATTGCTTCACTCATGGATCGAATTATATACGTATTCCTGTACCTCTTTCGCGCAGGGTTCCGACTCGACATGTTACGACGTGATAGTTGTCTTCGGCAACGTTACCGATCAACAATCACAAAGCAACGTCGGGATCCGGCCCTTGGCGGCTGTTGCTGATGCTATATGGCTGGGTCTGGACAACAGCCCATATATCCATTCGACAACCAAGTCGCTGTGAGTGGACAGGTGTCGAATGGCGAATCATTGTACTGATTGATCTGATCTTCGATGTCCGAGATCAGAATGCCAACCAGATCATTCAGTTTCTCAGTGGCGAGTTCCATCTGCTCGTAGGAATCAATGTACATTCAACACGTATCAGTCTGAGAGAATAAACTTGCCACAGTGCACTGTACCTTCATGGTTGTCCAGTCTTCGGAGAAACCGTCAGTATCTCGTAACCTGTATCAGTAACGAGAACAGTGTGTTCCCACTGGGCGGACAGGCTGCCGTCGCTGGTTACCACGGTCCATCGGTCTGCCTGCATTCTGGTTTCCTTCTTGCCCGAATTGACCATGGGTTCGACTGTGATGGTCATACCCGCCTGCAATTGCATGCCCGTGTCGGGTTTTCCATAGTGCAGGACGTGCGGTTCTTCATGAAAACCTTTTCCTATGCCGTGACCGCAATATTCTCGAACAACTGAGAAACCATGGGATTCTGCATGTTTTTGCACAGCGTGTCCCAGATCACCAAGTGTGGATCCTGACTTGATGGTTTCAATACCTTTCATCATACTTTCGTGGCTGATTCGGCACAGCCGTCTGGCACGAATGGAGGCATCTCCAACGGTAAACATTCGACTGGTATCACCGTGGAAACCATCCTTGATAACGGTGATATCGATATTGATGATGTCGCCGCCTTTCAGTTTTCGGGGTCCCGGGATACCATGACATACAACATTGTTGATCGAAGTACAGATCGATTTCGGAAAACCACGGTAATTCAAAGGTGCTGGAATCACCTGGAGTTCATCTACGATAAAGTGATGACAGATCGAATCCAGTTCCTCGGTGGTTATGCCGGCCTGGACATGAGGCTCAATCATGTCGAGCACTGACGCAGCTAGCCGACCGGCAACCCGCATTTTCTCTATTTCGTCCGGAGCCTTGATCGTGACGGAAGACATAGTGAAACTGGTGAATCTATGTATGTTTACGCTTGATTGTCTAAATGAAATTCACTCACAGGACTGTCGAAACGTAGAATGGATGTTCATCCGAACTACGTCGATGACATCCTGAATTTCCAGCCGAGTGAGATTGCAAATTATGATACTTAATAGTAAACTAATGCACCTATTTATTCTCACATGGCGAGTTCGGAACCTGACAGGGTGCCTTAATTGGTGGCAGGTTCGAGCCATGGTCGCAAAACCCAACAGGAGATTTCTCAATGTCTGACGTAACCATGCGCCAGCTGCTTGAGCTTGGCGTTCATTTCGGGCATCAGACCAGATTCTGGTGTCCCAAAATGAGCCCTTACATTTACGGGCATCGCAACAAAATCCATATCATCAATCTTGAACGCACGCTGATGATGTTCAATGAAGCATTGGACTATCTGTCAGGTGTAGCCGCCAAACGAGGTACTGTTGTTTTTGTCGGCACCAAGCGTCAGGCTGGCAAGATTGTCCGGGAACAGGCACAAAGGGCGGAATGTCCCTATGTCTATCATCGTTGGCTCGGTGGAATGCTGACAAATCATCGTACTGTCAGAAAGTCGATTGATCGTCTGAATGAACTGAATGAGATTATCGCCTCCGATGGCATTTCCAAAATTGCCAAAAAAGAAGCGATGAGGATCGAAAGGGAGCAGTTCAGGCTCGACCGCAACCTCGCAGGAATTATGAATATGCGAGGTCTCCCCGATGCATTGTTCGTGATTGACGTGAAGCATGAAAATATTGCTGTCAAGGAAGCGAACAAGCTTGGCATTCCAGTTGTGGCTGTGGTGGATACTAACTGCGACCCGGATGGAATCGACTATGTGATTCCCGGTAATGATGACGCGGTCAGCGCGATTCGTCTCTACTGCACTGCGGCCGCTGATGCGATCATTGAAGGTAGGGCAAAAGCGAAAGCCGAAATGCCTCAGGTCAGCGCAGACGGATCGGAGTCGATTGTTTCAGCCGAAGATATTTCGCTGTATCAGATCACCGGTGCAAGGGCTGCCGTCGCTCCTTCGATCGAGTCGCAGGCGCCTGAGGGGGAAGAAAAGGGGTCTGCAGCCAAGCCTGTACCGGAATCGGAATCGACGGAGGAGGTTGATTCGACTGAAGCGGAAGCAGCAAGTGTCGAGCAGACTGTTGAAGATTCTGAAGAGAACACTGACGCATCACCTGAGTCTGAAGCAGCAGATGAGTCTGACGACGTGACAGAAGAGTCCAAACCGGAAACTGACGAAACAGAAAGCAAGGAATAGAGAAATTGAATTTATCGCACGCTGATTGGATGCGGTAAATCTGATTCATCCATATACCGCAAACAATTGGAACTGACGGAGGAAATTAAATTGGAAATCACCGCGGTCATGGTAAAGCAACTGCGGGACCGTACTGGTGCCGGAATGATGGATTGCAAGAAAGTACTGGTCGAATGTGATGGCGATCAGGACAAGGCTGTCGAAATACTGAGAAAGAAGGGTGTTGAAATGGCGGCTTCTCGCTCAGGTCGCGCAGCTTCCGAAGGTTTGATTGTATGTGCGATGTCCGACTCCAGAGACTGTGGTGCACTGGTCGAAGTCAACTGTGAGACTGATTTTGTTTCGCGAGGGGACGTATTTCGCGCATTTGCCGAGCCGCTTGCCGATATTGCACTGGGTATCGGAGAGGATTGTGTAGATGTTGATGTTCTCAATGGACTCTCATTCGACGATTCAGGCAAATCTGTGGAAGAGATGCGTCTTGAGGTGCTGTCAAAAATACGTGAGAACATCACTGTGAGTCGCGTAGTTGTATTCAAAGCTTCCGAAGGTGCGATTGTTGGTAGTTATGTGCACCGGGAAAGACTTGGAATCATGGTTGAGATTGCCGGTGGTGCTGGTAGCGATGTCGCTGACGACATCGCAGTCCACGTTGCTGTGAAAAAACCGCAGTGGCTTGATGTCGAGGACATCCCATCCGAGACAATCGAAAAAGAGCGAGATATCTATTTGGAGCAGGCGCGCGGGTCTGGTAAACCTGATCATATTCTCGACCGAATCGTCGACGGTAAGATCGGTAAATTCTCTAAAGACAACACACTGGTCAACCAGCCATACTACGAAGATGAGGACAAGACCGTCGGATCATTGCTGAAGGAGTCAGATAGTTCCGCGAAACGTTTTTGTCTGATTAATCTGGGGTTGACGGAGTAACGAGGGAATGCAACCTTGAATGATGACTCTGCGTTAGATTCCCATCGAACAATCCTGTTCAAGCTGAGCGGAGAGTTGCTTGGCAATGAGCAGGGATCGGGAATTGATGCGCAGGCGATCAGTCGGGTTGCCGACGAAATAGCGGATGTGGTCAATGCCGGTGTCCGAACGGGCATGGTCATTGGCGGCGGAAACTTTTTTCGAGGTGGTAGAAGTGACGGATATTCGCTATCGGCGGTCCGAGGACACCAGATGGGAATGCTTTTCACGATTGCCAACGCAATTGCCCTTGAACAGGCGTTACTGAGTAAAGGCGTCCCAACGGTTGTACAATCTTCTGTTGCGGTACCTTCGATTGTTGATCAGTTCGACGGTCACTCGTTCATGAAATATTTGGATGAGGGGGGTGCTGTGATTTTCGCGGGTGGAACCGGTAGCACGCATTTTTCGACCGACACCGCTGCCAGCCTCAGAGCGATACAGATTGGTGCTGATATTCTGCTGAAAGCGACTCAGGTTGACGGAATCTATAGTTCGGATCCCAAGCAGGAAAGAAGCGCGGAGAAATTTGACAGACTCACCTACGACGATGTTCTGGTCAAGAACCTCGCTGTGATGGATGCTACGGCTGTTGCAATGTGCCGGGAATACAATCTGCCAATTCGGGTGTTTGATGCCACTGTCAGCGGAGGAATAAAACGGGTAGGACTCGGGGAAGAAGACGGGACTCTGGTAGCAAAGGAGTAGTACTATGCTGGATGAATTGGTCGCAGATGCCGAAACAAGAATGAAAAAATCTTTGGCTAACCTGCAAAATGAACTTTCAAAATTACGCACGGGAAGAGCCAGTACAGCCTTATTGGATCATATACGAGTGGACTACTACGGTACGGCCGCACCGTTGAATCAGGTTTCGACAATTACTGCCAGCGATGCACGGACAATCAGTATCACACCTTGGGAAAAATCCATGATCCCGGTTATCGAAAAGGCGATCATTGAATCAGACCTGGGACTCAATCCAATGAGCGCGAGTGAGATCATACGAGTACCGATTCCTCCATTGACCGAAGAGCGGCGAAGGGAGATTTCAAAAGTCGCCCGTGCCGAAGGTGAATCCTGTAAGGTCGCCATACGAAATATTCGAAGAAGCTGTAATAGTGACCTCAAGGAATGGCAGAAACTGAAAGAAATTACCGAGGATGATGAGAGATTGGGTCAGGATAGAGTCCAGAAACTGACTGATCGATTCATTGACGACATCAGTGAGATCGTCAGTGAGAAAGAAACCGAGATTATGACAGTCTAGTGCTGAAGATGGCAGCGTCATACGAAATTTCCTGATGCCAATCCAACCAAATCATGAACTCATTGATTCCGTACTGGAAGCAAATCTTCCGGACCATGTCGCGATTATTATGGATGGTAATGGAAGGTGGGCGAACAGTCGCGGCATAAGTCGGCTCGAGGGTCATCGTCAAGGCGTCAAGAATGTCCGCACTATTGTTGAACTGTGCGGTCGCCTAAAAATTTCATATCTCACCCTGTTTGCCTTCTCTAGCGAAAACTGGAAACGACCAACGAAAGAAGTACAGTGGCTCATGCAGTTGCTGTCGGCCGCTCTCGACTCGGAGGTTAAAAAATTGCACGCCGAAGGAATTCGTCTGAAATTTATCGGTGACCTCTCGGACCTTTCAGGTGCGATTCAAAAGAAAATCCACAGAGCGGCTCAGCTAACCGAATCAAATCGGAATATGCAGTTGACCGTTGCGATCAATTACGGCGGTCAGTGGGATCTGACCCAGGCATGTCGAAAAATCGCCGATCGTGTAAAGCGCGATGAGTTGGCGATCGAGGACATTTCACCGGATACGGTTGCTGAACAGCTCAGTACCGCTCCCATCCCCAACCCGGATTTCTTTATCCGCACCGGTGGCGAGAAGCGGATTAGCAACTTTACCCTATGGCAGCTGGCCTACACAGAGCTTTATTTTACGGACGCTTACTGGCCGGAATTCGATGAGCGGGCATTTTTGCAGGCTTTGAAATCTTACAGCTCGAGGGTTCGTCGATTCGGTGGAATAGTAGAGGGGCCTGCTACGACTGAAAAACAGCATGCTTAGAAAGCGTATTGTTACTGCGGCGATTCTCGTTGCAGTTTTTCTTGCGGGACTTTTCCTGCTTCCACCCAAATGGTTTGTACTGCTGCTGCTGGCTGTCGGTGTATTGAGTGCGGTTGAGGCGACCAAAATCTGCGATATACGAGGCCGGGTGGGGCAGGTGGTTTTTGTACTGGCCTTTGTCGTCCTAAGCTATGCGCTTTACAAGATTCGGAACCATGACTTGGATATTCTTGTCTATGTCATCGCGGTAGCTTTATGGTTGGTGATACTATGGCTGCTGATAACCCATCCCCGCCATCAGGAACGTCGATTCCTATTCGCCTCGTTGACGGTTCTATCGCTATCGTTTGCCATATTCGCGATTTCTGATCTTATGCTCACCGTTGACAATGGACCATGGTGGATTCTGGGTATGTTTGGCGTTGTTTGGAGTGCCGACGCGGCAGCGTATTTCACAGGGCGTCGATTCGGAACACGGAAACTGGCGCCGCGAATCAGTCCCGGGAAAACGATCGAAGGCTTGAAAGGCAGTCTGTTCGTAATTTTTGCATTGAGTCTGATCAGTGGTACTATTGCCTGGGAGGATAGTTACAGTCGTATTTTACTCTGGGTATTGGTATGCTTGATCGTAGCTGCCTTCTCTGTAGTCGGGGACTTGTATATCAGCATGAACAAGAGAATTGTCGGAGTCAAGGATAGTGGTAAGCTCCTGCCGGGGCATGGAGGAATATTGGACAGAATAGACAGCACGCTGTCGGCCGCACCGCTCTACGCACTTTGTGTCACGACACTGTTCGTATGAGCCGGATGGAGAAGTGATGCGTACAGTCTTGATTCTTGGAGCAACCGGAAGTATCGGGCAGCAGACTCTGGATGTTGTGCGGCTGCATCCGGACGACTTCAAGGTAACCACATTGACTGCACGTACTGCCAGCGAGACGCTGATCAGAACTTGCCACGAGTTCCGTCCCGAACATGTGGTAGTCGAGGACGGGGAAGTCGGGAAATTGGAAAGTGAGCTTAGCGATCGGAAAATTTCAGCCGATATCGTTCCATCCAGCGAGCTGGAAAATTGCCAGCATCTGTTTGATGTCGATGTCACGGTCACCGGTGTAACCGGTGCAGCGGGACTACGTCCTACATTACAGGCGGTCCGGGCAGGTAAGACAGTGCTGGTAGTCAACAAGGAACCTGTGGTGATGCTGGGGCCGATGCTTCATCAGGAAGTACGCAAATACGGCACAACCATCTTACCGGTGGACAGTGAGCACAATGCAATTTTCCAGTGCAGTGGCAGCGCTACAGGCGAACGATATGAGCCTTTTTTCCCGATTCCCGGGCTTCGTAGAATCCTGCTTGCAGGAACCGGCGGCCCGTTTCGTGAAACTGACCTGGACTTGCTTAAGAACATAACACCGGAACAGGCTGTCGCACATCCTATCTGGAATATGGGCGCAAAAATTTCGGTTGATTCTGCGACGATGATGAACAAGGGTCTGGAAATCATTGAGGCACGTTGGCTGTTTGATGCCGATGCGGACCAGGTTCAAGTCGTTGTTCATCCTCAAGGAATCGTTCATTCGATGGTTGAATACCTGGATGGTTCGGTAATCGCTCAGCTGGGAATGCCTGATATGCGCATTCCGATCGCAAATGCATTGTTTTGGCCAGAACGTAAGGAAAGCGGAGCACCTTTTCTGGATTTGACGAGTATCAGCGCACTTACATTTGAACCGCCGAATTTCGACAGATTTCCCTGTTTGAGGCTTGCCGAGGAAGTCGTAAGAAAAGGAGGAACGTCAGCGACGGTGATGAATGCAGCGAATGAGATAGCGGTCGATGCGTTTCTATCACATCGTATTCGCTTTACAGAAATTTCAGATCTGATAGAAAAATGCGTCGACCGACTGGGAGACGAAAAAGTGGAAAATATCGAAAAAATACTTGAAATTGATACAATTACACGGCAGATTGCCGGCCAGTATGTCGAACAATCTAGACTGAATTAGCTCTCCAACCGTCTATTTGAGTCAAAAAAAGCGAACATGTTTGAAGTAGTCAACAGCATCGTATTCTTCATTATCGCGATCGGCGCTCTCATTACATTCCATGAGTTCGGGCATTTCTGGGTTGCACGGAGAATGGGAGTGATCGTGCTTCGATTTTCTGTTGGATTTGGTCCGGCAATTTGGAAGCGTGTCCCAAAGAACTCTCATACGGAGTATCGAATCGCCGCAATTCCACTCGGTGGCTATGTGCGAATGCTTGACGGCAATCTTGACGAGATTGATGATAATCTGCGACCTTTCGCATACGACTCTCAGCCGCTGTATAAGAGATCGGCAATTGTAGCGGCGGGGCCGCTGGCTAATTTCCTGCTCGCCGCACTGCTGTACGGTGCGGTATCCGCAATTGGAACCGAGGGAATCCGCCCGATTGTCGGTGAAGTCAGTTCAGGCAGCCTCGCAGAGGTATCCGGATTTATGCCTGGCGATGAGTTGCGCAAGATTGACGGTCGCCTTAACAAGAGCTGGGAACAGCATCATTTTCATGTTCTGAACGAGATTGTGAGTGCAAGTTCGATCGAGTATGAGGTATCGAATCAAGGGGTGGAACGAATCGTGACAGTGGATTTCTCGCAACTTGGTAATGTTGACCTGAATTCCGAATCACTTGAGTCGCTATTGGGCATGTATCCGGAAATGCCGTTGGTACAAGCAATCGTCGGCGATGTTGTCGATGGATATCCAGCACAGGCAGCAGGTATGCAACCGGGTGACAGGATCATGAGTATCAATGGCGAGATTGTCCGCAGCTGGACAGACTTGGTTGGGTACATAAGCAAGTCGACTGAATCAGCGCTGCTTATCGGACTACAGCGTGATGGGGAACCTCTTGAAATAATACTGGAACCAAGAACAATTGAAGCGGACGGGAAACAGATCAGGCAGATCGGAATCAAGGTCAACCCCGAACAGCAGATGTTGAATTCCGACCACATCGTCATTGTCAGGCACAACCCGATTGAAGCAGTCATCAGAGGTTTTGAAACGATGTGGTCCACTACCGCATTGACCGTTAAAATGCTTTACAGTCTGCTAAAATTTGAGCAGTCTGCGGATTCGATCGGTGGCCCGATCGCAATAGCGGACTATGCCGGTAAGGCGGCACAGGCTGGAATCAATAACTTTCTGACATTCCTTGCACTGTTGAGTATAAGTCTGGGACTGCTAAATCTGTTACCAATTCCTGTATTGGATGGTGGACATCTTATGTTTCATCTTTACGAAGCGATAGTCGGATCGCCTCCGACAGAGCGGATGCTGGTGTGGGCTAACCAGATCGGATTTGCGTTGCTGATCGGACTGATGGGGCTGGCTTTCTATAACGATATATCCAGAATTTTCTGATGAAGACAAGATTACTCTGCCTTAGTTTATCTCTGATGCTTCTATGCACAGTCGCAAAAGCATTGGAACCGTTTGTGATCGAGGAAATCAAGATCGAGGGATTGCAGAGGGTTGCGGCAGGGGCAGTTTTCGTCGCGTTACCCGTTCGTGTCGGTGAAGAGATGAACGATCAGGTCTCCACCGCGGCTATCCAATCTCTCTATGCAACTGGTCTATTTGACGATGTACAGCTCAGAAGGGAAGACAACGTATTGATCGTCTCGGTTGTTGAGCGACCGACCATCGCGTCGATTGAAATCGAAGGCAACAAGAAAATCAAGGATGAGGCAATTGAAACAGCATTGAAGGCTGGCAGTATGGAAGCCGGTGACATCTATAACCCTGATTCGGTAGAGAGCTTCATTGCAGAATTGAAGCAAGCCTATGTCGAAGTTGGACATTTCACTGTGGATATAACCGTCGCGGTCATTCCACTCGAACGAAATCGTGTCGATCTGCTATTCACTGTCTTTGAAGGCAAAGTCGCATTGATCAAGGAAATTCAGATTATCGGGAACACCAATATCCCTGAGGAAGAAATACTTGACGTGATGAAACTAACCACGAAAAAGACGCTGGGTTTGCTGAACAGGAACAATCGCTACAATCGAGTGAATTTGCGGGCGGACCTTGAGGCGATAGTAAACCACTATCACGATATGGGCTACATCAACATCTCTATTGTCTCCTCTCGCGTGTTTATTGCCGATGACAGGGACGGGATACTCATTGTCATAACGTTGTCCGAAGGGTCACAGTTCAGATTTGGAAATTCCCAGATCAATGCTTCAGAAGAAGTTGTTGATCAGGCAGATTTAGATCTGTTGATTGAGGTTGTGCCAGGTGATCTGTACTCATTCAATCGAGTCAGCGATATCCGTACCAAAATTACTACTGAATTCGCGAACAAAGGATATGCCCGAGCTCAGGTAGATCCGCTACCTACGATCAATGACGAAGAGAGGACCATCAACGTCAATTACGTTGTCAAGCCAGGAAAGTTGACACATGTTCGAAGAATCACAATCACTGGAAACATCTCCACGGATGATGAGGTGATTCGTCGAGAAATGCGAATCTACGAAGGTAGCCAGTATTCCTCGGAGCAAATACAACAATCCAGATCGCGACTGGGTAGATTGGGTATTTTTACATCTGTAGATATCCAAGTTGTCGAGGTGCCCTACACGGATGATCAGGTTGACCTTATCGTTGAAGTTGAGGAAAGCCTAACCGGATCATTACTATTCGGCGTCGGATACAGTGACTCTAACAAGGCTTCATTCAATTTCAGTGTCACTCAGAAGAATCTTTATGGTACCGGGAAAGAACTTTCGCTGAGTGCGGACTTAGGTAAAGTTACAAAGTCATTTCTAATCGACTATACGAATCCCTATTACACGCTGGATGGCGTAGCGCGTGGATTCACACTTGACTATAGCGAATCAGATACTTCAAAAACCTCTGATACCTCTATCTACAATCTTGACCGGACTCAGTTAGGAATGAACTATAGATTTCCCGTTTCGGAAGTATCAACTGTCGGTGTTGCCCTTGCTGGATTACAATACAAGTTGCGAGATGTTGCAGGTTCCGATACTGTTTCAGCAACAATTTCCGATTATCGAATTCAAGATTTCTGGGTCACCAACCCTAAAGGAGATTCGGGTATCGGTACAATCTCTTATCGACGGGATACCCGCGACCGCGCCGTTTTTGCATCAAGTGGTAGTGATCTCACTTTATCCGCGCAAGTCTCTGCTGGGGATCTGGAATACTACACGGTAAGCGGTAGCTATGCACATTTTCTCCCGGTCGGCAATGATCTGACGTTGCGCCTCAGTAGCCGTATTGACTATGGTAGTGAAGATATGCCATTTTTTCAAAACTACTACATGAGTGGTTCAGCATCACTACGGGGCTTCGACAGCATTTCCCTCGGTCCAAAGGAAATCTGTCGCACCTCAGGTGGTTCGGGATACGTAAATTGTAAATATGCACGCGCAATTGGTGGTGATTTACGTGTAATGGGGCGTGCTGAGTTGTATCTTCCATTCTTTGGCACGCGCGACAGCAATGACAAACGCTTTTCGGTTTTTGTCGATACGGGTAACACTTTCATGAATTCCAGCAAACATTATAGTGCGGCCTATAACTCGACAGATGGAGGTAAACGTAAGGGTCGAGCAAGTTTCAAAGGGCATGAGAAGTTCAGCTTCAGCCATATACGAGCTTCAGTGGGAGCCGGGTTCGAGTGGCTTTCACCAATCGGTCCCTTCGGTATTAGTTATGCCGTACCATTCAAGGAAAAACCCGGTGATGAGACAGACAAATTTCAGATAACTTTAGGATATCTTCACGGAGAGTAAGTTTAATGGGTTACTCTAGACTCTACTTGTGGTTGCTATTGCCAATCACCTTCGCGGTTTTGATGTTCACAATAGTTGTTGTCAATGCTCAGGTTTCGTCATCTTCTACTAACTCGGGTACGACTGCGCCTTCCCCTTCCGTTTCAGACCGCCAAGATTCTCAGAACGACCAGATTTTATCTTCTCTCAGTTCAAAACAAATTAATTTTCCCAGAATCGGCTATGTCAACGCTAATGTCCTAATAAGTGAGGCACCGCAGGGAATTGCAGCTTTTGAATTAATTGTGCACAATTTTTCGGACCGGAAGGCGGAGCTGGAAGCCATGGAGTTGACTTTAGAGCAAATCGCAAAGAATCTTGAGTCCGAAGAAGACGCGGATAATCGACGGAAGTTGGAAGCTGAATTCAGATCGCTCAAAAGAGAATTTGAACGGGGCAGACTAGACTATGAGGAAGACTTCAACTATCGACGAAACGAGGAATTGACAAATCTCCAGAACTTCATTAGCGAAGTAATTCTGCAATTGGCAAACGATGAAAAATATGACCTTATCGTTCAGGAACCGGTAGTTTGGGCTAGCGATGAGATCGACATCACAGACGAGATACTGAATATACTCCATGAGCTACACAAAACGCCTGCGTCCCAGTAGAACAAATACAACTAAATGGACACTTTCGGAACTGGCTGAACAGGTAGGCGGGCGTGTGGAAGGCAATGCACAAAAGTCTGTGACGCATGTCGATGAGTTGCAGTACGCAGCAGTAGATGCCATCAGCCACTGTTCGACTTCCGGTCAGAAAAAATTCCTGCAATCAACATCTGCAGGGGTAGTGATTCTACCCGTAGGGAACAATTGGGGTTACGACGGAGACCGTATAATCGCTAAAAATCCACGAATAGCTTTTTCGCAGATTGTTGATCTCATGCACCCTGAACCTGTAAAAAACCAGACTTACATTGACGAATCTGCTTCAGTTCATCCAACTGCAACGATTGGTAATGAAGTAATCATCGAATCTAACGTAGTTGTAGGCGAGAATACCAAGATTGGCAATGATGTAGTTGTTGGTGCCGGAACAGTAATCGGAGATGATGTCTCCATTGGTGATGGGACAACGATCGATTTCAACGTATCCATTTATCGATTCAGCGAAATCGGCCAAAACTGTAGAATCTATTCAGGTGTTGTGCTCGGAGCATCCGGATTCAGTTATGAGAGGGACCGTGATAAATGGAGACTCATAAGAAATATCGGTGGTGTTACCATAGGCGATAATGTGGATATAGGGGCATCGACCAGTATTGATCGTGGTTCGATTCGTAACACGATCATAGGAAATGGTGTAAAGATTGACAACAATGTCCAAATCGGTCATAACGTGGAAATCGGTGACGATTCACTTATCGTAGGCAACGTCGGTATTGCCGGAAGCGCAAAAATCGGTAAGCGTTGCATTTTGGGTGGACAGGTTAGTATAGTCAGTCATGTCGTAATTGCTGATGATGTTACGGTACAAGCCTGTAGTCTGATTACAAAATCGATTTCAGAAAGCGGAACATATTCATCAAGTATTCCAGCTAAAGAGGCAACAGAGTGGAAGCGAAACCTGGCAGGCCTTTCAAGGATAATCAAAAGCAATTCTTCGTCTAGTTCAAAGCGAAAGCCCGACTAACCGACAAAATATCTAAGTGAGAGACGACGATGCCATCACTGTCAGCAGTTGAAATAAGGGAACTCCTCCCGCACCGGTATCCAATGCTGATGATCGACCGTGTAATTGACTATACGGACGATTCATTGGTCGCCATCAAGGCGATAAGTGTCAACGAACCCATATTTCAGGGGCATTTCCCACATTGGCCGGTCTTTCCGGGAGTACTGATACTCGAATCCATGGTACAGGCGTCCGCCATTATGGCAAGTCTGGCTCTTGGAGCGAAGGCTGACGACAATCGAGTGTATCTGTTCGCTGGAGTTGACAAGGCACGCTTCAAGAGACAGGTGGTTCCGGGCGATTGCATCAGGATTGAGACGCGCACTGTGAGAAAGATAAGAGATGTGTGGAAGACCGCAGCAGATGCGAAGGTCGATGATGTCGTGGTATGCAGTGCTGAAATGTTGTTCACCTTTCAGGAACTGTGAATGATTGATCCGACCGCGCTCGTAGCATCGGATGTCAAGATCGGTGACAATGTCAGAATCGATGCCTATGTGACAGTGGAAAATGATGTTGAGATTGGGGACAATTCGCATATCGGTAGCCATTCGGTCATTCGCAGTCACACTCAAATCGGCGAGGGCAACCGTATTCACGAATTCGCTGTCATTGGTGGTGAACCCCAATCCATTCACTATCGCGGAGAAGTGACCAGACTCAAGATTGGCGACAACAACACCATCCGAGAATTCGTCACGATCAGTCGAGGAATGGCACACGACCGCGGCGTTACCACGATCGGACACGACAATTACTTCATGGCTTACGTTCACGTCGGGCATGATTGCGACATCGGTAATAACTGTATATTCGTAAATGGCACAAACATTGCCGGGCACGTTACAGTGGGCCATTACGCATTCTTGAGCGGATTCACCATGATTCATCAGACGTGTCGAATAGGAGCGCACTGCATGACTGGAATCAATACAGTGCTTCGTCAGGATGTTGCGCCATTCGTCACTGTCAGCGGCAATCCTGCTCGTTCAGTTGCAATCAATTCACGCGGACTTTCTAGAAGAGGCATAGATCAGAAGTCCATATCGGCTTTGAATCGAGTCTTCAAATTGTTCTTCCGTAAGAACGTCAATTTGGATAAATTGTTGGAAACACTCGACAAGGAGACCAGCGAAGATGCCTGCGTTGAAATTCTGCTTGACTTTCTGAAATCGACTGAGCGCGGGGTTGTACGATAGAACGTTGACTGGTCAGCAGGTAGTGAAGCGGATTAGCATGGTGGCGGGGGAAGCGTCGGGCGATAATCTCGCCGCAGGGCTCATTCGTGCAATGAAACAGCATAATCTTAAATTTGAAGTGTCGGGTATCTGTGGACCTGCAATGATCGCGGAAGGTGCTACCGCCTTGTACACTATAGACGCGATAAACAATATTGGAATTGATGGTCTATTCAGTCGGATTCGCAGTATTCTCGCGATCCGTAAAAATCTGGTGGATAGACTCCTGGAAAGTAAACCGGATATTTACATCGGGGTTGATGCACCGGACTTTAATCTTGGTGTTGAAAAACGATTGCGAAGGGCAGGAATACCGACAGTGCAGTATGTAGGCCCTTCTATTTGGGCATGGCGAGGTTATCGGATTCGTAAAATCAAGCAGGCTGCAAGTAAGATTTTGACAATCTATCCTTTTGAAGACAAGATTTACGATCGCGCTCAGGTGCCATTCACCTATGTGGGACATCCGCTGGCAGACGAGATTGCCATTGACTCACTCAATCTGGCGCGAAGTAAATTCCAATTTGACGACCAAGATACGGTCATCGCTGTCCTTCCTGGCAGTAGAATGAGTGAAGTCAAGCGACTTGCAGATATTTTTGTTAAAACTGCATTGGAGCTTCAGAATACACATAAAGACATGAAATTTATCACACCGGCTGCAAACAGTGAGATCCGCAATGTTTTCAGCGAAAAAGTGAAAGCCATTGCACCTTCATTGCCGATCCAGATCGTTGACCGGAATTCAATCGAAGTAATAGCGGCATCTGATGTCGTACTATTGGCTTCCGGAACCGCCGCTCTTGAAGCCGCATTGTGTCAAAAACCGGTTGTGGTTGCTTATCGAATTTCGTTGCTGTCGCTAATCATGCTCAAGTTGCTTGGACACGTCAAGCATTATTCAATTCTGAACCATCTGGGATCTTCACCCGTTATCCCTGAATTCATGCAGGGGGACTGTACGGTTGATAACCTCGTCAGGGAAGTTAACAGATATCTGGAAGATTCCACTTACAGAGATAATGTTCTGAGTCAATTTGAAGAGTTCAGGAAGTCGCTGGAATGCAACGCGAGTGAGAGGGCAGCGGAAGAAATTGTCAGGATTCTTGAAAAATGAGTGAAATTCGGGTGGCAGGGGTCGATGAAGCCGGGCGAGGCGCATTGGCGGGACCTGTAATCTGTGCAGCTGTGATCTTGAGAAACGATGTTCACATTGATGAACTGACAGATTCCAAAAAGTTGAGTTATGAAAAACGTCGATATCTTTCAAAGGAGATCAAGAAAAAATGCTTGTGCTGGTCGATCGGAACTGGGAGTGTCGAGGAAATTGATCGGTACAACATTCTGAAGACGACGATGCTGGGAATGAAACGCGCGATTGAAAGCCTGAACATCGAACCGGACCATGTTTTGGTCGATGGCAACCAACTTCCAAATATCCGCATTCCCGCGCAGTCGATTGTGAAAGGCGATCTTTATGTGCCGGTAATATCAGCTGCATCAATACTGGCCAAGCATACGCGGGATAAACTGATGCATGCATATGAAAACGAATATCCCGAATACGGATTTTGCAGCAATGTCGGTTATGGCACTCCGTTCCACTTGGAAGCATTGCGAAAAAATGGAGCTACCCTCATTCATCGCAAAAGTTTCGCCCCGGTACGCGAAGTCATAGAACGAGACAAACCAGGAATTTTCTCATGAGCTTTGTGCATCTGCGAGTCCGTACTGAGTATTCCGTATCGGATAGCATAATCCGAATTGATGATTTGATTTCGCGCACAGTAGAGCTGGGTATGCCAGCCGTGGCGGTAACAGAATTTCAGAATCTGTTCAGTGCTATCAAGGTCTATACGGCTTGCCTCAAAATGGGAGTGAAACCGATCATCGGCGCGGAGGTACTTGTCGAAAATAAAAAGAATCCGGATTCGCCGTTCGCCCTCGTGTTGCTTTGTCAGAACAATGATGGCTATCGCGCGCTGTGTACCCTAGTGAGTAAAGCACACGATGAGGTAAAGTCCGGTGGAAACATATTAATGCGGGAAGATTGGTTTAGTCCGTCGTCATGCAAAGGCCTAATCGCCCTCTCTGCCGCTCAGCAGGGAGAAATCGGACAGAAATTGCTTCGGAACAAGCGAGATGAGGCACATGAGGCGATTCAACGACTACGTGGAATCTTTGATGACAGGTTTTATCTTGAAGTATCCAGATTTGACGGACAGTATGAGTCCTCTTACGAAGCCGCTGTTTTGGAATTGGCGAATTCAACAAAAACTCCTGTAGTCGCAACCCATCAGCCGCGATTTCTGAAAAAGGAGGACTACGAACTCCATGAGGTTAAGGTCTGTATTCAGAACCGAACGACTATATCGGATACCAACCGAAGGTCAAATTACACCGCCGAACAATACTTTCGATCATCTGAGGAAATGAGTGAATGTTTTGCTGATCTGCCCAATGCACTCAAAAATTCCTTGGAAATAGCGAAACGTTGCAACCTTCAGTTCAACCTGAAAGAAAGCCATATGCCTGCGTACCCGCAGTCAATCGAGGAGCCAAGCATTGAAAAGTACCTTGAGCGATTGAGCCGGGAAGGATTGCAGAGAATTTTGCAGGGGCGATCTGATGAACGTTACGAGCACCGTCTTGATGAAGAATTGGAAATCATTCGTAAAACGAATTATGCGGGCTACTTTCTGATTGTGGCGGATATTATTGCATGGGCAAAATCCAATGGTATACCGGTAGGTCCGGGACGGGGATCAGGCGCTGGGTCGCTCGTCGCGTACTGTCTCAATATTACAACGATAGACCCAATTGAACATGGTTTGATCTTTGAACGTTTTCTGAATCCGGAACGGGTTTCACCGCCTGATTTTGACATCGATTTCTGTGTCAGAGAGCGCGACCGAATTATTGAGCGTGTAGCCGACAGATACGGAAGAAACCAGGTTGCACAGATCATTACCTACAACACGATGGCTGCAAAGGCGGCAGTCCGGGATGTCGGCAGGGCATTGCGACCGGACTACAAATATTACGATGAATTGGCGAGAATGATACCGCAGGACCTGAATATCACGCTTGCACGTTCACTGGAGCGTAACAAGGAGCTTAAATTCAGGTACGACAGCGAATCGAGAGTAAAGGAACTGATTGATACGGCTCAGGCTCTTGAAGGGATGATTCGTAATGTAGGCAAGCATCCTGGCGGTCTTGTAATCGCACCATCGGAAATTACCAGCTATTCAGCTCTCTTCGCAGATTCTGACAGCGGCCGGGACATTACACACTTCGATAAGGATGATCTTGAAACAATTGGTCTCGTCAAGTTTGATTTTCTCGGGTTGACCACCCTTACGATCATCGCCGATACACTGCGAAGATTGAACGAAAGAAACATACCTGGAGCACCAGCTACAGAAGATGATATTCCTTTGGACGACCAGCCAACCTATGATTACATCCGAACCGGTCAGACAGTCGGAATTTTTCAACTTGAGTCCAGAGGCATGAAGCGATTGATACACGAAATGCAGCCAAACGGATTCAATGACCTCGTTGCATTGCTTGCCTTATTTCGGCCTGGTCCATTACAGACAGGTATGGATAAAATGTATATCGAAAATCACCATAACAATAGTTACAATGCTTTACACGAGAATTTGAAAGAAGTACTTGACCAGTCTCATGGTGTCATACTTTACCAGGAGCAAGTGATGAAGATTGCGCAGATCATGGCTGGCTACACGATGGGAGAAGCGGATATCTTGCGCTATGCCATGGGGAAAAAAGTAAAGCAGGAAATGGAAGTCCAGCGAGAAAGATTTGTAAGTGGTTCGATCGAGAATGGCTATGACAAGAAACTGGCAACCGATGTTTACGACTTGATGGAGAGTTTTGCGGGCTATGGATTCAATAAGTCACATTCCGTCGCCTATGCGATGCTGGCATATCGAACGGCATATCTAAAGACACACTATCGGGCTGAATTCTTATCTACATGCATGTCAGTAGACATGAAGGTCGACACAATTGCGAAAATCTACAACGATACGAAAAAGCAGGGTATTCGGTTTCTTTTGCCGGACATCAATCGTAGCGAATATGAATTCACTCCCGTTAGTGAGACGGAAATCCTCTATGGTCTTGGTGCTTTGAAGCAAATCGGTGTCCCGGTTGTCAATGCGGTCATTGAAGCGAGAGAAAAGGGTGGCAAGTTTGAGGGATTATCTGATTTTTGTAATCGTGTGGATTTGACACATGTCAGCAAGTCTGCATGTCAGGTTCTTGTAACCGCCGGAGCGTTTGATTCAATTGATTCGAATCGTGCGCTATTGTTTGCGAACATCGACAACGCATATGGATTTGCCCAAATGCAGGAACAAGAG
This sequence comes from Arenicellales bacterium, assembly GCA_963666625.1. Classification (GTDB taxonomy): domain Bacteria; phylum Pseudomonadota; class Gammaproteobacteria; order Arenicellales; family JAJDZL01; genus JAJDZL01. The sequence continues at coordinate 3,173,545 of OY762925.1, forward strand.
CATAGGTCCGGACAAATGAATCTATTTTGCGGAATTGGTGGCGAGGAAATGGAATTGGCGGTTAAGGAAATTGAACCTTGGACACGCGCCGAATTGCTTCGCCGCGAGTATGCGATTCTGGGGATTTACGTCAGTGGTCATCCATGCGAGAAATATGAGAGAGAATTCGGAACTTTATTGACAGGACCGATCAGTCAGATCGCCGGCAAGCAGGATGAACGACTGGTTATTTGTGGATGGGTCTTTAATAGAAGTGTTGTCAGGGCAAGAAAAAAAGGTGAGAATAACCTCTTTTTTGAGCTTGAAGGTTCTAAAGGGGAAATTTCCGCTGTCATTTATTCGGAAAATTTTGATAGATTGTCTAAGCACATCATTGAAAATGAACCTGTAATTCTGATTGGCAGCCTGTCCGGAACCAAAACTGATGGCTCTGAAAGATTGGTAGTCAGCGATGCCTTCAATCTGGATACAGTCAGGCAACATGCTTCGGCTGAAATCGTTCTGAAGTTGAGGCAGGATCATGTCACTTCGCATCATTTTCAACGGATCAGAGATGTATTGGAAGAGCATAGGGTCGGTAGAAATGCGATCAAAGTGGAGTATTCTTCGAATTGCGGTTCGAATGCTAGATTTTCGCTTGGCGACGATTGGCGAGTGAGTATCAATGAAGAATTACTGGATGAATTGCAAATTGTTCTGGGTGAAGATCATGTTGCCGCTAATTATTCCAACGTGCTATTGTAAGAATACGCAAGCTCGGAATTCATTCAACGATTGAACTTAAGATGGCAGTATTTCTTGAATTTGAAAAATCAGTCGCTGAAATTGACGCGAAAATTGAAGAACTCCGACGAGTTCACAATGAAGACGGAGTTGATCTTGCAGACGAGATTTCCCGCTTGGAAAAAAGGAGTTTGAAACTAACCCAGTCTATCTTTTCTTCTCTATCACCCTGGCAGATCACACAACTTGCACGGCACCCGCTACGACCATACACATTGGACTATATCCAGCGAATCTTTACAGGCTATCGGGAGATTCATGGTGACAGACTGTTTGGTGACGATCCGGCCATCGTAACTGGACTAGCCACATTCGAAAATCACGGTGCGGTCGTGATCGGACATCAGAAAGGCCGAGACACCAATTCCAAACTTGCCAGGAATTTTGGCATGCCTAAACCTGAAGGCTACCGGAAAGCTCAACGTGCGGTTCGGTTGGCTGAGCAATTTTCACTGCCGGTATTTACATTCATCGACACTCCAGGAGCCTATCCCGGTGTCGAAGCGGAATCGAGAGGACAGTGTGAGGCGATTGCAACGAACTTGCTGACGTTTGTAAAAGCCAGGTGCCCGATCATTGCAACTGTAATCGGCGAGGGTGGGTCTGGTGGAGCGCTTGCGATTGGAATAGCGGATCACGTTATCATGATGGAGTACGCGACTTATTCAGTTATTTCGCCTGAGGGTTGCGCGTCAATATTGTGGAAAGATGCCAGCCGTGCTTCGGACGCGGCCGAAGTAATGGGGTTGACGTCCAAGGCGCTGTTAGCCAACGGTCTGATTGACGGAGTGGTTTCGGAGCCACTGGGCGGCGCTCATCGCGACTACGATGCGGCGGCGGGTATGCTGAAGTATGAATTGGCATCTACACTGCACCGGCTGAAAGAGATTACTATCGACGATCTGATCGCCGAGCGTAATAGACGCCTGATGTCCTACGGAGAATTTCAATCGACCGGTTGAATTCGGTTCAATATGAGCAGGCCGACGAAATTGAGCGATAGTCGGGATGTCATAGTTTCAATTTGACCATTGCTCTTTATTTGCTGTTCCGAGTTACGGTAGTGATTCACAAATTGATTTGAACCGCGCACATAATCTGCTTTGACTACTCTTGAAATAGAATCACTGCTTGAAGTTCTGTCCAGGTATTCCAATCTCGATAGCAAGACAAGATTTGCAGTCGCGTTCAGCGGTGGAGTTGATACTGTCGTGTTGATGCATCTGATGCATTGCGCGAGCCAACAATCGGATTTTTCACTGCTGGCTTTGCATCTTGATCACAACATTGACTCAAATTCCGAAAAATGGATGGAATTTTGTAAGGACTTTTGTGTTTCAAGGGACATTCCATTTCGTTCGGAGCGACTGAATCAATTCAATCCATCTACCAGAGTACCGGAGCATGAAGCGAGATTTGCCCGGTATTCTTGGCTGAGCGGCCAAATCGCAGATGGGGATCTTCTTTTGACGGGACATCACAAGAACGACCAGGCTGAAACGCTAATGCTGAATCTGATGCGTGGTTCAGGTGCCAGGGGATTATCAGGGATTCAGGAAGCGACACCGTTTGGAAGGGTAATATTAGTCCGGCCCCTGTTGCGATACACCAAAGAGCAAATTCTTGAGTATGCGACCAACCATGATTTAAGTTACATTCATGACCCGGCCAATGATGATTTACGGTACGATAGGAACTATTTGCGTCACCTGGTGCTTCCAGCCTTGCAGGAACGCTGGGAGGCGGCAATTGAAAATATCTGTCGGTCGGCGAAACATTTGTCGGATTCTCGTACGTTGCTTGATGAACTTGCTGAGATTGACGTCGCTTCATGCCGCGCTATCGGATCTGCATTCCTGTCTATTGGATATCAGCTGAAACTGACTGAATTACGGAAGCTGAGCAGAGCACGTCAAATCAACTTGATCCGCTTCTGGATCAGAAGTCACTCGATTCCGGAACCAGGCCGACAGACATTGGATAATTTCCTCAACACTGCAGTAGAAGGAAGTGCTGAATATTCGGAAATGGATTGGGAAGGTTATAAGTTATACCTGTTTCAGAAAAATCTTTATCTGACGCCGAATATCACTCTTAAGCCACTTGAAGGCAAAGTAAAGTGGAACCTCAAAGAACCCTTAGTGCTTGAACGTGAAGGAATCAAATTAATTCCAACTCCCGTTGTTGGTAAAGGTATTGATGTTAATCGGTTATCTCTGCCGGTATCCGTCGGATTTCGGAAAGGCGGGGAACGATTCAGAATGCCGGGGCGACAACATTCCAGTAAGCTCAAAAAGTTGTTGCAAGCACATTCCATTCCTCCATGGGAGCGAAAGATGTTACCGCTGATCTATGACGAGGAAGAATTGGTTGCAGTTGTTCCATGGCAGATATCAGACAGCTACGCTGCGATGTCAGGACAAAACGGAATTGATATTCATATTGAGTTAGTTTCACAATTGAGCTAATAAATTTTAAGATGGATTTATTCCGACAGTTTGTCTGTTTCGCAAGATTGGTCAGAGTTTGCATGGACCTCAATCGAAGATCAGGCTTTAACCTGCTTGGTAGCGTAATCAATAAATCATCCATCAAGTTGAACAATAAGATAGGTCACTATTGTAAAACGAAGGAGGATGTAGGCCATGACCAACTCAAACCTCAGAACCGAACTACTTCGCATGATGTCTGAGGCGATCGATGCGCGGGCCAATTTTCGAGTTTGGAGAACCCTTGATCTCGCAAAAGGTGACGACAAACGCCTTAAAGCGATGAATAATTTATCCTATGTGGACTTTTTCCACGTAACGATATGGGGTACACAACGACTTGCCTTTCTGCATTTAGGAAAAATCTTCGACGAGTCAAGTAAAGTGTTGAAGATTCGAGATATTGCCAATGACCTAAACGATGGGTAATTGATAAAGGATATGGACGAGTTGCTCAACGAACACAAACAGGCAATCAAGAAGATAAAGTTCATATGGAACAAGTCAGTTGCCCACAATGAACGCAACTTAGACGAGCGTAGCGTTTTCAAGCAAGCAGGCATTACTCCAGACGAAATGGAGCATCTGATTGAGGAAGTTTGCGGAATTCTAAATAAGATGGCCAGCAAGGAACCTTTTCCAAAACGTATTCCGGAAGATCGACGCTTCGAAAGTGCTATGCATGCGCTTCTGGATGAGCTCGGAAATCATTGAGCAGCCATCAACAACTTGAGATTGCCATCTCGTCAGAGAAAATACTACGAAAGAGATAAGAACAACAATCCGATGAGAACACCCGTTATGCTCTGATTTCTGCCTAAATCCATCTCAGAACACCCGGGCAAATTCAACTTCCTCCGATATCTCACAGTTCGCTGACATATCTTGAGCTAAAAGACAAAAAAATTATCTCAATTTGAAAAATCTCTTGTCAATTTTGACAAGTTATTCGGGCTAGTTATGCATATATAATGCTCACGTATCGGAGAAGTACACTCTAATCACATGCTTGGACCAAGCCCAATCTATATCTAGCCACAAAACCCATGCTGAAAGACTAGTTCAGCATTTTGGGTCCCATTTTGTTAGTAGGAAGCGATCCCAACCTAAAGGAGGTCCGCTCCAGTGCTAGAACTACAACCCAATACGGCTGTTGTCGTAGCTTCAATCAGTGCGACAGTCGCTATTTTGCTATGGATCGCGAGCCGTTGCTGGGATTTGTTCACAGGGTGGAAAATACGCCATAACTTGATTCGTAGCTTACGCGATGAAGTCGAATACAACATCCGTGAACTGAAAGACCATCTGAAAAAGAGTGAAAGGATTATCAATGATAGCGAGCATATTAAGTCGAAACTAGAAACGGGTTTAATACCTTTCATTATCGATGCTAGCCATACCGCCATCTACCGCGAAAACATTTCCAGCCTGCATCAATTGAACGAAATTGGCCTTCTCGTCGAATTCTATGCTGGCTTGGATGAAATAAAATCATACGTTGATGGCTTTCTCCTGCCTAGCTACAAGACCATTTCGATTGAAGGGCAATTTGAGGTGATAGTTGCACTTTTTGATAAATCCCAAAAGTGCTTGGAAAACGGCGAGGACTTACTGAAAACACTCGACAAGCTCTTGTAGTAGAGACTGAAGTCACAGCACGCTAACGGCGATAACAGACGGATTTGACTCAAGATTTGGTTGGTGAGAGCAATGCAGCGAGTTCTATACAGAGATGAGAGTTGATCTTATGAATTTTCTTACTTCCGTCTCAGTCAATCAAAATTTAGATAGTAAATTGTCGAATATTCAGACACGATTTGTGGTAACCTATTAATCCGTCCAATCATCCCCAAAGATGATTATTTTCAGTTTGATAACTGAGCCACCAGCAACGAATTAATCAGTCGTGCCGAAGTTTGTTTTTGTTACAGGCGGCGTAGTTTCTTCCCTTGGTAAAGGAATCGCATCCGCTTCTTTAGCTGCTCTGCTTGAAGCCCGTAAGATTTCTGTAACACTGATCAAGCTTGATCCCTACATCAATGTCGATCCCGGGACTATGAATCCCGGCCAGCATGGAGAAGTTTTCGTGACCAGCGACGGTGCGGAAACAGACCTAGACCTTGGGCACTATGAGCGTTTTGTCAATGTCCCGATGAAACAAGTGAATAATTTCACAACAGGGAGAATTTACGAACGAGTCATCCGCAGGGAAAGAAGAGGGGACTATATGGGCAAGACCGTCCAAGTGATTCCGCACATCATCGACGAAATAAAGGATTGCATTCTTGAAGGCGCCAACGGACACGATGTCGTGTTTGTGGAAATAGGTGGAACGGTGGGCGATATCGAGTCTCTACCGTTTCTTGAGACGATTCGTCAGATGCGTATCGAATTCGGAGTGGAAAATACCCTATTTGTTCATTTGACATTGATACCCTCTTTGGATTATGCGGGCGAGATTAAAACCAAACCGACACAGCATTCAGTCAAGGAACTTCGTAGTATTGGTATCCAGCCGGACATTCTTCTTTGCAGAACAGAAATTGACTTGCCGGATTCAGCAAGAAACAAGATTGCGTTGTTCACCAATGTGTCTGAAAATTCGGTAATCTCCGCGATGACGACCGACAACATCTATTCGATTCCCTTATTGTTCCATGAGCAGGGTGTTGATCAATTGATTGTCGATCATCTTAGGATACAGTCCGATTTGATTGACCTTTCGGAGTGGCAGGATGTCGTCGAGCGAAACCGTATGACAACTAGTGAGGTGACAATCGCTTTCGTCGGCAAATATATGGACATTGCCGATTGTTATAAATCTCTGGCTGAGGCAATTTTACACGCGGGTCTGCAGACACGAACGAAGATCAATATTTTTTATGTGGATGCTGAGAATATAGAAACGGACGGTATTGAGCTCCTGCATTCGGCTGATGCGATAATCGTTCCGGGTGGGTTTGGGCAACGCGGTACCAACGGCAAGATTGACGCGGTGAAGTATGCCCGGGAAAACGGTATACCTTACCTGGGAATTTGCCTCGGAATGCAGATAGCGATGATTGAGTTTGCTCGAAACGTACTTGGACTTGAAGGTGCACACAGTACCGAGTTCCACGCTGCTACACCACATCCTGTTATAGCAATGGTATCTGAATGGCGAACATTGGACGGGGTGTTGGAAACCAGGTCTGTCAACGAGGAACTAGGTGGGACACTAAGACTTGGTGCACAAAAAGCGAGCCTTTCGCCGGATTCCCTGGTCCAGGAAATTTATGGTGTAGATACGATTTATGAACGTCACCGTCATCGTTACGAGTTCAATAATCACTACCGTAATCAGTTTGAAGACGCTGGTATGTTTTTTTCGGGGGTATCTCCGGAAGATTTGGTTGAAATGGTGGAATTGCCAGGGCACAAGTGGTTTGTCGGATGTCAGTTTCATCCGGAGTTTACTTCGACTCCAAGAAGAGGACACCCGTTGTTTACAAACTTTGTTCAAACTGCCAAAACCCATCAGACTTCATTACGAATTCTTCCACAAAGAGCGGCCGTCAATTGAAAATTGCAGGAGCGCCTGTCGGTTCAGCCAATCTTTTTTTTCTGATTGCTGGACCTTGTGTCATTGAATCGGAAGCATTCGCGCTGGATACAGCTGGTGAGATCAAGCATATATGCAACAGTCTATCGATTCCATTCGTCTACAAGTCATCCTATGATAAGGCGAATCGGACATCGATTGACTCATACCGCGGTCTTGGAATGATGGAAGGCTTGGAAATACTGCAAAAAGTTAAAGCCACTCTTGATGTACCTGTACTGACCGATGTGCATTCTCCTGACGAAGCTGACACAGCAGCGGGCTACGTTGACGTCATTCAGACACCGGCTTTTCTGTGCAGGCAGACCGACCTGATCACCGCCGCGGCCTCGACTGGCAAGATCGTCAATATCAAAAAAGCCCAATTCCTCTCACCACACGAGATGAAACATGTCGTCAACAAAGCGAAACGAGCGGGCGGGGAAGACAACATACTCGTCTGTGAACGCGGTTCAAGCTATGGCTACAACAACCTGATTGTGGATATGCGATCACTGACGATTATGCGAGAGACAGGATGTCCGGTCGTGTTTGATGCGACTCATTCAGTGCAATTGCCTGGTGGTAGGGATGGTGCGTCTGGTGGCCAAAGAGAATTTGTACCAACTTTGGCGCGAGCCGCTGTTGGTGTCGGGATAGACGGCTTGTTTGTCGAAACACACCCAAACCCAGAAGAAGCGCCTAGTGATGGCCCGAATGCGGTACCGTTGAAATTGCTGTCAGGTTTGTTGGAAGGACTCAAGGAAATCGATTTTGTTGTCAAGAACAGGATCGAGCAAATTTGAACTAATATGGAAATTGACTATGTCCAATTGCTCAATTGAAACTATTCGTGCGCTGGAGATACTGGATTCCAGAGGCAATCCGACGCTTGAGGCCGAGGTGGTTTTGTCAGATGGCGCCCGCGGGATAGCTGCAGTTCCGTCCGGTGCGTCAACCGGAGAGAGAGAGGCGGTCGAGCTTCGAGACGGTAATCCCGACAGATACCTTGGCAAGGGTGTGCGCAAAGCAATGGAGAATGTCAATGATATCATCGGGCCCGCGCTATCGGGAGAAGAGCCTTTTGATCAATCCGCGATTGACAGTCAAATGATCGAACTGGACGGCACCGGAAACAAAAGCAAGCTTGGTGCGAATGCGATTCTCGCAGTTTCACTGGCAACTGCCAAAGCCGCTGCGAACTCAAAGAGGCAGCCACTATACGAGTATCTTGCAACAGACCATGAGCTTACCTTGCCTACACCGTTTTTCAACATTCTCAATGGCGGTGCTCACGCAAACAACCGATTGGATGTTCAGGAATTCATGGTCGTACCGAATGGAGTATCGAGTTTTCAGGAAGGCTTGCTCATGGGTGTTGAAATTTACCATTCGCTGAGCAGGTACCTGAACAGTAACGGATTCAGTACCGCAGTCGGCGATGAAGGCGGGTTTGCCCCTGATCTAAAGTCAAATGAAGAAGCGTTACAGCTGATCTGCGAGGCAGGTCGGAAAGCGGGTTGGGAGGCTGGTGTACATTTTGGAATCGCTTTGGATGTGGCAAGTTCCGAGCTATGGGATCATTCCAGCAAAAGGTATGAATTTAGCTCTGAATCCGTGACCATGGATTCAAGTCAATTGACCGATCGACTTGTATCCTGGGTCAAAGAATATCCAATTGTTTCGATCGAAGATGGGATGGCAGAAAATGACTGGGAAGGTTGGTCGCACCTCACACGTACACTTGGTAACAAAGTGCAGTTGGTTGGTGATGACGTATTTGTCACCAATCCGGAAATCTTTCAGCAAGGGATTCAAAGTTCCATTGCAAATTCAATATTGGTCAAGCTGAACCAAATCGGAACATTGACTGAAACTCTTGAAACAATACGGATTGCGAAGAATGCAGGTTATCGTGTGGTTATCTCTCATAGATCAGGCGAGACTGAAGATACCACTATTGCAGACCTTGCGGTGGCGACTGCAGCGGGACAAATCAAGACAGGTGCTCCTTGTCGTTCCGAACGCACAGCTAAATATAACCGCTTGTTGCGTATTGAATCGCAACTGGCAACTAATTAACTTTTTCTATTTGCAAGTGATGAATTGGAGTGAATGCTATGAAACATAGGAAACTTTTGGTTTTCCTGGTTTTGACGGTGATGGCTGTTGGCCTTCAATATACGTTCTGGTTCGGGAAGAATTCAGTCACAACACTCAAGGAGACCCGATCCTTGATCGAGGTCGAGCAGCAACACAACGTAGAATTGACGAAACGAAATGATGTGTTGAAAGCAGAAGTACTTGACCTTCAGACGGGTAATGAAACGATGGAAGAACGGGCGAGAATGGAATTAGGTCTGATCAAGGAAGGTGAGACATTCTATCGAATTATCGATACCGATTCGATTCTTGATACTGATGACTAAAGGTTAGAGTTTGTCTAATTCCGGAATGGCATAGGGCATCTGTTCCAACCGCAATTGCAATTTCGTACCGTCATCCAATCGCAGACGGTCGTGTCCCAAAAATTTAAGCGGAAGAGAAATCAGCAAATTCTTATCTTCAAATTCCTTCGGACGAACGCTGTTGATGATCGATCCAGTTTGATTTCCGGGCAAGTCATCGCAATAAATCAGGGACCCTGATTCTGTCTGAGCGTCACTGGGTGCTGATGCTCGAAACATCCGTCGGTTCACACCACCTTTGTAGTGCAACCTTGCAACGATTTCCTGGCCGGGGTAGCATCCCTTTGTAAAACTGACTGCACCGGTAAGGTCCAAATTGGCTGCCTGCAAAACCAGTTCTTCCGTAGTAAATCCATTGATGAGGGGATACATACTGTCAACATCAAGCCGCTTCCATTCATCTGCCAGACTATCGTCAAAATATTCCGCGTAGCGTTCGAAATTTGATTTATCTCCAAAAACCGCTATCCTCCTGGATTTTCCAGGCATTCGGATATAGGTAAATTGATCTTCATCTAGAACTTGAAATGCTTGGTCTGGGAGCACATCGGAATTCTCTGGCCACTCGTCATCCAACAAGCCGACAAGCTGCGAGTCAGACTGTATTGAAATACTGACTTTATCCCGAAAAACAAACATTCTCAACCGTTTTGAAAATGACTCTATAAGATCCTCGGACATGGTCAGACAAAAGCTGCCGTTTTTCCTGAAAATAATGAAATTGGCGAGTATTCGGCCCTTCGGGTTCAAATATGCTGAGAAAGCACATCGTTCCGGGGTGACCTCACCTATATCGTTGGTGAACTGTCGCTGCAGAAATTGCTCTGCATCCACACCGGTTATGCACACAATGCCGTAGTGGTTGAGTCTGGTCAGTTTCATTTTAAAAACAAGTTTTATCGACTAAAACCGTCACTGTCAGCAATTCATATACAACTCAATTAGTAGTAACTTTCGACTTTAACAATATATCTTTATTTATTGATTTAGAAAATACTATTAAAAATCTGTCGAGAATTCCCTGTCAGGTGCCAGCACTGGATGAGATGGTAAATGATACACAATGCGAAATTTTTGATACCGAGAGATGTTCCGCGAATCGAGTCAGTTGCCTATGCCAAATTCCATGTATCGACATGACTTGAAAGAGCATATTCTCTGAAAATGCGAGTTTCAATTACCCGTTTAATTGACTTCAGCAGAAAAAAGTACCAACTCCTTGCAGATAGTTCATGGATTTGCGAGACTTCGCTCTACAATCATCTAATCAAATAATACTTTGACAGATATAATATCTAAATTGTTGTAAGTAACTAAATTTCAAGCGTTCACGGCATTTGGTTTGAATAAGCAAAACCACAACAAGCCGCTCGATACTGAGCGAAACACTGGACTAGAACGTGCCGATCATGAGCTTTCGCAAGAAAATTCGAAGAAACCTCGCCGACCAGACCCGACGCGATACGGAGACTGGGAGAAAAATGGCAGATGCATAGATTTTTGATGCAAGCCGACAATAGAATAACATTTCGGGTATGAATCCTTCGAATCGACCAGTCTCACCGCATATACAGATTTACAGGCCTCAACTGACGTCTGTGATGTCGATACTTCACAGGATTACAGGGGTCGTTCTTGCTTTCGGAGCGGTTCTGATTGCGTTATGGCTCAGCGCGATTGCATACAACCCCGATTTATCCAACCAGATATTTGAATTCCTCTCTGGAATTCTGGGACGCTTTTTCCTATTCATCTGGACTCTGGTCCTCTTTTATCATCTATGTAACGGTATCCGACATCTTTTCTGGGATTCTGGAAAGGGATTTGAGATCAGGCAGGTTTATCGGAGTGGGTGGGTTGCCATCACCTGTTCGTTTGTTTTGACCATCGTCATCTGGACGATTGGATACACAGCTTGCGGGTGACGATCGGATGAGCTACAAAACGCCACTTGCGAGAGTAATCGGGCTTGGATCTGCGAAAGATGGATCCGCCCACTGGTGGTGGCAGCGTTTGACAGCGCTGGCTCTGGTACCGCTGACACTGTGGTTTACCTTTTCAATTTCAACCCTCACCAGTGAATGTTTCGCTGACGTTCGGGTATGGATGGAGTCGCCGATAACAGCGACTTTGCTGATTGCGTTCATAGTTTCCCTTTTCTACCATGCACAACTCGGTGTCCAAGTCGTGGTGGAGGATTACATTCACCACGAAGGGTTGAAGGTTGGAACAATACTTGCGGTCAAATCTCTTTCCGTGATACTTGTAATTTCAAGCACAATTTCAATTTTGCGCGTCGCCCTTGGTTAGATACTACGGTGAGCATCAGTTCCTACAAGATTATTGACCACAACTACGATGTGGTTATCGTCGGTGCTGGCGGAGCCGGGTTGAGGGCGACTTTCGGTGCCGCGTTCGAGAACCTATCCACAGCATGCATTACCAAGGTATTCCCCACCCGGAGCCATACTGTTGCGGCACAAGGCGGAATAAGCGCCGCACTAGGAAACATGAGTGAGGATGACTGGCGATGGCATATGTATGACACCGTCAAGGGATCCGACTGGCTCGGTGATCAGGATGCAATCGAATATATGTGCAAGGAAGCGCCCGAAGCGGTCATTGAACTGGAGCATTACGGTGTGCCTTTCTCAAGAACTGAAGACGGGCGGATCTATCAGCGTGCTTTTGGAGGTATGACCACACATTTCGGCGAGGGGCAGGCTATGCGTACCTGTGCGGCAGCGGATCGAACCGGTCACGCAATCCTGCATACCCTGTATCAGCAGGCACTGAAACACCGGGCTGAGTTCTATATCGAGTATTTCGCGCTCGATCTGTTAATGGACAATGGTGAATGCCGTGGTGTTCTCGCCTGGTGTCTGGAAGATGGTACGTTGCATCGGTTTCAGTCTAAAATCGTAGTACTCGCAACCGGAGGATACGGAAGAGCTTATTTTTCCTGCACATCCGCACACACCTGCACCGGAGATGGAAACGCTATGGCGTTGCGAGCTGGATTACCCCTTCAGGACATGGAATTTGTCCAGTTCCATCCAACCGGGATATATGGTTCGGGTTGTCTGATTACTGAAGGGGCGAGAGGAGAGGGCGGTTATCTCACAAATTCCGAAGGGGAGCGGTTTATGGAACGATACGCTCCGAATGCCAAGGATCTTGCCTCAAGAGATGTGGTAAGTCGTTCCATGACAATGGAAATCAATGCTGGCAGAGGTGTCGGGACAAATTCTGATCACATCCATCTGCACCTGGAGCACCTCGGTCCCGAAGTGATTCACGAGAGATTGCCCGGAATCACAGAAACCGCAAGAATATTTGCCGGCGTTGACGCTACCACAACCCCGATCCCGGTGTTACCGACCGTTCACTACAACATGGGTGGCATTCCGACCAACCACCGAGCGGAAGTCGTCACGCGTAAAGATGGTGACGACAACTATGTTATCCCAGGACTGATGGCGATTGGTGAGACAGGTTGTGTGTCGGTCCACGGTGCGAATCGGCTTGGTTCAAACTCTTTGCTGGATCTGGTTGTATTTGGTCGTGCGGCGGCAGATCGCGCCAAGCAACTGGTGACCGGCAAGGAAGCCAAACGATCCCTTCCGAGAAACATTGAAGAAGAGGCGATTGAGCATTTCGATCGACTCAGATTCAGTTCCGGCACCATTCGTACTTCAGTAATTCGAAATCGTATGCAAAGAGTCATGCAGAATCACTGCGCTGTATTCCGGACTCAGGAGTTGCTGGACGAGGGAGTTAAGAATTTGATCGATGTTTGGAAGGACATGGACGACATCAGTACAACAGACCGCTCCCTGATTTGGAACACAGATCTTGTAGAGACACTGGAATTGGACAACCTGATGCGACAGGCATTGACAACCATCATCTCGGCGGCGAATCGCAAAGAGAGCAGGGGAGCGCATGCCAGGGATGACTATACGGAACGAGATGACGATAACTGGATGAAACATACGCTCTCATGGTTCAGTGCCGATGGAAATGTCGAGTTGGACTACAGACCTGTGCATTTGTATACACTGACCGAAGAAGTTGACTTGATAGCGCCGAGAGCGAGAGTCTACTGAGATGAGGAAACCAAAGCTGTGGCAAAGATAAGACTTCCAAAAAACTCAACAGTGAACCAGGGCAAGCATCACGCTTTAACAGGTCCAGCGAAACGTAAACGGGTATTTAAGATTTACCGCTGGAATCCCGACGACGATTCATCTCCGAAGTTAGACTCATTTGAGCTGGATTTGGACGATTGCGGTTTCATGGTGCTTGATGCATTGATCAAGATAAAAAATGAGATCGATCCCTCCCTTACCTTCCGCAGATCATGTCGGGAAGGAATTTGCGGGTCCTGCGCTATGAACATCAATGGCACCAATACATTGGCGTGCACCAAGCCGATTGAGGAAATCAGATCCACTGTAAAGATCTATCCATTGCCACATTTGCCTGTAGTCAAGGATCTGGTGCCCGATCTGACACATTTCTATGCCCAGTATGAATCGATCAAGCCGTGGCTGCAGCAGCAGTCCGTTCCATCGGCAAGTCGGGAAAATCTGCAGTCAATCGAAGAAAGACAGCAGCTGGATGGGCTTTATGAGTGCATCCTGTGTGCCTGTTGCTCAACAAGCTGTCCGAGTTACTGGTGGAACAGCGACCGCTACCTTGGACCTGCTATTCTGTTGCAGGCCTATCGCTGGATTGCTGACAGCCGCGACGAGGCTGTAGGCGAGCGGCTCGATGAACTTCAAGACCCATTTCGGCTGTACCGTTGTCACACGATTATGAATTGCACCAACACCTGTCCGAAGCACCTTAACCCGGGCAAAGCCATAGCTGAAATCAAGAAACTGATAGCATTGCGAACGTGATGATCGTAGATAACTTGAACCGTCACGAAATAAATCGACTGATATGGCGGTGTAGACAAGGTTCTCGGGAACTCGAACTGATTCTATTTCGATTTTTGGAGTACGGATACCCTTCGGCTTCGATCACTGAAAAGCGGCTGTTTGAACAGTTGCTGGAACATAATCCGTCTGATCTCAACGACTGGCTGGTATTTGGGATCAGAACATACGATGAATCTTATTCGGATCTCATTGGAAAAATCAGGAATTGTCAACTGACTGAAACTCGATAGAGGTTCATTTTCATGCGAGTCACCAATCTACCGGAACATCTGCAGCAGGGACGGCTGCTACTGGCTTTGCCGCAGTTCAATAAAGGGACATCATTCACACGGGAGGAAAGAGTTGATCGTCGGCTGCTTGGCTTGTTACCGTACTGCGAAGAGTCTTTGGCAGTTCAGGTCGATCGTGCCTACCAGGCCTATTCTGAAAAGTCAACGAATCTTGAACGGCATATCTATCTGCGACAGTTGCAGGATCTGAACGAAATTCTGTTCTTTCAATTGGTCATCAACAACGCGGACGAGATGCTGCCGGTCATCTATACACCCACGGTCGGGGCTGCATGCGAATACTTTTCCGAGATCTATCGAAGACCGCGCGGGCTCTTTCTGAGCTATCCGGAACGTGACTTGATCGATACCGCACTCTCGAATGTCCGAAGAAATTCGATTGAAGTCATCGTAATCACCGATGGAGAGGCAATTCTGGGGCTCGGTGACCAGGGTGTCGGCGGTATGGGCATTCCAATTGGAAAACTGAGTCTTTATTCCGCTCTCGGCGGAATACACCCGGCCACGACCCTGCCGATTACACTCGATGTCGGTACGAATAACCCAAAACTGCTTGAAAACGATCTCTATGTCGGATGGAAGCACGAACGCATCCAGGGAGACGAATATTATGACTTCCTTGAGATTGCACTCTCAGCCATTCATCGAAGATGGCCTGATGCGGTAATACAGTTCGAGGATTTCGGCGTATCCAACTCACAGAGAATTCTGGACAACTACATTGACAGGATTTGTTGCTTCAACGATGACATTCAGGGAACCGCATCGGTGACAGTTGGTAGTTTGATTGCTGCGTGCAGGGTGACCGGCAAGTCAATTTGCGATTCCAAGATCGTGGTTGTAGGTGCTGGTGCTGCAGGCACCGGTATTGCAAAGGGTTGCGCGGATGCAATGATCAAGGAAGGAATGAACAGCGACAGCGCACACCGCAGAATCTACATGCTGAATAGCGATGGGTTGCTCCACACCGGCTCGAAACGTATTCGTTCCGGTCAGAAAGCTTTCGTCAAGAGTCAAACCGAACTTTCAAACTGGGAAGGGGATTTCGGCCTGCCAGACACCGTACGAAACGTCAGACCAGACGTGCTGGTCGGTGTCAGCGGACAAAAGAATTTCTTCACTGAAGAAATTGTCAACGTAATGTCCGAAACATGCGACCGTCCCTGCATATTCCCTCTCTCAAATCCTACTGATAAGACCGAGGCACTGCCTTCGGATCTTCTCAAGTGGAGCGGTGGAAGGGCGATCATCGCAACAGGCAGCCCATTTCCGCCGATCGAATACGGCGGAGTCGTGTATGAAATAGCTCAATGCAATAACGCGTACGCATTTCCGGGTATCGGTCTCGGACTTGTTTCGGTCAAGGCGAGAAAGGTAACGGATGAAATGTTTACTGCAGCGGCAACTGTAATCGGTCATTCAAAATCCGATGTCGGTACACCGGGGTCGTCTTTGCTGCCACCGCTGACTGAGATTCGAAAACTCAGTCGAGAAATTGCGATCGCGGTCGCTGATATTGCTGTCGAACAAGGACTTGCCGGCACGGATGACAGTAAATCAACCGAGCAGTTGGTCGACGAAAAAATTTGGTATCCTACATTCGATTAGGCTGGCGGTCGCTCTGCCGATGCATTGCTGTAGCGGTCAATGCGGAGTCAGAACGGTATTCGCTGCGCCATCGGGGACGGGTTGAGGGTAATCCAGCACGAAGTGCAAACCCCTGCTTTCATGCCTTGCGAGCGCACACTTCACTATCAGCTCTGCAACCAGTATTAGATTCCTCAACTCGATCAAGTCTCGATTGACTCGGAACTGGCTATAAAAATCTCTGACTTCGTCTGAGAGAAGATCAACCCGCCGGAGTGCGCGTTTTAGGCGCTTCTGAGTGCGCACAATTCCAACATAGTCCCACATGAATCTTCTCAACTCATCCCAATTGTGTGATATCACAATCAGCTCGTCAGGGTCTGTGACACGACTCTCGTCCCAATGTGGAATCTGCAAATTGGATAATTCAGCACTTGTCGCGTTTTTCTGGATGTCCTCGAACGCGGCATCAGCGAAAACAATGCATTCAAGCAGGGAATTGCTTGCCAGCCTGTTCGCCCCGTGCAGACCGGTACATGCGCTTTCACCAACGCAATACAAACCGGCCAAATCAGTACGTCCGCTCTGGTTCACCAGAACTCCACCGCAGGAATAGTGTGCGGCTGGAACGACAGGGACCGGATCTTTCGAAATGTCAATTCCAAATTCAAGACATTTCTCGTAGATGTTTGGAAAGTGAGAACGCAGGAATTCTTTCGTCTTCATGGTGATGTCCAGGAATACGCAGTCATGTCCGCCCAGTTTCATTTCATGGTCGATCGCACGTGCGACAATGTCTCGAGGTGCAAGTTCTTCGCGATCATCATATTTATGCATGAACTGCGAAGAATCCGGTAGAATCAGCTTGCCGCCTTCGCCGCGCACTGCCTCTGATATCAGAAACGATTTCGCATGAGGGTGGTAGAGGCATGTCGGATGAAACTGTACAAACTCCATGTTCGCGATGCTGCAGCCCGCTCGCCAGGCCATCGCGATACCATCACCGGTCGAGGTGTCAGGGTTGCTGGTGTATAGGTAGGTTTTGGATGCGCCACCGGTGGCAAGCACCACCGCATTAGCGACAAATGTTACAACCTCCTCATTCCCGATATTCAGCGCATAGATGCCAAGGCATCGGTTCTCTCCCTGATTTTCCAATCTTGACTTCGTGATCAGTTCTATCCCGATATATTTCTCGAAAATTTCAATTTTCGGATGACCGCGAATTCTGGATTCCAACGTGCTTTCGACTCTCCGTCCTGTAGCGTCTTCCGCGTGGATAATCCTTCTCGCGCTGTGCCCGCCCTCTTTGGTAAGGTGAAACTCTTCCGGATGCCCCGTTTCTTGATCGCGTCGGCTGAATATGACTCCATTTTCTATCAGCCAATTGATCGATTCAGGTCCCTTAGTTACCACGTACTCGACCACCGCGGGATCACACAGTCCTGCACCTGCGCTCAGGGTATCCTTGATATGGGACTCAAACGAATCATCTATATCCCAAACCGCCGCAATTCCACCTTGCGCGTAATAACTGGAGTTTTCTGCAAGAGACTCCTTTGTTACGATCGCTACAGCCATTCCGGCGTTCGCACACTTGAGCGCAACGGTCAAGCCTGACAGTCCACTGCCAACAACAACAACGTCGTAGTTCTTATGCATTTCAGAATTTTATTTTCCGGTGATACATCCAGTTGAAGAAGCAGCTATCAGTATAAATTGTTAAATGGCGGACGCGTTCGATGAGAATTCGTGACGCGATAATAGCAAATTCCATATAATTGACATCGGATCTGATTCAGTTTCCTACCTTTTGATCTTGTACCAATAAATGAACCGAGACAGCAATGTCTATCGTTACTTTATGGTGTATCCAATAAATCATCAAATATAAATTCCGTATGGATTTTGCACTCGTTTTAGCAATAGCTGTATCTGTAACCGGGCTTATTTGGCTACTCGACTTGGTCTGGCGAAAAGTTATTAGAAATCTCATTTTTGTGAATTCTGAAGGTGGCAGAAAAACCGGCTACTGGGTGGTCGAATATGCCAGGGCATTTTTCCCGGTACTTCTGATCGTATTCGCTCTTCGTTCTTTTGTGGTTGAGCCGTTCCGAATTCCATCTGGGTCCATGCTTCCCACCCTGCAGATTGGAGATTTTATTTTAGTCAATAAATACAAATACGGTCTTCGACTACCCATTATCGATGACAAGATTCTCGAAGTGGGCTCTCCGGAGTACGGAGATGTGATGGTATTCAAATATCCGCATGACCGAGCCGTCAATTTCATCAAGCGCGTCGTGGGACTGCCGGGTGATACTGTAGCCTATACTGAAAAGAAACTGTATATCAACGGAAACGAAGTCGCACAGGATGTTACCGGAACCTATGTGGTTGTTACCAATGCGAGCAGGAAAAACGAAACTACACGACTGAACGAATCATTCCATTCGGATGAATCACATTCCATTCTGATCGACGAAAAAAGGTGGACATCGAATATGGAGTTTACGGTACCGGAAGGGCATTACTTTGTAATGGGTGACAACCGAGATTACAGTAATGACAGTCGATTTTGGGGGTTCGTTCCGGACGAAAATTTGATTGGCAAGGCGTTTTTCATATGGTTCAGCTGGGATTCGACCGGTGGAAACGGCGTGAATTGGAGTCGTATCGCTGCCGCGATCGAGTGACCGATTGATTCATCGGGTGTTGGTTTCTTTCCCGACTTTCAAAACTTTAGTTCGTACCGGCGAACCGCTCATCAACCTTTCCGCATGGTTGCATTAATTTCCAGTGAACGATTCTGAGCTAAAAGATCTTTCCCAGGTGCTTGGATACCGATTCAACAACGCACAACTATTGCATCGCGCACTTACGCACAGCAGCACTGAACAGCCGAACAACGAAAATCTTGAATTTTTGGGAGATACCATCCTCTGCACTGTAATTTCAGACGATCTATTTCGCAGACATCCAGACGCCACCGAAGGTGAACTGACCATACTGCGCAGCCAGATCATCAATAACCACAATGCCATTTATAGTGTGGCACTCGAAATTTCCCTGAAAGACTACGTCAAGGTCGGAAAGTCTTTTCCGAAAAACAATCATAACGCCTGGCGAAATCTTCTGCCAAATGCGCTTGAAGCGCTGATCGGTGCGATCTATCTTGATGGTGGGATGAATAATGCTCGACAGTTTGTTCTTGACAAGTTTCAGTCGTTGATTGAGGAAAGTTCGATCAAGGGACGAAAAGACTCAAAGACCAAGTTGCAGCAATTTCTGCAGAAACGCTCACTTCCAATTCCCGTATACAGCACCGTTGATGTCAGCGGCGAGCGACATGCTCCTAGTTTCATCGTCAACTGTCGTATCGATGGACTGATCGAAGCTGTAACCGGCCAAGGAAGCACAAAAAAAGAAGCCGAACAGGAAGCGGCAGCGCAAACCTATGACTTACTCCGACAGCGAAAAATCTGACGAGAATTTTCGTTCCGGTATGATTGCTCTGGCTGGACGGTCCAATGTCGGCAAATCCACATTGCTAAATTGTTTGCTGAAACAGAAAGTCAGTATCACATCGAAGAAAGCAAATACAACCCGTCATCGGATCATGGGTATCCTGAATGTTCCGAAAGGACAATACGTCTTTATCGACTTGCCCGGGTTCAACACAAATTACAAGCGTCTGGTAGACCGTTCCGTATACAAAACGGCTGCAGCCGGGGTCAGTGGCACAGATCTGGTTTTATTTGTCATAGATTGTCGCGGTTGGCATGAGCAGGACACTGTGGTTCTGAAACGAATTCAGGATGAAAAACTGCCATTTTTAGTGGTATTGTCGAAAATTGATCGGATGAAAGACAAAAACCTTCTACTTCCGGTGATTCAGGATATCGCAGAACGTACACAGATTACTGAAATTGTGCCTGTCTCGGCTCTCAAAGATGAGAACATTGGGGAGCTGAAAAGTGTGATCTGGAAATATCTGATACCCGGTCCGCCACTCTTCCCACCCGATACGGTTACCGACAAAGGTGAGATTTTTCAGACGGCTGAAGCGATACGAGAACAGATATTCCGCTACTACGGTGACGAAATTCCCTATACCAGTGCAGTTCAGATTGAAAAATACGAACGAATGGACGACATTCTAGAAATTGATGCGACGATATGGGTGGAATCCAAAGGACAGAAACGAATTGTAATCGGATCAGGCGGTTTGAAGTTAAAAAGAATCGGAACCGAAGTTCGTACCAGAATCGAAGCTGAGCAGGGAGTGAAAGTATTTCTGAATCTTTGGGTAAAAGTCAGAGCTCGCTGGACAGATGACCTGCAGTCAATCTCAAACTTCGGGTTTTCCGAGATGGATTGAGTCAGATGCGCGTCTACAGACAGGATTGTTTTGTGTTGCGGACCACTCCATATTCCGAATCAAGTCTGATTGTCGATATGTTTACCCGGAACTATGGCCGGCTGAACTTGCTCGCAAAAGGAGCGCGACAACAAAAGTCCAAATTCAGAGGACTGATCAGGCCATTTCAATGTTTGTCTGCAAATTGGTCGGGAAAGGGCAATGTTCCCACTCTGACAGGATTGAAATGCGAATCCGAAGATTATCAGATCGAAAGTGAGCGCCTTTACTGCCGTTTTTATCTGAACGAACTACTCATTCGCTTGATTCTTGACAGAGACCCACACGAAGTCCTGTTTGATGCTTACTACCTCGCTTTAGAACAATTGAAAGAACCCTCCAGTGAGTTTCACACACTTCGGGTGTTCGAGAAAGTTTTCCTGCAAGAACTGGGATATGCCCTGAAACTGACATCTGAGTTCGATTCCAGGACTCCAATCGATCCATTCAAGAAATATACCTATGACTTTGAAAGGGGACCGATCAAAGCGAACAGCCACGAATCTCAAACAATATCCGGTGAAACACTGCTTGCACTGGCAAAAGAAGAATTCAACACCAAACAGGTCAAATCAGAAAGCAAGCAATTACTGAGT
Organism: Arenicellales bacterium; assembly: GCA_963666625.1. GTDB lineage: Bacteria > Pseudomonadota > Gammaproteobacteria > Arenicellales > JAJDZL01 > JAJDZL01. Next base: position 3,194,707 of record OY762925.1, read on the forward strand.
GCGGCAATCGATCACTATCTCGAAGGCAGACCAATCCACTCCCGCAAGATATTCAACCAGACGATCCAACACCGCTAGATTGAGATAGCATCACTTTTTGCGCTGCGTCGTAAACCCAGGTGGCAAATTCCCCATGTCGCCTTCACCAAACAGAAACCCAAGCATGTGCTGCTCAATCAATTTATGTGTTTCCGGGTCGCTTGTCGTCATTTGGTTCTCATTGATGATCGTCACAAGACGTTCCAACCACTGCTTCCAACCCTCTTTGGACACATTCTCCACGATTCGAATACCCAGTTCTCCAGGGTAGGGAGGAGTAGTCAATGCCTCAGACTTTTCATTCAGAACGACACAATCTACGAGATTCTCCATAACTTTCGACTCATAAGAAATTCAATCAAGGTGTTGCAGAGTTTTAGTCCGAACAATTCGCATCTACGAATGTGAACCTATATGTTTAATTGTATTGTATGCCAAAGCCCGATTGATACGCATTCGGTGCATAGATGAACCAATTGACTCAGGCATACCGGGACTTGGTAATATTCCAGCAAAAGAAAAAAAGCGATTATGCGACCTATTATTCGCGATTTATAGTTGACTATTTGCTATGAAATACATTTTTTTGCTTACGATTCTTGCATATTCTGCGCGTTCATAGATAATTAAGCTATCTAGTCGAATTTCAAAAATTCAGAGTTCAGCAAATAAAGTGGCGAAGTAAGTAAATGGATTACCAATTAGACATTTCAGAATCAGAAATCAAGGTGACTGAAGCTGCCGGAAATAAGATGGCAGAGCTGATTCAGTCGACCGATGAGGAAATCAAGGGCATCCGGGTTTACGTATCCGGAGGAGGTTGCGGAGGTATGAGTTATGGGATGACTTATGCCGATTCCGAATCTCAATATGACCGGGTACTGAATGGTGATAATTTTCGTCTTTTTGCCGATGTAGTTGCCCTCCAATATCTTTCCGGTGCTGAAATCGACTATGTTGATGACGGGATACAAGCGACGTTTGTATTTCACAATGTCTTTCAATCTGTCGGTGGTACAGGTGCCTGTGGCGGTTGCGGCGCAGCACACTGATCTGTAACAGCCGGCATCAGCTTTTCGAAACCAATCAATAAATCGTCGAAAGCGGTCGTTCTGATCGCTCCAACGTATAGTTATCGCGCATCAATCTATTTGTCGGCTGCGGACCGGCATAACATTCCCATCATACTCGTAACTGATGGCGATTCTGAATTGTCACCGCAATTTCGTTCTGGATTTCGAGTAGATTTTTCGAATTCAGAATTCGTCGTTGATTCAATAGTAGATCAATTGGAGGATGAAGAAATCTGCGCGGTGCTCGCGCCGGATGAGAAGTTCATTGAAATTGCTGCAAGAGTTGCTCGCAGACTGAATCTGCCACATAACCGACTTGAATCTCTCCAAACTTCGGTTAACAAAGCTTTGGCCAGAACCATTTTGTCAGAGTCTGACGTGCTTGTTCCTCAATTTTGGACGATCGAACTCGACAAGGACATTACGGCACAGATTGGTGACGTTCAGTATCCCTGCGTTGCGAAACCTACCAATCTGTCGGCAAGCCGAGGCGTAATCCGGGCCAACCACAGTTCCCAACTTATTGAGGCGATCGACCGTATCCAAAACATACTCCGAAATGAATTCGGAAATGACACGAAACAAAGAATATTGATTGAGCGATACATTCCAGGATCGGAACATTCACTTGAAGGCTATCTTTCGAATGGTGGATTAGAAACAATCTGTATATTCGATAAACCAGAGCCTATGGAAGGTCCGTTTTTCGAAGAAGTGTATTTTGTTACACCATCAACAGTTGAAAACAAGATTCAGAAGAAGATACAGGAATCGGTACTCAAAGCCTGTCGGGCGTATGGGCTGGAAATGGGACCCGTGCATGCGGAAGTTCGAGTAAACGATTCAGAAGTTTGGATTTTGGAAGTGGCAGCCCGATCAATCGGCGGAGATTGTGCACGATTGTTTGAGTTGGCTACAAATTCCAGTCTTGAAGAATTCATTCTGTGTAGGAGTGCAGGGCGGTCGACAAGTAGGCTGGAGTTTCACCAGTCATCTGGCGTAGCAATGATGCCAATAACTGCTGAAGGCATCCTGAGACGCGTGGAAGGTGTGATTGATGCACAATCAGTCGAAGGTGTGTTGGACATCAGAATAGACGTTAGGTCCGGTGAGAAATTAACACCTTTGCCAGAAGGAGGGAAGTACCCGGGATTTATCTACGTCCAGGCGGATACCCCTGCGTTGGCAGAACAGTCTCTTCGAGAGGCAGTTGCCAACATAGAGTTTGTCTGTATGCCGGAACTGCCACTCATCGTGAGCGATGGTGTGGATCAAGAAATTAGTTCGTAGATATTTATCAAATCATAATAAAATTAGGCACGAATTTGCGATTTCCTTTTTGGTGAAGGGAGATCGTATTCATTTCTTACTCTCCGTTCCCCGGTAGCTCAGCAGGCAGAGCAGGTGGCTGTTAACCATCTTGTCGGCGGTTCGATCCCGTCCCGGGGAGCCAGCTTTCCAGATGCTAAATTAAACGATGACTTGCAGCGCAATAATCGCTCGTCGATTAATCATCCATTAACTTGATTTGTCAGCATGAAAAAACGTTACCTTCCGATATGTAAACTACATCCGGACAATAACGGTGTTTTCGTGTATTGAATTGGGTAGGTCGACAGGTTGGTTCTACATTTATAACGGGCACCGTTGCAGCAACGACTATATGTTACATCATTGATCGGGTGAACAAAATAACCATCAGCGCTCGCGTAGCAGAGCAGCAACGTCCGCCGCGAGCTGCACCTGTCCAGCCTCTATCTGCCGGTTGCCCAGTGCGAGAATTTTGACCAAAGTCATCGTCTCCTGCATCTCTTCGAAACTATTGATATCCTGTAAAACTGCCTTGGCCTCGCCATTCTGAGTGATGATCAAAGGATCATTCTGATCACCAAGCGTACGCACAATCTCTGAGGCATGAGCCTTGAGGTAGCTGACTGGTTTGATCTGGTTGGACAGTTTCACAATTCCCTTCCTATTCAGTCTAAATTTAGATCGTAAACAGGCCTAAATGTAAGCTCGAGTTGGTTTGACATCCATGCGGCTGCTAATTACTGGAATGCCGTCACGTACTACGTTATATCTCCACCACACAATGATACGCAATAGCTCAAGCGTCTAGTCCGCGTGCAGAAGGTGAGTATATAGTTGCGACCGCAAAGACTACACGATTCGTTGTGCCATACACTTTCTATGAATCGAAGTCAATTTCCCAACGACTCTACTTGGGGCTCATTTATCACAGTTTCGGCGAATCGAAGTTGATCCATAATCCAACCAATACCAGGGGCATCACCAAAAATCATTTCCTTCATGTCTTCGTAGTCTTTTTCAATCGCAGCAAGCAGTTCAGGTTGTGGGACCAGACGCAACGACCCCGGTACCGCTTCATCTAATCGCTTCCAAGCCTGCCGATACGCAACCAAGTTGTGATTTCGAACTGAATCAAGCAATTCAATGTCGTTTAATGCCGACAGACCGACTTTAGTCTTTGTAATCATCGCAACATCGTAATAGTGTCGTGAAATTCGTTGGCCCTCGCGCGGCAAGCGTCCTTTATCTCGGAACCCGCAATGAGCACCATGTAAGATCATCAACTTGTCCAAATATGTACGCTCGGGAACGAACACGCGAATATTTCTGGTCGCGGACGACCAATCTGGAATTATGTCAGCCACATACGGAGCAAGCGTGCGATACTGGATTGGGCCAAGTGCTGCTCTTGCTCCGGCCTCGATCTTCACTCGTGTCGCAACATAGGAACTTTCTTCCGCTGGAAAGAGTGTCGGGTAATCGAGGAAGAGCGTCTGTCCATCGACATCACTCTCATCCGGAACCACTTGGCATCCAGCGGCAGTATCGTCGATCCACTTCGTTAGCGCGCTCCGAAGACTTTCACATATGTATCTACTACAAACTACACGTAGTTCATCAAATAGTGCGCGACGCTTCCGATTTGACAGACGGTCCGCTACAGTCGGGTCACGGTCTCCTCCAAACCCCAGATCTTCCCGAAAGACTACAATATCGACATCTTCAGAAAAACGGTTGATGAGTCCATATGCTTTGGATAGTGATGTTCCTCCTTTGAAGAGTAATCTCGGGTGACTCTCAAGAAGCGGACTAAATAGGAAATCAAGCACCAAACAAACCCAGAAGTCTTTTTCTACGTTGTTTGGAGATGTTTTAAGGTATTCCGCCGCGGAAACGAAAGCGTCTCGCCTGTTATTATCCGACTGGGTTAAAAATTTTTCCAATTCTTCGCTCATACAACGTTCAATTCATCTTTGGTAATACCATGTATCACCGGTAAGGCCCAACCAGGCAGGTCCCGGCTATTTTTCAATAGGTCACTTTTTACGTAGTTTGGTAACACACTTTTTAGCTTCAAGACAATTTTTCCGTGTTCTGCGGCAACTATATCCGGTCCTAGCCATCGCAGTGCTTCAACTACTGGAGCACCAGGCCTTCCTGCCCACCGCATAATGCGCGGGCTTGCGTGTCGAAATTCCAAGGTTCTCCTACCGATCTCAATGGTTCTGGAGTGACCATCGGTGGTATAGACGGCTTTCGCTGACACGGCATTCGTAAGGCCTAGCCGATTCGCTGGAGCCATGCCACCCGGCATAACTCTCACACCGTCCCGTCTTACAATGGCTTCAACAATAGCATCCATGTCAGCTGGTACAAACCTATTCAGAAACTTACTGAATCTAGGTAAATCGTAGAGTCCGTGCCCCACTCGACGGAGGCTTTTTGCCTTGACTAGACGAGACAATGCTTGGTCGATGGCGTCTCGGCTGGCAATATCAACAAAGTCCTTGGGAGTAAACACCCGCGTACCGGGGTCGAATGCAGATACCCTTTTCATGATTTTGTTGGCTATTCCGGTCAATGATCTAAATTCCTCTCATTTGAATTTCTAACAAATTGTCAGAATTTTATAATATTTTACTGACAAATTTAACAATTTTTCTATCTCAAAGCTATCCGAATTTGGGTGACACTTTCTTAATTGATCAAGAAAATAAGCTCAAATAGCCATATGTGGCCAGAGGATTGCTTGAACGATTATTGTGAGTTCGTTTCAACTATCGTGGGGCCGGCGTAGACACAAATCCCATCTCTGGGAGCATCAGATCATTCAATATCTTCCAAAGATTGGAAGCGATTGAATGTAGGTGTAATGCAAATCTTCTGCGCCAACTTCGAAGTCGCCATACACCAAATGATACTCTCTATATGCGAGGTCTCTATATACGTAAACTTCCAATAGAAGAAGCAGTTGGCGCCTAGCATTGAGTCGACCAGATTGCTGACGATACTCGTAATAGCTTTCTGTCAGAAGTGATACATAGCAAGTTCGTCATCATTTTCCAAAAACTGAATTCGCAATTTAGTTATACGTCGCGGAGATTCCATACATAGATCTAAAACTCGCATGTTGACAGCGACAATCGGTTGTATGGAAGTTCCTGAAACAGTCGAACGATAAACGATCGCCTTTTGAACCGTCTACAGAATAATTCAACCGCGCGTTGAATTTATCGACCGAAGGTGGTGTGCGAACTCATCTTTTGACATCAACTCAACGCAACGAGAGAATCGTTCGATAGAATAAGCCCAAAAGTCTTCCACAGGATTTTCGTTCATGTGTTGGATCAAACCCCAAAGAGTCCACAGCAGGTCGCACAACGCTTTGTAGATTACCATCCGACCCACATCGTAGTCGTTCGGTGAACGGCCGAGATATCCCGTCAAAAGTACTATGTCCATTTCTGAGGGCAGTCCTCCTTCAACTGAAAGATCGCCCAAGTCCCAGTAAGGATCGTTCATTCCTGAATATTCCCAATCTACGATCCACATTCTGTCTGCCTGTTTGATAAAGTTCTCGCAAAGAGGGTCGCAGTGACTGGGCACTAAATTTTCAGGATAATTTGTGAGTACAGTCTGCACGGATTTACTCTGTTTGACTGTTTCATGATATCCATCTGGCAATTCCACCGACTCACCTTGTGCCAGTAAATCAAGGTACTCATTGATCATTGAAAACACCTCAAAACGAAATTTGAAGTCTTCGCCACACGTGTGAAGCCTACGGAAAGCCTTTCCCGCGGCGTAAGTCGCATTTTCATCCGACTGAAAGGTTTCGCCACTCATGGTCTCACCGTCATTCAAGTACCGTGTCAACATGATTCCATCTTCGGAAAAGAAGTAAACTTCAGGGCTGACTCCCGCTCGCTCTGCAACTTTAGCGTTGTGCTTTTCAACAGCCCGGTCTATGTAGCTTTCGGTTCCTTCACCTGGAATTCGTAGACAATAGTCATTCTCCTCAGTGGAGATTCGATAGACAAGATTAGTTAAACCACCTAGACGTTCACATTCAATCGCGTCAAGCGGAATGTTTCTCAACTGAGGTATATGCTGGATTGCATTTCGCACTTCGGATTCCATTGATTTGATCTCCTAGCTTAACTCGTAAAATTCAATAAAGTTGATTCATATCAGTATTATGCTTTGATAATCTAATGTCATTTGTCGGATCGACGTACCTGTTTGACCCTAGGCAGCACCAATACTTCGCAATCCTTTTTTCTGATCTTTGATTTCCTGACGTAATATATGTAGGGTGTCCAGCTATTTCTTTACGATTGGTTTAGCCATCTCGCGATTTTCTTCTAGGTTTTTGTTTGGCTGTGATTTGAAATTTTTCTTAATGGCGTTTTTCAGAAATTTCCCTAAATCGTATCTACTCACCTGTTTTGGCAAGGACCGGGAGTAGTTGGTGCTATTTCAATCAATTAATTGCGATTCGTGCTCCTGTTCTTTCGCTTATTTGTACTTTTCGATCATTTTGATCACGCCAAGTATTTTTTCCGTTGTAACTTACGATTGATAGACGCGGATTTTCAAGTGCGTTTGTAACAATTGCTAGTAAATACTTACTTCGCTGAGTACGCATTGCTTTGTATTCATTTGGAGTCAATTCAACTCTGGCGATATCACTGGAACATCCCTTGACTTCAATAAATTGATGCACCGCACCACGAGTGATTTCAAGATCCCAGCCTTTGTTATCTTGCTCAACAGATTCGCAAAATATCCCTTGTTACTAAAGTAGTTAATAACGTGTTCAATAGCCGCTTTTTCAACCTTGGCTCTTTTGTCCGGGTTAATTGTTTGCCGTCGATGGCCTGATTGTTTGGGAAAATCGTTGAATTCAGTAGGATTTTCAAGATATGCACGGAGTTGACGGATAAACTCTATTCTTTTATCACGTTTATAGATATATCGAATATTACTTCGTCCAAATGCCCATTCTATATTAGAACCGCTAGCTCTTCGTGGCAGGGGGAACACACGCTCATCTACTTCAAGGAGAGTGTAATTGTCCTTGCTAGTTCTCGCGTAGTAACTGCGTCCATTTATTCGCTGTTCGCATCGCCAAACTCGAGCATCTCTGTACCATCCGACTACAACATTACCACCTTCTGGGCGGGTCGCGGTAAAAACGATTGTCACATGATCCGCGTATGGTACATTACGGGGAGCACCAAGTTTCCCAACATCGATCGTTAGCCCAGGAGGTTTCACGTATCCATATAGATAATTACCAACAGCCTGAAAGTTCTTGACTTCGTAACCAGTCGCGTTAATGTCGATATATCTTCCACCATTCACGATCCTATCAGACTGGGTCTGACCTTTGTAGTACTTCATCCATCCGATATTGAATAAAACTAGCACCACAGCACCGTCCTCCATTTCATAATTTGAGATTCCTATTGCCAAACCCTGATTTTGGCTTTGGAATACAACGGTTTTTCGTGTAGTTTAATCGAAATCGCTCCTTGTACAGTCTCAAGTTGAAAGTGCTGATTGGTGACTTGATCAACAGGTAGAAAAGCATAGCAAATAGATTTTTCGACCGAATGACCGTAACCTCCAGATAGAGTCGAACTGATCACTTTGTCTTGATAGAGTAACGGCTCTCCGCCGTACAGAGGAACATATCCGTCATAACTGAAACAATACAGTTTTCTATTGACGCCATCGTTGGCAATCTCTGATAGCGCTTTCCTTCCTATAAACTGTTCTTTGCGGAAATTTATTCGAAAGCTCAATCCAGTTTCATAGGGATTGATATATGGAGAGATTTCACCACTCCAATACAGATATCCATTCTCCAGTCGGAGAGAATCAAGTGCTCGATATCCGGCATTCGTGATTCCGAACTCTTTTCCGGCTTCGAGTAGTTTACGATAGACTTTCAATGCAATTTCATATTCCATGTAGAGTTCCCAGCCAAGTTCACCGGTATATGAGAGGCGTGCGGCTTTGACTGGAAGTCCATCAAATTTAATGTCTCGGAGAGTAAGGTAAGGGAATGCAGCATTGGATATGTCTATTTTCGTCAATTTCTCCAGGATTCTGCGCGAACAGGGCCCGGACAGGTTCAGAACGGAAAAATCGTCCGTAATATCCCGTATATGCATGTCATGCCCAGGTGGAATGTTCCGGTCAATCCAATCTCTATCGTGTACTCCGAATCCGGACCCGGTAATCAACCAGAATGTCTGCTCCGCTGTCCTGAAAAGAACGACATCACACTCAATGCCTCCGTCTTCATTACACATCTGAGCGTAGATGATGCTCCCAATCGGACGATTTACGTTACATGTTGACAAATGATCCAAACAGGCAACTGCGTCCTTACCGGTAATTTCAAACTTGAAGAAAGAAGTCTGATCAACTAATGCCGCATGGTTTCGTATTGCGTGGCATTCCCTGCCTACTGCGTCAAACCAGTTGGGTTTGCCGAAAGTGGGGACATCTCTGGGATCCTCATTACCCGACGCGAACCAATTCACCCGTTCCCATCCGAACTTGGCTCCGTAGACCGCACCAGAATTCTTCAATTCCTCATACAACGGGGAACATCGGAGTTTTCGGCCTGCCTGAGGTTCTTCGTACGGCCAATGAAGTTTGTAGTACCGTCCGTAGCTTTGCAATGCTCGTTGCTCCAGGTAAGGGGATTTTGCATGAAAGTCCCCGAATCTTCTGATATCAAACGACCACAAATCAAGGGTAGGTCGGCCATCGATAATCCATTCTGCCAAGGCTCTGCCAGCACCTCCTGAGGCAGCGATGCCGGCGGTGAAACCGCATGCGGTGTAGAAATTGTCAGTACCACCGGCCAGTCCCATAATCGGTTCACCATCAGCACTGACTGGGATTGGGCCGTTGATGAGGGTCTTTACTCCAAGCTTCTTGATTATTGGCAATCGCTTTGCTGTCAAATCAAAAATCTGACCAAAGCGTTCATAGTTGCTGTCGTACAGGGTTCGGCTGAAGTCTCGTGGGAATTCTGTGCTTTCAATGACGATTGAATCATCTTCCCAACCACCGAATTCAAACGCGCCAGCTTCTGGCTTGAGATAAAAGTTTCTGTCAGGATCTCGCAGTGTTGGCAAATCGTCGGGAATTTCATCTGACTTCTCAGTTATCAAATATTGATGTTCTACAATGCCCGCAGGGATGGGACAGTCTGCCAACCCACCAATCTGCCTCGCCCACAAGCCCGCACAGTTCACGACAATATCACACTTCACTGCTCCACTATCGGTTTCAACGGCATTGATTCGCCTGCCAGCCCTGACCAATCCCGTGACCATGACGTGCTCGACAATCTTTCCACCCATCATGCGAAATCCTTTCGCCATTGACTGAGTCAGTCCATAAGGGTCAACATAACCGTCTTCAGGGAGCAGGGCGACGCCATGGATGCAAGTGCCATCAATCAATGGAAATAGACTGGCGGCTTCATTCTGATCCAACAATTGAAGATCGACGCCAAACGCCCGAGCTTTGACAGCCATTTGCCGAATCTCGGTCCACCGGTCCTGACTCGATGCGAGACGAAGACTGCCCACTGGCTTCCAGCCTGGTGAAAGCCCTGTTTCCTGCTCCAAATGACCGAATAGTTCTGTGCTGTACTGCATCAGACGGGTTAGTCCCAGCGTACCCCGCAATTGACCGACAAGACCCGCGGCATGCCACGTGCACCCATTGGTGAGTTCCGATTTTTCTAGAAGTAGAACATCCCGCTTCCCGAATTTTGCAAGATGGTAGGCGACAGAGACACCAATGACACCACCGCCAACTATGACAATCTCAGCTTGATCCGGAATAGAGCTTGCCACTGTTACGAACGCATTCGGCTTGACGTTGGATCATATAGATTCTCAGATTCGATCCTCACCGGAATTCTGATCTCCTCGACCTCAAGTTCGTATTCGCCATCATAAAGAAACTCGTCAGACACTCCATCGGTATGGCGGACATATCCGTAAGCGATATTCTTGTTGACGGTATATCCCCATCCCGCACTGGTCGTCCAACCGACACGAATTCCATTTCGATAGATGGTTTCCCGACCGAGCAATGAAATATCAGCATTTTCCGTAGTGAAGCAGGCCAACCTGCGCTGCAGTTCATCGCTACTCTGTCTGAGCAATGCCTCCCGTCCAACGAAAGCGATGCCGGATTTCAGTTTAACCAACTTTCGCATTCCGGCTTCAAGCGGTGTGAAGTCCGGTCCGATATCTGCCCCGAGTGCTCTGAATCCCTTTTCGAGTCTGAGCGATTCAAGTGCCCGATATCCCACGTGCTTCATTTCAAAGGCTTCCCCGGCATCTGTGAGAGCTCGGAATACCTTCAAGGTATCGTCAACAGGAATGTGCAGTTCCCAACCCAGCTCTCCGGCGAACGAAACTCGAATGGCTATCACATCACAACCGCTGATACTGATGTACTGACAGGTCAGAAACGGAAATGCGGTCGCAGCCAAGTCCTGTTCAGCAATAGCTTGCAACAATGACCTTGAATTCGGTCCTGACAATGACAATGTCGAATACCGGTCGGTTACTTCAGTGAGCGAATTATCAGCCAGGGAAGCAGGGATGCTGTTCTTGATGTGATAAAAATGGTGAAAAGCATATCCGGTACCCGCAACGATCATGAAGCGGTTGTCATTCAGTCTGGTCACTGTCAGATCACACTCAATTCCGCCTGCCTTATTGAGCATCTGTGTATAGATCACCGAACCCACCGGTCGATCAATACGGCTTGAGCACATGTGTTCAAGCACCACTGCGGACTGTTCTCCTTCCAGCATGAATTTAGCAAATGAAGATTGATCGATTACACCGACTTTTTCGCGAACGGCTCGGTGTTCCAATCCTACATATTCGAACCAGTTTGCCCGGCCGAATGATGGAGAATCAACAGGGTTCACACCATCCGGAGCGAACCAGTTCGGTCGTTCCCACCCGAGCTTTTCACCGAAACAGACATTCAAATTCCGAAGGTCGTCATAGATTACGGATCTGTAACAGGGGCGGGCGCTTTGGTGTTCCTCATGCGGCCAGCCCATCGTATAGTGCTTCGAGCAAAGTTCGACAGTCCGCTGTGCAATCCAGTCATCGTTGTTATGTACCTTCCCAAATCGTCTTATGTCGACCTGTCCGAGGTCCATTGAAGGAACGCCGGTTGACACCCATTCCGCCAACGCCTTGCCGGCACCACCGGCACTGGCAATTCCGAATGCATTGAACCCGGTTCCAATGAAGAAATTCTTGACTTGCGGTGACTCGCCAATGATGAAGTTGCCGTCGGGCGTGAATGATTCCGGACCGCAGATCATCTGTTTGATGTCTGCGTCTTCCATGGCTGGAATTCGATTCAGTCCCGCCTGCATCAAAGGCTCAAAATGATCGACATCGAAATCCAGCAGCGTAAAGTAAAAGTTGTCTGGAGGTGGACTGACCTCCCATCGCTGCGGGTTCAGTTCATATCCACCGAATACCAGCCCGCCGACATCTTCCTTGAAATAAATCAATCGGTCCGGGTCGCGCAGCGTCGGCATGCCTGTCTGTACACCCTTGACCTTGCCGGTGACGATGTAGTGATGTTTCATCGGCACGATCGGAATGTTCACACCTGCCATCTTTCCGATTGATCGCGACCACAGTCCCGCACAGTTGACGATAATTTCGCAGTCGATGGAACCATGACTGGTATCAAGACTGCTTACCCGTCCGTTGTTCGTCGTGATTGACGATACAGAACATCCTTCATAAAACCTGATGCCCTTTGACCTGGCACCTTTGGCGAGTGCCTGCGTCAGATCGGCCGGATTTGCCTGACCGTCAGTCGGCAGGAAAGCTGCACCGGCCAGATCATCAACATTGATGATCGGGCACAGTTCCAAAGCTTCCTTGGGTGTCAGGAAATGCATTTCCAGACCAAATGACCGAGCCATGGTGATTTGTCTCTTGATCTCGGTTACCCGATCAGGAGAGCAGGCGAGGCGAAGCCCGCCATTCATCTTCCAGCCAGTAGCCTGTCCGGTTTCGAGTTCCAGTCGATCGTAGAGCTCTACAGAATATTTGAGGAGCTGGGTGACATTTGCGTTGCTGCGTAACTGCCCGACCAATCCCGCCGCATGCCAGGTTGAACCGTTGGTAAGGTTCCCTTGCTCCAGCACAATACAGTCGATTTCTCCGAGTTGCGCCAGATGATAGGCAGTCGAAGAGCCGATAATCCCGCCGCCGATGATGACAATCCTGCTATGACGTGGAGGTGTTGTGTTACTCATTTATCCCATACCCAAAGCCTGTTTTCGACGCTTGGCCGCAGCGGATATCAAACGATCGGTAATGATTGCGATGAATGCCACCGACAATCCAGCCACTAAGCCTCGTCCGGTATCTGCCTTTGTCAGCGCGATGTATACCTCCTGGCCGAGATCTCGTGTACCGACCAGAGCGGTGATCACCAACATTGAAAGTGCGAACATGACCGTCTGGTTGACACCCAGCATGATTTCTGGCCAGGCCAGGCGAATCTGAACCTTGGTCAGCGTCTGAAATCTCGTACAGCCTGAAGTCTTCGCAGCTTCGATCAGTGATGCGGAAATCTGCTCGATTCCGTATATTGTGTATCGCACCGCCGGTGGCAATGCATAGAGCACGACAGCGACCATTGCGGAAAAATCACCGACTCGAAACAGCATGACTACGGGTAACAGATATACAAAACTCGGCAACGTTTGCAGCGTATCGATAAATATCAGCACCGCTTTCTTGACTCGGGTTGAACCCGATGCGATGATTCCGATGGTCATGCCGATGATGGAAGCGAATACAACGGATATCCCACACAGATAAACCGTGATCATCGCCTTGGTCCACTGTCCTGTAATCAGTATGAATCCCGCGAGCGATACGACCAGAAGTGCGAGTTTCGGACCACCTAGTTGATACCCGGCCAAACCCAGTAAAATCAGTGCTCCCGGCCAAGGCAAATTAAGCAGAAAAAACTTTACTGGTTTCAGGATATTCAGCAGGATGAATATCTTGACTGCTTCCAGCTGATCAAAGAAATTGATATTGATCCATTTAACAAGATCGTTCCAGAATTGTCCGGTTGTCACCTCCCAAGCTTCCGGCCATTGGGCGAAGAAGGGTAGAGCAAATCCAACCGCAGTCGTAACTGCGAGTATAGTAAATACGAGAAGAAGAAATCGGGTACGGCCACTCAGCATCGAGTCCGATTCGGTATGCAATTCAGGTGTCTGTGCGGCCCAGGCCTGCGTCAGGCGATCAACGACAATCGCGATCAGAGTGATGGCGATACCTGCTTCCAGACCATCCCCGATCGCTTGACGCCTCAAAGATGCAAGCACGTCGAATCCCAATCCTCCTGCACCGATCATGGACGCGATGATTACCATGTTCAGCGACAGCATGATGACCTGGTTCACACCCACCATCAGTCCCGGTTTTGCAGATGGTATGAGGACACGCCAGGTCATCTGGCGTTTCGTACACCCAACCATCTTTCCGAATTCCTTGATGTCAGTTGGCACAGTCTGGAGCGCCAGCATGGTGATCCGAACCATAGGCGGGGTTGCGTAGATGACGGTTGCCGTAATCGCGGATACCGGTCCGAATCCAAAAAGGAATAGAACGGGTACCAGATAGGCAAAGATAGGCACCGTCTGCATCAGATCGAGCACGGGAGTGATACCTCGTTCGAACGAAGGATACCGGTATCCGAGAATTCCGAAACTGATCCCGAACACCACTCCAATCGGTACTGCGACGGCGATAGAGGCCAGAGTGATCGTTGCGCTTTCCCAGTGGCCAAAAATCGTGATGTAGCCGATACATAGAAAGACCATCAATGCCAGAGTCCAGTCTTTCAGGCGATACGCAACCCAAGTCATGACCATTGTGATACCAAGCCACGAGAGGGGAGGTGTCTGCCATGATTCTCCTTCGCCCAGGGGAACGCTGAAGCCGGCAACCAGAAGAGATTTGATGAACTGATAGGGGATTTCAATTCCAGCGGCAATGGTTCGAGTAAATTCCTTGAACGTCCAGGGAAAGACATAGGCCTCATCCCCTACAAGCCATTTCATGAAACCCGTAACGCAATACCGCACAGAGGTGCAACTGCCGAGACTCTCAATTTTCCAACTGAGTTCTTTTGGCGCCTTTACCGCCCATGGCCAAAGTTCTCCACCCAGCCAGACAGCAGCAATGATCGCGAACGCCAGCAGCCATAGCGCAAATTGTTTGGTGCTTGCGAGTGTCAATCGAGCCTGAAGGGAGGCGCTGGTCATTTCGATTTGATTTATGTGGTCTTGTTCACAAGGACGTTGATCACATCCTCCCGAGTAATCATTCCCAAGATATTGCCTTCGCTGTCAACTACATCATAAGGAAGTTCCGAGTCAATTAATTCCTCAGCAAGATCATCAATCTTGACGAACTGCAGAACGCTCCCTCCCGACACGGTATCTGATGTTTTCTCCCTCATGACAGTTCGCGCGGAAAACACTTTCGAACGTGCAAGATCGTTGGTGAACTCCTCGACATAATCGTCGGCAGGGTGTAACACCAGTTCTTCGGGTGTTCCAATTTGTATGATCAGACCGCTTTTCATGATTGCGATCCGGTCGGCGAGTCGAATCGCTTCGTTGAAATCGTGTGTGATGAATACGATCGTCTTGTTCAGTACGGACTGGATTCTGAGAAATTCATCCTGCATTTCACGACGAATCAGGGGGTCCAATGCGGAAAAAGGTTCATCCAGAAACCAAATTTTGGGTTCGACAGAAAGGGATCTGGCAATTCCGACGCGTTGTTGCTGACCGCCTGACAACTCTCTTGGGTAGTAGGATTCGCGGCCCTCCAGACCCACCAGTTCAATCACCTCGCGTGCACGCTCCTCCCGGTGCTTTTTGTCAACGCCTTGAATTTCCAGAGGGAAGGCGACATTACCAAGAACTGTCAGATGTGGCATCAACGCGAAGTGTTGGAATACCATACCCATCTTGTGTCGCCGAATCTGAATCATCTGGTTCTCAGATTGCTCGAGCAGATTCTCACCTTCAAACCTGATCACGCCGGACGTGGGTTCGATCAGGCGCGAAAGACATCGAAGCAATGTTGATTTCCCAGATCCTGACAATCCCATAATAACAAAAATCTCACCTTCCGCAACTTCGATATTCGCGTCGCGTACAGCTCCGATTAATCCTGCCGATGACAGTGAGGCGTCATCAATGTTGGATTCATCTCTCAGGAAACGTTCCGCGTCTTTGCCGAACAGTTTCCAGACGTTCTGACAGGTTAGAATGGCTTCTGACTCAGGCATGGCACCGCCTTGTGTTCAATTGATTTGCTGCGAAAGACAAAACGCGCCAGAACCAACCGAGGGTGCTGGCGCGTTCTTTTCAGAAGTATCAATTAGCTACATTTACATTGTCCAGGCTTTCCAGACTGATTCGTTGTTGGCCATCCAATCGGCAACAACGTCTTCTACAGACATTCCTTCCAGATCCACCTTGATGATCAGGGAACTCATCAAATCATTGTCAATGGTGAAATTTCGGATCGCCTGATAGGCTTTCGGCCACTTATCTTCGCCGCCGGCCCAGCCTACCGCCTTGATCCAGCCTCTGGGTTTACCACAGTCATAGGCCATATCCGGATTGCTTCCCCAAGCCGGGTCGTTGTAGCATTCGTCCGTGTAGACCGGAAAATCGACCCATTCGCCTTCGTACTTGGCGGGTGCCCAGTGCGGGGCATATACCCAAGCCAGGATCGGTGCGCCACGCTGATAGGCCGATTCAATTTCAGCGAACAGTGCCGCATCCGTACCGGCATGCACAACATCATAATCCAATCCGAGAGACTCGGCCCGTTCGTCGTCGTAACCGCTCCAGGTCACAGGTCCGCCGAGATATCGACCGCGCGGATGAGTTTCCGGTGTCGAGAATGCTTCAGCGCAACCATTCAGTGCATTCCAGTCGGGCAAACCGGGACACTTTTCTTTCATATACAGGGGATACCACCATTCTTCGATCGCGTCCATTCCTGTTTCACCGAGATCAACGGTTTTTCCTGTTGCAAGCGAAGCTTCGAGAGCGTCTTTGCCGGTGGTTTCCCAGATTTCCACCGCAACATGAAGATCACCGGACTCAAGTCCGACAAACTGTGCGATGTAATCGGCTGGCACATATTCCACGCTGTATCCCATTGATTTGAGAACCTCACCGACCAGAGTCGCGGTGATAAACTGCCCGGTCCAATCATGCCAAGTGATTTTAATTGGGTCTGTTGATTCGACCTCAGCCGAAGCGATTGGTGCATAAGAAACCACTAATGCGAAGCATGCAGTTAGAGCATGACAGAAATATTTTCGCATGCTGGATACCTCCTCTTTCTGGATTACAAAATAATTCTAAATTGTGTGGCGATAAACACACATGGTTGTGTATTGCATTTTAGCAAAAGTTAATCGGATTTATGGTTTCGTGAAATTCCCTCACGAGAAAAGCGGATTTCAAATTATTCGAATACGTGACAGTATCGTTTCCAATTGCTTTCAAAACGATCACGGTTCATGTTCGTATAACCCTCATAGCCTGCTTCCTGGTCCGGGTAAAGATCGGTCATGGA
Organism: Arenicellales bacterium; assembly: GCA_963666625.1. Classification (GTDB taxonomy): domain Bacteria; phylum Pseudomonadota; class Gammaproteobacteria; order Arenicellales; family JAJDZL01; genus JAJDZL01. Next base: position 3,211,850 of record OY762925.1, read on the forward strand.
AGCGGCGACATTATCGCTGTCGAGCTCCGAAGTCACTTCCTGAACCATTCCCCACATATACTCGCGAAGATTCAGCACCAGCTTGAATGCTGTGAGCTGCCTGTCCAAATTATCATCAAGCGGTCCGTAGTACATCTCAAACAGCACACGCTCCGAACCCTCGCTCATATCCGCATTGCAGCTGACACCGACAAGATCGAACATCGGGTGTCCGTAACCACCGTAATCCCAGTCGATCAGCCAAATTTCGTGGGTCTCATCGAACATGAAATTCTGGGGAACAGCATCGTTATGGGTCAGGACCGGCAGGTAATTTCCTACGTTCTGTTCCAACAGGTTGTTGATTCGGATCAATTCGGGGAACTCGTCGACCAGTCGAGAATTTTTCCGGGTACCGATTTCAACATAGTTGCGGATGACCTGAAACGGCCAGAAGTAGGTGAGGGCGCCACGGACATGATCCGATCCTTTATGAAGTCGCTTCAGAACCCTGACAATTTTCTCGCAGTTGCCCGAATTTCCTTCCATATCTTCCGGTCGCAGGCTGCCGCCTGGTAGGAAGTCCAGAATTACAAGTGACTCCTCGGTGTAGTGAACTTTCGGACTGACACCGATATCTGCCGCAGCCAGCATCGAAGCTTGAACGGATGTCTGCATGATGCCATGCACAGGTATATCGGTACCGATTCTGGCAACGGCTTTCGTGTTGCCGTCAGTGACAACAAAACTCTTGTTGCACAACCCTCCAACGAGTGGCTCAACTGCAATGTCGCCTCGCCAGCAGTCTAGGGTTGTCAGATAGTCTTCGATTTTTTCGTCACTCCATTCGGGGTTCAGCATGGTTTTAGTGTCTCCTCTATAAATGTGGTTATCAAATTTATTTTAACGGCGGCTGAAAATTGGGATTTAACCGGCAATCGCCGAGCTTGTCAGAAAGTCGAATTCCGGTTACCGTTTTCGGAAAATTCTAATGTCAGCATGAATCATCGTGTGATCAAACAGCAATGAGGAATATATAAGAAAAGTCAGGAAACTGGTTGAAAGACTGAACGATCAAAATATTCGCTGCAATCTTCGCATGGCCTCTTCAAGGTTATCCATACTTGTAGCGAACGAAAGTCTGATGTAACCGTTTCCACCAAATGCACTACCCGGTACCACAGCCACCTCAGCCTCATTCAGAATGTGCTGAGACAATGCCACATCAGAATCAACACTCTCCAGATTTCCAATCAACTCTCTACAGTCGGGAAAAGCGTAAAACGCACCATCACCCGCAAGACAATTCACACCATCAATCTCATTCAATGCCGAAACAATGAAATCGTGTCTTTGCTTGAAATGCTCAACCATGACGGATATTGCATCCTGAGGTCCATTGAGCGCTTCGACTGCAGCAGCCTGTGCAATCGAGTTCGGGTTTGAGGTAGTCTGAGACTGAATTTTCCGCATCGCGGCGGTCAATGCCTCATTGGACGCGGCGAACCCAATTCGCCACCCGGTCATCGCATAGGCTTTGGATACACCATTGACTACTATGGTTCGTTCCTTGAGTTCCGGGCAAGCATTGACAATATTGCAAAATGGACTTCCGCTCCATTGAATGTGTTCATATATGTCGTCTGTCAATACGTGGACATGCGGATGTTCCAACAGCATTTCAGCCAGCTGTTCCAGATCCTGTCGTGAATAGGCGACACCGGTCGGGTTGCTGGGACTGTTCAGCATCAGTAGTTTGGTACGCTCTGTTATCGCTTCCCGCAACTGTTCCGGTTGCAGCTTGAAGCCCTGTTCGATATCAGCATCCAGCACTACTGGCTTTCCGCCGGAAAGAACTGTCATATCTGTATAGGATACCCAGTAGGGCGCAACAATGATTACCTCGTCTCCATCATTAAGAAGTGCAGTCATTGTATTGATAATACTTTGTTTAGCACCAGTGGAAACCACAATATTTGCTGGAGTGTATGTCAATTGGTTTTCACGCTCGAACTTATCGACCACGGCTTGCTTCAACTCAGCGGTACCATCGGCTGGTGTATACTTTGTCACGCCATTTGCTATCGCTTCAAACGCTGCCTGTTTGATATTCTCCGGTGTGTCAAAATCAGGTTCTCCGGCACCAAGTCCCACCACGTCCCGTCCTGCCGCTCGCAGTTCTCGGGCTAGTGTGGAAACAGCGATTGTCGCCGATGGCTTGATGGAATTGACTCGGTCGGATAGTGCGGTACTGCTCATTTTCGATGGACTTAAACTGTATAAAGGAATATCGTTAAAAGTATAGCCGAACGGATATAAACGGAGAAGAAATCTTGCATCAATTCGAGTTGATTTCGGATTACCAGCCATCCGGTGACCAGCCAAGCGCGATCAGGGAATTGACCCTAGGCGTTGAGACCGGGAAAGTGTATCAAACGCTGTTGGGGGCGACCGGTAGCGGCAAGACATTCACAATGGCCAATGTGATTGCCGAGACCGGTAAACCGAGTCTGGTGCTCGCTCATAACAAGACACTGGCAGCGCAGCTCTATTCGGAACTTCGTGACTTTTTTCCAAACAACGCGGTCGAGTATTTTGTTTCCTACTACGACTATTACCAGCCCGAGGCGTATGTACCGAGTTCCGACACCTATATCGAGAAAGACGCATCGATCAACGAGCACATTGACCAGATGCGTCTATCTGCGACCAATGCGTTATTGATGCGACGCGACACGATCATCGTAGCAACCGTATCGGCGATATTCGGTCTTGGTAACCCGAACGAATACAACAAAATGATTCTCCATCTGCGAAAGGGCGCGCAAATTGATCAGAGAAAAATCCTGAGAACGCTTGCGGAACTTCAATACACACGTAACGATGCCGCTCTCAAAAGAGGAACTTTCAGGGTTAGGGGCGATGTCATTGATATCTATCCCGCAGATTCTGATCGTGCAGTTGTCCGAGTGGAACTGTTTGACGATGAAATTGACCGTCTCTACCTGTTTGACCCACTGACGGGTGAAGTGATCAACGATCAGATCATTCGATTTACAGTTTTCCCGAAATCCCACTACGTGACTGCCCAGAGTACTATTGACAAGGCAGTTGTCCGGATCAAGAAGGAACTTGAAAGTCGGCTTCAACAACTTCACAACGAGAACATGCTGGTTGAGGCACAACGACTGGCTCAACGGACAACCTATGATCTCGAGATGTTGGAGCAGTTGGGATATTGCAACGGCATCGAGAACTACTCATTGCATCTGTCAGAACGAACCACCGGTGACCCGCCTGATACGCTGATCGACTATCTGCCTGAAGACGCACTGGTTTTCATTGACGAAAGTCACGTAACCATTCCGCAGTTGCGAGCGATGTACCGAGGTGATCGTTCGCGAAAGACGACACTGGTCAATTTTGGATTCCGGCTGCCATCCGCGCTGGACAACCGACCGTTAATGTTCGAGGAATTCGAAAGCAAAGTGAATGTGGTGATCTGTATGTCGGCGACGCCAGGGCCTTACGAAAGACAGATGAATCCGGTTTTCGTTGACCAGGTTGTCCGACCGACGGGTTTGGTTGATCCGGTTGTCGAAATTCGGGAAGCTCGAACCCAGGTCGACGACCTGATGTCAGAAATCAACAAGCGAGTAGAGTTGAGCGAGCGTACACTGGTTACCACCCTGACCAAGCGAATGGCGGAGGATTTGACTGATTATCTGGGCGAGCAGAATATCAGGGTACGCTACCTTCATTCGGATATCGACACTGTTGAACGTGTCGAAATTATCCGAGACCTTCGAGCCGGAGTGTTTGATGTATTGGTAGGAATCAATCTTCTCAGGGAGGGTCTAGACTTGCCGGAAGTATCCCTGGTTGCGGTGTTGGATGCCGACAAGGAAGGATTTCTTCGATCCACTTCTTCGCTGATTCAGACGATCGGGCGAGCTGCCCGTCATATCAGAGGTACCGCAATTCTGTATGCTGACTACATAACCGAGTCCATGCAGGCAGCAATCGACGAAACGAATCGAAGACGTAGCAAGCAAAAACAGCACAATGAAGTCAATGGCATCGTTCCCGAAGGGGTGGCAAAGGAAGTCAAAGACATTATCGAAGGTGTGCACGGTCGTCGAAGAAAGAGGCGACGCGGTGCCGCTCAAGAGCATGGGATTGACAAATCAATATCTACCAAGGAAGTCGACCTGCAAGATCCCAAACAAGTCGCGCAGGAACTGAACCGATTGGAAAAACAGATGAACGACTTTGCGTCAAAACTGGAATTTGAAAACGCTGCACTGGTGAGGGATCAGATCAATGAGTTGAAACAGGTCGCATTTCTGAGCAACTAGATGTCCAGTCAATCGACTGATGTTGTTTCCATCAACCCGTGTAGTTCCGGTTGAGTAGGCATTGCGACACATCATTCTCCCGAAATACGGACCCGCTTTCCGAATCAGTCAACCGGCAGGGATTCTGTCTCAACGACACCGGGCGCGTCAGGCGCCGGACGGTCAGCCGTCGGGCACCGCCCTGAGATGTACACGCGGTCGCCGCGAATGGGGCTTCGTGAACGGTTCCGGCTCGAAGTCGCCAGCGTTCACGATGCTGGCGCTGTCGCCGGTCGCCCGGATCACAAACAGTCCATGCTCCTCGGCACATTCATCGGCATCCGATTCACAGCCGATATACGCCACCGCACCATACACCGCATTCATCGCATACTTCGGAAAAAACAGCGCAATGTCCCGCATGGTGTCGACAAACCGATCCACATCTTCCGGCCTCAGTGTGGTCTTGACCTCCACCACGACCACCTCGTGGCCGTTCGTCGCCACGATGTCGAACTCCCGTTTGCGGCACGTGCCATCACCCAGCTGGTAGGACATCTTGGCATTGGTAAAGGTACCATCGACCTCGACCCCGCGCTGGTTCAGCAGATTGGCCAGATCGCCCTCGACCAGCGACTCCACGAACCGTCCCCAGTTGGTGTTCAGCTCGCTCACCTTAAAGCCCATCTTCTTCAACTGCTCGTCGGTCTTCTTTTGCTGTTCGTCGGTCTTCTTCTGCTCGGCAGCTATCTCCTTGTGCAGTTCTTTAATTTCCTTCGTGCTGGCGCGCAATTCCGCCATGTCGACCTCTGCCTGCTTCTGATAGGCGGCAATCGCTGCCATGCTCTCTTCAAACTGCGCCCTGTATTCCCTGATTTTGTCCTCTGTCGTCATGTACTTGTCCATTGTCTCTCACCTTCTCGAATGTAAGTGTTCCAGCATGCCCGGCACGGGCAGGACATCCATGTCTGCCGGGTTGGTCGGATAAGTGCATTGTAGTTGATTTCAGGGGGCAGGCATCGAAATCGTTTCAATGACGGATCCGGCATCGGGGCCTCAGGCATACCGATGGACGTTTGCGTTATGCCGCCGGGTCAGTCTGTGGTGACTTCGGTCACAACCGCAGGGGATGTATTGCTGACATTCCGATATGATGGGCGGTGTGTGTCGGGTGTAATAGCGGAGGACAGGTGCAGATACACCAACGCCGGGCGACTCAGATGCGGTTGACTGTACTGAACCTGCACGAGCAGGATCGCTGCGATACGCAGCTTTATCCTGAGTGCTCATTTGAAGGATTACAGGTACAGGAGATCCGCCAGTCGGTAACCTTATAATCCTGTCGAAAAGACTGATGTGCGCCTTTTTTGATTCCGTTCCAGCGTTGCGTCATGTGAATGGTGTCTTATGGTATCTGCCTATTGACAGTTCGGGCAACGGAGCATTATTGAGGGGACGTGACATATCGAAACACTCGCACAGTCGAAGCGACACGAGTCGATGGAGATGATATCAGTCGATTGACTGGATACTAGAGCTGTAGTACCTGGAAATTACTTTCTGTTCTGCAAAAGCACGATGCGATTGCTGTTCGTGCCCAGGTTGTTATTCTCCACACCCCAACAGTTCGCGGTTTTAGTGAATTCCTGCTGATTGACAATTACACCCAGAACCTCAAACTCAGTCCCCTCCGCCGAAGCAATTACTTCGTTTTCCAAACGGACCGTCGCACTCCGGACTTCTCCAACCTCATACGCGACATGGCCTCCCGGTTTTACGACACGGGATAACTCGAGCAATGTTCGATGGGTGAATCGCCGCCATGTGCTGATGGATTTTACCATCGTGACATTCACTGATTTGGGATCGATGCCCAAAAACCAGCAACGTAGCCAGTTGTCGGTCTCGTAGTCCACCACGTCCAAAAACGGCGGTGAAGTAACTACAAGCTGAACGCTGTCATCCGGAATTTGAGTGGTCTGGTCCGACGGATCATTGGTTAAAAGATAGTTATCGGCTCGTCCAACGGATTGCGACAGCAGTCTCTTGGATTTCTTCCAGATCAGGACAGGGACATCGCGTACTTGCGGTGTCTGATTTCTGCGCTTGTTGATCCGGTGTTGGCTCTTTAGGGACACCGCTTGATTGGGTGGCATTGTGTAGACTGAGAAGAATCCCGGTGAATGACCGGTCAACCGATTGATTGCAATCATTCGAATCCATTTATCTACGTCGTCGAGGGTTCCATCCTGCTCTCGCTGAATGAACCACATTCTCAGTCCTTCCAGTTTCGCCAGTGTTTCTGGATGATAGAAGACAAGCAGGTCCTGGTTTTCAATATCCTTGAAGTCATCCCAAGGTATTTCTGTCAATCGCTTTTGAACCGCGAATGGCTCCGGAGTATTGATTCTAGGCTCGGTGATTGCGATACTGACCGGATTGATATCGTTGCCATATGGAATACGATTCAGTAAAGCAGATTCAATTGGTGTTGTGCCACGTCCCATGAATGGATCGTAGACAACATCATTTTTTTCAGTGAATCTGTTGATAAAAAAGGCGGGCAATTGCGGCTTGAAGCAAGCTCGATAGCTGATTTCGTGAATACGATTGGCTTGTCTTTGACCCGAAGTCCAATACTCGTTGACGAAATAATCAACATCATCTACTCGCTCAATCTGGGTATTTGAACCAAATTGATTGAAGTTTGCAATTTCATCCAGAAATGTCATAGACGCTATTGTATGGGGTTAATATTTGGGAAAAAGTTTGACATTGATTGAAAGCCCGAACAAGCGGTTGAACAGGGATACCCATGTTTCAACAACTACAGTAATCTGCGACCGAATCAATTGTAATCCTATCTACCACTTGTTCTGATAACTTGTCATGCCGTTTTCGAAAACCGGATTGCTGACTGTCGCGAACACCACCAAAGAAGAGGAGTTTTGAATTCACCATTAATTTTCGTTCATCTTACAGGTGCGGTAGAGTAAAATTTGCTCACTTCGAAGCTGTTGTTTGGGCGCATAGCTCAGGGGGAGAGCACTTGCTTGACATGCAAGAGGTCCCTGGTTCAATCCCAGGTGCGCCCACCAGTTTGTATACGATGGATTGACTTGGCTTGTTGAAGTCGAATCAATGGCACGAACACACTCGTTTGTATGCTGATCTTTCAAATCGGACTTGATGTCGATTTGAAATTAATGAATCATAACTCTGCTCCTGATTGGGCAGGTATTCGGTAATTCAAGTGGGTTGGGGTGTCGGACTACGACCAACCGTTTTTGCGGCATGAGTCAAGCTCACGCTCTAGTTGTGATCAACCCCTACTAAGGCGCCGTGCCATCTCCACCTTGGAGATGCGTTGCTTTTTCATTTCTTCTGAAAGCTGGAAAGCCTGCACACGCTTTACAGCCTGTTCGTTGCTGCTCTCATGAGTACCTTGCTCTTTGAGGAAGTCTTCAAAAAACTGACCAGGATGTCCTTTTTCGACTGCATTCGTCATTACAGGCCTTTTATTTCGTTGTTTGCTATATCGGGGGTACAGAATTTGGAGACTTCAGTGTCTTCGCTATAAATCCATGTCGAAGGATAATTTCATTGTCTGACGCGCATGGGCGATTTAAGCAATTGTATATGCGTTCAGTACTGCTTCACAGCTGGTCGCCCAAATTCTGTTCAGCCAGTACTCAAATTTCTTGACGAAGTCTACCGCATCGACAAGATTGCCATAGATCCTGTGTTGCTCCAACCAAACCCGGGGACGAATTCGAGCCGCCTGTGCGACACCTTGGAGTTCACTCCAGTACGGATCATTCGGCTCGATTGTCGATCCATCTTCTCGTGTGCCTTCACACATACGCGCCCACAAAGCCTCGACCAACGCCAGCCCTTCGATTGAAGTGCCGTTATTCAATCCTTTACGGATGATAGGCAGGATAAATCCTGTGTGGCGAGCAGACCCGTCAAAGCAAACACGCCTGGTTGTATCGCCAAGTGCAGGATTGGAAAAGCGCTGGACAAGCAACTGCAGGTATTGCTCCGGTGTCACATCAGGAACGGGTTTGACGTGAGGTATGATTTCCTCCCGCTGTACTTTTTGGAACAAAGCAAGGATCAGGGGATGCATCAAGCAGTCGGCGATTGTATCAACAGACAGTATCTCACCGGGATTTGCAACGATCTGGTGACCGGCGTTGAGCATGCGAATCTTCATCGCCTCGTATTCATGAACCTTATCCGAGAACGTTGCGCCGACTTGATTCCAGTCCGGACGCCCAGCACAGAACTCGTCTTCGACAACCCACTGACGGAAGTTTTCATGTGTTACAGGCACTGAGTCGATGATACCCAACTTCCGAGTCAATGTGAGTTCATCCGGACCGGTTGCGGGTACGATGCAATCGACCATTGAACTGGGAAACGTACAGTTCATTTCTATCCATTCAGCCAGATTAGGGTCGAATTCCTGTGCGAGTGTAACCACATTCCTACGCAATACTTTACCATTGCCTTGAAGATTGTCACAGCTTTGACAGGTGAATGGCCCGTAGCCTAGATCTCGTCGTATCTTCAGCGCAGCAACTATTGCACCGAACGCAGTTCGGGGATTATCCATATTGGCAACATCATGTTGGATATCAGGATGGGATACATCAAAGTCTCCTGTCGCGGGATTGAAGTAGTAACCGCCTTCAGTTACTGTCAGGGTAACAATTCGAATTGATTTAGCTGACATGCTTCGAATGAGAGCTTTGTGTCCATCCTCAACCGGCACGTAGTCGATCATTGATCCGATGACTTCCGCGGAACTGCCAGTTGGTGCCAGCTCAATCAATGTTGATAGACAGTCCTGCCTGATGAATTTTTCGCGTTGCATCGCGTCGTATGGGCGAACACCGGCCCCGATTACCGCCCAGTCATGATCGAGTCCAAGATTGAAGAGACGTTGCAGGTACCAGGCTTGATGCGCACGCTGGAAATTGCCGAGCCCGATGTGGACAATCCCCGGTGTTAGGGCAGACCGAACGTACGTTGGACGCTTAATTGATTCGGGCAGGTCGCTTAGCGCGGCTTCCGATAGATGAATCACGGCTGTTTCGTCGGATGGTAGGCGGCCTTCAGCTCATCCACTGCCCGCCGTCGACGTTGTAGCACTGGGAAACAACATAGTTGGATTCATCGCTGGCGAGAAATATCGCCATCCCAGTGAGGTCGTCAGCTGTTCCCATACGTCCAAATGGAACGGATTCACCAACTTCCATTTTCTTCTGGCCTGGAGCTTTTTCCTCGTACTTGGCGAAAAACGAATCGACCACATCCCAGTGTTCGCCATCTACGACACCGGGTGCGATTGCATTCACATTGATCCCGAACTTGATCAGGTTCAATCCGGCGGATTGCGTCAGGCTTATTACCGCCGCCTTTGTCGCACAATAAACTGCTACGAGCGGCTCTCCTCGCCGTCCTGCCTGACTCGCCAAGTTAATAATTTTTCCACCTCCGCCTTGCTCAATCATGTGTCGTGCCACTGCTTGAAGTGTAAAAAGTGTGCCACTCACGTTTACGTCGAACACTCTTTGATAGTCAGTTCGCTAAATTTCGACAATTGGAGCTGCTGTGAATATCGCAGCGCTGTTGATCAGGATATCGATTCGACCAAGCATTCTAACTGTATTGGTGACAGCTGCGTCGATACTATTTTGATCTGTTACATCGATTTCGACTGCGACTGCACCATCTCCCACATTCGCAGCGGATAATTTCGCTCTTTTAAAATCGATGTCCGCGATAGCGACCCGCGCGCCTTCGCGTACAAAGGATTCGGCAAAAGTCAGTCCAATACCTCGCGCTGCTCCAGTGATCATCGCGCATTTGCCTGCAAGACGTCTCAAGTAATTCGCAACCCTTGTTCGTCAAATCGATAAATGTAATTTGTGTCCGGAGTAAGGTAAATTGTATCGCCATGGTGCATATCCACATCGCCTCCAGACCGTACGGTAATCGGATCTTTGCGTTCTTTCATGTGTATATGAAGGAAGGTATCTGAACCGAGATGTTCTGATAATCCCACTTGACCCTCCCAGAGACCCTCTGTCCGAGAAGGGGTAAAATGCTCTGACCGAATACCTATCGTGTGAGCGCCGAATTTTTCCGCCTTGGTTCCTTCAATGAAATTCATTTTGGGTGAGCCGATAAATCCAGCAACGAACAGATTTCGAGGAGCACGGTAAAGATCCAGCGGTGTGCCGACTTGCTCAATCCTACCGTCGTGCAGGACGACAATTTTGTCGGCCATAGTCATGGCCTCTACCTGATCATGTGTGACGTAGATCATTGTCGTATCAAGCCGTTTGTGAAGTCCACTGATTTCTAGCCGCATACCCACCCGCAATGCCGCGTCGAGATTCGACAATGGTTCGTCGAATAGGAAAGCCGCGGGTTCTCGTACGATGGCACGGCCGATTGCGACCCGCTGACGCTGTCCCCCAGAAAGCTGACCTGGCCGTCGATCGAGATACTCAGTGAGGTTTAGAACTGAAGCGGCCTGTTCGACGCGTCGCGCCTGTTCGGACTTGTCCATTTTGGCCATTCGTAGCGGAAAACTGATGTTCTTACGCACCGTCATGTGTGGATACAGCGCGTAGGATTGAAACACCATGGCGAGTCCCCGCTTGGCAGGTGGTACTGATGTTGAATCATTCCCGTTTATGCGGATTGATCCGCTTGTTACATCTTCAAGTCCTGCGATCAGTCTAAGGAGCGTCGACTTCCCACAACCGGAGGGCCCGACGAATACGACGAACTCGCCGTCCTCGATCTCAAGGTCCAGAGGTGGTATGACCGTTATGCCGCCGAACTTTTTTTCTACTTTTTCCAGTACGATGTGTGCCATGCCGTCAACTCCAAGCGCATCATGTGCCAGTGTGGTTGAACCAAATTCGTAAAATCGTTTGTTGCAAAGGCATAATGCCGCAATCGTGCAGATTCACGGTATTTGAGACTGGTGAGCACAATTCAGAATATACCATGCTATTCGAACGAACTGTCTTATCGGAATTCATTTCACCGCACCGAATGTCAGCCCGCGAACGAGCTGTTTTTGACTGAACCAGCCTAAAATCAGAATCGGAGCGATGGCCATAGTTGATGCCGCGCTGAGCTTTGCATAGAAAAGTCCCTCAGGGCTTGAATAACTCGCAATAAAAGCGGTCAGCGGACCAGCTTTCGCGGCCGTCAGATTCAAGGTCCAAAACGCTTCGTTCCAGGCAAGAATAAAGTTCAACAAAATAGTCGATGCAATACCCGGAACAGCCATTGGCGTCAGAACATACAGAATTTCCGCCCGCAGCGATGCGCCGTCTATCCGCGCCGCTTCCAGTATCTCCTTTGGGATCTCCCTGAAATAGGTGTATAGCATCCAAACAATAATTGGCAGGTTGATCATCATCACAACAATGATCAGACCGATATGTGTATCGAGAAGTTCGAGTTGTATAAACAGCAAATAGATAGGGTAGAGGACTCCCACCGCCGGCAACATCTTAGTCGAAAGCATCCATAGGAGAACATCCTTTGTGCGTTTTGACGGTACAAACGCCATCGACCACGCCGCGGGTACCGCAACCAGTATGCCGAACAGTGTGGAAGCCCCGGCGATGATCACCGAGTTCCACAGGTAACGCATGTAGTCCGAGCGTTCCTGGACAATCGAATAATTTTCCAATGTCCAATCGAAGAACAGAAACAGCGGTGGGTCAGCAATCGCCTGTGCTTCAGATTTGAAACTCGTCAGGATTGTCCAAAGCACGGGAAAAAAGATCACAAGACCGATTCCCCATGCGATGATGGTGTTTATGATTCGGCGTTTAGTAGTAGTGTGGCTCATAGCTCGTTGGCGTTACCTATCCATATTTTTACCGACAATGCGCATCAGGAAAATGGCTACGATATTGGCGAGGATGATGGCATAAACCCCGCCGGCTGAACCAAGGCCTACATTTTGACTTTCAAGTACGCGTTGGAATATGAGGTAAGTTAAAGTCTTGGTTCCAAAGGAGCCTTGGGTTGTTACGAATATCTCAGCAAAAATCGATAACAGAAAAATTGTCTGGATCAAGATGACGATGGTTATGGCCTGGCTGAGGTGGGGCAGTATGATGTGAAAGAATTTCGCCAAAGCAGGAGCACCATCGATTTCCGCTGCTTCAAGCTGCTCTCGGTCGAGTGACTGGATGGCTGTGAGCAGGATGAGTGTTGCGAAAGGCAGCCATTGCCACGAAACAATCAGGGTGACCGAAAAGAGCGACGCCTGACTCAACCACTCATAAGGTGCAAAGCCAAAGAACTTCCACAAATGTGCAAAGAGCCCATTTACAGGATCCATGAACATGTTTTTCCAGACCAGGGCGGAAACAGTCGGCATGACGAAAAATGGTGCGATGACCAGGATTCGAACAACTCCCTGTCCCCACATCGGTTGATCCAGAAGGAGAGCCAGTAGTACGCCCAGCACCACTGTAATCAGCAATACACCACCAACGATTGTAAGGGTTGCCTGAACGCTTGGCCAAAATGAACTGGAGGTGACAAAGCGGATATAGTTCTCGAATCCGACCCATCCCAGATCGCCACCGCGCAAAGGTAGATATCGCTTGAATGAGAAAAAGAGCGTCATTGACAGTGGCACGAGCATCCATACCAGCAACAGAAAAACTGCAGGTGCCATCATCATTCGAGGAATGGATCTGGAATGTTGCGTAGCCATCGCGTCTGCCTTATCTCACCAGAGAGGGCTACATGATATCAGCGGTTATTGCCGACGCAACTGAAGGACGGCTGCAACCGTCCTTCAGCCAAGTGCGGTGAAGATTTCAAGGGATTGTATTTCCGCAAAATACCATGTATCCCCTTAAGTTGTCGATTCCGAACTAAAGTGACTGCAAAACTGCACCAAATCGATTGTCCAAAACAGTCACCAATTCTTATAACCTCTCTTCAGTTAAACGGTTAGTAACCGGCCGCTTCCATCTCGTCAGCTGTCAATGCCTGGGCTTTTTCAAGCGCTTCGGCAACAGTCTGCTGTCCAGCCAGTGCAGCTGAAAACTCTTGTCCAACTTGCGTAGCGATACCTGCAAATTCGGGGATTGCGACGAACTGAACACCGGTATAAGGCACAGGATCAACAGTTGGGTTGATCGGATCAGCCGCGTTGATTGAGTTCAGCGTCATTTCGGCGAAGGATGCAGCTTCAAGATAAGCAGGATTCGCATATAGTGACTGCCGGGTTCCCGGCGGTACATTGGCCCAGCCTTCTTTTGAAGCTACCAGTTCGGTATATTCTTTACTGGTCGCCCAGGCGATAAATTTCTTTGCCGCGTCTGTGGCATCCGAACCAGCTGGAATTGCCAGAGACCAAGCCCATAGCCAGTTGCCGCGTTTGCCCAGTCCATTGTCTGGTGCCAGTGCGAATCCGACGCTGTCGGCTACGGTCGAGTCGTTCGGGTTGGTGACGAATGAAGCTGCTACGGTTGCGTCGATCCACATACCACACTTACCTTGCTGGAAAAGTGAGAGATTCTCGTTGAACCCATTGGTTGACGCTCCCGGAGGACCGTAGCTGTTCATCAGATCGACGTAGAAGTTAAGTGTTGTAGCCCACGCATCACTGTCAAATTGAGGCTTCCAGTTCTCATCGAACCAGCGAGCGCCGAATGAGTTCGCAGTGGCAGTCAGAAAAGCCATATTTTCCCCCCAACCAGCCTTTCCGCGCAGACACACACCATAGATTTCGTTATCCTTGTCGGTCATGGCGGCGGCGGCTTCCTTGATGAAATCCCAAGTCGGTGCGTCGGGCATCTCCATGCCGGCTTTCGCCATCAGATCAGTTCGATACATGACCATGGAACTTTCGCCGTAGAAGGGGGCTGCGTACAGCTCACCGTGTACGGTCAATCCGTTCCGGATTGCAGGCAACAAGTCGTCGGCATCCCAATCTGACGGAAGGTCGTTTAACGATACCAGCCAACCATTATTACCCCAAATCGGAACCTCGTAGGTGCCGATTGTGAGGACATCAAACTGACCGCCCTTTGTAGCGATGTCCTGGGTGACACGCTGACGCAGTACGTTCTCCTCCAGAGTAACCCATTCAAGGGTGATGTCGGGATTTTTAGACGTAAAATCATCTGTAAGTCCCTGCATTCGGATCATATCGCCGTTGTTGACTGTCGCGATTGATACTACGCTCGCAGCGTGCGATTGCATAAATGCCCCGAGCGAAACTGTAAACGCAAGCACACTGGCTGCAATTACTGTTGATTTCATGCGCATGATGAAATTCTCCTAGGAAAAATTTTTAATTTATCAATGTGATTTATTAAATTTAATATTGCGGCTTATTAATATAGAATTTTGTTGAATGAGTCAAGCCTAAAGTTGTCAAATTTTTTAGGTCGTCAGTTCAAATCGGACTGAATTTGAATCAACGTTCACTCTGTGATTCGAAGACTCAAAAAATTAAAGGATGAGCTGTGATTGCACAGTTGAAAACAAATGTTTGCCTCGATGTACCAATTTACTGCGTGATCATGTGTTTGCTTGCTTTGTATCTGATCCGTTATGACAACATTTATAGCTCGTGAATCGCTCGTTCAAATTGTTTCTGTCGCGTGTTGCGTTTTGCCGGTTTTTACCAACAAATCGGTGTCTGGAGAGAATCTTCTTATAAGTGGCATAAGCGCCGCACCCAAAACCCGTGCAGATGGTCCGATCGACCCGATTGCAATCTCGAAGGGTGAAAGTCCCGCATGGTTGAATTTTGCACACTGTTCTGAAACCGCGTCGACGATTCGCTGACGCCATGTGGGGCACAGCAGTCCATCGACTACAACCTCCTGGAAATCGATCACACTGGCTGCAGAAACTATCGCATGTGCCAATGCGGGGACCGTGCAATGCATCCAATTGTCGAATATCACTTCCGCGTCATCAACGGGTGAAAAGTTAAACATGTCTGAAACGTCAAACCCGGCCAAGGCCAGCGTACGTTCAAGCTCGATAACCGATGCCAGATGAATCAACTGGTTGGGTTGCCCGTCAGAATCGTTTCCGGCCATCGGCATTGAACCGACAGCCCCCGCGTTAATTTGTTCGCCTCGATACAGTCGGCCATCAATAACAACACCGCCACCAACGAAAGTACCGAGGAAAAAATACAATGCACTGCGTTGGCGAATCCGATCTCCCGCAATCATCTCGGCAGCGCAGGCAGCGGTGGCGTCATTGAAAAGCGAGACCGTCAGTCCAGTTGAGCTTTCAAGTTGATCCTCGACATCGATATTACGCCAGTCTTCAAGTGCGGCAGGTTGCAGACCCAGCACATCTGACCACTCGTGTAAATCCCATGGGATCGCTACGCCGAGGCCAACTATTCGTCGTCGGAACTTTGGTTCTACAGAGTCAATCAGCTCCACTGATGCTTCAATCGCCGCATTCATGGTCGGCACTGGCAGCGGAGCATCATAGCGCTCAGTTCGTGATGCGACAATCTCGCCGTGAAAGTCAACCAGTATCGCTTCCAAGCTGCGACGCCCGATTTTTAAGCCGACGGAAAAAGCTCCTTTGGAATTGAGAGCTATTGGAGTGAAAGGCTTGCCTACGTGGCCTCGAACACGCTTAAGCTTGATAAGGAGCCCCTCCTCAAGCAGTGCGTTGACGATAACTGTAGCAGCCTGACCGCTAAGTCCAGTAGTCCGGGCAATCTCCGCCTTCGACAGAGCTCCAGCCTGACGTATGGCTGCAATCATCAGTCGCTCGTTGTAGGCTCTTATTCCTATTGAATCTCCGCCCCTCATAAATCCAAATTTCTCTGTAGTTTTGACACCAGCGTGTTGAATGTTTCAAGTGGAATCATTTGAATTTCCAAAAATAATAAATCAACCTAATTTATTATATTGGCGGAAAACCGATGAATTAGTCCATTTGGGCAAGAATTTACAAACTACTCGTAGATTGAATTTCCGTGTCGCTGGAGCGGCACTTGTTGCAGTTGAACCGTTTCATGGATACGAATCTACCGCAACCGGAGACGGTTTTAGCGAGTATGGAAGTTCGATTTTCATTACGATACAGCCATATATTTGTGCCATACAAAATGGATATTATGACCGACATCAAGAATCTTTCATTAACTGAATAATGTATTTGGTTTGCGGCGAAGCGCTGTTCGATGTTTTCATCGATGGCGAAAACAATAATGTGGGAAGCTTGCGTCTGGAGGCTCATCCAGGAGGCTCGCCTTTCAATGTTGCCATAGGTATCGCACGCCTGGGCGGTAGGGCAGCTTTATTGACCGGAATTTCGAGAGGAACATTAGGCGAACATCTTGTACGGACTTTGAAGCGGGAATCTGTTTCGACAGAGTATCTGGTTCGCTCTGGCAAACGCACAACGCTTAGCCTTGTCGGTGTAGACGATTTGGGGCAACCAGACTATGAGTTCTATGGATTAGGGTCTGCTGACTGCAATGTAACATCTGAACTGATTCCTTCAATCAGCCCTGAAGTGAGTGGACTGCATTTCGGATCTTATTCAATTGCAGTACAGCCAATTGCCGACGCATTTTCAAATCTTGCGACGAATAACGCGAGCCGTTTTATTTCTGTCGACCCCAATGTTCGAACGATGGTGGAACCGAACCTTGACATTTGGCGGCAGCGAATGAAAGACTATGCTTCTTGCGCTGATCTGATGAAGTTCAGCAAAGAAGATTTACAGATGCTTTATCCGAATGTCGATAACAGTAAAACTGCTGAGATGCTTCTCGATGCCGGAGTCAAACTTGTTGTGATAACCGATGGCGGAAGGACAGTCTCGGCTTGGACTCACAAGGAACATGTTGTACGTGTTACACCACCCACAACTTCAGTCGTCGACTCGGTTGGAGCTGGCGACAGCTTTCAGGCTGCTTTACTTGTAAAGCTATCGGAGGAAGGGGACGGAAATCCAAAGGAGGCGGTAGATACTCTTGACAAGAAGCGTCTGAAGAATCTTTTGAACTTCGCAGTTCAGGCTGCAAGAATTACTTGTCGCAGGCGTGGGGCGGACCTGCCGCGTCGTGCTGAGTTATCCGGATTGGACATCTAAATCATCCCTGACTATATTTGTAAATATCTAGATTGGCAATGGTCGCTCAATAGCAAAACCCGTCATATAGTCAGTTCCTTGATTTAAATTTGTTGAAACAATGAAACATCTTAGCGTTTGGTGATGTTTAGAACGTATTTTGGATTCGCCTAGTCTGATAAATTGGAATTCACTAGAACTACTGCAACGAACTTGATTTCGACTAATTAATTTAGGCACGAAGCTTGTAGGAGGGAATGCTATGACTGATTTTGATGTATTGATAAAACGTCGGGAGTTCCTACAAGGGACTTTTACATTGGCAGCGGGAGCGTTTGTCGCGAGCGCATTGCCAATCACCAAGGTTCTCGCCGACTCTGAAATCCGCTTTAGCCCGGTGACAGCGAACGGCGATGATTCTATTACCTTGCCTGAGGGATTCGATTGGCAAACAGTGGCCTCCTGGGGAGATCCGCTTTGGAGTAATGCCCCGGAGTTTGATCAGAAAAGCCGCGGAACTGCGGATAGCCAGGCGAAGTCGTTCGGTGACAACTGCGATGGTATGGCGTTTTTTCAAGTGGAGGACCGGAACCTGCTGGTCGTCAACAACGAATACTGTAACCGAAACATAATTTATGGTAACCGTGCGAGGGGGTGCCGAAAAATGACGATGATGTGCACAAAGGCATAGCCGCTCATGGTGTGAGCATCGTTGAAGTAGTTCAGCGAGATGGTGTGTGGCAAATCGTCCTAGACTCTCCTTACAACCGCAGAATAACTGCGGCAAGTCCCATGAAAATTACCGGTCCCGCTGCTGGCCATGATCTTCTACGAACACATGCCGACCCTTCAGGCGAAAATTCGTTAGGCACTTGGAACAACTGCGGCAACGGAATAACACCGTGGGGTACATATCTTGCTTGTGAAGAAAATTTCAATGGTTACTTCGCGACACCCAGTCAACCGAACCTGGAGCTTGGCGATACATACAAGCGTTATGGTGTAAAGAACAAGGACCGGGGCTATAACTGGTCACGGGTTGACGAGCGCTTTGACGTCGCCAAGCATCCCAATGAGCCGCATCGAGCTGGCTATATCGTTGAGATCGATCCGTCTGATCCTGCTTCCGTGCCCATGAAGCGCACCGCGATGGGTCGATTCAAGCATGAGAACTGTGAAATCGTTGTAGCAGACAATGGTCATGTTGTCGCCTATATGGGCGATGATGAGCGCGGCGAGTTTATCTATCGTTTTGTTTCGAACGGCAAGTATGTTGCCGGTTCACCGAACAACGCTGACTTGCTGGCTGACGGTGTGCTTTCCGTTGCTAAGTTCGAAGAAGATGGCAGCGGACGCTGGATTGAGATGTCACCGGAATCCACTGGGATGTCTCTGGAGGAAATTTGCGTCTTTTCGCGTATTGCAGGAAGCAAAGTTGGCGCTACCACTATGGATCGACCAGAGTGGGTTGCGGCAAATCCGCACAAGGCTGAAGTCTATTGTTGTCTGACCAACAACAAGAACCGCGGGAAAAAACCTAATGCTGGAGGTGATCCCACTCCGGTCGGCGGACCGAACCCGCGCAAGGCGAATAAATATGGACAGATCGTTCGTTGGGTCCCTGAAGGAGACGACCATACGACAGCTTCCTTTAGTTGGGATCTATTCGTCATTGCGGGCAATCCTGCAGTACACGATGACGATCGAGCCGGGTCTGCGAATATCAACATTGACAACATGTTTAACTCTCCAGACGGATTGGCGTTCGATTCAGCCGGGAATCTTTGGATTCAGACTGACGGAAAATACTCCAACGAAGGAGATTTCGCCGGCATGGGGAACAACCAGATGCTGTTAGCGGATGTGGGAACCAGAGAGATTCGCCGTTTTCTTGTAGGACCGAAGGAGTGCGAAGTCACCGGTATAACATGGAGTACCGACAAGCGCACAATGTTTGTTGGCATTCAGCATCCGGGCGAAGCAAATCCGCAGGAGTGTCACTTTCCAGATGGTGACAATACCGTACCTCGCTCCACAGTGATTGCAATCACTCGTTCGGACGGCGGGATCATTGGATAATCCAATTACCGGTTCGGAGCCCGGAACTGAGCCTATCAGTCTGCAGGTTCCGGACCGTTCTTTCCGTAAAGCCTATTGCAAGCCGCCAGGGCGATCACAGCGCCAACCAGTTGAGCCGCGATGAACATGGGAGCGTGCGCCGGGTAGATTCCGGAGAACGTATCTGTCAGACTGCGCGCGATCGTTACTGCCGGGTTCGCGAAGGACGTCGATGCGGTAAACCAGTAAGCCGCGGTGATATACAGCCCTACAGCCATTGGTACTGCAGAGGGTCGTGCTCGCAGAGTTGCCAGAATCGCAAGCACCAGTCCGAACGTGGCGACACCTTCGGAGAACCACTGGGATCCACCGGTACGAATCTTTTCCGATAGTTGAAAGATCGGTTCTTCAAACATCAGATGAGCGGCCAGCATACCTGCAATTCCTCCCAGTATCTGCAGTACGACGTAGGCGCCAAAGACGGACCAGGTTATATCTCGCTTAAGTGCGAATACCAGCGAAACCGCGGGGTTGAAGTGTGCGCCGGATACGGGGCCTAGCATTGTGATCAGAACCACTAAGATAGCGCCTGTGGCGATTGTATTGGCCAGTAACGCAATTGCGACGTTTCCGCCAGCCAAGGTTTCGGCCATGATTCCTGAGCCGATTACAGTAGCGAGCAGCAGGGCGGTACCCAGCCATTCGGCAAATAGTGCCGCGTACAGTTTGTTTCTTTCCATGTGGAGTAATTCCAGTTGGTATTAAAAGAAATGGATACCTTGCCTGTTAAAATTTCAGCCCAAATACTGAAGTGGAATGGCTCAGTCACTTGGACCAATCGATAAGTGAGGTATCCGTCAATAAAAATGATAAACGATATTTATTCGGTGAGTATCGACTAATCTGAAATTTTGTTTGTTTCTCCCCTGATGACAGTGAAACCCAGTGCGTAAAGTAAAGCTGACTCATAGCTGTTTGAATCTCTGAAGTTTTTGAATTTGGAATTGAGACTTTCATTGGCAGTTGTGTACAGCTCCGAATCAATGGATGGTAGGGAGGATTTCGAGATAAAACCAGAGAGCCTTTGTAGGTTATATTATTTGCTACTAATGTTCAAAATAAAGGAGAACAATCATGCGTACTTTTCTGAAAATTGCAATGAGTGTAGTAATCGCTTCGGTGTTATCGGTATCCGGTTTCGTCAGCGCAGATAGCGGCTACGAAAAACAAAAAGTTGTTTACCACATTAACTACGATAACCCCAAAGCCCATACAGGCGCACTCAGGAACATCCAAAATCATATCAATGCAGTCGGTGCCGAGAATATCGACATAAAAGTTGTGTTGCACGGCAATGGACTGGCACTGCTGCTTGAGCCGGAAGCACTTGAAAAACTCACAAAATTCAAGCATGCAAATGCTAACGACGATATGACCGCCAAGATAGCCGGACTCAAGGACCAAGGGGTTGCATTCAATGTATGCAACAATACGGTTAAAGGTCGCAAAGTTGACTACACTACGGATCTTTACGATGTTTCTGAAGAGGACATCGTACCGAGTGGAGTTGCAGAAGTTGCCAAGCTTCAAGCAATGGGTTACTCATATATCAAACCATGAGTAATTGATCCATATTGAACAAGAACGAAAAAGCCGCCCGAATCAGGCGGCTTTTTCTGATGAGTCTTGTAGGGCCTCGAAACTTTGTGTAATCATCAGGTTGGGAGTACTGTAAGGCGACACATGAATTTCCAACCAATTCCGGTGACTGTTTACCGCCGAATGAGTATCAAATCTGAAAGGGCATTTCTTTGTCCTCGAAAACCACCTAATTCGGTATTTTTTCTATCTATCTGCCTCAATACTGAAAATACTACAAATTCTAATCGCTCAATTTACAGCAATTCAATCGAAGACCGTCGATTCGACGTCGTTTTAACACGCTCAGAGTAACAATCAAGAATCCGGCAATAGCGTTTTATGTAGAGGGCATAATTAGCGAACCAGCAATTTAGAATACAGCGGTAGTGATACTTGCAGATCGGAACAACTAGAACGCTCAAATGTTTGTTTCGTAAACAGATTTTTCACCTGATTCGCAGATGGCAATGTAAATACTCGCTGATATAAATATTTTTAATGCTTTTCTTCAATACTGCCGGCCCAATAAGGCCTGGCGAAAACTATTTCATACCGCCGCTGGAGCGTCTTGATCGTTCAGAAGTTTTACTGATGATCGAACAGAAACGCTATTTCGTTCTGTATGCGCCGCGCCAGACCGGCAAGACCTCTACGCTGATTGCATTGCGGGACGAGCTGAACTCGACTGGGCATTATCGTGCGGCCTACATCAATGTCGAGCCGGCTCAAGTCGCACGGGACAATATCCTTTTAGGAATGCGGTCGGTACTTACCGCCCTTAGTGCGGAATCTGAGAAAATTCTCAATGACATATACGTCCGCGAGAATTGGCAGGGTATTCTGGAATCAGCCGGAGAGATTGAAGTACTTCGCGAAATTTTGAGAAACTGGTCTGCGGCCGATACTCGTCCGTTGATTTTGATGATTGACGAAATTGACGCATTGTCAGGCGACATGTTGATATCGGTGCTACGCCAGTTACGGGGCGGTTATCCCGAGCGGCCGGATAGTTTCCCGCAAAGCGTGATACTTTGCGGAGTGCGCGATGTACGTGACTATCGAATTCGCTCCAGCAAAGACAACGCGATCATCACCGGCGGCAGTGCGTTCAACATCAAGGCAGAGTCGTTGCGACTGGGAGATTTCGACAAGTCAGAAACAAGATCCCTGCTCCTGCAGCATACCGAGGAGACCGGGCAGCGATGGAGTGAGGACGCTTTAGAAGAGGTATGGGAGTCGACCCGAGGCCAACCTTGGCTGGTCAATGCCTTGGCGCGTGAAGTATGCAAGGCGGTGAAGGACCGAAGCCTACAGATCGAACATGACGACATCATTGAGTCAAGGGAGGTATTGATCATGCGTCGCGACACGCATTTGGATCAGCTGGCCGATAAGCTTCGCGAGGGGCGGGTAAAGCGGGTGATCGAGCCACTTTTAAGCGGCGAGATGGAGACATCAGCTTTCAAGACTGATGACGTACAGTATGTGCGCGATCTCGGACTGATTCGCAGCAAACCGCCGATCGAGGTCGCTAACCCGATCTACCGCGAGATCATTCCTCGCGAACTGATCAACTCCGCAGATGAGATTATTCCCTACGAGACTGCGTGGTTCGTGGAGAATGATCGGCTGAGGGTGGACCTTCTGCTGGAATCATATCAGGAGTTTTACCGCGAGCACTCGGAACACTGGATGCGACGGTTCGACTTCCAGGAAGCAGGTTCACAGCTGATGCTACAGGCGTTCCTGCAGCGGATCGTGAACGCCGGCGGAAGAATCGAAAGGGAGTACGGTGCAGGTCGAAAACGTATCGATCTCCTGATTGTGTGGGGAAAGGGTAAGGTACGGCAGAAAGCCGTCATCGAGTGCAAGCTGCGTCGAAAAGGATTGGACAGCGTTTTAGCTGAAGGACTGGTTCAGATACGGGGGTACATGGACCGTTGCGGGACTGATGAGGGTCATCTGGTGATATTTGATCAGTCGGAGAAACGATCCTGGGAAGAGAAGGTATTCAGGCGGGATGAAATTGCCAGAGGAAAGCCTGTGACAGTCTGGGGAATGTAGAAACGATTCTTCGTGTTATGCCAATCGGAAACTTGGCAATGGTTCAAGTGCAAATTTTCCGCTCACCAAGTGTACTAGTTCACATACATCTTGCATGAATGTATAATTTTTCCACTGTCGCGATGGCGTCGCGAAAGACAGCATTCTGAAATTCGTTCCCTATGCCCGGGGGCGGTTATTAAGACATCCTGTACGCCCGGATGGAATTCCGGGTAATCTACATTTCGATCACCCGGCATTTTCGAGGTGATTGACAATGGCTACCACATCTAAACGACCCGAGTTCTTCGAGCTTCACAATGGGTTGAAAGCACCACTTCCGTTTACCAACAGCGAGTATGAAAGAAGACTGTCAGCACTCAGACAGTTGATGTCCGTTAACGAGGTGTCGGCGGTTTTGCTGACATCCATACAGAGCGTCGCATATTTCTCAGGTTTTCTCTATTGTAGTTTTGGCAGACCCTATTCATGCATAGTTACCGAGCATAACTGCATTACCATTTCAGCGAATATCGACCTGGGTCAGCCATGGCGGCGCAGTTATGGGGAGAACCTGATCTATACCGATTGGCAGCGGGACAATTTCTGGCGTGCTGTCAAGCATTTATTGGGTGACACAGCGCATATCGGCTTCGAAGGCGACCACATGACACTCGCCGGATACCAGAAACTCGCAGATTTCGTGAAACCCGCTTCGGTCAAGGACATGAGCGACGAGATCATGAAGACCCGGATGGTCAAATCTGCGGATGAGATCGAGCTGATCAAGGGAGGTGCACGGATTGCCGATATCGGCGGCGAGGCTATCCGCGAAGCAATTCGTCCAGGTGCACGGGAAATCGACATTGCGATGGCCGGACGGGATGCAATGGAATTGGCTATAGCTGACAACTACCCGGACAGCGAAATCAGGGACTCGTGGGTGTGGTTTCAGTCTGGAATCAATACTGACGGAGCCCACAATCCTGTCACGACCCGAGCTTTGGAATATGGTGACATACTGAGTCTCAACACATTTCCGATGATCTCTGGCTATTACACAGCGTTGGAACGGACACTGTTTCTCGGTGATGTGGATGCGGCTTCACTGAAAATCTGGCAAGCCAATGTGGAAGCCCATGAACTGGGACTCTCTCTTATTCGTCCTGGAGTGAAATGTTCTGAAATCTGTTCAGCGATCAATGAACACTTTGCTGCATTGGACTTACTGCGGTATCGCACATTCGGATACGGACACTCATTTGGAATACTGTCACACTACTATGGACGGGAAGCAGTACTGGAATTTCGCGAAGACATTGACACGGTGCTAGTCCCGGGAATGGTAGTTTCTATGGAACCAATGTTAACTATCCCTGAAGGTAATCCCGGTGCGGGCGGTTACCGGGAGCATGATATTATGGTAGTTACAGAGTGCGGAGCAGAGAATATTACAGGATTTCCCTATGGTCCTAACTGTAATGTCATTTCAGTCAGCTAGTTCTTTTACGTCCTTCTTTGCTTGCCTGGTGAAGTAAACTTTCAATACTACCAATCAAGTTCCTCAACACATTCTTCAAGATTGGCATTCATTCCTTCGACGATTGACTCACGCATATCTGGAATGGACAATAAGTACAAAGTTTCATTGATGGAATTCCAGTCTTTCTCAGCAAGCAGCTCGGCATTGCCTTGCTTTCCTGCGATAACCACCGGCTGCGACCGAACTGCTTCTTCAACTAGTTTATACAGATTCGTACGAGCTTTAGTAACGCTAATCATCATTTTCATTCACCGCAACTGGTATCGTACGCATTGACGTACAGATTATCAAGTATCTTGTCATGGTTCGCGCAAATCAGCGATATTATCTTTTTGTTTCAAAAGTTATACAAATGCTTGTCCTGGTTCAATACATATGAGACAAATCAGGCAGCGAGTGCGGGTTGATTGAAATGCTGATTATAGTGTTCCCCAATGGACGAAGACAGAAATAAGACCGAAGCCAATTGTTCATCATTTTGCAGTATGAAACTAGCAATCCGGGAGGTTTCCATATAAGCCTCCAACCCCGCTTAGCGGGGACACCATCACCAAAGGGAAAATATGCAATATATTCTTCAGTGAGATGAGATTTATTTCCTGCAAAGAACAACCTCTCTACACGAAGAATTCGTCCTAGAAAGGTGTAAAATCGTAATGGTAATCATCATTTCCGAAAGTGGCTATTCAGTGAGTTGTCACTTACCCCGGTTACCGGTGCAATTGGACATACTTCTCCAACACAAATTTCAACAGCGTAGTTCACGATATTTTTCAATACGTGAATCCTTAGCTAGGGTGTCAAGCCAGCGTGCGATAAGTTTCGCGCTCGTCACACAACCTTTAAGGAGAGCCGTATGAATCGCGTAAAAGTTCGTCCCGCGTTGATCCGTTGGGCGCTTGAGCGCGCCCAATTGAATATGCATGATTTGGAGCATAGGCTACCCGATGTGTCTGCCTGGCAGCTTGGTGAGAAGAAACCAACTCTTAAGCAACTTGAAAACTTCGCTAAGGCTACTCACGTGCCATTGGGTTACCTATTCCTGCCTGACCCTCCCGATGAACGTATTCCCATACCGGATTTCAGGACATTTGGAGGTAGAATCAGCCGCCCAAGTCCGGACCTACTCGATACGATCTACATAATGCAGCGCCGTATAGCATGGCAACGTGAGGACCGAATCGAATGTGGAATTGAACCGTTGGATTTCGTCGGGAGTGCACGGCTTTCAGATGACCCCGAAGCCGTCGGACAAGATATGAGGCGAGTTGTGGGGATAGACGACGATTGGGCATCCAACAGGAGTACTTGGATGGAGTCGACAGTCGAATTGAGATCAGCTATAGAACATATCGGGGTAATGGCCGTAATCAACGGCGTTGTGGGAAACAACACACATAGAAAACTAGACACTGAGGAGTTTCGTGGGTTCACTCTGTTTGATGATTACTCACCGCTCATATTTATCAATGGCACCGATGCCAGATCGGCACAGATGTTCACTATGGCCCATGAATTGGCTCATATTTGGTTAGGAAAGGAGGGTGAAGGGCTGTCCGGATACGAGAATATCTCTCCCGAAGGTACGGAGGTGGAGACATTTTGTGACAAAGCAGCTGCAGAATTTCTACTACCAGCTCAGCAGCTACAAGCCCAATGGGGCAATTTTAGCCGTGAACCGCAACCCTTCAGAATTCTTGCACGGAGGTTCAAGGTGAGCCCGATCGTTGTCGGTCGCCGAGCCATGGATCTCGATCTTGTGGATCGCGAGTCGTTCTTTACATTCTATAGAGTCTACATCGGTGAAGAGCATCGTAAAACTACCAATTCTGGGAATGGCGGCGACTTTTACAATAATCAGAATTTACGCGTCGGTAGGGAATTTACCACCAACGTGATTAGAGCCGCATTGGAAGGTCGATTGAGTTTTCGCGAAGCTTATAACCTGACAGGCTTGCGAGGTGGCACGTTCCATAACTACGCTTCGCGGTTAGGATTCGACCTGCAGTGACCTCGTCAACCTATCTTATTGACGCGGACGTATTCATCACCGCCAAGAACCGATATTATGCTTTCGACATCTGTCCAGGATTCTGGAGTAGCCTGGTATTCCATGGGGGTATTGGAACAATCCACAGTATAGACAGGGTACGAAGTGAATTGCTCGCCGGTAAAGAAACCGAGGATTTGGTTCAATGGGTGAAAAACGATCTTCCATCTGAATTTTTCTTGGACACCAATGTAGGGGATGTAATTGACGCTTATGAGAATGTCATGCTCTGGGTCTATCATAATCCTCAATACTATGACAGTGCTAAAGCCAAATTTCCGACGGAAGCTGACGGATGGTTGGTTGCATACGCACTATCCCGAAAATCTTTAGTGATTACCAACGAGCAGCCGAGACCGAGTTCAAGGAGCCGCATTCTACTTCCCGACGTATGCGACCGATTCAATGTGGCATACGAAGACCCTTTCCATCTCCTTAGAAAGTTGGATATCCAGCTTTCGTGGACTACACCACATTAATGAGTATAAATTACAGGGTTATCGCTGATAGTTCTTTACCGATAATTTAAGAAAGTTCGCATTATTGCGAAGAAGCAAAGAAACAATGTTGCAGTAAAATTTCCGTGGCATTGCAAGAATTTTCCAAAGTCAACAAAAACTCCAAACAGAGCATTATTCAGAAGCAAGATTATGGAGTTGCCGCTGGCAGTATCCGAGTGGAATAGAATCCTCAGACTTCGAGAAACGACAGACAATTTCAAATCTAATCTTGGTGACATTGTCTTGCCAGCCCAAGGTTATGCTTATAAATTCTTTCCATCAACCCAACACTCAAAACTTATAATATTGAAACTTCCTGAGCACCGCGAAAAACTTACTGCGGTGCTAGTGTTTCTCAATTTTCTTTTAGGTTATGCCGAATATTTCATTGCCGGACGGCTCGCAAAAGCGCTACGCGTCCAATATTACAATCGATCAGGTTGCTGCCGACATCGGTGCGGGATTGCACCGAGTTGCGATCGCGGGCGAATTATCCGGTGAGCTGCTTGACACATCTCGAGATATTCACACAGATGGAAAATTAAAGATCATTACGGGTAGAGATGATGAAGGATTGGAGATCATTCGGCACTCTACCGCACACCTGCTGGCGCAAGCGGTCAAAAGGCTGTATCCGTCGGCACAGGTAACCATCGGCCCGGTAATCGAAGACGGTTTCTATTATGACTTCGCTTTTGAACGCGGATTTACAAGTGATGATCTTGAGCAGATAGAAAATTGCATGCGCGATATCGCTTCCGAGAAACTTCCTGTCAGTCGAAGGGTTGTCGAGCGGGATGATGCCGTTTCCCTGTTTCGCGACATGGGCGAGGAATACAAGGCAGAGATTATCGAAGACCTCCCGGTGGATGAACAGATAACACTCTATGAACAGGGAGATTTTGTCGACCTCTGTCGCGGTCCGCACGTGCCTCATACCGGCTTTCTCAAAGCATTCAAGCTGACCAAGGTGGCTGGTGCGTATTGGCGCGGTGATTCGAACAACGAAATGCTTCAGCGGATATACGGAACCGCCTGGAACAGCAAAAGTGACTTGGACACATACCTGAAGCAACAGGAAGAGGCGATGTTGCGCGACCATCGGAAGTTGGGTGCCGAACTGGACCTGTTTCATTTTCAGGAAGAAGCGCCGGGTATGGCGTTCTGGCACGAGAAAGGATGGACGCTGTTCCGACTGGTGGAATCCTACATGCGCAACCTTCTACGGGACTACAACTATACCGAGGTGCACACGCCCCAGTTGATCGACCGCTCGCTGTGGGAACGATCGGGACATTGGGAAACGTTCCAGGAAAACATGTTCACAACAGAAATTGAGAACAAGTCATATGCGCTTAAACCAATGAATTGTCCGGGACAT
This sequence comes from Arenicellales bacterium, assembly GCA_963666625.1. Lineage (GTDB taxonomy): Bacteria > Pseudomonadota > Gammaproteobacteria > Arenicellales > JAJDZL01 > JAJDZL01. The sequence continues at coordinate 3,240,510 of OY762925.1, forward strand.
GTACAGGTATTCAATCAGGGACTTCGAAGTTTCCGCGACCTCCCACTTCGAATTTCGGAATTCGGAATTGTCCATCGATATGAGCCATCGGGTACATTGCATGGGCTCATGCGCGTCAGACGCTTCACCCAGGACGACGCACATGTATTCTGTACCGAAGATCAGATTCAGACGGAAGTGGAGATTCTGATTGAAATTGCATTGCGTGTCTACTCCGACTTTGGATTCAATGAAATTTCAGTCGGATTGTCGACCCGACCAGAAAAGAGAGTGGGAAGCGATGACCTGTGGAATCGGGCTGAGAGTGCGCTGCAGGCAGTCTTGGAGCAACGCGGTATGGAGTACACCACCTATCCCGGGGAAGGCGCATTTTACGGCCCCAAGATTGATTTCGTACTGAACGACAGCATGGGAAGAAAATGGCAATGCGGTACGATCCAGCTCGACTTTTCGATGCCGGGTCGCCTCGGCGCCCAATATGTAGATTCTGACAGTGCAAAACGAACGCCTGTCATGATTCACAGGGCGATTCTCGGTTCGGTAGAGCGATTCATTGGAATCCTGATTGAGGAGTATGCCGGAAAGTTCCCGGTCTGGCTTGCGCCGATTCAGGCGGTTGTAATGAATATTTCTGAAGCACAGAAAGAATATTCGGTTAAAATATCGGATTCGTTAAAGAAAGCCGGAATCCGAGTCGCACTCGATCTGCGAAATGAAAAGATCGGATTCAAGATCAGGGAACAGACTCTTAACAAAATTCCGTTCCTCTTGGTCATCGGCAATCGCGAAATGGAAAACCAACAAATTGCGGTTCGGGCACTGTCCGGAATGGATCTGGGCTCGCAATCGGAAGCATCGGTGATCAAGATGATTAACGATGCAAGCAGTTTGAATTAACTGAACAGGAGGCAACGAAACGGCTACTGACAAACTACACCGCATCAATTCGCAAATCGAAGCCGGAACGGTTCGATTAGTCAGTGAGGATGGCAAGCAGGTCGGAGTGGTACCTCTGGCTGAAGCAAAGGAATACGCACTGCAAGCGGATCTTGATCTTGTTGAAATTTCCCCTACTTCTGATCCACCCGTATGTCGGGTTATGGATTATGGGAAGTTTAGGTATTTGACAAGCAAGAAACAGCATGATGCGAGACGAAAACAGAAGCAGATTGTCGTCAAGGAAATCAAGTTCCGTCCTGGTACGGATGTTGGTGACTACGATGTCAAACTGAATCGCTTGAGGAAATTTCTGGAAGATGGTAACAAGACTCGCGTAACCATGAGATTTCGCGGTCGGGAAGTCACGCATCCGAAATTAGGACTTGAGATGCTGGATCGTGTGAAACACGATCTTGAGGAAATCGCGGTTGTCGAACAGGAGCCTGTATTGGAAGGGCGGCAGATGATAATGCTGCTGGCGCCGACGAAAACATAATGGAATTTAATTATTTGGGAATCATCGATGCCTAAAATGAAAACGAACAAGGGAGCAGCGAAGCGCTTCAAGCGCACTGCTACTGGAAAATTCAAGCGTGGTCATTCGCACGCGTCTCATATTTTCACCAAGAAATCGACTAAACGTAAGCGCGGTTTGCGTAAGGGAACACTCGTACATTCGGCTGACGCTCCGAATGTTCAGAAAATGCTGCCTTACGCGTAGACGAGGAATTCGCAATGCCAAGGGTAAAACGCAGCGTGACCGCGAGAGCGCGGCACAAGAAAGTATTGAAACAGGCGAAAGGATATCGCGGTGCTCGGAAGAATGTATTTCGCGTTGCCAAGCAGGCTGTAATCAAGGCTGGACAATACGCCTATCGCGACCGTCGACGAAAGAAAAGGGATTTCAGGTCTCTTTGGATTATGCGGATCAATGCGGCTGCCAGAGAATGCGGTATGAACTACAGCAGCTTCATGCGAGGCTTGTCACTGGCCAGAGTTGAACTCGATCGCAAATCACTCGCTTCCATTGCTGTGAATGACAGCGAAACCTTTTCCAGACTGGCTGAGAAAGCAAAGGTCGAGTTAAGCGGAGCCTAAGCTCACCTTCGAAGTTTTTTCCGCTAGGCTGACAATATCCCCTCTTCAGCACCTGATTGATTGCAATCGAATCTGAGCGATGCCGGAAAAGGAGGCATATTTACAACTGGATGCTATTGTAGCCCAGGCGGACTCAGTTTTTATTCAGGGAAAATCTGAGATTGAGTCTGCCAATACTATTGTTGATCTGAGAAACCTAGAAGTCGCGTATTTCGGCAAACATGGGCAAGTCAAAACGCTGAAAAAGTCCATTGGTAAATTACCTTCTGAAGACAGGCCTGAAGCAGGAAAGAAACTGCAATTCGTAAATGGCCAGTTGCAAGCGAGTCTCGCTTCCAAACGCTTACAATTGCGCGAGAAAATCAGACTTGAACGCTTGGCCAGCGAAAAGGTTGATGTTACCTTACCGGGACGAAGGGGTGCCACAGGAGGTCCGCATCCACTTTCCAGAACGATATTCCGGATGCAGGATATATTTTCTCGAGCCGGCTTCGATATCGCCGTCGGTCCTGAAATTGAGGATGATTACCATAACTTCGAGGCATTGAACATTCCTCCGGAGCATCCGGCACGGGCAATGCAGGACACGTTCTATTTTCATGACGAACTGTTGCTGCGTACCCACACATCTCCGGTTCAGATCCGCTACATGGAGAACAACAAACCACCGATCCGGGTTGTTGCGCCTGGCCGGGTATATCGCTGCGATTCGGATATCACTCACACCCCCATGTTCCATCAACTGGAAGGACTCGTAGTCGACGAATCAACAACCTTCGCTGACCTGAAGGGTATATTGGAATTCTTCGTTCAGGAATATTTCGAACAAGATCTGAAATTGCGTTTCCGTCCATCGTACTTCCCGTTTACAGAACCCTCCGCGGAAGTTGACATCAGTTGCGTGTTTTGTGAAGGCGATGGATGTAATGTGTGTAAAAGAAGCGGATGGCTGGAGGTTCTAGGCTGTGGCATGGTGCATCCAGCTTTGTATTCGAATGTTGATATAGATGCCGAGCGCTATGCAGGATACGCATTTGGTTTGGGTGTTGAGCGATTCACCATGCTCAGATATGGTGTCGACGATCTTCGGTATTTTTTCAAGAATGATCTCGACATGCTAAGCCAGTTCCAATGAGTTAGATGGGGATTGGTAATCAATGATCGTCTGTACCAATTGGCTGAAGAAATGGGTCGATTTCAATCTGAGTGACGTTGAATTGTCCAGCAGACTCACGATGGCTGGACTCGAAGTTGCCAAGATCACTCCCGTCCTGGAATGTGATGCTCAAGTGGTCGTCGGCGCTATCCGCACTATCAGAACACATCCAACACACGAACATCTCACAATCTGTATGGTGGATACCGGACAGAACAACGAGATTCAGGTTGTCTGTGGCGCACCCGATGTCACCGAAGGCGCCAAATACCCCGTTGCTCCTGTAGGAAGCAAAGTCGGTGATATGACGATTGAATCGCAGTCTATCCATGGAGAGACATCTTCCGGTATGCTGTGTTCAGCAGGTGAGCTTGGACTGGGAGAGTCTTTCGAAACTCTTATGGAACTGGATTCTACCGCTCCAACCGGCTGCTCACTGAATCAATATCTGGATTTGCCGGACTCGATTCTGGATTTCGAACTCACCCCCAATCGGGCGGATTGCCTGAGCATCCGGGGCGTGGCCAGAGAAGCGGCAATCATTGCCGATCAGAAAATTCAACCAACGTCAATCCAGTCGATTGCTGCGCAATCTTCGAGCTCGATCCCTGTGAGCGTTCTGGACCCGGAAGACTGCCCCAATTATTGTGGCAGAGTGATTGAGAATATCGATCCTGAAGCAAGAACTCCTGACTGGATGAAGACCCGGCTGGAGCGTGTCGGATTGCGATGCATTCATCCGATTGTTGACATTACAAACTATGTCATGATGGAACTCGGTCAGCCGATGCATGCGTTCGATACCGAATTATTCGATTCTTCGGAAATCGTTGTCCGACGCTCCAGAGCAGGTGAGAGACTCTCACTTCTTGATGGTGAGGAACTGGATCTGGGGGATGGAATCTTGCTCATTACGGATCCTGGCGGTCCGAACGGCTTGGCCGGGGTAATGGGTGGACATTCGAGTGGCATTCGTCTGGAAACTAAAAATGTTTTCCTTGAGGCCGCATTCTTTACTCCGCTAGCAATTCGACGATCTGTATCTCGTTTCGGCAAGCATACTGATGCTTCGCATCGGTTTGAGCGGGGCGTTCTTCCGCTAAGCCAAGCCGAAGCGATGCAACGCGCTACACAGTTAATCATCGAAATCACAGGTGGTGTCGCAGGACCTCTTCAGGAAGTCACCAACAACGAGTACATTCCCAAGAAGCAATCTTGTACAGTACGTAAATCTCGGATCGAACGCATTCTTGGCGTTTCAATCTCCGAAGATCGAATTGAATCTATTCTTCGTTCTGTCAATCAACGCGTCGAAACTCTTGAAAACGGTTGGGATGTTTTACCACCTGACTATCGATTTGACCTGGAAAAGGAATACGATCAGATTGAGGAAATCGCCAGAATCTATGGTTATGACAGAATTCCAAGCACCATGCATATTGAGATGAACACTTCCAACAACATCAGTGAAACTGTTGTAAAGGAAGAGTCCATCAGAGAGACGATGCATCATCAAGGTTACTTCGAAGCGATTACCTATAGCTTTATCGACCCTGTTCTTCAGGGTAAATTCAAACCGAATTACAGTCCCAAGTTACTAGCAAATCCGCTGTCCGAAAACATGTCAGCAATGCGAACAAGCCTTTGGCCGGGACTCTTGGGTGCGTTCCTGGAAAATTACAGACGAAACAAGGATCGTATCCGCCTTTATGAGATCGGTCGGATATTTCTGCCTGATCAGGAAGTGGATGTGATCGGCGGCCTTTGCCATGGCATGGCCAACCCTCAGCAGTGGGGTGTGCCAGAGCGTAAAATAGATTTCTTTGACCTCAAGGGCGACTTGTTCTCGCTACTCAATCTTACTGGAAAATCGGACCAGTTCGAAGTTCGAGCAGAACCGTATCAGGGTCTCCATCCTGGCTGTTCTGCAGGAATTTATTTGAATCAGCGACAATGTGGTACGATAGGGCAGATTCATCCAGATGTAATCGACGAACTACATGATGAGGAAAAGGTTTTTGTATTCGAGCTTGAACTTGACGTGCTGACGCACAGAAAGTTGAATCAATATGATCCAATTTCACGTTTTCCACCATTGTTACGGGATATTTCGATAGTGGTAAGCGCCGACATCCCGGTTGCAGAGATATCGAAAGAAATCGACTGTTGCAACCAGGAGAATTTGGAAAACATCACACTTTTTGATGTATATTGTGGCGAAGGCATTGACTCAGATTCCAAGAGCGTCGCATATCGATTGACATTTCGATCTCATAAACAGACATTGACCGACGAGGAAGTCAATTCCAGTTTGCAGACAATTCTAAGCGCATTAAACGAGAAGTTTGGAGCACAGTTGAGAGAACAGGCGGTATGATCAGATGGGAGATTCTGTAATTGTAAAGTCAGATCTGGTTGAAGAAATCCACGAGCATCTCGGGTTGAATCAACGAGAATCCAAAGAATTTGTCGAGAATTTCTTCGAACAGATTCGATCCACACTGGAAAGACACGAGGAAGTGAAACTTTCCGGATTCGGAAGTTATGGGGTACGACATAAGTTTCCAAGACCCGGTCGTAATCCTCGGACCAAGGATGCCGTCACGATAACCGAACGCTGGGTTGTGACTTTCCGGGCCAGCAATAACTTGCGACGACGTGTCGCGAATTACTCTTCTAAGAATTCAGACGAATAGTCTTTGGTATGCAATTGATAAAGAAGCATTCCATCCATGCCTCAAATTCAACCCATACCTAATAAACACTACTTTACGATCGGAGAAGTAAGCAAGCTTTGCTCGGTCGAGGCGCACGTGTTGCGTTATTGGGAACAGGTGTTTCCCGATCTTGAACCGGTTAGGCGGCGAGGTCAGAGACGTTATTATTCCAGGCGTGAAATTCAGTTGATCCAGAAAATCATGGATCTGCTCTACGACAAGGGATTTACGATTGAAGGTGCGAAAAAGCAGTTGAAACAGGACAATGAGGATAATGCGGAAGATCCCTACGCTCATGCAGATCAGATCAATCAGACAATCGCACAACTGGAAACGGTGGTCGATATACTGGCTATCGAGTCAACCAATCACTGATTCGGGGCGTAGCGCAGCCTGGTAGCGCACTTGCATGGGGCGCAAGAGGCCGGAGGTTCAAATCCTCTCGCCCCGACCAAATCTGATAATTGTGGAGAATTCTTCCATTTTTCTTGAACAAGGAGTGCTTTGATGACCGATACAGTTGTTTCCTCTTGGAATGACTTTGATCCTCTGAAACACATCATAGTTGGTCGCGCTGAAAATACCTGCATTCCTGCTTGGGAACCGGCTCTGGAAGCGAAAATCGACAAGAACAGTGATATGTGGGGTATTTGGGGCCCCAGACCACTCGATACCGTCGAAAAAGCTGCAGAGGAGCTGGACTATTTCACGCATGTTCTTGAGTCTCGAGGAATACGGGTAGATCGTCCAACTCCGATTCAGTGGAATCAGACAGCCCAGACACCGGATTTTTTTGCAAAAACACTTTTTGGCTGCATGCCACCGCGAGATGTTCTGTTGACCGTAGGTCGGGAAATCCTTAGTGCAGCCATGATGATGAGATGCAGGTATTTTGAATATCTTGCGTATCACCCGTTGATGCTAAGATATTTTGATGAGGATCCATTGTTCAGATGGGAACAGGCTCCTCGTCCCAGACTCACTGATAATGCATACCAGCTGGACTATTTCAAAGATGCAACCTATGATAGGCTGTTGGAAAAAACGCGTCGGTTGGATTTTGTCACAACCGAACACGAACCTTTGTTTGATGCGGCGGATGTGATGCGTCTCGGAAAGGATCTTTTCTGTCAACACGGTGTCACAACCAACCGGAAAGCAGCAGAATGGCTTCAGCGACATTTTCCGGATCATCGGGTTCATTGTATTGACTTTCCCGATGACCCAAATCCCATTCACATAGACGCCACATTCGTTCCATTGCGACCCGGTTTGATCATCAACAATCCGGTACGCAGACTACCAGATGAACAACGGAAAATATTTGAAGCCAATGATTGGGAAATCGTTGACGCTGCACTTCCTGCGCACGACAGACCACCTCCGTTGTGCTACTCCAGCGTTTGGTTGTCGATGAATGTCCTGATACTTGATCATAAGACGGTCTGTGTGGAAGCAACAGAAGTCAATCAAGCTCAACAGTTGGATTCTTTGGGCTTCGAAGTCATTTCGATCCCTTTCAGAAACGCGTATGCATTCGGCGGTGGATTGCATTGCGCAACTGCAGATGTCCTCCGCGAAGGGGAGTGCGTCGACTATTTCCCAAATCAGGTTCCAGGGACCCAAATACGTGGTTAGGCATCAATTGAAACATCAGGTTGAACCAAATTGAACTGGTCGGCGCGACTCTACGAGCGATTGCTGGTATTGGTTTCCAGTCGCCAGGCCCCAGCCTATCTGGGTGGGCTGAGTTTCTCGGAAGCTGTAATTCTACCAATACCCCCGGACTTTCTACTGATTCCAATGGTATTGGCTCAAAGATCGAAAGCATGGTATTTTGCGGCATTGACCACAGTCACTTCGGTACTCGGGGGTCTCGCAGGTTATCTGATCGGTGTCTTTCTATACGATTCGGTTGGTGTTTGGGTGATACAGCTCTATGGCCTGGAAGAGCACTTTCAGGCATTAAGTACCTGGTACGACGAGTATGGAATCTGGATGGTACTCATTTCGGGTTTTCTCCCGATTCCCTACAAAGTATTTACCATCGCATCCGGAGTTTTTGCGATGGCGGTAATTCCGTTTATCATTGGATCTGTCATTGGTCGCGGTGCTAGATTTTTCGCTGTATCGTCGGTCTGTTATTGGGCTGGCGATTCGGTTCACAAAATCATGAAAAAATATGCCGCTCCGGTAGGGTGGCTGTTGACAGTATTGGTTGTACTCTTAATTGTTTACTGGACACTACAATAAATTAGGAATTTGTCTGCTGGTTGGAGCATCACTGGCCGCCAGCGCCTGTGGGCCTGCACAGAAGGATAAGTTTGCTCCGATCGTTGACAAGAATGTCGAAGTGACATCGGTGGAGCCTCAAACAACCTATACGGGCAGAACGACGCTTGTGAGGCCGGGCGATAACCTGTACTCGATATCATTTGTGGCCGGATATGATTATCGAGACGTGGCGGTGTGGAATGGTATGGCTGACCCCGAAGAGAAAATCTTCCCGGGTCAGGTGATCAAACTCTATCCGCCGGAAGGAGAACAATATTCGGGGTATCAACAGGCTGAGGAAGCTCCACCGCCTCAGCCCGAACCGCCGACTGAAAGTACAAGCAACAAACCGGCTCCATCCCCGACTTCAACTGTACCGGTTTCTACCTCAGCTCCTTCCGCGTGGATTTGGCCGGCACAAGGTGAGATTATCAGCCGTTTCTCCAAATCCAAGCGGCTCAATGGAATCCAGATCGCTGGTAACAGTGGTGCTCCAGTCAAAGCGAGCGCTGACGGAAATGTGGTCTACTCCGGTACCGGACTGATCGGATACGGCCGAATCATTATCGTCAAACACAATCCACAATATCTCAGTGTCTATGCACATAATTCACGGGTTATTGTCAAAGAGGGAGAACGTGTTTCGCAAGGTCAGAAAATAGCGGAAATGGGCAATACTGATACCGATAGAGTCAAACTGCATTTTGAGATAAGAAAGAATGGTACGCCGGTTGACCCGATTCAGTATCTACCCAAGGGTTAATTACACGCGCTCGCCAATTGCGGTCTCTGCAAAAATTTTTGAATTCTGACGAAGCTCAACTTTTTGACGCGAACTGTGATTTGTTTGAATCGCGGGAAATGGATCCGTCAAGCATTGCATACATGCTCAATTCAATTACATTGAACAGGATCAATTTCTCTATCCTGAGAGTAGGGCTGCGATGACTTTACGATCATCTCCGATAAGAATATTGAAAGTGTTGCATGCGGCGCGAGAATTCATGATTTCATACCCACATCGCTGATCAATGAGTGGCTGCAACAATTTCATATCGGGAAAAACGAGGTCCTGTCCCGTACCCAGAATGACGATTTCCGCATCAAATTCAGCAAACCTTTCAAAATCTGAGATAGTGAGTTCAGATACAGTCTTTGGATGCCAATCTGTGAGTATATTATCAGCGGTCACAATGATGCTCTGTGTATACAATACACCGTTTACAATAAACTCGCCCGCTGTGTATTGTGTGATCAGGTTGGCCCCGGGTTTATCTGATCTGCTCAGTTCCATAACAGGTTGTGACAAGTTGTTGACGCAACAACTATAGCAGTTTCATGAATCTATCTTTAAAAAGATCCACTATTTGATTTAACTTCGATGAAACCAGTCAAGATAGGAATAATTGGATTGGGTACAGTCGGATGCGGTACGCTGACGGTACTCCAACGCAATTCGCAAGAAATTTCTCGTCGCGCAGGACGCGAGATAGAAATCGCGATGTGTGCGGTCAAAAATCTCGATAAATCAAGAGACTCCATTGTGAACACAGTGAAGTTGACTGATCAGCCAAATCAAATTTTGGAATCCCCGGACATCGATATCGTAGTTGAGTTGATTGGGGGAATAGACCCAGCATACACCTACGTTACCCATGCACTTCGTAATGGTAAACATGTGGTAACCGCGAACAAGGAATTGCTGGCCGTGCGCGGAAAAGAGCTGTTCCAAACCGCACAAGATCAATCACTGGTAATTGCATTTGAAGCTGCTGTCGGTGGTGGAATCTCAATCATCAAAGCAATCCGCGAAGGGCTCGCCGGCAATCGGATTGAATCACTGGTTGGAATCATCAATGGGACAAGCAACTATATCCTGACAGGAATGAAAGAAAATCAATGTTCTTTCAAAGAAATGCTCGACGAAGCTCAGAAATTGGGTTATGCAGAGGCAGATCCGACTTTTGATGTTGCCGGAATTGATGCGGTTCATAAATTGATCATTTTGGCGTCCATCGCATTCGGTGTGCCTTTGCAAGAGGTCAGTGACGTACACCGAACCGGTATCGAGTCTCTCACCTACGACGATATCGCGTATGCAGACGAACTTGGATTCAGTATCAAACCGTTGGCGATTGCCAAACAAAGTGAAAACGGTGTGGAAACCAGAGTCCATCCTGCGCTCGTATCCAACCGACGACTGATTGCCAATGTAAACGGGGTCATGAACGCCATTTTGGTGACTGGTGACGCTGTAGGCAGAACGCTCTACTATGGCGCCGGCGCCGGTGCCGAACCAACCGCTTCCGCGGTTGTGGCTGATTTGGTCGATGTGGTTCGCGTGATGACCAGCGATCCAGAGAATCGCGTTCCACATCTCGCATTTCAACCCAATTCAATCTCTTCACTGCCGATCCTGTCGGTTAACAATATTTCGACAGCGAACTATCTGCGTATGACTGTTGATAACCAGGCCGGTGTACTCGCTGAAGTCACCAAAATCCTCGGTGATCATGAAATCAGTATTGAATCAATACTGCAGAAAGGATCCGGTACTCACGAGGATGTTCTACCTGTCGTCATCGTCACCCAGGAAACGGCAGAATCAAACATGTTGCTTGCAATTAAACAGCTGGAGTCATTGCATTCGGTGAAAGGGCTCATTACCAGAATTCGAATTGAAGACCTGATCTGATCTAATTCCAGATGTCAGTTTCAAATTCAGCTCCCCAAAGGGAAATTATTGAACGAACTCCGATTTGTAAAACTGCCTTAAAGGGAATTCATCCCGTACTGGACAGAGTCTACAGAAATAGAGGCGTAAAGAGTCCGGATGAACTGAATTATTCTCTGACGAATTTACTCCACCCGGCAGGACTGGCAAATCTCGACGACGCCGTTGAAATTATTTTTGACGCTGTTCAGGCGGATGCGTCAATTTTGATTGCTGGAGACTATGATGCCGACGGTGCGACAAGCTGCGCTTTGGCATATCTGGTATTGACCGCGCTCGGGGCTCGACGTGTTGGATTCGCATGCCCGGATCGCGTGAAATTTGGGTATGGATTGTCAGAAAACTTCGTCAATTACTTGTCAGATACGCAACCAGACTTGCTGATCACTGTTGACAATGGTATTTCAAGCATCGAAGGCGTGAAACTGGCGAAAGAATTTGGGATGACGGTGATCGTCACCGACCATCACCTGCCTGGTGAAAGTTTGCCGGAAGCTGACGCGATCGTGAATCCGCGTCTGTCGGATGACCAGTTTAAAAGTAAGAATCTCGCTGGTGTCGGCGTGATTTTTTATGTACTCTCTATGCTGAAAACCCGTCTGGTTGAAGACAATTGGTTTGTGAATCAAGGGATCAAGGTTCCGAACATGGCTGACTATTTGGACTTGGTGGCACTCGGCACCATTGCAGACGTTGTCGCATTGGATAGAAACAATCGAATACTTGTTGCACAGGGGCTGAAGCGAATCAATTCGGACAAATGTCGTATCGGTATCCGGGCTTTGCTCGAATCTGGTCGTCGAACAATAGGTCAAATCGTTGCCGAGGATCTGGCATTCGCAGCGGGCCCGCGATTGAACGCTGCAGGCCGGCTTGACGATATCAGTTACGGAATCAAGTGTCTGGTCAGCAATGACCATGCCGAGGTATTGGATCTGCTCCAAAAAATCGATAATTTCAATGTGCAACGACGCAATCAGGAAAACAAAATGGTCAAACAGGCGCTGGATAACGTAGAGCAGCTTGAAAGCAGCCTGGATACGAATAAGTTTTCGAATTGTCTAATGAATAAAGATTGGCATTCTGGGATTGTTGGCCTGGTAGCGGCCCGAGTTCGTGAACGTACCGGACGGCCAACGATTGCTTTCGCACCAGATGATCAAGGTTATTTGCGCGGCTCCGGTCGGTCCGTCTGGAATGTCAACATTCGCGATGCGATAGCTGAAGTTACGAATCTGAACTCCGAGGTCGTTGTTCAATTCGGTGGCCATGCCATGGCCGCGGGCCTTACAATCGGTGAAGAGGCATTCTCTGAATTCAGTGACCATTTTGAAACTGTCGTAGCACGATGTCAGGATCACCAACCAATCCACGATCGAATCCTGACCGACGGGGAAATCGAAACAATTGACGTTGATACAGCAGAAGCAATTCGTAGCGGCGGACCATGGGGTCAGGCATTTGAGACACCATTATTTGAAGGGGACTTTGAAATAATTCACTATCAGATTGTTAAGGAAATACACCTTAAATTGACAGTACAATCAGTCAAACATTCAAAATCCGTTGATGCAATTTATTTCCGATACTTCCAGACCCATCCAGAGTCTCCCGAACTGTCAAAATACCGAATGGTCTACAGATTGGAGCTGAATGAGTTCAGAGGAAGAAAAAAGCCGCAATTGAATGTCCAACATTTGTATCAACTGTAAGAAAAGCAAAAGCGGGTTATTGGAGTGATTTTTCTGATTGCTCGGCTTAACTGTCTGAACACAGGAGCTTGAATATTTCTTGCTAGCAAACACATGGTACTGACGCATGGAAAATCGCTGATTTTCCAGTATGAACGACCGCCACAGAATTCGAACAACAGTCTGGATGGCAATGGCGGCACTTTTCATCGATAGCAACCAAAACATGCCCAATATTTTCAACTTATCCTGCCAGATTCAAGCAAAATCTGGTTCGTATACCGAAAACCGAACGTATAATTCTATAAATAAATATTGACAATCAGCAATATTTCAACCGCAGAGAATACCGATGGCAGAAATCAATCCTTTATGGATTTTGGCGATAATTGCCGCAATTGGTATAGTTTTCGGTGCCGGTGCCTGGTACAACAGTGTCAACAATGATATCAGGTTGCTTAAGGATTCCATAACGTCAATCAACACCAAGATTGATGATTTCATGGAGTCAATCAACACCAAGATTGATGACATAATTTCAAGAATTCCATCAGATACGGTCAGTTCGTCAAGCAGAAAGAATCTCACGGAGAAAGGTGAAGCCATATCTACGGAACTTGATGCCAAAGCCTGGGCAGAAGCGCAGAGCGGTAATCTTACGGGAAAAATCGCTGGACTGAATGCTTATGAGATACAGGAGATGGCTTACAGTTATGTCATGGAATTTCGGTATGATGGGGCATTTAAAGCCAAGATGCAGAATTCTGCATTTGAGCATGGAGTCAACCTACATGATGTGAAGAATGTTCTGGCCATTGAGTTGAGGAATTGTCTGCTGGTTATCCATGGGAATCAGTAAAATCGAAAAATTCAAACTGCAGGAATTTAGTTTTCTGGAAATTGCTCATCTAAAGCAAAGCGCTTGCTAAAATCACTTATGTGCCTTCTGTCAGAACACAATAAAGACAAGAAAAATCTTGAGGCTGGGGCTAGTGCAGCTCTTTAGTTTTTAACCTCCCACAAGTTTTTTCCGTATTATGTATCGAAGCGTGTATAGCACGCCGTTTGCCCCTTACTGTTAACGTTATAAATATGTGTCATTAACGATGACAGTAAGCCCATAAATTGTCTGCTTGGTTTCACTAATGCTTATTGTTTTTGATATTGAAACAATTCCAGATCTTGAAGGGGGTCGAAAACTTTACGGCCTAGAGGGAATCGAGGCGAAAGAAACCGCAAAGGCGATGCTCGCTGCCCGTCGAGTAAAGGTACCTGATTCGGATTTTCTTCCATTACATCAGCATCAGGTAATAGCCATTTCAGTCGCTGCACGATGGAGTAAGGACCAGTTCGGAGTCAGAACTCTTGGAGATCCTGATTCGGACGAAAAAGAGATAGTCCAAAAATTTTTCGGAATCGTCGAAAAGTCGCCAACCTTGGTTTCGTGGAACGGAACCGGATTTGATCTACCCGTGTTGCAGTATCGTGCGTTAGTACACTCCATACAGAGTGTGACTTATTGGGATACCGGCGACTTCAATAATGAATTCAAATGGAACAACTACCAAAGTCGCTACCACAAGCGCCACGTTGATCTGATGGACACTCTGTCAAGATTTCAGCCAAGGGCATTTGCGTCCTTGGACGACATCTGCAAAATTATTGGGCTACCTGGGAAAATCGGAGTGGGGGGCGATAAGGTATTCGATTCCTATCTCGACGGTAAACTCCAGGAAATCCGGGATTACTGTGAAATCGACGCGCTGAGTACATACCTGGTCTATCTCAGATTCGAGCTGATTCGAGGAAACTACACTCTGCAACGTTACGAAAACGAAATGCAACTTGTTAAGGACTGGCTGGCCAATTCAAACCAAAATCACTTTCAGCAATTTTTGAGTGCCTGGGAATCGCAGGAGTGACGAGATTCAACTAGGCCGAAGGGCCATCGTGGTGATCTTGCTGAATCTCCCGACTCCTTTGTCTTTGCGTTCGCGGTTTTCTGTTTCCCCTGCTATTGGAATTTCCTGTAGCCGCCTTTGATCGTTCCGTCGAATTGCCCGAACCAGGCTTGCTCTGCTCGTAGTAAATGGAGTTGCCAGACGGCTTTGATCTTGTACGCTTAGGTGTTGTCTTTCTTCTCGTCTGAGTTGCCGCCCGTTCGCTGGCTTGTGGCTTCTTTCTCGGTCTCCTGGCAGTTGTACCTTTCGCATTCTTCTTCGCAACAGATTTTTCCTTGATGGATTCGTCGTCGACCTTTGGTACATCCGCTGAATCCAGGTCCTTCCGTCCGGAACCGAATATGGTCTTGGCAACCCGTTTGAGCAGTGGACCGGAAGATTTGCTCTTTTCAGAAATACTGAGTATGTCGGCTTGTTGAACAGCAGCGGGTTTTTCGCTGTTACCGGCCCGTATAAAGTTGTACACTTCGGGCGCGCGGTCAGGCAACTGCAGTGTATAGCTGATTGAAGATTCCTTGTCCTCCAATTCAGCCGAAGTGAATTTCGCTATGTGGTAATCGGGTGTCAACATCGAACTTGTCGGAATGATCACGATTCTGGTGCCCATTTTGGATTCAATCATGTTCAATTCGTGCCGCTTCTCATTCACCAGGAATGTCGCAGCCTCAACCGGCAAATGCGCGTGAATCAGTTCCGTATTTTCTTTGAGTGCTTCTTCCTCGATTATCCGTAGAATGCTCAAGGCACTGGAAGTGGTGCTCCGGATGAACCCATGGCCTTTGCAACGGGGACATACGTCGTGGCTGGACTCTTCGATTGAGGAACGCAGTCGCTGTCTGGACATTTCAAGCAGACCGAAACTGGAGATTCTACCGACTCGCGTTCGGGCTCGGTCGGATTCAACCGCCTCGCTGAATCGCTTTTCGATGGTCCTGCGATTCCTCTTGTTGATCATATCGATCAGATCGATCACAATGAGTCCTCCGATATCACGGACTCGCAACTGCTTCGCTATCTGATCCACCGCTTCAAGATTGGTCTGCAGCGCAGTTTCTTCGATATCAGCGCCCTTGGTTGATCGCGCGGAGTTGACATCAATCGTGACCAGGGCCTCAGTCTGTTCGATGACGATAACGCCACCGTTTGGAAGCTTGACATTGCGTTCAAAGGCATCTTTGATCTGATGTTCAACCTGATAGCGTGAGAACAGCGGAACCGTGTCGGTGTAGTGTTGGACCTGCACGTTAGTCGAGGGCAATACCTCCTTGACAAATTTGCGGGTCTCCTCGAACAATTCCTCGTTGTCAATCAGAATCTGATCAATATCTTCACGCAGATAGTCACGCAAGGCACGAGCGACCAGGCTGCTCTCCTGATAAATCGGAAATGACGAGTCTTTTGAATCAGCAGTGGATTCGATTATTTTCCAGAGATTGAACAGGAATCTGAGGTCCGCTTGGAAATTCTCCAGCGTTTGTCCGATTCCAGCGGTTCGTGCGATAATCGAATGTTCCTCCGGCACTTCGAGCTGCGACATGATCTCTTTGAGTTCGTAGCGATCTCCTCCTCCGATCTGACGCGAGATTCCGCCACCTCGTGGGTTGTTCGGCAGCAAAACCAGATAACGGCCGGCAAGGCTGATGAATGTCGTGAGAGCAGCGCCCTTGGTACCTCTTTCGTTTTTCTCGACCTGGACGATCATGCTGTCACCAACACTGATGACATCCTGTATGCGGACTTGCTGCCCAGCCGAGAGGGAGGGCGAAGAGCGGTCGGAAAAGTAACTCCTTGATATATCTTTCAAGGAGAGAAAGCCTTGTCTTTTTGCGCCGTAATCTACAAATACAGCTTCAAGACTTGGTTCAACTTTCGTTACTATTCCTTTGTAGATATTACCTCTTTTGTTTTCGTTGTTAACAAACTCAATATCTAGGTCAACAAGCGTCTGACCATCGACTATAGCAACCCGAAGCTCTTCCGAGTGGGTCGCGTTGAACAACATTCGTTTCATTGTCTGACTCTCCGAATTGCATCACAATGGAAAGTGCCAATAAGTCTGTCACAAGTTCTATATGATCAGAATCAATTGGATATTCCTTCTTTAACATGATGTGTGCTGAGTGATGCAACTAAATTTTGTTTATGTGCCCAAATTCGATTTGTGGCACGATATTCCGTAACTGTTGGGCGTTCCCTGTTTTGGGAGACTGATACTGTTCGGCTAAATTCGTCTGTTTTTGCGGTGTGCTTGACACTGCTGATTCCAACCGCCAATTTTCGGGATGTTTCATACCTGGCCGGTTTTTCAGCCGAAAGTTAAACAGTATTATACTGAATAGTGTTATTTCTATGTGAGTTCTTGTTCGTTCGCTATAGAAACTCCTGTTTCACAAGTATCGCTGTTACTATTTTGGATCCCAAAAAATTGTGAAGTGTCCGAGCGCAACGACCGTCGAAGTCGATCAGGATTCGGAAAACCGCCG
Source organism: Arenicellales bacterium (assembly GCA_963666625.1). Classification (GTDB taxonomy): domain Bacteria; phylum Pseudomonadota; class Gammaproteobacteria; order Arenicellales; family JAJDZL01; genus JAJDZL01. The sequence continues at coordinate 3,257,563 of OY762925.1, forward strand.
ACTCGACAATTTTATGATCACCGAACTGCGCGGCGTACCACGCAATCATGTCTATTCTCTTATTCGAACCGGACAGGTTCGGGTAAACAGCAAGCGTGCCAAAGTCCATCAGCGGTTGAAAGTGGGTGATCGTGTGAGGATTCCGCCGGTGAAAGTTGCGGATAGAACGATTCCAGCCAACGTGAACCCGGACCTGAAAAAAGCCATAAGCAAAATAATTTTCGAAGATGAGAGCCTGATTGCTGTCGACAAGGCTGCCGGTATCGCTGTCCATGCCGGTACCAACCACCGGCTTGGACTTATCGAGGCAATGCGCATGGAGCGCCCTGACTTGGGATATGTCGAATTGGTTCATCGCCTCGACAAGCACACGTCTGGGATTCTGCTACTGGCAAAAAATAAACGGACCTTGCGCGAGATGCACTCAATGTTGAGACGTGACAGTCAACATGAATTTGCGATGACAAAAAATTACATTGCATTGTTGAAGGGTGTCTGGCGCGGCGGTACGCGTGAAATAATATCCTCTGACCTGGACTCAGTACCCGGATCAAATCCGAAAAAGATGGCGAAGAAATCGACGTTCAGTACTTTCCGCCCGACACAGAAATTCGAAGAGTGTACCTTGGTCGACATTACGCTTCACACCGGAAAAACCCATCAGGCCCGACGACACGCTGTAGCGGCAGGATATCCGATTGCAGGCGACCAGACTTATGGTGACCGTCGGTTCAATACCGAGATGCGCAACCATGGATTGAGTAGAATGTTTCTGCATGCATACAGACTCACCTTTACCCACCCGGCAAAAGGCAATTTGGTTACGCTTGACTGCAAATTGCCGCAGGAACTGATTGATGTGCTGGAAAATATGAAATAACCTTGCAGATGAAAATGACGAAGGAAGAAAAATGTAATCAAGTCATATGTGACTCTTCAAAACTTGAAACCGAAGGTTTGGGACACAAATTCGTTGTCCAACGCGACGGTGAACTTCTGGAGACCTTCGTTCTTCGGTTTCGTGGCAATGTCTACGGCTATCTGAATCAATGTCCCCATCTTTTTCTTGAGCTGGATTATGAGGAAGGGGAGTTCTTTGATATTTCGGGGGACTACATCATCTGCGCGAATCATGGTGCCCTGTTTGAACCCGATAGCGGTGAATGTGTAAGCGGACCCTGCTATGGAGCTTCACTGCGTCCGATTCGAGTCATTGAATCCGATAGTGTTGTCATGATTGACGATGACAGCTATACCTTGGTTCGAGACTAGTGACTGCACAATTGCCTTTCGGGTGTTAAAGCGGGTGGACGTGCTCAACAGCCAGCATGTCTACCAGCCGAATCAAGGGCAGTCCCAGCAAGATATTCGGGTCGCTGCCGTCAAATTCCTCAAGAAGGGCAACCCCCAGTCCCTCCGAACGCAAACTCCCCCCGCAGTCGAACGGCTGGTCCGCGTCGATGTAGTTGATGATCATCGAATTTGTCAAGCGGCGAAACTTTACCCGATAAGTCAGCACATCAACCTGAAGATGATTCGATTCGGAGTTGAGTAAGGCAAGTCCGGTGAAGAGTGTGACATCATTTCCTGACGCTCTATTCAGTTGACGAATCGCGTCGTCCCGGTTTGCAGGCTTGCCTGTAATTTCCCCATCGACGACTGCAACTTGATCAGAACCGATAATCAGATGACGGCTGAATCTATCAGAAACTGACTTGGCTTTCTGCCAGGATAATCGTCTCACCAAATCACCGGGTGACTCTTCCGGCAGCGGAGTTTCATCGATAGACGGGGACAGAGTCTCGAAATCCAATTTTAACTTGGACAGTACTGAGTACCTTGCCGCAGAAGCAGAGGCCAAAACGAGTCGGGGTTCTTGGTCTGTAGAATTCACCGAAGAGTCCTTTCAAACGTCCATCGATACCCAAGCGATCAACTCCCGCTTAACGGTCCGATTCCATCGGAACCTTCATCGGGTTTAGGAAAATTTAGTAAAATTGCGCTGTTATGGCAGTTTGTATCGTGCCTTGACCGAAATGTCGATCAATCTCTGTCTGCAAAGCTAAGACAGTTGACGGCTCCCGAATATTTTAATTGAAACCATATTCCAAGTTTGATACCTTGACCGTGAGGCGGTGACGTGGCTGTACAGCAAAGAAAAAAATCCAAATCCAGGCGTAATATGCGAAGATCTCATGATTCGCTGAGTTTGCCAACTCTTTCTATTGAACCGGAAACAGGAGAACTGCATCGACGCCATCACGTATCCGATGATGGATTCTATCGCGGTCGGCGCGTAATTCCCGAAGTCGCGCGTGAGGACGAAGACGAATCCTGACGGAATCTCGCCGCGGTATCTGAACCGCAGAGCGATGCGTCTTAGACAACAAATCCCGACTAAAATCCATGGTGAACTCCATTGCCATTGACGCGATGGGAGGCGATTTCGGGCCCGAAGTGACGGTGCCCGCAGCGTTATCCGTACTGGAAAGTACCAAGCAACTCAAATTTGTGCTGATTGGCGATCAGGATAGGATTCACCGACATTTGAAAAGAGCGAGTTCGAGCAGCACTTCGCGCATAGAGGTTTACCATACTTCGGAAGTTGTGGAAATGGACGAACCTCCCGTGCATGCACTGCGGAGGAAAAAGAACTCGTCTTTGCGAGTTGCTGTCAATCTGGTCAAGGATGGCACGGCCAACGCTTGTGTCAGTGCAGGCAATACAGGCGCATTGATGGCTATTTCGCACTTTGTTCTGCGAACTTTCCCTGGTATCCATCGTCCGGCGATTATTTCCTCAATTCCTACACTGAGCGGTCATGTAAGTTTGCTCGACTTGGGAGCCAACGTGGATTGTTCATCCCGAGACTTGCTTCAATTTGGCATAATGGGATCAACTTTCGTCAGATACACCGAACAAATTGAGAATCCCCGAGTCGCGTTGCTGAATATCGGGGTTGAAGATATAAAAGGTAATCAGATCATCAAGCAAGCTGCGGCACTTTTCCAATCGAGCGAATTGAATTATCAGGGATTTGTAGAAGGTGATGCGATTTTTGACGGGAATGTTGACGTGATTGTTTGCGACGGATTCGCGGGCAATGTTGCGCTTAAGGCGAGTGAAGGCGTTTCCAAATTTATTCAACATGCATTGCGAACTGAATTTCAAAAGAATTTCATGAGGAAGATTTCCGGTTTGATTGCGACACCAGTCATCAAGGCTGTAAAATCGAGAATCGACCCTAGGGTTTATAACGGTGCAGCGTTGATCGGGCTTCAGGGTACTGTAATCAAAAGTCATGGAGGTGCCGATCAACTGGCATTTTCGTATGCACTTCGAAAAGCACTGATTGAAATCACCAATGATGTTCCGTCGCACATCAATAAACAAGTAAGCGCCGCCGCTGAGGTGACAACATGACTTACGCAAGAGTAGTTTCGACTGGCAGCTATCTGCCGTCGAATCGCGTGTCCAACCACGACCTGGAAAAGATGGTCGACACAAGTCATGAATGGATACTATCCCGTACCGGTATTGAAAACAGACATATCGCGGATGAGCACGAATCGACCAGCGATCTTGCGGAAAAAGCTGCGATTGCGGCACTGGAGGCTGCCAATCTTGACCCTGACAGTATCGACCTGATTGTCATGGCTACAACAACCGCTGACCAGGTATTCCCCAGCAGTGCCTGTCTGTTGCAGGATCGACTTGGGATAAAAGGGTCTCCGGCGTTTGACGTCCAGGCTGTCTGCGCGGGCTTTATGTATGCACTTGACATCGCAGAAAAATTCATTCGGACAGAAAGTGCCACAAGAGCGCTGGTAATCGGCGCAGAAACCTTTTCGAGAATTATCGATTGGGAAGATCGGTCTACATGTGTTCTTTTCGGTGACGGTGCGGGTGCCATTATTGTTGAGGCTTCGAATGTGCCCGGAATTCATTCGACTCATTTGCATGCAGATGGTCAATACAAGGACCTGCTCAGCGTACCGGTGGGAGTATCAAAAAATTTCAACAAGGTTGTCAATGGAAGCGCTTTCACACAGATGCAGGGTGGTGAGGTATTCAAAATCGCTGTCAAGTGTATGGAAAAGGTTGCTGAGGAAGCCCTGGAAGCCAACGGAGCCGAAATTGACAGTGTTGATTGGATGATTCCCCATCAGGCCAATATGCGGATCATCACCGCTACCGCCAAACGATTGGGCATACCAATGAGTAAAGTGATCGTTACGGTCAATCAGCACGGCAACACTTCTGCCGCATCTATCCCACTCGCATTTGACGTCGCGGTTCGTGATGGTCGAATTAAGCCCGGCGACCGCATTTTGATTGAGGGTTTTGGCGGTGGTTTTACTTGGGGTGCGGCTTTTCTAACCTATTGAGAAGATGCAATCCAACATTCTCGAAAACAGGATTTGTCTTGTCACCGGCGCAACGCGGGGAATCGGTCGCGCAGTTGCGCAAAAGCTTGTACAGATGGGTGGTACCGTAATCGGTACCGGCACCACAGACAGTGGCGCAGAATCGATATCCGAATATCTCCGAGACGCCAATGGTTCGGGTGAGGGTATTAAGCTTGATGTGACAAATATGGAGAGTATCAACACTCTTTCACAGTCAATCGAGGAAAAATACGGTACCGTCACGATTCTGGTAAATAACGCCGGAATATCTCGAAACAATCTCCTGATGCGAATTAAAGATGAGGAATGGGAAGATGTTATCAATACCAATCTCAATTCCGTCTATCGGCTTTGCAGAACTTTCATTCGCGGCATGATCAAAAAGCGTGAAGGTCGCATCATCAATATTTCCTCAGTCGTCGGTATGGTGGGAAACATCGGTCAGGCACATTATTCGGCTGCCAAAGCGGGACTGTCAGGATTTTCCAAATCGCTCGCAATGGAAACTGCTTCCAGAAACATAACAGTGAACGTGATTGCGCCAGGCTTTATTGAGACCGACATGACTACAGAACTCGACCAGAAAGTGAAAGATCATCTGCTCGCACAAATTCCGACGGGTCGGATGGGAACTGTTCAGGAAGTAGCTGACGCCGTAGCGTTTCTCGCTTCACCAGCAAGTTCATATATCACCGGGACGACATTATGCGTTGACGGAGGAATGACTAGACATTAGATTGGTTTGATGAAGCAAACATGAATCAGCGATCTAATTTTTTTTATTTTAGTGATAACATTAGCGTATTAAATTTATTCCTAAATCGGAGGACGTAAACATATGAGTGACAATGGAGCGGGAACAATTGAGGAACGAGTCGTTCAACTTGTTATTGATCAATTGTGCAGTGACCAAGACCCTACACCGGAAATCACCCGAGACACTTCTTTCATCAATGATCTTGCTGCAGACTCGCTGGATACCGTTGAATTGGTAATGGCACTTGAGGAAGAGTTTGATCTTGAAATCGCTGACGAGATCGCGGAGACAATCACGACGGTCGGCGAAGCTATAGATTACATAGAAAACGCGTCTTAGCCGACACCGTAATCGACGGAACCAGCTGAATTTTCATTACCCTGAATTTCTATCTCACATTAACGCGTATTGATTGGTAGCTGATGAATCATCGTCGCGTTGTAGTTACAGGGCTTGGCATCGTTTCACCGATTGGGCTTGGCGTTGAAGAAAACTGGGAAAATGTCACAGCTGGAAACAGTGGTATCGGTAACCTCTCACTATTCGACGCTACCAACTTTCCGGTCAGAATAGCGGGTGAAGTCAAAGATTTCATTCCGTCTGATCATTTACCGGAAAAGGACGCTCGCCATATGGACCGATTCATTCAGTTCAGCATGGTGGCGGGCAACGAGGCTATCAAGGACGCGAATCTGGAGGTTACCGAAGATAATGCCGATATGATCGGTGTCTATATCGGTGCCGGAATTGGTGGTGTTACAACAATAGAAGCCACGACGATAAGAACTCACGAAAGGGGAGCGCGACGTATCTCTCCATTCTACATTCCCATGTCCATCATCAATATGGCGGCAGGGAATCTTTCAATCAGCCATGGCTTCAAAGGACCAAACCTCGCAGTGACGACTGCGTGTTCGACCGGAACACATGCGATCGGCGATGCTGCGCGATTGATCAATTTCGGAGATGCCGACGTCATGATTGCAGGAGGAACTGAAGCAGCGCTAACGCCGACATCTGTCGGTGGTTTTGCCAGCGCCAGAGCTCTGAGCCGAAGAAACGATGATCCGCCGGCAGCGAGTCGACCTTGGGACCTGGGGCGCGACGGATTTGTAATGGGTGAGGGTGCCGGTGTGGTGGTACTGGAAGAACTGGAGTTTGCAAAGAAACGAGGTGCCAGAATCTACGCTGAACTCACGGGATTCGGACTGAGCGGGGATGCCTATCATATGACCAGTCCGTCACCGGATGGATACGGCGCCAAGCGGTGTATGATGAATGCATTGCGTAATGGTGAGGTGAACATTGACGAGGTAGACTATATCAACGCCCACGGAACTTCAACGCCATTGGGCGACATTGCAGAAACCGTCGCCGTCAAGGAACTGTTCGGAAGTCATGCATACAAACTGGCGATGAGCTCATCAAAGTCAATGGTTGGTCACCTGCTTGGTGCGGCAGGTGGCGTTGAGGCAGTATTCTCCATACTCGCCATCCATCACCAAGTTGCGCCTCCGACAATTAATCTCGATGACCCTGACCCCGAATGCGATTTGGACTACATTCCGGACGGGGCGCGTGAAATGAAGATCAGAACCGCACTTTCCAATTCATTTGGTTTCGGAGGAACTAACGGAACAGTCATTTTCAGTAAATTCAACTGAATATTTGAACATACGACACCTGCAATGGTGTTGATTCAGAAACCTGCCCGATTGGAGTCTAACAAGCATTGGCTGCCAGACGAAACAAACCCAGAAAATCGCGTCCATTGTTGAGATTGGTGCAATTGGTTTCGTTGCTCGTTTTCTGCCTTGCGTTGTTTGCAGGTTACGAGATTACGCGACCTCTACACATACCAAGTGACAGAATCTATGCACTGGAACAGGGGCAGAACGTTTCGGACTTTGCCCGTAGTTTGACCGAAGATGGCTATGTCAGAAACAGCAAGATCGTGATCTGGACTGCACGACTGGGAAATATAGACAGAAAATTCAAAGCCGGTGAGTATCGTTTTAATCCAGATGACAACTTACTGGATGTACTCGACAATATCGTCAATGGAAGGTCGATTATCCATACCGTTCGATTTATTGAAGGCTGGACGTTCAGTGACTTCCTGAAGCAATTAAGTTCGAAATCCAATATCGAGCATACATTGATCGACGTCCCGTATGAGGAGATATTGAGTACACTGCAGATCGCAGAAGAACATCCCGAAGGCTGGTTTTTTCCGGATACCTACAACTACAGTTCCGGTCAATCGGATGCTGTTATTCTTCACACCGCTTACGACAACATGAAGCGCAGTCTTGAAAGTGAATGGGAAAACAGACGTTCGGATCTACCATATAAGACAGCATACGAGGGATTGATCGTAGCATCCATAATTCAGAAAGAATCCAATGTCATATCGGAATATCCGATTATTGCAGGTGTTATTGTCAACCGCCTGCGAAAGCGGATGCGACTGCAGATGGACCCAACCGTAATTTACGGGCTACATGAATTCGATGGTATCCTGAAAAACTCCCACTTGGAGACTGATACCCCGTACAATACCTATACACGCTACGGTTTACCACCTACACCGATTGCGATGCCAGGATTGGAAGCATTGCGAGCAGCAGCAAATCCTGCTGATACCAGTGCCTTGTATTTTGTCGCCCAAGGCGACGGAACGCACAAATTTTCCGATACACTCGAAGAACATATTAAGGCAGTTCGCGAATATCGAAAGAAGACAAGTGAGCAATGAGAATACACCTATAATTTTTATTATCAAATAGTTGAAATATTTTTTTGAAGCAGGATACTAAAGGAAAATTTATTACGGTTGAAGGTATTGACGGTGCGGGGAAAACTGCGCTTTTGTCAACTGTTGTCTCGACGGTCCAATCCGCCGGAATTGATATAATTGTGACTCGAGAACCGGGCGGTACTTCTTTGGGCGAACAGTTGCGGAATTTGGTACTAACACCTGAAAATGACTTCTGCACAGACGCGGAAATTCTGACTATCTTTGCCGCTCGTGCACAACATATTGATAGACTCATTCTACCCGAGCTGTGTAACGGTAATTGGGTGTTGTGCGATCGATTCACTGATTCAACATACGCATACCAGGGAGGCGGACGTATCGTGGATCATCAGCGAATCGGTACAATTGAAGAATGGGTGCAGCGCGATTTTCGCCCTGATCTGACATTATTATTGGATGCGGCGATCGAAACAGGTCAATCTCGAATTCTTAACAGCAATGGGACTTTGGACCGGTTTGAAATGGAGGATCTTGATTTTCACCAACGAGTCCGTGAGACCTACCGTGATATTGCGGCCAAAGAACCAGATAGGGTCAAGGTCATTGATGCCAACAAAACAGAAATCGAAGTCTGCGAAATCGCCCGCGATCTGATGAACGATTTTCTTACAGCGTGTCATGGTTGAAATCCCCGAGCTGTTGCCATGGCACAATACGGCATGGAGCACACTAACAAAGTCCTATGATCGAATTGCACATGCAACGCTCCTGACCGGAAATCCGGGGGTCGGTAAGTTTCAGTTCGCATCACGACTGGCAATGGCACTGCTATGTGACGCCAGCGAGAACCCACCCTGCGGAGAGTGCCGAGGGTGTCACTTGTTCGGAGCGACAACTCACCCCGACTTACATGTGATCACTTCGGAATTGATGCTGGATTTTATCGCACCTTCCATGCTGGCCTATTCCCATCGATATCTCGACGACGAAAGCACTCGCTCGAAGAGAAAGACCGTTCGTTCCAACATCTTGATTTCACAAGTCAGAGCACTGATCGACCAGGCCAATACCGCATCACATATCTCGAAAAACAAGGTTTTCCTGATTGCACCGATCGACGCTATGACCGACAGCGCGTCAAATTCATTGTTGAAAGTCCTTGAAGAGCCCGCACAAGATAACTATTTCTTTTTAATCACAGAAAATGTTCAAAATCTATTACCTACTATTGCCAGTCGTTGCCAGATAATTCATCTAAATGACCCTGATCAGAGTCAATCAAGACAATGGCTTACAGCGCAGGGATTGGGAAGTCAAGACGTAAATTCGATTATTTCTTCGCGGAAAAACCCACTTCTCGGGTTGCGCATGTTCAGAAGCAATATTTTGAAGAACGCAGATATACTAAGCGTGGCTGTTATCAGTGCACTCCGACCAACCAGTACGGAAGATATGCTCTCTTTGGTCAACCATGCTATGGAATCGGGAGAAAGTGAGAGTCTTTTGACATTACAACGATTGATCGTCAGTTTGGTCAAATCCAACTTGACAGGCAGTTGTGCTGACCCAATGTACGAAAGTTCAGACTTTGAGTCGATCGCAAAATCGCTTGATGCGCGTAAATTGCTGATACTGTACGATCACATCGGTAAAGTCCGACAGGAAATTCGAGATGGTTCGCTTGATCGGCATTTGGCCGTAGAGGATGTTCTGTTGGCATTCGGAGATATCGGTAGAGTAGGGTAGTGCAATGTATATCAATTTAATATCTTACTTTAACTAATTTATGGTTTGATTTGAAAAATAATGTTATTAGCTGATAGTCATTGTCATATAGATTTTCCGCAATTCGATGACAAGTTCGACTCTATTCTGATTGAAGCGAAGAATATGGATGTTGGATACATGCTTTGTGTATCTGTCAATATTGAAGACTTCCCTAGAATTCTGTCGATGAGCTACGAGTACGATGAGATTTACGCGTCGGTAGGCGTTCACCCGAATACTGTCGATGCTGAAGATCCCAGCGTATTACGCTTGGTTGAATTGGGTGGCGACCCCAATGTCGTCGCAATCGGCGAAACCGGACTGGATTATTTTCGAAGTTCAGGTGAACTCGACTGGCAGCGGGAGCGGTTCGCAAGACATATAGAAGCTGGGAAAATCCTGAAAAAACCTATCATCGTGCACAGCCGTGATGCTCCGGACGATACTATTGGAATTTTGAAGGATTGCGACGCTGGCGAAGCCGGTGGTGTGATGCACTGCTTTACCGGTAATTACGAAATGGCCAAATCTGCGATGGACCTGGGGTTTTATATTTCCTTTTCAGGAATTGTCACTTTCAAGAATGCGGCTGATCTTGCGGATGTGGCAAGGAAAATTCCGATGGAGCGGATGCTGATTGAGACTGACGCACCTTATCTCGCACCAGTCCCCAGACGAGGAAAAGAGAATCAACCCGCTTTTGTGCGTCACACCGCGGAATTTCTCGCTGATCTCAAAGGAATGGAATTGGAAGATTTCGCCGAGACAACTACGGAAAACTTCCTAGATCTATTCAAAATTCACTAACAAAGTCCACTTTTCCAGCTGAAATTTAAAGTGGAATCTTCTGCGGTCGATATTGCCGACAAATAATTAATTTGTAGTGAATTGTGTATCATAAGTTGTCAGTCTCGTGACTTATATTAAAGTGTTAACAACAACCCAAATTTCGGGAGAATTTTTAGATGAAATTGAGGAAATTAGTTACAGTTTTGATGTGTGCAGTAGGAATAAACATCTCTAGTATTGCCAGCGCAGCGGATGTTATCATCGGTGTTCCCAACTGGCCGAGTGTTGCTGCGACTGCAGACATACTGAAACGCATTATTGAGGATAACCTTGGACTGGAAGTCGAATTGCAGTCTGCTTCAAATCCAATCATCTTCGAGGCGATGGATCAGGGGCGGATGCATGTACATCCGGAAGTATGGTTGCCGAATCAGCAGAATCTCCACGACAAATATGTCGTAGATCGAAAAACTGTACTTATGAACGAGTACGGTGTTCCTTCTTCACCTGGTGAAATGTGTGTGACCGATACCACTGCTGAACGAACTGGAATCAAGGATATTCAGGAGTTGGCCGATCCCGATATGGCAAAACATTTCGACACTGATGGCGATGGACTGGGTAATATTTGGATTGGAGCGCCTGGTTGGGCGTCAACCAACATTGAGATGATTCGAGCGAAAAGTTATGGATACGATGTGACGATGAACTTAGACGTGATGGATGAGACTCTGGCTCTAGCCAATGTCGATGCCGCTGTAGCAAACAACACGAACATTGTCTTCATGTGCTATACGCCACATCATATGTTTTCGTTATATAACCTGATACCACTAACAGAACCTGCATATGATCCAGAGAAATGGGTTGTTATTCAGCCTACTGACGATCCTGACTGGCTTGAGAAATCTTCTGCCCCGGTTGCCTGGGATAAAGCAACCCTGCACATCATGTTCGCTTCTACTTTACCGGAGGAACAACCTGAGGTGGCCAAGTTGCTTTCCACCATTCAATTCACTGCGGATCAGCTGGCAGCAATGACACTGGCAGTTGTGGTGGAGAAAACGAGTACTCCAGATTATGCGGAAGAGTTTGTCACTGCTAACTCGGACCTGATCGACAGCTGGCTATAACTAATACAGAACTCTGCATTCGAGAAGAGTGATGCTTTGATGGGGCATCACTCTTTTTTTTGTGCTCGAGGCATGATATACAGCGTCACTAAATGCCCTGTATCGATAGACTTGATGATGACTGGCAAATTCGGCGGTGCCAGTCTCCGCTAACCAATCCGATATGAAGAATGTTCGGCTGAACGGCAATGTATCCGGTACGAGTCGAAATCTGAAGGAAACCGAAATCAAACGCTTACCATGAACCGTCGTATACAAACCCGTCAGAAAGGCGGTGCAGGGAAGAATGCAGAAGTAATCCCACCACCTACCCGACCGATGTTTTTCAGGAGACGATGCATTTGGGGTAGTATGTCTCGGAAGGTTTTTGAATCGACATTTATATTCGGGTAATCGAGGCAATCAATCAGCGTCACACGCTGTAGTATCGTTTTGTTTTCTGTTTGTAGTGACCTTGGATAATTCTATCAATCACCATAGCGCAAAACAGAATCGCCAATCCGGCTAGAATACCTTGACCTTTAGCAGCGTACTGCAGTGCAATCAACACGTCCTGCCCCAGCCCTTTGGCACCAATCAATGATGCGATTACGACCATAGAAAGACACATCAAAATCGTCTGATTGATTCCAGTCATGATGGATGGCATCGCTAAAGGTAGCTCTATGTCCTTGAGTAGGGTGAAATTTGTGCAACCGAATGCAAGCGCAGCTTCCTTGGTGGTATGAGGTACACCGCGAATACCCAACGCAGTCAGGCGGATTACAGGGGGCATTCCAAAAATCAAGGTTGCCAATACGCCAGGTGGCTTACCCGTTCCGAAAAATGCGATGATAGGAATGAGATAGACGAATGCCGGCATCGTTTGCATGAAATCCAGCACGGGTAATGCTGCATTGTATGCGCGATAATTCTTGCCGAACCAGATTCCCAAAGGAATACCGAACAGCAGACATAGGAATGCTGCGGCACCTAGCAGCGCTACTGTAATCATGCTGGTCTCCCACAAGCCAAGCAATCCAAGGTATGCCAGAGAAGCCGCTGTAAATACGGCCACACGAATTCCAGCCAAACGCCAGGCGGTCACAATGATTACGGTTATGACTACCGGCCATGGTGTTTGCACGAATACAGTTTCCAGTCCATCCAGCACGCTTCTGATTGCCCAGACAATGGAATCAAATGCGCCAGCTCCTGACGATGACAACCAATCGAAGCCTTCTTCCAGTAATTTGGCTACAGGGGAGAAGTATTCTTTCTTTTCAACCGGAAAGCCAAGGGTGTACGGTTCCAGACCCGGAGCTATCTTGCCGACTGTAAACCTATATAACGTCAAAGGTACAATGGCGAGCCAAAGAATTCCACCAAATATCGCACGACCCCAATTGAGTCCGACTGACACTGTATCTGGTTCCGCACGCCACGTGACATACTGACGCTCATATCTCATATTCGCATAGTATCCTTGTATAACTCGTAATACAACGAAGACAGTCAATCCAATCATGAGAAACACGAAAGCACCTTGTGCGGCAAATTCAACCTCCACGTTCAGTTGATCAACCACCTTTTGCAGATTCTCTGCTCGCGTGAGTAAATTCGCCGCTTCATCGGGATTTGCCGAGATAACTTCCTGATACTTTTCCATAATCGAGTCAATTCTCGGTTGAATTTTCTCGATTCGAGCCAACTGTCCTGCTCCTAGCTCACCCCATATGCCTTTACCCAGTTGTACCAAAGCTAGAATCTCGAGTACGAGAAAGGTCCAAAAATATCCCCATAAGCCACGCGCAGCACCCCAGAATGGACCTACAATGGCAGCCATCCAATTCCAAGAAAATGGGAACTTGGTAACCGATTCGATTTTCTCGAATTCTCGAATGTAATAGTCATGATTGGTTCTGACAAATTCGCTGACGGTACCAGCTGAATGACCCTTGTCAACTTGAGTTAGCTCGTTCTGCATCAGTTGTCTCCTTCATAATTAAATTTGAGCAGCGTCACATGCCCGCGCTTTGCATCTTCAGCGCAACTGTCTCGCTCGCAAAAAATTGGACTCGAGCTATGTGATAATACAGTTTATCAATTATGGAGGAAGTTCCTCGAACATTCACCCAGGAGGTGTCAAATTCATTGGATTAGGGCGACAAAGAATAATTGCTTCAAATAAATTTGGTATATACTTTTTTTAATATTTTTAATATCTTTAACCTAACGTGGAGTTGTAACTATGCATATGAAAAAAGCCGTAATTGGCTCAATTCTTGCTGCAAGCATCGGTGTATCTGGTGCAGCTACGGCAGCAGACATGGTGCTCGGTGTTCTGAATTGGCCATCCGCCAAAGGGACTGTTGAAATTCTCAAGCATATCATTGAGGAAAATTTTGGTTTGGAAGTCGAACTTCAGAACGGAACCAATCCGATCGTATTTGAAGCGATGGACTCGGGCAGCATGCATGTCCATCCCGAAGTATGGATGCCAAACCAGCAAAATTTGTATGACACATATGTCGTTGGAAAGAAATCGGTCGTCGCAAACGAGAATGGCGTGCCTGCGTTCCAAGGAATGTGTGTAACCAAAGCTTCGGCTGAACGTACCGGCATCGTCGACCTAGTTGAGTTGTCAGACCCTTCATTTGCGGAACAGTTCGACACTGACGGAGATGGCAAAGGAAACATCTGGATCGGGGCTCCTGGCTGGGCATCGACAAACATCGAAAAAATTCGGGCAAAAAGCTACGGTTACGATGAAACGATGAATCTTGATATCATGGATGAAACCCTTGCGATGGCAAACGTTGATTCTGCGGTAACAAAGGATGAAAATATTGTCTTTTTCTGCTATACCCCCCATCACATGTTTGGATTGCATGAATTGGTAGTACTAGAAGAACCTGCTTACGATCCCGAAAAGTGGGTTATTATTCAACCGACGGATGATCCCGACTGGTTGGAAAAATCTTCAGCACCGATCGCTTGGGATGTCGCCCATCTCCACATTATGTATTCGGCGCGTCTGATGGAAGATCAGCCTGAAGTCGCTGCATTTCTATCCAATGTCAAGTTCACGACAGATCTTGTATCCGAAATTACTTTCGCAATTGTCGTAGACAAGGTGGATACAGCAGAGTACGCGAAGGATTGGGTAGTCAAATATGCCGACCTAGTGGAAAGCTGGCTCTAGTAGAGAAAAGTCGTTTCACGACTCAAAATTTTATTTTCATATGGAAAGGTGGTGTGGCAACGCACCACCTTTCTTTCTTTGTGCTAGGCACAGCGTGCAGCGTTATGGATGGTACTATACAAGTATACGCCGCAGTAGCTCGGTGACTTGCTGGCGCGAGTCAACTGCTGGTACGACAAGGGGAACGGTTAGCCGAACGGAAAAAACGCCCCGATGAGGTAGAATCTGAAGGAAGTCGAGGGAGGGTAAACCGCTGACCTAACGAATCGTATTCGAGGCGGTTACAGTGAGTGTGAAAGTCAATAGATTCGAAGCCCGATATTTGTACGTAAACCGGGACGCATATGCGGCATGCATATTCGGAGATTTCGTAACTTACAACGGAAGAGTGATTTGTAAGGGTACCGATTATTGGAAGAGTTATCTGCTAATTTCCAATATATCTGTAGTATGACCTTACACCAGACATGACTACTCTCATAGTCTGGAACAAACCCTCTAATTTATTGTTATATACTGTTTTTGTAATTTAAATCTAACGTGGAGTTAAAACCAATGAACATGAATAAAACCATTATGGGTTCGATTCTTGCAGCAAGCATTGGATTATCTGGTATCGCGGCGGCGGCAGACGTGGTGCTCGGCGTTCCAAACTGGCCATCCGTTAAAGCGACTGGTGAAATTCTCAAATACATCATTGAGGAAAATTTAGGTGTGGAAGTCGAGATTCAGAACGCAACCAATCCGATTGTATTTGAAGCGATGGACTCGGGCAGTATGCATGTCCACCCGGAAGTTTGGATGCCGAACCAGCAAAATTTGCATGATACCTATGTCACAGATAAGGGTACGGTCTCCATGAATCCGAACGGTGTGGTCGCTTTCCAAGGCATGTGCGTAACTCAGGATACAGCAGACCGAACAGGTATCACGGAACTTGTGTCGTTGACAGACCCATCAATGGCGGAACAATTTGATACTGACGGAGACGGCAAAGGAAATATTTGGATTGGGGCGGCCGGCTGGGCATCAACAAATGTCGAGCGAATTCGGGCAAAAAGCTACGGCTATGATGAAACGATGAATCTTGATGTCATGGATGAATCCCTCGCGTTGGCCCGAGTAGACACCGCAGTTACGAGGGGTGAAAATATCGTATTCTTCTGCTATACACCTCATCATATGTTTGTGTTGCATGATTTGGTACCACTGAAAGAACCGAAGCATGATCCAGCAAAGTGGAACGTATTGCAGCCTACCGATGATCCGGACTGGTTAGAAAAATCATCAGCACCAATTGCCTGGACTGTTGCCAGACTTCACATCATGTATGCGAGCCGTCTCGAAAAAGACCAACCGGAAGTTGCAAGCTTTCTCTCCAAAGTTAAGCTGAACACAGATTTAGTAACCGAAATGACTTACGCTGTCATAGTTGATAAACGAGATATGGCAGAGTTTGCAAAGGAATGGGCTGAAAAAAACTCCGAACTCGTCGAAAAGTGGTTGAAGTAACAGAGCGAATTCGCTTTTGTCGATCTAATTTAATTCTTCAATCGAAAGGTGATATTGCGGAATATCACCTTTCTTTTGTACCTAACTTAGCGATCTACAACCCGAAATGGGTGAGGACTCAAATCTGCGTTCCGACATCAGAAAATTCAAACGTGACTTGTTGACGCACGTCAAATGAATCCAGTGTGATATGTGCTCGGTGTGCGATAAACAGACAGCAGCAAGCGGTTCTCAACGTTTCCTGTGTGCTGAAGCGTATTTCCTCTGGGAATCCTTTAAGTTACATTGGGCGGCTTAATTCTGCTTCAAGAATTCTAAATGCGAATTCCTGTAGCAATCGACTTCGAAGTGAATTGGGTTGGGCTTCAAATAAACGAGCATCGGACCGGATGTACCATTGTGGACAAATTGAATAGCGAGACTTGCAGTCGCTAGAAATTCCGAGATGGACGACGGATTCAACCTGGATTTGCAATTCAGTTCAGACAAGGGTATGGGTCACCCTTGTCTGAACAAACTCAATCTATAAATTTCCAGTGTCCACAAATTTCTGCTCATTCCATTCGCCATACAGGCTTATTTTGCATAGCGTTGAGTTTTCTGCCTATAGTGTCCCTGGATGATTCGATCAATTACCATTGCACAGAATAGAATGGCAAGACCTGCCAATACACCTTGGCCCTTGGCGGCGTACTGCAAGGCGTCCAGAACATCTTGGCCCAATCCTTTTGCTCCGATCAGTGATGCGATAACTACCATAGATAAACACATCAGAATAGTCTGGTTAATGCCTGTCATTATGGATGGCAGCGCAAGTGGAATTTCAATGTCTTTCAGCAAAGTCCACTTCGTGCAACCGAACGCCCTTGCCGCTTCCTTGGTAGTTTCCGGTACACCGCGAATGCCCAGTGCAGTCAGGCGAATGACAGGTGGCATGCCGAAGACAAGTGTAGCCAGTACCCCGGGTGGTTTACCTGTGCCAAAAAATGCAATGATCGGAATCAGATAAACAAATGCGGGCATGGTCTGCATAAAATCAAGAACCGGCAACGCTGCGTTGTAGGCTTTCTGGTTCTTGCCAAACCACACACCAAGTGGAATACCAAATAGCAGACACAAAAATGCCGCAGCACCCAACAAAGCAACCGTAATCATGCTGGTTTCCCACATGCCAAGAAACGCGAGATAGGCCAAAGAAGCGACAGTAAAAATTGCCACACGAGGGCCTGCCAAGCGCCACGCCAACACTACAATGACCGTCATGACGACGGGCCACGGCGTATCGACGAACACTGTTTCAAGTCCATCGAGAACCGCGCGAATGCTGAAAACGATACTGTCGAAGGCGTCGGCTCCTGCCACAGAGAGCCAGTCAAACCCTTCTTCCATTTTGTTGGCTGTCGGTGAGAAATAGTCTCTCTTTGCCACAGGGAAGCCCAAGGTATAGGCTTCAAGTCCAGTTGCAATTTTCGCGACTGTAAATCGATAAAGAGTCAACGGTACAATGGCGCCCCACAAGAGCATGGAAAATAACACTCGGTTCCAACTTAGATCGGTGACTATCTTTTCCGGTTCAGCTCTCCACTGCAGGTACTGTTTTTCGTATCTCATATTCGCATAGAAACCTTGAAGTACGCGCAATGCGATCAAGACAACTAATCCGATGATCAGGAACAAAATAGCTTCCTGAGTGGCTGCTGTCGCCTCAGCTTGTAGCCGGTCTGCGACTTTCTGCAGATTTTCTGCTCGTGTTAGATAGCCCGCAGCCTCCTCGGCATTTGTAGACAATGTATTCACGTACTGGGACATAAACTCTTCAATCTTTGGCCTCATTTTCTCTATTCGTGCGAGTTGTTCCGCACCTAATTCGCCCCAGATACCTTTGCCTATCTGCACCAAAGCGAGGAGCTCAAGAACTGTGAATGTCCAAAAATAGCCCCATAGGCCACGAGAAGCAGCCCAAAAAGGACCGCAAATCGCAGCCATGGTATTCCAGGAATATGGAAATTTTATAGTCGACTGAATCTTGTCGAATTCTTTGGCGTAGTATTCTGCATTGTCACCTGCAAATTCTCTGACTGAACTGCTCAGAGTATCAGGTTCCGCTGTAATTCCAGATTCTTGCATTATTCTTTCCCCCCTTTAATACCCTTTAGAAGAGTAGACTTATCTACTACACCGACATCTCTACCATCATCTGTAATCACCACCGGCTGAGATGTTGCTGCTGAAATGTCGATCAAACCACTTAGGTCGGTTTCATGAGAAGTACGAGGAGATAAAGATAAATCTTCGTGTGGTTTTACCTCGTATTCACCGATTTTTTGCATGATCGTATGTGCAAAAATTAATTTGAGTGTCGAAATCCCCTCAACAAAATCTGTAACGTACTGGTCAATGGGATTGGTCACAATTTCTTCCGGAGTTCCGATTTGAACAATTACGCCATCCTTCATAATTGCGATACGATTGCCGATACGAATCGCTTCATCCAAGTCGTGGGTAATGAAAACCGTTGTTTTATCGAGGTCTGTAGACAGTGCCATGAACTGTTGCTGCAACTGACGGCGAATAAGTGGATCAAGTGCGGAGAACGGTTCGTCCATAAGCAACACTTCCGGATCAGATGCCAAAGCCCGTGCCAGTCCAACTCGCTGCTGCATCCCTCCAGACAACTCGCTGGGAAACCGGTCTTCGTAACCATCCAGATTAACTTTATGGAGGCACTCTTGAGACACATCCCAACGCTTCTTCTGAGATTCTCCCTGCACCTGTAATGGGAAAGCGACATTGTCACGTACCGTGAAGTGCGGAAACAATGCCATGTGTTGAAATACCATCCCAATGTGCGCAGCTCTGAGTTTTCGCAATTCTTCATCACTGAGCCCCATCACATCAACTCCGAGAACTTTAATTTCTCCGGCCGTCGGTTCAAGGAGTCGGTTGAGATGGCGAACCATCGTCGATTTTCCTGAGCCTGATAATCCCATCACGCAAAAGATCTCGCCACGACTGACTGTAAATGTACAATCTGCAACGCCAACGACACAACTGAATTTTTCCAAGACTTCAGGCTTTCCCAAACCTTCTTCCTTAATTGCAGTCATTGCCTCATCAGCCCGGTCGCCGAAAATCTTCCAAACATCTTTTAGATCAATTACAACTTCTGACAATCTACTGTCCCCCTTTATATTCCTAGTATTAATTATTTTAATTCTACTCTATTGAATTATCAGTGCAAGTTTAATTCTTGATTCTCAGTAATATACTGTCAGAAACTCTAATTCGGCATATCGACAAACAAAGGTTACCGAGAAACAAACTGACTCGCAAGTGGCTCACTGGAGGTGTTCATCCATATTGCCTTGGGCCGGGTATAGTCGTAAATTGCCTGAAATCCTCCTTCTCGCCCATAGCCTGAATACTTCATTCCACCACATTCGGCAATTGGCGAAATCGCACGATACGTGTTTACCCAAATAATTCCCGCTTTGACCTGATTTGCCACACGTAAAGAACGGGCACTGTCCCGTGTGAAGATGCCTGCTGCCAGACCGTATTTCGTATCGTTGGCCATCTGAATCGCTTCCTCTTCATTATCAAATCGAAGCACGCTTAGCACCGGACCGAATAGTTCGGTATCGACTATCCGCAGGTCCTGACGGGGACAGTCGACTATAGTAGGTTCATAGAAATAGCCTTCAAGTCCATCCGGCTGTCTGCCACCACAGATCAATCGACCGCCTTCAGTCTGTGCGAATGCGACTTCTCGTTTACAGTTTTCCAACTGATTGGCGGTGCATAACGGTCCCATCTGAGTTTCTTCTTTCATCGGGTCACCGATCAAGATCTTTTTTGCCTCAGCTGCCAGGCGTTCCAAAAATCTATCGGCTATGCCGTTTTGAAGATACAGGCGTGAGCCTGCGACACAGCTTTGTCCAGATGCGCCGAATATAGCTCCAAGTGAACCATTCACAGCACTCTCGAAATCAGCATCATCGAATACGATCACCGGAGACTTGCCACCAAGTTCAAGTGAGAGTTCAGCAAAATTATTAGCTGAATTCTTCACCACCTCATGTGCGGCGACCGGACCACCTGTAAATGCAATTCGGGAAACCAGCGGGTGAGAGGTCAGCGATTTACCACATGGATTGCCGTGTCCGGTTATCAGGTTCACGACACCTGGGGGAATTCCAGCTTCCGCAATCAATTTCCCGAATTCCAGCATCGCTGCGGGTGCGAACTCGGATAACTTGAGAACTATGGCATTACCTGCGGCGAGGGCGGGGCCGATCTTGATTGAGCTGAGAAACAATTGGGAGTTCCACGGAACCACACCTGCGATCACACCCAATGGCTCTCGCCTCGTAAATACAAACATATCCGGCTTATCGATCGGCAAAGTGTCACCATGAACCTTGTCTGCACATCCGGCATAGAACGTGTAGTACTGCGCGACGTATTTCGCCTGCCATCCGGTCTCCTTGAACATTTTTCCGGTATCTTTGCATTCAATGCCACCGATATCCTCCGATCTTTCAATCAGCAAATCAGCAAGTCTGCGCAAGCAATGGCCGCGTTCGGTTGGTGACATCGAAGCCCATGGCCCCGTGCCATACGCCCGATAGGCAGCTCGAACCGCCTCGTCAACGTCTTCCGATGTCGCTTCCGGAACGGCCGCCCATGGGCGACCTGTCGTCGGATTGACACTCTCAAAAGTACCGCCATCAGAGGCTTTAACCCACTCACCGTCAATGAGCATTCGATATTCTTTTAAATCAGACATTTTTCATCATTCAATTGGAGTTAAACGAGTATTGGAATTCTCAATTTGCTTCGACGTATATGATCCTCGACGAGCGCAATTTGTTTAGAAAATTCCGAAATTGGAACACATCCAATTTATATAGGAAAGACAGGTATCGTTTAGTTGAATTTAATTTGGAAGTTCAATCACGCATTTCAATTCAAGGTGTAAAAATAAAGGAAACTTACAATACCAATACCGAACGCATGATAAAAAATTTGATACATAATTGGTGATGACAAAAGCTTTTCATCTTTGTCATATAACAACAGACGAAACGCTGAACACATTTACAGACACTAAGGAGATATTGCGTTGAATACCCAATCCAATTCAACTGAAAAGCGTTTGCGACGCCACAATTCGATGATTGACAGTCTTTACTGGTGGGGAATCCCTACATTTTTCCGATGTCCCGCAATTCAGGATCCAACAGAATGTGACATTGCACTTGTTGGTGTTCCTCACTCAACCGGAAACGGAACTACTGAACGAGATCAGCACCTGGGACCGAGAGCTGTGCGCAATGTTTCTGCACTCGGCAGGCGTTGTCACAAAGAATTTCATCTGGACCCTTGGTCGGATTTCCGGATAGCGGATCTCGGAGATGTTCCGCTACCTGAAGCCAACAATAACGAACGATGTATCGAGGATATCTGCGATTTCTATCGGAACATCGATACCGCCGGTGCAAAGCCGGTTTCGATAGGTGGTGATCACTCGATCACGGGTGGCATACTACAGGCGATCGCCGGGGAGGGGGCAAATCTGACAAATGGGGAGAAAGCCGTACTCCTGCATTTTGATGCCCACACGGATGCCTATCACAACTTGGACCACTTCTTGGGTGCAGTCAAATCGGCGGCACACTGGGCGAGTTATTTGGTCAGGGACGGGCACGTTGATCCTGAACATTCGGTTCAAGTTGGCATTCGCGGTAACGTCCGGACACTTGATTGGCTTGAGCCGAGTTATGATCTTGGCTATGAGGTTATCACGATCGAAAAATATCACGAACTGGGTGCCGAAGCCTGTAAGAAAGTCATCAACGATCGAATTGGTGACCGTCCGGTTTACGTTACCTTTGATTTGGATTGTCTAGATCCGACAGTTGCTCCGGGAGTTGCCAATTTGGAAGCGGGAATAGAGGGGTTCTATATCAACCAAGTGATGGACTTGATTCGCTGCATTCGCGGCAAGAATGTGATTGGTGGAGATGTTGTCTGTATCATGCCAACCAAGGATCATCCGAATCAGATTACGTCATTGGTCGCGAATTCGATTATGTTTGAAATTCTGTGCCTGATCGCAGACAGAATGAACTCGAACGGATAGTCAATTGAGTATCAAACGATATAGAATTTAATTTATATTTTCAATCAAACTATTTGATTTAGCTATTATTCCTTTTAGCTTGACCATAAACTGCGTTTTTCGTCACAACATAATCGACTCGGTCGCCAGCCAGCGCATCAGCACACTCAGTGGGACTGTTGATAATGGGTTCTTCGTGAATATTGAAACTTGTATTGATCAGGACCGGAATCCCGGTCTTGCGCTTGTAGCAATCCAGGATGTCAAAGTAAAGTGGATTCCATTCCCGTCGGACGATAACCTGAGGTCGAGCGGTGTTGTCCACATGTACGACTGCTGGGATGCGTTCACGCCATTCAGGGCGAACTGAGCAGGTAATGGTCATGAAGCGTGCCGCATACATGTTCAGTGCGGAAAGCTCAAAAATCAGAGGAGCGTCATCTTCGCTGACGACCGGAGCAAATGGCATGAACTCGGTCCGCGACAGTCTTCTGTTCAATTCGTCGTTGATGGATGCGTCTGTCGATGAAGCCAGAATACTTCGAGCACCCAATGCTCTCGGGCCATATTCCATACGGTCGGTGTAGATAGCTACGACTGAGCCTTGCTCAATCAGGTTTGCTGCTGTCTCAACTGGCTGATCTGAAATTCGAACCAGACGATCATCACGGTTAAATTCAAAATCTACGGAGTCATCGTAGTTTCGCCCCAGATACAACGTTTCAATGGCTTCTCGTTGCCTGAGCCAGTGTCGGAGCCCGTCCCGCTGCAGAAGATAATGCAAAACGCCCCCGGCAGCCAAGCCTCCATCGTCCATGGCAGGATAGACAAAAACCTCGTCAACGTCACATTCCTCTGCTATTCGTTGGTTCAAGCGTACGTTCCCGAATACCCCTCCTGCGAGCCCAATCCGGCGGGCAGGGTAGTGGTGTAGCAGTTTCCGGATCGACGACAGGGTGTTCAATTCAAGCAATCTCTGAACAGCTGCGGCCACTTCTTCCTTCGCCTCACCATCCGAAATATGGAAAATGTATTTTCTCATCGCTCTTCTGCTTTTAAAGTCGCTCGTGACTTCACCTTGCTCATTGACCGAAAAATGACTTGCTAGAAGTTCGTAAATTTGATCGCCTCTCGCGCCTCCCCAGGCTGCGAGTCCTGTAAGCTTGCCCTCGTGTCGGTTCATTTTGTAACCCAGCGCCTTGGTTGCATAACCATACGCCAGACCCAAACTGTCTACTCTCGCTTTCTGAAGCAAACACTCGTCTCCACCATAAATGGTTTCTATGTCTTCATTACGAAAGATCCGATGGCTGTATTGAACGTTATCGCCACCACCGTCAGAGGTATAGAGCAGAGCTTCATCCCAATTGGTGTGAAATAGGGTGGGTAATGCATGAGCGAAGTGATGGTTGTAGAACTGAATGTCGGTGCTTGGTGCCAGTCCAAAAGTTCTTCGAAATCTTGGAATGTCGAATATTTCGAGAGAGTCGACATGACCAGCTCGATATAGCTCCTCTGGCATCCATCGACGTTTCTCCTTTCCAAGGATTAACCTGTGCATCTTTTGATCGAAAAAACGCCTATGAGGTCCGGAATGTGTGTACCACTGCGACGGAAATTTCCCTCGCCCCAGGACAACCGCGTCGATATCGGCGCGGCGCGCACCGGCGACATCGAGACACTCATCGATTGATTCTTCCGGCACTCTGCCACCGTCTATCTTTCTTCGAGTGAGCCGCTCAAGATGGACGGCGGCGATCATTTTGTAGTCCTCGTACAATGCTGCTGTCGCATTGTGTCCTGTGTGAAGCCCAAGAATTAGCATACGGAATAAAATATTTGAGGATATTTGAGAGAATTTAAAGCGGAATTGGTCAGACCTTCACCAATTCAAACAAACTAGTTGGTACCAGCATCTACTGTTCTCTAGAGGAATAGGGGATTACAATCGAAATTGCTCTGCGAATTGCTGTGAATATTTTATCAGTAGAACACGGGCGGTGATACAGGTATCTAATGGTGTGAGTCTACCCGGTAACACATCAAGATTTCAGATGCGATAATTGAATCCGATATGAATACGACTCGATGACAAGGTAGTGGGTGAATGGGGTTATTCCGATTTTTGAGATTTCTTGTAGTACCACGTTCGATTGTCCGTTTCGCCGTTGGACGGAAAATCTCCCGGGGAAAACCAATCGGAAGTACTATCGAGGGTATAGCATGGGTAACGGACGGCGATGGAATAAAAATAAATGGACATGAGATTCGCATCAATGGGATTGACGCGCCTGAATTCGATCAACCAGCAACATTTTATTCTGGTAAAACAATCAACCACGGCGGTCTTGTAAAGAGCGTTTTGATCAAGAAGGTTGGTGGTAAACCAGTTACGGTCAAAGTACAAGGATACGACAAGTATGGTCGCGTGCTCGGTGAAGTATATTGCGACGGAGAGGATATTGGAGCGTGGCTTGTTGAAAATGGAAACGCTATTGCAGCTTATTCGGAAAAATACAAGCACTTACAGCGTGACGCCTCGCGGAACAGACGTGGAATGTGGGGATTTAAGAAGTTTCATGATCCTCGCGTATGGAGGAATATGCATAAAAATTTAGAGAACAATAGAAATGCTATATCTTGACGGAATTCAGGTTAGTTGTGAAAAGTATTTCTTATTTAATTGTTTATATAAATTTATCTTACAGTACAGCTTAGAAAGGAATGAATAGGATAACTGAAACTAGCGAAATTGAAATTCTGCTCCACTAGGCAAGTTGAGTTAAGCGTCTTCATCGGAAGATTGTGTGTTACAGCGATATCTGCCTATTGAATTGACATTTCCAAGATGTCACAATGAAGTAGTTCAATGTCGCTTTTGTTCAGCATTCTGTCGAAAACAAAGGCAGTGTCTGTTCAACAGGTTTGAAGTTCTTTATCTCGTTGACAATGTCTTTCAAGTCGCCTTTGACCCACTCGTGCTTATTTTCAAACTTTTCGTGTATGAACTTCTCCGTCTCCCTAAACCAAGGTGTTTCGAGCTTGAACTCTGATTTGAAATTCCGATCAGGGTCTGATGTCTGATATGCGTTCAAGCGGGACTTCCAGTTTTTTGCAATACCCACCTTGTATTCTCCCGGATAGTTCGGGTGTGATATGACATAGACAAACTTCTTCTCTACATAGCCAATACCCAGGTCAGTTCGTCTCGGTGGATCTGTTTTCATGTGAACTTCTTGTTGCCACAATTCGTCCGGTCTGACTACTTCCTTATCCAATCTTCTTTTTACGAGTTCGTACGCTGTGACCGAGACATCGATACCTATCCATTGACGATCCAATTGTTCGGCGGCGATACATGCCGTCGCACAACCGCAGAATGGATCGAGAACAATATCTCCCTTATTGGTATTCGCTTCGATTATTCTCTTCAGGAGTGCCAATGGTTTTTGGGTAGGGTAGTCGGTATTCTCAACAGCACCCTTGCTTACTGGAGGGATGTCTATCCAAATATTTGTTGGAATTTGACCGTCTCTCTCCATCAAATACCGCTTTAATCTCGGTATGCGCTTACCGCTTACTGGCCAATAAATGAATTCCGACTCATCAAGTTTTTCCAGACGATCATGAACACCTTTGATTTGTCGATAACCTGGTATGAAATTATTCTCGATCCATTTCGCCACTCTACCTGTTTTGGGGGGCGACCAATGCCGGTCTGATTCTGTTGGATCAACGCCTCTCCATGGAGTACCGCTTTCGCCTGAAGATTTACCTGCTCCTGTCAGAGTAATTAGTTGATAACGACCTCTAGCATCGAAATTTGTAAAATGTTTTTCAATATATTCAGAGCTCAATGGAACATATATTTCGTCCTTCAAGTCACAGGGTTCACCATAGTAAAGAATATTGTCAGACACATTTGCGAAAACTTTGTCACCATGTGCAAAAGTTCTTTTCCAAGTAATAACTGTCTGAAACTTGCTTTCACTGAATATACAGTCCATTGCCAACTTCAGGTAATGCGACATCGTAGGGTCACAGTGTAGATAGATACTTCCTTCAGACTTCAAAATACGATGACATTCGATCAGCCGGATCGCCATGTAAGCCAAGTAAGCGAAATTGTAGTGATTGCCTACTCCTTTGATTCCGTTAAGGTAGTGGTATAGTTCAGGATGGTCTTCGTGTATGGTGGAAAGCCAATCCTCTTTCAAATCTTCTTCCCGAAATATGTCTTTGAATCCTGCACCTTCGGCATGGGAACCGATAGGCGCAGTGAAATTCTTGTTCTTGTTGAAAGGGGGGTCAAGATAAATCAGGTCGATGCAGCCTGAATTTATTCCTCGCAATATATCGATATTGTCTTTGCAGAAGATAGTTCGATTCTCAACATTGCATACGCCTGCTTGGCTTAGTCTTGACTGACTGAAGTCTTCAATTGTGCCTTTGTATACACTTTGATTTTCATTCGTCATTTTCAAAGAATCACTATATTTGATTGCAATTTCAAACTAATCTGCCATCGAAAGGCGTTTCAATGTCGGCATACTACCATCGTTATTCGAGTTTTCCGTGAAGTTCGTTTTGCTCGCAAGTATCGGTAATTCCAACATTTTATTTTATAAACGGCTACAACCTGCGAAGAATCGGCTTATTCGCAACCGTTGTCTGTTCCGTATTTCTGCCAGGATGTCCAACCGTTTGGACAGATAAATCCCCAGTTTCGCACCGCCGGACCTGTGATAAATAGTGTAACCGCAGTATGACCTGAAGGAAGTTCAATTCTATGTTGAAACTTCGGAGCTCGGACTGTAAATCTTCCGGTTTTTATTTCTCTTTTTCGACCACCTGGAAGATGCTCAATCATTTTACCTTTCAGCACAATACTGATGGAATACCAAGGGTGATCATGTAGAGCTCGGTCGTCGTCGCTACCGAGAAACTTGTGCAAGTAGACATTCAGCGCTCGATTCCGTGGCAAAAGATAACGACGAATCAGGTAATCACTGCCATCCAGTCCGGATATTCTTCTTACAGTCAGGAAGCCACCGACACCATTGGGCCTGCGTCTGCTACCCAATGCAAGCCAGAGTATCGACACGACGATTAGGATCAAAATAAGTCCGTTCATTTCAAATCTCTTTACATTTCTTCATTTCAAATTCAAGTTGTTATTTTACGATAATATGAGTATGAACATTTAGGAAAATCACTTCAATGCGTCAGTATCTGTCATATAGCTGTAATAATATGGTGCTTCATCTGAAATATTTGTGATTTGATTTTGCTTCTACTTTGCTTATTTATAATTTCGTATAATGTATATTATGTAAAGTAATAAACATTTAGAGATAAATGATGAGATTTAACTCAACTTCAAAATAGGAATAACAATTCAAAGTACGGAACTGTGGGGTATAATTTTTTTCATACATAACTGTATTCTCTTCTGTCTCATAAGGCCGACATTAGTGCCTTCTTCACAATGGGAGTTTAAACATGTTTAAAAGAGTGTCCGACGAGAAAGTTGAACCCCATGTTCAACAAGCAATGCCGACTGAAGCGAGGAAACCCGAAATGAAAACCAAGAGTACGCCGAACCCATCCTCACTGAGAAAAAACAGTACTGAAACTGTATTGAGTGAGGAAATAACCGTGGTCGGTGAAATCAAGGGAAATTCAGACGTAAGTATTTGCGGAAAGTTCGAAGGAAACGTGTCTATTCCGAATAACACGGCCACTGTTGAATTATCCGGACTTGCGCAAGCAACTATAAATGCCAATCGAGTTGTTGTTCATGGAACGGTTAAAGGTAATCTGTATGGTTCCGATTCCGTTCATGTTCTATCGACTGGTGTAGTCGAAGGCGACATAAAAGCCGTTAATGTAATTCTTGAAAAAGCGTGTTCATTCAATGGATCAATTCAAATGCTGACTGATTCCCCTCCTTCAGCTCAAGGAAAGCCAGCCGAAAAGAAAATGAAGGCTGATTCTTCTCCAAATAAAGAAGGAAAGCCATTCACATTGAGTTCTGAGCAAAAGGCAGAATCCAGCGCAGGATAGCAAAAGAAGTCGCAGAATACCGTAAATTTTTCATTCTTGGAATTCGGTTTTGACAGTTACGTCGCGGACCGTTTTTTAGCACATATGTTTTAGCTGGAGTTGTGGTTTCTTCGCTGATGCAGCTTGAAACTAGTGATACCGAAGACTGCGAAGTAAAGGACCGTTGTTAAATAATCTCTTCCGTAGTGTCAAAAAAATCCATGACGTGGAACCTCCCTCGTCGTCAGACTATCGAGAACATTTCACTTCTACGGGGCTCAGGGAAATCGCCGAATATCTGCGTCTGAATGATGAAGAGACGCACATTATTCTCGACCTCTCGGGCGGAAATCAGTCGATTCTGGATTTTTTCTGCAGATTTGATAGTGTTTATCTCGTAGCCAACGCCAGGAATTCTTTCGCGTTTTCTCGGATCAACGAATACACCGAATCGACCGACCCCAACCAGAACAGGTATTCTGAAATATTTCGAGCGGTGCTGCCAACTCGGATACTTGCAGAAGTCAGCGTCATCCTTACATGGGACTACTTCAATTACATGGAACGTTTTGAAATCATCAATCTTATGCATTTCTTGAGTCCACATTGCCGCGAAGGTACAAAACTATTTGCGATTTCTTGGCTTACCGACACTATTCCAAGTTTGCCAGGTGAATTCGATCTTTCCGTTGAAGACAATGAGATCATGTATGAATTCTCCACTGACGATGTTATCGCCTCGCCTGAATATTCGGCTCAATCACTGGTCGATATGATGCCAAGCTTCATACCCCACAAGCTTTCAGTGAACCGGTCTGGAATGCTGGAAGTGTTGCTTGAGTTCAAGCAACTCAAGACTTCACCAAATCCTTACGTAATTCCTTCAGCGAAGCTGTCATCGTTTGACCCGATCAATATGGTGTGAATTCTGAAAATCAAGCACGATCAGGCCCCCGACAGTCGCTTGATTGAATCAATCAGACTCTGAGAATATTGCATGCCATCACGGATGGCCGTAATTCGACTCGCCAGCCTCCTCGTCCCTGGGATTCGGGTATTCGGTTCGTTTTCGATCTCGCGTAACAATACATCCACATGCTCTGCGAAATTTGCATTAAATACATCGGCGTTTAAGCAGATCAACAACTGCCCTACTCGCGGCGGTCCGCCCTCACCGTCGAAAAATGACGATGCTTGAAATCCGAAATTACTGCTTACAAACGCACCGGCCAGAATTTCCACCATGAGTGCGAGCGCCGACCCTTTGGAACCTCCGACCGGGTTTAAACCCCCTTCCAATATCTCCTGTGGGTCAGATGTCGGCTTGCCCTGAGAATTCACACCCCAATTCTCTGGAACCCTCTCGCCTCTTTTCGCAGCGAGAACGATTTTTCCTCGGGCGACCGTTGAAAGCGATGTATCGATGATCAACGGGTCATGTTCATCGGTTCGAGGACAGGCAAATGCGATCGGATTGGTCCCCAATAGAGGACGTACACCCCCGACTACTGCCATCGCCTTTGGAGTATTGGCAAACATAATGGATACAAAACCCGCACGTGCGAGTTTCTCGACGGGATGTCCCATCACGCCACAATGATGAGACCCGACAATGGCTGCTATTGCAACGCCCTGCTCTTCGCAAATATCGGTCAGATAGTCAATCGCGAGCTCAATGGCGGGAAATGCAAATCCATCATTTGCCATGACCTCAATGCTTGAGGGACTCACTCTTTGATATGTTGGTTTGGCGTACCCGTTTACTTTAGCGCTTCGTAGCTGCTGGACATATGAAGGAACGCGCTCCAAACCGTGCGATCTTTGACCGTCGGCGTCCGCGAGCGTCAATGCGTAAGCTACACAATCAGCTACTTCAATTCCCGTGTCGTTGGATTGAAGAGCAATGTATGCAAGTGACTTTGCATGCTCAAATGAAAGAATTGAAGTTGATTCCAAAACTATTGAAAATTCGGCCGAAGAACAATTTTTGGTGATGCGACCTCTCCCTGAATCAATTCCTGAAATGACCTGGAGCCTTCCGCCAGAGATCGTTCATCAACCCAGTCCAAAGATCCAATTTGATCATTTTGGATTTTCCGGGCGGCGACTCGAAAATCCAATGCTGTATAGGTATAGGTGCCTATGAATGTCACTTCGGCCAGAGTCATTTTACGGACATCCATTTCACCTCTAGCATCGCCAAGACCGATGTGCATGATCACGCCCCCGGGTTTGACTGTCTGAATAGATGACCGCCGGGTGTGTTCATTGCCAACTGCATCAAGAACCGAATCAAAACTGTCTGATTCAAGATCAGTTTTCAAAGGGTCGACAACCCGGCACAGGCCAAGCTTTTCAATCGTGATTCTTCGGTCTGCATTGGTTTCGGCTATCGTGATATTTTTACAACCGTAGTCCAGTAGAAAATAAACACAAAAGAGCCCTACCGCTCCACCTCCAATCACAAGTGCCGATCCTTCGGATATTGGTCTGGCAGCCACCTTTTCGATCAACCTTACAGCATGCAGTGAAACTGCGGCGGGTTCAGTCAATGCCAATTTTGTGGCGTCACTGTCCTCCGCTACCTCTACAACATTCCTTGTCGGAATAGTGATGAACTCGGCGAACGCTCCAGGCCGGTTCATTCCGATGAGTTTGCGGTCCTTGCAAAGATTGGTCAACCCGTTTACGCAATCATCACACTCACCACAGGTTATCAATGGATTCAGTACAGCTTTTGTGCCGGCTCCGGGACCTTCAATGATTGTTCCACAAACTTCATGACCGAGAATCAGTGGAGGCACCCTTCTGCTGTCATGTCCAAGATATGCGTGCAGATCCGACCCGCATATTCCAACCGCGTCGATCCTGATCAGTGATTCGTCTGCAACAAGATTCGGATCCGATTCATCACGGTATTCGACGGTGTTGGGTGCGGTATACACTAACGCTTTCATAAATACTCACCTGTCAGTTATTTTGCTGTAAACCCGCCGTCAACGCTCAGAATCTGACCTGTCACATAGTCAGACGCGGGCGACACCAGAAAGATTATCGGTCCTCTAAGATCTGTCATTTCACCGTTTCGTCCAATCGCAGTTCGAGTCGCCATTTCATTCATCGTATCCGGATTATCGAACACAGGTGCAGTCAGGGCTGTCTTGAAAAAACCCGGTGCGATCGCGTTGCACATAATGCCGTGAGGTGACCAGCATTCTGCCATGGCGCGGGTAAGCTGCGCCACACCACCTTTTGATGCGCCATAAGCGATGCCGTTAGCGAATGCTCGCGACGACTGCAACGATGCGACATTGATCACCCTGCCCCAGCCTTTCTCAATCATCGAATCGACGAACTTTCTGGCAAAGAAAAACGGTGTGGTCAAATTCAGGTTAATGGTTTCGTCCCAACTGTCCCAGCTGACTTTGTCATACGATTCCCTCAGATTGACTCCCGCGGCGTTGACAACAATCTGAGGCGTTCCGAAACAATCGGCAACCTGCTCGCAAATTTGACTAATGCCGCCTCGATCAGCCAGGTCCGCTTCAACCCAGTCGACCATCCCGCCTTGTTCGATTATGCGCTTTGCCTCACGACTGAGCAGTTCCTTTCGCCTTGCAAGCAGTACAACTTTCGCCCCGGCACCAGCCAACGTCTCACCGATGAACAAGCCTATTCCACTGCTGGCACCGGTTACAACCGCCACCCGGTCGCTAATGTCGAACAGTGACGAATCCAACACTTTTCTCAGCTCACAGGTTTCAGTTTAAATTCCTCATCCGGAAAATATTTTGCCAACCTATCGTCGCCGGTCAGCGCATGTGCCTCCATTCCTTCTAGCCGAGAAATTCGCGCAGTGACTGACCCGACACGTCGATTGGCATCTCGATTCATCTTCTGGTAAGTGACGGTCTTGAGAAACTTACCTACACTCAAACCACCGGTATACTTCGCCGCGCCACTTGTAGGCAAAATGTGATTGGTTCCTGAGCATTTGTCACCATAGGCAACTGTTGTCTCCTCCCCCAAGAACAACGATCCGTAGTTGGACAGGTTTGCCAACCACCAATTGAGATCCTCAGCCTGTACCTCAAGATGCTCTGGTGCGTAATCATCACTCAGCGCGACCGCCTCTTCGCGTGTATCGACAACCGAAATTTCTCCGAAATCAGTCCAAGCCCTGGCTGCAGACCCTCTATTCGGTTCTGGCAATCGATCTATATATTTTGGTAGCAACCTTTCCACTTCCGAGGCGAACTTATGTGAAAAAGCAATCAGCCAAGCCGGCGAATCAGGACCATGTTCCGCCTGGCCAATGAGATCCGACGCAACGATTTCAGGGTCTGCGGAATCGTCCGCGATCACCAGAATTTCTGTAGGTCCCGCGAACAGGTCGATACCGATCTCACCAAACAGCAGTCGTTTTGCTTCCGCGACAAATCGGTTACCCGGACCGACAAGAATGTCAGCGCGGTGCCCTGTAAAGATTCCAAATGCCAAGGAAGCGATACCTTGCACTCCACCTACAGCCATTATTGTATCGGCGCCACAAATAGACGCGGTGTAGGCAATGGCCGGATTGACGCCGACGCCGGGTTTAGGTGGGGAACACGCAATCACATTTTTGACTCCTGCAACTTTCGCAGTGGTGACGCTCATCACTGCGGATGCCACATGAGCGTATCGACCACCCGGTATATAGCACCCGGCTGTATTGATCGGAATCAGTCTCTGGCCCGCGATGAGGCCTGGCGCAAGCTCAATCTCAAACTCTTTGAGACTCGCCAGCTGATGCTCGGCGAACTGCTTCACCCGCTGATGCGCGAACCGTATGTCCTCTTTGAGAGCATCATCAAGATCACGCTCGATTTCAGCTAATTCTTCCGATGTCACGACAATTGGGCCGGTCCAATTGTCCAGATTGCGTGCGTATTCGCGAACCGCCTGCTCGCCACCCTCGCGGATGGTGTCCAACATCTCTCGGACTATGGCGACAACTTTTTCGGTTTCGCCGTGATCAATACCGCTCGTTTCGCTCTGTCTTTTCTTTACTGTAACAACTGCCATCGTAGTTCCGTTTATGCGCTTCTATATAGTTTCGTCATCACGAACTCCCGATGACCCAAAGCTTCTGCTGCTGTCAATCTGCCGTTACAGGTTCGAACGGTCATGTCGATCAACAAATCTCCCGCCTCGTCCAACGTCATTTCCCTTCGCAAAATTCCAGATACATCCAGGTCCACATGCTCGCCCATTGTTCGGACTGTTCGTGGGTTTGCGGTCAATTTGATCACCGGCTCGATCGGGTGCCCAATGATATTGCCCTGCCCTGTCGGAAAAATATGCACGACAAAACCAGCCGCTGCCTGAAGTGTCACACATTCGGCCGCGGCCGAAGAGGTGTCCATAAAATACAACCCACGTCCACTGGAGGGTGTCTCCGCTGGCTTGAGAACATCGATATATGACGTGTTCCTGCCGATCTTCTGAAGATTACCTAGCGCCTTTTCCTCAATTGTTGTCAGACCACCTTCAATATTACCTTTTGTCGGCTGGCTTTCCGAGAGATCGTTTGTTTTATGTGGTTCGATCACCTCGTCCATATAAGCCTGCCACGTCGACAGAAACTTATCACCGATTTGGGAGTTAACCGCTCGTTCGCGGCACAGCAACTCAGCGCCTGTCAATTCGGATGTCTCCCCGAAACAGTTGGTAACGCCCAGAGGGTCGAGTTTGTCGATGAGATTGCCGACCGTTGGATTGGCACCGATACCGGAGGTGGTATCGGACTCACCACACTTGTGAGAGATCCAAAGATCTTCCGCACCGCAGGGCTCACGCTGCAATTCCGAAGCCCAATGCAGAAATTCCTTCGCTTTCCTCGACGCAGCCGCAATCGTACTGATATCACCATTCTGCTCGATGGCGAATCCCTCGACAGGCTTCCCTGTCTTTGCGATACCATCCACTACGCGCTTCGTCCACCCCGGCTCAATGCCAATGACAATACATGCAGCTACGTTCGGGTTGCTGCCGGTTCCGATGAGCGTACGGAAATGAAGTTCCAGATCCTCCCCGAATTGAAGTCTGCCGTAGTGATGTGGCAGTGCCAAAGTACCCTTGATGTTGTTAGCGACCGCTTCTGACGCCGCATTCGAAAGATCATCAAGCGGGAGAATAATTACGTGATTCCGAATTCCGATTCGGCCGTTCTCTCGACGATAACCGCGAATTTCACCTATGTCTATCATTGCTACCACTTTTCTGTTTTTGTGTTGTGAACATGCAGATGGGCTCCTTTACCTATCAGGGCGGTCGTTCGACCGATTGAGTGCCCGTATTTGATCACGCTGGACCCTTCGTCGAGTTCAACCAGCGCAATCTTGTGACCAAGTGGGATATCATCGTGCGCCTGTATAGCGATGGTTTCATCGGTGTCCATCACCCATCCAGTGAGTGTGTTACCCGCGCTGACGTTTTCGACCACAACAACACCCACAGAATCAATACTGTCATGTACCAAGAAATCTGGAGGGGATGAATTGCTTTGACTCTCATTCATATGTGTTTCCTAATTTATAGTTCACTAAATTTATAATAGAATTACGCCTGAAATCCCTCTGTTCCGAACTCGGTTGATCGCGCCAAGTCCTTCATGACATTCGCAATGTAAGGCTTGTTTGCTTCAATTTCTGAAAAATTCAGACCGAGCAGCTCATGCGGAAATACGATCCAGTCATCCGAAGCATTGACGTAATAGTCTGGAATTCTGTCGGTTTGGTTCTTTCCAGGTTTAAACCAGGTTGCGGCTACTCGGATATCCTTTGGAGTATTCTTCCGCGCTTTTCTGCGAATTGTCTTGATGAGCGCTTCAACAGTCAATCCGGTGTCAAATATATCGTCAACAATCAGAACCGAATCCTCATCGGTCACCCGATCAATCAGGTACCCCAAACCATGAATACGAATTCTGTCTTTACGACGGCCGAGAGTTTCATATAGCGATGTACGGATCGCGATGTGATCAGTCTTGACACCATAGTAGGCAAGAAGTTCCTGGATGGTAATTCCGACCGGTGTTCCACCGCGCCACAGCGCAACGAGATAATTCGGGCGATACCCGCTTTCCAGAACACTCGCTGCCAATTTACATGAGTCTTCAAACAACGCTGAAGCTGTAACGTAATTTTTGTTTTCGAAGTGGCTGTTTCCTTTCATTGTCGCTATCTAATGACAAAGGAATCGGTGATGCAGCTCTGACTGCGTTTGTCCGATTCCTCAATACCTGATCCGAGTATATGGTGCGTATACTATACTTGTTTCCATTGGTAATTGCCTATTAATTTACGAAATTGGCACGAGCGTTCGATTGCTTTTCAGGACTGGGATTGCAGATGATTGAGAATGACCTGAGTATCACCTGAGAACCAGACAGAATGGCTCCTTCACACCTCAAACAATTCCCGTCTACGATTGCGAATCTCGCCATCAGTGCTGCAGCTTGGTAGCTGGCTTATGTCATTCAATCAGCTGAATCTTTCGTTTTCGATTTTTGTA
Source organism: Arenicellales bacterium (assembly GCA_963666625.1). GTDB lineage: Bacteria > Pseudomonadota > Gammaproteobacteria > Arenicellales > JAJDZL01 > JAJDZL01. Next base: position 3,293,601 of record OY762925.1, read on the forward strand.
CGTTCAGATTCAAGGATAATCAAATGACAAGCCAATTATGACTCTTTCCAAGAACAGACGATGGCTGCACCTGTCGCCTCAAAGTCAACCGGATTTCCAGTGACAACCGTCATTCCATGACGATAGTAGTTACCGCATCTGTGCATCCCGCTCAGAAACTGGATTAGGCACATGCAACTGTACAAATTTCAGAGCAACTTTTGTGTCTACTGACCAAGTTCGTCGCCTGAACTCTGCCAGAAGATGCTCCTGCATCCATTGCCGCAACCTAATTCCTAGTTCGACATCACGTCGTTCGTTTCGCAGAATTCCGATCTCCACCTCCATGAGGGTAATAGCGGAGATATAGAAGCATGATGCTTTGATTGCCAGGCCGTCACATTACCTTTGGCCCTGCCATCACCAACCTTGCGTATTTCAACAGTAATTTAATCCGGTGAATATTACAGAATTCAGCTAAATCAAAGTCTCAAGTCTCTCGCACTTACAGTTCGTCACTAGGTACTCGAACATCCCATATTCTCCAGTGAAACGGGTACGTCGCTCCTCGACAAACGCGATAAATTTTATTGACTTTTTCGGTGTTTATTCGCACGACGGTGTGGAAAAGTCCAATACGGTGCACAATATAGTTTAGACTCACCCATCTGGCTCTGGAGTCGTATCGCTCCCATCGGTAAAGCAGGTTACTGAGTGGTGGATTTTACCTTGATTGAAAGAGGTCAATTATTGTTATCCACTGCACTGGCAGGACTTCTTTACTTTCCGCCTATTGATGTCAAGATCATGGAATAAATAGAAATTCAAAACTGGTAACGACTAAAATTACTTGTCGGCGTTACAGCCAATTTTTCAACAATTTCGATTCTTTTCATTGTGCAAATTTGTGTATTTCTTGGCTCAAAGCCAGGTCAATGTCAGCGGTATAAGGAAGATGCCCGAAAAATGGGACGTTATCTTGCGTCAAAGAATATCGGACTCGTATTTGGCGGCGCTTCCATCGGCCTAATGGGGGAACTCGCTCGCGCTGCCACCGAGGCAGGCGGCAGAGTCACAGGCGTGATTCCAAAGCAAATTCTGAACATAGAAATTCCTGAGGAGAGCGTTTCAGAGCTGATTCATGTTGACACGCTTGCAGAACGGGAGCATATCATGTTTGAGCGGTCTGACGCCTTTATCGCTCTACCCGGTGGTTTTGGGACGCTCGAAGAACTGTTTACCGTTATGGTTTGGAATATGCTGAAATATCACAACAAACCGGTCGGCATGTTGAACAGTTCAGGATATTACGAGATTTTCAAGCAATTGCTAGCTCACCAGCAACAGGAAGGATTTGTCTCACAGGAATGGGTTGACAGCATCGTTATTCGCAACGATGTCGAATCACTGGTGGATTCTCTAGTTGCGATGTGCTGATCGCACTCAGACAGCTGTTGGTGCCCGAGGCCGGACTCGAACCGGCACGGGAATTATCCCGAGGGATTTTAAGTCCCTTGCGTCTACCAATTTCGCCACCCGGGCATACACAAATTAAAGTATAGAACGATCAACTGGAGGCCGAGGTCGGATTCGAACCGGCGTAGACGGCTTTGCAGGCCGCTGCATAACCCCTCTGCCACTCGGCCATCAAAGATTCAGATGAGGAAAACTGACAACCGGCCGAACAGCCGGATGCCAGGGGAATTAGTCGTTCCACTACCGATAATGATAAACAATTTTTGTCGGTGAAATTGAAATTCACGCTGACTCAGGACTTCGCAACATTTTATGCGCGCAAGAGTGGAACCCCGTCAGATGAGTCCGAGTCTCTCTTTGATTCATTCCACTAATCGTCGTGCGTCCTAGCCTGTCCAATTGGTGATTGCATGAATTTGAGCGAACCGGCACCACGTCGCTTTTCGCCATAAATGGAATGCTTCGGCTCTAATGATATTTCTACGTAAAGGCATGAAAATTATTGAAAAATTCACGCAGATCAGCAACTTCAGGCCAATTCAGAAGATATTCAAACAAATCGATCTTATGTTTTGAATTCGCAATGAATTTTGTCGCAAGTCTGTCATGATCAATCGGATTTCGCAGTGATCCCAAAGGGTATTTTCACTTACGCACAAGCAATTGATCGTCGAGTTGAATCCGCAGGCAGTCCGGCTGTGCCGGGTCGAGATTCATCTCGGGATTTCTTGCTGGTTCCGTTGTCACATGAGTTCGCTCAATCAAGCGCCTGTTCAATGGGGTCTCCCAAAATCGCGCTGTCAAATCATTCAAAGTCAACTCACCCTTAATCAGCACTTGCGCAATACATGCCGGAACCGAAAACAGTGCTTGCTCGCAGGTGTTGGGACGATCATAAGGCATGATACCCTTTTGAAAATCCGGCAATGTCGCGTGGATCGCGGTGATTTTGATCAGCCGATCGACAACTTTCGGACGCAGTTCGACTGCCGCTGTCATGAGACGATGTGTGTATCCGCAAGATGGCCATGGTTTTATCGATACACCATATTCTTCCAGTGCCCAAGGGTTTCCGAGATGGTTCAGCTGACCGCCCGCAACACCCATTAAGCCTGCAAATCCCCTTTCGCTTTCAACCACCTCCGAATGTCCAGTTGTTCCGGCGCGGGCAAGTAGTGCTGATTCAATCGCAGCACGTGCCGCGAAACCCACCTGCAGCGGCTTGACATTAGTTCCAAATTGCATACAGAATCCTGACGATTGCGATGCAGCGATCGACAAGGCATGAGTTGTCGAGCGAATGTCCAGTTTCAGCAATCGGGAAACAGCTGCGGCCGCACCGATTGCGCCAATCGTACCAGTGGAGTGAAAACCTCTCTTATAGTGATCGAGCGTAAGCAGCTCCCCGAGTCGGGCGATTACTTCGAACCCGACAGCATAAGCTTGCACAAGATCCTCGCCGGTTACACGTTCGATGTGAGCTGCAGCAAGACAGGCTGGAAGTATGACAACAGTTGGATGAATGTTGGCGGACTCTTCCCAGTCATCCAGGTCAAACGCATGGCCAGCTACAGCATTGAGGACAGCCGCAATTCCCGGTGAAGCAACTTGACCGGCACCATAAATTGTCGCATCGCCATATTCTTTCGCAGCAAGCGCACCGGCAGCTCGATGTGCAACATCACTGGCGGCTCCAGCCACAATCGCTCCAAAGCAATCGACGACTGCTGTTCGCACGATATCAGTAAAAGAAGATCCAATTACAGCGGTTGCAGCAAATTCGGCAAAGCGTTCGGTTGCTCCCTTGAATTCTAGGGATGATTGCAGATCAGTCGATTTTTGCAAATTTTTCGACCAGCTAAGTTGATTGCCTACGGTTAGTTTTGCACCGTTATGATAATTGGATTTACCGACTCTTTGTATGATGCCAGATGAATTCCATCGCTTCTAGCGCAATGGGATTTCGTCCGAGATTTTCTCATCGGATACGGACATCAGTGAAAGATTTGTGCACGGATAAAATTCCAAATCCAATCTCGGAAATTGGTGATGAACGAGAATCGCCATCTGCTCCGGCGAAAATCCGGCAGTGCTATGGACGCAGTTGCGGTAGATGAGTACAGACGATCGGAAAATTGGAGCGGGAAACGAGGTTCGAACTCGCGACCTCAACCTTGGCAAGGTTGCGCTCTACCAGCTGAGCTATTCCCGCTCGACTATCATGTGCTTATAGTCACAAAGCCCCAAGTAAAATATTTTAAGAATTGTGCACCCAAATTACAATGAAATTTTAAGCCGATTCAGTCCTGTAAACCCGAATCCGTACTTTCTTCATTGTCAGTCGACATCAAAGTCGGTATCGCTGCCCGAAGATAAATAGTCATAGTCCAAATCGTCAGCGCAGCAGCAACGTAAAGCAACAATTCCCCGGCAATCAATGTCTCGAACTCACCGACTGGCTGTCCGTACAGCAAAAGAACTATGGCGATCATCTGCATCATTGTCTTTCCTTTTGAGAGGTAGGATGTCGCTACGCTGGCGCGATTTCCCAATTCCGCCATCCACTCCCGCAAGGCGACAACGGAAACTTCCCGTCCCACAATAATCAGAATCGAAATTACAAACACTACGTTGAACATCATTTTTTCAGCGAGCTGGTGGTCCGAAACCAGGAGCACCAATGCCGTGCAGACCATCAGCTTGTCTGCGACCGGATCCAGAAACGCCCCGAAAGTGGACGTTTTTTTCAGTATTCTCGCAAGAAATCCATCCAGCCAGTCCGTCACCGCAGCGAGAACAAATATTACAACGGCTACGTTATGGGTACCATCGGACGAAAGAAAATAGGCGCCGACAAATATAGGAATCGCGAGAATTCGCGTAAAAGTCAGTAGATTGGGCAAAGTAAGAATCATTCTGAAAATTGATTGCCGTGAAACTCGTAGTAAATGGATTGTGCCAGTTTAGACGATATTCCAGGTACGCTTTCGATTTCTTCAACCCCGGCTCGCGAGATTCCCTGTAGTCCACCAAAATGTTTGAGTAGATTTGATCTGCGCTTGTTGCCTATTCCAGGAATGCGCTCCAAGACGGACTGCTTCCTTGCTTTATTCCGGCGATTGCGATGACCGAACAAAGCAAACCTGTGAGCTTCATCCCGTATTTGCTGCAGAACCAGCAGTGCAGTCTCGTTGATGGGAACAGGACCGTTTGATTCTGGCACCCAGACCTGCTCTTCACCCGCTTTACGTTCTCTCCCTTTGGAGATCGCCGCCAATCGTATATCAGAAATCTGTAACTCATCCATCACCTCGACTGCGCAGCCCAATTGCCCTTTTCCGCCGTCAATCAAAATCAAGTCTGGCATTTTGCCATTTCCTTCTCTGACCTTGCTATAGCGTCGCGTCAGCGCCTCTCGAAGTGCTGCGTAATCGTCACCGGCTGTCGGAATGTTGATGTTGAAGCTTCTATAGTCTGATTTCAAAGGGCCATTCTGATCAAAAACAACACATGCAGCAACCGTCTTTTCGCCGAATGTATGACTGATGTCAAAGCAATCCATACGCTCCGGCACCGCATCCAGACAAAGCATCTCTACCAGTGCTGCATATCTTCGGATCAGTGAGTGCTTGTCATCCAATCTCCGACGCAATGCATCTTCCGCGTTCGCAACTGCCATTTTCACAAGCTGCACCTTTCCCCCGCGTACCGGACATCGAATCTCCGTTCGTCTACCGCTTTTTTCTTTCAGAGTTTTTTCGATCAACTCTTTGTCTTGGACCTGATGATTGACAAGAATCATCGGCGGAATTTCCCGATCCAAATAGTACCTCGGAATGAACTCAGACAGAATATCCTTGATATCAATCTCTACTTTCATCTTTGGAAAATACATTCGATAGTCGATGTTGCGTCCGCTGCGAAAAATCACCAGTTGGATACAGATGATTCCACCGGCACAAATTGTCGCGATGACATCTACATCTGAATCCCCTCCTTCCACGGTCTGCGATTCTCTCAAACGTTGAATCGCGGCGATACGATCTCTATATTCCGCGGCACGCTCGAATTCCTGATCAGCTGCACAATCCTCCATCCGTTTCACAAGCATATTGTTGAGATCTCGATTTTTCCCCATAAGAAAACTCGTAACCTGATCCACATCATCCATGTAGGTTTCGCGATCTACCAGCCCAACGCAAGGTGCCGTGCACCTTTGAATCTGATACTGCAGACACGGCCGGGAACGGTGGAGATAGAACGAATCTCGACACTGCCTTACCGGAAACACCTTCTGTAACTGTGAGAGCGTCGCCCGCACAGCTGCAGCACTGCTGAACGGTCCAAAATATCGTCCAGGCTCTTTCCTGTTACCACGATAAAACGCCAGTTTGGGAAAATCATGGGAGTCATCCAATCGAATATACGGATAGCTCTTGTCATCGCGAAGGTTGATGTTGTATTTGGGTTTCGCGGACTTGATCAGATTATTTTCCAAAAGCAACGCTTCCGTCTCAGACTTGGTGACGATCGTTTCTATGGCGAACATCTGCTGCATAACCGTCTCGATCCTGTAAGAAAGCCCGGTCAATCTGAAATACGATCGAAGACGATTCCTGAGATTTTTTGCCTTGCCAATGTACAATGGAAAACCATCCTTGTCTCTCATGACATAAACACCACAAGACCTAGAAACACCTTTGAGGTATTTGTTCATACCGGCACCCGGGGTCTTGACTGATTGGTCATTCATGACAAGAGATGACTGGTTGGATACGGAATTAATTCAGCGGTAGCAGAATGTCTTGAATGTATGTGTTAAATTTTAGTTGAATTACTGAAGGAGATAGTACTAATGAAATTATCAGCGTTCGAAGTCAAGGTAGGGAATTTACTCTCCATTGACGGCTCGCTTTGGAAAATTCTTCGCAAAACCCATGTCAAACCGGGTAAAGGTGGAGCGTTCGTTCAACTGGAAATGAAAGACATCTCAGCCGGGACCAAGCGCAATGAACGATTTCGTTCTGACGACAAGGTGGAAAAAGCGCATGTCGAGTTCAGGAAAATGCAGTATCTCTACCAGGAAGGAGACCGATACGTTTTCATGGATATGGAATCCTACGAGCAGATTGAGCTCAGTGCTGAGGAACTTAGCGATCAGATAGGTTTTCTGATTCCTGACATCGAAGTGCAGATCAACTTGTACAACGATTCGCCGATTGGAGTAGAACTCCCCGACAATGTTGCCTTGGAGGTCATCGAAACTGAAACCGTCGTGAAAGGTCAAACTGCGGCTGGGTCGTCAAAACCTGCGACTGTCGAAACAGGTATTCGAGTCAATGTGCCAACGTTCGTCAACATCGGTGATCGTATCAAAGTCAATACGGAATCCGGACAATATATAGAACGCGCGAACTGACAAAACAACATTGTCTGGATCACGAATTGGTAGCCTTTGGTTAGATTTTGGAACATGATCGAACTATAGCCAAGTATTGGGGATTACACACGTGTCTGTCGTTGACTGATTTCAGGCACTCTTTGGATATCTGACCAGATATCTTTGAATTTGTCCGACTGTTCTGTCAAATTCTTTAGAATCTATCCGCGTCAGGAAACTATCTGACAATAAACAGTTCTTCTCCATCCTCCCGACCTGTTTTCGCCTTCAACCAATCGGCGAAAACAAGAAACAACGCAGATATCAGCCAATACAAAAGCGCGATTGCCGCGAACGATTCAACCGGGCTGAATGTGCGACCATTGATATCGTGTGCGACGTATGTCAACTCGGCAACTGTGATCATCGATAGCAACGACGATTCCTTGATCATAATGAGCGCGATGTTGGTACCTGGTGGGATGACATATTTGTACAACTGCGGCACAATAATTCGACGCATGTAAAACCAATAGGACAGACCTAGTGCCTTGCAGGCATCAAATTGACCTTTCGGAACAGATTCGATGCCACCCCGAAATATCTCCGAAAAATATGCGGCACCGTAAATGGCAAGACACAGAACGCCAGTCGGCAAACCCGACAGCCTGATTCCGATAAACGGCAAAGCGTAGAACACCATGAATATCTGTATCAGGAACGGGGTGTTCCGGATGATCTCAACATATGAAGTAGCGAACGAGCGAAGGAACATGTTGCCCGAAACACGCATGAGCGCAATCAGCGCCCCAAACAGGACCGACAACGGAATCGCCACTACAGAGATAAAAAGAGTTGTTGCAAGCCCCTCAGCGAGTAGTGAGCGGTTGTTCCAGATTGCGAGATAATCAAAATCCATGAACTTATCCCTACATTCGATACTTTCGGGAGCGACGTTGGAGGAGTTCGCCGAACTGGCTGACTGAAAAGCAAATTACGAAATAGATCAGGGCTGCGATTGTAAGCACCTCTACCGGTCTGTACGTGCTGGTAATCAGGTACTGCGATTGCCGGGTCAGTTCGACAATCGTAATCGTCGACAGGAGCGGCGTGATCTTGACCACCATCGTAAATTCATTCACTAGAAGTGGAATCACCGAATAATAGACCTGCGGCAGGATGATCTTTCGCCAAATCAGGAACTTGCGCATGCCGAGCGCGCTGGCCGCCTCGATTTGACCGGTAGTGATCCGGCTAAGACCACCTCGCAGAATTTCGGCCACATAGGCGCCACTATTCAAGCTGATAGCCAGGATTCCGGCAGTCATCGGACCTATATCAAGACCAATCAGCGGCGGCAGAGCGTAGTAGAAAACCAAGATTTGAACAAGTGCCGGTGTTCCTCGGATGTAACTGCTGTAGATTCTGATGAGACCTGGTACCGGCCAAAGTCTGACGTTTACGCATATCAGCAGAAGCGTTCCGATCACCAAACCTAGGAAACAGGAGACTGCGGCAATATAAATGGTGACCAGCGCCGCAAGCGCCATCGGTCCGGACTGAGCAGCTACTTGTAGAAACTGAAAATCCATTGCGGGAACTTCACGTGGTATCGTGTTGCAAAATCGGCAACCGATCTCATCGTCACGTTATCAAGGCAGGGCCAATTACCCGGACCAGCCGATCCGGGCAAAAGGCGATAATTTCAAGATCTCAGATTCAGATTCCGCCTTCAGGAATATATCCTTCCGTAGGCAGATCCATTTCAAAACCAAACCATTTCATTTGCAATTCAGACATCGTGCCGTCTTCCATTAGACGTAGAAAAATATCTGAAACCCTGTCACGGAGATCGAGACTGTCAGGATGGGTTACCCAAGCGAACAGCTTGACTTCTCCAATATTCATAACCCGTTCGAATACGCCGGGACGCCTCTTTTGCATCATTCCAAGCGCGATTGAAGGGATGGTAGCTAGATCAATCTGACCACTGGCCAATGCAAGACGCATATCATCGGTAGACGTGAAAGCCTTTATCTCTGCAAATCCCGTGCCACCGGCTTCTTTAAGCTCGGCATCTACAGCTTCCAGTTGGGGAACCATGATGGAGCCCAGCTCCGCGCCGACAACAGTACCGTTCAAGTCGTTCTTGTCCGAAACGGAATCGTTGTTCGCATGCCGGATGATCATGGTTTGAAAAGTTGCAACCGGTCGGGTAAATGCATATTTGACCGCACGTTCGGGCGTGATCGAAACCGAGGTTGCAACCATGTCAAATTTCTTTGCCAGTATTCCAGGCAGAATTCCCTGCCATGGAAGCTCAAGTTGGTTCAGATCCACACCGAGGTCGGAGACTACGTGTTGAAGGATATCTGACCCATATCCGACGATTTTACCATCTTCGAGAAATTCCATCGGTGGGTAGTGCGCTTCCGTACCAACAGTAATAACACCAGCAGAATTGATGGAATCCAGTGTTTCTCCACCGACCACAGCCTTCGGAATCATCACAAGGCTCAGCGCCCCAAAAAGTACTAATGTAACGACAAGTCTGTTGACATTTATATTTCTAATCATTGTAAGTCCTCCCGTGTTGATTTCACGCGAAGATCAGTGTCGTTATACCGAAGTCTCTCGCGCTCAATTCACATCATTCGTTACCTTGAAATCCATTCATCACGAAAATTGCTTGCTTACCAACCGGCGCAAGCAGTTTTAAGATCCAAGCATCGATTCGGTTCTTTCAAGGGTAACGTACATCAACGGAGTTTGCAACTCTTTACCACGCAATTCCATTTCAGACACAGATCAAACTCATGACTGCCATCGAATCCAATCGAATTGTAATGTAGTGACTTCTCAAGACAGATTGACTCGTTCGGAGAATTCAGCTCCGACAACCTGTATTCACTCTTACGGTAGTGCGACTATCCAATCAGTCAATGTGCCAAACTTGACGGTACATTCCGTCCAGTGGACGAGTACCGGCAATTTGCGAATCCGGTTATGTAGCTCACCAGCTTCGGTGAGAGGCCGTATGGAGAATGTCTGAAGCTGCAGTATAATAATGAAAAATCAACGATATCGCTGTTTTACATCAAGTACTTTATGACTGCATGTATTTATCGACAATATTGAGAAACTTTTCTTTGTCGTCTGTTATCTGTTCTTCTGTCCGTAAAGTGTCCGGTCTCAGTTGTGCATACTGCCAAGTCGGATCCTTCCAATAATTGTTTTTCATCAAGTGATCGATTGCACTGTCGGTATCGCTCTCGCTTTGGCAAATCAATGCAATATCGCAACCACTGGTGAGACTTGCGTATAGACGGGTATCAATGCCGCCTGCTTCTTCGGCGGCAGTCATCGATAAGTCATCGCTGAAAATAGGACCGTAAAACGCCAGAACTTCTCGCAGCATATGATCCAGCCAAAACGAAGAATAAGTGGGAATCGCTGTTGTACATTCAGGATAGAGTACATGTGCCGTCATGACAGCTGATAATCTTTCACCAAGTCGCCTGTAAGGTACGAGGTCGCAGTTTAAGATTTCCTGAATACTGCGATTGTCTTCGGGACATTCGAAATGGGTATCGCCGGCGACGCCGCCGTGTCCGGGAAAGTGTTTACCAACCGATTTCATACCGGCTTTCTGCATACCGCGAATCCATGATTCAGCCAGGAGCGAGACGACATTCGGGTCGGAATGAAAGGATCGATCTCCGATCACTTCCGATTGTGTGGTAACGACATCGAGAACCGGCGAAAAACTGATGTCGATTCCCGTATCTAACACTTCCCTCGACATCAGATAGCCACCATATTCAGCAACATCACAACCGAGGTCCGGATTGTCATCGTAAATTCGGCCATATACGGCCTGTGGCGGTAGCTGAGTCACACCGTTCTTAAGTCTCTGGACCCTGCCACCTTCCTGATCAACAGCAATGAGCAGAGAGGGAGACCGCAATTCGTGGATTTCTGCCGTAAGAATTCGTAACTGTTCTGTCGATTCACAGTTTAGATCGAAGAGCACCACTCCTCCGATGATCGGGCTCAGCAAACGTTCCCTGTCGAAATCAGACAGCCGCGTGCCCCCGACCGATGTCATAACGGGGCCCAATAGTTGATTGTCAGCCTGATTCATGTCGGTTCTCTGTCGCTGACATAGACAATTGTTCCAATCTCAACAAGATCAAATAGTGTTACGATCTCCTCATTCCTCATCTTGATGCAACCTGAGGAGCCCTTTACTCCGACAGGGTCACTGTCGGGACAACCATGTATGTAGATGTAACGTCGCATGGTATCCTGATCGCCGAGACGATTGAATCCCGGTTCCAGGCCGCTCAGCCATAAGATACGAGTCAAAATCCAATCTCTTTCCGGGTATTTCTCACCGAGTCGATCAGAATAGATTTCTCCTGTCGGGCGACGTCCAACAAACACGGTGTTTTCAGGTGCATGCTTCCCGATCTTCGCCCTTATGCTATGCCAGCCTCTTGGCGTCCGCAAACTGTTGATCTGCTCTCCCGCCCCGTTTCTCGCAGTCGACACCTTTGTTTCCATGAGAATTTCTCCTCCGTTACCGAACGCCATCAGCTTCTGGTCAGGCAGATGAACTTCTATATACATCTCGAATTCGGATTTCAATGACTCGATATGCGTTTGCGGATATCCTCAATCAACCCCAAAGATGCAGCTTCGATCATATCCAATACCCGCTCAAATCCGTCGTAACCGCCGTAGTAAGGATCCGGAATCTCCCGAGTATCCCAATCGGATGCAAAATCCATGAACAGGCAAACCTGGCCTTTGTAGTCAAGGGGTGCCATCGATACCAGGTCCTGATAATTGAACAGATCCATACCGATGATATAGTCAAATTTTTCGTAGTCCAGACGGTTCAGTCTTCGCGCCCGCAAGTGTGAAATACTCACGCCCCGTTTCGCCGCCGCATCAATTGCACGCGAATCAGGCGCCTGGCCAATGTGATATCCCGCTGTTCCAGCCGAATCCACTTGAATCTCGAAATCAAGTGCTCGACTCTCGACGAGACTGCGGAATACGCCTTCGGACGTGGGTGAGCGACAAATGTTGCCCAAACACACAAATAACACATTAACCTGTTTTCCCATACACTGACCTTCAGGAACTGTCGAATTTTATCTATTCGCAAATAGTCGTCTTACATATTCCAAATCCTGAGGTGTATCGACCCCCAGCGATTCGTAATCTTCTTCTATGACAACGCAAATCTTGTCACCGTTATACAAAACCCTCAATTGCTCAAGTCTTTCAGCTGCTTCCAACGGACAGACATCTCGTCGAGCATGCTGGACTAGATAACCGACGAAATAGGCATAGATTCCGATATGGTGGAAAGTCGATCCGTTCTCAATGGACTCTGACAAGTTCCAGGGAATGGGAGAGCGGGAGAAATACAAGGCATACCTATCCTGATCAATAACACATTTGACAACATTCGAGTCTTGCAGTTGGGAGTAATTGCGTAGAGGCTTGACTGCGGTCGCCACTTTGGCCTGGTCGGCTTCAGACAATTTTCCGGCAACCCGATCAATCAAAGTCCCCGGAATCATCGGCTCGTCTCCCTGAACATTCACAATTATACGGTCGTCGGGTAAGCTCAGTTTTGTTACCGCTTCAGCAACGCGATCTGTTCCACTAGGATGATCGGGTGAAGTCTTGCACGCAACGGTATCTGGAATGGACTCAATCTCTGAGCAGATTCTTTCGTCGTCATAGGCGACGATAATTCTTTCTGCAGAACTCGATTTCGCACATTCAATAACTCGCTTTATCATGGATTTGCCGCAAATATCCTCAAGTAATTTACCAGGCAGTCTCGAAGAGTGAAACCGTGCAGGAATCACAATGTCGTATGGGATGCTCATCAATCTTCTATACCAGTTTGAGGGTGCTTCAGTTCGGATATCCGATCTGAAAGCAGTGCAACAAATTTTTCCGAGACTGTTGCATCAATCGCAACATACCACCAGTTTTCTCTGGCAAATTCCCGACACTTGACCGCATCTTTTTCAGTCATCACCAAGGTAACATCGTTTTGATCGATCGAATCGAAATCATTTTCGGTGAACTGATGGTGATCCGGAAAAGAAATTCTGGTCGATTCAATGCCTGATCTTTGCAGCATATCGAAGAAACTGTTTGGATTCGCGATTCCAGCAATTGCTGTAATTTTTCGGCCAACGAGAAATTCGGCAGGTTGCATGATTTCATTATCCTTGACATTGATCACCTGTGCAATTTCGTAGCGCATCAAATGCTCATCGCCTCGCCCCTCCCCTTTTACCAGTTTGAGAGCAACTGAATCCAGTCTGCTTTGAGGTTCGCGCAATGGTCCGGCTGGCAGGCAAAATCCATTACCAAATCGGGTACTTGCATCAATCAAAGCGATGGAGAGGTCTGCAGCCAGTGAATAGTGCTGAAGGGCATCGTCACAAACAAAAATGTCGCAGTCAGTCGTATCAAGCAGCAATCGCACGGCATCCGAACGTTTCTTCGCAACCGCAACCGGGGTCCTGGTGCGCTTTGCGATCACGATCGGTTCGTCTCCAACCTCCTCAGGGTCGCTGTCGGGGCACACTATCAGCGTGCTGGATATATCCCGGCGTCCATAACCGAGACTCACCACTCCTGGTCTGAAACCGTGCCCACGCAGATGGTTGGCCAACCAGATCGTGAAAGGTGTCTTTCCTGTACCGCCAACTGTCAAATTACCGACCGCAATGATCGGTTCACTGAATCGAGTGGCAGAAATGATTCCTCTAGCGTACGCTACCCTTCGCAGGCTCGCGATCGCGCAATAGATCAGACTGACCGGCCATAACAGCAGCGCGAGAGGATTACGGCTTTTCCAGACTGACTGAAAGAAACTGCCGACTGTCACTCCGTGTCATCCGGTAGCAAATCGTCTATTCGCAGCCGCTGCCCGTCGTTCCGGAACCTGATCGAACTCGATGGTACTGGCACCGTTGTAGACCAGAAAGTGTCGGCCCTTGGCTCTCGCAATCATTGTTACACGAAGATCCTGTGCAAGCTCCAACCCCATGAACGTCACCCCTGAACGGGACAGCAGAATTGGTATGCCCATATGCGCTACTTTCATCACTATTTCAGATGTCAGGCGACCAGTTGTATAAAAGATCTTGTTACCGCCTGATGTACCATCCATCCACATCTGACCGGCGATGGTATCGGCAGCATTGTGCCGACCCACATCTTCAACAAAAAGCTCGATTTCTGTCTCTTCACAAAGCGCGCAGCCATGAACCGCGCCTGCCTGTTTGTAAATCTCGTTGTATTCGGCAATGTTTCTCAACAATCCATACAGTGTAGACTGGCGAACGGATGCCGCAGGCAAAGGGGATTCGTATATCTTGTCCAGAGTACAACTGAAAACTGTACCCTGACCACAACCGGTTGTGACGGTTCTCTTTGACAGCTTGTTTTCCCAATCGACTATCCCCTGCCCAGCATGCGTTTCTACGTGCGCAGTTTCACGGTCCCACTCAACATTGATCGATTTGATGTCGGTTACTGATTCGACCAGTCTCTGATTGCGAAGATAGCCCAGAGCAAGCAATTCGGGATGGGTACCCAATGTCATCAGTGTGACGACTTCCCTCTCGTCAACCTTGATAGTCAGCGGAAACTCACCGGCAACGCGCATGTCGCGCTTAGCACCGAATTCGTCAATGGCTTCAACCGGATGCGTTGGACGCAGTCCTGATGAAGACAGGACAGGAGTTGTAATTGTGGATTCGGAATCGTTCATTGAATCGTAATTTGAACGCGATACCAATATATTATATAGGGATTGATTTATGTCTATTGGGAATCGGAGTGCACCCTCGAAATACAATCGCCGCAATGACGTTCAATTTGTCGATCGTAATTGAATGTCATACCAAGAAATTTAACGGCTGGCCATCAATTCAGTGGGAACTTACAACGATATTATCTGACCCCGAGGGACCGTCGTCTCTGGATGGTCCGCATCTGATTCGATCATCAGACAATTTTTCACAGTACATGTGGAAAGGTCTTCAACTCCGGCTCCATTTAGATGCAGCCGAAGGCTACTGGTATAATTTCCTGTCAGAGATACCGTATGCGTTTGTGATATTCGAAATGGATGCCGTCGACGATGATACAGTGCCAATTCCGATTTTCGTAACGGCATCACAGGATGAGGCTGGTGCACATCTCGAAACAGACTACCTGGTTCTCTCAGCGGCCTTGCCGACAGATGTCAGGGATAAAATTGAAGAATTCATAATTAATAATTACGTCCCGCAAACAAAGAAAAAGAGAAAACGGAAAAATTGGTTTGAAGAAGCAAACCAACCGCGATCCAAACCGAACAATTGAATGAGAACCCGACAATGACCGAATCGCGATTGCATCGCTGGTCGAAACAGAAAACTCAAGCACTGGAAGAAGACAGCAAGCCTGACCATCCGCAACCGGATGAAACTCTGGATTCTCAGGCTGTTACCCAGACAGAAGAGGAAAATCAGGAAGAGAGGGAAGCTGAGGAAAAAACACCGGTCGAGCTGCCGCCGTTGGAGTCGCTGGACGATGACAGCGATTATTCGATGTTCATGTCGGAAGAGGTCGATGAAAAAATCAAGAAACTGGCCCTGCGAAGGCTGTTCAAGGCGGCGATTTTCAACGTGCGTGACGGATTGAACGACTACGATGACGACTTCACCACATTTGAAGAACTTGGAGACATCGTCACGTCAGACATGAAGTATCACGCGGAGCGAAAGAAAGCCGAAGAGGAAGCCAGGCGGAAACTTGAAGCGGAGTCTCAAGCGACTGAAGAGTCACAGGATATCGAAACGCTGGCCAGCGAAGACAGCGAAGCGGACGATGTACAGGAAACACTCGACAGTGAAGAATCAGCGAACGAATCCGAAATCGCCAGTCAGTCTGACTTACCACAACCAGACAACCGTTCGTCGACATGACTCTGTCCTATCAGTTCGAGCTTCCGGCACTGACCGAAAACGGGAAAGCAAGGCTCGCTTCATTTGACGCAGTATCTGTCGAAACGACACCCACATCCCTCGTAGCGTATCACTCCTTGGGACAGGTTGTCATCGCCGGATCGAGAAGTTCGGTACTCGAGGCAGCTAGGAGCATGGTAGATACCGAACTGACTTGCTACATACTCATCACCGAAGAAGACAATGAATCTGACGCCGGTGATCAAGACAACACCGGATACCTACCGGAAACCTTTACGGCTGACGATTGCTCTGTTCAAGGCTACTTGGGTGCGTTTACCGTTACCGCATATAAAAATGATCGCGTATTTGACTTCGGCAAGACCGTTGGCATTACGACTGGCTTGTTCGATCTGGTGCTCGACTTGTCGAAGACGTCGAAAATCAAAGCGCAGATTCCTCCGCCAGGCTACTTTCGCATCGAGCCTACCCAACAGAATGCGAAGCGTATCAGGCGTACGACTGAAGAGATATCACAACTGGTTGGAAAATTTGAAAAACCAAAATACTTCAACTATGATCCGGACATCTGCGCTCACAGCCGAAGCGGAATCGTCGCCTGTACCCGATGTATCGACGCCTGCCCGACCGACGCTATCACATCGATCGGCGAAGCAATTGAAGTCAATTCATATCTTTGTCAGGGAGGCGGTGCTTGCGCTGCGGCCTGTCCCACAGGAGCTGTCACTTACGCTTACCCACCACCGGAAAGTCAACTTGACTTATTGAGACAGGTATTGCTGAAATACCGCGAAAATGGTGGCAATAGCGCTGTAATCATCTTTTTCGACCGGGAGCGAGGAAATCCGATTGTTTCAGCTCATATCGCTGCGCTGGGGGAAAACATCCTGCCGGTTGAAGTCGAGGAAGTTGGTGCTCTTGGGCTTGACATATTCTTGTCTCTGCTTGCCTACGGCGCCGCAGGAGCAGCAGTATTTTGTCCAAATGTTGCTGAATCTGTGTACAAGGAGCTTGAACTTCAGGTCGATACGCTCAACGTATTTCTTGATGGTATGGGATACTCCTGCAAACCCATACAGCTTATACAGACCGATGAGAATGACGGGATATCGGAATCAGCAATTCAGGAACTGACACAAATGGATATCAGTCCTGCCAAATTTGCGCCGACTGGAGTAAAGCGAACCGACATGCGAATTGCTCTGGAACACCTGCATTCGCTGTCTCCAAAAAAACCTGACTCCATTGACCTGCCGAAACATTCGCCTTTCGGACAGATCATGGTTGATGTCAATACCTGTACTTTATGTATGGGCTGTGTTTCCGTCTGCCCTGCATCCGCGCTTGAGGCGGGTGGCGAAGTGCCGAAACTCGCATTCATTGAAAACAACTGTGTTCAGTGTGGCCTATGTGAATCGGCCTGTCCGGAGAGTTCGGTAACCCGAAGCCAGCGGTATCTGTTCGATACAGACTCGAGAATGAGAGCGCGTACGATGAACGAGGATTCGCCGTTTCATTGCCGGATATGTGGTAAGGCGTTCGCTTCAAGTGCAATGCTGAACAGAATGAAGGACAAACTCAAAAGTCACTGGATGTTCCAAGACCCTGAAGCAGTCGCCCGGCTTGAAATGTGTGAGGACTGCAGAGTCAAGGACATGTTCGCCGCTGAAGGAGGATTCCCACGGAACAAAATTTAGTCGGGTGTTACGACTGAAGCTAACGAAAAGTAAAATACCTGAACGGCGTGTCGAACAATGACTTACATTGGCGCCCTTGCCTCACGGCTCCTGCAACACGACTGGTACTGCCGGCTCAAAGACTGAACGAAATCCAATATCTCGAAACCAACGAAAGACACAGGTTCCGAGCACTGAACCCCACTTCATCGTCTCATTGTCTCAGCCAACTCCGGCTCAGATTCAGCTTTCAGCCTACCCGGCATGTCTTTGTGAACGGTATGGGTTGACCACAGATCACCGAGATTGAAACTCACCGCCTCAAATGGCGGCAGTGAGACGAACTTATTCTCGAACAGCTTGTCAATCAACACCCACTCCGAATCGCGCAACACAAATGCTTCCAATGAGTAGGCGATGGGGTCCACAAACCAAAGATGGCGAACTCTCTCTCGAGCATAGACTGCCCGCTTTTCGATCAGATCAAGCATTCGGGTGGATGGTGAAAGCACCTCACAGACCCAGTCCGGAGCGAGTGTGAAAAAAGCTGTTTCCGGTGGATGGGGCATTCGCTCCTTTCGCCACCCTCCGATGTCAGGCACTACAATATCCGCGCCCAGATGAAGTTCAGGTTCGGTAAGTATCCACCAACCGCCTGGACCGCCGCGGCCAAACTGGAAAGTCTGATTGAGATACCCTGCGAGGCTCGAATGGGCTATGACATGTGGCGGTGCCGGTCTCGGGTGGGTGTACAGCTTGCCGTCGACAACCTCTGCAACCATATTCGGCGGTGCATCCAGCACATCCTGATAGGTCGCTCGGGGCGGAGCTGCTTCAGTTTCATCTATAGGCAAATTTTTCATTGTGGCTTGACCTTCAACTTCGTTCTGGTTGAATTCTAATTCATCGGTGAGCAGTAAAACAAGTGGTCAACCTGCAAACCGGAAAAGTCGGGTATCCTATCTTGACAATCTAAGCCCAATCAAGTAAATTTAGTGTAAACGAATAAATACAATAATTCGTAATAACAATTAATTGTTGGAGAGATGAGTTTTAGGCAAGAACAGCCTAGCGAGGATTTTCGCTTCAGGGCAAATTATTACTATTTGCTCTCAAAGCTGTTGGCAGAACCGCCAGCAGAGGATACACTCAATTCAGTTGCGCTTTATGGTGTCCCCAACACCGATGCCAACAACAGCTTTCTCTTCACCTTGAACGCACTTGCTGACGCCGCTCGCACCAAACCCGACATTCAAGCACTGGATGATGAGTATCACGATCTCTTCATCGGCGTAGGAAGAGGTGAGCTCGTTCCCTACGGGTCTTGGTACATTACCGGCATGCTGATGGACAAGCCTCTGAGTCTCATCCGTCAGGATCTCAAGGCACTCGGTATCGAACGAATCCAGAACAATCGAGAACCGGAGGACCATGTCGCTGCCCTGTTTGACATCATGGGAATTCTCATTGAATGCGACGACGAATATCAGTTCAAGGCTCAGCAGACGATGTTCAAAAAGCACCTTAGGCCATGGATACGAAGGTTCTTCAAGGATCTTGCAGCGGCAAGAAAAGCGAATTTCTATAAAAAAGTCGGCGAATTCGGCGTCGAGTTCATCGACTTTGAAACCGAATACCTCGAAATGTCAGTTTGAATTTCTGATAGGAGAACTGACAATCTTGGTATGTATGTGACGTCACTTATTGACATACAAAAGAGGAGGAACGCTATATGAAAAATAGCAAACTCGTTGACCGGGAATCCCGGCGTAACGCCCTCAAAGGTATGGCGGTACTTGGAGGTGCCGCAGCAGTATCAGCTTCGACCTCTGTGTCGGCAGCAGATATCATGCCTGAAGAGAAACAAAGCGAAACGCCGAAGACTCTCGGTTATCACCAAACCGAGCATATTCGGGAATACTATCGACTCGCTCGATTCTAAGGAGGTCATAACTTATGAAACTAGTTAGAAGTAGCGATAGTGGATCTGTATCCGGAATTGCCGCGGTCGGTGAAGCTATTGATCGCCGAACGTTTCTGAAACGTTCAGGCGTCGCCCTAGGTGCGGGTGCTGCAGCCTCTATGTTTGCGCCACAACTGATGAGAAAAGCCAAGGCTGCCGCCGGCTTCTCTCCGATGGAAGGTGTGAGCACAGAAATTCGCCGTAGTGTTTGTACGCACTGCTCCGTTGGATGCGGAGTTGTAGCCGAAGTTCAGAATGGAGTCTGGACCGGACAGGAGCCAGATTTTGAGTCTCCGTTCAATCTCGGTTCACATTGCTCGAAGGGTTCAACCGTTCGAGAGCACGGTATGGGCGAAAAGCGTCTTCGTTATCCGATGAAACTGGCCGGTGGCAAGTGGAAGAGACTCAGCTGGGATGATGCGATCAATGAGATCGGAGACCAGTTGCTGGAAATCCGCGAGCAATCCGGACCTGATTCAGTCTATTGGCTGGGTTCAGCCAAGCACAATAACGAGCAGGCGTATCTGTTCCGCAAGATAGCAGCGATGTGGGGAACCAACAACGTTGACCATCAGGCGAGAATCTGTCATTCCACCACGGTTGCAGGTGTGGCAAACACTTGGGGCTATGGCGCAATGACGAACTCTTACAATGATATGCACAATTCCAAGGCCATGTTCTTCATCGGCAGTAATGCCGCTGAAGCTCACCCGGTCGCGATGCAGCATATCCTGAGAGCCAAGGAATTGGGTTCCAAGATGATCGTTTGCGATCCTCGCTTCACCCGTACCGCCGCACACGCAGATCACTTTGTCCGGTTCCGACCAGGTTCCGATGTGGGGCTGATCTGGGGCGTGCTGTGGCACATCTTTGAGAACGGCTGGGAGGATAAGGAATATATCCGTCAGCGCGTGTACGGGATGGACGAGATTCGCCAAG
Organism: Arenicellales bacterium; assembly: GCA_963666625.1. Taxonomy (GTDB): domain Bacteria; phylum Pseudomonadota; class Gammaproteobacteria; order Arenicellales; family JAJDZL01; genus JAJDZL01. The sequence goes on from OY762925.1 coordinate 3,314,031, forward strand.
AGGTCGCAAAATGGACACCCGAAGAGGTTGAGCGAGTTACTGGAACTCCACCGGATGTCGTGAGACGAGCCGCTGAGATCATGAATGAGAATCGACCAGGCACCATCGTATGGTGTATGGGTGGTACTCAGCACACGATCGGCAACAACAATACGCGTGCTTATTGCGTATTGCAGCTTGCGCTCGGTAATATCGGTAAATCCGGCGGCGGTGCCAATATCTTCCGTGGACATGACAATGTCCAAGGCGCAACCGACCTTGGTGTGCTTTCTCATACACTGCCAGGTTACTATGGGCTGTCCAACGGCGCATGGAAACACTGGTCTCGTGTCTGGGATCTTGACCACGAATGGGTCAAGGGTCAGTTTGACGCCTCCGAAGTTGAAGGCGACGGCGGCAAACCGGTCCATCCAATGAACTATAAAGGTATCCCTGTATCACGCTGGATCGACGGAATCCTTGAGGACAAGGAAAACATCGGTCAGAGAGACAATGTTCGTGCAATGATCTATATGGGTCATGCGGTGAACAGTCAGACACGTGGTCCAGAGATGAAGAAGGCAATGGAGATGCTGGACCTTATGGTGATTGTGGATCCACATCCGACCCATGCAGCTGTGATGAACGATCGCACAGACGGCATTTACCTGCTGCCTGCGGCGACACAGTTTGAAACTTACGGCTCAGTTACCGCATCAAACCGCTCTATTCAGTGGCGCGATAAGGTTATTGAACCGGTGTGGGAGTCACTGCCTGACCATACCATTCTTTACAAACTCTCGAAGAAACTCGGTTTCCATCGTGAATTTACAAAGAATATCAAGGTCAACAATGATGAGCCGCTGATCGAAGACGTGACCCGAGAGATCAATCGGGGCATGTGGACGATCGGTTACACCGGCCAGAGTCCGGAACGTCTCAAACTTCACATGGCAAACAAAGGCACGTTCAATACCACCACGCTGAAAGCAGAAGGCGGACCAGCGGACGGTGACTATTACGGCATGCCTTGGCCGTGCTGGGGCAACCCTGAAATGGGTCACCCTGGAACGCCGGTGCTTTACAACACCGAATTGCCAGTAGCTGAAGGTGGTCTTTGCTTCCGCGCCAGATTCGGAACTGAACGCGACGGAGTCAACCTCCTCGCCGAAGATTCGTATCCGGTCGGTTCGGAAATTCAGGACGGTCATCCCGAATTCACCGACAAGCTGCTCAAGCAGCTCGGATGGTGGAATGACCTGACTGATGATGAGAAAGTCGCTGCAGAAGGCAAAAACTGGAAGACCGATCTGTCAGGCGGGATCCAAAGGGTCGCCATAGCACATGGCTGCGCACCCTTCGGCAACGCCAAGGCTCGATCGATTGTCTGGACTTTTCCGGATGCAGTTCCGATCCATCGTGAACCTCTGTATACACCCGACAGGGAGTTGGCAGAGAAGTATCCGACCTACGCGGACAGGAAACGCTTTTACCGACTGCCCACGCGTTATGCTTCAATCCAAGCCGACGACGTATCCGGTGAGTATCCTCTGATTCTAACCAGTGGACGACTCGTTGAATACGAAGGCGGCGGTGAAGAGCAGCGTTCCAACCCATGGCTTGCTGAGCTCCAGCAAGACATGTTTGTTGAGGTCAATCCTGTGGATGCCAACAACAATGGAATTCGCGATGGACAGATGGTCTGGATCATGACACCGGAAGGTGCCAAGATTCTTGTCAAGACCATGGTAACTAGGCGCGTCGCACCTGGAGTGCTGTTCACACCTTTCCACTTCGGTGGTTGGTTTCAAGGCAAGGACTTGGTGGACAAATATCCAGCAGGAACCGCTCCTTACGTCCGTGGTGAAGCTTGTAATACAGCATTCACCTACGGTTACGACTCAGTAACGCAAATGCAGGAGAGCAAAGTGACTCTCTGCAAACTCAGCACCTAGCTAGGAGGTAATCAAAATGGCAAGAATGAAATTTCTTTGTGATGCCGAGCGGTGTATTGAGTGCAACGCTTGTGTTACTGCCTGCAAAAACGAAAATGAAGTCCCCTGGGGCGTGAATCGCCGACGCGTAGTCGTGCTCGGTGATGGCGAACCCGGTGAGAAATCAATTTCGGTTGCTTGTATGCACTGCACCGATGCACCGTGTGCAGCCGTGTGCCCTGTCGATTGTTTTTACACAACCGACGATGGCATCGTGCTGCATGACAAGGATCTATGTATCGGTTGCGGCTACTGCTTCTATGCGTGTCCTTTCGGAGCGCCGCAGTATCCGCAACAGCAGGCGTTTGGAGTACGCGGGAAAATGGACAAATGCACATTCTGTGCAGGTGGTCCTTTGGCAGACAATTCGGATGCGGAATTCAAAATGTATGGACGCAATCGAATTGCTGAAGGCAAGCTTCCGCTTTGCGCCGAAATGTGTGCCACCAAGGCACTCATTGCCGGTGATGGCGATATTATTGCCGATATCTACCGCGAGCGTATTCTACAACGTGGAACACGTCCTCAAACCTGGGGATGGGAAACAGCGTATCCAGCTGGGTAAAAATGGAGATTGTGAAAAGGGGGAGCCAACTCCCCCTTTTCCTCTCACACGAAAAAATTGAAATTATTGAATTACCGAAACGAACAAAATACTTGGAGCAGTATAGATATGCGTATAAAGCTTTTTCTATCAATTGTGGTTCTCTTCGGATCGTTGACACTTGCTGGGTGCCTGGATGATTATCAAGTCACACTTCATGAACCAGCAGTCTACAAAGGGCCGGCAGATCCGTTAATCGATAAAGGCTCTCAGGTGAGTATGCTTCAGGAACGCTTCAATACTGTTCAGACCGATCGATGATATCTGTCAGAATAACAGCGTTCATTGATGAGACAGAGCAATATTTAATACAGAATCACTTTAATTCATAGCTTTGACTGACTTTCTTAAGATTATCATTTAGAAAAGGAGTTATTTAGATGGCAAAGCCAATTAGAAATTCAAAAACTGCGACCTCCAAAAGATTCCGTTGGATGGCTTGGAGTTTTGCGTTCATACTGTTTTGCGCAATGGCTCTGCCGATGACCGGTTATCTTTTCCCAGAATCGCAGACTGCCTTACAAGCGCAGCAGTCCGGCAGCGATGCCAATCAGAGATCCGAATTCTGGCGCGTTGTTCGAGATGGCGGCGGCGGCTATTCCTCAGTCGTCAGTAACGATGTGAACATTGAGGCCAATATGCTTTACAACACAACCGGTCAGAATTGGCGGGAGTTGAGAAACGGACTAATCGTCAATTATGGTGGCTGGTTCTTGTTCCTCGTTGTCGTCGCTATACTCTTGTTCTATTCTTTCCGCGGACGAGTGGATCTCGCCGAACCTGCCTCCGGTAAAAGAGTAAAGCGTTGGACAGGATTGGAACGGACACTGCATTGGTATACGGCCATTTTATTTATCTGCCTGGCGGTATCAGGGCTCAGTCTGTTGTTCGGACGAGCTTTGCTGATTCCGCTATTCGGACCGCAGAACTATGCCTTATGGGCAAGTTTCTCCATTAACATTCACAATACGCTTGGGCCGTTTTTCGCTATAGGCCCGCTTCTGATGTTCATTTGCTGGATTCGTCATAATATCCCGAACAAAGTCGATGTTGTCTGGATGGTGCAAGGCGGCGGAATCATCGGCAATAAACATCCCAGTGCAGATAAGGCGAATGCCGGTGAGAAAGTCTGGTTCTGGATTGTAATGCTGATCGGACTTGTCGCAGTTTGTGTTTCTGGATTCGTCCTGATCGGTTGGGTGCAGGAGTATTTCGGAGTAGCAAATACTCGAGAGCTCGCACAGATGATGCATGTCATCCATTCCATCAGCGCACTTCTGTGGATCGCTATTTTCATCGGTCACGCTTACATTGGCACGATAGGAAGCGAAGGCTCAATTGATGCAATGTCCAAAGGCCACGTCAGTGTCGAATGGGCTAAACAGCATCACGATATCTGGTATGAGAAAGTGAAGGACACTCACGAAATGGAAGGCGAGTCCGAAACTGGAACAGCAAGCACAGGAGAGTCGACTGCCTAATTGAGCGGTTGCAAAATCCTAGTTGATTATTTAAAACGCATCTTGAGTTTATCACTTGAGATGCGTTTTTTATTGACTAGATTTCTACACAGCAGTCTTGCCGAAACCAAATATGGTAGAGGTGTCTGAAGTTAGATAAAATTCAAATAAATGCGTTCATCGTCCTGAATCTTTTATCAAAGAGTTATGAAGAGATTTCCGAAATTCGTAAGAGACAGTATGGACTATACCGGATCATGCGTAACCTGTATTCCGGTTCAGTTTGATTCTGGAAACTGGGAATCTGCAATTTTTTTCCAGGTCGGAGGATCTGAAAGCAAGCAGGATCGTCGAATTCTCACTCGGACGCAAAATTCAGTGCCAGTTGCTATCGAAACCGATGTGATCAAGCACAATTCAGCTACAGTCATTGTCATTCGGGTTGAAATTTTCACAGAAGAATCCAACCCTCTCGCGGGTGAGATACTTCTAACCCCAGGTGAAACTGAGACACATTTCGAGACAATAAGGCTGCTGACAATACAACCGCTTCTTCGTTGGTTCTTTTCAGATGGTGCTTACTGGGTTATCCACAACCAGCAAAATCAATTGGGCCCCGCCGAGCATGCGGCATTCCAAGAAGATCTGGATGAAGCGACCCAACATGATGCGTTGATCAGATTAACCGGTAAATACGATGTGGAGAGCGCTTTGCGCGAAGTCGTTTCACATTATGAATTCAGGTCCGTCGGATCGAATCCTTATGCGGGACATACCAGTGTTCAATAAATCTCACTTGCGTTTGAAAGAATCAGTGAATCATGCCATGGTCTGGCTTGGATCAGCACTTTTGCTGGGGTTTGTCAGTACTTCTGTTCATTCTGATGAACTGGCATTCATCAAAGCACTTAAAACTGAGGACATGAAAACCGCATATAGTCTGCTAAGTTATGTTGATGATGTCAACAAACCTCTCGATGATGGACGTACAGCACTGATGCTTGCATCAAAGTTTGGCATGAAAGAAATGGTCAGCGATCTGATTCGGGCAGGTGCAGACGTAAATGCCCGTAATCACAACGGAGGTACAGCACTTATGTACTCTGCCATTCGTGGCGATGAAGCAACTGTTGATCTTCTTCTAGAACAAGGTGCAAGGGTCAACCTCAGGGCAAAATTCGGTTGGTCAGCCTTGATGGTCGCTTCGGCCAAAGGGCATGCGAAGATTGTCAAAAAGCTGGTTGATTCAGGAGCCGATGTGAATGGCCGGGACATCTATCATTGGACTCCGTTGATGCGGGCATCATTTGCTGGCTACGCGGATGCGGTGAGTGTATTGCTCGCCAGTCCACTTACGGAAGTCAATGCCGGCGATGAGAATGAAGCCTCCGCACTGCATCATGCCGCAACCAACGGTCATAAGGAAGTGGTCAGAGTATTGCTTGATAACTGCGCACTGATGTCGGTTAAAGACAAATTCGGATGGAGTCCACTTGATAGGGCAGCCGCGAATCAGAATGTATCAGTACTAGAAATATTTCTCGAATACGAACCCCTTCAATTGCAGTGCCCATGAAAGAGACGAATCGAAGAAATTTTTTAAAGGTCTGCGGTTCATACTTGGCTGCCATAGCCGCCTGGCAACCAACTTCTGCCAATGCTGCAGCTAGACCCAAATACTATAGCCGCGCTCGTCTGATGCGGAACGGCAAACCGATTTCGTCAGAAGAACTCATACCAGGTCAGGTATTTATTTTCAACTATCCCTATGTTGCGACCCCTTGTATGATTTTCAATCTCGGACAATCAATTGATCAGAAAGTCACACTGTCAACTGTTGATCAAGAGCAATATATCTGGCCTGGCGGCGCTGGGCCCTCGCAGTCTGTTGTTTCGTATTCGGCTATTTGTGCTCACAAAATGACATATCCTGCAAAAAATGCGAGTTTTATGAATTACCGGCATTCCAAGGTAGTATTTTTCGATGAGCAAAGAGCACGCCAAGAACGTGAGAAAATTATTTATTGTTGCTCTGAGCGAAGTGTCTATGACCCGGCAAAAGGCGCAAAGGTAATCGGTGGACCAGCTCCCCAGCCGCTTGCGTCAATCCTGATCGAATACGACAGATCGGAAGACAGTTACTATGTTGTAGGTACGGCGGGAGGCGAAAAATTTGATGAGTTTCTGAAATCTTTCGAGTTCCGTCTGCAACTGGACTTTAAGATTCTGGATGTGAGAAAACCTGTTGAGGACAAAGTGGAATTGTTGACTGCAGAAGAATACTCGCATGTAATCGTTCACTGCTGATCATTTGGAAGATCAAGATTCTTCTTTTAAAACTCCGTTTTCAAGTCGATAAATCCTATTCATCGCATTGGCCAGCTGCAAATCGTGCGTCGCAACGACTAAGGCGACATTCATATCCCGGTCCAGCTCGACCATCAGATCTTGCACGGTTTGGGCATTCTGACGATCAATATTGCCTGTAGGCTCATCAGCAAGCAAACATAGCGGTTTTATAATCAACGCTCTGGCAATTGCTACCCGTTGACGCTCACCACCGGACAGTTCTCCCGGTTTGTGGTTGAGTCGGTTCGAGAGATTTACCCTCTCCAGCAGACTGACTGCCTCATTCCTCACGTGTTCGATCGAAAGTCTGCGTACCATTAAAGGAATCATTACGTTTTCCAATGCTGTGAACTCTGGTAGCAGATGATGGAACTGATAGACAAAACCCAGTGTCTCATTGCGTAGCTTGCCCCGTTCCGACTCGTTCAGCTCTGACAGATTCCGACCATTGAGCGACACGGTTCCACCAGTTGGAACGTCCAGTCCTGCCAGCAAGTGAAGTAAGGTGCTTTTCCCTGTTCCTGATGAACCAACAATTGCGATCTGCTCTCCTTTGCCAATTTGGAGATTGACACCATCAAGCACACTGACATCAAGCGTCCCCTGCTGATAGATCTTTGAGACAGAATCAGCTTGTAACACGGTATCAGTCATATCGGAGCGCCTCAGCAGGATGCACCTTGGATGCTCTCCATGCAGGATAGATTGTCGCTACAAAGCACATGACCAATGAAGCAATAGAAATCTTGATGACATCACTCCAGATCAACTCTGCAGGAAATTTGGTAATGATGTAGATTTCGTCGGGAAAGAACTGCGTTCCAAATAGCTGCTCGGCCCAAGGAATTAGAGTTTCCATGTTCAACCCGGTAAGCACACCAACAAACGCTCCAAATAACGTACCGACAATTCCGATTACTACACCATGGACAATGAAAATCCCCATGACACTCCCAGGGCTGACCCCGATGGTGCGAAGAACAGCAATATCGGTACTCTTGTCGGAGACAAGCATTACCAACGTAGAAACGATATTGAACGCGGCCACCGCCACAATCAATAGAAGGATGATAAACATCACCCGACGCTCGATTTTCAATGCTTCAAACAAATTGGAATACTGATTTGTCCAATCTGTCACAGTGTATCCGGGACCCAGGCTGGATCTGAGCTTGCGCGTCAGCAATGGTGAAGCAAACACGTCACTCACTTTCAATCGTAGCCCGGATACGGCGTCGCCCACATGCTGTAGTTTCGCAAGATCGTCAATGTGTGTGAGCGCAAGGCCGTTGTCATATTCATAGAAATTAAGGTTGAAAATACCAGCTACCGTAAAACGTTTGAGCCTAGGTACCACACCGACAAGTGTCGATCGCGCCCTGGAACTGATGATAACTATCTTGTCTCCGACTTTGACGTCTCCGATTCTCCTCGCCAATTCCTCACCGATCACAATTGAGAATGTTCCGGACTTAAGATTGTCCAATCCGCCATCGACCATGTGTTCTCCGATTGAGGAAACCGAGGACTCCATTTCAGGGTTGATGCCTCTGACGATAACAGGGCTGACCAGATTCCCTTGCTTGATCATCGCATGGCTCAGAATAAACGGCGCCTGCCCTTCAAATTCTATGGATTTCTCAACATCAGACATGGCTGAGCGCCAATCATCCAACCAACCTCCGGGGCCGCTAACCTCAATGTGTGCGGCAACAGTCAGCAGTCTGGATTTCAGCTCTCTTTCAAATCCATTCATGACAGACAAAACGGAAATCAGCGCCCAGACACCGATGATAATGCCAAGAATGGAAGTACCGGTAATGAAAGAAATGAATCGGGTCCTGCGTTTGGCCCGAATGTAGCGCAAACCGATGAACAGCGCGAGTGGGCGAATCATCGGTTATCGACCTGATGGCTTCAGATAGGGGAACAAGATTACATCCCGAATTGAATTTTGGTCAGTCAGCAACATGGTGAGACGATCGATTCCGATCCCCTCCCCTGCCGTCGGAGGCAACCCATACTCCAATGCCCGTATATAGTCATCATCGAAATGCATGGCTTCCTCGTCACCTGACTGTCTCTGCACAATCTGACTTCTGAATCGCTCAGCTTGATCTTCTGGGTCGTTCAGCTCGGAAAACCCGTTCGCGATTTCCATCCCTGCTACAAAAAATTCAAATCGATCCGCGATCTCAGGGTTTGAGTCACTTACTCGCGACAATGGTGATACCTCGACAGGATAACCCGTTATGAAAGTCGGGTCGATCAATCTGTCTTCGACTGTTCTTTCAAATATTTCGAATAACAGTTTCCCCGCGCCCCAGACACTGTTCACCTCTCCACCGATACGAGTCAAGTAGTTGGACAGCACCTTCAAGTCGCCTAGATCATCTCGGGTCAGCGACGGATTATGTTCCAGAACGGCTTCGTGCAGTGAAATTTGCCTAAATGGTGGTGCTAGGTTGATTTGCCAATCTCCATATTGCACAACCGCAGACTCACAGACCGTCGTTGTCAGCTCTACAAACATTTCCTCGGTAAGTGTCATGAAATCATGGTAGTCCGCATAAGCCTGATAGAACTCCAACATCGTAAATTCAGGATTGTGTTGCGTACTAACCCCTTCATTGCGAAAGTTTCGATTGATCTCATACACTCGATCATAACCGCCGACAACAAGTCGTTTGAGGAATAGTTCAGGAGCCACCCGAAGATACATGTCAAGCGACAGCACATTGTGATGTGTAATAAAGGGTTTCGCGATCGCACCACCGGGAATTGAATGCATCATGGGGGTTTCCACTTCCAGGAATCCACGGCTATCCATGAACTTACGAATACATTGCACGATGGCAGAGCGAGTTCGAAATGTTTCCCGGACATGCTCATTGATAATCAAGTCCAGATAACGCTGCCGATATCGAAGTTCCTGATCAGACAGCCCATGGAATTTCTCCGGAAATGGATGCAATGCTTTGGTCAGCATACAGTATTCTTCTACCGCAATACTCAACTCACCTGTTCGGGTCCTGAAAACCTTACCGCTTACACCAATAATGTCACCGATATCCAATTCCTGGAAATTTTCGTAATCTTCGCTCCCGATCGTCTGTTGACGTACGAAAAGTTGAATTGCACCGGTTGTGTCCCTGAAATCTGCGAAAGTGACCTTCCCCATCTTACGGAAGTTCATAAGCCGCCCACCCAGAGAAACTGATAAATTCTCTTGCTTCAGCGTCTCCGCGTCGTAGTCTTCGAACCGATGGTGTAATTCGGCCGCACTGCTGTTCGGACGAAATGTGTTTGGATACGCATTGTCCTTTTCGCGCAGATTCGCCAGTTTCTCTCTGCGCAATCGTGACTGTTCGCTCTCGGACACGAGCCCTACAACCCCGCTCTCAAGCTGGCTTCAATGAACTGATCAAGCTCACCGTGAAGAACCGCGTCGGTATTGCCGGTTTCAACGCCCGTTCGAATATCCTTTATCCTGGATTGATCCAACACATAGGAACGAATTTGATGCCCCCAGGAAATATCAGGTTTCGAATCTTCGATCTGCTGCAGTTTGCTCTCAGTCTTCTGTCGCTCTATATCGTATAGTCTTGCTTTCAACATAGACATCGCTTCCGCCTTGTTCTTGTGTTGAGACCGATCATTCTGACACTGTACGACAACACCTGTTGGTTTGTGTGTGATCCGTACCGCTGAGTCTGTCTTGTTGACGTGCTGACCCCCGGCGCCACTCGACCGATAGGTATCGATTCGAAGATCACCCGGATCAACCTCGATATTGATCTGATTATCGACTTCCGGATAGCAAAATACAGAGGCGAACGAAGTATGCCTTCGCTGTCCGGAATCAAATGGAGATTTTCGAACCAATCGATGGATTCCACTTTCAGTACGTACCCATCCGAACGCGTATTCACCCTTGATTTTCAAAGTAGCACTTTTGATTCCGGCCACATCACCCTGCGAGTAATCAACCACTTCAGAATCGAATCCCTTTTTCTTCGCCCAGTAATCGTACATCTCAAACAGCATCTGAGCCCAATCCTGAGCTTCGGTTCCACCTGATCCTGGCTTGATATCCACGAAAGCATTGGCAGAATCCAATTCACCGCTGAACAGGCTTCGAAATTCGAGTCCGTCTGTCGTTTTCCGTAACTCTAGTACTTCCTCTGCTATTGAAGCGATGGTCTCGGCATCCTCTTCTGCGACAGCAAGTTCCCAAAGTTCCACAGCATCCGAAACTGATGAATGCAGTGATTGGATAGGCTGTAGAGTTCTTTCGAGGTTGACTCTTTCCTGATTGAGTTGCTGACTGCGTTCAATGTCCTGCCATACTGCAGGGTCTTCAAGAGATTCTATGATCTGTTGTAATTTCAGGCTCTTGTTGTCGACGTCAAAGAAACCTCCTTAACGCCTCAACTCGTTCGCCCAGTTCGTTCAGAATTTCGCTTGTTGAACCCGTTTCCATCATAATTTTCCTACTATTGTTACTACAAACCGTCATTTTATTCTGGTAATCAGCCTGATCCGAGTTCCATTTTGTTTTTCCAAATGAACCTGAGCAAATATATAATGTGTCAGTTCCACTAATCAGTCACAAAACTCAGACATCAATCGATCAAACCCATGAAAATCGGTGTTCCAAGAGAAATCCACGACAATGAACGGCGAGTCGCTGTAACGCCTGAAATTGTACCGTCAATCATGGAAATGGGATTCGAGGTTCTCGTGGAATCCGGAGCCGGTGAATTGGCTAATTATACTGATTCCGCATACGAATCTGCAGGCGCGACCGTGCTACCTTCTGGAACAGCCGTATGGAAAAGCGCAGATGCTATCGTAAAGGTTCGAGCACCTGAATTCAATGAAAGTGGGCAGTACGATGAGATTGATCTGCTTTCAGCCAGCCAGCACCTGATCGCATTTCTTTGGCCGGCCCAAAACCCCGAAGTCCTGCAGAAATTGTCAGAAAAAGGCGTCAGTGCAATATCAATGGATGCCGTACCGCGAATTTCCCGCGCACAGAAACTTGATGCCCTCTCTTCAATGGCCAATGTCGCAGGCTATCGGGCAGTGGTTGAGGCGGCCCAGCATTTTGGTCGTTTTTTCAGTGGTCAGATTACCGCTGCCGGACGCGTACCACCTGCAAAAATCATGATTATCGGTGCGGGTGTGGCTGGACTTTCTGCCATCGGAACGGCAACCAGCCTGGGTGCAGTCGTACGCGCATTCGATACCCGACCGGAAGTCAAGGAACAGGTAGAGAGCATGGGTGCCGAATTTCTGGAACTTGATTTTGAAGAGGAAGGGTCAGGAGCTGGTGGTTATGCCAAAGTGATGAGTAAGGAATTCATTGAAGCGGAAATGGCACTGTTTGCCGAGCAAGCTGAGGAAGTGGACATCATTATCACCACCGCTCTGATTCCCGGGCGACCCGCGCCGAAACTGATTACCGAGGCAATGGTCAGATCAATGAAGACCGGCAGTGTAGTCGTTGATCTTGCAGCCGAACAGGGAGGAAATTGTGAACTGACACAACCTGACGCTGCGATTGAAGCACACGGTGTGACGATAATCGGGTACACGGATTTACCCAGTCGCCTACCTTCGCAATCAAGCCGGCTGTACGCATCCAATATCCGTAATTTCTTCGAGGATCTTTGTCCTGACAAAAATGGCGAGCTCAAAATTGATATGGAAGATGAGGTGATACGAGGTGCTACAGTTGTCCACAATGGTGAAATTACCTGGCCGCCACCGCAAAAGGAACCACCTCCGACTCCAGCTCAGAAACTATCTGATCAAACCGCGTCAACCAAAACCGATGTCGAGGACGTTGTACCGGAAAAGAAGAAATTCAGAATCGGGCCTTACGCTTTCGGACTGGCACTGGCAGCCATTGTTGCTGTGGGCCTGTACGCCCCGGCATCATTCCTGACACACTTTACTGTCTTTGTTCTGGCGATTTTTGTGGGCTGGCATGTCATCTGGAATGTAACGCCATCGCTTCATACACCGTTGATGAGTGTCACCAATGCAATCAGCGGAATCATCATTGTCGGCGCATTACTGGAAATCGGTGCGGTCAATCCGTACGTCAAGGCGCTCGCCGCAGTATCCATATTGATTGCCTCGGTGAATATATTTGGCGGCTTTCTTGTCACACAGCGCATGCTCAGGATGTTCAAAAAGTAAGTAGTCTGGACAAATTAAACTATCCATACTAAATCAACAATGATCGTCAAACGGACAACTCGATACCGGTTGCACGCCGGAAGCGAAGCGAAATACAGACAACTGTATCAACTCGCTGGAGCCTGCCGTTTTGTGTGGAATCACTATGTTGCGCTTCTGCGAGACGAATACGCCGCCTATGGTGAGTTGCGACGATTCTACCTTACCGACAAGGACGGTAATTCATTGAGGACCGGGAACGGCAAACTGAGGTACAGTCTGAGCTGTGATTATTTTCAACTCAGAATGAACTTCGCACTCATAAGAAGACATCACTATACCTGGTTGAATGAATATTCGTCCAGTATCGTCAAGCACTCACTGAAACCGATTGAGACGACGTATAAAAATTTCTTCAAGGGCAACGGCGGGCTACCGAAGTTCAAAGGCAAGTGGCGCATCAGACCGAGTTTTCCGATACAGTTCGGGGACACCGCAAAACTTGATGGCGACTGGCTGCACATCCAGAAGATCGGTTACGTCAGGCTGGTCGGTGACAACCCATATCCCGACGGCGCACCAAGGAGCGGCACGATCAAAGAAGAAAATGGGAACTGGTATGCCTATATCGTCTACAACGTAGAGATCACCGACAAACCGCATGATGTGAGTGATGCAGGAGTCGGAATAGACAGAAACACAGGCAATATCGCATTGTCGGACGGGCGGATGTTCACACCGCCGGATGTATCGAAAAAGGAACGTCGCAGAATCAAATATCAGCGGTACATGGCCCGACAGCAAGAACCCTGCAGGAAGCAGGGGATCAAGCCGTCAAACCGATGGAAAAAGACCAAGAAGAAGCATGACAGAATATGTATGAAAATACGCAAGATCAACGACAATTGGATACACCAAGTTTCAAGGCAGATAGCCGATGATTATGATGTTGTATATCTGGAAAACCTGAACATCAAAGGCATGACGAAATCATCGAAAGGTACGATTGGAGAACCAGGTCGGAACGTCAAGGCCAAAAGCGGACTGAACAAGGCAATACTCAAGGTTGGATGGCACAAACTGGAACGGGCATTGAGCTACAAGGCAAACGTCATTAAAGTTCCGGCGCACTACACTTCGCAGTCTTGCAACCAATGCGGACATACTCATAAAGAAAACAGAACCACACAGGCCGGTTTCGAATGCTTGAGTTGTGGACACTCGGACAATGCGGACGTCAACGCCGCTAAGAACATACTCGCCTCAGGGATCGGGGAGAGTCTAAACGGCCGTGGAGATTCGGGCATCAGTCCTACCGTGAAGCGCGCAAAAATGCACAGACATAGTGAACTTCTATACATAAATGGATAGTTTATTATGGCGAGATTCCTAAATGTTTGAAGGCCTGATAAACTCGCTGTACATCATAGCGTCTATTTTCTTCATATTGAGTCTTGGAGGGTTGAGCCACCAGACTTCGGCCGTACGCGGAAACATTCTGGGAATTCTTGGGATGATCCTTGCCGTATGTGGAACCATAGCGGCCAAAGCAGTTGACAGTATCGGAATCATTGTCGCGATGATGGCTGTTGGCGGTGTTTTCGGAGTCATTGTAAGCATGCGGGTTCAGATGACAGCAATGCCCCAGCTTGTTGCGATCCTTCACAGTCTTGTGGGACTGGCAGCGGTGTTTGTTGGCTTTGCGAACTATATCGAGCCACTACAGGAGTACGAGGGAGTAGAAAAAGTCGTTCATGAAGTTGAGATCTTCGTTGGTGTCCTGATCGGTGCTATCACTTTCACCGGCTCTGTGGCTGCATTTGGAAAATTACAGGGAGTGATTTCCAGCCGACCACTGATGTTACCCGCGCGTCATTGGCTGAATCTGATCATAGCGATCGTCTGTATCTGGCTTGGTGCCGAGTTTCTCGGCAGTGACCATCAAAGTGGTGTCAACGTACTTTTGATAATGACCCTTCTCGCTTTCGTACTTGGCTTGCATCTTGTGCTAGCGATCGGCGGTGCAGACATGCCTGTGGTCATATCGATGCTGAACAGTTATTCAGGCTGGGCGGCGGCGGCAACAGGATTCATGCTTGAAAACGATCTCCTGATTCTAGTCGGCGCACTGGTCGGAAGTAGCGGTGCAATCCTGAGCTACATTATGTGCCGGGCAATGAACCGCCATTTTGTGAGTGTCATTCTTGGCGGATTTGGAACAGCCGGTGGTACAGCAGTCGGGCCAATTGAAGGCAGTATCTCGGAAATCAATGTCGATGAAGTTGCAGGACTGCTTTCGTCGTCAGATTCTGTAGTCATCGTTCCGGGCTACGGACTTGCGGTTGCCCATGCGCAGCATCCTGTCGCAGAACTTACCCGAAAGTTGCGCGATAGCGGAAAACACGTCAGATTTGCGATTCATCCGGTGGCTGGCAGAATGCCGGGACATATGAATGTCTTGCTCGCAGAAGCCAAAGTGCCCTACGACATCGTTGAGGAAATGGACGAAATCAACCCTGACATGCCTGATACCGATACCGTCATGGTGATCGGTGCGAACGATATCGTGAATCCCTCAGCCCAGGACACGCCTGACAGCCCTATAGCCGGTATGCCGGTCATAGAGGTTTGGAAAGCGAAGCATACGATCGTCCTGAAAAGAAGTATGGCATCCGGATATGCAGGTGTGGACAATCCTCTGTTCTACAAGGAAAACAACAGAATGTTCTTTGGTGATGCCAAGGACAGTCTGGATAAACTGGTTGCGATGATCGGTTAACCTTTTGGTATAACCTGCTTCAACCTTATAAAGGGAATTGAACACGACGATCTTTGTAGATCGAAGTTAAGCACATTCAGCGTAATTTTACAAAAGCGAATGCGCTTTCAGAATTCGATAGGTTGCCTGACCATCAATGAAACAGTATTTTCGTCGTGTATTACCGGGACGGATTGTCTCATTTCGCAATGTTCTTCTAACCACAGGACCAATTGTGTGCGCATGTTGAACTATGGATATGTCTGCGTCTGTATCAACCAATCGATGAATCTGATCAGCTCGCTTCCCGCACATTTCCAAAGTCATTTCTCGAAATCGAGATTTTCCTTTTAGTAAAAAAGCTGCAGTCCTGCGTCGTCCGCATACCGAAACATTGGCCGAGAAGTGGTCATTGGACTCGCCGCCCCAATCTTTTTTGATTGGTTCAGACAATAGACCAGCAATTTTCTCCTTGACTATATCTTCCGGAAGACTTCGCATTGTGCTCATCCATTCTGTTGCATCTTTAACCTTTATCTCATTCATTTTTGAGAATTCGTCTATATCTTCCGGAAGAATTTCTCCAAAATCGCTACCTAGAAACATCAGATGATCCTCATATTGATCGCCCAAGTTTCTTGGATGGTCTAACCAAGGCTTACCGAATACTAACGGTTCAATTTCGAATGTTTCGTGATTCTCCTTTAATCCGAAGTTCCAGCGATATTTTCAGCAACTTTCCGCTTTCCTCCCTTCAAGTCATTGATATGATTCAGTTTGTTTCCCAAGCCGATCGGAAACGGATGTTTTTGTGTAGCCATGTAAGTGTTCAGATGAATATGAATAAAACAATAAAATAAAGCATCCGGTACGGTCTGCATGCTATAATATGTAGCCATGTATATCGACATCGTACCGAACCGCAACTCGCCGCCGGCCATCCTGCTGCGAAAATCCTTCCGCAAAGACGGCCGCGTCTGCAAACGCACCCTCGACAACCTCTCCGACTGGCCGCCGGAGAAAATCCAGCGGCTCAGACAGGTGCTCAGGAACGAACCCCTGGTGCATCCGGATGAGGCCTTCACCATCGAGTCGTCCACGCCGCACGGCCACATCGAACTGATCCTGGAGATGATCCGCCGCCTCGGACTGCCGCGGTTGATTGCGACCCGCGACAGTGCCCAGTGTAGGCACCGATTAATTTTTCCCCAAAAGCACCGACGAAAAATCCCCACTTTCGGGCGATGCGGTGATCAGCCGCTATTATAGATCGACACCTCCGTTTTTGTTTTTTTCGGTCTGCCACGCGGTTTTCTGCCGCTCGACGGCGAGTGTTGATCCGGTTGCGGCATGATCAGGTCGCGGTGTTCCCTGAGGCGGTAGCTGGCGCCTTCGATGCGGACCACAACGGCGTGATGCAGCAACCGGTCGAGCAGTGCGGTGGCGACCACCGGGTCGCCGAACACCTCACCCCAGTCGGCGAAGCCGCGGTTGGAGGTGAGCACCATGGCGCCCTTCTCGTAGCGTGCGCTGACCAGCTGGAAGAACAGGTTGGCGCCTTCCCGGGGCAGGGGCAGGTAGCCGATCTCGTCGACGATCAGCAGTGCGGCCCGGGTGTAGAAGCGCAGCTTGGCGGTGAGCTGTCCGGCGCGGTGGGCCAGCGACAGCGCGTCGACCAGTTCGGCCAGGGTGCAGCGGTAGACGCTTTTGCCGGCCTTGACGGCGGCCACGCCGAGTGCGCAGGCCAGGTGGCTCTTGCCGGTGCCGGGCGGGCCCAGGAACAGCACCGATTCGCCGCGGCGGATGAAGTCCAGTCCGGCCAGCGCATGGATGCGCTGCTTGTCCAGCGACGGCTGGAACGCGAAGTCGAAGGTCTCCAGCGTCTTCGGCGGCGACAGCCTGGAGGTGCCCAGCGCCACCTTCAGCCGTCGGGTCTCGCGGAAGCTCAGCTCTTCGGTCAGCAGCGTCTCGATCGCCTCCAGTGCGCTGATCTGGCCGTTTTCCAGCCGCCTGACCACATCTTCCAGCGCTTCCATCGCAAACGGCATCTTCAGCGACACCAGGCGCTGACGGATGGTGTCGGTCACGGCCGCGCTCATGATGACGACAGCCGCTGTCCGACCGCCTCGTAGAACCACAGCGGGCGGCGCGCCGCATTCGAGCCCTCGGTTTCGGTGACCGGCACCGCCATGCGATGCGAGGGGTCGATCACCCGGCTGCCCTGGGTGTCGGCGAGCGGATGACGGGCGATGATCTCGCCGCGGTCGATGATGCGCATCTCGCAGGTCAGCGCCTGCACCTCGACGATGCGGCTGTCGGTGCCGTCGGGTACCGAATAGGTGCTGCCGCGCCAGGCCACCATGCCCTCGTTGTTGACCTTGCGCTCGACCGCCACCAGCGCCGGATAGCGCATCACCGGCAACGTCATCAGGTGTCCGCGCTCGGCCTCGAAGGCCTCGCCGACGATCCTGCCGGTGGTGGCATGGCGGCGCACATTGGCGACCTCGTCGCGCCAGCTCGTGAAACAGGCGTTGAGGTGGGCCAGCGAGTCGAATGAGCCGCCGAGGAAAAAGTCCGAGCGCACGTATCGGAACACCCGCTCGACCTTGCCCTTGGTCTTGGCCCGATACGGGCGGCAGGCGCGCGGGAACGCGCCGTAGTGACCCAGAAGCCCCAGCAGCGAGCGGTTGTAGATCACCTCGCCGGTGTCGTCGTCCTCATCGACCACCGCGGTCTTCATCCGGTCATACAGCATGTGACGCGGCACCCCGCCCAGCGACTCGAACGCCAGCACATGCATGCGCAGCACGGTGTCGAGCTTCTGGTCGTCGCAGAACCGGCCCCACAGCCAGCGGCTGTGCCCCAGCACCATGGAGAACAGCCAGATCACGCGCAGCCGATCGGGCTGTTCGTTGAAGTGCACCTTGAAACGGGCGAAGTCAACCTGCGCCTGCTCGCCGGGCGGCGTCTCGAAGCGCAACTCAAAGCGACGCCGAGCCGCCGGACGGATGTCGCTGAGATAGTCGCGCAGGATCGACACCTGACCCGGATAGCCCAGGTCGCGGATCTCGCGCAAAAGGCGCGTGGCACTCAGCTGCGGATACCGCCCGATCCGCTCCAGCAGATAGTCGCGGTACGGATCCAGCTTCGAAGCTCTCGAAGCGACGCACACCGCATCCGGATCGCGGCGGTCCAGGCTCAGATACTTGCGCACCGTCTTGCGGTCCAGATCCAGCCTGCGGGCGATCTGCGAGATGTTCAGCCCCTCGTCTTTCAGTTGATGAATCATATAAAACTCCCTATGTAATATCATGCATCGTGTCCTTCGGAATGAATCGTCAAAATCCAAACCATAGGACAATTCCCCGATTTTGCCTTTCCGCCCGCTAGCGGGCGGAAAGGCAAATCCTCACACTCCGTAAAGTGGGGAATTTAAATCGGTGAAAGTGGGGAATTTAAATCGGTGGTGACACCCAGAGAAGACTCATTGTCGCCATGATCGCCCAGCGTATCGTCAGACCGCAGTCGAAACTCGCCACCGTGCGTCAGCTGTCGCAGACCACGCTGGCCGACGAGCTCGGGCTGGGCGACTTCGATGAGAACGCTCTCTACCAGGCCATGGACTGGCTGCATGAGCGCCAGGGCGCCATCGAGGGGCGACTGGTGCGGCGTCATCTGGGTGAGCATGCACCGGTGCTCTACGATGTCTCAAGCAGTTACTACGAGGGCGCCACCTGTCCGCTGATGCGTTTCGGTTACAGCCGCGACGGCAAGCGCGGGCGGCCGATCGTGGTCTACGGCATCCTGGCGGACGGTGACGGGCGGCCGCTGGCTGTGCAGGCCTATGCGGGCAACACCGGGGACACCCGGACGGTGGCCGACCAGATCGAGAAGCTGCGGCGGCTGCACGATCTGGATAACCTGGTGCTGGTCGGCGACCGCGGCATGCTGACGCAGACACAGATCGACATGCTGAGGGATCATCCGGGCATCGGCTGGATCTCGGCGCTCGGCCATGACGCGCTGCGGGCGCTGGTGGACGAGGGCAGTGTGCGGCCGGGTCTGTTCGATCGCTTCGACCTGGCCGAGATCCGATCACCGGGCTATCCCGGTGAGCGGCTGGTGGTGTGCTTCAATCCGTTCCTGCAGGAGCGTCGGGCACAGCAGCGCGGGGAGCTGCTCGACAGCACCGAACAGGCACTGATGAAAATACAGCGCGAGGTTGCGCGGCGCACCCGCAAGCCGCTCACCGAGCAGGAGATCGCCCACAGGGTCGGCCGGGTCGACAACCGTCTCAGGATGGCCAAGCATTTCGAGTATGTGATCCGGGACGGTCACTTCGAGTTCACGCGCAATACCGGTTCGATCGAACGGGAGCAGGCCCTGGACGGGCTGTATGTCCTGCGTACCAGCCAGGATGCGGATCAGCTTGCGGCATCGGATGTGGTGCGCGGCTACAAGAGCCTGGGCAAGGTCGAGCGGGTCTTCCGCAACCTGAAAAGTGTCGATCTTCAGATCCGCCCGATCCGCCATCGCACCGAGGACCGGGTGCGTGCGCATCTTTTCCTGTGCATGCTTGCCTGCTATGTGCAGTGGCATCTGCTTGAGGCCCTCAGGCCCGTGCTGTATCACGAGGAGCAGCCGGATCCGAGACACAATCCGGTGGCGCCGCCCGAGGCGTCCGCCGCACTGAAACGCAAGAAAGCCACTCACCGGACCGAAGACGGACTGAAAGCGCACAGCTTCGCCACCCTGATCGACGAGCTGGGTACCCGGTGTCGCAATCAGTGTCGGTTCAACCAACTGCCTGACGCGCCGCTCGTGGCGCTGACGAGTGAAGCCTCACCGATCCAGAAGCGTGCCATGGAGCTGGTGAAGGTGTACCCAGTAGCGTAACACCCACCTGACCGATAAGATTTTTATAATCAGTTACATACCGGCCTGATGCTCTGGAACTTCGGTTTAATGAACCAACGATCGAGGTCATGTGTCCGCCCTTGTGTAGAATCATTTTCCCGGTATCACTGACTAAATGGCTGGTGTGATATGCGATAACGACTGGTTTACTAAATTTGATGTCGAGTTCTACCGCGTGGTGGACGCGATCTACTTCGTAAACTTGCGGACAAGGTGCTAGGATTTCCGTACTTCGAAAGATATCACGCGACTTACCGATATCTAACGCTCTAAGCAATGTAGGTGCACGTATTGATTCGCAGAAATCCAAGAGCAAGGTCACGAGTAAGTGATTATTCAGTAGTTCGGTAGCATGATCAGACCCGGAAGACTTTTGTTGTTTAAATTTCGAAAGAAACTCTGGTGACAAAATACATTATGCAGCGCCGCTGATTAAGGAAACTCATGTCAATATGATGATACTTATCTTCTGTTCGAAGTTGATTGGGAATATCGTGAATGGGAGACATAATCTATTTGAAATTTGGACAGTTTTTTAGCAGATACTAAGTAGCTGCTATTTGAGTCGAATTTCAATTCTAGGTGATAAGCACAACTTTCACTTGACTCGACGATTTTCGGTGACAAATCGCCAGTGTCTTATCAAGTGCAATAATTCAGAAACAATGAATACATTTCAATGCGGTGCACTGTATTTAATCCAAAATAAGATGAACCATGATCCAGATCAGGCAGACAATTCAATTTGCTTCTGATAGTCTGCAAGTATCATCTGAAAAATCATGTTCTTCGCCGAAGGGTAGTCTTCCAGTTTCTGATAAAACTCGATGTTGTCATTTATGGAATCAATCAGCCGTTTATCAAACTGCTCCTGGAAATACCCTCTTTTGTTTTCACGGGAACTGTCCCCTTTCATGTGCTTTCGCACCTCCGAATCCCTCTCTAATCTACTCTGAACCCGCTCAATGTTCAGTTTGTCGTCCTCAGTCAAATTCAGTCCGTACCTTTCATTGACCTGTCTGACTATTTCTGAAAGGGAATCCCTTTCCGGTTCTTCTGACTGAAACTCATCAAATTCCGGTGGAAAGTCAACATGATCCTCGTCGATAAGTCCCTCAATCTTTTCGTGAGATTTCTGGATACGAAGTGAATCTAGGTCAACGTAATTGGAAAGATCGAATCTTTCAGAATCCCGCTTCGGAAGCTTTCTGTTCAGATATTTCAGAAAGATATAGGTTTTCTCGAGCCTGATGTCAACGAATTCGATGATCTGTGACATGTAACCATACATGCGGACATACTTCTGAATTCTTGACTTGAAATCTTCCTTCTCATCCTCCTCATCAACGGCGAGATACCTGTCCACCACTTGGTCAAGCACATAGTGCAGTTCGCTTTGATCCCGTTTCCGATCAAAAAACACCTTGCAGAATTCATCCACCTCCTCGTATGTATATAGATCGAACTGCTCGATTGCTGCCAAAGTATCGTACATGACATTCGGGTCGGGCTCCCCTTCCAGCATAGTCGAGGTGTAGAATCTCTGGAACGACTGCTTTACTGTTTCCACCTCATTCACAAAGTCCAGGACAAATGTCGCGGTCTTACCAGGCATAACACGATTCAGACGGGATAGTGTCTGCACGCATTGAACGCCCCTTAGGATCTTGTCGACATACATGGTCTGAACCAGGGGCTCATCGAATCCTGTCTGAAATTTGTTGGCAATGATCAGCAGCCTGAAACCCGGATTCTTCAACCCACGAGGTATGTCGCCCTCATGATCAACTTCGCTATTCAGTTTGGCTTCGGTGAACGAATCTCCGTTGTGCCGAACCTCTCCGAAGAAAGCCACCAGAGCCCGATATTTCAATCCCCGATCCTGCAACTGTCTGTTGACCTCCCGAAAATACTGAACACAGTGCCGCCTGGACTGTGTGACAATCATCGCCCGTGCCTGACCCGCAATCTGTTTCGAGCCCATTTTGATCCAGTGACCCAGCATTATTTTGACTTTGTATTCAATCGTCCTTTCATGCGAATCGACATACTTGAGCAGTTTAGCCGTGGCTTTTGCGACTGGCAGGTCCATCTCTTTTGCGCAGATATTGTTCAGCTTCAGGGTCGGTCGCTCTTCAGTCGTACAAGATCAAATCGGGAGACATTGAAGAAAGCTGAACCGATCCGACCTTTGATGACAGGGGAAGGGTCCTGCAGTTGGTCCTTGTATTTTTTGTGCAACTCAATGACTTCATCCTTTCTTGGTTCAAGTATGCAGTCCAGTCGCCGGAATACGACAAACGGCAGAATTACTCGTCCGTATTCGTTTGGTTTGAATACACCCAGCAAAACGTCATCAGCCACAGACCAGATCAGTGAGGATAAGTTTGTATTGCCCATTTGAATTCGATTCCTAAAAGTACAGCAAAGACTACTGCATGCTCGTGCTTACTTTTATGTTTAAATCAATCTGGAGAAATCCAAAATTGGCTGCTTAACCGATTATTTCCGGCACAAGTTTCTATTACTGAGCAGTTACTTGTGGCCTGTGCTCAATTTCTTAACTTTCTTGGTTGAGTAGACCTTACCCCGTAGATCATCAATCAAGTTGCGATTTCGAAAATCAATATCGCTTGTACTAAAACCTGCTTTAAAACTATTTGCTCTACCGCCACGCCCACCCCGGTAGTGTGCGATCTCATCGAAACTTCCAAGGTCAAAGGGGTTTTTCTTGAAATTCGGAGTATTAGTGTTATAGGTCATATCCAACAATACCTGGATCATGGCCATAAAGGATGTCTTGCCCGCGCTATTTTCTCCTACCAAAAGTGTAAGCGGTGCCAGGCGAGCGACTTGTCGCTCTCTGAAGCAACGGTAATTCTCTAATGTGATTTCATACATGGTTGTATTGTACATTCAACTATTCTGACTTTTCGATTGACCAAAACGTTTCTTAGATTAGCCACGAGTCTCAAGTCATCCATGAAATGTCATAATCAGTAGATGAGAGGTGTTGCCGCCAAAACAGATTGGGGCGCAAAGCACTTACAATCGGTTACAATGCCCTTATCGACTCGATCGGGCACGCAAGGAGCAACCCATCCGAAATGGAGAGAGACAATGGACAATGAAAAGACGATAGAGGAAGAGATCAGAGAATACCGGGCGCAGTTCGAAAGGCACATGGCGTCGATTACCGCCAAGCAGGACAGGGCCGAGGACGAGGTGGCGGAAATACACGCCATGCAGAAGAGAGCTGAAGCCGAGGTGGCGGAAATACGCGCCATGCAGAGGGAGACAGAGGCCATACTGAGGGAAAACTCAAGACAGTTGAAAAAGACGGAGGCGATAGTCAGCAAGAATGCCTACAAGGTGAGCGAGCTGAACAGCAACTGGGGCAGGTTTGTGGAGTCCCTGGTCGAGGGCGATCTGCTCAGGTTGCTGAACGAGCGCGGGATTGAGGTGCAAGGTATCCTTCCCCGTTCGCAGATGTCCTATGTCCGGGACGACAGTATGCGCAAGCACAAGGAGTTTGATCTGGTGGCGGTGAATGGTGAGGAAGTGGTCGTGGTGGAGGTCAAGACGACCCTGAGGCCGGATGACGTGGAGCGGTTCGTGGAGGTGATGGGGGATATTACGAAGTATTTTCCGGACTACAGCTCGAAGGCGGTATATGGTGCGATGGCATATATACGTTGCGATTCGGATTCAAATTTGGATGCCGAGCGAGAGGGCCTGTATGTGATTCGGGCGACCGGCGACAGTGCCAGCATTGTAAATGCCGAGAATTTCAGGCCGGAATCGTTCACGAATGTCGCTTCTCGGCAGCCGCGTCGGCATCTTCGGGCGGTGCCCGCCGGTTGACGTTGCAATGCGAAACGACACCCTGAGTGGCACCCGGGTGGCACAAGTGGGAGAAAGAGTCATCGGGCGGTCCCGGTCGTCGACACCGGTTCGACTGAATGAGCCCGAATAATCTGGCGGAGAGGGAGGGATTCGAACCCCCGGAAGGTTGCCCTTCAACGGTTTTCAAGACCGCCGCTTTCGTCCACTCAGCCACCTCTCCGTTTTATGGGACTAATTTGCTGGATGCGATTCTCCGAATAGCGATAAAGGCGGATACAGAAACGCCTGATGAAAAGATCCGAGGAATTGCGACTGTACGGAAATGCAGTCAAAGGCCTTGAAATATTATGAACTATCTTTATATTTCAAGTAAGAATTTTGACCGAATATTAACCTGCTACATTTGAATTATTTCTACCGTAATCGTACAATTAACTTACCTTCACTTTTCAAGAGGAAACTATCTATGAGATTTAACGACCAAGTACTTTCCCAACAAAGAACTTCAAGTGTCGTTGTCAACAGAGTTCTCCGGAACACGTACATTCTGCTGTCGATGACTCTGTTGTTCTGTGCCGGTGTGGCGGCACTGTCCGCTACGTTGAACTGGCCACATCCCGGACTGATCATCACACTGGTGGGTTATTTCGGGCTGTTGTTCCTGACCAGCGCACTGCGAAATTCCGGATTGGGAATTGTCTGCGTGTTCGCTCTAACTGGTTTTATGGGCCTCACCCTTGGACCGATCATTTCGCTTTACCTGACAGTCATTCCAAATGGTGATCAGATTGTAATGACTGCGTTTGGTGGAACAGGACTGATTTTTCTGGGATTATCTGCTTATGCACTGACTACCAGAAAGAATTTTGCTTTCCTGGGTGGAATGCTATTTGCCGGTATTCTGGCTGCATTCATCATGTCCCTTGCCGCAATATTCTTTAATCTGCCTATGCTGTCGATCGCAGTATCAGGTATGTTCATCATCTTGATGTCTGGTTTGATTCTCTACCAGACGAGTGCCATTGTGCATGGTGGTGAGACAAACTACATCATGGCGACCGTTACATTGTTTATCTCCATCTACAATCTGTTTCTCAGTCTGATTCATATTCTTGGGATCTTTGGAGGTCGCGAATAAGCGAGTCCTGTAAGTTCTTTGCGTGGAACTTGCTCTAAAAGAGCCGTCGCCTATTGGTCGGCGGCTCTTTCTTTATGCAATGTTTGCAGCCGGTATGGCACTACCGCCTTCGCCGAATCGGAAAGTGCGGCACAAATGGCCTTGGCAGCGGATATCGTCGTGAAATGAGCGACATTTTGCTTCAAAGCCTCTTTCAGAATTGTCTCAGAATCCGCGACGCTGGCTCTCTTGCGCGGAACATTCACAATCAAATCGATCTCTTTGTTCTTTAACATGTCAACAACGTGTGGGCGCCCTTCGCGCACCTTGTTGACACGACTGACTTCGATACCATGGCTTGACAGCAATTTGGCTGTGCCATCGGTTCCAAACAGCGTGTATCCTCTATCAGCAAGAATCCGCCCCACTTCAATGATTCCCAATTGATCGTCACCAGTTACGCTGAGCAGCGCGTTGCCGGACTCAGCAATGGAGTACCCGGTTGCATGATACGCCTTCCAGTAGGCTTCCCCGAAAGAACGGCCAATACCCATGACTTCTCCGGTACTTTTCATTTCCGGACCTAGTAATGGCTCCGAGCCGGGAAACTTCTCAAATGGAAATACAGCTTCCTTGACACTGAAAAACGAAGGTATGATCTCGCGAGTTACACCTTGTAGCTGGAGGGTCTGCCCCAACATACAGCGAGCTCCGACTTTCGCCAGTGGAATTGACGTCGCCTTCGATACAAACGGAACTGTACGGGAAGCGCGCGGATTTACCTCCAGTACATATATTTCCGCACCCTTGATCGCAAACTGAACGTTCATCAAACCAACTACATTCAACGCGAATGCCATTTCCCGTGTCTGCCGACGTAGTCCATCCTGTAGTTCCTCGGCCAGACTGAACGCGGGCAATGAACAGGATGAATCGCCGGAATGGACTCCTGCAAGCTCGATATGTTGCATGATCCCACCGATGAATACCTCATCTCCATCGCAGACCGCATCAACATCGACTTCAATAGCATCACTTAAGAATTTGTCAAGAAGCACCGGTGAGTGGTGTGAAACATCGATTGCCGCTCCCATATAGGCCTGCAACTGTTCTGGACTCCGGACAATTTCCATGGCCCGTCCACCGAGAACATACGATGGCCGTACGACAATCGGATAGCCAATATTTTCAGCAGCTTTCAAGGCATCTTCAATCGTAACAGCTGTCGAGTTCGGAGGTTGTCGCAGTTCAAGCTTGTGAAGCAGATCCTGAAAATACTTTCTATCTTCGGCCTGATGAATGGAATCGGCTGAGGTACCGATAATGTTCACCCCTTCACCAGTGAGATCTCTGGCAATTTTCAGCGGAGTCTGTCCACCATACTGAACAATAACACCATCTGGATTCTCTATTCGACAAACTTCCAGTACATCTTCGACGGTCAGTGGTTCAAAATACAACCGATCCGACACATCATAGTCTGTGGATACAGTTTCGGGATTGCAGTTCACCATGATTGTCTGATAACCATCTTCCCGTAACGCCATGGCCGCGTGCACACAGCAGTAATCGAATTCGATTCCTTGTCCAATTCGGTTGGGTCCACCGCCTAGAACGACGATCTTTTTTTCGGTGCCGGGATTCGATTCGCACTCATTTTCGTAAGTGGAATACATGTACGCGGTCGGTGTATCAAATTCGCCGGCACACGAATCGACGCGTTTGTACACCGGGTGTACGCCAAACGAGTAGCGCAAGGCACGAATGTCTTTCTCATTGGTGTCCAGCAATTCGGCCAATCTGTGATCGGAGAAACCCCGGCATTTCCACTGAGTGAGTAACGCAGCGGTAATCGCCCCGGAATTCGTTTTGATTTCCTCTTCCACATCGATTAGGTGCTGAATTTCTGAAAGGAACCAAGGATCAATTCCTGTAAATACGTTTACGCGTTCAACGCTCATCCCTCTGCGGAAAGCCTCACCGATGTACCAAAGACGCTCCGCCCCAGGTATGCTCAGTTTCGAACGCATTAAATCATCAATGCCTCCATCCGCTTCCTTCAATCCCTTTGGCGTTTCAAAACCGAATGTTCCAATTTCCAGACTACGGATTGCTTTCTGGAGCGACTCCTGAAATGTCCGACCGATCGCCATGACCTCACCGACAGATTTCATCTGTGTGGTCAGTGTCGAGTCCGAGTGCGGAAATTTCTGAAAATCAAAGCGTGGAATTTTGGTGACAATGTAGTCAATCGTCGGCTCAAATGAAGCAGGAGTGGCACCACCGGTAATGTCATTCTGGAGTTCATCCAAGGTGTACCCGACGGCAAGTTTCGCAGCGACTTTCGCAATCGGAAATCCAGTCGCTTTCGATGCTAAGGCGGAAGATCTGGACACTCTCGGATTCATCTCTATGATCACCATTCTTCCATTTACCGGATTGATCGCGAACTGAACATTCGAACCACCGGTGTCAACGCCAATTACCCGCATCACAGCGATGCTTGCATCTCGCATTCGCTGATATTCCTTGTCGGTTAGTGTCTGTGCAGGCGCAATGGTTATCGAATCTCCGGTGTGCAAACCCATGGCATCCAGATTTTCAATGGAGCAGACAATAATGCAATTGTCGCTGTTGTCCCGAACGACCTCCATCTCAAACTCTTTCCAGCCTGAAATGCTCTCCTCAATCAGTAACTCACTGGTTGGTGAAGCACGCAAACCTCTCAGACAAATATCCATGAATTCATCGCGGTTGTATGCGATTCCACCGCCGGACCCACCGAGAGTGAAAGATGGACGGATAATAGCTGGAAATCCGATATCCGAAAGTATCTGCAGCGCATCTTCCATGCTGTGAGCCAGCGCACCTCGAACATATTCGAGTCCAATCTCGTCCATACAGTCGCGAAACTTCTCGCGATCTTCCGCTTTATCGATAGATTCCCTGGTTGCGCCGATCAACTCGACACCGTATTCTTCCAGTACGTTCTTGCGAACAAGGTCTAGTGCACAATTCAACCCAGTCTGTCCACCCATAGTCGGCAAAATTGCGTCGGGTCGCTCAACTTTGATAATTTCCGCCACCGACTGCCAACGAATGGGCTCGATATAGGTGGAATCCGCAAACTCCGGATCTGTCATAATCGTCGCCGGATTCGAATTAACGAGCACAACTCGATACCCTTCATCCTTTAGCGCTCTACAGGCTTGTACGCCTGAATAATCAAACTCGCAAGCCTGGCCGATCACGATCGGTCCAGCACCGATTATCAATATTGTTTCGAGATCAGTTCGCTTAGGCATGACTTGCTGCAGCGGACATGGATGTTTTCCGTGTTTGCATCATATGGATGAATCGATCAAACAATGCTGAACAATCATGCGGTCCCGGGCTCGCTTCAGGATGCCCCTGAAATGAGAATGCCGGATACTTGTTGTGTGCCAAACCCTGAATGGTGCCGTCAAACAATGAACGGTGCGTGACGATAATATCGTCCGGAAGTTGCTCGTCGTCCACTGCAAAACCATGGTTCTGACTTGTAATCATGATTTCCCCTGTCGATAGGTCTCTCACGGGATGATTGGCACCATGATGACCGAATTTCATTTTCATCGTCCGTCCCCCGGAAGCCAGCGCGAGCAATTGATGCCCGAGACAAATACCAAATATCGGTATGTATCGCTGTAGAATCTGTTCAATATTCCTTATCGCGTAACCGCAAGGTTCAGGGTCGCCTGGGCCATTGGAGAGAAAGACACCATCAAAGTCATGACTAAGTTCATCGTAAGACATTTGCGCAGGAACGACAGTTACTTCACAACTTCGATCAGATAGCATCCGTAATATGTTGTGTTTAATACCAAAATCATATGCGGCTACAGAATATCGCTCCATCGAATCTACAACACTCATTGAACTGCCTGAATCGAGATCAAATGTCCCTTCGCGCCATTTGAAAATTGATTTTGTCGAGACTTCCTTCGCCAAATCCATGCCTTTGAGTCCGGGAAATTTCCTCGCCATTCTGATTGCAGAATCAGCATCCATATGAGATTCGGTCGTTACAAAGCCGTTCTGTGCACCTTTGGACCTGATTAACCGAGTAAGCTGTCGGGTATCTATACCATGAATACCCACCACTTTGTGTCGTTTCAAGAATTCACCAATGGATGATTCGGACCTCCAATTGCTAATTCGGGTAGGGAGATTCTTGATCACCATGGCTGAGGCATGGGTTGTATGGGCTTCTACATCGTCCGAATTCACCCCAACATTTCCGATTTGAGGATGTGTGAATGTAACAATCTGCTGCGCGTAGGAAGGGTCGGTAATGATTTCCTGATAACCAGTGATCGACGTATTGAAAATCACCTCACCGACAGCACTGCCAGACGCGCCGAACGCATAGCCCTCGAATACGCTGCCATCTTCCAGAGCGAGCAGGGCCTTTCTCGTTTGGTCAGATTTCATTCAAACAATAATTGGACAACTAACTGTCGTAAAGTCCGAATTGGACAACGGTAATCAGCATTTTGTTCGTATAAAAGTCATTGATTTGACACAGAATTTTCTGTCGACTCAGGCTCATGGATTTCCCATTCACACAGACTGTCTGCCACTTTTCCAATCGGTTGAATCCATTAAGCGAAATGTTCCTGAACTACTACGATACAGGCCAACTCAGTACGGCTGAAATTTTTCGCCTCTTCTCACTGCCGAATTCCAAATATATCGAGACCGTCGCTTGCCACGTCAACATTCTTCTAACAGCAACCACAATGAATTAAGCAATTCGACTGATCAACCAAGCTCCAGTACGTCTGTCATTTGATAGAGGCCCGGTGGGTGACTTGACACCCACAATGCGGCGCGTACCGACCCATTGGCATAATTCATTCGGCTGGAAGAGCGATGCGTGATCTCAACACGCTCACCAGGTGCTACGAACATGACTGTATGTTCCCCTACTATATCGCCGGCCCGGATAGTCGCAAATCCAATAGTTTTATCTTCACGTGCACCAGTTCTTCCGTGCCTGACGAATCGTCCATGTTCTTCGAGAGACCTGCCAAGTGTTTCCGCTACAACTTCACCCATTTTCAGTGCTGTGCCAGATGGTGCATCGACCTTCGCCCGGTGATGGGCTTCAACCACTTCAACATCAACTGAATCTCCGAAAGTCGCAGCAGCCATCTGCAGTAATTTGAGGCATAAATTCACTCCGACACTCATATTCGGTGCCGCTACTACTCTGATTTTCTGAGCAGCATTCTGAAGTTCACTCAAATTTTCGTCTGTCAGCCCGGTGGTACCGATAACGATATCCTTGCCTGCTCCGACACATTGTGCTAAATGCTGCATCGTCGCTTCCGGTGTGGTGAATTCGATCAGGACATCAAACAGGTCGGTATCGAGCTTGTCTTTGACTTCCACGCCGATAACGCCGACTCCGGCGATCGTACCCGCATCAGAACCAATTGAACTATTTCCCGGAATTTCAGTTGAATGGGTCAGTTCCACGTATTGCGATTCACAAACCGCCTGAATCAATGTCTTACCCATTCGACCGGCGGCACCGGATACTGCAATTCTCAACATATCAGACAAATTTCTAAAGCCTTACCAATCGAAGTTACGAGAGTCGTCGCGTCATCCCAGACCCGCCAGTTTCAACCCGTTATTATCGCAAATTTAGCCCGTTCGCCTTCGTGTAATTACGCTTTTCAGTGGGGTGACTTTGACCTCATCGATCACAGTGCCCAGTCGCGATTGAAGCATCATGACTACAGCCTCAGCTACATCACTGGGGAGTACGTAGTTTTCTGGCGAATCACCGTGAGTAAATTGAGCTTGGTCATAAAATTCGGTTTTTGCCATACCAAGTGTAACAATTCCTGCATGAATCCCATCCGCAGAACATTCGCGTCGCAGTGACTTCACGAACCCATCAACAGCGGATTTAGTCGCTGTGTAAACTGCACCTCGTCGGCCACCCGACAATACTGACTCAGATCCGATAAATATTAACTTGCCCTTCTTTCTTCGTTTCATCTGTGGCAGAAAAGCTCTTGCAAGAAACATGGTCGAAAGTAGATTGGTATTGACTATCTTGGTAATCTGATCGTACGAAAACTCCTCAAGACTCCCAAATCTCCCATATCCTGCGCAGAATACAATTGCGTCTACATCCGTATAACGTTTGACAAGTTTGGGGAAATGTTCATTGAGAGCATCGAGATCAGATAGATCGACGATCTCCTGGATGAAGCGGCCTTTAGAGAACTCTTTCAACTCTTCAGCACTTCGCCTGGATAGCCCTACTACCTCATACGAGTTTTGAAGCAATTGCTTTGCAACAGCCAAACCTATGCCGGCACTCACACCCGTAACCATAACCAACGATGACATCAGTCTGACTCCAATACCAGTTCGTCGAAATGTACTCTGTCCGAATCTATGAATTGACCGAGACGCTCGTAGCACCACCCTTTCATATCTGCCTCTACAGACTTCGGATAGGTCACAGATCCATTACGCAGTTCAAATGGCTGGGCAACGAATTGATCATCCGGATATAGATTCTCCAACGTCCGATAAAATTCCTTCGGCAGGCGGAATGTCCCAATTGTCACAGAATGAACAAGACCCGCATCAACAGAAGAAAAAATCTTTTCCATCAATTCTTGGTATTGAACTCGGTAGTTGTGGGTAAATATCAACGGATCAAAACGCAAACCGATTTTCCAATCACGTTCCTGAAGTCGCACCATCGCGGCAATCCGCTTGTCCAAATGCGGCACTTTATGTTCCAACGAGGAAGATATCCTGTCGGGCGTCACGCTGAAGGCGGTCACAACGTTGGGAACCACATCACGGGTAAGCAGCGATCTAATCTGTGTACTCTTGGTCCTAAGCTCCAGCCAAACATGCTCCAGTGTCTCTACGGTTCCAATGAAGTAATTCGCCATACCGACAATTGGCTCCATAGCCAGACTGTCACAGTCATAGCCAGAAAAAAACCAAACCTGATCGTTCGTATCGTGCTCAGCTGCGGTGCTTCTGATTGACTGCGCGAATTCATCGAAATTGACGAACACGACATGATGGGCAGAACGATACATACCCTGTAGAAAACAGTAACGACAATCGTAGATGCAATTCAGCATCACAGAAAAATAATAGTTGTGAGTGCCACCCACTCCGTAGCCATCCGGAACCGACAGAACATGTTTTCCATACTTGCGTGCAAGTACCAAAGAAGGGCGTTGCTTCTGGAGTCTAAAGTCTTGTGCCTTTCGATTGAAAACCTCACCGTATCGAGTACACTCAACAATGTCTGCTGAAGGAAACTGACTCAGAATACGTTGTGTCAACGAATATTCCGAAACCTCTTTTTCCAAATAGATTGTCGAGTACAAGGCATTACCTCTATGAATATTTCCAGTGTTGATTCAGATACCCTTGGACAGAACTCAACACCGCCGTCGCAGTTGGACAATTACGAACAACATCAGAATCAACTTTAATTTCTTTATTCAAGATTATGGTTTTATGTAAATATTTTCTCAATATTTCACGTTGAGCTACGGTCATTCGCCAGTGGTTCGCAAATGCAACTGTCGGGTCGCCGGGTTCAAGTCGTTGTGCAACCGACTTGGCGAGATCATGCAACTGGCAACATAGCCTATGGATGGTATCAATGTGATCAGCGATGAAATTTTGGATATCCAGCTTGGTCAGATACCGAACCGAATTTTCTCTGTTATCCGATACAACCTTGAAACAATGAATCATTTCAAGTGTGGAATATCTTGACGCTGATGCTGCGAAACCAAACGCTTCCATATCGTATCCGATGCGCTCTTGATATTCAGTCTCCACCACATCGACCGTGGCAACCTTTCCTGTCTGCAAGCCGAAATCGATAGTAAATGAAGGATAAATTGTCTGTTGGGTGACACCGTCAAGAATACAGTTTGCGAGAAATCCTGTACCGATACCATGGCTTCCATGTCCTGCAACACCCACGTTCATCCAAGCGCTCACATTAACAGTCTCACTATGCTTAGAAAGATACCAAACCGCTTCTCTTGCCTTATGCGCACCGATTCCGCTGATGATCAATTTCAATTGCCCTTTCCCATATATTGGGAAACGATCACCATCGCGTGTCATCCGTTCTAAGCCAAATCGACCAATCAGTGGCATCGCCTCCGATTTCATCGCGACAACAATGTTGACAGAAGTGGTCATTCTAGACCGATCAATTCGTGTTCGTATCGTTGCTTCAAATCGTCAAATTGACTCGCTTCAGAATTTCGTCCCCTTTTGCGTGCACCGTTGCTGTAAACCAGAAGTTTCTCAATCAGAACTTCGATCGTCAACTTTCGATAGTTTTTACTGAGGGTATCAGATTCCAGTAACTTGAGCATAGCAATGATTCTAAACCGATCCATCGCCGGATACATCTTTGACAGCTGATCTTCATGACCGCCATACTTAATTACCAGTTGTTCGTTAACGAAACCGACAGGATACTTTGAAGTCACTCGAAGCCACATATCGTAATCCTCACAAACTGGCAAGCTCTCATCAAAAACACCCACATCGGAGAAAATCGCTTGATTGATAATTGCGGCAGACGGTGAAATTGCGCAAAGTGGCAGACATTTTGGAAATATCCATCCCCCCGACTTCGCATGATGTTTTCTGGGATTTACGCGAACGCCTCTTCGAATCCAGATCTCATCACTATGACAGACCTGGTACTCTGGATTTTGAGAGAGCAAATTCGCCTGCTTTTCAAGTTTCTGGGGGTGCCATTCATCATCTGAATCAAGGAAGGCAATCCATTCGTGACTACTGGCTGATATGCCGACATTTCGCGCCCGGCTGATGCCAGCGTTTTGTTGACTGATTACTCTGACATCAGTCGAATAATCCGCACGCAAAACCTCGGCCGTGTCGTCAGTTGACCCATCGTCAACAACAATCACTTGACGCGGCGGAAGACTCTGCGAAAAAACAGAGTCCAATGCCCTCTTCAGAAGTTCACTTCGATTGAATACAGGAACGACTACGGAAATTTCCAACACCAACTAGAGAAGCCCTCGAATCGCATCTCGCTCTTCAATCAACTCATTTTCGGTGATTCGCATCTTTTCCCGGCTGAACTCGCTGACTCCGAGGTTTTGGACAATCTCGTAGCGTCCATCTTTGCATATCACTGGAAAGGAGTAGATCAGGTCCGGAGTCATGCCATATGATCCATCGCTGACGATACCCATACTTGTCCAGTCGCCCTCTGGTGTACCTTGCACCCAGGTACGAATGTGATTAATGGCAGCAGAACCTGCCGAAGCCGCACTGGACAGCCCTCTGGCTGCAATGACCTCTGCTCCTCTCTTTTGTACTTTGGGAATGAAGTCATTCTCCACCCAATCCATATCAACCCTGTCAAGAACACGCTGACCATTGACGATCGCATGGTGCACATCAGGGTACTGTGTAGCGGAGTGATTTCCCCAAATGATGACCTTCCTCACGGTGTGAGCGTGTTCTCCGGTTTTTGCCGCGATCTGACTCACCGCTCTGTTGTGATCGAGACGAGTCATCGCCGTGATCTGAGATGCGTCCAAACGTCTCAGTTTGCTCGCTGTTATCAACGCATTGGTATTGGCTGGATTGCCTACAACCAACACTTTTACCGATTGATTTGCAACTTGGTCTAAAACGGCACCTTGAGCAGTGAATATCTGTGCATTTGCTTCAAGTAAATCTTTACGCTCCATTCCCTTACCGCGCGGCCGGGCACCAACCATCAGAACGTAATCAGCGTCGGCAAAGGCGGTTTCAGGATCATCGGTAGCAACAATACCGGCTAATGTCGGAAACGCGCAGTCGTCTAATTCCATCACTACGCCGGACAATGCGTCCATCGCCGGAGGGATTTCAAGTAATTGAAGAACTACCGGTTGATCTGCGCCAAGCATGTCTCCTGCAGCGATACGAAACAATAAACTGTAACTGATCTGACCTGCAGCACCGGTAACGGTGACCCTGACCGGACTATCCATGAAATTCGCCTCCCGATTCTTCAGATTGAATATTTTGATCAATAGATGGAAATTGTAACTGTAATTCCGGTCGCAATAAACCGATAGTTGAATTTTGAAAAATTTCCAGTCTGATTTCTAATCAAATTCGATACCGAAAGCGACTCAAAGTAACTGTGCAGATCAATCAAGTGATCTTTAGTTCGCATACTATGTGTAAAGCCGACCCTACAGACTATCTCATTTTATAACTGACTGAAACTGAGTAGCTGTCGTCCAACAGCAATTTCAGATCACTTTTTCACTTGACCGAATGTCTCGGCTCCATCTGCTAGATACTGTAACTCTTCCGCTGTGGATTCCCGACCCAGAATCTCGTTTCTATGTGGGAATCGCCCGAATCGTTCAATGATGTCTCGATGCATTTCGGCGAATTTCACAGACTCCATCGCACGTTCTGACTGAACTTGGGATTCTGCAACATCAACTAACAAGTTGAACATATCGACTGATAATCTCTGAATCTGCAGATCCTCAGAGTGTTGCAGAGGCATGTATGCAAATAGCCGTTCGAGATACGTCATGGATTTGTCAAGTTCGGAATCTATGACTTTTTTAGTCAGCTGCAACGCCTTGTAGTCATATGCGAAAGCTTGAGGTGTTCCCCGATAGACATTTCGAGGAAACTGGTCCAACGTAATGATCAATGCGAGCATGCCTTTCGGATCAGATTCCAAATTGCGTGCATGACCGTCAGCGACAAATTCGATCATAGGCTCGAACTGCCGAACCGCCTGATCAAACGAATCGGAATTGAAAAACCACATCTCCATACGATGGAGGAATTCTTCTTCGGACTCAATGCTGTCAGCAAACCAGAAATCAAGTATTGTATCTACATCAAACTTCATAATGTACAACCTGTTTCATGGGCAACAGTAAACCGAGTCTTGAATTTGTGGCATAATACGATTCGACAAATTTGAATATTCAATGATACGCACAACCATGAACAAAACCGTCAGTTTCCTGTTCAAGTTCTTGACAGTGGGCTTATTTGTTGTTCTGGCTGCCTTGTTGCTCATAATCATTGTTGTCGTCTGGCAATCCTGACCAACTTCAATCTAAGTCTGTCTTGATCCCCTCTATTGGCTGTCCGGTAAGAACGAGTACGATCTAGTACGAACCGCTATACCTAACGGTTGCCGACAGGCACCGGAAATGCCGGCGATGAGAACGGAAGACTGACGCAGAATTAGTCTTCGGCTTGAAAGATTATGTCCGAATCCACCAGTTGGACATAGGCCATCGGAGCCGCATCACCCGCGCGATATCCGCATTTGAGTATCCGTGTATAACCACCAGGACGCGCTTTGTAACGCTCGCCCAGTGTATCAAACAGTTTTTGCACCATCTCACGATCCCTGAGTCGTGAAAAAGCGAGTCTGCGGTTCGCAAGTGACGGCGTTTTTCCAAGTGTGATCAGCGGCTCGACAAATCTTCTCAGCTCCTTGGCTTTCGGTACAGTCGTTCTAATTTGCTCATGTCGAAGCAACGACGCTGCCATGTTCTTCATCATCGCACTTCGATGACTCGAAGTGCGATTGAGGTGTCGTCCGGATTTACGATGTCGCACGGCCTGTCATTCCCCCAGTCTTTCGAGCTCAGAGGTATCTCGACGCAAACTCGGCGGTGGCCAATTCTCAAGTTTCTGACCAAGTGAAAGATTACGTTCCGCCAATACTTCCTTAATCTCAGTCAAAGATTTCTTACCAAGATTAGGTGTCTTCAAAAGCTCTGCTTCGGTTTTCTGGACAAGATCACCTATATAGTGTATCTGCTCGACTTTCAGGCAGTTGGCAGACCTCACCGTCAATTCTAGCTCGTCCAACGGTTTGAGAAGTTCTTTGTCGAATTGGGGTTCTTCCTCGACTTCAGGTTCCTCAAAAGTCTCCTGCAAATTGGCAAACGTTTCGGTTTGCGTATGTAGTATTGTTGCTGCATGCCGAACCGCGTCGCGCGGCTCGATTGTACCGTTTGTTTCAATGTCCAAAATCAACTTATCGAAATCAGTTCTCTGACCGACTCTGGCATTGTCGACCTTGTAGGAAACACGTCGAATTGGTGTGTAGTATGCGTCAACCGCTAATTTACCGATCTCTGTCGAGGATTTCTCGATTCCTGTATCCAACAGTCGATACCCATGCCCTCGGGTCACAGTCAACTCCATAACCAATCGCGAGCGGGAAAGAAGGTGTGCAATCACAAAATCCTTGTCAATGATTTCGACATCATGAGTTTCTTCGATATCTGCGGCCGTCACCACGCTCGGGCCCTTCTTGTCAAGTTTCAGTATTGCTTTATCTCGATCCTTACCATGCATCTTGACAGCAAGATTCTTTAGGTTCATCAATATTTCGATTACTTCCTCGCGAACTCCGTCAATGACGTTGAACTCATGCAGTACATCTTTTTCCCCATCTGAAATCTTCACTTCGGTAATCGCTGCTCCAGGCATTGAAGACAGCAATATTCTGCGAAGCGCATTTCCCATTGTGTGGCCGAACCCCCGTGCGAGCGGCTCAAGAAAGATCTCGGCCCGCTTGTCCGAGAGCTCCTTTACCTTGATCGTACGAGGAGTCAAGGTTAAGAATTCAGAAACGTCGTAGTTTTGTTCCATTTTCAAACTCGTGTCAAATTACTTGGAGTAATAACCAATCACCAATGTCTCATTGATTTCCTCAGAAATATCTTCGCGCTCAGGAAGACTCTTGTACACACCTCGGAAATTACCAACATCAACTTCTATCCATGAGGGAAAGCCGATTCGTTCCGCGATATCAAGTGAGAATATCACCCGCTCCTGAGTTCGACTTTTCTCGCGCACCTGTACCACATCGCCTGGTTTAATCTCATAAGACGGAATATTGACCCGCTTGTTGTTGACTTCAATTGCATTATGGTTTACCAGTTGACGTGACTCGGCTCGAGTTGAGCCAAATCCCATTCGATACACAACATTGTCCAACCGCGATTCAAGTATCTGAAGCAGATTAATTCCGGTAGAACCCTGTCTTCTAGAAGCTTCAGTGAAGTGTCGACGAAACTGTTTCTCCATCACTCCATAAGTTCTTCTGAGTTTCTGCTTCTCTCTCAAGAGGCGACCAAAGACTGTTACCCTCGGACGTCTGGAGGCAACTTTCTGGCCTGGCAGTTTTTCAAATCGACACTTTTCAGTGATCGCTTTGAAATCTCCTCGTCTTTTAAGTCCGAGGTCAACCTGTTCGCGTCGAGCGAGTTTACATGTTGGTCCCGTATATCTTGCCATTGTTCAGCTCCAGTCAGGGTCTTCGACGTTTTGGCGGCCGACAACCATTATGAGGAATCGGTGTTACGTCCGTAATTCGGCTGACTTCCAGTCCAGCTGCGTTGAGTGCCCGAAGAGCGGAGTCACGTCCGGGTCCTGGTCCGCATACCTGTACCTCGATATACTTCATCCCCATATCTATAGCACTTTTCGCACAGTCCTCGGAGGCCATCTGAGCTGCAAACGGTGTGCTTTTTCGTGATCCTTTAAAATCCATTTTTCCCGCGGTCGACCAGCAGAGTACGTTACCCTGCCGATCGGAAATCGTCACAATCGTATTGTTGAACGTCGCGTGAATGTGCGCGATTCCTTCGCTGACTGTGCGCTTGATTCTCGTCTTGCGCTTTCTGCCCTTAGTTCTTGCCACCTTGATCTACCACCTATTTACGAATTGGTCTTCGTGGTCCCTTGCGAGTTCTGGCATTTGTAGAAGTTCTCTGTCCCCGGACAGGAAGCCCACGCCTATGCCGTAAACCTCGATAACACCCCAGATCCATCAATCGCTTGATATTCATGGAAACTTCTCTTCGCAAATCGCCTTCAATCATATATTTTGCGACTTCCGAACGAAGTTTCTCCGCTTCATCATCAGTGAGTTCCCGCACTTTCTTGCTACCGTCGATCTGCGTATTTTCACAGATCGTATCCGCGGTTTTGACACCAATACCATAAATCGCTGTCAACGCAATACGAATATGCTTCTGTACGGGTAAATTTATTCCTGCTATACGTGCCAATCTAATTCACCTTTCTTATGACTGTTCAACCCTGTCTTTGCTTATGGCGAGCGTCTGAACTGCAATCAACCCTCAAAACACCATTGCGTTTGTAGATCCTGCAGTTTCGGCAAATTTTCTTTACTGATGCCCTTACTTTCATTTCGAATCTCCTCAATACTATCTGGTGATTCCCAGACCACTGGATATGCTGGATTTTTTCAGCAGACTCTCGTACTGCCTTGACATAAGGTGCGACTGCACCTGTGCCATCAGGTCAAGCATTACAACCACTATTATCAGAAGTGAAGTTCCACCGAAATAAAATGGTACACTCCATTGAACTACGAGAAATTCCGGAATCAGACAAATGACCACCAGGTAAATTGCCCCAGCTAACGTCAGCCTTGAAACAACTGTATCAATGTACTTTATCGTCTGCGAACCAGGTCGAATTCCGGGAATGAATGCACCAGACTTCTTCAGATTATCTGCCATATCTTTCGGACTGAATACCAGTGCTGTATAAAAGAAACAGAAAAATGCAATCATTCCTGAATACAACAACATGTAAATTGGTTGACCAGGACCGATTGTAGTTGCGATATCCTGCAACCAGCCCATACCTTCCGTCTGACCAAACCAGCTTCCAAGACTTACTGGAAACAGTATGATGCTAGACGCAAAGATTGGCGGAATCACACCCGCCATATTGATTTTCAGCGGCATATGATGAGTCTGACCGGCTAACATCTTGCGTCCCTGTTGCCGTTGCGCATAGTTCACGGTGATTCGACGTTGACCTCGCTCGAAGAAAACCACACATCCAGTTACAAATATCGCACCAACGAACAGTATCAAAACGCCAATAGGAGTAAATGCACCGGTTCGGGCAAGTTCAAGTGTACCAGCGACAGCCGACGGCAATCCTGCGACAATACTTGCAAAAATCAACAAAGAGATACCGTTTCCAATCCCGCGCTCTGTCGTCTGCTCGCCAAGCCAGACAAGAAACATGGTACCGGTTACGAGACTCGCCACTGTAGTTAACTTGAACCCGATTCCCGGTGTGAGCACAACCGCACTGCCACCTGCAACCTGGCCTTCAATCGCAATTGCTATTCCGAGTCCCTGAAATGTCGCTAGCAAGACGGTTCCGTAACGGGTGTATTCGGTAATTTTCCTACGTCCGGCTTCTCCTTCCTTTTTCAACTGCTCCAGTTGCGGAATCACTGCGCTCATCATTTGCATGATGATTGAAGCTGAGATGTACGGCATAACGCCCAGCGCGAATACCGACAGTCGAGAGAGCGCTCCACCCGAAAATACGTTGAAAATATCGACAATTGAACCTCGGGTCTGCTCAAACAACGCAGCCACTGCGACAGGGTCTACACCGGGAACCGGTACGTGCGTACCCAGTCGAAAAACTACCATGGCACCTAGTACAAACAGGATCCTCATCCGGAGCTCACTCAGAGTGCCGAGACTCGGTAGTCGTCTTGATGCTTTTGGAGCTGCCATCCAGCTATTCCTCTATCGTTCCACTCACGGCTTCGATTGCGCGTCGGGCACCTTCCGATACCATCAAACCTTTAAGATGAACACTGGTATCAATAGAACCCGATACAATCACTTTGGCGTTCACTGCCCTGCGTGGGACGATTCTGAGACGCTTGAGGCGATCGATATCAATTACCTCATCCCCGAGCTTCGCAATTTCACTCAGCCTGACTTCTGCAACGTTGCCGGAAGTGAGCGAGGTGAAACCACGTTTGGGCAGACGACGCTTGATTGGCATCTGTCCACCTTCAAATCCTGCTCGTACACCACCGCCAGAACGCGAATTCTGCCCTTTGTCTCCACGACCACATGTACTGCCGTGTGTGGAGCCAGCACCGCGCCCCACCCTTTTGGCTTTCTTTCTTGCGCCGGGTGGACTCTGTAGTACAATCCGATTTTCCATCAATTGATCTCCTCACATTCAACCATGTAGGAGACCTTGCGCACCATGCCGCGAATCTGCGGTGTATTATCCAGCTCTCTTGTCTGATTGATTCGACGAAGTCCGAGTCCGCGCACACACGCCCTATGACTTTTCAACCGGCCATTGACGCTACGAACCAGTCTGACTCGTACTTTCCGTGTTTGTTTATCGCTCATAATTCAGTCGCTCTTTCGAGTCCGCAACTCAGAAAATTGCATAGACATTCTTCGATCGCTTGTCA
Source organism: Arenicellales bacterium (assembly GCA_963666625.1). Lineage (GTDB taxonomy): Bacteria > Pseudomonadota > Gammaproteobacteria > Arenicellales > JAJDZL01 > JAJDZL01. The sequence goes on from OY762925.1 coordinate 3,355,613, forward strand.
GCTATTTCCTGCGGACTGCGAATCGATGTCAATCCATCAATTGTCGCTCGTGCAACATTGATCGCATTTGTAGTTCCAACAACTTTCGCAAGCACATCGCGGACACCGGCCAATTCAAAAATCAAACGCATGGTATCACCCGCAATGATTCCTGTTCCTGCAGATGCCGGGCGCATGACAACCTTCGCAGCACCATGTCGACCGATAATCGGATACTGAAGCGTACCGTTTTTCAAATGAATTCGAACCATGTTCCGTCTTGCATTTTCAAAAGACTTCTGAGCCGCTACAGGTACTTCACGTGCCTTACCGATACCGATACCGACGCGTCCCGCACCGTCGCCCACTACAGTCAATGCAGAAAAGCCGAAAATGCGACCTCCTTTGACCACCTTGGCCACGCGGCGGACATTAATCAATTGCTCCTTGATCTCATCGCGGCTCTTGCCGTCTTGCTCCGAAATAGCCATCTATCCAGTTCCTCAATTAAATTGCCAACCCTGCTTCACGCGCAGCGTCCGCAAGTGCCTTTATTCTTCCATGGTAACGGTGACCGGAGCGATCAAATCCGATCTCCTCGATATTTGCTTCCTTCGCTCGTTCGGCAATCTTCGTACCGACGAGCTTGGCCGCTTCGATATTACCGCCAAACTTCAACCCGCCACGCAATTCTGCTTCATTGGTCGAAGCGCTGACTAGCGTCTTCTCGCCATTCGGTGAAATGATCTGTGCAGATATGTGTTTCGATGAGCGCGTCACACACAACCGATTCTTACGGTGCAGTCTCAACCGTGCACGCGCTTTGCGCGCCCGGCGCAATCTCTTTGATTTCTTCTCACTCATTGCCTAGCCACTTATACTCTTGGCCTGCTTTCTACGAATTCTTTCGTCAGAATATCGCACGCCTTTACCCTTGTAAGGTTCCGGCGGACGCATTCTGCGAATATCAGCGGCAACCTGACCAACTACTTGCTTGTCGATGCCTTTGATCACCAGCTCAACCTGTGAGCTGCTTTCCGATTTAATCTCAAAAGTCACACTGTCCGGAGCTTGATATTCAATTGGGTGTGAATATCCAAGCGAGAGATTCACACTTGACCCATTCGCCTGAGCTCTGTATCCGGTACCAACCAGCGTCATTTCTCTTTGGAACCCCTGACTGACTCCAACAACCATGTTATTGACCAGCGAACGCATAGTTCCCGACATCGCCCGAGACTTAACACTCGAGTTTCTTGCCCGAACGACGATAGTGCTATCCTCATTGGAGACTTTAACCAGTTGATGTAGCGGCATCTGCAGACTTCCTTTGGGTCCGTTAGCCCTGATGACACCACCTGACATTTCAACTTTAACACCATCAGGAATTACGACCGGTTCTTTGGCTATTCTTGACAAAACTAAGCCCCGCTTAACTTACCGTACAGATAATTTCACCACCCACGTGGGATGCCTGCGCTTTCTTTGCCGTCATCACACCTTGGGATGTAGATACAATTGCAATTCCCAGTCCCCCGCTAACCGACGGAAGTTCGTCTCGACCTCGATAGACTCGGCGTCCTGGCTTGCTCACCCGATCAATCTTTTCGATAACAGGTTTACCCTTGTAGTACTTCAACTTGACTGTCAGTTCACGTCGGGATGCTTCACCAGCCTCGCTGAAATCGAGAATATATCCCTCTTCCTTCAGCACCCGAGCGATTTCGCGCTTCATTCCGGAACCTGGCATTGAAACCTCGACCCGCTCGGCTTTACCGCCGTTGCGAACCCGAGTCAGCATATCTGCAATTGGATCAGTCATTGACATGAAACATATTCTCCGATAAATGAATTACGCTGTAACGTCTACCAACTGGATTTCGTGACACCGGGCGCCTCTCCCTGCATGATGATTTCACGCAGTTTGTTTCGTCCCAGACCAAATCTTCGATAAAATCCTCGTGGCCGACCTGTTAGACCGCAGCGATTGCGTTGACGGCATCGGCTGCCATCCCTTGGTAACTTCTGCAACTGCATTGTCGCTTCCATACGATCTTCCAATGACAAACCCGGTTCAATCACTCGCTTTTTAAGAGTGGCTCGGCGTTCCACATATCTTTGCGCCATTTTCTCTCGTTTGACTTCACGAGCCAATAAGGACTTCTTTGCCATGGTCAGTTCTGCCTCAATGGAAAATGAAAACCACGTAAAAGCGCATCCGCTTCCTCGTCTGTCTGTGCAGTGGTCGTTATCGTAACATTCAACCCGCGAATCACATCTACATTGTCATAATTAATTTCAGGAAACACGATCTGCTCCTTGATCCCAAACGAGTAATTGCCGCGGCCATCAAACGACTTTGCCGACAATCCGCGAAAATCCCGAATTCTGGGAATTGCGATAGAAATCAACCTATCTAGAAACTCATACATTCGGGTTCGACGCAGAGTGACCATACAACCGATTTCATATCCTTCTCTGATCTTGAACGCGGCAACCGCACGTCTTGCCTTCGTTACCACCGGCTTCTGCCCGGCAATCAATTCAAGATCACTGCAGGCATTCGTGATAAGATTCTTATCTCTCTTGCTGATGGCTTCGCCCACACCCATGTTCAAAGTAATCTTAGTCACCTTGGGCACTTGCATCGAGTTGTCGTAACTGAACTGCTTCGTCAAACTGGGAACCAGCTCATTGCGATATATTGTCTCAAGTCTTGCCAATTCCGTCATGTCAAAACCTCATCATTGGATTTGAAATACCGGACTTTGGTGCCGTCTTCCAAGAATCTGATTCCAACTCGATCTCCCTTACCGGTTGCTGGATTGTAAAGTGCCAGATTTGATAACTGAATCGGGGCCTCTTTCGAAACAATTCCACCGGTCTGATTGGCGTTCGGATTCGGCCGCGTATGCTTCTTGACAACATTAACATCGTTAACAAGCGCGCGTCGCCCGTCTGCTGTTATGCTCAATACCGTGCCGCGTTTTCCGCGATCGCGGCCGGCAATCACAATTACGTCGTCTCCTTTCCTGATCCTGTTCATTCTGTCTTACCTGTCCTAGATAACCTCGGGAGCCAGTGAGACAATCCGCATAAATTTCTCTCTTCTCAGCTCACGGGTAACAGGTCCAAATATTCGGGTGCCTACCGGCTGATGCTGCGCGTTGAGCAACACGACGGCATTACGATCGAATCTGATTAGTGAACCGTCCGGACGTCTCACACCTTTTTTGGTGCGTACCACAACAGCGAAGAACACGTCACCCTTTCGAACTCGACTGTTGGGAATCGCTTCCTTGATGGTGATTCGAATCACATCTCCGATGCCCGCGTATCGACGTTTGGATCCTCCCAACACCTTGATGCACTGGACACGTTTTGCACCACTGTTGTCAGCAACGTCAAGCATGGTCTGCATCTGAATCATAGTCTATACACTCCCTTTCAGCCTGAACTGTTATCGAGAATCTCTACCAGTCGCCAGCATTTCGTTTTTGAGAGCGGTCGACACTGCCGGATAACCACACGATCATTCTCACTGCAGTTGTTGTCCTCATCGTGAGCGTACAATTTAGTGAACCGCTTCACATATTTCCGATAAAGAGGATGCGGAATCTTGCGCTCGACCTGTACAGTAATCGTCTTATCCATCCGGGCACTGACAACCACTCCTGTTACGGTTCGAGAGTTTTTGATTTGCTCTTCGCTCATTGCACTCACTTGTTTTTCATCTCGTTCAGAACTGTCTTGATTCTTGCAATGTCCTTTCGGTATTCCATGAATTTTGCGGTATTCGCAAACTGTCCTGTACTTTGCTGAATACGCGTCTCCAACTGTTGGCGTCGCAACTCGATGATATCATCGCGAAGCTCCGCTTCAGTCTTGCCACGCAATTCTTTGGCAGTGTTCATAGCACCCCTTGCCGTTTGGCAAATGTAGTCTGAACCGACAGTTTTGCGCCGGCACGCCTGAATGCCTCTCGCGCCATATCTTCGGTTACACCCTCGATTTCATACAGCATGTGACCAGGTTTTACTACGAATACCCAATATTCTGGATTGCCCTTACCTTTACCCATTCTCACTTCCAGTGGTTTTTTTGAAACGGGTTTGTCGGGAAATATTCGAATCCACACCTTTCCACCACGCTTGACATATCGATTAATTGCTCGTCGCCCTGCTTCTATCTCTCTGGAAGTTATGCGACCTCGCACCGTCGATTTCAGACCGAATTCCCCGAAACTGACATGATTGCCTCGCGTCGCCAGTCCTCGGTTACGACCCTTCTGCTGTTTTCGATATTTTGTACGTTTCGGCTGTAACATTTGCTCATGTCCGGTTATGCTTCTGACTTGATCTCACTGACCTTAGTCTTTTCGCCTTTCTCCTGAAAAACCTCACCGGTGAAAATCCATACTTTGACTCCCAGCACGCCGTACGTGGTATGCGCTTCTGCCAGTCCGTAATCCACCTTGGCTCGGAACGTATGCAACGGCACCCGTCCTTCGCGATACCACTCGGTTCGTGCAATTTCCGCACCGTTCAGTCTTCCAGAAATCATCACTTTGACTCCCAACGCACCAACTCTCATCGAGTTCTGAACAGCACGTTTCATGGCCCGCCTGAACATCATTCGTTTTTCAAGTTGCTGGCAGATACTCTCTGCGACCAGCTTGGCATCCAGATCAGGTTTGCGAATCTCTTCAACTGACACAGAAACAGGCGCACCGTTAATCTCGGTGAGCTCGCGTCGAAGGGTACCAATATCTTCACCCTTTTTACCGATAACTGTTCCAGGCCGGGCTGTATGGATGACTACTTTCATATTCTGCGCCGGACGCTCGATCGTAATATCGCTGATCGCCGAATTCGCAAGTTTTTTGCGAATGAACTTACGCACCTGGGCGTCTTCCTTCAGATACTTTGCATAGTCCCGGCCTGTGGCAAACCAACGGGATGTCCACTCAGATGTGATGCCCAGTCTGATACCTACCGGTTGTACTTTTTGACCCATAACCTATCTCTTCATGCTTCGTCGGACACGACAATCGTTATATGACTGCTTCTTTTGAAAATTCGGTTCACCCGCCCACGCGCTCTTGCGCGCCAGCGCTTCATTGTCGGTGCCTCATCAACATAAGCGTAGCGCACGACCAACTCATCAATATTCGCACCCTCGTTCACCTCAGCATTTGCGATCGCGGAATCCAGGGTTTTCAGAACCAGTCTAGCGGCCTTCTTGGTGCTGTAACCCAAAACGTCGCGCGCGCGCTCGACAGGAAGACTCCGAATCTGATTGACCACCAGACGACACTTCAGAGGCGAAATGCGCACATATTTTGAAACTGCTCGTACCTGCATCATCAAAGTCTCCGCGACTATCGCGCCTTGCGGTCTGCGGCGTGTCCTCTGAACGTCCTCGTCGGCGCGAACTCACCCAACTTGTGTCCGACCATGTTCTCGGTAATCAATATCGGCACATGATGACGTCCGTTATGCACGGCGATTGTCAAACCGATGAAATCCGGCATAATGGTTGATCGCCTCGACCAGGTTCGTATCGGCTGTCGACGATTCTGCTCTTTGGCTTCTTTCACCTTGTTCCAAAGAAAATGATCGACAAACGGTCCTTTTTTGATTGATCTGCCCACGATATATCCTTTCTAAATCACTGATAGCCTACTTATCTTCGGCGTTTGGTCGCACGTCTTACAATCATGTTTCCTGTGCGTCGATTACGACGCGTACGATAGCCTTTGGTCGGAACGCCCCACGGAGATACCGGATCACGACCACCCGATGTCCTTCCCTCACCACCACCGTGTGGATGGTCAACCGGATTCATGGCAACACCACGAACTGTTGGCCTGATACCTCGCCAACGTTTCGCACCTGCCTTGCCAAGTTTCCGCAATCCGTGCTCCTCATTGCCGACTTCGCCAATGGTTGCGCGACAGTCAAGATTGATTTTCCTTACCTCACCAGACCGCATTCGAATAAGAGCATATTTGCCCTCGCGACCCAGGAACTGTGCGGACGTTCCAGCAGAGCGTGCGATCTGACCGCCTTTACCCGGTTTCATTTCGATGCAGTGAACGATCGTGCCCTGCGGAATCTGTTTCAACGGAAGTGTATTTCCGCGAGCGATTGGAGCCGAAAGACCTGATTGCAGCGTATCGCCGACTTTCAAACCTCGAGGTGAAATTATATAGCGTCTCTCACCGTCTGCATACAGCAACAAGGCAATATTCGAACTTCTGTTCGGGTCATATTCAATCCTTTCCACTTTCGCCGGAATTTCGTCTTTATTACGTTTGAAGTCAATGATGCGATATTGCCTCTTATGGCCACCTCCGCGGTGGCGAACGGTAATTCTTCCGTGATTGTTCCGACCGTTCGTCTTGCGAACCGGCTCTACCAGTGCACGATATGGTGCACCATCATGCAACTCCGAATTGACAACCTTCACCATGCCACGTCGGCTTGGTGTTGTTGGGTTTTGCTTGACCAGTGTCATTTAGAGATTGTCCTAGGATTCCAGTGACTGAGTAAAATCAATATCGTCGTCCGCATGCAATCTGACGAACGCCTTACGACGGTCCGACTGTTTTCCGAAGCTTCTTCCAAACCGTTTTGTCTTGCCTTTGGAATTGGAGATCTGAACACCTCTTACCCGCACCTTGAACAATTCCTCGACTGCCTGACGCACCTCGGTTTTTGTAGCGTTGCGAGCAACCTCAAATACAAGTTGATTATGTCGGTCGGCAACCATGCTGCTCTTTTCAGAAATAATCGGAGAACGGATAATTTCATACAATCGTTCATTCATCGCGCCAGCCACCTGTCTATGTACTCAACAGCACTTTCGGTCATCACGATTCTGCCGCAGTCGATCACATTTGCCGGATTCAACATACTCGGTGCTATGACGAACACATTCGGAATGTTGCGTGTGGCGAGATCCAGGTTGTCACTGACGTTCTCATCCACAATGAGAGCAGAAATGCAGTTGAGGCTCCGAAGACAACTCACCACATCCCGTGTTTTAGGGGACTCCATCTGCATCTCGTTCACGATTACCAGATTACCTCGACGCAGGGTTTCCGACAGTGCCGACCGCATTGCTGTTCGGAAAGACTTTCGGTTCACCTTCTGTGAATAATCCCGCGGCGAATTCGGGAACGCTCTACCACCACCGCGAAAAAGGTTGCTGTTCTTTGTCCCTGCTCGTGCCCGACCGGTTCCTTTCTGTCGGTGAGGTTTGGCTCCACCACCTCTTACCGCAGACCTGTTTTTCTGCGCATGCGTACCAGCGCGGCTTGCTGCCCGACATGCCACACTGACCTGATGTACCAATGCACTATTGAATTCCGCATCGAAATTAGATTCGGATACTTCAATGGTTTTGTCTTTGTTTCCCTGACGGTCCAAAACTTCCAACTGCATCAGCTGATCCTCATTTCTCGACCGCGGCGGGCGTCTTTGCCTTTACGGCGGATGTCACAACAATAACCGACTGTCGGCTTCCGGGTACAGCACCCTTAATGAGCAGCAAGGATCGCTCCTCGTCAATACGTACTATTTCCAAATTCTGCTGCACTTTCGTCTCACTTCCCATATGGCCTGCCATTTTCTTGCCAGGGAACACGCGGCTTGGTGTCTGATTCTGCCCGATTGATCCGGGTTTTCGATGTGCTTTGGAGTTCCCGTGGGTAGCACGTCCGCCACCGAAATTATGGCGTTTCATGACCCCGGCAAAACCCCGTCCGATCGATATGCCCTTCACATCAACTTTCTGTCCCTGTTTAAACAGGTCGACTCCGAAACTGGTTCCTGTACTGATCTCCGACACCGCCTGAGAATCCAGTCGAAACTCCCATAGTCCGCTACCGGGATCAACTTCTGCCTTTGTAAAAACACCGCGAGATGGTGCACGTAATTTTTTTTCCGCAATGCTGCCTGTGGTAACCTGAACGGCATTGTAGCCATCCGTCTCATCCGTCTTGACCTGGGTGACGACGTTCGGTTTCACCTCGACTACTGTGACCGGAACCGAAGCACCGCTCTCTGTGAAGACCCGGGTCATTCCGATTTTTGTTCCAATCAATCCCAATGACATGATTTCAATTCCTGCAGCCTATCTAGCGAAGCTTGATCTCGACATCGACACCCGATGGCAAATCCAGCTTCATCAGTGCGTCGATTGTCTTGTCAGTCGGATCGACAATGTCCATGATTCGCTTGTGCGTGCGGATCTCGAACTGATCGCGTGACTTCTTGTCCGCATTCGGCGATCTCAGCAATGTATATTTTTCGATTCTCGTGGGTAATGGAATCGGTCCTCGCACGATGGCGCCACTTCGCTTCGCCGTCTCGACAATCTGCGAAGCGGAATGATCAATCGATCGATGATCGAATGCTTTCAATCGGATACGGACTTTCTGCCCGTCGATTGTTCTTGCTGAAGGTGTTGCCATTAAATTGAATACCCGTTCATTTCAGGATCTTGGTGACGACGCCGGCACCGATGGTGCGTCCGCCCTCGCGGATCGCGAACCGAAGCCCCTCCTCCATCGCGATCGGCTTGATCAGGTGCGCCGTCATGTGCACATTGTCGCCCGGCATCACCACCCGCACATCGTCCGGCAGCACCACGCTGCCCGTCACGTCCGTCGTGCGAAAGTAAAACTGCGGCCGGTAGCCGGTCGTGAAATGCTTGTTGCGGCCACCCTCCTTCTCGCTGAGCACATACACCTCAGCCTCAAACTCGGTGTGCGGCGTGATCGAACCCGGCTTCGCCAGCACCTGACCGCGCTCCACCTCGTTCTTCTTGGTGCCGCGCAGCAAAATCCCCACATTGTCGCCGGCCCGACCCTCGTCCAGCAGCTTGCGGAACATCTCCACCCCCGTCGCCACCGTCTTGGCCGTGTCGCGCAAGCCGACCATCTCCACCGAATCGCCCACATGCACCACCCCGCGCTCCACCCGGCCGGTCACCACCGTGCCGCGCCCGGAAATCGAAAACACATCCTCCACCGGCATCAGGAAATCCCCGTCCACCGCCCGCTCAGGCTGCGGTATATACGCATCCAGCGCCTCCGCCAGCCGAACGATCGACTCGGTGCCCAGCTCGCCCGCATCCCCCTCCAGCGCCTGCAGCGCACTGCCGATCACCACCGGCGTGTCATCACCCGGAAAATCATACTCGCTGAGCAACTCGCGAACCTCCAGCTCCACCAGCTCCAGAATGTCCGCATCGTCCACCGCATCCGCCTTGTTCAGATACACCACGATATACGGAACCCCCACCTGACGCGCCAGCAGCACGTGCTCGCGGGTCTGCGGCATCGCACCGTCCATCGCCGACACCACCAGCACCGCACCGTCCATCTGCGCCGCACCCGTGATCATGTTCTTCACATAGTCCGCATGACCCGGACAGTCCACATGCGCATAGTGACGCCGCTCGGTCTCATACTCCACGTGCGCCGTCGCAATCGTGATCCCGCGCGCCTTCTCCTCCGGCGCATTGTCTATGTCGTCAAACGCCTTGACCTCACCGCCAAAACGCTCCGCCAGAACCTTCGTGATCGCCGCCGTCAGCGTCGTCTTGCCATGATCCACATGACCAATCGTACCCACATTCACATGCGGCTTCGTCCGCTCGAACTTTTCCTTTGCCACTTTAATTCACTCGTCTAAAATAAATAATCGGAATTTCCATCAACTCGCCAGTTTCAGGGAAACACCGACGTCTCTCGCCGATACCGGCATATAGGTGTCGAATTCCATCGAATATGTCGCCCGCCCAGATGTCAGTGAGCGAAGTGATGACACATAACCAAACATTTCAACCAGTGGAACACGCACTTTAATGACTTTTCCACTGCTGACATCCTCAACCTGATCAATGATCCCTTTACGTGCGTTCAGATCACCGGTAACCGAACCAAGATACTCTCTTGGGGTAACAACCTCGACCGACATAAACGGCTGTAGCAGCTGCGGGCGAGCTCGAACAGCGGCATCCCGGAATGCCTGGGTACCGGCAATCCTGAACGCCTGTTCCGACGAATCGACATCGTGAAATGATCCATCAAATAGTGTCGCCTTGACATCAACCACCGGATAGCCGGCAAGAACACCGGATCCCATGGCATCCTGGATACCTTTTCTGACTGCGGGAATATACTCTTTCGGTATAGCTCCGCCGACAATCTTGTCAACAAACTCGAATCCACCACCACGTTGCAATGGCTCAATCTTGACAAGGACGTGCGCGAACTGTCCCTTGCCGCCAGTCTGTCGCACGTGTCGAGTCTCCTGCTCAATACTAGTAGTAATGGTTTCGCGGTAAGCAACTTGAGGCTGCCCGATATTCGCATCAACCTTAAACTCTCTGCGCAGGCGGTCGATAATGATCTCAAGGTGCAGCTCACCCATACCGGAAACAATGGTCTGGCCCGATTCCGAGTCGGTACGAACTTTAAATGAAGGGTCTTCCTTCGACAGCTTACCGAGCGCAACAGACAACCGGTCCTCATCCGCCTTGGTTTTCGGCTCCACAGCCTGTGAAACGACAGGCTCGGGAAACTCCATGCGTTCAAGTGCGATTTCTCCACCGCGTTCGCAGATCGTATCGCCGGTTGTCACGTTCTTTAGTCCGACCGCCGCAGCGATATCCCCGGTGCGCACTTCCTTGATCTCAACGCGGTCATTGGCATGCATCTGCAAAATCCGGCCAATCCGCTCTTTACGGCCGTTGGAGACATTGATGACGGTATCACCTGATTTAAGCGTTCCGGAATACGATCTCAAAAATACCAGTTGACCAACGAATGGGTCTGTCATGATCTTGAATGCCAACGCAGCGAACTTTTCATCGTCTCTCGGCAATCGCTTCTCGGTCGTTTCATTCTGAGCGTCAACAATACCCTCAACCGGTGGCACTTCAGTTGGATTTGGCAGGTAATCAATCACACCGTCAAGCAACAACTGAACACCTTTGTTCTTGAATGCAGACCCACAAAAAACAGGAACGATCTTGTTGCCTATGGTCAGACTGCGGATTCCCTCCCGAATCTGGGATTCTGTCAGCGTTCCAGTTTCCAGCCAAGCACCAGTCAGGTCATCCGAAGCTTCTGCCGCTGTCTCAACCAGGAATTCCCGCATTGACTTTGCCTGCTCAATCAGACTTTCCGGCACCTCCTCCACCTGAAAACCCGCGCCCAGGGTTGATTCATCCCAGTACCATGCTTTCAAGGTGACCAGGTCGACAATACCAGAAAATTTCTCTTCGGCACCAATCGGCAGCTGCATCGGTACCGACGTGGCGCCGAGATATTTCTGAATCTGTCCATTCACAATTTCATAGTCAGCGCCTGCACGGTCCATCTTGTTGATGAAAATCACCCGAGGAACGCCATAACGATCGGCCTGTCGCCACACTGTCTCTGTCTGGGGTTCCACTCCACCAACCGCACAGAGTACGGTGACCGCGCCATCCAAAACACGCAGAGACCGTTCAACTTCGATTGTAAAGTCGACGTGGCCCGGCGTGTCAATAATATTGATTCGGTGCTCGCCGAGGCTCTCGCGCGCACCTTTCCAGAAACAGGTTGTTGCAGCGGACGTGATGGTGATTCCCCGTTCCTGTTCCTGTTCCATCCAGTCCATGACCGCGTTGCCGTCGTGCACCTCACCGATCTTGTGGGAGATGCCCGCGTAGAACAGAATCCTTTCTGTCGTGGTCGTCTTACCAGCATCGATATGAGCCATGATGCCGATATTTCGGTAATGTTTTAGTGGCGTTTGCCGAGCCATCAACTAATCCCTTATTCCAACTGTATACTCAAATTCAATATCTGAAATGAGAAAATGCCTTGTTCGCTTCTGCCATCTTGTGCGTGTTCTCGCACTTCTTGAACGCCTCACCGGTTTGTTTCGACGCCTCAATCAATTCTTCGGCCAATCTGATGGCCATGGATTTCTCCCGCCGTTTCCTCGCCGCTTCAATAATCCAGCGAATTGCCAGTGCATTTCGGCGAGTCGGGCGAACTTCTATAGGAACCTGATAAGTCGCACCGCCAACTCGACGGCTTTTAACTTCCACGGTCGGCCGCACGTTTTCCAACGCTTCCTCGAATACTTCCAGCGGCTCGCCAACCTTTTTCTCACGGATGATATCAAGCGCTCGATAGAGGATCTTTTCAGCAACCGCCTTCTTACCGTCAAGCATCAGCGCATTGATGAACTTTGCCACCGTGACCTCGTGGTATTTCGGGTCCGGCATTATTTTCCGTTTTGGTACCAGCCTACGTCTTGGCATGTTGTCTGTCTTCCAAATTCAAAATTGTGTTACGCAAATCCAAGCATAACGCTGTCAATTCATTTCGGGCGCTTAGCACCGTACTTCGATCGACCCTGTCGACGCTGCTCAACACCGGAAGCATCCAGTGCGCCGCGAACCGTGTGATATCGCACACCAGGCAAGTCTTTGACCCGTCCGCCGCGAATGAGGACTACCGAATGCTCCTGCAGATTGTGTCCCTCACCACCAATGTAGGTGGTAACCTCATAACCATTGGTCAACCTCACCCGGGCAATCTTGCGAAGTGCAGAATTCGGCTTTTTCGGTGTCGTTGTATAAACCCGAGTGCAAACTCCCCGCTTTTGAGGACAAGCCTCCAACGCCGGAACGTTCGTCTTCTTCTTTTGCCGTTTTCGGGGCTTGTTTACCAGTTGATTAATAGTTGGCATATCAAAATTATTCGTAAAGTTTCATCTTGAAGAAAAAGACAGACCGAGCACGATCTGTCTTTTGCCTCACGGTTGTTCGAACGGTGAACCAGTAACTTTTCAATATTAGCGTACTTTGTCTAAAAATTCAATATTTTTCGGAAATTTTTGCGGAAATTAACTCAATCCAGAATCACATTTGGACGATTTTCTAGTTCTTGGCCAATCCCATACCAAAAGCATCACTGACGATGGCATCCGCTATATCTTCTGTCAACTCCAGATCAGGCTGTTCACCAGTACCGTCGTCGTCGAACATTCTGGAAAATTCTTCCGCTTGCTGTCTCTCAAGATAACGTTGTCGCTTGCGTTCCTCATGGTGGACCAATCCGGTACCCGCTGGAATCAGTCGTCCGACAATTACGTTTTCCTTCAAACCTCGCAAACTGTCAACCTTACCGCTGACAGATGCATCGGTCAGAACACGAATAGTCTCCTGAAATGATGCTGCGGAAATAAACGATTCAGTGAGCAATGACGCCTTGGTGATCCCCAACAGCACCCGCACAGCCTGCGCTTCTACCTGTTGCGGATCAGCGCCGTTTTCATTGCCGATACGAATCTGTTCGTTCACGTCAAGGAATCGAGACCGCTCCACAATCTCACCAGGCAGGAACTTGGTAGAACCCGGATTCTCGATCCTTACCTTTCGCAACATCTGCCTGACGATCACCTCAATGTGCTTGTCATTGATGGTGACTCCCTGGAGGCGATAGACTTCCTGAACTTCATGCACAATATACTGTGTGAGTTCCTCTACCCCCTTGAGTTCCAGGATATCAGCAGAAACCGGAGCGCCTTCCACAATCTGCTCCCCGCGTTCGACGGTTTCACCGTCGAACACCATCAACGAACGGCCTTTGGCAATCAATTCCTTGTGCTCCTCGCCTTCGGTGTCCGTGATAACCAACCGCACCTTGCCTTTGGTTTCTTCACCGAAACTGACTACCCCGGAGTACTTGGCATAAAGAGCAGGATCTTTTGGACGACGCGCCTCAAATAATTCCGCAACTCTTGGCAATCCACCGGTAATATCCCGAGTCGAGTCATATTCATGCGGAATTCTTGCCAGCACATCACCAACGGATACAACCGTATCATTCTGCACCAGTATCTGCGCACCCGGCTGCAGCAGATATCTGACTTCGCGGTTGGTATTCGGAAGCATGAGTGTCTCGTCCTTATCGTCGACCAGTCTGATGGCAGGTCGATTCTCGATTGTTCCGATCTTGGACTCGAGGACCGTGTAAAACGGATGCTTGCCGCTGACTGTATCTTCATTACTCTCCTTTGACTGTGAAACAGTCAGACCATCAACCACATTGTCGAGTCTCACGATTCCTTCAATTTCATTGATGATTGGATGTACGTGCGGATCCCATCTGGCAATCTCCTGATCCGGGACGATCGATGCACCGTCCTTGACAAAAAGCTCTGCACCGTACGGCACCTGATATCGTTCTGCAACGATTCCGTTACCATCGAGTATCTTCACCTCTCCGGAACGAGTGTTCACTATATACGTACCACGCGAGTTCTCAAGATAGGAAATTCGGTCGAACTCCAAGGTACCTTGAGTTTTCGCGATAATTCCGGTAGCGGTCTGTTCGCGTTCAGCAACACCTCCCATATGAAAGGTCCTCATCGTAAGCTGAGTACCCGGTTCGCCGATACTCTGCGCTGCGATCACGCCAATCGCTTCGCCTCGATTGACGAGATGTCCTCGGCCGAGATCTCGACCGTAACAATTACTGCAGATTCCGTACTTCGTCTCACAGGTCACTGCAGAGCGAACTTTCACCTGATGGACACCGTGTGACTCGATTGATTTTGCGATTTTTTCGGTAATCATTTCGCCGGCCGGCACAATGACCTTTCCCGAACCCGGAGACATGACATCCAGTGCGGTAACGCGTCCCAGAATCCTACTGGACAGCGCGACAACAGTGTCTCCGCCCTTGACCAGAGCCTCAAGCCACAAACCTGAGGTTGTCCCGCAATCCGCTTCAGTGATTACAAGATCCTGACAGACATCGATCAGTCGCCTGGTGAGATACCCCGAATTTGCGGTTTTGAGTGCCGTATCCGCCAATCCCTTACGCGCACCATGTGTCGAAATGAAATACTGCAACACGTCAAGACCCTCGCGGAAATTGGCCTTGATCGGCGTTTCAATGATGGTCCCATCAGGTTTCGACATCAAGCCTCTCATAGCGGCCAGCTGACGGATCTGCGCGTGTGATCCTCTAGCACCGGAGTCAGCCATCACGTGAACGGGATTGAAAGAAGCCTGCTCTACTTCGTTTCCATCCTGATCAGTTACTGTTTCGATACTCAGTTTTGCCATCATTGAACTGGCAACCTGGTCGCTGGCTCGACCCCAGATGTCCACAACCTTGTTGTAACGTTCGCCGTCTGTGAGGAAACCCGCAGCGGCCTGTCTCTGAACCGATTCGACCTCCCGGTCGGCGTCTTCAAGAATGGCCCTTTTGTCTTCCGGTATCTCGATGTCGTTCACACAGATCGAGATGCCTCCCTTTGCGGCATAGTCGAAGCCCAGATACATCAGCTGATCTGCCAGAACCACCGTCTCTTTCAGACCAACGTGACGATAGCATTCGTTCACGATTTCTGAAATTGCGCGTTTGTTCAGCACCCGGTTGATCAGTTCAAACGACATTCCAACCGGAACGATCTCGGACAGCAGCGCACGACCCACAGTTGTGTCGAACAGCTTCGCGGATTCGCGCAATTCACCGTTTTCGCGCAACATCTCGGTAATCCGCACACGGATTTGCGCATGAAGCGAGACGCCGCCGACTTCATAAGCCCGTCGAACCTCGGCAACATCCGAGAATATCTTCCCCGAACCTTTCGCATTCACCGCTTCGCGAGTCAGATAGTACAGGCCCAGAACGATATCCTGAGACGGCACAATGATCGGCTCACCATTCGCCGGAGACAGGATGTTGTTTGTCGACATCATCAATGTTCGAGCTTCAATCTGCGACTCGATCGTGAGCGGCACATGCACCGCCATCTGATCGCCGTCAAAGTCAGCGTTGTACGGCGTGCAAACCAGCGGATGCAGCTGAATCGCTTTTCCTTCAACAAGCGTCGGCTCAAAAGACTGGATGCCGAGACGGTGAAGTGTCGGTGCCCGATTGAGCAACACCGGATGTTCCCGAATCACCTCTTCCAGTACATCCCAGACTTCTGAACTTTCCTGCTCGATTGTCTTTTTCGCACTCTTGATGTTGAATCGATCCGGGTTGCGTCTGATCAGCTCGTAGACAACAAAGGGTTTGAACAGTTCCAATGCCATGCGCTTCGGAATTCCGCACTGGTGCAGTTTCAGCGTTGGCCCCACCACGATGACGGACCGTCCTGAATAATCCACTCGCTTACCGAGCAGATTCTGTCTGAACCTGCCCTGCTTACCCTTGATCATGTCGGCCAGCGACTTGAGTTTCTGTTTGTTGGCGCCGGTAATCATCTTGCCTCGACGGCCATTGTCCAGCAACGCGTCTACAGCTTCCTGCAACATGCGTTTTTCGTTTCTCACAATGATCTCCGGCGCATTCAGTTCAAGCAGACGCTTGAGACGATTGTTGCGATTGATGACACGCCGGTAAAGATCGTTTAGGTCAGAGGTCGCGAAACGACCTGCATCCAGTGGAACCAGGGGTCTGAGTTCCGGTGGAAGAATCGGAAGAACCTCGAGAATCATCCATTCCGGTTTGTTTCCTGATTCCAGGAATGATTCAATCAGTTTCAATCGCTTGGTCAGCTTCTTGATCTTTGTTTCAGACCGAGTATCCTCAAGCTCATCGCGGAGCGTTCCGGCTTCCTCTTCAAAGTCTATGATCTTCACCAGATCCCTGATCGCCTCAGCACCCATCCGGGCTTCAAATTCGCCGCCGTGGGATTCCATTGACTCATAGTATTTCTCCTCGCTGAGGACGTCGCCGCGCTTCAGGGTTGTCTCATAGCCGGGTTCTATGACAACATAGGCCTCGAAATACATCACCTGCTCGATCTGACGGACAGTCATATCGAGCAATGTTCCCAACCGAGAGGGCAGGCTTTTCAGGAACCAAATATGAGCAACCGGGCTGGCCAGTTCAATATGGCCCATCCTCTCGCGCCGAACTTTGGAAAGTGTGACCTCAACCCCACATTTCTCGCAGACCACTCCCTGGTGTTTGAGGCGCTTGTATTTCCCGCACTGGCATTCATTGTCCTTGGTAGGTCCGAACAGTTTGGCACAGAACAGTCCATCGCGCTCTGGCTTGAACGTACGGTAGTTGATCGTTTCCGGCTTGCGAACCTCTCCGAAAGACCAACTGCGAATTTTCTCCGGCGAAGCCAGTCCTATTCGGATTTCATCGAAATCCTCCATCTTTCCTGATCGTCTCATCAGGTTGCCAATATCTTTCATCTGATCACCTCGGAAATTTGTTTCCAACTCTGTGTTCTGTCAACTCGACCATTTTGACGGCCGCATTTCTACATTCAATCCCAAAGACCGAATTTCCTTCACAAGCACGTTGAACGATTCCGGAACATTTGCCTCCATCCGGTGACTGCCGTTGGTAATGTTTTCATATATCTTTGCACGGCCAAACATGTCATCTGATTTCACGGTCAGCATCTCCTGCAATGTGTATGCCGCACCGTATGCTTCCAGTGCCCAGACCTCCATCTCGCCGAAGCGCTGTCCGCCGCCCATGGCCTTGCCGCCGAGAGGCTGCTGCGTAATCAGGCTGTATGGTCCGGTGGAGCGCGCATGCATCTTGTCATCCACCAAGTGGGTGAGCTTGAGCATATACATGTAACCAACTGTGATCGGTCGATCAAATGCCTCACCGGTACGTCCGTCATACAGGATCGCCTGCCCACTCTCCGGCAAGCCTGCTATCTTCAACATCTCCTTCACTTCTTCTTCCGTCGCACCATCGAAAACCGGCGTTGCGATTGGCAGTCCATTCCTGAGATTGCCAGAAAGCTCCATAACCTGTGCAGTCGTCAGCTTGTTCATGAGTGCTTTCTCGGAATCCGAGTTGTAGAATTTCCGCAGATAGTCTTTCATTTCAGGAGCTTTCGCCCCCTGATCAATCATTGCTCCGATTTGCTTTCCGATTTCATGTGAAGCCCAACCGAGGTGGGTTTCCAGCACCTGACCGATATTCATACGAGACGGAACGCCAAGCGGGTTCAGGATAATATCGACAGTGGTACCGTCTTCCAGATGTGGCATATCCTCCACAGGAACGATATTTGAAATAACACCCTTGTTCCCATGTCGTCCCGCCATCTTGTCGCCCGGCTGAAGTCGACGCTTGACTGCAACGAACACTTTCACGCGTTTCTGGACACCTGGTTTAAGATCATCACCTTCTTCAAGTTTGTCTTTCTTGTCCTTGAATTCACCGTCGTAGTGTTCTTTTTTCTCGTCAATCTGCTCACGAATCATCTCAAAGCGGTGGGCTACATCGTCATCTCGCACCCGAACCTTGAAATATTCGGATTCCGGAAGTTTCTCAAGATACTCCTGCGTAATGACATCACCTTTGCTCAAGCCTTCAGGACCGCCCTCGGCGACCTGCCCGATTAGCAGTAACTTGATTCGGTCAAAAGCTGCCTGCTTCTCAATTCTGAACTTCTCATTCAGATCTTTTCGGATACGCTTGATCTCGGAATCAATGTTCTTTTCAGCCCGCGCATCACGCTCTATGCCTTCCCGCGTAAAAACCTGTACATCAATCACAATTCCAGAAACACCGGAAGGCATTCTCAACGAAGTGTCTTTCGTCTCGGATGCTTTTTCACCGAAGATTGCAAACATCAGTTTTTGTTCCGGTGAAGGCTGCACATCTCCCTTTGGTGATACCTTGCCCACCAGAATGTCACCCGATTTGACTTCTGCTCCAGTTCGGATTATTCCGGAATCATCAAGCTGAGCGAGTGCTGACTCGCCGATATTTGGTATGTCGCACGTGATTTCCTCCATACCGAGTTTTGTATCCCGAGCCTCAACGCTGTATTCCTCAATATGAACCGTGGTATACACCTCATCCTGTACCAGACGCTCAGAAATCACGATCGAGTCCTCAAAGTTATAACCACTCCAAGCCATAAAGGCGACCAGTATGTTTCGTCCGAGTGCAAGCTCTCCAAGACTTGTTGCTGGTCCGTCGGCGATAGTGTCACCTCTCTCGATACGATCCTTGACGTTAACCAAGGGTCGTTGGTTGATCGTTGTACTCTGATTTGACCGTCGGTATTTGATCAGACTGTAAATGTCCACCCCTGAATCCTGCTCGCCGATCTCCTCTTCATTGACTCGGATAACGATCCGGCTTGCGTCAACCGACTCGACAATTCCACCGCGTCGGGCAGTGACCGTTACACCGGATTCCACACCGACCGTACGCTCTGTTCCGGTACCTATCAGTGGGGTTTCAGGTTGAATCGTCGGAACCGCCTGACGCTGCATGTTGGATCCCATCAATGCGCGGTTGGCGTCATCGTGCTCCAGAAATGGAATACAGGCTGTGGCGATGGACACAATCTGCGCAGGTGCCACATCAACATAGTCGATATTGTCGGGACGAGACAGCGTGAACTCGTTGCCCTTCCGGCAAGGAACCAGCTCCTCGCTCGATTTTCCGTTGGCTCCACTCGACATGGTAGTCGGTGCGATGAAGAATTCCCCTTCCTCGATCGCTGACAGAAACGAGACATCTTTGGGCGATGTCGATACTCTGCCATTTCTGACCTTGCGATAGGGTGTTTCCAGAAATCCGTAATCGTTGATTCGGGCATACATCGCAAGTGAGTTGATGAGGCCGATATTCGGCCCTTCGGGAGTCTCAATAGGACACACGCGGCCATAGTGTGTCGGATGCACATCGCGTACCTCAAAACCGGCTCGTTCGCGCGAGAGGCCGCCCGGCCCCAATGCTGTTACTCGACGTTTGTGAGTCACTTCGGACAACGGATTGGTTTGATCCATAAATTGTGATAGCTGACTGGAACGGAAGAATTCCCGAACCACTGCGGTAACCGGTTTGGCATTGATTAGGTCCTGCGGGGTTAGCCCTTCCACATCCGGTTGACTCAGGCGTTCCCGCACCGCGCGCTCGACACGATTGAGTCCCATCCTGAACTGGTTTTCCACCAGTTCACCGACTGATCGCACACGGCGATTTCCCAGATTGTCGATATCATCAACTTCACCTTTGCCATCTTTCAGATCAATCAGCAACTTAACCACATCAAGAATGTCACGATAGTCCAGGACTTTTGATCCGGTTTCATCAGGACGCTTCAATCTGCGATTGAGCTTCATTCGCCCTACTGACGACAGGTTATACCTGCTCTCGTTGAAAAATAGATTGTTGAACAATCCGTCTGCCGCTTCGTTGGTCGGCGGGTCGCCCGGTCGCATCATGCGATAGATTCGCTTTCGGGCTTCCTGTGCACTGATTCCACTGTCGAGCCGCATGGTATCCGAGATATAGGAACCACAATCGAGCTCGTTGGTGTAGATCGTCTGAAATTCGCTAATACCGCCTGCTTTCAACGACTGCAACAATTTCCTTCCGTCTTCAATCAACTCGTTGGCTTTTAGGAGCAACCCATCTTTTTCAAATCTCGGAACCTTACTCAGAATTATCAGCTGTGAAACACCAGCATCCCTCAAGCCCCGGAGCATATCACCTTCCAGATCGAACACGTCATCCGCCAACATCAATACCTCACCGGTCGACGGGTCGGTTATCGGTAAACCTGCCTTGCGATTCTCCAGATAGGTTTCAGGAACCATGACACGCTTTGCTTTGGAATCCTTCAACGCTTCAATCTCTTTTGATGTAATTTCCACGTCCGCACCGACAATTTCGGTTCCATCGAGACTGATCAGCGGGAATTCATAGGATCTTCCTTCGAGATCTTCCAATCTGTCGAGTGCCATCGTGATACGGCCGTCCTTTCTGAGCATGAAGGTCTCAGTATCTACACTGTCACCCTCGTATTTGATGTCTCTTGCAGAAACCCGTCCATTCAGGAAAGTATGCTCCACCTTCAGGCGTCGCAACTTCGCTTCACCCAGCTTACGAACATCAGCACGGTTGATACGCTTTCCTTTCTCCACAAGAATATTGTCGTTGCGGTCCTTGATATCGAAATCCAAAGTCAATCCGTGAAGTTTGTTAGGATCATCCAGTGTCAGGTTCAATGAACCATCTCTTGCAATCCTGAATGTATCGAACTCGAAAAACTCCGCCAGAATCTCTTCATCGCTGTAGTCCATCGCTCTGAACAGCACACTTGCAGGCTCCTTTTTTCTGCGGTCAATTCGCATATAGAGCAAATCCTTGGTGTCAAACTCAAAATCGAGCCACGAACCCCAATATGGAATCACCCGACAGTTGAACAGCAACTTACCGGAAGAATGAGACTTGCCTTTGTCGTGATCGAAGAAAACGCCTGGAGAACGGTGCAATTGCGATACGACGACACGCTCGGTACCGTTGATGATGAATGACCCACTCTCTGTCATAAGTGGGATCTCACCGATATAGACCGCGGCGCTTTCAATCACATCCTTGATAACCCGCTCCTCGTCATCGGACTTGGCTGTTCCCCGCTCAAAGTTGACCAGATTGAGTGTCGCCTTAAGCGGCGAGGTATATGTCAAACCACGCTGTCGGCATTCAACTTCGTCAAACTTGGGCTGCTCAAGCATGTACTTGGCAAATCTAAGTTCCCCCTCACCGCTGTGACTTGTAATGGGAAACGCGGAATTAAACGCAGCCTGCAGACCAACGTTCTCGCGCTTTTCAGGAGCGATTTCCGCTTGCAGAAACCGCTGATATGAACTTTTCTGGATTTCCAGAAGATAAGGTACCGGCAACACATCCTTGCGCTTGCCAAAATTCTTTCGGATCCGTTTCTTTTCGGTAAAGCTGTATTTCATGTCAATCGGGGACCCTTAGGGTCAGGTATGATTCGAACGTACAAATGCGTACGAGTTCCATCCGCGATGGAACCGCAAACAGGCAGAAAGCCAGATATGGTCTGGAAATTGGAAATGCGAACGACGAGCTCGACAAGCGCTTACTTGATCTCCGCCGAGCCGCCAGCTTCCTCAATCTCTTTCTTGAGCGCTTCGGCGTCTTCTTTCGTCATCCCTTCCATAATGGTTGCAGGAGCACTCTCTGTCAGATCTTTCGACTCTTTCAGTCCGAGACCTGCAGCCGCGCGCACGACCTTGATGACTCCCACCTTCTTGTCGCCGACCGCGGTGAGGACTACTGAAAATTCCGTCTGTTCCTCTTCGGCTTCCTGTGCGGAATCAGCAGCTGCACCCGCCATGCCAGGCATGGCCATTACCGGTGCGGCTGCAGCCGAAACACCAAATTTCTCTTCCATCTCCTTGATCATTTCAGACAGGTCAAGCACTGACATTTCTGAAATTGCGTCAATAATTTCTTGCCTCGACAAAGACATTAAAAGTTCCCCCGTAGCGTGAGTTGATGTGATTCAATAAATACGTTGTTCAATTTACATTGACGGTTCAAGCCATCAAGCGTCCGATTTGGATTCCGAAGAATCTTCCGAATCCCTGACTGCCGCCAATACGCGTACGAATCCGCTCGGAATCTCGTTGAGCGTGCTGACAAATTTCTGTATTGGTGCCGCCATCGTACCAATCAATTTGGCCAATAGCTCATCGCGACTCGGCAGTTTCGCGATCTGCTCCAACTGTTCGACTGATACCAACTGACCGTTCATTGCACCGGTCTGCATCTTGAATGCTTCATTCTTACTGGAAAATTCCGACAGGGTTTTCGCCACAGCGACCGGATCTTCCGAAACCGCGAGTGCCAAAGGTCCATTAAAATGGTCTTTGAGACACTCAAACTCAGTGTCCTCAACCGCGCGTCTGGCAAGGGTGTTCTTCACCACCTGAATACGCACATTGGCTTCGCGCGCCTGCCTTCGCAGATCGCCCATCCCAGCCACGTCAACGCCGCGGTACTCTGACAACACCGCCAAAGTCGCGGATTCGAATTCTTTGTGCACCGAATCTACAATCTGATGCTTTCGCTCAAGATTCTCGTTCATATTCAACATCGCTCTCAAATTTCCATCTGTCAGATCGAACCATTACATTCTTGCGAGATCAGTTGCGTCCACACGGACGCCGGGTCCCATGGTGGTCGACAACGACACTTTTCTGAAAAACTGTCCTTTGGCCGCCGGTGGCTGAACTCGTTTGAGTGCCCGCAGCAGCTCAATAAAGTTTTCGGTCAGGGCCTGATCCTCAAAAGAGGCTTTGCCGATGCCGCAGTGAACAATGCCGGCTCGGTCAATCCTGAAGTTCACTTTACCGGCCTTGGCTTCCCTGACCGCTTCTGCGATATCGGTACGCACCGTACCGGTTTTCGGATTCGGCATCAAACCCTTGGGCCCGAGTATCCTTCCCACAGTCGCAACTGTTTTCATCGCGTCCGGTTCCGCAATACACGAATCGAAATCGATCTCACCCTTCTTGACGGACTCCACCAGATCCTCGAAACCTACGATGTCTGCACCTGCCTCCTTTGCAGCTTCAGCATTCGCTCCGGTCGCAAATACCGCAACTCGAGTCGTTTTTCCGATACCGCGGGGCAATATGGCAGTTCCACGTACATTCTGATCAGACTTACGAGCATCGACTCCCAATTGCACGGCCACCTCAACGGTTTCGTCAAATTTGGTGGAGGCGGTTTTCTTTACCAGCTCCATAGCCTCATTCAAAGGGTAGAGTTTGGTTCTGTCGACCTGTTCTTCGATTTTCCTGAATCTTTTTCCTGATTTCGACATTTCTGTCACTCCTCAATTTCCAGCCCCATGCTGACGGCAGTGCCAGCGATGGTACGAACGGCATGGTCCATATCATAACTATTCAAATCCGGGTTCTTCAGCGTGACGATCTCCTCCAGTTGAGCACGAGTGACCTTGCCAACTTTTTCCCGATTGGGTTCGGCGCTACCTTTTTCCACTCCGGCGGCTTTTTTAAGAAGATATGAAGCCGGTGGTGTCTTGGTCTCAAAGCTGAAAGATCGATCTGCGTAGACCGTGATCACTACAGGAATCGGCATTCCATTCTCCATCGACTGCGTCTTGGCGTTAAAAGCTTTGCAGAATTCCATGATGTTCAGGCCATGCTGGCCCAAAGCCGGGCCAACGGGCGGGCCTGGTACTGCTTCCTTGGCCGGCACCTGCAGCTTGATATAGCCGGTTATCTTCTTTGCCATTGAGTTTCCCTTGCAATATGTTGGATCAGCTCTTCGTGACTTGACTGAAATCCAGTTCTACCGGTGTTGAACGACCGAATATAGTCACTGAGACCCGAAGTTTACTTTTCTCGTAATTCACATCCTCGACAGTACCGTTAAACTCCTCAAACGGTCCGTCAATCACCCGCACCAGTTCGCCAGGCGCAAAATAAAACTTGGGTCTGGGATTATTCACTCCCGCCTCGACCTGCTCGATAATTGAATTTGCCTCGTGCTGAGATATTGCGGTCGGTTCCTTGCCACCGATGAAACTGCACACATGTGGAATGCTGTTGACAAGATGCCAGGTTTCGGGGGTCATATCCATATTGATGAATACATAGCCCGGATAGAAATTGCGCTCGGTTGTTCGACGTTGCCCGCTGCGCATTTCCACAACTTCCTCCGTCGGCACCAGAATATCGCCGAAGTAGTCACCAAACTGCTCGCGTGCGATGTATTCCTCCAAGGATCTTCTGACGCGTTTCTCATGTCCCGAGTAGGTGTGCAGAACGTACCAACGTTTAGTACCGGAATCGGACTGAGGCGCATTCATTTCTAGGGATTCGTCATCTGTCATTATCATTCACCGATTTGCAGAAAAAGATCATAAATAACCCAGAATGAGATCGTATCCAACATCCAAAGAAACAGCCCGATCAGCACCACCATGAGGATGACAATCAGCGTGCTCTGTACGGTATCCCTGCGTCCTGGCCATACGATTTTTCGGAATTCCCCCCTTGCACCTTTTGCGAACTCCCATGCCTGCTGTCCTGGTTCCGACATCAGCGCGACTGCCGCAGCCACTACGATGCTTCCGACCAGCAACCCAACGCGAATCAATTCCGATGAATCATCCAGAACGTAAAACGCAGCGACACCGGCGACCAGTACGAATACAGCGCCGATTATTTTGACTTTGTCCACTATTTCTGACATGTCCGCGCTACCTGGTCAATCTGGCAGGCCAGGAGGGACTCGAACCCCCAACCTGCGGTTTTGGAGACCGCTGCTCTGCCAAATTGAGCTACTGGCCTTCGTTCAATCCCAACGAATACCGTTCATTTCAGGATCTTGGTGACGACGCCGGCACCGATGGTGCGTCCGCCCTCGCGGATCGCGAACCGAAGCCCCTCCTCCATCGCGATCGGCTTGATCAGGTGCGCCGTCATGTGCACATTGTCGCCCGGCATCACCACCCGCACATCGTCCGGCAGCACCACGCTGCCCGTCACGTCCGTCGTGCGAAAGTAAAACTGCGGCCGGTAGCCGGTCGTGAAATGCTTGTTGCGGCCACCCTCCTTCTCGCTGAGCACATACACCTCAGCCTCAAACTCGGTGTGCGGCGTGATCGAACCCGGCTTCGCCAGCACCTGACCGCGCTCCACCTCGTTCTTCTTGGTGCCGCGCAGCAAAATCCCCACATTGTCGCCGGCCCGACCCTCGTCCAGCAGCTTGCGGAACATCTCCACCCCCGTCGCCACCGTCTTGGCCGTGTCGCGCAAGCCGACCATCTCCACCGAATCGCCCACATGCACCACCCCGCGCTCCACCCGGCCGGTCACCACCGTGCCGCGCCCGGAAATCGAAAACACATCCTCCACCGGCATCAGGAAATCCCCGTCCACCGCCCGCTCAGGCTGCGGTATATACGCATCCAGCGCCTCCGCCAGCCGAACGATCGACTCGGTGCCCAGCTCGCCCGCATCCCCCTCCAGCGCCTGCAGCGCACTGCCGATCACCACCGGCGTGTCATCACCCGGAAAATCATACTCGCTGAGCAACTCGCGAACCTCCAGCTCCACCAGCTCCAGAATGTCCGCATCGTCCACCGCATCCGCCTTGTTCAGATACACCACGATATACGGAACCCCCACCTGACGCGCCAGCAGCACGTGCTCGCGGGTCTGCGGCATCGCACCGTCCATCGCCGACACCACCAGCACCGCACCGTCCATCTGCGCCGCACCCGTGATCATGTTCTTCACATAGTCCGCATGACCCGGACAGTCCACATGCGCATAGTGACGCCGCTCGGTCTCATACTCCACGTGCGCCGTCGCAATCGTGATCCCGCGCGCCTTCTCCTCCGGCGCATTGTCTATGTCGTCAAACGCCTTGACCTCACCGCCAAAACGCTCCGCCAGAACCTTCGTGATCGCCGCCGTCAGCGTCGTCTTGCCATGATCCACATGACCAATCGTACCCACATTCACATGCGGCTTCGTCCGCTCGAACTTTTCCTTTGCCACTTGGAGTATCCTCGCTAATTAATCAACAATGACAGTTCAAAAATATCTATAACCAAAAAATCAAAATTCAACATTGGAGCCCACAACCGGATTTGAACCGGTGACCTCTTCCTTACCAAGGAAGTGCTCTACCGACTGAGCTATGTGGGCAATCGGTCCGCTCTTCCCCTCATCCGAAATCGATAAAGCCACCTTTCCAAACTATTCACATTCACCGGACATATCCTGCAAATACCGTGTTCGCGCATATCGCCTACAGGCACCGAACATGCAATATCCCATCACACCAAACGCGACACACGACAAAGTCACATAACAACACTGATGGAGCGGGCGATGGGAATCGAACCCACGTCATCAGCTTGGAAGGCTGAGGTTCTGCCTCTGAACTACGCCCGCGCAAATCGCAGATGTCTATCCGTATCCGGTTCTCGGTTCAATATCCTAACGGTGGAGGGGGGAGGATTCGAACCTCCGAAGGCTGAGCCAGCAGATTTACAGTCTGCCCCCTTTGGCCGCTCGGGAACCCCTCCGGAGCAAATCCAATGTAAACGCTTTAGACTACCAAAAATTTCTTAAATTGTCAAATAAATTGGAAAATTTGTTACAGCCAGCAACCAATTGAAGCAGGAAATTATAAACTGAATTTGAACCAGCAAAAGATGTAATATCTATTCCTTACAGCCACATGAATTTCCAGGTTTAAAACCGACACAGGGATTCGAAGAACAGCAAATGTCCTGTTATTGCTCAACCGAGAAAATTACCAACTGCTCACCCAACGTCATTTGTATTGATAATGGCATCCTCAACGCAGTCAAGCACCCACGACATTTCTTCTGGAGTGACAATCAACGGCGGCACGATCCAAATTCCGAATTTGTCACCGGGGGTATAAATATTGTGCTGATCGAGAAGATATCCTGAGATCGAAGCCACCAGGTTTTCCTGATACTTTTCTGTCGCGCGTCGAACCGGTGTGTTCTTGTCCTTGCCGGCGATGTGCACCATCCAGAATAGACCGATACCTTGAATATGCGACACAATCTCGTGTTTTTCAGCAATTTCAGTCAACCGTTTCTCCACCCGGTCACCCATGATCTGGGTATGTTCCAGTAACCTGTCTTCAATCAGGGTGTCAATTGAAGCCAAGGCTGCCGCTGCAGCCAAAGCATGTCCGGAATAACTTTGGCCATGCCCAAAATAATTTGAATCGAATGATTGAGCCACCTTATCGGAAAAGATGACCGCTGCAAGAGGACAATACGTACCGAGTGCTTTGCCCATGATCAAGATATCCGGTGTGACCCCGTAGTGCTCGCATGCGAAGAATTTACCCGTACGACCCATTGCGGTCATCGTTTCATCTACGATAAGAAGAAGATCCCATTTGTCACATAAATCCCTAAGTTTTTCCATATAGCCAGGCGGTGGCAGCATGATGCCGTTACTTCCGACAATCGGCTCAACCAGCACTCCCACAACTGCGTTACTTCCGCCTTCTTGTTCAACTATGTAATCAATGTATGCAATATTTTGGTCAACGCTTTCGGTATCGAACGGTGAGTGTGGCCCTCCGGAATCAGGTGCGAATACAAACCCCGGTGCAGTTAACGGTTCAGTAAACCAGCGTCTGGGATCACCGCTCGCTGAAGTTGCCGCGTTTGTCGCACCGTGCCAGGAACGATAGCGACTGATAATCTTGTATGGATATGGATACTGTTGAGGAGCATCGGGCGTGTAATCACTATTCTGTAGTACTTGGTTGTATTTGTACAGTCTGGCACCATGAATCGCGGCTTCCACGGCTGCAGCACCGCTTTGACAGAAATACACTTTCTTGTTCGAATCACCTGGAGAAATATGGGCAAGTTTTTGTGCAAGCCTTGCTGTCGACGGAGATGCAAAGTCATCCGTCACGTACACAACACTCTGCATCTGCTCTTGCATAGCCTGCAACACGCGAGGATGACGGAATCCGATATTGATACATTCATGAGCACTGCGCAGGTCGAATATCCTTCGTCCATCGGTTGTATTGATCCAGCAACCGTCCGTACTGCTCACCTCAATCGGTTTGTAGGTATGCTGCTTCGCCCAGCACTGCAACATATATCGTGCTTGGAGCTCTGAGTAATCTTGGTCAGTCACGGGTGGGCAGGTAATATTGAGACAGTTTGAGATTTCGCGAAGATAGTCAACGCACAACGCCAATTATATTATCGGCTATAGAGGAGTAGGCGCGTACCTCGGTGCAACTAATGAAGAACTTCCACTCAATCGATCGTTAGATTCGCAAAAGGCTAAAGAAGCCAAGGACTGAATACTCGGAATTCCTGTAGCAGGAATGCTCTGAACCTATCGAATCGGACTATATTGTCAAAACGCGCAAAAAAATTTTTCAGTGTGAACCTCACTCCCACAGGATTCCGAAAGTGAAGTCGAGGGAGAATTGAGGATGGAACAGTCGATACAATCACTGCTCGACCGGGTCGGGGATATCTGTACTTTTCTGTTCCACAACCACCTGCACCTCCACTGCTGACCGCCCTGCCCCAAAAACGATCCCTTTGGTCGGCGGTACATCGGCATAGTCGCGCCCTATCGCCACTCGAACATATCGATCGTCAGCGAGTGTTTCATTCGTCGGATCAATTCCTAGCCAACCGTGTCGCGGCTGCAGAAATTCCACCCAACAATGGCTCTCACCAACCGGTGTCTGAAAATCATCCGAACTGTCAAGCCTCAGATACCCTGAAACGTACCGACTCGGAATCCCCCAGTGCCTGCCGATCGCAAGTAAAACATGAGTGTAATCTTGACAAACGCCTCGTCGGGTTTGCAGAATCGCCTCGGTCGAAGAATTAACATCAGTGCTGCCGCGCTCGTAACTGAAATGGTGAAACAATGATGATGAAGCTGCAATCATTGACGACAAGGGGCCAACTCCTTTCCGTATACCGCAGGATTTCATGAATGTATCCAGCATCGAGCTACGACGAACGTATTTGCTCTCACTAAGGAAATCCCAGTGTCTTACCAGACCGACTTCCATTTCAAGCATTTTCCAAGTATCGGATTCAGGATCGATTGCGAACTCAGACTGCTCAGCCAGTTCCAACTCTGCACTGGACCGCACTGCGAGTTCATGGTGACATTGTGCAATATCGAGAAGATGGCAAATGTTGCCGAAGGAATCATCGAATCTCACGAAACTGGACACAGGATCGGTTTCCAGGACAAAATTCATCACACGCTGCCCTCTATCCTGTCTTGGATGCAGACGCACTGCCATGGTGCTGCTTCGTGCCGATTGCTGGTAAGAGAACCGGGAAATATGCTCGACTTTGAACTTTCTTGACCTGGAACTGTTCATGCTCCGAGATGGCTGGCAACGTCATAATTCAAGTACGCCCGATCAATGTCATTGTTGAGTTGGCGTGCGGAATCCAGAATGTCTTGAAGTGTTGCCGATACATCATCGCTGGTCGAACCGTCAGATAACATCACTCCGTCGGCCTGTCTGATCAGCCGCTCCACCCTTTCGTTTATTTCGAGCGCAGTGGCGTGTTGCTGACCTTCGGAAATCGCATCCAAAGATTGTTTGATCAACAACAATGCATACTCAACTGAATGCGAAAGCCGGGTGTCACTGATGAGAAAAGCGGCAATTTTATCTGGGTGGTGGGCAACTGACCGTACTCGTCGAAAAGCCAGTCCCGCTTCGCAAACCTGCAGAACAAAATACCAGTCCTGAACAAAATCCGGTTTGCGACTGGACTTAATTGAAAATTGTGCCTGAATGAGCGAGCATACCAGCTGAACCCGCTCCACGTACCGTCCCAATTGGGCGAAATGCCACCCATGATCACGGTACATCGTGCTGTGCATCACGCCAAACAGCCTCCGGATGCCCGACCCAACGTTCAGATAGAAACCGCGCGGCTCATCGTTCCAGATATTCTCAATCCCAACCTCTTTCAATTCCAGATAAGCTGAATTCAACAAAGACCAAATCTGCTTACCCACGACAAACCGAACCTGGCGCGCATTTTCCCTTGCGTTCTCGATGCAATTTCTCATCGAGTCGGGATTTGTCTTCTCAAAAGTCAATTCGTCAGCAAGCGTGTACGAGTCTGTCAGCATGAAGTCGTCATCGTCAATATCGGAATACAGAAAACCTGCTGTCGGAGTAGAGTTCAAGGCTGCGAATAACCGTCGCCAACTCTGATCGATCTCGTTCACCGGACGGTCTTCCAGCGCCTCGAACTGGGTAGCGAGCAAGCGACTGATATGATCCGCCCGTTCAAGGTAGCGGCTCATCCAGTAAAGACCTAGCGCACTTCGTGACAGCATGACGATATTATTTTGCCAATACCCACATGTCTTTCCCTCCTCCACCCTGGCTGGAATTTACGACCAGTGAGCCTTCTTTCAACGCAACGCGACAGAAAGCGCCAGGCGGCAACCTTGTCGTACTCCCCCGCAAGACAAACGTCCGCAAGTCAACATGACGCGGTGCGGCACCGAAATCGGTCAGGCAAGGAGAGCAGGATAGAGCAAGTGTAGGCTGTGCAATGTAGTTTGCCGGATCCTTCCGCATTTCCTCAGCGTAAGCGGACCGCTCTGCAGATGTTGAGTGCGGCCCGACAAGCATGCCATATCCTCCGGAACCTCCGACTACTTTGACTACCAGTTTGTCAAGATTGTCCAGCGTGAATTCAAGGTCCTCACGATTACGGCAAATATAGGTTTCGACATTGGCTAGAATCGGATCCTCTGACAGATAATACCGAATCATATCCGGTACGTAGGTATAGACGCTCTTGTCGTCGGCGACTCCGGTTCCCGGCGCATTCGCGATTGTTACGTTTCCAAGTTGATGCGCATGAAACAGTCCCGGAACACCGAGAATCGAGTCTTCACGAAAAACCAGAGGATCAATGAAGTCGTCATCAATACGTCGATAAATGACATCAACTTTGCGCAGTCCGCTAGTGGTTCTCATATAGACAAACCCGTTGTGAACCAACATGTCGTTTCCCTGTACCAGTTCAACCCCCATTTCCCGGGCAAGAAACATATGTTCGTAGAATGCAGAATTGTAGACACCGGGAGTCATCAGGACAATACAGGGATCCGTAACGCCTGGCGGAGCCATTTCGGCAAGGGTCTCGCGCAACAGCTCGCCGTAAGATTCTATCGGATGCACGCGATGCTTACGGAAAAGGTCGCGCAGGCTGGTCTTCACCGCCTGCCGATTCGCCAGCATATAGGACACGCCTGAAGGAACCCGAAGATTGTCTTCTAAAACCATAAATCCGTCATTGGTGCGTATCATGTCAGTACCGCAGATTGATACGTAGGAACCATGTGGAGACTCCACACCGCGCATCTGAATTCGATATTGAGGGCAGCCCAGAACAAGGTCTGTCGGGATCACATCATCGGAAAGTATTTTGCAAGCACCGTAAATGTCCGCGAGAAAAAGATTCAGCGCAGTCAGGCGTTGTTTCAGTCCCTTTTCGAGAAACGCCCACTCCTGTGCAGAGATTATTCTGGGTAGGAAGTCAATGGGAATGATTCGTTCCTGTGCGCCTTCCTCACCGTAAACCGCAAATGTAATTCCCTCATGAAGAAATGAACGCTCAGCCCGTTCCTGCATTGACGCAATCTCATCTGGACTGAAACCATCAAGTGCTTTGAACAGACGACGACAATGCTCGCGAACGCTTCCGTCGTCATGAAACATCTCGTCGTAAAAGGCCTCGTCGACTTCATAGTTTGCAAAAAGCGTGTCTTTCTGCATCGTTGCCCTACCTCTTATCCTTATTCGATACCGCTTTCATGCTGACTCGTTCCAGTGGTTGAGACTCGATTTTGATTATATTAGCCAGCACCTGCGTGATTTACGGAATATTAAACCCAGTCCGACAGATTCGAATTTTCGCGACTCCAAGGTGCGGTACTCCAATCAAATTTTCAAAACTAACCAAAAAGTCCCCAAGGATCAAATTGTGCAATAGAATAAAATGTAGGGTGCAGTGGCTACCGGGGTTTGAATCCCAATATCTCCCGGATATTCCTACCACCGCGTCATGTCACCCAATTACAACTATTAGAAGAATATGGATCGAACAGAACGTTTCGTAAAAATCAATCAACTCCTGCAATCACGAAAATCCACCTCTATTGACATGCTCACCGAAACTTTGAGTGTGTCTCGAGCGACGATTAAACGCGATATTTGCTACATGCGAGATCGGCTGTACGCGCCGATTGTTTGGGACAGGAATCGTCGCGGTTATCGTTTTGAGGATGCTGATCCGGACTTCCCTCAGTACACCCTACCTGGTATCTGGTTCAACAGCAGCGAAGCTTATGCGCTGCTAACAATGGAATTCATGCTACGGCGAATTCAGCCTGGACTTCTGGGGCCTCACATTCATCTCCTGCGAAATAAGATTCGCGGCATTTTGGAACATAGCGGCGAGCACTCGATGAAGGAACTGAAACGACGGATAAGAATCATTCATAGAGGAGCACCGATCTTGGACTCAAATAAATTTCGGACGGTATCCGCAGCGGTACTAGGCAGGTTACAGCTTCACGTTCACTACCTAAACCGAAGAACACAGGAGATCACCCCACGGGTTCTGTCACCTCAGAGACTGGTTTACTACAACGAAGTCTGGTATCTCGACACCTGGTGTCACTTGCGAAACAGCCTGCGTACATTTCGTCTGGATAATCTCTCAAATATCGAACTGACAACCAAGACAGCCAAAGAAATCGAAGACAGCTGCCTGGATTCCGTTCTGGCGAGTGGGTTTGGAATTTTTTCAGGCGAAAAGACCGAGCTCGCTGTTCTACGGTTTTCAAATAGCATCTCGTCTTTGATTGCAAGAGAGAATTGGCACTTGGACCAGCAGATGGACTACGACGAGCAAGGACGGTTGATCATGACACTGCCCTATTCTGCCGATAGTGAACTTGTCCGACAGATTCTCAAATATGGACCGGAATTGGAAGTTCTGAAACCAACCAAACTTCGAAATAAGATCAAATCCATGATTTCCGCCGCCAATCAGATTTACGCGGGGTAACAAACACAACTATTTCTATTACATTTTCCCGTCTTCAGTTGGATAGGAGTCTAGATAAATTGAATCTACGGTGAATTTCAGGATGCATTCATTCATAGTCTAAAAAAAAATTATTGCAGGCTCACGCTATGAGCCACTAGCAGGTCTATATTCCACACTAATCAAAGAATAAATATGGAGAAGTCTAATGAAAACCCTTGCACCACTACTGAGCAATGTCGAGATCGACCGATCTCAGACGTTCAAAAATTTATCGATTTATCCACTGATTTCAACCAACGGTAGTCAGGATGTCGATTACGCACTTTTCTGTACCGACGGTGACAGGAGTCACGTCAAGATATCCGAAAAACCGGATTCCCTAGATGAATCCAATCTAAGAGTTGAGTTCAAGAGTGATCGTCGCTACCTGATTCTGAACGGCGACGAACTGCAATCACAACGTGATACCTATATCGCCAGAGTTAGTGCCATGATACCCGCTGGCAAAGCTGTCACAATACCTGTCTATGACCTCCCACAGGGCCGCTGGATTCATGAGTCGGATACGATTCAGCACTCCGCCAGAAAATATTTCTCGAAAGGGATGGTCGAAGAATTGAAGAGGAGTCGAGACGTGCCACAAACGCCACTCCCCACATCCAAGTCTTTAGAGGTAACCATCGTAAGGAACCCGAGCTCAATAAAGGAAACGGAGACTGACGACGGAAGCGCGGTATACGTTCAAAACAAGTCCAAGCTTCAAAATTATCTGGACAATTTCACCGTCCTCCCTTCACACGTAGGTGCGATTTTCGTCGTGAATGGTGAAGTCGCAGGTGCACATATATTCGAAAACGAACAAATATTCGCATCACAATTGATTTCTCTGATCGACTGCTACGCGGCCGATCCGATCAGAATTCGTTCAAATATCAACAAGAGAAAATCCAAGAACTCAGCAAAAGACTTCTTGTCTGACATTCTGGATACAGCAATCACACCCTCTCCCACTCCAGGTGAAGGTGAGGACTTTCGCTTTAGTGAAAGCCATGTAGTCGGTAGCGCCTTGATTGTCAATCACCGTATTGCCCATCTTTGCGCCATACCCGAATCGGCATCAGTCAACACCGCTGAGTTTCGTGCGCTTAAGGATCGGGCACTTGCCGGAGCCAGTCGAGTTTAGGCGATCGCATACAAAATCCACGTTCCGCTATACCCTGAAATCGCAATATTACAACCGATCCTGACTGCCACATCCAGACCGCAAATGATACAATTTGCCAGCAATTCGGTATACCGCAGGTTGGGCTAGACAATAATCCTGGGAGATTATGCAATGAATATACACGGTGACAGCAGCCGGCCGCGTAACACTGAGCCATCAGTAAATGTCGCTCTCGCCAATGCCTTGAAGCGACTGCATCCGGATTGGAATGACGATACTTTACATGCCGAGCGCACCAATGTAATTCAGTCTGTCTCGGAGTCGCATTCTGCAGTACAAAAGTCAACTCCGAAGTTAACAGGGAAGAGGCCAGATATATTGGTTGCCCCGCCGAGACGACAGCCAGTGATTGTAGAGACGGAATTCCACCCCGCTCGTACGGTAGAGCAAGAGGCGATAGCCAGGCTCGGACTACCGCTAAAAGGCAGCGGTGAGGATATTGAAGGTGTGTTATCAGTCATTTTGCCTGAAAGTCTGAAACATGGAAATTTGGATGAAGTTGCAAATGTGACTTTTCAGTATGCAACTCACTATCTTGACCGAGATGGTGAAATTTCCCGCTGGCCGGGAGAAAACGATTGGCTGGAGGGTAAAGTCGAGGATCTTGCCGATGCAATTGAGTTTGTATCGATATCGCCAAAACGAATTGCAACCAGTACCACAATACTTGAGGTCGTTGTTAGTCAATCCGCTGAAAGACTGATCGAGTGGGCTGGTGAGGATGCACTTAAGAAAATAGCGACAAAGTTACATCAGGAACCAGGCACACAGACAATCCGAATGGTAACAGCCATATTTGTTTCCGCGTTCGTTTTTCACGCAGCAATAGAAGAACAATTGCAAATACCTCAAATCCCGCGTGACGTTTCAATCTCCAAATTCGAATTGTTGAGTCTTTGGGAAGAAATACTTGAAGTCAATTATTGGCCTGTGTTCGGGATTGCCAAGGAATTGTTGGAAGAGTTGCCCGTCATCGCAGTGCCGCGAGTGATGGACCGTATTGCCCGCTCAATTTCTTCATTGGCACAATTGGGAGCAATGTCGTATCACGACCTGACCGGACGAATGTTCCAAACACTGATTACCGACCGGAAGTTCCTAGCCACATTTTACACCTTGCCTGAATCAGCGTGTCTACTGGCGGAACTTGCCGTCAATCGTTTGGATGTTGATTGGTCGGACAAGACAGCCATTGAGCAATTAAAGATAGCGGACTTTGCCTGCGGAACAGGCGCATTGCTGTCCGCCGTGCAACGTTCAATTTGTCGTAAGTATCGCAGAACCGGTGGGGACGACATGGAATTGCATTCGGTAATGATGGAGAATGTATTGATCGGGTTGGATATCATGCCAGCCGCAACCCACCTGACCTGCTCAATCCTGTCCAGTTTTTATCCATCGCTTGCATACGGCGAGTGTCAAATTCACACAATGCCATATGGGATAGAAGAAGACGGAACCCACATTGGCTCACTTGATTTTCTTACGGAAGACTACTCATACTCGCTGTTTGCGAGCGGTGAGACCTTGACCGGAACCAAAACAAATCACACGCAGGGATACTCCGTTACACTCAAAGTTGGTTCATGTGACTTGGTAATCATGAATCCGCCATTCACCCGCCCTACAGGTCACGAAGGTGCAATAAAAACTGATACACCTGTTCCAAGTTTCGCAGGTTTGGGAAAAGGGGAAGTCGATCAAAGAGCGATGTCGGCCAAGCTCAAGAAATCCCAGCCAGAATTCGGACATGGCAATGCCGGATTGGCATCCAACTTCATGGATCTGGGACACCGTAAGCTCAAGGATGGTGGCATTCTTGCACTTGTTTTGCCGTTCGCGGCAGTTCAAGGTAAGGCTTGGGGAAAGGCACGCAAAATGCTCAACGATCACTATGACGATATCCATATTGTGTCGATCGCGACTACAGGAGGAAAAGACCAAGCCTTTTCAGCGGACACCGGTATGGCGGAAGTTCTTGTCGTAGCAAAAAAGCAACGCAGTTCCAAAAAATCAATTTACTGCTCCAACCTGCGTTCAAGACCAGTATCTTTTCTGGATGCAGCAGAGGAAGCAAAGAGGCAACCCCAGGAGGTTCTTTCTGGGAATATTCTAGAGGCCGGGTTTGTAGGGGTTCTGTCAAATAGTGTCATTAAAAGTGCCCAGAACATACTACAGGGAAAGTTGGTGTTACCCCGGTCAACTGACCAATTCTTGATTCCAATAATTGCACTTGGAGACATTGCTTTACGTGGACTTTATAGCCTTGACATAAATGGCGAACCTCCGAGGGGAGCATTCAAGAATCGAAAACTTGAAGAAAATGAAGTCCCCGAATATCCGGCACTCTGGAACCATGACGCGAATCGTGAACGCATGATGGTCGTTCAACCTGACTCCAGTTGTGATGTTAATACAGGATATGAGCAGAAAGCCGTAGACGATTGGAAACGAACAGCATCGCGACTTCACTGGAATGCGGATTTTAGGTTGAATTCTCAAAGTCTTAGTATGTGTATTACACTCGATGAGTGTATCGGTGGGACTGCTTGGCCGAACGTAATCGTCAATGACAACAGGCATGAGATAGTTCTGCTGCTTTGGTCAAACTCAACACTCGGCTTGCTGATGCACTGGTGGAAAGGGACACGACAACAGCAAGGTCGCTCAAGGGTCTCGATTACTGCAATGTCCGGTTTCCCTGTATTGGACGCAACAACCCTAACGTCTGAACAGCTGGATTTATGCCAATCAATTTTTAATGAACTCAAAAACGAGACTTTCCTGCCAGCCAATGAGTCTTATCGGGATAACATTCGAAAGCAGTTAGATCGTGCTCTATTGTGTGATGTATTGTGTTTCCCTGTCAGCGTAATTGAATCTCTGGACCTCTTACGCGATCAGTGGTGTGCTGAACCGTCTGTACATGGTGGGAAAAAGACGCGAATCAATACTGGTTATCTTGATTAATCTGGAAATGAAAAAGACTAACGAGGACAATCGAATCATGCAGCGTAACGTATATATCTGGGATGTCATACGTCAGGAAAGTGAGAGAAGATCTCGCCAGACAGTATGCGAAATTGCCGGACGTCTCATTCAGGATGGAAAGTCGAACTCCGAAATTCAAAGATTCACGAACCTGTCTTTGGACGAGATCAGGCAGTCGCGGAACAGCAGCTGAACCTGGTTCAAGTCTGTTCGGCTCCCGTCGCAGAATTTCGAAACTTTCGAG
Source organism: Arenicellales bacterium (assembly GCA_963666625.1). Classification (GTDB taxonomy): domain Bacteria; phylum Pseudomonadota; class Gammaproteobacteria; order Arenicellales; family JAJDZL01; genus JAJDZL01. Next base: position 3,393,525 of record OY762925.1, read on the forward strand.
TCGACTGCTGATTATTGGTGGAGTTGCCAGACAGTTCCAACCTTGATCGACATCAGACAGTCAGATGGGTTGGGAATCGGTGTTGGGTAACAATACACAGGTAGCTCAAAATACCCGCACCGGTTGGAACAGTCGGCGTCGGTGTTCCGCTGATCAAGATTGAATTGCCCGCTGGAAAGGCCCAATTCGACAGCACCAGACGGTGCCGGGGATGGACAGCAGGCTGGGTGAAGCGCTGTCGGCCGATGACCGCAATCAGATCATCCCGAATTTGATCGATTGTTTCTATAATTGCAATCGATCCACTACAGTGGAGACAGTCATGGAAATTGAAAAGCGAGTCTTACGCGACGAGGACAATCGAACCATGCAGCGCAATGTATATATCTGGGATGTCATACGTCAGGAAAGTGAGAAGAAAGGCAAGCTCGAAGGATTGCAGGAAGGCAAGCTGGAAGGTGAGAGAATATCTCGCCAGATAGTTCGCCAGACAGTATGCGAAATCGCTGGACGTCTCATTCAGGATGGAAAATCGAACACCGAAATCCAAAGATACACGAACCTGCCTTTGGACGAGATCCGGCGGTTGCGGAACAGTTGCTGAACCTAGTTCAAGTCTGTTCGGCTCTCGTCGCAGAATTTCGAAACTTACGCGCCGACTGGTGATTATTGGTGAAGTTGTCAGACAGGCAGATGGGTAAGGAATCGGTGTTGGGCAACGACACACAGGTAACTTGAAATACCTGCACCGGTTGGAATAGTCGGTGTCGATGCTCCGTTGATCAAGATTGAATTTCCCGCTGGAAAGGCCCAATCCGATAGCACCAGACGGTGCCGGGGATGGACGGCAGGCTGGGTGAAGCACTGTCGGCCGATGACCGCAATCAGATCATCCCGAAAATGATCGATTATTTCTATTACTACAATCGACCCATTACAATGGAGGCAGTCATGGAAATTGAAAAGCGAGTTGTAGACGACGAGGACAATCGAATCATGCACCATAACGTATATATTTGGGATGTCATACGTCGGGAAAGCGAGAGGAAAGGCAAACTCGAAGGACTGCAGGAAGGTGAGAGAAGATCTCGCCAGACAGTATGCGAAATTTCCGGACGTCTCATTCAGGATGGAAAATCGAACTCCGAAATTCAAAGATATACGAACCTGTCTTTGGACGAGATCAGGCAGTTGCGGAACAGCAGCTGAACCTGGTTCAAGTCTGTTCCGCTCTCGTCGCAGCATTTTGAAACTTCCGAGCCGACCGGTGATTATTGGTGAGGTTGTCAGACAGTTCCAACCCTGATCGATGTCAGACTGTCAGATGGGTTGGGAATCGGTGGCGGGCAACGACACACAGGTAACTTGAAATACCTGCATCGGTTGGAACAGTCGGCGTTGGTGCTCCGCTGATCAAGATTGAATTGGTTCGGAGGCGAGTTGCCTACCTTTTCTCAAATCATTTGAGGCTCCACTGCACTCTGGTCAACTGTTCAGATAGAATCACAATTCGCTAGTTTTCCAACACCTCACCGATTTGTCGCTTTCGCCGTCTGTTTCTGATCTAGGTTTCCGTCTCTGGTCAGGTAATAGGCACCTAAAATCGGTAAAAATGTGACGAGTACAACAACCATGGCTACCACATTTGTTACCGGTCGTTGGCGAGGTCGAACGAGCTCTTCCAACATCCAAATTGGTAGTGTCTGTTGCTGACCCGCGGTGAATGTTGTCACAATGACCTCGTCAAATGAAAGCGCAAAAGCCAGCATACCGCCTGCCAGCAAAGCCGTTCCAAGGTTCGGAAGAAGTATGTAACGAAATGTCTGAAATGCACTCGCACCAAGATCGTATGATGCCTCAATCAGAGAGCCGGATATTCGTCGAAATCGCGCAATCGCGTTGTTGTACACCACCACTATGCAGAACGTCGCATGCCCAAGAATTATGGTAAACGTCGAAAAGGGAATGTCCAGAATATTGAATGCAGAGCGCAACGAAATGCCCGTGATGATACCCGGCAATGCAATCGGAAGTATCACCAGTAAAGATATTGCCTCACGGCCGAAGAATTTCGATTTGGATACCGCTGCGGCACAGAGGGTTCCCAGTACAATTGCAATCAAGGTGGACACTGTCGCAACTCGTAAAGACAATCCTAGTGCATCCCAGACATCGGGACGATTCCACGTCACTGCAAGCCACTTCAAAGTCAGGCCAGGCGGTGGAAACTGATAGCTCTTGTCTTCCGTGGTAAATGCATAAAGAAAGATCAACAAAATTGGCAGATGCAAGAATAACAAACCGGCAACTGCTGAAATCTTGAGCAAAAGGGAAGAACGACGTTCAGAGTGCATCGAAAGCCCCCTGTCGTTTGGCCATGATCAGATATACCGCCATCACGACTATTGGAACCACAGCAAAGGCCGCCGCAAGCGGTATATTTCCGGCTGTGCCCTGGTGGGCGTATACCGCCTGACCAATAAAACGCCGAGATGAGCCGATGATCTGCGGAACTATGAAATCACCGAGTGTAAGTGAGAATGTAAATATCGATCCGGCTACAACACCCGGCAGTGCGAGTGGAATCGTAATCAGACGCAGTGTCTGACCCGGTTCAGCACCCAGATCATCAGAGGCGTGAAGCAGATTGTCTGGAATTCTCTCCAATGCCGCCTGTACGGGCAAAATCATGAATGGAAGCCATACATACAGCAACACGATAAACGTACCGATGTAACTGATCGACAGCGAGTTTCCGCCAATCACAGGAATCGACAGAATTGAATTTAAAAGAAAATCCATACCTGTAATCTGAACGATCCAATTGATGATCCCTTCTTTCGCAAGAATTAGTTTCCAAGCATAGATTTTGACCAGATAACTTGACCACAGAGGTAGCATGACACCCAGATAAAATAATGCTTTCATGCGTCCTCGGGCATACCTGGCCGCATAATAGGCGATAGGAAATGCAATGATTGCCGCAAAGATAGTGACCGCACACGCCATGAGTATGGTGCGTAGAATCACATCGAAATTGGCTGGCGACAATAATTCCTTGTAAGTTTTCAGGGTGAATTCATATCGGACCAATCCGGAAAATTCATCGATCGAAAAGAAACTTTGCAGAAGCAAAGTGAACAAAGAGCCAACATAAATCACCCCCAGCCAAAGCAACGGCGGCAGAAGAAGTAGAAAGATGACGAGACCCGGCCTTCGCCAGAACACGTCGAACATCCTTGTCCAAATACTCAATCTACCCGGAGCCAGAACCGTATTCATCAGTCATCGCTTTCCATTACATGCATGGAGTCTGCAAGCCAGGTCAACGAAACCGAAGTTTCAATTGGAGGCAATGTAATTGTCGAGTCAATTTGTGCGGTAATCCTTCCAGCTTTCACCGAAACTGTTACGAAATTCGCAGACCCCATAAATCTGATGGTCTCAAGAACTCCGTCAATCCTACCCTTACCCGGTTCGACAAGGGAGATTGACTCGGGTCGCAAACTGGACCATTGTTCGGCGCCGCCGCAAGCGGCACTAATTTCCGGTGACAGAACGTTTGACGAGCCGACAAACTCGGCGACAAATGGAGTTCGCGGACGCTGATAGATATCATGAGGGGTGCCAACCTGAACTATCCGGCCTTCATTGACAATGGCAATTCGATCCGACATTGACAAGGCCTCGTTCTGATCATGTGTCACGAAGACAAATGTAATTCCGATTGATTTCTGCAATGCTTTGAGCTCTTCCTGCATCTGCTCTCTAAGTTTGAGATCGAGAGCACCTAACGGCTCGTCCAGCAGAAGCACGCGTGGTTTGTTGATTAAGGCTCTTGCAAGTGCTACTCTTTGACGTTGACCTCCGGATAGTTGGGCGGGCGATCGTTGACTATATCCACCAAGTTTTACAAGTTCGAGGAGAGATTCCGCTTCTTTGTACCGTTGCTCTTTGGAAACGCCCTTGACCCTCAACCCGTACGAGACATTTTCAATGACATTGAGATGCGGAAACAATGCATAGTCTTGGAATACTGTATTGACTGGGCGTCTGTTAGGTGGGATGTCGTCCGAACGTACACCGAAAATCTCAATATGACCTTCGGTTGGGCGATCGATTCCGGATATCAGCCTAAGGCAAGTTGTTTTACCAGACCCAGAAGGCCCAAGCAAAGCGAAGAATTCGCCCTCACGGATGGTGAGATTGATGCCATCTACTGCAGCAACAGTGTCAAAATGACGGGAAACATTTTCAAATTGGACAGCATCAACCATCAGAATGCAACTCGATACAGCACTTGAACATAATGTCAGTTGCGGTCCGCCAGTCGTTACCGAATGTACATTTTTTCAAGATAAATAGCGGCGCCGGTAACCGACGCCGCGTAAATTACCCCTTTCTAGATTCCTGCGCCTAATTTCGGCTGATCCGCGCAGGTTGATGACTATCGACCACCAATCACGCCGATGTAGTCAGACACCCATCGATAATATGGCACACATTCATCCTGTGAGGCACATCTGGTAATCGGTGTAGTCCAGAACTTGATTTTGTCGAAATCCCCGAGTCCGTTCTTCTCGCATCCCTCGGCGGTCTGCATGCCACGACCATCTGTACAGGCCGCCAGCACCGGAGGCACCGCTCCGAACCAGACCGAAAGATCACTTTGCAGGTTGGATGAAAGTGTGTGTTCCATCCACATGTATGCGCAATTCGGATGTTCGGAGTCAATATGCATCATCGTGGTATCCGACCAGCCGGTGGCACCTTCTTTCGGAATGACTGACGCAATGGGAAGTCCTTCCGACTGCAACAGATTGACTTGGAATGGCCATGATCCTGAAGCAACGACTCCCTCATTTTTGAAATCGTCCATCTGGATGAAGGCGTTGTGCCAGTAACGTCCGACAATTTTGCGCTGCTGTCGCAAAAGATCCAAAGCCACAGCATATTGGTCTGCATTCAATTCATACGGGTTGACGATACCAAGCTCGGTTTGATGATACATCAGATACAAAGCCGCGTCCGCTACGTGAATCGGACCATCATAAGCTTGCACGCGTCCTTTGTTCGACTGGCCATCCGGTAAGGTCATTTCCTCAAATACCACCGACCAACTGTCAGGTGGTTCTGGAAATACCTCCGTGTTGTACATCAATACATTCGGACCCCACATATAAGGTGTTCCATAATGCTTGCCGTCAACAGTATGCCAGGGTGCGTTCTTCAGGCGGTCGTCCACTGTTTCCCAGCTTGGTATCAGGTCTATATTGACTTCCTGAACCCGTTTCCCTGCTATGAGGCGCAGTGAGGCGTCTCCTGAAGCCGTCACTAGGTCGAATCCGCCTTCATTCATCAGTGCAACCATCTCATCCGATGTATTTGCAGTCTTGATTCGGACCATACAGCCGGTGGCTTCCTCAAAACTGGTTACCCAATCGAACTCCTTTACCGTCTCACCACGTTCGATATATCCCGGCCACGCCACGATATCGAGCGCGCCCTCACCTGCACCAATCTCCATTTTCATATCGGCAAAACCGACTGATGAAACCACCGCGGCTACGGCTGCCGTCAATGCCAGTTTAATTCTCATACTGGAACCACTCCTCTTTTCAGGTTTTGAATTTAGCTGGAGCCCGCAGAGGGATTCGAACCCCCGACCTGATGATTACAAATCAACTGCTCTACCAACTGTGCTATGCGGGCACCATTGATTATCGGAATGAATTTTACAGAAATTCCACCCCTCATTCACTTAAATGTGTTGTAGAAAGCCTTGATTTCGATATTTTATTGGTGCGACAATCGCTAATTTCCTCATCGAAAAAATTTTTCTTGCACAATTCTTCAAAGTAGTTCAAAATCTACTAGTTCGATCCAGCATACAAAAGGTAGGTTTCGTTATGAAATTAACAGAATCACAGTTGGAACAATTTCACACGAACGGGTATTTGTTATTGCCAAACCTGTTTGACGATACGGAAATCAAAGTCTTGCAGGATGCGGCCGACACTGTCTATGCACTGGACCGTGAAGAGGTTTTCCGCGAAAGTGACGGAAAAACAGCACGCACCGCCTTTGCTGCGCACGAGTATAACGAGGCATTTCGACGACTCGGTCGCCACCCGCGCCTGATTCAGCCGGTTCAGCAGATTCTGGGTGGCGATGTCTACATGCACCAGTACAAGGTCAATGCAAAAGCCGCCTTTACCGGGGACGTTTGGCAATGGCATCAGGATTTTGGAACCTGGTCGCGCGATGATCACATGCCGGAAGCACGTGCAATGAATATCGCGCTTTACGTTGACGATGCAGTTGAGTTCAACGGGCCGTTATGGATGATTCCCAAATCACACAAACAAGGCGTGTTTGAGGCGGGACACGATCTACAGACGACTAGTTATCCATTGTGGACATTGGACAGGGAAACAATTACCCGGTTGGTGGATGACGGCGGCATCGTTTCTGCACACGGTAAGGCCGGTAGTGTCCTCATGTTTTACAGCACACTGGTACATTGCTCACCACCTAATCTGTCACCATGGCCACGAACCGTGGTCTATCTGTCATTGTGTCATGTCGAAAACCACATCAGACGTTTCAAACGACCGGCGTGGATTGCCCATCGGGACTTCACGCCGATTAAATACATGTCGGATGATTGCTTGAGGCAACTGTCAGATCAAACCATAGACTCCGCAGCGTGAAGTGAGGTTCAATTTCCGTTATCTTGCTCGGTCAGTCCACTGGCCTGACACCACCTGCAAGTATCGGAGTTATCCGGCCATCACCCGATTCTAGCCGAATTGCTCCCGAATCGTTGATTCCGAGAGCAACGCCGGTAACTGCCTCATTACCTTCTGCCCGCATGATTCTTCCTTGATTGGCGTGAAGGTTCATCCATTCGTCTTTGAACGGTACCAACCCCTCTCGAAAAAACAACGTCAAACCTCTATTCAATTCGATGATCAAGTCAGCTACGAGTTCGCTTCGTCTGGGTGTGATGTCACAAAACTCTGCCAAATCGACAATTGGCTGATCAATTGACTCAATATCAATTTGCGACAAGCTGCAGTTGATACCGATGCCGACGACAACAGCGGAATTCCTTATTTCGACTAGTATGCCTGCTATTTTTCTATTCTCCCAGAGAACATCATTAGGCCACTTAACCTGAAATTTTTGTTGAGACATTCGAGTGAGACTGTGAACAACCATCACAGCAACCGCCAGACTCAACCCGGAAACGCTTCTGACATCGTCGTGAATATCCCAACCGATCGACAGCATTATGTTTTCGAATGCGCCAGCTACCCACTTCCTGTTCCTACTACCCCTGCCATGAGACATGTGTTCGGCAATACACACCAGTTTATGAATGGAACAAGTATTGGATCGTTCCAGCAAATATTCATTCGTTGAGTTGACCGAATCATGCAAGTTGATCATTCTCGACTGATTATCATCATATTTTGAGACTATTTTACTTATATAATCAATATCTAATGGAATAATTCTACGGTAAAGTCTTACTATACCTTCATAATCTATTTCCAAGGGTACTCCGACATCAATCATGAACTGAATCGTATTGTCAACCAAATGCGCATCAAGCGCCGTTTCCAGCGAAATTGCCGCTTTACTCTTAGGCGCCATTTGCTGAAGTGACGTTAGAACCATGCTGCAATGATTCGTCTTACAGGCTACATGTTCAGTATCCATACCTCTCATCCGTTTATTCCGATCTCAAATTCCTAACGTTCGTTCGTTTCTAATGTACTAGAGAATTTATTCAAATATAATTGCTAAAACCAACCCGCAACAAAGAGTTTGGAATATATGCCAATTGAGCGAAATTCTACTCGAACTGTAGCAATCGGTTCGACAGTAATCGGTGGCGGAAACCCCCTCGTCGTGCAAAGTATGTGCACAGTACATACCCGTGACGCTGAAGCAACCGCAAAGCAGGCAACAGATCTGAGTAATGCCGGTGCTGGAATCGTTAGGATCGCGGTTGACAGCAAAAAAGACGCGCAGGCTTTGGAAGCCATTCGCGACAACTGCGACGCAAACCTCAGTGTCGACCTCCAGGAAAACTATAGGTTGGCCGCATCAGTCGCCAAGTTTGTAGATAAGATCAGATATAACCCGGGGCACCTATACCATCACGAAAGAAGCAAACCGGTTGAGGACAAAGTTCGTTTTCTGGTGGATGTTGCAGCCGAGAACGACTGTGCGATTCGCGTAGGCGTCAATTCAGGTTCCGTAGACCCGGAAATGAAAGAAAAGTTCAGTGTCGACGACGCGGTTTCGCCGATGGTTTCGAGCGCATTAGCCCATTGTGAAATCCTCGACCGAATCGGGTTCGACCGGTTTTGCGTCTCGCTGAAGAGCTCCCATCCGGACCGTGTGGTCGAAGCAAACAAATCATTTGCTGCACAGCGTCCTGAAATTCCAGTCCATCTGGGAGTGACAGAAGCGGGTATGCCGCCCGATGGGATCATTAAAACCAGAATCGCTTTTGAACAGTTGTTTGCTGCTGGTATCGGAGACACGGTACGAGTCTCACTGACACTGCCGGAAGCCGAAAAATATAAGGAAATCTTGGCTGGTCAGGAAATTATCGACGATTTTCTTGCAGGGAGAGTGCGTACGGTTGTCAAATTCAACCCAGATGCGCTCAATATCATTTCCTGTCCAAGTTGCTCACGAGTTGAAAACGAAGCCTTTATTGATCTGGCACGACAAGTAAAGGACATCACCGAGGATCTCAAGGAAGAAGCCATCACCATCGCGGTAATGGGATGCCGGGTGAACGGGCCCGGCGAAACCGATGATGCGGATCTCGGTCTTTGGTGCGGACCGAATTACGTCAATCTCAAAAGAGGAGAAGAAAAAGTCGGAGCATTTCGCTATGACGAAATCCTCGATCACCTCCAGACAGAAATCGAAAAGCTGCTCGACGACAGAAACCAAGCAGCTTGACGCAAATTCAATTGTCGCTATTCGTCAGTGACGCATCCCTCACTGGCCGTTTTCACTGTTTTGATGTAACGGTACAGCGTACCCTTTTTCGCCTTGTAATCCGGCATTATCCAATTTGATTTACGGTCCCCAAGTTCCTGATCACTCAGGTGAACATCAATTGTGTTCGAAACCGCGTCAATTGTGATCTTGTCGCCGCTTTCCACCAATGCGATTGGGCCTCCATTTTGTGCTTCTGGAACGATGTGACCGACAATGAAACCATGTGATCCTCCAGAAAATCGACCATCTGTTATTAACGCCACATCAGAACCCAATCCTGCACCCATGACAGCTGAAGTTGGGGTCAGCATTTCAGGCATACCTGGACCGCCTGTAGGCCCTTCATATCGAATGACGATCACGTCGCCTTTCTTGATTTCACCTTGTTCCAAGGCGTTCAACATAGCCTCCTCGCCATCAAAGACTCTGGCAGTACCCGAAAAAACTTCTCCTTCCTTACCGGTAATTTTTGCGACAGAACCTTCCGGAGCTAGATTTCCTTTCAATATTTGAATGTGTCCAGTTGTTTTTATTGGATTATTTATTGGCAGAATAATCTTCTGTCCTTCTCCTAATGACGGCAGGTCTTCCAGATTCTCGGCAACTGTCCGACCGGTTACAGTCATACAATCTCCGTCAAGAAGTCCTTCTGAAAGAAGAAATTTCATTACCGCGGGTATACCACCTACATTGTGCAAATCTTCCATCACATACTGACCGCTGGGTTTGAGATCAGCAAGAAAAGGTACGCGATCGCTGACAGCCTGAAAATCATCGATCGTGAGTTCGATCCCGACAGACTTCGCCATCGCGATCAAATGCAGCACCGCGTTCGTCGAGCCGCCCAAAGAACTGACAATGACCATCGCGTTTTCAAAAGCTTGCCGAGTCATGATATCTTTGGGTAGCAGATTCAGTCTCATCAGATTCAGAACGGCTTCGCCCGCTCGGATACACTCTTGAATCTTACCGTCGTCATTGGCTGGAGTCGAAGCACTGTACGGCAATGACATGCCCATCGCTTCAATGGCACTGGCCATGGTATTCGCGGTATACATTCCTCCACATGCACCTGCACCGGGACATGCATTGCGGACAATTTCCATCCGCTCACTTTCATCAATTCTTCCAGCAATATACTCGCCATAACTTTGGAACGCAGAAACGATGTCCACCTTCTGTGAAGCGGTTCTGCCGGCGCGAATGGTGCCCCCGTAGATCATCAATGACGGCCTGTTCAATCGACCCATCGCCATCAGGCATCCGGGCATATTCTTGTCACAGCCAGGAATGGTGATCAATCCGTCGTACCATTGCCCTGCTACCACCGTCTCAATCGAATCGGCGATCAGATCGCGAGATTGCAGCGAATAGCTCATACCTTCGGTACCCATTGAGATTCCGTCACTTACACCGATGGTATTGAATCTCATACCGAGCAAACCTACTTCTTCAACTCCTATTTTCGATTGCTCAGCCAAGTCGTTCAGATGCATGTTGCAGGTATTCCCTTCCCACCAGATGCTTGCGATACCGACCTGTGCCTTATTCATGTCTTCATCTGTCATTCCAGTGCCATACAGCATCGCTTGTGATGCCCCTTGTGCCTTTGACTGAGTTAGACGCGAGCTTATCTTGTTCAACTGCTCCATTCTTGTGTCCCCTTGCTTTATGTAATTACTAATTTCCCTCGACAGGTTCAATTAAATCCTCAAACCGACTGTTTATTATGCCGATACGCTGATTCGACAATTTATATACCCAACCTTCGTATTTTGCGTTCAATTTGACTGCTTGGTTCACGAACTCGCCATAATCCGAATCATCGACCTCTGCTGAGAAAGAATAGTATTCTTCAAAGTCACCGCTTCCAGCCTGTGCATACAACTTGATTCCACTGAATGTAACCACTGTTACGGACACGCTACCGCTAGTCCAGCCTTCTGCTGATCTGACGTTGACAAAATTCAGACGTCGGAAGAGATCGCCGATATCGTTGACCGCATACTGATGACGCACCTTGTATCCCTGAGGAATGCCTTCGAGTTGAAACTCGCCGCTTTCGGCACTCGACTGATGTACCCTGATCGGGTTTGCGTGACTTCGTATGATGGCAACTTCCTTTACCTGAGAATCGTCCAGATCGGATATTTCCATGTCGACCCAATCCAAAGGAACAGTCGTCACTTCAAGACTGCTTTCTGTCAACCATGTCTGGCTCTGCCCAGGGTCGCGGACATAGAACTCGTTCAAGTTCGGATTCTTTACTGAAACTCTCGATGTTCCGACGAATACCTGTGCCAGAAGATTACCCTGCGAGCCGATCAATTGAATCGATATTGTCGATGAACCCTCGATTTCCACACCCGAAAGATTCAAAACAGAATGTCTGTCGGGGTCGTCGGTTTTCGGCTCGAGTTTTCGTAGCTGACTCATTCCTATCAGAAAATTCTGAACGAGATCAAACCGAATCGGATAATCGTCTGCGACATCCAATCTCCAATTTTCATCTAAGTTTCGAATCGAAAATTTGGCCTGATCGGTTGTGATTCTGATTTCGGTCACATCGTTTATCTGATCGACAAGTCCTGGGAAGTAAAGAGCATGATCAGACACTAATGGTGATTGTCGGTCCTGAACTACGAAGTAGCCAATAATGAGCGCGCAAACACCCAAAGTCACCGCAAAAACAATATTTTTCATTGTGAGTCTGCGATCTCTCGTACTTTCAACGACAGCCTTCGACCACGAAGCTTCCAGCCAACAACACCCATGTACAACGCTATCAAAGCCACAATCAGCGGAACAGCAAAAACGTTCAGAATGGTAATGATTGTTTCGAGTCGGTTAATGTCTTTCCCCAGTCTGTGCTGCACATCCCGCAATTTTTTCCTGATTTCAATCTGGCTTGCCCGCATCCGCTTCAGTTCTTCGCGTTGTGCATCTGTCACGATCCGCTCTTTTCCTTCGTTCTGATTGTCTGACTGGAGATTCAGCAACAATGATTCGACGCTTTCCAGTTCATCCAGTAACTTGATTTCGTTGGCCAGATATTGTTGCTCGGCAGCTTGTCTGATCTTTTGAATTCTATGGAATGGCCGGAAATAGCTACCGCGACTACGAACTCCGATAAGACTATTGTCACCAGCTAGATTGTCAACTGCATTGTGAATTAGTTCACCGTTAGACGCTGTCGCAAACGCAACGGTCTGGTTAAAAACCTGCTGTTGTTGAATCCAGAATCTATCGTGCAGCAGATCTGTATCTGCGACCACGACTGCATTGATCGTACCTTCTGTGACCTGAGACACATCGATATCTGTGTCACCGATACCATCTTCCAAATTCGGGGGACCGTCTGGAAACGACGTGGTCGCAATGCCGCTGATGCGTGCAGCCATGACCCATTGCTCACCCCCTTCCTGATAATCCTCGAGCAATTGTCGGATATTGTTAGTCGCAGAGAATTCTTCGTGATCGTACAGCTTGGCAGAAGACGAGGTGGACATCAGTGTCTCAATTTTGAGTCCTGGATTTTGTTCTATCTCCAACACTCCCGCGGTTGCCAATATAACGTTCCCCAGCTGAGACGTAATTGGATCATTGGGATTTAACTGCTCGGGCTGGATATTCATCCAGACTGGATAATCAATTGTCTTTCCGGAAGATCCATCACCTTCCAAAACGCGGGCGGCGATTGGCAAATCACCTACAATTTTTCGATCCTGAAGCGTAACACCCCAATTCGCGGTGAGTCGGTTTAATTCCGCACCGGTGTCAAATGGCGCCGACTGCACCTGTCTGCTCAGCATGGATGAAAGAATCTCTGAGAACGGGTCGACGAATACCAGAACGCTTTTCCCTCCAAGCGCAAATTGGTCGATCTCATACAGCAATTGGTCGGAATACCCTTTTGGATGAATCAGCATAAGCATGTCCAAATCATCAGGTAGCTGATCATCCGACGGCAACAGCAGTTGAAGGTCGAAGAAACTGTCGAGACGAATCAAGAACGACCACGGTGGCTGCTGGGGTGCAGCCCCTGGGCCAACTCCGCCGCCGGACCCCTGAATCGGTAACGTACTGATCACACCGACTACTTTTCGTTTTTTTCCGGCCAACTGATAAATCATCCTCGTGAGATCGTACTCCAGTAATTCCTCTCGCTCTGGAAGAAACAAACTGATCGTACGGGTTTCATCCACGCTGTTTGTACCAACCAAACCCAGATAGGCTGAACTGCCGTCTTGCATGGGAATACGGCTCAATCCGTGCCCGACCGCCAGATCCTCCGCTTCGGAAAATGGTTCCGGTTCGATCATCCTTAGCGAAATCCTGTCACCGGAAAGGCGGGCATACTCATTTAGAAACTCTTCAATTCGTCCGATATATGCGTTGAATCCGGGTGTCTGCAACAATTCCGAGCGCGAAACAAAAAATTTCAATTGAATCGGCTCTTTCAGCTGGTTCAGGATGATCTCGGTTCCCCGGGACAAAGTGTAAAGCCTGTGTTCAGTCAGATCGATACGATACTTTGACAAAAATTGTTGTCCGACCAGATTAAGCACCAGGAACACCAATATTGCGGCAATAACTGAACCCACCCCAGTCGAATAGAAATTGACGGAACGCATATCAACTATTCTTCTTTGAATCGACAGCGATAGCGCTGAGATACGTAAATAAAGCCAGCACCGACAGGAAGAAAACGACATTATCGAGCGAAATCACGCCCTTCGTCATCTCGTTAAAGTGTGTGAGATAGCTCAGATTGACAATCGTCTCGATCAGGACATCAGGTAGAACTGGCGACAACAAGTCTTTGACGATGACAAATTCGCCCAAAATCAGAAACAGGTTCACCACAACTCCGAGTACAAAAGCGACAACCTGATTCTGCGTCAAAGCTGACATGCACGAACTGACCGCGAGGAATCCGCCCACCATCAATATGCTTCCGACATAACTCGCACAGATTACGCCATTGTCTGGATTTCCCAGATAATTCACCGTCAGCCAGATTGGAAATGTCAACACGAGCGCGCATCCTGCAAATACCCAGGACGCAAGGAATTTGCCACATACAGCCGAAAATGTGCTTACAGGCAAAGTGAGCAGAGTTTGAATTGTGCCAGTCTTACGCTCCTCTGCCCACAAACGCATTCCAAGTGCTGGCGCGAGCACAAGGTAAAGCCAAGGATGGAAGCTGAAAAACGATACGAGATCTGCCTGCTCCCGTTCCAACAGTCCTCCCACATAAAAAGTGAGCACGCTGCTCGAAACCAGAAATATAACCAAAAAGACGTATGCAATCGGTGTATAGAAATAATCCGCTAATTCACGTCGAAAAATGGTGACCCAACTTGGCATTTGTTGGCAATCCTATATTGTTTCCTGAATGGTTTGGGGAGATTTGGTAAACGGACAATCGATCAGATAAATGAAGTTGCCAAATTATAAAACTTGTGTGTATCGTTCCGACATTCGTTTAATTGTTGACTGGAGGATTCAGCCGAAACCCATAGATTGGGCGTATCGATGTCTCGCAACTTCATAAAGATAATTTTCTCAACCCATTCATCTGTACAATAACTCGGACCTGACACTACCCGCGACACGCGATCGAATATCAGTACTCAATTTCGGTCAGCGGAATCAACCATCCGCTCCCATCATAAAAAAAGATGTGCATCTATCGGGTGTACATCTTGATATTTTTAACGGGTAGCAAACTACAATCCAGCGCAATAAAGAAAGCAAATGACATTCGAACAGCAACTTGATCAAGTTCGCAGCGATGCGGGAGAAATCTTCCCGAGCTTTCGACGGGGGATCGAGAAGGAAAGTCTACGAATCACACCCGACGGCCACCTTTCTCAAGAGCCACACCCTTCAGCTTTGGGTTCGGCACTGACGCATCCGTACATCACGACCGATTATTCTGAAGCACTGATGGAACTTGTGACTCCGACATTTGATACGTTGAATCAAGTTCTCGATCATCTAGAGCTTTTGCACGGTGTTGTTTACCACCACATTGACGAGGGATTACTCTGGGTCAATTCATTACCCTGCCTGCTCGGAGATGAAAGTTCAATTCCAATTGCTGAATTCGGCACGTCCAATATCGGCAGAATGAAGCACGTCTACCGTCGGGGTCTCGACCTGAGATATGGACGAAGAATGCAGATCATCGCGGGAATTCACTACAACATATCAGTTCCTGACTCATTTTGGAAAGCACTTGGAATCTCAGTAACCAGTACCAACCATATGCAGATCTCCAATGCGTATATGGCAGCCATTCGAAACTTCCACCGGTACTGCTGGATTCTTTTCTACCTGTTTGGCGCATCGCCCGCAGCGTGTCGATCATTTTTTACCGATTCCGATACCTCTGGATTGAGTGAATTAGGATCACATACCGTCTATGCGGAACATGGAACCTCTCTGAGAATGAGCAATTATGGATACCGCAATCCTGTCCAATCAGAAATCCGTATCAATCAGAACTCCGTTGACGAATACATCAGATCACTTTGCGAAACTATTACCACTCCATTTCCGATGTACGAAGAATTTGGAATCAAATCGAACGGAGAATACATTCAACTGAACACAAACCTTTTACAGATCGAAAATGAATATTACTCTGTCATCCGTCCAAAACGACGAATCAAACCGATGGAGAAGCCTACCCACGCTCTGCGTAATCGGGGGGTCGAATATCTGGAAGTGAGATGCATTGATTTGGACCCGTATGAACCGACTGGAATTTCGCCGATTCAAGCCCAATTTCTTGATCTGTTGATCACTTTCTGTTTGTTGCACCCCAGCCCACCGATGACCGACGAACACTTCCCCATCATTTCTGCAAACAAAGATGCCACTGTAATGTACGGCCGAAATCCCGATCTGGAATTGATTCGAAATGGCGAGCGCGTCAGGCTCAAACCCTGGGGAATGGAAATTCTCGATAATCTCGAATCAATTGCCGAGCTATTTGACCAAACCCTAGGCATCGACGACTACAAAGCGTGCGTCCAGATACAAAAGGAAAAACTGGAGAATCCGGACAATACACCATCTGCGAGAATCCTGAACGAACTGAAAGAGAATGATGAACCATTCTTCACCTTTGCAATGCGTAAAGCGGAAGAAGCGAAAAGAAACATAGTCAGCCGTCAGCTGAATTCAGCGACTATTGATGAATTCTCCGGTATTGCAACCGAGTCCATCCAAAAGCAGAAAGAGATAGAACGTAATGATGAAATGGAGTTCGATAAATTTCTGGCGTGGTATTTTTCGCAATAGGGGCTGTTCGTACGGAAGCGAAGTCACTTCAAGATGTCAAAGGCTGTGATGATCAGTAGTTTCGACTGCGGTCCACAATTCCTTCAACCGGCTCACCGCGCTTCATTTTCTGCATCTTCTCAAGAATAACCACACTCGCAGTGGCTGGATCCGGTTTGCTTGCGCAGTGAGGTGTCACTGTCACATTGGGCTCATCCCAATATGGATGATCGTCGGGCAGTGGTTCAGTGCGAAAGACGTCCAATACCGCACCCGCAACATGCCCCGATTGAACTGCTGCTAGCAGGGCATCATCGTCAATCGACTCTCCTCTACCGGCATTGATGATGTATGCGCCACGCGGCAATTGGGCAAGCGTCTCCTGATTCAAGAAATTATCCGTCTCAGCAGTTCTGGGCAGGAGGTCCACAAGAATATCAGTCCGTCCGAGAAACTGTCCGAGTTCATCCGGCCCGGCAAACGATTGTACGTTTGGAAGCTCTTTTCTGCTCGCGCTATACCCGACTACCTTGAAGCCAAGTTGAACAAGTGCCGCAGCGCACGCCTTACCCAGTACACCCATGCCCAGTATGCCAACGCGGGTGTTGCGCGGTGCCTTGTAATTACTGTGAAAGGGATGCTCCCACTTCCGAGGCTGGTAGCAGGACACATGCATGTGAATTCCAATGACATGGTGCACAACATAGACAACAATTCCATCAGTCAGGCCGGGCTCCGTCATTCTGACGATTGGCAGGTGCTCGAGTCGAGAATCGGACAGAAGGTCTTCGACACCAGCCCACATCGAGAATATCGCTTTAAGATTTGGATAACGTGCTAACTCACCTGCCGGCGGTCGAGCGACTATCGCATAGGTGATATCTTCAACCCGACCGACATCCGGCCAAATTCGCAAGTCCAGGTCCGGGGCATTACGTCGAAGTTCCGTTGTCCAGCGTTCGGCGTTTTCTTCAGTCGTAGCGAACAGAACCGCGTCATCCATTACCAAATACCGGTCTGAATTCTATTCAATAGCAAGCAACTCGATTTCGAAAACCAATGTCGCTGACGGTGGAATGACCGGTGGGCTACCCTGTTCGCCATACCCGAGTTCCGGCGGAAGGACGATTTGATATTTCGCGCCGACACTCATCAACTGTAGCGCTTCAACCCAGCCCGGAATGATCCCACCTAACGAGAATGTCGTGGGCTCGTCTCTGCTATAGGAACTGTCGAACTCTGAACCATCTGTCAGCATCCCGCGATAGTGTACCGTCACAGTACTTTCGGGCCCAGGTTTGGCGCCCTCACCCTTTTCAAAAACCTTATACAGCAATCCGCTATCCGTAGATTGCACACCGTCCTGCTTTGCAAAGTCCGCTCGGAATTCCTCACCGGAAGATTTCACCATTTCAATCATCTCCTGTTGCATTTTCATCTGGTTATCAGCGAACTCCTGCAGTGCTGCCTGCATTTGTTCTTCAGACAATTTCAGCTCATTTGCCATAAGTACATCAGCAATCGCCTGAGCCAGCACTTCTCCACTCAGCGGTACGCCTAGATTTCCAACCTGTTCGCTGATCTGAATCGCGAACTGAACTCCGAACGTATAACTGAGCGTTCCTCCGGGAACATTCAAATCCACGTCATGAGCGTTCGCAGTAATAGCGATCGTCATAGACATTGCGATCGCGAAAATTATGGCCTTTATTCTCTTCATAAATCTGCACCTAAACCACTTGGTGTGTACCGTGTTCTTCGTGAAATCAAATTGTGTTATTCCTTACATATGTAAGGCAAAATCAATCGGGCAACATGGATGAGCCGATGCAGTTGCTTGAAGCCGAACCAGATGAAAAGAACAATTCCAATATGAAATACGGCATGAATGATACTTTATTTGGTGGACCGCATCGGACACAATCATCGGAATGAAATATACAGCACTGTGAATCCGCGCCAACTATCGATCATCTATTCCAAAATCCTTTCACAAGCATGAACGGGCTTTCTTATTAATCGGTAAAATAACTCATCAGTTCAAAACGCCGGTGGACCAAAGAGATTTGAGCCGCTCGGAACGAAGAAAATACTTTCACCACTCAGGAAATTACGATGCCAGTCGACTCAAAATTACTAGAAATTCTGCGCTGTCCGGTAACCAAACAGCCGCTGTCGATTGTTGCCGCAAAATATCTGACTGAAATCAATAAACAGGTTTCTGCCGGTCAAGTACAGTATGCTGACGGGTCGAAAGTCGAAAAAGTGCTAGAGGAAGCATTGATCACGGAAAATGGGCGGTTTATCTATCGGGTCGATGAAGACATCCCCATCATGTTGCAGGACCTCAGCATTCCAGTGTCGGAAATTGAGCAGAATTGAAGCGACTAACTCTGTCGATAAAATTCCATTAGGATTTTTGCAACTTCTGGTCTTGAAAACTCTTCTGGCAGATTCTCTCCTGCCGACAGCATTTCCCGAACGCGGGTTCCCGAGAGAAGAATGAAATCTGACTTCTGATGATCAGGTGCATCACGCATCATCACCACCTGGTTCAGCTTCTTGGACCACGCAGTATGGTCAGCTTCGAATATCTCAATATCAAGCACATCTTCCGGCACATCGGTGTGAAATATGGTTTGCGCATCAAAAGCACCATAGTAATCCCCGACACCCGCATGATCGCGTCCCACAATCATATGGGAGGCTCCCAGATTCTGTCGGAAAATCGCGTGCAGAACCGCCTCCCTCGGACCAGCGTAGAGCATATCGAATCCGTATCCTGAAATAATCACCGAGTTTTCCGGAAAATACAGTTCAACCATTTTTCGAATCGCGTCATCGCGTACTTTCGCCGGTATATCACCAGGTTTCAGCTTGCCAAGCAGCATATGAATCACCACACCATCCGACGCCGTTCGTTCCAGCGCAGTCTTGCATAGCTCCTCATGTGCGCGATGCATGGGATTTCTGGTCTGAAATGCAACAACATTCTTCCATCCTCGAATTTCGATATCCTCTCGAATCTGGTATGCAGTTCTGAACGTATTCGGAAATTCAGTTTCGAAATAACTGAAGTTCAGAACGTCAATTGGTCCTGAAATTACTCTTCTACCCTGCTCCAGAAACGTATTGACACCGGGGTGTTCGCGATCCGTCGTGCCGAATACGCTATGGGCGATATGCATCAACTCCTCACGGCTCAACGTATCAACAGACTCAACTGTCTGGACCGCCAGCGGTGGGTTCCCAACAATTTCAGAGTCTCTGAGTGTAATCCTGTCGCCAGCGATGTCGTCTTTTTCGCTGGTTCGGTTCAAAATTGGAACCGGCCAAAAAAGACCTGACATTGTTCTCATCTTATCCGCAATCGAAAGTGCGTCAGCTCGACCCATAAAGCCGTCGAGCGGGGTAAAATAGCCCGCCCCCAGCATAACAGCACTGCTCGCTGAGGAAGAATTCAGAAGTACAGACGGCAACTGCTCGGCTTCACGTCGCAATTCCTCTCGACGCCCAACATTGCAGACAAATCGCGGTGTCAACGCATTCGACTGATAGGGCTTGATCACTGAATTGATTGAATTTGGATACTGTTTCAGCTTGCAACCGCGTCAGCCGAAGAGGAAGCACGAGCAAAATCACGGCGCTGACGCACCGCTGCTGCGAGCTCTGTCAGCAAGAGTTCAGTGTCATCCCAACCAATACAGGCGTCAGTGATGCTTTGACCGTATACCAACGTCTCTCCGGGGACATGATCCTGACGGCCCTCTACAAGATGGCTTTCAATCATGACGCCTTTAATTCGGGTATCCCCTGATGCAATCTGACCACTTACATCCCGACCTGTATTCATTTGCCGGAAGAACTGTTTTGAACTATTGGCGTGACTGAAATCAATCATGATGTTTTCAGCTAGACCTCTTTTGGCCAACAGACTGGATGCGACGTTGACATTTTTCGCTCCATAATTCGGCTCTTTGCCGCCGCGCAATATGATGTGGCAGTCCTCATTTCCAGACGTTTCAAAAATTGCCGTGCGGCCATCCTTTCGAATTGACAGGAAACGATGACTCTTTGATGCCGCATGCGCCCCGTCAACCGCAATCTGAAGATTTCCGTCAGTTCCGTTTTTCAGACCGACAGGACAGGACAGGCCTGAAACCAGTTGCCTGTGAACCTGGCTTTC
The DNA here is from genome assembly GCA_963666625.1 of Arenicellales bacterium. Classification (GTDB taxonomy): domain Bacteria; phylum Pseudomonadota; class Gammaproteobacteria; order Arenicellales; family JAJDZL01; genus JAJDZL01. Next base: position 3,414,037 of record OY762925.1, read on the forward strand.
AGTTGTGCGCGCACCGATAGCACCCCAACTGACCAAGTCAGCGATGTATTGTGGTGTGACAATATCCAGAAATTCTACCCCCGCTGGCACTCCAATATTGTTCAATTCAAGGAGCAGTGTTCTCGCCAACCGCAATCCTTTGTTGATATCAAAGGTTCCATCCAAGTCAGGGTCATTGATCAAACCCTTCCACCCGATCGTTGTACGAGGTTTCTCGAAATAAACTCTCATGACAATCAGCAGATCATCAACCAGCTTCGACTTGATGCTTCCCAGCCGAGTGGCATACTCCATTGCAGCGTCGGAATCATGTATCGAGCAAGGACCGACAATTGCAATGAGACGGTCGTCGCGTCCGTTTAACACTTCATGAATAGCATTTCTTGTGCTTTTTACAACACCAACTGCTTTACTGGATGCTGGAATCTCGGCCGTCACCTGCGCCGGATACGCTACATCGCATATTGATGTGATTCGCAAATCATCTATCTTTGAATCGTCTGAGATTTTTGATACAACCATCACCTGTTTTCCAAATTTAGTCTGCCAAACATAGTCTAGATGCAGACTTTGATGAATCGAAACCGTAAATTATATGCAGTTATTGATTGACAGAGGAGCAAAAGCATGAGAATTCAAGATCGCAAACTGCTCCGAGAAAAAATATTTACAAACCACGTTTGGTCTTTGGCGAATGGGTATCGCGGTGTTCTTCTTTTACCTACGAATAATGTGGAGGAAGCTCAATTTCAGCTACAGCTGAATAATGTGTCAATTTATTTGCGAGCTAGATTTGAGTCATTTGTCAATAGAACGCGCGCTACCAGAGCGAATAGATAACCCACGCATGGATTCCCTGTGAAATATGTAAATTCCTGTTGCGACGATCAATGCAATTCCAAGCCAAGTAATCAGTTCCGGAAAATCCCCGAACAGCCAAAATCCTAATATCGTTCCGCTGATAATTTCAACGTACTGAAACGGTGCCAGAACGCTGATGGGTGCTCGTTGAAACGCCAATACTACGAGCAGGTGGCCGACTGTACCCACCAGTCCAAGTAGGCCAAGGAGCATTAATTCGAAAAAGGTAGGCCACGTTGCGGTGAAGACTTCTATGTCATTCTGTGTCCCAATGATTAGCACTAGGGAAATGGCTAATCCGCCGAAGACTCCGGCGAAAAACTGCATACGGATCGGATCTTCCGTCACTGCCAGCTTTCTTGTAAGCAAGATATAAACGGAAAAACATAGTGCCGCGGTTACCGGATACAGAACAGCCCATCCTACATTGACAAATGATGGACGGATTACAATTACCGCCCCGACAAACCCAACCAGAATTGCGACAAATCGGCGCCAACCAACAGACTCGTGGAGAAGTACAACCGAAAGCAGCGTAACGAGCATCGGTTCAACAAAGAACAAAGCAAGCGAATCGGCAATCGGTAGATATGCAAGACCGGTGAAAAAGGACACCGTGGCACTTGCGATCATGATTCCTCTTGCGGCATGCAGCAACACGTTCGGTGTCAGCCATTTGCCGCGAGTCCAGAAAATGAACGGCAGCAAAAATAGCGTCTGGAATATGAAGCGGGCTGCAGAGACTTGTCCGGAAGAAACAGAACCAGATAGCCATTTTGCCACCGCGTCCATGCCTGGCAAAATTGCCATGGCAATCAGCATCATGGTCATTGCACGAACCATAAATTTCTCTATTTAGAAAATGAAGCCTCCTGATCGGAACCGTGGTTCAATCAGGACACCAAGATTGAATTGATTTGAAACAATATATTGATAAAAGGTTGCGAATGCTACGAATACATAGTTTGACGCTGACCGTCAACAGTTTGTAGCAAACATTCAGTGACTATTTTCAAGCATAGGATGTATCAATGGGCAGGAATCACACAGATCAGATAGTATCGACACCGCGTAAATTCCTATTTGGAAAACCGGATCCTAACGGTATTCCTTTTTGTAGGTGTCAGGTAAATTTTTTACGAAAAGTCCTTACACTTGAGTCAAACTTTGGATTCATGACGATATCCTCAACTAACAAATGACTCAACGGTTTGAGGTGGCGCTTCCGTAGTGTAAAGAATTGGTTATAGTAAGTACACATGTGATATCATTGATTGCATTGTAGCAATACTACTTTGTCAAGACTTAAATCCCAATACGAGTGGAGGCATATATGGCAAGTTTGATCGTAAGAAACGTTGACGACGAAATTGTGGCGGCTTTGAAAATTCGAGCTGGTAGGAAAGGCATTAGCGCCGAGGCTGAACATCGAAATTTATTGGCCGATGCACTGCTGACTCCCCGAAGAAGAAGTTTTGCAGAGGTTCTTCAATCGATCCCGTCAGTGGGTCGTGATGATGATTTTTCACCCGAGCAAGACGAATCACCGAGTCATGTATTTACTTGACACCAACATCATCAGTGAAATTCGGAAGAAATCGAAAATGAACGGAGGAGTTCAGTCGTTTTTGTCAAGCATTACAAAAAATAATCAGGAAATTTATCTGAGCGTCATAACAATTGGTGAATTGAGACGAGGTGTCGAAATGATTCGACATCGAGGAGATCGTGAGCAAGCAAACCTGTTGGAAACATGGCTTGACGAAGTTACGAAAGAATATCGCAATCACCTCCTTTCATTCACTGAACTCGAAGCTCAGCTATGGGGTTATCTGCGTGTGCCCCATTATCAGAATTCACACGACAAGCAAATCGCTGCAACCGCACTGACACATGATTTATGCGTGGTTACGAAAAATGCCTCTCATTTTGAAGATACAGGTGTTCGATTACTCAATCCATTTACTTAAAGGAACCTCTATTTATTCTGTTTCCATGAAAGTGATCGCTTCAAAAGTCCTTTATTTATCTTACTTTTGAGCGACGAACATAAGGTGTATTACGAACAAATAGAGGTGCCCTTAAATCGAATTGCTGATTCTGGTGAAAACCGATATGCTTTCAATTTCGCTCAGAAAATTGTATCAGCGTAATTTCGCAAACGAATGTCTACGAAATCAGAAAATTGTCTGCACTCAAAAGCGATATCTGTGGCGAAGATTCGGCTGTTAAATATGCCCTGTACCGCACTCTCACAGACTTGCAATAAGATGATTAAAGTCAAATGCTGAAGATTGCGCTTACATTCGCTTTCGGTCTGGTATGTGTTTACATACTACTCGCAGTGAGTGTCTTCTTTTACCAAAAACGACTGATTCATATTCCCTTCACCGTCTATATGGAAACGCCTGAAGGTAGGGGAATTCCATTTGAGTCTGTCGTTTTAAAACAACAATCCGACAAAGCCACGCTTAACGGATGGCTCATTGAAGTTCCTAACTCGGAGTTCACCGTTCTTCTGTTTGGAGGCAATGCTGGCAATATGTCCTATATGATCGATACCATCGAATTGTTTTATAAACTCGGACATTCAGTATTTATCTATGATTACAGAGGGTACGGTTCGAGCACTGGGAAACTTACCGAAAGTGCCATGTATGATGATGTCCGACTTGTCTGGGAATACCTCACAGAAACCAAGCAGGTTTCCCCCAATAGCATAATCGTATTCGGTAGATCATTAGGCACTGCAATGGCAAGTTGGGCCGCGACCGAATTCGATCCGGCGGCCCTAATCATGGAATCAGGATTCACATCTCTCGCGGATATGGGAAAAATCTACTATCGATGGTTGCCCACCAATTTCATGCTTAGATTCCGATACGACAATCTATCCCGGATTTCATTTGTAAGGTGCCCGACGCTTTATATTCACAGCCCCGAGGATGAGCTGATTCCTTACGCACACGCTGAGAGGCTTTACGCGGCTACAACGTCTGAAAAAAGATTTCTGACAATTTCAGGTGACCACAACTACGGTTATCTCAACAGTGGTGAGACGTACACCAGAGGAATTGAGGAGTTTTTGAATCAGTACCTGAACTAAACGCCGTACGCCACTTTACACAGAATTCGAAAGGAGAAAAGTTTAGAGATTTGACAGAACTGAAGCGAGTCGGTTTCGACTAGAGATGCTCACCGCCGTTAATGTGGACTTCTGAACCGGTTACATAACTTGATTGCTCAGCACACAAGAAAAAGATTGTTTGCGCGACTTCCTCAGGTGTGCCCAGCCGATGTAACGGAATTGACTCGACCAGGTCGTTGGTACCAGGCGAGAGTATGGGTGTATCGATCTCACCCGGAGCAATGGCGTTGACGCGAATTCCGCGGGCTCCAAAATCCCAGGCCATCTCCCTGGTCAATGCAGCCAGTGCGGCTTTCGAGGTAGCGTAAGCGGTACCGGCGAATGGATGAACCCGGCTACCGGCAATCGAGGTGACATTGACGACCGAACCCCTCCCTTTTGTCAACTCATCCATCAGTCCTCGCGCCAGTACGATAGGCGCGAAAAAGTTCACTTCGAATACGAGTCGCCATGTCGCCATGCCGGTATCAGCCGGCCCCAAGCGTCCACCTTGCTCGTCTTTCGGAGAAATTCCAGCATTGTTGACCAACGCATGCAATGCTCCGCCCGAAAGTCTCTTTTTCAATTCCGCAAGTCCAATCGAGCGATGGTCAGGGTCTCCAAGATCGATCTGAATGTGATCCTCCTCACCTGCCTGCCAAGGGCACTCAGTAGAAAACGCTCGTCTGGAACACGTTATTACGCGCCATCCATTCTCTTCAAACAGTTTTGCTGTCGCATGCCCGATACCTTGACTGGCACCGGTCAGGACAAGTGTTCGTTGCTCGCCGTCCGACGGTTCCTGACGTTTAGGTGGAGGGTTGGTTTTACCCGTAATCGGACACCTCTCAACTTCAATCCGTTCCGTCGATTCCATGACACTGACCTCCTTAGCTTGCTCAGTCCTCGTCGGGCTGGATGAATTGTGCCTGCAGTCGCTTCTGAATCTCCATAGGTGCAGGTTCGTAGGTTCCGAATTCCAGAATAAACGCACCTTCTCCCCCGGTAATCGCATTCAGTCTTGACTGGAAATCCGACATCTCAGCCAATGGTGCCGACCCTGTAATCCTGATCGCTCCGTTGGCCAGAGAATCAGTATCTTTGATGCGTCCGCGCCGTGATGACAATTCGCCAGCGATATCGCCCATGTTCGAACTGGGCGCGGTAACCGCAACGTCGGCAATTGGTTCAAGAACAATTGGACTGGCTTTGGAAACCGCGTCAATAAACGCTTTCTTTCCTGCAGTGACAAACGCCACCTCTTTCGAGTCTACAGAATGGTATTTGCCGTCATGAACCACTACTCGAATATCCTGTAATGGAAATCCGGCAATAGCACCATTCTCCAACACCTGTTTAACACCCTTCTCAACCGCGGGTATGAATTGGGAGGGGATTACGCCACCGACAACATTGTCGACGAACTCAAAACCTTTCCCTCGCGGCATCGGTTCAACACGCAGGAAAACCTCGCCGAACTGACCGGCACCGCCGGTCTGCTTCTTGTGCCGACAATGGCCTTCTGAAATTTTTGTAACCGTCTCCTTGTACGGAATTGTCGGCACCGAAGTAGTGACCGTTACGTTGTAAATCGTATCCAATCGTTCAAGAGCAATCCGTAGATGCAAGTCACCAAGCCCGCGCAGTACGGTTTCATTGGCGGTCGGATTGCGCTCTAAGTTGATACACGGGTCTTCGGCTGCAATTTTCTGCAATGCTTCGGCAACTTTCTGTTCGTCACCACGGTTTGCGGGTGCAATTGCAAGTCCAACCATTGGCGTCGGCGGATTCGCAGCTCTCAAACCTACCTGCGAATCCGAACTGGATTCAAGCAGGACACTACTCTGCTCAATTTCGTCGACCTTCGCCAGTCCTACGATATCGCCAGCCACCGCTTCTGTCACATCAGTATGTTGTTTACCCAGCATCGAAAACATGTTACTTATTCGAACACCTTTCCTGGCATCCCCGATGAACAACGAAGAATCCTTCCTGAGCGTCCCTTGAAATACTCGCAGACTGCCAATCTTACCGACAAAAGGATCGAATGCAATTTTGAATGCGTGGGCAACAACTTCCTCACCTGCACCAGGTTTCAATTCTTTTGGAGTGGCGGAATCATCATCTCCAAGTACGAGTTCAGCGGCATTTCCCTCTTTCGGATTCGGAAGCAATTTATCCATTAAGACAAGAAAATCCTCAATACCCGCACCCGTTTGCGCAGATGTAAAACAAACTGGGATCAGGTGGCCTTCTCGCATGGCCTGCTTGAACACCGGAGCGATACTCTCGTCAGGCAACTCACCGTCGTCAAGATACTGTTCCATCAACTCCTCGTCCACTTCCACTATTTGATCCGCAATTGCAGTATGCGCATCATCTACTGAAGAAAAGTCCGCTGAGCCATCACATTTGAATAAACATCCGACGACCGAAGCGCCGCCATCAGAGGGGAGGTTGACAGCCAGGCATTCGCTTCCAAATTCGTCCTGAATTGAGTTGTAGATTGATTCCAGGTCTTGATTGGGCAGATCAATCTTATTCACCACTATCGCGGTGCAGATTCTTGATTCTTTTGCCAATTCCATGAATCTTCGCGTCATGGTCTCAATACCATTTTGTGCGTTGATTACTACCACTGCGGTTTCAACAGCAGACAGTGTAGAAAGTGCGTGCCCCATAAAATCGGAATAACCAGGCGTATCGATCATATTTATATGTGTATCTTTGTAGTCGAACGACATTACCGACGAGACCAGAGAGCGCTGATGTTCTTTCTCCAATGCATCGTAGTCGCTGACAGTATTCTTTCTTGCAATTTCACCTGCTGTCGGAATGACACCCGCGGCATGCAGCAATGCATCGCTCAACAATGTTTTACCGGCACTTGCCTGTCCAAGCAAAGCCACATTTCGAATGTCATCGGTTGTATAGGGCATTAACTTTCTCCTGGTATGTCCAAATGAAATTCTTCAATTCTGTTCTAGTTGTGCCAAAGCGAACTCGTCGATTATAGGATACGGCGAACTGAGTTCAATTTCTTGTGTATTGTCGTCCGGGTCAGACCGATCAATTACGATAAACTCCTGCTCCTCTCCGAGTACCATCAAGAAATGATGCCAGACTCCACGAGCGTAATTGACACCCTGCCTTCCATTTGTCACAAAAACTCTTAGCTCGTCCGGGTCAAATTCATTGGACGGTTTGGCCACAGCAATCAGGAACTGACCGTTACCTTTTGGGATGAATGCCTGACTCGCGTTTGGATGACGCTCCATTTTGCTGATGTGCAATGGCAAAGGCAGCGGTTTTGCCTTGAAAATACTCAATGCCGGTTTCCCACCATCAGTAATGTCCAAATGAGCCAGATGTTCGTAGCGGTTTGCATAGCCATGATTGATCTCACGCGAGGGGCGGTCGGTGGTTTCAATCACATCACCGTATAGCTTGAACGATTCAGCTGTCAGTGGTTGTGGAACCAATTTCTGGGACGATAGGTTGGACTTTGTTCCGTACATCCTCAGACGACCGACACCACCATCAGGAAATATATCAAGCTTTACATGAGTAATATCTCCTATATCTTTGATATTATCTTCAAACATATGTCTGCTATCGGCATTTAGGGGTGCATCCGACAGCATAGTCTTCCAATGGTCCATGTTCTCAGTCAGATATTCTTCCGATGCACCGGGCGCATATGTTCCCCGCACTGCACAACAGGCCGGATAGTTTCCCTTGAAATGTAGTGTATCGACTTCAATACGTCTCACGGCTCCCGGATGACCCAGTTGCAGGATCGCCCAGTCAAAGCCTTCGCCCCGGCGCCTGCGCGTCTCCCAGCCATCGCCCATGTTGATCGCTCTTCCCGGTTTGAGCAGGTTCCACATATTACCGAAATGCATATCATTGCAGGCAACCGCAACTCCACCGTTCCGCATGGCTGCCAAGTCTACTTCCTCGTTTTCCCCAATTTGAGCCCAATCCTTATGAACTTCCCCGTAAACCCTCAAACGAGCGACTCCACCATCTGGATATATGTTCAATCGCAGGTGACTCCAATTTTGTTTGGAATCCACAAAGAACACATTGCTTGAGTCACCTTCGAGAGGCGATTTTGGGACAACTTCGGTCCAACCTGTCGATTCGTCCGGGTCAAGTTTACTGTCGCAAGCGTCAATGCTTGCATGCTCGGGATAGTTGCCGGTAAAGTGGGATGTATCAACATCAACTCCGTAGATCTTGCCGCGACAGATTCGAATGACGCAGTGGTCGTAACCGGGCGTACGTCGTCTCCGGGATTCCCAGCCATCCATCCACTTCCCACGCTCGGTGAACTTATCTGCAATGAAAACGGGCGATTCGGGTTTTAACAATCCCTCCTTTTCAGCAAAGAAATCATCCGTTGCGTACAATACTTCCGCTCCCAGGCTGGGTTGCGCCAGATTGATGAATCGCAGCAGATTTCGCAGATCAGTCATTTAATTTCGCAGCAAGTTCTGATTCGAGAAAATTCTCAATCCAGTGGTTCGCAATGTCAATACGCCGACAGATCCACACGTCATCAAAAGAAGTGACATATTCCAGAAAGCGTGCGACACTGGCTGCTCTTCCGGGACGCCCGGCCAGACGACAATGCAAACCGACTGACATCATCTTGGGTGTTTCCTGCCCTTCAGAATAAAGGAGATCAAAAACATCTTTCAGATACGAAAAAAATTGATCTCCTGAATTGAATCCCTGTGCGGTTGCGAAGCGCATATCATTCGCATCCAAAGTGTACGGAATTATCAGATGGGACGTCCGGAACTGATGATCCCAATATGGCAGGTCATCGCTGTAATCGTCCGAATCGTAAATGAATCCTCCGTTCTCAACAACCAGACGACGGGTATTCGGACTGGTTCTTCCGGTATACCAGCCCAACGGACGTTTTCCGGTAACATTCTCTATAGCGGCAATTGCAAGACCGATGTGCTCGCGCTCGATTTCTTCGTTCACGTACTGATAGTCGACCCAACGATATCCGTGACTGCAAATTTCGTGGCCATCTCTGGCCATAGCTTCGATTACAGCAGGATTCCTCTCTACCGCCATTCCTACCGCAAATACTGTTACCGGCACCTCATATTCCCTGAATATGCGAAGTAATCGCCATACACCTGCGCGGGAGCCATATTCGTAGATTGACTCCATACTCATGTGACGTACACCCTTTCGGGCATCGGCACCGACAATTTCAGACAGAAACGATTCTGAAGCCGGGTCGCCGTGCAAAATGCAATTCTCTCCGCCTTCTTCGTAGTTCAGGACGATTTGGACCGCAACTCTCGCATTGTTCGGCCAACGAGGATGCGGCGGACTAGCGCCGTATCCGATTAGGTTTCTCGGGTACTGAATTTCCATATCTGTAACTTATTCCATTAATTTTCGATCAACCGCAAGCATTGCGCACTGGTTCAGACGTAACAAATTTTAGTTCAAGTTGGCCAGTACCGAATGAAATACGAGTCAGCGAGACCGCAACCCAAATGCGACAATCCGGCTCCATATGTCACCAACAGTATCTTCATCCTTTGCCCGGCATATCGCCCTACAGCTGACTCAACATAATTTCCGGCAATTCTCTGTCCAGTGGCTGGATCATTCGTTGAGGAGCCGAAGGCTTTGAGTTTTCAATCATATATTATCGCTTAAAAACCGAGTAAGAACATTGGCCGTCAATTTTGAAATATTGTTGTCAAAACCGTTCCATGGCAGGCTGCCGCAATAAGTGATCGATCCTACGGAAAATACATATCCGCCCTGCCCTGTCTCGAACAGCACAATGTCAGAACGAATCAATTTAGAAACCGGATCACCCGTGCGAGTTGAAAGGTGGGTCAGCATCTCCTCCGGTACCAGTACAAAATGATCAGGGTAGGTTTCTGAACTCGCCAGTACCACAGTGTTTCTCGATGTCCCCAAAGATGAATCCACGCGATCCAGCTCGAAGCCTGCCGCTCCACCTCCATTCAGGCCAAAATCACCCAGAATTTCGTCATCTATGCCTTCAAATACCCATTCGTATTCGCTGGGCAGTTGTGAATTTCGTCGGTAGTAGGTTCCTTGGAAATCCCCCTGTGCGGTGAATCCAACACCAACAAGCTGTTGTGGCGGACGACCGTTTCGGAGCCACAATCCTCCATACTCACCGTCGAGTGAATTGTAATACTCACCCGGTTCCGCTGCCCAAATTCGAATGCCACCTTCACCCCGACGAATCTCGACCATACCAGGCAGATTATCATTGACAGCAACTTTCCAATAAAATCCATTACCTCCCATATACATCAGTCGACCGCCTGAACGGGAGTATTCGTATATTGCGTCCAGCGTATTGGTTGTGTGGTACTCGGGATGACTGCATGTCATCACGACCTCGTAGGGTTTCAGCAGTGCATGCCCCTCCTTGTGCAGATCGTCATCCGTTACCACATCATATTCCCAGCCAAGATGTTCGAGCCAAGCAAATATATGGGTGTCTGCGGGCAGGTGCCTCATACCCGACCCTCCGTAAGATCGACAGATCGTGATGTAGTTCGGGCGCATCGTCAGTGAAGGGCGGAGTCGTGACGAATAGCAGATGCCGCTTCCGTCATGGTGGTAGTTATAGGTTGAGAGCCCGTAGTCCTGTTCCTGATCAGGATTCCAGGGTCGTGTCCCCCGCTCCCTGACCAATCTGTCATAGTCAGCTCCGGCGATCGATCGAGCCTGATTGGTATAGACGGTATAGGTAAACGTCGAAACAAGCACACAGATTTTCGACTGCGGTTGCCCCGTGCGCGGACGTACGTAAAATGGAATGTCCTCGTAAGCGTCCTCACATTCAATTCGCATAGAGTACATGCCACTGCGGAACGTGGCGGGAACATTGAAACTGAAGTCTGTCAGCCATTGGCAATCATAAATATCGTCGTCGTGGAAATGAATGGCACCGTACTCTTCAGGTGCGTGACGCCAGCACATTTCCTTCCCACTCCAATTCGAACCACGCATTGCGCGGGCAGGACAGTTGACCAAACTTCCGTTCAGCCCCAATTCTCCGATATCGGAAATATTTTGACTGTCGATGCCTGTGGAAAAATCCCACAGGCTGACAACGTCACCATGATTTTCGGGCAGTCGGTTTAAATCGGTCTCAATATTCGGAACGATTTTCAGTATGGATGGAGCTTCAATCTTTCCATTGAAAAACCCCGTCAACCCACCCTCACCTGATGCAGCAATCAACGACCGATCCACTTCTGTCAATGATGAAAACGACATACATTCGAATTCTGCCTGACCCCTGTCCACTAACCCATGTTCCGCTTCAAGTGGTTGCTGGCCGAGAGAAACCCGGTGGATTGACACATCCACACCCAACCAGACCGAGTACCACTTGCGCTGAGTAATTCCGCAATCCGTTAACTCAAACTCTTGCTCACCTAGTCCGGGACATGCGATCAGAGCAACCAATTTACCAGTCTCACCGATTCTCAGTTCGATCAGTGGCCTACCCTTTGAGTCTAGCAAACTGAGTATGCTCTGGGGCCCGGCATCCGGCAGTGTCGGCCAAATTTTTGCCGCCAGAGAAAACTTCTCAAGATGTGGAAGTCGCTTTCCTACGTCAACAGTCGCATAGGACCCCAGCTGGACGTTTTGAAATCTCGATGGGAATTCTCCGGAAAAGACTGACGAAAAATCCTCTTCGATAATACCAGGACCTTCGGGGTTGGGATCTGCACAGACGATCCTCACCATACGTGCCGAGTACGGTTGGTTGTAACTGCTGCTCACCTTGAATTCAATAGTTTCGTCCTGGCCGACTGACCAACGGTCCGCGTATCCTGCAATTGGAATCATTGATTTGATTTGTTTGGTGAACTGAAGTGTGAAATTGTATTTTAATAGAGGCTAATTCATCACGGAATTCACGAAAGATTGAAACTGACAACCGACAGGTTCTTTACGCCGGAGCACCAGCAATCGCAAGATTGGGACAAGCTTGCGGTATATCTGGCGAAGAACGGCTTTGAATTTAACTCAGACAAGCTGCCGAGACAGTTTGTCGGTGGGTTTGGAAATCTGAACTTTCTGATCGAAATCGATGGTGAGCCGCTGGTACTCCGTCGCCCGCCATTGGGCCCTCTGCCACCCGGTGCCAACGATATGGTTCGAGAATTCCGCGTGACATCCAGATTGTGGCAGAAATTTCCGCTCGCACCAAAGGCGCTGCTGTTGTGTGAGGATATCGAGGTGCTCGGCGCACCATTTCTGATCATGCAGTACCGGCCTGGTGCAGTCATTCACATGGATTTACCGGAAGAGATGCATGACAGGACTTCGCAGTTATCCAGAATGGTCATTGAAGTGCTCTGCAAATTCCAGGCAGTCAATTCTGCCGAGGTCGGTTTGGACGATCTCGGTAAACCGGAAGGATTTCTGGAGCGGGCGATCCATGGCTGGATCAAAAGATATACCTTGGCTGCAAAAGACGTATACTGCGACCGAAAGCCACCTCTTTCTGCTGACGAGATCATGCTCTGGCTCAAGAGCCAACCGGTACCGGATGCCGGGTTCACGTTGCTGCACAATGATTTCAAATTGAACAATATCGTGCTGGATGTCGACGATCTGGTGACACCGATCGCACTGCTTGACTGGGATATGTGTACACGAGGCGACCCACTGTTCGATTTTGCAACACTCCTCAGCTATTGGGTTGAGCCTGCCGACCCACCGGCACTGAACAAGGTTGGACAGATGCCGACATCAACCTCACCCGGGTGGATGAACCGACAGGAAATCACCGACTACTATGGCAAGATCAGCGGGAGAGACCTGTCGGATATCCACTACTATCGAGTGCTTACCGCTTTCAAGCACTGCATCATATTCATGCAAATTTACGCTCGATTCTGCCGAGGCACTACGACCGATCCCAGAATCGCCGAACTTGGACCTGCGCTCGACTCACTGTTTGAGTTCACACATGACGTGATGAAACATCGTTACTTTTGAGTGCTGGCAGTTTCTTACTACCAGTTCTCCAAAGGATACGAAGTCAGCATTTCATAGCCGGTGGGTGTGATCAATACCTGCTCCTCAAGTTTTACACCCTCTCCACCATACTTCGAGCCGATATATGATTCGATACACAAGGTCATTCCAGGTTCGAACACGCCATCGTAACCCTTTTTGTCAAAATCCATCGAATACTTGATGCTGGGATACTCATCAGCCAATCCGACACCATGTACGATCACACCGTACCGCCCATCGACAAATTCTTCGGGCATCGACCACGATTTCTGGGAATACTCGGCAAAACTCAGACCAGGTTTCAGCAACTCGGTATTGAACCTTATCTGCTCGGCAGCCAGCTGGTACAGGCGAGCTTGCTCGGGACTCGGTTTCACGTCCCCGCAGACCCACGAGCGCGACATATCGCAACAATAACCATAAGGTCCGATCAGGTCCGTATCGAAACTGACCATGTCACCTTTCTCAATGACTCTCATGGAAGACTCCCGCATCCACGGATTGGTTCTGGGGCCTGATGACAGCAATCTGGTCTCAATCCACTCTCCGCCCAACGCGATGTTGGTTTCATGCAGTTTCGACCAAAGCGCATTTTCTGTAATCCCGGGCACCATCGCGCGTCGCATGTTCTCAACCGCAATCTCTGTAACCTTGACTGATTGGCGCATCAATGCGAGTTCCTCTTCAGATTTGATAAGACGCGCGATCTCCATCACGTCCTGACCTTCGGTGATTTCAATTCCACATTCCTGAAGTGCCTGAATTCCCAGAAAACTACACCTGTCCAGTGCCAGTCTTCGGTTGCCTCCACCATAGGTATTGATCAGGTCGGTAATTTCCCGAGCAAAATTTCTTGCATTTTCATGGCATCTGGGCCCGGCGGAAAAGAAGTAAAACGGAGTAATAACCCGGTATTCATCGATCGTCGGCAAATCCTCGGCAAGATGAGGCATGTCACCGAAATCCCATAGAATCACAGGTCCTTCAGTCGCAACAAACACGCAGCGTGCCTCATAGTGTGAACACCACAATTGCATATTTGTCGCATCGGTTACATAGCGGGTATTCAGCTGATCGAAAAGCAACGCCCCGGCGAGGTCGAATTCCTGCAGTTGTTCCCGTACTCTGCTCAAGCGGTAGCGACGCACTTTGTCAAGATCAACCGGAGGCTGAGAAAATTCCATTGCCCCGTGCTGACGATTGTTGACTTTTGCCATTTGAATTGCACTCCTGTAACGATAGATTTCATTTAATTTACACAAAATTTAACTGTCAAGTTCACAGAATTTCGTCATACCTTCAAAGATGTTTGTCAGTCGACCTGAATCGATGAACATGCGACAGAATTGGATGGATTCCCGGTCGTATTCGACATTGTCTGATTGAAATTCACTACAAGCGGTTTTCTGCCGGATTGTTTGACAGTTGAACATTCCGGGAACCTTTTACCGTCACACCTATAGGAATCCACTGAATCATTTCGATTTGCAGCGAAATTCATCACAATTTCAGGAGACGGAAGATGAATACACACGGTATGGTCCATTGGAATGAATTAATCTCGAAAGATGTGGAAATCTCCAAGAAATTCTATGTGGAAATGTTTGGATGGGAAGTCGAGACAATGCCAATGCCAAGTGGTGTAGAATACACAATCTTCAAATCGAATGGCGCGCCTGTGGCTGGCATGATACCCATGTCGTGTACTACAGCACCGGAGACAACACCCAATCATTGGTTCACCTATTTCACAGTGAACAATGCCGAAAGAGCCTGCAAGGCGACAGTTGATGCGGGCGGCATTGTGATGCGGGAGCCTTTTTTCGTTCCGGGAGTTGGTTCACACGCTGTTCTGACAGCAGCTGATGGTAGTCCCTTCGGAATCGTGCAACCAGACGAAAACTGTAACTGATGTGCGACCGTTTATTGCTAGGCCGTCCCGAAACAACTATCTATTTCCATTCAACCATCAACACGAACCGGCATGGGTGTATGAATAGACAGTTCAATTACTTAATATTTGAGGCATGTTGCGACAAAGCTAACTGTTCTGTGCAATTGAATATACTACACGCCCCCAAGCAGCGATAAACAGCCGATTGGATAAAGGTTTTTATTGCATGTCTTGACAGGTCCGACGTTGCATCCCAAGCTGGTCACATCGTTCAGTTAACAGGAATCTGAGTGAGGAATATTACCCGAAATTCGGTCCATAGTATAGTAATACTCAAGTATAATCCAAGAAAATCGAATATTCAATTTTAGGTTTTCTTGGATTATCGCTCTGTCAGACTTAATTACACGAAGCAACGCAACTGATCGAATTGAAGTAGCGTATAGAGCCCACCCGGCTGTCGCTCTAATCGGTCCGCGACAATGTGGAAAGACTACGCTGGCTCGTATGATTGCGCGAGAAGTTTCGCCAGTCGCATACTTTGATTTGGAAGATCCGGTTGACCAGCGCAAACTACAGTACCCACAGCAGCTTCTTCAAAATCTGTCGGGGTTGGTAATAATTGACGAAGTGCAGAAACAGCCTGAACTGTTGGAATTATTGCGAGTGATAATAGATGACCCTGCATGCGATAAGAGATTTCTTCTTCTCGGAAGTGTTTCTCCCACGTTGATTAAAGGCGTAACCGAGTCGCTTGCAGGACGAGTCGGAATAGTCAATTTATCAGGATTTTCTCTAAACGAAGCTATCGACCACAAGTGGCAACGGTTATGGTGGCGAGGAGGATTCCCCCGGAGTTTACTGGCGACGGACGACGAAGCTTCCTATCTTTGGCGAAGAAACTTCATTCGAACCTTCCTGGAACGTGATATACCGCAATTCGGTCTTACATTGCCATCCGAGACGCTCCGTCGATTTTGGACCATGGTCGCACATTATCACGGTCAGGTATGGAATGCGGCGGAATTTGCACGAGCGATAGGAACTAGTGAGCCTACTGCGCGTCGTTATCTAGATGTATTAAGTTCTGCTTTTATGGTAAGAATTCTCACACCTTGGTATGTAAACTTAAAAAAACGCCAGCTACGCTCACCAAAAATCTACCTCAGAGATTCTGGAATTCTACACGCATTGCTTGAAATCGACTCGTTCGATTCGTTATTCGGTCACCACAAAATTGGTTCCTCATTCGAAGGTTTTGTCATTGAACAACTGATTGATGCTCTGGATTCTGAATCAATCTACTATTGGGCGACACATACGGGTGCAGAACTTGATGCATTCATAACAATTGATGGGAAACCATATGGAATCGAGTGCAAGTTCAGTGATTCGCCTGGAACGACGCGATCAATGAGAATCGCTATTGAAGATCTGAATCTGGTCCATCTTTGGATAGCCTATCCCGGGGACCAGCAATATCAATTGGACGAGAAAATTACGGTAGTACCTGCACATCAAATTCCCAATTTAGTTGAATCTCTGCGTGCGCCTGCCACAAATTGGTCCAGAAATCGGATTCGTACCGTTTGAATGGCTCCTACGTTTAATCAACGGACAGGTTATGCATGCGCCTATTGGGTTGCCATTTACGATGACGTGTTTGAACTACTGTAACGAAGGACAGGTCGCAACATGACCAACTACTCATGGGGTTACTCTTTACCCTGTTCAGGTTCTCTTACTGTTCGAAAGTAATTCAAGAATTTCGACGTGGCTGAGCGCTAATGTCTGCACAACCCTGACAGGCTGATCAACACCGCGGAGGACCCAAATAACAATACTGGTACTGATTGTCGCAGGACTGTCTTGGAGTAACCGATTTTATTCCGATTCCTGCCAAATGAAAGCCAGTGTAGCTGCGCGAATCGACGGTTCTATGTTTCTTTTGTTTATTTGTGCTTGACATTTACAGTTTTCTACTAAAATAGGGGCAGATTGAAAAATCAAAATTTGAAATTTAATTACAATTGGACGTAACTAATGGAGATAAAGGAATGTTAATGAAACCTAAGAGTCTAATTTCTGCTGCTGTCGGTGTACTGTTCGCGGCTGGTGGTGTAACCGCTATCCAAGCTCAGGAATTGGTAGTAGTTTCTTGGGGTGGCGCATACTCGGCCAGTCAACAGAAAGCCTATCATGATCCGTTCATGGCAGAAAACCCCGGTATAACGATCGTCAACGACGATAGTGCGTCGGAAGGAGTCGCCAAGTTGAGAGCGCAGGCTGAAGTTGGCAACGTGACTTGGTCACTGCTCGATGCAATCGCCGCTGATACCATTTCACTCTGTGACGAAGGACTCATCGAAGAGATCGATCACGACGCCTTGCTCGCACCGGCACCAGATGGTACCCCGGCAAGTGAGGATTTTGGAGCCATGATTGTATCGCCGTGCTTCGTTCCTCAGATCGTATATTCGACTACTTTCGGCTACAGAACCGATTTGGTCCAGACTGCTCCGACATCAATCGCCGATGTATTTGATATGGGTAAGAATCCAGGAAAACGTGCCTTGGAGAAAAAACCAATCAATAACCTTGAGTGGGCGTTGATTGCGGATGGTGTCTCAGCGGATTCTGTATATGATGTGCTTGACACACCGGAAGGTGTCGCACAGGCATTTGCGAAACTGGATTCCATCAAGGATCAGGTTGTTTGGTGGACTCGTGGAGCTCAGCCGACACAATTGCTGGCGGACGGTGAAGTTGTAATGGCTTCCGCTTATAACGGACGTCTTTTTTCGGCGATTGAAGAAGAAAAACAACCTATTGCCATGATGTGGGACTGGCAGGTATTTGATATTGACGGATGGGTGATTCCGAAAGGTGCACCACACCGCGATGCGACCTTGAAGTTACTGAGGTACGCAACCGATACCCAGCGTCTTGCAGATCAGGCAAAATACATTTCGTATGGTCCTGCACGTGCATCTTCAGCCCCATTGGTTGGAAAACATGCAGACCTCGGAATTGAGATGGCGCCACATATGCCAACCGATCCGAATAATGCGAAAACAACCTTGCTGTTCAACTACGAGTGGTGGGCTGACAATCAGGATGACCTGAATGAACAGTTCGCTTCTTGGATCGAACAGTAATCGATTCTGATTTAGCTTAAATAATGGTGCAGGTGCAATTTGACACACCTGCACCATTTTGACTGCTGATAGGAACTATCAGATCGATTAACTCCCTCTCCCTTACCAATCACATGACGACAACTGCTGACGCACCACTTACGACGGTTGATGGCACTCCATTGAAAGTCAGTCTCGCACGCGCGTTGCGACGGGACAAGATCAAGTCGCTGCTGTTGGTTGCGCCACTGATCGTTTTCATTACTCTGACTTTTGTCATCCCGATTGGGGATATGCTATTGCGCGGTGTAGAAGACCCGATTGTTTCACAATATTTGCCACGAACCGCTGCGGAACTGGACAAATGGGATGCCACTTCCGATGAGCTACCCGGCGAAAATGTTTTTGAAGCACTCGTGATGGATATCAAGGCCGGTGCACCTGACCGTGTCATAACCCGCGTCGGGAAACGACTGAATTACGAACAGCCTGGCATGTCCAGTCTGTTCAGAAAATCTCAAAGACGGATTCCAAAACTTGAAGAAGGCCCCTACAAGGAAGCCGTTATCAAATTAGACAAAAAATGGGGTAATTTGACTACCTGGCAACTGATCAAGACATTCAGCCCACCGTATACCGCAGGATATTTTTGGGCCGCATTGGACTTACAGGTTACACCGAGCGGTGATGTCGAATTTCAAGACGAAAAGAAGCGAATCTATCTCAAACTCTTCCTTAGGACACTTTATCTGAGCGGATTAATCACCCTGATGACTTTAATTCTCGGTTATCCTGTTGCTTATCTGCTGGCAACATTACCGCTGAAGTCCAGTAACATGCTTCTGATGCTAGTCCTATTGCCGTTCTGGACTTCTTTGCTCGTTCGTACAACCTCCTGGATCGCACTTCTTCAACGAGAAGGTGTCATCAATGATCTTCTTGTGGGGTTGAATCTGATAGACACTGACAATCGCCTCGCAATGATTCACAATGCCACAGGCACGATTGTCGCGATGACCCACATACTTCTGCCGTTTATGATTCTGCCGCTGTATAGCGTGATGAAAACAATTCCGCCGAGTTATATGCGTGCCGCGGTTTCCCTAGGCGCACACCCAGCTTCTGCATTTATCAAAGTATATGCCCCGAACACGATTCCAGGAATCGGTGCCGGCGGCATCTTGGTGTTCATATTAGCAATCGGATATTACATTACTCCAGCCCTGGTTGGCGGAACATCCGGCACGTTTATCAGTAACTTCATTGCCTATCATGTATCGGTTTCTCTCAACTGGGGATTGGCTGCAGCATTGGGAATTATTTTGTTGGGTCTGGTGCTGGTCCTCTATTTGCTGTACGACAAGATCGTCGGCATTGACAACATGAAATTGGGATGACATGAAAAGTAGCCTGCCTCCATATATGACTACGCTGGAGCGTATCTGGCACTATCTTTTCCGAGTCATTTGCGGACTGATATTCCTGTTTCTGATTTTTCCGATTCTTGTCATCGTTCCACTGTCGTTCAATTCAGTCCCGTTTTTTACTTTTACACCGGAAATGCTGTCTTTCGATCCGGAAGGCTACTCGCTTCGCTGGTATAAGGATTTCTTCACCAACCTTAACTGGCGCGGTGCGGTAAATAACAGTTTTATCATCGCAATTTTCTCTACACTGATCGCCACATCACTCGGGACTCTGGCAGCACTTGGCCTGAGCCGTCGAAATATCCCCTACCGTACATTATTGATGGCAGTATTGATTTCCCCGATGATCGTGCCACTGATCATCTCAGCATGCGGGATGTTTTTCTTCTATTCGAGAGTTCATCTTCAGGGAACGCATCTCGGTGTAATCCTTGCCCACGCTGCGCTGGGTACACCTTTCGTTGTTATCACCGTAACTGCAACACTGGTCGGATTCGACCGGAGTTTGATTCGTGCGGCCAACAGCCTTGGGGCCGATGGAGTGACGACTTTTTTCAAGATTGTCGTTCCCCTGATCCTGCCGGGTGTCATTTCGGGTGCACTCTTCGCATTCATCACTTCATTCGACGAAGTTGTGGTAATCCTGTTCGTAGGAAGTTTCGAACAGAGAACCATCCCGTGGCAGATGTTCTCTGGAATACGAGAGCATATCAGCCCAACGATTCTGGCTGTCGCCACCTTGCTGGTCTTGGTCTCTATTGCACTGCTGACAACAGTTGAAATGTTACGCAGAAGATCTGACCGCCTGCGAGGTGTCCAAGGCTAAAGTCAGCACGGACGATCCCCGTTGATCGTCAATCTCCACATCACTCGACGCTCGCCGGGGTAGTCGTTAAGCGCGTAATGCTGCAGACATCGATTGTCCCAGAATGCCACCGAACCTTTCTCCCAGCGAAAATTACAGCAGATATCCGGTTGAACCGCGTGCTTCACAAGGTAGCGAAGAATCGGTTCCGATTCTGCTTCTGTCATACCCTCGATTCCAACAGTAAAGGGTTCATTGACGTACAGTGCTTTCCGCCCTGTTTCCGGATGGGTTCTTGCAATGGGGTGAACAGTGCGCTTTTGGGCACGCTCATCAGACTGAATCTTGGTTCCTGAGTGCCTGTCTCGATATTCTTTGCTCGCATATTCGCCTTCTTCGCCGTAGACATTTTCGGCACTGTGTATCGCATTCATGTTTGAGAGCATTTTCTTATACACATCTGATAGCATCTCATAAGCCAGATACTGATTTGCAAAAAGTGTATTACCTCCGTAGTCCGGAACATCCATTGCACATAGAATAGACCCCAGCGGAGGTGTCACGTCAAAAGTGACATCGCTGTGCCAGGTACCGGAAAAGTTATACTTATCCTCTGGATTCTTGACCACCATCATGATTTCAGGATGTCCTTCAAGACTGCCTACGAACGGATGGATGTGGAAGGAGCCAAAATGACTGCCAAAATTCTTCAGTCCTTCAGGCTCGATTTTCTGATCGCGCAAAAATATGACCATGTGATCAAGATAGGCTGTTTTGACTTCGTCGATAACCGCGATTGGAACTGGCTTGGAAATGTCGATACCGAAAATTTCAGCGCCACAGGCACCGGCGTATGGTCTGACATCAATATACCGGTAGTCTCTTTGGACCGCGTTCAACCCTTTACCTGGAATGACTTTTGGTCTTTGCCATTTCATATCGGTTCGCCTCCCTGAAGATAAGTGACTGATTTGAGAGTCCCGCGCAAAATTTTATCAAACCGTCCATATGAATCCGGTCTTGGCACGGGTATACACTCACAATGATTCAAGCAGTAGGCTTCTTTTGCGAGGTAAGACTGTTCTCGAAAGGTGCATACGCATCATACTGCGGCAAATCGTCCGAAATACGGTCAATTGGCGATTTGGAAGCCACAAAGATGTGTTTTTCGCTTTCGGCTGGGTGCCCGGGCATACATGTCCGTTCGAGGGTAGCGGGCATATACCAAACGACCCCGGGATTGTGGTCGTGCTCGGCAAATATGTGGCACCCACAGTTATGACAAAAGGACCAGCTTGCCAAGGGGCTACGGTACGTTGAAAGATTAGCCCACCCCGTCTCGATGGTGAAATTAGCGCGATCTACATATGCGTACGTCGCAAACAATGTTCCATGCAAGCGGCGGCACCGCGTGCAATGACAATGATAGAGCTCTTTGGCGGGTGCATCGATCCTGTATCGGATTGTGCCACATTCGCATTGCCCATAAATTTCTTCAAAGGATAAATTTTGCATGGTTCTAGCCGTAGGTTGTGCCTTGCCAAGAATAACACAAAACACAGAAGCACACACAGTAACCTACTGGAGCGCTTCAGCCTCGGCACGATTAATCTTAGTTAAAGATTATTCATCAATTGATACATCAAATTCTGGAAGTAAATCAAGTTATCGGCTTATTACTACGAAATTTGAAATTCATTCAGCGCCGCTATGTGTCAATGACAATAGATTGGGATGATAGTGAATTACCTGCCAAACCCCATCACCTCCTGAATAAACAACTCTATCCGATAGCTAGTGAGTAGATATTCACACTACCAACTGTCAGAAGATTCACTGGTGAGAGATTTCGCCTTGTAAAATCTCAAAGTGTTGGAAAAATTTCTGGTTTTCGCTGAATTTGATCGAACATGATGAGTCATTTAAATTGCGATAAACCCAACATTGCATCCGCTTATCGAGCCAAACTCGCGATCTGTACCGAGTAGATATAGTACAAATCACTGTCCCTCCAATTGAAGAGCATTCGGGCTAGTGTTGTTTTTTTGGCGCGAAACCACAATCAAATTAGTAAAGTCTAGTCTCTCTAGGCCGAAATTCCGCAACTCGTTCACGAACCATGGACGATTAAAACCAGCTCGTTTCGAGTCAAACATTGTCGGATAGTTCCTCATAGTTGAACTCAACTCCATCTCGAAATAAAAACCTTTTTGTACGTCGGAAATTATCAAGTCAATATAATGCCGACTTTTGTATCGTTGATCATTCTAGAGCACGCAAGTCTGAGCCTTTAGGAAATGACTAGTAAACAATTTGATTTCATCATTGTAGGTGCTGGCACAGCGGGATGTGTTTTGGCCAATCGCCTCTCCGAAAGTCCGCAGAATTCAGTTCTATTGATCGAAGCCGGAAGTCGGGATACCAATCCTTGGATTCACATTCCTGTCGGATATTTCAAGACCATGCACAACCCTAAGACGGACTGGTGCTATCAGACTGAGCCAGACCCGGGCTTAAATGGACGTTCGATCAAGTGGCCTCGCGGCAAGGTTCTGGGCGGTTCGAGCTCTATCAACGGATTGCTATATGTACGGGGACAAGCCCAAGACTACGATGACTGGGCAAATTCAGGGAATCCCGGCTGGTCATTCCAAGATATGCTGCCCTATTTCAAGAAAAGCGAACACCAAGAACGCGGTGCTGATGAGTACCATGGAATTGGTGGAAATCTGAAAGTGTCAGATATGCGTCTGAAACGAGGTATCGGCGAAGCCTTTATTCAAGGAGCAGTTGAAATCGGGATCCCTAGAACCGATGACTTCAATGGCGGAAGCCAGCAAGGTGCTGGCTACTATCAGCTCACTGCATGGAAAGGAAGACGCTGCAGTTCTGCCGCGGGATATCTCAAACCTGTCCGGAATCGTCGCAATCTGACTGTACTCACCAATTCGCTTACTTGTGGAATCGGAATCGAAAATAAACAGGCCGTCACAATCGACATAAAAAGAAACGGACAGACTGAAACCTACCGTGCAAATCGGGAGATCATTTTGAGTGCAGGATCGCTTAATACCCCACAAATATTGATGCTGTCCGGGGTTGCAGACGAAAATCATCTCAAGGAATTTCAAATTGACGTGAAACACCATCTGCCCGGTGTCGGTCGCAATCTGCAGGATCACCTTCAGATTCGATCAGTTTACCGATGTTCGGTCAAGACGCTGAACGATGAGATTCGAAATCCTTTCTTTCGTATGCTGATAGGATTACGCTACTTCGCCTTTCGCACCGGCCCTATGTCTATGGCAGCCAGTCAGATCGGTATCTTTACCAATTCCTCACCCGAAATCAAACGACCGGACATTCAATTTCATTTTCAACCGCTCAGTTCAGATAGCCCTGGAGAGGGTGTTCACGACTACTCTGGCATCACCTCGTCAATAACCCAATTGCGCCCAACCAGTCGCGGTCACCTGCATCTGAAGTCAATAGATCCAGAGGAACACGTGGCTATTCATCCGAATTATCTGAATACTGAACTGGATCAAGTTACAGCCGTCAATGGCATGCTCGTATCCAGAAGAATCGCTCAAAGCAACGCTATGGCCAAATTTGTCGAAGCCGAAGTGCTACCGGGTGAATCGGTACAAGGATTTGACGAATTGTTGGATTGTGCGAGAAATATAGGTGAGACTATCTATCATCCCACCGGAACTTGCAAGATGGGCCCGAGATCCGATTCACAAGCCGTGGTGGATACCCGGCTGAAGGTGCACGGCATTTCTTCTCTTCGGATCGTCGATGCATCAATAATGCCGACTCTGACTTCAGGAAATACGAACGCACCCGTTTTTGCCATCGCTGAAAAAGCCGCAGATATGATCCTGGAGGACAATTAGCCGACAGTCAAACGAAATTCCTCTCAAATACTGACATCGACTTCCGCCCCGGCACCCCGCTGTCTTGATTGCTCACTCGCCGGTACGAAACACTTCGCCGCCACCTCTTTCAACTTCCAATAGGTCTCATCTTTCACTTCAATTCTTGAATTTTCCATAAGGATTAGCTGCTCACCTGCCAATCGCATTTCTGAACTGACTTTGAAATGTTGAGGTAGCGATTTTGGGTTGATCGCGTTGATTTTTGCGCAACAAATTTTTACATCGTCCTGATTGCCCAAGAACGGCAATTCGCTCGCAATTGAATTCATCCATAAATTTCCATTGCTGAAAACCGCTTGACTACAGGCACCTTCAGCGTTGAACTCATACCCCTGAGACGACCGCTGAAGTAATGTCGGTAAAGCGAAATATGGATTTCGGGCATCACTCAGAAATACCTGGCACTCACCCCTACTCGAATTTCCACAGTTCGTAACCAACCAATCGGTGATTACCACCCATGTGTCATAGTACATGTCTTTAGTGGAAAGCAACCCAGAGTACGAATATCTTTCCAACTGTCGGACAATAGACGAAATTCGAGGAAATTGAGATAACTCAGGAATTGATTGTGACAGATCTTCCAGTGACGGATAGCCCCGTGACGCAAGCCAAACTATCGATTCAGCAGCTTCGTTATCAACGCCGGGTGGCAATCCAACAGCTGAAAAAAATCGTTGACACAACGTGAGTGTCTCACTCTTGGACAAATCCATTCGTTTATTGTTCCCGAAGCTGACGACTTACATTCTCAACTGTATTCTTCAACAATTGGGAAAGCCCAGTCATCGGCATTGTCGATGTCCAGTTCATCCATCAATGGCGCTCCCTGAAACAGTGTAATTCGTGTCCAAAGATTTGATTTTGGGTCAAATCGGGTTGCACCAAAAGTTGCGAGTTTGAAGCGGAGCAGATCGATCGGCCGACAACCGGCGTCCAGAAGATTTTCTTGAATTTCCGCGTACGGGAAATCGCGGAGAGAGTGAATCCGATTCACAATATAACGGTACTGTGGATGATAAAGCAGAAAAACAAGCACAGATGACTGTCTTTCCTCTTGCGAAAGACTGGTGATATTTTCATATAGTTCGACAACGTCTCGGGCAACATGGATGCGCATCTCGAGTTCCGAACCCGGATCGATATCGCGCAATCCAAGTCTCGGTTCTTCCTTTTCGGCAGAAACATACCAAAACTGACCTTCGGCTCCCTCTCCATCGAACTCTATATCCAGGGCCCATGCATAGCATCGCTCGATATGTGACTTCAAATGTTCCACCGACATTGAAGGGTCTATATTGACAGAGGCTTCTCTGCTGCCCATGAATCGGTCCAGATCATCGACGAGTTCCGGATACAGTTCGAGCATCAGACTATGGATCAATTCGGCACACTCCAAACTTGCTACACTTGAAGCCCACCGAGTCAAAAACTGCCAAGGATATTGCTCCTTATGAAGGGTTCGAGTCAATTCCTGTACCTTCACAATCTCATTTTTCAGGACGCGGATTCGTTCAGACTGCTGCTTGTCTGTAGAATTCCATTGATTCAGGTGCGCCTTGATCCGGTCGAGAAGTTCTTTACACCGTTGTATAACCGATTCGGTTACTGATTTTTGAGATTTGATCCTGGAAAGCGCGACTTCCCGCAACCACATCCACTGATGAATCAATCTGGGATGGCTGACGAGAAACGGTGCCATCCCCAGTCCCGTGGCATTGCCGACGCCTAAGGCGCGCTTAAGAGGCCTGGATAGTTTGACCGCTCTTTCACCGCCTCGACAATTTGCCAGATGATCAACAAGATCCAGACTGAGTTGTCGTGCCATATAGACAGTCAGCATCTCCGCCTGGAATGGAGGCCCAAACGGTGAAACCTTTTTCACCTGATCATAATCCATCAGTCCGAACTTGCCATTACCGTAGACCGCTGTCGTTCGAGTCAAATATCCAATTGAGGCAACATCCGATGCCGATGGCTGCCTTCCAGATGCCAGCGAGTCAACCACTGAGTTGAAAAGACGTACGCTACGATTCGCGCGGCTCAATACGATTTCGCGACGGCTCAATCGTCCCGCTTCCTGGAGCGGAACCTGCTTGCCTAGTCGCTCGACGTCACCCTCCGTCGCCTCACCATTGAACAGAGTAAATGACATGTCCCACTTCTCTGCGATCACACGGTCGGTTCGGTCCCTATCGTCAAGTTGAGTTGAAAAAGCGATAAAACTAAGTGGCCCTGCAGGCGTATGTATAGAGTAGATCAGATTTCCAAACCCTTCTGTATCCAAGGACTTCCTGACAGGGTCAAATCGCCAATTCTCGGCGTGCATCCTGCGCACTAGAGTTCGTGTAAAACTGAGCCGACTGGCGTGCATGGAGCCCAGCCGATCAAGTCTCATCACCTCTGACGGTGGACGAAGTGCCGCTTCTGGCGGCTTGATCTGATCAGCTGCCGACAAAGGAATAGTCATGCAGAACGCAATCCATCCTGAAAGAATCGATACCAATTGCCGCCCATGATCATACTAACTTCATCCTCACCAAATCCAATTTGCAGCAAGCCGTTAGAGACATTCTGCAGATCTTCGTTCGTTCTGAACCATTCAGGGTAATCGGGCCATTGCGTCGGTGGTAACTTCGCGCGCTGGTCAGGGAAACTCCATGTACCGCTTCGCATATACTCCAGCTGCTCCGAAGCCCACCCAAGACACAAGTCCGTTCCCAACCCAAGATTCTCCACTCCGATTAGATCGGCTGTTTTCGCAACCATCTCACAAAATGACTGTAGCGAGCAATCCGTTCCATCTGCCAGGTGTAACGGATACAGACTGAATCCGAGCATCCCGCCACTTTCAGCCAACTGAATCAGCAGATCATCCGACTTGTTTCTGGGATCATCGCGAAATGAGCGAGGATTTGCATGGGTTACAGCTATTGGACGTTCAGAATATTCAATCGCATCCATACAGGTGAATTCGGACGTGTGAGATACATCAATAATCATACCGAGTCGATTCATTTCACGAACGACGTTACGGCCAAAAATTGTGAGCCCGGAATCCCTTTTTTCGCAATACCCGGTTCCGACAAGACTCTGGTTGTTGTAGGTCAGCTGCATGATGAGTACGCCCAGCGAATGGAACATTTCCACCAACGCCAGATCATCCTCAATCGGAGAACTATTCTGAAATCCCAAAATTATTCCGGTACGTCCCGAATTTCTCGCCTCGTCAATATCGCTGATACTCCTCACTGGCAGGATCAGGTCATCATTCTCTAGAAACCAGCGGTTCCACTGCCCGATGACCTTCAATGTTTCTGAACAGTCTTGCCAGTAAGCAGCTGTCACATGAACAGCATCCAAATCGGCATCGACCATACTTTGGAATATTTCGCGGTTCCAATTGGAAGACTGCAAAGCATCAATTTTTGGGGGTTTGGTCGCCATGTCTGTGCACAAGCCTCATTTTAGAAATCGATTGTCTGGGTCTTGTGCAAGATTTTAGTTTGTTGAATTGATACACGCTGAATTATTTGGGAATTATTCGACATCAATCTACGTATAAGACAATTGCGCAAAGCAATCAGTACAACTTTCAATCAACCGAAAGTTGGTTTTCGGCTTCATCAGCCGGACCGTATCTGAACACAATTGGAAAATCTATTGAAATTACTACCGTTATTTTCTCTGAGTTCGAATTTCGGTATTGTGTATCGTATTGACTATATTGATGCTGATCATCTTTGAAAACTCAGTCACAGTCGACTTTTAGCAATAGGTCAAATATTCCAGTAATGCATAATAATCCGCTGCCAAGATTAGATTCAGCCCCGGAAATCCAGGAACGCCTCCTGCCTTTGTGTCGACTGCGACGGGGCGAAGTCTGGATTGACAGTCTGCGGGGACATCGAGTCGGTTGTTTGGATGCCTCCGATAACCGGGACGTCAATAAAATCATGCAACAGGATCGCGCCCAACTTGCTGTTCACGATCCTCCATATAACCTTGTTGCCTTCAAGCGGCAGTCGCTTGAAGAATACTTAGGGTGGTGCCGAAAATGGGTCAAGAATACAAATTCCGCATTGAATTCGGACTCTTCTTTGTATATCTGGCTTGGTGCAGATCAGAAGAATAATTTCCAACCATTGCCAGACTTCATGATCATGATGCGTGATATGCCATTCCAACCAAGAAGTCTCATCACCGTGAGAAATCAGCGTGGCTATGGAACCCAGAAAAACTGGATGGCCATCCGTCAGGAACTGCTCTACTACGTCAAGGGCAAACCTATTTTCAATGTCGATGCGGAATATACGGACATTCCAAAGATTCTGCGCGGCTACTATAAGAACATCAATGGGAAATCTACTGAGAATTTCGAACGCAGTCGCTCAGAAACAATACGCGCAGGCAATGTCTGGGTCGATATTCAGCAGATCTTTTACCGAATGGATGAAAATGTCTCCGGCTGCTATGCGCAAAAGCCTGTAAAATCCATAGACCGGATCATTCGCGCCAGTTCTGATGACAACAACCTCGTCTTGGATTTTTTCGCACACTCTGGAACGACCCTGCTGGCATCAGAAATTTCAAATCGCAGATGCTACACTATTGATATGGACCCTGTTTTCGCAGAAATTGCGATTCGCCGCCTTGAGCACTTCCGAAAAACGGGCCGTCTCGGATGGCAGAATGGTCATCCGTTTGAAGACGAATTGGACGTAGTCGACAGCCAAGTTGTTTCCGTCGCAATTGACGCGGAATTTTGACCACAGTTCCATTTTTGGAACTTTCTAACTGAATAATCATCCCAAATCCATTTGACATATAAATGATGAAGGAACTATTGACTAAGTCTGCTTGTGAAATCACTCAACTGCTTGCAGCAAGAGAAATCCGACCGACGGAACTCGTCGAGATAAGTGCCGCGAGAATATCGGAGGTCGAACCATACATCAACGCAATGCCAACTCTCTGCGTCGAAAGAGCGCTGGACCGAGCCAAGGAAATTGAGAACAATCCACCCGATAGTCATCACTTACGGGGCTGGCTGGGTGGCGTCCCGGTTTCGATAAAGGACCTGATGGAAACTGCGGGCGTACGAACCACGTTCGGCTCACCGATTTATGCGGATTATGTTCCTTCAGTTTCCGATATTCTCGTGCAGTTACTGGAGAAGCGCGGCGCTATCGTGATGGGTAAATCCAATACCCCGGAGTTCGGCGCCGGTGCAAGCACTTTCAATGAAGTGTTCGGTAAAACACGTAATCCTTGGGATACAACAAAATCGGTTGCCGGCTCATCCGGTGGAGCTTGTGCCGGCGTGGCCACAGGTGAAGTATGGTTGGCAACTGGCAGTGATCTTGGAGGGAGTCTCAGAACGCCCGCAAGCTTCAATTCTGTTGTCGGATTGCGACCTAGCCCAGGGTGCGTACCAAGAAACCGTACATTTGAACCGTTCGGCGCCATGCATGTTCAGGGACCGGTCGCCAGAAGCACGCAGGATATCGCATTGTTTCTTGACACAATGTCCGGATACCATCCTCACGACCCCTTGAGTCATCCGGCTCCTACAAATCCCTATATGCATTCAATCCGAAATCCCATCGCACCCAAAAAAGTTGCATATTCCCAAGATCTTGGCATTGCTCATGTTGATCCGAAAATTGACACAGTTTGTCGAGAGGTGGCGGGATATTTCCAGAACTTCGATGCAACAGTCGAAGAAAAATGTTCTGACTTCTCAGGTGCAATCGAGAGTTTTAGTGTACTTCGCGGAGCTTCATTCGCAACTAATTTCTCGCAGGAATACAGTAAGAATAAAGATCTCCTCAAACCGGAGGTCGTATGGAATATAGAACAAGGCATGAAACTGACCGCTGAAGAGATTGGCCAGGCACAACGAACTCAAGCCAAAATTTTCAGGTCATTGGTCAAACTTTTCGACGAATATGATCTGTTGATCTGTCCATGCGCGATCGTCGAACCATTCGATGTTGATCAGCGATATGTTGAGTCAGTCGGAAACCACGTCTTCAGCAACTATTTCGAGTGGCTCTCGATCACGTTCGCTCTCACTTTGACAGGCTGTCCGACATTGGCTTTACCTGCCGGATTCACGGATAGCGGTCTGCCCGTGGGAATTCAGATAATCGCTCCACCTCGCGACGAATCATCTTTGCTTTCAGCCGGATATCTTCTGGAGCAGGAAACTACAATTCCCCAATTGCTGCCAATCGATCCTATAGTCAGACACACTACCTCTCCTTGACAGCAACCAAGTAGGTGTGTACATAGTCCATGGCGTGTTTCTCAGGTTCCTTCCGAACCAGGGCGTTGTAGTTGGAGTAGAATTGATCAACGATTCTGCGTCGCTGTTCGATCGGGCGTGAAGAATCCAAACCACCGAGAAATACGATTTCACTCCAGGACCTCAAAGTCGGAACATAGGCATTGGCAAATGCAACCGGGTCGCCGACCTGATCGAATTCCGCACGGTAAGGGCATTTCGTGACTCCGGTATATATTGACTTCAAAACGAGGCCTTCCCGGGTTACAGAACCGTCAGGCTCCTCGAAAGGCACGGCAAATTGTTCGATTGTCTTGTAAAACTGAGGAAATGCAGTCGCCTGATACTCAGAATCCGAAATCACACCGTCAGCCGCCAGTTCCTTCCACAGTGCGTTAAATGTGTCAAACATATTGGCACCACCTGTATTACCAAGGTAACGACCGCTTTCGTCAATGCAGAAGTTTGCCATCACCAGCAATCCACCTCGAACAAGCTCCCGTGCCCGTTTAACCAAAATCGTTCGCCAGTCATCCAAAGCTTGATCGCAAAACGTCTGCCACTGGTCTCCAACCGCTCCGACTGCATGGACGTGATCGTCGATTCGACCCGGAAGACTGCTCAACCAGTGCATCGCAGTAGCTGAAAACCCTATGTCCACACTGCAATCCGGAACAATCTGATCATAGAAACTGGTTCCTGCACAGGTGACATAGACATCGTCATACTGCAAAAGATATGCATCCTCACCCATATCGGGATCGTACATCAACCGGAAAAGTGCAGAAAAATCATTGTGTGGGAGGTCAGTATAGGTGACTGTGATTTGTCGCGATTTCGTGCGTTCACGAACTTTTTTTACTATTCGGGATACCAGACCCATTGAAGTTCCGCCGTCCGCTGCGCCATAGTCGACAATCGAAAACGGGCGATCATCATCAAGTTTTTCAAACTTTGCAAGCTCTTCGATTACATGGACACCCGCCCGATCAATAACATGTTTAGCACCTTGCGTATTCTTGGAGTAATACCCTCCTCCCTTCATTGAAATCGATGATCCGCTCATAGTTTCACCTGCTCAATGGCTTTCGGAGTGTTAAAATCTGAAAAAAATCCAGTACGCACGATATAAATACTATTCGGTTCATTGTTACGTTTTTTTGAGTAGCTGCATAGATCAAACTGAGGTGCCGACCCAAGCACTGAATGCAATTAGTATATCTGTAATACGGCAAAATTAAGTTGTATAAAGAACAATGGTTTAATCACAGATCCGATCGCGAATGAAGTCAATCATTGCACTGCTGCTTTTTCTGTTGCTTTTCTGGCTTGCCCTTTCAGGCCACTACACCGGCCTATTGTTGAGTCTCGGATTTGCATCCTGCCTGTGGGTCGCCTTTATCGCCAGACGTATGGATGTTATCGACCATGAGGGTGGTCCGATCCAGAAGTGGTCAATAAGAATATTGGCGACTCATTTTGTTTACCTGATTTGGTTGGGTAAGGAAATTGTGTTGTCCAGCATCACTGTAGGAAGAATGATTCTTACCAACGGCGGGCGTGTCAGCCCTGAAGTGATCAATCTGTCAGTTGAAGGGATGGATGATATGGAAAAGGTTATCTACGCAAATTCCATCACACTGACGCCGGGAACACTGACCGTTGACGTGGAAGGCGACTGGCTGAAAGTTCACACAGTGCGCGGCGACCTGCTTGACCCCCTCAAGCGCGGTGACATGGCCGATAGGGTTCGCAGAATCTACAATCGTAACGGGAAATCACCATGATTGCAGCAACACTATTCGCAGTATTGGTCGCGATGGTGCTGTTGCTCGTCCGAGCCTTCTTGGGACCCACCATTTTCGATCGATTGTTGGCGGTCAACAATTTCGGTACGAAAACTGTCATCGTTCTCGCTTTGTACGGATTCATGACCGAGCGGCCGGAATTTCTTGATATTGCCTTGGTCTACGCACTTTGCAATTTCATTGCAACGATCGCCGTTCTCAAATATTTTGAGTACGGAGACTTGGGGCACGTAGGCAATCAACCTGAGGATGAAGTACAGTGACTGAACTTGTTCTTCCCGTACTTCGTGATGTTTGTCTGATTGTCGGCGCACTTTGTGTGCTTGTTGGCAGCCTCGGAGTCCTGCGATTTCCTGAATTCTTCAGCCGGGTTCACGCTACCGGGATTACAGAGACGGTGGGTATAGGTTTCATTTTCGCCGGACTATTCGTTGAAGCCGGTTTCGGCCTCGTATCGTTGAAGCTATTGATCATTCTGATTTTCGTCTTCTTCACCAGTCCGACATCCTCACATGCGCTGGCCAAAACTGCTATTCACGCAGGGCTTGCTCCTTTGACGCATAAGGGAGGTAACCAGCCATCGAATTGATTGTCAATATAGTGTTGCTGGCGTTCCTGCTGACGACTGCGATCTATGTATCGCGGATGACCATGTTGTTCGGGGCTGTCATGATCTACGGAATTTACAGTCTCCTATGCGCAACCCTGTTCGTCGTGCTGGATGCGGTTGATGTCGCATTCACCGAAGCAGCCGTCGGTACAGGAATCTCAACAATTCTGATGCTGAGCGCGCTTTCACTGACCGGTTCACGAATTGAGATCATCCACAGACGAAAACCTATACTGGCACTATGTGCCTCTCTTGGACTCGGAGCAGCATTATTGTGGGGAACGTCTGATATGCCACCGTTTGCTGATGCCTCGGCCCCGGCAAATTTGCATGTCGCACCATACTATCTTGAAGAGTCTTCAGAGCAAATCGGAATTCCTAACGTTGTGACGTCGGTACTGGCGAGCTACCGAGGCTACGATACGCTAGGAGAAGTTGTTGTGATCTTTACCGCAGGAATAGGCGTGATATCGCTCCTCGGAAGATCGGCCCGTCGAAGAGAGGATTGATTCGGTGCACAACATCTGGTACTCCATCTGGTCGCGAAGATACTGATTCCATTCATTATCCTGTTTGCCCTGTATGTCCAGTTCCACGGCGACTACGGTCCGGGCGGCGGATTTCAGGCTGGCGTGATATTCGGTGCCGGGTTCATCCTCTATGGAATAATTTTCGGCAAGGATCTGGCTGGTCGGGTGGTTCCCCTGCCGCTGATTTACTGTATGACAGCGGTAGGTGTGCTCCTCTACACCACCGTAGGTGTAGCGGGAATGCTGCTGGGTGGTGAGTTTCTGAACTACAGTGTGCTTCTACCGGATTCTGTTGCCGTCAGCATATCGGAATTTTGCTGATCGAACTCGGAGTCGGAATCACAGTTGCGTCGGTAATGATCAGTCTGTTTTTCAGCTATGCGCAATACAGGCATCCGGATGAAGAACAAGATAAAGAACAGGATTGACGGATGACAACATTCCTGGGTTTGCTCAACTACTGGGTCGTGATCGCCTTGATGATGACCGGCCTCTACATCGTCATTGCGGCCAGCAACTACATCAAAAAAATTATCGGTCTGAACATATTCAGACTGCGGTTTTCATCATGTATATCAGTATCGGGAAGGTCAGTGGCGGTACCGCACCGATTCTTACCGGCCAACCGGAGATTTACTCCAACCCCTTGCCGCATGTTCTCATACTAACCGCAATTGTGGTTGGCGTCGCCACAACCGCACTCGGGCTCGCCTTGATTGTAAGGATTCGCTCCGCGTTCGGAACCATTGACGATCACGACGTTCGGGAAACCATAAGCGAGTGAATGCGTTGACACCACACCTCAGTGCGCTGCAGGTCGTCTGCCACTGCTCGCAGCACCGCTGTGTACGATCATTCGCCAACCACGTGTGACTTGGGGAATTGCGATGGTTGTCGGCGTGCTGTGCAGTATCAATGCAATTGCAATACTGGACCAGGTACAGGCAAGCGGTACAATCGTCTACGCACTCGGAGGATGGGCCGCGCCTTGGGGGATCGAATACAGAATTGATGACGCCAATGCATTCGTCCTTGTCATTATCAGCATAATCAATGTTTTTGGCATCCTGTATGCCAGAACCAGTATCCCAGCCGAACTGTCCGAAGATCGGATCAGCTGGCTCTATACCGCATGGTTGTTATGCTTCACCGGACTTTGCGGAATCACTATCTCCGGCGATGTCTTCAACGTATTCGTCTTTCTGGAAATCTCATCACTGTCGACGTATGTACTCATTAGTTTTGGCACGGATAAACGCGCTCTGACGGCCGCATTGCGCTACCTGATTGTGGGTACAGTCGCTGCGACATTCTATGTGATTGGTATCGGTCTGCTTTACGCGTTGACCGGCACCCTGAACATGGCCGATCTGGCACAGAGGTTGCCTGACTTGGCCGCCCCAAGAACTGTGCTGGTCGCATTCGGATTCATCGCTGTAGGACTCAGCATCAAGATGGCCTTGTTTCCGTTTCACACCTGGCTGCCGAACGCCTATACATTCGCTCCGAACGCGGTCACCGCTTTTCTCGCCGGTACGGCTACCAAGGCTGCGATCTATGTGTTCATGCGATTGGTGCTGACAATCTTCCCGGCCGGATTCTTCGCGAATTCCACAATCGCCTATCTGATAATCCTGACAGCGGGTATTGTGGGCGCGTTCGTCGCTTCGACAATTGCGTTCTTTCGGAAAGATCTAAAGCGAATGTTCGCGTGGTCGAGTATCGGGCAGATTGGCTATATGGCAATCGGGCTGGGTCTTGCGACATCGGCCGGGGTCGCTGCCTCATTTCTCCATCTTTTCAATCATGCTCTGATGAAAACCGCGGTGTTCATGGCGATCGGTTGTCTGTTCGTGGCGACGGGTTCAACTACACTTACCTCATTGAAAAACGCAGGTCGAAGAATGCCGTGGACAATGGCCGCCATCCTCATCGGAGGATTGAGCCTGATCGGGATACCATTCACGACGGGATTCGTCAGCAAGTGGTATCTGGTGACGGCCGCATTAGAATTGAATATGTGGTGGCTGGCCGCACTGGTACTTGCCGGGTCACTGGTTACGGCAGCCTACGTGTGGAAAATTGTAGAAACTGCCTACTTCAGAACCGACCCCGATTCCTCCTACACGAAATCAGAAGCCCCGTTGTCGCTGCTGATACCGACTTGGATACTGGTCATTGCCAACATTTACTTCGGCGTCAACGCACAATTTACCGGCGCACAGGCACTGCGTGCTGCCAATGCGATTTTTGGATTCTCACCATGAGCATCGCACAGTACGCCCTGCTTTTGTCGATATTGGTTCCCCTCGGCGCAACCGGGCCGATCGGATTATTTTCGCATAAACCGAATCTGCGCGAGACAGCCACCATCACCGCGTCAGTGATCACGTTCATTCTTGTCTCGGTCGTCTACTATTCTGTCAAACAAGGTATCGAGCCCCATTTCACGCTGATCGAACCCTTCGCTGGTGTTTCGATCGCATTCAGAGCTGAACCATTGGGGATGCTGTTCGCACTGATGGCAAGTTTTCTGTGGATTGTCACATCAATCTACTCAATTGGCTACATGCGAGGACATCACGAACAGAATCAGACCCGCTTCTTTATCTTTTTCGCAATTGCAATCTCCTGCACTCTGGGAGCCGCGTTTGCAGCCAATGGGTTCACACTTTTCCTCTTTTATGAAGCACTGACACTGTCAACATTTCCGCTGGTTACACACAAAGGGGATGACAAGGCCAAGAAAGCCGGGCGAATCTATCTGTTCATACTACTTGGCACGTCCATCGGATTTTTCCTGTTTGCGCTGATCTGGACATGGCAACTGACCGGACATCTAGATTTTCAGGCAGGCGGTATATTCGATTCCAGCCACAGCAGAACAGTACTCAATGTAGTTCTGGTGCTCTATGCATTTGGAATAGGCAAGGCAGCACTAATGCCATTTCACCGATGGCTGCCGACCGCCATGGTGGCACCGACTCCGGTCAGTGCCCTGCTGCACGCGGTCGCTGTTGTGAAAACTGGTGTGTTTGCCATCCTCAAGATTTGTCTATACCTATTTGGCATCGATCTTCTCGCTTCACTGGGTACCCATCAATTTCTTGCCTATGTCGCAGCGTTTACCATCATCGCTACAGCGATCATCGCACTTCGCAAGGACAACCTGAAAGCAAGGCTGGCTTACTCAACAATCGGACAGCTTTCGTATATTGTGCTTGGGGCTATGACCGCCAATGCCTGGGGAATTGTTGGTGGAGGAATGCATATGCTTATGCATGGTTTCGGGAAGATCACACTTTTTTTCTGCGCTGGAGCGATCCTGGTCGCAACACACAAAACAGAAATCAGCCAGATGCGTGGAATTGGTCGCAGGATGCCGGTCACCATGACAGCTTTCCTTATCGGTAGCATATCGATTGTCGGCGCGCCACCAACCGGTGGGCTTTGGAGTAAATGGTATCTTCTTTTGGGAATCGTAGATACTCACGAATGGTTACTTCTTTGTGCCCTGATACTCGGTTCATTGCTGAGTGCAATTTATCTCTTGCCGATTGTCATTCGCGCGTTTTACCCCGCGACCGACGGTACAATCGAAGTCAATGAGGCACCTTTGACAACCAGGATTGCGATGTTGACCTGCTCGGCGGGTTGCATCGTTCTGTTCGCCGCACCTGACTTCGCATACGAACTGATGTCAAGCATTGTCAAATTCGGTACATCGTGATGGCGAAGCTCGAACAGAAAAACAGCGATAGACAACTGCCCCGCGCAGTCGGATTGCGCAGAATCCTGCGATGGTTCTACGCGGCCTGCGCATTGGTATTCGTCCTCGACATCGTAATTCATCGGCATGTGGTACACCCATGGGAGAATCTACTGTTCTTTTACTGTGTGTTCGGCTTTGTCGCCTGCGTGATCCTGGTTGTGGTCGCAAAGTGGATGCGCAAACCCCTGATGCGAAGCGAAGAGTATTACGACAGTGATTGAATTACCTTCATTTGCAATATTCTTCATCGGTGCGGTCGGCGCACTGTTTCTCAGAGGCAGAATCCTTGCGTCCTGGGCCATCGCAACCCCTGTCATCAGTGGATTGATTCTTGTGTTGTCTGACCCGACTGAACAGGCAGTCACAATGTCGGTCGCGGGTATAGAACTGATTATCTTCCAACCCGACCGACTCAGTCTTGTCTTCGGTTATGTCTTTCACATCGCCGCAGTCTTTGGCGGAATTTTTTCCTGGCGAATGACCAGTCCGATTTCGAAAGCGACTACACTGGTATACGCCGGTTCGGCACTGGGTGCTGTATTTTGCCGAGACCTGATCTCGCTGTTCCTATTCTGGGAACTGATGGCGTTTTCGTCCGCTTATCTCGTCATTTGCAGCGGGACCACCAAGGCGGCACGGGCAGGTGTTCGCTACCTGACCATACAGATTGTTTCCGGATTGTTGCTACTGGCGGGTGCTGTGCTGCATTACAGTCAGACCGGAAGCATTGAGTTCACACATATGGGCCTGTCTGGGACAGCAGCGCTGCTGATATTCATCGCATTCGGCATCAAATGTGCGTTCCCCCTGCTTCACAACTGGCTTACCGATGCATATCCTGAGTCCACACCCGACGGAACCGTCTTTCTTAGTGCTTTTACAACAAAAGTTGCTGTTTACGCGCTGGCAAGAGGCTTTGCGGGAACCGAGTCACTGATATATATCGGTGCGATCATGACCTGTTTTCCGATTTTCTACGCAGTAATCGAAAACGACCTTAGGCGCGTGCTCGCCTATAGCATGATCAACCAGATCGGGTTCATGGTATGTGGAATCGGAATCGGAACTGAACTGGCAATCAATGGTGCAACCGCGCATGCGTTCAACGATGTCATATTCAAGGGTTTGCTCATGATGTCAATGGGTGCGGTATTGTACCGAACCGGGAAGATGAACGGGTCCGACCTCGGTGGTCTCTACAAATCAATGCCCAAGACGGCCGCTCTGTGTATCGTCGGTGCGGCATCCATCTCGGCGTTTCCTCTATTCAGTGGGTTTGTAAGCAAATCCATGGTCATGTCCGCTGCACTTGAAGAAGGATATATGATTATCTGGATCGCGCTGTTGTTCGCCTCAGCCGGTGTTTTCCATCACGCTGGGATAAAAATTCCATTTTTTGCGTTCTTCTCCCACGATTCCGGCATTCGTGTGAAGGAAGCACCGACAAGCATGCTGATTGCTATGGGCATCGCGGCTTTTCTGTGCGTTGGAATCGGCAGTTTCCCACAGTTCCTTTACGGACTGCTTCCATATGAAACAAGCTACAGTGCTTACGACACGACACATGTCCTGGCTCAGATCCAAATACTGCTGTTTTCAGCATTGGCTTTCGTCTGGCTCAAGCTCTCGGGAATCTATCCGCCGGAATTGCGAAGCGTAAACATTGATGTGGAATGGGTCTATCGCAAAGGCCTGTTTTCGGCATACCAAACGGGTGCATACATTGTTCAAACTTTGGTCCTGTATGGATACTCATTACTCACAGGTCTGGCAAAGCGAACTTTCAGAGAAATCACTCGAGTCACTGGAAGATCATCAAGACTGGCGAACGAGCGGACAGTTGATCTGATGATCGCATCGGTCGTGGTATTGTTTGCAGTGTTTCTTGTCTACCATCTACTCAATCTGTAATTTTTCTGCCAAGGGCAGCCGCAATCCCAAGCAAACTCACGTCTGATGCGAAATTTGTCCAGTTACCGTATCTTCACCAAGCTTGTCGGTTTCGCGTCAATGCAATGTCAACAACTATAGCAGTCAAAGATAAATGACAGAGCCGAATTCATTGAGCATAACGACGATTCGTACACATCGGTTCGCTCGCGAGCTCCTCTCTAACTCGGGTAACGAATTCACTGTCAATATTCAGCGCATCAATGATCGCATCATCCAGTTGTCTTCGACCGAAATCATCAGCTTCCAACCAACGTCCCAATACCACATCCGCTAATCTGTCGAATTCTTTCGACAGCACATTCAGTTGTCCATCTGTCAGAATTGGCACCGGAATATTGTTCTGACCATTCACAGAAAAATCTGGGTAACAGGGTTTTTTGGGTGTTCGAATGCCAAGCATGGAAACAAGCCCCAACGTCGAATTTAGCCAAACACACATTGCCTTCTCATACAGTTCCGATTTCTTACGAAAGTTGACAGTCACCCAGTATGAACCGAGCGCAGGGCTATCCAAACGCACCGCAATCACCCGCGCGAGATTTGTCTGAACTTTGACGGGTAGAAGAAAATGGCTTCTCTTTTCCCATATACGATCCGCGTCTTTTTGCTCATTTTTCGCGACCAGTGCCGTATCGGTTGTCGCTCGCATGGATTTGGTCACGTCTGTTTTGAAATGCCATAATCCCCTTCTGCCATGACGATCCGGGTTTCGTGCGGGCTTCATTGCCGACCGAGCCGGCCGATATGTTGACTCGACTCTCGCAACAACTCCCAGTCGCGTAGACTTGAACAATGCCCCAGAACATATCTGACAGAAAACTGAAGTGAGAAAAGGTGAGTAAAACTGCACAGCACCCCAATCTCCATTGTTCATCTTTTCTCTTGGCCACCTCTGGACAACACCGGATATATTCTCCAGTCTGTCAAGGCGTATATTTTCCGCCAAGTTCAATGCTTCATGGACAGTTCCCGGGTTATGAGCCAAATTAATGAATTGAGTCGATTGATTGTTACCGCTGCGTCGCATTACTACAAGCATTTCTGCGATAGAAGTATTTTCCGAAAACCAAAATCTTTTCGGGTCGTGTGGAACAATCACCGTTTCGATGTGAAATTTACTCGCCAGAAAACGTCGAACACCATGCGTGGATGGATTCATTGATGCAACCAACGGAAGTACAAGTGCAACTGTTGAACTATCCGATTTAGCAAGGTAGTCCGCCAATACAAGAAACGCCGGTCCACTACTGGTAAATGAAACATCGACCGGTGCATTGGCAAATATTTCCTGCTCTCTTTTTTTTACTGCTTTTTTAATTTTGGGACCAAGCTGGTCATGTCGAAGGCTGTTACGAGTGAAAGGTGGATTCATAATTACCAAATCTGCCTTATCGACACCCTGACGACTAACGCCAGTTTCAAATTGAGCCATTGAGCCCGGCCATTCAAATATTGGGAGTCGATCTTTTTCGTCATAAATTTCGAGCGAACCAGTCTTGACTTCGTGTATATGGTTCTCGGTCGCACCAAAAGCCGCGATAAATATATTCATTTTCTGAAACTTGGTGGTCGGAGACAGTAAACCCAACGTCGTTGCAGCTAAATGGGTCGCGGTTAGATTAATGTCATATCCGCTTAGAACATTTTCAATCAGCACCGCATCATTCGAATTTTCGGCAATATCCCGGATTCTTTCTGCGACCGCCATTAGCAACGTACCGGTCCCGCAAGACGGATCAATCACTCTCATCTCAGCCAAATTATCTGGAAGATCTTCTTGATTACGTAGTGCCAAGCCAGTTAATAATGTCGCGGCTGCGGTGGTTGTGTAAAATGACCCGTCATATCGCGCATTGTCCAGTACCGCATGAAATATGCGACCCAGAAGATCATGCCTTAGCCCCTCGACAACTCGAACAATCGCCAATGATGCCGCAACCACCCTACGTACAGCAGCCGAAAAATTCGGGTTATGGATTACTTGATCAAGTACCGCAATGCTTGTCTCAAAGATCGGTCGATAGTCTACACTGAGTATCAAGTCCCACGTTTCTCGTAACTCACCAATCAAATCATCACTTTGAAGACACTCCTGAAGTGTCTTCGGAGGCCAGTAATCTGAAAATGGCTGACCCGTACGGGCGTCGAGCTCAGGTTTCATATCACTCAAACTATTGTTCAGTCTTGCATGAAACATGGATGCCGAAGCAACTACAAGCATGGCACGTTTAGCTGCTGCGTACAAATTGATATCTTTCTCATCATCAGGTAAGTTCAATGCTCGAACTGCAAGCATTCGCTGATTATCTGAAAGCCGTTCAACCGCATCTTTTAGTGCGCTATCTAACTTTTGAGCCGATATATCAGGATCTCCGACATCATCTTTCAGTCGTCTGACCGCTGCAGCCAGATTCTTCACAGAACCCAGACTCCAGTTCGCTTTGGCGGCGACTTCATAGGGTTTCATTTGCACCGCGTCTGCAGGATGGACAATCGAGAATTCCAAATCTTCCGTATTTAATAGATCCAAATCTGAGCAATTCGCCGGATAGACCAACGCAACCGCGATATCGGCAACCGGCTGCCCAAGTTCATCGGCCGCGTAAATACGTTTCATGGCGTCTGAAGTTGCTTCAACCCTCTTTCCAATACCAAAATTTTCGCATTCAATTGCAACAACGTGAGTCGCAAACTTAACTCTGATGTCCAATCGGCCATTGGGAACCAGAATTTCCGCCTCCGCATCTAGTCCCTCTTCGACAAGCAGATGCGCGAGTCGACCGTTCAGTAGAGGTTCATATTGACTAGATTCTTTTTTCATACGATTGTTATCCCATCAGTTTTACACATTCCAACGCTATCTTTAGATATTCATAGAATACTTAATCTTCAATCAGTTCGAATGTATTACTCTCGAATCGCAAACAGGCAGGTGGCACGCGCTCGCAACAATTGCGTAAGTGCGTATTTGTGAAATCAGTCCTGTATCAAATTTGGATTTCAGTTGTGCAGACTCCGAGTCAGGGCTATGCCTGCAATAATAGCGGTCAGAGACAGAATAACCGAACCGAAAATATACAACAAGGCTTCAGCAATACGCCCGCTCTGAAACAGAATCCAACTATCCAGGGAGTATGTTGAAAATGTAGTAAATCCGCCCAAGAAACCAACCATAATCAACGGTCCCAGACGAGCTGGGTCACCGTTGAGCCCGCTTAAAAGCACAAACGCAACACCAAGCAAAAACGATCCGCCAACGTTGACAGCCAACGTAGCGTATGGAAACCCAGTTCCCACCATCCGTTCAAAAACTAAATTCGTCAGATAACGACTAACTGCGCCAAGTGCACCACCTATGGCAACCTGAATAACTATCATAATCATTGATTTATTTTATCTTTCTAAAGTTAATTATCATACTGGTCTCAATCGGATTCGCTCATCGAACTCGAATTGTCAATCATTCTCCATATACTACCCTTGGCTGACTGCTCGTCGAGATAGTCAAGCCATTGTTCATGTAGCGCCAGCTCCTCTTCATTCGCCGGCTGTACAATCACTTCGAATTGCTGAGTTCCCGCTGAGTCACCATCGGCAGACAACTGAGCCGTTTCGTACGGGAATATATCTGTGAATTCAAACGAAGTCTGTTCTCCAGTCAGTGCCAGATAGACGTTCGCGAGAATTCTGGCATCCAACAATGCGCTGTGCAGCGATCTCTCGGATGCCAGTTCGACGTCGAACTGATTTGCGAGTGCATCCAGGCTGTTACGGCGCCCTGGCCTCAGCCGTCTGGCCATCTCGAGTGTATCGATGATGCTGCATACTGTCTCAATCTCCGCAAACTCACCAGCTGCCAGACCGAACTCATAATTCAGAAATTTCAAGTCAAACACTGCATTATGAATAATCAATTCTGCGCCTTCGATAAACTCAAAAAGTTTCTGTGAGATTTCAGTAAATGTTGGCTTGGACTCAAGAAACTGGTTATCAATCCCGTGAATTTTCAGCGCTTCCTGGTCGACAGCTCTTTGCGGGTTTACGTATTCATGAAACTCGTTTTTGGTGAGTTTTCGATCATTCAGCTCGATGCACGCAATTTCAATAATTCGATGTCCCTCCTCGAATTCGAGCCCGGTAGTTTCGGTATCAACAACAATCTGTCTCATCATTTCAACTTGCGTACGGGTATTGCTTGACGAGCGAGTTCGTCGGCTCGCTCATTCCACTCGTTTCCACTATGCCCCTTCACCCATTTCCACGTAATTTGATGCAACGAATTCAACTGATCAAGTTCACGCCATAAATCCACATTCTTTACCGATCCGCTGGTGCCGCGCCGCCAATTGTTACGCTTCCAATTTGCAATCCATTTCGTAATGCCATTGCGAAGATATTCAGAATCCGTATAGAGCGTCACGTCACGACTGCCCTTGAGAGTCTGAAGCGCCTTGATCGCACCGGTCATTTCCATCCTGTTGTTTGTTGTCCGGACCTCTCCACCAGACAATTCCAACTTCTTATCTTTCCAAAGTAAAACGGCACCCCAGCCCCCAGGACCCGGGTTTCCTGAACACGCGCCATCCGTATATATCGTCAACTGTCCCTGACTAATTTCCATCTGCTCTGTCTGTGAAACCACCACACTGTACAAGTCAATCAGTTGGCCTGCAACGCTCGGCTACTGGACTCAGCATTCGCCGCCTCTTGCGTAATGTACGCGAAAACAAACTACCGTTCATCCGAATACCCAGAACTTTTTTTCGGAACACCAATACATAGACGGAACCCAATCCTGGCCACCAGCGGGAACCGACCATCTCAAGTCGATTCAATCGCTCCAACCGGGCCGCTTGCTCAACCGGAGGGCGAAAGAATACAAACTCGCCGGCCACTGACTCAAATCCAAGCAACGACATCCAGTCTCGTACGCGTAAGACAGAATATAGTCTAGCTTCCTGCAGAAATGAATTTCGTACTCCTACCAGTTTCCGTCTTACTCCCAACATGCTATGTGGGTTGAATCCCGCGATGACAACTATCCCTTCTGGCACAACACATTGAGAAATCTCACGAAGCACGTTGTGCGGGTCCCTACTGAATTCCAAAACGTGGGATAGTACAAGCAGGTCAATCGAATTTGCAGCAAATGGAAGCCATTCCGAATCGGCAACAACATTCACGCCGTTCCTCACGCCTACCAGCGCGTCGTCAATTCTGTATTGAACATCCGACTCAATAGAGTCAAAATACCCTGAATCTGGTGGACCGGCAACCTGTAATGTTACTCTATAGTACTGTCGCGGCAGCAGTCTCTGAATACTGTCCGCTCCAGACCTGACGAGCAGTTCGCCTAATGCTGAAGCGTGCCATTGGGCGGTGTTGTCGACGCTGGTTAAAGCCACTATACTCGAAGATTGCGGTCTGAACTTGGCATTTGCATAAGCGTGTTTTGTCTATATAATCGTACTCCCCACAGCGCGCTAATATTAGAACTCAAATTCATCGAACTGGTCATATTTTTTTCTAACTGGCGGGCTTCAATTTGGCGATTTTTTTGATGCGGACTTTAAGAACAGTATGGGAAATCCCACGCCGCTTTCCTCTGATTAAAAGTGGCGGATTTCTGTTATTTTCTATAGGGATAGCCGTCGCCTTTCAAGTCTCGGGTGTGCAATCATTCGACTATCCTTTCGCAAAGAAAGTATTCGGAATTATTCCGGAGGCCAAAGCGAGCGATATATTC
Source organism: Arenicellales bacterium (assembly GCA_963666625.1). Lineage (GTDB taxonomy): Bacteria > Pseudomonadota > Gammaproteobacteria > Arenicellales > JAJDZL01 > JAJDZL01. The sequence continues at coordinate 3,459,003 of OY762925.1, forward strand.
GACTATTCCGGCAAAGTCCCGGATGGCGCTCTGCAGAAAACCGAGCCAAAGAAATCCCGGTCGGTTCCAATTCGTATCCGCACCGGCAAATCTAGCGCAGATACGACTGTCGTACCGAAAAAAACGGCGGACGTACCGCCAAAATCAACCATAACTACCAGTGCTCAAGCGGACACCGAAGAAACACAGTCTCCCGCGACCAGCAGTGCCAAATTTGATGCTGTTGAAGCACAACCGCCCAAAACAACCAGCACCCAAACGGACACTGTAGAAGAAGAAACGACCGATATGAAACCGGTAGAGAGTATCGATGCCATCCCGGACAACGTGTGGGACCGGATTCGATCTGGCTTTGCCATGGCTGATTTGGATAACAAGATCGTTCGGAAATACGAGAAGTTCTACTCGGACAATCCCAAGACGATGGCGCGTATTATCGAACGTGCTGAACACTTTCTCCCTCATATCGTTTTGGAAGTCGAACGACGAGGACTACCTCTTGAATTGTCGCTCCTCCCGATCGTTGAAAGTGCTTACAATCCACGCGCCTATTCCAGGGCTGGTGCGGCTGGTCTATGGCAATTCATGCCATTTACCGGCAAGCAGTATGGCCTGACACAGAATTGGTGGTACGAGGGTCGAAGAGATGTCATTGATTCAACAGACGCGGCATTACGCCATCTATCTGATTTGAGTCAGGTATTCGACAACGACTGGCATTTAGTCCTCGCCGCATACAATGCCGGTATGTACGGCGTACAAAAAGCCATCAAAAGAAATCAGAAGAGAAACAAACCAACAGACTACAGTAGTCTCCGCCTGAAAATTGAAACCAAGCATTTCGTTCCAAAGCTTATCGCAGTGAGAAATATTGTTTCCAACCCAGAGGCATTCGGTCTGGAGTTGCCGTATCTTGCAATGGAACCGCGGTTCGAAGTGATCGAATTCGATTTTCAGGTTGACTTGGGGATCATTGCAACGGAAACTCGTATCCAGGAGTTTAAGCTGGCGAGACTCAACCCAGGGCTTCGCAGAACCGTCACACCACCAAACGGGCCGCATCGAGTACTGGTGCCACCAACACACTATCGCGATGTGATGAAATGGAAGTCAACCTTGCTGCCCTCGCATGCTGTAACAACGGTCTTCTACAGTGTTAGTAAAGGTGATGTTCTCGGCACCATCGCGGAAAAATACAATGTTTCAGTATCAGCAATCAAATCAGTCAATTCAATGAGTTCAGATTTGATTCGCATCGGCGAATTATTGAGAATTCCACAACCGGCCGCTCTCGCGAGGAGCGACATCAAGACCAACGCCAATGGCGAAGTCATCTATAACGTAAAGAAAGGCGACATTCTGGGCACGATTGCGCTCAAGTACGATGTATCAGTATCGGCCATTAAGTCCGCTAATGTACTTTATTCCGATTTGATTAAAGTTGGTCAGAAACTACGGATTCCGGTACCAGGCTCAAAAACGATTCATGGCAAAACAGCTACTGCTCCTGACCCGCCAAAAGTGAGCCCAAGTCAGCATTTCGTCGACTATATCGTACGCTCCGGCGACTCGCTGTATAAAATCGCCAAAGTCTATGGAATCTCGGTCTCAAAACTGAGAGTGGCCAATTCACTGAGTTCGGATCGAATTCTAGTCGGCGAAAAATTGAAGATTCCGGTTGACGAAGCCCAAGCCGCCAAAACCGCCGCCAAAGCAAATCAGGGAGTTCTCGCCCCGAGCACCCGCTATGTGTACATCGTCCGATCAGGCGACACTCTTTGGAGAATAGCCCAAAATCATCAGACCAGTGTCTCCAATCTGGAGAAGTGGAATGACATTGACCGAGAAAACAAAATTCGAACCGGACAGCGAATTATTATCTACGTTCAGTGATTCTTAGCTGGCTGTGATCGATTCAACATCAGCCGGACTTTCCACAGATCTTCCCAGGATTTTCTTTTTTCTGTAGGTTTTCTCAACAGATACGCCGGGTGATAGGTAACAACCACATCAATATCTGTGTCACGATACTTTTGCGGTCTACCCCTTAGCCCACCTAGCGGGACTTCAGTATCAAGCAATAACTGTGCACTGACCCGACCTAACGCGACGATTACCTTGGGCTTGATGATTTCGATCTGTCTTCGCAGGTAACGCGAACACGCAGATGCCTCATCGGTTGACGGATCGCGGTTATTCGGCGGTCGACACTTCACAACATTGGCAATGTACACCTGATTGCGATCAAAGCCTACAGCAGCAATCATCGCTGTCAGTAACTTACCAGCCCTGCCGACGAAAGGCAAGCCTTGAAGATCTTCTTCCCGGCCTGGTCCTTCACCGATAAAGAAAATATCAGCTTCAAGTGAACCGGCGCCGAATACAGTATTCGTACGAGTCTTACTCAGCTGGCATCGCTGACATGTGGCAACGGTTGCCTGCAATGCCTGCGCGTCCATGTTTTCAATATCTGGAACCTGAACTTTTTCCGTTGCGGCGTCACCCTGAGACGGTTTGATCGGCTCTGCCTGATCTAAGTCAATCTCTCCCTGTCGGTCACGAAGCTTCCAAACTTCGACACCCATCGCTTTCAGGAATTCATCTCCTGCAGCCATCGAAACCCGTCAGATCATCGATCCAGTCTGAGGGTTGGTCCGATGAGAGGAATTCAGACGGTTTACCGCGTCAATAAAGGCTTTTACTGAAGCGATTACTATATCGGTATCGGCTCCGTGACCATTGACAACGTGTCCGTTTTCCTTCAATCTCACGCTCACCTCCCCTTGTGCGTCGGTTCCACTGGTGATACTGTTCACGGAGTACAGTTCGAGACTGGGTGTAAAGTCAATCAGCGATGACACCGCTTTGAAACAGGCATCGACCGGACCATTTCCCTGCGCCTCCGCATCAAAGTTTCCGCCGTTCATCTTCAATGTTACCTGAGCAACCGGACTGCAATCCGTGTCGGAGCAGACTTTCAGAGACTTCAATTCTATCGCTTCAGAACCATGTTGCATTCCCGCTTCAATTATCAATCCGATCAGATCATCGTCGAATATTTCGTGCTTCCTGTCCGCCAGACTCTTGAATCTTTCAAAAGCCGACAGAAGTTCATCATCCGACTCGAATTTAAATCCAAGCTCGTTAATGCGTTGCTGAAAAGCATGTCGCCCTGAGTGTTTGCCCAGAACCATTTTGTTCGTCGCCCATCCTACATCCTGTGGCCGCATAATTTCATAGGTTTCACGCTTTTTGATCACACCATCCTGATGAATTCCAGATTCATGTGCGAACGCGTTGGCACCTACAATCGCTTTGTTCGGTTGTACCGGGAAACCGGTCACACTCGAAACCAGACGACTCGCCGGTACAATCTGGGTCGTATCGATATTGGTATCGCAGGCGAAGAAATCTCTTCGAGTCCGAACCGCCATCACAATCTCTTCAAGCGAAGCATTTCCAGCTCGCTCTCCCAACCCGTTCACCGTACACTCAACCTGCCTGGCTCCCTTAAGAACTGCAGCCAACGAATTGGCAACAGCGACACCCAAATCATTGTGGCAGTGTACCGAAAAGACCGCCTTGTCAGAATTGGGAATGCTTTTCATTAAATCCTCGATCAGGTTTCCGAACTGAGATGGCATGTTGTATCCGACCGTATCAGGGATGTTGATCGTTCGAGCACCTGCATCAATAGCCGCTTCTATTACTCTGCACAAGAAATCAAATTCAGAACGGCCTGCATCTTCGGGCGAAAATTCGACATCGTCGGTATGATTTCTCGCTTTCTTGACGGCCCACACAGCTCTTTCCAGTACCTTTTCTTCGGACATCCGGAGTTTCTCCCGCATATGAATCGGTGAGGTCGCAATGAATGTGTGGATTCGGCCAGAATTCGCAGGCTCTACTGATTTGGCAGCCAAATCAAGGTCACCTTCCACGGCACGTGCCAAAGCACAGACAGTACTGTCAGTTATTTCCCGTGCGACCTGGCGCACTGCCTCGAAATCACCTTGGCTTGCTGCCGGAAAACCAGCTTCGATAACATCGACTCGCATCTTTTCGAGCAAATGAGCGATCGCAAGCTTTTCCTCCGCAGTCATGGACGCGCCGGGACTCTGCTCTCCGTCGCGCAGTGTAGTATCAAAAATAATCAGTTTATCCGCCATTGAATTAACCTTGCCTGTCTGAATGAAATATTCGCAACATCCGGCTATCGGATGTTGGCGTGTAAGGGGGAATTTGATTAAATAGATACAGCGCGCCTAGCGGCGCAGCAGCAGTAGAAGCAGGTCTGCGGGACTTTGAAGATTTTTCAATTGAATGATATTCATTTGCCTACTGGCGGTTTTTATACTACACATTTTTTGAAGAATCAACAACAAAGAGAATCAATTGTTTCCCGCTAGCTGTCTGAACCGCCCACGCCAGGCGAAATTCTCGCCTTTCTTCGTACATTCTTGTTCATCCAAAGAAATGCTCCGCTAACCAGATAGATCAGACACACTGCGAACAGCACACGCGGTGGATCAACTGAAACGACAGCAATTGCCAATACCATGACGATACTGGCGATGAAGGGAACACGACCCTTGACACCAAAATTCTTGAAGCTCAGATAGGGTACGCTGCTGACCATCAGAAGTGCCAGAATCACCACTATAAACAGTGTGATCTCCGGCAAAATCGGAATCTGCGACGCGGAAGGTGATACCATCACCCACATCCATGTCACCAGGAATGCTGCTGCCATCGGGCACGGCAACCCTTGGAAATAGGCTGGATTCGGTGAGGAAATCGTATTGAACCGTGCAAGACGTAAAGCTGTTGCCGAAACGAATAGAAACGCACCTAACCACCCGATCTTGCCGAACGTATGAAGTGTCCACTCATAGACAACAAGGGCAGGCGCAAGACCGAAACAGATAACGTCCGATAAACTGTCGTACTCCTTTCCAAACTGACTTGAGGTATTGGTGAGTCGAGCCACGCGGCCGTCCAAGCCATCCAACACGGTCGCAATCAATATTGCTATGGCTGCAATCTCAAACTTCTGCTGCGTTGCTTGGATGACTGAGAAAAACCCAAAGAACAGTGCGCCAGTGGTAAAGAGATTGGGAAGTACATAGATTCCCCGACGTTTGCTTTCGCGCAACTTTGAACTTTTGGAAAGTTTCTTCTTTTCCATTTGCGTCGAATCATCAAATGAAGTCTCTGTATGGAGTTTGTCTTGATCTATAGTCATGACAGATTGGGTGAATTGAGATCGATTACCCGGATATTCTACCATCACGCAAACGATAGTTTCTGCTCGACGGTCGATGCGGTCAAGCGAACCGACACTCAAAAAGTGGAAAATCCGAAGCGAATCCGTTACCGAAAAAGCCAAGCGTAACTGATACGAACGATCGGTTATCTATGCGGTAAACCCGATAATATCTGCACCACCTCTAACTTTGTCGCCAACATTTACGGTTATTCTGTACTCTTGTGGTAGAAACAGCTCAACGCGGGAACCGAACCGGATGAACCCATATCTTTGACCGCGTTGTACACTTTGTCCTTCCTTCACGTAACACAAAATACGACGGGCAATGAGACCTGCGATCTGAATGCAGGTCACTTCCTTGTCATCGTCTGTTCGGATGACTATTGAATTCCTTTCATTCTCTTCGGACGACTTATCGACCGCCGCGTTGAGAAACTTGCCCTGCCTGTATATACGCTGGAATACTTCGCCTGATATCGGTATACGTGTCGCATGAACCGAAAACACATTGAGAAAAATCGCAATGTTCGTTGCACTCTTTCCGCTGACTGGATCAGTTGCCTGCCGTACTGTCACCACCTTGCCGTCAGCGGGTGATACGATCGCACCTTTGTCACTAGGAATTTCGCGGACAGGGTCGCGAAAGAACTGCAACATGAACAGTGCGATCAGCCAGCACAAGAATGCCAATATACCGCCTGCAACAAATTGGACAATGATCGCCACAAGCAGTCCGCCTGCAACGAAAGGATAGCCCTCGCGTGCGAGCTGCATTTCAGTTCACATCGCGATCTACTAGTCGTCCAGCTGCAATCCACGGCATCATCGCCCGCAACGAAGAGCCAACTTCTTCAATACCGCGACCAGCGGATGCTTGCCTGAGAGAATTGAATTTTTTACTGCCGCCAGCGTTCTCATCCATCCATTCATTGGCAAACTTTCCGGATTGGATTTCTGAGAGAATTTTGCGCATTTCCTGACGGGTCGCATCATTGACAATTCTCGGTCCGCGAGTGAGATCACCATACTCGGCTGTATTTGAGACCGAATAGCGCATGTTCTGAATGCCGCCCTCGTAGATCAGGTCGACGATCAGTTTCAATTCATGCAAACACTCAAAATATGCCATTTCCGGCGCATAACCCGCTTCGACTAGTGTATCAAATCCCGCTTCGATCAATGCCGTCGCACCGCCGCACAAAACTGTCTGTTCGCCGAAAAGATCCGTTTCAGTCTCTTCGCGGAAACTGGTCTCAATAATACCCGCGCGACCCCCGCCGATTGCGGAGGCATAAGCGAGTGCGACATCTCTGGCAGTGCCTGAAGCGTCCTGGTGGATTGCGATCAGGCAGGGTACACCACCGCCATTCGAATATGTGGACCGGACAAGATGGCCCGGACCCTTGGGCGCAATCATGAAGGTATCGATATTGGCTGCTGGTTCAATGAACTTGAAGTGAATATTGAATCCATGCGCGAATGCGATAGCGGAACCCGGCTTCAGATTCGGCGCAATTTCCGATTCGTAAAGTTTCGCCTGTAACTCATCGGGAACGAGCATCATCACGACATCGGCACTCGCAACGGCATCAGCTACCTCAGCGGTTGCGATACCTGCCTTGTCTGCTTTCGCGCGCGATGAAGACCCCGCGCGCAACCCGACTACCACATCAACACCACTGTCCTGCAGATTCCCTGCATGAGCGTGGCCCTGTGAACCAAATCCAATTACCGCAACCCGTTTCCCGAGTAAGTTGGAAAGATCCGCATCACCGTCATAATAAACTTTCATATTGAATTCCTATTTGCTTTTGCTATCGTTTGAACGAGATTTCGGCGCGCTCAGTGCTGATTCACCTCTTGCTATACCTGATACGCCTGTACGAACAAGTTCAAGAATTTCGGTCAATTTCACCTGTTCAATAAATCCATCGAGTTTGGAACTCGCACCGGTAAGTTCAACAGTGTAGACAGATTGTGTGACATCAATAACCCGACCGCGAAAAAATTCCACGAGTCGCTTGACTTCGTCGCGCTGCTCTCCGACTGCTCGAACTTTGATCAGCATCAATTCCCGCTCGATATGCTTGTCTTCTGTCAAGTCGACCAACTTTACGACTTCAATCAACTTGTTCAGCTGCTTGGTTATCTGCTCAATTACGCCTTCCGAACCGACCGTAACGATTGTCATCCGTGAAAGTGTGGGATCTTCTGTTGGTGCGACAGTCAGGGTTTCAATATTGAATCCCCGTGCTGAGAATAAACCGGCGACTCTTGCCAGTGCTCCAGGTTCATTCTCAAGAAGTACCGAAATAATGTGTCGACTACTCACTTACGCCAGCTCCCGCTCTTGCGGAGCGCCGTTTCCAGTCGAACTGAGATGCATTTCGTTATGCCCACTGCCCGCTGCAATCATTGGAAACACGTTTTCGCGCTGGTCGGTGATAAAGTCCATAAACACCAGTTCATCCTTGCGGGCCATGCACTCAATCAAGGACTCCTCCACATCAGCCGGATTTTCCACCCGCATACCCCTATGTCCGAAACTTTCCGCCAAATCAACAAAATTGGGCAATGCATCCATATAGGAGTGTGAGTATCGATTATCGTAGAAAAATTCTTGCCACTGACGCACCATACCCATATAGCGATTGTTGAGGTTGATGATCTTGATCGGCAAGTCATACTGCTTACAGGTAGAGAGTTCCTGGATACACATGATGATGCTCGCCTCGCCCGTCACACAGACAACATCGGAATCTGGATTTGCGAGCCTGACACCCATTGCCGCCGGAAGTCCGAATCCCATCGTACCCAGACCACCGGAATTGATCCAGCGACGCGGATTGTCGAATCGATAGAACTGTGCGGCCCACATCTGATGCTGACCGACGTCAGATGTCACAAACGCTTCGCCCTTGGTCACTTCGTACAGTTTCTCCAGTACCAGTTGAGGCTTGATTTTGTCGCTGTCCCGATCATAGGCCAAGCAATCGATCGATCGCCAGGAGTTGATCTGCTTCCACCAGGCTGCGATACGATTGGTATCCGGATTCGGCGCCAATTCCTTGACCGCCGTAACCAAGTCGGCCAGAACACGCTTGGCATCACCGACAATTGGAACATCTACATTGACATTCTTACCGATCGACGACGGGTCTATGTCCACATGAATAATTTTAGAGTACGGGGAGAATTTCGCCAGATCGCCTGTAATCCGGTCATCGAATCGGGCTCCGACGGCCAGCATGACATCGCAGTCATGCATCGCCAGATTTGCCTCGTAGGTACCATGCATACCCAGCATTCCGATAAACAGTGGGTCATTGGCCGGGTAGCATCCCAACCCCATCAATGTATTTGTGCAGGGATATTGCAGATGGCGTACCAAATCGCGCAATTCCTGTTCTCCACCCGACAGCGATACCCCGCCTCCTGTATAGATAATTGGCCGTTCAGCCTCCAGTAACAATCTGGCAGCTCGCTTGATCTGACCGAGATGTCCCCGTACTGTAGGATTGTAGGAACGCATGGAGATGGTTTTCGGATAGATGTACTCGGTCTTGTGAGCTGTCACATCTTTCGGGATATCAACAACAACAGGGCCGGGACGACCGGTGTTCGCAATGTAAAACGCCTGCTTGATCGTCGTTGCGAGATCGCGCACATCCCGAACCAGGAAACTGTGTTTTACGCACGGTCTCGTGACACCCAGCGCATCCACTTCCTGGAATGCATCATCACCAATCAGATGAGTCGCTACCTGCCCCGAAAGAACAACCATGGGAATGGAATCCATGTATGCTGTCGCAATTCCGGTTACGGTGTTGGTTACACCGGGACCCGAAGTAACCAGTACTACGCCCGGTCGACCGGTTACCCGCGCATATCCGTCTGCTGCGTGAGTCGCTCCCTGTTCATGCCGCACAAGAATATGGCGCACATCATCCTGTTTGTACAGGGCATCGTATATGTGCAAGGCTGCGCCGCCGGGATAACCGAAAATATAATCGACACCCTCGTCTTTCAGGCAACGCACTAATATATCGGCACCTGTTAACTCCATCTGAAGAATCCCCCTAGATTCGGAGCAGGAATTTCCACGATTGATCCTGCTAAAGAATGAGATTAAACATGCAATTATAGTTAGTGGTACATTTAACACAAGATATTAACGCGCAAAAATCTCGCTCACACTCGACAGTCTATCCTTGCAGCTTGGCGGTAATTTGTCCGCGCCCGAGTCTTGTGATGCACAGCCTGCAGCCGGTGTGATTCTATCGCGATTTGATAGATTTCACGAACTCTGAGTCTGCTTTAACTCTGAGTCTGCTTTCTCAGGCTGTACGCGCGGGTAAACGCAGACTACTTCCCTTCGCTGGTTGTTCGGTACATATTCGGCTGGGAATGTGAGACGAACTTTATGCAAGTTTGTGTGGCTGTCAGTGGTAATTCCGGTATTCTGTCGGGAGTTTCGACAATGTCAAAGCTGCCTAATTTTTCGATTTGAATATCGCTTCGCTCTTCTATTTTTGTTTCGCTCTTTTCAGAAACACCGTGCTATCCTCTACCCACTCTGCGTAGCCGATTTTACGACCGTCAGTCAGCCATTCGACAGCTTCGTTGAGACAACCGGCCAGCGCGGTATCGGAAACAGCAACTGAAAATGCACCGATCTCAGAACCACCGTCAACGATACTGATGACCAGTGCACCGTCAGAATTCTGCGCTTTCAAGTGATTTTCGATCTCATCACTTTGAATGCCATCTATTCGACCTGCTTGAAGCGCTGATTCAGGTTCAGTGTCGCCGAGATCATAAACCACTTCGGGCATTGTGGATGATGACGGAGAATGCAGCGACATTCGGTTGTCGAGAATTGGCGAGGCCCCATGAGCGGCGATGAAAAGATCGTCTCCACCGTTTGCAATGACTGTACCATTCGGCGTGACCACCCTGACACCAGCGGCAAGACGCCCATCCTTGGTACTGAGTCCGGTCGATTTCAGAAGGTGTGCCTCGGTCGTAGTTCCTCGAAACGCATATATCCTTTTCGTGTCGTCTAGATTCCTGTAGCTTGACAGGCGCTCTTTGTCTTCAGATCTTACAAGAAGCGACTGATGGAATCGTATGTGCCCGGCCGTAAAGCGAATCAATGTCGTTCCACTTGCATCCATCGTGCGTGATTCCAAGGCGGTAATGCCACCTCCAATCATGTCGAATTCCGGTTGCGCCGATTTAAGCCAAATTCTATCCCATTGGTCAATTGCCGAGTATTCGAAGGACAGATTAACTCCCTTCATTGTCTCGATCGCCGTCACAAGATCAGCCTCATAACCTTGATGGGTGTTGTGGTAGGGTGAAGCCGGATCAGGATCAGCACTATAGCTTATCGGTGCGAAGTCCGTGAAGAAACCAAAGCGGACGACCCGTTCGGTCTCCGGACAAGCCGCTGATGCGGTCGGCAACCAAACTGCAACGGCAATCCATATCAATGCAGTCGAAATTCTGGTACCGAGTTCTATGCACTTGAATTTTCTCATAAGCATGAAAATCACCGTTTTAGCAAATCAGTCAATTCACTGAATCGCACAGCTGTCAAGTTCGGCGCCATACCGTAGTGCCATTTGGACGATCCTCAATCTCCACCCCCATTTGAGTCAGTTGATCCCTGATACGATCAGCCGTAGCAAAGTCACGCTCATGACGGGCATTCTCCCGCTGCATGATCAGTACTCCGATACCATCATCCTCATCGGCCGAACCTCCACCAACACCCAAATATCTTGAAGGCTCCATTTGCACCAAACCCAAAGACCCTGCGAGTCGCAACAGCGTATTTTTCAACACACCGGTCCGGTGTGACAAGTCAGATTCAACAGACCTATTCAATTCCCGGACACAATCAAAGATCACCGCAAGTCCATCTGGGGTATTGAAATCATCGTCCATTGAGGCGCGAAATCTAGCGCATAGCTGGGAATCAGTTTCAGCGACCGCGGGGGTACCTCTTTCATCGGCCTTGTATATAGCCATATAGATCCGCCTCAACGCCATTCTCGCATTCTCCAGACTGTCGTCACTGTAGTTGAGTGGGCTTCGGTAATGGCTGGATAGAAATACATAACGAAGGATTTCTCCGATCCTCACCCGATCGCTATCCATATCAAGAATTTCACGAATGGTGAGAAAATTCTGCAGCGACTTGGACATTTTTTCAGCGTTGATCTGCAAATAGCCGTTATGCATCCACAGATTGACAAATCTTCCACCATTGACACCTTCTGATTGGGCAATCTCATTTTCGTGATGCGGAAACAGCAAGTCCATGCCGCCGCCATGAATGTCGAAATGGTTGCCTAGCAAGCTGGTAGACATCGCCGAACACTCGATATGCCAACCTGGTCGCCCGTCACCCCAAGGTGACGGCCATTTCGGCTCGTCGGGTTTGGAATTCTTCCAGAGTACAAAGTCAATGGGGTCTTCCTTCACCTCATCAGGTTCTACCCGGGCACCAACCCGCAAATCATCGACTTTCTCTCCAGACAGCTGACCATAGTTCTCAAACATTCGCGTTCGGTAATAGACATCGCCATTGTCTGCAGGATAGGCGAATCCTTTCTCAACCAGACGGGAAATCATGTCAATGATTTCAGGAATGTATTCTGTGGCCCGAGGTTCGTAGTCCGGTCTTACAATCGACAGTGCTTCAAGGTCCTCATTCATATATTCAATAAAACGATTGGTCAAAGACTGAATCGACTCTCCGGTCTCGTTCGCTCTTTTGATGATCTTGTCATCAATGTCGGTAATATTTCGGACGTACCTGACCTGATAACCCCGATAACGAAGATAGCGGATTACGGAGTCGAAGGCGACCATGACTCGTGCGTGTCCAAGATGACAGTAGTCATACACTGTCATACCGCACACGTAGATATCGATACAATTCTCCCTGATCGGTACGAAATTCTCTTTTCGCCGCGTCAGGCTGTTGTAGATTTTGATCGGATTGTTTTCCATAAATTACCGCAAAATGTTTGGATAAATCAAGTCACCAGCTGAGGCTCAGCTTTGAAACTTCGCGCTTGCTACCTTTTTGTCCAAGCTGTTATAGAACCGACTCGAAAGTCGAGACAACCGAGAGACAAAATGAATACCGGAAACAATAATATTTTAGTCTTGAATCTTACCTACCCAATTGAATTTTTCTGCGGTCGACTGTAGGTTCCCGGACCCACGCAGACCTTCCTTGACTGAAAACTCTGACAACAGACCAGCAAACACGATTTAATATATGAAACGTAGTGGCAAAATCCTGACACAAATCGCTGATGGCCATATATCTCATTTCCGACATACATCTCGACCCTAGTAACACAGGCACCTATGACAAGTTCCGAGAATACCTCGGATCAATCAAGTCTGATGCCGAGCAACTCTATATTCTCGGCGACCTGTTTGAATACTGGATTGGTGATGATGGTCTGGATTTACTCGGTCATCGACCTGCGGTTGAGGTACTCAATGAACTGTCCGAACTGGGGACCAAGATATTCATCATGCATGGAAACCGGGATTTTCTGATCGGGGAAGACTTCGTTAACCGTTTCAGTGGGTCACTGATTCCTGATCCGTACAAAATAAAGGTCAAGGGTGAATCCATTCTCCTGATGCACGGCGATAGCCTTTGCACCGATGATATCGCACATCAACGTTACCGGGAAATCGTTCTGGACCCCGATTGGCAGAGGGAAGTCCTGAAACTATCTGTTCACGAGCGTCGTGATCGAGCGCGGGACATGCGCATGCAGAGCAGAAAAGGAAAACTTGACAAGAATGAGGAACTGATGGACGTCAATCTCGATTCTGTAAACGAAGCTATGCAAGAACATGGCGTGCAGATTCTGATTCACGGGCATGTACACAGAACCGCGGTTCACAAGCTGAAAGTGAATGGACGTGACGCGTTTCGCTATGTGCTCGGCGACTGGGACAGTGGCAAGGATGGCGTCATCCGAATCGATTCAACCGGTGAAATCGACCTTCACCCGCCATTTCGTTGATCTGGAACTCAGCCGACAGCCCGCTTCGATTTGAACTCAAGTAAAGATGCACCTTCAAGTTTGCGATTGGAGTCTTTTCTTTCCTCGCTGATCTTAGACAGATACTCAGGTAAGACGTCCCCTGTCACATATTCGCCGCTGAAAACCGAAGTCTCGAAATTATCAACATCTGAATTGGTCGTGCGAACTGACTCGATCAGATCTTCCAGACGCTGGTATAGGACAAAGTCCGCACCAATCCACTTACAAACCTCAGCACTGCTGCGATTAGTCGCGACCAGTTCTTCGGGACTGGGAATGTCGATTCCATAAACGTTCGGATATTTAACCGGTGGAGCCGCGGAAGCCAGATAGACCGACCTGGCACCCGCCTCTCGGGCGCGTTGAACAATCTGCTTTGCAGTGGTACCGCGGACGATCGAATCATCGACCAGCAGAACGTTCTTGTTCTCGAATTCCAGATTGATGGCGTTCAACTTGTGCCTCACCGAGTACTTCCTTTGTGCCTGTTGTGGCATGATGAAAGTACGGTCAAAGTATCGGTTCTTGATAAATCCTTCCCGGTACTTCACACCGATGGTATGGGCCAGCTGCAACGCGGCGGCACGACTGGTGTCCGGTACCGGCATCACCACATCGATGTCGTGGTCCGGAAATTGCTCGAGCAAGCGTTTTCCCAACCACTCCCCCATCCGCAAACGGGTTTTATAAACTGAAATTCGATCAATCATGGAATCAGGTCGGGAAAGATAGACATACTCAAAAATGCACGGCGACGGACTGGCATCTGCCGCACATTGCCTGCTATGAATATTACCATCCATATCGACGAAGATAGCTTCACCAGGCAGAACATCTCTTTCAATTTCGTATTGCATTACATTCAAAACAACACTTTCAGAAGCAAATGCGAAATCCTTCCTGCCATTCACTTCACGAGTCCCGTATATCAATGGACGAATCCCATTCTTATCCCGGAACGCCAGAATTCCAATTCCTACAATCAATACAGTGACGGAAAACGCACCTTTGCAACGCTTGAAAACCTTTTCAACAGCATGGAATACGTGTTTCGGTCTCAATTCTCCGCCAGTCTTGCGAACCTTTGTCGAAAGTTCGTAAGCGAGGACGTTGAGCATGATTTCGGAATCGGAACTGGTGTTGATCTGGCGACGGTCACCTTTAAATACCTGCTCGCCCAATTCCATCGCGTTGATGAGGTTACCATTGTGGGCAAGTGCGATTCCAAATGGCGAATTGACATAGAACGGCTGGCACTCCGCCTCCGTATTCGCGCCGGCTGTCGGATATCGGACGTGTCCGATTCCAGCAGATCCTTTCAGATCATTCAGGGACTCAGTGGAAAACACATCCCTGACCAGCCCCCGCCCTGTTCTTGTATACACTCGCTGTCCGTCGCTTGTTACGATACCGGCAGCATCCTGCCCCCGATGCTGAAGGATTGTCAGAGCCTCATATATCTCATGCCCTGTCTCACTCCCAGTGAGCATTGCAACCACTCCACACATGCTAAAACTCCGTCATCTGCAATTATTGAAAGTTAATCAGGGGAATATTCAATCAAACTGCCTGTCATTCGCATTCGTCAGACCTTGCTGACGTCATGAATTACCAGTTGAATGTCTCTCACCCATGGTTCAATGATCGGTAACAGAATCGAATCCTGCCATAGCGGCTGGTCTATCCCCAACAGATAGGCAAATGCGACCGCCAGGAGCAGAATGATAACCACACCGCGTACAATTCCAAATGCCGCTCCCAATGTCCTGTCCACACTTACAAGTCCGTCAGAACTGATCGCAGCGGCCACGATATATCCGATTGTCGACATCACAAACAGAACGAGAAAAAACACGCCGAGACGCGCGACGATAATCTGTACTATGGGTGTCAGATTCCAACCCTCCAGCAACGGGACTGCAAGTGCTCCGAATTTCCACGTTACCCAAGCTGCCATTACCCAAGATACTACCGATAGAAATGATCGAACAAAGCCACGGTACGCTCCGATCAGAAACGACAGTAACACTACGACAACCAAACCGATGTCGATTATTAATGAAGTCAAGAATAGTTACCGTACAACTTTACTGATTAAATTAAATTTTTCATCCAACGGGGTGTTGAATATTTGATCCATGAGACTGCGTTTTTCTGGCACCAAGTATCTAACATTATGAAACTGAATTGCAAACAAATAAATGGGCCAGACCGTTTTATATTTACTGGAGCTATGACCCGACTCGAACCAGATACGCGTCCTTTATTTTCAATTCCTGTTCAACTCTAGCCTTCACGATCTGAGCGGTATTTTCGTCTTGAAACGGACCCACCAACAGCACATTGAATTCTTTTTCTCGCTTAACGACAGCTGACAGCTTCAATTTCTCCACGCGTAATTTACTCGTTTTCGCATTACCCAGATTCTTGTAGGCTCCGGCTCTTACATACCACCCTTCTACGACCGCAGACTCCTCAGCGGACATTGTTTCCGCGGCTATTGAGCTTGGGGATGTCGCACCAGAAGCGCTGCCAGTCATCGCCACCTTAGTCGTTTCAATTTCAGCATATTTCAGAAAACTGTCCTCAAGCTGAAATTTTGAGTTCAACTCAGATTGAACTTTCTTCGCTTCTGATTCCGTCAGATAAGGCCCGACAAGAACAAGATTCATCCCGTCATCGTCTTTTAGAACCCTTACTGGAAAGAGAGCCTTTGAAAATTCCTTTCGTCTGAGTTGTGCACTCTCATCTTTGGAAAATGCTGCGACCTGGACAAACAACGCCAGTTCGGATGGTTTGGATTCGGGGGAAGTTTGTGTTCGAGTATCATCCTCGACTATAGTCGGAGCACTGGCATCGTCTGCAATGGTATTACTGATATCAGTCACGGTTGAGACGCTGGCAGTCTGAACGGTTTCGACAGTCTCAACAGGTTCCGACGTTTTAATGGTATCGCTTTCGTACACAATTGATGATGTCTGTGGTTTGGACTCAACATCTTCGGATCGGGTGACCGCCTGCGATTCCGAATCAGCATCCAATTCAACATTTGAGACATTTGTGTCAGTTTCGGTCTGTTCGTTCTTCGGATCAGCTGAATATTCAGATGGTACAGCCGCGACCTCCTGCTCAGACAACTCAATTCCAATCTGCATCTCAACGGATTCCGAAGGATCAAGCGCGACGAACACAACAATCGCCACAACAGCGGTCCAAACCACCGACCCAGCGATTATGTTTCTTATACGCTTCGCCCGATCAGGTTTCTCGGGAATGTTTTTTTCGTTCATGACTCAGGATCACCTCGATAACTATCAATTATCTCTCCGACCGTAAGGAAAGACCCAAATACCAAAATTCGATCTTCTTTACCTGCAGCCGCAATCGCCGCATCAAATGCCTGATTGACGTCAAAGTGGAGATGAACAGCAACATCGTCCCCGAGTACAGGATGTACCCTGCGAAACAGTTTTCTAGCTGTGATTCCGCGTTCGTCATGAATACCACAAAGATGCCATTCATCAATGGAAGACTTGATGCAGTCAACCATCACCTCAATCGGTTTCTCCGACAGCGCCGACATCAGTGCGATCTCGCGTCCCGCGACAGGATTACTGTTGAGGTAGTCTTTCAACTCGTTGACAGACTCAATGTTGTGCGCAACATCCAATAGCACTTGCGGATTGTGTTGAACAACCTGTAACCGGCCGTCAAGTCTCGCCTCTCGAAGACCCAAACGAATTGATTCATCTGAGATATCAAAGAACTTACGTGCCATCACTGCCAGAGCAGCAGCACCGCCTGCGTTGTCGCGCTGACATCGGCCAGCAATCGATGGGTGCGGCAAATCAAAAATATCGGATTCTTGTCGATTCTCAGAAAATCTCAGATTCCAGAGAGCGGTACCGGTATCGACATGGAAATCCTCACCATTCAGCAGAATATCAAGCGACAGGTCGTCTGCAACATTGCGTATGGACTCAGGTAGATTCGTGTCAGTGCATACCGCCAATTGACCGCTACGCAAGATTCCAGCTTTCTCATATCCAATCTGCTCCCTGGTACTTCCCAGCCACTTTTCATGGTCTATACCAATCGATGTGATGCACGCTATATCGGCTTCAAGCGCATTTACCGCGTCTTTCCTTCCACCCAGTCCGACTTCCAAAATTGCGACATCAACTGACTTCCTCATGAAATAATCTACCGCAATCGCAGTGCCATATTCGAAAAAAGTCAGCGGAACACTTCCGCGTTTTTCCTCCACCCGTTTGAATTCTTCCAGCAGCTCCGCGTTCGAGATCACACTGCCATCAACAATAAACCGTTCATTGAAGTGCACTAGATGCGGGGATGTGTAGAGCCCAGTCCGATAGCCTGCATGTCGAAAAATTGATTCCAGCATGGTCGCAACTGACCCTTTTCCGTTAGTGCCAGCGACACTGATCACCTTGAACGCAATAGAACCCGATGTAATTCGATCAATTACCGATCCTACCCGGTCCAAGGTCAAATCCATTGTTCGGTAATGCAACAGTTGAATATGCTGTATCCATGCATCCAATTCAGCATTGGACTTCAACTGAAGATTTACGACGGTATTTGCGTCGCGGTCTGAGTACTCAGTCTGCTGCATGTCTCAATCCAT
Source organism: Arenicellales bacterium (assembly GCA_963666625.1). Lineage (GTDB taxonomy): Bacteria > Pseudomonadota > Gammaproteobacteria > Arenicellales > JAJDZL01 > JAJDZL01. The sequence goes on from OY762925.1 coordinate 3,477,007, forward strand.
TTGTAAGACCTGATGTCAGAGTTTTCAATATTCCATGAATCTCACTACGAAGCTTGCGTCGGTCAACCACCATGTCAAGCGCACCGTGGTCGAGATGAAATTCCGCGCGTTGAAAGCCGTCAGGGAGCGATTCTCGAACCGTCTGTTCGATCACGCGCTGTCCAGCAAACCCAATCAGTGCTTTCGGCTCTGCAATGATAATATCTCCCTGCATCGCCAGACTTGCTGAAACCCCTCCCATGGTCGGGTCAGTAAGTACCGAAATATACGGTAATTCAGCATTGTGCATTTCGTTTACGGCCGCTGTTGTTTTTGCCATCTGCATGAGTGAATACATCGCTTCCTGCATGCGGGCGCCACCACTTGCCGAGAAACATATCAGCGGCATTGAACCTTCCAAACTCGCATTGACGGCATGAACAAAACGCTCTCCAACAACCGAACCCATTGAGCCGCCGAGAAACTCGAACTCAAATGCAGCTACAACCACAGGCATATCCATCAGATTCCCTTTTGCCACCAATAAAGCGTCCAGCTGACCGGTTCTCTTTTGCGCCTCACTTAAACGGTCTTTATATTTTTTCTTGTCCCGGAATCTCAGCTTATCCACTGGCTTGACGTCACCTGCCAGCGTTTCAGCAGTATCCGAATCCAAGAACGAATCGATTCTGGTTCTTGCATCCATTCGCATGTGATGATCGCATTTGGGACAGACATGAAGATTGCGACCAAGCTCTTCCTGATAGAGTACCTCGGTACACTCCGGGCACTTCACCCAGATTCCTTCAGGCACCCCTTTCTTGGATAAACTCGCGCCCGATTTAATTTTCGGTGGGAGTAATTTAGTGAACCAGTTCATACCATTGATTTACCAGCTGAAAGGTCAGCAGTTTGTACAGCTGAAAAGAATTCGCTGATTGCATGTCTATTCTTGATACCTGGACTGAACTCAACACCAGTACTGACATCCACCGCATCGGGCTGCACACTTTCGATAGCGCGAACCACATTCCCGGAATGAAGCCCTCCGGCAAGAATGACCGGTTTCTCAAATGATGGCAGCAGGTTCCACGAAAATGTCAGTCCAGTTCCACCGACCTTATCCGGCAGATAGGCATCAAACAGCAGTGCGCTGGCATCATGGTAATGTTCGCCTGCCTTTTCCAGCTGCTCTGAGCTTCGAACTCGAAATGCCTTGATGAAAGGTATGCCCGCTTCACGGCATCGCTCCGGGGATTCGACACCATGAAATTGGATGAAATTCGGTCTGACAACGGAAACAATATCATCCAGCAGTTGATCGTCCGGGTCAACAACAACGGCCACCGACGATACCGATTCAGGTAATTCATCCTTGATCGCTTTAACCTTCTGGCTGTTCATGTTGCGCTTGCTGGGGCTATAAAAAATAAAGCCAAGCGCATGTGCTCCACACCGCGACGCATGAACTGCATCTTCCAGTCTGGTGATGCCACAAACCTTGACCTGCGTCTGAAAACTTTCTGACGGGCCGCTAGAATCAAGAAAACGAACAGATCGTTTCATTGCGGAATGATGTGCTAAAGATTGGAGTTTCAGATTAGGCCTGCATGACGCGAATAGAGCCGGGAACTGATGAATAGCGAAACTGCCATTTTTCAATTTCTTGATATTGATGATTATATGAAATCAATGGATTGTGGATTATCACAATTGCGTGAAAATTGATGCAGTCGGACTCCCTAAAATTCGCTGATTACCAAAACTTGCACGCGATCGGTGACTCAGGCAGAGAGAATTCTTGAGGATAGTTCACATTTACAAAATACAATCCGTCTGCCGGTGCTGTAACACCGGCTTTCGTCCGATCCTTGCTCGCCAGCACACTACGCATCCAATCTTCATCCCGCTCGCCACTGCCAACCGCCAACAGACTGCCTGTGATAATTCGAACCATGTTATGCAAAAACCCGTTCGCCTCAACATCAATCCACACCCATTCTTCGTTTCGTTTCACGTCTATTGTGATAATCCGTTTCGTGACGACCTTATTCGAGCATTGCGCGGACCGAAACGCACTGAAATCATGCTCGCCCTGCAACATCTGCGCACACCCGTTCATACTCGCCACATCCAACTGACGGGGGTACCAACCCGTCTTGCCGGTCAGGCTTCCGGGACGGACTCTACGATTCAATAATATGTAGCGATATCGGCGACTGATCGCACTGAAACGGGCATGAAACGATTCCGGTACCACTGTTGTCCAGATCAGGCTGATCCCTTCCGGCAATTTCGAATTTATCCCCATCACCCAGGAATGTTCGGATCTCTCACTGTCGGTATCGAAATGAAATATCTGACCGCAGGCATGCACGCCTGAGTCGGTTCTTCCAGCTCCATGCACTCGGACCCTGTGATCGGCAATGTGGGATACAGCCGATTCCAACGCCTCCTGCACCGTGTATTGGCCGTGCTGAAGCTGCCAGCCGCAAAATCTGGACCCATCGTATTCGACACAGCCCGCAATTCTCATTTCTGTGCAACCTTCAAGTGTTTCCGATAGTTCGTTGAGTATAATTCCGATGAAACAATTTTATCGTGACAGGTAACTACGATTGAGTTCCCATTCCGAATCAGCAATTGAATCTTATCGCGCGGGTCCCGACGATACCGGACATTTCGGCATATACGGCGGACGATTTGTCGCCGAAACGCTGATGCCTCTTATTCTCAATGTTGAAAAGGCTTACAACAAAGCCCGACAGGATCCCGACTTTCAAGCTGAATTCGACTATTTCGCCAAACACTATATTGGCAGACCCAGTCCCCTGTACCACGCAGCGAGGCTGAGCGAGCATCTGGGTGGACCGAAAATTTACTTCAAGCGAGATGAATTAAATCACACAGGCGCGCACAAAATAAACAATACCCTGGGTCAGATTCTGCTAGCCCGTAGGATGAAGAAAACGAGAATTATCGCTGAAACCGGTGCCGGCCAGCATGGTGTCGCAACTGCAACAGTCTGTGCGCTATTCGACCTTCCCTGCGTCGTCTATATGGGAGAGACGGATATCGAACGACAGGCACCTAATGTTTTTAGGATGAAACTGCTTGGTGCAGAAGTCGTTCCGGTCACATCCGGAACCGGAACACTCAAGGATGCCATGAACGAGGCATTACGTGATTGGGTAGCCAATGTCGAAACGACCTTCTACATCATTGGTACGGTTGCCGGCCCTCACCCCTACCCTCAAATGGTTCGGGAGTTTCAGTCGGTAATCGGCAACGAAACCCGTGAACAGATTCTGGAAGCGGAGAATCGTCTTCCCGACTGCCTTGTCGCGTGCATCGGTGGAGGATCCAATGCAATGGGACTGTTCCACCCATTCCTCGATGAACGCGACATCCGAATCATCGGTGTCGAAGCCGCTGGACTGGGTGTGGAGACCGGGAAGCATGCAGCATCTATAACCGGCGGACAACCGGGTGTACTGCATGGTAATCGAACGTACCTGCTTCAGACAGACGATGGGCAGATTATTGACGCACATTCAATCTCAGCAGGTCTCGACTATCCGGGTATAGGACCCGAACATTCCTGGCTCAATGACAATGGCCGCGTTCAATACGTGTCAGTCACCGATCAGGAAGCACTGGACGCTTTTCAACTGTGTTGCCAGACAGAAGGCATTATTCCGGCTCTGGAGCCAGCACATGCGCTCGCACACGTCGCCAAGATCGCATCCGAGTTCGACAAGAATCAAATTCTCGTCATGAACATGTGCGGCAGAGGTGATAAGGATGTATTTTCTGTCGCTGATGCACTGGGGGAATCGATTTGAACTCGGGTTCGCTTACCGATACGCGCATCACACGAAAGTTTGCGCACCTAAAAGAACAGGATCGGAAGGCGTTTGTCGCTTTTCTTACCGGTGGCGATCCAGATTATGAAACCAGTCGTAATCTGATCTGTGGATTGCCACAAGCCGGTGTTGATCTGATTGAGGTTGGAATCCCTTTCTCTGATCCTATGGCCGACGGACCGGCAATTCAGGCTTCCAGTCAAAGGGCACTGAAAGCGGGAATGACATTATCGAAAACACTGGAACTGGTTCGGGAATTCAGGATACATGACAATTCAACCCCGATCGTACTGATGGGGTACTACAATCCAATCTATCGATATGGAGTCGATCGTTTCGTTCACGAATGCGCATCCAGCGGAGTCGATGGACTGATTATTGTCGATCTGCCACCTGAAGAGGACAAGGAGTTGTGCGATCCGGCACTCACCGCAGGGTTACACTGGATTCGGTTGGTAACACCATCCACCGATGACAGCAGAATTGAGTCTGTATTGCACAATGTAAGCGGATTCGTCTACTACATTTCGGTACTGGGTGTAACCGGCACTCGCCGTGCGATGACTGACCATGTCGAAGAAGCGGTGACGCGTCTACGCCAATACACCGGTTTGCCAATCGCGGTTGGATTTGGCATCAAGACACCGGAACACGCCCGGTCTGTTGCTGAAAAAGCCGACGGTATCGTGATTGGTTCTGCCATCGTCGACCTGGTCAAGGCAAACCTTGAAAACGATGGCTCACCAAAGTCCGAACTCGCGGAAACTGTACACAGTTATATCAGGGAAATTGCCGACTCGGTAGTACAAGCTTGAGCCGCCCATAGTTCTGAAGTAACATCGCTAAAGAAAGGCGAATATTGGGAGACGTACTGAAAACGCGTACGATTTCTCGAATCTGTGGTGATATCGGGAATTCTCTGTCCATCGCGTTCAGACTTATCGCATTGGCGTTGCGATACCCATATCGAATATCCTGCTCGGTGTGGGCTAGATTCATCATCCCAAACTGGCTGAACATGACATTGACATTCAATCCTGAGGCAGTAATTCCCGCAGGACAAGCGACTTCTCGTAGATGTCTGTCGATTCGTTCTTTCGGATTAAGGTTCGCAGGATTGTAAAAATCCGAGACTACATCAGTGTGCGTGTAGTCATGTTAAAATCTGATCAGTAGTTTCAAGTTCAATCATTTTGATGGACCAAAGACCTTTTCCTAAACCGCCACCAGCGAAGCCTCTATCCGAGCAGACATGGCTCAAGCGGACCGATCGTGCTGAAGTGGGTCGTGATGCATTCTTTTGTGGAAGAGATACCGAATTCGAGATCTTTCGTGATGCAATTATCTCTCTGAACGATGGCGACATCGGCGGTGGCACAATGGTATTCCAAGGTGCACCGGGTGCCGGGAAAACTGCACTCATGCTTGAATGCATGGAATCGGTCAGATTGCATTCGACACCACAGGATCCTTGGGTTGCGGTAAGTATCGACCCCGGCACTCTAAGCTATCCCACTGATGTCGTTTCAAGCATGATCCATGCTGCCAATGAAGAGTCACAACGCCTTTCAAAGCTGGCACCGGATTCCATCACAGACAAAATCAATGAATGGTTGGACCTTGGTCGCAACCTCTATGCGGAATTGTCATCTCAGGGAGTTTCAGTAGCGGGTTTTTCTGTAGGCGGCAAACCGCATTCCAACGGTCGTTCCAATTCAGTTCAGTCGTCAGAAAGTATTTTCCGCAATGCCGCGGTGTTGCTTGAGAATTTCCATATCGTCGTCCTAGTCGATGAAGCTCAGAACACGCCAGAAGGCACCTCGACGAAAGCTGTACTTGACTGTCTTCACCGCGATCCCAAGGGAATTCCGCTGGTTGCCGCATTTTTCGGATTGGGTGACACCAAGGACGTACTGCGCCAGTGTGGACTTTCGAGATTTTCCGATGAACGGATCGTAAACTTGGAACCCCTGCCGATGAAGGATGCAAAAGCCTCAATTCGGCGCATGCTTGATGTCTACCACACCGGAATCGACGACCAAAAGGAGGTTTGGGCAACTACCCTAGCTGAGTTATCGCAGGGGTGGCCACAGCATATCAACCGCGTCGGCGTTGCGGCCAGTCGTGTAATTCGCTCCAATGGTGGCAAACTGGAGCCGCATCTGCTTAAGCAGGCACTGAAAAGGGGAATCGAACGGAAAAATGATTACTATGACGGGCGAGTCGAAGCAGGCTATCCGCAAGCTGAGCTCTACATCAGGCTTGCACTGGCAGCCGCACAGAGCTCCAATGGGGATTTGAGCATTGACGAACTTAGAACCCTTTCAGCATCGGAATTGGAAAAAACCCAGACTTCCTTTGATGACTTCCTTCGTCAAACTCTGCATGCCGGACTGCTAGCACCAGCGAATGGGCTACTACCGCGATACAAGTTCCCTATTCCATCTTTGGGAGACTATCTGCGATCTTTTTCGCAAGACTGAGTAAACACCGGTCTCTAGTTTTCGTCCATGTTTTCACATTGCTCGAAGCATTAACCAATATTGATCATTAGGTTTCGGTGGGTGGCAATTCAGAAATAATTCGAAGTATTACTGCGACAAAACCATAACTGCACAAAATACCCCACTGGCAACTGAATCGAAGTGCAAAGTACTTCGGACGAGATCATTGCTGCCTTGATTTTTCCGTCACCGGTCGTAACGGCCGTAGTGAGGAGCAATTGTTCACACCCATCAGCGAAAAGCACATCCCCGCGGCGTTCAAAAATTGCGGGACAAGGTTATCTCTCCGGCAATATCCAGGCCGCTTGGCACTGAAAGTGTCGTATCGACTATGATCACCAAAAAGCAAGCCCAGTGCTGGCAACAGTGAATTGCTGAACTTTCCGGTTGCTGATGCATTCGGCTGTGCACTCGTTGGCCGCTGAATAATCCCGAATCGGCAAAATAAAATGCTCTTCATACCGACACGATCCCTGACGAGTAGGCAGGGCCGACCACCCCGATAGCGGTGCTACGATGTGCTGTTTTTCCTTTCCATTCTGCTCTTGAAGTCGAGTGCCAGCTTTCGCTGTTCGTAGTTGCCTCGAACCAGAATTTCAACAATCAGGTGCCTGGCCTCAGCTTCATCTTCCATGTCCACGTAGACGCGTACAAGATCCAGTAACGTTTGGACGTCGCCGAACTCGGAAATCGGACCCAAGGTATTTCCACTCACCGAGGTGTCAACCTCAAATGGAACTCGCGGTTCCGGAAACCGGCTCAGAGGATAGTTGTCGAGCTTAAGCAGTCTGCCGATCTCAGCGGCATGCAGACAGATCGGAACACTACCGTCTAGTCCTTGCGAAAACAACTCCGAAATCAATTCGTCATATGAAGTAGCGTCAACAGTTGCTCGACAGGCGAGAAGATACATCACTGTAGTCGCATCGGTCGGTTGTTTTCGATGTTCTTCCAGAAGTAGTTTTTCAACATCATTCAACCGCCCTTCCTTAAGTAGTCCAACCATTGACTTTACCGGCCGCGATACCCGGTATTCCTTTTCGCTTTTTTTGTCCGAAGATTTAGAATATTTCTTCCGATGTTGGAGTGAGTCGGGTTTGGATTTCGTCTTGGGCTTAGCTGTATCAGTGCGACGAGGCCGTACCAGAAAGCCGAAAGCGGCTGACAGGACAAAAATTGGTCCGGATATCAGCATCAACACGATCAGTATCCATAGAATTCGAGCTGTCGGATCTGACTGATAGCGTTGAACGACAAATTCGATACGATCTGCGAGGTACGCACCTTCAATCAGCTCAAATTCGGTCTGAACCAAATTGAGGAATTGACCGAGTCCGACTGTCAGTTCGGTAGTCTGTCGTTCCACACCACCCATGAACCCAGCAACTTCAGACTTGAATCGGTCGGATTGGTTGGCATCATCCTGCTGGGCAATCAATGCTGTCGGAAAGAAAGCCACCAGCAGTGCGGCGACATACAATGACCGAAATATTCCTGAAATCGCTGGTCGGGGCGATATTTTCAACGTTCTGCGTTAATCAGATATTCAGCAATCTGAATGCTGTTCAAAGCGCCGCCCTTTCGTACGTTATCCGAAACCACCCACATATTGAGACCGAACTCATGCGAGATATCCTCGCGAATCCTTCCAACAAACACGTCATCCCGATTTGCCGCATCTGTGACTGCTGTTGGATACTCGAGACCGTCAGGATCATCGATGACGGTGATGCCTTCAGTGGACTTGAGTAGCTCACGCGCCTGAACTGCGGTGATTTTCTCTTTCGTCTCAACATGTACGGCCTCAGAGTGCCCGAAGAATACCGGAATTCTGACTGTTGTCGGGTTTACCCGGATGGAATCATCGTTGAAAATCTTGCGGGTTTCCCACACCATCTTCATTTCTTCTTTGGTGTATCCATTTTCCTGAAATACATCGATGTGGGGAATGGCGTTGAATGCGATCTGTCTCGGAGCCACCGACACTTCCGCATCTCGTCCACTGAGGAGCGCTGCTGACTGATCGGCAAGCTCATTGACAGCGGAGCGACCTGCACCGGATACCGACTGATAGGTGCAGACGTTGATTCGGTCGATTCCCACCGCGTCATAGATCGGCTTGAGGGCCACCAGCATCTGAATTGTCGAGCAGTTCGGATTAGCGATCAATCGATCTTCTTCGCTCAGTACATCACCGTTGATTTCCGGAATCACCAAGGGGATGTCCGGGTCATAACGAAATCTTGAGGTATTGTCGATGACAGTACAGTCCTGTTCCGCAGCTTTACGCGCATATACATCGGATATGCTTGCGCCCGCGGAGAAAAGCCCATATTGAACACGCGAAAAATCAAACTCTGACAGAAGTCCAATGCGGATTGTCTCACCGTGAAACTCCAACGCGGTACCCGCGGAGCGCTCACTACCGAGTGGGTAGATATTTCTTACAGGAAAATCCCGTTCTTCCAAGATCGACATCATCGCTTCGCCGATCATGCCCGAAGCACCGACTACAGCGACATCATATTCCCAATTCATCACACAAAATTCCAGATTGATTTTCTGCTAATTCAACAGATTCCGCAGCTCACGCACGACTTCTGAACCCATCTGGTCGGTTCCGACCAATTCCGCACCTTCAAAGTATATATCAGTTGTACGTATACCTTTTTCAATAACATTCTCCACCGCCTGTTCGACCTTGTCGGCGATATCATCCTGTTTCAGGGTATAGCGTAACAGCATCGCAAGCGATAGAATCATCGCCAACGGATTGACTTTGTTCTGCCCGGCAATATCAGGTGCGGTTCCATGCACAGGTTCAAACAGTCCTTTCTGATTACGGTCCAATGAGGCGGACGGAAGCATACCGATCGAACCGGTCAGCATCGCGGAGACATCGGAAAGGATGTCTCCGAACATATTGGTCGTCACGATCACATCGAATTGTTTTGGTTCCCGAACCAGTTGCATGGCTGCGTTGTCGACAAGCATGTGACTCAGTTCAACATCCGGGTAGTGAGTTTCCCCGATGGAAGTTACTACCTGACGCCAAAACTCGGTGGTCTCAAGCACATTAGCCTTGTCGATGGAACAGACTCTGTTATCCCGCTGACGCGCAATCTTGAATGCCACATGAGCAATCCTGGAAATTTCATCCTCATGGTAGACTAGGGTATTGATTCCCCTTCGCCTGCCTGATTCCAATGTCTCGACTCCGCGGGGTTCGCCAAAATAAATACCGCCGGTAAGCTCGCGAATGATCAGAATGTCGAGACCAGAAACCAAGTCATCTTTCAGGGAAGAAGATGACGCAAGACAATCGAACAGGATCGCAGGTCGCAGATTCGCAAAAAGATCAAGTTCGCGTCGAAGCCGCAATAATGCCGTCTCCGGTCGATTTGCCCGCGGCAACGTATCCCATTGACTGCCACCTGCGGCTCCAAAAAGCACCGCGTCGCAGTCTTTGGCCAGTGCCAGCGTACTCGGTGGCAGTGCGTGGCCGGTCTTGTCGTACGCAGCTCCGCCGAGGTCCGCGTGCTCGCAGTTGACTTCCAAATCGGTGAGATTGCACAGCTCATCCAAAACCAGTTCTGCCTGAGCCATAATTTCCGGTCCCACACCATCACCGGGAATCAGTAATAAGTCGGTTGACATGAAAAACTTCCCACTAAAGTATGACTAAAATTACGTTATATTATGCGTACTTGCTAATGTAGAAAAACACAGTATTTTATCGGAATTCGGAATTTCCAGATATTCGATCATTTGAAATTGATGAGTAAAAAACGACCCAAGAAAAAAGCTGTACCGTATGCAACCTTTCGTAAGTTGGTGTCAACGCTTGCCGATAATATAGGCCACCACCAGATACCAGTCGAACAGACCGCAATGCATCCCGCCGCACTGATCACCTCTGACGCGATTCACTACGACATTGTCAAGAAGTTGACCCGCGCAATCTATCGCGCAAACAACTGTTACCATTTGAACGCACCTGTATATTTCGAAGCCACTTTTGATGCAATCGGCGAGATTTATGGTGATGTTGTCAACTCCGATGAGTCCGACATTGATCAAGTGAGCCTTATTCATCAAATTGGAAATGTGGCTGCCGAGTTTTTCAAAACATACAATTCTTATCCAACTGCATTACATGCTACAGAATCCGCGGTACACTCGAATACCGAGAAAGGCAAAGTCCAACAGTTCGGGTAGGAACCTGTTCGCTAAGCCGTGAGATCCGCTTCGTTGCAACGTCGCCAGCTAACCGCCACGCACTGGGGAGCCTATCAGCCAATTGTCGAAAACGGTAGGCTGATCGAAATGCCCGGTGTAGATTTTGATCCGGATCCATCACCGATTTCAGATGGCTGGATAGACGCCTACGATCATCCAGCAAGAATCCGTCAACCTTGCGTACGCAGGGGGTTTTACGAAAACGGGCTCAATTCGAACACAATGGAACGCGGTTGTGAGCCATTTGTTTCAGTGGATTGGGATACTGCGGAAAGAATTGTCGCCGATTCGCTCAGATCAATCAAACAAGATTACGGAAACGAGGCGATCTATGCCGGTTCCTACGGGTGGGCCAGTGCGGGAAAATTCCACCACGCACCCAGCCAGCTTCATCGTTTTCTGAACTGTTTCGGCGGATTCACCTATTCCAGGAATACTTATAGTTTCGCGTCGGCTGAAGTGATACTACCCCACGTGATGGGAAATTTCTTCATTTTGCTGGTGAATGCCACCGCATGGCCCTCCCTATTGGAAAACAACGACCTCTTCGTGGCTTTCGGCGGCATTCCGATGAAAAACACACAAGTGGAATTCGGCGGACACGCTTGCCATGTTCAGCGCGGCTACATGGATCAGGCCGCAAAAAGTCGCATCCGATTTGTCAGTGTAACCCCGATCAGGGACGACATTGACCAGCAATTGAATTCGCGCTGGCTCCCAATCATACCGAATACAGATGTTGCCCTCATGCTGGGATTGGCACATACACTGTTGAAGCATGAACTGCACAACCGCAATTTTCTCGATCGATATTGTGTCGGCTTCGAGCATTTCCGAGATTATCTGAATGGTCAATCTGACGGATTACCGAAAACTGCGCAGTGGGCGGAAACAGTCTGTGGAATCGCTGCTGATCAGATTGAGGCACTCGCAGTGCAAATGGCGGAAAACCGTACGATGGTTTCCATTACCTGGGCACTGACGCGACAGGAACATGGGGAACACGCTTACTGGACGGCTATCGCCCTGGCCGCAATGCTCGGGCAGATCGGGCAACCGGGCGGAGGGATCGGTTTCGGCTATGGTTCAACCAATGGAGTAGGCAATATGGTTGGTCGCCTCAGATTTCAGAATCTGCCAACCGGAAAGAATCAGGTCGCCAAATTCATACCAGTCTCTCGGATTTCCGATATGCTTCTAAATCCCGGAAGTGAGTTCGATTACGATGGGAAACGCCACACCTATCCAGACATTGAGATGATCTACTGGGCCGGAGGCAACCCATTCCATCACCATCAGGATCTCAACCGACTGATCAAAGCGTGGCGCAAGCCAAAATGTACTGTGATTCATGACTCGTTCTGGACTGCTGCGGCACGATACAGCGATGTGGTCCTGCCAGCTGCAACGACGCTGGAGCGAACCGACATCAGTTCCTCTCCAAGAGATGCCTATGCGGTGCACATGGACCAGATTCTTCCGGTTTTCGCTGACTCCAGAACAGACCATCGGATATTTGCCGGTATCGCCCGTCAACTCGGATTTGAAGAGGAGTTTACAGAGAATCGCGACGAAGTGGAATGGTTGCGCATGCTCTACCAGCAGACGAAAGACAATCCGCATTCAGGTGGAACAAATCTTCCCGAATTCGACGAGTTCGTCGAGAAGGGATGGTTCAAGGTTGACGATCCGGTAAAACCAGGAATCCTGCTGGAACACTTCATTCAGGACCCCGAGAAGTACCCGCTACGAACACCCAGCGGAAAGATTGAGATTTTTTCTGAAACAATTGATTCATTCAATTACGCAGACTGTCCCGGACACCCGACATGGATGGCTCCCTCGGAATGGCTGGGGAAAGACGACATCGAACCGGACGAATTGCATCTGATTTCCAACCAACCCACTCCTCGGTTGCATTCACAGCTGGATCATGGGAAGCTCAGCCAGGCACACAAGTTGAACGGAAGGGAACCGCTTCGAATTAACCCAGAAGATGCGAGAGCCAGAAACATTGAATTCGGCGATGTTGTGAGAGTTTACAATCAACGCGGAGAATTTCTGGCGACTGCCAAGCCAGACAGGAATCTGCGCCAAGGCGTGCTGCAAATCGCAACAGGAGCCTGGTTTGATCCAGAAAACCCCCTCGTCGAAAAAACGATCTGCAAACATGGCAATCCAAATATGGTCACACATGACCGCGGTACATCCAGTTTGGGACAGGGTCCCGCCGCCATGTCATGCCTCGTCCGGCTTGAGAAGCTGGGTCGACCGGCACCACAAGTCACCGCATTCAAACCGCCGAAGATCACACCCGATTACGCGGCGAAAAACAATGAACTAAAATGACTGTATTGAATTTTCAAACTCCTTAGAAACCGGAGAAGTTTCAATGTCTGATTCAAAAATTTACGAAATTCCGAATAATGTCGCTCAAAGCGCTCTCATCGAAGCTGAAAAATACACGGAAATGTACGCGCGGAGCATCTCCGACCCTGATGGATTCTGGGCAGAACAGGCCGACAGTTTTCTTCATTGGTTCAAGAAGTGGGACAAGGTGAGTGAATTTGACTTCAATCAGGGACATATTCGCTGGTTTGAAGGAGGTAAATTGAATGCGGCTTACAACTGTCTTGACCGACATCTGGAAACGAAAGGCGACCAGACAGCCCTGATCTGGGAAAGTGACGATGCTGAAACTGTAAAGACATTTACCTACAACGAATTACATGCGGAAGTCTGCAAACTATCCAATGTTCTGAAGTCCCGGGGAGTGAAAAAAGGTGACCGCATTTGCGTATATATGCCAATGGTGCCCGAAGCCGCGGTTACCGCGCTTGCCTGCGCCAGAATCGGCGCGATTCATTCAATCGTGTTCGGTGGTTTTTCTCCTGAAGCTCTGAAGGATCGAATTCTGGATTCTGACTGTCAGGTCGTCATCACTGCAGATGAGGGCCCCCGCGGCGGCAAGAACGTCCCGCTTAAGGATAATGCGGATGCTGCCATGGAGTCGTGTCCAAATGTGCATACCTGTGTCGTCGTGCAACGAACCGGTGGAGATGTCGGTATGAAATCCGGTAGAGACATCTGGTACCACGAAGCCATATCAGAAGCGTCCGCGGATTGTCCAGCTGAGGAAATGGATGCGGAAGATCCGTTGTACATTCTCTATACATCCGGCTCAACAGGCAAGCCCAAAGGCGTGGTACATACAACTGCCGGATATCTACTATATGTCACCATGACATTCCGATATACATTCGATTATCACGATGGGGATGTGTATTGGTGCGGTGCCGACATCGGCTGGGTTACCGGGCACTCCTACATCGTATATGGGCCGTTCTCGAACGGCGCGACCAATGTGATGTTCGAAGGCGTTCCGGTATATCCCGATGCTAGCAGATTCTGGCAGGTCTGCGACAGGCACAACGTCAATCTGTTTTATACGGCACCAACCGCTATTCGAGCACTGATCGGAGCCGGTAACGAATTTGTCGAGAAAACAAGTCGTAAGAGTCTGCGAATACTTGGAACAGTTGGAGAGCCGATCAACCCCGAAGCGTGGGAATGGTACCACGAGAAGGTAGGCGAGCGGCGTTGTCCGATCGTCGATACCTGGTGGCAAACCGAAACGGGTGGACACATGATTACACCCTTGCCAGGCGCAACCCGGTTGAAACCGGGATCCGCCACCAATCCATTTTTTGGGATCCAACCCTGTCTGGTTGATCCGGAAGGCAATGAAATCGAAGGTGCGGCGGAAGGTGCATTGTGTATCAAGAGTTCCTGGCCGGGCCAGATGAGGACTGTATGGGGTGATCACGAACGCTTCATTCAGACCTACTTCAGTACATTTCCCGGAATGTATATGACCGGTGACGGCGCACGACGAGATGAAGACGGATACTACTGGATTACCGGACGCGTTGATGACGTAATGAACGTATCAGGCCATCGACTTGGAACCGCGGAAATTGAAAGTGCGTTGGTACTTCATCCGTCCGTGGCCGAAGCAGCCGTTGTGGGGTTTCCGCATGCCTTCAAGGGTGAGGCGATCTATGCCTATGTCACAACTGTGGCTGGAACCGTTGAAAATGATGAGCTCCGAACCGAACTGTTCAATATGGTTCGGACAGAAATCAGTCCCATTGCCAAGCCCGATGTCATCCAATTCGCGCCGGGATTGCCGAAAACGCGTTCCGGTAAGATCATGCGAAGAATTTTACGCAAGGTTGCCAGCAATGACATTAACGAACTTGGAGATACATCGACCCTCGCAGAGCCTGCAGTAGTCGACGATATTATTGAAAATCGAACAATAACCAAGTGATCGACTGATTTTCAGGTGAAGAGTCGGGAAAGGATGAATTCTATACTTCAGTTACGCCGATTCATGAAGTCGAAAGTTTCATTGAAATAAGACAGACAATCGAAAACAACCGGAATTTCCAACGCATTGGTCGCATAGAAACACAATGCGTCGTTTGCGGCAGTGATAGAGCAGGATTTGGATGTCTATCAACGGCGGTTCGATATGACCCATCAGGTGATATGCATTGACGAGGCGGCTGATAGGTGATTCCTAGGTGTCGACTGTGGTTAGGCCGGACAGTCGTCCCGACATGATCACGTGTATCGCCGCAAAGGGACATGCAATGTGCTCATGACCACCGATTCGTCGGTCGGCCGACCGTTGACGTAGGTGACCAATCGGCGTACCAAAGTCAATTGTCCGGGATTCTAAATAACTGTACAGCACTTTGAGTCGGCGGAGTGGAATCACGTCGGTAATGAACAGTCTGAACACGAATCGTGCCGGAGGGCGTTGTAAGAAGTCTACCCTCCGCTACAGGCCTAGGCACTGTAGGACCGGTTTCAGTTGATCTACGAAGTACGGTTGCAGGCTGAACATGACAGTGATCGAGATAGCGATATCAATGTGATGGTGAACCCAGTGTCTGAACCGACACATTGAAACGATGCAGGAGGTGGCAGCCGGCCAGACCAACGAGATCATCCGAAGCGAAGATAGACTGGCCAGATCGCGACCATGAATACGCGCATCAAACTGATACGTCTTTATCCGCTTTAGCTGTATCACCGAACGTTACATTTTCACGTCAGTTGATGAATATGTCATGCACTTTTTAATATGACTTAATGCAAAATAACTACATTTATTCATACGTCATAATGTCGTTTGTTGCACTTTTTTATACATCCTAATGTAAAATATCATATTGAACGATTGGACAGTACAAATATCCTCTGATACTTTCGCACTTGTAGCTGGAATTCGGACACAGGCACAGACCCTAATTCAATTGTCGAGTATACAACGGTCACATCTACCGAACGCATTGACACCCGGTGAGTTTTCAAATAATGCTTGAACGTACACTGTTATTCAAATTACTCGAATGGAAAGACAAGGCAACACGCCAACCCATCCTTATAAATGGTGCACGTCAAACAGGAAAGACATTTCTACTGAAAGATATTTTCTTCGAGTCCGGGCGTTTCAGACATTTACATTATCTGGACTTTGAACGAGACCCCGCCCTTGAAAGCATATTTGATGATGGTCTGAGCCCGCATTCTGTATTGGCCAACATTAGCCTGAAATATGGTGAATCGATTAACTTAGACGAAGATCTGATTGCATTTGACGAAGTCGGATCCTGCGCCAAGGCATTACAATCGCTCAAGTATTTCTCTGAAGAGTTGCCGCAGGCATATGTAATCGCCACCGGTTCCAATATCGGCTTGCTGAAATCATTTCCTGTTGGTAAGGTTGAAACGATAGATATTTTTCCTCTCACTTTCGAAGAGTTCTTGAATGCTACGGCTTCCCGGCTTGTTGTCAAGGCATCTAAGGAAAAACTCGACACAAGTGAACTACATAGACAGCTTTGGTCGGCATTACTTGACTATTACTATGTGGGAGGCATGCCGGCCGCTGTCAATCAATGGCTGTTACCCGATTGCACTCTCCTGCAACGTGTAGATAACGTTAAGAATGTCCATCGGAATCTGGTCGACAACTATATACGTGATTTCGGAAAGTATTCCGGTGCCGTGAACGCGCAATACATTGAGTCCGTATTCAAGAATGTTCCAATACAACTGGGAAGGAACATAGACGATTCTGTAAAGCGATTTAGATTTCGCGAGCCCATCAAGGGAAAGAAGAGGTATGCAGAATTGAGAGGACCAATTGATTGGCTGGAAAAGGCAAAAATAGTTTCCAAGAATTATCCGATTGCACACAAACCCGAACCGCCACTGAACATTCAGACAAGGGAAAATTTTTTCAAGTTATTTCTATTCGATGTCGGATTGCTTGGTTATATGGCAGGGATGTCATATGAGGACCAAATTCGTCAAAATACAATTTTCAAAGGTTTTTTCGCTGAGAATTTTGTTCAAAACGAGCTGATTGCGCAAGGACTTGGTCAGACTTATAGTTGGGAACAAAATCAGGCTCAGATTGAGTTTGTGGTCAGAAACAACCGTGGTGATATTGTGCCTGTTGAAGTCAAAAGTGGCAAAAAAACACAGGCAAAGAGCCTGGATTCATACATAAATCGATACAGTCCGAATCTCGCAATAAAATTAATCGGTGCCAGGGGCGCCAAACACAAAATTCTGAACACCGTACCGCTGTATTACGCATCGAAGATTCTTGAAATTTAGAAGTCAATAGCATCTCAAGCGTAAAACTGCACCGGGATCATGAATTTCAGTCACAAGATCGCGTGACCAATACCCAACGCATCGGGATGGTGTCCGCTGGGATTATGGCTAGAAGTAGTGATGAAAGGATCAACATCGCATTAGGCTTTGACGAAACCTAATTTAGTGGTTGACAATGGTTCAAGGATTACGAATACATTTGAACCGAAATTCTGCATCTCGATTCTGAAACGATCCCGAGTCAGTGTACTTCTGCGTGCTGACATTTTCCGGAAGAAATCCACCTGATTCAAGTCAAGTCCCAAAGCCGGCACCCTACCCCATTGGATTCGGGTGTGATCGATGGACTGACGCGATGTCCTGCATCACCTCTTCATCCAGTTTCAAGTCTGCCGCTGCCAGATTCACCTTGAGTTGCTCCATCGTTCTGGCACCAAATATCGCCGAAGCCATAAATGGTCGTGTCAGACAAAAAGCCAGCGCCATCTGACAGCAATTCAAACCATGCTTTTTCGCAACATCCAGGTATTTGTCAACTACAGGTATGACATGTGCGGTGTAACGACCTCCGATGTCACTTGAGAAGTTGCGCCTTGAATCAACCGGTGTCCTGTCACCCTGATATTGGCCGCTCAGTATGCCCGCCGCCAATGGGGAGAACGCCAGCAAACCGACATTCTCGTTAATTGAAAGTTCCGACATATCGAGATCATACTTTCTGTCCAGCAGATTGTATTCATTCTGCATGCTGACAACCCTCGGCAGACCGTGAGCCGTGGATATTTCGAGAAACTTGGCCGTACCCCAGCACGATTCATTCGATAACCCTATGGCTCTTATCTTCCCGGCATCGATCTGCCGCTGCAAACCTTCCAGTGCCTCCAGAACATATGCATATGTCTCGTCGTAGTCCTGCTTGGATGGGTCGAATTTCCAAGACTGACGGAAATGGTACGAACCCCGGTTCGGCCAGTGAATCTGGTACAGGTCGATGTAGTCGGTTTGCAGGCGTTTCAGACTACCTTCAACCGCTACCTCGATAGATTTTCGGTTTACCGGACCACCATCTCGGACGATTCTTGTACCCGGCCCAACAATCTTGGTGGCAAAAATGACTTGTTCTCGATTCTTGCGAGAACGATGCCAGGTGCCCATGATTTCTTCCGAGCGCCCAGCTTTTTCCGCTGTGATGGGATTGACCGGATACATCTCGGCTGTATCGATGAAATTCACTCCACTTTCGAAAGCAAGGTCCATCTGTGCGTGTCCTTCAGCCTCGGTGTTCTGAGTACCCCAGGTCATACTTCCAAGGCAGACTTCACTGACCTTGATGCCGGATTTTCCGAGTTCGTTGTATTTCATTGTTAATCGCCCATATCAGAAATTGAATGTGAAAAAATCTAAAATAAATTACTTCGATTAAAATGACGTACCGCTTCCTTGACCGACTGATCTGTACTTCTGATTGCCGTCGGACAGGGATACGTACACTTCGCGAAAATTTAAATTGTATTCATATATCCGGGTACCGAACGAAATTAGTGAACAATTCGGAGTCCTGACTGATGCCATGAACTATTCAACCGCTCCAAAGGAAGCCTGATACAGTTGACCGATACTTCACACAGAATGAACCGGGTTCAGGCACCAATCATTCCCGAGGTTGCCGACCTGATCGACTGCAATCCTGGAACCATTTCATTGGGTCAGGGTGTCGTCTATTACGACCCACCCCAAGAAATAAATCAGGGAGTGCAGGAGTTCATGAAATCGAACTCGCATCACTATCAAGCGGTAGAAGGCATTCCGACGCTCAGAAACCTAATCGGTCAGAAACTAAAGGATGAAAACGGAATTGACTCCAGTCGCTACGAAATAGTCGTAAGCGCTGGCAGCAATATGGGGTTTCTGAACGCGATTCTTTCAATTGCCGACAGCGGCGATGAGATCATTCTACTCAGACCTTGGTACTTCAATCACGAAATGGCAGTCCGGATAGCAGACTGTATTCCTGTTTCAGTCGATACAGACCAGCAGTTCCAACCGGATGTGAAAGCGCTGGAACAGGCGATCACCTCCAAAACCAGAGCCATTGTGACCATTTCACCCAACAATCCTACAGGCGCGGTATATGATCGAGAGATACTACTTGAAATCAATGAGCTGTGTCGTAATTCCAATTTATTTCACATACACGACGAAGCGTACGAATACTTCTGTTACGACGAAGCAGAGCACTTTTCACCGGCATCGGTTGAGTCTGCTCTTGACCACACAATTTCGCTCTACTCAACAAGCAAGAGTTATGGGATGGCCAACTGGAGAATCGGGTATATGCTTATACCGCCGCGACTGTTCAAGCCGGTCAGAAAAATTCAGGACACCAATCTGATATGTCCTTCTGTCATCAGTCAATATGCAGCGATGGAATGCCTCAAGGTCGGACGATCATTTTACGAATCACGAATTGCCGAAATTGACAAGGTACGCAACCATTTTCAGCAAAGCCTGAGCAGCAATAGCTCAATTTCACATGGCAAACTTCAAGGTGCGTTCTACGCTTTTTTGCATCTTCCAGATCTGGATATGAGCGATATGGATATTGTCAGGTTTCTGATTGAAAAATATAAGGTCGCAGTAATTCCAGGGGTGGCGTTTGGAATCGAAAATTCCCGGTGTATTCGGGCATCCTATGGCGCAATGCAACCGACAACAGTTGTAGAAGGTATAGACCGTCTAATTCAAGGCCTTAAAAACCTTCCAAAGAGTTGAAAACGGTGGATTGAAAATCTAGTGTCTAGTCAATCGGCTGATGTCGCCCCCTGTCAACCCGTACCGTTCCAATTGTGTGAGCGTTACGACTTTCGCTCTCCGTCAATATGGCTCCGCTACTTGAAAATACCAACAGGCACGTCTTAAATTTTCACCACTCTTCAAAACATGAAGCGACACTATGCATTGTTTGGCAATCACTTTAGTGAGAATTTGTCAAAGGGTCGCATCGATTGCGATCAAGACTCTAAACTACAGTTCACTCCTATACATATAGACAACGAGTTTCCCTAGTCATGCCACCTTTGTCGCAATCTGCTCGTACTCTGTAGTAACCATTCCATTGAATTTCTTCACCTCCCACTAACAAAAACTTGGGAAATTGGCGCGAAATTCTGGCTAATTCTTCCAATTCTCCACCTTGCGCGAACGTACCCTGAACTCCCAAGTAGTTTTGAATCAATATGATAAATGGTGCTCTGGTTCCATCTTGTTGGCAATACAGGGCATCGAAACTTTCAAAACCATCTCGAATTATGAACAATACAGCGAATCGCTTCGCACCATGTTCATCATCCAAATATTTTTCTCTTTCGTAGACAGCATACCAATTGAACGGATTGGTCGGGTTTGGATAACAACCATGCCGTACCCATCCAGCTGGAAAGAGAACAGCTTCATTTACAGGTTCTCCATGAATTCTTTTGTAACCATCGGGCAGTGGTTGTTTGTGTCTAACATAATCAGGGTTGATCGGTTCGAAGTCACCAGAATCTACATATACATATGCATGTAATACGTGTGCCGGGTTACAAATTCTGAGCGGATGCCCGTCGTCGCCAGACCCAGGATAGAAAAATGTTCTAGCGCTAAAGAAATTGTTGCGATTGAAGTTTAGGCACTCTCCTTCTGCCAACCAGTCTGGGAGTGGTTCTTTAAATTTTGCAAGTGTATTGACAAGTGAAGGCATGATTATGTTAGTCCCTGCTTTTTCTTTTTAGTAATTTTCAAACCGACGTAAACTTATATAAAACACTCAGAACGAAATCAAGCCGTGGCGGTGTCTGGAATGGGTAATACCGCCGAAAGACAATGCGGTTTTTGTGGCGACGACGGAGCGGATTGTGGATGTCTGTCATCGGGCGTAAGATTCGGCCCGTCCGGTGGTGTGCATGGATGAGACACCGCTTCAGTTGATCGGCGAGATATGCATTCCGATTGCGGTCAGGTCCGTACACCCGGCCCGGCACGACTGTGAGTATCCACGCAACGGAACCTGCAATGTAGTCATGGCCACAGAGCTGTTGATCGGCAGTCAAATTTCGAAGGTGACCGAATGGTGGGCGAAGGTGAACTGGGCTGAGTTTCTCAAAAAAAATCGCACAGCTGTACAAGTCGACGGACCGAAACGATCAGGGATGTCAGTGTAGAGGCGACAGCCTAGCAGTTCACGACCGAAGATGCTCGAGTTAGGCTGAAACGCCTTTATCCGACATTACTCGAGTGACTCGAGACTATTGTGATGTAGCGTTCAACCTCCTTTCAGCGGAGGTATGATCTTGATGCTATCAGTAGATCGGAGCACCTTTGAATCGCGATCAGATTTCGGAACAATATCGTCGTTGACAGATACGATAAACGGTTGCTGTTCCGGCAATCCCAAGATGCTCACCAACTGTGCCGCAGTGGTTCCAGATTCGACCTCGACATCCACCAAGTTGCCCTGATTTGGGTTTGGTAGATACTTGGCGAATGTACCAACGAGTTTTACTGTCAATTGCATAAAGCCGAATTCTACAGTCCAAGCCTATTCAATGTCTCTTCTGTTGGTACGCCGTCTTCGTTCCAACCTCTAATCTCGTAATACTCTGGCAACATCTTACCCAGTTCGTTGACCTTGCCTTTGGCTACGCCCGATCTCGCTGGATCATTCAGTAATCTGGGCGGCAACGAGTCATCCGCTTTGGTCAATCCTGCTTTCAGATTGAACTGCCTTTCCAGGTTCCAGATCCGTTCCCCGGTTTCGTAAAGACGCGGAACATTCCAATCGCCTTCGCAGGCCGCATCGATCTGCGCTTGAAAATCCTTGATGCCCCATCCAGATAATGTAAACCAGCAAAGTCCAGTCGAATCGATTATTGAGATTTTGTCCTGTGACTTCTTGCAAGGCAATGCCTTACCTGCACCAGTTTGATCTTCCATATCCGGGCCGAAGACGTCATGTTTCATATGACAGGCACCTCTGCTGCTAGTGGCATAACCAAGTCCCATTCCCTGCAACGCCCGCGAGTCGTAGCCGGCAAATTCCTGACCCTTGACCGTCATCGACAGTTCAGGATGTCCGTACTTTTCGCACAACCGTTTCGAACCGAGTCCAAGAACCTGTCCAAAACCTTCATACCTGCCAGTCTTTTCAGCCATCACCGTCAATGCTTCTGCATTGCCGAAATTCAATGGAACTCCATCCGTGTCCTCGTCAGTGATCACACCCATTTCGTACAGTTCCATAGCAGCGGCCAGTGTACCGCCAAACGAGATCGGGTCCATGCCATGCTCATTCATCATGAATCCCGCGAAAGTCAGCGCGTCGATATCATCCACACCGCAATCCGGTCCGAAAGCGAAAGCGGTTTCATATTCAAGCCCACCACTCGCATGCCAGTATTCCGGTCTGTTACTGATCGTAAAGTGTTCTTTGTCGATATGTGATATGCGCCCACACGCAATCGTACAACCGAAACACGCTTTGTTGGTAAGTAGATTGACATGGCCGTTGGGTTTTTCACGCGTCATCGCACCTGGATTAATGTTGTCCACGCCCTCAAATTGAACTTCCTGGAAATTGCGTGTCGGCAAGCCGCCAAATTCCTGCATCATGTCAATCATCGCATTCGTGCCGTAATCGGTGAGTTCCTGAACATCACCGCTCTGTGCGAGTTTTGCTTTGGTTTCCTTGACTACTTCCATGAACCGCTTCGGATTGTCCACCGTAACCCCGACTGTTCCCCGAACAGCGATCGCCTTAAGGTTCTTCGACCCCATAACGGCTCCCACACCCGAACGTCCAGCAGCTCGATGAAGGTCGTTCACCACACACGCGTATCGAACAAGATTTTCACCGGCTACACCGATTGAAGCGACTTTCATCAAAGGATCCTGGTGATGGGATTTCAGCCAAGCTTCAGTTTCCCAGACTGTCTTGCCCCAGATCGGCTCGGCCGAGACAATTTCGACATTGTCGTCGTAGATTTTCAGATAGGAGGGTTCAGATGATCTCCCTTCAAGAATAAGCAGATCGTATCCTGCGAATTTCAATTCCGCCCCAAATTTTCCTCCGGAATTCGAACACGCGATCGCATCAGTCAATGCTCCCTTCGTTACGACAGCATAGCGGCCGGAAGTGGATGCCATGGTTCCGGTAAGTGGACCTGTCGCGAAGATAAGCACATTTCCAGGATCAAGCGCATCCACAGAAGGGTCCATGTTCTCGTAAAGATACTTGGTACCCAAACCGCGCTCACCAAGATACTGTTGTGCCCAGTCCATATTCAACGGCTCAGACTGAATTTGTCCGTCAGTCAGATTCACTCTAAGTATTTTTCTCTGCCATCCCATCGAACTTACTCTCCTTCAAATTTTCAATTTTCGGCATCCGGCTGATTCTCTGGCGCAGCCTTTATAAATTCCCCCAGTTTTCGACAATTCGCATCAATTTGCACAAGTCTTGGATAATCACTCAAGTCGCATTGAAACCTTCGGGCATTCGCCATCTGCGGTACAAGGCAAACATCGGCCATAGTGGGTGAGTTTCCGAAACAATACAAACCATCATGCCCACTCGCGGTCAAACGGGTTTCCAAAGCTCGGAATTCTTCCTCAATCCAGTGTCGATACCATGTATTGCGCGTCTCATCGTCAAGGTTGAGATTATAAGCCAGATACCTCAGCACCCGCAGATTGTTCAAAGGATGAATATCGCATGCGATTGATAGTGCTATAGATCGGACAAAAGCACGATCGATTTCGGTTTCAGGCAGTAATCTCGGAGTCGGATATTTTTCTTCCAGATATTCGATTATCGAGATTGACTGTGTAAGAATAACGCCGTTAACTTCGAGCACAGGTACCAATCCCTGCGGATTTATCTGCAGAAATTCATCCTGCCGCATTTCTTTCTTACGAAGATGAACAAAACTGTCCTCATACTCAACCTGTTTGAGGTTGAGAGCGATTCTGACACGATATGCCGCAGAACTTCGAAAATAACCGTGTAACTTCATTGAATTGTCTCGCAGTCAGCGGGAAGACAGGGTTAAAAATGAAAATTCATGCAATCGGATTCCACCAACATTATTCAGTATAGATCACCAGTCGTGCCTGTGTCTCAACAAGAATCATTTCTGTCTGTATGAATCGGACAAATTGTCTATCCGATAGCCCTCAAAAATTCATCTGGCATTTCGGAAGCTTTCATTTTACCTGTTTCCCCGTCACGCGTGCCCCAACATCGAATCTCATAACCAACCACGCATAATGCGTCCGATTTGAATACCTTGTGAGTAACGGTAAATGATCTGCCAGAATAGGAGTCGACACAACTCGAAACTATCACTTCATCGTTCCATCTCATCGGACGTTTGTATTCTGCATGCGTTTCAATAAGCGGAAATCCAACGATCCCGTATTGTTCAATCATTTCTGCCTGCCCGAAGCCATGGAATCTCATCATATCGAGACTGCTTTTGTCAAACCAGCGATAAATGTTGGGGTAAAACACGATCCGCGCCGGATCACATTCCCCCCATTCCACTGTATGTTTCCACTCAAATTGAATCACGTTCTGTACCTTCCACCAACTCTCGTAATTTTCCTCGGCTGATCTTTCCGTTCACGGTCCTGGGAAATTCCTCAACCACACGAATCCAGCTTGGTAGTTTAAAATTCGACAGTTGCCGAATCAAATGCTCTCTCATGCGCTCAATCGCACTGTCGACTGCGGTATGATCGGACGGGACGAAAAACAACGCCGGACGTGCCATCCCTGTAATATCCGTCGCGCTCAATACTGTCACATCCGAAGCAATTCCAGACTCCCGTCCGACTTTTTCCACATCACGCAAATGCACCCACTGTCCTGAAACCTTGATCAAGTCATCCTCGCGGCCTTGATGATGCCAGTTGCCCATTGAATCGCAACGATACAAGTCGCCGGTGACGAATTGGTTATCCAACAAGCGCTCTGACGTTTCCTGCTCTCTATTGGCGTAGAACTTGAACATGAATGGATGCGTAATTTGAAGGACAACCTGCTCTGAGATGTCTTCGGTCTCACCGTCTTTCCCGGCGAGCACAGGTATAACCCCCGGTAGAGGCATTCCAACCGATTCAAGTGGAGTGCGGTCCGAATCCCCAGCGAATGCGAGAAACAATGTCTCCGAGCAGCCGTAAACATTGATGATGTGTCTGCCAACTGTACGAAACCAAGCATCCTGAATTTGTGATGGCAGATGCTCGCCGGCTGAAACATAATAGCTGACATCAGATAGACTGCCAAACTCATCCGGTTCCAATTGACCCAACAATCCTCGATAGATTGTCGGAACCGAAAAGACCACTTTCGGCGACTGTGCAACAATGATTCTATGGACCTCGGAAACTGTCACCCACTCAGGATGCAGAAATACAGTCGCGCCGATCATCAGCGGTGCCAGCAATCCATTTGCAAGCGAATACGCAAACGACAGTCTTGAAGTGCAGAAAATGACGTCGCCTGGGGTGATTTTCAGTGTATCTGTGTGAAAATGGCAACAGTCGGTAATATTTCGATGGGTATGCACTATACCTTTGGGGCGACTTGTAGAACCGGATGAATATACCCACAAACACTCGTCGCTTGCGCCTCTCGGAATCGTCTCAAGGGGGAAATTCTCACATTCATCAAGGACGCGTTCTGTCAGTCCTATCAGAACTAAATTTTCAGATACCGAGTCCTGTAGATGTTGGAAAGGATCCAAACATCCTGAATCTTGAACAAAAGCGACCGCTTTGGAATCTTCGACTATGCCACTCAGTTCTTCATTGTCGAGACGTGTGGATACGGCAACAGCAACCGCCCCGATGTTGATCACCGCCAGATACATCGCAACAAATTCCGCGGTGTCGGAACATCTGAATACAACGCGGTCGCCGATATCGATTCCCAACTGCCTAAGTTCAATGCTATCGAGTTGTATATGGCTGGCAAGTTCCGTGTAAGTCCATGAGTCTGTTTCCCACTTCAGTGCGATCTGCGACCCGAATTGGGAAAGCCGACCGGGGCACAACAGTTGGGCGACGATGTTCATGTAAGAATTCGCAAAAGTGAATTTAACAGCCGCGACACGGCTCAACCATTTAGTAATAAATTACTTGAATAATATAATTTATTATGTTGTTATCAATAAATAATATATTGACTATTGGACAAACACAACGGCCATCTGCCCATTTGAAACAGCTCAAACTTACTGGTAAAGGTTCCCGACTCATTTGAATCTATCGCAGTCTCCATGGCATAGCGATAATAGGTTTCAGTTGCACTGCCTGCAGCAACGCGGACAAGAAATGGATCACAACCAGGTAATCGATTTTCCGCCAACCTCAAAACAGCAGAAGATAGTTGCGTGACAATCTGAGTCAACACATTGTCCAGAGATCTTGAGATTTGCGACTCGTTGCTCCTTCCAACCAAATCTTGGTATGCGTGATTTTCCGCTTCCATCCAATTGGGGTCGAATTTATTTCTTATGTAATTCTCCAGACTTCGAACATCGCCAACAACCTGTATCGATTTGGCAGTGCATCCGAGTCCGTCAAGATGCTGATTTACGAGACGTTTTATAGTGTCGGATACATCCATCCCTACATTGCCGAACCAATCGACCGAATTGAATAGGGTTGATATCTGATTGATTCGATCACTCCGGTTCAATGAGTCCGAATTCGGTCCGAGTTCAGTCACCGCGCAGTTCTCGCCATAACCCCAATTTTTCTTGAACTGGTCGGTCTGAGAAACTGAACAGGTAGGAATCTTCAGTCGCAAAATGCTGTACCTCAACCCAGCTCGGAACAACAAAAGTATCCCGTCGCGACCATTCCAGTTTTGTTTCTCCGACTCTTGAAAACCCCGAACCCTCGGTGACAGAAAATACCGCCGCATCGGTTGATCGATATTTTTCGGTTTCGAAGCCTTTAGGCAACAATTGCATGTTTGTTGCCATGGTCGGCATCGCATAGTCACCGGTGACAGGGTTGACGTAGCGGGACTTCAGACCATGACACGGATCCCATTGATCGGTGACTCGCATTAGATCAAGCGCATCGCGAGTTCTTGCGTAGGGATAGTTGAATACGGGCGATGTTTTCGAAACTTCGTCATAGCCGTCTGGAAGCAGTCCCGATCCGTATCTGGCGAGCGCATCCCCTTCCGGCCTGGTTTGAGGGAAAACATCATCCGGGTATTTTTCAAAAAATGATGCATCAAGAGACTTGACCAGCGGTATGTCCAATCCGTCAAGCCAAACCATCGGTAAATCACTTTCGTTACCATGATCATGCCATGCCCACGATGGGGTAATGACGAAATCCCCCTCTTCCATTATGGTTTTCTCGCCATCAACCGCCGTGAAAGCGCCACCTCCTTCAACAATAAAACGGAGTGCGGATTGTGTGTGTCGATGTGCCGGAGCGATTTCCCCGGGGAGTATCAACTGCAAGCCGGCATAGAGGGTTTCGGTAATTCTTGATTCACCCGGCAATCCCGGATTCTCAAGGATCAGTACTCTTCTTTCCGCCTGCATTGCCGTGATCAGCTCGCCGGATTCCATAACTAACGGTCGAATCTGACTGTAATGCCAAATGGCAGGCCGACATCGACTCTGCGGAGTCGGTGTAATGAGAGAGCTCAATACTGTCCACAGCGGTGCAAGGCTATGGGCAGGAAGCCGTGTATAGAACTCTTTGAGTTCGGGAGTTTCGGGTACGTTTATTGTCATACAGACAGACCTGCGATTATGGGGTTGCAGTTGGCAGCTCAAGGCCGAAATGTCCGACGATTTTCTCCTGCATCACGTCGACGTAGGCCTTTGCCATATCCTCGTTTGTTCGCTGCTTGATCCCCCACTTCCGATAGATTCGATTATTTTCGGATTGCGGGCGTCCAAAGAATTTGTGCATCATCGGATAGTATCTGTTTACGACATCCTGAACTTCTGCCCTGCGTTCTTCGTCCTGAAGAATTTCAGCAGTGAAGTCCATTCCGAACTGAACATGAAATTTTTCCTCCGGCATCGTCATTCGCGCAAGTTTTCGAAGTGGAACAAATGAGCAATGAATCAAATCTTCGACCTGGATGACCTCAGCCGTATCAGCAAGGATTTTAATCACACAAAACTCAGCCCATGTATCCATATCAAACTCGAATATCGACAATGGTTTCTTGTGTTCCGGCGTCATACTCGGCCTTTCAATCCCTAATTGCTCACCCAGTTCACTGAATCGAACGTGATGCCCATACTCTTCCATGGCAATCCGGCAGGTAAGCCACTTGGCGTAAGGAGACGGCGCAAGTGCCACCGCCGGTTCATCAAATACCCGTGCACCATACAGTTCATTGACTGCATGACTAATTACAATTTTCTCCACCGCGATGCGAAATTCGTCAGGTGCTTCATGAAACTCCTCCACTGTGTTCACCTGTGTACCCGGCTGGATGGTCATAGCTCCCTCTCCTTGTTTATATGGGTGGTTCGTAATTGAAATCTTCCAAGTCTGATCTTAGCGGCACAAATAATTCCCCAAATTTGCTGTTCAATTTTTCAGCAACGCTGACGGCGTTCCATGAGTCGCGATCAATTTCAACACTGGAAACCGGTCTGGGTTGAGAGAAAAGAAATACCTCGCGCCCTCGGACACCGATCAGCTGTCCACTGATGTGTCTTCCGGAATCAGAGCACAATGCGGCAACTACCCTGGCTACGTAGTCGGGGCTGATCTTCATTGCTCTTTTCTTGTAAATTTCCTGTTCGTCATTGGCTGGAATGATCGTATCTGTGACCCGAGTCCTCGCGAATGGCGCCACTGCATTGGCAGTGATTCCCGAGCGCATCATATCGAGAGCGACAGCCCGTGTCAGACCCATCATCCCACTTTTCGCGCTCGCATAGGACGACTGTCCGAAATTTCCATAAAATCCGGCGGTTGAGACTATATTGATGATTCTTCCCCAACTGTAGGCACTATCCGGACCAGCAGATTTAGCCTGTTCTCTCAACACCGGCGTCGCTGACGCCAGAACATGGTAGGCAGCGGCAAGATTGACGCGTACAACCTCATTAAAATCTTCCGGTCTGGCTTTGAATATGAAGTGGTCGCGCAAGATCGCGGCATTGTTTACCACAATATCCAACCTACCCCAGCGTTCGAGTGCGATTTTAACTGCCTCGTGCGCCGATTCCGGGTTTGCCATGTCCAAACTGCAGCCTTGTGCATTCTCTCCCAGCGAACCCGAGACTTCGTCGATTACCGAACTGTCAGGCTCCGTACCATCAATGTTCACACCACTATCCGCCACAACCACCCGGGCACCATTGCGAACGAATTCTGTCGCTGTTGCCTTGCCGATCCCGCGTGCTGCCCCGGTAACCAATGCAACACGCCCTTCCAGCGCTTTACTCAGTTCGTTCATACTGACTGTACCAAGTCAGCCTCGGTGAAAAAGGGGTCTGCGTGAATGTTCGCACTGTTCACCCCGATATTCTGCAGAACTTCAGTGCAAGCTCGCACCATAGGTGGAGGGCCTGCCAGATAGCTCATAAAACTATCACCTGATTTGAAATCCTGCTCCAAAACTTCAGACAACAAGCCTGTCCTTCTCTCGCTCAATGCAGACGGTTCTGATAATACCGGAATATAACTGAAACTCTCGAATTCTTCGGCTAATTCAGAAAATAGTTCCGATCGGAATATATCTGATTCATCACGAACACCATGATAGAGGAATACAGGCCTTGAAGGATTTGTATTTACAGCTTCAATCGCAACAGGCTGTATCGCCGAGAGTCCCGATCCACCGGCTATGGTCAGTACCGGTCCCTGATGATCTGACCGACAGTACATATTTCCGTAGGGGCCTTCAATATCAGCTGTCTCGCCGACCATCAGATAGTCCCAGACAAATGAGCTGACCAACCCTCCTTCAATTCTACGGATATAGAATTCCAATTCATCGGACTCGAATGAAGCGATCGAGTACTCCCGCCGCGGATACCCCTCGAACGTAACGTAAACAAACTGACCGGAAGAATGGTCGAATTTGTGATTCCGCCCGAGTCTTAATTTGACACTTGCAATATCGGAGGTAAGTCTTTCGAGGCCGGAAACCTCACAAACAAGTTTCTGTACGGTATGGACTGCATCGTCATCCGGGTCACACCATGAAACCTCGCAGTCAGACCATGGAACCGCCCTGCAGGCCAATATCAGTCCGTTTTCATACTCGTCTTGCGACAAGGCGAATTCCGAATACGGAGACAATTCCACTTCGCCGGAATGAATCCGCGACTTGCAACCACCGCAGTTACCTGCACGACAGCCATGTGGGTAGTCGATCCCGGCCGCCAGTGCCGTCTCAAGGATTGTGGATCCTATCTCAACCTGGACCGTTTGCTCGGATTGGCGGATGTGTACATTGAACATCTAACTGTGGCGATTCCGCTGGCTCATTCAGTAGAAACCGTCAATTTGATTCGGTAGAATTCGTCGGCTGTTGAATCAATTATCTCTGCTTCGTCAGTTGAAATTTCTCTCTTGCGTCCTCCGGACCAACAACTTTCGCACCCAACATCTCGATTATCTTTACTGCCTTTTCAACCAGTTCGCCATTGCTCGCAAACTTTCCGCGTTCAAGATACAGATTGTCTTCCAGTCCAACCCGGACGTGACCTCCGAGTAAAACCGCCTGCGCGACCATCGGCATCTGATGTCGACTGATTCCGAAAGCTGTCCAGTTCGCCCCGTCAGGCAACATGTCACGCATGTTCTTCATAGCGGCGGTAGTCGCCGGGGCGCCATATGGGATACCGAGACAAATCTGATATAGCGGCGGCTGCTCAATCAATCCTTCCTGTACCATTTGATTGGCCATCCATACATGCCCTGTGTCAAACACCTCCAACTCAGGTTTAACGCCAAGCTTTTTGATATGCTCCGCAGCTCTTCTCAGATGATCCGGTGTGTTGATCATCAACATGTTTCCTTCACCAAAGTTCATTGTTCCGCAGTCCAACGAGCATATTTCAGGAAGCAGACCATCAACATGCGATACCCTCTCTTCCGGCATCACAAAATCGGTACCGGGTCCCGGATCGGTCGGCGTCTCGTCACCGACTACATAATCGCCGCCCATGCCAGTCGTAAGATTGACCACCACGTCGACACCGGAACTCCGTACCCTGTCAACCACTTCGTTAAACAGATCGTGACCGCGGGCGCCGACTCCGGTATCCGGATCGCGCACATGGATGTGGGTAATCGCCGCGCCTGCGTTCGCGGCTTCAACGCACGCGTCCGCAATCTGCTTGGGCGTGATGGGAAGGTCCGGATGTTTGTCCTGAGTCTCACCGGCACCCGTTACAGCACAGGTTACAACAACTTCTTGATTCATAGTAACTCCATATATATCAATTTCTTAAATGATTCTATTCGAGTATATTCTCATATATACGCTCAATGATTATTTGTTCAGTTCGGACGCATGGCTTCGCGAGGCAGACGTACAGGAAACTTTGCTCGCAGAATCTCGTCCGTTGCTTCGTCGATATATCGAGGATAGTGACTGGATAAAATCTGCTCTACGATGGCTTGCGACTTCTCTATGACTGTCGTAGAACCCTGCTCCGCCCATTCTTTGGGACTCGTGCGGTCTCCGACATCAGGATAAACATAGTCTTTCTGCATCAGGTTCATTGTTTGGTCATGACCTAAAAAATGCTTGGGTCCGCCAATACAGACATCGCGCATCACTTCAACTGACATTGTGTCCTCATTCACCTCAATTCCGCGAATTGAGCGGTTTACCGCACCTAGCATATCGTTATCGATCACGAAACCTTCGTAGCTGACACCCAACAAACTCGCTTGCATTCCGGCTGATTCATACACCATATTGGCCCCACTGTGACCAGCAAGCGATGTTGTATAGCCTTTCTCGAAACCCGACTGCGCATCAGGCACTTTGGAATCCGCCATGCCTGCCGCGATTGATGTCGGCAAGTCGTAATATCTTCCCATCTGACCGCATGCGGCCATCAGGATCGCCTGTTCTCCACTACCTCCACTCATGGCTCCGGTACGCAGGTCCGAGACAAAAGGCCAAATACCGATCATCGCCGGATGTCCTTTACTGATCAGATTGACGTACACAAGTCCGGCAAGCGTTTCCGCGACTTCCTGAACAACCGCCCCGGCAAGCGAAGCCGGGCTGGTCGCACCTGCCTGGCCGGCTGCCAATAAAAGTATTGGCATACCTGCCCGGACAGTGTGTTCCAGAACATCACACGCATCCTCGGCAAACCGAAGTGGAGGAACAACAAAACATGACGAGGAACTTACAAACGGCCGCTTTCGCCACTTGTCTTCTCCCCCGGCTACGATATGCAGCATTTTCATGGTTTCGTCAAAGTGGTCGGGGAGTACCCAACTGCTGCCCACATGCTTCGATGTCCCCGATATGCAGGCATAACATGTATTGAAATCCATCTCTCGCGGAATCTCCATGTCCCGACAAACCAGCGGTCGCTGAAAGAAATGGATATGTTCCATGTTGTCAACGAGCCGAGCGATGTTGTAAAGATCGAGCAGTTTGGATTCCCGATATTCACGGGTATCGACATCCACAACGTGCACCGCCGCTCCGGCAGTTCCAAAATAGACTCGTGTGGAAGTCAGCTCCATATCATGCTTTGAATCCTGTCCGTGCAGTACAAAGTTTCGGGCAGCACTCGCAATCGTGTCCTCAACCAGCGAGCGCGGGAAGGTGAGGCGCCCCTCGCTTGTATATTGGCCACCCGCCTTGGTCAACAACTCGATACAGGAAGGAATCGCCTGGGACAGTCCGATGTTCTCGAGGACATCCATTACGGCCTCATTGATCCGATCCATCTGCAGATCGGTCAAAGGCGCAAATCGGCCACCGTGCATTCCAGGCCTGACTGCTTTATCTTCTTCGGCCAATGGTGCGGCTCTCAAAGCCTTTCGCGCCGCCCTTCCGCCAAGTCGTCTAGCTTCCACCATTGTTCTCCACCTCACATCCTATGATATTCTCTGAAACTTTCCTATCTCAGTCGGTTGATTCGTTGATTATGCCAGTTATATCGGCACAATCAACGACAGATAAGCTTTGTGGCATGCCGGCTCAGAGAACGCGCCCCCTCTTCCGTCACATGCACCGTTTCACCCAATGTCATCGCCAACTCATTATCGGAGTCAAAGAGGATCATATGTAAAAAATAAACCATGTTCGGTTCAACGACCACCGGATTGCCTGTGTAGAACATTGGCCAATCCATCCATGTCGGCGCGTACGTGGTCCCCAGACTGTAGCCACAGGCATTCATTCGCATCTCCTTATATCCATGATCATCCATTATGCGTGCATGAGTATCGAAAATCTCACCGACCAACGCTCCGGGTTTCAGAGCTTCCTTACAGGCCGAGATCGCATGTTCCGACGCTCTCGACATCTCCACCTGCCGCGGGTCCGGTTTTCCGATCAGAATCGTTCGCATCAGGCAGGCGTGGTAGTGTCTGTACACACCCGCGAATTCCATTGTCAGCTGATCGTCGTCAGAAAGTGTTCGCCTCCCTGTATGATAGCGGCAGAGCAACGCGTTTTCGCCGGAACCGATGATGAACTCATTCCCGGGATCATCGCCCCCTCCACTGTAAATGGCACCGTGCATTGCGGCCAGAATGTCACCTTCAAACACACCGGCTTTCGATGTGTGCATCGCGGCATCCAGGGCATCATCAGCAAGTTCCGCGGCACGTTCGACATACCTGATCTCAGCCGGCGACTTGACCACCCGCAACGCACTCACCAGATCAGATGCATCCTCAAGTTGGCAATAGTCGGAGAGTACGGGTTCAATTCGGCCCCAGAGTTGAGCAGTCAGCCCGTATGCATGAAGTTCGATGCCCAATCGCCTGCCTCGACATTGGAAATCGTCCAACATCGCAATCAGGTCGTCGACGGGATTGTGTCCGGCCTGATCCACCCAGACTCGAATGTCCTTTATGGTCGACGTAATCTGCGCCTGGCGCAAATCCGGCAGTCGGGTGAGAAGTGCATATCTTCCGCTGACATCCAGATAGAGACATTGAAAGAAACAATAGCCGAACGTATCGTACCCGGTCAGATAATACATGCTCTCCTGGCGGAATATCAGTATACCGTCAAGTTCGTCCTGCTTGAGACGCTCTATTGTCTTGTCTCTTCGTTGCTGGAATTCCGCTTCAGAGAAAAATATTGCCACCGAACTACCCCCTCTGCAAATTGATTACTATACCTCTGTTTGCGTGTATTTTATTCTGTATGGAAGTATCGTGATGTGGCTTTGTTTAGACTCTCAAACTGGAGCCCACGTTGATCAAGTTTGTAAATTTGGTGTGATGCCCGAATAGTTACGGACAACCGAGATTGTCAACCAAGTACTCTATTCATTTTGGGGAATTTCATAAGGCACCTTCAATCCGTTCATCTTGTCAAAAGAGATTAATTTTTCCTTTTGAAGTCTTCCAACAACTATTCCGGGATGTATATCAATTTTAAATGCAAATTTCTGGACATCGTCAACTGTCTTTAAGCGAATTAATTCCGGTTTGTATCGTTGGGGAATTAATATGTTTTCAGCCCAGGAATTCGCTTCACGTTCATGCTCAGATTTCCCTTTGCCTTTATTTTCATTGTCCAGAATAATAATATTCTTATCGTCGGAATGGAGTAGCAGATGAGCGGATTCGTGAAAAAAAGTAAACCAAAATTTGTCAATGGTTTTTCCAAACAGTGACAGCTGAATCAGCGGGCGACCACGCGACAACCATCTCGATACACCACTGACACGTGCTTTCGGTATGGAGGGAACAAATACTAGAATTACACCAATACTTTTATCATCAGTGGTTTCTTGTAACCTCTGAGTTTCAAAATTTACCGGGCTAAGAAGACATTAAAAATTGATTCTTTAAATAGCTAGGCAGTTTTTTGACTGGTTAGTATCTAGACTCCCGGAATTTCGTCGATAGTAACAATTAACCGATAAAAATATATGCAATATAGAGCAAGATAAATAGAGTAAAAATTTTTCAAACTTCGTGAACTTGACTTGTAAATTGCTGGAGAACAGCGACTCTATATATAGTTAGTTTGAAGTATCATTGAAATTTGTAAAACCAAATTGATCTGATCTCGCACGGACTAGTTTTACCTTCAGAACCCATTTACTGAGATGATTACGCTACTGAAACGCCGAGACAACTATACGAATTAACTGGATACACGATGCCAAATTCACTTTCAAAGAAAGCTATTGAACAATTTCAAAAAGATGGATTCACACCTGCCATTCGAGTCATGAGTGAAAGAGATGCTTCAGACTATCGAAATCGCTTGCAGGCAATCGAAACAGTTCTTGGTGAATTGAAAGGTGGATACAGGCTCAAGTGTCATCTTTTATACAAGTGGATTGCAGACCTCATTCGCTCACCGGCAATTGTCCAAAACGTGAAAGCCCTTCTAGGCCCGAACCTAATGTGCTGGGGCACTGATCTTTGGCTAAAAGAGGCAAATTCGGACAAATTCGTTTCCTGGCATCAGGACAGCCAGTATTGGGGAATCGAAGGCCATCAACTTCTGACAGCATGGATCGCACTCTCCCCCGCCACTGTGGAAAGCGGTTGCATGCGTATGATTCCCGGCAGCCACCTGGAAGATGGGCTTCCGCATGAGGATACGTATCACAAAGATAACATGCTGACTCGGGGACAGACGATCTCTGAGGGGGTTGACGAGAGTAAAGCCGTCAATATCGAAGTTGGGACCGGGGAAGCGGTTTTCTTCACCTACCGAATCGCACATGCATCACATCCGAATCGGAGTAGCGACCGGCGACTCGGTATCGCAATTCGATATATATCCACGACCTCGAAACAGCTCAAATCGGATTGGGATAGTGCAACGATGATTTGCGGTGAAGATCTCTACAAGAACTTTATGCACGAACCGGAACCAACGATTGACTTCGATCCGGTCGCTGTGGAGTTCCACAGGAAGTCCAACGAAAACTACCGAAAAATTCTTTACTCTGACACTGACTGGATGACTCACAGAACCTGATCCACATTCAGAATTCACTCGCGATTCGATTTACATGCAATACATTTCAGCAGATCAAGTCCATCAGGCGTGTTCTTCGTATTTGGATCTCGTAAATACTCTGGAAGTCTTTCACCAAGAGACTCCGGCTGATCTCAAGGATATGCTTCTTTCAAGCTTTCAGGAAGATCCGGATCCGGACAATCATCTTCTGATCCGTGCTGCGTGGAGTCATGGCAACATGCTTGGACTCAAGGCTGCCAGCGTGTTTCCGAACAATACGAGATTTTCTGATTTACCTGCCATCCATGCAATCTATACGCTGTTTGACGGGAAAGATGGGGTACCCACTGCGGTCATGGATGGAACCGTAATGACTTACTACAAGACTGCTGCGGACTCTGCGCTAGGGTCCAAACAGTTGGCGAATCCAAACTTGAAATCAATGGCAATGCTCGGGGCAGGAGCGATGGCACCTCATCTGATACGTGCCCATTGTGCGGTTCATGCTACGATTGATAACGTAACCATCTGGAACCGTACGCCTTCAAGAGCCCAACAGCTCGCAGATTCAATGAACATCGACCATGTTGAAATCAAAGCGAGTGAAGACATCGAATCAACTGTGCGGGAAGCTGAACTGATCAGTTCGGCCACTATGACCGTAGAACCGATTATTCGCGGAGACTGGTTGTCGCCTGGATCACATCTTGATCTCATCGGCGCTTATCGACTTGATATGCGGGAAGCGGATGACGATGCGATTCGAAAATCAAAGATTTTCGTGGATTCGAGAAAAACCACGATCGGTGAAATCGGTGAGATCACGATTCCTTTGGAATCCGGTGTGATTTCAGAGTCGGAGATTTTGGCGGACCTGTATGAGCTATGCTCGGGCTCGATCACCGGGCGGAAATCAACTCAGGAAATAACAATGTTCAAAAATGGCGGTGGAGGTCACCTTGACTTGATGACGGCTCGCTACATTCACGATAAAATTCGATAACCTTACTGCGACCTGACTTCCTGAATATTTGATCTGACCGTAGCTCAGCAACGGTAAAACACCGCAATCACTGCACCATGCTCGGTATATGAGTTATGTTCAGTACCAGCCTCCAACCAAACCAAGTCGCCTTTCCGGTACCGATATCCATCGTGATCGACGATTTCACCTTCCAATATCAGGAAATCTTCGTCACCGTTGTGTACATGTCTTGTCGTGGTATGCCCCGGCGGCATACGGTAGACGTGAAAACCACAACCTAACTTGTGATTTTGATTGATTTGGAGAACCTCTCCATCCACTCGACCATCGTCGTCCAACAGCGGTTTGAATTCCCCTACGTCAATATTGACTACCTTTCGCTTGTCTTCTGGAATTGGTTTCATATTTTCTCCCTCATTCTAAAGTGCGAATTTGTTCGTTATCGGACATTGTGTAAAAAATTCTAGCGGAAAAGGGAAGGTCGATTTCGATATCACTTGAATCGACTCGCTCAACTTCGACTCTATCTTTGTCATCGATGAATTCAATCACGCAAATTTTAAATTCAGATGAACTTACTTAACTTCTCTTATCTTGGAAAATAGTACACAACTCTTCAATGTACCAAATCCTATCCTTCAGCTTTGCAAACAACCTTGGTGTCATAGCTCACTGAATTTGATTCAATCAACTTTACCGATTTCGTTCAACAGTTTTCCGACACAATAGGTCTACTTCCAAAGTGAAGCTATCGGTAGCGCATAATACTGCTCGCCAAACTGCACGACGTTCTTACCAAGATTAATGACAAATCCACATTTGAATTTTCCTTTACAATCACTTTTCAACACTTCCAGGTTCTTGAAGTTTTTTGAAGAAATTTTGCTAGTGGATTTCACTTCAATACCAACAATTTCACCTCTCGACGATTCGAGCACGAAGTCAACCTCTTGTCGAGAACTTGTCCGATAGTGATACAGACGGCTACGCGTGGTTGAGAAAGTGATCTGTTTGGCTAGTTCGACAGCTACGAAATTTTCAATTATCTTTCCAACCTGTATTCGGTTATTAGAACTAAGAACCGTAGGCTCAAAGTTCAACAGATGCAACAACAAGTTGAGGTCGCACAAGTAAACTTTGGGTGTTTTTACCAGCCGTTTACCGATATTGCTCATCCAGGCGGGTACCGAAAGTGTTAAGAAAAGACTTTCCAACAATATCCGATATTTCTTGACTGTAATATGATTCAATGATAAGTCTCGCGCCAAGGATGCTTCGTTCAGTAACCCGCCTGTCCGTGCCGCCAACAGACCCAGCATACTTGGCAAACTAGCCAGTTTTTGTACCTCCAGCAAGGTATGAACATCTCTCAAGAGAACAGTTTGAAGATAACTGTTACACCACTCCTGTCGCAATGCTTTGTCACTAATAGTCAGAAGTTCCGGAAATGTAGCGTGTGTCAGAATCTGCTCCAAATCAAACTCGAATCGGCTACCAAAGCGAACATCACTGGCAAAAACTCTATCAATGAAATTCACCTCTCGGTTTTCATCCAGTTCGAGTGCTGACAGAGGTAAGAGCGAATGCATGGACATCCTTCCGACTAGTGCATCGGAAAGTTGTGGTAGTGCCATCACACTTGCGGAACCCGTAAGCAGGAATTTTCCGCGACCTCCATATTCGGATTGACGATTTTCGTCGACAACGATTTTCAACGGTCTGAATAAATCAGGCACCAACTGTATTTCGTCCAATACCACATTACCTTCAAGACTACGTAGAAATACTTCGGGGTCACGCTGTGCAGCTGACCGAATTTGTAAATCGTCAAACGTGATGTAGTTCGCTTTGTGGCGATCCTCCGAAATTCGCTTAGCCAAAGTTGACTTACCGGATTGACGGGGTCCGGCGATATAGACAACTGGGAATGTTGTTAGTGAATCAACGATTCTATCTTCAATGGAGCGGTCTATATATTGCAATTGAGGAAATATTCATCTATTTTAGTATACGGTAATCTTATATTATAGTAAAAGATTATCTTATATATAAGTTTCTTTTCGATTTGACTCGAAGCTGTACCTCGCTCAGAGTTCGGGAAAAACTTCCACTCCAGCTTTAAGTTCATTGTTTGAGATTCTTGCTGTGTATATCGTCTGATATGATCAATCTCCAAATGCAGTATGATCATCTGAACCTGTATAAATTTGATTCCAATCAGATTACTTCTTCAGTACTTCAGGCCAGTTCGCATCGGCCCGTTTGATGTTTCCAGGGATGTCCTTGCTCCACTTCTTACGTATTCGTCGGTTATAGTTCAAATACAGTCGATCATCCACGATCGACCATGCATCAGGGTCGGTTTTCGCAGTGTAATTGTTGGCTACTGCCCATGCGCAATATCCCCCATAAAGCGGTGCCCATCTTTCTGGATCTGACTCGAACAGACTGCGATTCTCGTCGTTGGTGAAACGCCATTTGGCTCCGTTCCACTTCGCAGTAAATTCACTGTTTCCTTTAACGGGTTTCTTTTGCTTGTGGTAAGCAACAGCATCATATCCATTGATCGCAAACTCTCCTCGGCCATTGAATACAGGCGGTTCTGCAGCGAAGCTTTGAAAGGAGACTATAAGCAAGCCGATAACTATTAGTGCCGACCTGGAAATTCTGGTAACCAAGTTCATGTAATTTTCCTGTTGAGACGATAGTGTTTTGGTGGTTTCGCTTGTTCCGAAACAAACACACACATTTTAGCGAAACTCTTGAGACTGACGGAACCGAAATGAAGTTCGAAGAATAAGGGGAGGGTCTTCTTTATGAAAACATTCTGAATCTAGTGTCCCAAGAGTTGGATGTTTGCCCGAATATTCTTTTGTACAGGCAGGCTGATACCTTGTAAAGATATGTTATCGCGCCAACGCAATCGGAACAGGATGAGCTGAAAGGGATTACCCACAAGGATTCGTACCGGGCGAAATTTGACTGGCAATTTACTATGAAAAAATGATCGACCGCGATCCAACCAATCTCGAAGCGTTTGGTGATATTCCGGATCGCGCGTACACCTGAGCAACCAGGGATTAGATCGCGATGCCGACCGGCATCCGCTACGGCATCCAGTGAACGATCAGGAATTCAACCCGCACTTGCTGAAACGCAATGTCTGCATCAGTTGCCATCCACCCAAAAAGTGCACGATATCCTCAATCAGGACTACGTCACTCCTGTCGGCCGCATCACTGTGCCTGCTGCTATCCGCGCCCTTCCTTCGGAACCAGTCGCAGATGTCGCGGCACGGCCCGCTGTAGGCTGCCGCTCGTACCATGATCACCGCACGGCATAAAACCTCTGGGTGGCCGGGTCCACTCGAACACACCATCCGATACATCAATCAGGTGAATGCCTGACTTCCACACCTGCTCACGCTGCTCCTTGTCGATTTCAACCACTGCAAGAATCGGATACACCTCCCTTGACTCGAACTCGGGCTTTTCAATGCGAAACATCCTGACCAGTCGCCACACCTGATCCAGATGCTCAGGTTCAAACTTGCTCTTGACCTCCACCACATAGGCCGCACCGGTGCCATTGCGGGCGACACCCCAGCCATCCAGCTGCAGGTTTCCGCGCTCGTACGACTCCATGTGGTCGGCATCGAAATACTCGTCCAGTATCCGCCGGATGGAGGGTTCCGCAAGTGCCTCGGTGTAGCTTCCGAACTTGTTGTTGTGTCGGCCGATCTGCTTGCCGTGCTCTTTTGTCTTCACGGCCAGCTTCGTAGCCGTCGCATTCACCTTCGCAATTTCTTTACTGAGTTCCTTCCATTTCTTTTCGGACTTCTTACGCCTTTTGGCAGCACGCTTGTCGGATCGCTTTCGCCACTCTTCGGACTCCTTGCGCATCTTTTCTGTCTCCGCACGCATTTCTTCCGTTTTCGCGCGCATTTCAGCGGCACGCTGATTGATCCGCTCGGTCTCCGCGCGTATCTCCCGAATCCTTTCCTCAGTCGTCATGTTTTCCTGTTCCAGCAATTTCGCCACCACGATAATCGTCTGATATGCCCGTCGGCAATTTTCAATGCATGCGTCCGGTCTCAATGATACTACGACACTGTGATATGATCGGCGTCAGGTTGCCCGGCAGTCGTTTTTTCGATTGTCATCCGTTTGAACATTGGAAATGTATATAGCGACTGCCCGCCATGCAGACTGTCGCTTCGTGGGCTCAGGACTGAAGCGATGAGGTAAGTCAATCGGGAATTCGTCGCCTGACAGTCGGACCGGCACCGTCTGAGCACAACAACAAACGAACAATCCGCAACTGCCGGTGCACGCTT
The DNA here is from genome assembly GCA_963666625.1 of Arenicellales bacterium. Classification (GTDB taxonomy): domain Bacteria; phylum Pseudomonadota; class Gammaproteobacteria; order Arenicellales; family JAJDZL01; genus JAJDZL01. The sequence continues at coordinate 3,518,798 of OY762925.1, forward strand.
CACAATGACGAAACCTTAAGACGCTAGTCAAATGACCGTACACGAATTAGCTAAGTGGATCGTACAAGCGACTCGGTGCTCCCACAGAAGGGGCTGCTAAAGATAGTTTTTCAGCAAGCTTTTCCAGTTGACTACTCGAATTCCCTCTTTCGAAATAAATTCCTGAAGATCAAATTGATGAACCTGTATTGCATCAGTTCAGGAAATTTGGACTTGAAATACTTCAGACTTCGGGAGATATCTCTGTATTGAAGTTTACATTCGATTGCACAAATTGGTTGTCTGTTCTCAGTAACGATAAAGTCTACTTCTCGACCGTCAATATCCCGAAAATAGGTCAAGTCGAGATCACGACCTTCATGGTCCTGTTTAAAATGAATCCACTTTAGGATATGACTCGCAATCAGGTTTTCAAATCGAGCACCTTAATTCTGTACATCTGCTCAATTGTACTGATAGTGCTTCTGCTCTTTCTTTACAGCTCCGAGTCTTGACGACCCGAACAGAGACAGTCGATAGATCAGATACATCCGCTCGAATATATCCAGCCACTTGGCCACCGTCTTATGTGCACAGTTCAGGTCCTCCCGAAGGGTGTTGATCGACAGTGGACTGCCGACCAATTCAGGTAATCTTAACAGAAGTAGCTCCATAGATGAAAGTTGTTGCGAGAGTTCCAGACTTCTGATCTCTTCATTCACTACCCTACTTCGGAATTCGCGCATCCATCGATCGGCTTGCGTCTTTGACTGAGACAAGAATGGTTCAGGGAATCCACCGAGTGTCAGCAGACTCTCAAAATCCGATTGCGAATCAATACCGAGTTCACCCACAGTCAGCGGGTGAAGTCTATAGTAGTGATAGCGACCCTGCAACGAGTCACCAGAATAATGGTAGTAGTCAAGTCTCGCACTCCCGGTGACTAAAATTTTTTTCTCGTCAAAGTTCTTGTCATAGAGCCCCTTGACGTAATTTCTCCAATCCCTGAATTTGTGGATCTCATCGAATATGACAAATGACTCGACTGGAGTATTTTGCCTTAGAACAAACTCTCTATCCTCTATATTGTCCCAATTCAGAAAACGATGCTGCTTTGGCGCAATATTGAAAGAAAGTGTGGTTTTCCCAACTTGTCGAGGACCGCCAATGAATACCATCTTGCGGTTCAGGTCTTCCAATACCGGGGATTCCAAATACCTTTTCATACGATGAATTTACAAGATTATTCTATACAGTTCGAAAATACACGCTATCTATTTTGACACCTATTGAAAATACCCGATATTATTCGATGGATATAACAACAATGCTTTATGAATAAAAACCAATCGGACGCAGATAAACCTGGGGAAGATCTGTTTTAAATCTGAAATTCCATCTGTCGGCGAACACGCTCGCGCCATGCAGTCAGGACACCCGCAGCACCGATCAACGTCATCCCGATAATACCATTGGTGGTAGGCAAGGTATCGAACAGAGCCTTACTCCAAAATGCGGCAAAAAGCAGATAACTGAAATCCAGCGGAACGAGCCAGCTACTCTCCGCGGTCTGGTATGCCCTGCTCAGGCAAATGTTGCCTATGAGATTCAGAATAGACGTAACAACGGCGAATCCTACCACAACCATTGTCAGTAACGGCCAACCAATGAATACAAAAGGTGCGCTTTCCTGCACTATCATAGGCAGAGGAAATATCGTCAACACCACACTTCCCAGTATTCCGGATATCAGGAAGGCTACTGCCACAGCGAAAACCATCGCCAAGGTGTTTTCCCATCGACAGGCACGACGAATGGTAAGAATGTTCAAAGCGTAGAAGAATCCCGCGAGAATAGGAAGGCATTGCAGTATCGTGAATCCGTCTTCCCACGGAGATAGCACAAGAGCCGTACCGCCAAATCCCACAACCAAGGCACCCAATCGCCAGCGCCCCACTCGTTCACCGAGCACAGGTCCGGCCAACATTGACACAAAAAGAGGATAGGTATACAGACCCGCAGCCATCTGAGTCAAAGTCAGGTACGGCGCACCCCCAAAGAAGCAGAACATGCAAAAGGTCATCAATAAAGCGCGAAAGTAGACTGCCCCAGTTCGCTGAGGAATCAGCAGGTACAATCCACCTCCACCAATAGCCAGCACGATGGCGAAGATGAAATTTCCGCCTGCCCTCAATGCCTGGAACTGCCAGTACGATGTCTGAGATGAAATATCCTTGAACAGCGCGTCCTGTAATGCGAGAACAAACACACCAATAAGCAACAACGAGAGTGCTGTGACTGGACGGTCTCGTGTGGGATTGCCAAAAAGTGAGCGCATAGGTTAGATACCGATCGATCCATGCAGTAAGCTAAATGAATATTCGAACCTTTTTCCTATTGCTGGGAGCGATCAATTGTTTCCGCTACTTTGGACATTAGTGTGCATGAAAAAAAATTCCTTGATGGAACTGTCAATTTGACCAATGACGAGATGACTAGAGAATTCGCTTAATTCGTTTGTCAAGAATCTATGTCTTGTCACCCAAATTCCTGGGAACTGCCAATGGAAAAGCACTTCGATAATATTAACCCAAAATCGTTTGGAGACTGAAGAGGTATGACTGAGGGATTTCCGAATGAAAAGAGACAAACTAAACCCAAACAATGAAGGTAAAGAGAAAATCGCAGATCGACTCGCCAATTCTACCCAATGTGAGTACTGATTTTTGAAATTTCTGTCCGAATTTAAATCAATTTCAGCCTTTCTAGTTTGATCGTACAATTCTTTCTGATACCGATATAGCCATCATCTCCGAATTACTCGACCGCATCATGTACTGGCGCAGATTTATTAGTCCCGTATACACTTTGTTATCTCCAATGTAAATCAACTTCAAGGTATAGATGTCGGATGAGTCTATTGCTCAAGTGATAATCAAATTTTAGACAGAATCAGTGCTTGATAGTGGGGGAAGAAAGCTGGGTATCAGGGAATATCATGGCAACAATATGGCGCAAATTGAACAGACCGAAGGCAGACAGTAAAGGTATCGTCCCGAATTGTTCTGTTGATAATATCTATTTCCAATATAAGCGTAGAATTATCCATCGCAAAATTTCCTGATGTCAGTTTGTCGAATTTTGTACCCAACAATAGCCTGAGAACCGATTAGACACTTAAAGCTAAAACTCCAATATTTCAGAATATGAACTGAATATAAAGATCAATTAGAAGGATTCGTTATTCTGACTCAAGACTCAGTATTTCTCCGATACGATGTCGGTGTCGTTTGACTAGGCGGTTGATAACAGGGTAAACCAACTCTTGGAACTGAATTCTGATGGTGTGCGAAACGAGTACAATCATCTGCCCTATAAAGTTTGTCTTCCTCAATTACTTTTTTCTTGTTTGCGGTGAGGTACCTGCGTAATTTTTGCGCCCGATTTCCCAAAGACTTGTCATTATCGAGCGCATTTCGAAAGCCTCATTGGCCATCAGGCGAACCCAAACCCCACAATCGTTGGGCAGCATTGAAACTCCCCCATATACTGCACGATTGGTATCTAACACGTTCTTTAACGAATCACAGAATGTTTGTGTCAGATTGTCGGGGCTGAGAAATATTACAGTTCCGAGTACTGCGTAGTCTCCCATTACACCAATGCAGTGGTTGAACATCCCCTCTCCGTCAATTTGGTATCTATCCAGACACAGTAGATTTCCCTGCAAATCCTTAATTCGAGTCTCATTAAGAAATTCACCAAACTTCTTGCCATGATTTTCTGGGTCGTGTACCAGAAATGCATCGGATAGGATAATCGTCGCCGTAGAATGCATGCTTACTAATACCTTGGCACGCAAATGAGACTCTGGAAATAGAATCAAAGGATCGGGAAGATACTCGATGTAGCTGCTTTCCTCCGCTTCAATTGACACATACTGTTCTGCTCTACCATTTTTCATGCTATGAACTATGGTGGACGCCTGCGTGGTTATATGCGCCTGCGATTCAGGCAAGGAATGGAACACACTGAATAAGCGATCACCTTCGAATATACCGCCGGCACATGATTGCAGATAAATTGTTGCCAATCCAGAGGGTTTCGTATCCACATACTGTGCGCGACACACATGAAACGGATAGCGACAAAATTGATCGCGAATATAAGTTTTCCCATCAGGCGATAAGGCAAACTGCAGTTTTAAATCTGCCGTCTTTCGCTCGGAATCCGCAATCGTAGCTTTGTTCAACAAATCAGAGAAACAGCACGTCGTGAACCAACTGGTCCATCAATTCTTCCAAACCTTCTCCTGTTGCGCAGTTGGTCAGCAGAACTGGCTTACCATTACGGATCTCGCTGCCTTCAGTAACCATTCGATCAAGATCCGCACCGACATATGGCGCAAGATCAATCTTATTGATAATCAAAAGATCCGAGCGAACTATTCCCGGTCCTTTTTTTCTCGGAATATCGTCACCGTCAGCCGCATCAATCACAAACATCCAGTAATCGACCAAATCGAGTGAAAAGGTGGAGGCAAGATTGTCGCCTCCACTTTCGATCAGGATCGCGGAAGCGTTGGGAAAACTCTTGGCGAGCAAATCCGCAGTTTGTATGTTCATAGTCGGATCTTCTCGAATTGCGGTATGTGGACACGCACCTGTCTCAACCGCCTTTACACGGTTCGGATCGATTAACTGACTTCGTTGCAGTCGTTCCGCATCTTCTTTCGTGACCAGATCGTTGGTAATGACCACCAGTTCAAGATTCCTCGCATGAAAGATCGGAATTAGATTTTCAATCAATGCGGTTTTCCCTGACCCGACCGGGCCACCGATACCGATTCGTGCTGGTGCTGGCAGTGAACTCATCGTCTTAAATCACCTTAACATGTAAAGTTGGGCGAGAGGTAACTTGCTCGCAGGCTCGCATGTTGCCAATTTGCCGTTCACAAATACATCAAACGTTTGCGGATTCACCTCAATGTCTGGACAGATCGAATTGTGGAGCATGTGCTGCTTGCCCAGTTTCCGTGTACCGCTGGTCGGTACCAGTTTCTTGGTCAGGTTCAGCTTTGTCTCAAGGTCATTCTGTATCGCCAAAGGGTTGACAAAAGAAAGACTCAGGGATTTTTGCGCCGAGCCGAACGCCCCCCATTGCGGGCGCATGATTATCGGTTCACAGGTCATCAAGGATGCCGCACTGTCACCCATCGGTGACCAGGCAATAAACCCGCCTTTTACGATCAGTTCTGGTTTGATTCCAAAGAATCCGGGCCGCCATAGAACGACATCGGCAAGTTTGCCGGATTCGAGAGACCCAACATACTGGTCAATGCCAAATGTGCGCGCAGCATTGATCGTATACTTTGCGATATAACGCTTGATTCGCTCGTTATCTCCCCGATCGGTTTTTTCTTCCTCCAGTCGGCCGAGCTGATCCTTCATTTTTGAAGCGAGTTGCCATGTACGGCAGATAACCTCATTGATCCTCCCCATCCCCTGACTGTCAGATCCGAGCATCGAGATGGCACCCATATCGTGCAGAATGTCTTCAGCAGCAATACTCTGGGAACGAATTCGGCTTTCCGCGAATGCCACGTCTTCAGGTATGGATGGACTCAAGTGATGGCAGACCATGGTCATATCCAGATGCTCATCAAATGTATTGACTGTAAATGGATTCGTAGGATTAGTCGAGGATGGCAAACAGTTGCTGATGCCAGCGACTTTGATAATATCGGGCGCATGGCCACCGCCCGCACCTTCCGTGTGATACATATGAATCGTTCGACCATCGATCGCAGCCAACGTATCCTCAACAAATCCACTTTCGTTCAATGTGTCTGTGTGAAGTTGCACCTGGAAGTCCAGTTCATCAGCCACGGAAAGGCAGGTGTCAATTACACTTGGCATCGCACCCCAGTCTTCATGAATTTTCAGCCCGAAACAGCCTCCTTCGATTTGGTCGTATATCGATTGCGGCTTCGATGTGTTTCCTCGGCCCAAAAAACCAAAATTGATCGGCCAATGCTCGGCCGCCTGTAACATCTTGCCGACATTATTCGCGCCGCCGCAGTCGATTCCGACTGTGATCGGGCCGAGAGAACCACCCAGCATTGTGGTTATACCGGAGCTGATAGCGTGCTCACACAGTTGCGCACTGTCAAAATGTACATGTACATCAATTCCACCCGGAGTCGCGATCAGTCCCTCTGCATCGCGTACTGTGGTTGCGGCACCACAGATCAGATTACTGTTCACACCATCCATTGTCTCTGGATTCCCGGCCTTTCCGATCCCAACGATTTCTCCATCTTTGATTCCGATGTCGCCTTTCACGATGCCGAGAACCGGATCGATCACCAATGCATTGCATAAAAGCATGTCAAGCGAACCCATGGCACTGTCATAACCCGGCTTTAAGCCCAAGCCGTCCCGCAGTGTCTTGCCACCACCATGCAAACATTCGTCGCCTGGTACGGCATAGTCATGTTCAACCTCCGCCACCAACGAAGTGTCTCCCAATCGAATCGCATCTCCGGTCGTTGGACCGTACATTTGCGCATATTCTTTTCTTGTCATTTTCGCCATGATTACGCCCCCTTGAAATTTCTTTGTCTGGCGCGCTGTAAAGCATCCACCTTATTGACATCATTCGCTACGGAACCATTGGTGAGGTCATTTAGTCCATACAATTCCTGAGTCCCACCAAATTGGGTAAGCGTTACCTGTTTCGAATCTCCTGGTTCAAACCTGACCGAAGTACCCGCCGGTATGTCGAGACGCATGCCATATGCTGCTTCTCGATCAAATTCCAGCGCCCTATTGGTCTCGAAAAAGTGATAGTGACTACCCACCTGAATCGGACGGTCTCCGGTATTTACGACCTTTATTGTTGACTTTTGCCGACCTGCGTTAATCTCCAGTTCACCTTCTCGGGGCAACAGCTCACCCGGATTTGACTGATCAGATTCTTTGATTTTCTTTTTTCCAGGCCGGATTGGGTCGTGAACAGTCACCAGCTTGGTTCCGTCCGGGAATGTTCCTTCAATCTGGATCATGGGGACTAACTCAGCGACACCCGGCATGACATCATCCGAGGTCAATATTGTGGAGCCATAAGAAATCAGGTCTGCCACTGACTTTCCCTCTCTCGCTCCCTCAAGAATTTCATCGCTGATATAAGCGATGGTTTCCGGATGATTCAGTGCCAAGCCCTTTGCCTTTCGTTTGCGGGCCAATTCCGCAGCAGTGAAGATTGTCAATCTCTCCATTTCAGTCGGTGTTAGTAACATGGTAAGACCTCCATAGATTTGGAAAAGAGTTCAGTTTGCAAAAAGGCGACAGGTCAAATCGACCTGTCGCATCGTAAAAATTTCCTGCTCCGGCGTAAACGCATACATGCTGTCGATATCCGCTGGTGGGAAACTCACCAGTTCCTGCACTGTATCCACGGTATCTGATAGCATTTTCTGCGCAGCGATATGACCGATCACACCGAGTCTCAAGGCTGCACTCACCAAGCCGTTGCTGAATATATAGGCAGACATCAATGAAATCGACGCTTCAGTAAGTCCAAGCCCACGCCACATCAATCCCTGTACAACTACGTTGTGGCCAAATGCCTGCGATTGATCTACCAGAGCCCCATAGCCTTCGGCGTATTTAGTATTCAGCTTGATATGTACATCCAGCAGACCCTGCCCTACTCGAATTGACCCCGAGCGAGACGATGCACAAAGCGTCTGGGCATCAACCAGCGCGTCTATGTTTGCGACATCCATCAGATTGTCATCACACCGATGTACAGCGATCAATGCAGGGCGGTCAAAATTATTCCAGCGATGGTTTAACTGGCCCAAAACAAATTGTCTGACGTCGTTTGCAGATTTAACATGCCCTTCAGACACCAGCGTCTCCAAGCCTCCTGAAATAGCATTGGCGCCACTTGGAAACAGACTGTCTCCATGCTGCAGAACAGTGAGCAATTGAGCAGGATTAGTTTCTTCTAACAACTTTGTCAGTTTCAATGAAAGGCCTCAGTCGGTCAAGATAATTCTGAATCGGGCCTTCTACAGCAATTCTAAGGTGCGGGCCGTCAAATTTGACGCGCCAATGCAGATTGCCGACGAAATACCCTAGTTCAATTGCGGTCGGAATGTCGCATGGTTCCAGGTGCAACCATTTTTCTTCTGTCATTTTGATCACACACGCCTGGTCATCATTCAAAGCAATTACCGCACCATCGGACAACTCGAATTCTCGGGAAAAGGCAATCAGGTATTCATTACCCTTGTCCGAGGTTACGCGTAGCCGACGTCGCTTCATATCTTCCTTTGCCAAAGTAACGTACTCGACAGCGTCTCGATGCCGCAGGCTATGCAGCCTCTCCGATAATTCCGGGTCGCTCGAATAGCCAACCAGTTCAGTAATCGTTTGACTCATATCAATTAAGGTTCCACTTATTGTCTTTCCTCTCTTACAAATGTCTTCAGAAGACCAGCAGGAACATCATCTTTCCACCCTTTTACAAAAACGAACGGGATGATCAGAACTGCAAGCGTCAGCAGGTATGGCAACATCAACAGAAAATAGACAGGTATGTCTCCGCCCAACGTCTGAATTCTAGGAATAATTGCTTCAGTTCCACCGAAAATCAATGCCCCAAGAATCGCAGGAAACGGCCGCCACCTTGCAAAAATAGCAAGTGCGATGGCGATCCAGCCTCGACCCGCGATCATATGTTCGACCCAAATCTGTCCCGCAGCGAGTGACAGGTATCCACCAGCAAGACCGCAAAGCAATCCACCAATCAAAACCGCTGAAAACCGATAGCGCATCACATTGATGCCGGATGAATCAGCTGTAGAAGGGGCTTCACCGACTGCACGAAGGCGCAGTCCTATCAGTGAGCGGTGAACTCCCCACCAAATAGCCAATGTAATCAGTACGGTTGCATATACCAGTAAATCCTGTCCAAAGAAAATCTTGCCGATCCATGGAATTTCTGACAGCCAGCCCATGGAAATTCCCTCAAATCCCTGAATGGGTTTGTGGGTAAATGAATGTCCCATCACGCCCGAAACCCCTAGCCCCATGGCTACGGTAATCAGGCCCGTCAATACCTGGTCGGTCCTGAAGAAAACAGTCGCAATTCCGAATACGGCAGCAAGTAAAGCGCCCGCCAACATCGCTACGATCACCGCAAGCCACAACGGCTGGCCACTCAATACCACTACGACACCGGAAAATGCACCGACAGCCATCATCCCTTCTGCACCAAGATTCAAGATTCCCGCCCTGGCGGTAACGATCAGCCCCAAGCATGCGAGTAAGAGTGGAGTCGCATAAACCGGTGTATTGACCAGCCAGTTAAAGATAAACTCACTCATGGCGTGGCCTCGGCTTTACGTATGCCGATGTTGTACCGACTGAAGAACTCGACAATCAGCAGCGACAGTAAAATCACGGATTCGAGTAGTACCACCGTAGCGTTGGGTAGCCGATAGAATACCTTCAGTGTCTCACCAGCTGTGTAGATACCCGCAATCATGAGTGCGGCGAACAGCACTCCGATCGGATTAAATCGAGCGACGAAGGCAATTACGATGGCAGAGAATGTAAAGCCTTCCGCGATATTGATTGTCAGCCTGTACTCCTGTCCAGCGACAATCACCAACCCGGCAACACCGGCAAGTCCACCCGAAAGAATGGCGGCAACTACGACCGTTGCGATCACCGGCAATCCCGCCGCTTTCGCCGCCAGTGGATTGGCACCCACTGCATCGATCAAATAACCAAAGCGGCTGATACTCATAATCCACCACCAAATGACACCGGCAGCTATGGCTATCCAAATCCCACTGTGCAAACGGCCCCAACCGACTAGCGCCAATCTTTCGATTTCCGGGGTGTACATGGGAGACGCTGGAAATCCTGAACTCGGATCGCGCCAGACTCCGAAGAGCAGATTCTGTACAAGCAGAAATGCGACATAAGTCAGTAACAGAGTCGTAATGATTTCATTGACCCCATATCTAAGTTTCAAACCTGCCGATATGCCAATCCACAAGGAGCCTGCCAGTGCGGCAGCAAAAAACATGATCAACAATCTCAAATTTTCCGGACCGACATCATAGGTTGCCACCCATGTCGCCGCAATCGTACCCATCCACATTTGACCTTCGATGCCAATATTCCAGAAGTTCAGCTTTATTGCCGCGGCCGCCGCCAATCCAACCAAGGCCAATGGAACGAATGCGGTCAAAGTCAGAATAAATCCACTTTTGTCCAGAAATATAAAGACTACATACTCATTCACAATTTCGCGAAACGGAACGCCGAAAATCATCAATATCAATGTGCAGCCAATGAGTCCGGTGAAAATTCCCAGACAAAAAGTCGAAATACGAAGCCAGACTGGAATTTGCTGACGAGAAACCAGATATATGCGATTAAGCATGTCCCAACATCAACTCCCCAATTTTTTCGCGGGTGATTTCACTGGTCGGGCGTTTTTCAGAAATTTTCCCCCGGCTCATTACGCTGACAGAATCCGATAGTGTCAGGATCTCTTCTAAATCGTCACTGATCAAAATACACGCCGCACCGCGGTTCGCCGCTTTCACAATCAGCCCATGAACTGTGTTGCAAGCGTGTACATCCAGGCCGCGTGTAGGGGAATGGGCGACCAAAACAGATAGCGAAGAATCAAGTTCACGTGCCAATAGCAATTTCTGGGCATTGCCTCCAGAAAGTAACCGTGACTTGGTTACCGCCACACAACCTAAAATTTGATAGGATTCAATCGTTTCATTAACATCGGTTTTCATGCGGTTCCGATTCACGCGAATCCAGGAGCCATAAACATTGTTCAGAATTCTTGTGACGCCATAGTTCTCGTAGGCCCTGAAGTCTGGAATCAAACCACTTCCGAAACGATCCGAAGGAATGAACCGCAATCCTCGATCACGAAGCGCTTTGACACCAAGGTGAGAAATATTCTCACCGTCAATGAAAATATTGCCTTCTTCAATGGGCATCAGTCCCATCAAAGCATCGGCAAGCTGAGGTTGACCGTTCCCGCCGACTCCGGCAATTCCATAGATCTCACCAGCTCTTACATTGAGGGTGACGCCATCAATTCCTACTCCTCCGGACGGACTCCTGACTTTGATACCCTCAATGACATAGCGAACGTCACCCAGTTCGCGGGATTGTGATGTCATCTGTTCAGCAGACTCGCCTACCATCGCTTTAGCCAGTTTTTCTCGCGTCATCTCTGATGTTTGCACTTGGCTTAGAATTGTTCTTCCCGCGCGCATGACTGTCACGCGATCGGAGTATTGGAGTACCTCACGAAGTTTGTGGGTAATCAATATCACGGCACAACCATCGGCAGCCATTCTCCTTACCAATGTCAGTACGTTTTCCGACTCTAAATCCGTCAGCACAGCGGTTGGCTCATCCAGTATCAAGATTCTCGCACCGGTAAGAAGCATTTTGAGAATTTCCACTCGCTGTCTCTCAGCGATGGAAATTTCTCCAACAACCGCATGAGGATCGATCTCAAGGCCCATATGTTCGGATTTCTGTTTGATCACCTTGGCTACTTCATTGACCGAAGAAACACCCAAGGTTTCGCTACAAGCCAGGAGAATGTTTTCCGAAACTGTAAATCGATCAACCAGTTTGAAATGTTGATGCACCATTCCAATGCCATGATTGATCGCATCAGCGGGTTTTGAAATTGAAACCGGCGCCCCGCTCACGGCCATAGTCCCTTGATCGGGTGAATACAGACCGCAGGCGACATTCATTAATGTCGACTTACCCGCCCCGTTCTCACCGAGTAGCGCATGAACCTCACCCCAAACCACTTTTATTGACGCGTCTGAAAGTGCAGGACGACCATCAAACTGCTTGCTGACTTGTGTTAACTCTAATGCAAATCCTTGATTGTCCATGATCAACATTACACCTTTGGAGCAGTTTCACCGAATATCCGCCATTGGGTATCGGCGGAGACACTTTGAGTTGGCTTCATACTGATGCGATACAGTCTACCGAATTTGCAGTTTGGTGAATAATTGGAGTAACGTGGTCGCCGCGCAAAGTCGTGACTGCATGACTACCAGTGTATCCGGTGGAAGGATTTCGCAGACGTGGAACGTTTCGACAGGCATATAGGCGGTACACGCAATGTCCATCTCCATGCTTACGATGCCAGTATGAAACGTCGGATGCCGCGAAGCTTTTCCGAGTGTTCCCGTCTATCTGGTGATGGCTGGGGCAGACGCCCTTGCTGGACATAGCCTATCACTTTTGAAGTCCACCCTAACAGACGCAGGCGAATCTCGCCAACTCCTTCAAGCATGGGCAAGGCAAAGATGAACCGGGGTGGCCGACAGCAGTATGTATGCGGAACTGTAACGTGGTTGCGTCGGTCACCCCGCCAATCGGTCTTATTGAGCCGGCATTGATCCGATCATTCCCTGGATAAAGTAATCCATACCCCATAGACCATCATCGCTCAATGTTTCCCCTTCTGCCACAGCAACGCTACCGTCCTGCTTTAGCACAGGGCCATCAAACGGTGACAGCGAACCAGCTACCATTGCAGCCTCAGCATCTGCAATTTTTGCTCTAACGTCATCTGGTACGTCGTCTGCGAGCCCGGACAATCCGATCATCCCTTGGTCAATTCCAATAAAGGAACTTCCTTTACTGGTCCAAGTCCCGTCAATCATCTCCTGAATACTCGGTAGAAGATGCGCCTCCCAGTTGAACACCATTGACGCGACATGTCCATTGGGTGCCAGGTGCGACATATTGTTTTGAAAACCAACAAATCTTACACCCGCTTTCTCGGTCGCGGCAGGAACGGATGCGGCACTCAGATTGGTTGCGATTACATCGGCTCCCTGTTCAATCATCGCTTCGGCCGCCTGGCCTTCCTTTACCGGATCAAACCAGGTATTGACAAATGAAGCGATAACTTGAACTTCCGGATCGATGGCTTGTGCGCCTCTGAGAAACGAGTTGACATCCCAGTTCACCACAGACAGCGGAAATCCCGCAACCATACCCAGTTTCTTGGATTTCGAAACACTCGCCGCAGCCATGCCCGCAAGATACCATCCCTGATAGGTACGCGCGTAGAAACTCTCGAGGTTGTCTGCCATCGTTTCACCGGCGGCATTCATGAATGCTACATTTGGATAGTCCGCCGCAGCTTCAGCGAATGCCTCACCATAGTCCCAAGCTGTACCAATGATGATGTTATAGCCACGTTTTATGTATAGATCGATAACCTGTCGGGTTGTTGTCTTGTCACTTGAAACATCTTCCGTATAGGCTGCTTCCACACCGGTCGCTTCCTCAACTTTTACCCGCCCGCGCTCGATCGATTCCGTCCATCCACCGTCGTGTGCCGGGGACAGATATATAAATGCTATTTTAGGATCGCCACTGAGTTCAACTTGTGAATACCCTAAAGTACTGAATAACGCAACGAACGCCATTAGTGCGAACGTCACCAACTTTTTTTGTAACATTGGATTTCAAGCCTCCTGTGTGATGATATTGATCCTGCAATTGGTTTATGGAATATCAGTCTGAAATTCCAGTACTCCTATATTAACAGCACAATTCCTATTAGTGAAGTTGACATATTCAATAGAATTATGAGATAAACTAATAGCATTGCATCCGGGACACTTCTTATATTAACAGCACCTTTTCTATTGGAGTGATTGACATTTTCAATAGTTATATGAGTTTAACTGTTAGCATTGCAGCCAGTCATTTCTAATAATAGTTATCTGAATACAGTTCGGAGTTTTGCGTGTCACTCCAATCCTGTAAACGACAAACGACAGTAGCGTAGAAGAGATAATGAATAGTAAGAGAGCAATACCAATCGAGTTCTTGAAGTCATTCCTTGTCTTACTTGAAAATCACAGTTTTTCAAAGACTGCAGTAGAAGTCGGGCGATCACAATCAGCAATCAGTCTGCAAATCAAACGTCTGGAAGAAGTGGCCGGCACCCCCATTCTTACCAGTTCAGGGAAATCCCTGTCTTTAACCCAACAAGGCGAAGTTCTTTATGAATATGCCAAACAGATCGTTCGTTTGAACGACGAATGTATCAACCGTCTTGATGGAAATCTGTTGGTGGGAAAAATTCGAATTGGTATTCCCAGTGATTTTGCAATCGCTTTTTTGCCATTGATCCTGGGGCGTTTCACCGAAACACACCCGAATGTCTCAATCGATGTAAAATGCGAATTGAGTGCTGACCTGAGGCAGACTATCGATAGCCAGGAGTGCGATATCGTTCTCGCTCTTGATGACGGGAAGCCGACACGTTTTCTGCAATATTCATGGCGAGACCCTGTTTCATGGATTGGTTTGAAATCACATAAATTCCATCGAAACTCTCCTGTTCCGTTGGTCCTGTTTCCGGAGCCTTGTCAGTACAGAGAACGCATCATTCGTACTTTGACAAAATCCAATATTCCATATCGAATCCTGTTCACAAGTCAAAGTATTGCGGGGAACCATTCGGCTATCCAAGCGGGTCTGGGCATTACTGCGCTATCAAAGAACTCCGTTCCACCTTATTTGCAAGAGTTGCCGAAATCTCATAATTTGCCTGCTTTAGATGATGTACAAGTCGGACTATATTGGAATTCACGCGGCGCGACAAAGGCAACCTTGGAATTGGGGGAATATCTATCCGAAGCTCTAACCGAAAAGCTAAAGAAGATTCCGAGGGGGAGGTGAGAGAGTTGATTGCAGACCCAATTCATTAAGCGGCTAGGAACATGGCTCAGGCTTTCAGGTCCAGAAAACAGATTCGAAACGACCTGAATTCAAATCAACTCATCATGAGCGGAACCTATGAGCTGGACAAAGTGGTAGTCGAATGGGAGAGAATTGTTGCGATTGATGAACTGGTCAAACTTTTTCTGCGCTTGTCAGACAGGACATACGAAAAATCAGAGCTGCGATTTTATGTTTCGGGGTATTTGCGGGATTCGGACGAAAATCTTCCTGATTCTAAAATCAGGGACTATCGTGTCTCCATCAAATCACTAAACCAGGTGCTCAAGGTTCTGGAAGCGAATGGCGCCATCATAAAATCCGCTTGTGAAGGCAACCCACCCAAGTGGACACCAAAGGCTTAGCAACTATTTGACTTGTTACTGAAACAAGTATTTGGAAATCTGTCAAGAGTTCTTACAGTAGCTGACGCAAAACTGCTCATTCCGTGCAAACGGACATACTGTCAACCACGGGAGGATTGAAATTTTCTAGTGATTTCTTAAATTTGCGGTACCTTCACCATCTACCATACCTGTGCCCTGTTCTAGGGCGACAGCATAAACCCCGTAAGTGTCCTCATACGAGATCAGTCCATTAATATAGTCATCTGAGACCATCTGTGGGTCCCGCTCGTGAGGGTTTCCATAGCCTCCACCACCCGCAGTCCGGTGACGAATAACTGACCCCGCCATGATCTTCACACCGCTGGATCGAATATGCCATTCTTCATTGTTCTCGCCTGGATTGATCAACAATTCGCTTCCATCGCCTTCCAATCCTCCGAAAAGACCGTATGGTTTGAACCTTTCTCTATCCAGTGCGATCGACATCTCAGCTTCACCCATTGCCCGGTAATCTATTTCGGTACCGAAACCGCCTCGGAACTTACCGGCACCGGCAGATTGCGGCTGCAATGCAAACTTTTCGCACAATAGAACAGGACACGTGGTTTCCATGACTTCAATTGGAATGTTGAATGCATCCCCGCTTCCCAGCGAAACCGTTGCACTGTTTCCATCAGCATGTGCGCGGCCGCCCCAACCGCCGGAATAACATTCAAAATGAACAAACTCCCCGCCCGATTCTGGGTCTTCACCACCTAAAGTCATACAACTAAAACAGCCGAAAGTACCTCCGATTACTTCTTCGGGGAGCACATCCGACAACGCCTGAATAATAAGTTCAATCAAACGTGTTCCCATATTCCCCATTCCGGTTGTCACCGGTGCGGGGTACTGTGGGTTGTAGACTGATCCAGTCGGTGCGTAAATATGTATGGGCCGATAGGATCCCTCATTCCCACCCAGGGCAGTATCCGTAAAAAACATGATGGTCTGGCGGGTCATTGATGTAGTTACGACCCAATGACAGTTACCGGAAGCGCCTTCGCGTTGCTCTCCGCTACCAGCAAAATCGATGTAAATATCGCTCCCATCTACCTTCACGGAAACAGCAATGGGAATAGGTTCATCAGTGATTCCATCACCGTCTGCATATCCGAATGCACTGTATTCTCCATCTGGAATTCGTTCAATGGCCGCTCGAACCAGCCTTTCACCATGATTCAGCAGTTCGTCAGAAGCCACTCGCAGTAAATCCACACCAAACTTTTTGAGCCACGCATGCGCTCGCATCTCAGCTGTCTTGAGCGAAGCGATCTGGGCAGCGAAATCCCCGCGCGAAAGTTCCGGCGTTCGTAAATTCGCCATCAGGATTTCCACAATCTGATCATTCATTTTTCCCTGATCGGCGAGCTTGACGACTGGCAGACAAAATCCTTCCTGATACGTATTTCGAGCATCTGCCGACCAGCTGCCGGGATCCTTTCCGCCGATATCCAGGTGATGCGCCTTGTTCGCAGCTAATAAGACCAATTGGTCGTCATAGAAAATTGGCATCACGACATTGATATCGTTTTTATGGGTACCGCCCGCGGTGTAAGGATCGTTTGAAAGAAATATGTCTCCCGGCTTCATTTCCGACAACGGATACTTTTCGATCACAGCATCAATCACAAAGTTCATGCTGCCGTTAAATATTGGAATGCCCTCTGCCTGAGCAAGCAATCGACCATTCTCATCAAAAATCACGCAACTAAAATCATTGATTTCACGCAGAATTGTCGAATAGGAAGTACGTTTGAGCGTTATGGACATCTCACTGATAATCGAAGTTAATCCTGCACGAACAACTTCGAGCGTAATCGGATCAATTTTCGTTCGGCTATTGATATCTTCAATTTTGTTCATTGCTTACTCCAACCATCATAAAGGTACCGGGCATTACGGTTTGTTTTCAATTATTACATTTCTATACATATCTACCGATGCGAATTGTTCTGGCATTATGACTATCGTTGATCGCGGGTCCTCAACCACACTTGGCCCGTCAATTATGTCACCCTCCAGTAAATCCTCAATAGCGTACACCTGGGAACTGACCTTATCCCCGTCAAAATAAAGTTTCCGTGTCGTTGTCGGTTTCAACTCCGAGCCGTTTTTCCTTTTTCCATAGACAGGCAACTGTGGACGCGCTGTCTTACCAATTGCGATGATTCGGATATTAACCATTTCAACATCAAACTCAGGTGTAGAGTAACCGTAAGTTTTCTGATGCAGTTCATTGAAGTCCTTTTGGATTGTCGCTGAGTTTAAATCATCTTTATCAACATACACCCGCAAATAATGATCCTGTCCCACATAGCGAATGTCCAGAACATCTGTAATCTCTATCCTGTCGTCTTGCAACCCTTCTGCCAACAGTCGCTTTTTACCCAACTGATGCAGTTTCTCGAATTGCTGTTTGAGATCTCCCCAATCGATGTCAATGAATCCCTTTATGTTGGATTGCGCATAGTCATGGCGTAGATCAGTAGACAGCATACCAAGAGCACATAACGCTCCCGGATTGTTGGGTACCATAACGCGCCCAATCTCTCCAGTCATAAGCAAATCTCCCGATACCATTCCGCCCGCACCACCAAACAGCATGAGCGTAAATTCTCTCGGGTCGTGACCTCGCGCGATCAATATTGACCGCATCGCCTTAACCATATTGGCAGTGACGACCTTGATGATACCTTCCGACGCCTGATCAACAGTCATACCAAGCGGTGTGGCAATCTTCTCTCGAATAGCGCGTTCGGCACCTTCTAAATCGAGTGTCATTTCACCACCTAGAAAGTAATCAGGATTCAGGCGTTTTAACACAACACATGCATCGGTCACTGTCGGTTCATCGCCTCCGCTCCGATAACAAACCGGACCCGGTGACGCACCCGCACTTTGAGGACCCACTCTTAGTGCCCCTCCTGAGTCGATCCATGCAATGCTGCCTCCACCCGCACCGATGGCCAAAATTTCGATCATGGGCGCCAAGATCGGCCAGCCGTCAATTCGACTCTCATCGACAGTCAGCGCTCGATGACCGGAGATGACTCCCATATCACTGCTTGTCCCACCCATATCAATGGTTACAGCATTCTGGATTCCTGTCTTGCTCGCGAGGAACTGGGCGCCAACGACACCGCCACTGGGACCGGACATTACCGTTCGTGCCGGGTAATTTCTCGCAGTACCTGCGGTAATCATGCCGCCATTTGATTGCATGACATACAAATCCCTAAGTAGACCTCGGTCCTGAAGTTCCTTGTTCAGATCATCAAGATAGGAAGTGATTATCGGTACTGTGCTGGCATTGATGACTGCGGTTGATGTCCTTTCAAACTCGCGGATTTCTGGTGCGACGTCTGATGAAATGACGACAATGCAATCGGGATGTTCTTCCAGAAATACTTCCCTGAATCGCTGTTCGTGAATTGGATTCGCATAAGAATGTAATAGACAGACAGCAATAGTATTTATCCCTTTTGATTTGATCAGTTTTGCAAGGGCTCTAGTTCCATCCTCATCCAGAGGAGTCCATATCTCACCGGTATGTCGTATCCGTTCTTTGATTTCAAACCGTAAGTGTCTGGGAATCAACGGCTTCGGTTTTTCCCATTTCAGGTCATACATATATGGGTTGTTTGTCCGCATGATCTCCAACACGTCCTGAAATCCTGCGGTAGTTACCAACGCGACGGTTGGCAGCTTGCGCTCGATGAGCGCATTCAGTACGACCGTCGCTCCATGAACGAAGTACTCAAGGTCGCTCAAGTTGATGTTGCTCTCGCGATCTGTAACCCTAACCGCGGTTAGCAGAATTTTGTCAACACCTGCTAAAACCCCTTTTTTGAAATCTCCTGGAGTGGACGATGTCTTCTCTACATGCAATTGACCATCATTGTCCAGCAGAACAAGGTCTGTGAATGTACCGCCAATGTCAGCGGATAGGCGGATACTCACTGTACACCTCTTGACTTTCTAATTGTTTCGGGAGGGTTTTTCGTCATTCCGGACTCCATATTTCTTCGAGTTGGTTTTTGTCATCAATCAATAGTACACCGTTGGGAAAAGTATTCAGGTTTTCCATGCCGTCTTCTGTAATTCGACAGATATCGTGATGCCTGAATCCACCAAGCCCATTGATATTGATCATCGGTTCCATCGTAACCACCATATTCTCTTTCAGAACACCATGATTGTACTGCCGTAATTCGCCCCCCTCTTCCCGACCAAACCAATAGCTCATTATTCCGAGGGAATGACCGGTTCCGAATGATCTTCGTTTTCGCCAATCGATTCCCGCTTCTTCATAGACAGTGTTCACATGTGAATCAATCTCTGAGCACTTCCTGCCTGCCTTCAATGCTTTCAAGCCTTCATGGTGTGCAGTGACATTCGTCTTGAAAAAACCCATCGCTTCCTCAGGAATATGTCCCCAGTACATGCTTCTTTCCAGAACGTGATAGTAGCCTGCAATAATCGCATAAGGATTGTTACTCAGCATCTCCCCTTTCCGGACGGTTCGATGAGCGTTCATGGTATGCCCGATACGACTTCTGTATGGACCGGTCTGAAACAAACATTTATTATTCAGATCATCGTACTCGATATCGGGGAAACGCATTCGAAGTTCCTCAGCGATGGCTACGTTACTGGCATTCGCGACCTGGACTTCGGTCACACCGGGCTTTAGCGCATCCACTGCGGCATATCCACCGACCTCGCATATCTCAACACCCTGTCGAATTAAGTCGATTTCCTCATCCGATTTCACCAAGCGTCGCAACATGGTCTCGCGAGCAACGTCGATAAGCTCGAAATCTGAAAAATGGTTATCAAACTTCTCTTTCAGTTGAACAGAAACGCTGTCTATTTCAAATCCCAATCGGCCTGAAGTAATATTGTGGTCAGAAAGCGCCTCCCCGGATATTCGGACATTGTTATCCTCCGGAGACATTTCCCAATCGTGAAAGTGTCGGACATCTTCGTAATAACAGCAATAGTTGGCCCGTAGATCTTCGATGGTCGACACAATCAGAGTAGGCTCCCCTTTTCGGGGAATGAGTGCGGAGTGCAACCTTCCGACTGGTGGACAATACCAGCCAGTGTAGTACAGAACATTATGAATTGAGGTAAAAAGAACTGCATCAAGACTGAACTCATCCATTAACGCATGGAGACCATTCAATCGTCTTTCACCTTGCCACCGAAAATCTGCAGGAGTTATTACTCCGGAGCATTTTTATGGTACTGTACTGCCGAAATTCTGCAAGACGTATTGTTCGGAGATCCGTCTCTTGGCCGCTCATCCGCTTTCAATCCGATTAGGTGTTCCCCTCCTGCAAATGACATCATTGCACTCAAACAGATGGACAAGCAGATAGTAAATATCATGTCTGGCAATCACCGCCCTGAGCTTGATCAATAACAACCGTTAGGCTTAAGCAACCTTCTATTGTTGCGGCTGATTATTGCTGCCTCAAAAGCAAATCATGTATGTCAGTCCAGCAGTTTGCCGTCGGTTTACTTCAAGTTCCACCTGACAGCAGACATCATGCGATTCTACTGACTACTCACCTTGTTGCGTCGATAGCGGACTTGTTCTCCAAGTCATCCGGCCGCCACTCAGTGTGCTGGAATAAGGCTACCCAAGGCACTGTGTGCCATGTCTTGAACATTATCGGGTAGGAGGCGGGATTACTCCCGCCGTCCTCCCACACCACCGTACATACGGTTCCGTATACCGCGGTTCATGGCAAGCCACGCAACCGCTGAACGGTTGCCTGGCTGCGCTTTCGTCCGCGTCGGGCTCACCGTCTCCACCTCAACACCCTCAGCCGCTCCAGACGAATACTGTCCGTCTTTGGCCGCTCGGGCTTGATCCACTCCGGTCAACTTGTGTCTTTGAAAGTCTCATCGGGATTTTCCCTCGCCTACTCGCAACTTGCCATGTTCAGCCCTTCGATTGCCGGTCAGCAAGCCTACTATGGCGTCGGCTGACTTCTGTCGCCCCATCCCGTCTCCTTGCGAATCCGGTAGCCCTCCATCGGGCAAGACGACAGATCTCCCAGGGTAATGCGCGCGACCTTCCCGCTTATGCCCGCCGCATATACGTCCACGGTTTCCGTGCAAGTATTGGGCTTTGAAGATATTGGCCTTCTCACCCACCGTGCCCGCCTCGTATACGGTTCCTGTTCGTCAGGCCAGCGGTTTGCCTTCGGCTTCCTTCAGATTCCGTCTCACAACGGACACCCTTGCCGTTCGGCTGACTGTTCCCCTTGCCGGGCCAGTAGCGGACTTTCACCGCCAAGTCATCCGACCGCCACCACGTGTGTCATCGGTTTGTTACTGGAAGTCGATCAAAAATCCACTTGCAACCACAAAGCTGTTTTTAATTTATCGATACCGTCGTGGTCGTCGGCATGTTCAAATTTTACTGAAGCACCTCAACCAAGACTTTTGGCGATTCCGAAAATCCAAGGAGAGTTCTTGTTGGAATAGTTATAAGTTCCACCATAGAGAGTAACAGGTTCTCCAAAACCGGTGAGACCCATTTCTCTGTTCTCATCGTGAATACATAGCTGACTCCAGTATCCCCGACTCCAGAGCATAGGTGATCTTTGTTTTGACTTGGCATTGCATTCCCTTGATGCTCTCAAAGAGGCTTCGGGCGTCTTATTTCATTAAATTTGAAGTACAACCGGTATCTTTCATTGAATCCTAGCCGTAACCTAGAAGTACTGTCATGTCGCAAAATTCGTAACTACCCGCGATTAAACTCGAAGACATGTTTTGTTTTATAGTGTGGAAAGCGGAATTACTAATCTTTGGTTTGTAGTCCGCATGGATTCAATGGTTTCCCATCGTTGCGTTGCGTTCTGCGTGATTCCGATGAGCCATTGCGACCGCGTCGGTTTCCATAAGTTAATCAATTGTCGCACCGGTCTTGAATCTATTTCCGGATTTCTTCGTGTCCTGGGTCATGATGTCACCCACGTGCCGATTGGCATCGCCGACAGAATCTGCCTAGGAAATAGCGTCGCCGATCCGATAACCCATCATCCCCGGAGGGCAGTAAGTCAACCCAGATCGACAATTGCGTCAAAATGGTAGGAAGGCGCGCCCCAAATCTGACCCACTGTAATGGTACCGACACCACCGGAAACCTAACCACCTAGACCGCTAGCATTGCTTGAGGCGATCTCGCACTTAAAGCGGTACGCCGCGTCAGCCCTTGGAAGACCTCATTCGAACCCTTGACACCCCAGCGAGATGAGATATGGTTGACATCAGGGCGATACTGGTCATTCGACTCAACACCGATTTGGACAGACCCGTACCAAGATAACTCGGCAGAAACCATTGAGGGTATACCTCGCAGTCCTTGCCAGTAGGAGAAATTTTTGATTATTCAAAAAAATTTCCCTAAATTTAAATTTCCATATTAATGTGTACCTTTCCCCGTGCGGGGCAATGATTATTCTTCACTACCTGGAAATCTTGGTACGGGATTCAAGAAAAGAAAATCAGAACAAATTAAACACAAATATTTCCATTCGCCAAACTTTTAATTCTGATAAGTTTATTAGAAATTGTCACTAGTGTCCGGCTTAAAAATCGAATAAATTCAACTGCTTAGGTTGGTCGATCGGTTCCACTTTGTATCCGTAGTCCGTAAACAGTTGATTCAGCGGCATTTTCTCAACGTGGTATCCAGAATCTGCGATAATGCCAAGCTTGGCATTATCGCAATAATCCGAAGTAGTGACTAATGCCAAGTTGCCTGAGAAGAACCGCTGATCTTCAGGGTTTTTCAAGCAATTCACTTGGCATTAATTTTAGTGTCCCGGTCTGATAGAGTTCTCCTTTTTACATTGACAAAGGAGGATGTCCATGACATTTGTTTCTCAGAGCGGATCTGGAAATTCAGATCTGCATTCTCAATTTGAGACTTTACTGAACGCATACAGTGAGTTCCTGCAACGCCGAGGGTTCCGCTGGACCGGGAAACACGTACCTTGCGCGTTGCATTTTCTGATCTGGCTGAAGATTTCTGATATCGCACTTGAAGTGATCGATGGTGCAGTCATACACAGATTCCTGCAACATGAGTGCGACTGTTGTAAAGCCGCGCCTCGTGCACAGGTCGCCACCTGGCTCAAGCGGCATTACAGCTGCCATCTGATGTGGTTTGTCCGCTTTCTTGAACAAGGCGGCATGGTCGACACGCCGGGTGAGTTGAAAGGCAACCTTGAGATTGTGAACGGGTTTATCGCTCAGATGGAGGCTGACGGATATGCGTCGGCAACCATCAATGACTATCGTCAGGAAGCCTGCAAACTCATTGTCTGGCTGCATTTGTTCCGAATTCGGCTTGGCGACCTGACCGCGGACTGTCTTGAACAGTTCCGGAACAGATCATTTGCCTGTTCAATACCGGGGGTGTATCTGGAAAAACACTTTCGTACCGGGAAGTGCCGTTCCCGCTGGTATCTGAATAAATTCCTTTCGTATCTGAATGAACAGGGCAGGATCGCGCCTGTGCTGCCGGCGACAGAAAGCCGGCCGCTGCCCGAAATACTGGAGAATTTCTGCTCATGGCTCAAGCTGCATCGCGGACTCACCGATGCCACCATCCGCCATTACGTCGCAAGGATCATTCCGGTTGTAGACCTGCTGGGCGAGGATCCGGCGGCCTATGACACCTGCCTGATTCGCGATGCGTTCCGGCGGCGGATCGAAAACCGTTCACGGTCTCATGCCCGAGGTGTTGCAACTTCAATGCGCATGTATTTGCGATTCTTGATCTTGCAGGGTGTCGTTCCGGTGTCACTGCTCGCCGCTGTACCGACAGTTCCGCAGTGGCGGCTGTCCAACCTTCCACGTTCGATTGCGGACTGTGAAGTGGAAAGGACAATAGCATCCTGCAGCGGGCTCAATGCGAGTCTGCGTGATCGGGCGATTTTACTGCTGCTGGCGCGTTTGGCGTTGCGCGCCGGCGACATTGTGGCACTGCGGATCGGCGATATTGACTGGAACCGTGCTGAGATTCGTGTGACGGGGAAATCGAAACGCAGTGCTGCGCTGCCACTTCCCCAGGATGTCGGCGATGCGCTGTACGCCTATCTTGCAACCGTCAGACCGAAGCTTGACTGCGACCGGGTGTTTGTCACATCGATCGCGCCTTATCGGCCATTTGCCGACTCCGGCACGGTCAGCAGAATTGTTCGGCGCGCCTTTGACCGCGCGCAGGTGACCACCCCGGCCGGGCGCGGCGCACATGTACTTCGACACAGTCGAGCGACCGGTCTGCTTCGGTCCGGGACCTCACTGAACCTGATCCAGTCATTGCTGCGCCATGAGTCGGCGGACACCACCATGATCTACGCGAAAACCGACTTGCCGATGCTTCTGGAAGTCGCCCAACCGTGGATCGGAGGGCTCGAACGATGAAAGCACTGATGAGCGACCATGTCGCACACTATGTTGCGATGAAGCAGACACTCGGCTATCGTTTCGAACTGAATGCGAGTGTGCTGCGGAGCTTTGCAAGGTTCGCACAGGCTCGGGACGAGGATTTCATACGTTCTCAAAGTGTGATTGAGTGGGCAGCTGGCACAGCGTCTGCACCGCAGTCTTTGCCGGCAAGAAAACTGCGCATTGTCTGCGCCTTCGCCAAGTGGATGAACGCCGGTGACAGCCGCCATGAGGTCCCGCCACAGGATCTTTTGGGGACCTCCACCTATCCCCGAAGACCGCCACACCTGATATCAACCGGCAACATCCGCAAACTCATGGATGCGGCGCTGGACCTGGGACCGGCCGGCTCTATTGCGCCGCTTGCCTGGCACCATCTGATCGGGCTGGCTGCCACTACCGGCATACGCATCAGCGAGGCGCTGGCATTGACCCTGGACGATATCACTTCGGACGGGCTGATCATTCGCAATTCAAAGTTTGGCAAATCAAGATTGATCGCGCTGCATTCCAGCACCCGGGAGACGCTGAGCCGTTATCTTCAGGCAAGATGCAAGGAACCGACCGGCGATAGTCATCTGTTTGTGATCTCCACGGGCCGGCCACCTTCCATCCGTCATGCTCACGGAGTTTTCCGATTGCTGTCAGTGAGGATTGGAATCCGAAAAGCCGGTGCCCCCCGCGGACCCACCTTCCATTCACTGCGCCACCGATTTGCGGTCAAATCCCTGCAGGCGCTTGAGCCGGGAGCGGATGTCAGCCGTCACATGCTGGCACTTGCCACCTACCTCGGTCATGCAAGAGTATCCGATACCTATTGGTATCTGGAAGCGACACCGGCACTGCTTGGCGGCATCGCACAGGCAACCGAGCAGACACATCGCGATCGATGCGGAGGCGGCCATGACTGACCTCGCACCTCTTCTCAGTGCCTTTTTGCAGCAGTATCTGCCTGACACAAGGCATTTCAGCCGCCATACGGTGCAAAGCTATACCGATTGTTTCCGGTTGCTGGTACTGCATGTTTCCAAGCGTCAGAAAGTCCGTCCCTGCAAACTGAAGATCGAACACCTCTCGGCAACGGCGGTGATGGATTTCCTGGTGTCCCTGGAGACCGAGCGCGACAATGCGATCAGCACCCGCAACATCCGCCTGGCTGCGATCAGGTCGTTTTTCCGTTACTTGGAATATCGGGAGCCCGGCTGTCTTGAGATTGCCATGCAGATTCGGGCGATTCCGCAAAAGCGTACGAAAAAACCGCTGATTGACTGGCTGGATTCGCATGAAATGCAGGCTATTCTGGATGCGCCGAACACCGCTTCTGTGTCTGGTCTGCGCGACCGCGCCATGTTGCATCTATGTTATGCCGCCGCGCTGCGGGTTTCGGAACTGGTTTCGCTGAGAATGGATCATTTCCCAACTCCGCAGTTGGAAACCGTTCGCATTGCAGGCAAGGGAAGACGCGAACGGGAACTGCCGCTGTGGAAGCAAACCCGGACCGCCTTGCAGGATTGGCTGCAGGTGCGCCCGGTGCCCAATCACAGTCATGTGTTTTTCAACGCCAGGGGAAAGACCCTCAGCAGCGAGGGGTTCGCTTACATTCTCAAACAGCATGTTGCGACCGCAGCCCACAGTTGCCATTCCCTTGAGGACAAGCGGGTCACCCCGCATGTCCTGAGGCACGCCTCGGCAATGGCAGTGCTGCATTCGACCCGCGACATTCGCAAGGTGGCGCTATGGCTGGGACACTCGGATGTCAAGACAA
Organism: Arenicellales bacterium; assembly: GCA_963666625.1. Classification (GTDB taxonomy): domain Bacteria; phylum Pseudomonadota; class Gammaproteobacteria; order Arenicellales; family JAJDZL01; genus JAJDZL01. Next base: position 3,545,239 of record OY762925.1, read on the forward strand.
CTGAGACATACCTGAGAGCCAATCTGGTCGAAAAACAGGAAATCCTGTCGGCAACAACGCCACCGTCAATAAAACCCGGCTCTTTCAGAAGGTCTGGCGATAAGTTGATGAGGATTTTGGGCGCTGAGTGACATAAAAATTAATGCCAAGTGAATTGCTTGAAAAACCCTGAAGATCAGCGGTTCTTCTCAGGCAACTTGGCATTAGTCACTACTTCGGATTACTGCGAAATAGTGTAGAGACTGGCCTCCAGATTCAGCCGTTTTCTGATGATTGCCAGCAGCACGTAGACTGAGACACCGATCCAGATCTGGGTCTTGACAGCGTTCTCGCTGGTACCGTAGAACGACTGGATCCTCAGATGCTGCTTGATCCAGCGAAAAAACAGCTCCACCTGCCATCGGTTCTTGTACAGCTGCGCGATCGTCAGTGCCGGCAGGTAGGTGTTGTTGGTGAGAAAGATCAGGGTCTTGTCCCGCTCGCGGTCGATGAACTTGATGCGTCTGAGTTGATCCGGGTAGCGTTTTGCGCTTTTCTTGCCGGTCAGCACGCCGCGCTGATCATAGATCACCCCTTGTTCGCGGTCGTTTGCATGCGAGTAAAGCCGGTGGTACTTGGTGTTCGATTTGGCCCGTACCACAAAGTAGCTGCCAAGGCTGTGAAACGTGTGCAGCCGCCTGTAATCCACATAGGCGCGGTCCATCACGTAGATGGCACCGGGCTCCGGCAACAGCACATCGAGTATGTTCACGTCATTGAGCTTGGCATCGGTGATCTCGATAAACGACGGGATGTTGCCCTGCAGATCCAGCAGCGTATGCAGCTTGATGCCGGCCTTGGTTCTGCGGAACGGCGCCCAGTCAAACAGCGAAAGACAAAGATCAATGGTCGAGGAGTCCAGCGCATAGACGGTCTCCTGAAGATCCAGCTCACTGTCTTCGGCACTGTAGAGCGGACGCGCCAGATCGATCAGGTGCTGGGCATGGTCGGCATGGATGCGCCAGTCGCGGTTCTCGTTAGCGTCAGCAAGCGTGCTCTTGGAGACGCCGCCGGTCAGACCGAGATGATACAGTTTCTCCTGATGTGCACGCAGACAGATGACAAGGTCGCGCAGACTGTCTCTTCGATTCAGCTGAGCGACCGCCATGGCCCGGTACTGTTGTGCGCACGAAAATGTTCTGATCCTGCGATCTCCCCGGTAGCGCGACACACATCGGTGAAAGGTCTTCCACGGCAAATGAGCCATGATCTGAGAAAACACGAAATGCCCCTGATACATAAGAGTATACTCCTGACTGATAACTGCTCTGTTCGGAAGGCTGTCGGATGCGACAGTTTCCGCTGAAGTCTCGGACACCCTCCAACAGGGCTTTATTTTAATGTTATCAATCAGATACAGGAACATTTTCTCTCGTTAACCGGACACCAGTGGGAAAATATATATTTCCCAGACACATCGGTGTTATTGATAATTTAATTATTATTAGTTTCTCAGTGTAAGGAGGCACGACTTCCGGCACCTATCTATATGAAACGCGCGCCTTAGTGTCCTAAGACCATTTTGAGGTTGGGCTATGCGGTGATTATGGGTCGTTAAGGACTTGAACGTAATGTACGTCAAGGTATCTTCGATAAATTGGTGAATTCGATACGGAATCGGTTGACGTGCATAACTTGCAGTGAGAGTGTTCCGTGATTGATGTTGATATTTATCGAACCCCATTCCGATAGACCGCATTCGAGACTGATATTGTTCTTACAGATCCGGATTGCTCCGGTACCCATTGCCCATCTCGAAGATAGACCGGCTAGGCGAAAGGAAGGGCTGAAACCTCACCTTCACGGGCAACACCATCCTTGCAGTGCACGATCACCGATTGCCCAACACTCCAGAATTCCCGGTCGATCAGTGACAGGCCGACATTTCGTTTCAAACGCGGTGACCAGATGGCACTCGTAATCTGACCGACCTGTCGGCCACCCGCATTGACCGGCCAAGGCTCAGCACAAGTTGGACAAGGGTCGCCATCGAAAAGGATACCGCGAATCTGGCGTTCTACACCTTTGTCAGACAGAATTTGCAAGGCGTCGCGACCGAGATAGTCGACCGCTCCGTTCAGGTTGCAGAACTTCCCCAATCCCATCTCGAATGGATTGTGCTCACGGGTTATTTCATTTCCGTATGACAAAAGCCCGCCCTCTATACGCTCAATCAGATTAGGGTAGCCAGGCGCTATGTCATAGGGTTGTCCAGCTTGCCAGACAGCATCCCAGAGAGTGGCACCCAAACGTCCACCGTTAAGGTAAATTTCGAAACCATCCTGCTGGGAATACCCGGATCGCGCGATCAGTTGTCGCGTACCCGCAAAGTCGATCCAGCCGAACTTGAAGTTTCCAATTTCGCGTACATCATCGCCAAACATTTCGCAAAGCAGAGCCTCGGATTTAGGGCCCTGCACAGCCAAAGGTGACACGTCGGGCTCGTCGACTGCGACATCAAAACCGCGTCCAAGCGCAAGCCCCTTGGCAAAAAGAAGCAAATCGGAGTCAGCGACAGACAGCCAGAATCGATCGTCTGCCAGTTTCAGTAGAACAGGGTCATTGATCAGACCACCCGTTTCATCCGTGATCGGTATATAAAGACAATCGCCGGTTCTGGCACGTGAAATGTCGCGCGGGGTCATCCACTGGACCAGCCTCTCGGCATCGCGACCCGCGATCTGCACCTGACGCTGGCAGGCAACATCCCAGATCTGCACGTACTCGCGAAGATGCCAGTAATCCTCTTCAACCGGCCGACCATATGAGGTGGGCATGAGCATATGGTTGACCACGGAAAAGCTGGTGACACCGGCAGACTCGGCAGAGGCCGTATAAGGTGTACGGCGCAATCGGCGGGAAAATTTCAGCCTGTCAACCATGCTCGGTGGAACTCCACAGGGAGTAGCCATGAGGCGACAGGATCAGAGGAATGTGGTATTGCCCATCCGGATCGGGCATGGTGAAACGGACGACTATCTCATCTATGATGCGTGCGCCGTGTTTACCCGACACCTTGCCCTGCCAATAGGCACCGGTCTCAAAGACCAATTCGTAGCGAGATGTTGGATCGGGCTCGATGACCTCCTGCACCAGGCGCCCGTCGTCGTCCATCTTTGTGTCGAATACGGTCAGCCCTGTTGCCAGATTGACAAGACGCACCGCGATGCCGCCTGCGTGGCTACCATCAACGCCACTGAGTGTATGGGAAGACACCGTTGCCATTATTCAATCGATGCTTTATCGCGTTTGTCCGATGTTGCAGCGACAATGGGAGAAATCACACCGCGGCATTTGACGTTCACACAGGCCGTTTTGCCTGATGCCATAGCGCGCTGTAACGCGGGGCGTAGTGCTGCACGTGTCTCCACTAGTTCACCATGTCCGCCGAGCCCTTCGAACATGGTATGAAACGGGATATCGCGGAAGTCAGTCGCAAAGTGCCTGCTACTGTCGAAGAGGCGCTCCTGTTGCTGGCTGATGCAGTCGAGTCCGCCGTTGTTGTCAATGACTACGGTAATCGGCAACCCTTCCTGAAACGCAGTCTCAATTGACAGCCCGCCCGACAAAAATGCCCCGTCACCAGAGATCACTACGATGTTGCTATCCCGGTGTGTAGCTTTGGCTGCAATGCCGAAACTGACCCCGACTCCCAGCAGTGAATAGTTGCCGGGGTGCATTATCCCTCCCAGTTTCTGTCCGCGCCAGCCAGCCATGTTCACGGCGATCTCACTCCAGAAATGCGTATTGCCGCCGTCGAAGATCAACCAGTCGTCATCGCCCATTTCAGCCTGCACGTCGAGACCCAGCTGCAGGGGGTGCATATTTCCGCCTACCGCCTCATCCCGCGCTGTCTCCGCCGCTATATGCGCTTCCCACTCGGCAACCCATGCTGCGCGGCGTTCCTTATGAAGATCGAACCATGATTCCCAGGTTCGGCCGATACCGGAGAGCTCGTCCAGAAACGCGCCGGGGTCCGACAGCAGCACTTCATCCGCGGCATAGTTGTTGTCCAGTTCCTCGGACGAGCCGTTCACGCAAATCAGCGTGGTTTCCTTGCGAAAAAAAGGCGGATTGCCAAAGTTCATCTGGTTGTCGAGTCGCCCACCCACCATAATTACAACATCAGCCTCGTGGATGGCGGGTTTCGACGGATGGTACTGATGGAAATCTGCAAGTCCCATGTAAGTCTCGCTTTCCTCGCCGAGAAGCTTGGTGTGGTAGGGTACATTGAAGATGGGCATGCGCAAGGTTTGCCCCATGGCTTCCAGCTTATCCTCAGCACCGGACCACCAGATTCCATGCCCGCCGATCACGATCGGACGTTCAGCCTTACGGATGATACCGAGCAGGCGAATAAGTTCGGATGGATCAGGCCAGGCACGCGGGGTCAGACGCGCGTTACGAGTCCAAGGTCGTTCGTCGCAGCCCGCATCCATCTCAAAGGACGAAAACATGATATCAACCGGCAGGCTGATATGTACCGGACCCGGGTAGCCGGTAGTCGCCGCCTGCCATGCCCGGTCGACGAATTCTCTGATGCGCCCGCCATCAGTAATCTGAACGGAATACTTCACCAGCGGTGCAGCGATCGCCACGTCATCAATTTCCTTGAAGCCGCCCGCACCCTGACGCTTGAGTGTCGAGGAGCCGGTGACGAAGATCACCGGCGACCGTTCGCCACCTGCTTCAAGCATTGCAGGTACCGCATTTGCAAACCCCTCGGGCCCGACCAGGCAGACCGTAGGCTTGCGGGTTATTCGCGTGTACCCGTCAGCCAAGTGTCCCGCGACCTGTTCGTGCGGACAGTTGATCACCGGTATCTGGCATTCCATGAACCCTTCGAGTGCCGGATTGCAGAAACCGCCTGCCAAGGTGAAAACGTGATCCACCCCCTTTTCCTTCAGCGCATAGGCCAACAAGGCACCACCGCGGATTCGTTTGTCCCGCATCATATGGCGAATGTTCTCTCTTCAGTTTCTGGCCGCAATTTTCAGAGCCTGTGAAGGGTTTGATGTTCCATCGCCCGTCTCGTTGCCCGGTTCGAACAAAACGCCTGACCAGAGTCCCTCCACCGAGTTAACCCCAAGTTGTGCGATTGCGGTATCGATATCCTGCGCAAAACAATCCAGAAGCGTCGACAGACCGTTTTTTCCACCGGCTCCCAAGGCGAACAGAACCGGTCGTCCGAGCATGACGAAATCCGCACCGAGTGCCAGTGCCTTCACCACGTCCTCGCCGTTGCGAACACCGCTGTCAAACAACAGCGGCATGTCGGTACCAAGGGCTTCGCGAACCCGCGGCAGGAGATCGATGGCCGCTGGGACACTGTCCAGTTGCCGACCGCCATGACTTGAAACGTAGACGGCATCGGCACCCGCGTCTCGGACACGAACCGCATCCCAAGCACAGGTGATTCCCTTGACAATGAGGTTTCCTTTCCATGTTCTTCGTAACTTATCTAGGAAATCCCAATCCGCCCCTGCTCGGCTTGCGTCCCGAACGAAGTTATCGCCTTTACCAATGTTTTTAGGAGAAGGGACACCCGCCGCCAGAGTCGACAGGGACCAGCGTGGATGGGTCGCAAAATCAAGGAAAGATGTCAGGGTCAGTTTGAACGGAACATTGAATCCGTTTCGCTGATCGCGAACCCGCCGCGAAACCTGCGGAACATCGACAGTCAGCACCAAGGTGTCGTAACCGGCATCACCCGCCCGGTCCACTGCTACCAGCGACGATTCTTCTGATTGTCCATAGTACAGTTGAAACCAGGCGCGGGACTCCGCCCACTCTCGCATGTCTTCAAGCGTGCTTGACGCAGCAGAAGAGACACACACCGGTATGGCAAGCCTCGCCGCCGTCTCGGCGAGGATGCGGTCTGCGCCCGGACAGACCAGATTACACATCCCCATGGGTGCAATTCCGAAGGGAACACCGAACTTCTGCCCCAGAATCTCTGTCGCGAGGCTTCGCGATGCGACATTCTCCATGACGCGCGGCTGTAGGCAAATTTCGTCAAACCGCGCTTCATTTCGCCTCTTTCCGACCTCTCGCCCTGCCGCGCCATCGATGAAATCGAACACCAGGCGCGGCAACCGCCGTTTCGCCAATCGGCGCGCATCCTCAGTAGAAAACAATTTTGTCCTCGTCGACAGCATCCAGTCTCCAGTTTCTTATGAGCTACAATTCCGGAAAACCATACAAAGAGGCTCTCCTACTACGACCAATCGAAAACTACGCAGCACTGACTTGACGACGTGCTTGCGCGAGTTCATAACTTGCCTGAAGACGCATCCACTGATCAGCTGTACCCCAACCGATATTTTCCAATGCAATTGCCATTTTCGCTGAAATCCCAGCCTTACCATTTAAAAGACGTGATTAACGTCCCTCGCTCACAACCGAGACGTGATGCCGTCTCCGTTACACTCCACTCCGATTCGTTCATGTTTTCACGAATCAACTCACCAAGATGAGGCGGATTGAAAATCGGCTTTACTCGAATACTCACGCCTATTCCTCCCAAAATACTTTATTGTACCGAGTGCTCAAAGCTCAATGACAATGTTTTAGTGGAGAATATCGGGGCAATTGCTACCGCTTGCCACCATTTGCAAGTTACTATCGTTTTGGGTTTTACCAATCACGAAATTGCAGTGAGTAAAAAGTCAGTAGTTGTACTACAAAGGAAATGAAACCAAATCCGAAACCCTTACCCATCAAAGGTAATTTCGTCGATTGGCCGGCATTTTTTACTGGTTCTGGAGGGTTTTGAGAATTTTTGTCCTCTTTTCGATTTCAATCATTTCGTTCAGTGTTTTACACACTTTCGAAGATTGAAATAGCTCATTCGCATCAACGTATTGTGATCCTCTTGATGTGACATAGACTTTCGGCTTGTCGTCAGATATTTTTTTCATTGAACCGCTTCTCGAGTAGTTAGTCAATTCTTGTACAATACAGATTCCTCGCCTACATCTCGTTGGTACCGCACTGTTTTACATAGCGATTCGCTCAAGAGGTCGGATGCCGCTAACATTGATACTTGCGTTCGCAACGTCATAGTTATTTTGTAAATTAAGCCAAAATTGAGGCGTCGATCCAAAAAAGCAGGACAGACGCAATGCTGTATCTACAGTAATCGGAGAAGTTTCCTTTACTAATCGTTCAATACGACTACGCGGTACACCTATTCGTTTAGCAAGCTCGCCGGCACTCATCTGCAGCGGTATAAGAAATTCAAACTTCAAAATTTCGCCTGGATGACATGGTTGTTTTAGCATGACCAGAACGTCCTCCTCAGTGATAATCAATTATTTCAACATCCGTCGGTCCTTGATCTGTCCAAACAAAACAAATTCTCCACTGATCATTAATGCGAATAGAGTATTGCTCTTTGCGATCTCCTTTCAACTTCTCAAGACGATTGCCAGGAATGACGCGAAGATCATCTAAAGAATGGGCTGAATTGAGCGCAGTTATTTTTCGTCTTGCATTTCTGAAGACTTCTATGGGGAATCCTTTCTTCGGATAACCTTCAAGTACGGATTAAATCAATCTGCCTTTTGTAGATCTTATCATTATCATCGCTTCAATTGTATCATGTGATGATACATGTTTGGCAAATTTCGTACGATGTTGTTGAATTGACTTTATTCATCAATGACCAAATCCGACAATAGACAACGATAAACGATCAAGCCAGTTTTGAGAGGATGGGATACGAATGTGCGGATCAATTTGTGCCTGCTACATCAAGCGTTTGGGCAAACTGCTGCAGAAACACAACCGCAGGCTTCTCAACAGCCAGCACCATCATATGCGCGCCGCCTGACACCTGGAACACTTCCCCCGCTCCTATATTTCGTCCATCTGTCGCTGGATGCGTCCGGGAGCCGAAAATTTTTCAATTTCGCAACGGCTGCTGTCAGGTCGACCACCGGACCCGGTCATTTTTCACATTCTGATATATGATTATGGTAGTTTTCTGGCAGACACTGGATAGCCAGCATTGATGTATGCTGATCGCCTCAGGAATACTGAAGACTCTATGGCAAAAACTTCCGAAAATAACAAAGCTCCATTCTTATTGGAGCGCGTGATGAAGCTGATGGCAGGGACAGAGTGGCAAGAGCGTATGCAAAGCCACTTTTCGGAATTCTACATGCCTGCGGCGCGGCGCAACAAAATGACTGGCGTAGAATATTTGGTCAAAGCAGGGGTGGAACGATTGGCGTTCATTTCCCGATTTGTGCTTGACGACTTTATGACACGCTGGTACGGCAAGAATGGGGAGTTGAATCTTGTTCACAACTTCATACGAAATATTTCTGGGATCGACAAGGATTTCCACCTTGCCCAAGAATTTGAGATATACGAATTGATAGCCGAATCCAGACCCACTATGTATGAAGTCGTTGATGTTACGCGGGGAGTGAGGACCGTATTGAGAGACATGATATACGGCGGCGAAGACATCGTTATCGAAGAAACTGTCACGCTCTCAGAAATGACTGAACTATGGCAATGTCTCGCTGGCAGAGCAGTTCTGCACGATGACGTGCCGTTCTTATCGCCGAACTTTCTACCTTTCGATCAACAAATGGCAGGCGATTTCTTGGACAAGCTTGAGAGGATCATTGAAGAAAAGCTAAATTCGGCCGGTGCTGACGAAAAATCGGGAAATACAACCTCCCAAGTCACTCGGGAAGATATTCTTGCAGGTCTGCCAATGTCTCAGATGTTAGCGGATTCCTGGAATGCTGCGATAGACGAGCGTGGTGGAATGCGATTTGGACTGCCGCCTCCGACTCTGGGCACAGTAGAGGGAGGAATTGTTGAGATCTGTGAGGTCACGTTTCGCGCCAGTGACGAACTTCAACGGATCGCCGAGAGACTCGACGCGATTCCATCGCTTTCGAGAATTACGGGTGAAGATCGCAAGTGGAATTGGAATTTACCCAGAGAGGGGTTGGCCGAATACTTGCAGGCCATAGTGGAGTCCGAGGATCACGAGTTGTCGGACGAACGATCCGAAGTTAACTCCAATCACGAGGAATGGCTCGGCATTGTCGAACTCAATCCCAGAACGCTCACGCTATGGGTTCCCTCGAAGCCAAGAGCCGAAGCCGGTGAAAAGCTTTTAATAAGCTGCCTGGGTGATCTGGTAACAAATCCGATGCTGACCTACACGAATTCGCATGAAGAAACCAAAAAAATATTGGATTCGTTAAAGCCGGGGTTGAACGAACTTTCGATGCCGGAGATTTTCACAAGCATGCACGGCTATTTTCGCAACCTGTACTACGGCAGTGCGATCGACATCCCTTCACGAGAGTATGACGATATGACTCCGCGTGAAATGGCACTTTCGTCCCGTGAACGACGAAAGGCGCTCGAATGGCTGAAAATGCGCGAGTGTACGGACCGTGTTATCTGCCGAGAGCATGGGTTGGATTTGTATGATTTCACTTGGATGTGGCAGGAATTGGGGTTTAGTACCAGCCAGAGCCACGCTGATGATTCTGAGCAATAGGGCGGGTGCTGTATATCGATGAATTTCTATCAGATCTGATTTTACGTCCGCAGTAAGACTAAAACTGTTTGTGTGCCTTACAAATTAATCGTGGTGACCACTTTCTTAACTCATCGAGGAATTGTTCTCCATCCACCATATTTTGAACTGCAATATCTTCATCAACCTGTGCTGCTCTCATCTGCAGTACTTGCAATTTCAAGTTCTCGAACCGTTCGTAGTCTTCCACCGAAATTACAACAGCAACAGCTTTTCCGTACCTATTAAATTGAACAGGAGTGCGTTGTGCCTTCAGCAGCAATGTTCCGAAATTGGTTTTTGCCTCATTGGCACTCAATGTCTCATGCATATTCATCAACCCTCTTTAATCGTTCGATTTAATCGATTCGTTCAATATAAACGGTTCGATCTAATTTTGTAATTTGATTCACTTGAATACGTATTCGAAGTCCATGAATGGGTCTTCGAAATAACATCAAATGTATGGCTTGAGATGAAGCACAAAAATCGCACGATGGAAAAATCTTTGCTCAGTTTGGTAAAGCGCTACACCAGTTCTCGGATTCAACCGTACCTTAAGTCACTCATCCTGACATCGGCCAACTATAATTCGTCGCCAAATACTCAATCTACACGATCGCCCGCCTCGAAAACACGCCCTCCGAAAGAATTACCGAAAGCGGTTCGACTACCTTTTGAGTTCACCTTGTTGGATACTGCAGCTCCGCCTCTATACCAACAAATTTCAGCTAAATCAGTTCAACTCCATCAGCTCGGTTTGAGCAAGAATTCTATTGCCGCAAAGCTGAATGTCGATGAAAAGACCGTATCCAAAGCAATTCGGTGGATAAATGAAATCTGGTATCACTCTTTTAGTGACTATTGCAACTACGCATCGATCTTCAGATGTTGCAGGTAGTCCACAAGCGAGTGAATTTCTGTACTTGGGTTTGGGTTGTTTGTTTTCCTGCCATCGTCAATTGTTCGTTGGGCATTCGCTTTTGCGTCTTCCAGTCGGTCCTCAAGATCCTGAAACACCCACCCTGCCCTTTTTTGTAGTTTGGAATATGTTTCTTCAAATCTCTTACGCAATTGTCGGCTGGACTTGCCTTACCTGATCTTGCGTATGGCTTGCGGGTGTAGCCGAAATGCAGAAGCAACCAAAATTCAAAGCACGGCCACGACCGTGCCAGTTTTAGTTTATTTGCCTTGGCGAATGCACAGGCTTCATCATATGTTGCATGCTCATCTCTGTCAAAGACACAAAAGACGATGTCGAATTTCTCTCCGAGATTCAGTTCCCTCTTCTGAAGGTCAAGTGCTGCATTCACTACGGTAATCGGGGCCGACCCTTCATTGACTACCACTACATCAGCTACATTTAGTCTGTACCGATTCCTAATCTCGATGAAGTAATACGGCTCCGTCTTCGCACCTTCGCAGACAATGAGAACGCGGTTGTAGGATTCGCGATTCAGTAATTTCTGTTTTGAGAACTTGCGCGGTTTCCGCCTGGCCATAGTGAATCCACTAAAAGCGCTGTTCGAAGAACGGCAACGCTCCATACCTGCCGCTCAGGTATGACCGTTCAAGATTTTCCAGCCCCTTGCGAGGACTGAATTCCGCTAGCGGGAACAAACGAGTCTCTTGTTTTTCGTTACGCTCACAGAACCAAATCTGATCGCGACGAAACACGGCTTGGTTCAGAATCGATGTATCGTGAGTCGTGAAGACCAGCTGAGCACCTCTTGCGTTTAGCCGAGGATCATGGAACTGATCGACCAAGTATCTGACCAGCGCAGGATGAAGACTGGCATGCAATTCATCGAAGACGATCACGTTCCCATTCTTCAGGCTGTCAAGCCATGGACCAGCCAAAGCGAAGATTCGTTGTGTTCCGTCCGATTCATCTTCAAGTTGCAACTCACTCGGGGAACTATTACCAGTATTGTGGCTCAGTCGCAGTTCGGGAAATTTCTTTCCAGCCATCATATCCTCTAGATATGGACTCAAATCCGGGTCCATGTCTGTTTGAAGTTGTCGCGGTTGAAATTCTTTCTCCACAACATGGATATCCGCAATGCCGAAATCGGCTACATTCAGAAAGTCAACAATCTCACGCTTGCGTTGGTCGCGGCACCAAGACATTGAATATGAGTTTATCCAGCCTTGAGTGTCGGTCACTTTCAACCTCTTCTTGAACCAATTGTAGATCGGTCGTAATTGTTCGCTGTTTAATGAAACTGCGGTTGACAGATACAGCGCATCGGGTCGGGTCGCGCGTTGCCAGACTTTCTTATCTCCTGTGAGGTTGGGACCAAAATCCCATGCATTCTCTGTGCGCTCAAACAAAACCTGGAGACGCCCGCGGGGCCAAGCGAAGAGCCACTCGTCAATTATTTGATGGCGAGTAGCTCTGAATCCATACTGGTACCTGACTCCTTCGGCAATACATAAGACTTCCAGCATTGTCGCCTCGTTCTCATTATTAGGGTCCAGACGAAATGGGGTCACCGGCAACTCAGCAAGGTGTTCAGTCGAGCGGGTGACAATGTATTTCATCGCACCCAACGCGTTGACCAAATTGCTCTTGCCAGCGGCGTTCGGTCCGTAAATGGCGATTGAGCGCACAAGCGGTTCATTGCGCACATTTCCCGAGAGTTCGGGCTTGACCAGGTGCGTGTCGCGCTGCTCGTTTCCGCGACCCGCAACCAGATTCAGCCGCGCCTCGTCGCGAATGGATTTGAAATTTTCGACCGTAAACTCTACAAGCATGTGAAAGTCAATCTAATGCATGATTTTGGCATTATATGACAAAACTTGATTCTAAATTCAATTCAGTGCCAACAGGAAGCGGAAAACAACTACCTTTGTCGACCTGTCCAATAGATTCATCAATTTATGTCAATTACTATAATCTTTCACTATTCCAAACATCTAATCCGACCCTTAACTCTTTTGTAAGCGGGAGTTAGACTATGAACTATTGATGATGAATCGAAGACTTTTAGAGATAACCACACCACTGACCGATTTGCTGAGTGCGGACAATGGTGCGGATTCCTACCTCTGGTGGACTTGGACGGTAAGAATCCGCACCGTCGCTAAAGTTCCGATTCAAGTTTATTTGCTTGACTCATTTAGAATCCAAGTCTATGACTGATTGAACGGATTGACGATCGTAAGTTTTTCGATAATTTGACCGTCTTGTAAGTCTTCGCTGTAAAGGATTCTACACTTGGCTTCAAGTGCAGCGGCCACAATTAGACTATCGTAAAACGAAAATCCGTAACGCCGCATAATTTCAAGCCCAAAGCGATAGTGTCGACCTGTCGGATTGACGGACCATAAAGGAACCAACACGTCTTCAAGAAATTGATGCGACTGTGCTGCTGTCGCACCTAACTTTCTCGTGATTACATTGATCGTCTCCTGAACAACCTGATAACTGATGTGCCCAATTCCTTCTCTCACTGCCGATTGAATCAAATCAACAGATCGTGTGCGTTTTTCACTATCTGTTTCATCAAATACGTATATGAATACATTTGAATCAATAAAGTACTTATCGTTCATTCATTTCTTCTCGAGAGAATTTACGGCCACCAGAAAAAATACTAGCTTGCAGTTCGCGAATCGTTTCAATAGTTCGCTCACTTTTCTGTTCGCGCTGTACATAATTTTCCAACCACATTCGGAATTGTGCATTCAATGTCGTATTCTCAGTTGTTGCACGTTGTCGCGCTTTTTCGATTAATTCAGCATCTGCACTAAGCGTTATGTTCTTCATTATTTCATCTCAAATTTAGTTACACGAAAATACTATACACTAATCTCGTGTTATTTTCACACGAAATTCATCGACATTTAGACTTTACCCTTCATCTTCTCTCGCTCAATTACTCGGACATAGTGTCGAGAATAGCACTCGCCGAATTTTTGAAGATTACATTGTTAAAAAAATGTTGCGCAATCGAACGAAGTTCTCAGACATTTCGCAGACCCGATTGCATTCGAGGCGGTTTGGCGTGATATCGGGAAGCCCTGATTCACCGCCCAAAGCTCGGTCAACGCAATTACCCTTTTCAAGAGCACACCCCTGAAAAAGATACGGAAGCGGTTTGACTAGATGGTGTTGGTGGACGTGGTCGCAACGTATTCGAACCCAGTCCGTACTGTATTTTGAGTTCACTTTGTTGGATACTACAACTCCGCCTCTCTACCAAGATATTTCAACCAAATCTGTCCAACTTCATCAATTGGGCATGAGCAATAGATCAATTGCTACAAAATTAAAAGTTGATGAAAAGACTGTTTCAAAGGCAATTCGATGGGCAAAAGGACAATAAAATTATTCTGCTATCCTGATTCTATGTTCCGAGACACAGCCAAACCATGTGGAAAAAGGAATAAATGGAAATCATGCTCGCGCTCAATCAGTCAAGCAGAAATTGCTGTATATTACGGGTAAAGTAAACTAAAGATAAGTTGGTCATAACCTACTACAATATTAGTCTCCATAAGCTATCTACTAGCGTCATTTTCACTAATACGATTCGAACTGAAATACCCGTACATGGCCAGAAAAACATTTATTTCCTATAAGTATAGTGAATCTCAAAGTCTACGGGACGATATCATTACCGCCCTTGGTGCAGATGCCACTTACTATCAAGGCGAAACCTCCAACTCACCAGACTTGACCGACGAATCAACTGAACTCATAAAGAAAAATCTCACTGATATGATGTACGACACATCAGTCACTATAGTCATCGCTTCCCCCAATATAAAGAGAAGCAATTGGATTGACTGGGAAATAGAATATTGTCTGAAAGAATATAGCCGGAAAGGACGAACTTCAAAGACGAATGGTGTCGTAGGAGTAATTCAAAAACATAATGGCAGTTATGATTGGTTGGTAACCAAGTCAGTACAGCCGGACGGGTGTACCTTGCGAACAATTGACTCTTCAATGCTGTATCCGATCATAACAAATAACCGCTATAAGCGAAATGGTCGCGGATACGCCTGCGATACCTGTAATTCACACGACCAGTTGGAAGGTTCGTACATCTCACTGATTGACCAGGAAGATTTTCTTGCGGATCCTGAGAAATATATTGAAAATGCCTATCATAAGTCGGAAAATTCTGATCAGTTTGAACTTGTCAAGCAAAGGTAGTGACCACATGTTGTCGGCAACACTCCTCAATAACTCGATAATCGTCTATTTCCTAACTCGCTCAAAACTTGTCCTTGATTTCTTTCGTGCGGTGAATGAAACCGCTCCATTGTAGGAGACTATCTTGAGTACATATGAGTTCGCGATTCTTGGTTGGATATTTCCGCGAAAACGCGACTTAATCGTTAGTGCAATTGAAAAATCTGTGACTGACTTCGGGCTTGTTATTGGTCAGGACGTAATAATTCATGATGCCAAAAGCGTGCTGGAACGAGACAAATCTGCTGCATTCGTAGCTGTCTATATTGGAGATTCCTGCCATTTTGATGCAGAAATAGTGGAACAGTTATTGCAAGAGAGTGTCCCAATAATTCCAACCTTGGGGCCTAAAGACGATTTCAACACCCATATTCCCGAATTCTTACAAGTTCTGAACGTGCATCGCCGTAGACACGACGACCCATCCATGACCGAGCTAACTTCTGCCATGCTCGAAGCCGTGGGATTGCTGCGCCGTCAACGACGGGTTTTCATAAGCTATCGCCGTGTCGAATCTCAAACCGCGGCATCACAGCTTCATGATTTGCTCAGCGCGCGAGGCTTTGATGTCTTTCTGGACACTCATGATATAAGGCCCGGGGACCCTTTCCAGGATATGTTGTGGCACCGTCTTTGCGATTCAGATGTGATGATTATGCTGGATACTCCAACCTATTTGGACAACAAGTGGACCCGGCAGGAATTTGCGCGTGCATTGACTAAGGAAATTCATATTCTTCGTGTGGTTTGGCCGGAACATCAGCCAAGCAGACTGACGGAACTAGCCAAAACTATATATCTGGACTCCAATGATCTGGTGGGCGTAGGCGGTCCAATACGTACTCAAAAGGCCGACGAAATCGCTCTTTCTGTTGAGCGCCTTCGCAGTCGTAGCATCGCTTCTCGCTACTTGTTAATAACCGGTCGTCTACGCGCGGACGTACAAAAGTTTGGTGCCACCATCGAAGGCATAGGGGCTCACCGCGCAATTGTCGTCCGTCTACCTGATGATCGTCGAATATGGGCATACCCTGTTATAGGCATTCCTACAGCCAAGAATCTGAACGACATTGAAGATAGTACGGCTCCCAACGTTGGGCAAGGCGAGTTGCCGGTGCTCCTCTATGACGATATCGGCATCGACAGAAGCTGGAGCAATCATCTAGACTGGCTAAATGAGAAAGTCAAAACAGTCGAAATGGTGAAGATTTCCGAAGCCGCATGGTCACTTGCGACTTGGTGAGGCCAAATGACAGAAGCGATATTTCTCTCAGCCAGTGTTCCCGACCCGAAACGCGGTCCCCAATACGCGGTAACAGCCGATACAGTCGCAATTTCTTCGGCGGTTTCTGCATTGGTGCACGTAATTCTGGGCCGCCGTATTCTTGTATGGGGAGGACATCCCGCAATTACACCAATGATTTGGCTTATCGCGGAAAACATCGGTGTAGATTACGGAAGTTGGGTTCATCTATATCAATCCAAATACTTCTCTGATGAATTTCCCGAAGATAATGAGCGTTTTCAGAATGTTACGTATACGAAAAATATTGAAAACGATCGTAACAAGAGTCTGCTTTCCATGAGAGAGCAGATGCTTTCCGCCCGTCCTTTCGCGGCCGCTGTATTCATTGGTGGTATGGATGGCATCCTTGAAGAATTTGAAATATTGCGCCGATTACAGCCTAATACTGACGTAGTTCCAGTCATTTCTACTGGTGGCGCTACAATTGAACTGGCGAAACGATTGCCGAATATCGATCCAGATCTCACAAATGACTTTGACTATATCTCTGTTTTCCATCGCCATTTGAAAATTTCTTTCAAAGAAGGTCGTTTCAATCGTCCGACTGATAAGCTCGATACGACGTAGAAGTGGCTGTTCCTACTACCGAACTCTGATACCTGTCAGGTATTCACCTTAATCTGCCAGCCAGCATCAAAAAATCGCTTATGCACAAGCACAGTAGCGTCTTCACTATCCCAGATTCACTACTAACTAATGCTCATTTCTAATGGCTATAGCCTCTTCGACGGCATCTGACAAATAAGTTTGAATCCAATTGTATCGTTCTCGGCTGTTTCTGCCTTTGGGATCGTAGCATTTCACAATAGACGACAACTTCTTCCCAGTATTCCCATAACCAATATTATCAAATGGATTCACACCTTTTTTCGATGTGTTTCCATAGCTGTTTTCGAGTCCATGGATATGAATGCCAACCACACCCATCCCATCATCCCAGGATTTAATGATCTCGTAATTGATCCACTTCCTTCCAGCGGTTTCCGTTCCCACCAAAACCACAGTACAGGACCGTCCATGTATTTGACCAGCAATCCACTTCTTGATCGCATTTTCACCGCCTTTGGTTATGCTCTCCCAGTCGTTGTCCGTTGCCGGACGATTGCCTTCTATCACACCAATATTACGCACTTGACTCACTCGCCAATTGTCCGGAGCATAGTGAAAGCTGTAAAACACTCTTCGCGCCATTGTCCACCTCTACATTGTTAGAATTCCTAATAGTACAAGAACAACTATCAACAGTGAGCCGTAAAATCTGTAAACTGACCATGACCACGCAATATCCCACACTGAGGCGACATTTTTTTCATGAGGCTCATAATCAAGCTCAAACTCCTTGACACCCTTTTTTCCCAACACTGCAGAATAAAGCTCAATATAGCATTTCTCTAAGTGAAGGTATCTCGCGTCCATTATCCAAAAGGCGATCACAGGGACACATCCTCCTAACACTATAAGCCAGTGAGGATCATCTGACAATCCCGAAAACATGAATACCGCTGTGACTAAGGACACAGCCCATGTTTTCATTTGCATACTGTTGCTCGCCATACGTAAAACGACACCCTGAATCAATTTCAGATGCTCTAATGTCGCTTGCTTCTCGTTACTCATGTTCACTACTTACTATTGAGCATCAGCACTATTAAAGGATAATTTGCACCCCAAAAAGACTCGGTCAAAAAACCTGTACAAATCACGACGGTACAACTTGACCAACCCTCTTTTGTTGGAATTGCAATAATGATCCCGGTCAAATTCCGTACTTCAAAGCAAGTCTCCTTCCGAATGGACTACTTCATCAACCAATTGTATCAGCACTAGTGGCATTGCATATCACTCAGAATCGTTATCGAACAGAAGGCATCAGCGAAGTATCCTGATTCCAGGAACAAGATGCTATCCCATCCAAATTCACCTGAATTGTTAAAATAACCCGGTTATTGATAAATTTTTTGATAATCAAGCCACAATAGTTTGTTTCAAGCCGATGTTGGTTGCAAATTGAGCTAGTGAGTAGTAAAGAGTTAAGTGATTGACGCTCCACTGAAATTACATCAAATGAGTAAAACAAATTTAACATTCGACCGGTGCGCATTGTGTGCTGAATCATCCGATTTGCAATCGAGCCACATAATCCCAAGTTTTGTCTTCAATTGGCTTAAAAATACCTCCGCGACAGGCCATTTCCGCTCATCCGAGAATCCCAATCTGCGTGTACAGGATGGCTTAAAGCCTCGAATGTTGTGTAAGGAGTGTGAACAACTGTTTTCGTCGTGGGAAAAGAAATTTTCCGAAATATGCTTTGTTCCGCTCAATAGTGGAAACATTCGCAATATTTCCTATGGACCCTGGATGCTGAAATTCGCAACCTCGGTTTCTTGGAGAGTATTACGTTACTTTAAAGCTAATGGATACCTTACTGAGTATCCCGAACACATCAGCACTCGTATCAATCATACCCTTGACGAGTGGTATAGATTTCTTCTGGGCGATACGCCCAATCCAGGGAAACATGGGCAACACATGTTCTTGGGAGATGTTATCGCTGGCACGTCCATCGCAAATACACCGGCCAATATCAGTCGTTATCTTGTTCGAGCAATTGATTGTGATGTAGCCTTCACCCAAGATTCAGCAATTACCTATGCAAAGATGGGTAAATTTGTCTTATTCGGATTTATAAAGATACCGCATCCACGTCAATGGGAAGGAACAAAACTACACGTTCGAAAGGGGTCATTCGGCGAAAAGAATATAGAACTGCCCAGCACCGTTGGTGAATATTTATTTGATCGTGCTATGCGGGCAGCGAACAGCAATTCGAAAATCTCGACACGACAACGAGCAAGGATATCGAAATCCTACAAGCAAAACCTCGACCGCGCGGTTCAAAGCGAAACGTTACGTGCTTTACATCAAGATGTCCTTTTGTTTGGAAATAAAGCCTTTGAGATCACACAACCCGAATCGGGTGAACTGGAAATTAAGGAAATCATATAACATTATGGCCATCAAGAAATCCGACCTTTACTCATCCCTTTGGAAATCTTGCGATGAACTTCGCGGCGGAATGGACGCAAGTCAATATAAGGACTACGTCCTCTTTATGCTGTTCATCAAGTACATCACTGACAAGTACGGGGAAAACTTCGACTTCCCACCGGTTTTGATCCCCAAGGGTGCAAGTTTCACAGACATGCTTGAACTTCGTGGTAAAAGCGACATCGGTGACAAAATCAACACGCAAGTCATCGCGCCGCTTGTTCAGGCCAACACACACCTTGCGAACAGCGACTTTCCCGACTTCAATGATCCCAACAAACTCGGTCAGGGCAACGAGATGGTGGAGCGACTAACAAACCTAATCAACATCTTCGCTAACCCGCAACTGAATTTTTCACAGAACCGCGCCGATCACGATGACATTTTGGGTGATGCCTATGAGTACCTAATCCAACACTTCGCCACCGAGAGTGGCAAGAGCAAAGGTCAGTTCTACACCCCTGCTGAGGTAAGTCGTGTTATCGCCAAGGTGATTGGAATCTCACCGCATAACACTAGAGCTTCCACAACTGCCTACGATCCTACCTGCGGGTCTGGTTCACTACTCCTCAAAGTTGCCGCCGAAGCAGATAAGCCAATTACACTTGAGGGCCAAGAGAAAGACGTTACAACAGCTGGCTTGGCGCGTATGAACATGATACTCCACGGTTTTCCTACAGCGAGAATTCGGTCAGGTAACACGCTGTCAGCACCTAAATTCACGGATGGTGAGCAACTCAAAACCTATGACTACGTCGTCGCCAACCCACCTTTCTCCGATAAATCTTGGACAACCGGCCTTACACCGTCGATGGATCGCTATCAACGTTTTGTGTGGGGAGAACCGCCTGCGAAAAATGGGGATTACGCGTATTTGCTACACATAATCCGCTCAATGAAGGGTACCGCAAAGGCCGCTTGTGTTTTGCCACATGGAGTGCTGTTTCGCGGTAATGCCGAAGCCCGGATTCGCGAACAACTGGTGCGATCTGGTAACCTAAAAGGGGTCATCGGACTACCCCAAAATCTCTTTTATGGGACAGGTATCCCCGCATGTATCGTCGTGCTTGACAAGGAGAATGCCGCTGGACGTAAGGGTGTGTTTATGATCGACGCCTCAAGGGGATTCAGAAAGGATGGCCCGAAGAACCGACTGCGCGAACAGGACATCCACCTGATTGTCGATACGTTTACGCGGCAGGTTGACGTTCCGCGCTACGCCCGAATGGTGCCATTTGACGAGATTACGGACCCAAAGAATGACTTCAATCTTAATCTGCCGCGATACATCGACAGCACGGAGACTGAAGACTTGCACGATATTGATGGTCACATGCGAGGTGGTATCCCAGAGCGAGATGTGGATGCACTTAGTGTGTACTGGCAGGAGTTCCCCAGCATTAAGACACTCCTTTTCGAATCCGCTGGTCGTCCCGATTACGTACGATTGAGGCCAGAGCTTACCCAAGTGAAGCGTTTGATTCTTGATCACTCCGAGTTTCTTGCCTACAAGCAGGAAGTCGAGGCGACATTCTCCGACTGGCGAATGGATAGCATGCCGTCGCTTGTAGGATTCGGCAAGGACAGTCACCCAAAAGAACTGATCAAGGCCATAGCAGAGAATCTGCTAATAGCGTTTCGCGAGACTTCGTTGCTGGACTCATACGACATCTACCAGCACCTGATGGACTACTGGACTGAGACGATGCAAGACGATGCGTACCTGATAGCTTCTGACGACTGGATAAATGGAGCTCAGCCGCGCGAGATTATTCGGGTGAAGGACAAGAACAACAAACTTACTTGGGCCGAAGCACATGATTTTCTGCAGGAGAAAAAACGCTTCAAGTCGGATCTAATTCCTGCACCGATATTGGTTGCCCGTTACTTTTTAACTGAACGCTCTACTCTTGATGCAATCGACAATCAACTCGATGTATTGGAGCAAGAGCTTGAGGAGATGCGTAAGGAAAACGATGGTCAAGATGAATTGCTAGTTGAGGTGATTGAGGGTGATAAGCAAAGAATCACAGCAAAGGCTGTGAACGCGCGGTTGAAAGAAATTGGTAGTGACTATATTTACGACGATGAACGCTCTTTGCTTGAGCGGTATGCGGATTTGCTAAAACAGCAGTCAGTTGCCAGGAAAAATCGAAAGGCGACACAGGAGGATTTAGACGAAAAGATCGATGCAAAATACCAAAATCTCACAGAAGCTGAGATCAAGACTCTGGTTGTTGATGACAAGTGGATGGCACACCTCTTCGCCCGTGTGCAAGCCGAAATCGACAGAGTTTCGCAACTGCTCACTGGCAGAATTTGCCAACTGGCTGAACGTTACGATACACCGCTACCAGAACTGGAACACAGAGTCGCTAAAATTCGTTCCAAGGTTAGGAGTCACTTGAAAATGATTGGGCTGGCGTTGAGTGAATAACGAGACCTTACACAGGCAGTCATGAAACAGATCTTTACTGACACGACCCAATCGCCGGAATTCAAGGGAGATTGGAAGGTAAAGCAGATACGAGAGTTTGCTTCATGCACAGCGGGAGGAACGCCGAGTACATTAGTTCCTGAGTTTTGGGGCGGATCGATTCCGTGGATGAACTCTGGTGAGCTACACCAAAAGCAGGTCGACGAAGTTGACAATTACATTACTGAAAATGGATTGTTGAACTCTAGTGCAAAATTGTTACCAACCGGTTGTGTGCTGATCGGTTTAGCCGGTCAAGGCCGAACACGCGGAACGGTGGCCATGAATCTAATTCCGCTTTGCACAAATCAGTCAATAGCTGCAATACTCCCCAACTCTAATTTCGTACCTGAATATCTGTATCACAATCTCCATAGCAGATACACTGAACTAAGAGACCTTTCATCTGGTGGCGGTGGGCGGGGTGGTCTAAACTTGACGATTATCGGTTCAATTATGATTCCGTTTCCCAGCATCTCCGAGCAGCATGCCATCGCCACCGTCCTCTCTGACATAGATGCCGAAATTGCTATTCTTGAAGCCCAGCATAAGAAAATGCTGAATCTCAAAATGGCCGTCATGCAACAACTCCTAACTGGCCAGACGCGCCTCCCGGGATTCTGTGACGAATGGAACATGACGCGGTTAGGGAACCATGTTACATTTCTGCGAAATGGCGTGAACTCGCGCGCAGAACTTCTCCTAGAAGGCCGAATTAAGTACCTACACTATGGTGATGTGCATGCCTCCAAAGATGTATACATTTCTACTGTTTCACTGCCATGCTTGCCTGATTTCAAAGCATCATCGCTCGACCGATTACAAGACGGAGATTTAATTTTTGCCGACGCATCCGAGGATATCTCTGGTGTGAGCAAGTCGGTAGAGGTGAGAGATGTAGGTAGTAATGAGCTTGTGTCAGGTTTGCACACGATCGCGGCAAGATTCGACAAGAATGTGCTCGCTAATGGTTTCAAAGGTTTTCTTCAGTTCTGCCCACCGTTCGTGAATCACCTTCGGCGCCTCGCTGCAGGGACTAAGGTATTCGCGACGAACCGTGCACACATCGCAGATGTAGAACTGCCACTGCCCTCGATTCCCGAGCAAGTCGCGATCGCCACAGTCCTCTCCGATATGGAAGTTGAAATTGCCGCGCTTGAAGCCCGCCGCGAAAAGACTCAAAACCTCAAGCGTGCGATGATGCAGGAATTGCTCACCGGAAAAACGCGACTCGTTCTACCCGAGGTATCCCATGTCTGAACAACCGCGTTCCGAACGCGACACACAGAACCGTATCGTTGCTCTGTTCACCGATCCAACGCATCCAAATCATCTCGGCTACCACTACTTGGGAGACTGGAGTAACCGAGTAAACAATCGAGCTATCGAAAAGGGATTTTTGAGGGACAACCTCAAAACCCGCGGCTATTCCGAGTCCCAAATTTCCGCTGCCCTCCAAAAGCTCGAATCTGCGGCTGATTTGACTCACACTACGCTCTACCATGCGAATCTCCGTACCTACAAGCTTCTGCGTTATGGCGTTCCGGTGCAGACCGCTGCGGGACAGGCACATGAGACGGTGCATCTCGTGGATTGGGACCACCCCGAGAACAACGACTTTGCGCTGGCTGAAGAAGTGACGGTTAAAGAAGGCTACGAACGTCGACCCGACATAGTTTTGTATCTAAATGGTCTTGCAGTGGCCGTGATTGAGCTGAAACGCAGTTCGGTGGAGATCGGCGACGGAATCCTGCAACTCATTACCAATCAGGAAGATATCTTCAATGAGCCGTTCTTCAGCACAGTACAACTTCTCTTCGCAGGAAACGACTCACAGGGACTGCGCTACGGCACAACACGCACGCGAGAGCAATTCTTTGTGCGGTGGAAAAATTATGTACAGACTTTAGAAGAAGGGGTACTGCTTGATTTACCGCTGATCGAAATGTGCAACAAGGCCTGGATGCTCGACTTTATTCAAAACTTCATTGTGTTCGATGCTGGCCTTAAGAAGGTTCCGAGACCACATCAGTTCTTCGGTGTCAAGGCCGCACAAGCTCGCATCAAGAAGCGCGAAGGTGGAGTTATCTGGCACACACAAGGTAGTGGGAAAAGTATCGTAATGGTACTGCTTGCAAAGTGGTTACTTGAACATGATCCCGACGGTCGCGTCCTTGTTGTAACTGACCGCGACGAGTTGGACAGGCAAATTGAAGACGTGATGAAGAACGCCGAAGTGGTCAGCAAGGACACTATATCCCCGCGAGTCACGTCTCGGGCTCAGTTTATAGAATCTCTATCTGCGACATCTCCTCGACTTCTGTGCGCATTGGTCCACAAATTCGACACAACTGACCTTCACGGCGACCCACCGCCTATCTCAGGTAACTTCTACGTGTTTGTGGACGAATGCCATCGGACGCAAGGGGGCAACATGAACCGACAGATGAAGCGCTGGATGAAAGGGGCGATCTTCATCGGTTTCACTGCCACGCCCTTGCTTCGCGAGGACAGGCGGCTGACGCGAAGTGTATTTGGCACATACATACACACCTACAAGTTTCACGAGGGCGTTGCCGATAACGTTATCCTAGACTTGAAGTACAGAGCGCGCAATGTACCGCAGCGCCTTACCTCGCAGGCCGACATTGACCAATGGTTCGAACAGAAGACTAAAGGCCTGAACAACTTCCAAAAGGCACTGATTAGGCAACGATGGGCGACGATGCGGGAGTTAATGAGTGCTGGCGAACGCAAGCAACGCATCATCGCCGATATCATCCAAGACTTTAGTATCAAACCGCGGCTTAACAATGATCGGGGGACTGCTATCTTAGTCACTAGTTCAATTCACGATGCCTGTCACTATTATCGACTTTTCCAGAATACAAACTTCGGCTGCTACTGTGGAATCATTACGTCATACGAACCGAACCAAAACAAGATTTCCCGCGAACGAACTGACAGCGACGAGCGATACAAGTTCGAAACTTACACCCGCCACGTCTTGAGTGACCGCCAATCTACCGAGAAATATGAGGAGGAAACCAAGCGTCGTTTCATCGAAGAACCAGCGGAGATGAAATTGCTGATTGTTGTAAGTAAGCTGCTGACTGGTTTCGATGCCCCGAGCTGTACATACATCTATCTCGACAACGAGTTGCACGACCATCATTTGTTTCAGGCTATCTGTCGTACAAACCGCCTTGATGGCGATGACAAGGAGTACGGCCACATTATCGACTATAAGGAACTGTTCAGTGAGGTGCAGGAAGCGATCGCCATCTATAACTCCGATGAACTGGACACTGATCCAGGTAGCGGTGGCAGTAACAATGTTTACATCAATGACTGGCTGGTTGAAAGTCGGAGAAAGCTGGATGAAACACGGGAGGCACTCCACTACCTGTGTGAACCTGTTCAATTGCCCCGTGAAACGGAGCAGTACCTACACTATTTTTGTGGCGACGCTAGCGATCCAAATGCGCTGAATGAAACTGAAGTTTTACGAATTTCCCTCTACAAAGCTGTGGCAACCTACGTGAGAGCTTTCGCATCTATAGCGCAAGATCTGAAAGAGGCTGGATATTCAGATTCCGAGGCCACAAACATCCGGAAGGAAGTTGAGTTTTACAGCGAGATCCGATCGACTATCAAGATACACTCCGATGAGGAATTGGACATTAAGCCATACGAAGCAGACATGCGCCATTTGCTCAACACATATGTCCAAGCGGACTCCTCCACCGTTTTGGGTGATCTGAACGATATGTCCTTAATTGAGGCAATAGTGAATACCGGCATCCATGATGCTGTCGCACGTAAACTCAACAAAAAAAGCAAATTGTCAAATAATGCAGTCGCGGAAGGAATTATTCACAATGTCCGAAAGACCATTGTCCGAGATAAACTCACCGACCCCCAATTTTACAAGCAGATGTCGACACTGTTGGATGACCTAATCAAGCAAAGCCGTGAGGATGCAGTTGCTTACGAGGAATTTCTCCGACAGGCCGATGCACTGGTGAATCGGATCGTCCACAAAAAGTCTGGCGATGGTGCACCAACCGTACTATTCGACAGGCCCGAAGCGGCGGTAATTTACAACAACTTGCCGATGATTCTCAGCGATCAAGCTGCAGGGCCAGCCGCCGATAACGAGGACAAGTTCTTAAACTTGGCACTGCAGATTGATCGCGCTATGCGCGAACAGGCACCAGCAGGATGGAAAGGCGATCAGGCACGTGAATCCCAAGTATTAAGCGCACTGTATCCACTGATGAACTCCAACCCAGAGCACACACGTGCATTGTTTGATCTTATCAAGAATCAGCGAGGCTACCAATAAAGATGGAAACCATCCAACTCGGGGAAATTTCCATCAATTTCACCCGCAAGAATGTCAAACATGTTCACCTATCAGTGTACCCTCCAAGCGGGCGCGTAACGCTTGTTGCGCCAAAAGGAACACGCAGTGAGGTAGCCCGAGCGTACGCAATCTCCAAGCTCGGATGGATCCGCAACCAGAACGCTAATATGAGGGGGCAGTTGCGCGAGACACCGCGCCAGTATGTCGAGCGTGAGAGCCACTACCTTTGGGGAAGACGATACTTGCTAACAGTTAGCGAGAAAGAAGCGAAACCAATCGTCCGCCTCAGTCACCGTACTATCATGCTCACCGTGCGTCCTGGAAGTAGTGATGCGAAACGTGCAACAGTTATACACGAATGGCACAAGTCACTTTTGCACGAAGCGATACCAGAACTAATCTTGCTGTGGGAGGCGAAAATCGGTGTAAATGTGGAAAACTACTTCCTGCGGCGCATGAAAACGAAGTGGGGTAGCTGTAATTACCGAACTCGTACCATAAGACTCAACACAGAACTTGTGAAGAAACCAAAGCACCTGCTTGAGTATATAGTAGCTCATGAAATGTTGCATCTAATTGAGCCTACGCACAGCAAGCGATTCTTTGCGCTGTTGAATGAACATTATCCGACTTGGCGTGAAGCTAAGGCAGAACTGAACGAGCTACCGCTATCTGCGGAGTCATGGAAAGTCTAAACAACCAATCTTGTCACCAAATGCAGACACATTCTCGGCTCTGGCCCACAGCCGAGACTGAAATCGCAGCAATAGATATTTAAACCATAAAACAAGGCAAACAATAGTCCCTACTGTCCATGAACAAAAACGAATTTACTTTAACTGAAGTCTCAAAACTGTTGCAAATTCCTCAGCATCGTTTAATCTACTTGTGTGAAGCAAAAGTTGTTATTCCCGATAGATCGGATGCAAAAGGACGCGGATCAAGCCGTCGATTTTCAGAAAGAAATTTGCTGGAGTTTTTAGTAGCACTAACGCTCAATGAGTTCCATACCCCTGCAAATGTTTCGGCAAAAATTGTATTCACCTTGAGACAATTTGCAAACGAAGTCGGAGAACTAGTACCAAACTTCAAATTTCCCTCGTCTTTGATGGACAAGAATACACCGCAACTTAGCTTATTGATAACCAATGGTACTAGACTATTCTTCGTCCTAAACTTCGCTCAAGCACGACCAATAGTTTTGGGGGGTGTGGACCTAGATAAACGAACTCAAAAAATGCAGTTGGTTAATATTGAAGTCGCATTTGAAGGAAACGAAAATCACATCGATTTGGAAAGCTTGATAAATCGTATATCCGGTAGCAACGCGTTTTTCTTACTCAATTTGACTCAAATGGCAATAGATCTGAAATCAATACTTAGCCCGGAAGACTGAATTTTCCATTGACTGTCGTCATCCTTCACATTTCGTAATTGCACAACATTACATCAACGAAACAAGAAGTAAAATTTTGGTGTAGATTGATTCAATTTGGTGCACTAGCTGAAATGACCAGTAACCAGATTTCTTTATTTACTGAAAACCACCGCACCAATTTACTCCATGACATCTGACAATACTAAACCTATTACAGAATTGGGTAGTCTATCAAAGCCCGTAAATACCCTTATAAAGAAAGTTTCAAATGCGGCGGGCATTATTTACGAGCCTCACCACATAAAGCGAATAGCGAAAGCCCAAGCCAAGGCTGACTTGATAAGCGCAAAGTCGAAGATTGCAATAACTGATTTACATCGCCGTGCCGCGGAAAGATGGTTGAATGAGGAAGCACAACGTCAGGCGAACATGGAAAACATACTTGTAAAGTCTTTACCTGAGATTGACGAATCAGCCACACCGGAAAATGTTGAAGACGATTGGATTACCAACTTTTTTGATAAATCCCGAATCGTTTCCGACGATCAAATGCAAAATTTATGGTCGCGAGTTCTCGCCGGTGAGGCAAACTCCCCTGGTAGTTACGCTAAACGCACCGTCAACTTTCTTTCGGACATGGACAAATCTGATGCTGAACAGTTTGCAAAACTGTGTGGTTTCGTCTGGAATTTTGGTCACCTAGTTCTTTTGATTTTCGATTACCAAGAGGAAATCTATCAACCAGATATCAATTTTGAAGTTTTGAATCACTTTGATAGTATCGGGTTAATTCAGTTCGATAATTTGTCGGGATTCGGATACAAACGAAATTTAAATCCTAAGAATTTTAAGGTTTTCTACTATGGAAGATCACTTGAGATTGTTGGTGGATTTGATTCGGATAAAGATCTTCCTCTTGGTTTTGCCCTACTCACAGCCGTTGGTAGGGAACTTGCAAGAATTTGTGGTAGCAAACCTGTTGACGGATTTTGGGAGTACGTGAATGAACAATGGAAAGATTTCTTACTCGAATGAACAGAGTAACTCCCGAGATCCTAACTGACCAAAAGACGAAGTTTTAGTAATTTTCCACGTGTTTCAAATATCTGAACATGGCGAATACGAGTGAGTTGTAATTTTCGTGCCACTTTTACTAGTGATGCAATTCAGCCGGGACATGGTCCAGAATCTTCAACGCGAAAGCGACAAAAATTCAGAACACGGAACGGGGATACCTGGCAGAGGAGAGGCAAAAGATGCTTATTATTTAGGACTGAGAACGAGGTCCTGAATTCATACCCCTTTCTCATAGAGGTTTCCATTCTACGAATCTTTCGGAGATTTGCAAAATTTGTGACAACCGCTTTCTATCGCTGAAAATATAAATCAAGCGAAACATCAACTTCTGATGACCATGTTGGCGATCGATTAGAATCAATGATTCAGGTCCAGACAGACGCGATAATGCCCACAACACTCTCTCTTTTTTTAGACTATTTTTGAAACCAATATCTCGAGAACTCAATAAAAGAATTTCCGAGATTCAGTCCAAATTTTTCACGTCAATTACTGTCATATTAACTAGAATTAGATCAAATTATTTTTGCATATTAGGTAGAATCGATCTATAATAAGAGTAATAGAATATTACTCTTATTATAGATCTTGTGAACAAATTCAATACACAACTTCAGCACTCGGAAAATGCTGAACCCGAATATTCTTGTGAACTACTTTTGTCATATCTTGCGAAAGAGATTGCAAAAGAGTACGTCAAGCGCCTAGAAAATAATCAATCACTCGAAGCTGAAAAACAACCAGAGGAAAATAAATAATGCTCGCTGCTGCTATATACGCCAGATACAGTTCAGAAAATCAACGTCCTGAGAGCATAGATGATCAAATTTCATCATGCAATCGATTTGCAGAAGCCAATGGATTCAAGGTTCTCAAGAATCATATATATACAGACTACGCCCTATCTGGGTCCCGTAAAGACAGGGACGGACTCAATGCATTGATTGCCGCTTGCGAAAACAAGGAATTTGAAATAGTTCTAATAGATGATTTATCCAGATTGGCACGAGATAACTTTCTGATGCTTTCCGTCATCTCAAGTCTCCATTTTGAAGGAATCAGAATCGTTTCGGTTTCTGATGGTCTCGACAGCAATGATGAGGAGTCAAAACTCGGAATCCAAATCCGAGGAATTTTCAATGAACTGCAACTCCAGGATCTCAAGAAAAAAACGTTACGTGGCCTAATCGGTCAGAAACAGAGAGGATTTTCAGTAGGTGAAAGGACATTCGGCTATAAGTCCGTACCCTATGGAGAATTCGTGATTGACAAGAAAGGAGTTCCCAGACCAGAAGGTCACAAACTTGAACTAGAACCAAGGGAAGCTTCGGTTGTTCAAAGAATTTTCAATTCATATAACGATGGCTGTTCAATCAACGGCATAGCGAAGATGCTGAACGAAGAAGGAATTTTGGGACGAAACAATCAAAAATACAAATGGAGCAATAGCACAATCAGTCGAATTCTAGACAATGAAAAATATATCGGAAAGTGGGTTTGGAACAAAACCGAAAGCCGACGAGACCCAAGCACTGGGCGTAGAAAACGCTTTCCGAAGCCTGAATCAGAATGGATCACCAACTTTGATGAATCCCTAAGAATTATTCCGCAAAAATTATGGGAATCTGTTCGGAAACGAAGATCCGATTCGACAAAAGCCTGGCCAAAACACAAAGGCAAGAATGGCTTTCAAAAAAATCAAGGGAAACGTGGTGGAATTTACCCAACCCATATATTGTCTGGAATAATGACCTGCGCCAATTGTGGGTCTACTATTGGTCAGATCTCCGGAAAAGGAGGTGGATACTTCGGATGTCTTGGCGCAAAACGCGGTGCTTGTGACAGCAAAGTCCTCGTTCGGCGAAAACTTGTAGAGGATTTGGTTCTTGACGAAGTGAATAAACAACTCGCAACTCCAGAAAACTTCCAACTGGTTCTCAAAAAAGTGGAAACTGAAATAAAAAAGTTGTGTTCGCATGTACCGGAACAAATTCGAACCAAAGAAATTGAATTGGTAAAGGAAGACCGTCGACTGGTGAATTTCATTGAATTCATTGCCGAGGGACGTAAAAGTAACGCATTGAGCAAAGCACTGGAAGAAACTGAAAATCGAGTCAATGCGCTCCAAACAGAACTAGACAGTTTGCGTAATGCCAGTGACAGACTTTTCGAAACTCCACCGATTGAATGGATTGAAGCGAAACTTGAAAGCACTAGAAGTTTGCTACAAAGAAACTTTGCCCAATCGAGTGAAGCACTGAGACAATTCTTGGGTCCGATTTCACTTAAGGCGGTTTATCCTGATATCGGGAAACCCTATTTCATTGCCCAAAGCTCGATCGATACGATTGCTCTTCTCGAAAACACACCTTCCCAAAATGATGCGGAAGGTGGTTCGACTACGTTGCGTTGGTGGAGGTGGCGGGAATCGAACCCGCGTCCGTGAGCCCTCTGCTCGCTGGCGACTACATGCTTAGTCTATCCGTAGTTCAACCACATTCGGCCCGGACAGACAATACTGAATGCGGCGGTCTCGCCTGCCGAAGCAGTTGATTTTACATGCAGGCTTACGAGACAATCCCTGCACGCTAGTCTCAAATAATTGACCCTGATTCACACCTTTCAGACGAAATGATCACAGGGCTCAGCGGTCAAGCCGCCAAGGCGTAGTTGTCGTCGTTGGCAACTAATTTTTTGCAGACAGTTTTACGAGGCACCTGCACCTCGACATGCTCCAACGGTTTTGCGACCCGCGTCGAAACCGAGTCACCCCCAATAGAATATTTCAATAGTCAGTATAGGGATATATTTCATTTTTGCAACATTCATCCACTCACTTAGGCAAAATAGCAGTCAATGACAGCGATTTTGTTGCATACTTGCTTCATCAACCAGCTCTAATTGTAAGAAGAAGTGTCCCTAGCCTGATCGCGTTCGATATCCCGCGCCTTTATCGACGCTCGCTTGTCGTACTGCTTCTTGCCTCTTGCCAGTGCAAATGCCAGCTTGACTTTACCGTTGCTCCAATAGAGCTGAGTCGGAATTATCGAATAGCCCTTACGCTCCACCGCGCCGATCAGTCGATTGATCTCCAGTCGATGCAGTAACAACTTGCGGTTTCGTGTCGGATTGGCTACTTCATGAGTGGAGGTGGACTTACCAGGCGAAACGTGCGCCCCGACAAGAAAAAGCTCACCGCCTTTCGCAGTGATATAGCTTTCTTTCAGATTCGCCCGATTCTCTCTCATACTCTTGACTTCCCAGCCATTGAGAACGATGCCAGCCTCGTATCGGTCCTCCAGATGGTACTCGTACGACGCCTTCCTGTTGGTGGCGATGATGTGAGCGGATTCTTTGGAATTTTTCTTGCGCGCCATGACTGTATCCCTTGTCAGGAACGTCTTCTTCCCCCGCGTTTTCGACTCGACTTTTGTGGTGCGGTATCGAACACCTCCCCCAAAAGTTCTGTAACATCAGCTACTGTCGGCCGTATACCGGGCTGATATCTGTCGATGGCGTCTCGCATGCGTTTGACATGCTCTACGCGCGTTCCGCAGCAACCCCCGACGATCTTCGCTCCGGCATCACACGCAATTCTCGCATAGTCAGACATCTGCTTCGGTGAAGCGGTATATCTGATTCTTGTTCCCTCCCACACCGGTATACCGCAGTTTGCTTTGGCAACATACACAAATCTCTCAGGCAAAGCTACAACCATTTCCATCGCGGCAGCCACCGTCTGTGCTGGACCTACACCACAATTCGACCCGACAGCAAACGGTTGGCGAAATTCAAGCTGCGAACAAATCTCAGCGAACCGAGCTGGTGTGATCCCCATCATCGTACGTCCATTGGTATCAAAACTTCCTGTACACGCGTACGGCAAATTCGTACAGCTTGCACCTTGCGCGGCTGCTGTCAGCTCCTCTTCCGAAGAAAGTGTCTCAATCCACAAGAGATCACAACCTGCGCGCTCGAGTGCCATTGCCTGCTCGGTGAACGCTTCAACCGCATCATCCATACCCAGAGTCCCCACCGGTTCGATCAATTCGCCCAGAGGCCCCATTGATCCCGCCACGAACACTTTTCGGTCCGCCTGGTCTGCAGCTCGTCCGGCAATTTCTGCCGCTTTTTCATTCAATTCTGATACCCGATGCTCGCTGGCGTGAAGTTTGAGACGCATCGCATTCGCTCCGAATGTATTGGTAAGAACCACATCGGAGCCTGCTTCTATAAAGCCGAAATTGAGTTGAAATACTCGTTCGGGAAATTCGTCATTCCAAATTTCTGGCGCGTCTCCGGATACCAATCCCATATCAAACAGATTGGTACCCGTAGCTCCATCCATCAGGACAGGTCGCTCATCCAATACTTCTTCAAAAGAGCTGTTGCTAATTTTGACTTCCGTACTCATCTCAGCATCAATATTCCGACACCAGCGCAAGCCAGCGCCAAGTCTTACGTGAAAGAGTCCTCGACAATGAGTTGTCGATAACGCGGAGTATATAATCTAACCTCACATGTACATAATAATGTTGAATTGGCATGTCACGATAATTTTTCGCGTTCTATTATCGAAGAAAAAATTTCATGACTGAAATACTTTGCAAAATGAACAGAGCAACCAGGTTCATCCTGATGCTTGCCTGTCTTTCGTTTGCTCATACCCTTTCAGCCGAATCGAACAGTGAACTGGTTATGTTCGACGATGAATATTGCAGCTGGTGCAGGCAATGGGAGGAAGATATCGGGGTAATCTATCATGTCACTCCGGAACATTGTCAGGCACCGCTGAAGAAAATCGAGATGGGTGATGCCCTGCCGGATTCGATTTCCCTCAAGGAGCCTGTCGTATATACACCCACGTTTGTCCTTTTCGTCCATGGAAAGGAGGTTGACCGCATAGTTGGCTACCCGGGTGAAGATTTTTTCTGGTCAATGCTGGGGGACATGATCAATAAAGGCCTTCCAAAAAATATTCAAATCGAAAACGCCGACAGATGTAAAAATACCTAATACCACCCTCCGACTGATCGCACAACTATCCTCATCCATCGCAACGATATGCCCAATGTTCGAAAATCGGCCATTGTAGGATTCACATGTGAACAGATGTATTCACTTGTAACCGATGTCAGATCATACCCACAATTTATCAACTCGTGTACTGGCAGCAAGGTCAATCAAGTTCACGAAGATGGCTATACAGCAACATTGGAATTCTCGTACTCGCGGGTAAAGAAAAAATTCACAACTCGAAATACGGCTGTTCCACATTCGGAAATTTCGATGTCTCTGGTTTCCGGACCATTCAAAGAACTGAACGGCCTCTGGAAATTCATTGAACTTGGAGAGAACGCATGCAAGGTGGAATTCGAAATTACATACATCTTCAAGTCTTCTCTCATTGAAAAAGTCAGCGCACCTTTGATGAATCATATTTCAGAGACAATGGTCAGTTCGTTCTATGAAGAAGCGAAAAGAAAATACGGCGGACAACCGACAAATCAGAATTGAGGTGGCTTTTGCCACCCCGACGCAGCAGAGAGTTGTCTGCCTTGATGTCAATGAGAAGACCACCGCCAGACAAGCAGTCAATCTCTCTGGGTTGGCGGATTTGTTTCCCGGATACGATCTTTCGAACGCGACAATCGGAGTATTCGGTAAGACGGTACCCGAAGACCACATTCTGGCTGAGCAGGACCGTGTGGAAATCTACCGGCCCTTGCACCAGTCGCCGACAGATGCCAGACGCAAAAGAGTCAAAGCCGCACAGAACAGAAAAAATCGATAGTCGATCATGATTCGCTATCCTGCTCCCTCGCGCGCAGCTCGTTTCGTTTTACTTTACCCGTTGTGGTCAATGGAAGATCGTCAATGTACTCGATGATTCTTGGATACTCGTATGCAGCAAGCTGTTTGCGTACGGAATTCCGAATGTTCTCGGTCAATTCTTCTGAAACCCGCTCACCCTGCTTGAGAACAACAAAAGCCTTGACAGCCTCCCCGCGCAATTCGTCCGGAACTCCGATCACCGCAACTTGCGCTATCGCTGGATGCTTCAACAGACAGTCCTCAATTTCACCGGGACCGATCCGATATCCGGCACTTGAGATGACATCGTCCTTGCGGCCGACAAACCAGATATATCCATCTTCATCCCTGTAACCGGTGTCGCCCGTCACCCACCACTTGCCGACATATTTTTCCTGAGTGGCTGCCTCATTCTTCCAGTATCCGGTGACCATCACAGGATCATCTCTGTTCGCAGCCAGTTCTCCGATCTCACCGACTTTGACGACGTTACCCTCCTCATCAATCGGCTCAACGGAATGACCTGGATAACTCTTTCCGATAGAGCCGGCACAGACAGGCATGATCTCAGCGCAGTTTCCACAGATGTAGTTGAACTCAGTCTGCGCCCACATCTCATTGATCTCGATACCAAACGCTTCCTGTCCCCAATAGTACAGCTCCGACCCCAACGACTCACCGGCCGACATGATCGATCGCATGTTGATGTCGTAACCCTCTCGCATGTCGGGCACTTGTCGCAACATTTTCAAGGCTGTGGGAGGAATGAATGCATTTCGAACTTGATATTTCTCCAGCAGACGACATGATTTTTCCGGATCAAACTTTCCTCCGTCATACCCCAGTACCGGAACTGCGTAATACAGGGAAGGTATCAACGCATCAAGCAGACCGCCGGTCCAAGCCCAGTCAGCAGGTGTCCAGAATAGGTCTTCTTCCCGAGGAAAGAAATTGTGTGACATCTCAAAACCGGTGAGATTGCCGATCAGGCATCGATGCGGAGCAAGTGCGCCTTTCGGAGGACCTGTAGTACCGGACGTATATACCAGATAAGCGGGATCTTCGGATTTCGTGTTTACCATCTCGAATTCATCGCTGGCTTTGTCCAGAGCTGACCAGAATCCACTGTCAGCATCACAATCTATGATGGTTTCCAGTTCCGGCAACTGATCGCGTATGGATTCGAGAAGTTCAAGATGTTCGGTGTCTGTGATAACAACCTTCGTTCCACTGTTGTTCAACCGGTAACCCACTGCTTCCGGTCCGAACAGGACCGACAATGGCAATGCGATCGCGCCGAGTTTATAGATTCCCATGTGTGAGATCACAGTCTCCGGCCGTTGAGGGAGAATGATCCCCACCCTGTCGCCCTTTTCGACTCCGAGAACGCTCAACACGTTCGCCAGGCGATTGGATAGACGCTTGAGCTGGAGAAAAGAATATCGGCTCTCCTTCCCAGCCCTATCCTCACAGTAAATGGCGATTCTGTCCCCGTCTGTTTCCGCGTGGCGGTCACAGGCAACATAGGCGATATTGAAATGCTCCGGGATATTCCACTTGAACCGCGCTCGAATGGCATCCCAATCACCCCATTCGGGACGAATCAGTCTTAAGTGATCAGTCTTCATCTACCAATACCGTATAGCGGCAGAATACATCTGCTGCAAATCTTCATGTGAAACCTCACAAGGTGCATTGCCGAGCAACCGTTGTTGCATGTACGCACCATCCGCCAGATCAGGTATATCGGAATTATCATAACCGACTTCCGATATTCCGTTTGGCATATCGGTCACTCTCATCATGTTCTCCAAATGTTCGGACAGCACTTCACCCGCCTCAACGGGACTTGTATCGTCGATATCCGCACCGAGCAATTCGCCCGCCTCCAGATGCCTCCTGTGATTTGCAGATCCTGTGAATCGAAAGGCTGCGGGTGCGTTGACGATCACCGAAATTCCGTGGGGAACCAAGGGATGTCCCGACGGATAGCCATCCGGACAGAAGTCTCTCACCAGTCCTGCAACAGAATAGGACATTCCGTGTGGAATATGAACACCACTATTGCCGAATGCAATGCCCGCCAGGGTCGCCGCAAGCATCATTCCGTGACGTGCCTCGTTATCCTGATGGTCTTGTACTGCACGAACCAGGTACTCACCGGTAAGGCGCAGTGCCTCCCTGCACCCCATGTCACTGTATGGATTGGATCCCTGACTCAACGGACGCACACCGGATTCGGGACACGGTCGCTGTGTATACGGCTTCGCTGTATAGGATTCAAGGGCATGACACAAAACATCAAATCCGCTTGCTGCAACCACATTGGCCGGCAATGATGCCGTTACCACTGGATCGATCACGGCTCTCGCCGGTTTCAGTCGAGCCGAGGCGATTCCTGTTTTAACCTGTTTCGAAAGAAGGTCGAAAACTGCGATTCCAGTGCATTCACTACCTGTTCCAGATGTCGTTGGACACGCAATATGAGGTTTCAACTCACCTGGAATCGGGATCCCCTCCCCCACAGGCGCATTCACATAATCCAAAAATTCTGCGGGATAGGTACTGTACAAATTGGCGGCTTTACAGGTATCGATAACAGATCCTCCACCGATTGACACAAACCCGTCAAAAGGTCCCTCCTCTGTCGCAAACCGCGCAGCTCCCAGAAACGACTGGTCGGTCGGTTCGACACTCACCTCATCATAAATCTCAAAGTCAATATGGGCTGCATGCAATAGCCGGATCGCGTTCTCTACAGGTTCCAGCTTCCTGACAATTGAATCCGTAAACAATGCAATCCTCGACAGGCCAAGGGTTCCGATTTCGAATGGAATTTCCTCCAGCGCACCCGGACCATACTTGATCGGGTTGAAATCCACCGTAAATATGGACTCGTTTCCCTCAATGAACTGATAGTGATGACAGCATCCCATTCTTTTTGACTAGATTCCTGAATCGAAGTGTGTCGGTAGCAGGCTATTTCTGTGATATTGCTAGAGCCTGATCCAAATCCCAGAGAATGTCCTCAATCGTCTCAAGCCCAACCGAGATTCTGATCATGTTCGGTTGCACGCCAGCGGCAATCTGGGCTTCCTCGTCCAGCTGCCTGTGGGTCGTCGAGGCCGGATGTACAACCAGTGTCTTGGCATCCCCCAAATTGGCGAGATGACTCAGGAATTGTACCGACTCAATAAACTTGACACAGGCTTCATACCCACCCTTGATCCCAAAACTCAAGATTCCGCTGGCTCCCTTGGGCAGGTATTTTTTAGCCAACTCGTAATATGGACTGGATTCGAGACCCGGATAATTCACCCATTCAACACTTTGATGATCTTCAAGAAATCGGGCGACCGCCATAGCATTAATGCAGTGCCGGTCCATACGTACTGGCAGAGTTTCAACGCCCTGCAGAAACAGAAAGGAGTTGAACGGACTGAGTGTCGGACCGAAAGTACGCAGAATCTCACAGCGCGCTTTCATCGTATAGCCAAAATCTCCGAAAGTTTCGTAGAAACGAATTCCGTGATACCCTTCAGAGGGATCCATCATCGTAGGAAATTTCCCGTTGTCCCAGGGGAATTTACCGGATTCCACCAGAACACCCCCGATCGAGGTGCCGTGACCACAGATGAACTTGGTTGCCGAATGTACTGTAATGTCTGCACCATGATCAAATGGACGGCAAAGATAAGGCGTGGCAACCGTATTGTCAACAATAAACGGGATGCCATTGGCTTTGGCAATTTCGGAAACCGTCTCGAAGTCCACGACATTGTTCGCCGGATTGCCTATGGACTCTGCGTAGAGGCACTTGGTCTGCGGCGTAATCGCCTTCTGGAAATTATCCGGGTCGTCAGCATCGACGAACTGAGCCTTGATCCCAAGCTTGCGAAAATTGAATGCAAACTGTGTGTGGGTTCCACCGTACAGTGTGTTGGAGGAGACAATCTCGTCACCCGCCTCCAAAATTGTCAATAACGCCACCATTTGCGCCGCCATGCCGGAGGATACCGCGACAGCAGCACGACCGTTTTCCAATGCCGCCATACGTTGCTCGAATACGGCATTGGTGGGATTCATCAGCCGCGAATAGATATTGCCGAACGTCTGTAAATTGAAAAGACTGGCGGCGTGGTCGGCTGAATCAAAGACATACGCTGCAGTCTGATAGATCGGTGCAGCCCGTGAGCCGGTCACCGGATCAGGCAACTGACCCGCATGCAGGCACAATGTCTCAATACCAAATTCCCGATCTTGCATGATTCTCCCTCACACGATCCAGCGTGGACGATCCGAGGAGATGATCTTTGTATCCACACCGATGAAATTCAGTCCGCCGAATAATCTTGCATGCTCGATCTTGACGCATCGGTTGGCCACAATGTCCAATCCCGCTTCAAACGCCAGTCTGGCTGCCTCCTCGTTATAGATACCCAGTTGCATCCATAGCACCTTGGCATTCACTGCGACTGCAGACCGGGCAATCGGCAATACAGCATCCGAACGTTGAAACACATCCACAATATCGATCGGTTCCGGAATGTCCTCGACTGACGCATAACACTTCTCGCCAAGAATCTCGTCGTAATTCGGATTGACCGGAATCACGCGATAGCCATACTCCTGCATATATTTGGCGGCAAAAAAACTCGGTCGATACCAGCGCGCCGACAACCCGACAACAGCAATGGTCTTGTTTTGGCTGAGAATTCTTCTCAGTGATTGAATATCGTCGTTCAGCAAGGCTGTATGATACCCGTTCGACAGTTCCGTCAGCTCATGTTACCCAATTGAAAAAATTCTCCACTGCTCCAGACACCGAATTCCCGACGGTTGTTTCGCTGACGCTCCTCACCAAGTTCAACCAGCTGGTAGTACACATTCCTCGCGATCAACCCGCGCAAGCCATCGCGAACCTCAATATAGGGTGAGGGTTCCCCGTCTTCGGCAATTTCCACCCAAATCGGGTGGTCGTGATCTGCGGGCACGACATCGTCGTTCTTGGTCCTGAAATACAGCACCTGTTCTTTCCCCGATCCCTTCTCTTCGACTTGCACAACCACGAATGGTGCGTCTTCCACATCGATTCGAAGTTTTTCAACAGGAGTAACCAAATAGTGTTCGCCGTCGTCATCCTTGCGCAACACGGTGGAAAACAGGTTCACGAGTCGTTTTCGTCCGATCGGAGAACCCATGTAAAACCATGTTCCGTCTCGGGCAATTCGTATATCAATATCACCACACAGTTCAGGATTCCATTTGTGCACCGGTGGCAGACTCTTGTCTGAAATCTGTGAAACGAGACTGAAAGGATCTGTAGTTGAACTAACCATCAGAGCCTCTCGGTACCGGTCGCGGTCGACCATCCTCGTCAATGGCTACGAACGTGAACAGACCTTCGGTTACCTTCTCGTATTTTTCAGAATTCCTGCGTCGTACCCAGGTTTCCACCATGACTGCGATGGATGTATTTCCAATTCTGACAGTCTCACAGTGACACGAAACAACATCACCGACATAGACTGGCAGGTGAAAGCTCATTCCATCGACAGCAACAGTTGCAACACGTCCTCTGGCTACCTCGTAGGCGTGAATACCACCTGCGATATCCATCTGCGACATGATCCAGCCTCCGAAAATGTCTCCACTTGGGTTGGCACTGGCTGGCATCGCGACAGTTCGAAGCGACGCAGGTTTCGTATTAGGTGGCGTAGCGTTCAATGGGGCTGGACAGATTCGACCTCAGCAACTCCGTCATGCTGTCAGTCGTAGGTTCGGGCATCCTCGATGACAATGCCATCGTTGGCCAACGCACCGGGTTCCTCAAGCACAACATCTGCCCGGAGTTTACAGACTTCCCTTGCACATGAGACAATCTTATCAGTCAGCCCGTCCGGTCGCTCGGTAACCTCGCAATGCAACACCATGTTGTCCTGGTGGTCCTCACTCGACACGACCAATCTGGCTTTCTCAACCTCGGAACACCGCTTCACGATCTGTGCGACCTGCGAAGGATGTACGAACATACCCCGCACTTTTGTTGTCTGGTCAGCGCGTCCCATCCAACCTTTTATTCGTGTATTGGTTCTCCCACAGGGGCTTTGACCCGACATGATCGCTGACATATCGCCGGTTCCGAACCGAACCAACGGATAGTCTGGATTGATGACCGTCACCACCACTTCACCGACATTTCCTTCGGGTACAGGATCACCGGTTCCCGGACGAACAATCTCAACGATCACACCTTCATCCAGGATCAACCCTTCCATTGCATCAGATTCATAGGCAATCAGACCGACATCCGCAGTCGCGTACGCCTGTTTCACCGAAACTCCGTGTCCATCGAGTTCCGAACGAAGTGATGGCGGAAGCGCCTCACCTGACACCAGCCCGATCCTCAGTGATGAAACATCCGCACCGGATGAAGCGGCGGCTTCCAGAATAATTTTCAAGAAAGATGGCGTACCGGTATAACCCTGTGGTCTCAAACGCTCAATGGCCTGGACCTGCAACTCGGTCTGTCCCACACCTGCCGGGAACACCGCTCCCCCCAGGACACTGATGCCACTTTCCAGCATCGCACCCGCCGGAGAGAAGTGATAGGAAAACGTATTGTGTACGAGCATCCCTTTTCGGAACCCCGCAGCAAATAGTGCCCGCGACATTCGCCACGAGTCCTCACGGGTTGTCTCCGGCTCGAAAATCGGCCCCGGAGATGCAAATATCCTGACCAAAGAATCAGGGTCGAAAGCCGTCATGCCACCGAATGGCGGAGAATTCTTCTGCAATTCAGCTAGTTCTGACTTACGGACAACCGGTAATTGTGCAAGCGCTTCTCGAGAATCAATTGAATCGATTTCCACATCTTGCAGTTGCTGCTGCAAAAAAGATGAGCGTGCTGACGCTTGTTTCAAGTGCTTCGGAAGAGCGACGAACAATTCACGTTCGCGAACTTCAGGATTACGGGTTTCCAGGGAGTCGTAAAATTCAGAAGTCATAATCTACTCCCAACACAACAATTTTCAGGCAGGAATCTTTGCCCAACACTGATTAACAAATACCAGGTTGAGACTGTAAACTGGCAAGTGGCAAATCCGTCCTATGTCAGCCAGCGTTTGCGTCGCCGATAGTGCTTGACATTACGGAAACTTCGTCGATTCTCGCCGCTTACCCCAAGGTAAAATTCTTTTACGTCCTCATTTTGCAACAAGTCAGAGGCTTCTCCGTCCATCACGACGCGACCATTCTCCAGAATATATCCGTATTGAGAGTAGCGAAGCGCCATGTTGGTGTTCTGTTCAGCCAGCAGAATCGTCACTTGCTCATTTTCATTAAGCCGCTTGATAATTTCGAAAATTTCTTCGACTAGCGTCGGTGCCAGCCCCATCGATGGCTCATCCAGCAGAACCACTGAAGGTTTCGCCATCAGCGCACGACCGACCGCGGTCATTTGCTGCTCACCACCGGATATATATCCAGCAACTCCGTTTCGTCTTTCCTTCAGTCTCGGAAAATAACTGTAAACCAATTCAAGATCTGACTGAATGGCGGCACGCCCGTCTCTGCGGGTGTACGCGCCTGTCAGCAGATTCTCCTCAACAGTCAGATGTTCAAAACAATGCCGACCTTCCATGACCTGGGTTACGCCGCGCACAACCAGGTCCGAGGGTGTAAGCGCGTCGACACGCTCACCACGGTAGATAATTGATCCCTTGGTGACCTCACCACGCTCGGCCCGCAATAAATTCGATATGGCCTTGAGCGTGGTTGTCTTTCCGGCACCATTGGCTCCGAGAAGGGCAATAATGCCCTTCTCGGGAACCTCTAGCGATACGCCTTTCAGAACGAGAATAACCCGGTCGTAAATAACCTCAATGTTATTGACACTGATGATCGCCTCACCATTTAAGGCGGGTGTCTGGGTTGACTCATTCATGTCAAGACTCAAGTGACCGTGTGTGGCGGTTTAACCGCAGTCCGATCCCATGCTCATGCCGCTACGCGGGGTGATGCCTTTCTCCGACGCGTAGGCCATTGAACTATCCATAATCATCGGGTCGACGAGGGATTTGTCGGTTTCGATCCAGTCGGTCACTTCAACCCACTTGGAACCATCCCAGCGGCTGAATTTCACCGGACCGCCACCCTCATGATCGGCGCATGTGATTGTCAGTGGCGCCATCAGTCCATCCGCACCTAGCTCCTTGATCCGTTCCGCGCTGATGCTCAGGTTTTCAAGTCCCCATCGCATCTCTTCACCAGACAGTACTTTGCTACCGTATTTGCCCTGTGCAACTCGAATCGCCTCTACAGTCACAATTCCTGCCACTATGCCGCGGTTGTAGTAAATCGTCCCGACACGTTGTGGAGAAATGTTTCCTTGCGCCGCGCCGTGAACGACATCAAGAATGCTTTGGATAAGGGGGAAGTCCGCACCGGATGGATGAAATCCAGCCGCAACGTATCCGACCGCTGCCTTACCAGCGGGAATCACATCTTCTTCCGCGCCACTCCACCAGACACCAACAATCTTGTCGGCCGGGAATCCAACTCTGGCTGCTTCTTTCAGCGCAGTCGGGTTCATGACGCCCCAACCTCTCAGGATCACCCAGTCGGGCTTGTAACGGCGGGCAATGTCAAGCCACGCGGCTTTTTGATCAAGTCCCGGATGCGCCACTGGATAATGCTTCACTTCAAAGCCGTACTTTTCAGCTTGCACACCCAGAATCGGTATGGTTTCCTTGCCGTAACTGCTTTCGTGGTGGAGATTGGCGATTTTCTTGCCCTTGAGAGCGTCCATTCCGCCTTCCTGCATCCCGATGTACTTGATCTTGGCAGTGTTCTGGCTCCAGTAATTGGTTATCAGCGGGAATACCCACGGAAAGACCTTACCATTTGTCG
Source organism: Arenicellales bacterium (assembly GCA_963666625.1). GTDB lineage: Bacteria > Pseudomonadota > Gammaproteobacteria > Arenicellales > JAJDZL01 > JAJDZL01. The sequence goes on from OY762925.1 coordinate 3,588,415, forward strand.
CGTCAGTTCTACCATAGCCCATTGAAATCAGAGGGATCTTGTCGGCAGTCGCCCGCTCAATCAAGCGATAGGTGATTCCAGTGCTGAGTGGATGTACGACAGTCGCACCATGCTCGCCCTTATTCTTCAGACGTTCGTAGCACTCAACACCCCGGTCTGAGTTGTATGCAGTCTCACATTCCTCCCAAACCAGTTTAACGCCATTGACTCCGCCTTCGGACAGATTCAAATAAGCCATGTAATCTTCAAACCCACCGAAGAAGCCAGAACCACCGGCAGCATAGGGCCCGGTTCGGTAGACAAGCGCTGGGACAAACTGTTCCATATCCTGAGCTTGCGAAACCGAAAATGGAAGCACGGCTACAATCGCCGCGACCCACGACAGCACTATGGTTTTTAGTTTCATTTTCATAGTAGTTACCTCCCACATGAGTGGAAATATTTAAGATTGAAAACAGATTTATATGTTAGCATTGGAATCTTGTGAATGTGATACGAATTGATTCTCGCACATTGACTATCAATCAATAAGGGAACGGCCACTGACGAAGTTTTTCTTTGATGATCTGCCACATTCGCGCAAATCCAAGCGGTTCAACAGCCAGGAAGAATACAATCGTACCACCATAAACAATCAGCTCGAGGTTAGCCAGTGCCGCACCGGACAGCGTTCCCTCGCCTAGGTTGGAGGCCACAATATTCAAAAACGGCGGCAACAGAACGATAAAGGCTGCTCCGAGAAAGGAACCCATGATTGAACCCAATCCGCCAATGATGATCATGAACAAAATCGTGAATGAACGAATCAGGTCAAACGCTTCGGTGTCTGCATTGCCCACATAAGTAAACACATACATGGCACCGGCCACACCGCAGTAAAACGAGCTGATTGCAAAAGCCAGAAGTTTTGTTCTCAGCGGACGGATTCCGATGATTTCGGCAGCGATGTCAAAGTCGCGAATCGCCATCCACGCCCGACCTGTCATGCCGCGTACCAAGTTCTTGGCCAAAAGTGCCAGTACAACAACCACAGCCAATGTCAGCACGTATTTCGCCTCAGGTGTTGCATTCGGCCCGGAAACAACTACATCAATCGGCGCCAAAAATTCCAATGCTCGACCTTCACTGGCCAGCGCACCGAAAAATGTCTGCGTTGGTGCTGATGCAACACCCGCAGGATCGTAATTGGTAAACCAGCCAACATGGTCAAAAATCCAAATCAGAAAGAACTGTGAGGCAAGCGTTGCCACAGCCAGGTAAAATCCCTTGATTCGAAGTGACGGGATTCCAAACAGCACGCCTACCGCTGCTGCCATTAGGCCAGCCAATATAAAATCAATGACGATGGGAATTTCGGGAAGTCGCAAGACAAGGTTGTAGCAGCCAAATGCGCCGACTGCCATGAATCCACCTGTACCCAACGATACCTGGCCGGCATAGCCGGTCAGAAGATTCAGTCCCAGAGCGGCCAATCCAAATACCAGAAGCTGAGTCAATATCGGTCCCATCAGGTACTGACTGCCCGACAGAGGCGGCCAGATGAATGCAAACAGAAGTATGAGGATGACACCAATTCGATCATTGGTGATCGGGAATATCGCTTGGTCAGCGGAATAACTGGACTTGTACTGTCCTACTTCCCTATAAAACATCTGCTACGCCTCCGAATCCTAAACCCGTTCAATAATTTTTTCGCCGAACAGGCCCTGTGGACGGAACATCAGAAAGAACATACCCAGCATATAGGGAGTCCAGTTCTCCGTTCCACCTCCAAAAAAGGGCAGACCCACGAACACCTCAAACAGCTTTTCTGTAGCACCGACAATCAACCCTCCTACGATGGCACCGGGGATGGAGGTAAACCCACCGATGATGATGACCGGCAAAGCCTTGAACGCCAACAGCGAAATGCTGAATTGCACGCCGAGTTTCGACCCCCACATGAGTCCGGCAACCAGTGCCACAATCCCGGCTGCCGCCCAGACCACCGCCCAAATGTTCTTCAGTGGAATACCAACGCTCAACGCCGCCTGGTGGTCGTCAGCCACCGCTCGCAACGCTCGACCAACTCTTGTCTTCTGGAAGAAAATAGCGAGCGCCGTAACCAAAACCGCTGCAATCAGTCCTGCGAAAAGGTCGAACTGACTAAAATAAACGCCATACAGTTCAAACGGCACATCAGGAATGCCGATATCGAGTGCGTGCACATCAGCATCCCAGACACCTTGCGCGACTCCTTCAATGACATAGTTCAAGCCAATAGTGGCCATGAAAAGAATGATCGGTTCCTGATTGACCATGGGGCGAAGCACGACTCTCTCGATCGCCATCGCAAGACCAATCACCACAACGAGCGTGACTGCAAAAGCCCGATAAGTGACTGCTCCGTCGGTGATCAACGCAACAACGGCCAATCCCAGCAAGACACCAATTGCCCATTTAGGCGATTGGACCGCAGTGGTCAGCATCAGGAACAAAAGCATGGTGACGAATACGGCCCGCCACATGTTCTGTCCGCCATCTACGAAGAAAGCCAACACCAGCAGTACTACAGCTGCAATAAACAGCGGAACTCGTTTCAGGTATTTATCGGCAAACTCCTTGATGTTGCTTTCGCCCTTCTGCTGGGCTGCATACAAGAAGTAAAGGACTGCTGATGCACCCGCAAGTCCAATCGCGAGCCAACCGGTCCACATCCAAAAGTCCCCAGCCACCTCCGTCAGAAGAACAAAGGTCAGTGCTCCGAACAGCACCAGAGCACCTTGGGCGAAATTGAATATCGAAGAGGCCTTGAAAATCAAAACCAAGCCGAGAGCGACCAGTGAATACATGATTCCGGAGAGCAACCCGCCAACCAGAACTTCAACAAAAAATAAAAAATCGACTAATTCCATACTGACTCACACTCAGTGTTCACCCAAATACGCGCGAATGACATCCTTGTTGTTTCTAACGTCATCCGGCACCCCGTAGGCAATTCTCTCTCCATGGTCAAGGACCACAACATGATCGGAAATGTCCATCACCACACCCATATCGTGCTCGATCAGCACGACAGTCGTGCCGAATTCATCATTGACATCGAGAACAAAACGGGCCATGTCTTCCTTTTCTTCAAGATTCATTCCCGCCATCGGTTCATCCAGGAGAAGAATCTTGGGATCCATCGCGAGCGCACGTCCCAATTCGACTCTTTTTTGCAATCCGTATGGCAGTTTCCCGACCGGTGTCTTTCGGATGCTCTGAATCTCAAGAAAATCAATGATCTTTTCCACATACTCGCGCTGTTCGACTTCCTGCGCCAACGCTGGAAAGTAAAATGCCTCCTTGAGAAAATTGCTCTTCACCTTGACGATTCTTCCAGTCATGATATTGTCGAGGGTGGACATACCCTTGAACAACGCGATATTCTGGAACGTTCTTGCAAAACCCATGCGAGCAACCTGCTCGGGACTTGCGTGTGTTCGGTCATTCCCCTGGAAGGAAATCGTACCCGCGTTAGCCTTGTAGAACCCGCTGATGACATTCAGCATTGAAGTCTTGCCGGCACCGTTCGGACCGATTATCGAGAATATCTCACTTTCGAATATGGAAAACGACACATCCTGAAGCGCCTTGACACCACCGAAACTGACAAAAATTCCCTCAACCTCAAGAATCAGCTTCGTAAATTCCCGAACGCGTTCGGTTTCGTACGTCTGAACGTCGGGTGTTGTCGTTGAATCCATAATTGAAACCGTCAGCTCGCCATTTTCATATGATCAAACGTTGAAACATCCTGAATTTCCAGGTCGGCGATCATCGTGCCCTTTCGACCATCCTCAAATGTGACAACATTCTCGATGTGTCCGCGGCTCGAGTCTGAATACAGGGCTTCAATTAGACTGGTGAAACGCTCGTTAATGATTCTTCGACGGACTTTTCTGGTCCGAGTGAGTTCACCATCATCTGCGTCCAGCTCCTTGTGAAGGATCAGGAATCGTTTGATCTGTGACCCCGCAATTTCCGAATCAGCTGAAAGATCCTGATTGGTTTTCTCGATACACGTCCTGATCATTTCATAGACCTCAGGATTGGCAGCAAGTTCCTGATAGCTCGCGTACGCGACATTGTGTCTTTCAGCCCAGTTGCCGACTGCTTCAAGATCAACATTGATGAACGCACTGACGTAATCCCTGCCGTCCCCGAACGTAACCGCTTCACGAATCTGAGGAAAGAACTTTAGCTTGTTCTCAAGAAATTTCGGCGCGAACAGGGTTCCGTCGTTCAATCGACCCACATCCTTGACTCGGTCAATGATCTTCAGATGACCGTCATCGTCAAAATAGCCGGCATCACCGGTAAATACCCAACCGTCACCGGATCTGGTTGACAATGTGGCTTCCGGATTCTTGTAATAACTCTTGAACACACCCGGACTCTTGTACAGAATTTCCCCAGCATCGGAAATCTTGACATCGACTCCCGGGAACGGCGGGCCGCAAGTGTCCGGTTTGACCTTGTCGTCAGTCTGTACTGTGATATAGACAGAAGCTTCGGTCTGACCGTAAAGCTGCTTGATATTGATTCCCAAAGAGCGGAAAAACTCAAAGATTTCGGGGCCGATAGCCTCACCTGCGGTATAGGCAAGACGCATACGACTGAAGCCCATCGTATTCTTAAGAGGCCCATATACGACAACTTTGCCGATCAGATAGAGCAGCCGATCAAACGGATTTACGGAATGTCCTTCCAGAATGTTGACACCGCAACGTTTGGCCACACCCATGAAGTAATCGAACATCTTGCGTTTGATCCAGGTTGCGTCTTCCATGCGTACCAGCACGCTGGTCAGAATATTCTCAAAAATTCTCGGCGGACTGAAAAAATATGTCGGACCGATTTCCTGCATGTCATGCAAGACAGTCTCCCCGCTCTCAGGGCAACTCACGCAGAATCCAGCCACGTACGACTGGGCGTAGGAGAAGATATGATCTCCGACCCATGCCATCGGCAGATAAGCCAGACATTCTTCCTTTTCGGTCAATGAGTCGAATTCAATCGAATTGATCACCGTGGCCAGGATATTGTGGTAAGTCAGGATCACTCCTTTGGGAAAACCTGTCGTTCCCGATGTGTAGAGAATCACTGAAATATCGGACTTGGAACCTTTGGTGATTTCGCTGTCAAGGTAACCAGGATTACCGGCATTGAACTTCACACCGTCTTCGATCAGAGAATCGTAGGTGTGCAGATTTTTTGGTGTGTAGTGTGCAAGACCTCTCGGGTCATCGTAATAGATCTGTTCCAGTTTGGGGCACTTGGGAGCCAGCTCCAATACCTTGTCCACCTGTTCCTGGTCTTCAACCAGTGCGAATCGAACGTCAGCGTGATTGATGACGTATTCCATCTCCTGCACGACAGAGTCCTGATAGAGCGGAACCGGTATTCCCCCGAGACACTGAGCAGCGGCCATACCCCAATAGAGTCGAGGTCTGTTGTCGCCGACAATTGCGAGTTTGTCCCCGCGCCTGAATCCCGCCGCTGCAAGGCCACAGGCCAAGTTTCGGACTTCGTCACATACCTGTGCCCAGTTCCAAGTCTGCCAGATTCCAAAATCTTTCTCCCGAATCGCCGGACTGTCTGGTGACAGAACCTTCCGATTCATCAGCAGTTTCGGAAAAGTATCTAGTTTTGGGTCAATTTTCATTGCTTATTTTGAATTATCAACCTGCGTGGAGCTTATTCGGATTCGTTTTATGCTCAGCAGTTCAAAGCGAATAAATATACAGCAAATCGAAATCGTTTTTGAATTTTTGTGAAATATACAAAACATATATATGAATTGCTATAAGAATTACACCTTCGAACCACCCTTAAATTCTCGGAATTCAAATTGGAACGAGCGGAAATGTGAATTGGATAAGTCGGTGCAGTCGCTTTCAGATGTATGAGATCCTCTGACTCTTCACAACTCTCCCAGTTGTAGCCTGACCCGCTCCGCAACTGAACTAATCTCCTCCATATCGCCTGGCACGAGTTCCCAGTTGATCTTCAGGTCGTCCCCCATGGTTCGCGGAACGATGTGAACGTGGTAGTGCAGAACCGATTGCGCGGCACCCCTGCCATTGGCCTGGGTAATGCTGACTCCGTCCGGACTCAATGCGTTTTTGACTGCATATGCGACTTTTCTGACTGATGCCGCAACAAACCCCAATTGTTCATCCGGAACGTCAAAGAGATCGCGCCAATGTCCTTTCGGGATAACAAGCACATGCCCTGTTGACACCGGATTGATATCCATGAATGCCAGCACATGCTGGTTTTCATATACATTGATACTGGGAATCTCTCCCGCTACAATCTTGCAGAAAATACAATTTGCGTCTTCGACCATATCAACTTTCTCCTGTTATCTCGGCTTTAGCCAGTTACCGTTGCGGTTCGATGAACATCGCATCACCATAACTGTAGAATCGAAAGCCATTGTCAATCGCATAGCGATAGGCGCTCTTCAATCTCTCGGTACCGCCGAACGCGCATACCAGCATCATCAGAGTCGACCGCGGAAGGTGGAAATTGGTGATCAGCGCCTGTGTAACCCGAAAAATAAATCCCGGCTTGATGAAAATGTTGGTTTCCCCGTCAGACGGCCGGATATCGGAGTCAATCGCCGCAGCGGTTTCCAAAACGCGCATTGAAGTGGTTCCAACAGCGACTATGCGACCTCCCGTCGTTCGCGTCGCTCTGATCGCCTCGCTGGCTAATTCCGAAATTTCGTAGCGCTCACTGTGTAGTGTGTGCTTTGTCAAGTGGGCATCGCGAACCGGTGCGAAAGTACCGGCACCGACGTGCAGTGTCACGAACGCGGTATTGATCCCAACATGATGCAGTCTATCGATAAGTGCCTCGTCAAAATGCAATCCAGCGGTAGGGGCCGCAACCGATCCCGCATGTCTGGCATAGACAGTCTGATATCTCGAGGTATCCTCAGAATCGGCAGGTCGTTCAATGTATGGAGGCAACGGCACGCTTCCCGAGTGCTCGATGACATCCCTGATTTCAAACTCGTCGCTGACGGTGAGAACGAACAGGTCCCGAACCCGACCTCGAACAGTAAATCGAAAACGATCATCGACGATGACCGAACTACCTATCCTACAAGGTCGTCTCGATCCCATTTGTGCCCAGATGCAATGATCGCCAACGATTCTTTCGATCAGAATCTCGACCCGTCCGCCTGTAGTCTTGTAACCCTCAAGCCTCGCCGGAATGACTTTGCTGTCGTTGCACACAAGAAGATCTCCCGGATACAGAACCTGCTCCAGTTGGGAAAACGCGATTTCCCGCTGACTGTCATCCAGAACCAGCAGGCGACTTTCGGTACGATTGGCTGTCGGATTGTGGGCGATCCGGTCAGCCGGCAGATCGAAATCAAACTGGTCGGCAAGCAGACTCTCCTGAAACTCCCCCATCTACTCAACCGCTTTGGATGGGACTGTCAGGATGCAAGGCCCATTCGGTCCATGAGCCGTCGTAGAGTCGCAGGTCTTCTTGACGCGACTGATGGATCGCCAACAGCAGGATTGCCGCAGTTACACCTGAGCCACAGGTTGTGACGATTGATTGTTCCGAGGTGACAGAAAGTGATCGCAGAATTTCAGCGATTTCGTCCGATGACTTCATGAAGCCATCTGAATCCACTACGTCACCATAGTACATGTTCAGACTTCCGGGAATATGTCCTCCTCGAAGCCCAGGACGCGGTTCGGGTTCGTTTCCACTAAAACGCCCATACGAGCGTGCATCCAGAATTGCCATGGATCGATCGTGCAGATTGGCAGCAAGCTCCTCTCTCAGAATGACAGAATCACCGGCGGGTGAACCTGAATATTCTGTGCGGTTTTCCTCAGTTGGTTGGTCGTCTGTCAGGCCACCTGCCCTCTTCCAAGCCAGGAGTCCACCATCCAGAACTCGCACACTCTGATGGCCGAATGAACGAAACATCCACCATGCCCGTGCGGAAGCGACGAACTTTGATCGATCATAGACAATCACACAATCAGTCCCGCTGATACCAAGATTTCCTACGCACTCGGAAAAAGTTTCCAACGTGGGGAATGTGTGTGGCAGACCATCTCCAGATTCAGCGATTGCATCGATGTCAAAATAAACCGAGCCCGGAATATGGTCCTCTTGATAGGCTTCATAGGCATTGCTCGGAACATTGGGCAGATACCAGGTGGCATCAGCGAATCGAACACCCGGTTCGCCAAATAGAGACAACGCTTCGTCCGCGCTGATTAAAGGGGTATCAGCCATATTGTTCACTCCTCAAATTGGTTTCAGTCAGATTAATTTATTATGTTACGCGACCTACACGAACTTCAATGCGTCGAAACCATAGTCCCAGGGTCAACCCTCGAATGACCATAAAGACCATCAGTGCGAGCCAGAGTCCATGATTGTCAAATGCCTTGGTTGTAAAGTGCGAAACCAAGAAAAATACCAGCATTGAAATGATCATGAAATTTCTCATTTCAGCTGTTCTCGTCATGCCAATATAAACACCATCATAGAGGAAAGGCCAAACACAGAAAAAAGGTGCAATGACAAGCCAGATCAGATACTCGTTCGCACCTTGACGCACTTCTTCGATTCCCGTAAGAAGTGATATGATGAGATTTCCACCGACCCAGTAGATCAGGCAGAATAACATAGCAACCAGTACTGACCAGACCAGCGTAACCGATACGGTATTACGCAACCTCACCCGATCTCTTGCACCATACGCAGCACCGGCAAGCGCTTCTGCAGCATGAGCGAAACCGTCAAGGCCGAATGCCAAGAAGTGTAAAAGATGCAACAGAACTGCATTCGCGGCGAGAATGACATCTCCGCTACTTGAACTCTTCCACATGAAATAGATCCACACGACCTCCAGGCAGAGTGTTCTGATCATAATATTGATATTGACCTTTGACAGCTCAATCAACTTTTCTCTATCGAATATTCGATGCTCTTTGGGAATCTGAAGTGTGATACCCAAAACTCTTGCGCACACCACCAAGCCGACAACCGCAGTCAAAATCTCGCTGATCATGGTGGCGGCCGCCACACCGCGCACAGACCAGCCAAATCCGAGTACGAAAGTCAAGTCCAGTACGATATTCATGCCGTTCAGGAGCAGTTGCAGCAGTAAAGCGGTACGCATTCGCTGTAATCCGAACAGAACGCCGAGAATGACGAGATTGCACATCATGAACATCGCGCTCCAGATTCGGACACCGTAATATTCCAATGCGAATTTCTCGACTTCGATAGAAGCGTCGAAAAACCAGAACACAATGCTACCAATCGGTATCTGCAATATGATCAGCATCCCGCCGAGTACCAAAGCAACTGAAAGTCCGCGAACGAAAGTTGCAGTCACTTCCGCATAATCATTGGATCCTACACTCTGCGCTACAAACCCTGTCGTTCCCATGCGAAGGAAACTGACCAGCCAAAATATCGAACTGAATACCAGTGCTCCGAGTGCGACCGCACCAATATAGGCTGGGTTGGGAAGATGGCCTACTACAGCAGTATCGACAGCGCCTGCGAGCGGCAGACTCAGGTTGGCGATGATTACCGGCCAAGTCAGGCGCAAAACTCTTTTGTGCAGAGGTCTGAGCCTCTTTTCGAAAATGGAATCCAACTTTGTAATCGACTCGATCAACTTTTCAGCTCACCACGAAAATCTCACACCCGCGCGAATACGAACGAAATTCAGTTGTTGTAAAATAGCCTGTCTCTAAGGGCACATCCGCCGGGATGGCGAAATTTGGCAGACGCGCCGGACTCAAAATCCGGTGGTGGAAACACCGTGAGAGTTCGAGTCTCTCTCCCGGCACCAATTCTCTTTATTCATTAGTTAATCTTACTTCGCACACCACCGTCCTATCTGGTTATATTTTATTGATATTCAACAAGTTCTCGCCATTTCTTTTTCTTCTTCCATAGTATGGCTTACCGAGTGGAAGGTACAAATTATGTTTACATTATCAGACGGAGCATAATGGGATAACAGTACTTTCCGTCACAGACATCGACAACGGTGCAACCTCCCTCAGCTCGTTGGACGATAAACGTCTGTCCCATAGGACGATTTTTCGTCGATTCACACTCATGGTCAACCACCCGTAAGACAGCATCAAAAGTTCTTTACGATTAACGATCTGAAATCATAAGGTTCGGGCATTTTCGAGGTGACTTGACAGCTCAATCTGAACCGCAATATGGGTAACGGGAAAACGTGCGATGAAGAAATTGTTGCAAAGCTGTCTGTAACTGGTGCCGACTTCGGAATTCGGTATAGATTGGTTGCATTTTCTCGGCTTAATTGATGATGCGAAACCCGCTGATCTTTGATCGACACACGATAGGTTCTTGTTTTGTGGCTCGCCCTCAATTACATCAGACAAGACAGATGTCAGCCGACATTCGGATGTTGCATCGTTAATTATCGAATGAGCGTACAGCAACACGGATCGTTGTCCACGCACGACCTGTTACCTTATAGTCGGTCAGCGCTCTTTTCCGTCGAAGCCGCATAATCGACCTGCGATGCGAGTCAGCAAGTTGGTTGCGGGTAGGCATGAAGAGCGGATTCGTTGTTTGCCAGTCGGCTAATGCCTCTGGATTTCGAAAAGAATCGGTGTATGGCACTTGCAATCGAATAAAATGATCCTATCTTTTCTATTGGACAGGTAAATCTCATAAGCCGATGACAGGCACACAAATGACACATTCGAAATGGTGAGCAACTATGGAAAGCGACAAGACGATACAGGACGAGATTAACGAATACCGGGCGCAGTTCGAAAAGAGCATGGCTTCGATTGCCGCCCATGAGGAAAAGGCTAAGGACGAGATGGCGGTATTACGCGCCCTGCACGCGGAGATTGCAGCGGAGCAGAAGGAGACAGCCAAGCAGCTGAAGAGGAACGCCAAGCAGCTGAGCGAATTGAACGGCAACTGGGGCAGGTTCGTGGAATCCTTGGTCGAGGGCGACCTGGTTGGTTTGCTGAATAAGCGCGGGATCGAAGTCCATCGCTCCGCATGCCGTGTGGAAGCATCCTTTCCCCTCGACGACGGTACGCGCCGGCACAAGGAGTTCGATATCGTGGTGGCGAACGGTGAGGAAGTTGTTGTGGTGGAAGTCAAGACCACGCTGAGGCCGAACGATGTGAAAAAGTTTGTCGGTGCGATGAGGGATATTGCGAGGTACTTACCGGAATACAGTTCGAGAACGGTGTATGGTGCGATGGCGTATATCAGTTGCGGATCGGAGACTCACAAATACGCCGAGCGGCAGGGTCTGTATCTGATTCGGGCGACCGGCGACAGTGCCAGTATCGTGAATACGAGGCGATTCAGGCCGGTGTCGTTCACAACGGCATCGTTGCAACCACCACAAAGCCATCTCAGGGCAGTACCTACTGGCTGACCTTCCAGTGCCGGACGCGCCGGATTTACCGCACTTAGCTGCATACGTCGGTCAGAGGGAATCACCGAGTGCCCCAGACACCGGTCCTACTGAACGAAATGCGACCCCTGACAGCCGACTGATCGAATCAATGCAATCGTCATTCTTGCAAAGGCGCGCGTTTTCACCCTACCAAAAAATACCGGCACGATCCATAGAAACGCGCCGGTACTATCAGTCTTTCGACTATGATGGGAACGAATACGGCAACTTACGTGCTCGGATAACTTCCCCTTCCGTAGTGTCAGTATACGGAATTTGATCGGAGCGAAACTTTGACATACTGGCAAAAATTTTCGCACTCCACGGATCGCTGGCAATCTGGTCAGCGATGATCTGACCAGCCGCATTACCAATGGCGATAAGCGCATCATCCGGAATGACCTTCACAACGACGCCTTCCTCATTAATCAGCTTTTGTAGAATTGCGCCAGAGTAAGCAACGGGTTCTGAAAGTGCGAAATGATTTGCAAACTGTATGTGGTTGCTGAAGAAGATGCAACTTCATTCCAGGTTTTTGATGTTTCCTTCTTCAAATTTGTAAGTATGATGTTTGCCTTTTCTGTCAATTGACCGGTACGTATTCGGTCCAATTTGCCACAGGAGCGAACAGCCCCATTTTTTGCTTGTCACTTCAACCGTGCAAAACCCCTTCTCCTTGTCCACCTTCCATTTACCTTTGTAGGTCTTATTATCATACCAGATTATTCGCTTTTTCCCTTCGGGATAGTAGGCAAACCAGTTCGGGCCTACCGCAGTGTTGTTCGTGATTAAACTAGCTATTTGACTCGTCGTCAGTGGAACCGCACCGGCATCTACAGCAGCCTGTAAACTACCCCCCCCCCTGCATGCGCAGAGAATGTAGTCAGTATGATCGATATCAAGCAAACTATTGCAGATTTTCTCATTTTCGTACTCCTATAGTTGTTGTCAATATATGAACTGTCCTTTCATTTGGTGGTAGAGTGGAATTATATCAATCAGAGGGGTCTGTTCAATCCTTCAAAAAGCCGATAAACAGATCAAAATACTCTCAATAATCAGCCTTGGTGATGCGTTCCCTAGCGGATTCAGTTTTGGGGTGGATACCGAATATATTCCAAGAAATTTAGATAACTGAACTCAAATCCATTACAATCAAATCTTCGATGTATCGGTTTTTTTTCGTCCATTAGAAGGGGATTATTGCTATGGAAACGATCACCAGGTTTCTTTCGTTTCTAATTGTTGGAACGGTTCTTTTTTTCGGTACTGGCTTAGTGGGAAACGATAATTCATATGCAAGTCACGACAAGAATTTGAGCAAATCGGAACTGGACAAAAAATTGCAAGTTCTTCTCTATGGAATTCACGAACGACTTGGAGCAGAAAAAATTCGTGCAGCGAAAAATCCCCGCAAACTTGCAACATCGATTGAAGAGCTTCCGAAAGCAGTCAGAAGTGAAATAAAAAAATCATCGCTACTCAGTATAGTCTACTACGACGGCAGTCAAATCACGCACGAATGGCGAAGGAATGACATACCCAAGGACTACCCCGTGTATAGTGCTTCAATGTCCAAAAGCGTACTTTCGTATCTGATCGGAAAGGCATATTGTGACGGACGTATTGATTCACTGGAAGATCCATTGATCAAGTACATTCCCGAGCTGAAGGATTCCTATTACGGTAAGGTAAAGATTATCGAATCATTGAACATGGCGGCAGGAGACGGCAAACTGTATTCTGGCGATTCCGGCGGACTGGGTGGTGATTGGGGACTTTACGTACTCCCTTTATGGAACAAAGAGGCAAGTGTATTACAGGTTGTTAAAAAACTGGGAGACCAAAAGCAGCCGAAAAAGAAAAAATTCAGATACACGAATGCGAACACCGATCTTCTAGGTATCGTTCTAGCCAGAGTATCTCCTGAGGGAATTGGAGAATTCGCCGGTACCGCGCTTGCTGATGTAGCAGGAATGGAGCATCCCAGCGAATTTAAAACAGATATAGCCTCGAATATCATGGCTTTTGCGTACTACTACGCGACACCAAAGGACTTGTTGCGCATTGGAATAAAAATCGCGGAAGATTTCAATTCAGACACTTGTATCGGTGAATATCTTCGCGAATCAGTTACTGAATCCGTTCGAATCAATGACGACGAATGCAAAAGATATGGAAGAAAATTTTGGACTAAATGCGGTTCAAAGAAAAACGCTACTATTCGTATGAAAGGACACGGCGGCAAACGAATCATTATTCAACCTGAAACCAACCGCGTTCTGGTCATTCATGCCATGCGCAACGACTACGAGTTGTCAAGAGTATTCAAGTCAATTTTCAAAAAGAAAAAATAGCAAATCAAAAATTCGACGAGTGACATTCTGTTTTGTGTGCTGTCAATTTCTAGTTAAGCAATCTTTTCAGCGATAGAGAATTCACACTAGGCAATTGACCAGGAAAGGTTGACCATCCCATTCAAAAACCCTCTGAGCTCGATAAGCGCATAATAATAGCTATGAAAAATACAAGTGATACTGTTCCAGGATCGTTCGCTTGGCGTGTCTCAAACTATATCGCAGCGAACCAACCGGGGAGATAGCGGGTCGTATCGACATTTGGGACAGAATAGAAGTATTGTCTGCGTCGAAATATACTCGGCACTCCGCAAGATTAAGTCAAACCGGTAGATTAGCCAGATAAATACACCTCAAATTTGAATTACCAATTGGAACAGATGAAAATAAGGTAGCATTTCCCGTATTGAAAACATAACCCAGTGTAGATGGACTTAAGGGTCGGAAATTGCCAGAACCGAGATAGTTGTCGAATTCTGTCTGTCAGAGTGGCAGTTTACGTTCAGATTCAGTAAGTTTCCGCTTCTTAACGAGCCTTTACTGTTCAGCTAACCTTTCGATTTTTCGGATCGGTAGAGGAAATGAACCGCCAAGTAAACCAATCACAACAATTGCCGGTATAGCATGATAAGTGGCACTACGTACAATGCTTGGTGCACAAAAAAAACGGCACGGCTCGTAGAGCCGTGCCGGAAATATTAGTCATTCGACTATGACGGGAATTTATAAGGCAACTTACGTACGCGAATAATTTCCCCTTCCGTAGTATCGGTATATGGAATCTGCTCGGAACGGAACTTTGACATACTCGCAAAGATTTTCGCACTCCATGGATCATTGGCGATTTGATCGGCGATTATTTCACCAGCCGCATTTCCAATTGCGATCATCGCGTCATCGGGGATGACTTTGACAATTACACCTTCCTCATTGATCAGCTTTTGAAGGATTGCACCAGAGTAAGCAACCGGTTCTGCAAGACCGAATTGATTTGCAGAATACGCACACTGCCTGACTATTGCCTTCAGGTCGGCTGGCAGAGAATCCCATGCCACCGGATTGATAAACAGGTCGAGTCCAGTTGCCACTTCGTGGAATCCCGGTGTGTAGTAATATTTTCCGTAACGCCAGAATCCCATGGTTGCCTCACCGTAAGGACTGTTCCATTCGACCCAATCCACAGCTCCAGAGGCAAATGCTTGCGCAACTTCTGAGCCTGGAAGGTTTATCACGGTTGCACCAATTGCTGACATAGCCGCACCACCAAGTCCGGGCATACGCATTTTCAGCCCTTTAAAATCCTCGAGTGAATTCACTTCCTTTCGAGAATAACCGGGATGCTGCACACCGGTATTTCCGCAGATTAGGAATCGACAGCCAAACGCATCTTGATAGAACTCATCACAGAGTTCTTCTCCTCCCCCAAAGCGAAGCCATGCATTGTATTCCTGTGCTAACAATCCAAATGGGAAATTACTCATTAATTGCGAAGCGATCGCTTTCCCCTTCCAGTAATACGGGGCACCATGCCCCATCTCGACTGTTCCCGCGCTTACGGCATCAATCGACTCAAACGGCGGGACGACTTCACCACCTGCAAATAACTTGATTTCGAGACGGCCGTTTGAACATGCCGTCACCTGATCGGCAAAATATTGAGCTGTCGTCCCGAGTCCTGGCAAGTTTCTCGACCAAGTAGTAATCAATCGCCACTGAAAGCGATCTTGGGAAATTGCCGGAGTTGCAAGTGCTGCAGACGCTACTCCCGTCGCCGCTGCTCCTGATGTCTTGATGAAATCTCTTCTTTTCATATCTAACTCCTTTGTCTAAGTAAATAATTTATTAATCGGTTCACTACTGAACATAATGAAGTGCGTGAACCCTTGTGTGATTTTTATCGACTACTCAATCTTAACTTATATATTATGAATATGCAAGATGAAAAAGACAGGCGTCAACTAGCGAAAGAAACCACTTGTTGTATTTGTTTGGAATCGACGAGAGAGGTGTGCTCCTCTCCCAATCCACAGTGCTCAGGACCTCTACTCATCGCAATTTCGTGAATTTCCTATCCGAAAAGTTGTTTCGGCAACCAAGTGGCCAACTGTGGAAAATAAGCCAGGACACACAGTGCGATAAGTTGCAGTACAACGAAAGGTATGACTCCCCGATAAATATCACCAGTCTTGATTCTCTTGGGTGCCACACCCCGCAAATAAAACAGTGCCCAACCAAATGGTGGTGTCATAAAGCTTGTCTGAAGGTTCAAACCGATCATGACACCAAGCCAAACCGGGTTGATATCCGTCTTGAGCAGTGCCGGTGCAAAGATCGGTACGACGATGAATACGATTTCGATAAATTCAAGGATGAATCCCAAAAGAAAAATCAGGATCATTACAAAAATCAAAGCCGTTATCGTACCGCCCGGTAACGAAAGAAGAAAGTGCTCGACAACTTCGTCACCGCCGAGTCCGCGGAATGTCAGCGAAAAAAGTGAAGCACCGATCAATATGCCAAATACCATGCACGAAATACGGGTTGTCGAACGAACTACCTCACCAAGAATTTTCCAGTTCAGCATCTTACGAGTCGCTGCGAGCAACATTGCGCCAACCGCACCGAATGAAGCTGCTTCTGTCGGTGTTGCCAGTCCGCCTAGAATGGAACCAAGAACTGCCAGGATGAGAAACAACGGAGGGATAAGGACTTTGATAATCTGAGTTGTGAGGTGACTTCGATCCATGGTCGAGTCATAGTAAGCGGGTGAAGCAACAGGACGAAACAAGGCAACGATCACTTGCCAACCAAAGTACAACCCCACCAGCATCAGCCCCGGTAAAACTGCTCCAGCAAACAGATCAATGACGGAGAATGGTTCGAATAAGAAATTTCCGATAGATAGCTGCGCTTCGCTGTACATTCCTGCCAACACGTCACCGAGCAACACCAATACCACTGAAGGAGGAATGATTTGTCCGAGAGTTCCGGCCGCACAGATCGTCCCACATGCCAGTTTAGGATCGTAATTCGCCCGTAGCATCGTTGGCAGGCTGAGCAACCCCATGGTTACCACTGTAGCACCGACGATGCCGGTCGTGGCGGCGAGCAACATGCCGACGAACGTTACCGAAATACCAAGCCCACCGCGCAACTGTCCAAAACACTGTCCCATGGTTGTCAAAAGCTCTTCAGCGATTTTGGATTTTTCCAGCATTACACCCATGAAAACAAACAACGGGACTGCAACCAGGAGCTCATTGGTCATCACTCCGAAAAATCGCGAAGGAAGGGCGTTGAAAAACAGCATGTCGAAGACGCCCATGGATTGCCCGATCAGGGCAAAAACCACACCGACTCCTGCAAGTGTGAACGCAACCTGGTACCCGACGAGCATTGCCCCGCAAATCGTTACGAGCATGATCATCGCAAGTATCTGGCCGCTATCCACCGTGTCCTCCTTCAAAATCTTCTCCGGTTTCCTCAGCGTAGTCGCCAGAAACTAGGGCTGTACTACTTCGAATGATGATTGAGATAGCTTGCAGAAACAACAGTATGAAAAATGCGAGCATGGTTGTTTTGAACAGAAACAGACCCGGAAGTCCGCCAGCTTCCTGAGATACTTCCAATCGTGACCAGGACAGTAAGACGTAAGGAATCGTATACTTGGCCACAACATACAGTGAGGGTATCAGCAGCAGCAATGTTCCCAGCAAATCTACCAGTGCACGATATCGAACACTCGCTGAGCGATAGAAAATGTCAACTCGAACATGTCCGCCGGCCATCAGTGTGTAGGCCATGGCGAGCATAATTATGCTCCCATGCATCCAGACATACGTCTCCTGAAACCAAACCCAGCCCAAATTGAACCCGTACCGCAAGGTCGCTACAGCAAAGGTAACGATCGCCATCGAGAATGCCAGCCAGGCGACTGTGTGCCCCACTTTTTTATTGATCGCATCGATGTAATCTGCGATACGAGAAACAAATGGAATTACAGCAGGCATTGAAACTCGCTCTGAGTCAAAAAAGAATCAGCAGAATGGACTAAAAGTCGATCAACAAATGAAATTTAATTCAATTAGTTGACTGACTTGAGTGGCACCTTTATCTCTTGGCGCTGTTCTAGCGCTCTTAACTCTGCTTGTTGTGTGCGTGAAAACAGCTGTCGAATCCGGCGCAGAGCTTTATCGGGTTTCAGGAACACTTCCATATACCCATCATCCTCAAAGTCAAACATTTCCTGCTGCCTTTCCAGTGCCCACAAATCCTGCGCGACCACTTCAGGAAACATCTGCGCGACACGGCTTGCGGCTGACTTATTCGGGTCGCCTTTGGACATGTGATCCGCTTTGCAATTCACGCACCAGCGCCAAACATGGCACTTGTCGTCGACTGGAGTATGCGTATGAAACAGCGTATACCCGCGTATGATGTCAGATTGATCCAGTTGACCGGGAGGCGCTACGCGCATTTCGACTCGGGTGAGACCCGGGCTGACCATGCAGTGGGTGTGATCTCGATCTACGGTGTCATACACGAACCAGTCCTGTAAAAATGGAGGCTGAGTGTAATTCTCGACATGTCGAATGGTTTTGACAAATTTATTGCCGTTGTCTTCACCCTCGACCAGCTTAATCGGAATCCTACTGTTGTCAATGTCACCGATATTGCCGTCGTGCAGTGGGTAGAAGTGCGTTATGTCCATCAAATTTTCAATCAACAGCAAATAGTTGGCTTTAACATCCATAGGTTCAGAATGGATGGATTCCCATTCACCAGACGAGATTTCAGGTGTCTCTGGCGGGTTGACTTCCCCGGCTTTATCCGGGTCGCCAGGCCAGACCCAGACTAAACCTTGCTTTTCGATGATCGGGTACGGCTTCAGTTGCAATTGAGAAGGAATGTTGCCATCGGGGTGAGAGGGAACCGCAACGCATCGACCGGTTGAATTGTAACAAAGTCCGTGATAAGGACATTCAAGGGTACCGTCGGGCATTATCCGACCTTCGGACAGCGGCATGCGCTTGTGCATACATCGGTTGTCGAATGCAACGACATCTCCATCGCTGGTTCGCCAGGTAACGATTGGTTTTTCGCAGATTTTATGCCCTTTCAACTGATTCGTTTCAAACTCATCGGAGAAACCGGCTACATACCAAGAATTCGTAATGTAATGATAGGGAATCATAGTACACTCCCGTGCAGATTAGTTGTTGTATAGCTACTCTGGTGACAGCTTCAAATATACTTATACAATATTTTTTTTGTTATTGCTGAAAGTAGCCTGACGCAGGGTTTGAAAGAAAGCTAAGATTCCAGATGAGCGATTTCGCACCCTGAAAATCCAGTTCTGCATTGTAAAATTCTTGTGTGAACTCGAATTTGTCTTGTGCGCCATTTATGGAAACACCCCTACTAACTCTACCTGAAAACAACTTCATATGAAACTTTTATTTGATCTTTTTCCACTGATTCTGTTTTTTGCGGCATACAAGATGTATGACATCTATGTTGCAACAGGTGTGGCTATAGCTGCGTCATTTGTTCAGTTAGTTGCCTTCTGGCTGAAGCACAGACGCTTCGAGAAGATGCATGTTATCACTCTGGCAGCACTCGTTGTCTTCGGAGGATTGACAATCTTGTTACGCGATCCGGTTTTCATCAAATGGAAAACGACGATTGTTTACTGGATTATGGGATCAATCATCCTATTTTCTCAGTTTGTTACCAAACGCACAGTGATAGAAGCATTGATTGGGGACAAATTTCAGCTACCAAGACAGGCGGTGCGCATGTTCAATCTGCACTGGGCGATATTCGCGTACGCTGTCGGTGCGCTCAACATTTATGTCGCTTTCTACTACGGCTTGGAACTGGACGAGGCACGCCGTGAAGAAATCTGGGTGAATTTCAAAGTTTTTGGCGTGCTTGTCCTCACGGTAATTTTTATGGCGATAGAAATTTTCCTGATGGCACGTATTGCCACCAAGCACGAACAAGCGGTTTCGGCTACCGAAGCTGACCAGTGATTCAGGCGCAAGCCGACTCACTTCAGATTCGGATTCGTCCGACTTCAAACCTGCTTCAGTTACACAACCTCCTTGATCTGCGGCCGATTCGTGAGGCGCTTGAGAACATAACGCAGAATACCTTGACTTTGGTAGTATTCCCATTCCCGTGGCGTATCTATCCTCACAACAACGATGAATTTCTCGTGCGAGCCGTCGGCCCGCGTTGCGACAACCTCCACTTCCCTTGCACCTTTTTTAAGTCCATTGATGTGAAAAACCTCCTCACCGGTCAAATTCAGTGAGTGCCTCGTATCACCTTTTCCGAATTGCAATGGCAGGATTCCCATTCCGGCCAGATTGGACCGGTGAATCCTTTCGTAAGTTTCCACGATTACCGCCTTGACACCGAGCAGAAGCGGACCTTTGGCGGCCCAATCTCTGGAAGACCCGGAACCGTATTCCTTACCGCCTATTATGATCAAGGGCGTTCTCTGTTCGGCATAGCGCACAGAGGCATCATAAATTGTCATGGTTTCCCCTGATGGCATATGCCGAGTCCATCCGCCCTCTGTACCGGGTGCCAACTCATTTCTCAGACGAACATTGGCAAAAGTTCCCCTCATCATGACTTCGTGATTACCCCTGCGTGAACCATAGGAATTGAAGTTGGATGCGTGCACTCCTCTTTCGACAAGATACTGCCCAGCCGGGCTCGAAGGCATGATGGCACCGGCAGGCGAAATATGATCGGTCGTAACACTGTCGCCAAGCATTGCGAGTACACGCGCTCCCTGAATGTCTTCGATGCGGTCTCGCATATTTGCAATACTTCCGATATATGGAGCTTTACGAATATACGTTGAGGATTCATCCCATTTGTATCGACCGGACTGTACCACAGGAATTTCAGCCCAATTGTCATCTCCCCGGAAGACATGAGCATATTTCGTTCGGAATAGCTGGTTGTTTACAAAGCTGTCGACCACCTCGTTTATCTCTGCATTCGTCGGCCAAATGTCCTTCAAATAAATTTCGTTTCCATCCGTACCGACACCTATGGGGTCGCTGTGTAAATCCACATTCATGGAACCAGCGAGTGCATACGCGACCACCAATGGCGGAGATGCAAGAAAGTTCATCTTGACCGCCGCATGGACCCGTCCCTCAAAGTTTCGATTTCCAGATAGTATCGAACTGACGACGAGCTCACCTTCCTTTATTCCTTTGGCGACACCTTCGGGCAATGGACCGCTGTTTCCAATGCAGGTTGTACAACCGTACCCGACCACCGCGAACCCAAGCTTTTCCAAAGAGCTCATCAGACCGGACTTTTCGAGATATTCGCTCACCACCTGTGACCCGGGAGCAAGAGATGTCTTCACCCAAGGCTTTACAGTCAACCCTGCTTCAACTGCTTTCTTCGCCAACAGACCTGATGCAACGATCACGGCAGGATTGGAAGTATTGGTGCAACTTGTTATTGCCGCCACCACGATGTCCCCATCCGACAATGCCGCCGATTGGCCGTCAATTTCAATATCAATACTTTTTGCACCCGATTCTATGGAGCGAAGTGTATTGATACTGTTTTCAACAGTTTTTTTCGCATCGCGCAGAAGCACTCGGTCCTGAGGCCGTTTCGGACCGGCGAGACTGGGTTCCACTTCAGAAAGGTCCAGCTCAACCAACTCGTTGTAACGCGCCTGATCCACCTGCCCGGGCTCTCTGAACATTCCTTGATGTTTGGCGTATGCCTCGACCAGCGCAACTGCGCTTTCGTTACGGCCTGTCAATCGCAGATATTTCAGCGTATTTGCATCGATTGGGAAAACGCCGCAGGTGGCACCGTACTCTGGTGCCATATTGGATATTGTTGCCTGATCTGATACCGAAAGATGATCCAGTCCATCACCGAAAAACTCGACAAATTTACCGACGACACCATGATTTCGCAGCAACTCCACAACAGTGAGCACCAAGTCGGTGGCAGTCGCACCTTCCGGCAAGGAACCGTAGAGCCGACAACCGACTACCCGCGGCAAAAGCATCGCGATCGACTCACCCAGCATGGCTGCCTCCGCTTCAATCCCGCCAACACCCCATCCTAGCACCCCGATTCCGTTGATCATGGTTGTATGAGAGTCGGTCCCCACGACTGTATCGGGAAAGGCAATCAGCTTGTCCTCTACATGCTTTTCACTGATGACTGTCGCCAGGAATTCCAGATTGACCTGATGAACGATTCCGGTCGAGGGAGGGACTACACTAAACTGGTTGAAGGAATTCTGTCCCCATCTCAAAAATGAATAGCGCTCGGTGTTTCTTTTGTATTCCAACATGGAATTCAGACTGATTGCGTTGTCGGTTCCAAAATGATCGACCATGACTGAATGATCGATGACAAGATCAGTCCGGACTACTGGATTGACAGCTCTCGGATCATAGCCCATCTCGGCCAGCGAATCTCTCATGGATGCAAGATCGACAATTGCAGGAACACCGGTGAAGTCCTGCATCAGCACACGCGTAGGAGAAAATCCGATTTCGGTCTGTGGCGGATTGTTCTCATCCCAGTTTGCAATTGACAGTATCTGATCCGGCGTTACATCGATACCGTTTTCACATCGAAGGAGATTCTCGAGCAGTATCTTCAACGAGTAGGGAAGCGACATTACGTCGTAACTGTCGCTCAGGCGTTGGAGGGAGTGAATTTCGTAAGAACGACGATTGACCTCCAAAGTCGTTCGCGTATTAAAGCTATCTGACATTAAACGTTAGATTCCTCTACATTTCGAAATGAATGGTGATGAACTTCTGTACCATCTGTATTGAGTAGCGAGTGAAATACAGATTGTTGGACCTGCCTTTCGTTCGAATGAATTCCCAGTTCGGCGGCGCGAAATACCGAGGCGGCGTGGCAGATCTACAAAAGACTTTGGACGGATCTGTCCGAAATCGATTACTGACAGGTGTAGCTGTCAAGCCGTGTCGCGGATGCTTCCGAAACACGGCCTGCATGTGGTTGTCCGTTAGTTCTTCAGTCGACGCTCGCATGGGCGGTTAACATACCTTCGGAGAAGGCAAATTTACCAGTTTTTTCATATCAGATTATAAGCAACTCCAGCCTGATTGTCGGAACATTTCCATGGACTGAAAACGCAGTGTCAAGCCAATCTCGATCATCCGTCTACTTGCGTCACACTCGTCAATAAATTATCGAATTCCGATTCCGTCAATATCGAAATACCCAATTCCCGGGCCTTGTCAGCCTTGCTTCCTGGATTTTCCCCCTGAATGACAAAATCGGTGTTTTTCGAGACGCTCGAGACTACGTTCGCGCCCAGCTGTTCCAGTCTCTTCTTGGCTTCAGACCGACCCATTGATGTCAACGTACCGGTTAACACGAATTTTTTATCAAGAAGCGGAGCATCTTTTGCATCAGTCATCACATCCGTGTCACTCGGTGCAACCTTCACGCCGAGTTCAATCAGCTGATTGACAATGTCCCAATTGTGGTCATTTTGAAAAAAATCGGAAATACTTTCGGCGACGATAGGACCGATATCCTGAACTCCTTCCAACTCCTCAGAATCAGCCGACATAACAGCATCAATGTTTCCAAACCGCTTCGAGAGTGATACAGCAGTTGACTCACCGACATGCGGAATCCCCAATGCAACCAAGAACTTGGGTAAAGTGGTATGCTTGCTCTTTTCGATGGCTGTCATGAGGTTCTGAGCCGACTTTTCACCCATTCGCTCCAACCCCACAATCTGTACTTCAGTCAACCTGTATATATCCGCTACATTCTGAACAATTGAACTATTCACCAGTTGCTCCACGATGCCGGTTCCAAGCCCTTCAATATCCATTGCAGATCGCGAGGCGAAATACTCGATCCCCCGTTTAATCTGTGCCGAACAGATCAAAGTACCTGTACATCGATTCACCGACGCACCGGGGTCTCGAATCACGTCTGAACCACATACAGGACATTGCGAGGGAAATCTGAACTCTTCTCCCCGGTTTTCTTCCTGCTGAGTCAGTACTGAAACAACTTCCGGAATCACGTCACCCGCACGACGAATGACGACGGTGTCCCCTACTCTGACATCAAGTCTCTTGATTTCGTCTTCGTTGTGCAAAGTTGCATTCGAAACCATGACCCCAGCAACTTCAACTGGCTGCAATCTTGCAATCGGTGAAACTGCACCAGTACGGCCGATTTGGACGTCAATTTCCAAGACGACGGTTGTTGTCTCCTGAGCTGGGAATTTGTGCGCGACCGCCCATCTTGGTGCGCGGGTTACGTATCCGGCCAGCTCCTGATGCTCAACTTGATTGACCTTGTAGACAACCCCATCTATTTCGTAGTCCAGTTCATCGCGTTTGCCAAGCAGTTTCTCCCTTATGTCGAGACAGGCATCGATTCCCAATGCAACAACTGATTCATTGGAAACCTTGAATCCATATTCACGCAGGCGGTCAAGCTGCTCAGACTGAGACCTCGGCATCGGTTGGTCTTCGCAACGGACGATCGAGTAGAACATCGCATCCAAAGGACGGGTGCTGGTGATTTGAGGATCAATCTGGCGCAAAGAACCTGCCGCAGC
Source organism: Arenicellales bacterium (assembly GCA_963666625.1). GTDB lineage: Bacteria > Pseudomonadota > Gammaproteobacteria > Arenicellales > JAJDZL01 > JAJDZL01. The sequence continues at coordinate 3,612,893 of OY762925.1, forward strand.
ATTGCGCGGATTCATATATGTCTTACCACCGGATTTTTTCTGACGCTCATTGAGTTCGTGCAGACCGGACCGACTCATATATACCTCGCCACGAACCTCAAGCAAAGATGGGACAGATTCGGATCTAAGCACCAATGGTATGCTACGAATGGTTCGAACATTGCCAGTCACGCTCTCACCGACCTCACCGTCCCCTCTGGTACTGCCCAACGTCAACCTGCCTTGCTCGTAAACCACACTGACAGCAAGTCCATCAATCTTCGGTTCAACAAAGTACTCAACTTGCTCGACATCAATCAAATCTCTGATCCGGCGATCAAAATCCCCCGCTTCAGACATACCGAATACATTGTTCAGCGAAAGCATAGGGACCGTGTGTCTGACCTCAGCAAAAGAATTGTCTGATTTTGCGCCGACCCGACGGGTGGGAGAACTGTCTGACTGGAATTCCGGATACTGCTCCTCAAGCGCCTGGAGTTCCCGAAACAGTTGATCGTATTGCTGATCCGAGATTTTCGGATCGTCCAGCACGAAGTAATAGTAGTTATGCTGGTTTATTTGCTCGCGAATCGACTCGATCCGCTCCTGAACCTGGCCTCCTTCATGCGAGCTCATTTGATGGGTTTCAAAGAAACAACGCCCTGCGATTCAGCCCAATTCTGGACCATCAAGGAGGAATCAAACAACCGCATGGCAACTTCGCCACCCGGTGTTATTCGGTATCCTTTCATGAGCTTACCAAATTCATCGATCTTGGAACGAATTCGTGAGATAGAGTGCAGATTGACCGGCCGATGATTTTGATCGATTAATTTGACTGCAAGACGGTCTTCAAGATCCTTGGCAACATCAAACATCGTGTCAAACGCCAGGCGGGGATGCGGTACACACGCCAAATTGCTGAACAGTATCATTGTTCGCATATCAGGGTCCTGTCCCAGTTCTTCGGCCAACAGTACATTCGCATCGTTCATCGGCACAATACTGAAGATCGGAAACGATTCCGAAGAGGCATCGAATCGATCGAATACAGTGGTGCCCGGCCGCTCCTTCAAATCGTACTCCCGTGCAAGATATTCAATGCCTTTTTTCGAAAACCGATCTTCGTGATCCGACTTCAGGAGGAGTATGGCTTGCAAATCGAGATCTCTTATCTGTGAGTTCAGCAGATTCGCTTCCTTGATTACCGTGTCTGTTGTCATGGAAAAGTGGAATGTACGCGTCAATGCGTTGGCTACATGTTCCACCATTCGGGTAAATTTCCACCAGTTCTTCTCACTGACCGGTTGTCCCTTATGGGCAAGCTGCATGGTAAAAATCAAATCCGAGTATCTGGATATGACATCAGTTCGTTCCAGATTGTTCCACTGACCACTGTCAATATCAAATCCAATAATGGCGTGCGGCTGATCCAGTTGAAATTCGAGATTCTTGTAGATTGTCAACACATCCATTCGTTTGATTACACTGGATTCCGCAGGCAACCAACCGATGACATCAATTTCTCGATCTACAGAATCAAGATAGTCCGGGAAAACCACACTGACTTGGAGTTCAGTCTGGACCGGTTCATCAACTTCCGAGGATTCAGGCTGCGAAACACCGGAATTTTCCGGAAGTTTCAATTTTGTTCGCTGAGAATTTTCGCTCGAACCGTTTTGAACTCGTTTGGACTCGACACGTTTCTTCGAATACTCACCGAAATAAGGATCTGTATCTTCGATGGTGGGGAATTGGAGATCTACGTCTTCCTCCGCCTCTTCCATGTACATCGAATCGGTTTCTGCTTGTAAAACCTCAGATTCGTCGTCAATAGAATATAGTCGACCATCTTCATCTGTACTTTCAACAGCCTCCTCAACAGTCGAAACTTCGTCGACCGGTTCAAGTTCCGGATGAATGTGGATGTCGTCATCTTGATCAATTTCAGACGGATTTTCTTCGGTTACCTGAGACTCCTCGACCTGATCGCCAAACGCATCAGCCTCTGTCTGCTCGTCGTGATTCCAGATGTCTCCATCATCCGAACCCACAGCCTGTGAATCAACGGACTCGACATAACGGGTTTCCTCGTCAACCTCGACTTCCTCGATCGGATAAGGCTCGAAATCGGAGGTGCCATTGGCTGTCGCCTCGGATGTCTCAGAGATTTCATCGATCCTCTGTTCAGAATCTTCAATCGAATTTCCATTGACCGATTGAACCGGACCCAATTCTACGCTGTCGCCTGCGGATGCGTAATAGTCGTTATAGGAAAAGGAATCAACCAATTTTTCAGTTGAAGGACCCATTGCAGCTGTCATAGAAGACTTGCTACCCGTAAAACGCATACGCTTGCTGACCAGCCAAATCACCCCGGCAAGCAAGATTACGGAAATCAATACATAGACAAACTGCATTATGCGACAAACTCCTGGGCTTCCTGTAAATCTACTGAAAGAATTCTTGAAACATTCGGTTCAGGCATTGTCACACCAATCAGCGAGTCAACAGATTCCATGGTGATCTTGTTGTGTGTGATCAAGACCAATTGTGTTGAATCTACTAGATCACGCAAGCTGTTGCACAGCCTGTAGATATTCTCATCATCAAGGGGTGCGTCGATCTCATCAAGCAGGCAGACCGGAGAAGGGTTGATCCTGAAAAAAGCCAGAATCAGTGCAACCGCAGTCAACGCTTTCTCCCCACCAGACAACGCCTGGATATTATGGACACGTTTACCTTTCGGACGGGCGAAAACCCGCAATCCGGCATTTTCCGGATATTCACCTATCAGTTCGAGGTGTCCGCTACCACCTCCGAACAGCAAGGGCAACAATCGTTGGTATTCTGAATTCACCGAATTGAACATTTCCGTATATTGTTCCCGGGATTCCTGGTCGATTTTCTGGATTGTTGCGCGAAGAGTTTCCACAGCCCGACTGAGATCATCGTACTGGTTGTCCATGTATTCCTTGCGCTGTTTCTCCTCCTCATACTGTTTGACAGCAATCAGATTGACACCGCCGACGCTGTCAATCCTCCTAAGTAATCTGTCCAGTTTGATCTGATTCGCCTGTGCGTCGAACTCATCGTCAAGCTGGTCCAATTCCTGTTCCGGAGTTGAATCCAGATCCTCTATCTTCTGTCTGATTTCTGCAACTTGCGCAGTCAGCCCGGAATTTTCCACCTTCACATCCTGTATCCTGGCGTTGACTTCTTCCACTGACAGTTGATGCTTCAGCCGCATCTGATCCAGTTTACGGTAATTGGTTTCGGTTGCTTGGGCGTTGTCACGGGCTTCTGACAACTTCTCCTCGCAATGTCGACTTTCCACGAGATACTCGTCCAACTTGGCTTTGAGCGGGCCTATAGGATCATTACGGTTAGAAAGTCGTTTCTCAATTTCCTGCTGTTCGGCTTCCGTACTACTCGAACGTTGCTGATGGTCCACAATGGATGAACGGATCAGCTCCCGGTCCGAATCAAATTTCTGTGCTTCAAGCTCAATTCGATGCTTGCGTGCCAAAGCTTCGTTGACAGCATCCTGAAGCTCTTTCAGTTCTGTCTGCGTCTGCCTGAGTTGCTGCAGTTTCCTTGACTTTTCATGTTCAATATCAGAACAGGTACTGGATTCAATTACTGCCTGGCGCTGCAGTTCCTGTTGTTCGGTTTGCAACTTGGCCACAGTCTGCTTCAATTGTTCAATTTGCGATTGCAGTTGAACTCGTCTTTCAGAAGACCTGATTCGGCTGGTACGAATCTCCCCTAGTTCGCCGCTGGTGGAGTTGATCTGTGCGGCATTCTCTGCAAGTTTTCGTCTAAGATGGGTGATTGTAGATTCCGATTCAGCAATAGCCTTTCTGGTCTTTTCGACTTCCTGTCGCTTGGTCTGCTGATGAAGCTCATCATGCCTGACCTGAGCTTCGAATTGTTGAATCATTCGAGTTGTTTCCATCACTCCCGCTTGTGCGTCCTCTCCGACTGCCGGCGAGTACCAGTTTGGCCCTACCAGCGCACCTTGAGCTGTTACGATGCATTCTGTGGAACGCAACTGAAACCGCGCAGCGAGCGCCTGCTCCAGATCGACCGCTGTGTAGACATTGCCTAGCAAACTCTCAACCACCTGATCTTTGCTTTTGACGTACTGTGCCAAAACAGGCAACAAGCCGTTTCTATCCGCTTTGATTTGCGCAGCCTGCACAAAATATATGTTGGCGCCTACCGGCTTGTGGCTCGATTCTCGTGCAAGCTGTTCGGTGTCGCTCACAACAACCGCACTGATCCTGTCTCCCATCACTCGGTCGAGTGCGCGTTCCCAGCCTTCTTTCACCTCAACCTGAGACGACAGCGTCGGTGCCCGATCCAATCCATTGTCCGCCAGCCATTTTTCGATAGCTTCTGTCGACTGTGCCTCCAGCAGACTCCGCTCCAGAGTCTTCAGCCTGACCTGAGCCTCCTGAGAACTATCACGGAGTGAATCCAGTTCATCGATAAGACGATCGTATTCGGCTCGCCTGTTAATCAGAGCGCTTTCCGACCCTTCAATTTCACGGTTAAGACTCTCACTCGTTTCAGACAACTCCTCGATTCTTGATTGCAGGGGTTCGCTGGGGTCTGCCTCGTTCTGTGCGGACAGCCGATGCAATTCTTCATTGAGAGATTTCTGTTGACTTTCCGCATCAGCCAGCCGACGCCGCACTTCGTCGACTCCAGCAAGAACAGATTCGCGACGACGAATTGCATCAATCAAGTCTTGGTCTACGGTTTCCGATTCATTTTGGATGAGTGTGAATTTCGATGAAATCTCATTCATCGCCTGAGATTTCAAGTGCAAATCTTCTGTAGCCTCGCGGAGCAACACATGCTGTTGTTCAGACCCCTCAGCTGCACCTCGCTCTCTATCTTCCAATTCAGCGATGGATTTCCTGAGCTCAGCTGATTCAGTCCGCAATTTCGAAAGATTCGACTGATCCCTTTCGAATTCTTCACTGCTCTCCTTGATCTGTCGATCTAGATTGGCTATCTCAGCGTTGACGCGATAGTGCTCCATCTGCAACTCGTTGAGTTTCGCCTGTAATTCAAGCTGTCCCTTTCTGGCATTTTCCTGATCGGCCTCAGCTGACCTCACCTGTGCCAGTCTTTTATTCCTTTCGAGATCGAGTTGCGAGATGATGGATTCGGACTGATCAATTCGTTGCTGCAGCTCGCGCCATTCAAACGCCAACAGATTTGCACGAAGCCGGGCCGCGTTCTCTTTCATTTTTGTGTATCGCTGTGCCTGGTCCGCCTGATACTTGAGCTGACGCACTCTGGTTTCCACCTCGGTGCGCATGTCATCAAGCCGCTCCATGTTCTCCTGGGTCCTGTTGAGTTTCAGAAGAGTTTCATGGCGCTTCTCCCTGAATCTGGAGACACCGGAGGCTTCTTCTATAAATGAGCTGAGCTCTTCAGGTTTGCCTTCCACAATCCGGCTGATCATCCCCTGTTCAATGATTGAATAGGATCTGGGGCCAAAGCCCGTTCCGAGAAAGAGCTCTTTGACATCGCGTCTTCGGGTACGGGTGTTATTGATGAAGTATTCTGAAACTCCATCGCGAGTCACGGTTCGTCGAACAGAGATTTCCGCGTATTTCGTCCACTGCGCAGGGCAACGGTTCAGTGAGTTGTCGAACAGGAGCTCCACACTCGCCCTGGCTGCTGGTTTTCGCTGCTCCGAACCATTGAAGATAACGTCATCCAGCGTCTCGCCCCGTAGGCTTTTTGCCGATGACTCACCAACAACCCAGCGCATCGCGTCAATTACATTGGATTTCCCCGAACCATTCGGACCGACAATTCCGGCTACCTTTCTTGGCATGTAAAGGGTGACCGGGTCGGCAAACGACTTGAATCCGGCAATCTTGATTTGCTTGAGCTGCACGGTTCAGTTCCTACTCACAGTGAATAAGGGCCTCGGTTATCTTCGGCCAGAGGATTACCAAAATAAAACGTAACAGAAGAATCTGATCGGTACTGTAAATCTACAATTCGTTCACTCGTATGGAACGGTCTGTTTCAACGAAGGACGTGATGAAACCGATTCATGCCATTTTGTCAATTCCGGCCTACCGGCACGCCAATCATCCGCTGAAAATCGAAAATCCAGATACTCGAGCGCAATCGCGACGGTAATCTGTCCTATCGTGAAACCATCTGCAAGTTCATCGACTCTGCTTTCCAGCTCATCCAGCGAACGTTCAATAGCTTTGGCAAATCGATCAGCCACCGCCTGTGACTGGAGTTCCGGTGACTTTCGCCCTTCCAAAAGGCGACCAATCGCTGCGTCCAGAATCCCATCTCCCAGCGCCTGCTGCCGTAAAGCAGTCCAGCGTTCATTTCCGCTCTCCGGAAACAATCTCGGAGTCGAGCAAAGACTGTCAAGGAATTCGCAAATGACCGGTGAGTCAAATAGAACTTCTCCGTTTTCAGTGGTGAGAGCAGGCACTTTGCCAAGAGGGTTGGTTGTTGGAAGATCGGTATCCGGTGCCCAAGGGTTCGTCAACTGACGTTCAATTTGATTTTCAAGTCCACATTCGTGGACAGTAACGGATACTTTGCGAACATAAGGTGAAGTGGTGGAATAGCGCAGTTTCAGCATATAGAATTACTCACTAGTTGTAGAGAGATGTTGGATTGGGACAATCAGCGGGCGCCAATTTTCCTTTGAATTTCTTTGGCTAATATGGTATATAAGCCGTTTTTCAAGCTTGCTGTCCGAAAGATAGATGGAAGCATTTTTGGTTCTTTAAATTTTACCATAATTTTAGGTGTAACTTCAAACTTGGATACTATTGCAAAATCACTGAACATTGAATCGTACCAGGCAGAAACCAACGAAAAGTACATGAACGAGAAGCAGCGAGAGCACTTCTTGAAAATTCTGATGACCTGGAAGGAAGAGTTGCTGGGAGAATCGTCGCGGACCGTCGTCAACCTGCAAGACGAAACCATCAATCATCCAGATCAAATTGATCGGGCAAGTCAGGAAACTGACATGTCGATCGAGCTTCGAAATCGAGACCGCGAGCGACGACTGATTCGGAAAATTGAAGAGTCTATAGTAAGACTCGAGACAGGCGGATACGGTTACTGCGAAACATGTGGCGTGGAAATCGGATTGGGCAGGCTGGAGGCGCGACCCACAGCAACACTCTGTCTGGACTGTAAAATGCTCGATGAGATAAAAGAGCGTCGACAGCACTGAACCGCGTATATTCGTACCACAAGACAAACTGAAATGTTCTGGCAAACGGGCCCAGATGGACTTTCGTTGGGATCCGGACAATCATGTCCAATATTCATCGTAATGAATCCATTGAACACTGATGCTCAAGTCGATCATATTGACAACCACCTGATAAATTCGGCTTCATACCTTTGCCAGATTATGACCTGATCGTTAGAGATGGATTGGTCGCCGGGTCTGACGGCACCATCAACAATGCGGACATTGCTTGCAGGAATGGACGCATAGAAGCAATTGCGCCATCGCTGCAACTGACTGCTGAAACTGAAATATCAGCACAAGGCCTGCTCGTCCTGCCGGGCGTGATCGACGCACAGGTTCACTTCCGTGATCCCGGAAACACGCATAAAGAAGATCTCGCCAGCGGCTCACGCGCCGCTGTCCGAGGCGGTGTCACAAGCTTCCTTGAAATGCCCAATACACATCCGCCCACCATCAATCAGCAGGAGCTGGATAAGAAACTGGCGCGAGCTGCGCAATGTTCGGTAGCGAACTACGGATTTTTCATCGGCGCCACGCCAAATAATCTTGACGATATCAATTCAGCTGGCCCAGTCTGCGGAATCAAGATTTTTATGGGGTCGAGTACCGGAACACTCCTGGTGCACAGCGATGAGGATCTGGAAAGAATTTTCGCAAATGGATCGCGTCTGATCGCAGTGCATGCGGAAGATGAAGAACGTTTGCGCGCCCGGAAGCAAGCGTTTCTAAGTGAAGGTAAACAGGTGACCAGCGTGGCCGTTCACTCGCAAATTCGTGACGACCAATCGGCACTGCTTGCTACCCAAAGAGCCGTTGAACTCTCCAAAAAATTCAATAGACGCCTCCATATTCTGCACCTGACCTCCGCGATAGAAGTTGATTATCTAAGAGATAACAAGACCGATCTGATCACCGTAGAATGCACGCCGAACCACCTCTTTCTCACCGAGAACGACTATGAACACCTAGGTAGTTTCGCGCAGATGAACCCTCCCTTGCGAACCATTCATGATCAGCAAGCGTTGTGGGAGGGTCTGAAAGACGGTACGATCGACTTCATCGCAACCGATCATGCGCCGCACACGAAAGCCGAGAAAGCCAAGGCTTACCCGGAAAGCCCTTCTGGTATGCCTGGTGTCGAGACATCCCTGCCAATAATGCTGACCGCATGGAAAGAGGGCCACTGCACCCTCAAGCAAATACTCAAATGGCTGTGCCGAAGACCTGCGGAAATTTATGGAATGACTGGTAAAGGAAAACTCGAAGCAGGTTTCGATGCTGATTTTTCAATTGTTGACGTAGACAACTACAGAATAGTTCGCGATGAGGACATGTTCACCAAGGTCAAATGGAGCCAATTTCGAGGAAGAAAACTCACGGGCTGGCCATTGTGGACGATCGTTGGCGGAAAAATCGCTTTCGCCGACAACAAGATACAAGAAGCGGTAAGAGGGTCGCCGGTCAGGTTCGATTGAGCTGAAAATTCAACGATCGAGAAATATCCCAAATTTGCTAATCCGGGTCTCGCTGCAACATTATCGTGAATGGACCGTCATTGACAAGCGAAACTTTCATTTCAGCTCCGAATTTACCTCTAGCGACCGGGACACCGAGCAACTCATCAAGTGTCTGAGCGAACTGGTCGAACAATTCACTCGCAGGATCTGGTTCCAGCGCTTGTGTAAAGTCCGGTCGACGACCGCGATTTGTCAATGCATAGAGTGTAAACTGGGGGACAGCCAGAATAGCGCCACCTGAATCAAGGACAGAGTATTGAAGACGCCGCTCGGCGTCTTCAAAGACTCTCAGATTGACAATCTTGTTTGCGAGTTCCCGTACGATGACTGAATTGTCACCGCGGGTAAATCCAGCAAATAACAAAAGCCCTTTTTCGATCTCACCTACAGTTAGGCCGGATATGACTACCGAGGCACCAAGTACCCGTTGTACCAGCACTCTCATCCGTTTGTCATAGCTGAGACTTTGTTGATCAGGCAGCTTCCTCGATGGCTTTCATGCTCAAGCGGATTCGACCTTGTTTATCGACTTCAAGCACCTTGACCTTGACCTCGTCGCCCTCCTTGAGGACATCGGAAACCTGATTGACTCTTCTTTGCGAAATTTGCGAGATATGAACCAATCCATCTCGACCCGGCAGAATATTGACAAATGCACCGAAATCCATTAGCTTGACAACCGTCCCCGCATAGATTTTTCCAACCTCGACATCGGAGGTGATCAGTTTGATTCGCTCCTTTGCCATTTCACCACCGGACTTGTCCACCGATGCAATTATGACCACGCCATCGTCGGAAATGTCGATGGTCGCACCAGACTCCTCCGAAAGTGAGCGAATGGTTGCACCACCTTTACCGATCACATCGCGAATCTTGCTGGGGCTGATCTTCATCGTGATAATGCGCGGAGCAAACTCAGACATTTCCTGACGTGCCGCCGGCAACACTTTTTCCATTTCGCCCAAAACATGCAATCGGGCGGCTCTCGCCCGATCCAATGCCTCACGCATGATTTCCTCACTGATTCCCTGAATCTTTATGTCCATCTGCAAAGCGGTGATGCCCTCTTCGGTTCCCGCCACCTTGAAATCCATATCTCCCAGATGATCTTCATCGCCGAGTATGTCAGTAAGAATCTTGAAATTCGAGCCTTCCTTGATCAACCCCATGGCCACGCCCGACACCGGAGCTGAAATCTTTACGCCGGCATCCATCAGCGAAAGACTCGTTCCACATACTGTTGCCATGGAACTGGACCCGTTTGACTCGGTGATTTCCGAAACGACACGAATTACATAGGGGCAATCCTCGCGTTCTGGAAGAACCGCAGCAATCGCGCGTTTCGCCAGTCGACCATGACCGATCTCGCGACGTTTAGGGGAACCGATTCGTCCTGTCTCTCCGACACAAAATGGCGGGAAATTGTAATGCAGCAAAAACGGGTCGCGATGCTCACCCTCAAGAGCATCGATAATTTGCGCATCCCGCTCAGTTCCCAGCGTCGTTATCACCAGGGCCTGAGTCTCACCCCGAGTGAACACAGCCGAACCGTGCGTCCGCGGAAAAACCCGCGTTTGAATATCGATTGGACGGACCGTGTTCAAATCACGACCGTCAATCCTGGGCTTGCCTTCAAGGATTCGGCCTCGAACTATTTCGGACTCAAGATGTTTGAGTATCTCTTTGACCGTGGTTATCTGATCGTCTTCCAATTCGCTCTGTGCTGCGATCTTGTCGACAATCTCCGACCGAATGTTTGAAAGCGTTTCCTGTCGTGTTTTCTTTTCAGCGATGTTGTAGGCCTGCTCGAGGGGGGTTCGAGCGAGTGTTTCAACTTGTTCAGCGAGCGTCTGATCGGTTTCCGGCGGCTGCCATTCCCACGCAGGTTTGCCAGCTCGCTCAGCCAAGTCAGAGATCGCATCAATTGCGGTCTGCAGCTGCTGATGCCCGAACATCACAGCACCAAGCATCTGTTCTTCGGACAGAACGCTTGCTTCCGATTCCACCATCAGCACCGCTTCGCGTGAACCGGCGACAACCAAATCAAGTTTCGATTCACTCTGGAGGACATCGTTTTGAGGATTGAGAACATATTCACCATTGACATATCCGACTCGCGCGCCGCCAAGCGTACCATTGAATGGTACTCCAGAAATCTTTATGGCAGCCGAAGCACCGAGTAAGGCAATGATGTCCGGGTCGATATTAGGATCAACCGACATGATTGTTGCAACAACCTGCACCTCGTTACAAAATCCCTTGGGAAAGAGCGGACGTAATGGCCTGTCGATCAGACGACAGGTTAACACCGCTTTTTCCGAAGGTCGGCCTTCACGCTTAAAAAAACCGCCGGGAATTCTCCCAGCGGCATATGTTCTCTCTTCGTATTCAACTGTCAGTGGCAGAAAGTTGAACTTTTTCGGTTCGGTTTCCGCTACTACAGTGACCAATACCGAAGTATCTCCCATACTAGCGACAACTGCACCGGTTGCCTGTCTTGCTATTCGCCCGGTTTCCAGTCGTACAGTTTGACTACCGTACTGGAATGACGTTTCCGCGTAACCATTCATGAGGTTGTTCTCCTTTTGTATTCCAGCCGGTTATTTCCTTATTCCCAATCGTGAAATAAGTTCCTTGTATCGCTCCTGGTCCCTAGATTTTAGGTAATCCAGTAATTTACGCCTACGATTCACCATCCGCAGCAACCCTTGCCGCGAGTGATGGTCATGTTTGTGTTCCTTGAAATGATCAGTCAGACCGCGAATTCTTTCAGTCAGCAGCGCAACCTGCACCTCCGGCGATCCTGTATCATTTTCATTACGGCGATAGTCGTCGACTATCTTCGTCTTTTCAGCTACCGATAAAGCCATTTACCCATTCCATTCAAAAAAAGTATCCGCAAACACGTCCCTTAGTCTTGTTTGCGGACCACGTTAGCTTTCACCATACTACAATGACGTGCCTATCATACAAGAGATTAGGCACCCGTGGGGTGGAAAAGTCGTTTGGGTGCGACTCTTCCATCACCCAAGGACGTACCAATCCCCAAAAATCCAACAGAATCCTCATACAATCTCACCACACCTTCGGATGGAAGATTACCTGCACGAACCGCCTGGCCGCGGCACAGGTAGTACGCTGCATCGGAGGAAAGATCAACTTTGGGCAAATGTGTCAACGTCTGATCGCACGGAATCAACAGCTCACGCCTTTGTTCGACCGATGAAACCTTCTCAATGTCGTCGATACTATAACTGTCATCGACATGCAGACTGCCGACACCGAGTCGCCTCAGAGACTCGACATGCGCGCCGCATGCAAGTCTCTCACCGATCTGGTGCGCAAGAACCCGCACATAATACCCGCTTGAACACCTAAGTTCAATTTCAATACTCGAATCGTCAAAATTCAGCAACTTGATCTCGTAAACTCTCACGCGTCGGGGCTTGCGTTGAATTTCAATACCTTGACGCGCGTACTTGTATAACGGCTCACCCCTTATCTTTACTGCCGAATACATGGGTGGGAGCTGATCGTATTCTCCGACAAATTCGCCCAGTGCCTTTTGGATTTTTCTTTTTGTAACAGCGACTGGACGTCGCTCAATGAGTTCGCCTTCACAATCGCCTGTAGTAGTCGATTCGCCGAGTCTCACCAATGTTCGGTAGCGCTTGTCCGCGTCAAGGAAAAATCCGGCGGCTTTAGTCGCCTCACCAAAGCATATCGGCAGAAGACCTGTTGCAATGGGATCAAGGTTTCCGGTATGACCCGCCTTGCGAACACCCAACAGCGATTTCACTTTCCCCAAAGCTGAATTGGAGGAGATTTGGGAGGGCTTGTCGAGAAGCAGGATTCCTGAAACCGCAGTCATGTTTTTGTTGCTGGCGTTCATCAGTCTCTGGCAGCCGATACCTTTTCTATCAGGCTGATCACGCGATCACTCCTTTCCGGCATCTCGTCTTTCAGGAATGAAACCGCCGGTGTGAATTTCATATTCAGATTCGCACCCAGTTGGTGACGAATATATGACTTCGCTCGGTTGAGATTCAACAGTGTCCTCTCCATACTATCTGGTGTTTCACTACTGGTGACGTATACCTTGGCATGTTTCAAATCCCTTGACATGGAAACTTCGGTAATCGTTATCTGGCCAATTCTGGGGTCGGATAGCTTGTTTTGCAAAATCGCGCTCAATTCGCGATGCACCACAGACCCGACTTTCCTGCAGCGACTGGCACCTGTACCGTCGTCAATCATTCTAAAGTCAATAAGAGTACGAACCCGTCAGGAATGGCTGACTTCCTTGGACAGGTAAACTTCCAATTGGTCGTCGGCATGGATATCGTGATAATTGCGCAACTGTATCCCGCACTCCAGCCCTGCCTTGACTTCGGGTACATCGTTCTTGAAGCGTCTGAGAGAATCAATCACACCGTTGTGGATCAGGATGTTGTTGCGCAAGACACGCACGGGTAGATTGTTTCGAACGGTACCCTCGTTGACGTAGCAGCCTGCGATAGTACCAATTTTGGAAAACTTGAACACTTCTCGAACCTCAGCCTGTGCGACAACTTCTTCCACGGTAACCGGTTCCATATTGCTTTCAATCAATTCTTTCATCGCGTCGATCGCTTCGTAGATCACGCTGCAGTAAATGACTTTGATGTCATAACTGTCAATCGCCTGCTTCGCAGTCGCTTCGGCTCGAACGTTGAACGCAATGATTAACGCATCAGCAGGCATGGCAAGATTTACATCCGATAGGCTGATGCCGCCAACCATGTCATGAATGACCTTGACTTCAACCTCCTCGTTGGACAGATTGACCAGTGCAGTGGACAGTGCTTCGGCTGAGCCGCGAACATCTGCTTTAATGAGTACGTTCAGAGTTTTCGGCTCGTCCGAGCCACCAAAGGTAATCTCAGTCGGTCGGAGCCCGGGCTTGGTTGCGTTGGCGCGGCGAAATTCGACAAGCTGCTGTGCAATCCTGTCATCCTGGACGCATATAAAATCGTCACCGACTGCGGGAATTTCCTGGAATCCCACTATCTCAACCGGCGTCGACGGACCTGCTGATTTGGCTTTCATTCCCCGGTCGTTCCGAAGTTCTCGCACGCGTCCTTTCTGAACACCGGCAACGACGAAATCGCGATTTTGAAGCTTGCCTTTCTGCACCAGAACCGTAACAACCGCACCCCGTCCCCGGTCGACTCTGGCCTCGATAACGACCCCACTGGCCAAGCCTTCATTCGGTGCTGAAAGATCAAGCACTTCGGACTGAAGTTCTACCATCTCAAGCAGTTCATCAACCCCGGTACCTTTAAGAGCAGACACCTGCGAATACAGAACATCTCCGCCAAAGTCTTCCACGATGACATCGTGTTCCGTTAGCTCTCGGAGCACCTTATCGGGACTGGATTTATCCTTGTCGATCTTATTGATGGCAACGATGATCGGTACATTCGCACTGCGTGCGTGACTGATGGCTTCAACCGTTTGAGGTTTCACCCCGTCATCTGCGGCGACAACCAGAATCACAATATCCGTTGCCTGTGCTCCGCGAACCCGCATTTCCGAAAACGCTTCGTGACCTGGCGTATCAAAAAACGTAATACTACCTTTAGAAGTTTTGACCACGTATGCGCCGATATGTTGCGTAATACCACCTTTTTCGCCCGCAGCCACCTTGGTCGAACGAATATAGTCAAGCAAGGTTGTCTTGCCATGGTCGACATGCCCCATTACTGCAACGACAGGTGAGCGAGATTGCTTTTCACGATCATCGGATTCCGGATTGAATAGACTTGCTTCAAGGTCCTGTGAGTCTGCCTCTACCGGCATATGCCCCATTTCGTCGATCAGATAGTAGGCTACATCCTTGTCAATCGCGTCATTGATCGTCACGATCTGTCCGACCTCAAACAGTTTCTTGATCAATTCGCTGGCCTTGACGGACATTGCCCGTGCCAGATCTGTGATCGGATTGGAATCAGAGACCGCCACCTCCACCACGATCGGTTCCACGGGCTCCTGAAACTGATGTTTCTTATAGCGGTCCTCACCAATCGGCGCTTTCGCCTTTCGGCCGCGATCTCTCGACGGCTTTCTCCTACCTCTGGCGATATGTAACTGTTCTCGCCGTGCATCTTCCTGCGGAGCAGGTTTTCTCTTACCTTTGGATTTCTTGGGTGCTTTCTTGACACTCTCCGGCTCTTTCACTTCCGGCTTCTGTTCGACGACTTCTGCGGGGCGTTGAGCTTCGGGTTCCGATACAACCTCAGATTCGCTTTCAGCCTCAGGCACCACCTCATCGACAGCTGTCAATTCCGGTTCCGATACCGCTTCAGCCGTCGATTCTGTGGTTTCCTCCTCAGCGGCGACTGTTTCCTGATCCTCTACTTCCACTTCTTGTGGGGATAGCGCCGCGACTTCGGGCAATTCCTCCTCAAGGGGTTCATCCTCTTTCGCTTCTGGTGCATCTGCCGGAACAACGAGCGGGGGTACGGGAATACCTCGGGGTGCGAGAACCGATCCGTCTACCACCTCAATCTTGATTTCCCGTTTCGCGCCGGTGCGTCCCTGCGATTCAACTGACTGGCTCGATTTTTTTGTTTTGATCTGCACACGACCTGTCTGCATCGATTTGACCAGTTTGATTTTTTCCAAGGGCGTAATCTTGCTGTCGCTGGTTATGCCCTCCACACCGGCGTCTTCAAACAGCAAGATCAATCGATCCTCGGAAATATCGAGCGACTCAGCCAGAATTTTAAGCGATTCCGTCATGCAGCCACTTACCCTTCATCGTTTTCAAGTTCTTCAAGCATCGGTGCCCGCGCGCTCATGATCAACTCGCCAGCCAATTCTATGTCCATAGTCGGAATCACATCCAACAGATCATAGGTGGAGCAGTCAGCGAGATCCTCACGGGTCAGGATATCGTTGGCAGCGAGCAGACTTGCCAGGGTCTCATCGACTCCCTGAACCTCGAACAGCGATGGTTCGGGTTTGTTGTGCTCGGCTTTGACCACACTGGCAATCTCGTCCTTGAGGATCGCATCAGTTGCCCGATTCTGAATCTCCGCCACAAGATTTTCGTCAAATTGCTCGATGCTCGCCAGCACATCGGATTCAGCGTAGGCGATATCCAGCATTGTGCGATATTCGTTTTGAACCAGGACAATCGCCACATCCTCATCGACATCCAACTGTTCCATCAGTTTTTCGATTTCAGCCCGGTCTTCCTTGAACCGTTTTTCCTGGGCTTCCTCGTAGGTCATGATATTCAACGCCCACCCTGTCAGCTGCGAGGCAAGCCTCACATTCTGTCCGCTGCGTCCGATTGCCTGCGACAGCTGCGATTCAGCCACAACAACATCCATACTGTGAGTCTGGTTGTTGATGGCGATCGATTCGACCTCCGCCGGAGCCAATGCATTGATCACAAATTGAGGCGCGTTAGGTGACCACTGAACAATATCCACACGCTCACCTGCGATTTCGTTGGAAACGCTCTGCACCCGTGTACCGCGAACACCGACGCAGGCGCCAATCGGATCGATCTTGGAATCAGGAGAGAATACTGCAATTTTTGCTCTGGACCCGGGATCTCGGGCCGCACTTTTGATCTCAACCAGACCTTCCCGTGTTTCCGGCACCTCGAGTCTGAACAGCTCAATCAGCAAATCGGGGGACGTGCGGTCCAAAATCAGCTGAGGACCTCGCGAATCGCTGCGCACATCTTTCAATATACCCCTGATCCGGTCACCCTTGCGAAGACCGTCTTTAGGTATGCTGCAGTTCCTGGGCAAAAGCGCCTCAATACTTTCTACATCGACTATCGTATCGAGTCGTTCAGAACGCCGTACCGACCCGAAAAGCATCGTACCGACCAACGGAGTATATTGCTCATACACCCGACGGCGCTCCGCTTCCCGGACTTTTTGCATGATAACCTGTCTGGTTGTCTGGGCAGCGATGCGACCCAATGCGCTTGAAGGAATCTGCTCCTCAATAAACTGACCAATTTCCAGATCCGGCTGCATTTGTCTCGCTTTAGCCAGAGATATTTGGCGATCTTCAATGAAGTTCTCGTCTTCCTCCTCCACAATCTCCCATCTGCGGTATGTATCGAAGCCGCCGGTTTCCCGATTGATCGCCACCCTGGCATCAATATCGAGAATATTCTGTCTTTTTGCAGCCGCCGCCAAAGCGTCCTCAACCGCTTCGAAAATAACTTCCGTGTCGAGATTCCGCTCGTCGGAAAGAGCCTGCACAATAGTTGGTATGTTCGACTTATCCATTTCTCAAGCGCTCCGTCAAACCAATTCGCTCATATCCGGTTTCAATCGGGCCCGGCGAATACCATTGATATCAATTCTGTAGCTTTCACCATCTGCGTCCACCACAATAAAGTTGTTCTCCACTTCAAGCAATTGTCCCAAAAAATTCTTTCTGCCTTCGCACTGAACCCAGGTTGAAACATCAACCCACTGCCCAACCGCCTGCACAAAGTGTTCGTGCTTGGCCAGCGGACGTTCAATACCCGGAGACGAGACTTCCAAGTTGTATGGGCCCGCAAATGGATCTTCCACATCAAGCAGCCGACTTACCTGCTTGCTGACAAATACGCAATCGTCCAAGTCAACGCCGCCGGGCGCATCGATGTACAAACGAAGCACTCGGGATTTTCCGCGTCCGACCAATTCGATGTGTACCAGCTCATACCCATAGCCTTCCACAGCCTCGTCGAGCATGCCCTGCCAATCCTGTTGTGTTTCCAAAGGGTTCGCCAAACCTTTAAGTGCCCAGTTTTTGAATTTGAACAATTAAAAACCCCGCTTGAGCGAGGTTTTCTTCAGTCCATTCCTCCGTTTCAGTACGATTTCATCGTATTACAAATTGATCAATATCAATTCACTTGCTGAAACTTATCTTGATGAGGAAGTATAACATACATCAGCCGTTGAGATTAGCCAAAAAGTTTCCACAGTCGGAAGAATTTCACACTGACGATGCCGTGACTTTTCTTATTTTGAGTTCGCACAATCTTTAGCGACTTTCGCCTACCCGATTGAGAAACTCGAGACGATTGAGTCCCTCAAATCCAGTTAGTCCAACCGAACTTCGGATTGAACATTACAACCTTGCGGAAAGAAGCGTCTGTCTGAAATCTTGCGTTAGAATTATGCTCAAAATTGAATAACGCGAAGTCCATGCGGACCAATTCGACTTTGGTAATTTTAATTTTTCAATAAAAATATTGGTCTAAACAATTAAATTATTTATTACATTTTGCATTTGAGGATTACATTTGTTATAGTATTGCAACATAATCTAACTTTTGTATCTATTCAAATTAGGAGATTTCGATATGCAAAGCGGAGATCAAATGTTGAGTCAAATCGTCGATAAGTCCGCTGTTGACGCGGATTTCAGACAACAACTACTTTCGGACCCGAAAGCTGCGATCAGCCGGGAATTGGATATCGCCATTCCCGAATCGATGAATATCGTAGTACATGAGAGTGATATGCAGACAGTACATCTTGCTCTGCCACCGGACCCGAATATGTCAGAGGAGCAGCTTGAAGCCGTTTCGGCTGGTCTTTGCTGTTGCTGGTAAATTTGATTGTCGGCATGTAGCCGAGCAAGAAACGAAGCAATTTTGTTTCGTTCTTGAAAACAAGTTGAATTGAAATAAACCCCTCGTCTCATTGAGACGAGGGGTTTTCATTTGAGGCTGAGTTCCTATTAAGAGACCAGCCCGGACAAATTAATTTTTATCCACATAACCACCTACTATAGCGAAAATCTTATTGGTGCATTCAAACTTTTGCTTTCACTTCCAGTCTTGAAAATCGATCGGTGAACGGAATTCTATCGGGAAATTACTCATACAATTCTTATGCTATCGACATCTTCAAATTGGAGAACCTAGGTAATTTTCACCATACCGTCAAAATCTGTTCGGCTCTTACAACTCGCAGCTATTTCAGGTCTTCAAGAATCGACTAAGATGTTCCAGAGCCTCAATACAGAACGCAGATGTCACCGATTCAGAACCGTGTCCTTGCTGCCCCCATACACCCCACTTCAGCGATTGGTCACCAAAAGCTAGAAGTTCAGGCCAGCTTCCATCTTCACGTTGAGTTTCGATGAACCTTTCCACCAATCTTTTTGTATCAATACTTTCGAGGCCTCCTAAGTTGTTTAGTGCCGACACTGCTTGAGCGGTCTGAAGGATATTGTCAAATTCGCCTTTTTCGTCGCTCAACTCTAAAATTCGGTCCACCAGTATCGGGCGCAGATGATCGAGAACTGGTTGCACTTTAATCACGGCTCGAGCGGTAGCATAGTAAATCGCGACCGGGTCGGGATACCATTTGGACGTGCCGTCAAGATTACCTTCAGTAATCAAACTTTCCAACCATTGCTGAGCATCCTTGGTTTCTGGATGATTGCCTAGATATGAGATTACATTTGCATTAACTACAGGGTCAGCTTCAATACGAAAAACCGTCACCACATCGGGTTCTTCTCCCTCAAGCACCCAGGTCATGAAACGACCTTGCGCATCGCGATTCGCCAATATTTGCGGTATGTTCCTTCCTAGCACTACCCAAGGATGATTCCCAATGACTAGAGAACAAAGCGTTGTACTGTCGAGATCTTGGGGTAAATGGCGGTAGTATCGCCACAATCCTGGATATTCGATAGTACTTACTAAATGCGATTTAGCGGCGTTGCACATGGCATTTGCACGCGAATCATCGGAACTTTCCAAAGCAAGTACGCAATAGGCGGAGATAAAAGGCGGCCTTTCAAAATGCCTGGGAATATCAGGGTTGGAAACATTGAATCGAATGCAGTGCCATGCCCCATCCTCGTTGATTGTTGATTCTAAGAAATTCAGACCTAGACTGATACTTTCTCTACCCGCATTCGCAAGTGCTTCGGAGGTGTGGATGTTTTTCGGAGATTTTGGTCGCTCGGAATCAGGGGGACGAGCGGGCGGTGCGGGGTCGTAGAGTGTCGCGCGAAGAAACTCTAACGATGTTGCACCGGTTTTCGCTGCTTGCCGCTCGGCCTCACTGAACTTGTTCCGAGGCGGAAGCACCAAATGTGTCTTAGTGTAGGATTCTTCGTGAACATGAATCTCATGATCTGTGTCCAACACCACGTCGAGTTCCTGTTCGATTGTCTCTTTCGGATTGGCTAGAAGACGTTCTCGAAACTCGTTGTCTTCACATGATTTTGATGCGAGGATTTTAGCCGCGTCAAAGTTTTTGTTCACTGATGTCTTCCAGTTTGTGTACTATTACGTTTTTCCGGATTCTATAGTCTGTCTTTTAACCAACTCTTTGAATACTCCATCGACCTCCATTAGTTCTTTGAACGAACCGTTCTGTACAACTTTTCCGGACTTCATAACATAAATTCGATCAGCTTTCTCAAGCGTGGACAAGCGGTGGGCGATGACAACTCGGGTGGACGTCAGAGCGGTGAGGTTCTGCATTACCTGGGCCTGGCTTTCGTTATCCAGCCAGTTGGTTGCCTCGTCAAACAGCATGATTCTCGGGTTGCGAACCACCGAACGAGCGATTGTAACACGTTGGCTCTCACCGCCAGATAATACACCCCCGCTGGTACCGACCATCGTCATCATGCCCATCGGCATGCTCTTGATCTGTTTTTCGATCTCGGCGGTTCGTGCTGCCTTCCATATTTCTTCACTTTTCAAATCTTCATGGTGGCCAACCATATTGTCCCAGATATCTTGGGGATAAAGTCCAACGGACTGCGGTACTGTACCGATTTTTCGACGCAACTGTTTCAGATTCAAGTGCCTCAGATCAAGCCCGTCGTAATACACAGCACCAGCTGTTGGCCGTTCGACTCCGAGTGCGAGGCGCAAAAGAGTGCTTTTACCAGCACCGGACTCACCAGCGATTGCAACAAATTCACCCGGACGAACATGAATTGAAACATTGTCGAGAATCAGAGGCCCATCGCTGCTGTAGCGGAAGGAAATTTGATCAAACAGAATTTCACCGCCCAGATGATCAATCGGGTTTCCCTCGGTCTCGGTTTCAGGAATCGCAGCAAGTATAGGACGCATCTGACTGAATGTCGGCAACATTGTCGCAATGGCTCCTACAGATTCACCGAGCCGTGAGATGGCAGATTGGAGAACCAGAAAGACCATGTAAACGACGAGAAAGTTACTGACCGCGATATTCAGATCTTCCACCGCAGCCGCTACGAAAAGCAACACTCCACCTGCAAGAAAGGGAATCGCGGCACCAAACGCTTGCGAATGACCCTCAAGTGTACCCAATTCAATCTCCGCGCGCTTTTGCTTACGATATTCCCGCGCCCAAATCGCAAAAGCCAACCCTTCCGCGTTTCCCACGCGCAACTTAGTGATGCCACCTAGAATTTGGAACAATCGTCCAGCTACGCGACGTGCTGCGTTAATCATCCGCCCGTAAGGATTAACCTGCCGCAACCCAAGAAGCACGGTAATCAACAGCGAAATCAAGCTAAAGACGAGGGCAAAGACTCCAAGCAAGGCATCGTAAAAGAAAATAACTGCAAAAATCGGAAGAAGAAAAATAACAGAGAGCAAGCTATCGGCAACAACTCCCTGCACGCCATCACGAAGATTCTGGAAAGTCATTCCCGACGTGGCAAGTTCTCCAGCCGGGTGCTGACGCAGAACCTTTGATGGAAGTCGCATGATATGATCCCAGAATGCTGATTCAATTCGGGAGGCGGAACGCCCTTCCATTCGCATCATTGTCGTACTCTGAAGCATATGCAAAAGCGCACCCAGCACACCAAATCCTGCAATCGCCATGGCAAAGATCAAGAGTGTTTCAGAACTTCCTCCCGTTGCCACCTCAGTCGCAACGAACCCAAGCGCGAGGGCAGGCAACAGTTTAATCAAGCCTGACGGAATCCCCGCAATTACCAGTCGTGTAATATCCGCGTGAGATCCATGCAAGCCGATTCTCATTAGGTCAGCTGGTTTGCTGCCAGCCGGCAACGGTTGATAGAACATCCAAGCTTCATCCTCGAGCGCGCCAGCCCGCTCCGCAGTGACCCGGGCTCTGCGCTTGGTTACCGGATCAATTTCCCGATATCGCCCAAACATACCTGGCAGCAGAGCCACAGGCTGTCCGTCCTCGGAGCGGAACGCGAGCAATGCGCAACTATCGCTCTGCCACCATTTGTCCTCTACGTTCAACCGTACGCGACGGGCACGTACGCCAGAAGCAGTTAGGATATCAAATAGGCTGAGCGGTGAATCAGAGAGTCCTGAGCGAGCCGGTATCGTGAACTTTATCTTTTCATGACGTCCGATAATTCGCAGAGCGGTTGGCAGAGCCGTGTCTTCATTATTGGCATCCGGATCAATGGGTAGATCGTAAATATTGAAAAGCCGTTGCTGGGCAGCTTTCTCGACCTTGCGTCGGCTGGCTGACAGCGCACGTTCCAAATTCACATTATCCGCCACGGCTAGTCGACGGTTAAGTCGTTCCAAGGCAAATGCAACCGCGTGAAAATAAGCCAATGCTGATAGTAATGTACCTTCCTGAGCCAGTGATTCGGACGACTTGCCCATTAGCTTAGATTCGGAAAATAAATTGAGCCAGCTTGACCGCGTCATAGGTAACATGGCTTCGAGTGAACCATTCGTCCCGACAAATTCCACCGGGTCGATAATATCCATAAATAGGCTTTCACTTTGCGGCAGCTTGGTTACCCACACCACGCCGCGCCGGGCAGATAAAGTACCGGGAGCTACGGTCTGTATCTGATCGGGTTCGGCGAACGCAGTTGGACGCGGGAGTGGATTAACAAAGCGCGACAATGTACCGGTTATCTTGATCAACCAAGTGTTGACCTGTTCCGCTAGTTCCGCTGGATGAACCTCGGATAGCAGGGAGGCCGGCAAGCGCTTCAATAGTGTACCGGGCGACCCTTTGACGACCAGGCGCAGTGTAGTGCCTCCTTCCTCGTCTCGTCGGTCCGGTGCAACACCCGGCAGCAACTGACCTGATTCGCGACTCAACAGGTGCTGTGGTGCCTGCACCACTTCATCATCGTATTCGATGATGAACAGATTGACAGTACCTCGAACAATGTACCAAACACTATCCAGATCATCGAGTTCTATCGGCAGATTTCCGGCACACGGAACCGATGTACCGCTTCGGGCGGCGAGTTCGGCTATTGATGTGTACTCGGAGTTTAGGATTTCCATCAGTGTGACATCACCAGTTTGAAATAAGTACCACTCCGGTCCGCAATCAAATCAGTGTGAGTTCCGCGTTGTACCGTTACACCCTTATCAAGTACGATGATTTCATCACAGTCCCTCACGGTGCTCAGCCGATGTGCTATGATCAGGCAAGAGACACCGCGACGCCGCAAGGCCTCATCGACGTGCTCCTCTGTTGCTGCGTCGAGATTGCTGGTCGCCTCGTCCAGAATGAGCAGTGTCGGATTGCCTACCAGTGCACGGGCAATCTCCAGCCGTTGCCGCTGGCCACCGCTAAAATTCGTACCACCTTCTTCAACAAAAGTCGAGTATCCCTGAGGCCTAAGCAGAATTTCATCATGAATCTGAGCGTCTCGCGTCGCTGCAAAAATGGCTTCGTCCGGAACAGCTGAGTTCCATAGTGTGATGTTATCGCGCAGGGCGCCAGAGAATACCATAACGTCCTGATCAACCATGGATATGGAAGACTGAAGCACTTGCTCAGGAATCTCATCGCGCGGATGACCATCAAAGAGAATTTCACCTGACCAAGGCTGATAGACACCAGAAACAAGACGAGCCAGAGTCGACTTGCCTGAACCGCTGGGCCCAATAATAGCAACTCTCTGCCCTGGCCTAATTTCGAGATTGAAGTCCTTAACCAATGGCGGTCGACTCCTATTAAAGCCAACTGTGATGTTTCGTAACTCAAGTTGGCCTGCAAGCTGGAGCCGCCCTTTGAATGTGGCAACCGACTTTGATTCCGGATTTCGGCGGTTGAAAACGGGGTCTTCGGCTGTTTTGGAGATGTCTTCCAGTCGCTGCAAATCAATTTTGAGTGCTTGACGTCTGTCGGTAAATTCCAAGAAACGTCCGATAGGCGATAGGAACATCTCTGCCAGAATATAGAATCCAACCAGCGTTCCCAAGGTCATTTCTCCATTCAGAACCATAATTCCCCCGATACCGCATATCACCGCACCGCGAAATATATCAATCAAGCCCGGTAGTGAGGTATTGACAGCACTCAATTCCGAGTAGAGCTGGCGCGCTTGCAATTCTCTCGCCTGTTGACCGCACCAGCGCGAAAAAAATCGATCATCCGACCCTGTCATACGCAGATTGTCCGCATTATGCAGCATACGCATACCAAGACCGATCAACAATCCCTGTTCGCGTCGCATCGCTTGACATCTAACGGCGCGGACCGCGTTGAGAGAATGGGCTAACACGACATGTAAAACACCTAGAGACAGAACTATCAATGAAAGTAGGACATCGTATACAAACATCGCAATCAGTAAAACCACGCTCATTGCTATGTCGATGATGAGAACGAGAAACTGGTCTGTCAGATTCTTCGCGACTCTGTCGATAGATGAGACTCGATCAGTCAAATCACCTATAAGCCTGTGTTCGAAAAACTCCACCGGAAGCCTAAGAAGCCGTGACATGCCTCGACTATAACCAATCACCGAAATTCGGATTGCAAGCCGCTTCAGGAAATGGTGCTTAAACAGAGACAGGATGTATACAAGTACACCTCCTCCAAACAAGGCCACCACCAGTCCGCTCCAAGGTCCATGGTTTCCCAAGACATCATCGACGAACACACTGAGAGAGGCAGGGACAATAAGTGCCAGCAATGTCAACATGAACGCGCATGCGAACACCCCCGCGAGCATACTCCAAGAGCCTACGAGCAAGACACCCAATTGACTCAGTAAACTGGGTTGCTCCCCACCCGGCTTGAAATTGGCGCCGCGTTTGACGCGCAGCACTATTCCACTGTACGCCTTGTTGAACTCTTCAGAGGATACCTTACGTCGCCCTGAGGACGGGTCATTGATAAAATAGTATTGGTCATCAAATCCTTCAAGGACAACAAAATGGCTGAATTGCCAGAACAAAATCAGCGGCAACTCCAGCTTCTTCAGTTGGTCTACACGAAGACTGAGACCATTGCATTCGAGATCGAATTTTCTGGCGGCACGCGCGATGCTCGCAGCGCTGCTGCCATCCCGACTCACTTCACACTTTTCGCGTAATTCAGTGAGCGATACCCAGCGCCCAAAGTAACCCAGTATGATGCCTAGGCAGGCAGCACCACATTCTGATGCGTGCATTTGCAACAGAATCGGCGTTTTTAACTTTTGCTTCAATGAGTCTGAGCTCATCGTATCTAAGGTTTCAGCGTAGAAGTGCGCAGAAATTCTACGAACTCTTCATTCGAAATAGCGCTATCGGTGGTTGACTACCAATTTGAATGACAATCTGGCATTTTGAATCTGTGTAGGAAGACAAATCAAGAAATTCATCAAGTAAGACTTCGACCCTGTGTACTGATACCGGCGCCTCGGACTCAAACATCGCTAGTCCCTCGGATAAGGGTTCGGAAGAGATTTTCGCAATCTTTCCGTCAAGTTTCTCAATTTCACCATCTGTCGTGCCTAGCTCTATCACTACTGGCATCTTGGTTTGAATATCACGTGCGGCGTCTCCCTTGATCCAGACGATTACCTGCACGGCTTGGCTGTCACCAGATGAGTGTTCACCGGACCCGACAAATACGCCATCTACAGCAAGACTCCGAGTTACATTTCCAAGAAATAGCCATGCCGAAAAGACGATCAGAATTAAAGCGATTGTGACTACAATCAAACGCTCTCGAGGCGTGGAAACCGTCAACAACCGATCGAGTTGTTCGCGTTCTTTCTTCGCCTCAGCAACAGTATCGTGAAATGAGTTAAAAGGATTGTTGAACATGACATCAAGTCACATGAAAGGATTTATGGCGCAATATTATGCAAGTTTCTATCGTGTACAGTCAAATTTCAGCCCTTTAAATTTGATTGGGCATCTTGATAAACTCATCTGGGAGCTTTTGATAACGATAGTTTAGTACAAAATGAAGTCTCCATGGTGAAAGGTTCAAGTGGTGGTGGATGTCGGTACCTGGGTTATTTTTGTCAGTGAAATCAGTCGGAATTGAACAAATTTTAGAACATAAAACTTGCAATTGTGTTGATTTTTCTATCGATTGACCTCAAGACGAGCGACCAACATCCAATTGATCCCAAATGTTCAATGACTCGGGTGAGCAGCCAAGACCTTGGGACATCTGAACGTAACTCGTAAGTGGGACTCCACACATGCGATTCCAGTCCGTTTCGTGGACGAATGACCGATTAATCAAATCAATCATTTCGTCAAACTTTTGGATTGCGTCGCAGTCGACCAGATTGGGATCCGCCGCTTTTCGGTGTTTCGGCCAGACATGGTCACGAGCATACCGCCAAAATTCGCTGTCGTACACGGAACCACAGCTGTAGTGCCAGCCGACGAATAGGCCGTAACAAAGCATGGTTTTGACGAGAAATCGATTGACTACAGGCGCGTCACGCTCTAGATATTCAATCGAGCGGTTGAGGCGTGTTTGGATGACCATTCCTATCTGCAACTGGGCTGAGACGATGGCTGTCGCTTCAAGAGGTTCCATGAAAGCCGCTGCATTGCCGACACGAGCCACTACGCCATCATACATCTGACGATGAATAAAATTGGGAAACCGAATAACAGCGCGTTTCTCAAATTCGGATACACCATCAGTTTCAAGTAATTCGTCAAAGTCTGATTCGACTTCGGCAATGTCGGATATATCGCGGTTGAAGATGTATCCATAGGACGTATGTGCTGTGAGCGGAATAACAAACACCCAACCGTACGGACGCGCAACCGCGCGGGTATAGGTATGGCGCCGAACCGGGGCATCTTTCTCGTCATTGATGATTGCAGGACAACGACGAATGATAGCAGTATTGGTCGGAATAAAAGAAATGTCGATGTGCCGTTCGGGTTCGAGTTCTCTGGGGAATCCGCGGGCATCAAAAACAAGATCGTAGCGCTCCGACCGCTGCCCCTCAAATTCCACTTCAGCACCGCCGTCCACCTTGGTGATATTGAGAACCTTATCGTCAATGTGTCGGGCGTTCGTGCTTTCGTGCAGCATCTCCCCCATCAAGTCCGCGGATAGATGGTAGGCGTAGGATTCATCGCGAGGCATGAAATAGTGTGTGAAGTGCTTATTGCACAAACCCCATCCCTCAAATGCGACACCATACTTGCGAGTTCCTTTTATGCGCTGTTGGACGGTACCATGAGGTAATTTAGTAAGATCCTGCAATTCCTGAACCAAACTCGGCCAACTGCCTTCACCTACCCCGATGACCGGGATGCGGGAGTCGTATATATGATGTAGCTCGTGGTCGCGGTGAGGGTGCATGCGCGTTATGGAGGCGGCCGCCAAGCACCCGGCAGTTCCTCTTCCAATGACCGCTATCTTACGTAAGGAATTACTGCCTGGCTGTATCATCCTGAATAAGTCCTGCTAGAACTGATCAATCAATCCTTTTTGAACAGTTGGATATGCTGCGTGCGCAACAATTAACAAAGAAAATTATAACATCATCAGACATTTATAAGCATTTGGACAGCGAATGAGCGAATGACTTCCGTATTTCAATGCTGGAGTTCGGTCGAGTGACCCACATCAATTCGGAAGTGCTGAACCAATGTCGTATCACATACCGTCCGGCAACTGTAATTCGATGGTTAATAACAAAGAGGGGCAAAATTACCGATTCCTCAATCGTCGTTGAATATCCAATCTTTACAACGCACAACCATTCTCATTCGTCTTGCCGTATAATTTGAATTCGAATTGAAACAACTCGCAATTGGAAGTATCTGGCAGGTTCGTATACTCTCTGATTTTCGAATCCATAATGGATGTAACGTCAGAAAGAAGCGGCCGGCTAACCTAATTTGTATGGAACTTTCATCTTATAAAGTTCGTGATTCACGCCCATCGCTTCACGGAATGTACTGCATAAGTTCGAAGCCACTATCGTGAAAATTGGAAGTACAACAAGTTTGAATGTCGGAACCGCGAGTGACGATAAATTTATCGCTCCATCCTTTTGGAATGCGATACCGCACTTTTCCCAGCTTGTAGTCTTCCCCCTATTGGCAATTGCAGCAATATACGGTGGTTGGTGGATTGCGGGACCGGTAGCTTACTTCATCATTGCAGATTTTTTTGAACCTCTATTCGGACATGACTACAAAAACATAGATCCAAAGAATACACCGGAAAGAAAATTATTCTTCTACAAGCTAGCGGCTTGGTTGTGGGCGTTTTGTTGGCCAGCCACGTTCATATTCATACTATGGCAAGTGCTAGTCAGCGGTCACCTCAACCTGATTGAAACCATTTTGATTGTTGCGTTGACGGTTGGAGTGGCTCAGTCAATCTTCATAATCGGTCATGAGATGATTCATCGCCAAGCTTCCTGGGAACGTTTGTTGGGCGAGTTCCTTCTCGCATCAGCCTCATACCCGCAATATGCAACAGAACATGTTTATTTGCATCATCGGTTTGCCTGCACCCCATTTGACTGCAGTTTCGCTCCCAAGGGCAGAAGTTTCTGGCAGAGTTTTCCGAACGACCTCCGAGACAGCCTGATTGGAGCCTGGCATTGCGAACAGAGCAGGCTTAAACGCCGCAGAAAACCTGTATGGCATATTACCAACCCATTCTGGCGATATGCCATTGAAACCGGATTTTGGTGGACATTGATTTATGTATTGGGTGGCATATGGGTACTCCTGCTGTACCTCGTGATCTGTTTTACAGTGGTTATGTCGATGAAGATCATTAATTACGCCCAGCATTACGGTCTGCATCGAGTACGCTTGCCAAACGGTCGTTTCGAGCGCGTCAAGCCGCGACATTCCTGGAGTGCCAGCTACAGAATTTCCAAATGGTTTTACTACAACATGCAGCGTCATGCGGACCATCATATCGCGGCTTACCGACGATATCCGCTACTGCAGTACTATGATGCGGACGAATCACCCCAATTACCAGGAAGCTATATGCAGATTGGTGGAAAAGTCTTGAACTCCAAACAGTGGTTCAAAATGATGGATCCGTTGGTCGATGAATGGCGTGCAAAATACTACCCGGACATCGATGACTGGACGGTATATGATTCAAAAGCTTTCCGTCTGCGGCCAGAAGCATTTGACGCAATTACCGAAATCTACAATGTCTCACCCAAGCTGTACCGCTGGATAGATCAATTTCCTGAATTGCTTGACACACTCAACGAAAAGGAATTCACGGATATTGACCTTCCGCCGGGTTTCGGAAAAGATTCCGAATTTGAGACATTGGTACGTAGCGGTCTTGCCCGCGTTTACTGGACGCACGAGCTCAGCGTCGAAGAAATGCAGGCACAGATTGTAGAAATACCGGCACAGACCACTAAAGAAGTTGTAGAGAACGCACGAAATTGGACCAACGAGAAAATTGTGCAAATCTGCCTGCACATGATTCGCGGCAGCCTTTCGCCAACAGAGGCAGGAGTCGCGATGTCACGAGTGGGTGAAGCTGCCATTAATTCCATTCTTTGGAAGGTCAGTGAGAACTTCACCGAAAAATACGGCTCACTCAACGATGGGGGAGTCGCTGCGGTGCTCGGTGGTGATCTTGCAAGTGAACCTGATACAAGGCTCGGAACTCAACTTGATATCTATTTCGTCTACAGCAGCGGTCATGAAGAACACTTTGAGTCGATTTGTCGCCAGTTTCTGGAAGAAATCCAATCGTACCTGCGTGATAACCTTTTATATTCTCCGAGTCTTGCCGGAGATGGACAGGACGCAATTCATACACTCGTTTCTTTCGCTGAACAACACCGGTATGGTAATCCCGACAGTATTCGCAAATTAATCAAATCGCGATGTATATTTACTTTCGGTAAATCTGATATAGGTACTCGATTCGATCGAATGCGACATGAAATTGTAAGCCAGCAAGACGAGTCACAAGATGCAACAATCATAGTCCCGGCAAGTCAATCCGAAAACACAGTCAATGTCTGGCTGACTTCTAGAGAAAGTATTGGAATCACTATCAGTCGTATTGAACAGGTTGCAACGATACTTCAACTTGAGCATGCAAGACTCTCTCCACAAGTGCTGCATCCTGATGTAATATCCGTATTTCAGTCAGCCACCGAGGACGAGTTAATTTCCAAAGACGTATCTGAACAGTTGATCGAAGCGACAACAATGTGGCGTAACTTGGCAGGCATTCTGAACCTCGTCGGTGATGATGATTTCACGCCTGAAACGGCAAATTCAAATGTCAAATCTGTTATCGCCAGAGCGTGCGGATTGGAAAATTTCAATGAATTGGACACTGCAATCTCTGATACTGCGACCAGTGCCGAATCGGCTCTTGACAGTCTGAAGATCGCCTAGACCTGAA
Organism: Arenicellales bacterium; assembly: GCA_963666625.1. GTDB lineage: Bacteria > Pseudomonadota > Gammaproteobacteria > Arenicellales > JAJDZL01 > JAJDZL01. The sequence goes on from OY762925.1 coordinate 3,643,261, forward strand.
TTAAGCAGATTCTTGAGCGGCATTTGTCACCAACAAACCTGCGCCCAAAACTATCATGCATCTTCTCGGAAGTTCATACGTATTCGTCGAGTTTGGAATCGACGAAATGGCGATGGATTCAGATTTACAGTTGAAAAGTCCCGTATCAATTCCATTGAATGAGGATTGATCAAACGTGTCCGTTCCCTCTTCCACACAGAATTCAACAGACCAAAATCAAACGAAGAATCATTCCAGCAATGGTATCCTGAAAAAGTTCACCTTGCAGGACACGGGCCTCATTGATGTACCGTTGCTTACTCCGCATCTTCAATTCCATTCGATTGACGAGCATCGGACACTTCTGATCTCCGAAACATTCAATACTCTGCTCAACGGAGAGATTATTTACAGCCTGCTACCTTTGCTCGACGGTCACCGGTCACGCCGTGATATCTACAGCAAACTTGGTAGTCAGTTTACTGAAACAAAGATTCACAAAGCCCTGACCTCTCTATCGGCCAGAGGTTACATTGTTTCGGGCGAACATACCTTGGATAGCGCAGTGGCGGCTTACTGGACTTCATTGGGTGCTTCTCCCCTATGGGCGCAGATGAGACTTACCACATGCGAGGTTTCAATTCATGGTGACGATAGCGAAGTGCTTGCGAGACAGTTACAATCCGCCGGAATTCCTGTGAAATCTCATAGTGAAATACTTTCGATTTATGTCTGTACAGACTATCTTGAAAACCATCATGCTGAAATCAATCGCAATCATCTGAAATCCCGCTTGCCATGGATGCTAGTCAAGCCAAAAGGAATTCTCCCGCTATTTGGGCCTGTATTTCATCCAGGGGAAAACAGACCTTGCTGGGCATGCCTCGCCTACCGCCTTCAGGGTCATCAGGAAGTTCATAATTTTCTTCGCAACGTGACAGGAGATCAGTCCGTATTCTTGCCCCGAGCGGCTCAGCCCACAATCTCAAACGCACTTGTCGGCCTCGCTGTTGCTGAAATCGCCAAGTGGCGAGTTTTTGAGGAATCGACATCGCTGAATAATCATGTCATCTCAATGGATACAACTGGTCTTCACATTGAACGCCATATAACAATGCACCGTCCTCAATGTACCGAGTGCGGTCTCCCTCACCTCATTGACCCAAACCGTCAACCGCTACCTGTGGAATTGAAAACGAGTCCTAAACTGGTGAAAAACAGTGGCGGTACCCGTGCAGTCTCGCCAGAACAGACTCTGAAAAAGTATCGTCATCTTGTAAGTCCGGTTAGTGGAGTCGTAACTTGGCTAAAGTTAAACACAGACGCAAGTGACCCGTGGCTCCATGTTCATACATCCGGCAGCAACTTCGCACTGAGAAGTAAAAGATTGAGTTCACTGCGTCGTAGTCTCCGAAGCAAGACTGTCGGCAAAGGCAGCACGAAAGAACAATCTGAAGCTAGTGCGCTTTGCGAAGCGATTGAGCGGTATTCGTGCGCATTTCACGGTGATGAAATAAGATGCCGCAAGAGCCTTTCCGAGTTCATGGATTTAGATGATGCATCAGCGATTCATCCTAATGAAATGCAATTGTTTAGTGACTATCAAATCGACAATGCCCGCGAAATCAATTCTCGTAACCACCCGTACAACATAGTTCCCGACAGATTTGACGAGAACGCAGTGATTGATTGGTCACCAGTATGGTCACTAACCCAAAATCGACATCGATACCTGCCAACTTGCATTTTGTATTCAATGCTTCCCGAACACCGGGAGTTGACAAATCTGGCGGCAGACTCGAATGGCTGCGCGGCCGGCAATACTTTGGAAGAAGCGGTTTTGCAGGGTTTTTTCGAATTGGTCGAGCGCGATGCATTTGCGATTTGGTGGTACAACCGATTACAGATGCCTGAGGTCAATCTGGATAGTTTCGAGAACGAATATCTCGCGCAAGCGAAAGACTATTACAAACGTCATAATCGCAACTTATGGGTGTTGGATGTAACTAATGATCTAGGGATTCCTGTATTCGTCGCTATCTCGAAACGGACAGACAAGAGTTCCGAAGACATCATTTATGCTGCGGGTGCACATACTGACCCTCAGATTGCCGCGTTGAGGGCAGTGTGCGAACTGAACCAATTTTTCAATCTCATAGAACCACCCGGACATAAGGGAACGGGTTATCGGGTCGACGATCCGATAAGTCTTCGGTGGTTTAAAAATGCGAAAGTCGCCACCCAGTCTTATCTCGCACCCTCTTCTGAACGGCCGTCGCGTAGCCGGTCAGATTACCGGGTTCCCGACACCGAGGATGTATTTGATGACCTGGAACACTGCCGTAGCATTATCGAATCCAAAGGTATGGAGTTCTTGGTATTGGACAATACTCGACCGGATATTGGAATGCCTGTCGTCCGGGTTATCGTGCCGGGACTCCGGCATTTTTGGGAACGGTTCGCGCCAGGACGCCTGTTTAATGTACCAGTTGAGTTGGGCTGGCGCAATTACCCGCTTGAAGAGTCGCAACTTAACCCAAATCCGGTCATAGCCTAAAGTTATTTACAGGGAACAATCCGACAGCCAAGTGGAAGCGCTCTTACGTACTTGTACAATTCGTAAATCACATTTCGGTATTCGGCATCTTCTTACGTCGATTCCGAATGTGCGAATGAGTTGACTCGTCCACTAGGGGATTTTCAGCGATTCAGCGAACAGTGATCGCCAGCTTGCTGATACCTTGGTGCATTGTCACTTAGGCCGCCGGAATCGGTAATTGGAACAATTCTCGCACATTGTCTCGCAGGATGGCTTTGCGTTCTGTTTCTGTCAGATTAGCCGCATGTTTTGCAAGGAGTTTCTGGGAACGGGGCCAAGTTGAGTCGGGGTGCGGAAAGTCGTTGGCCCAAAGCAATTGCCTATAGTTCATTAGATCCTTGGTGGCAAAAGCCACCCAATCGTCCTGAAAGGTGGTAAAGACATTGGAAAACAGGTACTCGCTCGGCAATTTAGACAGCCCGTCAATGATGCCATCGTCTGTCTCGTTGTATGCTGCGTGATCCAGTCGATACGCCCAGTGTGGCACCCAGCCTGCGTCCGCCTCGGCACTGACCATTTTCAGATCTGGATAGCGCTCGAATACACCACCGAGCAGCATCGTGATAATGACGTCTTGGACATCGCGGACAATCTGCATGAAGCCACTCATACGCTTGCTCCGGACCTGTTTTTTGAGAACTGAAGCGGCACTGCGAGGTCCTCTTCCAGTCAAAATATGGAAGCAAACCGGCATCTCAAGGTCAACGGCACATTGCCATAGCGCATCATAGTCCGGGTGGTCGTAACTTTCGAAATGCGGAATCCCCGGCAACATCATACCGACAAAACCCTGTGCTTTGGCACGCGTAAAATCATCGATTGCCGCGTCAATAGATCGCACTGACGTCATCGCAAGTCCGAACAGCCGTTCCGGCAGACCGGCGCAGAACCCTTCCAGCCAACGGTTGTAGGCATTGATGCACGCATCTTTGTAGTCAATGTCGACGTGGCTCATGACAATCAATCCCACTGTTGGATAAATGATTTCCGCCGCAATTCCATCGCGCTCCTGATCGGCCAAGCGGTGTTCGGAATCCCAAGCACTTCGTCTGCACGTCTCAAAAGTGGCGTTGAGAATATGAGAAGTGCGCATCGACGGTATCATGCCCGCGCAGTCGATTGTGCCTATCGGAATTCGCGTAGTCAATCCTTCGATCACATAGACATGCCGGTTCAGATTGTCGAGCTCAATACGTGGCGCTCGCTTCCGAAAACGTGAGTCCATGAATTCGTTGAAGCAGGCCGGTGGTTCCAATACATGCGAATCGGCCGAGATCGCACCTTCAAAAAACATAAACTCACCTGCCTCAAGTTAAAAATTTTAGCGGAGTAGTGAAACGAATTCAGACAAAATCAGTTACCAAATTCCGCTCAACGAATCAACAAATATTTTAATTGATGTGCCCGTCAGCAGCAACACACACTGGTAGTCGGGGGTGCGATTGAAAGTGAAGCGCTGAATCCCTGTAAGTTTCAGGCGGCCTACCGGGTGACTTCTTCTCAACAGCCATCTCACCTTCGGTTCGCAAGGTATAGTCGCAGAGCGAGTTTGCAGTTGATGAGCGCAACACACCACCGGAGATCTCCGCATGTTTGAGACTTGTCTGGGACATCCAGGTGGTCAATACATTTGACTGATAATTTCAAATTTTGCTTCACTTCCAATCGCACCCGGTAGTCGGGTAACTGGTCGGTAGGCGTATACTCCACGTATACCCTTCATCTGACGAATTTCCATGTCGCACCTATATACCAGTGGGGTGATGATTTTGATATGTGCTTGTCACACCGATCAAAACGAAACCGCCCCGGAAAGGACAAAGAATATATAGGCCTTAACCTTTCGCAGTTGGTTTTCGGAAATGACCAGCTTGATGTGGTGAATGCCACGCAGCAGCACAAATTGTCCGGACTTCGCAAAAAGCGTGATCGGTTTCGAAACCCAGTTTGCAAGCTCCGCAAGTTTCTCGGTCGCCACCAGATCTTCGTGTTCAAGGGCGTGCAGGAACGGATCCCAATCGGTCATACCGTCAAGCCAGTAGCGAGATTCTTTCGTATATCTCTGTCTTACAATGAGAGTCAGGCCGATTTCAGGACTGAGACTATCTTCCTGTACGTCAAGATACACTCCGGTTCTAACAACCTTCACACGATCCATGAAGCGGGAGAGCACCGAATCGACACCGGAAAATTCACCTGGCCAGCGCGTTTCTTCGAGATAGGAATAGATGTCCTGCCGGGATTTGAAACCCATGATTGCCAGTCGAATCGACCGCGAGCGAGAAGGAAATATGCCGAACGCGTCAAGGCGCGTGTCGTCCGGTTGTGCCATATAGACTTCCTGAAGTTTCTTCCTCTGGATGTCGTTCATTGTCCAGCCAACGCTGGAAACGAGTGCGTCTGCAACTACAGTAACATCATTCACCTGCCCACCGGCACCGATAATCGGGCGTTCTCCCGGCCGCATAAACATTCCCGGATGTGGGTTTTCGCCACCCTGCGCCGAGCCGATGTCATATTCCAACATCATCTTGTCTCCAACTATTTCTCGCAGTTGTGAGTTTTCGGCACCCATTTGTTCGAATAGCCGCACAACCGCTCTCGCGGTCTCATCCGCCCTATTGGATCGTGCTCGCTCTCGGAACAACCTTTGAATCTCGGTTCCGCTTTCTAGCGAGACACCGAAATCTGCTATAGGCTGTTTTTCATGCAGCGGCAGTTCAAAGCCGAAAGGCAGGGCGCCTACGATGATAGGAAAATTTCTGGCACATTCCTGAATACGCTCCCATTGGTGATCTCCGATCAAAGTCGGAGAAATCATGTTTCGAAAGTGCACGAGCAGATCACTCATGGTGCCGCCTTCAACGGCGAGCCGGTCCTGAGTTACTTTGATTGCCTCATCAATATGCATTTAGTCTCCTTAGGAGATAACACGTTGGGAACTAAAATTCGCCTCCAACTGCAGACGATAACGACCATATATACAGATTGGGGTCTGCCTATTCGACTGTCCAAATTCAACCCCCTCAGGAAGCGAGAGTTCACAGAGAAGCGAATACTGCGCCGCCTGATTGTCTCATGCGCATTGACCTAAGGCAATGTATGAATGGCCTACGGTGCTCAGTTGTAATCCACTGATTCAAACCTTTATCGACTAACTCTTTAATTATATAGGGCTATTTGTATTTACCTACCATTGAATTCGCACCTGGAATCCATCAATCTGTAAATACAGAGTCGAAGCTTCCAATAAAAAATATCGCGACAGAATTGATTCGTTGACACTTCCTATAAACTAAAATTTCAACTTTGCTCAAAAGTCCCCAAGTACCATGAAATATAGTCCCACTCTGATTCCAAGTCTAGCGATAGCGGGTTGCGGTGCGATTTGGGGGCTTTACTGGATTCCTGTTCGCCAACTTGATGCCGGCGGCATCCCACCGTCTTGGACATCTCTGATCACATTCAGCCTGATTGGGCTTCTGTCCTTGGCTGCGCTTGCCATACAAAAAGCGAAAACTGGGCGGTTGCATTGGAGCATCATTCTGACAGGGTTGATTACTGGTACCTGTTTCGTATTCTATGCAGTGGCCTTGATCATGACAGAGGTCGTCAAGGTTGTTCTGCTGTTCTATCTCACGCCAGTCTGGAGTACCATTCTTGGAAAACTCCTGCTTAAGGAACGTGTAACCATATTCAGAGTCATCGCAGTTGTCATGGGACTTGCAGGACTCACGGTTATTCTAGGTATTGGATCAGGTTTGCCCAGAATCTCCAATCTTGGCGATCTGTTCGCGTTGCTGTCGGGAGTTCTATGGTCTTATGCATCAGTTCGTGTTCGCGACGATCCCGAAGCCAAAGTTTGGGAACAGGTGGCAGCGTTCTATGTGGGTGGCGCGGTAGTATCCGGGATATTCGTACTATTACCGATTTACGGTCTGAACAATCCACCCAGCATTGATGCGCTTCAAGATTCGCTGTTCTGGCTGACAATTTTCATACTGGCTTACTTACCGTCAATCTTCCTGATGTTTTGGGGTGCACAGCTTCTCAGTCCGGCCCGAGTCGGGATTCTGTTGATGACGGAAATCGTTTTCGGAGTGGCATCCGCGTCACTTCTTTCGGGCGAACCTTTCGGCTGGACAGAAGCCGTTGGTGTGATTCTGATTGTAGGGGCGGCTGTCGTCGACGTATCGGACCGACTGGCTGAATCAACACCCGCTAACGGAGGAATTGCACGGCGCTGACTGGTTCACCTATACCAAGTGAAACAATCTGAACAATCTAGATTTCCTGCATCAATCTGGAACAGACAGACAATACCAGATCGTCATTTCCGGGTCTTGACATCACCTGCAATGCAACCGGCAGCCCTTGATCGTTCTCGATTCCCGGTAAGACGGCCGTCGGAAATCCGCTCAAAGCTCCAACCGCGCAATTTGAGGCATAGTCTCGCCATCTCAATTCGCTACCGTAACCTGCATCTAGATTGGATGGCATCGCATCATAGGCGAAGGGCGCACAACCGACCGCGGATGTAATCAGAACATCGCAATTTTCGAAAAAGTTGTCGAGAAGCATCCTGAATTCCGAGATTTTCTTCTCAGCAGCAATGTATTCTGAAGCAGTGACGTTTTCTCCGCGCTTCAACCAAACTTCCGCTGCGGCACCGAAAGATTCCGAATGCTTTCGGAAGTTCTCGCCATGGTCCGCAAACAGATTGGCACTGTATATTGTCTCCCACGCATCGATCACATTGGTCACAGATGGACAAGCTCGATCAATTCGACAACCAGCCGCATGAAGCCTTGTCGCCGCATCCGCGACAGCAGATTGACTGTCATCGTCACAGGGAGCGTTCCACAATGAGATTGAGTGTGCAATCCGCAATGATCGAATACGGCGCTCCATCGCTGTAACCAAATTCTGTGATTGAAACTTTCTGCTGATGGGGTCGATATTATTGTGTCCGCACAATACATTCATCATCAAAGCACAATCTTTCACGCTTGATGTGACAACGCTGACACCCGGAAATACCAATCCACTTGAATATACCGGTGTATGCGAAATTCTCCCTCGTGACGGCCGCATGGCGAATACTCCACTGAACGCCGCCGGCAACATCACATTGCCGCCGACATCCATACCCAAACCTGCCGCAGAAAAGATTTTCGCTTTGGCAACTGACACACCGGAAGAACCGCCGCCACTGACGAAATTGTCACCCCAGGGAGATCGGGAGATAAACTTCTCTTCGGATTCCTGAACAATCGCACCGAATATACTGGTTTTCGTCTTGCCGACGATAATTGCACCCGCTGCACGCAGTTTCGACACCGAAGCCGAATCAAGATCAGGTACATGTTGGGAATATGCCGGACAACCATAACTCGTACGCATATTGGCTACATCGATGAGGTCGTCAATCAGTACCGGAATGCCGTGTAATATGCCTACCGCCTCACCATCTACCAGCTCCCGGTCTGCCTGGTTCGCAAGGGTGCGAACGGCTTCCTCCGATATCATTGAGATAGCCCTGTAATGACTATCGTGTTCGCGAATTTGCAACAGATACTGTTCCAGCAACTCAGAGACAGAAATCTCCTGTGCCAGAATCATTTCCCGCAGTGAGTGAATCGTATTGTGAATCATCCGGCAAGCCGGTCGGGATCAGATTCCCGCTGACGCTCCTTCCAGGATTCGACGATGTGCGATGGTGCATCGGAAGGCGCAATCGGATCTCGCCCCCGTATCCTGTCAGCCAGTTTCTCGGCCAACATGATCGTCGGCGCATTCAGATTGCCGCTGACAATGCTGGGCATGATTGATGCGTCGACAACTCTTAAATTAGCTGCGCCATGCACCCGGCCTTGAGAATCAACCACTGCCAGCTCGTCGGTTCCCATCTTGCAGGTACAGGAAGGATGATAAGCACTTTCAGCCTTGGCACGGACAAATTCATCAAGGTCCGCATCGGTTTGTGCTTCAAGCCCAGGGGCGAGTTCTTCAGCGCGATACGGATCAAAGGCTTCCTGCGCGAAAATTTCCCTTGTCAGCCGAATTCCATCACGAATTTCCCGACGATCATTATCCGTCTCCATATAGTTGAATCGAATTTCTGGAGATTGTCTTGGATTACTGGATACGGTCCGGACATAACCTCGACTTGTTGGACGCATCGGTCCGACATGCGCTTGAAAACCATGGTCTTCTGCAGGTGCCCGTCCATCATAATTCGCGGCAACCGGAAAAAAATGATATTGAAGATCCGGATGCTTGACGCCTGCGCGACTACGAATGAAGCCGCCTGCCTCAAAATGATTCGACGTGCCCCAACCTCGTTTCCTGAACTTCCATTGTAGAAATACCGCAGTTTGAGTTGTGAACTTAAGAGCCGGATAGAGCGAAATCGGTTGCTTGCAACGATGTTGCACGTACACCTCAAGGTGATCTTGCAGATTTTCTCCGACACCCGGTAAATCGATGACGCAGGGTACACCTATTCGCTCAAGATCACTGGCACGGCCGATACCGGATAGGTTGAGCAGTTGCGGAGAGTTGATCGCACCACCGCATACAATTACCTCCCTGTCGCATCGAAGCGATTTCAAGCTTCGATTCTCAGCGTATTCGACACCCACTGCCCTATTCCCCTCAAAGATTACCCTGTTCACCAAAGCCCGTTGGATGATTTCTAGATTCTCCCGGGGCTGCGCACGATTGAGATATGCTCTGACCGCACTCCATCGGACACCCTTATTCACTGTCATGTCCATTGGACCGAATCCTTCCTGCCGATAACCATTCAGGTCCTGCGTTCGGCCGTACCCCGCCTGCACACCAGCCTCAATAAATGCCTGGAACAATGGATTCTCGCAAGGTCCGGTCGTGACTACCAGCGGTCCTTCACCGCCGTGATAGTCATCAGCACCAGCCAGACGGGTATTGGATTTTCTGAAATAAGGCAGACAATGAGCATAGGACCATTCAGAATCACCGGTTTCCACAGACCATCGGTTGTAATCTTCAGCATGGCCGCGGATGTAACACATTCCGTTGATCGAAGATGAACCACCGATCACCCGGCCACGGGGGCAATCCATTATCCGGTTATTCATAAACGGTTCGGGTGCGGTACGATAAGCCCAGTTGAACCGGTCGTTAAGCAAGGGGCGAGAAAAGGCTGCTGGCATCTGAAGCATCCAACTTCGGTCAGACGGACCGGTTTCAATCAGACATACGCGCACATCCTTGTCTTCAGTCAGTCGACTGGCCAGTACACATCCGGCGGAACCGGCACCGACAATGATGTAATCCACACCCTGCACTGCTATCGTCTCTCTTTATTCAACGTCGACCATTGAGATCGTGATGTCACAGGGTGATCTGTCTCTGCTTTCGTTGTTCGTGCCGCTCAAGTGCGAGCTCGATTAATCGATCCAGCAACTGCGAATAACCCAGACCACTGGCTTCCCATAGTTTCGGATACATGCTGATCGGAGTAAATCCAGGTAAGGTATTGATTTCGTTGATATAGACACTGTGATCTTCTTTGCTGACGAAAAAATCCACACGCGCCAACCCGGCGGCATCAATCGCAGTGAACACCCGTTTGGCGTAATCTTGGACGATTCGACAAATCTCGTCAGGCAGATTCGCTGGAATCTCAACCCTCGACAGATTGTCGACATATTTGTCCTTGTAGTCATAGAATTCTCCACCTGGAATGATCTCACCGACAACCGATGCTTCGGGCTCGTCGTTGCCGAGAACCGACACTTCAATTTCATGGCAGTTCTCGAATCCTTCCTCTACGATAATCTTCAAATCGAAAGTCACCGCGAGATCCATCGCGGACTTCAGTTCAGCAGTCGTGTTGGATTTGCTGATTCCAACACTTGATCCCAGATTCGCCGGCTTGACGAAAAACGGATACGACAGACCGGTCTCGATTTCTTGGACTACGTGTTCACGCTCAGTTTCCCACCTGCTCTTCCGTATTACCATGTATTTCGCTTGCGGGATGCCTTCAGCTGCAAAAACTGCCTTAGTTACCGCCTTGTCCATACCTACCGCTGATCCAGTGACACCCGAACCGACATAAGCGATATCGGCAAGTTCAAATAACCCCTGTACTGTACCATCCTCACCGAATGGCCCGTGCAAGATCGGAAATATTACATCCAGCGAGGCGATTGAGTGGGAAACGTTCTGATCGGCGGCACGCGGAAGAATGCTTCCAGATTCATGGTAGTCCAACATGACCGAGGTCTGGCCTTCAGGTTCGACCACCTTTGAATCCAGCACCGGCATACTCGAATCTGCAAGAACCCACTCGCCAGACTTGGATATGCCCAGCAGGCTGATCTCGTATTTTTCGGGATCAAGTGCCTGATAGATGCAGCGTGCCGAAGTGACAGATACTTCATGCTCGCATGAGCGACCTCCATAGAGCAAACCCAATCGGATTTTACGGTCTACGGTCATCGTGACATATGACTAGTTCAGTAAACTATCTGAAGCATGCGTTTCGAGGTAGCGATCAACGATTTCGCGATAAATCGTCTGAACTTGTCGAGTGTGCTCGCCGCCACCTCGCGGAAAATCGACCAGATGTCCCTCGGACAACTCAAGACAGTAAACCGGCATTACCTCACGTGTCGCACTGGTCACAAAGCATTCGGTGGCATCAACCAGTTCATCGCAGTGTATATCGCGCTCCACTGTTTTGACATCCCGCTCAGCGCAGCCTTGAAGGATTGCCGCTTTGGTCAAACCCTTGAGATTACCGGTCTTCGGAGTTACTGTCTCGCCGTTGATTACAAACCAGACGTTGCTGTTGGAAGCCTCTGTGACATATCCATCGGAACCCAGTATCAGGCTCTCATCGGCGCCTCGCTTTCTGGCTTGCATGACTGCAATCACATTGTTGAGGTAGTTTCCTCCCTTGATATTGGGGTCCAGTGCGTCAACGGGGTTTCGTCGTACATCTGGAATGGCCATGGACATCCCGATGGAATAGTGTTTGGGATTCCAAGGTCGAAGTGGTGCCACAATTATGACGAATCTGGTGGGAAGTGACGAATCAGGATGAAGATCGATCGGGCCTTCACCTCTCGTAATCTGATATCGAACGTAGACATCCCGGTCAACGGTCGCGCCTGCAGCAATGACAGTTTTTTTGATTTCCTCCGTGAGTTCCTGTCGAGACTGGGTGATTTCCATACCGACCAGCTGCGCCGAGTTTTCCAGCCTGTCAAAATGCTCGCCGATAAACAGCGGAATCCCTCGATAGGTGCGAAACACCTCATAGATTGAATCACCATACAGAAATCCGCGATCCATGACAGGAATCGCGGCCTTTTCAGTTGGCATGATCATTCCGTCGATGTTTGTTGTGCTCCTGATGCTGTCGCTCATTCAAGGACTCCGGTTATGTGCCAGTAACAATCCAAATCCAAGATAGAATTCAGAAAATTTGGTGCATTCTGATTGATATTGCGTGCAGTACAAATATAAACTAATTGGACGATTACTAACTGATATTTGTTCAATGAAACTGGAAAAACCCTATCTTCTTTTTGTCGGTGATGCTCACGACGAACTCGCCGCAAAAACCGCGATCGGTGTTCTGGACTGGTGTCCAGATGACTGTATCGGACAATTCAAGCTTCCAAATTGCGTACCCGACCTGAAATTGCAATCGCTCACAATGAGACAGGCGGCTGAGCAAGGTGTTAAAACTGTACTGATCGGAGTCGCTGTGCGCGGTGGCACAATCCCCGATAGCTGGACACCGCATCTGGTTGAGGCACTGGAGCATGACATGTCAATTGCCAATGGACTTCACACAACTTTGGATTCAATACCTGAAGTTCGAAAGGCAGCAATGCTGAGCCAAGGGGAATTGCATGAAATTCGTAAACCAAAAGGTGACTTGCGGGTTGCCAGCGGTGTCAGCCGAAGCGGCCGTCGACTGCTGACCGTAGGAACCGACTGCTCCGTCGGGAAAATGTACACTTCATTGGCACTCGCGCGGGAGATGAATGCACGTAACATCGACGCAGATTTTCGCGCCACCGGCCAGACCGGAATCTTTATTGAAGGGTCAGGCGTACCTGTGGACGCGGTTGTTGCCGACTTTATATCCGGTTCAGTTGAAGACCTGTGCCCAGCTGCGAATGAAAATCACTGGGATCTCATCGAGGGACAGGGATCGCTGCATCACCCATCGTTTGCCGGTGTCAGTCTTGGACTGCTGCACGGAGCGCAACCTGACTCACTGGTTCTTTGCCATGAGCCCACACGATCACATATGCGAGGACTGCCAGATCGCTCACTCCCATCGCTTAAGGACGCGATGGCAATCAATCTGGAAAATGCGCGAACGGTACAGGAAGATGTGCGATTCGCAGGAATTTCCGTCAATACCAAACATCTAAGCACATCGGAGAGTGAACGCTATCTGGCTAAGCTCACGGACTCGCACCAGCTTCCCTGTGTCGACCCATTTCGAACCGGAGTCGGTGCCATCGTTGACAACCTTGTGTGATCTCATCCGTAAAATCGCGTCAGAAGCGCGATAAGATCATTTCCAAACTCCAACTGAGCGTCTGACTGGCATGAAAATCGAGGCCTTCCGCGAGCAATGGAATCTCAAGTCGCCTTTCTCGATTTCCAGAGGCTCGAAATCATTCGTTGAGGTCGTCAAGGTCGTCGTTTCAAAAGACAATGTAGCAGGGACAGGTGAATGTGTACCTTACGCCCGTTATGAGCAGGATGTCACCGGCACCCTTCAGACGTTATCGAGAATTGAACGAAAATGTGGAGGCAATCTGGACCGGGACCATCTCAATGAAAATTTCGGTCCGAGTTCCGCGCGCAATGCGCTTGACTGCGCACTTTGGCAACTGGAATCCATCGAATCAGGTCGGCCAGTCTGGCAGATCGCCGGTTTGCCGCAACCGAAGTCAATACCAGGTGTATATTCGCTAAGCCTGGAGCCGCCGAATAGTCTCGCAAAATCAGCACTTGCGCAGCAAAACTTCCCGCTGTTGAAAGTCAAGCTCGGAAAAGATCAGGTCATTGAATCTGTCAAAGCGGTGCGGGACGTCTGTCCAGACCATCGAATCATAGTTGATGCCAACGAAGCATGGGATTTCAAATCACTCAATATTTATTTACCGATACTGGCCGATTTAGGTGTTGAGATGATTGAGCAACCGTTACATACAAGTGAAGATTACCATCTTGAACGAATTCAGAGCGAGATCCCCTTGTGTGCAGATGAATCGTTTCATGTTTCCGAGGACGTTGACAGATTGTTCGATCGCTATGATATTTTCAACGTTAAGCTTGACAAGACCGGCGGACTGACTGAAGCGATCAAGACCATAGAAAAAATTAAGACAGCTGGCAAATCGGTCATGATCGGTAGCATGATGTCCACCTCATACAGCCTCGCTCCAGCAATGCTTCTGGCTCAAGAAGCAATCTATGTCGATTTGGATTCTTCAGTGTGGCTTGAGGAAGATCATCCCGATGGTGTCGGATTCATTAACGGGATACTACACCCTGCCAAAACTTCCCTTTGGGGATGAAAAATGTGAATTCAGCTTGTATGCGAAATTGGATGGTGACGACTTTGTTTAAGAACCAAACCGTTTAATTGAAAAACATGGATTGATTCGAAATCAACCAGCTGTAAGATTGCGGACGGGTTGAAACGAACTTTCGACAAGGTGGTCTTCCACCGAAGTCTTCAAGATCATCTCTTTGATGAATTTTGAACAACATCCGCAGTTGTTCGACACTCCCAACCGTTCTTGCAGACAACGAAAACTACGAACACCATCCGCTATTGCTTGATTGATCTGACGTTCAGAAATATTGTTACAGATACAGACAATCATCGAAAGAGCAGAAAGTAATTTTGCAAATGAGAATAGTTTACAATATCATTATCATTGCGTCAAATACACAAAGTAGAGATTGGAAAACTCGAACCGAAGGGTTACCAAACTTTAGACAATTTTATATGCACCACTGAACACCATTTCACAAATTTGCAACTTTGAATCGACCAGTAACAAAATGAAAGCAAATCCCGAAATCGTAGCCAGATTAAATGTAAATCTGAAATTTCAGTTGACGACGATCAATCAGTCATTTCTTCACGCGAGAATCGCCCGGCACTGGGGACTTGAAGCACTGAATGGCAAGTTTTACACAACGTCGATTGCCGCCATGAAGACTGTCGACAAATTGATAGACAGAATTCTATTTCTTGAAGGGATGCCAAACCTCCAGGCAATCGGCAAGCTGTTCATCGGTGAAGATGTCGATGAAATTGTCAATTGCGAGTTGCGACTCATGACCAGTAGTCAAAGCGAACTGACTGAATCAATTCGTGTACTTGAAGAACATCGTGATTACGAAAGTCGATCAATTGTCTTGCCAATTCTCGATGAAACGGAAGAGTACATCGATTGGCTGGAAACCCAGCAATGGTTAATTACTGAAATGGGTACGGAAAACTACATACAGTCACAAATTGGAGAAATTTGACTATGAAAGGCAATCAAGAAGTCCTAGACAAAATGCAAAACCTTTTGAACTACGAGTTGGCTGCAAGAGATCAGTATCTTGCTCACTCGCGAAAATTTTTGGATTGGGGACTGACCAAGCTTCATGAACGCCTTAACCATGAAATGGAAGAGGAAATTCAGCATGTTGACGCGATTGTCAATCGAATGCTATTTCTCGAAACCGAACCGGACTTCACGCAACAGGCCAAACCGGAAGTTGGCAGCGATGTCGTAGAGATGTTGAAAAATGACCTGAAAGGCGAAGTGATGGTCGCCGAAATGCTCAAAGACATCATGAAGACATGCGAGGAAGTCCAGGATTTTGATACGAGAGATATTCTGCAAGTTTTGCTTCACGATACAGAGATGGACCATATCTACTGGCTGGAGCAGCAATTGGAACTGATTGAAAAGATTGGCTTGCCGAACTATCTTCAGTCACAAATGTAATCTTTCCCATCAGATACAGTATCGGCCGTCTGCCACATTTGACGCAGACTTATCTTGATCAGTTCAGTGTTTTTTGAGAGTAATTTACGATTCTGAGTCTAGGCCAAACCTTCCCTCAACTACCCTGATTCTGGCTTAACATGTCTGAATCGGCGCATATGATTCGATTTAATAAACTGGTCTATCTATCCGATGACTGTTGTGTATGCTCCGTAATTCAGATTTGAATAAAAATTCAACTTGATCCATCACATGATATCCTCTAGCCGGATATAGGTAAGTAAACTATCATCTTTTGACCAGATAATCACCATGCATTCTGTCGAATTGGTACCTGAATATGGAACCGTCGGAACTCACGCTGCTTGAAATTTCTGACGCGCTGATACGACGAAAACTCAGTAGCGTCGAACTGACCGAATACGCGATTGGACAAAAAGAATCGCATTCGTACGCCAATGCCTACAAAATTTGGGACCCGCAAACGGGATTAACTACCTCCAAAGAAGCGGATGTCATTTACGAATCTGATGGAGACCCGGCCCCGTTGCAAGGTATTCCCATATCTGTGAAAGATATCTACGGGCATCCAGATTTTCCAATATTCGCAGGAAGTTACCGGGAATTACCGCGCAAGTGGAGAAACGCCGGACCAATTGTCCAGTCACTCCAGCGACAGGCCAGCGTAATCTTGGGTAAAACCCACACAGTTGAATTTGCCTATGGTGGGCTAGGTGTAGCCAGTCACTGGGGAACGCCGCGAAATCCTTGGAGTCCAGAAGCACATCGCGTGCCGGGAGGATCAAGTTCGGGTGCAGGCATCAGTATCTGTCAGGGAACAGCGTTTGTCGCACTAGGAACTGATACTGAGGGATCTGTGAGAATTCCCGCCAGCTGTACCGGGGTGGTGGGTCTCAAAACAAGTTACGGATTGTGGTCTATGAAAGGAATCATTCCGTTAAGTCAATTGCTCGACACCGCCGGTATTCTGACGAGAACCGTGCAGGATGCTGCTTACGCGTTCTATGCAATCAGTCATCCGAATGACATAATTTCTCAACATCGAAACAAAATCAATCTGATCAATTCACTTCAGTCCGACAATTTTCGAATTGGGTTAGCCGATAGCGGAATTATGTGGGAATGCGATGACGATATTCCCGATGTGTGTATGGAAGCGCTTAAAGCGTTGGAAAGTGCTGGCTGCTCGATTGTTCCGACTGACTTCCCTGCAGCCGAGAAAGCAATAGAGATGAGAGATCGGGGAGGCACTGCGGCGTCAGACCTGCTCAAATTTCTGAGTAGTGAGTTGCCAGAATGGTTGAACAATCTGGATCAGGTAGTCACTGAATGCGTAAAAATTGATGGCGACATATCAGCTGCTGAAATTGCGAGCAGGGTACAAGACATTCAAGAACAGCGGACCAAAACGCAAGAGATATTTGGAGAATATGATGTCATCGCAGCACCGACAATACCAATATCACCACCTATCCTTGAGAACGTAATATCCAAGCAGGATTATTTGCCAGCTGACCTGAGAATTCTGCGAAACACGTCAGTCGCCAGCTACCTCGATCTCTGTGCCATATCGATCCCTATCGGCTTGGATCGTTACGATATGCCAGTAGGACTTATGCTGATGGCACCGGCTGGAATGGAGCAAAGAATTCTGGCTGTCGGACAAAAGCTAGAATTGATCGTGCCCGCACCTCGTTTAAGTGCTTGAAATCGAATACATCTCATAAATAAATTCTGAAACCTCCGAAAAATTGTGATCGTTTTCTGACAATAGGGATTCACGACGAAATTCCGACTGTCAGACGAGCATTCGGTTGTTATATGGATCATATAAACAATTAAGTTAGTCTCTTCAGATTCTAAATTCGGCCAAGGGTCTACATACATATTGTTATTACATTTCCTATAAAATCAATGCAAATTCATAATTTATAGGGATCACTTTAGACAATGCATAGTTCTGTAATTTCATCGAGAGGACGAACGACTATACCCAAAGCTGTTCGAGAAGTGCTCGGGGTTGAGCCAGGCGACCGAGTGCAGTAAGTTGTATATGACAACGGTCAGGTGAGAATCATCCCCGTTCGCCCTCTTTCCCGACTGTTTGGAAGCTGTCACTACGAAGGACCAACAGTTACTTTTGAAAATATGAAAAAAGCAGTTTCTGATGGAGCAACGGATGAGTGAAGGCGGTTGGTACCAACATTGCACACTTATACATTTGATACATCGTCGCCACAACTATCTGGTATCTACCTAACATATCATCCCTAGAATCATTTGTAACCAACAGTCAGTTAAACAGTGGAAATGGACCCGAAAAAACACTCGTTGCAAGAAATTTCAGACGCCTTGATTAACCGTAACCTCAGCAGTGTCGAACTGACTGAATACTCGATTAGGCAGAAAGAATTAAATTCCTATTCCAACGCCTATAAATGCTGGACTCCGGAGACTGGGCTAACCACTGCCAAAGAAGCAGACGACGTTTATAAGTCTGGCAAAGCACCCTCACCTTTGCAAGGTATTCCCATTTCCCTAAAAGACATCTACGGACATCCCGATTTTCCAATTTTTGCCGGCAGTTATCGTGAACTACCTCGCAAATGGCGGCAAGCCGGTCCGATTGTCCAATCATTGCAGTCGCAACTGAGTGTGTTCCTGGGTAAAACTCACACAGTAGAGTTCGCGTATGGAGGGTTGGGTGTCAACAGTCATTGGGGAACACCACGCAATCCCTGGTGCAAAGATGCTCATCGAACTCCAGGTGGTTCAAGTTCGGGTGCAGGTATCAGCATCTGCCAAGGATCAGCGTTTGTCGCACTCGGAACAGACACCGCAGGTTCGGTAAGGATTCCGGCCAGTTGTACAGGTGTTGTCGGTCTCAAGACTAGTCACAGATTATGGCCAACCGAAGGGATTATGCCACTGAGTCCGTTACTTGATACGGCGGGAATTCTGACAAGAACAGCTCAAGACTCCGCTTACGCATTCTATGCGATCAGCCATCCCGACGAGTCAATTGCCCAGCATCGAGCTTGTCTTGACAAGATCAATCGACTACAGATAGAAAATTTTCGAATTGGAATAGCTGACACAGGAATCATGTGGGATTGCCAAGACGACATTTCCGATATCTGTATGGCGGCAGTTCACGCATTGGAAAGTGATGGCTGCACAATTGTTCCAATGGAATTTCCCAATGCTGAGGTGGCGATTGAAATCAGAGACCGAGGAGGTACCACTTCAGTGGAACTGATTGAGTTTCTCGGTAACGAACTGCCTGATTGGCTGGATAATCAGGACCCTGTCATCAGTGAACGAATCAAAATTGGTGGTGACATATCCGCAATTGAATATTTGAGCCGGATTCGGCAGATCAAGCAGGAACGAATCGAAGTTCGTAACAGATTTGACAACTGCGATGTCATCGCGGCCCCAACTGTTCCGATATCACCACCCTTGCTTGAACAGGTCAGTACGGATGAAGATTACATGCCGTTAAATCTGCTCAATCTTCGAAATACCGGGGTTGGCAGCTACCTTGATCTTTGTGCGATCTCGATACCGGTTGGTTTGGACCGTTTGGGTATGCCGGTTGGAATCCAGTTCATGGCTCCGGCTGGAAAAGAACAATTGTTGCTGGCAATCGGCCAGAGACTTGAATCGATTATTCCAGCACCTAAATTCACCTGATGAGCAAATCTGAAAAATTTGATTTCAGCCAACCTCTCAATCTACATCGGGACGTTGTTAAACCAGAATGGGTCGACGAATACGATCACATGAACCTGGCGTACTATGTGCTGGTGTGCGACGAAGCAACCTATGAATTCTGGAATTTAGCCAACAGTTATAGGTCCCTGGCAGAACGCGATGCAATGGAATACGCGGTAGTCGAGACTCACGTCAACTATATACACGAAGTCAGGCTAGGTGACCCTTTGATCGTCAGCACTCAGCTACTTGGCCACGACGAAAAACGATTCCATATTTTTCATACACTTTCGCACGCTGAAGAAAAATTCGTTGCAGCTACCAACGAAGTGATGGCCCTTGGCTTCAATCTCGACCTCAGAGGGATTCAACCATTTTCGGACTCGGTACGGGAAAAAATCAGCAAATTATTCGCAGAGCATAAACTTCTGCCCAAACCATCCAACGCCGGTCGTTCAATCCGACTTAAGACCTGACAAATTGCGTCAGACCCGATCTCTTCGAAGCGGTTGGGCCATACAGTGCACCCCGCCGCCGGCATTCGTATACATTGACATATCCGGGGCATAGACCTCAAAGCCCATTGCCCGGAGCTTGCTGTTGAGGTCGGTTGCTGTGGATGTTGATACAACCCGATCATTTCCCAAGGCAACCACATTGCAGGCGAGATTCATGGTATCTCGAAATCCAACTGGAATCATTTCAATATTCTTATCTTTCAGCCATTGGATAACATCATCGCTGGTGGTTTCGAGACATACGGCCGCGCACTTCTCCGCTACCATGCATACCATGAGGTCTATATGCACATAGAACTCATCGATCGGCGCATACTTTACCTCCCAGCCTTCCTTTTCCATCCATCCGCCCACTTGCTTGGCCGCACGCTCTTCGGTTCGATGATCGGTATAGCCGATGAGGACAGCGCCGGGTTCGATGATATCGAAATCTCCGCCTTCAAAATTGCCCGCGCTCACCAGATCGTATATCGGAATGTCATTGGCAACATAAAATCTGAGTATTTCAGCATATTCACCTCGTCGTCTAGGATTCGCCAATTGGCAGACTACCGCACCGAATGGGGTCATAAAGTTCGAATCACGAGTGTAAATCTGATAAGGAGTGTATTCATCGGGTTGTAATTGATGAACAGTCACACCTGCGGACTCATAAGCCGATACAAGTTCCTGATGCTGACGAATTGCGATATCGCGATCAAATTCCAGACCCAATCTTTCTGAGGTCCGACAAATCGAACTGTATGCGAGATTTTCTTCCCCCATCCAGCGAAAACACTCTGGTGATCCAAGCAAGACATCCCTGAGCACGCCATACTCGGAGTTAACTCCCCAATTTTCTGATTCACGCGTCCCGCCGTCGGGGTTTCTCACGCGCAGAGTCGATTTATCATTCGTCATTGCGACTGAAACATAACCGGGAATTGATTTGTTCATATCCTCTATACCATCCAATAGACTAAGTTTCGATTGTCCTCGGGAATCCAATTGCGGTTCTATTTTTGAACAGCATGTTTAGTTGTTCCACATTAATGAAAGTGTGTCAAAGACATCTTCAAATTTGTCTGAACTCATGATAAGGTGCCTTGACGTCAAATTGGGTGTAATTTCCCTCTTCTTTCGTCTCATGGGTTCAATTTACCATAGCATTGTTCATTGACTATATGTCATACTTCTCCAATTCCGTTTTCGCTTTCTGTTTGGATTTTCTTGGCATAGTCAATACATTCCATTGTAAATTTGCAGATTTCATCTACTCAACCCTGATCATGCGGGCAAGTTTTTAGGGTTCACGATCGGGAATGATGATCATCCCAGATCGTTCAATGTCGGTCGATGCAGATCAATCTTCCAACCCTTCCAGAGCATCGGGTATATTCAATTGATTATCTCATAGTCACGACATTCCGCAAGCGTCGCCAGACCGGAAGGTCTCCGTCATCGCGGGATGCGGGCAACTCCTCGGCAAGCTCAGAGCGCATGTGCAAAAGATTGCGATCCTTGCTACCGAACACCATGGCGATCAGATGAACCTCGTCGCCTTGACCGAGATACTGCTCTGTGTAGCCACGTTCGCGTATCTGCTTCATCGCTGCCTTGAACGCCGCCTCGATCTCTCGCTCGCTACTGCCCACTGCCACCTTCGCCTCAATCACAAACACCTGACCGGCATGGTGGACGACCAGATCCGTTCGACCCCGGTTCGACGACACCTCCGCCCTGGCATCCGCTCCCACCGTACGAAGATACGTCAGCAGCAAACTGAGATAGTAACCTTCGATTTCGGGTATCGTGCTATTGCGAAACCAGTCATGCGGAATGACCGCATACACCGGCCGCATCCGTTTAACTAGTGCGTCGAAATCCTTCGACTCCAGACAGTCCAATACGGCATCCGCATCGCGCCTTATTTTCTCCGCGTCGCTACCCATATAGACCAGAAGACCCTCGTTGAATCTCGTACTCACCTCAAAGTTGGGAAATTCCAGGGTGTAGATCGTGTCCGGACCGTCACGACGCTGCTCTCCCACCGTCAGATAGCCCGACTGGAACATCAGCGCGCGAAGATCGATGACATCAACATCAAACTGGATCAGATCTTCCTCATTGATCGTTCCGCCGCCATAATCCATCAGCGGATAGTTCTTTTTCCTAATCAGCTGATACAGAAAGGTCGGTGTTCCGCTCCTGAACCAATGTGATTTAAATTGCCTTCCCTTCAACAGAAACAGAATGTCCCAAGGATTGTAGAGCCGGTGCTCACCCAGCCAGTTGTAACCGTTGTACCAGCGGCGAATCTCATCCCGGTCCAAGTCCTCAAGCTCCGGCGCGAACACCGTGTCAAGGTCGTCATCGGTGAATCCGCATATCGACGCATAGCGGGGATTCAGGGAAATGTCCTCAAGATTGTTCAGCCCGGAGAACAGGCTGACTTTCGAGAACATCGTGATTCCGGTGACAAAAACGAACCTGACATGTCGAGCACTGCCCTTGATGATGCCGTAAAGCCCTCGGAGGTAGTCCCGGTTCGCTCTCGCCACTTCAGGATTTTCCAATACATCCAGGATCGGCTTGTCATACTCATCGACCAGTACCACCACCTGCTGTCCTGTACTCTGATGCAACCGGTGAATCAGCGCTTCCAAATGTTGCGAAGCCTTACTGCCGGTCTCTCCCAAATCAATACCGGCATCATCCGCAATCCGTTTCAACTTGCCATGAATGTGCTGATCAATCTCTTCGGGACTGTTGTACTGATCGTCAAAACTCAGCCTTACTACAGGATGTCTGACTGACCAGTCCCAGCTGTCATGGATCGCAAGCCCGCGGAAAAGCTCCTCCTCTCCGGCGAACAGATCATGTAACGTGTCGACAAACAGACTCTTGCCGAAACGACGCGGACGCGACAGGAAGTAGTAACTGCCATGATCAATGAGGTCACGCATGATCAGGGTCTTGTCGACATAGTAACTGTCGCGCTCGCGGACTTCGCGGAAACTTTGAATTCCGGTCGGAATGGACTTGCGTTGATCGTTTTGCGGCCTTTCACCCATGATTCAATAATATCATTGCTCGTGCGCTGAATATGAGAATATCAGGCTTCGCATCACTGGAAGAAGAGAGGAACCACCGGCCGAAAATCACAGGTATCATCCGAAGCGGTGAAATGTCCATATTCGGTAAGATTCCGGCGCAACACATCCGCGGCTTGTGAATGCTGTCGATTGACTGAAACGCGGTATGGGAAGCCTGCGGGAGCGGATGATGGGAATATGGACGCTAGCTGATGTCGTTCGGGTCGTTGAATTGATGATGTCGATTCGAGTCGCGACTGCTCACCGGACTGTCCACTACTGGATGTGTTGGGAAGATCATTGCTCGTCCGATTCACAATGGGCGAGTTACTGCAGACCCTATGTTTTGACCTGTTCCCCACAGATTATCGGGGTACGCAGATTTAAAATATGCGTATTTTCCGAAGCTGACAACCGGAGGAACAGGTATGAGCGATTATACAGATCACAGAGACATCACGGCGGTCCCGGCTGAGGGTTCGGTGCGGGTGCATGTCGGGCTGGATGTGCACAAGGATACGGTGGCGGTGGCGGTCGCCTGGCGGGATCCGGATTTCGATGCGATGGAGGTCGAGGATCGGGCGACGATTCCGAACCGGCCGAATACGCTGGTGCGGCTGACCGAAGCGTTGTCGGAGGAGTTCGGCGGGACACTTCATTTTGTCTATGAGGCCGGTGCCTGCGGCTTTGTGATCTGGCGTCAGCTTCGGGATCTGGGGCTGGGCTGCGAGGTGGTGGCGCCGACGCTGATTCCGAAAAAGCCGGGTGAGCGGGTGAAGACCGATCGTCGCGACGCAAGGGAGCTGGCGAGATTGTCGGTATTGGGCTATCTGACACCGGTGTGGGTGCCGGACACCGAGCAGGAGGCGATGCGTGATCTGGTCCGGTTGCGGGCGGATCTGAAGGCGGGCATCAAGAAACAGCGCCAGCAGCTCAACCATTTTCTTCTTCGGCACGGCCATCACTGGCAGAAGACCAGGTGGAACCAGGGGCATCGCGCCTGGATGAGGGACCGCAGGTTCACACATCCGGCGCAGCAGATCGCACTGGTCACCGCCCTGGACACATTGGAGCAGCACGAGATGCGTCTGGCGGAGCTGGACCGCGACATTGTCGCCCAGAGTGAACAGTGGGCCTGGAATCCGGTGCTCCAATCGTTGCGCGCATTGCGCGGGGTCGATCTTCTCACCGCGGTTACCGTGGCAGCCGAGATCGGTGACCTTCGCCGGTTCCCGAGTGCCGGACAGTTCATGGCCTTCCTCGGCCTGGTGCCCGGCGAGTTCAGCAGCGGTGGACGCCGCCGAACCGGCGCCATCACCAGGACCGGCAACTCTGCGGTGCGTCGCATCCTCACCGAAAGTGCCTGGTGCTACCGCCACCCGCCGCGCAACACCCGACACCTGCAGCGCAAGGCGAAAGACTCGTCCGAATACGCGGCAAGGCGGGCCTGGGACGCTCAGAAACGGCTGTGCGGCAAGTATCTCGCCATGTGCCGCAAGGGCAAGAGTTCGAAAACCGCGGTCAGCGCAGTCGCCCGCGAGCTGGCCGGGTTCATCTGGGACATCGGCTGCCATGAACTCAACAGGTTGCCGCCCGCAACCGAACAGTAACCGAGAACCGACAGCAGGTGCCAACCTTATGGAAAAACCCTCGTTGAATCTATGTAGGCTCGCCGGCCGGGGGCCGGCGATGATCCACGTTTGTAGACCGAGGTATTTCCGTGACGCAGCAGGGTCATGTGGTAATCAACCCACGCATATCAGTTTGTCAACCCAGTGTCACGACCAGGGCCCGCACCTGCCGTCTTTCAGATTTGATGATATAGTACAGTGAGACAGAATGGAATTCACAGGTTAGGACAGGTCAAAACATATCAGATTCTCTATTCGTATTTTGATAGGTTCTGCTGATCCGGACACCCTGATCGCATGTCAGGAGAATATCGTATTGTGCCTGTACCGCCTGATTCAGCGGGTCACCGTTCTTAATTCCTGCCCTACCCATCTCAGCGGCGGTATCGACGGTGTAATCCGGTATATGTTTCCTCAGCGGAGCCGGAAAATTGTTATCAAAAAGTATCAGCAACTCAGTCTGGAAGCTTTGAGGTATTTCATTTCCTTGTTCAGAACGGAGAAAATGGAATCCCCTATTTTCGGATTCCGTTCAATGAATTCGTTGATATTGGCACCCTTGATCAGATTGCTGTGAAATTCAGACAGAGGGTATTCTGTTTTGTGATTCAGATATGACAGTAACTGATCCTTTCCGATAGCGGGATACCATTCCACGAATTCATCAATTGTGGCTCCATGTAGCAGATTGTCATAGAACACAAGCAAGGGTATTCTGGTGCCGGTGAAGGCCCATGCGCCGCTGACCATCCCCGGTACCTGCTCCACCGCTTCGCATTGGTTAAGGTTATTCACGTCGTTTGGCTGTGTCAGTCGCCTTTTAATGCTATTGATTATATCGCGCAGAATAAATGAGAGATGCACACCACCTGCCTTGTACGATTGAATTTGCACCTTCCTTGAATGCAAGCGTGCACTAAGAAAAAAGTTATCCGATCTAATTCCGTTCAACCTACATGAAATGCCATTCCCTCATCGTATATCAGGCTGAGATGATGACGTAGTTGCTCATCAATGCGCGCTCGCGCAAGCAAGTCCCGACATCAGCCAGATTCGATGCTCTCTCGAATCCAGCTGTGCAATACACTGATTGAATGTTCAGAATTGACCCCGGAGTTCGGATCGATCACAAGCGGTCCGGGATTGTATCCTCGGCTGCCTAGACCGCGCTGGACCGACTCGACCAGATGAATGTCTTCCTCCACGGTCGTATCCCGATCCTGTCGAGCCAAAGTATCGATCACGTCGGATTTTTTGCCACCCACCGTGTACCAGCCGCGCCAGACATCCACGGTATCATGCCCTTTCGGGTGCCAGTGGTAGGTATTCAGTACGTTTCCGGGATAAACCTGAAACGAGAACATCGGCCACAGATACCAAGAAGAATATGACCCCGCCGTTGGATACGAGTCAAGATCGATCGGATATGTCATCTTGTCGAGGTTCTGGCACCGTGTCGTATGCCTCAGGCAGTAGCCTTGGGGCTGTATGTCGTAAGTGCTGGGGTCTATGACGCCGTTGGCGAACGTCTTGTGATTGATGCGGCAGTGATAGCATTCGGAATAGTTTTCGACGGCCAGTTTCCAGTTGCAGTTTTTCGAAACCTTGATCCAATTCGTCGGCTGCAGTTCAGCAATATGAGGCACAAATTCCAATAGCTGCTCACGTACTTCAGGGAACCATTCGTCCATAGGTTTCGCGTTGTCGTCCAAGTTTGCGAACAGAAAGCCGTGAAAATCTTCGATACGAACGCTTGAGAGACAGATGCCCGATGCGTCGAATCCAGGCACCGAATTCGTATTCGGACCACCTATGAGTTTTCCATCAAATCCATAGGTCCATGCGTGGTACGGACAGACGATCGAGCGGACAGTTCCATCGCCAATCAATAGCTCGTGCGCGCGATGCTGGCAGACATTGTAGAACGCGCGAATTTCGCCGTTTCCGTTGCGAATGCAGAACAGATTCTGCCCCGCAATCTCGAAAGTTAAGTAATCGCCTTTGTTCTGAAGCTGCGAAGCATGCCCGGCATACTGCCAGGTGGCAGCCATCATGCCGCCGAGTTCGCGCTGATAAACCTCAGGATCAAGATAGTATCGAGGATCCAGTGCTCGCACCAAGCCGTCATTTCCGTTCAATTTCATCCTCCTTGGACTTTATTTTAAATTCCAAGCCTATGCTGTCGCATATGATAGTGTTCAAATTCAGTGTTCGCATCAGGTATATAACCGGTATCTGGTAGTTCGCTTGACGAATATTGGTGATTCTGCTTAACTACGTAAATTAGTCCCCGTTCTTTCAAGTTTGCTAATAGTATATTTGTACCAAACTGCTGTCAAATTGCTCAGATTCATGTCGGAGCATCTCGATTTATTTTCGGAAAATTTTCGTAAATGCCTTCTTCGGTCAGGATCATGATCATCATCGTCGTCAGCATGGATAAGTAACATGAAAATCGCGCGAATCGCGATTTATCGCAGCGACTTGCCATACATCGGCGGCACTTACGGCTGGGGTGGAGGAAACGCGTTTTCGACTGCCCGAGCGACCGTTGTAACAATTGCGACTGACTGTGGAGTGAGCGGATGCGGGGAATTTACACCCTGTGGTGAAAACTATATGGAAGCCCATTCGGGTGGAGTAGAAGCCGCTGCACGAATAATTGCACCTAGATTGATCGGCGAGGATCCCAGGCAAGTCAGGAGAATCGAGCGTATCATGGACTACGCATTGAAGGGACACAATTACGTAAAATCACCATTCGACGCCGCCTGTTGGGACATTCTTGGTAAATCGTCGGGTCAGCCCGTGTGGATGCTGCTGGGCGGAAAGCTGATTGATGGCGCGCCGATGTATCGGGTCGTTCCACAAAATGCTCCGAATCAATCCCGAGAGGAACTTCAGCGATATCGCGCTATGGGCTATCGGCATTTTCAAATCAAGGTCGGCGCGAACTGGAGCGACGACATTGAGCGGATTCGTGAGACGGTGACGCTGTTACAGCGTGGCGAGACAGCTTTTGTCGACGCCAATCGCGGGTGGACCGTAAACAATGCCATTCAAGTCGCTCGCGCAACTCGAGACCTCGACTACATCTATGAGCAACCTTGTCAGACCTATGAGCAGTGCCTCCATGTGCGGCGACACATAGATCTGCCCATGAAACTCGATGAGGTTATAACGGACATTCGCATTGCCCACCGAATCGTGGAAGATCGGGCGGCGGAAATCGCCTGTCTGAAAATTTCCAATCTCGGTGGGCTGTCTAAAGCCACACGGGTACGGGATTATTTCGTGGAACACGGGATTGCGGTCGTCGCGGAAGATACTTGGGGCGGTGAGATCGCGACTGCAGCCGTATCGCATTTTGCCGCATCGACACCGCCGGAACTGATGTCAAGCACTACAGATCTGCACAACTACAACACACGATCCACCGGTACACCGAACCCGAAGACGTCAGAAGGCAAGCTGTTCGTGTCAGATCTGCCAGGACTGGGCGTTGAGCCGGATTTGCAAAACCTCGGCGAGCCCGTTGCCGTGTATGGAGTCAACAAATGAAAATATCTCGAATCACCATATGGCAGATGGACCTGCCGCTTGCACAACCTTACTCGTTGTCCGGCGGGCGGTTGAAATTCGAGAAACTCGATTCGACAATCATCCGCATTGATACCGACGAGGGCATATCGGGATGGGGCGAGGCCTGTCCTTGGGGGCACACCTACCTGCCTGCTCACGGTCCGGGCGTCAGAGCGGCTGTGGAAATTCTCGCGCCTGCCATCATCGGACTGGACCCCAGATCAGTAGATTCGGTGAATCGGGCGATGGATATAGCTTTGCCGGGACATCCATATGCGAAATCGGCTCTGGACGTCGCCTGCTGGGACATTCTCGGCAAGTTTTCCGGATTGCCGTTGTGGCAGCTGTTTGGCGGCAACGACGCCGGTGAGGTCATGGTCAATTCGTCGATTCCGACTGGAACACCCGAGGAAATGATCGCGCACATCCGTCAAGCAAGCGCGATGGGGTATCGCGTCCATTCCGCGAAGATCGGCGGCTCGAACGTCGCTACGGACATTGAGCGCATCGAAGCCATCATCGATAGCGTTCCGTCCAACGAGGAAGTCACCTTCGACATCAACCGAGCTTGGACACCGGCGACGGCAATTGCGGTGATGAACGCCGTTCGGACGCGCGATCAATCATGGTTCGAACAACCATGCGAATCCCTTAGTCAGTGTGCACAAGTAGCCCATCGGGTATCGCAGCCCGTGAAGCTCGACGAGTGCCTGCACACGTACCAGGACCACCTCGACGCATGGCGCCTTGTTGCATGCGAAGGCATCAAGATCAAGCCAAATCGTGTTGGCGGCTTAACCAAGGCGCGTCGTATCCGCGATTTCGCAGTGAATGTTGGATGGCAGATGCACATCGAGGATGTCGGCGGGACTGTTCTTGCCGACACCGCGGCGATTCATCTCGCTGTATCGACTGCCGAAGAATGCCGTCTTGCCAGCTGGCTTTGTCACCATCACCTGGCGATAGATCCATTCCCCGGTCAGGGGTCGCGCAACGTAAACGGTAAAACTCGTGCGACTGAACTGCCCGGTCACGGTGTGATTCCACTCGAAAGCCGTCTAGGCGAATCGGTCGCCGTGTATGAATAGGCAGCGCAATGCTTAGCAAGCCTTGGCAAAGTTGGATGAACTGAATGTATCCGGAACCAATGTGAACGACTTAAAACTGCCACCTATCGGTTGATAGAGATTGGTTCATCATAGTACGGTAACTCGTCTACGCGTGGCACATAACTACCCTCTTCAATCAATTTGCGAACGTGTGTGGCAATGTCTTCCATACGGGCAAACCAGACATCACCTCGTCCCAGCATATATTCTATGAGCTTCTCAGCCGCACACCATCGTGCCAATCGGCCGGTCACAAAAGGATGCCACACCGAAACCCACAAACCGCGGTGTTCCCACATTGCGTCAAATTCTTCCTGAAATACTTTCATGCCTTCTGAAGCCGACTTGATCGGCATGTCAAAATCCAAGTCTATAGAGTGTACATACTGCGGCCAGTCATCCAATCCCCAGTGTGAAGGTATTTCAATCAGTTCTCCAACGTCACTTTTGAGCACATATGGGATGTCGTCACCCATCAGTGACGCATCATAATGTATACCGGAATCAATCAGTAAATCAGTTGACCAGCGCGAAAAGTTGTATAGGGGAGCACGAGCACCCCGAGGGCATTGTCCCGTATGAGCTTTGATGACCTCGATCGAACGTTCGAGCCAGTAGGCTTCGTCTTTTCGACCTAATGAATTGGGGTCTTCGTGGATATACCCGTGAAATGCGATTTCATGCCCGGCCTTGTTGACCTCGTCGATCACATCGGGATAACTCTCGATACACCAGGCAGGAACAAAAAATGTCTGTTTGATCCCGAATTTGTCATAAGTCGCAAGAATGCGACGCATCGCAACTTCGGGTCCATAACGTAGCATGGATAACCCTGAAACACGGGTATGCGCGTCGTTAGGATGGCCGTAATGCATCAAGCTATCGGCATCCATGTCAAAGGTGATGGCTACAGCACAACGTGCACCGTTTGGCCACGGAACGGGATTATCGATCATCGAAATTCCTCCATTTGATGTCCCATAACTGGAGTGAGCAAGACACCGCCGAATCAGTATTTAACTGTCATGACAATTTAGTGCCTGTAGCTTGGGAAACCAGCAGCTCCACCGACGGATGCATCACTTCCAGCAACGGGAAAGGCCATACGCCAATCAACAGAACCAGTAAAGCCAGCAGCCCGAGTGTTATGATTTCATGCGGCTCAAGATCCTTCAAGGCAGCAACCGCGTCATTTGTGATTTTTCCGTATATGACACGTTTGTACATCCGCAATGTATAGGCCGCACCCAGTATGAGAGTCAATGCTGCAATACCTGCGTAAACCGCATTTTCCTCAAAGGTACCGATGATCACCAGTAGTTCGCCAACAAATCCGGAGGTGCCCGGCAAACCGACATTTGCGAGTGTGAAGATCATCATCAAAGCGGCAAACATCGGCATTGAATGGGCAACACCGCCATATGTTTCAAGTTTACGGGAATGAAGCCTGTCGTACAGCACGCCTACACATAGGAACAGAGCGCCTGACACAAACCCGTGAGAGATCATCTGTACAACTGCCCCTTCAATCCCATGCACGTTGAAGATGAAAAAACCGAGCGTGACAAATCCCATATGCGAAATTGACGAATATGCAATCAGTTTTTTCATGTCGGTCTGTGCTAAGGCAACCAAAGCGATATACACGATCGCGATCAGCGACAGAGCGATCATCACGCCCGAGAATGCCTGCGAAGCATCGGGCAGAATCGGCAGGCTGAATCGAAGAAAGCCGTACGCACCCATCTTCAACATGACCGCGGCCAGAATGACCGAACCACCGGTGGGTGCCTCCACATGCGCATCGGGCAACCAGGTATGAACCGGAACCATTGGAACTTTGACCGCGAATGCGGTAAAGAACGCAATGAATAAAGGAGACTGAAAGTACAAAACTTCCAATTGATGCCAGTGACGTATGTCGAAGGAAGAACCGCTGACGTTGTACAGGTACAGGAATGCCACAAGCATGAGCAGCGAACCCAGCAACGTATACAGAAAGAATTTGATTGTTGCATAAATTCGGTTCAGTCCACCCCAGATTCCGATGATCAGAAACATCGGAATCAGCATTCCTTCCCAGAAAATGTAGAACAACACAGCATCCAACGCCGAGAAAACCCCGATCATCAGCCCTTCCAGTATCAGGAAAGCGGCCATATAGTGAGCCACGCGATACTCGATGACCTTCCATCCAGCTATAACAACCAGGACAGTCAGAAATGTCGTCAGTAGTATCAAAGGCAAAGAAATTCCGTCGATTCCGATTGAGTAATTGATGTTGAATGCCGGAACCCATTCGATATGTTCGGTGAACTGAAAATCCGCTGTCGACTTGTCGAACCCGAAATAAAGTGGCAGACTCAGAAGAAATGTTCCGAACGAAATCCCGAGTGCGAGTTTCTTGACGACCTCACTTCGCTGATTCCCAGCCGCCAGCACCAATATTCCACCAATGATGGGCAGCCAGATGACAAAACTCAGCTGATCAAATTGACCAATTGACGAAAACATGGATCAGAGAAGTCACCTTGCGACGAACCACGTGATCAATAGAAAAAGTCCTATGATCATCGCAAATGCATAGTGATAGACAAAGCCAGACTGGACTACACGCAACCTCGCAGACATCTGCTTGACTTTCAATGCCAACCCGTTCACCACGTAGCCGTCAATCAGCAGATCATCCATAAGCTGCCAGAGAACCAATCCGGTGACACGGGTAGTACGGGCAATGACAATTTCGTTGAATTCATCGAATCCATACTTGCGATCCAAAATGAACCAAAGCACGCTCAATCGATTCTGAATCAGTTCGGGCCAGTGCGGAAAACGGATATAGAGTAGCCAGGCTGCGACTATTCCCGAAATCGCCAGCCAAAACGGAAGAGTCAAGAATCCGTGAGCGACCATCTGCATTGCGACGCCAATCCCCTCCCCGCTGAATCCGCTTGCCACTTGAGCAAGCGTATCATGCCCAGACATCACAAAAATCGAACTGGAATAAAACTCTCCAAACAGCATCGGGTCAACATAGATCAGGCCGAATATGACTGAGGGAATCGCCAGAAGAATCAGCGGTAGCGTAATCACCCACGGTGATTCCTTGACATGGTCGGATTCCTCCTTCGACATTCTGGATTTTCCGTGAAACACGACAAACAGCATCCGAAATGAATAAAGCGCTGTGACAAACACGCCTACGGTAACCGCAAACAGCGCAAATCCACTGCCTGGCAGATTGCTGGCATGTACCGCCTCGATAATGGAATCTTTGGAGAAGAAACCTGCAAAAGGTGGCACCCCGGCAAGTGCCAGTGATCCCACCAGCGCGGTCCAATAGGTGATCGGCATATATTTGCGCAACCCACCCATGTGTCGGATATCCTGCTGATGATGAAGGGCGACAATCACAGATCCTGCAGCAAGAAAGAGCAGTGCTTTGAAAAATGCATGTGTCGTCAGGTGAAACATTCCTGCGGCATACGCTGATGCACCGAGTGCGACAGTCATATAACCCAGCTGTGACAGTGTGGAATACGCCACAATCCGCTTGATGTCGTTCTGTACCAGGCCGATCATTGCCATGAATAACGCTGTGATGGAACCAATCGTGATCACTACTGTGAGTGCGACTTCCGAGTACTCGAAAATCGGTGACATTCTGGCAACCATGTAAATTCCGGCAGTGACCATTGTTGCTGCGTGAATCAATGCCGAAATCGGTGTCGGACCCTCCATTGAATCCGGCAGCCATACGTGTAGCGGGACTTGAGCCGATTTGCCCATCGCACCGACAAACAGAAGCAGTGCTATTACGGTTACCCACAACCATTGGGTATTACCGATACCGGAAACCGTGTCCCCCGAAACCTCAGGAACTTTTTCGAATACGGAGACATAATCCAATGTGCCGAACACGTGAACGATAGCGGCAATTGCGAGTATGAATCCGAAATCCCCGATTCGATTCACCAGAAACGCCTTCATATTTGCAAATATGGCTGAATCCCGATCAAACCAGAAACCAATCAGCAGATAGGAAACCACACCTACGCCTTCCCAACCGAAAAACAACTGCAGGAAGTTGTTCGACATGACCAGCATCAGCATGGCAAATGTGAAAAGTGCGATGTAACTGAAAAATCTCTGGTAACCCGAATCATCATGCATGTATCCAATAGTATAGATATGCACCATGAACGACACGAATGTCACCACAACTGCCATCGCGGCGGACAACTCGTCAATCAGGAACCCGATCTCAAAATTCAGCAGTCCACTTGTTCCCCAGGTATAGAGTGTTCCATTGAACAGGTTCCCTTGGAGAACATCGTACAGAACATATAGCGAAAGCAGAAAACTGACCGCAACACCCGAAATTGCAACCCGATGTGTGGCTGTGCGACCGATGATTCGTCCGCCTACGCCCGCGATAATTGCAGCGATCAGACAGCTCAACGGTATCAGGGTATAGATCAACAGCATGATTTAGAATGGTTCCGGGCTGCCGTCAACCGCTCAATCTATTGAGATCTTCGACATTGATCGTACGGCGGTTTCGAAACAGTACAATCAGGATTGCGAGACCGATTGCCGCCTCTGCGGCTGCTACAGTCAATATGAAAAACACAAAGACCTGGCCAGCCATATCCTGCAGATAATGGGAGAAGGCAACAAAATTGATGTTGACCGAGAGCAGAAGTAGCTCAATCGCCATCAGGAGTATGACTACATTCTTTCTGTTGAGGAAAATTCCGACAACCGCAATCGCGAACAGCACCGCTGACAGGATGAGATAGTGTGATAGCGGAATCATTTACCGGACTCTCCCTGTGAATCGGTATGCGGACTCTCCGCGTCCATCGAGATTATCTTGATCCGGTCTGAGCTTTTGACCGAAACCTGGCTGGCAGGTTTCTGATAGCGAGTCTCCGGGCGTCGCCTGAGCGTCAGGGAAATTGCGGCAATGATTGCGACAAGGAGTATGATCGCAGCAATCTCGAAAGGATAAGCATAGTCCGTATATAGGATTTTTCCGAGTTCTGCGGTGTTGCTGTAGTTTTCCGGTTGTCCGGGCGGTCTTGGCATGGAAGCCGGACCGAACACTTTCGAACTGAGAATGATCGCCATTTCAATGACCAGTAAAACAGCAACAATCCCGCCGATCGGCAGATATTCCCCAAACCCCTCCTTCAGGCGCGTCAGGTTGATGTCGAGCATCATCACAACAAAGAGGAATAGCACCATCACAGCACCAACATAAACCAGTACCATGACAATCGCCAGGAATTCCGCTTCGAGTGTTATCCACACACCTGCCGCACTGAAAAATGCCAGTACCAGGAAAAGTGCTGCCTTCACAGGATTTCGGATAGTGACCACCATCGTTGCGGCGAATATCAGCACCGCGGCAAAGAAGTAAAACGAAAATTGCAGAAACGTCATCCGGGCGCCTCTATCGATATGCGGAATCCGCCCTTCTGGCATCGGCAATACGCTGCTCATATTCGTCGCCCACAGCAAGCAGCATCTCTTTCGTCATGATGTTGTCACCGCGATTCTCAAAGTGAAATTCATGAATGTCGGTTTCAACGATCGAATCGACCGGACAGGCTTCTTCACAAAATCCGCAGTAAATGCACTTGAATAGATCAATGTCGTAGCGCGTCGTTCTGCGCGTGCCATCTCGTCTCTCCTCTGATTCGATGGTTATCGCCAAGGCAGGGCATACTGCCTCACAAAGCTTGCAGGCAATACAGCGCTCTTCACCGTTGGGATAGCGTCTCAACGCGTGCAGACCGCGAAAACGAGGTGATTTCGGCGTCTTTTCCTCCGGATATTGAATGGTTGTTTTCCGCTTGAACAGATGTCGACCGGTTACACTCAGACCGCGTACCAGTTCCACCAACAGGTAGGTCTTGAAATTCTGACTGATCCAGTTCAACATCAAAATACCCTGCTCATCGGAAAATGAATCCCCATGGAGTCAGGAACCGAAAGACGCCAATGACTGTAATCCAAACCAATGTGATCGGGATAAAAACTTTCCAGCCGAGCCGCATGATCTGATCATATCGATATCTCGGGAATGTCGCCCTGAGCCACAGAAATACAAACATCAACAACGCAACTTTACCGAACAGCCAGAAAAAAGGTGGAATCCAGTTAAATGGCGCGATATCGATCGGGGCATACCAGCCGCCTAGGAACATGACGACTGCAAGTGTTGCAATCAGCAGCATGTTGGCGTACTCGGCCATAAAAAACACCATGAACGAGATTCCGGAGTATTCGACGTGAAAGCCCGCCACGATCTCAGACTCACCTTCAGCAACATCAAATGGCGCTCGGTTCGTTTCCGCAACGCCAGAGATGAAATAAACCAGGAACAGTGGGAACATGGGCCACAGATACCACTGATGCAAGCCACCTTGCTGCGCTTTGACGATCTCTACCAGATTGAGGCTGCCGGCAGCCATCAACAGTCCGACCAAGGCAAAACCCATCGCAATTTCATAGGCTACAATTTGCGCTGCCGAGCGCATCGCCCCCAGGAACGCATACTTAGAGTTTGAAGCCCAACCCGCGATGATGACGCCATAAACGCCCATCGAAGTAAGCGCAAGAATATACAGCAGGCCGACATCGAGATTGGCAAGAACCAGCGTCTCGGTAAACGGAATCACTGCCCAGGCAGCCAGTGCAGGAATGAGCGATAGAACCGGTGCCGAAATAAACAGTGCCCGATTCGCATTCGTCGGTATGACGACTTCTTTGAAGAACAGTTTCAGGAAATCTGCAATGGGTTGCAACCATCCGCGTGGACCGACTCGGTTCGGACCGACTCTCACCTGAATGTAACCGATAATTTTTCGCTCAGCGTAGGTTACATAAGCAACCAGCATCAGAAGTGGCACCAGAATCGCGATAATTTTTGCAAGCGACTCTATCGCCACCTGGATCGCGAAAGGTAACTGTCCCCAGAATGAAAGTAGAGTATTCATTCAGTCGTGTACCGCTCCAACCGAATTTCGGTTCCACTTGCAGCACTTGGACCGAACTCATTCCCTGCCGGAAAATATGCACAACCTGGCACAACGCGTTCGTCAGATATCGCAGTGGTGTGCAATTTATACAAGTCACTGCGGATGGTGACGGCATCACCATTGTCAAGTTCCAGCATCGACATATCATTTGGATTAAGTCCAATTCCAGACAATTCAGCATCCGAGGTGTTTTGTAGCGACGCCGCCCGGCGAACAACTGTATCCACACCATAGATCAAAGGGTCGGAAACCAATTCGAATCTTCCATCCTCATTTCCATTGCCTTTTTTCAGACATGGTACCTTTGCCGAATCGATCGTCGAGGAACGCTCGCAAAGTCCATCAGGTGGTGTGGCTTCATCCATAATTTCCTCGGTTGACACATAGTCAAAACCTTCCATGCCCATCAAATTTCCGAGTACTCGGAGTATTTTCCAACCAGGCCGCGCCTCACCGTAAGGCGACACTGCTGCAGTTGACTTCTGGATTCGACCCTCGCAGTTGATGAAGGTACCTGTGTTTTCTGTATAAGCAGCTAAAGGTAGTGCAACATTCACATAGTCCGGTATGTCGGAAAAGAACTGAAAACTTACGACGAACTCAGCATTTTCCAAAGCCTCGGCTGCATGAAAGCCATCTGACAAATCCTTTGAGGGTTCAACATTGAATAGTAAATACGCGGGGCGGGGATTGTAGATCATCTGTCGGGTGTTCATACCCGGTAGATTCGCCGTCTGACCGTTTTCGTCCCGATGTGGCAGACATCCCGCAATCCAGCCGGCAACGCTGTTTGCCGGAGGCAACGCGGAAACCGAGGCACCGGAAACATTACCGATATGCCAGGCGAGACGTTCGATGCAACTATACATAGGATGCGAGATTACTGACAGTCCGAGAATCAGAACCGCTCGTTCCGAAGCTTCGCACAGATGGCTCGCAATTTCAGCGCAATGCTCACGCTCAGCGAACTCTCCCGCGCCATCAAGAAAATCGTCGGATACATCCGTGGGAAAACTTGCATCCTTGATTTCACACACCGCCTTAAGCACATGAGCCAAG
This sequence comes from Arenicellales bacterium, assembly GCA_963666625.1. Taxonomy (GTDB): domain Bacteria; phylum Pseudomonadota; class Gammaproteobacteria; order Arenicellales; family JAJDZL01; genus JAJDZL01. The sequence continues at coordinate 3,680,639 of OY762925.1, forward strand.
GCGTACGGCATGACATTCGGTGCAACTACCGCGCTGGAACTCAATGGAAAATTGAACTTCCAGTCCATCGGATTGATCGCGTCCACCAATGCGCCCTTTTTTGCCGCTTTGCGCACCCGCAACCCAAGCAATGGTTGCTCTTTCCGTATGTTCGAACCGACAAGGACAATCGTTTCCATGTTCTGAATCTGGTCAATCGGAATACTGATGCCCGGATACAGTGGTGCATCCTCGTCCAGGGAAAAATCAATCTGACGCAAACGATGGTCGATATTTGAGCTGCCAATTGCCCGCATCAGTTTCTGCGCAAGATAGAATTCCTCGAATGTCGACATCGGCGAAACCAAAGTACCCAAAGCAGACGCATCGTAGCTTTGAACTATCTCGGACAAGCCCTCCACTGCTGCGTTGAGTGCATCCTGCCAGCTGACTTCAACCATCACCCCGTCTTTTCTCACCATCGGAACACCGAGTCGGCTCTCGTCTTCCAGCGCCTCGTAACTGTACCGGTCGCGATCGGAAATCCAACACTCATTGATCGGTTCGTTTACTCGCGGTAATACTCGCTTCACTTCGTTGCGCAGAGTCTGTACGTCAATATTGGTGCCGACACAATCGTGGGGGCTGATTGCGGAGTGGCTGATCAGTTCCCATGATCTTGCAGTGAACCTATAAGGCTTTGAGGTGAGCGCGCCAACCGGACACAGATCGATGACATTTCCGGAAACTTCCGAATCGACGGTAGAGCCGAAAAACGTGTCAATTTTCAGGTGCTCGCCGCGGCCGGTTATCCCGAGTTCCATCACCCCGGCAATTTCCTCCCCGAATCGAACACACCGGGTGCAGTGAATGCACCGCGTCATCTCAGTTTCAATCAGTGGACCGATATTGTGATCGGCCACGACTCGCTTTTTCTCATTGAATCTGGACAGATGGCCACCGTATCCAACAGCCTGATCCTGCAATGGGCATTCCCCGCCCTGATCACAGATCGGGCAATCAAGCGGATGATTGATCAACAGGAATTCCAGTGTGTCTTTCTGAGCTTCTACCGCGTATTTCGATGCCGTCTTCACCTTCATGCCATCCATGATAGGCGTCGCGCATGCAGGTAGCGGTTTAGGTGCCCTCTCGACCTCGACGAGACACATTCGGCAGTTCGCAGCGACTGAAAGTTTCTCGTGATAGCAGAATCTGGGGATGTAGATTCCAGCCTCATCCGCCACCTCGATAATCATCGCACCGGGATCGGCCTGCAGTTCGCGGCCGTCAATCTCAATTGTCAATTTCGGTGTATCTGACATCGTTCTGCTATGCGGCTTTCGCGCTGGAAGCGATCTTCGCTTCAAACTCGTGACGAAAATGCTTGATGAAACTTTGTACCGGCCAAGCGGCGGCGTCTCCTAACGCACAGATCGTGCGACCCTCGATCCTATTCGCTATGTCGACCAACTGATCGATCTCTTCGGACCTTGCTTGACCGCGGCGGATTTTCCTCACCAGCCGGTAGAGCCAACCAGTTCCCTCGCGACAAGGTGTGCACTGGCCACAAGATTCCTCCCAGTAGAAGTAAGCGATTCGCTCAAGCATCTCGACCATGCATGTTGACTCATCCATCACGATAACCGACCCCGCACCGAGGAGAGAGCCCGCGTTCTGCAGCGAATCATAATCCATGTCGCAGTCCATGATGATGTCAGCTGGCAACACCGGAACCGAGGATCCTCCCGGAATACACGCCTTCAGTTTGCCGCCATTGAGCATGCCACCTGCCATCTCCAACAATGCTTTGAATGGAATACCCAGTGGAACCTCATAATTTCCGGGCTTGTTGACATGCCCGGATACAGAGAAAATTTTAGTTCCAGCGTTGTTTTTCGGACCCAGGTCAACAAACCACTGCGCACCTTCTCGCATGATCTTTGGTACCGACGACAGAGTTTCGGTATTGTTAATTGTGGTTGGACGCCCGAATGCACCGAACTGGGCGGGAAACGGTGGTTTGAATCTCGGCTGACCACTTTTGCCTTCCAGCGACTCAAGAAGTCCTGTCTCCTCACCACAGATGTAGGCACCTGCGCCTAGATGGGAGTGAATATCGAAGTCGAAACCACTGCCCAGAAGATCGGTTCCAAGCAGTCCGGCCGAACGCGCCTCCGCGAGTGCCTGTTCAAACCGGTCGTATGGTTCATAGAATTCACCGCGCATGTAGTTGTACCCGATCGTCGCATTCATGGCATATCCGGCGATCGCCATTCCCTCAATCAGGGAATGCGGGTTATAACGCAATATGTCGCGATCCTTGAATGTTCCGGGTTCTCCTTCGTCAGAATTGCAGACAATGTACTTTTGCTGGGGAGAGTTTCGAGGCATAAAACTCCACTTCAGCCCCGTTGGAAAGCCTGCGCCGCCGCGCCCTCTCAAGCCTGAAGCCTTGACTTCGGCGATAATGTCCTCTGGTGGTGTCTTTTCCTGAAGGATCTTGCGCCAGGCCGCATATCCTCCCGTACTCTCGTACGCCTGAATTGTCCAGGGGGATTCGAGACCGAATTCGGGCAGGCAGATTCGTACTTCCCCGTAACTCATTCGAGTGCCTCCAGAATCTCGTCAATGCGCTGAGGTGTGAGATTCTCACAGTAATCCCGGTTGATCAGAGCTGCAGGTGCGCCACCGCACGCCGCCAGACATTCAACTTCTTTGAGGGTGAAACGCCCGTCAGGTGTGGTCTCACCGAGTCCGACTCCCAGCTTTTCAGTCAGATGCCCGACGATCGACGCAGAACCTCGCAACGCGCACGAAATGTTGGTACAAACATTGATTTTATGCCGACCGGGTGGATTCAGATCGTACATGGTGTAAAAAGTGGCCACCTCTGCTACCTTGATCGATTCGATATCCAGCAGTCCGGCAACAGTCTTCATCACTTCGTCGCTCACCCATCCGCACTCATCCTGTGCAATGCGCAACGCTGCCATCACTGCCGCTTGCTCCCTTCCCTTCGGATATTTGGCGATTTCAGTCTGAATCTCTTCAAGTGCGTCTTTGGACAGCATCATCGGTCGATTTCTCCGAATACGATATCCTGGGTGCCGATCACCGCAACAACGTCCGCCAGCATGTGTCCGCGACACATCTCATCCAGTGAGGATAGGTGGACAAAGCCCGGCGCACGAATTTTCAATCGGTAGGGCTTGTTGGCCCCGTCTGAAACAAGATAGACGCCGAATTCTCCCTTTGGCGCCTCTACCGCGGCGTAAGACTCGCCCTCGCGAATGCAGTATCCTTCAGTAAACAGTTTGAAATGATGAATCAGAGACTCCATGTCCTGTTTCATTGTTTCTCGGCGTGGGGCAATCAGCTTCGCATCATCAATCATCACCGGTCCGGGATTGGCGTTCAGCCATTCAACACATTGGCGGATGATTCTGTTTGACTGGCGCATCTCCTCCACCCGACAAAGATATCGATCATAGCAATCGCCATTCGTTCCGATCGGTATGTCGAAGTCAACTCTGTCATAAACCTCGTAAGGCTGCTTCTTGCGCAAATCCCAAGCGATTCCGGAACCGCGCAGCATGGGGCCGGTAAATCCCCGTTTCAGACAGGTCTCCGGTGACACGATCCCGATGTCGACCGTTCGTTGCTTCCATATCCGATTGTCAGTGAGAAGTGTCTCATAATCATCAACACATTTCGGAAACCTGTCGGTGAAGGCTTCGATGAAATCCAGCAGCGAACCATGGCGATGCCTGTTCAACTCCTCAAGCTTGCGCTTGCTTCGGTGCTTGGATGGCTCGTACTTCGGCATCGAATCGGGAAGATCTCTGTATACACCGCCCGGTCTGTAGTAAGTCGCATGCATCCGTGCTCCCGATGCCGCTTCATAACAGTCCATCAGGTCTTCACGCTCTCGGAAACAATACAGGAACATCGACATCGCACCGATATCCAGTCCGTGCGCCCCGAGCCATAGCAAGTGATTGAGAATTCGGGTTATTTCATCGAACATCACCCTTATGTACTGGGCTCGAATCGGAACTGTAATCTCAAGTAGTTTTTCGATTGCCAGCACATAGGCGTGTTCGTTGCACATCATGGAGACGTAGTCGAGTCGATCCATGTAACCGATGCTTTGATTGTATGGCTTTGATTCGGCGAGTTTCTCCGTGGCGCGATGCAATAGTCCGATATGTGGATCAATTCTCTGCACCACCTCACCATCCATTTCCATCACCAGTCTCAGCACGCCATGCGCAGCTGGGTGCTGCGGCCCGAAATTCATGGTGTAATTACGAATCTCGGTCACCGAAACTATCCTCCCGAATGACGCGGGGTACCAAGGTTCTCGGCTCGATTGTCACCGGTTCGTAGACTACGCGTGCCTTGTCCGGGTCGTATCGCATCTCAACATATCCAGTCAAAGGAAAATCCTTGCGGAACGGATGTCCGATAAATCCATAGTCGGTAAGTATCCGACGCAGGTCGGAATGCCCTTCAAACAGGATTCCAAACAAATCAAATGCCTCACGTTCAAACCAATCAGCGCACGGCCAGATGTCAGTGACCGAGCGAATGACCGGGTGTTCCTCATCAAGAAATGCCTTCACTCTCAGACGATGATTGAGCGATACAGACAGAAGGTGATAAACCACCGCATATCGCGAACCAGACCACTGTCTGGCTGAATACTCTTCGCCATAAGCGGAATAGTCGACCGCACACAAATCGATCAGCTGTTCGAATTTAGTCCGGTCATCGTCGCGCAATTTGGTGCAGATGTCAGTAATTCGTTCCGAATTCACCACGATGGTCAACTCGTTGACATCAATCATTGATGCTGAAATTTCAGCTCCGAGCAAATCCTGAACTGACTGGGCAAGTTGGGCGATAGCGGCCATGTTCCAGGCCTCTACCTGGCAATAGTGTTGGTTCGTTGAATCTTTCGCTGAAGTTGAAGGATACCGTAGACAAGCGCTTCAGCTGTGGGTGGACAACCGGGTACGTAGACATCAACCGGAACGATTCTGTCGCAACCTCTGACCACCGAGTACGAATAATGATAGTAGCCACCTCCGTTCGCGCATGACCCCATGGATATCACCCATCTTGGCTCTGCCATCTGATCATAGACCTTGCGCAACGCTGGTGCCATCTTGTTGACCAATGTGCCGGCGACGATCATCACATCCGACTGTCTTGGACTCGGTCTGAAAATAATACCGAAACGGTCAAGATCGTAGCGGGATGCACCTGCGTGCATCATCTCCACACTGCAGCATGCGAGCCCGAATGTCATCGGCCACATCGAACCGGTACGCGCCCAATTGATCAATTTATCCATGGTCGTGGTGACCATCCCCTGATTCAGGACTCCTTCAATAGACATGTCTTACTCCCACTCCAGTGCACCTTTTTTCCATTCATAGATGAATCCGATGACCAGCACGCCCAGAAAGATCATCATCGCGACGAATCCGAACAGCCCGATTTCGTCAAGCGTGATTGCCCATGGAAAAAGGAACGCGATTTCCAGATCGAAAATAATGAATAAAATAGCGACCAGGTAATAGCGCACATCAAATTTCATGCGGCTGTCCTCGAATGCTTCAAAACCGCACTCGTACGGAGACAGCTTCTCCTTGTCGGGTTTGTGAGGGCCAAGCAACGAACTGACACCGATCATTGCGGCTCCCATCACTAGCGCGACAAGCAGAAAAATCGCAATTGGAACATAATTTGCCAGCATCGGATTGTTTCAACTATTAAACTTTCAATTTCCTGACTCACCTGATCTGGTGCCGAAGGCCGGACTTGAACCGGCACGGCTCTCGCCACCGCCCCCTCAAGACGGCGTGTCTACCAATTCCACCACTTCGGCAATCTGCTCATTCGATTGATCCAGAACCTTATTCCGGCACTTTCGGCAACTCACCGCCACCACCACTGCCCGAAGTTTGTGGAATCTCCTCCACAACCGATTCCGATGTGACTATATCCGTCACACTCGTCGGCGTTCGTGCACCGGTATATATATACGCCAGACTGAGTGCGATTCCAAAAAACACTGTCGCCAATACGGCAGTGATACGGGTAAGAAAATTCGCTGACCCGCGGCTGCCAAATACCGACTGGGAACCGCCTCCGAACACCGCACCAAGGTCAGACCCCTTACCCCGCTGAAGCAGAATCAGGACGACCATGGCAATCGAGGTGACAAAAAACAGACCCAGTAATATCTTTGTCAATAATTCCATCTTATATGTGTTTCCCTAAACAGCCGCGTTGCAAATTTTCAGAAATTCCTCCGAACCCAACGAGGCACCACCAACCAAACAACCATCGACATCCGGTTGCTTGAGAATACTCGCGGCATTTGCGCCATTGACACTGCCGCCATATAGGATTCGACAGACATCAGCAACTTCGGCGCTTACCTCTCGAATTCCATCACGAATCCAGTAGTGAGCCTCCTGTATCTGGTCCGTCGAGGCAGTCAATCCAGTGCCGATCGCCCATACAGGTTCATATGCGATCAGCAATCCTGACATCTCAGATTCATCCACTGTACCTAGAACCGCACCCAACTGTCGGTCAATGACCGATTTTGTACACTCGGATTGTCTCTCCTCCAGCATCTCCCCGACACAGGCAATGGCTTTCATGCCCTGTGAGATGACCGCTTTCGCTTTGCGGCCGACTTCGACATCGGATTCGTCGTGGTAGCGACGTCTCTCCGAGTGTCCGACAATGACATATTCACAACCAATCTCTTTCAGCATACAAGATGATACTTCACCTGTGTATGCACCTGAGGAGTGTTCACTGCTATCTTGCGCACCCAGGGCGACTGTGGACGACTCCCCTATCATACCGCACACCGCATCAAGGTACACGAATGGCGGGCAGACAGCCACATCTAGCGTTTCAGCATATTTTGCCGCGCCACGAACTACATCACCAACCAGTGAACGCGCCATGTCGAAGGCGCAATTCATTTTCCAGTTGCCTACAATGATATTTCGCCGCATTAAAAAAAATTCACAGTGCCCAAATCAACCTCGCGATGATTTCACAATGGCAGTGAACAGTATGAATTCGCTCCTATTTTGTAATGTGCTTATGCTACTTCTTTTGCACTTAAAAATCAATTTGAATTGCGCGAAATTTGCTTGGTCCGTGCATTTTCGAATTCCATCTGAGTCATCAATCAGTTGGCCAATTGAATGGTGTAAATGAAAATTGATGAACTGTCGGGAACTCGACTGTTCGGCCCTGTCGCGAGAGAGTCAATGGTTTTGTACGTTTATTCTATTCAGGAGAGAGTTGCCGGGGAAACTATCAACACTCAAGTGCAACGTGAAATAACCAAATTTCGTCCAAAATAATTGTACTCCGCCAGATTCGATATAATAGCAGTCGAGTAATTTGTGCCGACCCGGTGACATGTAGGCACGTCTCGCGAACATACCAAATTTACAATCGATACGCGTAAAAAGCTGTCTTGCTGGGTGTTCACATAAGGCAGTCCGTGTAAACCTAGTTCCCCCTTTGGAGACCATCATGAGTCTACGTGTCCATACCCGCATCTTCACCTTGATCACTGCCGTTGCTGTTTCCTTTTCCTGTGCGGCAACGGAAATTGCTTTGATCGACAGTGAAAATCTGGCAGACGAGCAGATTTTCACTTACCGCATGCTTGACGAATTTCCAACACTCGACCCGCAGCTGAATGAGGATTCGGAAGGATATGATGTTCTCCGCGACCTGTTTGAAGGTTTGTTCAACCAGGATTCCAACGGCAATCTGGTGCCGGGTGTTGCGACTTCGGTCACGCCGGCAAACGACAATCGAACATATACGTTCAAACTTCGACAGGATGCGAAATGGTCAAATGGTGATCCGGTTACCGCGCATGACTTCGTCTATGCCTGGCAACGGGCTGTAGACCCAGCTACAGCATCGCCCTACTCGTGGTACCTCTCGCTTGCAACCATAACAAATGCCGATGACATTATTGAAGGCAATAAACCACCACAGGAACTCGGTGTGAATGCACTTGACGACTTTACCTTCGAGGTGCAACTTGAGCAATCGCTACCCTATTTCCCGAGCATGACAACCTACGCAACGATGTTTCCAGTGCATAGGCCGACCTTGGAGATTCATGGGAGCCAGTGGACTCGTCCAGAGAACATCGTTTCGAATGGTGCCTACATACTGGCGGAGCACGTTCCAAATGAATATCACATGCGAAAACGAAATTCGATGTATTGGAAAAATGACGCGACCATCATAGAGCAGGTCATCGGACGCATAATCAATGACGAAAATCAAGCGTTGACGCGCTATTTCGCGGGAGAGGTTGACTACACTGCAATCCCAACTGGACAGTACCCGAATTTGGCCGAAAAGTATCCCAATGAGGCGACTTCTGTACCGATACTTTGCACCTACTACTACGCCATCAACCACACTGACAGCGGCCACCCAGCCTTACAGGATGTGCGGGTACGGAAGGCACTGTCCTATGCTGTAGACCGCAATCTGTTGGTAAACCAGGTTCTCAAAGGTGGACAATATCCAGCATACAATTTCACCCATCGAGCGACCGCCGCGTTCACAATTCCAGAAATTGACTACGCAGTGATTCCGCAAGGCGAACTTGATGCCATGGCAGAAAGACTGATGGCCGAAGCAGGATACAGCCCGGAGAATCCACTGAAGCTCAAGCTGATCTATAACACGTCGGAATCCCACAAGCAGATAGCGACTGTCATCTCGCAGCTGTGGAAGCAGAAACTTGGTGTACAGGTAGAACTCGTCAACTACGAATGGAAAACCTATCTGGAAATCCGTCGAACCCGCGAGTTTGACGTTGCCCGTTCCGGCTGGTGTGGAGACTATAACGAAGCATCGACTTTTCTGGACCTGATGACAACCGCCTCGACCTCGAATTCCGGGCGGTTCTCAAATCCAGAAGTAGACCGATTGATGGCTGAATCCAAGACACTTGCAGACCCGCAGGACAACTACACCAAAGTCGAACATATCCTCGCTGACCAAATGGCTTTGATACCGATTTACCACTACACCAGTGTATTCATGCTCAAATCACAGATCAAGGGGTGGCCGTACAAAAATGTCCAGAAGAACTGGTATTCTAAAGACCTCTATCGGGTCAAGAACTAAGCCAGCGTGATCGCGCATTAATGGCGTTCTATATTGTCAGGAGGGTCCTGATTGCCATACCGACCATCCTAGCGCTGGTCGTCTTGTCTTTTGTCATCATGTATCTTGCCCCCGGCAGTCCATTTTCCGGGGAGCGCCCACTGCCTGAGACTACATTGGCGAATATAGAGGCCATGTATGGCCTTGATCGCCCCTTCTACGAGCAGATATTTCGCTACGTCTGGAATGTTGTAGTCCACTTTGATTTCGGACCGTCGTTCGTCTACAAGGACCGTTCCGTCAACGACATCATTGCACAAGGATTTCCAGTCACTCTGACCTACGGCTTTCTGTCATTTGTTGTTGCAGTCAGCATTGGTGTGGTTCTTGGGGTCGCTGCGGCACTGCGTCAGAATTCATGGCTCGACTATTTCGCGGTCGGCGTCTCGATCGGCGCCCAGGTACTGCCGAATTTCGTCATGGCCCCGATTCTGGTCTTGATTTTCACACTGTGGTTGGGCTGGCTACCCGGCGGTGGCTGGCAGGGCGGCGAGATACCCTATCTGATTATGCCGGTCATCGCACTTTCAACCAGCTTTATGGCATCAATTGCCAGAATCACCCGCTCTTCAATGCTCGAAGTGTTGAATGCCGACTTCATATTTACCGTGCGTGCGAAAGGTCTGCCACCGCGGCACTGGGTGATTCGACACGCTTTGAAACCGGCAATGTTACCCGTTATTTCCTATCTCGGACCGACATTTGTCGGTCTGATTACCGGATCGGTCGTGATCGATATCTATTTTTCTACTGGTGGTATCGGCCAATTTTTCGTTAATGCGGCGATCAACAGAGACTACTCCCTGATCATGGGTATTACCATTCTGACCGGCACGCTGACTGTTCTGTTCAATCTACTCGTAGATATCGCCTACACGTGGATCGATCCGAGGATTCACTACTGAAAGTGACATCAGTGACACCGGTTCAGCAAATAGATTTCAACTTTGACGACAGCGATGGAGATCATCGCTCACTGTGGCAGGATGCATTCCTGCGATTTCGCAGGAATCGAGCAGCATCTTTCAGTGTTCTTGTACTTGTTTTAATTGGATTGTTCTCAGTATTCGGTCCATTAGTTTCGGGTTGGTCAGCAGAAGATATCGATTGGGCCGTGATCGGGTCCGTCGAAACTAACGGCAAGCCATCTTCGACACATTATTTTGGAACCGACGAACTCGGAAGAGATCTTTTTACCAGGACCGCAAGCGGGGCGCGAATTTCACTGATTGTGGGATTGATCGGTTCACTTATCGCGGTGTTTGTCGGAACGCTGTATGGCGCTGTTGCAGGCTACTTCGGTGGGAAACTTGATAGCGTCATGATGCGATTCGTAGATATCGCAATGTCTATTCCCTATATGTTTGTCCTTATTCTGCTACTGGTCATTTTTGGCCGTTCAATCGTACTGCTGTTCGTCGGCATCGGTCTGGTGTCATGGCTTGATATGGCACGTATCGTGCGCGGGCAGACACTCAGCATCAAAACCCGTGAATTCGTCGAAAACGCAATAGTCAGTGGCGTTTTGCCTTTCTTTATCATACTCAGACATATCATCCCAAACCTTCTGGGAATTGTCGTGGTGTATGCGACACTGTTGGTACCAAACATCATTCTTTATGAAAGTTTCGTCAGCTTTCTTGGACTCGGCGTACAGGAACCCAACACATCACTCGGAGCACTGATCAGTGCGGGTGCATCCCAGATGCAGTACGGCACACTGTGGCAACTGTGTTTTCCATTGTTTTTCTTTGTCACAACACTCTTCGGATTCTTCTTTGTCGGCGACGGCATGCGGGATGCATTTGATCCAAAAGACAGACTGTAGATGAAACTACTCGAAGTTATCAATCTTGAAGTCGTGTTTGAGACCACGACAAGACCCATCCATGCCGTCAATGGCGTGAACTTCGACTTGCATGCAGGAGAGATTCTCGCAGTTGTGGGAGAAAGCGGTTCCGGTAAAAGTCAGATGACTTTCGCAATGCTCGGTTTGCAATCTAAGAATGCTCAAGTTTCCGGACAGGCGATTTTCGAGGGTGCAAACCTGTTGGAATTGTCTGAGTCGGAGCTTCAGCAGATTCGTACGACAAAGATCGCGATGATTTTTCAAAATCCCATGACTGCGCTCAATCCATACATGCGTATTTCTGACCAGATGTCTGAAATTCTTACGTTCCATAAAGGTTACTCAAAATCTCAGGCACTGAGTCATTGTCTTCAAATGCTGGATGCGGTCCAGATTCCGGATGCAAAGCGCCGCTTGAGAATGTTTCCACATGAATTCTCAGGTGGCATGCGACAGCGCGTCCTGATTGCGATGGCACTACTGTGTCAGCCCAAAATTCTGATCGCTGATGAACCGACAACAGCACTCGACGTAACCGTTCAGGCACAGGTCGTTGAGTTATTGAAAGAGGTTCGGCAGGATTTCGGAACAGCAGTCATTCTGATTACTCATGATTTGGGGTTGGTTGCCGGAATGAGCGACCGGATTGTTGTGATGTATGGTGGGCGAGTCATGGAATCTGGGAATTCGCAGTGTCTTTTCGCCACGCCAGATCATCCCTATACAGCGGCGTTACTCAAGGCTGTACCACGCTTGGACCGCGATACTGAATCGCTGAACGTCATTCCAGGCGACCCGCTTGATGCAAGAAACCGATACCAAGGTTGCCCGTTTGAGCCTCGTTGTCACTACCGCTTGCCGGTGTGTGCACAAGAGCATCCAGCCATTGAACGTAACGGTGAGCAATCCAGGTCCTGTCATGTCGACCGAGAGTTGCTACGAGAATGAAACCACTTCTCAAGGTAGAAAATCTTTCCGTCGAGTTCAAAGTTGCAGCAGACGGAAACTGGCCTTGGATTCCAAAAACCAATCTGGCGGCGGTCAGTGATGTCTCATTTGAAATACACCCCCTTGAGACGCTGGGACTGGTCGGAGAAAGCGGTTCAGGCAAAACTACCTTGATCAGAGCAATCGCCGGTACGGTTCCAATCAGTCGCGGTCGAATTTTGTTGGATGGAAAAGATCTCTCAAATTTGGACAACCGGGAGAGACGCCATCTCAGAAAGGATATGCCAATGATTTTCCAGGACCCTCTGGCGGCTTTAAACCCACGCATGACTGTAGGGCAAATTATTGCCGAACCGCTCCGAACTCACAAACCTTCAATGAATAAGGCGGAAACTGTCAAAAGTGTCGGTGAAATCATGGAGAGAGTCGGATTGCTTCCGAGTCTGGCCAATCGCTATCCGCATGAATTTTCGGGTGGACAGTGTCAGAGAATCGGAATTGCCCGCGCTTTGATTCTGAAACCCAGACTTGTTTTTTGTGATGAACCGGTCGCCGCGCTTGATGTCTCTGTTCGTGCACAGGTTGTAAACTTGCTACAGGAACTACAGCGGGACTTTGGGCTGGCAATAATCTTTATCGCTCATGATTTGAGTGTAATCAAGCAAATTTCCAACCGTATCATGGTGATGTATCTTGGAAAGACGATGGAGGTAGCACCCACACGCTTACTGTTGCAACAGCCACTTCATCCTTATACGCGAGCACTAATTGCATCGGTACCGGTCCCTGATCCGATTGAGGAACGGGCACGTCCGCGTGCTATCCTGCACGGTGAGTTGCCGTCGCCCCTTGACCTACCCCCAGGATGCGTCTTTGCCAGTCGCTGTCCGGAGTCTAGAAGTGAATGTGAGCATATCCAGCCTGAACTCACCCGGTATGAGCGTGAACATAGCGCAGCCTGTCCATTTCAGATGACAGGCTCACCCGCGGTACACCAGTAATTTACTAATGAAACGACGGCCAGATTCGGAATTCGGTTCAGTTTCGATATCGACATCTTGGATTTTTATTGGCTATCGCAAGTAAGAATTTGAATTTTTCGGCGATGATTCGAACCGTGGAGCCCACCTATTTTCACTCTCGAATCACATTCTCGCGATACCGACTTTAGAAATTTTCAGGAGTTCATATTTTGAACTATTGACTCAGTCGTTCTCGTCTCAGTGCCTGACTCAAGCAATGTATCCCTCCACCACCTAAAGTGAACATCGACAAATCAACTTCGCAAACATCAAATCCTAGAGCACGCATTTTATTGACGAGATCTGGAGAACCTTTCATGGCCAAAACTCGGTCATCACCGAGCGTCATCAGATTCACTCCTAAATTCCTTGCTTCGCTGTAACCGACTTCGACAAATTCGAAACCCCTATCTTTCAACCAAGTGACCAGCCACGGCTCCATCGCATCTGTGCAGGCAACCAATAGATTTTCAGCGAGTGGCACCACCAATCCGTCCATGTGCACGAATTCTCTGGAAATAGGCGCGACTAACGCCTCCCAGCCTTCGGCTTCGACGAATCGGGCGACCTGTTCAGATCCTTCCTTCTCTGACCGTTCGCCGCAATAGCCGATAAGCACGAGTCCGGGTCGTAGAATGACAAAATCACCCCCTTCGAAATGGCCGGCGGTAGCAAATCGCCATATCGGAATATCATTATCCTGATAGAACTTGATAACTGAAGCATAATCAGCACGACGGCATTTCAGTTGCATGTGGCAAATCAGAGCACCCCAAGGTGTCATCGCTGAATTGTCTCGGGCAAAGAAATTTCTATGTAGTGCCTCATCGGCCTCGATGAAGTGACATGCCACGCCTCGAGCTTCGTATTGGGCGATCATGTCAGCGTGCTGGCGTTGAGCAAGATCAAAATCGAACTTCACACCGGTTCGTGCTGCATTTTCCATTGTACGTCCAATGATCGGGCCGGCATCAACCCAGCGATAAAATTCCGGACGTCCCAATAAAACATCACTCAGACGCGCATAGTCGTTATCTATGCCCCAGTACTCATGTACAAATTCAGTCTTTGATGTCGCGCTAAATTTTGTTTTCATCAACATTGGCTATCCACCATCTCCAATTGTATCGATTGACTTGGACGTCCAAGTTTTTCCCCTCGATTTAACTGTAACAACTTGAGCACAAACCAAATAGTCTCTGCGGTATTCCAAGTTTCTAACTGTGGGCCGTCAGGGATTCGAACCCCGGACCAATTGATTAAGAGTCAACTGCTCTGCCAACTGAGCTAACGGCCCATTGACCAACCAGCAAATCATGCTATGACACATTAGCCTTCGGTTGCAGCAGATTTCCGGCACCTTTCGACCCAATGTGGCCAAAGAAATTTATGCCGGTACCACTAACGACATTATTTTACATTTGAAGAATAATTGAAATGCGAATTTGATTACTTTACCCGGAATCATATGACCCAGCTCGCGTCTTCGTTAGGCGGAACTTCACCCCCATAATCAACATCGGGCATTCAGCAAATCACTGATTTTAAATCAGAAGTCGGTGTCCTGCGGGTGATATCAACCTGTCCCCGCACTGGGTACATATTTCTGTGGGTCGATGCCGAGCAGATCCAGTGCCCTGGCCTGCAGCGGAGTCGGATCCGACAGCATCGGCACGATGGCATCCACCGCCCCGGGCAACGACACATGATTCAGCGTCATCGTGGACAGGTCACCGATCAGGGTCTGGAAGCTGTGCACCGCAAAGCCGTCATCGGTGTGCTTGGAAGCGGCCTTGCGTTTGGCCCGGTCGGACACCTCGGCCCGGGCCACCGGTGACTTGCGGGCGGCCCTGGCGGCCTCGCGGTCGTCATCGTCGAACAGCAGCGGCGCCAGCCGCTGTCGCATGTGCCATTCCACATGATAGGCCAGCATGCAAAGGAACACATGCGCCCGAACATGCTCGGCGCTGTAGACATGGATCGGACGCACATCCAGATGCGACTTGGCGGTGCGGAACGCCCGCTCGACCTGCGACAGGCTCTTGTAGGCCTCCACTGCGGCATTCGCCTCCATGTCGGTGACGCTGGTGCGGATCGCATAAACCCCGTCGAGCCGTGCCTCGTCGGCGATCTGCCCGTCCAGCCGCCGCCAGCTGATCTGCCGGTCGGTGATGCTGATGTCGAAGTGCTTGGCCATCTTCCAGCGGTTGATCTCGGCGCCCACCCGCCGGGCGATCCCGACCTCGCCGGACAGGGTGCCGCGGCGCACCGACTGTTCGATCTGCCGCAACGCATCTTCGGTTCGCTCCAGCAGCTCCTGACGCTTGCGGCCGCGTTCTTCGCGAAGTCTCGCATTCAGACACACCAGGATCGTCTCGCCGGGAAACGCCCCGCTGACGACCGGTGTCACCGAATCGGGCTCCAGTGCGTCAACCGCAAGGCCGTCGCCATCATCGTCCGCCGAACGCTTGAGCAGCTTGCGCAGCCCATTGGTCCTCAGCGCCGAGATCCAGTCCAGTCCGGCCGGTTGCAGGTCAGCCCTGATGCGGGCGCAGGTGATCATCCCGCGGTCGCCGACCAGTGCGATGCGCTCGATGCCGAATCGCCGCTGGATGGTGTGCACCTGACTGGCCACCGTGTTGGGATCGGCGGTGTTGCCGCTGAACACCTCGACCGCCACCGGACAGCCGTCGGGCGCACACAGCAGACCGTACACGATCTGCATCTTGCCCTTCTTGCCGTCGCGGTTGTGACCGAACGCGGCCAGCGGACACTTGCGCCCCTCCAGGTAACTTGAGGTGACGTCATACAGGATCAGCATCGCACCGCGCACATGGCGGTTGGCCAGGCTGCGCTCGATCCACGGCTGTCGCTTCCGCAGCCAGTCGAGCATTGACAGCATCTCGTTGCCGCTCACCTCGCCGAGCTTGAGCATCTCGCCGAGACTGCTGTCGGCGGTGTCCGGCGACAGTCGCCTGGCGGTCGCCAGTTTCGAGTCCGGTGACAGGATACGGGACACCACCGCAGCCAGCGCCAGGCTGCGAAAGCGGCCGGGACTGCGATCCAGAATGCGTTCCAGTCCGATGGCACGCGCGGTGCCGAGCACCGCAGTCACATGGCCGTGCGGCTGTGCGCGACGGATGCTGAACGCCTCATCGACCGATGCGAACGACACGCCGCCGCGCAGCACTGCGTCGATTCCGTTGATGACCGTCGCCGGCATGTCGGTCAGGGTGGCGATCCTTTGCTTGCGGATGCGCCTGCCCTCGCGCCAGTATTTCCTGAGCAGCACGGTGTCGCGGCCGCGCTTGTTGGGGATGGTGTCGATTCGGTATGCCATGACCGGAAACATCTGAAAATCTGCACTGGGTACATAATAGATGAGAATGCCGATGGTGTCAAGCACGAAAATATGGAAAAGAATCAAAGGATGTCGAAAGGAATGGCTTTGACTCTGGTTTTTGTCAAAGTCATCGGGTGTCAGTGAACTGGGTACGGATATCCAATGGCAGAAATGATGATTTTGATATTTTGTCGGGCAGAAACAGGGAGTTAGGTAAATTCATTCCGGTAAAATGGGGGTGAAGTTCCGGTTAGGTGGAGTGTATAAATTTTGTCTTCGGTTCGGAATTGACAGACAGAATCTGCGTCGGCAAATATAGTATCAAAACGCGTAAGCTCAGACAAACCTCGCCATTGCGATTTGAATGTGAAAGTTAGAGGAACCACCCGGACTATATATATTCCGATATTCCATTCAGAACTGCCATTGTTTTAGTCGGAGACTAAGTTATGAAAACGATTTCAATTTTGATCAAATCAAGATGGGAATACGGATTCTTCAGGCTAAACTGACTTGTTTCAAATAATTTTTATCGCTCCGAATTTTTTCACTGGTAAAGATGATGTTCCCCGAAGCGGTTAGAAATCACCTTTCTCGATCCTGAATATGTCTGGTTCATTGACATCTTCAATGTAGGAAAGTAATAAAGAATCTATCTGAAATTGCGGTTTGAGCTCTTCTGTGTTTTCTCCCTCCTCAGCGGGTACTTGACTGCTGATCAACTGTAACAACACCATTCGTCCCTGTTCATCGGTAGAACGAAATACGACAAATACTCTGTCGTCTACGCGTGTATTTACCACTGTACGTTCTGGGTCAAAACCCAATTCCAAAAAATATTTTCTAAGAATATTAGCGGTAGTTACCAGGGCTTGGCGGTTAACTTCAGCAGTTACTGGCGACCCCCATAGGACATTGATCTGAATCAGTTTTTTATGCTGATAACCGTGAATATAGGCGACTTGAGCCGGTTCGCTACCACGAAAAATTTCATTGACTGTCGCTACTAGGCTGGAAGTTCTATCTTCATCGTTCGTCTGATTTTCGATTATTGCTTGCTGAATTTGAAAATCACGATTTATGGCAGCAAGTGTTTCCGAATCGGACATGCCAAACTGAGCTGAACGAAACCCTTTTATTTGCGGTCCGCTTACTTCCTCCTCGGATTGCATATTGTTTTCTTGTGCTAGACCATACGTACAAACGCTGAATAATAGCGCTCCAATCAGAAAAGCAAAGGCACCGTTAGCACGCACAAGCGGTACTTTGTATCTGACATTTGAGGTTTCATAAGCAGTCACGTGGATAAGGTTTCGCATTGGTATTTCACTCCATTTCATCCAGTTCATTATTGTACATCTCGAATAACAAAGGTATATCCTCATAGTAACCTTCCGTTCCGGGCTTCGGGGTCAACAATGGGAACGGCATCTCAAAAACAGTCGGAATGTATGCGCTACTGATAGCATCATTCACGGAAGCCCGCAAAATCGGAATATACGAGGTATAGACTCCAGAGGCAGGTGTCACCGGATATCGACTAAGTGTCCATATCGTCGGGAGTGGCAGGGAAGACAATTCAGAATGGATTCGTGTCCCTAATCCAGTGCCTAAAATGGTGTAACCATTAAACCAATACGTACCCGACCCCCTATTACTTACGATTATTTGGTCGGCAGCGCCTTGTCCACCTATGCCATCCACAGTACCCGAAAAATCTACGATTTCCGCCTCGACTGTCAAAGAGTCCACTTCTACAACTGCAATAATAGCTTCTTGAGCAATTAACGTAGCTTCTTGGGCGACAATTTTTCCTCTTATATTCACCGTATTGACGTAGACAGAGTCGTCAGCATTTATTGTGTTTGATCCGAAGTCGGTTTCCCCGGTCCCCGCAGTTTGAGTGAAACTGCCGACATTCATCGTCGCGGCCACTGTGATGTTTCCAGCCTTGTTGATCGTAATTGTCGTCAGTTTGTTGATCGCCCCCACATCACCGACAAAATAAATGTCTCCTGTATCCGCATCCAGTGTCAGATTGTATTCACCATCCAGCGTCGAGGCGAAGCGAATAGAGCCATCCTTCCCGTCATCGTCCGTATCGCTGTCTATCGTCACATCGACTTCCAAATCCACCGGACCGCGGAATGTGACATTACCGTCATCGCTGTAGTACGTCGCCCCGTTCAGGTCAACGTTCGAGCCCCCGATATTTATGAAGCCGGTCGTCGCAACGGTGCTGACGTCGACCTGGCCGCCGTCAACCCTCAGGCTTGCCAGCTTGGTGGTGCCACCCACCGCACTCGGTAGCGAAACTGAACCGCTTCCTGCATCCAGTGTCAATGAGTTACCACCGTTAATGGTTGTACTGAAGGAGATGTCGCCGTCCGTGCTGTTATTATCCCGGTCACTGTCCACTCTTGTCGTGCCGGCTAACGTCGCCGGACCTGTGAACGTGATGTTGCCGTCGTCGCTGTAGTAGTTGCCGTCCAGCGTGATGCCGGTGCCGGTCACCGTTATTACGCCTGAGGTCCGCACACTCTTCAGTGATACCGAACCGCCGGTCACCGTCATGCTCGTCAGCTTGGTGGTACCGCCCACCGCACCGCCGACCGTCACCGAACCGCCGTCGGCATCCAGGCTCAGCGTTCGCCCACCGTTAATCGTTGAACTGAAACTGATGTCGCCGTCGGTGGAGTCGTCATTCGCATCGCTGTCCACCGTCACATTGGCATGCAGGTCCACCGGACCGGTGAAGGTGATGTCGCCGTCATCGCTGTAGTAGGTGGCCCCGTTCAGGTCGATGTTCGTGCCCTCGATGTCGATGGCGCCGGTCGTCGCAACGGTATTGAGATCTATCTGCCCGCCGTCCACCGTCAGGCTGGTCAGTTTGGTCGTGCCGCCCACCGCGCCGCGCAGCTCAACCGCACCGCCGTCCGCATCCAGTGTCAGCGCCTTGGCACCGTTCACCGTCGAGGTGAAAAGGATTTTTCCGTTCGTACCGTCGTTGTCCTTGTCACTGTCCACCGTCGTGTCGACGGTCAGGTCCACCGGGCCGGTGAACGTGATGTTGCCGTCGTCGCTCTCGTACACACCACTGTTCAGGTCGATGTTCGTGCCCTCGATGTCAATGGCACCAGTCGTCTTGATACTCTTGACATCGATCTGTCCGCCGTCAACCGTCAGGCTCGTCAGCTTGGTGGTGCCGCCAACCGCACCCTGGAGGTCCACCGAACCGCCGTCAGCGTCCAGCGACAGCGTCTTGCCCCCATCTATTGTCGAGGTGAAGGTGATGTTGCCGTCAGTGTTGACATTGTCTTTGTCGCTGTCAACTCTCACCGCACCCGCCAGCGTCACTGGACCGGTAAACGTGATGTTGCCATCGTCGCTGTAGTAATTCCCGTTAAGCGTGATACCGGTGCCGGTCACCGTTATTACGCCTGAGGTCCGCACACTCTTCAGTGATACCGAACCGCCGGTCACCGTCATGCTCGTCAGCTTGGTGGTACCGCCCACCGCACCGCCGACCGTCACCGAACCGCCGTCGGCATCCAGGCTCAGCGTTCGCCCACCGTTAATCGTTGAACTGAAACTGATGTCGCCGTCGGTGGAGTCGTCATTCGCATCGCTGTCCACCGTCACATTGGCATGCAGGTCCACCGGACCGGTGAAGGTGATGTCGCCGTCATCGCTGTAGTAGGTGGCCCCGTTCAGGTCGATGTTCGTGCCCTCGATGTCGATGGCGCCGGTCGTCGCAACGGTATTGAGATCTATCTGCCCGCCGTCCACCGTCAGGCTGGTCAGTTTGGTCGTGCCGCCCACCGCGCCGCGCAGCTCAACCGCACCGCCGTCCGCATCCAGTGTCAGCGCCTTGGCACCGTTCACCGTCGAGGTGAAAAGGATTTTTCCGTTCGTACCGTCGTTGTCCTTGTCACTGTCCACCGTCGTGTCGACGGTCAGGTCCACCGGGCCGGTGAACGTGATGTTGCCGTCGTCGCTCTCGTACACACCACTGTTCAGGTCGATGTTCGTGCCCTCGATGTCAATGGCACCAGTCGTCTTGATACTCTTGACATCGATCTGTCCGCCGTCAACCGTCAGGCTCGTCAGCTTGGTGGTGCCGCCAACCGCACCCTGCAGGTTCACCGAACCGCCACCGGCATCCAGCGTCAGTGCCTTGCCGCCGTCGATCGTCGAGGTGAACGTGATGTCACCGTCCGTCGAATCGTTATTCTGATCACTGTTCACTCTCACCACACCCGCCAGCGTTACCGGACCCGTGAAAGTAATGTCGCCGTCGTCACTATAGTAATTCCCGTTAAGCGTGATACCGGTGCCTGTCACCGTTATTACGCCTGAGGTCCTCACACTCTTCAGTGACACCGAACTACCGGTCACCGTCAGGCTCGTCAGCTTGGTGGTGCCGCCCACCGCGCCGCCGACCGTCACCGAACCGCCGGCGGCGTCCAGCGTCAGCGTCTGACCACCGTTGATGGTGGAACTGAAACTGATGTCACCGTCGGTGTTGTCGTCATTCGCATCGCTGTTCACCGTCACATTGGCATGCAGGTCCACCGGACCGGTGAAGGTGATGTCGCCGTCGTTGCTGTAGTAGGTCGCGCCGTTCAGATCGATGTTCGTGCCCTCGATGTCGATGGCACCGGTTGTCGCAACGGTATCGAGATCAACCTGCCCACCGTCCACCGTCAGGCTGGTCAGCTTGGTGGTGCCGCCTACCGCGCCCTGAAGATCCACCGCACCGCCACCGGCATCCAGCGTCAGTGCCTTGCCACCGTCGATCGTCGAGGTGAACGTAATGTCACCATCGGTGGCGTCGTTGTCCTTGTCACTGTCCACCGTCGTGTTGACCGTCAGGTCCACCGGACCGGTGAACTTAATGTCGCCATCATTACTGTAGTAGGTCGCCCCATTCAGATCGATGTTCGTGCCCTCGATGTCGATGGTACCGGTCGTCGCAACGCTCTTGAGGTCGACCTGACCTCCGTCCACCGTCAGGCTCGTCAGCTTGGTGGTGCCGCCCGCGGCTCCCTGAAGATCCACCGCGCCACCATCAGCGTCAAGCGTCAGCGTCTTGCCGCCGTTCACTGTCGAAGTGGACGTGATGTCGCCGTCGGTGGCGTCGTCGTTCTTGTCGCTGTCCACCGTCACATTGGCATGCAGGTCCACCGGACCGGTGAACTTGATGTTACCGTCATCACTGTAGTAGGTCGCCCCGTTCAGGTCGATGTTCGTACCCTCGATGTCGATGGCGCCGGTCGTCGCAACGCTCTTGAGGTCGACCTGACCTCCGTCCACCGTCAGGCTCGTCAGCTTGGTGGTGCCGCCTGCCGCACCGCGCAGGTCAACCGCGCCGCCGCCAGCATCCAGTGTCAGTGACTTGCCGCCATTAATTGTCGAAGTGAACGTAATATCGCCATCCGTGGAGTCATTGTCCGCATCGCTGTCCACCGACACGTTGACAGCAAGGTCTGCTGGACCGGTGAATGTGATGTCGCCGTCGTCACTGTAGTAGGTCGCCCCGTTCAGATCGATGTTGGTGCCCTCGATGTCGATGGCACCGGTTGTCGCAACGGTATCGAGATCAACCTGCCCGCCGTCCACCGTCAGGCTCGTCAGCTTGGTGGTGCCGCCAACCGCACCTTGAAGATCCACCGCGCCGCCGTCGGCATCCAACGTCAGCGTCTTGCCGCCGTCGATCGTCGAGGTGAACGTGATGTCACCGTCCGTCGAGTGGTTGTCCTTATCGCTGTCCACCGACACGTTCACCGTCAGGTCCACCGCACCGGTGAACTTGATGTCACCGTCGTTGCTGTAGTAAGTCGCCCCGTTCAGGTCGATGTTCGTACCCTCGACATCGATCGCGCCGGTTGTCGCTACGCTCTTGAGGTCGACCTGGCCGCCATCCACCGTCAGGCTCGTCAGCTTGGTCGCGCCGCCCGCGGCTCCCTGAAGATCCACCGCACCACCATCGGCGTCCAGCATCAGCGTCCTGCCGCCGTTCACTGTCGAGGTGAACGTGATGTCGCCGTCGGTGGTGTCGTCGTTCTTGTCGCTGTCCACCGACACATTGGCATGCAGGTCCACCGGACCGGTGAAGGTGATGTCGCCGTCATCGCTGTAGTAGGTCGCCCCGTTCAGATCGATGTTCGTACCCTCGACATCGATTGCGCCGGTTGTCGCTACGCTCTTGAGGTCGATCTGACCGCCGTCCACCGTCAGGCTCGTCAGCTTCGTCGTGCCGCCAACCGCGCCGCGCAGCTCAACCGCACCGCTGTCCGCATCCAGTGTCAGCGCCTTGGCACCGTTCACCGTCGAGGTGAAAAGGATTTTTCCGTTCGTACCGTCGTTGTCCTTGTCGCTGTCCACCGACACGTTGACCGTCAGGTCCACCGGACCGGTGAACGTGATGTCACCGTCATCGCTGTAGTAGGTCGCCCCGTTAAGGTCGATGTTCGTACCCTCGACATCGATTGCGCCGGTCGTCGCAACGCTCTTGAAGTCGACCTGGCCGCCGTCCACCGTTAGACTCGTCAGCTTGGTGGTGCCGCCCACGGCACCCTGAAGATCCACCGCGCCGCCGTCGGCGTCAAGTGTCAGCGTCTTGCCGCCGTTCACTGTCGAGGTAAAGGTGATGTCACCGTCGGTGGAGTCGTTGTTCGCATCGCTGTTCACACTTACCGCCCCTGCCAAGGTCACCGGACCGGTGAACGTGATGTCGCCGTCGTCGCTGTAGTAATTCCCGTTCAGTGTAATGCCGGTACCGGTTGTCGTTATAACGCCTGAGGTTCTAACACTCTTCAGTGACACCGAACCACCATTTACTGTCAGGCTCGTCAGCTTGGTCGTACCGCCCATCGCGCCGCCGACCGTCACCGAACCGCCGTCGGCATCCAACGTCAGCGTCTGACCGCCGTTGATCGTGGAACTGAAGCTGATGTCACCGTCTGTATTGTCGTCGTTTTTGTCACTGTCCACCGTAACATTGGCATGCAGGTCCACCGCACCGGTGAACGTGATGTCGCCGTCGTCGCTGTAGTAGGTCGCACCGTTCAGGTCGATGTTCGTACCCTCGATGTCGATGGCACCGGTCGTAGAAACGGCGTCAAGATCGACCTGACCGCCGTCCACTGTCAGGCTTGTCAGCTTGGTCGTACCGCCAACCGCACCCTGAAGATCCACCGCGCCGCCACCGGCATCCAGCGTCAAAGCCTTACCGCCGTCGATCGTCGAGGTGAAGGTGATGTCGCCGTCCGTCGCATCGCTGTCCTTGTCACTGTCCACCGTCGTGTTGACCGTCAGGTCCACCGGACCGGTGAACTTGATGTCGCCGTCGTCGCTGTAGTAGGTCGCCCCGTTCAGGTCGATGTTCGTACCCTCGACATCGATCGCGCCGGTTGTCGCTACGCTCTTGAGGTCGATCTGCCCGCCGTCCACCGTCAGGCTCGTCAGCTTGGTGGTGCCGCCGACATTGCCCTGCAGGTCCACCGCTCCGCCGCCGGCGTCCAGCGTCAGCGTCTTGCCGCCATTGACTGTCGAGGTGAACGTGATATCACCGTCCGTCGCATCGTCATCCGCATCGCTGTCAACACTCACCGCGCCTGCCAGCGTCACCGCACCGGTATACTTGATGTCAGCGTCGTTGCTGTAGTAATTCCCGTTCAGCGTGATACCGGTACCGGTCACCGTTATCGCTCCTGTAGTGCTCACACCCTTGAGCGAAACCGAGCCCCCGGTCACAGTCAGGCTCGTCAGCTTGGTGGTGCCGCCCACCGCGCCGCTCACCGTCACCGAACCGCCATCGGCATCCAGCGTCAGCGTCTGACCGCCGTCGATCGTGGAACTGAAACTGATGTCACCGTCCGTGCTGTTATTGTCCTTGTCACTGTCCACCGTCACACTGGCATGCAGGTCCACCGCACCGGTGAACGTGATGTCGCCGTCGTCGCTGTAGTAGGTCGCCCCGTTCAGGTCGATGTTCGTCCCCTTGATGTCGATGGCACCGGTCGTAGAAACGGTATTGAGGTCGACCTGGCCGCCGTCCACCGTCAGGCTCGTCAGCTTGGTCGTGCCGCCAACCGCACCCTGCAGGTCCACCGCACCGCCACCGGCATCCAGCGTCAGTGCCTTGCCGCCGTCGATCGTCGAGGTAAACGTGATGTCACCGTCGGTACTGTCGTTGTCCTTGTCGCTGTCCACCGACACGTTCACCGTCAGGTCCACCGGACCCATGAACTTGATGTTCCCGTCATCACTCTCATAGGCGGTGCCGTTCAGGTCGATGTTCGTGCCCTCGATGTCGATCGCTCCCGTCGTCTTCACGCTCTTGAGATCGGTCTGACCGCCGTCCACCGTCAGGCTCGTCAGCTTGGTCGTGCCGCCGACATTGCCCTGCAGGTCAACCGCGCCACCGTCGGCGTCCAGTGTCAGCGTCTGACCGCCGTTGATCGTCGAGGTGAACGTGATATCGCCATCCGTACCATCATTGTCCGCATCAGTGTCCACCGTCACCGCTCCGCCTAGCGTCACCGCACCGGTGAACTTGATGTCAGCGTCGTTGCTGTAGTAATTCCCGTTCAGCGTGATGCCGGTGCCGGTCACCGTTATCGCACCCGTAGTGCTCACACCCTTGAGCGAAACCGATCCGCCGTCCACTGTCAGGCTCGTCAGCTTGGTGGTGCCGCCCACCGCGCCGCTCACCGTCACCGAACCGCCGTCGGCGTCCAGCGCCAGCGTCTGACCGCCGTCGATCGTCGAGGTGAACGTGATGCTGCCGTCCGTGCCGGTTCCGTCCTTGTCGCTGTCCACCGACACGTTGGCCGTCAGGTCCACCGCACCGGTGAACTTGATGTTGCCGCCGTCAGTCTCGTAGGCGGTCCCGTTCAGGTCGATGTTCGTACCCTCGATGTCGATGGCACCGGTCGTCTTCACGCTCTTCAGATCAATCTGGCCGCCGTCCACCGTCAGGCTCGTCAGCTTGGTGGTGCCGCCGACCGCACCCTGCAGGTCCACCGCACCGCCACCGGCATCCAGCGTCAGTGCCCTGCCGCCGTCGATCGTCGAGGTGAACGTGATGTCACCGTCGGTACTGTCGTTGTCCTTGTCGCTGTCCACCGACACGTTCACCGTCAGGTCCACCGCACCGGTGAACTTGATGTTCCCGTCATCACTCTCATAAGCGGTGCCGTTCAGGTCGATGTTGGTGCCCTCGATGTCGACCGCACCCGTCGCCTTGACGCTCTTGAGATCGATCTGGCCGCCGTCCACCGTCAGGCTCGTCAGTTTCGTTGTGCCGCCCACATTGCCCTGAAGATCCACCGCGCCGCCGCCCGCGTCCAGGGTCAGCGTCTTCGAACCGTTCACCGTCGAGGTGAACGTGATGTCGCCGTCGTTGGAGTCATTGTCCTTGTCACTGTCGACCGACACGTTCACCGTCAGATCCACCGCACCGGTGAAGGTGATGTCGCCGCCATCGCTGTAGTAGGTCGCACCGTTCAGGTCGATGTTCGTCCCCTCGATGTCGATGGCACCGGTCGTCGCCACCGTGCTGAGGTCAACCTGCCCGCCGTCCACCGTCAGGCTCGTCAGCTTGGTGGTGCCGCCGACATTGCCCTGAAGGTCCACCGAACCGCCGCCGGCATCCAGTGTCAGCGTCTTGCCGCCATTGACTGTCGAGGTGAACGTGATGTCGCCGTCGTTGGAGTCATTGTCCTTGTCACTGTCGACCGACACGTTCACCGTCAGGTCCACCGCACCGGTGAACTTGATGTTGCCGTCGTCGCTCTCATAGGCGGTGCCGTTCAGGTCGATGTTGGTGCCCTCGACATCAATCGCTCCCGTCGTCTTTACGCTTTTCAGATCAACCTGCCCGCCGTCCACCGTCAGGCTCGTCAGCTTGGTGGTGCCGCCGACATTGCCCTGAAGGTCCACCGCACCGCCACCGGCATCCAGCGTCAGTGCCCTGCCGCCGTCGATCGTCGAGGTGAACGTGATGTCACCGTCCGTCGCATCGCTGTCCTTGTCGCTGTCCACCGACACGTTGGCCGCCAGGTCCACCGGACCGGTGAACGTGATGTTCCCGTCATCACTCTCGTAGGCCGTGCCGTTCAGGTCGATGTTCGTCCCCTCAATGTCGATGGCGCCGGTCGTCTTCACGCTCTTCAAATCAACCTGCCCGCCGTCTACCGTCAGGCTCGTCAGCTTCGTCGTGCCGCCTGCATTGCCCTGAAGGTCCACCGCACCACCGCCGGCATCCAAGGTCAGTGTCTGACCGCCGTCAATCGTCGAGGTGAAGGTGATGTCGCCGTCCGTCGCATCGCTGTCCTTGTCGCTGTCCACCGACACGTTCACCGTCAGGTCCACCGGTCCGGTGAACTTGATGTCACCGTCATCGCTCTCGTAGGCGCTCCCGTTCAGGTCGATGTTCGTGCCCTCGACATCGATCGCTCCTGTCGCCTTGACGCTCTTGAGGTCGACCTGGCCGCCGTCCACCGTCAGGCTCGTCAGCTTGGCGGTGCCGCCGACATTGCCCTGAAGATCCACCGCTCCGCCGCCGGCATCCAAGGTCAGCGTCTGACCGCCGTCGATCGTCGAGGTGAAGGTGATGTCGCCGTCCGTCGCATCGCTGTCCTTGTCACTGTCCACCGTCGTGTTGACCGTCAGGTCCACCGGACCGGTGAACTTGATGTCACCGTCGTCGCTGTAGTAGGTCGCCCCGTTCAGGTCGATGTTCGTACCCTCGACATCGATCGCGCCGGTTGTCGCTACGCTCTTGAGGTCGATCTGCCCGCCGTCCACCGTCAGGCTCGTCAGCTTGGTGGTGCCGCCGACATTGCCCTGCAGGTCCACCGCTCCGCCGCCGGCGTCCAGCGTCAGCGTCTTGCCGCCATTGACTGTCGAGGTGAACGTGATATCACCGTCCGTCGCATCGTCATCCGCATCGCTGTCAACACTCACCGCGCCTGCCAGCGTCACCGCACCGGTATACTTGATGTCAGCGTCGTTGCTGTAGTAATTCCCGTTCAGCGTGATACCGGTACCGGTCACCGTTATCGCTCCTGTAGTGCTCACACCCTTGAGCGAAACCGAGCCCCCGGTCACAGTCAGGCTCGTCAGCTTGGTGGTGCCGCCCACCGCGCCGCTCACCGTCACCGAACCGCCATCGGCATCCAGCGTCAGCGTCTGACCGCCGTCGATCGTCGAGGTGAACGTGATGCTGCCGTCCGTGCCGGTTCCGTCCTTGTCGCTGTCCACCGTCACATTCACCGTCAGGTCCACCGCACCGGTGAACTTGATGTTGCCACCGTCAGTCTCGTAGGCGGTGCCGTTCAGGTCGATGTTGGTGCCCTCGACATCAATCGCTCCCGTCGTCTTTACACTTTTCAGATCAACCTGCCCGCCGTCCACCGTCAGGCTCGTCAGCTTCGTCGTGCCGCCGACATTGCCCTGAAGGTCCACCGCACCGCCGCCGGCATCCAGCGTCAGTGTCTTGCCGCCGTCGATCGTCGAGGTGAACGTGATGTCACCGTCCGTCGCATCGCTGTCCTTGTCGCTGTCCACCGACACGTTCACCGCCAGGTCCACCGGACCGGTGAACGTGATGTTCCCGTCATCACTCTCGTAGGCCGTGCCGTTCAGGTCGATGTTCGTCCCTTCGATGTCGATGGCGCCGGTCGTCTTCACGCTCTTCAGATCAACCTGCCCGCCGTCCACCGTCAGGCTCGTCAGCTTGGTCGTACCGCCGACGTTGCCCTGAAGGTCGACCGTACCGCCGTCGGCATCCAGCGTCAGCGTCTGACCGCCGTTGATCGTCGAGGTGAACGTGATATCGCCATCCGTACCATCATTGTCCGCATCAGTGTCCACCGTCACCGCTCCGCCCAGCGTCACTGCACCGGTGAACTCAATGTCGTCGTCGTTGCTGTAGTAATTGCCATCCAACGTCATGCTAGTGGTACTATTCACCGATATCCCGCCCGTGGTCGCCACATCATCCAGCGACACCGAACCGGCGTCCACCGTCAGGCTGGTCAGCTTGGTCGTGCCGCCCACCGCGCCGCTCACCGTCACCGAACCACCGTCGGCATCCAGACTCAGCGTCTGGCCGCCATCGATTGTGGAACTGAAGCTGATGTCACCGTCCGTGCTGTCATTGTCCTTGTCGCTGTCCACCGATACGTTCACCGTCAGGTCCACCGGTCCGGTGAACGTGATGTCGCCGTCGTCGCTCTCGTAGGCCGTGCCGTTCAGGTCGATGTTCGTCCCTTCGATGTCGATGGCACCGGTCGTCTTCACGCTCTTCAGATCAACCTGCCCGCCGTTCACCGTCAGGCTCGTCAGCTTGGTCGTGCCGCCGACCGCGCCGCTCACCGTCACCGAACCGCCGTCGGCATCCAGACTCAGCGTCTGACCGCCATTGATTGTCGAGGTGAACGTGATGTCACCGTCGTTGGAGTCATTGTCCTTGTCACTGTCGACCGACACGTTGGCTGTCAGGTCCACCGCACCGGTGAACGTGATGTCGCCGTCATCGCTCTCGTAGGCGGTGCCGTTCAGGTCGATGTTGGTGCCCTCGATGTCGACCGCACCCGTCGCCTTGACGCTCTTGAGATCGATCTGGCCGCCGTCCACCGTCAGGCTCGTCAGTTTCGTTGTGCCGCCCACATTGCCCTGAAGATCCACCGCGCCGCCGCCCGCGTCCAGGGTCAGCGTCTTCGAACCGTTCACCGTCGAGGTGAACGTGATGTCGCCGTCGTTGGAGTCATTGTCCTTGTCACTGTCGACCGACACGTTCACCGTCAGATCCACCGCACCGGTGAACTTGATGTTCCCGTCATCGCTCTCATAGGCGGTGCCGTTCAGGTCGATGTTGGTGCCCTCGATGTCGATGGCACCGGTCGTCTTGACACTCTTGAGGTCGACCTGCCCGCCGTCCACCGTCAGGCTCGTCAGCTTGGTGGTGCCGCCGACATTGCCCTGAAGGTCCACCGTGCCGCCGTCGGCGTCCAGCGTCAGCGTCTGACCGCCGTCGATCGTCGAGGTGAACGTGATGCTGCCGTCCGTACCTGTACCGTCCTTGTCGCTGTCCACCGACACATTGGCCGCCAGGTCCACCGCACCGGTGAACGTGATGTTGCCGCCGTCAGTCTCGTAGGCGGTGCCGTTCAGGTCGATGTTGGTGCCCTCGATGTCGATGGCACCGGTCGTCTTGACACTCTTGAGGTCGACCTGGCCGCCGTCCACCGTCAGGCTTGTCAGCTTGGTCGTGCCGCCGACCGCGCCCTGAAGATCCACCGCGCCGCCGTCGGCGTCCAGCGTCAGCGTCTGACCGCCGTCGATCGTCGAGGTGAACGTGATGCTGCCGTCCGTACCTGTACCGTCCTTGTCGCTGTCCACCGACACATTGGCCGCCAGGTCCACCGCACCGGTGAACGTGATGTTGCCGCCGTCAGTCTCGTAGGCGGTGCCGTTCAGGTCGATGTTGGTGCCCTCGATGTCGATGGCACCGGTCGTTTTCACACTATCGAGGTCGACCTGGCCGCCGTCCACCGTCAGGCTTGTCAGCTTGGTCGTGCCGCCGACCGCGCCCTGAAGATCCACCGCGCCGCCGCTCGCATCCAGCGTCAGCGTCTTCGAACCGTTCACCGTCGAGGTGAACGTGATGTCGCCGTCGTTGGAGTCATTGTCCTTGTCACTGTCGACCGACACGTTCACCGTCAGGTCCACCGCACCGGTGAACGTGATGTCGCCGTCATCGCTCTCGTAGGCGGTGCCGTTCAGGTCGATGTTGGTGCCCTCGATGTCGACCGCACCCGTCGCCTTGACGCTCTTGAGATCGATCTGGCCGCCGTCCACCGTCAGGCTCGTCAGTTTCGTTGTGCCGCCCACATTGCCCTGAAGATCCACATCGCCGCCGTCCGCGTCCAGCGTCAGCGTCTGTCCGCCATTCACTGTCGAGGTGAACGTGATGTCACCGTCCGTCGCATCGCTGTCCGCATCGCTGTCAACGCTCACCGCGCCCGACAGCGTCACCGCACCGGTAAACTCTATGTCACCGTCGTTGCTGTCGTAGTCGCCATCCAACGTGATGCCGGTGCCGGTCACCGATATCGCACCGGTTGTCGCCACGTTCTTCAGCGACACCGAACCGCCGTCCACTGTCAGGCTCGTCAGCTTGGTCGTGCCGCCGACCGCGCCGCTCACCGTCACCGAACCGCCGTCGGCATCCAGACTCAGCGTCTGACCGCCATTGATTGTCGAGGTGAACGTGATGTCACCGTCGTTGGAGTCATTGTCCTTGTCACTGTCGACCGACACGTTGGCTGTCAGGTCCACCGCACCGGTGAACGTGATGTCGCCGTCATCGCTCTCGTAGGCGGTGCCGTTCAGGTCGATGTTGGTGCCCTCGATGTCGACCGCACCCGTCGCCTTGACGCTCTTGAGATCGATCTGGCCGCCGTCCACCGTCAGGCTCGTCAGTTTCGTTGTGCCGCCCACATTGCCCTGAAGATCCACATCGCCGCCGTCCGCGTCCAGCGTCAGCGTCTGTCCGCCATTCACTGTCGAGGTGAACGTGATGTCACCGTCCGTCGCATCGCTGTCCGCATCGCTGTCAACGCTCACCGCGCCCGACAGCGTCACCGCACCGGTAAACTCTATGTCACCGTCGTTGCTGTCGTAGTCGCCATCCAACGTGATGCCGGTGCCGGTCACCGATATCGCACCGGTTGTCGCCACGTTCTTCAGCGACACCGAACCGCCGTCCACTGTCAGGCTCGTCAGCTTGGTCGTGCCGCCGACCGCGCCGCTCACCGTCACCGAACCGCCGTCGGCATCCAGACTCAGCGTCTGACCGCCATTGATTGTCGAGGTGAACGTGATGTCACCGTCGTTGGAGTCATTGTCCTTGTCACTGTCGACCGACACGTTGGCTGTCAGGTCCACCGCACCGGTGAACGTGATGTCGCCGTCATCGCTCTCGTAGGCGGTGCCGTTCAGGTCGATGTTGGTGCCCTCGATGTCGACCGCACCCGTCGCCTTGACGCTCTTGAGATCGATCTGGCCGCCGTCCACCGTCAGGCTCGTCAGTTTCGTTGTGCCGCCCACATTGCCCTGAAGATCCACCGCGCCGCCGCCCGCGTCCAGGGTCAGCGTCTTCGAACCGTTCACCGTCGAGGTGAACGTGATGTCGCCGTCGTTGGAGTCATTGTCCTTGTCACTGTCGACCGACACGTTCACCGTCAGATCCACCGCACCGGTGAACTTGATGTTCCCGTCATCGCTCTCATAGGCGGTGCCGTTCAGGTCGATGTTGGTGCCCTCGATGTCGATGGCACCGGTCGTCTTGACACTCTTGAGGTCGACCTGCCCGCCGTCCACCGTCAGGCTCGTCAGCTTGGTGGTGCCGCCGACATTGCCCTGAAGGTCCACCGTGCCGCCGTCGGCGTCCAGCGTCAGCGTCTGACCGCCGTCGATCGTCGAGGTGAACGTGATGCTGCCGTCCGTACCTGTACCGTCCTTGTCGCTGTCCACCGACACATTGGCCGCCAGGTCCACCGCACCGGTGAACGTGATGTTGCCGCCGTCAGTCTCGTAGGCGGTGCCGTTCAGGTCGATGTTGGTGCCCTCGATGTCGATGGCACCGGTCGTCTTGACACTCTTGAGGTCGACCTGCCCGCCGTCCACCGTCAGGCTCGTCAGCTTGGTGGTGCCGCCGACATTGCCCTGAAGGTCCACCGTGCCGCCGTCGGCGTCCAGCGTCAGCGTCTGACCGCCGTCGATCGTCGAGGTGAACGTGATGCTGCCGTCCGTACCTGTACCGTCCTTGTCGCTGTCCACCGACACATTGGCCGCCAGGTCCACCGCACCGGTGAACGTGATGTTGCCGCCGTCAGTCTCGTAGGCGGTGCCGTTCAGGTCGATGTTGGTGCCCTCGATGTCGATGGCACCGGTCGTTTTCACACTATCGAGGTCGACCTGGCCGCCGTCCACCGTCAGGCTTGTCAGCTTGGTCGTGCCGCCGACCGCGCCCTGAAGATCCACCGCGCCGCCGCTCGCATCCAGCGTCAGCGTCTTCGAACCGTTCACCGTCGAGGTGAACGTGATGTCGCCGTCGTTGGAGTCATTGTCCTTGTCACTGTCGACCGACACGTTCACCGTCAGGTCCACCGCACCGGTGAACGTGATGTCGCCGTCATCGCTCTCGTAGGCGGTGCCGTTCAGGTCGATGTTGGTGCCCTCGATGTCGACCGCACCCGTCGCCTTGACGCTCTTGAGATCGATCTGGCCGCCGTCCACCGTCAGGCTCGTCAGTTTCGTTGTGCCGCCCACATTGCCCTGAAGATCCACATCGCCGCCGTCCGCGTCCAGCGTCAGCGTCTGTCCGCCATTCACTGTCGAGGTGAACGTGATGTCACCGTCCGTCGCATCGCTGTCCGCATCGCTGTCAACGCTCACCGCGCCCGACAGCGTCACCGCACCGGTAAACTCTATGTCACCGTCGTTGCTGTCGTAGTCGCCATCCAACGTGATGCCGGTGCCGGTCACCGATATCGCACCGGTTGTCGCCACGTTCTTCAGCGACACCGAACCGCCGTCCACTGTCAGGCTCGTCAGCTTGGTCGTGCCGCCGACCGCGCCGCTCACCGTCACCGAACCGCCGTCGGCATCCAGACTCAGCGTCTGACCGCCATTGATTGTCGAGGTGAACGTGATGTCACCGTCGTTGGAGTCATTGTCCTTGTCACTGTCGACCGACACGTTGGCTGTCAGGTCCACCGCACCGGTGAACGTGATGTCGCCGTCATCGCTCTCGTAGGCGGTGCCGTTCAGGTCGATGTTGGTGCCCTCGATGTCGACCGCACCCGTCGCCTTGACGCTCTTGAGATCGATCTGGCCGCCGTCCACCGTCAGGCTCGTCAGTTTCGTTGTGCCGCCCACATTGCCCTGAAGATCCACATCGCCGCCGTCCGCGTCCAGCGTCAGCGTCTGTCCGCCATTCACTGTCGAGGTGAACGTGATGTCACCGTCCGTCGCATCGCTGTCCGCATCGCTGTCAACGCTCACCGCGCCCGACAGCGTCACCGCACCGGTAAACTCTATGTCACCGTCGTTGCTGTCGTAGTCGCCATCCAACGTGATGCCGGTGCCGGTCACCGATATCGCACCGGTTGTCGCCACGTTCTTCAGCGACACCGAACCGCCGTCCACTGTCAGGCTCGTCAGCTTGGTCGTGCCGCCGACCGCGCCGCTCACCGTCACCGAACCGCCGTCGGCATCCAGACTCAGCGTCTGACCGCCATTGATTGTCGAGGTGAACGTGATGTCACCGTCGTTGGAGTCATTGTCCTTGTCACTGTCGACCGACACGTTGGCTGTCAGGTCCACCGCACCGGTGAACGTGATGTCGCCGTCATCGCTCTCGTAGGCGGTGCCGTTCAGGTCGATGTTGGTGCCCTCGATGTCGACCGCACCCGTCGCCTTGACGCTCTTGAGATCGATCTGGCCGCCGTCCACCGTCAGGCTCGTCAGTTTCGTTGTGCCGCCCACATTGCCCTGAAGATCCACCGCGCCGCCGCCCGCGTCCAGGGTCAGCGTCTTCGAACCGTTCACCGTCGAGGTGAACGTGATGTCGCCGTCGTTGGAGTCATTGTCCTTGTCACTGTCGACCGACACGTTCACCGTCAGATCCACCGCACCGGTGAACTTGATGTTCCCGTCATCGCTCTCATAGGCGGTGCCGTTCAGGTCGATGTTGGTGCCCTCGATGTCGATGGCACCGGTCGTCTTGACACTCTTGAGGTCGACCTGCCCGCCGTCCACCGTCAGGCTCGTCAGCTTGGTGGTGCCGCCGACATTGCCCTGAAGGTCCACCGTGCCGCCGTCGGCGTCCAGCGTCAGCGTCTGACCGCCGTCGATCGTCGAGGTGAACGTGATGCTGCCGTCCGTACCTGTACCGTCCTTGTCGCTGTCCACCGACACATTGGCCGCCAGGTCCACCGCACCGGTGAACGTGATGTTGCCGCCGTCAGTCTCGTAGGCGGTGCCGTTCAGGTCGATGTTGGTGCCCTCGATGTCGATGGCACCGGTCGTTTTCACACTATCGAGGTCGACCTGCCCGCCGTCCACCGTCAGGCTCGTCAGCTTGGTGGTGCCGCCGACATTGCCCTGAAGGTCCACCGTGCCGCCGTCGGCGTCCAGCGTCAGCGTCTGACCGCCGTCGATCGTCGAGGTGAACGTGATGCTGCCGTCCGTACCTGTACCGTCCTTGTCGCTGTCCACCGACACATTGGCCGCCAGGTCCACCGCACCGGTGAACGTGATGTTGCCGCCGTCAGTCTCGTAGGCGGTGCCGTTCAGGTCGATGTTGGTGCCCTCGATGTCGATGGCACCGGTCGTCTTGACACTCTTGAGGTCGACCTGGCCGCCGTCCACCGTCAGGCTTGTCAGCTTGGTCGTGCCGCCGACCGCGCCCTGAAGATCCACCGCGCCGCCGCTCGCATCCAGCGTCAGCGTCTTCGAACCGTTCACCGTCGAGGTGAACGTGATGTCGCCGTCGTTGGAGTCATTGTCCTTGTCACTGTCGACCGACACGTTCACCGTCAGGTCCACCGCACCGGTGAACGTGATGTCGCCGTCATCGCTCTCGTAGGCGGTGCCGTTCAGGTCGATGTTGGTGCCCTCGATGTCGATGGCACCGGTCGTTTTCACACTATCGAGGTCGACCTGGCCGCCGTCCACCGTCAGGCTTGTCAGCTTGGTCGTGCCGCCGACCGCGCCCTGAAGATCCACCGCGCCGCCGCTCGCATCCAGCGTCAGCGTCTTCGAACCGTTCACCGTCGAGGTGAACGTGATGTCGCCGTCGTTGGAGTCATTGTCCTTGTCACTGTCGACCGACACGTTCACCGTCAGATCCACCGCACCGGTGAACTTGATGTTCCCGTCATCGCTCTCATAGGCGGTGCCGTTCAGGTCGATGTTGGTGCCCTCGATGTCGATGGCACCGGTCGTCTTGACACTCTTGAGGTCGACCTGCCCGCCGTCCACCGTCAGGCTCGTCAGCTTGGTGGTGCCGCCGACATTGCCCTGAAGGTCCACCGTGCCGCCGTCGGCGTCCAGCGTCAGCGTCTGACCGCCGTCGATCGTCGAGGTGAACGTGATGCTGCCGTCCGTACCTGTACCGTCCTTGTCGCTGTCCACCGACACATTGGCCGCCAGGTCCACCGCACCGGTGAACGTGATGTTGCCGCCGTCAGTCTCGTAGGCGGTGCCGTTCAGGTCGATGTTGGTGCCCTCGATGTCGATGGCACCGGTCGTTTTCACACTATCGAGGTCGACCTGGCCGCCGTCCACCGTCAGGCTTGTCAGCTTGGTCGTGCCGCCGACCGCGCCCTGAAGATCCACCGCGCCGCCGCTCGCATCCAGCGTCAGCGTCTTCGAACCGTTCACCGTCGAGGTGAACGTGATGTCGCCGTCGTTGGAGTCATTGTCCTTGTCACTGTCGACCGACACGTTCACCGTCAGGTCCACCGCACCGGTGAACGTGATGTCGCCGTCATCGCTCTCGTAGGCGGTGCCGTTCAGGTCGATGTTGGTGCCCTCGATGTCGACCGCACCCGTCGCCTTGACGCTCTTGAGATCGATCTGGCCGCCGTCCACCGTCAGGCTTGTCAGCTTCGTCGTGCCGCCGACCGCGCCCTGAAGATCCACCGCGCCGCCGTCGGCGTCCAGCGTCAGCGTCTGACCGCCATTGATTGTCGAGGTGAACGTGATTTCGCCGTCCGTACCGGTACCGTCCTTGTCGCTGTCCACCGACACGTTGGCCGTCAGGTCCACCGCACCGGTGAACGTGATGTTGCCGCCGTCAGTCTCGTAGGCGGTCCCGTTCAGGTCGATGTTCGTGCCCTCGATGTCGATCGCTCCCGTCGTCTTCACGCTATCGAGGTCGACCTGCCCGCCATCCACCGTCAGGCTCGTCAGCTTCGTCGTGCCGCCGACCGCGCCCTGAAGGTCCACCGCGCCGCCGTCGGCATCCAGCGTCAGTGTCTGACCGCCATTGATTGTCGAGGTAAAGGTGATGTCGCCGTCCGTGCCGGTTCCGTCCTTGTCGCTGTCCACCGACACGTTGGCCGTCAGGTCCACTGCACCGGTAAACGTGATGTTGCCGCCGTCAGTCTCGTAGGCGGTCCCGTTCAGGTCGATGTTCGTCCCCTCGACATCGATCGTGCCGGTCGCCTTGACACTATCGAGGTCGACCTGGCCGCCGTCCACCGTCAGGCTCGTCAGCTTCGTCGTGCCGCCGACATTGCCCTGAAGATCCACCGCGCCGCCGTCGGCGTCCAGCGTCAGCGTCTGACCGCCGTCGATCGTCGAGGTGAACGTGATGCTGCCGTCCGTACCTGTACCGTCCTTGTCGCTGTCCACCGACACATTGGCCGCCAGGTCCACCGCACCGGTGAACGTGATGTTGCCGCCGTCAGTCTCGTAGGCGGTGCCGTTCAGGTCGATGTTGGTGCCCTCGATGTCGATGGCACCGGTCGTTTTCACACTATCGAGGTCGACCTGGCCGCCGTCCACCGTCAGGCTCGTCAGCTTGGTGGTGCCGCCAACTGTACCCTGAAGGTCCACCGCGCCGCCGTCGGCGTCCAGCGTCAGCGTCTGACCGCCGTCGATCGTCGAGGTGAACGTGATGTCGCCGTCCGTCGCATCGTTATCCGCATCGCTGTCAACAGTTATGTCAGCTCCCAAGGTCACTGCGTCTTCAAATGTGATGTCGCCATCGTCAGTCGAGACATTGGCACTCAGAGTAGTCGTACCGCTGGAGTCAAAACTAAGGGCAGCACTCCCACCGATTGTCAGCGCTTGGCTTATTGTGATAGAAGTTGCTGATATCGAACTGCCAGCTGCCAGCGTAATGGTCGGTCCGGTTGTTGCTGTTCCTATATGGATCGTGCCCGTGGAGGTCAGCCGACCGATCTCCGCATTGCTCAGGTTGTCCGCCGCTGAGCTGATTGTCATCGCAACCGCCCGCGACGGCGCCACGTGGATGTCGCCCGACCCGGCGTTGACGCTGCTCGTCGAACCGATGTCGAACGCGGCGCCGATCAGCGTGATGTCGCCGTTGTTGGAGGTGATGGTGTGGTTGCCGATCGTCAGCTTGCCGGTACCGTCGTTGGCGCTCCCCGACCTGGGCGAATCCGCTTCAAATATGAAACTGTGAGCGGCGTTGGAACCGGTGATGTTGGCGCTGACAGTCACATGGCGACCCGCCTGCAGCGCTAGTGTCGTAGCCGTACTCGCACTTCTCGTGATCGCGGAACTCACCGTGATGTCCTGCGACGCCCGGAAGACCAGATCCGCAGCGCCGCTGACTGTCAGTGCCTGGCTTATCGTGATGTCGGTTGCCGATATCGAACTTCCGTTTGCTAATGTCGCGGTCGGTCCGGTTGTCGCCGCACCGATCTGGATCGTGCCGGTGGAACTGAGCCGCCCGATCTCCGCATTGCTCAGGTTGTCTGCCGCTGAGCTGATCGTCATCGCAACCGCCCGCGACGGCGCCACATAGATGTTGCCCGTTCCGGCGTTGACGCTGCTTGTCGAACCGATGTCGAACGCGGCGCCGATCAGCGTGATGTCGCCGTTGTTGGAGGTGATGGTGTGGTTGCCGATCGTCAGCTTGCCGGTACCGTCGTTGGCGCTCCCCGACCTGGGCGAATCCGCTTCAAATATGAAACTGTGAGCGGCGTTGGAACCGGTGATGTTGGCACTGACGGTCACATGGCGACCCGCCTGTAACGCCAGTGTCGTAGCCGTACTCGCACTTCTCGTGATCGCGGAACTGACCGTGATGTCCTGCGACGCTCGGAAGACCAGATCCGCAGCGCTGCTGACTGTCAGCGCCTGGCTTATCGTGATGTCGGTTGCCGATATTGAACTTCCGTTTGCTAATGTCGCGGTCGGCCCGGTTGTCGCCGCACCGATCTGGATCGTGCCGGTGGAGCTGAGCCGCCCGATCTCTGCATTGCTCAGGTTGTCCCCCGTCGAGCTGATCGTCATCGCGGTCGCCTGCGACGGTGCCACATAGATGTTGCCCGTTCCGGCGTTGACGCTGCTTGTCGAACCGATGTCGAACGCGGCGCCGATCAGCGTGATGTCACCGTTGTTGGAGGTGATGGTGTGGTTGCCGATCGTCAGCTTGCCGGTGCCGTCATTGGCACTCCCCGACTGAGGTGAGTCCGCCTCGAATATAAGACTGTGGGCAGCATTTGAGCCGGTGATGTTGGCGCTGACGGTGACATGGCGCCCCGCCTGTAGTGTCAGTGTAGAGGCCGTACTTGCACTCTTCGTGATGCCGGAGCTGACCGTGATGTCCTGTGACGCCCGGAAGACCAGATCCGCAGCACTGCTGACAGTCAGCGCTTGGCTAATCGTGATGTCGGTTGCCGATATCAGACTGCCGGCGGTATTGGTGCCGGTCGGCCCGGTTGTCGCCGCACCGATCTGGATCGTGCCGGTGGAGCTGAGCCGCCCGATCTCCGCATTGCTCAGATTGTTCGCTGCCGAGCTGATCGTCATCGCGGTCGCCTGGGACGGCGCCACATAGATGTTGCCTGTTCCGGCGTTGACGCTGGCTGTCGAATCAATGTCGAACGCCGCGCCGATCAGCGTGATGTCGCCGTTGTTGGAGGTGATGGTGACATTGCTGCCGATCGTCACCGTGCCGGTGCCGTCATTGGCGCTCCCAGACTGGGGAGAGTCCGCCTCAAATATGAAACTGTGGGCACCATTCGTGCCGGTGATATCGGCATTGATGTTAAGATTCCGCCCCGCCTGCAGGGTCAGGGTGCTGTCCGCACTTCCGCTCCGGTCAATCGCGGAACTTACCGTGATGTCTCTCGACGCCTGTAGCGTCACGTCGGCGTCAATCGCCTCGAATGCGGAGGGCTTGATCTTGTAGTCTGTCGTACTGTCGTCGCTGAAGTTGATATCGGGGTCTGTCTCGCTGATCTTGGAATCATGGGTGCCGTCGGAGTCGGATATGGTGATGTCCCGTGGGTCCAGCAGCAGCTTTCCCTTCAACCCGTTCGACGCACTCAGATCGATCGCATCCGGGATGAACAATAGATGCTTCTTGCCCGATATCTCGGCAAAGCCGCCATCACCTGAGACGCCGCCGCCTCGTGCGGAGATATTCCCGAAGAAGCGAGTCACCCGGTCGGACCAGACTATCACCCTGCCGCCGTCTCCGGCAGTCAGCGCATCTGCCTGAATAGCGGCCTTGCCGCCGATCACGGTGTATTCAGCATTGCGCTCCGGACCCTTCCCCTGGAAGTTGCCCCCGATCAGCACCTCGCCACCGCCGGCGTCGCCGGTCGCGTCAACTTTCGCTTCTCCTACGACACCGACCTTCGAGCCCAGCACCTTGATGGTACCGCCTTTCTCACCGCTCCCGCGGCCCGAAGTGTCCAGCGTGCCAGCCACCCTCACAATCCCCTCGCCCGTACCCTCCAGTACGATCCGACCGTTCACCTCCTTCGCCGAGCGCGCCTCGATTATCCCATCCATGTTGATCGCATAGTCGACAACATCCCTCGCCGCGCTGGCCGCCATCAGCATTACAGTCCCGCCGTCGGCCAGAATTTCGCCGCTGTTGTCGACCAGTGCCGTCAATTCGGTACCATCCGCCGCGATCAGCTGTTCGGCAACCTCATCGTCGAGCCCGATCTGAATCAGCTTGTCACCGTAGAAATCAAGGGTGAACGAATTGCCCGACGCTAGCGCGACACGCCCGAGCCGGGCGACAATGACCCCGCTGTTCTTGACTCCGGGTGCGACGAGAGCGACCAATCCACCTTCGGCCGCAGTAATCCTGCCGCGGTTGACAACCGTACCGCCCGTCTCGCCCTCGACATCGAAGTGAAAATGGCCTTCCATAAAGTCCTCGTCCTCGATGTCGATCGTCGTCGCAACCAGGCTGTTCACATCGACTACGGCGGATTTGCCGAACAGAATCCCGTTCGGATTGATGAGCATGATCCGGCCGTCAGCCGTCAGCCGGCCGAGGATGTAGGAAGGCGTGCCGCCACTGACACGGTTGAGCGCGATTGAAGTCGACGATGGCTGCTTGAAGCGGACCGATTCGTCCAGGTCTATCGAGAACAGCCGCCAGTCGATGATGACCTTGTCCGACCCTTGGATGATGTCGAGATGCTTCGGTGTCGATTGTACAATGTCGACATCTCCAATTATCACTGTGCCGTCTGTTGGTCCTGCTGGTACCTGTGCACTGAAAAACATTGCGCCTGACAATACTGGTGGCAACAGATTGCGAAAAGTCAGCAATGACTTGAGTGCCGTAGCAATCCGACTACTCACTCGTTTCACAAAGCTACGTAAAGTAGTCACGAGCTAGCAATCCTATATCCGCCCATTACCAGACACAAATGTGAGTATTTCAGGCATTCGCCACTGACCAACATTGGAAGCTGGCGTGCGCGTAGTGAGCAATGCGATAGATTGACTCTATCGCACTTGAATTGATCGTTAACTGTCTCCAATGTCTCGTTCCTCAAACTCTCCTTGTTCAGTCACCAGTGGATTTGAACAGCATCCAAAACTATAGTCTCCACTCTAACTCCTTATGCGGATTCCATTCCGTCAAGAAGTTAAAGACCGAAAAGTCTCGCTAAAAC
Organism: Arenicellales bacterium; assembly: GCA_963666625.1. Lineage (GTDB taxonomy): Bacteria > Pseudomonadota > Gammaproteobacteria > Arenicellales > JAJDZL01 > JAJDZL01. The sequence continues at coordinate 3,721,736 of OY762925.1, forward strand.
AATGTTTTCAATCCCACACGTTCAGCAAGACGAATTCTGTTTATAGCATAATTCCATGAAATTTATAAATATTATTATTAGCAATTGTCGCCAGAAGCGTCATATTCAACGCCGCCTTCGACAAAGGAAATAAGATTTTGCGATGTTTGTCAAATCAATAAGATAATATTTTTATCAGCAAAGTTTGCTCAATGAAAGGAGAAATATTCAAAAGTAGTGCCTGCCGGCGGTTGAGATAAGTAGCGATCCTGATGCATCAGAACCGTTGACATGGCCAATGTGCTGCCGGGCTGGTGGGAGACGAACAGGCTCGGGGATTTTCACAAGCGTGGTGTCGTGTCTGAACGAGGTATGGGAAGATGAATACCGGCAATGGTTGAGATCAATCCGAACACCGCAAATCAGCATCGCCAGCTAATACGACCACCAATGTGCTCAATGCGCTGCTGAAGGCGAGACAAGCCTTACATCAAATCTGGATGGCAGAAACCCTCGAACCAGCGCATCGGGCATTTGACCGTTTTATCTGGATGTATCACGACAAGTATCCCAGAGCGATGCACATTCCGGATAAAGAGCAAAAGCAGGCGCCGGCGTTTTACGAATTTCCGGACGCACACTGGCAAAACCTCCACGCCTCCAACCCTATCGAATCGACATTTTTAGTTGCCGCACGGATTCCGATAGCTGGACTATGTGATCAAAGGGGTAAAATTTGAAGATTGAATTGAGGCGATGCAGTTGAGCGTTAAGATAGCCCCTTGACAACTGGAATAATGTAACGCACTACTTTTGACGAAATCTTACGATAAAAGCAACTATATCGTCTAGAATCGCGCGGTGAGACCAAAGAATATGCGATTCGCGTCAACATCGATTTTTCGGGCATCAACTCCTTTCTTTTGCGGCCAAGCAACTTCCAACGATCCCGACAGCCTTTCTTCGAAGTTTAGGCGGACTCCCAATCCAGCCGAAGCCAGACTCGCCGTTTTCCCGCCGAGTGCACCAGGAGGTTTCCGTTTGACTGCACCGACATCGTAGAACCCATAGAGCTGATACCCAGCCAGAGATTCAGTGACGGAATTCTGACCATAACGCATCTCCAACAAAAAACAGTATCCATGATCGCCTGTTACTTCCGAAGGATCGAAACCTCTGACGCAACGTTCTCCCCCGACGCCGAATTCCTCTGAGGCCAATAATTTGGACGAAGCAAACTGCGATGAAAAGCTCGTAAGAAACGACCAATTTTCGTTGATCCTCTGCAAGCGTGATGCACTCAACCAGAGTTTAGTGAAGTCTGTATTTCCTCCTTGGCGGGACAGGTTTGTTGAGCCTTCCTTTGATGCAGACATGGTATCTAGCCCTTGGTCGATACGAATTCCGAGCTGATTAACGCCACCAAAACGGTCAATAGAATCATAGAGTGCACCAACGCTGAAAAAGCGAACCCGGTCTTTTGAAAGACGTGAGGTCAAAATAGTCGTCTCACTGTTGCGGGCAACAAAATCAGCATATAACGACAGGTTTTTTCCTCGTGAGCGAATTATTGGTTTCGAAACGCCGATTTTGAAAGATTCAGTACCGCTATCGATGTCCAATTCCGCTAATGAGGCACCCGGCTGCGATTCTGTTTTGGTCAAGTTCAAATACAACTTCTTGCCGTCAGCGTCGATATGTCGCTCGTATCCGAAGTCAAAATACTTCAACTCCTTCGTGCTCTCTGCCGTTGTGGCAAATATGAATGCATTCCTCTGATGAGTATCGGCCAAGGAGTTAAAGCCGGCTCCAAGCCAGACTTGGCCGGGACCGTTGAACTTGCTTCCTCGGTTGTCGAAACGGACAAAACCATCCTTCGCTTTATAGTCGACAAGAATTACCAAGTCCGATGCACCTGGCGTATCTCGCGACGGACTAATTGTCGCTTCCGCCTCTACTCCGGGCAGATCGCGGATAAATAGCATGTAACGTTCAAGTACATTGATAGACAGTGGCCGAGACTTCACTATATTTTCGGCATAAGCGTTCAGCAGTGAGGATTGCTCAGACATGTCGCCTTGGATCGAGACCTCATCAATGTAGCCCTCGACAATTTTGATCCTGACCGTGCCAGTCTCGATCGTTTGTGGCGGTACAATAGCGCGAGAGAGTATGTAACCATCATTACGGTACTTGGCCGTAATCATGTCAGCAATATCAAACACCTTGGCAAGTGGAATTTCTTTTCCAATCAGATTCTCGTACAGGTATGCGAAATCATCATCCGAATACACCGTGGAGCCTTCAATAACGATTTCGTTTAGAGTCAGACTTAACTCTTCCACATTGTCAGGCAACACACGGCGCTGATCATCATCAAATATTGGAACCGGAATATTCAGTTCCGGTACCTGCTCCCCTATGTGCTGCTGGATTTGGCCAGCTTCCCAGCTAGGAGGAGTACCAGAAGGGATTTGAGGATCATTGTTTTGCTGCGCCGATACTATTCCTGTCGAAACAGTCCCCAATGCAAAAACCATAAACACAAATTTTACCGTGTCCCAAAGACGCAAACCCAATCGCGTCTGCAACGGCTTGAACTCGGTAATTTGTGTGAACATTGAGAAGCTACATTTGGTTGTAACTGAATTCTCACACATTACAAAGACTTGGATACGTAGAATTGTGGATTCACAAGAAAGGAAGATTGACTGAATTATAAATTGAAAATTTATATACACGTGCAAAAATTATTAAATTTACAAGGATGGCAGCATCAATTTACATATTCAAATTTGAAATGTATCACCTGTCCAGCACACCAATAATAAATTTGGTATTTTTATCTTTGGTTGAAAAATCAATAGAATTGGATCCGACATGAATGGCTGAAGGATATGCATGAGACTGATGACGCTAACATTCCCGAATATTGAAAAATTCAAGATTCCTATACAAGGGCAAAAAGATAGTAAATCGCTAAAATTCTGTAACTCCATGTTCTAAAAACCGGAACTGGAGGCTTTGTGTATTCTCGGATTGGAATATACAAAAAAGCTAACAACAGAATTGTAAATATCAATATTAACCAAAAGAGCGACTACACAGGATAGAAGCAACGAACCACTATATATCCCGACTGGTCTACTAAACTCGCCAAAGTTCAATTTTGCAAGCAAACTGGGGCTCAGCATCACTTCCTAAGATGTATCGCATGAATAATTCAATAATATCGAATTCTGCCTAAATCGCGGATATTGGGATGGCCAATAAATTTTGAGACTGAGATGAGCGGCTGAAGACCATCACACCACCAGCCTTTGCAGCTTGTCATATGCAGAGGAATAATTTTTGTTTTGTCTTTGTATCCGATATGGTAGACAATATAGGCATCGACTGAATTCAATGTACCTGATCCATTCGTACTGTTACGATGTAACCAATAAAATGAATGTGCAAAAATTGGTGCAGCAGTCCGAAGCTCCGTCATAGTTGGAAAAACTGGATGGAACCACTCGTTAAACCGGTGTGCAACTGCAAGCAATAGTCGGGGGTAGATTTATGAAGACAATTTCATCCTTGCTCAAATCCAGAGGAACAGTATGGACAGTGACTCCGGAGAATACAGTTCTGGATGCATTGCATGTACTGGCTGAGCGAAATATCGGAGTTGTTCCAGTCATCAGCGACGGTGTACTGGTTGGCATCTTCAGCGAGAGAGATTACGCCCGTAGAGTCATCCTGCGGGGATTGACTTCAAAAGACACCCAGATCGAAGAGGTGATGACAAAAAATGTCCAAACCGTCGAGCCTGACGACAACATTGAAGACTGTATGAAGATTGTCGTCAGCAAGGGATTCCGTCATCTTCCAATCGTTGAGGATGGTGAACTCATTGGAGTTGTATCTGCCAATGACCTATTAGCCGAAGTGATACGAAGCAAGGAAATGCAGATGGCCAATCTTGAGAACCTTCTCTCAGGCGCTGGAGAAGTCACTTGATCGACACTCTCCCGCGACTGTAAACTCATCTCACAAAATCAAGCGGGCCGTGCGGAGTGCTTGGATTCAGCAACACCGTCACACGCCGATTGAAATTCCTGACGCCAAATACGCGACGTATCGCGATAGCGCTCATTTTGATGGTTTGCGCCTGCAATACCGCGACGGCGCAGAACTCACCTCAATCCGAAGTTCCCAATTCGATCGATCCGTTACCCGCACCAGGCTTCACCGATGCACAATGGGTCAATCGATCATCTTTAGACGATGATTTCTTCAAAGGGAAAGTCATTCTCGTCAATTTCTGGGCAACCTGGTGCCCACCGTGCATCAAGGAATTACCATCCATTCAGAAATTGTGGATATCGCTGAATCGGGACGATTTCGAGGTTGTCGCGGTTAACGTCGGCGAGAAACTTGCAACTGTAGAGAAATTCCTAGACAATTTTGATCCGAAGCTGGAGTTTGCCGTCCTTTTGGATGCCGATCTCAAAGTCTACAATAGTTGGGACGTTCGTCCAATTCCGACAACTTACATCGTAGACCGAGAGAACAACCGACGATATAAAGGTTTGGGTGAATTTGATTTTGATTCAGCGAAAATCAGATCGCTTATCCAGCAATTGATTCAGGAGAATTCCAATTCCGGGTGAAGCATGTCATTGCCAGAACGCTATCGTCCCAAAGTGATTGTCACCAAAATTGGACTGGATGGGCATGACCGTGGAAGCCGAATCGTTGCCACCATGCTACGGGACTCGGGTATGGAGGTTGTATATACACCACCGTGGCAATCTATCTCTGACGTTGTGAAACTCGCTGAGGAGGAAGATGCTGACATCATCGGAATCAGCAGTTTGGCAACGGACCACCTTCTGATTCCGGACTTGCTCGACGCTCTTCGCAATTCGGACTTGGAACATATCGGAGTCATTGTCGGTGGTATCATTCCCCAAGAGGATGAAAACGAATTGCTTGCGCTGGGTGTCAGTCGAGTATTCCATCCAGGAAGCGCCCTTACTGAAATTTCAAGTTATGTGCGATCACTCGCAATTGAGGTACGTACTAAAAGCCTGAGGAAATGGGAGAGTCAGAATCATGAAGAACGCTAAGGTCGTCGATCTTCGCCAAGACACACCGGAAGATCTCTGGAAGCAGGAGTACACCCACCAGCTGCCTGAAGAAAAACCCATCCACAACCGCTCTGGAATCGAGATTAAGCCTCTTTATACCCCAGCAGACTGGGACGACAGCGGGTACGACGAGAAACTCGGATATCCGGGTCAACTGCCCATGACGCGAGGAATTTACTCAACGATGCACCGGGGACGGGTCTGGAGCCAGCGCCAGCTGATAGGGTTCGGAACACCCGAAGACTATAACCGACGACTTCGGAAACTTTTGGATGCTGGCAACACTGCAATCAGTCTGATTCCCTGCAATTCGGTTTATCGCGGCTTTGACATTGACGAAGTCGATCCAAAATTGCTCGGCACTTGTGGTGTGATGGTCAATACGATTGATGACATGGACCGGTGCTTTCGAGACGTGGATATCCAATCGCTGTCCACAGCCATGAACGATCCCTTGCCGTTCACCCTGCTCGCCCTGCTGCTGGCTGTTGCCAGAAGGCGCGGAGTGGACTGGGTTCACATCTCAGGGACATCTAACCAGAGCGATTACATTTCGCACTACGTTGCCAATCACATGTTCTTCCGACTCAGTCTTGAAGGGTCACGCAGAGTATTGGTCGATCACATTGCATTTTGCCAGGAACATGTCCCGCACTGGAACCCACTGTCGATTGTCGGGCAACACATGCAACAAGCCGGAGCGACACCCGCAGAAGCCATGGCATTTACGCTGGCTACGGGTATTCAGTATGCGGAGGACTGTATTGCCCGCGGAATGGATCCAAATAAATTTCTGGAACGATTCACTTTTTTCTTCGACATCTCAATAAGTTTCTTTGAGGAAATAGCAAAATGCCGTGCCGGACGACGAATCTGGCAGAAGATCGTCCGCGAGCGATTCGGAGCTCAGAATCCGAAAGTCTGGCGTTTCAAGTTTCATGGACAGACATCAGGGGTTGACCTCACACGACAGGAGCCGCTCAACAATATCGCAAGAGTCACCGTTCAAGCAATGGCGGGGGTATTTACAGGGCTGCAATCATTGCACACAGACTCTTACGATGAGGTGTTGAGCGCTCCGACCGAAGAGGCGGCTCGAATTGCGGTTGCAACACAAAACATCATCAGAGAGGAAGCACACTGTGCAGATGTCATCGATCCCCTTGCAGGTTCCTACTATGTCGAGTCTCTAACCGACCAGATGGAAGAAAGAATTCTGGACATCATCGCCAAAATTGACGATGCCGGTGGCATGTTCAAAGCTGTCGAAAAGGGAATGATCCAAAACTGGATTGGACACTCGGCGATGAGGTTTCAGGAATCGATCGAAAGTGGTGAGCAGACTATAGTAGGAGTCAATAAATACTCATCAGAAGACGAAACAGTGTCCGCAAAACCACTTGAGCGTCCCAGTGAGATAACTGTCGCGAATCAACTTGACTTACTCAGAAAATACAAGGCTGGTCGCAACCAATCTGACTACAACAATGCAATCAGCAGACTCCAAAAAGCGGCTCAGGATGAAACACAGAATGTTTACGGGGCGATCGTAGAAGCCATATGCAGCGGTGTCACGCATGGCGAGGTAGTCCATCAGATCCGTCAGGAGCTGGGATTCGGACAGCCTCAGACCACAATATGAGCCACTCTGCCAGAACCGGAATTAAAATCAGTACAGATCCGGTTCTTCAAAAACTGCACTCGGGAGGCAGAAAATCGCTGGCGAGAGCGATTACGATTGTTGAGAACAATCTGGAAGGCCGGAAAGAAATACTCAAGGCGATCAGCGAAAATATCGGTAATGCGCACATTGTTGGTGTTACAGGTCCGCCGGGTGTTGGTAAATCAACGTTGATTGACGCTTGTATACCCGAGATTCGCAAGCTCGATGGAACAGTGGCAGTGCTTGCTGTCGATCCCAGCAGCCATATCAGTGGCGGTGCCATTTTAGGAGACCGCGTTCGAATGGCTCAACATGGTCAGGATGACGGCGTTTTCATTCGTTCCGTTGCGGCTCGTGGTCACCTCGGTGGGCTCTCCACGACAGCACTGAACATCATCAATCTTTTCGACGCCACAGCCTGGAATACGATAATTGTGGAAACCGTCGGCACAGGTCAGTCGGAAATTGAAATATCGGAACTGGCGGATACCACCATAGTGGTTGAGTCTCCGGGACGCGGTGATGAAATTCAGGCAATCAAAGCTGGAATGTTGGAAATTGCGGATATTGTGGTGGTGAATAAATCCGATATGCCTGAAGCCGATTCAACAATGAGTGATCTGAGACAGGCGATAGCCATGCGTCACGCATTCAAAACCCCGCTGCTACTGAAAACCATCGCGTCTTCCGGTGAGGGTATTTCTGAACTGACCGAACACGTGCATCGGATTGGTGACGAGCTGGACCACTCCGACCGCTTGAATTCAAAACTCGGGAGAATTCAAAAACTCGTGGCACGAAATCTCAGCGAAGCAGTGGAGCAAGAACTTCTGAATTCCGATGACGATGCAATCTCGCAGTTGATCCGACGCATATTCATCGGGGAAATCGACACCGGTCGGATTGCTCAGGAAATCAAGGCCTACATTGGCAGATATTCCAAATTCCCTGATGAATGAAAAATAGACAAATTCAACTTCATTTGCCGCACAGTGATTCCCCGTTTACTTGCGATCAAAAATTCTCTCGCCTGACTCATTGATGATCTGTTTTGCCTTGAACACTGAATGTTCGCATGCAGTTTCGAAATCAGTATGAGTGTCCGCTCGAATGAAATAATGTTCTCGAAGCTTGCCGGAATCATCAGGTTTGTAGATATAACCTGCAGTATTGTAAGAACCCTGTTGCTTTAGAGGGGCGGGTTTTATCCTGTACCCTTCGTAGTCTTCAAGATCAGGTTCGGATGTGGATTGCGACTCCCCTTTACCCAAAATTCGACTCAATAGTCCCATATATATATTCTCCGCCGAATGTGAGATTCCTGCTCAATTCCGATTTGTAGGGATTATATATCATGCCCATAAGTATGCGTCAGACGAACTGGAACTGACTCATGACTGACAATCGAGTGAATCAGGTGCCAAGACTCCATGCCCGACAGAGCAGGAACGGCGCACTGCGTCTGCACCTGTGCGAATTTCGGATGTGATAGTAAAGAAAATCGAACACGGCACAGTGTGCATAATCGAGATTGAATTTGAACAAAACGATTCGCTCACAACGTAGGGGGTTTTCTGGTGGTTACAAATTATTCGCACTCAAACCTTGAAGATATAGATAGTTTACCGATAGATGACGTAAACTATCTATAACTGATCAGGGCACGCACAACACTATTTTTGTGCCTGTAGAATCCGGTTGAGAAAATTCTGTGACGCGGATTCATGCTTTCCTCGAACATTGTGCAGACGTACCTGTAGTCGAGGACTACGCCTAAAGACCAGTCATTTTTCATTGAACCTGCCTCACCTATAATTCAGTGCTATATTTTGCAATTCATGAATGATCTCTGATCAACCAAAATTAGAGGATATATTTTGATACACTTGGGGATATAGAATCGGCGACGACATTCGTGAACAACTGCCACAAGGAAGAGGCAGGGATTTAATTGACCTTCGGAGAATGAATTCGTTGCTGAGCGGAGGGCACAGAGTTGGCATGCCAGAGGTTGCCTACTTGAAACACGATATGAAATAAGCGGAAATCAATGACCGAAAATGAATTGTTGATCGAACGGATACGTCGGATTCTCTCCCAACTGGAGAATTACTCCGAGCGAAGGATGTTTGGTTCAGTCTGCTTCATGATTCATGGTAACATGTGTGCCGGAACATGGAAAGGTTCCTTGATCGTGCGACTGGACAAGAAGGATCACGACGCTACGCTGGCCGAGCCGTACACAGCCCCAGCCAACATGAACGGCCGTGTAATGAGAGGTTGGGCACTGGTCGAACCGGCAGGCATTGCCTCGGACAACCAACTTGTAGCGTGGCTCGACCGGGCCGCAAGATTCACCGGTTCCCTATCGCCAAAGACTCAAATTCAAAATCCTCGACTATGAGGTTTTCGGACGGACTCAATTGATTCATTCGGGCACTACGTGATCGGTAATGTGCTTCACTCCAGAAAACGAGATATTTGTATTTCTCGGCACCCTCACTTCAAGATGATTCAAAAATTGAGACGCCGGCTTTGAACGTCGATTGACTGTACGGTAGCTGTTTTCAAGCCGATGTCAGTGCCTCACTGTATACGAAGCTGTGAGATACATACACCACAATCGTGGTAAATAATAATGAACCACACTTCCATTCTGCCAACTTCTTTCGAATCGACCAACCAATTCCCGCATCAATTTCTATAAAATTCACTTGAATCTTCACTTGTTTTCAATAGGGGTAACTGATTATGTACGGGGCTCTGATTTTGCTGGCTACAGTCACTCTTCTTTATGCCGGATACAACATTTTGATCAAGGTTTCAAGCAGTCACGTACCGATCGAGGCTACGTCAACTATCACCGCAACCATTACGCTTCAGATTGCGGCACTTCTGGTTTCCTGTATATTTGTAACAGGACTCCTGATACGCGGCAATACCATCCTCGCTGTACCACCGCCAGCTCTCCTTTGGGCAGCGCTCGCTGGTATTTGCATCGGAGCAGCTGAAATCTGTTATTTCTATCTGTTCCGTGGTGGTTTGAATCACGATGCGATGGCAGCAAATATTGCGATTCCAGTAATTGTAGGCGGTACGATACTCGTAACGATTCTGATATCCTGGTTTTTATTGCGAGAGGCGATGAGCTGGACAAAAGTGATAGGTGCGGCCACCATCATCGTCGGTGTAGCCCTGATGTTTATCGAAACCAGATCCTAGATTGTTGGGACGAACCATCGAAATTACTGACTGGATTTCTTAAACTTCAATCCCTCTCAACAACGACCTTCTGTTGAACACATCCGCACCATCCCCACGACAGTCGGCTCGGCAAAAACGCCGAAGTCAGCGCGCGACCAGTTTTGACGCGCAGACTGGAATGATTCCCGGCACTCGGATTCAATCTGAGTTCAGACCACTTTCCGATGCAAATTTGGACAAGATACATCGCGCCGCGCTTGACTTGCTGGAAAATCTTGGGATGGCCAATCCAACGACTCAAGTGGCGAATGTCGCACAGGAGAACGGGTGCACACTCACCTCGGAAAATCGACTGTTATTTCCCCCACCACTTGTCGAGGATTTGCTCGCGAAAGCATCGAGAAACTTCGTTGTTCACGGCAGACTGCCGGAGTTGGATTTTGAGGCGAGAAGCGGCCTGCTAAACTTTTGCACCGGTGGCGCAGCAGTCGCCATCCTGGACATGACTGAAAGAGTCTATCGAAGTAGTACGCTGACGGATCTTTTCGACCTTGCCAGATTGTGCGATACCCTTGAAAATATTCAGTGGTTCACCCGACCGGTTGTGGCTACTGACATTGAAAATCTGTTTGAATTGGACATCAATACAATTTACGCCTGTGCGGCCGGCACCCGCAAACACATCGCAACCAGCATCACATCAGGCGAAAACCTCTATCGAATTCAACCGATGCTGGACATGCTCGCGGGCGGTGAAGGAAAGTTTGCCGAACGACCGTTCTGCACAGTGCATGCAACAACCGTGGTTTCTCCAATGTCATTCGCACCTGACAGCCTTGATGTCGCGTGCGCCGCAGTCGATATCGGAATGCCCATTCACAGCCAGACTGGACCTCAGGCCGGTGCGACTGCTCCAGCCGCGCTGGCTGGAACACTGGTACAGGGTTGTGCTGAAAGCCTTGCCTCTCTTTCAATTATCAACATGCTGAAGCCCGGACATCCGGTCATACTTGGTAATTGGCTCTTTGTTTCTGATCTGAGAACTGGCGCATTCAGCGGTGGAGGTCCCGAGCAGGCATTGCTGGGGGCGGCGTCGGGACAGCTATCCGCCTATTACGGAATTCCAGGTGGAGTAGGTGCTGGAATGTCCGATTCAAAGTTACCAGATAGTCAGGCCGGGTTTGAGAAAGCACTCAGTGTTGCGTTAGCGGCACTCGCCGGTGGGGGATTCATCTACGAGTCTGCGGGAATGTTGGGAAGCCTCCTTGGATGTTCGTTCGAGTCGATGGTTATCGACGATGAGATGCTATCCTATATCCGCCGCATTGCCCGAGGCATCGAAGTCAACGAAGAAACGCTTTCGGTGTCCGTAGTGAAAGACTCAGCAATGGATCCGGGACATTTTCTTGGGCATGACCAGACGATTGATTTAATGGAAAGTGAGTATGAATACCCCAAGACTGCGGATCGGATGACACCGGTAGATTGGCAAAATTCTGGATCGACCGATATCGAACAGCGCGCTTTCAGAAAAGTCCGTCATGTCCTGGAAACATACTATCCGAATCAGATCGTTGCGGAAACCGATTCATTGATTCGTAAACATTACCCGATTCGACTCAGTCGGACAGACATGCGGGGAGAGTAAGATGGAACAATACCGTGCAGTAGTAATCGGAGGAGGAATTGTTGGGTGCAGTGTTCTATTTCATCTGGCTCGGCACGGATGGTCCGATTCAATGCTGGCAGAAAAATCAGAACTGACATCAGGGTCGACCTGGCACGCTGCTGGCAATGTGACTTTTTTTGGTCATTATCCCAGCATCACCCGTCTGTACGTGGAATCCGTAGGCTGCTACCTCAATGCACAGTCCGAATCCGAAATATCAATCGGGTTTCATCAGTCCGGTAGTCTTAGACTGGCAACAACATCCGAAGAAATTGAGGCATTCACCAGCCTTCAGTCGATTTATGACGAGATGCAGATCCAATACCGAGTGATCGGTAGAGATGAAATCAAGCAACTTCATCCTCTTTTAACAACCGACGATCTTGTTGGTGCAGCCCACACGCCAGGCGACGGACATCTTGATGCGTCCGGTGCGACACACGCGCTGGCTAAAGCCGCACGTAATCGCGGTGCATCGGTCCGATGCGGAACCAGAGTGGAAGAAATTGAACCCCTGCCGGACGGACGTTGGAAAGTTGTCTTGTCGGATTCTTCAATAATTGCCGAACACGTCGTTGTTGCCAACAGTTTCTGGGCGCGCGAATTGCTGTCACAACTTGATATCAATGTGCCCGTCTTTCCGCTTGAACACCACGAACTGATTACTGAGAGCATTCCTGAAATTGAACGACTAGGATTCGAACTGCCAGTCGTCCGCGATCCAGTTACTCCCGCAAATTTCAGACAGGAAGGAAACGGAATTTTATGTGGAATTTACGAGTCGGAACCAATACCTTGGGGAGTAGACGGTATCCCAAGAGGATACAGCGGTGAGCTGCTACCGAATAAGACAGAGATTCTGGACCCGCATCTGCCACATCTTTTTGATCGGATACCAATTTTTGCACAAGCAGGCCTTCAAACTGTATTCAATGGACTGATCTGCTACACCCCTGATGGCTGTCCGTTGTTGGGGCCGGTTGACGACTTTCCCGGTCTGTGGTTGGCAACTGGATTTTGTATCGGCATTGGCACCGGCGGTGGATCTGGTGAATTTCTTGTCAACTGGATGGTCAATGAAGAACCCCCGTATGATCTGCCAGCTGTGCTGCCGAGCCGTTTCCCACAGAATCTCTCAAGATCACAAATCGTCAAATCCATTGTCGAAACCTATGCACGCGGTTATTCTCTGCAGGAATGAACCACATGAAAATCAGCGTTTGCTATCGGACCGGAATTCTGATATTTAAATGTCGGCGAAATCCGAATTCCCACACTCCTAAACTCTACGTTTTCGATCTAATGGAAAAAACCTGATATACAGTTCTCAAATGCCGGATGCGAATATCTGGAAACTTCGCTGGAAAAAACTATCGATATAGCCTTTAATCGCGTTACCAGCATCGTCACGCCCCGATAGCTCAACTGGATAGAGCAGCCGCCTCCTAAGCGGCAGGTTGGACGTTCGAGTCGTCTTCGGGGCGCCAGATCATGCCATCCCGCGTATAACCCGGTCCTGCCTAACTAAACCAGGATTGTTGGCTGTCAATAACTCTGTCAACAACCCGCTTTCCTTTAGATTTTTATTTACTTCAGAATAGTCAAAATTACGAAAAATTCCTTATATTCAATTTATATTTATTATTATCAATAATTTATAGATGTTTTCTTAACTCTTACTATATAAATCCTTTCTAACTTAACAAAATTTGAGTTCATCCCCGTTGTGAATATCTTTTTGGTTGTTTTTGCTCTGTATGTTATTGTGAATAAGCACAATTCTGGGTATCGGCTGTAAATATCCACGATATTCGGGTGGTAAAAGAAAACAGAATTCAGTCATTCACTGATCTTGAATTCGACCAGGGATTGGCATATTTATCGCTATTTTCGAGCTAACGCGACTATTGTTGCCATCGAAAAAAACAACAAGGCAGAAAATGTTCCGATCACCGGTTGCAACCCGTTCAGCATCGCGACATACCCTACCGACTGCTGGACCGAAAAATAGAGCAAGCCGAATAGCAACCCAACAAATACCAGGTGACCATTACTCACTTTCGGCCTGAAGCTGTAGGCGAACAACACTGCAAACAGCGCCATGACAAACATGGAAATCGGAGAGATGAGTCGATTCCAGAATGCCAGATCTAAAAACTCGGTTTTCAATCCGTTAACTTTAAGAAACTTTATTGCCCGATATAGCTCGAGTATCGTCAATTGCGAAGGGTCTCTCTGGTGCGCGCCAATAACATTCAACTCGGCCTCTATAGGATGGTCCTTGCTTTCCGCGGTGAGTCGGACAATCCTTCGGTTCTCAAGCGTACTTTCGACTACCCCGTACAACTTAAGATTCTTTTTCTCTTTGCTGAATATCCCACCTGCCGCGTTGGTTAACTTGACCAGACGCCCATTCTGGTCAAAATGAAAGATTTCGACGTCTTTGAGGGTATTGTCTTTAAGCTTCGGGGTAACGTGTATGAATTGATTGCCATCTCTGTACCACAGCCCGTGCTTCGGAGCTTCGGCATTCTGTCGGCTGATTTGGTTGTCTTTCTTCAGGTACAGTGTGACCTCGCTCTTGGGCACTACAAATTCGCCCCAGACAAACATGATCAGAGCGACAAGCATCGCATAACCGACCACTGAAGCGGTAATACGGAACTTCGACACACCGCCTGCCTGCAACGCAACCAACTCCAACCTGCGTGAAAGCGTCGCCAACGCGAGTATCGTGCCGATCAGAAGAATCATGGGTGCCAGTTCATACAGCATTCTAGGTATCGAGAACAGTAAAACCTCACCCACGAATCGGATATCTTCCTCGACGTTTACATCTTCCAAAAGATCGAGCAGAGAGATGAAAAGATATATGGCCAGCAACCAGACCCCAGTAATTACGCATTTTGTCGTAATTTCTCGGCTGAAATACAAATCAATGATCCAAATTTTTTTCATAATCTCAGGTTCTGCGCTAGGTGGGAATAATTCCGCGGTTCTGGTGGGCTCGCAGTACCACCCAGAATATCAGCAACGCTATGATCAGATGCGGCAGCCACAAAAATACATCGATGCCGAAGTATTTCGTACGTTCAATATCGACAATGAAACCGACGAAACTCCCATAGACGAAATACACCAACACTGCACCGACGAGGTTGGCACCCATTCGCGAAGTCAACCTACTGCTTCCAAAAGCGAAAGCCAACAACACCACCATCGGCATAACGATAACCTTGGATATTCGCCATTCCAGCTCCGCTACGTCCGCGGGTTCATTCGAACCGATCAACTGCAGTGTCGGCTTTGCTTTCGTTATTACGGTACTGAGCTCATAATCCAGAATCGGCATGGATTCGGTGAAAGAGCTGAACTCGGTCAACTCATAACTTCGTAATGTTTGTGAAATGCGATATCGGTGACCGTTAACAACATCCAGTGTTTCCATTCTGTCATTCAGGCTGAGGATATATTTTCCATCCTGTGCGACAATGATTTCTTTGCTGTGAGGATCGGAAACAACGTAAAAAAGTCGTATCGGATTTGCATCAGCGTCAGTCGTTTCGTCACCGTTCTTTTCGCCGAAATAAACGACGCTCCGGCCACCTCGAAAATCTCTAAATCGCCCTTCTTCAAAAGGTATGCTCTTGAGACTATGGCGGTAACTCGCAACCTTTTGCTGATAAGCCATCTCGGCCGAAGGTGCGATTACAAAAGAACAGAGCGCTACAAAAATGGTTGATACAGCAGCTACGATCAGCGCCGGTGCGGAGTATCCCATAGGGCCGACACCGCCGGTAGCATAGGCAGTGATTTCGTTGTCTCGATTCCATCGAATCATCACAAGCAGAATCGAAATGTAGAGTGCCGGAGTCAGAATGACATCCAGAAATGTTGCCACCTTCAGTGTGAGAATCAGCCCTAGTCCATCTATCGGAAGACTGCCCTGCACCGCCCTTTTCAGCAACCCAAGAAATTTCACAACAGCAAAAATTCCGATTGTCATGAATAGGACTACACCGTAGTTGATCGAAGTCTCATTAAATAAATTTTTACGAAAGATCCTCATGAACTGTCAATCATCTTGTTCTCTCAGGAGTATATTTTTCAGCTTAGTGTCGATTCAACGACGAAACAATCCATACTGTTCTGATAAAATTGGACAACGAAAACATGCCGATCAATGGCATGACGCTTCCGCGATCACCGATTTCAAACTCGGAGGAGATCAATGTCCGTGAAATTCACTTCGAAATCCGTTAAGGCTACCGAATGCGCTTCCGGTTACCTGGTTGTCGGAATATACGATAACAAGGATTTTACTACCTCAGCCCAACAATTGAATGATAAAACCAACGGTGCAATCTCGGCTTTGATCAAAAACGGTGATCTTGCCGATAAACCCGGAAGTTGCGCATTGATTCCGTTGGTCCAAGGAATCAAATCGAAACGAATCATCATCGTTCGACTCGGACCGCGGGAAAAGTTCTCAACCAAGCAATTCAATCTGGCAATCAGTGGTGTAGCGACCTTGCTGACGGGCCTGACTGCAGACAGTGTCACCCTTTTTATCAGTGACATGCATCTTCAGGATCGCGATATTTCGTGGATGGCGAGGCGCGTCGTTGAAACAAACAGCCAACGGCTTTACAGATTCGATCAGCTGAAGAAAAAACCAAAAAAACGCCCGAAAACCTGGCGAGTCCAGATCGCTATTGAGGATTCAAGCGGCCTCGCGCAAATTCGTCAGGGTGTTCGAATCGGTAAGGCAATCAGTGAGGGTGTCAGTCTGGCGAAAGACTTGGGAAATCTACCCGGAAATATATGTACACCGAGCTATCTCGCTGACAAGGCAAAGGAAATCGGTAATGGTGGCAACATCGACGTGGAGATTCTCGATGAGGAACAAATGGAAGAGCTCGGTATGGGGTCCCTGCTTTCGGTATCCCGCGGTAGCCGTGAGCCCGCCAAGCTGATCATCATGAAATATCAAGGCGGCGACAAAGCGGACCGTCCTATTATCTTTGTCGGCAAGGGACTTACATTTGATGCCGGCGGCATTTCAATCAAACCCGCGGGAGCCATGGATGAGATGAAATTCGACATGTGCGGCGGTGCCGGAGTGATCGGCGCAATGATGTCCATCTCGCAGCTGAAACTTCCCATCAATGTGATCGGTGTCGTCGCGAGCAGTGAGAATCTTCCGGACGGTGCCGCCAACAAGCCCGGCGACATAGTGAAGAGTATGTCCGGCATTACCATCGAAATTCTAAACACCGACGCGGAAGGTCGGTTGATACTCTGCGATGCATTGACCTATGTCAGACGATTTGATCCCGCTGTTGTCGTTGACGCGGCAACTCTCACCGGCGCCTGCGTGGTAGCACTCGGCAAACATCCCAGCGGGTTATTTTGCGCCGATTCCGAACTGACCGACGCACTGGTCTCTGCTGGAAATACCAGCGAGGACCGAGTCTGGCCGATGCCAATTTGGGACGACTATCAATCTCAGTTGGATTCAAATTTTGCGGACGTAGCCAATATTGGTGGCCGAGACGCTGGAGCTGTCACTGCAGCATGCTTCCTCGCGAGGTTTACCGAAGATATGAAATGGGCACATCTGGATATCGCGGGAACCGCATGGAATACAGGTAAAGCCAAAGGCGCAACGGGAAGACCGGTCAGCCTGTTCGTACAATTTGCGCTCGATCACTGCTGATCATCTGACTGAGCAAATTTAAATGTCAACTGCGGTTGTTTTCTACTATCTCAAACAGTCTGGGCATGATGGAAAACTGCGTTTGACATGTAATCTGGCAAATACAGCGTTCAACCGAGGTCACAAGGTCTACCTCAATGCCAACAGTGCCGAGATGTGTACGGTGCTGGACGATCTGCTTTGGACATTCGCTCCCAATAGTTTTGTTCCACATATAATTTACGATCAAACCAATGAGATTGATCTTGAAAGATATCCGGTTGTGATCGGACATACTCAACCATCCGATCAATTCAATGATGTGCTGATTTCGTTGCTTCAGGACGTTACCGAATACGCAAAGCAGTTTCAGAGAGTCATCGAACCAGTGGATTCAACCGACGAGGATGTCGCGGTGGCAGAGACAAAGATCGGTCGTTATACCGCTCTTTTCGGAACCGAACCGACCAAGCATTATCTGTAACTGTCCCAGACTCAAATCCGATAGACGGAATCACTAGCTCACATATCAGTTCTGTAGCCGAATGAACAGCAAATCCAATCTGGCCAGCGTTTACGACCCGCATGCTCTGGAAAAAGAAGTTTACCGTCGGTGGGAGGAATCTGACAGTTTCTCTCCTAGCGGAGAAGGAGAGTCCTACTGCATTATGATACCGCCACCCAATGTGACAGGCAGCCTGCATATGGGCCATGCGTTCCAGAACACCCTGATGGATGCACTGACCCGGTTTCATCGCATGAAAGGGCGAAAATCCCTATGGCAGGCTGGGTCTGATCACGCTGGAATTGCAACCCAGATGGTTGTAGAACGTCTGCTTCTGGCTGAAGGTAAATCTCGAACCGAACTAGGACGAGACAAGTTCATTGACAAGGTTTGGGAGTGGAAGGCTAATTCGGGCGGCACCATAAAAAATCAACTGAAAAGACTTGGAGCGTCGTTGGACTGGTCGCGGGAACGATTCACAATGGATGAGGACCTGTCCGCAGCGGTTCGCGAAGTCTTTGTATTACTATACGAAGAGGGTCTGATTTATAAGGGGAAGAGATTGGTCAACTGGGATCCTGTGCTCAAGACCGCAATATCAGATCTTGAAGTGATATCTGAAGAGGAAGAAGGATTTCTATGGCATTTCAGATATCCGATTTCAAACAGTTCCGAACATGTAGTTATCGCAACCACCCGCCCGGAAACCATGCTTGGCGATACCGCGGTAGCGGTGCATCCGGATGATGAGCGTTACACTCATTTGGTCGGCAAGACGGTTACCCTGCCCCTCACCGACAGACAAATTCCCATCATCACAGATCACTACGTCGATCCGGAATTTGGAACTGGCTGCGTAAAGATCACTCCAGCTCACGATTTCAATGATTTTGCTGTCGGCGAACGCAACAATCTCGAAGTGATCAACGTCATGACACCTGAAGCCGATATTGATCTTGCTGGAACGCCCTACCATGGTCTGAACCGCACTCAGGCAAGAGAAAAAGTTCTTGAAGATCTGACCCAGCTGGATTTGATAGAAAAGGTTGAAAAACACAAATACAAGGTTCCGAGAGGCGACCGTACCAATCAAATCATTGAGCCTTTCCTGACTGATCAATGGTTTGTCAAGGTAAAACCGCTTGCTGAACCAGCGATCGATGCAGTCAGGAACGGAACAATCAAATTTGTACCGAAGAACTGGGAACGGACATATTTCGATTGGATGGAGAATATTGAGGACTGGTGTATCTCCAGACAGATCTGGTGGGGGCATCGCGTTCCGGCATGGTACGATGAATATGGCAATGTTTTTGTTGCTCGAAGTGAAAGAGCAGCAAAGGAAAAAGCCAAGGCGATTCACGGAAACGTCGATATCGACCTGCGACAGGATCAAGATGTACTGGATACATGGTTTTCGTCCGCACTGTGGCCGTTCTCAACACTTGGATGGCCGAAATTAACGGAGGAACTTGAATTCTTCTATCCGACTAACGTACTCGTTACCGGATTCGACATCATCTTCTTCTGGGTTGCCAGGATGATAATGTTCGGCTTGAAGTTTGCCAATGATATCCCTTTTCATGAAGTCTATATACATGGGCTGGTGCGAGATGCAGAAGGGCAGAAAATGTCGAAATCAAAGGGAAATATTCTCGACCCGCTTGACTTGATCGATGGCATTGATTTGGAGAGTCTTGTCGCCAAACGAACAACGGGGCTCATGCAACCGGATCTGGTACCGAAAATTGAAGAAGCAACGCGAAAGCAATATCCAGATGGCATACCCGCGTTCGGAACTGATGCGCTAAGGTTTACGTTCGCGCGTCTGGCGACCCAAGGGCGGGATATACGGTTCGATCTAAATCGGATCGAAGGGTATCGAAACTTCTGCAATAAATTGTGGAACGCAGCACGCTTCGTCCTAATGAACTGTGAAGGCGCCAAACCCTACACCGTCAACGAATTCCAGCCGGTGACCACCGCTGAAAAATGGATTGTCTGTAAACTTCATGAAACTACGGTGACCATTGAACAATCATTCGCAATCTACCGATTTGATATAGCTTCCAAGCAACTGTATGAATTCATCTGGGATGAATTTTGTGCCTGGTTCATCGAAATCGCCAAAATCATGCTACGGGATGATTCGATCGATGAGCAAAGCAAAACATCGCTGCGAAAGACTCTGATGATGGTGTTGGACGCTACAGTCCGCCTTTTGCACCCTCTCATGCCTTACATCACAGAAGAGATTTGGCGAAAGATCCGGACTGAAAACGAAGATCAATCTATCATGTTTCAGGAATTCTCCAGTGATATGAGTCAATGGATAGAAGACAAAGCATCCGAAGAAATGGATTGGATGAAAACAGTTGTTTCCAATATCCGTAATATTCGCGGCGACATGAACATAAATCCCGGAGAAAGGATAGTAGCGCATTTTCACACCAACAATCCTAAGGACCTGGAATACCTTCAGAAAAATTTTTCTTGTATTGTGGAACTTTCAAGACTGAAGTCACTGGAAAGATTGAGTGATTCAGAAATTGAATCAATGAACATGTCAAAAGCAATTTCAGCATTGATAAATGAATTCCGAATCATTGTTCCGATTCAGGAGATCACAGATTTTGATGAGCAGATAAAACGGTTGGAAAAGGAAATCAGTACCCAGACAATACAAATTCAGCGTTCAAATTCCAAACTGGAAAATGAACAGTTTCTTACCAAGGCACCCACTGAAATTGTTGACAAAGAGCGCACACGACTCGCTTCGTGCCAGAAAGAACTTGCGGAATTGATCGCACGGCGTGAGAAACTTGAGGAAATAATGATCCAATAGGTATAGATGCCTGAATCCTCATTCGACGTAATCACGCGACTGTCAAGATTTGAACTGGAAGATACTGCTGAGACAATCCACAACTATTCCAATGAAACTACCTCAATTGCCGTAGGTTAGATAAATATCGTAGCGAACGAGCTTTCCGCGCATACTCATCGACAACCGTTCAGGTAAGAGAGGCTCTGCGAATTTCGGGCGTTTGACAATGACTCTTTTCCCCGCCCACCTGATCGCAGTCGCAAGTAATTCCTCGGCGTCAGAATCATCATCTCTGCAGAACTCTCGCAAGACTGTTAATGGGCGCGCAACCTTTACAGAAGACTTGCGACCTTCTGGATACATTGGGTCTAGATACACCGCATCAAGCTTCTCATCGAAATATTGCGTAATGGATCGACTGTCGGCAAAGTAACTCTTGATTGACAAATCAGACGATACGGCATTGATTCGGTTGACTCCATCGGAGATTAGCGCTGCAAATACTGGCGACCTTTCGATGGCAGTCACTTTATACCCCATTCTTGCCAGTAAGAGCGAATCTGACCCCAAACCCGCTGTGCCGTCAAGGACAGTTTCCACTTTCTTACCGACAGCGCGCCCCAAAAGACACTTTCGTGAGACACGGGTAAGTGGTTGGACAGACATATATATAGGACGATATCTTCGATTTCTCAGATCTCGCAATTTGAGAATTCTATTTTCGATTACAAGTACGTAATCGTATTCACACTCGTCGATTTCATAGGAGAGGGGCAATCCGTATATCTTTGCGATTTGATGACAGCGATTATCGTCTTCCAAAGAATAACGAACAAATGCTTTTGTGCAATCGACAGTTGGCATTTCGCTCTCTACTCTCCCATGCCTGTCATTCGATTGGAAATCTTCTTGTTGGGTGCGCAACAAAATCTTTGGAACCTGACTGATTCATCCGGTTCCACATTCCCAGAAGTCATGGAATCGGTTACTTAATATAAAGTAGTGAAGTGCAACGACGGTATCGATTCCTGGAAATTTCTAGTGTCGCTTCATGTATGTAGTGACGTAAAAATAAGATGTCTGCTTGCTCGTTTATTCAGGTAGCGTAACCATATTTATAAAGAGTGAATTGTCGTAACGCTCACACAATCGGAACGGTACGAGTTGACGGAGACAACTTTAGTGAATTGACCAGACACTTTAGTGAGTTCGAAATTTGTTGTAGCAAGTATTCAATTCCACAGCACAATAAATTTCTAGCAGTGCTTGTCTATTTGCACATGATTCTTCGATGTTGTCTCTACCTTCATCAAATGCAGCTTTGAAATCAGAATTTTGCATTAGATCTTTCAGGCTTTCACTACCTGAAACGTAACTGGGATTTGTCTTGCCAGTTTTCTCTCTTGCTAGCAAAACAGCGAAGGCTGCGGAATTGGGACTATTGCAAGTATGGTCGGAATAGCGTCGACGGATATTTCTAGAACGTCCGACATAAAGGTCCTTACCTGGGATTTGTCTTGCCAGTTTTCTCTCTTGCTAGCAAAACAGCGAAGGCTGCGGAATTGGGACTATTGCAAGTATGGTCGGAATAGCGTCGACGGATATTTCTAGAACGTCCGACATAAAGGTCCTTACCATTTTCACTAAAGAGATAGACACCAGAAATGAATTTATCTTGGTTTCCGAACTCGAAGTCTCTGGTGCTACGTATGGGTTCCATCAATTTAAGGCCTTTTAGTAATTGGTCAAATCCGTCAATTAATTCTTTGAAACTTCGGTTGCTCATATTCTTTTCTCCTTGCTGTACACGCTAGGAATCAACTATTTAATCCTTCAATCCTCTCGAATCAAACAAGTTAAAAATATGAACTAACAAGAAGTTAAAGAAGATTTTGCCCCTCTTACTGTTGATTTTACTCTGGAGTATCGGACTAACGGTTTCAAAAAATCAGGTGATTGTTAGATCGGGAGTCCAATCCACATCAATTTTCCACTAGACCTGCATGCGACAGTTATTCGAATTAGACTTAGAGTATCGATTCGCTAACCACTGCTGCTGGAATGCCTATCATCAAGAGTGGGCATGGATTACCGACTCCTCGCTGAATCCTACGTTGCAGTTGTTCCCAGTGTGTAGTAGATTGACCGAATTTATCAGCGACAAAAGATTTCGGCCAAGCTTCCAGAAAGTCAGCATTTACTTGTTTCTCGACAATTGTTCGTTGGCGACTTGTTGGGGAAACACCCAAGAACCTTAGGTCATCGAATCCTAAAACGCCCTGAGCTTCTGCACATGCTGAAACTATGTTTGTCATTTGCTCCTGAAATGAGGACCCTCGCGTGACTATGATTCCAACACTTATTGCTCCCTCAGCATGTAGTCTCTGGAAATTTTCCAGATCGCGATCAAAAAACGGATCTTTGTTATTCCACTCAATCTCGAGTGCTAAATCACCATTGATGTCTTCCCTGAAATGATCTATCTCGTGGGAAGTGACATTAGATTCGCGCCCATTTATTGTCTTCTGAATAACTACGCGACGCGGTAACCAACCCCATTTTGAAAATGATTGACCCAAACGCGTCGTAATTGGTGCTCGACCCCCACCGCCTTGAATCAACTCATAACAAGGGATTTCGATTTCCAGCAGAGCCAAGCATATTTCCTCTAGCGGTGTTGGGAAGTCGGTTTGCAAAATGGCTAAGGCATGATTTTTGGTATCCACATTAAAGCCGGACCGTTGAAGATCGCTGAGGCTCATGTGCCAGTGGCGGAATTGTAGGTGTAGGTACTCCATGAAGGTGAGTAATCATCATTCGCCTGATCTCCCCACACGGTCCAATTTGCTCGGCATCCTCTACCAAATAATTCCAGATACGGACCACGGCTACAACTCTCGATAATTTCGTATTGTTCTTCTGGTTTTCGAGAGTGTTCGCGTTTTCTACTGGCAAACAGATTCACTTGGCTTCTTCCTGGTCCTAGCGTGCGGGCATTTTTCCCGCATACCCCGAACAACAGCATTTCGGTTACGTTGCGGAAGTAAAATCCAACACCACGTCCGTCTGAACCTCCGTCCTTGCGAACTTTGTGCCAGATTAGGTTGGTCTTGTACTCGAATCCCCAAGTGTCCAATACAATTAAACCCCACGGTAGCAAGGCGTTCGGAACCCACAAATAACAGTGTGCGGTGTTCTCAACGTGTTCCTTGATTGGAAGTGAACAGATTTCTTCAAGAGAAAGTGTGGAATAGCGAGATAGCCGTCGGTGTTCAGGGGCTACCTTACCTGTTCGATTTGCGAATCGCCAAGGAGGGTCGGCAACAACAGTACCAAATTTTTCATCACGTAAGAAACCCGAAAGTTCCCTGGCAACCGAAGTTGATTCAGTCATGGCAGTAATACCAGACAGTATGAACGCCTTTGATTCTTAGTTTGCACCGACAATATTGTTTGTTTGAGAATGTCTCGTGTCCGGCGGTCGCGCTTCAATTTGAAATTTCTGACGTTACACAATTTACTATCCCTAACTTCGCGTGTCGTGCAACAAAAACTCGAAATTGATTCCAACCCTTCAAACTAATTCTCCATGTGGCATCTGTCAGTAAACCTGCCAAATATTCTGAATCTTCGCTCATATAACTTCTTTTTCTTAGCATCCATCTCGGAATAGTCTGACTGTTCGAATATCACAGGATTGCTTGAGTAATTTACTCATATCCATTTTATATTTTGCCAGATCTCTTTGCAGATTTTTTGTTCGTTTGAGAAGTCAAATTGTCAGGGATTCCGCCGACCTTAAGTATCTAAAGTACAATCATTCCAAGACTTTCCAGTTGTCGATATTGCACGATCTGCGCTTGCTGGTGTAACATTCACAAGACTGGTATGTTACGTCAAACATCCCACATCAACATCAATCATACAATTTCCTTAAAGAAGCTAAAAATTCAATTGGCATATCTTTTCAGTTTGAACGACGCTTTTCTGACACACTTAATTTTTAAGGCTTATTTTTATGGGATTTCTAACAGATAAACGAGCTCTGATAACAGGGATAGCAAGTAATCGGTCCATTGCGTGGGGAATTGCCCAGGCGATGTCAGTTCAAGGTGCCAAACTGGCATTGACTTACCAGAATGAAAAACTGCGGTCGCGTGTTGAAAAATTTGCGCAGGAAATCAATGCGGAATTCGTAGCACCGTGCGATGTTACAACGGACTCCCAGATTGAAACGTTGCAGGAATCAGTTCAAAATCAATGGTCGAATTTGGATATTGTTGTTCATTCAATTGCATTTGCCCCGCGTGAACAACTCGAAGGGATGTATCTGGACGCAGTAAGTCGGGAAGGGTTCAGCCAAGCTCACGACATCAGTTCATACAGCTTTTCCGCGTTGGCACGAAGTTTTGCACCGATGATGCAGAATGGAAAAGGAGCTTTTCTCACTCTGACATATTTGGGGTCCATGCGCTCTATGCCTGGTTATAACGTCATGGGTCTTGCAAAGGCCAGCTTGGAGGCCAATGTTCGATATTGTGCGCAATCCCTCGGAAATCAAGGTATTCGAGTCAATGCCGTTTCTGCGGGCCCGATCCGAACACTCGCGGCTTCGGGCATTCGTGGTATGAAATCCATGATGGACTACTATGAGAAGATGAGCCCTCTGGGTCGCGGCGTCACAATTGAAGAAGTTGGAAACGCGGCGGCATTTCTTTGCTCAGACCTCGCTTCAGGAATAACCGGCGAAATTCTTTATGTCGATGGAGGATTCAACTCTGTCGGATTCAGTCAGGCCATGCTTTAATCCAGCAAGGCTGATACAAAACTGAATCAGAGCAACTCTTGGTTAACGTTGATATCAATTCCGTCGCGCAGCAGGACTATATAACTGTCAAACATACTATTACCGAATCTGTCCCTTAGCGCAGCAACTACATTCTGGCGTTGTTCTTCCGAAGCTGATGCCGCATCCCCGTTTTGGACTTCGGATATCCGAAAAATCACATAAGACCCATCGGCCATAGGACCGCTACCAAATGTTTGGTTCCCTGCTTCCGGTTTCTTCGCGGAGAATGCGTGTAACGCGACACCGATTGTAGCAGGATCTGTTGCCTCGCGAATCCGTGTTGGCAACTCAGACGCTTCAAGCCCGTTGGCCGTCAGAATCGAATTCCAATCCGCGCCCAGCTTCAGTTCTTTTACCAAGCTTTCAGACAATTCTTTGGCGAGTACCCGGCTTTTCGACCGCAACAACTCTTCGCTGATTTCATTCCGGACATCAACAACGCTCAGTTGCCGAGTTTCCTCGTGACCATAAATTCGCAGTACTACCTGTAAATCCTTATTGATTTCTATCAAATCGCTATTGAAGCCTTGCCCTAGAACCTCGTCACTGAACGCGGCAGCGCGAACCTGCTCATTATCTGCTATCCCGGTCCCGAACCCCCTCGAAAACCATTCAGAAAACCGAATATCGAGATTCAACGCGTCTGCAGCATATTTGAGATTTTCCGGCTCCTCGTAGGCAAGATTTCGCAACTGCTCAGAAACTTCAAACATTTCGGCTTCCGCCTGGGCTCTTGACGCCTGCTCAACCAACTCAGGTCGCACTTCATCAAATGACTTGACCGTCTGTCCCTGGATTTCGTTTACTCGGACGATATGTATGCCGAACTCAGTGTCAACCGGATCGCTGATTTCTCCTTCTTCAAGATTGAACGCAACAGATTCAAACTCAGGGAACGGCAACTCCCCCGGACTGAACCAGCCCAACTCGCCGCCATTCTCGGCGGATCCTACATCAGTTGAATACTGCATGGCCAATGTAGCAAAATCTTCACCGGACCTGAGTCGACCGGTCAACTCGATCGCCAGTGCCGAATCAGCAGAGCTTTCACCGCCTTGACTTTCTAGGAGTATATGGCTGATGCTTCTCTGTTCCGCCACTGCATACCGTGCAATCTCTGCATCATACAACGTCAGCAGTGTCTCTTCCGAAGGTGAGAAATTTATCGCAAAATCATCCAGCGAAAGCCGTATATACTCGACTTTGACCGTTTCGTGTTCCACGTATCGCGACTTGTTCGCCTCGTATTCATCCTGGATTTCGGAATCAGTCACTTCAACACCTGTAACAAATGTGGCAGGGTCGATCAGAGCAAATTCCCCAAACCTGTCTTGAAGCAATATGCGCAATATCGCATCAACATCCGAGTCAACGGCAAAGGCAGATTCTCGGAAACCCGTCCGGATCTGCTGCATTACTGCATCCTGTCGCTGTAGTTCCTCGAATTCCGTGACAGATAATCCGCTGACACGTAATACTCGCTCATATTGCTCGCGATCGAAACGGTTATCAGTTTGAAACGCTGGATGATTCTGAATGGTGTCGACCAGTTGTTGGTCGCTAACCCGGTAACCGTGCTTTTGCGCGTCCCGAACCAGCAATACCTCATCGACTATCGCATCAATCACAAGTCTCCCCAGAACACCCCCAGACAACATTTCAGGATCCTGATTGTAAACGCCGCGCAAGCGTTCCCGCTCGTTATAAAGAGCTCGTTGATAGGTAAGATAGTCGATTTCCTCCCCATCAAAATCCGCGACGGTTACGTCTTCAGCACCTTCAAAGTAGGTGTTGATGCCCCATAGTGCAAATGGAATCGTGATCAGAATTACGATTGCCCACGCAATCCATCCTGTCGCCCGTTCTTTAATCGCAGTCAGCATTAGACAAATCTAGGAAATCAATATCGTACAAAATAAATATCTGCAGTTTACACAACGACCGTCAGGTCAATTATGTGAACTGCAGATGGAACTTGGCGGAGCGGACGGGACTTGAACCCGCGACCCCCGGCTTGACAGGCCGGAATTCTTGACCAACTGAACTACCGCTCCAATTCTTTGGTGGGCGCTGTAGGAATTGAACCTACCACCTCCGCCTTGTAAGGGCGGCGCTCTACCAACTGAGCTAAGCACCCATGATTCGACTAGTTGACTGCATCCTTGAGCGCTTTACCAGCTTTGAACTTCACAACCGTGCTTGCCGGAATTGAAACTTCCGAACCATCTCTGGGGTTTCTACCTGTTCTCGCAGCACGATGTCCTGTTGAAAACGTACCAAAACCAACAATTGCTACGGAATCGTGATTTTTCAAACTGCTTCTAATCTGCTCGAACACTGCTTCGACAGCTCGTCCGGCATCAGCTTTAGTTAGTCCTGTACTATCTGCAACATTGTTGACCATTTCAGTTTTGTTCATTGTACCCTCCAAAACTCTCTATAAATTTTTGACATGATAAACTTGGCCACAAACTGAATCCTCAGTCGTGACCTGATGAATGCAAGATCGCGATTTTATATTTCATGACCGAATGCGTGTCAACGCGTAGAACACTCAGAAACCAAATTATTCCCAAATTGAAAAGACTGTAGTGGGCGCAATTTAGTGCTTAACTACACTGACACTTTCGCTCGAATGTTGATCAGATTCAAGACTGATATCCATATCTGATGAATCAATCGTCACTTCAGGCAAGTATTCCAAAGAATGACTTACAACATCTTCAATCCAGCGAACACATACTATATCAAGTTCATCCTTGATCTTGGTAGAAATTTCTGCGAGATCCTTCTCATTCTGTTCGGGGATCAGAACCGTCGAAATACCTCCTCGATGAGCCGCAAGTAATTTCTCTTTCAGCCCGCCTATCGGCAAAACTTCTCCACGTAAAGTGATTTCACCGGTCATCGCAACATCTGCGCGAATAGGTATTTGCGTCAACGCCGAAATTATCGCCACGGACATTGCGACACCTGCACTCGGACCGTCTTTTGGAGTAGCGCCTTCAGGTACATGGACGTGTATGTCCTTACGTTGATAGAAACTTGGTTTTATGCCGTAGTGAATGGATCGGGCGCGAACGACACTTACCGCGGCCTGGATCGATTCCTGCATCACATCACCAAGTTTTCCGGTGTAAATATGTTTACCCTTTCCAGGAACCACTACAGCTTCAATACTGAGCAGATCTCCACCAGTCTGTGTCCACGCTAGCCCTGTCACCTGCCCGATCTGATTGACTTTGTCCGCCATTCCAAAACGATATTGACGAACGCCACAATATTTGTGAAGATTTCGCGGTGTGATACGAGTGGTATTGGACTTACTGCCATTTTGAACCAGCTTTCTGGTTACTTTACGGCAGATTTTCGATAACTCTCGTTCAAGACCTCGAACACCAGCCTCGCGCGTATAGTATCGGATGATATCCAACAGGACTTTTTCGGAAATCGATATGTCTTCTGGTTTAAGTCCGTTACTCTTCAACTGCTTTGGGATAAGGTACTGAGTTGCGATCCGAACTTTCTCATCCTCGGTGTAGCCGGATATTCGTATCACCTCCATCCGATCCAGCAATGGTGGCGGAATATTCAATGTGTTTGCAGTCGCAATAAACATGACTTCGGAAAGATCGTACTCAACTTCCAGATAATGATCGGCAAACGTGTGATTCTGCTCCGGATCCAACACCTCCAGAAGAGCTGACGAAGGATCTCCTCTGAAATCCATCGACATCTTGTCAACTTCGTCCAACATGAACAGTGGATTTCTGGTCTTAACCTTTGCGATACTTTGGATAATCTTCCCGGGCAACGATCCGATATAGGTTCTGCGATGCCCGCGAATTTCCGCTTCGTCGCGAACACCGCCAAGTGACATTCTCAGAAACTTCCGATTCGTTGCGCGTGCGACAGACTTGCCCAGAGATGTTTTACCAACACCCGGCGGTCCCACCAGACACAGGATCGGTGCCTTGTTCTTACGGACGCGTTGCTGCACCGCAAGATATTCGAGAATCCGTTCCTTGACTTTTTCAAGACCATAGTGATCCTCATCCAGCACTCTGTGAGCAGCATTCAAGTCTTTGTGGATTCGACTTCGTTTTCGCCAGGGTACCGCGATTAGCCAGTCAATAAAATTGCGAACAACTGTTGCTTCAGCTGACATCGGAGACATCATGTTGAGTTTCTTTAACTCGGAAACAGCCTTGTCCCTTGCTTCCTTTGTCATGCCTGCTTCAGCAATTTTCTCGCTCAACTCGTCGACTTCGCTCTTGGCCTCGTCACCGTTGCCAAGTTCCTTATGAATTGCCTTAAGCTGTTCATTCAGATAGTACTCGCGCTGACTTTTCTCCATTTGCTTCTTGATTCGACCGCGAATCTTTCGTTCGACCTGAAACAGTTCAACATCCGAAGACATAACCGCAATCACCTGCTCCAAGCGCTCCTGCTCATCGATCAGTTCAAGAATCTCCTGCTTTTCAGCGACACTCTGACTGATCAGATGTGCGGCAACGACGTCAATGATCTGACTCGGGGACTCAAACTTTCTGACTTTAGCGAAAACTTCGGCAGGAATTTTTTGACTTGTCTTGATGTACTGTTCAAATAGATCAATCAAAGATTCCGTCAAAGAATCAATAAGCATTGCTCGAATTGGTATGCTTTCCAGTGGATTGGTCTGCACCTCAAAATAGCCATCCACCGGTCTCATCGCCTCAATTCGCGCTCGCCACAAACCCTCAACCACGACTTTCTTGGAGGTGTCCGGCATAACGACTACCTGCTTGACGGTCGCAACGACACCGATGTCATACAAGTCCTCGTCCGTCGGTTCGTCTGTAGCGGGATCTTTCTGGGCAACCAGCATCACCAGCGGTCGCTGCTTATCAATTCGATCCAAAGCTGTTTTCGAATGATCGCGTCCAACGAACAACGGAACAACGAAATGTGGAAAAACCACCACATCCCGCAATGGAAGGAGTGGAAGCGTCAATGGTTCCGGGGTGATACTATTATGATCTTGAGTCATGCAACGTTCATCCTGAAGAATTTGATTTGTTGTGTTCTCATATATCCGGCCATTTCCCAACTAATCAAGACACTGCAACTGTCTGTGACTGCGTTGTCAGGAAACTTGGCGGGTTTCGTCCTCGTAGATGTAGTAGGGAAGTTTCGCGTTGTTGATTACATCTGCATCAACAACCACTTTCTTTACTCCTGCTGTCGATGGCAGCTCATACATTGTCTCCAACAGAGCATTTTCCAGAATCGACCGTAGTCCGCGTGCGCCTGTCTTTCGATCCATCGCCTTACGGGCAACCGCCTTGAGTGCGTCCATGCGAATCTCAAGTTCGGTACCTTCCAATGAGAACAGTTTCTGATACTGCTTAAGCAATGAGTTGCGAGGCTCAATGAGTATCTTGACTAGAGCTTCCTCATCCAGTTCCTCAAGCGTGGCAACAACTGGAAGTCGTCCAACGAACTCCGGAATCAATCCGAACTTGATCAGATCTTCGGGTTCAATCTGCTCCAACGTTTCCGCCAGATTCTGTTCAGATCCCGGCAAGATATCGGCACCGAACCCGATACCGCTTTTGTCCGTACGATTTCTGATTACTTTCTCCAGTCCGGAAAAAGCACCTCCACAAATGAACAGTACATTACGGGTATCGACCTGCAGAAATTCCTGCTGTGGGTGTTTGCGACCTCCTTGGGGCGGCACTGAAGCAATCGTACCCTCGATCAACTTGAGAAGGGCCTGTTGCACTCCTTCTCCGGATACGTCCCGAGTGATCGACGGATTGTCGGATTTGCGCGAAATCTTATCGATTTCGTCGATATAGACAATGCCTACCTGCGCCCGATCAATATCGTAATCGCATTTTTGCAACAGTTTCTGGATGATATTTTCAACATCTTCACCAACGTAACCGGCTTCCGTCAGCGTTGTGGCATCAGCCATGGTAAACGGCACGTTCAGTTCGCGGGCAAGTGTTTCTGCCAACAGCGTCTTGCCTGAACCGGTTGGACCAATCAGAAGTATATTGCTTTTGGCAATATCCACATCATTGACCATGTCATCGTTCTCGATGCGCTTGTAATGGTTATAGACGGCAACCGAAAGCACTTTCTTGGCTGCTGTCTGCCCGATTACGTATTCATCGAGAATGCCACAGATCTCACTTGGTGTGGGAAATTTGGACTTGGCGCTCTCTTTTTCGACCTCGTCACTTACTGTCTCACTGCGAATGATATCGTTACATAATTCGACACATTCGTCACAGACAAAAACTGAAGGTCCGGCTATCAGTTTCCTGACTTCATGCTGACTCTTTCCACAAAAAGAGCAGTGCAAACCGCCGTCCTTCTTCCCTCTTCTGCTAGCCATGTAACATTGTCCTCCGAATCGTCGTTGGGTCAATCACTGCTAATTGTCGATGATTCACTTACGATTTTCAATTACAGAATCAATAATTCCATATTTTAAAGCTTCTTGGCTTTCCATGAAATAATCGCGTTCAGTATCCCGATTGACGGTTTTCATAGCCTTGCCTGTGTGCTTGACCATGATCTTGTTCAATCGCTCCCGAATTCTGAGAATCTCCTTGGCGTGAATATCTATATCGGTCGCCTGTCCCTGAAAACCGCCCATCGGCTGATGGATCATGATTCTGGAGTGCGGAAGTGCGTGACGCTTGCCTTTCGCACCGCCGGCCAGCACCAATGCTCCCATACTGGCAGCCTGTCCGACACACACCGTACTCACATCAGGCTTGACAAACTGCATTGTATCGTAGATTGCAAGCCCTGAATTGACGGTACCACCGGGACTATTGATATAAAGATGTATATCCTTTTCGGCACTTTCCGATTCCAGATAGAGCAACTGTGCAACAACCAGATTCGCCATATGATCTTCGATCGGACCGACCAGAAAGATCACCCTTTCTTTGAGCATTCGCGAGTAGATGTCGTACGCACGCTCACCTCGCCCGGTGGTTTCGACCACCATGGGAATCAACTGCGCGCTTTCAGCGAATTGAGAGGATTCGTGACTGCTAGTCATTTGTCAAAGTCTCCCTGCCTGTACTCAGGCTGACTGTTTTTCGATTGGATTGCCGAGGGCGTCAACAATAACACTGGTGTCCGAACTTTCCTCGACTTTTTCTGGTTCATCTATGTCTTCACTGATTGCATCTTCAGACGTCTGTTCTCTGGAATGAAGAGCTTCTTTCCACTCCTCGTATTCAGCGAGCGTCATTTCGACTTCTTCGTAATCAGCATTTTCCAGCAACTTGTCAACCAGATTCTTGACGTTTTCCTGCTCGGCTATCCACCTGTTTCTCTGATAGACGATATCCCGGTATTTCTGCATATCCGAAGATTCTCCGGTATCAGACTGCTCGGGAGTTCCTTCGGCTTCCCTTAGGTCTTCCTCTACCGCTTCCAAAATCCTTTCGTCATCGATCGGCATTTCATAGTGTTCTCTTAATTTGTCCAGCAAGAAACTTCGCTTGAGTTTAATCGCCGAATCCAAAAACGCCATTAACCATTCTCTGGAATTACTTTTCTGGTCAACAAATTCACTCGCGTCCTCAACCTTCATACCTCTTTCTACCAGCTGATTCAGCATGACATATCTGACTGAATATTTCGGCATACTGAACGGATTGCGGTCAAATAGCGATGAGAAAACTTGCAATTGCACGTCGCTATCAATACTTTCGGAATAGGATGTAATCAAAGCCTCTTTTGCAGCTTCGCGAAAATTTTCATCCTGCGGGCTATCGACCTTAAGCTGATTCAGTATTTCTGCATTCAAACTGTCAGGGACTGGCTCCTCGACAGCGAATATCTGAATATTGACCGTGGCGACCTTGACCGAATCCCCACCTTCCGTACCATCGGAATCATCGAATATAACCGCAGTTGCCCGTTCGCCCGCACTTTTTCCGAGGCAAGCGTCCAACACAGATTTGTCACACTGATCGGGCTCCAACCAAATCCGGCGGAAATCGCTGGATCGTTTCGCTCCGTCCATATGGACAGTTTCCTCTATCTGTCCCAATATTCTGTCTCCAACAGCCGCAGGCCTGTCTACGCGCTCCAACTGCGGCCCGTCTTTCAGCCATTTCTCTATCCTGTTGTCGACATCTTCATCGCTGACATCTATAACTGGGCGAACGACTGTACATCCCTCAATGTCAAATTCCACCACGTCGGGAAGTACCTCATACAGTATGCGAATATCGTAGTCGCGGGTTTGTTCATTTCGTTCGAATCCATCAAGCATCGGAGGACCTACACGACTGTTTTCGTGCTCCTGCATTTGCGATTCCATCCATTGGGTGGATAGATCAGCAATAACCTCCCGAAGGACATCATCCCCGAAGCGTTTCTGGATCATACCAAACGGCACCTTGCCTTTTCGAAATCCAGGAATTGACGCTTCCCTTGTGATTTTCTGAATTCGCGTCCTCACTTCGGCGTCAACTTTGTCGCTCTCTAGAGCAAACGTCATCCGACGCGTGCAGGAATCAATTTCTTCAATATTGAATGCCATATTTACCTATCCGACATTGGTGCGAAAGGGGAGACTCGAACTCCCACGGGTTGCCCCACTGGCACCTAAAACCAGCGCGTCTACCGATTCCGCCACTTTCGCATCGGCGTACCTCATCAACAAGGACATAAACAATCGTAAAAATGTGTGGTTGTAAAAATTCGCAGGAACTAAAATTATACACATCATGTAACTTCTGCTACATAAACGGTTCTCCATGAAAATTTCCGACTATTCCACACTGACTTTTGATTGCTATGGTACGCTCATTGACTGGGAAACCGGTATACATAACGCACTTGCGCCATTGATCGGACGATCCGGCAATTCAATCGACAAAGTCGCCTGCTTGCTTGAATTTTCCCGCACCGAATCGGTAATTCAAGATTTGAATCCAGATCTTTCATACACCGAACTGTTGGCTAGGACACACGAGGCGATGGCGAAGAATCTGGGAGTACGGATGAATGCCGGCGATCATATGACATTTGCCAGTTCAATTGAACACTGGCCCGCATTTCCGGACTCTGTGCAATCCCTGCGATATCTCAAAGAACATTTCAAGTTGGTGATTCTCTCGAACGTCAACAATGTCGGCTTTGCTCAAAGCAATTTACATCTCAAAGTGGAATTCGATGCGATCTACACCGCAGAAGATATCGGTTCCTATAAACCATCATCACGGAATTTCGACTATATGCTTGACAAGTTACAAGATCTTGGAATCTCGAAATCAAACATCCTGCACACTGCGCAGAGCCTTTTCCACGATATCGTACCAGCGACAAGAATGGGACTGGCGACTTGCTGGATTGATCGTAGAGCTGATCAGCCTGGTAGTGGTGCAACACCTGTCGTCGAAAATCCACCAACGCCTGATATGCGATTCGTGTCGCTCGCTGACATGGTGAAAGCCCACCGTATTGAATTGCAGTAAGCCTTGAACTGCCTGCCATCTACCCGGACGATTCATCTAAACTTTGATCAGTTCCCGTAAGAACGGAACTTCGCGGTCATCTACGGGTTCACCAAAATTCCTGGCATACTGATGGCCCGAATAGACCGCGGCCGCGATCGTTCCAGGAGCATAACAATCTCCGATACAACGCACTTTCGGTACATTGGTGTCTTCAAACCCTTCCAATTTGGATGTGAATTCTTGATACAGCTGGTCTTCGGGGATTCTTGCGGTAACCATGACGATATGGTCACATCCGATTTCGGACTTCTTCTCAGAATAAATGCATTTCACTTCGACACTGTCCGGACCAATGGATATCAAAGCTTTCGCCGTCACTATGGTAACCCCGTGATCAAGCAATCTGCCCTGTATTGCGTCCTGTTCCAAGGTTTTGTGTGTAAAACTGGACACGTCGGTAGACGGAGTGACAAGCGTCACATTCGCACCTTGCGAGCTCACCAGCTCCGCGATAAGACCGCCGATGTAATAATGGTCATCATCGTAGACTATCACATCACCATTGAGCTTTGTACCCAGCATGATGTCATCGGGTGTATAGACATGAGACTGTTCGGTACCTGGTAGCACAAATGCATGCTGGCGACCGATGCCATCCTTTCGCCACGTCGCACCCGTTGCAAACACAATATGTTCAGCACCGAATTCAGCGATATCCGATACCGTCAATACGCTCGCCGGGAAAAGTTCGACATTGGCCAGTTTATGCAATTGCTGCATACGGTAATCACGTACGCGTCCCCATTGTGTGAGACCTGGAAGTGCGCTTTCAAGATTGACGCGTCCACCGAATTCTTCATTTGATTCTGCAAGTGT
Organism: Arenicellales bacterium; assembly: GCA_963666625.1. Taxonomy (GTDB): domain Bacteria; phylum Pseudomonadota; class Gammaproteobacteria; order Arenicellales; family JAJDZL01; genus JAJDZL01. The sequence goes on from OY762925.1 coordinate 3,757,626, forward strand.
TACCTGACAATCTCGCTTACCCAGGCTGACTGCGCACTCCAATCCCGCTGGACCACCGCCAACAATCAGTACTGGTCCCTTATCCGATGCCGGTGGAATGATTTCCGGATGCCAGCCTCGCCGCCACTCCTCCCCCATAGTGGGATTCTGGGTGCAACGAATCGGTGTGATGGTGAAGTCTCCAGAAACGCAGATGTTACAGCCGATACACTCCCGAATATCCTCAAGTCGGCCTTCCTCGATCTTTTTCGGTAAAAATGGATCTGCAATCGACGGACGCGCCGCACCAATCATATCGAGGATGCCTCTGCGGATCTGCGACACCATGGTGTCCGGCGAGGTAAAGCGTCCCACGCCAACCACTGGTTTCGATGTAACACTCTTGACCGCCTTTATGAACTGCTCCTGATGCCCTTCCGGTTTGAACCTTGAAGTTGCGGAATCGTTGTCCCAGTCGCTGATATTGACATCCCAGATATCAGGGAGTTCCGCAAGCATGCTGACAATCTCAATGCCTTCCTCCTCGCATTCGATCCCATCAGATCCCCTCAGCTCGTCCAACATAAGACGGACTGCAATCCCACAGGTGTCGCCGACCGCCTCTTTGGTGTCCATGATAATTTCCTTGAGCAAACGAACCCGATTTTCGAGTGAGCCACCATACTCGTCGTTGCGATGATTGAATCTCTTGGACAGAAACTGACACGGCAGTGTAAGCATGTGTGCAGCATAGACATAAATGATGTCAAACCCTGCTCTTTGCGCTCGCTCTGCCGCCTTGCGGTAGATATCGCGTAAGTCACGAATATCGCGCTTGGTCATTGCGCGCGCCTGAACCGGGTCGTAACTCGAAACAGGAATTGCGGACGGTGCTATTGGTACTGTTCTAGAAAACAGATTAGGTGCTTCACCACCATTGTGTGCCAACTCAACAGCCGCAAGCGAACCCTGCGCGTGAACTGCATCTATCATCAGCTGATGTTGGGGAATATCTTCGTCATCCCACAACCGCTGCTCCATGTACGGTGAGACATCTGAAGAATGATGGATGTCGCATTCCTCCGTAGACACAACAGCCCATCCTCCCTCCGCTTTCATACCTCTCATACCTGCAGCTGTATGGGGATGACCATGGCCCATTCCGCAGCAATGCGGAACCTGATAGAAGCGATTTCGAGCGACTACCGGTCCGATCTGAACCGGTTCAAACAGAATATCATATCGAGGATCGCGTGCCATTGTTAAACCGCTTCAATTTCTATACTAGAGCCTGTTGTGATTAAGATTGATCGCGAGTATCAAAAAGGAATTTATATAGATGAGTGCCGAAAGCACAGAAAATTAGAGCCAGATTGAATTGGCTGGCTAGTTTGCTACGATTGGCTGTCAAGGGAATCTTGACTTAAATTGTGTAAACGAAGCAAACAGTCTCGTAGTTCTACTCCGAGAACCTCTCTTACACCTTCAAGATTTATACCTTCTTGAAACGCTGAGTCTCTCATTTTTTGAAGAAGATTTTCATCTGGTTCAAAACTTTGAGCTTTGCCAAATGATTCTTCTTGAATTTTAAGTGAATCCATACCCTGTGTTTGATCAACCATTTCATGGGATGTCTTCTCAGCCCAAGACTTAGCGTCTATATTTTTCGATATTCGTTCTCCCAGTTCTGTCAGTCGGATTGGACTAGAACTTGATATAGGTTTTGCAGGCAGTCGAGACAAAATTTCCTTTATATCCGACCGAACTTCAATCATAAATTCGCTAAAACTTTTACGATCGTTATTTACTTCCCCTTGCCATTTACCAAACTTATATGCAAGTGTAATTACCGATAGCCCCACAGATACTGAAATGCCGAGAGCCCAATATATTGGGTTCATTTACCTTCCTCTGTAATTCCAAATCATCATTCATTTTCCTCTCCGATATAGGAGAGGAAATAAGGGATAGTGAAGTATATTCGATGGTACACTGAATTTCTCGTTTAACTTCAACTGTAGTCACAAGCGATTTAACTGCTTGCTCAAAATTAGATTTGACTCGCAGGTCTGCTTCAAGTTCAGCCTTGTCGCGCGGTAGGCATCGGGGTTTAGCCTCACCTCTAGCTGCTTCTCCTTTGTTTCAGTCATTTTGTTTACTCTTACTGGCAATAGTTGTGGTCAATTAGACTTCGACAATTATGAACTATTCGAAAATCATTATTCAGTTCGGGTAGCCTACCATGCAAATCATAAAAAATAAAAATTCTGCATTATTTTGGCTTCTGCATAAGCGGGTAGTGTTTTCTGTCCTGAATTGTCGAATGTAATGAACCAAGCAAATGAAAGTCCCTTCCGTCTCTTTTTCATCTCGCTTATGAAAAATTCATTCCCGTATACACCGTCGCCCCGTTTCTTTCCGAGTCTTTGTTTTATACCCTGCTTCCCTATCGTTCCATCAGATTTAATTGTTCCAGATTTACCGATATAGATAGGGTCTCCTTTACACCCGTTTCCCTCATAAATCAGATAAATTCCGTGACCATTAGGAACGCCTTTCTTTCTTGCAACTTCCTTAATCTTTTCTCCCATTTTAAGATTGAATTGACCGCTTTCTGGATACTTTATTTTTAAAACATCAATCATCTCCATTTTCTCCAAATCGAATGAATGGGGGTTTATTGTGAATCACCGAAAACGAAATTCAAATCAATTAATCTGCGCTCATATTCAAGATAAGGTGAACACTGCTTTATCCAGCGATCTGCCGCCAATGTGAATTCTGCCAACTCGCCTAAACTAACACCCCTATCTTCGGGCATTTGTTGGTTTGCAAAGTACTCTATGGTTGATCCTATCCCTATACAATAGTTTCGGTAAAACTCGCCCAATATCGGCATTGACTTTCCCAAATCAAACGCAAATGATTCCTCACTGTCAGCTCGCACTGGCGATACCAGCACAAAGACCAGCGAAATCACCAAAACCATCTTCCTCATATTGAATTCTCCAAATTCCAATTCGGAACGCACATCATCTCACCCCGGAATCCAAGCTTTTGTCAGCGATAAGATTCTTGTCTCCAAAATGATTCAATTCCATTCAAATACGCGATCTCTTTAACATATTCGCCAGTTGAGTGATTAACTGCTTTGAGGTGAAGGTCATTTGACAATTCGTTATATGCGCTGGCTATATAAGTGCTAACAGTTGACGATAGAGAAGTGTTGACTTGAACAAATTCGTGCAATGTTATTTTGTCTGTATTTCCTACCACCTGAGCCGTTATTTCGTTCGGGTCTCGACTCTTTGCACCAACACCGGTAATTTAACTGATCATTCCTCGGTCTACATTCAACTTCTTTGATTTGTACTTATTGCGTTCTTTATCGCCATAGTATGATTCATCAACCTCCATCGCACCCATAACTGACTGTCAGTTGCTTCAAGAGCCTTGCGTAGTCGATAAGCCAAAACCATGCAAATTTTTGAGTAATTCCGAGTTCTTGATACAACTTCATTGAAGATACGCTGTTCAGACTGGTAGTGAGCATGTAGATAGCAATTAACCAGTCGTGATAGCCGGTTTTAACACATTCACAACTGTGCCTGCTTTAACGCTGAAACGTTTACCACATTGTTTGTAATCTTTGTAGCGTAAGGCATGGACTTGTGACTATTCTATTTCTAACATATTGTTATAGTTGTATTTTATAGGAAAGTACCGAGATTATCAAGTATTACTTCGGCACTCATCTTTATAATTCCCTGAAAAAGAAGCATTCGGAACTGATTCGCTATCCCAGTCGGTTCCCTCAGCCGCTCCAGACTCCTTCTGAAACCAGATCACTCATAGTCATCTCGATACCTTTTCTCAGTATTCCTACTATCTCATCGACATTGTCACGGTCCAGTATCAGAGGTGGTGACAGGATGTTCAGATGTGCAACCGGTCGAACAATCAATCCGAGTTTCTGACAGTTCGCGGCAATCCGATCGCCAATTTTCACATCCTCATCAAAAATCTCTTTCGTCTGCGCGTTCTTGACGTTTTCAATGCACATCATGAAACATTTACCCCGGACATCACCAACGATCGGCAAATCACGGAGTGTATCCAACCTTTCCTCAAAATAAGGCCCGACATCCTGAACGTGCTCACAGATACCTTCTCGTTGCATGATCTCGATGTTCGTGAGCGCCGCACGACAGCAGACCGGATGACCTGAGTATGTAAATCCATGAGTGAACAAGCTTCCGTCAGCTGACGGGCTGCTGATCACCTCATAGACTTCGTCCGAAATCATGGTCGCTGACAGCGGTAGATAACCCGACGAAATACCCTTCGCCGCGGTAATGAAATCCGGTGTCAGGTCGAATACGGGCTCCGATGCGAACATATGACCGACTCTTCCAAATCCGGTCACTACCTCATCTGAAATATAGAGCACCTCATACCGTTCACATACTTGCTTGGTTCGACGATGATAGCCCTCCGGCGGCACAATGACTCCGCCCGCACCCATGATCGGTTCGGCAATGAAAGCCGCTACGTTGTCCGGTCCGAGATTGACAATTTCCTGTTCGAGCTCGTCGACAAGATAATCGCAAAATTCCGCATCGGACATATTTTCCGGTTTGCGATACGGATTCGGGCAGGAGACATAGCTGACGAGTCCCGGTGCCAGATCGAATCCGGTGTGATCGGCGGCAACACCTGTCAAAGTCATCGCCAGATAGGTACTTCCATGGTAGGCGTCAACTCTGGAAATGATTTTTTTCTTGGAATGCTTGCCGAGTCTATTGAAGTAATAATGGATGATTCGCACGGCAGTGTCGTTCGCCATGGACCCGCCGGAACCATAGAACACATGATTCAGTTTCTCCGGTGCGATTTCCGCAAGCTTGGCAGCCAGGCTCGCCGACGGTGGTGTTGTCAGGTGATTGAACGAAGAATAATAGGGAATTGCTCTCACCTGATCAGCAATCGCCTGCGCCATCTCCTCATTGCCGTAGCCGATATTGACACACCACAAACCGCCGATTCCGTCGATGTATCGCCCGCCGTCGCTGTCGTAGACGTATGGCCCGTTCGCTTCGGCAATCACCAATGATCCTTCCTCATGGAAAACTGAGAAATCGGTCCACGGATGAATGTAATGATCCCGATCTTTTTCCCACAGGTCGTGGGTATCGTAGTTTTGCTTTAACACTTGTCCTTCTCCATCTTGTTCATATAGTGTCAACGTCCATTGTGCGGATTCCAATACGTTCAGATGACAGCAATCACATCAATTTCCATCACCCATTCGGGTTTTGCCAACCCCTGAACGATCAATCCGGTAGAAACCGGAAATACACCCTTGAGCCACTTACCGATCACCTGATAGACTTCTTCGCGATAGGCTCGGTCAGTAACATAAACCGTGATTTTACAGATATCGTCCAGACTCGCCCCGGCCTCTTCAAGCAGCTGCTTGACATTACGCATCGCCTGTTCGGTCTGAGCAGCCGGGTCTCCAACCCCGATCACATTACCCTCAAAATCACTTCCTACCTGGCCGCGCAGAAATATCATATTTCCAGCCTTGACGACCTGGCACAGGTCGTTATCCATAGCTTTCCCCGGGTAGGTATCTCGGGTATTGAATTTTCTCAGTCTGGTGTGTTTAGACATCAATTTTATTCCAACCTTTCGGCTAGTCTATCGAAATTGCATCTGAGAGATTGGCTGCCTTCTTGACAAATCTCATCGGTTCCTTGAAGTCGAAATTGACATATACCGCATTCAGATGTGCAAAAGGCGGCGACTGGGCGAACAACTGAAATGTCAGTTTGTGTCCTGCATAGTCGGAATTGAGCAGGTCTCTCGCCATTGCCAGCAGCTTGCGGCGATCTTCGGACTGCCATTCTTCATTGATCGAATAGTATTTGTTCAACCAGAAACTGACTTCCTCGGACTCAAAGTTGACGCTGTCCGGTGTCACACAGATCTGCCCACCGCAAAGCTCTCGAGCTATGTGCATCATATGATGAAGCTGCGAGCATGCCAGCACGCGTCCCGTGTACAGCAGCGATGGGTTCGGCATCAGCAACCCTTTCGGACTGACCACGCCGGCGGCGATTGAGGCCGTCAGATGAGCGTTGATACCCTCCCGATAACATACCAATTGCGCCAATTTTTCCCGAACTGCCTGCTGCTTGTCCAACCCGGTCTGCCGAACGTTGAACATTGCCGCACCGATCATCATATCCGCAGTCTTCTGAATTCGTTGCACAAACGAAAACGCACTGTAACGGTGAAGCGTCGAGCGAATGAACGTTGCGGCCCTGGTATGCTGATAGAACAGCACATCTTCCCATGGAATCAGCACGTCGTCGAAGATCATCAACGTATCGATTTCGTCGAATCTATTCGCAAGCGGATAGTCTTTTGCGGATGCGCGGCCGACAAACCCCGACCGACAGATATGAGTGATTCCTTTTGCGTTCATCGGTGCAATGACACCGACAGCGTAATCGGACAGCTTCTGATCTCCCCAATTGGCGATCGTGGGCTTTACAAATGCCTGCTCGGCATACGCCGACGCGGTTTCGTATTTGGCTCCACGAATGACTATCCCTGCATCGGTTTCACGAACCACATGCAGAAGCATATCCGGGTCCTGTTCCTGCGGGCGTTTGGAGCGATCGCCTTTAGGATCTGTGTTCGCCGAAACGTGAAAGATGTCATTCCTGATTACGCGATCAATGTGATTCTTGATGTTTTCAGCAAATCTCGGATCGATTTCCGCTAGCACGTCGCTGCCATCATACAGCGACCACATTTCCCCGACTGTCTCGTCTCCAACACGTGTCACCACACCGCCAATATCATTCAGCACGGCATCAACCGCGGTCCGTTTCTGATGCCAATCCTGCTGTTCGTAGGGCATCTTGAGCAGAATAGCATTGGTGTCTCCACTCTCGTCGGTATAACTCAGTAGATCGCGATACTCTTCAATGTGCGGCATATCAAACATTCGTGCCCGAATTTCCACAAGTGGTTTGAACGCAGGGTGCGTCGCAACATTGCCCACTCGCTCGCCATCCATATAAACGACTCGACCGTCGTCAAGGGATTCCTTGTATTCTCGTCCTGTCCGTAACACTGCCTAACCTTTCGAGTCAAATATAAATTACACGTTTGAAATCGTCGGTCTCCATGACTCTTTCCTTACTAAAACCAACTGCTAAATATAGCATTAGCGTCAATTTGAAGTTTAATTTAGTGAATGAAAATTGAAAGTCCGGGGCGGAGGTTGGCCCGATAGAAAATCAGTCAGAGCCAAACAGGCGATACCTATGGATACCGAGCCGAAGGCTTAAAAGCTGTTTTCAGAGAAAATTGAAAAATCATCCTCATTCGACACAACGACACTGTGTACGATTCCATGTTCAATATAGGATGAAATGACGCGAAAAATGATTGCAAAGATTTCTAACGTCTACAAAAGGCCGTAATCCGATTGGATCTCCACCTGAACAATTGCGCAAAAAAAGAGGCCACCGAAGTGGTGGCCTAATCCAAAGGAGGATAAGATTTCAAGTCAATTTGTGGTTCACGTTACGAATTCGGCCTCCCTCACTACTCGCGGTTCGTAGCAGCGATTTTCCTCACCAACCGATTTCGTCGAATCCGACTGCTCAGCCAATTTCGTGTATTTAGCTTCGATAAACTCTCGGATCGCATATCGTGGAATTCCAATGTCGTCCAGCTGTGCATCACTGAGCGCTTCCAGTTCGCGTATTGCTTTTCTGCGAATTCCAGCGTCTTTGATTGACTGGGTCACACTGTTGATACGCTCTGCAATTGTGAGAGCGTGCCCAGCTTTTCTGCGAGCATTGGTGTCAATCAAGTTAAAAACTGTCATTTTATTTTCCTCTCGGATTACCCGATCAAAACAGGTTTCAATTATTTGGTACTAGAACACCAGGTTGGTAACCAGAACCAGCACGACTACGGAGCCGATGAATGAAATTCCAACCTTGTCATGAATTTTCTGAAACATTATTTATCCCTCAAGAAAATCTCTTAAATTACCATTAGTTTGACTGACTTAAGCGGTTCGTAATCAAGTATTCAAATATCGCTTTTCAGTCGATATATAAGATAGTGCATATTTGTAATTTTTCAAGGGATATATTTTCCTATTAACATGAGTTATCATTCATATTAGTAATATCTAATAAAAGTTATATCTACTTGTTATATTTATCTTTATAATAAATTTCTGATTAAGTTTCTTGTGTTTATTATCAAGGATGTTTTCATACTAATCTTCTGTTGGGACGAATATCTCGAAATTGCCGGGTGGTTTTTGAGGTATCTTTTGCGGTAGCGGGCTACATTTGCTCCTGTGACTTGATCATTGGAGCAGTTCTAACTCTTCCAGTAATACTTGAGCATCAATTCGATCTAAAAATCCCAGGCAGTCGAATTTGAACCCGGAATCATTCGTTTTTGGTAGTCAAAGTCTGATATATCAGCACCGGCAAAAATATCAGCAGCACAGCTGACCGTCGAGTTTTGTGTAGCGAGTTGAGACCTGCTTTTCTATAGTTGGACTGCTCCACGAAAACATGTCCGGCAATCTGCCCACATGATATCCCCTTTACAAACTTTCCCCCGATTCTGTCAGGACTGTCACAATGACCAGCGCGAGAGAACCGAATCAAATTGCTATCGTTGTAAAATCTACCCTTTCATTGCGTTGATTCAAGACAGATTTTGACTTGAACTGCGAGCTCCGCGGATAGATTTTGAGACGTACCCTAATGTTCAATATTCTGCCTACACCGAGAGTACGCGCCTCTCCGTTTTATGACGCGACCATTGCTGACGGTGTCAAGAACTTCACGACTTACAACAGGATGCTTCTACCCACCACGTATGGTGACCCTGAAGGCGAGTATTGGCGTTTGCTGAACGGGGTCTCCATGTGGGATGTTGCCTGTGAGCGTCAAATCCAGTTGAAAGGGCCTGATGCAGGTAAGCTAGCCCAACTGCTTACAACACGGAACCTGGATACTTTGTCAATTGGTCAAGGGATGTACGCCCCGATCTGCAACCATCAGGGCGTTTTGCTCAACGACCCTGTTATCAACAGGCTGTCAGACGATGTTTACTGGATTTCCATTGCTGATTCGCAGATACAGTTTTGGGCAAGTGCGATTTCGTCAGAAAGATTCTTGAACGTCGAAATATCAGAACCAGACGCTTCGCCTTTGGCGATTCAGGGACCGAATGCAGAAAAAGTAGTGGTAGCCTTATTTGGCGACTGGGTACGTAAGTTAGGATATTTTCGATTCAAGGAAATTCAGATACAAGGAATTCCTCTTATCGTCGGACGTTCGGGCTATTCGAAACAAGGCGGATTCGAACTTTATCTACGCGATGGTTCGAAAGGGTCGAAATTGTGGAATCTCGTTCGGGAGGCAGGTCAACCGTGGGACATTCAACCGGGCACGCCGAATCACTCCGAGAGAATTGAATCCGGACTGCTGAGTTTCGGTAATGATACAGATGATAAAACAAATCCGTATGAGGTAAGACTGGGGAAATACATTGATTTACAACTGCCCGACGCAGTGATTGGAATCCGCGCGCTGCGCAAAATCAGACAACAAGGCATTCATAGACATCAGTTGGGGATTGTAATCGATGGGGAATTGTCACTCTTACTGGCTAGAACGTGGTGCGACGTTCGGAAAAATCGAAAAATAGTCGGCTCGGTAACCAGTACAGCTTTCTCTTGGCGCATGAAGGCAAATGTCGGTTTAGCACTGGTCTCTTCGGTAGTACAGCCAGGAAATCATGTCCAAGTCGATTTCGAGGGCAAGATACACGATGCACAAATTGTTGAACTGCCGTTCTTTTAAGTGAAATAGGAACCGTCCAGATGAATATTCCAAATTCGTCACCCTTAAAACCGAATATATTAATCTCCGTCAGAAATAACTTCGAGGAGCAATAATGGCAGCCAATACCCTCTATAACAAAATTTGGGACAGGCACTCAGTTTGTCAGCTACGGACCGGTCAGTACCAGTTGTTTATAGGATTACATCTGATTCATGAGGTAACCAGCCCTCAGGCCTGTGACATGCTTCGCGAGCGTGGTGTGAAAGTCGCCTACCCTGACCGCACCATCGCAACCATTGATCACATTATTCCAACTGCCGACCAAGCTAGACCTTATAAGGACTCTGAAGCAGAAGCCATGGCACAGGCACTACAGAACAACACAGCTGAATTCAATATCAGATATTTCGGTGTCGGTGCACCTGAACAAGGCATCGTGCACGTAATCGGTCCCGAACAGGGTATGGTGCATCCGGGAATGACCGTAGCCTGCGGAGATTCCCATACTTCCACTCACGGTGCCTTTGGCACCCTCGCGTTCGGAATCGGTACCACGCAGGTTGGCGATGTGCTCGCAACGCAGTGCCTGAGTATGGACCCGTTCAAGGTGCGTCGTATCGAAATCAATGGAGCTCTCGGAGATGGAGTATTCGCAAAGGATGTCATATTGCATATCATCCGTAAACTTGGCGTAAAGGCAGGTATCGGCCATGCATATGAGTACGCAGGATCGACCATTGATGCAATGACGATGGAGGAGCGAATGACTGTCTGCAATATGTCGATTGAAGGAGGTGCGCGTATCGGCTACGTCAACCCCGATAGTACGACATACAACTACCTAAAGGGGCGACCCTTTGCACCAGCCGGAAATGCTTGGGACAATGCGGTGAAAGACTGGGAGTCGATGCGTTCTGAACCGGACGCGCAGTACGATGATGAAACCCGGATTTCAGCTTCCGACATTGCTCCGCATGTTACCTGGGGCATCAATCCAGGTCAAAGCGTAGGAATTGATGAAGATTTACCTGTACTCAGCTCACTTCCTGACGGTGAACGTCAAACTGCGGAACGTGCGTTCGACCATATGAAACTCAAACCCGGACAATCCATGAATGGTGTCAAGATCGATGTTGTCTTTATCGGCAGTTGCACAAATTCCCGCATAGAGGACCTGCGAGCAGCCGCCGAGGTCGTGAAAGATCAGAAAGTCTCCAAAGGTGTACGCGCAATTGTGGTACCAGGGTCCCGGGAAGTCGCTAAACAATCTGTCGCGGAGGGACTTGATCAGATATTCGTTGAGGCGGGTCTTGAATGGCGACAGCCAGGATGTTCCATGTGTCTCGCCATGAACCCAGACCGTCTGCTGGACGACGAGATATGCGCAAGCACCAGCAATCGCAATTTTATCGGGCGACAAGGCAGTCCAAACGGCCGGACACTCCTGATGTCACCACCGATGGCAGCTGCAGCAGCCATCAACGGCGCGGTGACCGATATCCGTTCAATGCCCGCGTGAGACGGCGAGGTAGCGACAATGACAGATATGAAAATCAGGACTGTAACCGGAAAGGCTATTGCCATCATTGGTGACGATATTGACACCGACCGAATCATACCAGCGAGATTTCTAAAGGAAATAACGTTCGCGAATCTCGGTAAGTTTCCATTTTTCGATGAGCGTTTCGACGATGACATGAACGCAAAGGATCATCCTTTCAATCATGAAGACCGACAGGGATCGAGACTGTTATTTGTCAATAAGAATTTTGGCTGTGGCTCCAGCCGCGAACATGCTCCACAGGCACTTCGAAGATGGGGAATTCACGCAATTGTCGGTGAATCGTTTGCGGAAATTTTCGCATCAAACTGCATTACTCTGGGCATTCCTGCAGTCACCGCTTCGGGGTCGGATATGCGCGAGGTTCAGAAGAGATGTCAGGAAGTCTCAAGCACACATTGGACTGTCGATCTGGGAACAGGTCAGCTATCCTGTGACGACATGTCAATCGATGTTCACATGCGAGGGCACCACAAGAACACACTCATGGAAGGGTTGTGGGACAGCACTTCGCTTCTGCTTGACAATATGGACAAGGTGGAAACGCTCTACGATTCATTACCGTATACGAGCGGTTACAAAAGTTAGTATGTTCAACAGCAGTCCTGTTTGCTCAAAAATCACGTTCAATCAAGGTGGGGTCGGATCAGCGGAAATAAGAACTCAACGGGAAACTAGAAAGGTTTCTGATTCTTTAGTACTGTGACAGACCATGGAAATTGCACCGGAACAGCTCAGAGTGATCGCCTGTGAAGTAAGCGATTTTCTTAAACAGTTGGCCAATGAGCAACGCTTGATAATTTTGTGTCACCTTGCCGATGGCGAAAAATCCGTGAGGGAGTTACAGGTTTTGCTGGGGCTGGATCAATCCTCAACCTCGCAACATCTGGCTCGATTGAGAAAACAGGGAATTATTCGGGCAAGAAAGGACTCACAATCCAACTATTACTCGATTTGCGACGAGAAAGTCTTACAAATCATTCAACTTCTTCATGAAATCTATTGTTCCGATCCAGATACGTCTCCTGAAAGCAGTCAACTGTAGTAACCTCTCCCGAATACCTCATTTTCGCGGCTTGCGTCGAAGCCTGTTCTCACAATGAAGAATGTTCATTCTTCAGCAATTGCAATCGTCGGTATGTCATGCCGATTTCCAGGTGGTGCTGACACCCTCAACTCGTACTGGACCAATATCCTAAATAAGGTTGATTGCATCGAGTCGATCCCACTTGGGCGATGGAATCATGATATTTTGCAAAGATTGGATTCAGGGTTTGGAACGGAGTTTGCCAAGGTCGGTGGATTCGTCCATGACATCGAAGAATTCGACGCTGCATTCTTTGGAATTTCCCCCCGGGAAGCGACAGAAGTTGACCCACAGCAACGAATTTTGCTTGAGCTTGCGTGGCACTGCATGGTGGATGCTGCGATTTCCGTTCGAAATTTGAGGGAGATCAGTACAGGTGTGTATGTCGGCGTGATCAATCACGACCACGAAAGGCTGATTCTCTCAGATCGAGACCGAATATCGGCGCATTCTGGTCTAGGACGCTCTACCAGTATTGCGTCCAATAGAATTTCGTATTGTTTTGACTTCAGTGGCCCCAGTCTGACAATCGATACTGCGTGTTCTTCGTCATTGACCGCGGTCGATACTGCGTGTAACGCACTGAGGTCAGGAGAAGTGGATGCCGCCTTTGCCGGGGGTGCGAATGCCATCCTCTTGCCAGAAAGCTACATTGAGTTTTCGCAGGCGTCCATGCTCTCGAAAACTGGAAAATGCCGGGCATTCGACAAGGATGCTGATGGATTCGTGCGGGCCGAAGGTGGTGGGATGATACTGCTGAAACGGCTTTCGGATGCCTTACTCGATGGCGACAGAATTTACGCGATGATTACTGCCAGTGTGTTGAATCAGGACGGCCGAACCGCTGGAATCATGTCTCCGAGTCTAGTGGCGCAGAAAAAAATGATGACAGATGCCCTACTCTGCGCGGAAATAGATGCCTCAGAAATTGGATACATTGAATCTCACGGTACTGGAACACAGGTCGGAGACACCGTTGAGGCCACTGCACTGGGGGAAGTTTATGGACAGGCAACCGATTGTCGAAGTCTTCCCGTCGGGTCAGTCAAGACAAACATTGGACATACAGAGGCCGCGGCAGGTATTGCCGGGTTGATTAAAGCGACGCTCACGGTGTGGCACGGATATATTCCGCCTAATTTAAACTTTGTCAATCCGAACCCAGTAATTGATTTTGATTTTCTGGGCATTCACATTCCGGTTGAAGGGTATGCATGGAAATTTACGAGGAACTCTCGACGACTGGCTGCAGTCAATTCATTTGGATTCGGTGGAGCAAATGCCCACGTGATCATTCAGCAGGCCCCGGGATACATTGCGTCATCCAGGCTGAATCTCGATTCAACGCTGTTGCTACCGTTGACTGCGTCGTCTGCTACGGGTCTTGATCGGCTTCAAACCTTTGTCAAGCAATTGCCAAACAATAAATTTGAAACATTCTCCCGACTCTGTCACACCGCTGGACGGCAGCCACAATTGAGTCATCGACAAGTCGTCGCTCTAAAACCAGAATTCGAGGATAGCCCGACCTATCTCAATGAAAATTTCCAAGACAGGGAAGACATAGGCAGACATTCCAACGGTTCGTCATCAGAAGCTGCGTTTGTATTCAATGGGATAGGAGCCGGATGGTATCAAGCTGGACAGGAACTATATTCCAAAGAACCGAATTTCAGATCAACAATTGATCTATGCCATGCCATTTTCAAGGAAATCTACGACATATCGGCAATTCTCGATTTCTTCAGTCAAAAATCTCGCCGACCACCTTCCAGCGTTGTGGATTTTCACGTGCTGCAATTCGCACTTCAGATTTCAATTTTTGAGTTGTGGAAGACTTGGGGAGTGCGTCCTACCGCTGTTGTAGGGCATAGTGTTGGAGAAATCGCTGCTGCATACGTCGCTGGAAGTGTTGATCTTGTCAGTGCTGTCAGAATTGTCGTGGAACGCGCCAATATCTTTGATCAATTCACGGGGAAAGGGTTGATGTTGGCCGCTGGCATCTCTCATAACGAGGCCGAGAACTTGATAGATTTGAATCCGAATGAAGCATATATCGCCGCGTACAACAGTAAATCATCATTCACATTGTCTGGAACAAGGACAATGATTGAATCATTGGGCTCGCAACTGGAAAAACAAGGCAAATTTGTCCGAACACTGGATCTATCAGTACCGTTCCACAGTCCATTGGTCGAAATATGTCAGAAACAAATACTGCAAAAGGTGGAATCAGTTGAATTCGCTAACCCAGAAATACGTTGGTTTTCGTCTGTCAGCGGTAGAGAAATCAAATCAGCTGTCGATTCAAAATTCTGGTGGCTTAATTTTCGTGACCCCGTTCGATTTGCCGAGTGCTTGCGAGCCTGTATCACTACCGGACCAAAAACTTTTGTCGAAATCGGCCCTCATCCGTACCTCTCATTCAGTATAGCTGAAAGCTTGAGCGTTGAAGGTGCCAACGGACACTGTACGTACTCCTTAAAGCGCACAGGCCAGGATACAGTGACGATGAGATCGGCTGTTTCGACATTGTTCAAACTGGGGTTTTCCTTCAACTGGCACAAGATCAATCCGATTGCTGAAGTCTGCGATTTTCCGGAAACCCGATTCGACCGGACTTCGTATCGACGTTCAATCTCCAACCAGCAGGACAGCGGATACCGCGGTATACAGGACCAAACCTCCCCAACAATCAATCAGTCTCTTTCGACTACCAGAGAAATATTACTGGATGTCGAGAACTGGAATTGGTTGAACCGACACCGAATTGACAACAACATAGTCTTTCCGGCTGCAGGTTACATCAAGTACATACTTGAAGCGGCATCCGATCACATTTCGGATAACGGACTCGAAATGAAAGAAATTCAATTCCAAAAAATGCTGCCATTGTCCGAATCTTCGAATTTGAACAATTCATTTCACTTGACCATTTCCAGCGATTTGACTACCGGGCAATTCAATTGTCAGATTGCGAAGCCATCTGGAAAAAATACACGACAAGTCGTCCACGCCCATGCGAAATTCGCTGGAGCCAATCTCGCTCAGCCCTCACTAAATTTGAAGTCATTGGTTAAAAAGTGTACAGATACTTTCCCATCGGATGAAATTTCCCGGAAATTGTCGATGCTGGGATTGGAAGGTGACTACGCTTCGTGGACATACACACTCATCACGAAAATCAGTGACACCGAAGCAGTCGTGAGATTAACCAACGAAATAAAGTCTATCGAATCCCAACAGCATTCGATACACCCTTCCCTTTTGGACCTAAGTTTTAGAGCTGCAGCAATTCTGATTGACATGGATCAACTCTACGTCCCGAAGAAAATAGAAAAACTGATATTTTGGGGTGGGTGCACGGATTCTGTCTATTGCCATATCAAACTACATAGCAAGTCTGAAAGAACAATTGAGTTCGATCTGGACATTACTGATGAGCGAGGATCGATCATCGCATCAGTTTCACAACTGATGCTCAAGAAAATAAAGGTTGAATTAGCGGATGCGCATCGACAAATTGAGCAACCTGCAATACTTCAGCCATCCTTCGCATATCATCATGCCCTATCTCCCGAAGCGCCACTGTTCGATGATAAAACCCATCCAATCCTTTCGGATTCAATCGCTTACGACAGCCCTCTCGCCAAACTTGAGAAGAAATCCAGAAGTCATGCGACAGTTTCTTCACTACTCAGTGATCTGACAGTTCAGTATATTGGTCGTACACTGAAACAACTGGGAATTCCCCAGAACGGTGAGCAGTGTACCCTGAGCCGGGTCGAGCAAGTATGCCAGATTGATATTGATCAGAAATCGCAATTCCATGCTCTACTCGCCATGCTTGAGCATAGACATTTGATAGACATCGACCGTAATTTCTGCCCCTCTCGACGTAAAATCGATGAGAATTCCTCGGCAGTGAAAGTTTTTCGGGACTTGCCTTCGAACCCTGAACTTGTACTAGAAGAAATGTTCGGACTCCACGATACTTGGGACTACAGCTATGAAATTCGCTTGATTGATCTTTGCGGCAGAAGTCTTGGAAGCGTATTGACAGGCTGCCAAACCGGAATCAGTACGCTCTTCCCTGATGGTGCAGTATTCCCACTGCAAGGACTGTATGAGTTTTCACCGACATGTCGACCTTCAAATGAAATACTAGTCGGATTAGTTGAAGATCTGCTGAAAAATTGGCAATCAACCAGAAAATGTAGAATTCTGGAAATTGGTGGAGGTACCGGAGCACTGCTATCTCAACTCGCGCCGATACTGGAAATTCACCCTGTCGAATATACGTTTACCGACATTTCACGCAGCTTCGTACGATTCGCAAAAGAACGATTCGACGGTTTGAGTTGTTTGAAATTTCAGACGTTGGATATCGATGCGAGTTATGAAGTCCAAGGGATTTCAGCGAACACCTATGACATAGTTCTTGCCAATGACGTACTTCATCTCTCGCGTGACATTCAAAGTGCGCTGCAACAAATTCAAGACATACTCGTACCCGGCGGACGATTCTCCTTCGTTGAACTGACGAAGGAACCTGATTGGGCGAATTTGGTTTTCGGAATGCTCAAAGACTGGTGGCATAGAACAGAAGATGTTCGGCAGCCGGTCGGTCCGTGCCAGTGCGCCGAATTTTGGGAGAATCAACTCGCTATTTGTGGATTCAATCGGATTGAATGCATCGGCAGCTCCAGTCTCCCGCATACGATTTTCACTGCCGAGTGTCAAAAGGAAATCCTTTTCGTCCCTCCTGCTCGACCGACCGTGTCACTTGAGCGGGCACTGATCTTTTCGGTTAGCGACACCTACTCCGATAGATTAATTGATTCTCTTGAATACCGGAACAAATCTGTAGTTCGCCCAAGCGCGAGCTATTCGAGTCGACATCGGTCATATAAAGTTCGAACAGACAAACTCGAAGACTATCTCAGACTGGTCGAAGAGCTACGAAATTCTTCTGAAATACCAAACGAAATTATCGTACTTTGGAACTTGTTACAGTTGCAATCATCGATTCCGTTTGACAAGAATGTAGATTCGATTTGTTCATTTTTAATTTCGATTTCCCTCCTTGTTCGAGCATTCGATCAATTAGGATTACGTCTTCCATACATTACTTTGATCACTGCCAATGTCTACCAAAATTCAGATGCAGCCGATATCGAATCATGTCTAAACGCCACTCTATGGAGTGTCGGCAGAACAGTCAGAAATGAATTCCCGGAAACTTCATGCCGTTTGGTTGATATTGACCCTACGCGAGTAGATATGATTTCGGAACTTTGCCGATTTTTACAAAATCGAAATGAAGTCCTGGAAGCCGTTTTAAGCAATAGCGGTTGGGTATCACCAATTGTAAAAACTACAACACCCGAAATTACGAATCAGCCCAATGAAGTCGGTTGCCTTCAACCTGGCAACATTTCAAGCATTCGACCCGTTGCCGCTGTGGTACCGAAAATAAAGTCGACCGAGGTCCTGATTGAAGTAAAAGCATCGGCTCTCAACTTCCGCGATGTAATGATCGCTCTCAACGCGCTACCTGAGCATGCGGTTCAAAATGGTGTCATGCAAGACTCGTTGGGTATGGAGTGCGCTGGCAAGGTCGTGAAGGTCGGCGGTCAGGTAGAGGGCATTTCGCTCGGAGACGACGTAGTCGCTCTGGCACCACGCTCAATAGGCAGTCTCGTCTCTGCAAGTTCAGAGTTTGTACGAGCGATACCGGTAGGATGGTCATTCGAGCAGGTTGCGGGAATCCCAGCAGCCTATATCACCGCCTTCAGTTGTTTGGATCATCTGCCAGAAATTAAACCCGGTGTTTCGGTACTTGTACATTCAGCATCGGGAGGAGTCGGATTGGCTCTGATTCATCTGCTCAAGCAATCGGGAGTGACTATTTATGCAACTGCCGGTTCCAGCCATAAGGTTAAATTTCTGAATCTATTGGGAATCGAACATGTAGCCAGTTCCCGCTCGACAACTTTCGTCGGCGACGTAAAGGAATGGACCGGCGATAAAGGTGTGGATTTGATCGTCAATACGCTTGCAGGGGAATTGGCCAGTGCCAACGTAAGTTTGCTCAAACCGGCTGGTGTGTTTGTAGAACTTGGAAAGTATCCTTCGATGAGCGAAATTCATGAATCGATCATGAATTCCAATCCAAATGTGAGCATACGTATTATTGATATCGATAACCTGTGGAAGGTATCACCGGAAAAGCTGGCAGTTCTTTTCCACTCGGTCATGAAAAAAGTTGAACAAGGAATCTGTCCTGCGCTTCCTCGCACGGTATTTTCGCAAAGGAATGCTAAAGAAGCTTTCCGGTACATGGCGAATACTAAGCATATCGGCAAAGTGATTTTGAATTTTGAACATCCTTCTTTTACTGTCAATTTGGATGCTCCGATATCGTCGGAGGCAACATATCTTGTTGCTGGTGGAACTCGCGGCTTCGGTCTTGCTACTGTACAGTGGCTGAGTGAGGTTGGCGCGCGTCACATCATAGTTGTCGGACGCAATCCAGAAAAATCTGATGCGTTCCAAAAATTAAAGTTGAAACTCGAAAGTTCCGGTATTTCCCTACGGACAATTGCTGCAGATATCACAAATTTTGAAAAGCTTAAGTTGTCTGTCGATGAATCAGCTTCCAATATACCGCCAATCAAGGGCATTTTTCACTGTGCAATGGAAATTGACGATCGCGTGATCACCAACTTGGATTTTGAAAGTTGCCAGACGAGTCTGAGAACCAAAATGGTCGGTGCATGGAATCTTCACAAGATAACGGAGAATCTGCAACTGGATTTTTTCGCGCTCTATTCGTCTGTAACTTCAATGATCGGACCATCTGGACAGGTTGCCTACTCGTCGGCTAACGCGTTTCTCGACTCACTCGCCAAATTCCTGAAGGCGAAAGGTGTACCTGCAATTTCGATCAATTGGGGAGCTGTATCAGACTATGGGTATGTGGCGGACAACCCCGAAAAGTTGACAAGAACAATCAGTCGATATGGAATCAGTTCTCTCCCAGCAAAGTGGATGCTTGCACCTCTGGGAGGTATATTGACATCGAATCCTATTTCTCAGTTAATCGTCTCGGGCGGTAAATGGCCGCAGAGATTCAGCAATTCATCCGGATTGGATGTCAAAGAGCAATTTCCCGATTATGATATTCATCGAAATGACAAAGCGAAAGGAAGTGCGAATTTAGACCGTGACAGCTGTGAGAAAACTGTGCTTTCCTGTTTTTCGAAAGTATTGGATATCCCGCTGAACTCTATCCAACCCAGCGAGTCTGTACTGAACCTTGGTGTTGACAGCCTGCTGGCTGTCGAGCTTTCACATCTGCTCAGGTCAGAAGGAAATTTAGAAATCAGTGCCGCCGACCTGCTTCAGTCGACTACGATTCGAGATATTGTCGAATCGCAAATTCAAGCCAACAGCTAACGCCAAATATCGAC
The DNA here is from genome assembly GCA_963666625.1 of Arenicellales bacterium. GTDB lineage: Bacteria > Pseudomonadota > Gammaproteobacteria > Arenicellales > JAJDZL01 > JAJDZL01. The sequence continues at coordinate 3,777,630 of OY762925.1, forward strand.
ATCTATTCCCTGCTCGATGAAATGGTCAGCACGTGCTGAAATGTATCGCTGAAAATTCGGCTCAAGTCGATAAGACTCACTGTGCACATAGTCAAAAAGCGACTGTGTATGAAAAATCTTGAACCAAGCCTCAGACCGAATTACTTCGTCACCGACGCTGTTGAAAAGCAAAATGGTAGGGGCATAGCTAATTTTGAGTTCGGACGCCCATTCGCGGGCAGTTGTATCCGCTCCCGTGGTAGTAATCAAAGGCTGATCTGACCACATATCAAGCTGTACCACATCAAAATTGTTCAACAGATTTCGCGTATCTTCATCTACCAGAACTTTATAGTGCAGAGTTTCGCAATTTGGACACTGCTTCTGTTCGAAGAACACTGCAAGCGGCTTCTCCGACGTGCCGTTCGCTCGGTCCAAGTTATAGGGTGGCGACTGGAAAAATGCCTGCTCTACCAACTTGTCTGCACCTTCATCCGATACGGGTTGACTACGCACGAAATCTCTATAGCTCATTCGGGATTCATGTTGTTCCGCAACAAACTGCAGTGCGGTTAGAAATTCGTTAGGCGGTAGATAACCGTTGAGTGTCAGAATCGGCTTCCCTTGCTCGTTGAAGAACAGCAGAGTCGGCGTGAATTGCACTCTGAGCGCGGCAGCGAATTCCTTTTCAGTAAATGTTTCACCCCCCACTGTGATAATTTCGCGATCACCCCAGATATTGAGTTCGATCACTTCAAATTTCGACCGCATCAAATCGACGATATTTTTCTGACTTAAGTTTCTTTCAACCAGCAGATTGCAGTAGGGACAGCCATCCTGATGCATAAGCAGCATAACACGTTTACCCTGCTCAGCGGCTTCCGCTATATCGTCAGAAAATTCCAGGAAACTTTCCTTGAACCACGATGGATATACGGTTGGTTTTGCGCCTGAAAATGTACCAGGCGTAACTTTGGTGGCAGATTTGGTGTCTGCGTTACCATCTAGTCCCAATGAAAACGCTGACGATGCAATCAGAATAGTCGAAATGACCCAAGAAAAAGACTTGATTTTAATTCGCATAACTTATTTTGAGGATTTGGTATGTTGGTTGCACACAAATTATGAACTGATATTTCTGTATTTCTTGTCATTCTAATATAGGATTAAGAAACAACTCAAATGTTTAAGACATAGTTCTTTTTCGAGTTCTGTTGGGAGTCTCGTATTCCGCTTTGATCCATCGAATTATTTTGACAGGACACAAGCTTCGGATGCTCGGTCTTGCCAGATAGCCGCAATCAGCAGCGAATTACACAACTGTGGAAGTTCCATTCGCGTCGTGTCTCATCCCGCATGAACCGTCTCACTGGAATTATTCGACCCCAACCCACGCGGAACCGTAGTCGTTTTTGAGCTCTCGATACATGCTGTGCGCGTGATCAACGTTGTCTTTGCCGTTTTGAACTGCGTATTCGAGTACAAGAGACGGGCTGGTCACGCGGAAATACGCGGCACCCAAGACTCCTTGCCGCCCCCACCATCCAAAGTATGTGTCCTCGATCTCAGCCACCACGGATTTCATTTTTTCAGCGTAGTCGTCATTGTTGATTAAACTTAAACGGGCTTCAATCACACTCAGAAGCAACTTTCTCTGCTTATCTGTAAGTTCGCTTCCCTTGATGCCTTCCTGCGCAACCGTCACACCATACTTACCTGGTCCCAGCAAGAGGTTGATAGGTTGCGTCGCACGAACGGCCTGTCCTTTCTGTTCGTCTGTAAGGCTACCCATGAACGCCTGAGCCGCTGCAGTTTCCCTCTGAACAATGAAGACATCTTCACCGTCTATGCGCAAGTGTAACGGTTGCCCGCCAGTCATCATCGGCGAGAAGGAAATGTATGGACCGAAAATTGTGGCGTTTATTGCGAGATGATGTCCACCGAACTGGAACATCCAAGGTTCTGTAGTTGACGGTTCACCGAGAAACGCAGCGTAAAAGTACTCGCTGCCGTACTTCATGACACCAAACAGATCTCCAGATATCAGCAAGTCTTCTGCGGCTAGTTGATAGGAGATTTTATTCATACCTTCTTCACTCATGAGTTCCCCTAGGAGCTGATCGAGGTTTGCCCGCTGCATGTTAGAGAGAGCACCGAGCTTTACACCACCACGCGGAACCTTACCCTCGGGAAAGTTGGACCAGTTTGAACGCTGTTCGTTATCGGAAAACCGATATATCGCGGCCTGTTTCTGATTTTCGTCCAGCGAGTCCAGAAAGAGTCTTGCAGCCGCCACGATAGCCACAGTTTTCTCGTCTGCGTCAGGTACTTTGTAAGTGCGCTTGAGACTGATTTCCACTGGTGAGGTATCTACTCCAAAAAAGATACGAGCTGTAAATTCGGGGGAAAAAAATAGGTAGATGAAAATTGCGACAACGACAATCACTGCACCGAGAAGGTAGACCAACACACGTTTCATGGGATTCGCATTGTACATTCTGTAATTTGTTGGAGGATATTGTTTGCGTCTGCTGACGCATTATGAACGTTCGTTCAAATGGCTGGAAACGAAAAATCCTTTCGAATTCCATCAATAACGATTCCCGAAAATAACATTTCGTTTTCAAAGGACACCGAAATTCGGAAACGCGGACTGTTGCTTTCGCCTGTGAATGATGTAAATCCTTCCCAAAGTCCTCCCGGACCAGCAAATACATCGACGACTGGATAAACTTGCCTATACGTTGTCATAACCGTCACAGTCTCATCTAATACTGTCCATCTACATATACAAGGGTGCTTGAAGAATCGAATTATATGCCTCTACATATGTATCAGCTTTGTAATCTTCAATAATTAAATTATGTTACCTAACATATTGATATTTTTTGATTATTTCAAACAAAGTCAAGGATGGATCATTTATTTCGAAAGAGTCTGAAATTGCGCCTCCAGCGATGCCAGTAGAACATTTGTCAAACAGATTCTTGAGAAAACGGCTTCGATTGTTGAAGTGTGGAAATGGCTAGAACTACAATCTTGAGCACTGAACGCTAAGCGAATGCAAACTGTTAGATTTACAAATGTAGAAGTGTAATTTGGGTAAGAATTTCGGAATCACACCTGACCAACTGCTCTACACCGACAACGCCTACACAGTCATCTCCGCTAGATCTCAGCAGGTGAAATTCCATTCGTAGAAGATGCAAATTACAACCATCTTCCGTGAGACTCGAGCCCACACTTCTTTGACATGAAATAACTGGCAGCAATGTCCCGTTTGACGAACTAGCCTTCAGAGAAAGTCAATCAACAACAATATACGAACAATCAAAAAGACGAGCAACGATTAGACCAAGTCGTCTATGCCCACACTGAGAGCAGTAGCAATACGTTTCATAGTTTTAACCGAACCCGGTTTCTTTCCGGACTCGATATCGGATAGATAAGACTGGGCAACTCCGCATTTATTTGCAAGACTACTTGCAGTCAAACCTCGATATTCGCGCCATACGCGGACAGGATGCACACCGACAGCGATGCGTTCAGCGAGTTCAAAAGGTACTAGTTCCTCATCTACGTCTTCAAGTACGCGACGGACAATAGCGATGTCCATGCCGTCCTCGTCAACAGCTAGGCGTAAAGCTTCATATTCATCGCGGGGTACGACAACGTAATCCTTGTCGTTGAATGTAAGTATCTGATAGTGATCGTTGGTATTCATCTATACGCTCGTCCACGCGGTAGTATGTTGACGACAGTCATTGTTTCAGATTCGTTGTCGATAGTATAGAGCACTCGCCAATCACCAATTCGCAAGCGCAAAATACCGCTACTTCGAAGAGACTTGATATTATTGTACGGTGCGTGCGGGTTTTCAGCTACTTGGTGAATCTTTCTTATCGCTGTCTGTCGGGTGTTACTGGGAATTCGATTCAGTTGTCGCAATGCCGATTTCGATATTTTAATCCTGAACATTTGTAAATTATATCCACAAGATAAATTTCTGCAAAGGCATAATATCTATTAGCGATTGAAATTTCGAGTTCTTTGTATCAGCATATTAAAGTCTTGTAGTAACGTCAGACTTCGTAGTCTCTATTCATTAAGTGCTTCGGGTTGACCCGTTTGGATATTTGTTTGAATTGGTTAATTCACAAACTGTAAAAAATTGGAATCCCACTCCGAAAACAAAATTACATACGGTGACATCTTTCTAGTAGTTCGGTATGCAGCGCGGCTAGCTCTTCCCAGTACCTTGAATCCCAATACCCCTTGGCTCTTGCGGAAGTGCTCGGCAAAATTACAATTCTTGTTTCTCCGATTCTGTAATCACACTGCTCTCCGCAGATCACAGGTTTACTACGTCGTCTGCTGAAAACAGCTTTTAAGAACATCGAACCATTGTTTTTACCTGTAAAGGCGAGAATTTTCGGTTGATAATGCACCACCTTTTCGTACACCAGAATCGCATTATCACCCTCACCCGTCAACTCGTGATCACTACCAAACTCATATTTGTTCAAGTCTGTCAGGCCGATACCGAATTGTGGAAGCTCGGGAAACTCTTCCGGCTCCAAGCGACGGTCTGTCATCCCGGTATCGGCCAGTATCTTCCAAAACATGTTGGTTGGATGGGCATAGTACGCGCTTCTTCTTTTCGATTCGGGACTGGGTGCCCTCCCACAAAATACTGTAGTCAGGCCATGTTCGAGAACATCTGGAATTAGGTAACCTTCTTTCTCTATGGGATTGAACATATGAGTTTTTCTAATTCAACGACTTAAATAAGCATTATCGATCAAATTTGATCTTTCGACCAATTTCGATCTCACTTGAATCACAAATCGCTATTTCCGATTTCTGATACTCAGCGGAGGCATTTTCAGACACTTCTTGAATTTGTACAATTTTTTCCACAATTCCATCCCGAAGTAACAACACCACGTAGTCGAGGCTGTTACGGGTTCTTATTGCGACTAATCGAATCGACGCCGACCCCGATATCTTCAGTTGTAAAAGCGGAAAAGGTTCAGATTGACTTAATTTTTCGCTTTGCTCTAGATAAGACTTGGCAGTCATGATCTCAGCTTGTCGAGCTGCTTCCTCGCACTCCTTATCGGAAAGTTCGCCACAGAAAACAGTCGCGTCGAATCCACTTCGATATGCCTCGATTAGCAATTCCGGCAATTCCGGCCAAGCAATACTACGTCTCTCAAGCTTGAGCGTGGTTATCCTCTGATGCATCGCCCACAATGCAAGTTCGCGAAATTCCTTACAAGGCGAATTTAGCACACTCACCATCGACTCAAAATCAAAATCATTCAGAATATTTCCTACCACGACACTGGCTTCCGAAATTATTCCTCCTCCGATACCTGCGATGCGCCGACCGGATATCTCTATTTCGTTCGTGTAACGCAGTTGCGCTGGTAATCCCAAACGTCGAAGGGTATCGATCGGCGGGCTAAGACAAAACTCGTATACCCGCGCGGGTATGACGGGACTTCTGTTTCTATGAAATATGCATTGGTAGAACTGCTGCTGTCTGTCAAGATATGTCAGGCCTCCGCCCAACCGACGACGCATTACCGGAAAACCGTATTTTTCCACTGCGGTACTGTTCAATACCTGCAAACTGCTCTGGTGATGTCCTATGCACAGATAAGGTGAGGCCGGACGACACAGAATAATGGTATCCGGTGTCGCCTCGTCCATACAGGTCGCAACCGCATGGTAGACAGACTGAGTTTCCAGATAGGAAACCTCACCGAGATCAATGATGCGAAGTACGAGTTTGCTCGTCATCGCAAATTTCTACGAACACGAGCAGAACAAAAGTACAACACCTTTGAATCGAACAGAATAAACCGTATCAGATTACGGATGTACCCATACTTTCGAGATTGGTGGTCAAGCCCTGTACGTGATCTCGGATCAGCTCAATAAATGGTTACGCTTCTTCAAGCGCTTCCACAGACTCCGGAATGGTCTGACCTCCATCCACGACAATGGTCTGTCCGGTAATGTAACCTGCTTCCTTGGAAGCGAAAAACAGCGCGGCGTTTCCGATGTCCTCTACTGATCCCAGACGTTTGAGGGGTATAGACGCCGCCATTGTCTCAAGATAGTCCGCTCCGAGACCTTCCAATCCTTCGGTGATAATGTTACCCGGCATTACCGCATTGACTGTGATGCCGTACTTGGCAAACTCCATACAGGCTGTTTTCATGAATCCCAACTGACCGGATTTACTGGCACCGTAGTGAGTCCAGCCGGGATAACCTGTGATCGGACCGGTAATTGAGGAGGTCAGGACAATCCGTCCACCATCGCTGTCTTTCAGATGAGGCAGACAGCTCTTGATTGCAAGGAATGTCCCTTTCAGATTCGTACCGAGAACGAGATCCCACTCATCTGAAGACATGTTTTCCAGATGACTCTGTGGAAAAATTCCGGCATTGCTGCACAATACGTCTATCCCACCGTGTCTTTCCGCTGCCGCTGCCGCCATTGCATCCATGTCCTCAGATTTTGTAACGTCGGCACTGAATGCTGATGCTGTTCCACCTTCGTTTCTGATTTCGGCCGCGGTTGCTTCAGCATCTTCTGCTCCGCGAGCCACAATGAGCACCCTTGCACCATGACCTGCAAAAACCTTCGCTATTCCTTTTCCTATTCCTTTGCTGGCACCGGTCACCACGACCGATCTGCCTTCCACTGATGTCAACATGATCTTTTTACCTCGTGTCTGATAATTTCTTGAACGGGAATTTGTAATTGACAGTTTAGTCTGACATAACCCTCTCCCCCTATATTTTATGTTGCGTTATCAATAATTCGCTGTCAACTGTCAAGTTATTTTTCCCGGTTGCGTCTAAATTATTTACACTCAATTGGGAATGCCGCCCATCAAAGGTAGGCTGGAGGCGTTTATGAACGAGACAAAACAGGAATTTCTGGAACGGACCAAAGAGTATTGGAATCCTGGGAAAACCTCAGATTGGCAGAACTTCGGTGTTGATCTGGTCATTGACCGGCGTGAGGGTTACCATCTCTACGATATGGATGGCAAACGACTGATTGATGTTCATCTGAATGGAGGAACCTACAATCTGGGGCACCGAAATCCTGAGGTTGTCGCCGCTGTCAAGGAAGGTATGAAGTACTTTGACATCGGCAACCATCACTTTCCGTCGCTCATGCGTACACATGTCGCACAGATGCTCGCTGAATGTACGCCGGAAGGATTGCAGTACACAATCTATGCCTCAGGCGGTGGGGAAGCCATCGACATTGCCCTCAAATGCGCACGCCATGCAACGAAAAGACGAAAAATCATCTGCATCGATCACTGCTACCACGGTCATACAGGACTTGCAGTACAAGTCGGTGATGAACGGTTTTCGAAATTGTTTCTGAGCGATGCCCCGACGCAGGAAGTTGTCAAGGTTCCATTCAATGATCTGGAAGCGATCGAGAAAGAGATTCGAGTCGGCGATGCGGCATGTGTCATTATGGAAACGATTCCGGCAACTTACGGCTTTCCGATGCCGAAGGAAGGTTATCTCAGTGCAATTAAAGCAGCATGCGAAAAAGTGGACACTCTGTATATCGCCGATGAGGTGCAAACAGGACTTATGCGTTGTGGCGAAATCTGGGGCATCGACACCTACGGTGTAAAACCCGATATCCTGGTAACCGGTAAAGGCCTTTCCGGTGGTATATATCCTATAGGCGCTGTGGTCGTCAATGAACGCGCCGGCGCCTGGTTGAAAGAAGATGGTTGGGGGCATATGTCAACTTTCGGTGGTGCTGAACTTGGATGCATCGCAGCTGCCAAAGTGCTTGAGATTTCAAATCGACCTGAAGTGCGTTCCATGGTCCACTACATCGCCCGCTATATGCGCAACGGTTTGGAACAACTACGAAGAAACTACCCGGACTTCTTCATCGGCATTCGGCAGCGAGGAGTGGTAATTGGTCTGGAGTTCAATCATCCTGAAGGTGCCATACATGTCATGAAAGCATTGTTCAACAACGGGGTTTGGGCTATATTTTCCTCTCTTGATCCAAAAGTTCTTCAGTTCAAACCAGGAATTCTGGTTGATCGGGAACTTTGCGATGAGATACTGAATCGCTTGGACACCGCACTCGGTCAGGCGCAGGTCTCGGCAAATACGACTGCGTCATCCGCCACACGCCAGTCGGTACGGAATCAAGAGTTGGCTGATGCAGCATGAATAAAGAATTGAAATGGAGCATCCTATGGACAAATTTGAAAATCTGCCGCATGAAAAGCAATTGATACTGCTGCAGCGAGTTGCCGACAACTCATTGTCGCATTACGACCTGCCTGAAGACGCCACAGCACAGCTTATCAATATTTCGGAAAATGCAACCTACCGTGTTGACAACCCCCAAACAGGACAAAAGTGGGCGCTCAGAGTGCATCGGGAAGGCTATCACTCCAAAACTGCCATCGCGTCCGAACACGCTTGGACAGACGCACTCCGAAACGACGCTGGAATCATTACACCGGTCATTGTGCCCGGCAATGACGGTGACAATATCCAGCATGTACAGGCCGAAGATATGCCGGGCGGAGCCAGACACGTCGTAATGTTTGACTGGGAATCGGGCGTTGAGCCGCCGGAGGACAATTTACTTGAACCTTTCGAGCTGCTCGGAACTGTATCAGCCAAAATGCACCAGCACTCGATGAACTGGAAGCGGCCACCGTGGTTTGAGCGCTATACATGGGACTATGAGACTAGTCTTGGTAACAAGCCACACTGGGGACGCTGGCAGGATGGCATGGGATTGGATGCTGATAGAGAGCGACTTTTCGGAAAGACAGCTGATCTGATCAAATCCAGATTGAGTAAATTTGGTCAAGCACAGACGAGGTGGGGACTCGTTCATTGCGACATACGACTGGCCAACCTGCTGATTCAAGGAAACGTGACCAAAGTCATAGATTTTGATGACTGCGGATTCAGTTGGTTCATGTATGACTGTGCGACTGCACTGAGTTTTTTAGAGGGCCGTGAGGACGTAGCGGAGCTTATCCGGGCTTGGGTTCGGGGTTACCGGTCAGTGATAGATTTGTCGGAAGAAGACGAGCATGAAATTCCGACATTTGTTATGCTTCGCCGACTGTTGCTCGTAGCCTGGATCGGATCACACTCAGAGACCGATCTGGCACAGTCAATGGGGTTGCCGTATACGGCCGAAACAGTGAAACTGTGTGAGCGCTATCTCACGGAATTCGGTGAATAAGGAGACCGCTTAACCGGCAGGAAATTAGTTATTCTGAAAGACTCAATACTGATTGATTCTCCTGGGTACCAGAGAGTATCTCATAGTTCAGATGCTGACACAGGCAGGTAATGCACCGCTGTTGTATGCCCACCTTGGACTCGGTACAACCTATTCTACGTAGATTGGTTACTTTCAATTCGGGAATACCGCACACATCTATGACATCGAATGGTCTGGTGTCCACATCCACATTCAGACTGAGTCCGTGATAGCTGCAGCCGCGACTGATTCTGATTCCGATTGAAGCGATTTTCTCTCCATCAACGTACACACCCGGCGCATTTTGCCTAAGCTCGGACAGAATACCATACGACTCCAGAACATCACGGATAGCTGACTCAATCGAACTGACGAGATGGCGAACACCTTGCCGGCGCCGTGTCATGTCGAGCAACAAGTAGATAATGAGCTGACCTGGCCCGTGATAGGTTATCTGTCCGCCGCGATCGGTCGGAACGATTGGAATCTTTGTTACCCCGCGTGGCTGCGCTTTGCACGAATATCCGAGCGTATAGACCGGGTCGTGCTCCAAAACCCAAAACTCATCTGTGGTGTCACTGCTGCGCGAAGTGGAAAACCGACGCATCGCGTCGAACGCTTGTTGGTACGGTACCAGCCCCGATTTGCGAACGATTACGCGATCGACCATCAAACTGGTTCCGGGTGACACATCCCGCGAGCCTGTATCACTCCGTAACAAGAACCGGTTCTTCCGAAAGATGTCTTCCGATCTGACCGATCAGGTCGTCAAGATTTCCATTCACATCAACCGGGCCGATTCGGACCTGATAAATTGCCCGTCCTGAACTGTTCTTTTGTTTGATATGTGTCGAGTCAAATCCGGCACTCCTCAATGTCTTTCGAAGTCTTTTCGCATTGGATTTATCGGAAAATGCACCTACCGACAGGTAATGTTTCTGCCCGGGTAGGTTGCCATACCCAATTCCGCCGGGGGTTACCGCTCTTACCAGAACCGGGGCAGTTCCCGGTCCCACCATGTCAAGCTTGCTCGCAGCCGCATAAGACAGATCAATGATTCGGTTACCAACGAACGGACCCCGATCATTTACCCGAACAATCACCTTCCTATTGTTACTGAGATTGGTGACAGAGACGTAACTCGGTAACGGAAGCGTTTTATGCGCTGCTGTCATCGCATGCATGTTGTATGTCTCACCGTTGGAAGTGGGATTGCCGTGAAATTTCTTCCCATACCACGAGGCGATTCCACGCTGCTCAAACCCTTCGGCAGTGCGAAGAGGAACATAGGTCTTGCCAAATACCCGGTACGGATTGTTTCCCTGTTTGCTATACGGTTCGTATTTCGGAACTGCATTTGGCACATCGGTGTCGTCAACATGTGCGAATTCTGCTCCATATTTAGAGCAGCCAGCAACCGCAAATGTCAGAATCATAGTCAATACAATTAATCTATACATAGTGAGATCCCCTAGTTTTGCGCTGATCTGGCTTGGGAAAGATGCTCCGCCAGTTCAGCGACAGCCATGGCATACAAAGTACTTCTGTTATAGGTTGTGATCGCATAGAAGTTCGGCAATCCGGCCCGATAGATGAACTTGTCCGGCTCAACCTCATATCGGATTACACCGAGTTTCTGATCCAAACTCATATTTTCATTGGGCTCAAGTTCCGCTTCCAACGCTTTCAATTCGCCGTATGTCCCACTTGTCTTTAGATTGTTCGAAGCGATCTCATCAAGCACGCCGACGTTATCACTTTTAATCTCAGCATAGACCTGACCGTCCTTGATCCAGCCGTGTTCCGCCAAATAATTGGCCACACTGCCGATTGCATCTTCAGTTTCAGTCAGTAGGTCGCGTTGGCCGTTTTCGTTGAAATCTACTGCAAAAACCCGATAACTGCTTGATATGAACTGAGGAATTCCCATTGCACCAGCATACGAGCCTTTGATCAACAACGGATTCAGGCCCTCCTCTTCACACAGTTCGAGAAATTCACCAAGTTGTTTGGCGAAGAACTCACTTCTTCTAGGATACCCAAGTGCGATCGTAACCAAACTGTCGATCACGCGATGCCGACCTGTAATCTTGCCATACCGTGTCTCAACACCCACGATTGCGACAATTATGGAGGGATCTACTCCATATGTTGTGTAAGCGCGCTGCAAAGTTTCCTCGTGCCGGTTCCAGAAACCGACACCGAGTTCAACACCCTCATCATAGATAAAAATAGGTCTATATCGATACCATGGAAATTTCTTCTCCGCCGGTCGTGTTATGGCCTCGATGATGTCGTCCTTGAACACCGCTTCACGAACGATAGATTCAACCCATTCCTCCTTGAATCCAGTCTGCTCAGTCAACGCATCTACCAGATCATTTGCTGCCGGGTATTTTTCGAAATCCACTGAATACACAGTGCTGGTGTTCAGGTACATCACAACTGGAATTGAGACCAGACAGACTAAAGCGTACCAGATGTAATGAAATATTCTAGTGATGTGCATGTCGAACCCCCATGACAATTCCTAAACCTACCAACACGGCAACCATCGATGTACCTCCATAGCTCATAATGGGCAACGGTACGCCTACAACCGGCAAAATTCCCGCTACCATACCGACGTTCACAAACAGGTGGACGAATATCATGATGCCGACGCTGGCCGCTGCAATCCGGCCAAATTCACTCTTACTCTGATATGAAATTATTAGGCAGCGAGCTATCAAAAGCGCATAAATGAAGATCAGAAATAAACCGCCGAGCAACCCAAACTCTTCGGCATAGACCGAAAAAATAAAGTCTGTACTTCTCTCGGGAATGAATTCCAGTTGTGACTGACTTCCTTCAAGCCAACCCTTGCCGTAAATCCCACCTGACCCTATCGCAATCATAGACTGAATACTGTGGTAACCACTTCCAAATGGATCCTGCCAGGGATCAAACATGGTCTCTACCCGCAGTCTTTGATATTCGTGTAGAAAAGGCCACATTATCGGGATCGCTGCCAGTGCCAGCGCGGCAATCGCCGCGATCCAGCGCCATGAAAGTCCGCCTATCATGATGGCATAAAAACCCACTGCCGCGATCAGCAGCGACGTACCCAAATCCGGTTGGAGATAAACCAAAAACACAGGCATTGCCACGAGTAGTCCACACACCATGAAATTCGTGTTTCGGCTGAAAAGTGGCGGACGGGTCAGGACCCACGCAACCATCATCGGTACCGCAATCTTCATCAGCTCCGCCGGTTGAAATCTGACGATGCCCAAATCCAACCAGCGCTGAGCACCACGGCCTACGAAACCGACCGCAAGCACCAGAATCAGCAGAGCAAATCCAAATACGAATATATGGGGTGTGTACTTACACAATCGTTCCGTTGGAATGCCGGCAATAATCATCATCAGTACGAGCGCAACGCATATCCGAGCGAATTGGCGCAACAAAGGGGCGAGTTCCTGTCCCGTGGCGCTGTACTGAACACCTAGACTGGCTACACAAAGAAATATGATCGACACAAAGATAGTCGCGTCAACCCGCAACAGGTTGCTTAAGACCAAACGATAAGGTGAACTATTACCTAATGTTGCTGACGCGCGCAATTTGATCCGTCGATTCTCGTTGATTTGTCTTTAACAGGAAATGATCCATCACCTGTCTCGCAATCGGAGCGATAGCACTTCCCGATTTTCCGTTCTCCACCACTACGGCGACGACTATCTTTGGTGCATCGGCAGGGGCGAAAGCGGTGAATATTCCGTGTGGCCAGTGTTTTTGGGCAACTTTGGTTTCATCCCATTCAGTATCTTGGGCTCGTTGAATCAGTTGTACCGTTCCGGTCTTCCCCGCGATGGTGTATTGCACGTCTCTACCGATCGCTCTTGCGGTACCCTTTTTTCCGTGCACAACTTCGACCATATCGCGCACGACAGACTCATAGTACCTTTGATTCAAATCAACCGTACCAAGCAGTTCCGGCTCATAGACAGTCTCCTGCTCGGTATTAACATCAACGGTTTTGTGAATCAGCTGTGGCTTGTATTTCTCACCTCGGTTGGCGATGATCGACGTCGCGTACGCGAGTTGCATCATGGTGACGGAAAAGTAACTTTGTCCGATACCGGTGATCAATGTCTCTCCCCGATACCAGGATTCATTCATCGCCTCGCGTTTCCATTCCTTCGAAGGGAGAATGCCGGGTTTTTCGTTATGCAGACCCACCTCGGTCTTTTTGCCGAAACCGAACTGGCCCAAAGCTTCAGACATGCGATCGATACCAAGCCGCTTGGCCAAAGCATAATAAAACACATCACAGGATTCCGCTACGGCGCTCATGTAGTCAACCCAGCCATGACCCTCCTCTTTCCAGCAGCGGTACTTTTTCTTCACGCCAGGCAACTGATAAAAACCGGGACAGAACACCCGAGGGTTTGAGATCGAATTTGAAAGACCGGCCAGCGTCATGAACGGCTTGATGGTTGAACCTGGAGAATAGATACCCTGAACCGCTCGATTGATCAGAGGACTATCCGCAGAATTAAGCAGTTCAAGTGCCCTGCCGGGTTGGGAAAAAACTGCGAATCCATTGGGATCATATGACGGTCGACTAACCATAGCCAGAATTCTTCCGGTCGACGGCTCCATCGCGACAAGTGCCCCCTTTCGATCGCCGATCGCTTTGTAGGCAAGTGCCTGAAGATCGCGATCGACGGTCAAATACACGTTTTGACCTGCAGTAGGAAGGACCTGTGACAACGTCCTCACTTTCTGGCCGTGTGCATTGGTTTCCACACGTTCATGTCCCGACCAACCGACAAGCAAATCCTCGCCGAACAATTCAACACCATGCTTGCCGACATACTGAAGCCCACTGTAACGAGACCGATTGAGTTCCTGCTCGTCATTTTCATCAATACGGCTGAGCCGACCGACAACATGCGAAAGAGATTCACCGGCGATATAGTTTCTGTGCAGGTCTGCACTGATAACCGTACCCGGAAGTCGATATCGTTCCACCGCTAATCGACCAACCTGATGATCATCAAGGTAATCCTTGAGAATATGTGGCTCAAACCGGCTGTTGACTCTAAGAGATTTTTCGAAAGCCTGTCGCTCATATTCGGAGATAGGCACGATGGTTGAAATATCACCGAGCAAGGTATCAAGATCCTTGACATTGGCCGGTATGATTCGCAGTGAGTAGACTGTTTTGTTGCCAGCAAGCAAATAGCCATTTCGATCATAGATCCGACCGCGAACCGGTGCTATGGGTACGATCTCAATTCGGTTCTGGATCGAGCGTGTAGTGAGATTGGAATAGTCAAAAATCTGAAGGTATACAAGCCTGCCCAACAAAACTGAAACAAACAGAGCGACTACCGCAAAAGAGAGCAGCACGCGCCCTCGAGCAATGTTTCTGCTTCGGACAGAGTCACTTTCTCTGATAACCCTATTGGAAAATTCCATATCGCCGAGGCGTCCTCGTTCGCCGGAAAGAAGCGAACAGATACCACATGACTGCACCGACAAGAGGTGTCAGCCAGACCATATGTGACCCGTAATGTCCATGCACGAGACGACTTATGACCGTCAAGATCAAGACATTCAATAGCAACAGTAACAGTACTATTACCGATTGCTGCAGGGCACGATTCTTCGGATTGGAATCTGAAACAAACCTGAGAATGACATAGGCAATGACAAGTTTGGCGAATGCATGCTGTCCAAGAATTCCGAAATACATTGCGTCGGCTAGCAGTCCAACGGCAAATGCAACCAGCAATCCTACACGACTTGGATAGTATAGACACCAGAAAATCAGGACAAGAGCTACAAAATCCGGTCGGAATTTGCTGACCGATTCAGGAAGAGCCACGACCGACAATACCATGGCGGCAGCAAACGAAAAAACAACGGGAACGCCAAGCCGGAAGGCTGAACTGTTACTCTTGGGCTGCATCATTCAACGTCACTACCGGAACTTCATCGGCACCCAATTCTCTGTCTGGCCACACCAGCATCACAGCGTATCCGGGGTCGTGTGCGGCCAGGGGCACCGCGACGACATTTGCAAACGATGTATTCTTGTCGCGTTCGACGCTGATCACCTCGGCAACAGGATATCCAACCGGATATTTCTCACCAAATCCGGTGGTCACCAAAACATCTCCTATCACTACATCGTGCTCGCTTCTCAGACCGGACACCCTGAGTTTGTCGGAGTCACCAAGCCCGTGCACCACCGCCTTGATACCACTGCGTCGAACCCGCACCGAAAGCGATTGGGTTGAATCAGTGATCAATGTCACAGCACTGTTCTTCAGCGAAACGGCCGTCACCTGGCCGATCACGCCTCGATGATCAATGACGGGTTGGCCCAACACCACCCGATCACTCGACCCGTGGTCGATTACGATCCTTTGCGCTTGCGGTTCGAGTTGAATTGAAGTAGGCACGGCGGTAATCACAGGAATCTTACGCATCTCTGACGCGTGGAGCAGCTCGCCCATCCAAACATTTCTATCTTCTGCATTCTTCAAATCGATCAATTCCTCGCGGAGCGCCTTGTTTTCCTCGTCCAATTTCTGATTGAGATCGCGCAAGAGTTCTCTTTCTTCAAACATGTTCTGATAGACCACCTTGACATGGGTGGGGAACTGCGCGACTTCAAGCAATGGTTTGACAGGGACTGAAATGACAACCCTGGCGCTGTGCAACATCGCGGTTTGGGATTCAAGCACGATGAGAACGATTGCAATCACAGAAAACCAGATGAACTTGAAATCAAGATTGGATTTGCTACGTAGGTCGTTCATTGCAAGACCCGAAGTTTTGAAACTGGCTCCAAAATTACTCGATCATTGATCAAAGACTATCTGGTTAAGAAGATCGGTTCGTTCCAATACCTTACCGCACCCACGTGCGACACAGGTAAGTGGATCTTCCGCAATGATTACCGGAATATCCAATGCTTCGTTCAAACGCTTGTCGATATCGCGGAGTAAAGCACCACCACCGGCCAGCAAAATGCCGCGATCGGAAATATCGACGTTTAGTTCCGGTGGAGAATTCTGGAGTGCCTGGCCAACACCGTTTACGATCTCTTCCATGGAGCCCTTGAGCACTTCGTAAATTTCACTGCTTCGCAGCACATGTTTACGGGTGACGCCTTTGAATCCTCGGCCGCGTACATCCATCTGCGTCTCATCGGAGCGGCTCCACGCGGTTCCAATGAGATGCTTGATTCTCTCAGCTGTCGGCATTCCGACTTCCAATCCGTACTGATCTCTCAAATAGGTTTTTATCTTGAGGTCAAACACATCTCCGGCAACCCGAAGGGTATTCGACCAAACCAGGCCGCCGAGCGAGATAATACCGATTTCTGTCGTGCCGCCACCGATGTCAACAACCATTGTTCCTACCGGTTCAGCAACCGGCAGGTTCATGCCTACCGCTACAGCCATAGGCTCTTCCATCAGGTAAACCTGACGGGCACCGGCACCGAGGCAGGATTCTCGGATTGCGCGCCTTTCAACCTGGGTCGAGCCACACGGAACGCTGATAACGACTCGGGGCCGCAGGAAAAATCGTCTGGTCTGGACCTTACCGATGAATCGCTTCAGCATAATTTCAGTCACCGTAAAGTCAGCGATCACTCCGTCTTTCATCGGCCGGATAGCACGGATATTGGCTGGAGTTCTTCCCAGCATGGATTTAGCGTCGGAGCCGACCGCCAGAACCGCGTCGACCGGATTCCGGTAACCCTTTCCATCATAGTCGGGCACATGCACCGCGACGACAGAAGGTTCATTCAATATGATCTGCTTGCTGTTTTTCTCAAAAATCAGCGTATTGGCGGTCCCTAGATCAATAGCCAAGTCCTGGGAGAGGCGGTCGAAGAGTCGTATCATCTGAACCGTCCCGCTTGATACGGCGTGCGCGCTCCACCTGTGATTCGGTGGAGCAGCGAAAAATCAGGTTGTACGAAATAGCGAATTACTATAATTTTGCTTTTAGTCCTCATGGAATTTCAGCAGGAATAATGAGCGTATCAAGAATAGATATAAAAGTCATAGCCGCTCTGGCTCAGTTAGACTTGGAAGACCATGCGGCAGAATCCTATGTTCAGGAAATGACCGACATACTGGCGATGATTCAGCAAATGCAGGAAATCGACACATCAAAAATCGATCCGATGCCGCACCCGCAAGATATTCAATTGCGACTCAGACCTGATGTATTGACCGAACCCGAACAGCGTAGTGAACTGCAATCTATCGCCCCCTCAACGGAAAAAGGATTTTATCTTGTTCCCAAAGTAATTGACTGACTGAATATCGTCACCTGGTCTGTAAATTTCCTATTGAGACGCTCCAGAATTGACCGGGTCGTCCCCATGCCCATGATTATATGATTATTTCAACTTGTTCAATAGAATCATTGATGTGCAGGAAATATTCGCGAAGGCTGAATTTCAGTATTTTTTCCACTCCATAATCACCATTTGAAGTCATTCATGAATCTGGCAAATGCTGAACTGACACAGATTTCCAAAGCGCTTGATAACCGGGACATATCAAGTGTCGAGCTGTGTGAAGAGTACTTGAACAGGATTGATGACGCGGAAAAGCTGAACGCGTTCATTACAATCAATCGCGAGGGTGCGGTCGAGAATGCAAGGCAGTTTGACGAAGATAGGCACAACGGTGCATCACTCGGTCCTCTGGCAGGCATACCGATTGGACACAAGGATATCTTTTGTACGAAAGGCCTGCTCACATCATGTGGTTCAAAGATACTCAGTAATTTCGTCTCGCCGTACAATGCGACAGTGGTCGACCGACTTTCCTCAACCGGGGTCATCACGATCGGCAAGACAAACATGGACGAGTTCGCTATGGGCTCATCTTCAGAGCACTCCTACTATGAACCTGTTCTGAATCCCTGGGACACATCACGAGTTCCGGGCGGTAGTTCCGGCGGATCAGCGGCGGCGGTTGCGGCAGGATTGATTCCGGCTGCAACCGGGACTGACACTGGCGGATCGGTCCGACAGCCTGCAGCTTTGTGCGGAATTACAGGAATCAAACCGAGTTATGGCCGCGCTTCGCGGTTTGGCATGATTGCTTTTGCGTCGTCTTTGGATCAGGCGGGTATTTTTGCTCGAAGTGCCAAGGACGCCGCTTTGCTGCTTGATTCCATGTGCGGTTATGATCCGAAAGATTCGACTTCGCTGGACATTCCGTCGCTACAATGCGCACAACAGCTGGAAACACCACTTGACAGTCTTCGCATCGGTGTACCCGAAGAATATTTTACGGCCGGATTGGATGCGAAAGTCGGTGAGATCGTCCAGCGCGCGCTCAGCCAGTTTGAATCTCTGGGGGCAACGCTGATCGATGTGAAGTTACCGAATAGCAATGCGGCGATTCCTTGCTACTACGTCATCGCACCAGCCGAAGCCTCATCAAATCTATCCAGATTTGACGGCGTACGGTATGGATACCGTAGCGAACACGGCGAGAGTCTCACAGAAATGTACCGAAAAACACGAAGTGAAGGATTCGGACCGGAAGTCCGCAGAAGAGTCATGATCGGCACCTATGTACTCTCCCACGGGTATTATGATGCCTACTACGTGAAAGCGCAGCAGGTTCGACGATTGATTTCAGACGATTACAGTCGGGTATTTGAGACATGTGATCTGATCATGGGACCGACCACACCTACGACAGCTTTTGAAATCGGTGTGAAAATGTCAGATCCAGTGCTCATGTACCTCAACGATGTTTACACCGCGGCAGTCAATCTGGCAGGGTTGCCGGCTATTTCAATACCGGCCGGCTTTGACGGTCTTGGCCTGCCGGTTGGACTGCATATCATCGCGCCTTATCTGGAGGAGGCTCGATTGTTGCAGGCTGCGCACCTGTATCAGAAACATACCGACTACCATCTTGCAACCCCGGATTTGTTCAAATGAGTGATTGGGAATCCGTAATCGGCCTTGAAGTTCACATTCAGCTAGCCACCCGGAGCAAAATCTTTTCGGGTGCTTCAACTGAATTTGGCGCTGAGCCCAACAATCAGGCGTGCCTGATTGATGTCGCCCTGCCCGGCGTACTGCCAGTGTGCAATGTGGAAACTGTACGGATGGCTGTGAAGTTCGGGATCGCAATCGGGGCGGACATCAATCGCAAATCAATATTTGCACGTAAGAATTATTTCTATCCGGACCTGCCTAAAGGCTATCAGATCAGCCAATATGAGATTCCGATCGTTGTCGGCGGTACACTGGACACGATTGTCGACGGTTCAGTCCATACGGTAGGTATTACCCGTGCGCATCTGGAGGAAGATGCGGGGAAATCGCTTCATGATGAGTTTCCGGGCGCTACAGGGATCGACTTGAACCGAGCGGGAACTCCATTGCTCGAAATTGTTTCCGAACCGGATATTCGATCGGCGCAGCAAGCAGCCGATTACATGCGTAGATTGCACCGACTGGTCACCTATCTCGGAATCTGTGACGGCAACATGCAGGAAGGTTCGCTTCGATGCGACGCCAATGTCTCAATTCGTTCACGCGGCGAGACGGAACTGGGTACCCGAACTGAACTTAAAAATATCAATTCGTTCCGATTTGTGGAAAAAGGGATCATCACAGAGATTGACCGGCAGATTGAGGTTTTGGAAACTGGCGGTGCGGTGGTCCAGGAAACGCGCCTGTACGACCCGAACAGGAACGTTACCCGACCCATGCGCGGTAAGGAAGATGCGCACGACTACCGTTATTTTCCTGACCCCGACCTCCCACCTCTGGTTCTGTCCGAAGAATTCATCGACAGTGTCCGAGGAGAAGTTCCGGAACTGCCCGAACAACGCAAACAGCGATTCATGAAGGAGTTCGAACTGAGTGAAGCCGACGCGACACAACTCACACAATCCCGTCCCTTTGCTGACTATTTCGAGTCCGCACTCAATCACGCGGACAACCCAAAAGGTGTTGCGAACTGGATCAACGTAGAACTCTCGAGTTACCTGAATAAGGAAGGAATCAACATATCGGATTCCAAAGTTGACGCTGATGCACTGGGGCAGATTGTTGCAAATGTTGACAGTGGCGTTATTTCCGGACATGGTGCGAAAACCCTGCTTTCGATTTTATGGGAGAAACCAAACATTTCGGTTGATGAAGTAATTGAATCCGAGGATCTGAGACAAAACACAGATTCCGGAGCAATTGAAGCGCTGATCGATGACGTCCTTGCCGCCGAACCAGAACAGGTTCAACGTCTGAAAGACGGCAATCAGAAACTGATCGGCTTCTTCGTTGGTCAGGTTATGAAGAGATCCGGGGGTAAGGCAGATCCGAAACTGGTAAGCGATATAATCCGAAAGCGAACCGAAATCTAACCTGAATATTCGTACACCGGGAGCCGGTACCTCATCAATAGGTAATCGAAATCAATCATGAGTAGAAGTTCTGCTGACAATGCGTTTACCGGAAAATCGCCCAATGCAATGGGTGATGAGACGACGTACGCTGGTGCAACCAGTATGTTTCGACGCCCTTATTCTAAGGGCGTGAACGACTCTGACCTTATCTTCTGCGGCGTTCCGTATGATCTTGCGGTAACCAATCGTCCCGGTACCCGATTCGGACCGCGCGCGATACGAGCCTCATCGGCACAATTGTCCTGGAGCGGAGGCTCATGGCCTTGGACATTGGATCCATTTGAACATTTGACCGCCACAGATTATGGCGATTGCGAGATGGATCCGGGTTTCCCCGACAAGATTCCGGACGAAATCACCGCCCACACACGACATCTGCTTTCGGGTGATGCCATTATTGTCTCCATGGGAGGAGACCACTTCATCACCTATCCCATACTGAAGCCGTTCTGCGAAAAATACGGTCCCATGTCACTGGTTCACTTTGACGCACATTCCGATACCTGGCGCGAAGACGAGGAACGCATACATCATGGAACAATGTTTTTTCATGCTGCGAGGCATGGACTGGTCGTGCCGGAGCGATCGGTTCAGATCGGATTGAGGACAGGAAATTCTGAAACTCATGGTTTCAACATCATGGATGCGAATTACGTTCACCAAAATGGCGTGAACGCGGTGATCAAAAAAACTCTCGAAATAGTCGGTGATCACCCGGCTTATTTGACTTTCGATATAGATTGTCTTGATCCAGCATTTGCACCAGGAACAGGCACGCCGGTCTGCGGTGGGCTTTTCACATATCAGGCGCAGAGTATAATTCGCGGCCTGACAGGCCTTGATTTCAAGGGAATGGATCTGGTCGAAGTCGCACCTGCGTACGATGTTGGTGAAATCACTTCGTTAGCGGGAGCAAGTATAATTATGGATTTCGTAAGCTTGATGGCTGAACAAAAAAGCGGGTTAATTAGCTTTCATTCGCTTTCCTGTCATACAACACGCACGACTTCGTTTTGAACACGCGCCCGTAGCTCAGTTGGATTAGAGTACCAGGCTTCGAACCTGGTTGTCGGGGGTTCGAGTCCCTCCGGGCGTGCCACTTAAATCAGGACAGAGGCAATCCGTCTACCTGCCTGTGTCCTGTAGTTAAATGTTCATTTCAATTTTCAACCCTCTAGGCTATTTGTTGACAAGCGGAAAGCGCTGAGAATTTTGAATAGTCATACGGCAATCAGCACAGGATACATAGCGAAACGAATGACTATGAATTTGTTTCTTGAAAGATGTACCCAAGGTATTTCTAACGTTGGATTTTGGTCCCAATATTCGAATATTTACGGCGTAATTCTCTGTTTTCTCTACTGCCACATAATTGGGAATTTCAACCGGCACCTACAAGTACAGCGTTTTGACTTTGAACTCCGAAATCTTCAAGCTAAAGATTCGACGATAGCGTTGTGAAATACGGTAAAACTTTGGGATTGATTACGATTCGGGTCGATATATTGTCCGACAGCGGTGGCGGCCTCTACCTTAGCCAATCCCTGCTTAAAATAACCGCGCTTTTTCAGGACTCGTTCAAATGCCTCCCAAGTACCATTTCTGATCGCGTCCGGATTCCGGTAATTTGCTAACCTCGGAATATTTGGTGAAGCACGGGGATACGCCGAGCATACTGCCTGCCAGTCACCGAAGTACCACGCCTCTAGCTCTTCTATAGCTAATCTTGTCACAACTTGCCAATCAGAACCACCCACGGTACTTCTCGACTGAAGACCGGCACTCTTGCAAATGTGCTCCAGTGTAGACTTGAGCACTTTGCAGTCGTCCTTGTCGCGATCCACGATCACCACGATTCGATATTCGGGTGGCAACCACATTGAATATCCCTTGAGACGTTTTCCCAGCTTTCTCAACAGCGCATGCTTCCCCTGATGGGTGTGAATTTCAAATGTACAGTTTATCGGTAGAATTCTTGGTAAATAGGCGTTTAGAAACGCTTCCATGGAAAGCTCTTCCACTAGAAACTCGAAATGGGAAACTGGCATGTTAAGTTGCACCTCTTCCACGCGTTAGCATTCCGTCTCCAGTTAACGGGTCTCCAACCCCGAAATGCCCCTCCATCCATAGATCGCCCAGTAAAGCACCGGCGTCCACAAATGCTGTAACCTTGTCATTGTGAATCAGGGCGTGACTCTGCGTGTAGCCAGACTCGTCGCGCCACAGTACTCGAACTTCGTCGGGCTGCAGTGCATCGAGGAAGAATGGAGAGTGGGTGGTCACAAGGAGCTGCGTTTCCGCTGCCGCGCCCCGACACTCTTCAGCCAACCCCCAGAGTAAGCGGGGATGCAGGAAGTTCTCCGGCTCTTCAATGCCGATGAATGGGGGCGGTGCTGGGTCATGCAACAAGGTGAGATAAGCGAGCATCTTGAGCGTGCCATCTGATGCAAAACGGGCCATGACTGGCTTGGTGAATGGGGCATCTTTGATTTGAAGCAACAGCCTTCCATCTGGCATGGGGTCCGCAGTAACGTTCTGAATCTTAGGGATTCGTGCTCGCAACCTACTGAAAATCACTTCCAAGACGTCACGATACTCTTCCGACAAAAACTGAATCACGTTGGCAAGATTGTCCCCCGTTTTGTTCAGGCGTTCCTGAGGCCCGGATTCTGGCTGCCCCCTAGCATCTTCGGACGATAGATAAGAAACGTGCCATCCCATGATGAAATTGCGTAATGCGACAACACGTGGATTCTCTGCCAATTGGCCGAGCGCGTTGACTGCAAGAGTGTCGGGAGAACTTAGGGGAACTTCGATTCGTTCGTCCTTTTCATCTGGCAGATCTCCCGAGATTACGTTCCCAACTCCGTTGGCATAATTGAGAAACTCGAACGGTCGTCCATAACTTCCCCTCTTCCATCGGAGCCATTCGCTGGTTACGACAGGCCTTCCGTTAATCTCATCCACTTCTAGATGATAGGTGATCAGGGGGCTGTACGGTTTTTCGCGATAACCGATTTCGATCAAAACAGAACCCTCTGCATCACGTGATTTAAGCTCCCGGGCCTTTCCACGCTTATCCCAGGCTCGGCGCAAACCGCTTTCGAAGCATTCGGCAAGAAAGGCGAAAACATCGAACACTGTGGACTTACCACTACCGTTGGGACCGAGTAGCACAGTTAGAGGCGTGAGCTTCTTTAGCTCGATGTTTCGCAACGCACGATAATTTTGCACCTTTAGCCGTTCAATTCGCGGCGGTGCCCCACCATTTGTCGTCATCGCGCTAAATTCGCTGGTTCTGTTTGTTTAGAGAGTTCATTTACATGCAATCAACCTGAAATCAACTTCAGAAACAACGTATTCCACAGTGCTTCAAGAAGTCGGTTACTATGTTAACTGGAGACTATCGCTAAGTGCAGATTGGAATATCCCATTCAAGATCTGGATTTCAGAAAAATGTCGTTCTATATGTATAACATATTGAAATAGATGAATAAAAATGCTTACTTCCGCATATATTACATGTCGATTATTTGAACCAAATTTAAACAATCAGAACTTGAAAAATACTGCAACCAACTGAGATCTTTTCGATGGATTATGGACGCTCGGATGACTATTTTCTAAAACTAGTCAAACAGGATTCCATACAACTCGCTCGCTTCAATTTGATCACAATTGAAATTAGTCGAAACAGAGACTCCAATTGGATTAGTCAGATATCTATTCAGTCATTCGAGAATTCTGCATTGTAAGACTGTTTAACAACAAATAACCAGTTTCACCGCCATTATTAATTTGAGAATATAGCAGAAATACTAGGGTAATTATTTCAACTAGTAGCGCACCTGACAAGCAGAGAACTTAAATTTGAACGATAGAATGATCAAATTAATCATACTTTAAATTTCACAGTTTTCCCTACCCCGCCGGGTAATGTTTCTGATACGAAATTCAATTTACCCGCACATGTCAAAAAGTGAAGAAGCGGAACACGATTACGAATTGGTGCCGAGGAGAGGACTTGAACCTCCACGGGGTTTACCCCCACTAGCACCTGAAGCTAGCGCGTCTGCCAATTTCGCCACCTCGGCATGGTCTTATCCCGAATTATATTCAACGACTTCGAAAAACTGCGACTTGGTCGCTGTTCGGGCGCAGCAAGTTGCCATTATATAACCAGAAAATTGAGACGGCTTAGGCGACTTCGATTCTCGAAATCACCACTGATGGTCCAGAGCAAAAAAGATTGCTTTGAGATATCGGCTTACTGCACTTTTTAATCTTGCCGCTCCCCAGACTGGAACTGGATTACGATTCGGTAACACTGGAACCCTCTACTTTTCTTTAGCAGCCGAGTTTGAGGCGAGTGAAGGTCCATCACCGCGTTTCTGGAAGTGTCGTTTAGGAACATACAGATTGCCGACTGAGTTAAATTCAAGAAAATGTTCAGCCAGTGCGTCCCATAACACGGAACCCTGAATAGCCTTGATTTACATGCGGAATTTTCTATATCTTCGATTCCGAAACTACTTTTTTCGAGATTGAGTCATTGAATTTAATCTATAATCTGCAAAATTATGTAAATTGCATATCTGCAAAACCAATAAAAAATTTACAGCGAAATTATTCGCTATCACAAATTAGTGAGGTAAATAAAGTTGGATGCCAAAATTGTCTGGTTGTTTATTTTTGTAGTCCTATATTGGGTCTACTGCATATACTGGGGCATTAGGGGGGCAATGACGTCTAAGACAGCGAGTGATTATTTCATTGCAGGTCGGCGTTTGTCCTTGTGGGTTTTCGTACTAGCGGCAACGGCTACATCATTTTCCGGATGGACCTTTATGGGTCATCCGGGTTTGTTGTATCGGGACGGCTTTCAGTACGCCTACGCCTCTTTCTATGCAATTACGATTCCGTTTACAGGCGTAATCTTTTTGAAACGACAGTGGATGCTGGGTAAACGATTTGGTTTCGTAACTCCCGGAGAGATGCTATCACACTATTTCAAGTCTGATCTGATTCGGATTCTGGTCGTTCTTGTTGCGCTTTGTTTCTCAGTTCCCTACCTGGGAATTCAGCTGAGAGCTTCGGGATTTTTGTTCAACGTTCTGACGGATGGCGCGTTAGGAGTCAACGTCGGTATGTGGTTGCTTTCCGCCGTTGTGTTCATCTATGTCGCTTCAGGCGGATTGAGAGCTGTGGCTTACGTTGATACCTTGCAGTGCATACTGCTTGCGCTGGGTATCATAGTCATCGGAATCATTTCGCTGAATCTCGTCGGCGGATGGGCTGCACTGAATGAAGGTATAGCCAATCTTGCTGCTTTGGATCAAAAACGTACACTTGATGGTTACAGTCATTACATCGCAATACCCGGTGTAATTCAATTTGTATCGTCTGGACCGTCAGCAGTCGGTGGTGCTTGGACGGGAATCATGATTCTGTCCTACATGTTCGCTTTGATGGGAATTCAATCCTCTCCGGCTTTCTCAATGTGGGCGTTTTCAAATCACGATCCCAAGCCGTTCGCACCTCAGCAGGTTTGGGCTTCGTCGCTCGGAATCGGATTTATCCTGTTCTTCTTTACCGCTATACAAGGGATGGGCGGGCATATGCTCGGTGCCGATACAGCGTATCTTGCGGCATATCCTGACGCGGCCAACAATGTCCTTCAAGCTGGCTTGGGCGGTAAAGACCTGATGGAGTCAGCCGGTAAGCAAGGGATGCTGGTACCTCAGTTGATCAGAGTGATGCAAGAAACTGCACCATGGCTTGTCGGATTGTTGTCGGTATGTGCGTTGGCTGCGATGCAGTCAACCGGAGCGGCATACATGTCAACTGCCGGAGCGATGCTTACACGTGATTTGCTCAAACACTTTGTAATGCCGAATGTTACACACAGTCAGCAGAAACTGTTTGGACGAATCGGTGTCGCCATTATCGTTTTTGCAGCACTTGTTGTAGCGACGACATCCACCGATGCACTGGTTCTGCTGGGTGGTCTGGCAGTCGCATTCGGATTTCAGATGTGGCCTGCTTTGCTGGCAGTATGTTACTTTCCTTGGTTGACACGTCTCGGTGTCAATATCGGACTCGCAGTCGGCCTGGTGGTTGTTGTCTGTACTGAAACAGTTGGACAGAATCTCGGTATCACTGCTTGGGGCAGATGGCCGTGGACGATTCACTCAGCGGGCTGGGGAATCATCTTCAATTTGGGTATCGCCATAATTATTTCGGCGATGACTCAAAATAAAGCCGATCATGCGCACAAGATGAAGTATCACAACTTCCTGGCAGAGCATGCGGGATTGTCCGCTGCCAAGCGAGGAATGCTTCCCATCGCGTGGATAATCACACTGGTTTGGTTCTTCTTCGGAATCGGCCCAGGTGCGGTAATCGGAAATACAATTTTCGGCAACCCCAATGATGCTGCTACATGGCTTTTTGGAATGCCTTCAATCTGGGCTTGGCAGATTCTCTGGTGGGCACTTGGTGTCGGCATGATGTGGTTCCTTGCTTACAAGATGGAAATGTCCACACTGCAAGAAAGCGAAATCGAGGTGCTCCAGGAAGATATTGGAGACACTCAGGAATCGCAAGCCTGAACGGCAAATTTTTCGTAGAAAAGGGAGGAGCAATCCTCCCTTTTTTTATAATTTGATCGAGCACGATTTTTCCACTAACGATCATCAGGTCAAAATCCGCCGAAATGACTGAGTTGACGTCATACTACCTTTGGGTTATCGCTATGACAGCTGCCCTGCTCTACCCCGTCGGACAGCTGGTCTGGACGATCAGCGTCCGAAGACTGCAACGAAAACTCCAAAAAAATCTTTCCCCGGAAGAACTGCAAGGACAGAAAAGACGTGCTTACTTCGTAGCAATCATCATCTGTCTCGCATTTTCCATGTTATTTAACTTCCGTCTTTTGGATATGGGCTAACCCAACCGTGGACCCGCGTCTATATCAGTTTCTCAAGTACACCGCAATTGTGTTGGCACTAGGTTGGCTGGCATGGGGAATTTATGATGGTTTCTTTAGTGGTCGCAAACCAGGAGACACAGAGTATCACGCGGCCAACAAGTTATTTGAGGATGCGGCTTATGAACGCGCGCTTGAATCGTACGAAGAAGCATTGCACAAGGATCCCAACCATATTCACGCGATGAGAGGAATGGCGCGTTCACTTATGCAAATCGGTCGACTAGGAGATGCGCTTGCGATATTTAACGAGACAATCGCACTCGAACCGGGCTTCGCTGGAACCTACGCCAATCGAGGTATTCTTCTTGACCGGATGGGGAATCACGAGCTGGCATTGCAGGATTATGTTACTGCGCTTCAGTTGGACCCTGAAATTGCTGAGGGTCCGCACTGGCTGACGCGGTTCCTAAGAAACCAACCTGAGCGGCCACCAGGGATAGCGGAACGTGCCGCTTACATCGCTGCAGAACTGGCTAAACCAGAATCCGAACGTCTTCTCAAGGTTCCGGAAATTGATGCCGAACAGCGCTCATACAAGAAATAGAAACACTCCATGATCAATCAGGCGGCCCACACCATCTGGACGAAAATAAAAAAGCCCGCGTAGGCGATAGCCATGACGACGATCATCATTTTCTCAAACCTGCCAATATGTCGTATCCAGAGCCAGACTAGTCCGAAGATTACGATCGCAATCTGAACAACAGCCATGATGTCTCCATGGAATCGAGGGTCCCAATAGGAGACTGGACTGACAAACTTCCAATCCGACAAAGGATAGAAGTGTCGATGCGCATCGTCGTGGTGGAACGGTATATCCAACAGAATGTGCAGCATCATTCCGATCAGGACAACAGGCAACCATTTCAAATGTGTGACTATCGCGACAAGCAACAATACCGCAACTAAGGGAATCGAGTTGAAGACATCAATAAAATTCTGCCAACCGGGAAGGAAATAACGTTGCGTCCAGATTACATGTTCCGAATACCCGACTACCAAGGATTCCCAAGCATAGAAGATGATTATCGGTAGATCAGGAACCATCGCGCCCAACGCTACTGCGATAAAAAGACGAGGTTTCGAGCGACGACTCTGTACCAGTAGATTAACTACGATGTGTGTCCCGGTATCCAACTGTCGGCAGTTCCCTGTAGACGGGCCGAAAGGTACATGGAATTAGTCTTCGCTGTAAATTCAGCGATGCAAACTAGTTCCAAACCTCGAGAACATCGACAAACAGAACCCGAAAGAAAAACAGAAGTGCAATACAGCCGAAAAGCAAGCGAACTGTATCTCTTTCGCCCTCATCCGTTCGATATGTGAGAGCATGTACGGCAACCACGCCTGTGATAATCAAGAAAATAATATCCATTGACTGGTCAAGGCATATTCAGTAGCAGGGAGGAAACATGCAGGTGAATACATTGAACTGTACCGCCATTTCCGCAATCAATAACAGCAAACCCAATAGGGAGAAAATAATGACTGTATAACGAAGTCCAGCTCGTACAGATTGAGGGGTTGCATTTGGCAGATTGTTTATCCCCAATTCTTCTCTATTCAAGATTCCCTGTTCGCGAAGGCTGAGTAACATCCTGCTGTAATGCCTCATCCAGTGCGGAACGATCTTGTTGAACATATATCTGACGAAATGGGATTCCAGTACCCTTTTATTTGCCGGGTGTCCAAACCACCAATGGTACGCGAGGCCAAATAGATCGTACTCTCTGATTTCCAAAATCGCGGACAGTTCAAGAACATCCTCAATATCCTCAGGAAGATTCTCGTCCATATGACGAAACCTCTTATAGCTCTGATTTTCCTTATCGGTTAATTTCTTTCGAGGTGTAAGGATTTCAACCGCAAGGCTGAAGAGATGCAACAAGCGAGCAGCGAAAAATTGAGCGATTCCCCTGTACCGACCCATCTGAATTACTCTGAATAATTCCAACCATTGTTTTAATGTTACTCTGAAAACCTGTTGTGCTTCGCAATAATTTGTGTTGCAGTTCGGTGGTGGATCGCTTGCTGAAAAACAAAAATGTATACTACAGTGGCATAACTCAGCCGACTAACATATTTTCATGACACTACACGAAAAATCGAAATGACTACAGGAATTGTACTGAAGATCTTCACTACTCCCGAACCTGGTGGAGAAATGAACTCTGTTGACTCAGTCACCGCTGTTGAAGGGCGAGGGTTGATGGGAGATCGATATTATTCACTGACCGGAACGTTCTCAAAGCCTGAGATTGAACCCGACCAGGAAGTATCGCTGATTGAGGCAGAAGCATTTGAGGAACTGAAACAGAAGTACGACATCGAGCTTGGATACTCTCAGTCGCGCCGAAATATTTTGACACGCGATGTTGACTTGAACAGCTTGGTCGGCAAGACTTTCAAAGTTGGCGAAGTGACCCTGACAGGTATTCGGCTGTGCGAACCATGCAACTACCTCAGCGGGCTGACAGGGCATCCAAAACTTGTCAAACAGTGGCTGCACAGAGCTGGATTACGTGCTCACATCCGAAAAGGTGGACAAATACAAGTCAATGACAAGATTGTCATATGATTTCTGACACCACGTAATATGGTCAGAGTGTACAGGTTTTCACCTCAATTTTTGACATCGCTCTTCATGCCTGACTCCAATTTCAGATAAATTTAGCAACCTAGTCTGTAGGCGAATTCCACATTAGACGATTCAACAAATCTAGTCCTAACGTTTATCTCATATTCAAACTTGGTTTCGCCAGATTCAACCGGAATGATTCTGGTCAAGTTGAAGTTTTGACCAACTATGACGAGCAGATCTGTAATGTTCGATGCCCGAAGTAAAGTTCCAGAATTGTAAAATTTATCGGATAACTGGCTGGGACGTAAAACTCAACTCACCCGAAGCAATCAAGTATGGATACATATTCATTGAACATTTTCTCCAATAGCTTTACCCGAATGCCCAATCGATGCTAACAGTCAAATTAATTTCCATTGGCTGAGAGAAAGTAAGTTTCAAGACCGGCTGCAAACTGGCAACGCGTTCTTCGCTTTTCGAGTCTTTCAGCTGTAAGTTCCCGATAATTCGCCTGTCCTTAGGTTTATCGGATTCCGCAGACTGAAACTTTCAACTTACTTGGCTACTTGACTTAACTCCGCCCCTGATTCCGTTGCTGGCGAATAAGCCGACTCTGATTCTGGAACAGCTCTATGTAGTACATTAGGTAACCACAATCGTCCGAGATCAAAGATGATCTCCTCAAAAGGTGGCAGCGAAACTGATGCGTCATCAATCCGGGTGTCAATCAATGCCCACTCCTTGTTTTGCGACACAAGCACCTGCAAAGAACGTGCCTTAGGGTCTACAAACCAAAGATAACCCACGCCCTCCCGGGCGTAGATTTCCTTTTTTTCGCTAAGATCAATCTCTCGCGTCGATGGTGAAAGTACCTCACAGACCCAATCCGGTACTACTGTAAAGTATGCTACATCTTGATGTTCAGATATTCGTTCGCTACGCCAGCCCGCCAGGTCAGGCACTACGATATTCTCATCCAAATGGAGTTCAGGCTCGATGAGAATCAACCAGCTGCCAGAATCACCTCCCCCACGGAGAAAATCTGGATCGATAACTCTCGCAAGTACCGTCTGAGCCTTAGCGTGAGAATATGCCGGTCTCGGGTTTGTATATAGCGTGCCGTCGATTATTTGAGCGGTCACATTTGGAGGCGCATCGAGCACATCCTGATAAGTCGCACGAGTTGAGCTTTTTGCGGTGGTTACGCTGTGAGAACTTTTCATGAAGTCTTGATTCGCGATAGAATTTTGAAAATGATTTTATATCATTTCCACTCGGTGATTCAGAACAATAAATTTCCCAAAGTGTGAACATCCTACCGCAAAAGTCCGCAATCACAACCATGCTGATGCACACCGATTCATCCCATTAGAATTATTCTCCGACTTGATGATCGTCCGCGGCGATCGTTTGCTTTCTTGCGGAGAGAGATTTGTAGTATCAAATAAGTGGGGAAACCGCAAACAAATTCAAGTCGAGGATAATTTGCCTAATCTGCTAATTGGATGGCCAGTTGTAAGTATTGTTCAAATCCAATCAGAGAGAGATTCACTCATTATCGTGTGCCTGCGCTCAGGTCCTGTTGATATTATGTCTATTGGCGCACCACACAACTCCGAAATACTATCCAAATACTTCTTTGCATTTTTGGGTAAATCAGCGTAGCGTGTGATCCCTAGTGTCGATTCATCCCATCCGGCAATTTCCTCATAGATGGGTTCGCATTCGTCAAGATTTTTCGCATTGCATGACATGTTGTTGCTTGTAATGTCCCGGACGCGATAATTAGTACAGATTTTTAATGTATCCAGCCCATCCAGCACATCGAGTTTTGTAATACACAAACCATCGAATCCATTCAACTGGTGGGAGCGACGAACGGTCACCGCATCAAACCAACCGCAACGTCGAGGCCGCCCTGTTGTCGCGCCGAATTCCGCTCCTCTATTGGCGATGTACTGCCCTACTTCATCATCTAATTCTGTTGGAAAAGGGCCGGACCCAACTCGGGTTGTATAGGCCTTGACGATTGCCATGACGTGGTTCACCCGCGAAACCGGAATCCCACCACCGGTGGCGATCGCCCCGGTTCCGGTATTGGACGAAGTCACGTAAGGATAGGTTCCGTGATCAATATCCAACAGTACACCCTGTGCACCTTCAAAGAGCACTCTTTTGCCTTCATCAATCAATTTGCTTACATCCGAGCTGACATCCGTAATCATCGGAGCCGCCCACTCGGTGGCGGCCAAGAGAAAGTCAAGAGCACCGTCAGCATTGACTTGGGGAGCATCGTATCGCTGACCCAGCAGAAAATTGTGGTAGTCCATCAACTCCGTTACTTTTTCTGATAGTACCTTCGCGTTGAGAAGATCATGCACTTTGAGGCCACGACGAGCAATCTTGTCTTCGTATGCGGGACCAATACCACGGCTGGTCGTGCCGATCGCACGTTTTCCCTTGTTTGACTCGCGTGCCTGATCCAAGGCCGCATGGCTGGGAAGAAGCAGTGCACAGTCCTCACTGATTCTGAGACGATTCGATAAATTCGGTACATGTTCCGCTATGCTTGCCATCTCATTCTGAAGTGCTTCCAGAGACAGAACAACCCCGTTACCAATGAAAGCCCGCACATGCTGGTGAAGTATACCTGCAGGGATCAGGTGCACAACAACCTTTCGATTGTCTGAAACCAAGGTATGGCCCGCGTTGTGTCCTCCCTGAAATCGTACTACAGCATCCGTACGAGCACTCAGGCAGTCAACGATTTTACCCTTGCCTTCGTCACCCCACTGACCGCCGACAATCGCCAAAATCTGAACATTCAACTTACATCACCTTCAACGTCAAGAGGAACGACAACCCATTCGTCGTTGCGTTGAACAAACTGCCGATCGCAACTCGTGATCAATGATTTTCGTTCCTGACCAGGCATCTGACGAATTACCCGATCGCCATTTTCAATGAGTTCAGCAATCAGTGTCTCAGATACCTGTTGGCCATGAGAAACCAAGATACCCTTTTCGCATTTTCCTCGAACATTACGACTCAGTAGCCGGAGGTCGCCGCTGAAACCGGTCGCGGGACAGGGATTTCCATAGGTTGAAAGTACACGGTCATAGCGTCCCCCTTTCGCCAAAGCTTGGCCATATCCTGGACCATACGCAGAAAAAATAATTCCGGTATGGTAACGATAACTGCCAACAAGCGCACAATCCACGTGACATGAGACATCAGGAAGCTGTTTCAGTATCCAGTTCACCACGTGATCAAATTCAGCCAACAAGGTATCAGTGCTCTCGCTTATTCCACTTAAAAAGTACTTCACCTGACTGATCATCTTGGCGTCACCGTTGAGTCTTGTAAGTTCGCTGAATACAGCGAGTGCCTCTCCAGACAGATCACCCGTCGAGGATAATCTTTGGAGGTCGGGAATGGATTTCTTCTTTAGCGCATCAAGAATATCGTTTTCAATTGCTTTCTGGATCTCCAATACAGAGAACAGTTCGTCAATAATTCCGACGTGTCCGAGCGATACAGAGAGAGATTCAATTCCGGCAATATGCAACGAGTCAACCATCAATCGGATGATTTCACAATCGGATTCCAAGTCCGAGGAACCGAATAGCTCTGCGCCGAATTGCAGAATCTCTCGGCTGGTACCGACACTTGGCGACCTAGCCAGCAATGCGGAACCAAAGTAACACAGCCTCGCAACAGAATTCTGCACAGGAAGAT
This sequence comes from Arenicellales bacterium, assembly GCA_963666625.1. Lineage (GTDB taxonomy): Bacteria > Pseudomonadota > Gammaproteobacteria > Arenicellales > JAJDZL01 > JAJDZL01. The sequence continues at coordinate 3,811,682 of OY762925.1, forward strand.
GAAGCGCCGCCATACGGGCGACTTGAGGTGTCATATCCGCACGGATTCCGAACAATCGACCGCTGACGTGATCCGGTGCCTTGACTGTCAGTAAATCAAGATCTGAATCCGTGCCACCAAGGAGCGATTCAACGAAGTCAGCCAGCGGCGGAATAACCAATTCGTAGCCGTTGTAATGCAGACAGTCAAGAATTTTTCGTCTTAGCCGCTCGATCTCCCAGCCGTCGTACGGCAGTATCTGCTCGACACCATCCAGTTGTGTCCAGGATCTGCTCATGGCTTTGCCAACCGACTGGTCAATTTGAGGAAAATCATCATATTCAAGACAAAACGGCAAAGATGCCGTCAAAGGTGTTGATCAATGCCGGGTGGATCGCTAAATTGAACTCGCGATCCAAAGAACCACAAGTCCAATTACGATGGAGAACAGACCGATTCGCCTCGCAACACCTGGATTTGACTCAAGCATCCGAGCTATGAATTTACGAGAAATATCTGGTAAGGCGAAATATACAGCCCCTTCGATTACAAATGCCAGACCTATTGCAGCGATAAAAACTTTCCATGTCATATCACTGATTAATTGCAGTCACGGTCGCATCCGGTGCTGTCATCGCGCTTCCATCATTAGTGCTTCCCTTGAAGTACTGGAAAAACTCCGAGTTCGGCTCAAGTATCAGCAAATCATCTTTTGACTGAAATGTGGTTCGATAGGCGTTTAGACTTCTGTACAGTTTGAAAAATTCTGTATCGCGTCCAAAAGCATCAGCATATGTCAGGGTGGCAATAGCATCACCTTCGCCGCGAATTTTCTCTGCGTCCCGATAAGCGTTTGCAACTGTAATCTCACGTTGCCGATCAGCGTCAGCGCGAATTCGCTCGGCTGCTTCCGCACCTTTCGCGCGCAGTTCCTTGGCAACTCTGGCACGTTCGGCCTCCATTCTGCTGTACACCCGTTCACTGACTTCCGGGTCAAGATCGACACGCTTGAGTCGCACATCCACGACTTCCACTCCGAACTCGGCGGCTTCCTTGTCAACTGCGCGACGCACGAGTTCCATAATTTCGGCGCGATCGCCGGAAATCACTTCCTGAACCTGCCGTTTACCGAACTCCTGGCGCAGGCTGTCGTTCACTCTCTGCGCGAGTCGTGCTCGTGCGTTCGACTGAAGCCCGCTCACTGTCACATAGTACTTCGCCACATCGCGTATACGCCACTTGGCAAATGAATCCACCACCAAGTTCTTTTTCTCTCCGGTCAGATAGAGCTCCGGGTCGGCATCCATAGTCTGGATCCGAGCATCAAAAAATTGCACGCTGTTGATGAAAGGCTTCTTGAAATGAATTCCTGGCTGATCGTGGGATTGTACGATACGCCCGAACTGAAAGATGATCGCTTTTTCGCGCTCATCGACAAAATAAACTGTCTCATAGGCGAGCACGATCACGATGATAGCGACAACGCCTAAAATAATGGATTTGGCCGACATCTTGAAATTCCTCAGTTATTCTCGCGATTTTCCACTCACCCTTGGATACGGCCGCTTCGGCTATTTCCACGATTCGAAGATTCAACGAAGTTGGATGTTGATCCCGAGTTTGTAGCGCTACTGCCTCTGATCGCGTTACCCTGGCTATCTTGCTGACGCTGGATGATCTGATCAAGTGGCAGATAGATTATGTTGTTTCCATTTGTCTGATCAATGATCAGTTTGGTGGAATTATTCAGCACCTGCTCCAGCGACTCCAGATAAAGCCTGTCACGGGTGATCTGAGGGGCTTTCTCATACTCCTCGAAAATCTGCTCAAAGCGGGAAGCTTCACCCTCCGCTCGTGCAATTATGCTCTGCTTGTAGGCTTCCGCCTCTTGGAGGAGTCGGGCTGCCTGACCTCTGGCTCTCGGAATTACATCATTGAAGTAAGCTTCCGCCTCATTTTTGAGACGCTCCTCATCCTCACGTGCCTTGACCGCGTCGTCAAAAGCGGCTTTGACTTCTGCGGGTGGTTGTGCATTCTGCATTTCCACCGCACGGACATTCACCCCTGTCTTGTAGCGGTCCAGAATGTCCTGTAGCAGAACCTTTGTGCCCTGGGCAATTTCAGCTCGCCCTTCGGTAATCGCAAAATCCATCGAATTTCCACCAACGATTTCCCGAACAGCACTTTCCGTCGCCTGTCTCACGACCAGATGCAAGGGGTCGCTGACATTAAACAGCAAATCTTTGGGATCTTTGATGTCATACTGAACCGCAAACTGAATGTCGATTATGTTCTCATCGGCTGTAAGCATGAGCGCTTCCCGGGTAACGGGATTGAGCTGGCGGTTCTGTTCATTGACTCTGTATCCGACCTCTACCGTATTGACTTTCTGAACGTTGACGATCAAGACTTCTTCGATTGGCGTGGGCAAGTGCCAACGAAGACCTGCGCCTGTGGTCTGGGTATATTTTCCGAATCGCAGTTCTACCCCCTGTTCGCCCTGTTCCACGACATAAAGTCCGCTGGCTATCCATATACCAAACGCAACAACTGCAACAACCGTTATGAGAAATCGGCGACCGCCTGGCTTTCGGGTAGGTGTACCGACACCGCGGGAACCACCCGACGAATCGCCTGATCCGCCAGATCCTCCCTTGCCTAGTCCACCGAATAAACGCGAAATTGAATTGCGAAAATCGCTGACAATCTCGTCAAGATCGGGTGGCTCGTTCCGACCACCACGCCGATCTTTGGAATTTCTGTTTCCAGGGTCTGAATCATCCCAAGGCATAAAGTCATTTACCTCTTATTTAACAATCATTCCCGTACCATCATGGATGAAGTCGAACTTGATAATTCAAACTGAGTCAGGCGGGAATACTATTGGCATTCGATATTGATTCATTCATTATACGAACATTACGCGTAGAATTAGCGAATTACACGGACAGGTGAATTTTCTATTGCAAGGTCAGGGCATGGACAAATAACGTCGATCTAAAGACCATCCGTATGAAGTTCGGGGCGAACCTGCCAATATTCGTCTTTGAACTCGTTATTTGATTCGAGCCAGTCGGCATCGCTCACAGAAACCTCCAAATCCAGAACGCATTCGCCGGATTCGCCGAAGCTCTCCTTCAGCACCTCCATACGTCGATAGACGGAGGAGCGTAATTTACCTGCAGTTACGGGTATTCGGATCCGTCCGAAGAGGCGTTTGGCGCGAAAATGATCGACCAGAATCTCCATCAAATCATCCACACCCTCACCGGTCAGAGACGATAGCCAGACTCGGTCGATTTCACCGTTTACACTCTTTCGTCTTCCAGTTTGGCTGGCAGTCAGATCAACCTTGTTATAGACAAGGATTCGGGGAACCTCACCCGCCCCAATTTGGTTGAGAACGGTTTCAACATTCTCGATACGTTTATCGGCATCATTGCACGATGCATCAACGACATGCAATAGTATTGCAGCGTTCGACACTTCCTCCAGTGTCGCATGAAACGCGGAAATCAAGCCATGCGGGAGTTCCCGAATAAAGCCCACAGTATCGGACAGTATCACTGGCCCGAATCCCGGCAATTCGAGTCGACGCATGGTCGTGTCAAGCGTCGAAAACAACATATCCATGGAAGCCACGGAAGCGCCGCAAAGCCGATTGAAAAGCGAGGATTTCCCGGCATTGGTGTAGCCAACAAGAGCGATTGTTGCGATTGGGACTTTCTTCCTGCTTTTTCGTCGAAGTTCCCGCTGGGTGCGGATTTTCTCCAAACGCTGTGTGAGCGTCTTGATACGACGCCCAATCAGACGCCGGTCGGTTTCCAGCTGCGTCTCGCCCGGACCACGCAATCCGATACCTCCCTTCTGACGTTCGAGATGCGTCCAACCTCGTACCAGACGCGTCGACAAGTGTTTGAGTTGCGCGAGCTCAACCTGAAGCTTGCCTTCCCGACTTGATGCCCTTCGGGCAAATATGTCAAGTATGAGCCGGGTACGATCAATCACGCGACACTGCAGGTTGTTTTCAAGATTCCTCTCCTGCACCGGAGTTATGGCGTGATCGACGATTACAATCGTCGCGGATGTCGAAGATACAAGTGAGCGCAACTCGTCTACCTTACCTTTACCAACGAACAGACCACTATGAGGACGGGCTCGTCTTGACACAACTGCTCCGGCGACTTGTGCGCCAGCCGCTTCAGCCAGCAGTTGAATCTCTTCGAGATTATCCAGAGCGATATTGATCGCGGAAGAATCTTGCCGCACAACTACGGCAATTTCCTCTTCGTTTTGCGACTCAAGTCGCTCAGCGCCTAGTTGAAATTTCGCCACACTCGATATGTACTACTCGAAACGACCTGCTCGCGCAACTTCAGACTGATTGCCCGGAACGTTCCCGGAGAATTTGAACATGGTGTCGAATACAGGAAATCAATCCGATTCGTACTGTATAGGACGGTCCGGTACAATCGTTGAAATCGCGTGTTTGTAAACGATCTGAGTCACACTCGCTTTCAACTGAATGACAAATCGGTCAAATGATTCAATCTGCCCTTTAAGTTTGATTCCATTGACCAAATAAATTGATACCAATATTTTTTGTCTGCGCAGTTCATTCAAGAATGGTTCCTGCAACAATGACCCCTTTTGTTGATTCTTCATACAATTTCCATATCCGTTTGTTAGTTTATTGATAAGTTTTAGGAACTGACGCAAAATTCCATTTCAAGCATCAGCACGCCGCCAATTATAACGCGAATATTCAGTTCAATCAGGAACGCTCCATATTTTCAAACAGGTTACAAATTGATTCCGTCGGTTCGTTCAGGTCACGAGTAATCCAAAACACGTCTGAAATACTACGGATCCACGTCAGCTGACGTTTGGCAAGATTGCTTGTCGCAGTTACAACGTTTTTGATCAACTGATCCTTGTTGATTTCGCCATCAAGATACTGCCATGCCTGTTTGTACCCTACACTGCGCATCGCTGGCAGAGATCGATCAAACTTCGGCGAACTGTAAAGATTCCGCGCCTCATGTAGAAATCCGCGTTCAAGCATTTCGCGAAAACGATTCTCGATCAGCATATTCAGATTTCTTCTGTTACTGGGGACAACCGCCACTTTGAGGATTTCGAATGGTAACGGACTCGGTCGACTGGCTTGCATAATTTCGCTGGGTCGAACACCGCAGATCTGGTAAATCTGCAACAGTCTACGAATTCTTTGGGTATCATTGGGTGAGATCTTTCTTGCCGCGTGTGGGTCGATTTTGCGCAATTCTCCATGTAGATGAGGCCATCCATAAACACTTGCAGACCGCTCCAGTTCTTCGGCAACCTCTTCGGACGCTGGCGGCAGATCGGACAATCCGTCTGACAGCGCCTTGAAATAAAACATGGTGCCACCGACAAACAATGGTACGCGTCCACTCTGCAGGGCACTGTAGATACAAGTCAAGGCATCTTTACGGAATCTTCCGGCGGAGTAGCGCTCCCACGGCTCACAGATATCAATCAGCCGGTGTGGCACACTGTCGAGAATATCCGCAGTCGGTTTGGAAGTGCCGATATCCATGCCGCGATAGACTTGCGCAGCGTCAACACTAATTACTTCAACCGACAATCGTGAGGCGATTTCAACGGCAAGTTCGGTTTTCCCGACCGCCGTCGGTCCCATGATGAAGATGATACACGGTCTGGTATTACCTTCAGGATGAGCGATTTTTGGCAGAGTCAGTTCTAACGTCCTCGATAGAACAATTTATCAAGTTCCTCGATCGAAAACTGTTTCCAGGTCGGTCGTCCATGACTGCAATATCCGGAATTCTCGGTCGTTTCCATCTGTCGCAGTAATCCGTTCATTTGGGGAATACTGAGTTGGTGATTCGCCCGGATTGCGGTGTGACAGGAGATCGAGGCCAAAATCTCGTTTCGTATGTGCTCTACTCGATTGGAGTTCTCGTGTTCGATCAGGTCGGCAATAATATCGCGAACAATCTGCTCAAAGTCGATGGTACCCAAGAATTCCGGTACAGAACGCACGCAGATAACGTTCTCGCCAGAAAGCGAAACATCAAAGCCGAGACCAGCCAACGTTTCGCGGTTGCTCATGGCAGCGTCTGCTTCCTGCGATGTGACGTTTACGATGATCGGTACTATCAGTTCTTGTGATTTCAGTTGAGAACTTTCAAAGTCCTTTTTCAACTGTTCGTATGTGATACGTTCGTGCGAGGCATGCATGTCAACAATGACAAGCCCTTGTGAATTCTCTGCGAGAATATAGGCGCCGCCAAGTTGAGCCAGTGCGAAGCCAAGCGGCGGGATTTCCTCATATTTCGCGGGATCAGCGCCGGATGGTGATGAGTCAAGCGTACCCGGACGCGGTTCAGACAAATCGGTCCAATTGCTGGAAGTCGCGAGTGAGAATGCTCCTTGCAAAGGAGACGAAAATGGTGTGTGTGTATGCGGTTGCGATAAGATTGATTTTTCTGCGACAGCTGTTTGACGGGACCCCGGCCTCTCGCCTCTGAGTGCACCGCTGACAGCACGCAAGATCGCTCGATAGACATCGTTCTGCCGTCGGAAGCGCACCTGCGACTTGGTTGGATGTACGTTGACATCGACTGATTTCGAATCGACTTCCAGATACAGCACACATAGAGGATATCTGGAGGAATCATACAATACGTCCACATACGCCTGGCGGACGGCATGCATTATCCGGCGGTCCTGAATACAGCGGCCATTTACAAACAGGTACTGGCGATCTGGTTGTGAGCGGGTCTGGTCAGGCGTGCTCACCCATCCGCTTACTTTCAAGTCGTCCCAAGTCAGTTCAACCCGAATACAGGTGTCGGCAAAGTCGTCTCCTAAGACACTTGCCAAACGTGTGCGGATGGACGCGTCATCGGATACGGCCTGGTAACGCGTCGCGCGATTCTTATTGTGGGTAAACACAAAACTGATGTCAGTACGAGCCAGTGCCATCTGTTTGACGAGCCGATCCAGATAGGAGTGCTCGGTGTTTGGTGTTCTTAGGAATTTTCTTCGAGCCGGAACGTTGAAGAATAGATCCCGGGTCTCAACTGTAGTGCCTACTTCGTGCTGCACAGGCTGCGGACCCGCAATCATCCCGTCGCCCTCGCATCGTACGTGCCAACCATGGGGTTCTTCTTCAGTTCGGGTTGATACGCTGACTCGGGATACGGAAGCAATGCTTGGCAATGCTTCGCCTCGAAAGCCCATAGTCCGAATCTCTTCAATGTCATCAAACTGATCCAGCTTGCTGGTGGCGTGACGGGACAGAGCAAGTTCAATCTCATCGTGCCTGATGCCACAACCGTCATCACGCACAAGCAGGCTCTGGATACCACCGGAATGCGCTTCAATTTCGATGTTACGGGCACCGGAATCGATGCTGTTCTCGATCAATTCTTTCAGTACAGACGCGGGACGCTCTACGACTTCCCCGGCTGCGATCTTGTTGATTACATTGTCATCAAGAACCTTAATTCGCGACTTCGGTGGTGGTTGCCGGAATGAGGCTTGTGTGGACGTAGCCATTAATTGCTCGCGGTTCTCCAATCTATCTGGCTCCAAGGATTTTCCTTGGCAAATTGTACAACAGCCTTTCCGATACCCTTTACCAGCCTGTCCTGATAGGAGCTGGTCTTGAGTTTTTTCTCTTCTGCGGGATTTGAGATGAATCCAACTTCAATAAGAAGAGAAGGAATCTGTGGCGACTTGAGCACGACAAAGCCAGCTTGCTCGACGTTGTTACCATGCATTCTGGCTATGCTGGAGAGTCGCATTCTGACCTTCGCACCAATATCAAGACTACGTTCGATCTGCTTGTTCAAGGCAAGGTCAGCCAACACCTCGACCAAGTCATCGTCTTTATCGGACAGATTCTCACCGCCGAGCATGTCCGCGGCGTTTTCCTTGTTTGCGATCACTCTGGCACGCTCGCTGGTTGCACCTTTGTTTGACAGTGCGAAAACTGAAACGCCATGCGCGCTTTTTCGGGTAAATGAATCCGCGTGAATCGAAATGAATAAATCGGCATTCTTCTCAATCGCGATCTTGGTTCGCCTACGCAGAGGAATGTAGTAATCTCCTTTTCTGGTCAGATCAGCGCGAATCCCGGGCTGGGCGTCAAGATACTTCTCAAGCTTCTTGGAAATTTCCAAAACGAGATGCTTTTCATAAGTTTTCCTCGCACCGATCGCACCTGGGTCCTCGCCGCCATGACCTGCATCTATCACAACCAGAAAGTCTGTCTTTTTTGCGGCTTTTGGTTTCCTTTCGATGCTTTTCGGCAATTCGAGCGGATGGATATCGACCACCAATCTGTCACCGTACATCTTGTTCGGCGGCAAAGTAAAGTGCTTGAAATTGGCTTTGGTATCGAGGTCGAGTACAAAACGTACAGCACCTTCTTGGTCGCCGACTCTGATTGAGCTGATCAGGGGCCCGAGATTGGACTTTTTGGGCATCTTTCCGGAAAATTGTCCCGGGGCTATATCAATCACAATACGGGGATGGATTGTTCAGTTCGAAAACTTCGTAGAAAACGCTTTCACTGAGATCAAAAACGACTCTGGTACGCTCAGGCGAGTTCCAGGTTCTGATTTCGTTTTACAGTTGCCGCCCAAAGCTGCGACGAAGGCACTGCCAGACATGACAGCAGAGCCAGGCGTATCAACACTAGTTTCGATTTGTTGATCATCTCGTTACAGTACATTCCAATTCGCGAGGTAATTCTACCATTCTCGCATTTCCGGCATGACGCAGGCCGATGCGAAGGTCTGCATCCGGAATAATATCCGCACCGTTTTCCGGCCATTCGATAAACCACGCCCAATCTTTTTTTCTGAACTCATCGAGCCCAATGAGAGCCAGTTCCTGTGGACACTCAATCCGATATAGATCAAGGTGCAA